>CAVSNQ010000016.1:0-247286 GCA_963729365.1 uncultured Actinomycetota bacterium
CGGCGATCCGGCGCTGGCCGCACGTCGGGAGTCGGCCGCTTCCTGCGTCACGCTTCGTGGCTGGCCGGCCGCCACTTGACGAGCCGTATCCGACCGATTCGCGGGATGCTCAGCTCTGGGCCAGCGATGGCCCCAGGGCAAGCCGTTGTCTGTCCCGCCGCCGTCGCGGGCTGGCCCAGGGGCTCATCGCCGTTATGATTCCCGGGGTCCGCCTGACTCCGGCGGGGTGCCTGCGATTGTCTGACCGGGAAGTGGAGCGATGATCTCCGGCGATCAGCCAGGGCCCCTGATCGGCGCCGGGCGGGCGGCCGATGTCTACGCGCTGGGCGGGAAGCGGGTTTTGCGCCGGTACCGGAACGGGGACAGCGCGGAACGCGAGGCCGGGGTGATGGCCTATCTGGCTGAGGCGGGCTTCCCGGTGCCCCGGGTCTACGACGCCAGCGGCCCGGATCTGGTGATGGAACGGCTCGCGGGCCGCGACATGCTCGCGGACCTGTCGGGCCGGCCGTGGCTGGTTCGCCAGCACGCGCGGACCCTGGCCGGCCTGCATGACCGGCTGCACGCGATCGCCGCGCCGCCGTCACTGCGGGCGCAGTTCGGGCCCGGCGACCGGATGCTGCACCTCGACCTGCATCCGGGCAACGTGATGCTGACGGCCGCGGGCCCGGTCGTGATCGACTGGAGCAACGTCGCGGCGGGCGCGCCCGCCGCCGACGTCGCGATGGCCTGGCTGATCATCGCGACATCCGAGGTCGACGCGCCTCCGCTGCTGCTGCGGCCGGCCATCTCCTCGATCCGGGCCGTCCTGCTGCGCAGATTCCGCGCGCTGGTGCGTGACGATCCGGGGCCGGAGATGGCCAGGGTGGCACGCGCCCGCATTGCCGACCGGAACACCCGGCCGGCCGAGGCGCAGCGCCTGCAGGCGATCGCTGACCGGGCCGAGCGGCCGACCCCAGCATCCTGATCGCTGGTGGCTCACCGGCGTGCTCACGCTGCGTGGCCGCTCATCCGCCCCGGTGCGCGAGTTGTGGCAGGGAGCGCCCACCACTGTGGTGGACCGGAGACTGCCACCGAGTAGCCGAAGAAGTCACCCCGGCGCCGTCGGTCCTCCTTCTCAATGTCTTTCTTCTTCCCGTGCGTGTTTGGGCAGCAGGAACACGAAGATGAAGGCGGCTGCCAGGGGGACGAGGCAGGCCCATGAGGTGACCCGGAGAGCGTCGGTCGCCGGGTGGTGTTTGAACAGCGCGAAGAAGATGGTGCCGAGAACCGCGACGCCGAGTGAGGTCGACAATTGCTGCGAAGCTTCCATGACGCCGGACGCCGATCCGACCTCGTTCATGCTGACCGCGGCAAGGATGAACTGTATGAGCTGACCAAGCACGATGCCGACTCCCGCACCGACCAGCAGCAGGCCGGGAACGAGGTCCCAGGTCGAGGCGCTATGCACGCCAGTCAGCATCAGGGCGAGCGCGGTGGTGCCGGCGCCGATGAACAGGATGCCGATGTGGAGCAACTGGCGTCCGAGTCGCTTGACGAGCATGCCCGACACGAGCATGCCCACGATCATGCCGGCGACCATCGGGGTCAGGGTCAGGCCGGCGTGGATCGGCGACCACCCTTCGCCGAGCTGGCCGTACAGCGACACGCAGAGCAGCAGTCCGCCGAAGGCGCCGAATAGGGACAGCATGACCGCGATGCCGCTGAGGTACATGCGGTTAGCAAACAGGGATGGCTCGATCAAGGCGTTGTGGCTGCGGCGTCGCTCGTAGCGCACAAAGACGTAGAGCAGGACCGCGCCAGCCGCGGGGAGCGCGAACGTCCAGGCTGGCCAGCCGTCGGTCTGGCCCTGGATGAGCGGGTAGATGATCGCCACGAGGGCCAGGCCGACGAGCCAGACGCCGCCGATGTCGAGTTTGAGGTTGGGGTGACTGACTCCGCTCGGCAGCGATCGGATCGCGAATGGAAGCGCGATGAGGCCGATCGGCACGTTGATGAGAAAGACCAGTCGCCAGCCGATGTTCCAGAGGTTGGCGTCGATGAGGGCACCGGCGAGGATCGGTGCGCCGAGCATGGCCAGGCCCGTTGACGGGCCGAACAGGCGGGTTGCCCGGCCCAGTTCCTCGTCGTCGAAGACTTCCTTCAGCAGCCCGAAGCCCTGTGGGATCATCAGAGCGCCGAAGCCTCCCTGCAGGGCGCGGAAGGCGATGAGCATGCCGATGCCCTGCGCCATGGCACAGGCGGCCGAGAAGCCGGTGAACCCGACCAAGCCGAGCAGGAACATCCGACGGCGCCCGAAGATGTCTCCCAGCCGTGCCCCCGCGATCAGCAGGACGGCAAAGGCCAGGGTGTAGGCGGCGCTCAGCCACTGGATCGTGCTGGCACCTCCGCCGAGTTCGCGGTGAATAGAGGGGCCGGCGACGTTCACGATCGTGGCGTCGAGCAGATCCATGGTGTTGGCGGCCAGCACCACAGCCGCCACGATCCAGCGCATGCTGTAGAGCTGCGCTCCGGCGGGAGAGCTTGTGATGGTGGGGGCGGTGTCCATGATGGCTTTCTGGTTAGAGGTAGAAGCGAGCCGCTCGGAAAACGTGGATACAGTGTTTGTCACGAACGCTGTTCGTTACGTACACTGTACGTGAGGCATGGCGTTAGGGTCAAGCGTGATCGCCGCCCTGCTGTGCAGAACTTGGAGGTCCACCGCACATGAAGACATCGGGCCGCCCCCGCTCGACTCGTGATCGCCCAGCGAAGGCGCCGCTGAGCGAAGGGGCAATCGTCGACGCCGCCCTCGTGATCCTCAAGGCAGAGGGCCTGGAAGCTGTGTCGATGCGCCGGGTCGCGGCCGCCTTGGATACTGGAGCCGGCTCACTGTACGTCTATGTCGACGGTCGTGACGGCCTGCTGGAGGCGATGTTCGATCGCATCATCGGGGCGGTCAGGCTGGAAACGCCCGATCCGTCGCGGTGGCGTGCCCAATTGCACAACCTCCTGGAGCGGGTGCGCGCGGAACTCGTCACGCATCCTGGAATGGCCGCAGCGACCATGGTCGACCCGCCACGGACCGAAGTGGCTATGCGGCTGCTGGAGAACCTCTTGGGAATCTTGCTTGCTGGCGGCCTCGACGCTCAGGACGCCGCGTGGGCGGCCGACATCCTCACGGCCCAGGTGACGTACGCCGCCATCGAGGCCGAGCTGCGGCGCACCGACCCCAGCGCACTGGCTGCCGAAATCACGGCCAACTTCGCCCGCCTGCCGGCCGACGAATTTCCGCTAATTACTGCCCACGCCGCTCAGTTGGTCGCTGGAGATGCCGGCGAACGGTTTCGCTTCGCCATTGATGTAGTGATCGACGGCGTGCTGGGCAGGGCATCTCGCCGATAGCTGCTCGTCCAGAGGCCTGCCCTCGCGTGGACGCGCACGGTGAGCCGCGTCCGCCCGCTCACCGCGTGCCGGCCGCGGCGTGCCGCAGGGTGCGAAACGTCATCGACCATCGCTCCTGCGTGACCGGAGGGATGTGGTGCTGCCACTGTGCCCGCGCCGGACCGGACAGGACGTATGCGGAGCAGGGCTCGAGGGTGAGTTCGGCGGTCTCCCAGGCGCGGGGCCGGCCGCGGCGAAACCGCATCCGGCACGCGGTCAGCAGCGAGACGCCGCTGACATCGCCGAACGCCGGCGCATCGCGGTGCCAGCCGATCCCCGCGCCTGGGGGGTAGCGCGTCACGAGCAGATCCACCAGCTCCTCGGGTTCGCGTCCCATCAGCCCAGCGCAGCGCTCCCGGAGCCACTCCAGCTCGGCGGGGATCGGCGCCGCCGGGCCGGCGTCGTACGCGCCTGTGACCTGGGCGAGGCCGAAGCTTCGCACCAGCCGCAGCGATGGCGTGTCGTGCAGCACGTACGGATGCAGCTCGAACGTCGCCAGCACCGCCAGCACATCGCGTTCCCCGGTCTCGGTGAGGAAGCCGGGCACGTAGGTCAGGCCCTCCGGCAACGTCATCGCGTGGACTCGCTTGCTCGCCGCCGGGACGCTGGCGTGGCTGGAGATTGCGCGGTCGCGGTGCTCATACCCAGTCAATCCCCGCGGCGATGGTGACCTACGCCGGTGATCCGTTCCCTCCGCCGGGCCGTCAGCCCCAGCGCCGGCGCGCTGGCGCCCCCGGCGTGCGCGCGCATGTGCCCACCAGGCGCATAGCAGGTCTTTCTGTTGCCGGAGCCAGGAGCATGTGAGCGGGTCCGGTCAGGAAGGTCCGGGCCAGGTGCGCGGTCGAGGCGCTCATCGCCGGGTGGGTGTCGAAGATGGTCACCGCTGGGACGGGATGCTTCCTTCGCGCGGGCAAGGTTCCGGTGGGCGTGATGGCGCGGGGGCCCTGCGATGGCGCCGGCCGCGAAGACCTGTGGTTGACGGCGGTCACCTGCATTCGTGTCCCACACCCGGGTGAGCGTCACCGGCGAGCGTTCTGTCAGACCCTTGCCGCAGAATCTGATACGTGCGGGTAGCTGTCGCGCCGGGACCTTCAGGGACCGCCCTGCTGTGCGAGCTCGCGGCGGACGGCAGTCGGCCCGGGGCTAGCGTTAAGGCCCGTGATCTTCCTCAGGCCGTCGCCGAGCGTGAGCGGTCCGGGGACGGCAGCATCCGGTGGGTGTGGTCCAGCGGCGCGGACCTCTACCCGGCGCTGCTGCGGGCCGGCGTGCGGGTGGGGCGCTGCCACGACGTGATGCTCGCCGAGCGCCTGCTGCTCGGCCGGGAGGGCCGCGGCGGCGAGCCGGCCTCGCTGGCGGCCGCCCATGCGCGGCTGCGCGGGACTCCGGTGCCGGCCGGGCCCGCCGCGAGCGGCGGCGCGCAGGACGGCTGGCCGGACCGGCAGCAGCGGCAGGGGGCGCTGTTCGAGGCCCAGGGCACCGAGGCGGACGCCGGCGCGACGCTCGACGCGCTGATCGCCGTGCATGCCGACCAGTTGCGGAGGATCGCCGCCGACGAGCATCCGGCGCGGTTCGGCGCGCTGGTCGCCGCCGAGTCGGCCGGCGAGCTCGTGGCCGCCGAGATGAGCTTCACCGGGATGCCGTGGCGGGCCGACCTGCACGACGAGGTACTGGCCGGGCTGCTCGGACCGCGGCCGCCCGCGGCGCTGGCCGGCACGCGCCCGGCCCGGCTGACCGAGCTCGCCGGGCAGATCTCGGCCGCGCTTGGCGGGCGGCCGGTGAACCCGGACTCGCCCACCCAGCTGGTCCGGGCGCTGGCCGCGGCCGGGGTGCGGGTCTCGTCCACCAGGTTCTCGGTGCTGCGCGAGATCGACCATCCGGCCATCCTGCCGCTGCTCGAGTACAAGGAGCTGTCCCGGCTGCACGCGTCGCACGGCTGGGCCTGGCTGGACGCTTGGGTGCACGGCGGGAGGTTCCGGCCTGAATACGTGGTGGGCGGCGTGGTGTCCGGGCGGTGGGCGTCGCGCGGCGGCGGCGCGCTGCAGATCCCGCGGGTGCTGCGGCGCGCGGTCGTGGCCGATCCCGGCTGGGTACTCGTGGTCGCCGACGCTGCGCAGCTGGAGCCGCGGGTGCTCGCCGCGCTGGCCGGGGACCGCGCGTTCACCGAGGCGGCGGCCGGCGGCGACCTGTACGAAGGGCTGGCCAGCGTATTCGGCGGTGACCGGGCCACGGCCAAGAAGGCGCTGCTGTCCGCCATGTACGGCGGTGCCGGCGGCGAGGCCGGCCAGCTGCTGGCCGTGCTCAGGCGGCGCTTCCCGGCCGCGTCCGGGTACGTGGAGGCGGCGGCGCAGGCCGGCCAGGAAGGGCGGGTGGTCAGGTCCGTGCTCGGCCGGACGTGCCCGCCGCCGTCGGCCGCGTGGCGCGCGGCGACCGAGGAGTCGGGCGACGCGGAGGCCGAACGCGACCCCGGGGCGGGCCGCGCGTCTCGGGCCCGCGGCCGGTTCACCCGCAACTTCGTCGTGCAGGCCAGCGCGGCGGACTGGGCGCTCGTGCTGCTGGCCGCGCTGCGCCGGAGGCTGGCCGCGCTGGGGGAGCCTGCGGTCGGCCGCTGGGATCCGCACGCCCCGCACCTGGTGTTCTTCCAGCACGACGAGGTGCTCGTGCACTGCCCCGAGGCCATGGCGCAGGCCGTCGTGGATGCCGTCGCGGAGTCGGCCGCCGAGGCCGGACGGGCGGTGTTCGGCGTGACGCAGGTGCGGTTCCCGATGACGACCGCCGTGGTCAGCTGCTACGCCGACGCGAAGTGACCGGCATTTCAGTTGCGCCGGCCCGGGCTGGCGTGATCACCTGCCGTGGTGAACCTCGATCCTGCGGCGGTCCTGTCCGAATTCAATGCCCAGGTGCGACAGAGCCTGCACCCCGACGGCTCCGGCGCGCTGGGCGAGCGGGTCGGGCCCGTGGTCCGCTGGACGACGGTCGGCGGCGAGGGCTGGTGCGGCATCGTCTGGTCCGACCTGGACGCTGGCACGGCCGACGCGGCCATCGCGGAGCAGGTCGCGTTCTTCGCCGGCCGGGCCGAGCGGTTCGAGTGGAAGCTCTACAGCTACGACCAGCCGCCCGACCTGGGCGAGCGGCTGCTCGCCGCTGGCTTTGTCCGCGAGGACCCCGAGGCGCTCATGGTGGCGGAGGCCGCGGAGATCGCCGGGCACGGCGGCGCCGGCGTCGTGCTGCCCGACGGGGTCCGGCTGGTTCCGGTCACCGACGAGGCCGGCCTCGAGTTGATGACCGAGGTACATGACCGGGTGTTCGGCGCCGACCCGGAGCTGCACGCCGAGCTGATCACTCAGCTCCGGTCGCCGGAGACCACGGTGATGGTGGTGGCGATGGCCGGCGACGAGCCGGTCTGCTCGGCCAGGGTCGCGTTCTCGGCCGGCACCGAGTTCGCCGGGCTGTGGGGCGGCGGCACGCTTCCGCAGTGGCGCGGGCGCGGGATCTACCGGGCCCTCGTCGGTTACCGGGCCCGGCTGGCGGTGGCGCGGGGATACAGGTACCTGCAGGTGGACGCCTCGCCGGAGAGCCGGCCGATCCTGGAGCGGCTCGGCTTCGCGTGCCTGGCCGGGACCACCCCGTACATCTGGTCCCCGAGCTGAGGGCGGGGCTAGCTGGCCGGGCGGGGCTGGGTGACCGGAGGCTCCTCCGCGGTGCAGTACATGCACCGCTTGGCCGCGACCGGGAGCATGAGGTATGGCCTGGATATTGACCGGAAGCCTGGACGATTATGCGGCGACCGCGGGCGAGTTCCTGCGGTCACGCCCGGTGCACAACACGATTCAGCTCACGGCGATTGAATCCCTGCGGGCCCGGGGCGCCTCGGCGTTTGGCGAGGTCGCGCCGCTGTTCGGCTGGTGGCGGTCGGACGGCGGCGAGGTCACCGCCGCGCTGCTGCACACCCGGCCGTACCCGGTCCTGCTCACCCGGCTGCCTGAGCACTCCGCCGGCGCGCTGGCCGGGGCGCTGGCGGCCCGCGGCAGGCACCTGCCCGGGGTCAACGCGGAGCAGGGTGACGCGGCGGCGTTCGCGGCCGCCTGGTCCAGGCTGACCCGGGCGAGTGCGCGGGAGTTCCGGCGTGATCGGCTGTACCGGCTCGAGCAACTCCAGCCGCCCGCGCCGTCCCCGCGTGGTGCCGCCCGGGTGGCCACCGTCGCCGACCGCAGCCTGCTCGAATCGTGGCTCAATGCCTTCGCGAGGGAACTCGGCGGCTTCGGCGAGGCTGGCCGCGGCGCCGTCGATGACCAGCTCAGCTACGGCGGCCTGACCCTGTGGGAGGCCGGCGGCGCGGCTGTGTCGCTGGCCGGGTTCCACCGGCCGGCCGCGGGAGCGGTCCGCCTCGGGCCGGTCTACACCCCGCCGGACCGCCGGGGGCGCGGCTACGCCGCGGCGGTCACCGCGGCCGTCAGCCAGGCCGCGCTCGATGCGGGCGCGAGCGACGTGGTTCTCTTCACCAATGTGGCCAACCCGACCAGCAATGCCCTTTATCGGCGACTCGGATACCGGGCGGTCGAGGATCGCGTGGTACTCAGGTTCGAGTCCTAGTGTCCTGAGTCGCTGATTCGTTGGCAGTAAGTGACTGTTTGATTATTCGGGCCTGGGTGCTTGGGCGGCGAGGCGCTGGGTCATGAGGGCGATCATGGCCCAGCAGGCGCCCGATAATTTCGGCGCCTCGCGGGCCTGCTCGCGCTCCTTGCGCGCGCCTGATCCGGGCACCCGTGGCTTATCTTGAGGAGATCCAGGCCGGCCGTGTTCTCCCGATGTTCGTGCGATCATGAGCTATGCGGTCGGCCGCGAATTCGGAGCCAGTCGGCCGCGTCGCTCGTCCTGGCGCGGGAGGAGTTGTTTCCCGTCCGGTGCTATGGGAGCGGCTGGGAGAAGCGGCGCGGGTAACGGCGGTGTCAGCACCACCGGGCAGTGGCAAGACAGTGCTGCTGCGCTCATGGATCAGTGCGGCAGGCCTGGCCGAGTACGCGGCCTGGGTGCCGGTCGGCCGCGACGAGGGTGATCCGCAGCGCTTGTGGCTGGCGATGCTGGACGCGCTGCGCCAGACGGCCCCGGGGTCGGGGCTGGTCCGCCCGCTCACGGCGGCGCCGGATCTGGATGGATGGGCGATCATGGAGCGGCTGCTGACGGACCTGGCGCCGCTCCGGGACCAGCTGTGGCTGGTAATGGACGATCTACATGAGCTCGACTCGGACCAGGCGCGGCAGCAGCTCGAGCTGCTGGTGATGCGGGCACCGGCGAAGCTGCGGTTCGTGATGGCCACCCGGCATGACGTGCGGCTGGGGCTGCACCGGCTGCGGCTGGAGGGCGAGCTGACCGAGATCCGCGCGGACGATCTGCGGTTCACTGTCGCCGAGGCGCGGGCATTGTTCCAGGCGGCGGGGGTGGAGCTGCCGGGGCCGACGCTAGCGCTGCTGATGGACAGGACGGAGGGGTGGGCGGCGGGGCTGCGGCTGGCGGCGCTGTCGCTGGCCGGGCATCCGGATCCGGAACGGTTCGCCGAGGAGTTCTCCGGCAGCGAGCGGACGGTGGCCGAGTACCTGCTGGCCGAGGTGCTGGACCGGCAGCCTGAGCAGGTGCGGCGGCTGCTGCTGCGGACCAGCGTGCTGGAACGCGTCAACGGGGAGCTGGCCGATCTGCTGACGGGAAGCTCGGGCGGGGAGCGGGTGCTGCAGGATCTGGAAGAGGCGAACGCGTTTGTGGTATCGCAGGATGTGGCGCGGTCGTGGTTCCGTTACCATCACCTGTTTGCCGACCTGCTGCAGCTGGAGCTGCGCCGGACCGAGCCGGGAGAGGTGGCCGCGCTGCACGAGCTGGCGGTCGGCTGGTTTGCGGACCACGGGTTCCCGGTGGAGGCGGTCCGCCATGCTCAGGCGGCGCAGGACTGGGACCGGGCCGCCCGCCTGCTGGCCGACCACTGGGCGGCCCTGAAACTGGGCGGTCGCACGGCAACTGTGCACGCGCTGCTGGCCGGGTTCCCCGCCGCAGCCTCCTTTGCAGATGCCGAGCTGGCGGCCGTGGCCGCGGCCGACGAGCTGGCCCAGGGTTCGCTGCTGGCGGCGGAACGGTACCTGGACGTGGCAGAGCGCGGGCAGGCGTCGGTACCGCTCAGCCAGCGCCGGCAGGCGCAGGTGCTGCTCGGGGTGGTCCGGCTGCTGTTGTACGGGCGCAGCGGCGACCAGTGGGCGCGGGCCGAGCAGGCGCAGCGGCTGCTAGCGGCGGCCGAGGCCCCGGAGGCGGCACCGCTCATGAAGGAGGCATCTGACGGGGGAACGGGGAGGTTGGCGTGGGGTGGGGAAGAGCTGCGTACGCTGGCGCTACTAGAAATCGGCAACGCCCAGACCTGGACCGGCCGGTTCGAGGCGGCCGAGTGTCACCTGGACCAGGCGGTCGCGCTGGCGCGCCAGATCCGATGGCCGTATCTGGAGTTCATGGGCCTGGTGTACCGGGCGGAGATGGAGCTCAGCCGGCGGTTGCCGCGGGCCGCGGAGCTCAGCAGGCAGGCGATCGATCTAGCCGAGCGGCACGGCTGGACCGCCGATCTGTTTGCCGGTTTCGCCGCCATCACGCTGGGATCCGCGCTCTCGTGGCAGGGGCGGCTGGACGAGGCGGACACCTGGGTGCAGCGTGCGGAGCGGACGTTCAGAGCGGAGGCGGACCCGGCGTCGGCGCTGGGGGGCCACTACGTCCGCGGCCAGCTCGAGCTCGGGCGCGGCCAGGCCGCCGGCGCGCTGTCCGCGTTCCGGGCCGCCGAGCAGCTGGCCGGACCGAACCCGCTCGCCAGGCCGCTGCGAGCCTGGATCATGCTCGCCCTGGTACGGGTCGGTGACACCGAGCGCGCCGAGCGGGCGCTCGCCGATCTCAGCGAACGCGACCGCGACCGCCGGGAGATGCGCATCGCCGCGGCGGCGCTGCGGCTCGCCCAGCACGACCCGGCCGCGGCAACCGCCGCGCTCGCGCCGGTCCTGGACGGCTCCACCCAGGGCGGCTGGAGGTCCTGGCTGGCCGAGGCTTTCCTTCTGGAGGCGATCGCCCGGGACGCGCTCGGCGATCCGGCCGCCGCCGGGCACGCCCTGGAGCGCGCGCTCGATCTCGCCGAACCCGACGGGGCGCTCTTGTGGTTCCTGCTGCACCCCGCACCGGGCCTGCTCGAGCGGCAGGCCCGGCAGCGCACCGCGCATGCGGCACTGATCGCCGAGATTCGCGACCTGCTGGCCGGGAACCGGCCCGAGCCGCCGCGCGCCGGGCCGCGGCCACCGCTCGACCCGCTCAGCAAGAGCGAGATCCGCGTGCTGCGCTACCTGCCGACCCACCTGTCAGCGCCGGAGATCGCCAGCGAGCTGTCCGTATCGACGAGCACCGTCAAGACCCACCTGCGCAACCTGTACGCCAAACTCAGCGCGCACAGCCGGGCCGAAGCGGTCGAGTCCGCCCGCGCCCTGGGCCTGCTCGCACCCTCCGCACGGCAGCGCTGACTAAGGAATCAGTGACTTAGGACACTAGGGTCCCTCCTAGGGTGAAAACCAGGGATTCCCCTAAACGGAAAATACCGCGCCAGCCGTTTGAATATTTGTAGTGGTACCGTAATCCAGCTGCGGCGCATGCCGGTGCTCGCTCTTCCGGTATGGGGGCGCTCCAGGATTAAACGGGAAATGCGTATCGGCAGGACGGCACGGAGCCGGGCTCCGGCCAATTCGAGAGGCGGAGATAATGATCTGCTCGCAGTGCGGCAGCGACGTTGCCGAAGGATCGGCGGCCTGCTCCAGGTGCGGGGCACCGCAGAGCACGAGTCAGGGGGCCGACGTTCGCCTGGGGACACCCGGGCCCGCGCCGGCCGGCGGGCCCATGGGGTCCGCCGCGGCGGTCACGCCAGCCTTCAACTTCGACCTGAAGCGGCTAGCGCGCAATGACCAGATAGTAGGCATTGCCACGATTGTGTTCGTCATTTCGCTGTTCCTGCCGTGGTTCACGAGCAGCGCCGGAGTCTACAGTGCATCGGTGAACGGCCTGTGGCACGGCTACATGTATCTGGGCCTCATTCTTGCCCTGGCGGTCATTGCGTATCTCGTCCTTCGCGCAGGCTTCGAAGAGTTGCCGTTCCGCCTTCCGTTCGATCACGAGCGGGCATTGCTGGCGGCCACCGGCGTCATCTTCGTGCTGACCGTTCTCTCGTTCGTGTTCAAGCCCTCCGGTGCCGGCATCGTGTCGATCGGCTGGGGCTTCGGGGCGTTCATCGGCCTGATCGCGGCGATCGCCGCGGTCGCACCGCTCGGGCTGCCGTTCCTGCGGTCCCGCGCCGGTCGCTGACTGGATGTGGTGAATCCCGCCCCGGACCCCTTCCAGGGTCACCGGGGGCGGGATTCACCACGTTGGCCGGGCGCAGCCCCGGCGGCCCCGGGTCCGCCAGGCCGCGCGCGGCATCACGGTGGTGAACACCGGCGGCCGCGGATGCATCCGGTCACCGAACAACCGGCGGCGCGTGTTGCGCGGCAGGCCCACTCCGGCTCACGCTTGAAGGGCTATGACGACCGCTGCCCACGACACCCCGCTTGACGGGCTCCCCGCGATCTTGCTGCGCGACAGCTGCGGGTGCGCCGAGTGCCGGGATGCCGGCGGCGGGCAGCGACTGGGGAGCATCACCGACCTGCCGGCCGACGTCTCGGTGGCCGGGACCGGCGCGGCGGGCAACTCGGTCGAGGTCATCTTCGGCCCGGACGGCCACCGCGCCGTCTTCTCCCGTGCCTGGCTGGCCGACCAGCATCGCCCGCCGGACGACGACCGTGCCGAGGACGCCAAGCGGCTTTGGGCGGCCGGGGACTTCGGCGCCGGCCTCCCCGGCCAGTCCTGGCCGCGCTACCAGGCCGAACCCGGCCTGCGCGAGCAGTGCCTGGCCGCGCTGCTGCGAGACGGATTCTTCCTGCTGCGCGACGTCCCGTGCCAGCCGGGAACGGTGCTGGCCGTGGCCGGGAGCATGGGCTACGTCAGAGAGACGAACTACGGCCGCCTCTTCGACGTCCGGATCGAGGCGACCCCGGCCAATCTCGCCTTCACCGGCCTGCCCATCCCCCCGCACACCGACAACCCCTACCGGGATCCGGTGCCGACCGTCCAGCTGCTGCACTGCCTGGCCACCGCGGTGGACGGCGGTGACTCGGGGCTGGTCGACGGCTTCCAGGCCGCCGCCCTGCTGCGCTCGGCGGACCCGGCGGCGTTCGAGATTCTGGCCCGGACCCCGGTGACGTTCGCGTACTCGGATGCCACGGCCGAGCTGCGCGCGACCCGGCCCATGATCACTACCGATCCGCGCGGCCGGATTCGCGAGATCAGGTTCAACAACCGGTCCCTGCAGCCGCTGCGCCTGGGGCGGGAGGGGTCGCCGGAAGAGGCGGTCGCGTTCTACGCGGCGTACCGGGCATTCGCCGAAATGATCATCAGGCCAGATCTGATGCTGACCTTCCGGCTCGGCCCCGGCGACTGCGTCGTCTTCGACAACACCAGGATCCTGCACGCACGGACCGGGTTCGCCGCGGCCGGGGAGCGGCACCTGCAGGGCTGCTACGCCGACCTCGACGGCGCCGCCTCGACGGTCGCCGTGCTGCGGCGGCAACGGAAGGACCACCACCGATAAGGACAAGCACCGGAAGCGTTCCCCGGGAGTTCCCGATGACGAAAGAAGGTAGTGCCATCAGCACTGGCGACGCGGTCCGCGTCATCGCCGGCCTGTTCGCGAGCGAAGGCGCCGGGGAGTATCTCGGCGAGCCGGTGACCCAGGCCGCGCACATGCTCCAGGCGGCCATGCTGGCCGAGCGGGACCGCGCCGCGGACGCCCTGGTCGCGGCCGCGCTGCTGCACGATGTCGGTCACTTCGCCGGGGCGCTGACCGGTCACGACCTGATGCGCGGCACGGATACCCGGCACGGCGAGGCCGGGGCCTCCTGGCTGGCCCAGTGGTTCGGCGAGGAGGTCACCGAACCGGTCCGGCTGCACGTCGCCGCGAAGCGCTACCTGTGCGCGGTCGAACCCGGCTACGCCGCGGCCCTGTCGCCGGCCTCGGTCTACACCCTGGGCGTGCAGGGCGGCCCGATGCAGGGCGCGGAACTGGCCGAGTTCGAGGCCAGCCGGTTCGCGCAGGACGCGGTCCGGGTGCGCCGCTGGGACGACGCGGCCAAGGATCCCGAGGTCGAGGCGCCCCCCTTCGATCACTTCGCGCTGGTGCTCAGGGCGCTGGCCCGATAGCCCGGTCACGTTTTTCGCTTTTAACGCCACGGCGTCCAGCCGGTCAAGCGCGTCCCGCCGCCTCCGTGGTAAGCAGGTGGGTGACGGACGCGTGGCAGGCAGGGTGAGGTGGCGGACGAACAGATCCCGCCGGGCGGGACCGAGGTCGGCGACCCGCCCTGGCAGGCGTGGCAACCGGCCGACATCGCCCGGCGGCTGACCGGGGTGCGGGTGCCCTGGTACGTGGCGGGCGGCTGGGCCATCGACCTGTTTCGCGGCCGCCAGACCCGCGAGCACGGGGACCTGGAAATCGCCGTCCCGGCGCCGGACTTCGGCGCGGTCCGCGACGCGCTGGCCGGCTACGAGTTCGAGGTCGTCGGGGCGGGCCTGGCCTGGCCGCTGGATAGCCCCGCGTTCCACGTGATGCACCAGACCTGGGTCAGCGAGCCGGGTACCCGCGTATACCGGCTGGACATCTTCCGGGAGCCGCAACTCGACGGCGCCTGGGTCTGCCGCCGCGACGAGACCATCCGGCTGCCCTACGAGCGGATCATCCGCCGCACCGAAGATGGCCTCCCCTACCTGGCGCCGGAGATCGGCCTGCTGTTCAAGGCGAAGTGGGCGGCCGAGCCCAAGAACCAGGCCGACTTCGAGACCGCGGTGCCGCTGCTCGACCGCGACGCCGCGGACTGGCTGCGCTGGGCGCTGCAGCGGGTGCACCCCGGCCACGCCTGGATCGCGGCCCTTGACTGGGCGGCCGCGCCGTGAGCACCGAGGTGACCGTCCGCGGCCGGGTGATCCCGCCCGAGGACCTGTCCTGGCGGTTTTCCCGCTCGCCCGGCCCGGGCGGCCAGTCGGTGAATACCACCGAGAGCCGGGTGGAGCTGTCGTTCGACCTGGCCCGCTCGGCCGCGCTCCCGTCGGCGCTGAAAGAGCGGGCCCGCCGCGCGCTCGCGGGCCGGATGTCCGGCGGCGTGATCACCGTGACCGCGTCGGAGAACCGTTCTCAGCTGCGGAACCGGGAAGCCGCGGCGGCCCGGCTGTCGGCGCTGCTGACCGAGGCGACCGCGCCGCCGCCGAAGGCGCGGCGCCCGACCCGGCCGAGCCGGGCCGCGCGCGAGCGGCGGCTGGCCGACAAGCAGCGCCGGTCCGAGATCAAGCGCCTCCGCAGGCCCTCGGACGACTGACATCGGCTTACCGGCAGGCGAACACCGCTTACCGGCAGGCGAACACTGCGTCTAATCACTGCGTCTAATAGCAGGCGAACACCGCGTCTTACAGGCAGGCGAACACCGCGTCGATCAGCGCCCGGTTCCTCGGGTTCTGCCAGCGCGGACCCATCTGTGAAGTGACATACCCGAACGCAACGCCAGCGGCCGGGTCGCACAGCCCGACCGACCCGCCCGCGCCGAAATGCCCGAACCCGCCCGGCCCGGGACCGAGCGGCCGTTCCGGCTGGGTCAGCTGGAAGCCGAGCCCGAACCGGGATGGCCGCCGCAGCACCAGGTCGTCGCCGCGGACCTGTTCCGCGACCGCGTCAGCGAGCGCGCCAGAGTCGACCACCCGTACCCCGTCCACGGCGCCGCCTCCGGCCAGCGCCGCGTACACGCGAGCGATCCCGGCCGCCGTTGCGTGGGCATTGGCCGACGGCACCTCGGCGGCCCGCCAGGCGGCCGTGTTGATCACGCCCATGCCGGAAAGGCCGGCCGGATTGGCGTACGCGTTGTGGATCATGAGCTGGTCTTGCGTCACCCCGGCGGCCTCCGGCGGAATGACCGGCGCTCCCTGGCCGGGCCATACGAACTCCGCGACGCGGCCGTGCTGGGCGGCGGGAAGCCCGATGTGCACGTCGGCCCCGAGCGGTCCGGCGATCTCGTCCCGCAGCATCGTGCCCACCGTCATCCCGGTCACCCGCCTGATCACCTCCCCGGCCAGGAAGCCGAACGTGTTCACGTGATAGCCGTGCGCGGAACCCGGCGGCCACCAGGGTGGCTCGGCGGCGAGCGCGCCCGTCATCACCGGCCAGTCGAGCATGCTGCCGTCCGGCAGCGGATCCCGCAGCGCGGGCAGGCCGGCCTGGTGGCTGAGCAACTGCCGCGGCGTCACCGCCTCCTTGCCCGCGGCGGCGAACTCCGGCCAGTACCTGGCGACCGGCGCATCGGCGTCGAGCCGGTCCTCGCCGATCAGCCGGGCCGCGCACGCGGCGATCAGCCCCTTGCCCACCGAGAACACGTTGACCAGCGTGTCCCGCTGCCACGGCCGATCCGGCCGGCGTCCGGCCAGGCCGCCCCACAGATCCGCGACCACGGTCCCGCGCACCGCCAGGCACGCGGCGGCGCCGGTCTCGCCGCGCTCGGCGAAGTTGGCGGCAAAGGCGTCCCGCACGGCGCCGAAGCGCGGGTCACACCAGCCGCGGATGCCCGCCGCGCGCTCCGGCTCGTCATTGGCCACGGGTCATGACGATAGCGGATCGCTCATTGCTAGCTAAAAGCGACAGCAGGTCGACATCCACGCTATTCGGGTCAAGATAAGCGGGCGAATAACCGCCGGATGTACGAGCAAGCCTTAACCGGCATACGATCCCCCATTCGTAATTGAAAAGTTATATAGAAGGAAATTTTCAGGGTCCTCCATTACTGCTAACGTCCGTCCTTGTATGTCAGCAGGTCTCGGCACTCCGGGCCACGACGGGCCGGGATCCGCTCACCGCGCGGCTGCCCTCGGCCGCCTTCGAGATGGGGCACGCATGCAAGGACGCATGACCGGCGGAGCGCTGCGGGCGCGCGCCAGGAGCAGGGCCATTTCCCTTGTCATCGCCGCGGTGTCGGTGCCGGCCCTGGTGGCCGCGCAGTCGGTCGCGGCCGTGGCGGCCACCGCTGCGCCTGCGGCGCAGAGCGTGGCCCTGGCGCCGATGACGCCGGCGCTGGCCGCTCAGCTGTCGCAGAACGTGACCCAGCACGTGATCGTGATCCTGAGGAGCCAGCTCCCCGCCGCGAGAGTGGGCAGCACCGCCGCGGCCACCCGCGCCGGCATGATCGCCAGTTACCAGAAGCCGCTGATGAGCGAGCTGAGCGAGGTGCATGCCACCCACATCAAGGCCTACCGGCTGGTCAACTCGTTCGCGGCCACGGTCTCGGCGGGCGAGGAGTCGCGACTCAAGGCCAACTCCTCGGTGGCCGAGGTCATCCCGGACGTGACCATCCGCGGGGCCCAGCCGGAAACGGCCGCCCCGACGCCGACCATCACCACCGCGGCGCGGACCGTCACCCGAGCGTCGGACGCCCCGACGTCGCTGACCCCCCACGTGATCCCCGGCGCCTGCTCCAGCGGCAAGGCGCAGCTCGACCCGGAGGGGCTCGCGCTGATGGGCGTGGACTCGGACAACCCGCTCCAGCCGACCGCGCGCTCGCTGGGCATCACCGGCGCCGGCGTCAAGGTGGCCTGGATCGCTGACGGGCTGGACCCGACCAACGTCAACTTCATCCGGCCCAACGGCACGTCGGTGTTCGACCCCGCCACCGGCGGCGACTACCAGGACTTCAGCGGCGACGGGCCGGGCCAGGTCACCGACGGTGACGAGGCGTTCCTGGACGCGAACTCGATCGCCGGGCAGGGCATCCACGTGTACAACGTGCAGAAGGGCTTCAGCGCCCAGACCTACCCGACGGCCTGCAACGTCCGGATCGAGGGCGTGGCCCCCGGCGCCAGCCTGGTCGGGCTCGATGTCTTCAGCTCGTTCGTACGACACGACCGAGTCGAACTTCCTGCAGGCGATCAACTACGCGGTCCAGACCGACCACGTGAACGTGCTCAACGAGTCGTTCGGATCCAACCCGTTCCCCGACATCACCGCGCTGGACGCGACCAAGCAGTTCAATGACGCCGCCGTCGCGGCGGGCGTCACGGTCACCTCCTCCAGCGGCGACGCCGGCTCGGCTAACACGATCGGATCGCCGGCCACTGACCCGAACATCATCTCGGTCGGCGGTTCGACGGACGATCGCTTCTACGCGCAGACCAACTACGCTGCGGCGCGCTACTTCGCGACGACCGGCTGGCTCAACAACAACATCAGCGCGCTGAGCTCGGGCGGCCTCAACGAGGAGACCGCCGGCACCGTCAGCCTGGTCGCGCCCGCCGAGCTGAGCTGGGCCTCCTGCAGTACCGACATCGCGATCTACACCGGGTGCACCAGCCCGATCGGCGAAGGGCCCGGCTTCGAGGAGTCCGGCGGGACCAGCGAGTCCTCCCCGCTGACCGCCGGCGTGGCGGCCCTGGTGATCCAGGCCTACCGGAACACCCACGGCGGGGCCAGCCCCACCCCGGCGCTGATCAAGCAGATCCTGGTCAGCACGGCGACCGACCTCGGCGCGCCCGCCGATGAGCAGGGCGCAGGCCTGGTCAACGCCTACAAGGCGGTGCAGCTCGCCGAGTCGATCAACACCAGTACCCCGCACGGCGCCACGCTGCTGAAGTCGGTCAACTCGCTGAGCGCGACCGGCCTGCCCGGCACCTCGGAGAGCTGGCCGGTCACGGTCACCAACACCGGCTCGGTCCCGCAACTGGTGACCATCAAGGGCCGCGGCTTCGGGCCGGACACGAACGTGCAGAGCGGCACGGCCACGCTGAACGACGCCACCAGCCCGCAGTTCGCCAACTACCAGGGCATCCAGAACAACTACTCGGTGTTCCACTTCACCGTCCCGCCGGGCCAGAACCGACTGGTCGCGTCGGACTTCTATCCGGGTAACCCGGCCAACGGCCTGAACGCGCGGGTACGCATGATCCTGATCGACCCACTGGGCCGGTTCGCCTCGCACTCGTTCCCGCAGGGCGTGGGCAACTTCGACACCGCCGATGTGGTCAACCCGACCCCGGGCACCTGGACCGGCGTGCTGTTCGGCGACGTCGCCTCGCAGGGCGGGACCAACGGGACCGTCGGCTGGCAGGTCTCGACCGAGAAATTCGCCTCGTTCGGCTCGGTCTCGGCGTCGGTCGTGGCGCTGGCGCCCGGCCAGAGCAAGACCATCACCGTGTCCGCGACGACCCCGTCCGCGCCGGGTGACGCGGCCGGGTCGGTCGTGTTCAGCTCGAACCTCGGCGCCGGCGGAACCAGCACGATCCCGGTGACGCTGCGCTCCGAGGTGGACGTCGCCCACGGCGGCGCGTTCAGCGGCACGCTGACCGGCGGCAACGGGCGGTCCCCCGGTCAGGGACAGGTGGAGTACTACGAGTTCAACGTGGGCAAGAAGGTGCAGAACATCACGGCCAACGTGTCGCTCACCAACGACGAGGGCAACCCGGTCGGCGCCTACCTGATCGGCCCGGGCGGCGACGCGCTCGGCTACGGGCAGAACAGTACGAACGGCACCCAGACCCTGTCGCTGACGGCCTACACACTCAACCCCGTCCCCGGCACCTGGACGCTCATCGTGGACTTCGCCGAGCCGACGGTCGGGAACGAGATCTCCCAGCCGTTCACCGGAAACATCCAGTTCAACAACGTAAGTGTCAGCGGCTCGCTGCCGAACAACTTTGGCAAGAAGCTGGTCGCGGGCAAGCCGGTGACCGTCCCGGTAACGATCACCAACAACGGCGCGGCGCCGGAGGCCTTCTTCGCCGACCCGCGACTGAACACCACAGCCAGCATCCAGCTGGCCAGCCTGGTGCCGAACACCGGCCTGCCGCTGCCGCTGACGGTGGAATTCCCGCCGCAGTGGATCGTCCCGACGCAGACGTCGAGCGTGTCGGTCTCGGCGAACGCGACGCTGCCGATCATGTTCGATTTCAGCCCGTTCCCTGGTGACCCGGACGTTGCCAGCGCCAGCAACAGTCCCGGGCCACTGTGCGCGGACACGGAGTCGGCTACCTACACCGCCGCGGGCGGCCTCGTCACGGCAGGCGGATGGGCCAGCCTGCCATCCGAGTGCGGGCCGTACCCCGCCGGGGCGCCGGCGGGCACGCTCAATTACGTGAACATGACCGCGCAGACCAAGCAGTTCGACAGCACGGTCACGTCGGACACCGGCGACTTCTGGCTGGCGTCCACGAACCCGGCAACGCCGTTCTCGCCGATCGTGATCAAACCGGGCGACACCGGCACGATCAACGTGACGATCACGCCGTCCGGCGCGTCAGGCACAACGGTGCACGGCACCCTGTACATCGACGACTACGTCAGCGGGGTTCCCCCGTACGGCCAGGTCGCCGGCGACGAGCTAGCGGCGCTGCCGTACGCCTACACGATCAAGTAGCAGCGCGTCCCGCGATCCCGCGGGGGACCGATGATGGTCCCCCGCGGGATCGCGCCCGGGCGGCGGCTCTTCTTAGGAGCCGATCGTCACGTTCCGCCCGGCGAGCGCGGCCCAGACCGCGCCGCAGGCGATGGCCGCGGCCAGAACCACGCCGGTGACCGACACGGCGTGTGCGGAGACGTGCCGCAGGGAATCGGCCAGCGGATGAACGGGCAGCCGCCCGGCCAGGCTCAGGTAGAGCGTGCCGAACGTGGCCACGCCGGTCACGATGGCCAGCTGGATGGTCGTCACGATCAGGCCGCTCGCATCGGCCGCGTACTCCACCGGGACCCGCATCAGCGCGCTGGTCATCAGCGGGCTGAACGCGGCGGCGCTCGCAGCCCCGAGCAGGGTCAGCGCCAGGTAGAGGCCGACACCCCCGGCCCCGCCGCCGTGCAACGCCGCGGCCAGCCCGAGCAGGGCCACGGCCTCGGCGGCGAATCCGGCGATGTTCACCGCATGGTGGGCGCGGGCCGGGAAGCGCCGCCACGCCAGGCTCACGACGGCGAACGCAACCCCGGTCGGGGCGAACGTCAGCGCCGCGTGCAGCGCGGAGTAGCCCAGGGCTTCCTGCAGATGCAGGGTCAGGGCGAACAGGAAGCCGCTGAACGCGGCCATGACCACGAACAGGGCGGCGATCGAGCTGGCCAGGCCGGGCAGCCGGAGCACCTGGCCGCTCACGATCGGATGCCCGCCGCGCCCGGACACCCAGCGCTCGACGGCCACGAACGCCCCGATTCCCGCGGCGCTGGCGGCCAGGCAGGCCCAGCCCCAGGTCGGCCAGTGTTCCTCCTGGCCTTCCACGAGCGGCAGCACGAACGCGAGGACCACCAGGCCCAGCATGGCCACCCCGGCCAGGTCAAGACGATCCCGGCGTCCGCCGCCGCTGCCCGCCGGCCCGCTACGGACGCCCGGCAGCCAGCGGATCCCGGCGGCCAGGAGCGCGAGCCCGATCGGCACGTTGACCAGGAACAGCGGCCGCCACGCCGTGCCCGCCACGTCAGCGCTGATCAGCAGCCCGCCGGCGATCTGGCCGAGCAGCGCGCCGCAGGCCAGCACCGCCGAGTAGATGGTCATCGCGCGCGCTCGCGCCTCTCCGGCGAAGCCGCGCTGGATGAGGCTGAGCACCTGCGGGATCATCATCGCGGCGCCCGCGCCCTGCAGGAAGCGCAGCGCGATCAGCTGGCCGGCCGTTCCGGCGAGCCCGCAGCCGAGCGAGGCGAGCGTGAACACCGCCGCTCCGGACAGGAACATCCTGGCGTAGCCGAGTACGGCGCCCAATCGCGCCCCGGTCACCAGGAGCACGGCGTAGGCGATCGTGTAGCCGGCCACGATGAGCTGCAGGCTGGCGCCTGACGCGTGCAGGCGGGCATGGATGGTGGGCAGCCCGACATTGACGATGAACACGTCGATGACGGCCATCAGCTGCCCGGTAAGGATGATCGCGAGCAGCGCTCCCGGCCGGGCGGAACGGCCGTTGCCCGGCGCGGCAGCGTGCCGCGCCCGTGCCCGGCCGCCGTCGACAGCGGGGCTGCTCACTGGCTGGCTGGCTGTCGTATCCGTTGTCATAAGCCCAGCGTGCTGCGGCCGGGATGCAGGTACCGAGAGCCCAGTTATCCTGGGACTGCAAGTGCTACCTTCGCGGCCTGACGTGGCCCAGCGGCCGTGACATGATTGCGTGCCTCGGCGCCTACGGCAGGATGGCGTGGACAACCGTCCGCATGGGAGCACATGAGTACATAGGGTGACGACTTCACGACTCATGGTAAACCTACGTCGTCAGCTCGGCGTCCTCACAGTGCACGACGCGCAACCGCCGCGCGGCAGGTGGCCCCCGTTGGCCCAGGGCGGGAAGCAAGGCAAACAGCGCATGACTTTCAGCGAAAGCGAGACAGGTGAAGGCGATCGCCGATGTCGCTCCCGCCCTGGGCTGAGTCGGCCGTCGAGCTAGAGGCCATGGCTGAGTGGATCGAGGACGAGCTCGCGGGAGGCGCGCCGCCGAAGTGGGTGGCCCAGGTCGCCGCCGCCGGGGCGGTGTACTTCGCCGACCGGATCCGGGCGCGGGGCGCGGGCGAGCCAGTGCCACCGGTTTACGAGACGTCCCGGGAGCCTTGCGTGCCCGCGGCATACCCAGAACCGGCGCGCCGGCCGGGTGCCGGGCGGCCGGTCACCGACCGCTGGCCAGTTCCTGGATCAGGCCGTAGCCGATCGCTTCGTCCACGGTGAGATAGCGGCTGCGCCTGGCGTCGGCCCGGATCTCGTCCACTTCGCGGTCGGTGACGCTGGCCAGCCGCAGGTAGAGCGCATCAAGCTGCATCCTGACCTGTTCCTCGCGGGAGCTCAGCGACGTCGCGCTGCCCTCGAAGCCCAGCCGCGGCTCGGACAGCATGAACACCGCGTTCGGATAGGCGCGCCGCTCGGTGGCGGCGGCGAGGATGCCGAGAGCCGGGCCGCTGACCTGGCCGCCTGCGTAGGCATGCACCGGGACGCGCAGCACGTCGAGGACTCCCATGACCGTGAGGGCGGCGGCGAGTCCGGCCGTCAGACCCTGGACCTCGAGGCGGATCGGGTCGTTGCGCTCGGCATCCAGGGTCAGCAGCTGCGCGCACAGGCTGGTTGCCGCCTCGTCGTCGAGTTCGCCGTGCAGCATCACGATCCGCCGCTCAAACAGGCGCTCATACACCTGGCCGGGCCACTGCGGGCGGTCCGGCCACGCCCGGGACGGCGTGACGAACGGCGGCGCGACCTCCGGCCGCGGCGGGATGGCCGGTGCTGGCGGGCGGCCTGGCCGGGGCGGGATGTCCGGCGGAGGCGGGAACGAGTCAGCTGCCGAAGGAACCATGGCCGGATGCATCCTCTCGCCGTACAGTCGGCACCGCGCCCTGCAGCCGCCAGGTGATCTGGCAGCCGATCGCGGCCGCATAACGCTCCAGGGTCGAGGCGCGCGCGTCGGCGTCGCCCGATTCCAGCCTGGCCACCGCCGACTGTGAGGTGCCCATGCGAGCCGCCACCTCGGTCTGGGAGAGCCGGGCAGCCTGGCGTTCCGCGGTCAGCTCCGTGACCAGGCGGCGGCGCTCGGCGGCCATGCGGCGCAGCGCCATCTCGCGGAATCCGGGCAGCAGGGGCAGCTGCTCGCCGGCCGCCTCCGGCCGTGTCCGGGCTTCCTCTTCGTTCATATCGCCAAAGATATCTCATATTTGAGATTAGGCGGGTCGTGCCTGGTCCGGCCACCGCCGTGGACAACGTGCTGGTGAGCTTCGCCGAAGCCATCGAGAAACCGGGACCCCGGGATTCCGGGTCAGCGCAGACCGCCCGGGTGAGCTGATGGCCCCGCGTCAGGGCGCGCTGGTGCCGGTTCGCCCGTACCGGTCCTCGAGCCGGACCACATCCTCGCGCCATCCGGGATAGGCCGTGGATGCCTCGGCGAAGTCCAGGTCCGAGATCGCGGTGATCCGGTGCAGCACGCCCGCGGGAAGGTGGATCGTCTCGCCCGGGCCGAATCGCCGGTCGGTCAGCTGATCGGCCGACGGGCCGTACTGGACCAGCGCCTCGCCGGAAATGACGCTTATCGTCTCCTCCTTCTCGTTGTGGTACTGGAGACTCAGCGAGTGGCCCGCGTTGACGTGGATGATCTTGCCGATGTACTTGTCGTCGACGGCCGCGAAGATCAGCTCATGCCCCCAGGGCTTGTCCTGCCGTGCCGCCCGGTACACCTCGGCCTGCGGGACCGGCGCAGACCCGGCGGCAGCGTTCTGGGCACTGGTCACGGCAACCTCCGTCATCTCGCGGTCGGCTTCGGGCACCAGCATCCTATGTTTGGCCGGCCTTCAGGCCGAAGCGGCCGATTATCTCCTCGCCGAGCCGGTCCGGGGTGGCGGCGGTATCGAGCACGATCAGCTGCGGTGTCTTCTGCGGTGGCTGGCGCTCACCGAATGCGCGCGGCAACGCGGCGGGCCCAGCGGACCTGGCGGAGCCTGGCCACCCAGGCCAGGCCCAGCAGCAGCGAGGTACCGGCCAGCACCAGCCACGCGATCGGTGACCGGCCGGGCTTCGGCGGGACGGCGGCGAGACTGGCGCCGCCGCCCGCCACTGCCTTGATGCCCGCGGAGTCTTGCTGCGCGCTGATGGCCAGGTGATCACGGCCACCGAGCACGACCAGGGTGTTGCTGCTGCCCGAGGCCAGCCTTACCCGGGCGGTCGCGTGCTCCCTGGCGCCCACCACGCGCACGGTCCAGGTGCCGGGGCGCACTGAGCGGTACGGCGTGACGCTGCCGAAGTCCTGGTCGCGCGACAGCGCCCGGCCGTCGACGGTCACGGTCACCCGGTGCGGTCGCAGCGACGCCTGGATCACCCGCACCATGGCGGTGCCGGGCTGATCGCCGGCCCGGCCGGCGCGGGACGCGGCGGCCGCCGGGCGTAATGCCCGACGCGTGAGTGAGATGGCGCGGAGGCTGCGGTCGCGGAAACAGGAGGCCCGGCCGTGAAGGCAGCGGGGATGACGTAACCCAGAAGGCCGGCCCAGACCGCCACGACGGCAAGCAGCCGGGCGACGCGTAAGGCCTTCGCGGAGGAGTTCATTTGTTCCTCTTCCTTCGCCGGGCGCCACTACTGGCCCGGGCCGTTTGATCAGGCCGGGGGACCGGCCCCCGCCGCAGAGCTTGGGGTGGCGAGCTGCCCGAGCAATCCGAGCGGGCTCGGGCCGGCGAACCCGACACGCACGGCCGCCTGGCCGCCGGGCAGCTGGATGGGACGGATGACCGCGGCCAGGTAGGGCGCTTGCTGCGCACGCAGGAAGGCGAGCATCGCCGCGTCGGCCGGGCCCGCTAGCTCGACAGAACGCAACGGCACCCCCGGGCTGGCGCCGGGTGCTGGCTCGCCGAAGGAAATGATCCGGAGCGGATGCGCGGCGGGACGCAGTCCGGCCAGGACCGCGAGCGTCACCAGCAGCCGTGAGTCCACCGAACCATCGGACAGTGACCCGCGGGCGCTGGCCGAGGCGCTGATGTCAGGATTGCGCAGCAGCTGGGCGCCGGCCTGGCGGCGGGCGGCCAGATCCGCGGCCAGCGCGTCCCGGTAGGCGACCGCGCCGTCGTGCGCCACCGCCCGTATCTCGACGCGTGCCCCGCCCGAGCCGAAGCTGGCCAGCACGGCCGGCGCGTACCCGCCGGCCAGGAGGCGGCCGAACTCGCTCCGCACCGCCCTGGTCACCACGACCACGTCCGAGCCGAGCGGGCCGCCGCCTCGGGGCCGAGCATCAGCAGGTCGCCGGCTGGAACTCCGCTGATCTCCAGCTCCGAGCACATGGCCGGATCGCAGGACACGATCGCGCTCCGGCTGATCTGCCCGGCCACCCAGGCTGCGGCCTCCCGGCCCGCGGCGGCCGGGCCGGACTCCGCGGCGGACGGCGGCGCGGGGCTGGCCGCGCCGGCCGAGGTGAGCATGGTGAAGATCTCGGTGACCGACAGCGCGAGCAGGCCCAGCGCCAGGCCGGCCAGGGCAGGCATGTGCCACTGGGCGGCCTGGCCGGTGAGGCGCTTCCATGCCGCCAGCCGTCTTCGGGTGGCCCGCGGCGTGACCGGGGCGGCTGCCTCGGCGGGGTGCGGCGCGGCCTCGGCCAGAGTTGCGGGCGGGTGGCCCGGGGTGGCGGCCGGGTCGCCCGGGGTGGCGGCCGGGTCGGCCGGGGTCGTGGCCGGGTCGCCCGGGGTGGCGGCCGGGGTCGCGGCCGGGTCGCCCGGGTCGGCTGGGTCGCTGGTTTCATTCGCGAACTGCTGGTAGCAGAGTTCCGCCGTGGCGTAGTCGCCCCGGGCCTGGGCGACGACGCCGAGGCTGTAGCGGCAGCGGGCCACGCCGGCCCGGTCGCCGGCCGCCGCGAAGATGTCCAGGGCCTGCTGGAAGCAGCGCTCGGCCGCGACGTAGTCGGCGCTGACCTGCGCGATCTTGCCGAGCTCGTAAATCCAGGCGGCGCGCTGGGCGGAGTGCTGCGGGAGCCGGACGAGCGTGTCGCCGATCAGGGCGGCCTCGTGGCCGAAATCCCCGCGGGCATGCAGTTGCGAGCACGCCGTCTCCGTCAGCTGGCAGGCCTGAGTCGTCTCGCCCGCCGCCAGCAGATGGTAACGGGCCTCGATCAGGTCGTGCAGGTCATCGCTGGGTCCCTGGGGCCAGGCTGCCGTCCGCCAGCGCCAGTACTCGGCCGCGCGCCGGTGCGCGGCGGCCAGGTCAGGCCCCTGGCCCGCGGCCTCAAGCGCACGGCTCAGCTCGTCGGCTGTCCAGCGGTCGACGAAGACGGTGCCCAGGGTGGCGAAGCCGAGGGTCAGCAGGCCGGCCGACTGGCACTCGGCGATCATGTCGTCCAGGTCGGCCGGTTCCAGGTATGGCGGCACCGGGCCGGGCCGGCCGGGAGCCCACGCTGCCGCTGAATCGGGCCGGCCGACCTGGAACAGCAGCGCGTTGCGATCAGCCGGTTCACGGTAAACCGACGCGCCGACCAGCAGCCGCCCGGCCCCGGAGGCCAGGATTTCAGCGAGCGCGGCGATTCGCGCATCGCCGGTCTGCGGGCTGCCATTTTCTGCGGACCCGGCGGGACCAGGCAGCGCAGCGCGGTAACCGGTCACGTCCGCGCAATCCGTAACCTGAGGCCGGTAACTCGCACATGTATCTCTTTCGCCAACACATTGCTCCCTCGTCGCATAGCAGACAGCGGCGATACGAGGGATTTATAACATAGGGCGAGCCGCGGCAGCGCCCTTTCTACAGTTGCAATCTGCAAAGCGCATGCCAGAATTAGCAGTAAACGTTAATAGCGAGGCGATAGTAGTCGCTAACAATTCTGCTGGCTTTCGGGCGCTTTACAGCCATCGGTGCCCTTAGTGCCACCTCGGCCCGCGCGCTGTCCTGGATGTCCGGCTCGGGCCGCGCTGGGCTGGCTGGCCGGGTCCGCCCAGCCGCTCTCATGATCGTGGTTGACTGATGACCGCATCCGTCGCCGATCAACCACGATCACGAAAATGTCGGCTCCGGACGGCTTTGCTAATAATGACGGGGCGGCTCGTAAACGAGCCGCCCCGCATTCTTGATGTTGGCCGCGTGGCCAAGGCCGTTAGGTCAGAGCGGGCGGACCTGCTCAGCCTGCGGGCCCTTGGCGCCCTGGCCGGCGGTGAACTCGACCCGCTGGTTCTCCTGAAGACTGCGGAAGCCATCAATCTGAATCGCGGTGTGGTGCACGAAGACGTCGGCCGTGCCATCGTCTGGTGCGATAAAACCGTAACCTTTGTCGGCGTTGAACCACTTCACGGTGCCCTGAGGCATGTACTTTCTCCTACGAGACGATCTCCGGGACCCTCTTCTGAGAGCCCCGGGTTGCGCGGCCGTGCGTCTGCTTCTGAGGCCGGAGCCTCCGGTGACCTTCAGATCTCGCAGGCGCACGTCGCAAGTGAAACTTGGAACGCAACCAGGGCCCATCAAACACCATCCTGGGTTCCGATGTTCCCCGGTCTTGTTAGTTCGCCGTTTTGTCGCGCTCGTCCCGGCCGGTGCAGTTTCGCGACGCCCGTTCCGTTTCGGCCCCTGGCGGCCCGGGTGGTTAGCCGAACAATGGCAGCCGGTCAGCCAGCGTGCCGATGCGGGGGCGCTCGGCTTCGGCGACCGGCACTCGGCCGGTGCCCAGCCGATCAGGGCGGCGGGCTCGCCGATACTGCCGCAACCTTCGCCGCGATCCCGTCGACGAGGCAGTCCAGGCCGAACTCGAACCGCTCGTCCCTGGTCTCCTCGGCGTCCGGGTCGATGCCCTCATCGAGGAACCTGACGACGCGGCTGAACCGGCCGTCGGCGTCGAGCCTGTTCCGCCAGGCGGCCTGCGCGGGCTCCCACTCATCTAGCGTGATGCCGGACTGCTCCTGGTCGCGCTGGGCGCGCATCTCCCGCATCTCGCGCAGGACCGCCCCCATGACGTAGGTCTGCACCGTCGTCAGGATGTTCACGGCGGTGGCCATGTCCAGGCCGAGACCGTCCAGCAGGGCCAGCGAGCGGTCAAGATGCAGCAGCGTGCTCGGCCCGAGCGGCGGCAGGCCGCCCACGAAGTCCATGACCCACACGTGGCGCAGCGTGTTCGCGCGCTCGTTGCGCGCCAGCGTCAGCAGGTCCGCCCGCCAGTCGCCGCTTGGCTCGGGCACGCTGATGTCCCCGATCCAGGCATCGAGCATCAGGTCGAGCAGGCGTTCTTTGTTGGCCACGTGCCAGTACAGGGACATCGTGCCCACCCTGAGCACCTGGGCAATCCGTCGCATGCTGACCGCGTCGGCGCCCTCGGCGTCGGCCACGGCGATCGCGGCGTCGACGATCTCGCCGCGGGACAGGGCAGGCGTCAGCCGGCTTCGCCCGCGGCCGCGCTGGTCGTGCTCGGCGTGCTCGCGGGCCATCCCGTGGGCGCGGGCCCCGCGATCGGCAGGTCGTTCGAGGCCGAGGAATGGCGGCCAGAGATCGTCCGGGCTTCCCTCGGTGGCGTCGCGCAGCCGCTCGGGGCGCGGCCGGGCGCGCTCGCGGTCCGGGCGGGCGCGCCCGCCGCCGCGCGGCCCGCGCGCCTGGCCCGGCGTCCTGCGGTCTCGGTCCGGCGTCCTGCGATCTTGGTCCGGCACGCTGCGTTCCGTTCTCGGTAGCCCGGCTTGACTCTCGTACATCGTACTGTATAGTACGGCGTACTACAGGAATCTCGTACGCCGTACTAGAGGAGATCCGGATGAGTGACCCCTTCGCGATCGAGGCCCAGGGCCTGGTGAAGGCCTTCGGCCAGACCAGGGCGCTTGACGGCCTCGATCTCCAGGTCGAGGCGGGGACGATCCTGGGCATGCTGGGACCCAACGGCGCGGGCAAGACCACCACGGTTCGCGTGCTGAGCACGCTGCTGCGCCCCGACCAGGGCACGGCCCGGGTCGCTGGCCACGACGTCGTCACCGAGGCCGCCCAGGTACGCCGCGAGATCGGCCTCACCGGCCAGTACTCGGCGCTCGACGAAAGCCTCACCGGGCGCGCCAACCTGATCATGGTGGGCCAGCTCTGCCGCCTCTCGAAGAAGCAGGCCAGGCAGCGGGCCGCCGGCCTGCTCGACCAGTTCGACCTGGCCAACGCGGCGGACCGGGGCGTCAAGACTTACTCGGGCGGCATGCGGCGCCGCCTCGACCTGGCCGCGAGCCTGGTGGCCAGGCCGAGCATCCTGTTCCTCGACGAGCCGACGACCGGTCTCGACCTGCGCAGCCGCATGGTCACCTGGGATGCCGTGCGGGCGCTCGCCGCGACCGGGACGACCGTGCTGCTGACGACCCAGCAGCTGGACGAGGCCGACCAGCTGGCCGGGTCGATCGCGGTGATCGATCGCGGGCGAGTGATCGCCGAGGGCACCTCGGCCCAGCTGAAGGCCAAGGTCGGCGGCGAGCGGGTACAGCTGACTGTGGCCCCGGAGTCCGATCTGGCGGCCGCCCGCGACGTGCTGGGGCGGCTCGCCGACGGGCCGCCACAGGTCGACGCCGCGCCGCGCACGGTCGAGGCCCCGGTAACGGGCGGAGCCAGGCGGATGCCGGAGATCGTGCGCGAGCTCGACGCCGCCGGCGTGCTGCTCGACGATCTCGGGATCCGGCGGCCCTCGCTCGACGACGTATTCCTCACCCTGACCGGGCGCGCTGCCGTCAGCGCGGCCGAAAGCGAGAAGGAGGCAGCATGACCGCCATGTCCCTGCCCATCGGCAGCGCATCGGGTGAGCCGAGGCTCTCCCGCGCCTGGTGGGCGCTGAAGAACAGCTGGGTGCTGGCCCGGCGGAGCATCGCGCGGATCGCCCGCGAGCCGGAGCAATTGCTCGACGTGACGGTCCAGCCGGTCATCTTCGTGCTGCTGTTCACCTACGTGTTCGGCTCGGCGATTCACCTGGCCGGCGGCGGCAGCTACCACCAGTTCCTGATCAGCGGGATGTTCGGGATGACGATGGCGGGCACCGCCCCGGGTACCGCGGTCGGACTGACCACCGACATGTCCACCGGCCTGATCGACAGGTTCCGGTCACTGCCGATCTCCCGGGCGGCGGTGCTGGCCGGCCGCACCATGTCGGACCTCGCCACCCAGGTGCTCGGCATCGTGGTGCTGGCCGCTACCGGCCTGGCCGTGGGCTGGCGGATGGAGCACGGGATCGGCGACGCGCTGCTCGCCGCCGGGCTGTCCCTGCTCTTCGCGTTCGCGATGACCTGGCTGGGCGCCTGCGCGGGCATGCTGCTGCGCAGCCCCGAGACCGCGCAGGCCATGGGGTTCATCTTCTTCCTGCCGCTGGCGTTCGTATCCAACGCGTTCGTGCCCACCCAGGGGATGCCCGCCTGGCTGCAGGACTTCGCGAACTGGAATCCGATGAGCGCGGTCGCCGCGACATGCCGGAACCTGTTCGGCGGCGCCGTACCCACCCCGGACGCCTGGCCGATGCAGCACCCGGAGCTAGCCGTGCTCCTCTGGTCGGTCGGGCTGATCGCGGTGTTCGCCCCGGTGGCGGTCTACCTGTACCGGCGCAAGGTCCTGCGCTGAGCCGATGAGAGCCGATGACACCGGACCTGCGGCTCAGCCCATGTCCCTCCAGACGATGGCGGCCAGCCCGTCGATCGTGTCGATGCCGTACTGCTCGGTCGGGTTCCCGGTGGTAAGCACGGCCATCAGGTAGTCCCTTCCCCGGCCCGAGATCCACCCCACGCTGTTGATCTGCCAGTCGGTATCCGCGGCGTTCAGCGGAAGCCAGCCGTTCTTCAGCGCCACCGTCGCCTCGGCCGGCACGCCGCCGGAGACGCCCCATCGCTGCGACGGCGTCACGTTTTCCATCAGCGACAGGGCGTAGCCGCGCTCGGCCGCCGTGAGCAGCGTGCTGGGCTCGACGACCGTCCGGAGCAGGGCGATCTGGTCGGCGGGGGTCGTCGTGGTCAGCCCCCACCCCGGCCACGGGAATCCGGGGCAGTCCACGCAGGACGACGGCGAGGTCCGCGCGAGGCCGGCCGACGAGTTAAAGGAGCGGATGCCCGCCGCACCGCCGACCGCGTACCAGAGAGTGGTCGCCGCATCGTTGTCGCTGTCCTCGATCATCTGCCGGGCGAGCACCTGGTCACCGGCCGGCAGCCCCGCCGGGGTGCTGCTGCCTCGCTCGGCCAGAAGGGCCTCAAGCACGTCGAGCTTGACCACGCTCGCCTCGTCCTGGGGCTGACTCCGCCCGAGGCGCCAGGTCTGGCCCGTCCCGACGTCATAGACCGCGGCCAGGACGGTCCCGGCCCGGGCCGACACGTACGAGGCCGCCGCGGTGAGCGGATCCCGGTGCCACGGCTGCGCCAGCGCGGGGGCGGTGGCCTTGGGCGGCCTGGCCGGCGAGGCGTGCCTGGTCGCGGAACCGGCGGCTGGCGCAGGCGGGCGGGCGCCCGCCCCCCGGACGGCCACGCCCACTCCGATGACCGCGACGACCGCGAGGCAGGCGCCGAGAGCGGCCAGCAACCCCTTGGTGCGCGCGGCGGGCGCCCTGGCCGAGTGCCCGCTTCTCCCCCGGGAGTGACTCCGGCCGGCTGCGGCAGCGCGCCGGGTCAGCACGAGCACGCGCCGGGAGCCCTGCCGGCGCTGTCGTCGCTGGTCCCGGCGGTCATGGCTGGTCCCAGTTGTTGGTGGTGAGTCCGTACTGCGTGACCATCGGGTTCCAGAGCTTGACGAAGGCCTGCTGGCCCGCGGTTGCCCTGGCGTCAGCGCCAGGCTAGTAGTTGATGAGACTGACGCATCGCGCGGCCGCGCGGTTTACCTGACGGTCCGGGCCGGAAGGTACGCCGATCGTGCCCATCCGGCCCGAAGCCAGGTCAGAGGGGGCCCGTGCACCCGAACCGCCCCCTTTCTGTACTTCCTGTGCCAACCCGCTAGGCCCCCAAGACGTCTTCTGTTCAAGATGTTGAGCCCGTCGCAGAGCACATCGCGTGTTAGCCAACGTCAACCAGGGTCGATGTGCGGCAAGATCGGCTGACCGGCACTCGGAAGCATCATGGGGAGGGCGAGGTGCCGACCTGCACCAACGGGCACTACCTGCCCGGGGGCGCCGCGTTCTGCGGTACGTGCGGTGACGACGTCCGTCCCCGCTGCGACGAGGGTCACCGGAGTGCCGTCGGCGCGCAATTCTGCGTGACCTGCGGCGCTCCGCTATCCGGGAAGGCTCCGCCGGCCGTTATCCGGCCCGCCGCGGAGGACATGACACCGCTGGTGCTGACGCCTCCGTCGGCCATGCCGCCAGCTAACGGGTCGGTGACCGCCGGACGGCCGGCGCCCGGTCTCGCGGCGCCCGGTCGGCTCGCGCCCGGTCGGCCCGCGCCCGACCTCACCCAGACGCTGGCCTTCTTTCCCGGTGATCCGCTGCCGGTTACCCCGCGCTTCCCTGACGAGCCGGCGGTCACGACCCGCTTTCCCGTCCAGCCGGCGGCCGCCAACCGCTTTCCTGACCCGCCGCTGGCCGCCACCCGGCTATCCAGCCCCGGCGAACGGCCTCCCGCGACGCGCGGCCGCCACCGCGGCGGGGAACCGCCCGCTGGCCGGGGTGCGGCGCCGCGCGGATGGTCACGCCGCGCCCGGCTGCTGGTCATGATGCTCGGGTTCGTAGTGATCCTGGCCGGCGGCGGGGCGGCCGGGTACGTCCTCCTGCACTGAAGCTGCCCATGGCGCGTTCGCGCCGTACGAGTACGCCGAGGCGAATCTGCCGCCCGTTCGGCGAGCTGCTCGGGCGCCTGGCCGAGGTGCTCGGCCCGATCACGCCCAGGCGATCGCCGAGCGCGAAGTCGAGGCGGGCTCATGACCGGCTCACCGTGGTGGGGGGCTGCCTGCTGCGAGCCGGGTGCGGACCTGGTCGGCTTCGGGTGCGCCGAGGCTGGTGTAGCCGGCGAGGGCCTGGCGCCAATGGTCGTCGGCCTGGGCCGGCTCGCTGGCCGCATCATGACTGCGTGCGAGGCCGGCGTGCGCTCGGGCCTGCTCGTACTTGTCGCCGGTCTGGCTGGTCACGGCAAGCGCGGCGGCGTGCTGGGCGCCGGCGCCGCGGGGCTGGCCGGTGGCGAGCAGCACCTCGCCGAGGCCGTTGAGCGCCTCGGCCTCGCCGGCCCGGTCGCCGGTCTCGCGGAACAGGGCCAGGGCCTGCCGGAGGAAGCCGGTGGCCTGGTCGTAGCGGCCCTGCCGTAGGTCGACGATCCCGAAGTTGGCCAGAACGTGGGCCTCGCCGATGCGGTTGGCGGTCTCGCGGAACAGGGGCAGGGCCTGCCGGAGGTAGCCGGCGGCCTGGTCGTAGCGGCCCTGCTGCAGTTCGCCGCCGCCGAGGTTGGCCAGGATGTAGGCCTCGCCGGCCAGGTGGCCGGCCTCGCGGCACACGACCAGGGCCTGCCGGAGATGGGCGGCGGCCTGGTCGTGGCGGCCCTGCTGAAACTCGATGATGGCGAGGTTGCCCAGCACGCGGGCCTCGCCGATCCGGTCACCGGTCTCGCGGAACAGGTCCCGGGCCTGCTCGAGCTGGCTTGTGGCCTGCTGCCAGCGGCCCTGCTGGAAATCGGCGAGGCCCAGGTCCTGCAGGGCGCTGGCCTGACGGTTCCGGTCGCCGGTCTCGCGGCTCAGCGCCAGGGCCTGCCGGAGGTGGCCGGTGGCCTGCGGGTAGCGGCCCTGGTGCAGGTCGACCAGGCCCAGGCTGGTCAGCGCGTCTGCCTCGGCGGCGCGGTCGGCGATCTGTGCGGCGGCGCTGCGGGCGTGGCCGTGGATGATAACGGCCTGGGCGAAGTGGCCGCCGGCGTCGAGGTAACGGAACAAGGTAGCGGCCAGGCGGGTGGCATGGCCGGGCCAGCCGTGCGCGGCGGTGTGCACGGCCGTGGCGGCCAGGTTGGCGCGCTCGGTGTCCAGCCACGCCCGCGCCCCGGCCAGGTGATCAAAGTCTGGTACGGCGCGGTCGGCGGGCCGGGGAACGCTGGGCCGGCGGTCAGCCTCGGCGGGGAACAAGATGTCCATCGCGGCCGCCGAGGCCTGCAGGTAGTAATCGAACAGGCGGGTCAGCGCCGCCCGCTGCTCGCCCTCGCCGTCGTGGGCGGCAGCGAGATCGCGTGCGTAGGCGCGCAGCAGGTCATGCATCCCGTGCCGGCCCGGCCCGGCGGCATCGATCAGGTGCGCGCGGGCCAGCACGTCCAGTCCGCGGCGGGCGTGCCGCACTGTGGAGGCGGCCAGCGCGGCGGCGGCCTGGACGTCGAGATCAGGGCCGGGGTGCAGGCCGAGGAGCCGGAACAGCCTGGCGGCCCCGGGGTCCAGGTGCTGGTAGGACCAGGAGAATACGGCCCGGATCCCGGTGCGCGGGTCTCCGCCCGCGTCCAGCAGGTCAAGCCGCTGCTCGCCGGCCAGCTCACCGGCTAGTTCGGCGAGGCTGGCGGTCGGGCGGGCGGCGGCGAGCTCGGCCGCGACCCGCAGCGCCAGCGGCAGCCGCGCGCACCGCGCCGCGAGTGCGGCGGCCGCGTCGGGGTCGGCGTCCACCCGCGCGCCGATCAGCGCCCGCAGCAACCCCACCGCCTCCTCCAGCGGCAGCGCGTCCAGGTCCAGCCGGAGGGCGCCGTCGCGGGCCACCAGGCCGGCCAGCGCATCACGGCTGGTCGCCACCGTCACGCAGCCCGGGCTGCCGGGCAGCAGCGGCCGGACCTGCTCCGTCTCGGCGGCATTGTCCAGCACGATCAGCACCCGCCGCCCGGCCAGCAGGCTCCGGTACCGGGCGGCGCGCTCACTCGCCTCGGCCGGAACGTCCTGGCCGGGCACGCCCAGGTCGCGCAAAAACCCCGCCAGCGCGTCCGCGGCGGGCAGCGGCTGGCCGGGGTCATAGCCGCGCAGGTTGACATACAGTTGGCCGTCCGGGAACCGATCAGCGACCTGATGCGCCCAGCGCACCGCCAGCGCCGTCTTGCCCACCCCGGCCGTTCCCCCGATCGCCGAGATCACCACCGCCGACGTGCCGCCAGCGCTGTCCAGCAGGCCGGTCAGCGCCGCAAGCTCAGCGTCGCGGCCCACGAACAGCCGCGCCGGGCCGGGCAGCTGCCGGGGCACTACCGCCCGAGCGTGCCCAGCCCGGCCCTGTTCGCCGTCCGGTGATCCCGGCAACAGCCCGCCGGCGCCCTCATCGGGCTGCAGCGGCAGGTCTGCCCCGGCGCCCCGGCGGGCCAGCGATGCCTGGGGGCCGGTCACATCCGCCGCACCAGCAGCAAGCGTGCCGAAGAACTCTGCCCGCGCCGGGCCGCGCAGCTCCAGCGCGTCGGCCAGACGGCGGACCGAGTCCGGGTGCGGCCACCTGGTGCGGCCACGCTCCAGGTCGCTGATCGCACGGATGCTCAAGCCAGACCGCTCGGCCAGCGCCCCTTGCGACAGCCCGGCCGCGTAGCGGCAGGCACGCAACCGGGCCCCGAACACCGCGGCGTCGTCACTCATGGCGGGGCCTTACAGCTCTGCGGGCGGTCACCCGGCCGGCACAACGTCGCGCGGCGGCGTCGTGGCGTCGTCAGGTGTGATCCGCTCCCCGGATCGACCGGGATTCTACCGGAAAACTCCCGCCAAACTGCCTGGCCCGCAGGACGGCGCGGCGCTACGTTCTGGGTGATCGCTTACCCGGGGCCGCGGTAAATGCTTCGGGGTATGCGGACCGCGGCGCCCCGGCCGAACGGCAAGCACGCGATCCTCGTGCAGCCAAGCTAGCGAAGGTGCCAAATGCTTGGCAAATGGCTACGAGCAAGGTTACTGGCAAATTAATCCCGACCACAGCGCTGGCACGGCGTCGACGGCGAAGGCCACCGCGCAGGCGGCCTGCTCGTAGTTGAGCCGCCAGGCGATGAAATCGGGCCATGCCTCGGCAGGGTCACGCTCGATCGGCAAGTCGGCCTCGCGCAGCCGGGCGACCGCGTCGAGGAACTCCTGGCAGCTCAAATCCTTTCGAGAAACAGGCCGTCCTTCATGTAGGCACACCGTGGTCCGGGGTATCTTTCTACTGGATTATCCCAGCCCGTGAATAAGCCTCAATGCCGGTAAAACTGCCGGTAAACTGCCGGTAAAACTGTCTTACGTCTTTCAGCAGTTTGCCGTACTATCTAGGCAGCGATTGCTCCGGACCCTGGCTACCGACAGATATGGCCTTGGGCCGGAGTTTTGGTGTCCGGCCACACTGACCAGAGAGGGTGTGAGCCGACGGACTTTATCGTTGCTAGCTTGCTGGATTGGCATGGCATGTGACACGAACTGCCATTAACGGCTTTAGCCATGCCGGGAAGCGACGCAAGCCGTCGCTACCACTGTGCCTGTGCCTCACAGCTAGCTTGCGTTAGAGCGCATCATCAGCACGCGGACCGAGCGTGCTCAAGCAGCCCGGTGTGGCAACTCCGAACCGTGGGCTCACTTCCATATGGAAGGAAGTTCCCGCATGCGAAAACATCCCGGTCGGCGGGGAGCCCGGCGCACCCTGCCGACCGGACCCCGCAAGAGAACATGGAGGTTCATATGAGACGACTACGACCTAGCCGATGCAGGGCACCTCTCATCGGCGCGGCGATGGCGCTGGGGCTACTAGCAGTCCTAGCGGCCGGCGGGAGGCCCGCTACGGCAGCAACAAGCAGTTCGAGTCATACTAGCAGCACATTAACCGGGGCGAGCACCGGAAGCGTGCGGGCGCGGGATGTTCCGAGCGCGACAGTTAACCTGTACTTCTGCGACTACGACACCAATGGTGACAATATCGCGGCATGGGAGTGGCCCGGCGGCGCAGGCCGCAGCGGCAACACGGCATATGTCCGGGCTGCCTCACCCATCGGGTTCAACAGTATTCCGTGGATCAGCTCGGGCACGATCAATGGCCAGAGGTGGATCTACGGAACCATGCTCATCCCCTCGACCACGGGCATCGCTTATATTTACGGATGGGTGGGACGCGACTACCTTAATATTATCAACCAGTGCGGAAACGATTATTTCGCGAGTTCCAATTCTTCGATCGCCACCACCAATACTGGTGACCCGTTCTCCAGCGAGCCTTCTGAGGTCTCAGCCACCTTCCAGGGGCAGACCTGGGTCTGGGGAGAAGATCCCTACGTCTCCACCCGGGCAGGCTGGGTGGGAAGCACCTGGCTGACACTCTCCAGCTGCACGTCCAGCGGCTGTTTCTACACCATCAAAAACGACGGCGTCATCCACGAATGGGTGCTGCCCGGGGGCTCCCCCGGTCCATGAGCACCAGGTGCCGTCAACCGCAGCCGGCGGTTGACGGCGCCCGCGGGGGCGCTAAAGCTGTCGGCCTACATGACTGGCGGCCTAGCGGACGTTGCGGGAGATCGGGGCTACGGTGGCGTTTGCCACCCGGACCAGGTCACCGGGAGCCAGCTCGATCTCCAGGCCGCGCCGGCCGGCGCTGCAGTAGACGGTCGGGAACTCCAGCGCCGCGGAGTCGATCACCACCGGCAGCCGCCTGCGCTGGCCGAGCGGCGAGATGCCGCCGACCACGTAGCCCGTCGCGCGTTCGGCGGCGGCCGGGTCGGCCAGTGCGGCCTTCTTGCCGCCCACCGCCGCGGCCAGTGCCTTGAGGTCGAGCTGGGCCGACACCGGCACCACTCCCACGACCAGCGCGCCGTCCACGTCGGCGACCAGCGTCTTCAGCACCCGGCCGGCCGGAACGCCCAGCGCCTCGCTGGCCTCGGCGCCGTACGACTCACGCCGCGGGTCATGAGGGTAAGAGTGCACCGTGTGCGGGATGCCCTGCCTGGTCAGCAGCGCCGTCGCCGCGGTGCCGCGTCCGGCCACGCTGCGCCAGCATAGTCAGGCGGTCAGGTCGCGCTGCATCAGCACGGTGTCGATCCAGCGACCGTGCTTGTGGCCGACGCCGGTGAGCCGGCCCGCGTGGGCGAAGCCGAAGGAGCGATGCAGGGCGATCGACGCCGCGCTGTCCGCGTCCGCGTCGGCGATGATCGCGACAACCTGGCGCACGTCCGCGTGCGCGCACCGGGCCAGCAGCTCGCCGAGCAGGCCCCGGCCGAGACCCTGGCCGGTCCGCTCGGGGGCAAGGTACACGGAGTCCTCGACCGTGTGCCGGTAGGCCGGCTTCGGGCGCCACGGCCCGGCATAGGCGTACCCGGCCACCTGGCCGCCCGTCCTGGCGACCAGGAACGGCAGGCCCAGTCCGGTCAGCGTGTCCAGCCGGCATTGCCAGTCCGCAATGGCCGGCGGGGTGACCTCGAACGTGACCACGCTGTTCGTGACGTAGTGCGCGAAGATCCCGGCCACGCCCTCCAGGTCGGCGGGCGTGGCCGGGCCGATGACCGCCCCGCCGCCGGTCACTACCCGCCCTCGCCGGCGCGCCAGCGCCGGTACAGCGCGATGAAATCGTCCTGCATCTGCGGGGTCAGGTCGTCCGCCGTGATGCCGCCGGTGAGCTCGATGGTCGCCCGCATCTGGGCCAGGTACTCGGTGCAGTGCGGGCAGCCGGCCAGATGCGCCTCGAACCTGCGGCGGCCGGCCCGGGACAGCGTGCCCTCGAGGTAGTCGGTGACCAGCTCGACCGCTTGCTGGCACACCAGGTCCCGGCGGCGGACACGAAGCTTCGGGAGCATGCTCAGGCCCTCCCGAATTCGGTCTCGAGCACCTGGCGCAGCCGGCGACGGCCCCGGTGCAGCAGCACTCGCTGGTTGCCCTCGCTGATCTCGAGCACGCTGCACACCTCCTCGCTGCTCAGCCCCTCGACGTCGCGCAGCGTGACGACTTCCCGCTGGCGGCCGGGCAGCTCGTCGATGGCCGAGCGGAGCGGCCGGCCAGCTTGGCCGCGTCCAGCCGGTCGTCGGCTTCCTCAACCCAGCGCTCGGGCGGAGCGGCCCAGTGACCAGTGCCGTCGAACCGCGACTCGTCCACGGCCGGTCCCGGGTCGCCGATCGCGATGCTGCGGCGTTCCCGCGCCCCGGCCGTCCGGGCCCGGTTCACCAGGATCCGGAACAGCCACGTCCGGACCGATGAGCGTCCCTCGAACCTGCTGATCCCGCGCAGCACGCCCAGCCAGGTGTCCTGGACGGCCTCCTCGGCCACGGCCATGCTCGGGACGTACCCGGCGGCCAGGCGGAGCCACGCGGCATGGTGGCGGCGGACCAGGGTCACGAAGGCCCGCTCGTCGCCTGCGCGCAGGCGTGCGAGCAATTCTGCGTCCGTGTCCCGGTCCACCGCCGTCAGCCTAGGTCGTCCTTCCTGGTCAGGGGGCTACGATCCCCTCGCCGCCCACAGCGCCGGCTACCGTCACGTGGCCGGCCTCGGTGAGCGAGCCCCCGCTGCCGACCGCGAATTCGTCAACGACGCCGTTGCCGCCGGTCTGGACGTAGAGGAACCGGCCGCTCGGCGTGACCGCCGCGTCGACCGTGCCCGGGTCGGTCGCGGTCTGGCCGAGCAGCGTGAGCTGGCCGCCCGCGCCCGAGGCGTAGCCGCTGATCGTGGCGCTGCCCGCGTTGGACGCGAACAGCAGGCCGCCGTCGGCCGCCACCAGCAGGTGGCCGACTGCCCGGTGCCGGCCGAGTCGAGTCCGGTCACCGCCCCGCCGGGGCTGAGCGCGAAGGTCGACAGCGCGTTGGTGCCCGCGTCGGCGATGACCAGGTGACCCGCCGGGTCGAAGGTGATCGCGAACGGGACCGTGCCCGGCTCGGCGTTCACCACCGGGGCGCGTGACAGCAGGCCATCGGGGCGGACGCCGAACACGTCGATGTCGTTGCCGTTGGCCTTGGTGGTCACGATCAGCTGCGAGCCGTCCGGCGAGAACGCCACCTGGCCGGGGGTGTTGGTGAACTGCGGGGTCGCGGCCGGGTTCAGGCCGAGCGGCCGGGTCGATCCGGGGATCGGGATCAGGCCGCCGTCGGCGGCCCAGTACCCGCGCACCGAGCCAGCTTCGCCCCGGCGGAGCCGAGGCGAGTCAGGACTTTCATGCGTTCTCCTCATGTGGATGAATGGCGGTGCGCCATTCAGTCCCTGGAGGAGCCCGCGCGTTACACCCGGGCGGCTCAGGAAGCCAGGGCCGTGACGAATGCGGGCGGCCCGGCGCCCTGGTAAATGTTCACCGCCATAACCTCGAATTGGTAGGTCAGGCCCTTGACGAGCCCGGTGACCGCGACCCGGGGGACCGAGACGGTGCGCACCCGGACCCAGGTTCCCGACGCGCTCTTGACGTACACCCGGTACCGCACGCCGAGCCCGGCGGCGGGCCAGGTCAGCCGGGCCCCGCCGGCGCTGGTCCGCGCCGTGACACCCGATACGGGCGGCACCGGCGGGCAGCCGCCCGGGAAGGACCAGGCGCTGAACCACTGCGCCGGGTCGTGCTGGGTGATCGCCGGATAGCGGGCCGGAGCCGCGAGCACGCGGCCCCGGCCCGGGGGCGCCGCCCCGAACACCGACGCGGGCACCGCGATGAACCGCGGCTGGGTCATGGCGTTGGTGTAGTGCGCCATCGAGATGCAGGCGGCGGTCACCGCCTCCGAGTTCACGTTGTAGCTGATGACCAGCGCCTGGCTGGTGGACAGGGCAGGCTCGGCGCGAGCCTCGTACAGGATCCGGTAGTCATCGGCCGCGCTGAGCCCGATGCCGGGCGCCCGGTACAGCACGATGCCCTGATTCCGGTCGAACGGGCCCCACGGCGCGGATGCCGGGTAGGCGTCGATGTCGGGATTCCCGGACCCGGCCGCCTGGATCAGCCAGTACCGCCCGGCGATGGCCGCGACGCTGAAGCCCGAGGCAACGTTGAGCTCCTGGCCGTCGGGCTCGACCGGCGTGGCGAGGCTCTGGCTGGCGGCCCACTGCCCGGCGTCGTAGAACCGCCACGCGGCGACGTCGGTCAGCCGGGCCGCGCTGACCCGGGCCAGGTACAGCTCGCGGACCGCGCTGGCCGGATCGGGGCTCTGCCAGCCGTAGACATAGACGGTGCGGCCCGCTGCCCCGGCCGGCAGCAGCGCGGACCCCCACACGATCGGCGTTCCGCCGCCGGGCGGCGTGTAAGACGGCACCGGCGTCAGCTCCGGGCGGAGCACGCCGCCGTAGGCCGGGCCGCGCCCGGCCGCGCTGAGCTGGCTGACCCCGAAGCTGGCGATCGTCGTGGACACCGGGATGTACGGGACCGGCCCGGGGAGGTACGCGTTGTAGAACTTCACCACCGTGCCGCCGACCCGGATCCCGTCGGCATCCCAGTCTCGCTGGCCCGCCGCGCCGCCCGGCGGCTGCACGACCGGTTCCGCTCCCGGCCCGGGGTCGCCGGGCCCGTCGCAGGCACCGCCGCCGGTCAGCGTCACGAGCCTGGAGCTGCGCCCGGCCGCGGTCTGCACCACGACCGAGTTGTGCAGGAAGCCGCTCAGGCGGGAGAAGCCGATGGCGGGGCCGGCCCCAGGTAGGTGTCGGCGAAGAACCAGGCGACCTGAGACGAGTTCAGCCTGACGGCCGACACCCCATCGCCGCCGGCCCAGTCGGCGCAGGTGGACCGGTCCGAATAGGCGAGCCACTGAGCATCGAGGGCCGCTGGCGAGGGCCTGCGCGGCGCTCGCGACCGCGCTCCTGGTCGCGCTCGGCACGACGACCGCGCCCATGCCGCGGGTGGGAGTGGGGACCCCGCTGCGCGCCAGGCTCAGAAAGCCGAGGGTTGCGCAGAACCCCGCGACAAGGCCGCAGGCCGCGAGGGTCACGTTGACCTTACGAGCCGGTGACTGCATCCGGGGACTTTCTCCTTGCCGCCCCCGGCGGCCCAGGGCCGCAGTGCCTTCGCGGAAGGACCGTATCAGCCCAGGCCGGTACGCAACGCCTACCTCGCCCTCGTGCGTTTTCCGGGCTTTTGTTGGTTTTAGGGGTTGACATCGAGCGCGGGCAGGCAGGTAGCCCACGCGACCATCAGGTCAGGGGGCTCCGCAGGACCGGGCTGCGCTACACGACGCCCAGGCCGAGCAGGAGGCCGTCGTCGGCGACAGCGGGGGAGCTGGTGATGAAGATCGGGATGCCGTCGGCCGGCGCGGTGATCGTCTCCAGCACCTCCGAGCCGTCCAGCGTGCTGACCGTCCCGATCACCTGGCCCTCGGCGACCGACTCGCCCGTCGTGACCGTCGGCGCCCACCAGCCGCCGCGCTCGGTGCGCATCCAGAGGAAGTGATTGAGGTACGTGGGCGAGGGCTCGGGTGCGCCGGCCGGCCGGTCGGCGATCCCGAGCAGCGCGAGCACCCCATCGAGCCCGCGGACGTGCCGGGCGACCGCCTCTTCCTGGACCAGGCCGCACTCGCCGGACTCGGCGGTGATCGCCGGCACGCCGATCTCGGACGCCGCCCAGCTCGAGAGGCCGCCGAGCCTCGGGTCCGGCTGCGGCTCCTCCCGGATCACGTAGGGCAGCCGGTACGCCACGGCCATCTCCCTCGCTTTGTCCTCGGTGGGCCCCGCGTGGTACATCGCGAACGGCTCGAGAGCCTCGACCATGTCGCCGCAGTGCGCGTCGATGTACGCGTCGGAGCCGGTGATCAGTTGCGTGAACGCGGCGTAGGCGAGCCGGTCGGCGAGGGTGCCGCCCGGGTCGCCGGGGAAGCAGCGGTTGAGGTTCTTGCCGTCGTCCGGGACCACGAACGGGGTGCGGGAATGGAACGCGGGCAGGTTGAGCACGAGCACGGCCCGGACCCGGCCGCGCAGCTCGCGGTTTTCCAGGCTGCGGGTCCACCGGCGGACTCCGTCCATCGACGCGTACTCGCAGCCGTGCACCCCGGAGATCACCGTGAGCAGCGGGCCGTCCTCGCTGCCGGTCGCCTCGAAGAAGGGGACGTCGAGGCCTGCGAGGTCGATCGTGCGGCGGGTCACCGTCGTTGCCATTGGTCAGGACTCCTTTGTCGTTGAACGGGCCAGCAGGTGCTCGGCGGCGGCGGCCACCCGGAGCAGGGCCAGGTCCTGGCCGCGCCGGCCGGCCAGCTGCAGCCCGGCCGGCAGGCCGGAGATGGGCACGGGTATCGAGATGGCCGGGTGGCCGGTGAGGTTGTACGGCCCGGTGAACCGGCCTTCGCCGCTGCTGTCCCCGACGGCGAACGGCGGGTCCTGCTCTGGAGCCTGGTAGCCGACGGTCGGCCCGGCGAGGACGTCGACGCCGTCCAGGCTGGCCTCGATGGCGTCGGTCAGTTCGTCCCGCCGTTCGACCGCGCGGGCGTACCGGTCGTCGCCGACCGAGGCGCCGTAGCCGAGCAGCGCCCGGGTGCCCTCCGCGTACCGGCTCAGGTCCCGGCCGGAGTGCACCAGTGACGCCTCCCTCGCGACGATCACGGCGAGCACGTCCTCCCACTGGGTTGGATCGTCGAGCCAGGGCGGACTCAGCTCGCGCACCGCCCAGCCCGCCGCCGCCAGCGCCGCCAGCGCGCCGGTGACCGCGTCGCGCACTTCGGCGGTCACCGACGGGTCGGCCAGCTGCGCGGCCAGGACGCCGACCGTATAGGTCGCGGGCGGGACGGCACCGGGCGGCTTCGGCGGCGGGGTCGTGCCCGCGGCGAGGGCGCCCAGGTCGTCAGCCACGCCCGGCGGGTCGGCGGGATTGATCAGGTCGGCCAGGTCGGCTGGGTCGGCCAGGCTGGCCAGGTCGGCCAGGTCGGTCACTTCGGCCGGGCCGACCAAGTCGGCCGGCTGGGCCAGGCCGACCAGGTCGGCCCGGTCGGCGAGGACGGCGAGCAGCTCCCTGGCCCCGGCCACGGTCGCGGTCAGCGTGCCCGCGTGATCGCAGACGGGCGAGAGCGGGAACACCCCCTCGGTCGGCAGCAGCCCGTAGGTCGGCTTGAGCCCCACGACGCCGCAGTACGCGGCCGGGATCCGGATCGACCCGCCGGTGTCGGTCCCGATGGCCAGGTCGCACACGCCCGCGGCGACCAGCGCTGCCGAGCCGCCCGACGATCCGCCGGAGGTGCGGGATACATCGTGCGGGTTGCGGGTGTCGCCGACCTCGGGGTGCGCGAAACCGGCCGCGTACTCCAGGCACTGGGTGGTGGCGAACACCTCGGCCCCGGCGGTCCGCAGCCGGCGGACCAGCTCGGCGTCGTCGGCGGCGGGCTCGGGATCGCTCGAGGGACTGCCGCACCGGGTCGGAACGCCGGCCACGGCGATGATGTCCTTGATGCCCACCGGGCGCCCGGCCAGCGGCCCGTCGGCCGCGCGCCGGGGAGCCCCGATCACGGCCGCGACCGCGTTCAGCGGCAGGCCCAGGCGCTCCAGCCGCTCGTAGGCGGCCAGCAGGTCGAGGTTGGCCCGCTCGCACGTGCGCCGGCCCTGCTCGATCTCGGTGATCAGCTCGACCACCCGGCGCAGCAGCGGCCCCTTCAGCCCGCCCAGGTGGGCGGGCACCTCGGTCGGGCGGTGCCGCACCATCAGGTCGCGGTAGATCCCGGAGTGGGTCTTGGCCGAGCGCCGGTTGAATTCGACCAGCGGCGCCAGCGAGCCCGCCAGGTCCTCCGGGTCGAACCCGTCGAAGGCCATCGGGGTGACCGGGGCCTGGTCGAGGACCTCGCGGGCCACCGCGACCAGCAGCGGGCCGTACCGGGGGTCGTCGAGCCCGTCGGCGATCGACAGGTCGCTGACCGCGATCGCGGCCAGCATCGCCCCGTACGCCTCCTTGCCCCACAAGTAGCCCATGATGTGCTCGGCGGCCCGGGCGTCGGCGATGTCGGCGGCCAGCGACCTGACCCGGTCGGAGATCGTGCCGTCGACCTCCCCGATCAGGAACGTCTCCCGGCTGCCCCGCAGCACGACCCCGGGCTCGAGCACGTCGGCGCCGAAGTTGACGAAGGACTCCACCACCCGCGACGGCCCGACCGCGTCGGCGAGCTGCTCCGCGTTCAGGCCGTTCTGCAGCGAGACGACGAATCCGTCCCCGTGCATCCGCCCGGCCAGGACGGCCGCGGCGGCCGCCGTATGCTGCGACTTGACCGCGACCAGGACCGGCCCGTCCAGGGCGGCCGGCAGGTCTTCGGGCAGTACGGCGGGCACCTCGACGGTGAAGTTCTCGATCGGTCCCTCGATCCGCAGGCCGCGCGCGTTGATGGCCTCGACCACGGCCGGGTCGGCGTCGCTGACGAGCACGTCGTGCCCGTCGCGGACCAGCCCGGCGGCCACGGTACCGCCGATCGCGCCGCAGCCAAGTACCACATAGCGCATGGCGCGCAACGTTACAGCGTTGTCACCACATAAGCTAGAACAAAGGTTTGTTTCGTCGGCAATCTGTGTTTGGTCTCGCGGCTTGCTTTCCGCGATCCTTAGGCTGAGGAGTTTGCCTAAGGATCCTTAGTGATCTTGCGCTGTGGGTGGATGACTTTCTCCGGCTGTCGAAGGCCGCGCGGCGTCTCGGGATACACCCGGTGACGCTTCGGGTGTGGACTGATGCGGGGGAGATCCCGGTGGCCTGGGTAGGGCGCGAGCGCCGGTTCGCCGCCGCTGATGTCGAGGCGATGAAGGTGATGTCCGGCGGCGAACGGGTCCGGCTGGAAGGCCTGTAGGTGCGGGTATCCGGCGCCGCAGGACAAGAGCCGTCGCTGGCTGCCCGGGAGGCGGAGCTGCGCGCTAGGTCGGCGGGCGAAGTTGCGCGGGTGTTCGGGGATCGGGCATGGGGGCTGAGGGAGGGCTGGCCGGCCGGGGTTGCTGGCCGCGGTCGCCGGCGGGTCGGTCACGGTCGTTCGCGTGACGCTGCCGCCGCCCGGCGAGCAGGGCGGAGGATTCTCGTTGTGCGTTGTCGTAAGTCCGAAAATGTCGTACCCCTGCGCTAGAACCGAACTGAACATCGAGCCTCCGGAGGGGGTTCTCGACTCAATGAGCCTGCACTCGGAGGACTCCGGTGCCCGCGAGGAGCTGGCCGAAGACTTTAGCTCGCTGGTCGCGATCTTCGCGGGCCGCCGGCACGGGATGCGGCCGGCCGCGGCCCGCAGGCGGCCGGTTGCTGGGTCGGGCCGGTGCCCCGAAGGTGGCGGGCAGTGAACCAGAAGCGCAGGACCCCGGACGGCACCGCCGCCGCGACCGCATGCGCCCGCGCTGTGATCCGCGGCGGCATCGACGAGAGGACGGGAGAGGTTGTGACGGCCGGCGGGCTGGCGAGCCGGGTCGGCTGGTGCGCCGCCCTGGTGTCCGGGATGGCTGGCGGCTTGCTGGCCAGGCACTGGAATGCGCCGGACGTGGATGCCCTGGCGGGCTGGGGTGGACCCGGCGGGACGGCCGCTCCCGCCGAGCGCGTGGATGGCGCTGCGCCGGCTGGGGTGGGCGGCCCGGTCCCCGGAGGGGATCACGGTCAACGACCGGATCGTGCGGATGGCTCAGGAGCAGGCGGGCCGGACGCTTCGTTCCGCTCGCTGGCGGGCAGAGCTGACGAACGCGGTGCTGGCGACCTGGCCTGTGCAGCCGCTCAACCGCACTAAGCAGGAGTGGGAGACCGTGCGCGGCGCTATACCAGGCGGGGAGCATGTACCGTCCAGCGCCGTCAAGGCCAGCACCCGCCAGATCCTGCGTTTCGCGGGCGCCGAGGGGCGCCTGCCCCGGGACCTGTTCGAGCTGCAGGGCGCGCCGTCGGCGCCGCGGCTGCTGCTGTTGTGCGCGTGCGACCGCCAGCAAGCGACCATCGAGCGGTCGGCGGCCGACCCCGGGCGGGTGCTGCTGCGGCTGCAGCTCCCGGCGCGGCCGGACCCGCGCAGCTACCGGGACTGGACCTGGGTGGCGTGCCCGATCACCCTGCCGCCCACCGTCCCGGCCGGCGCGCTGCTGCACCTGCCCGCCGTTCGCGTAGTGAACGGCAAGATCCGCGCCGATCTCGCTTTCACTCACGGGGTCCCCGCGGCTCGCCGCGACGGGCACGCGGTGGCGCTCGGCGTGGACTGGGGGCTCAACACGCTGCTCAGCGCGGGCGCGGCCCGGCGCAACGCCGACCAAACGATCACGGCGGTAGGAAGCGGGGCCCAGTACCGGGCGGCCGGAGTGCTGGCCAAACAGCACCGGCTGCGACGCCAGGGCGAGCAGCTGCACGCCAAGGCCAGCCATTATGACCGTCTCATCGCCGGCGACGGGCGGCACCCGCTGAACGCCCGCCGGGCCGTCCTGGCCGAACAGATCCGCCACCTCAGCGAGCGCCGGTCGAACCTCAACGATGCCTTGGCCCGGTCGGCGGCACGGTGGGCGGTGGACCAGGCCGTCGCGGCCGGGGCCAGTGTCATCTACCTGGAAGACCTCCGCTCGATGGAGGCGAAGGGCATGGGCCGCACCCTGAACACCCGGCTGTCTCAGACGGTCCGCGGGAAGATCGCCCGCTGGATACGGCACCTGGCCGCAGAAGCCGGCATCGCGGTGGTCACCGTCCCGGCGCGCGGCACGTCCGCGCACTGCCCCCGCTGCCTGGCCCCGCTGCGGCACGCCGCCGCTCCCGACCGACCAGGCCGGCGGGGGTGGAAGTGGGCTATCTGCCCGAGCCCGGCCTGCGGCTGGCAGGGTGACCGTGACCAGGGCGCGTGGCAGCGGATCGCCGCCCGCGGCCTCACCCACCAGCACACCACGACCACCGGCCGCAGCGCCCAGACCATGACGGTCCGGGCCATCAAGGACGACCTGGAAGCCGCTGCGGTCGTCACCCCGGTACCTGCCCGGCGGCGGCCCAAAGCCGGCCGTGGCCGCCGGAAATTCTCACGCCCCGCGCCCAGGCGACGCAGGGCACCCTCCCCGGCGCGGCCACCCGGCCGCGCCGGCCAGCGTCCGGAGGGACACGTGCCCACGGTCCGGCTGCTGCCCCGCGCAGCCCGCCGGAACCAGGACGTGACGACGATCAGCACCCCCAACAGGCGGCATCAGCCGCGTGGCGCCGCGCTCGGAGCTGGATTCCACCTCCACGCCCATGCGACCCCGCCCCGGTGGGAACCCGAACCCGGCGAGCCACCACCGCTCACCCAGGATCCCTAAGCTGATCAGAGACGCTGACCCGTAGACCCCGAAGCTGATCAGGAGGACTTGCCATAACGCCACTGATGATGGCCAGCGAGCGAGGCGAGGTGGGCCTGGCCGCGGGCATCGGCCTGCTCCGCGCCGGGGCCAGCGCCATGGACGCGGTGGAGGCCGCGATCCGCGTGGTGGAATCCGACCAGGACAACCACACGGTCGGCGTGGGCGGGCTGCCGAACCTGCTCGGTGAGGTGGAGCTGGACGCCTCGATCATGGACGGGGCGACCCGGCAGGCGGGGGCGGTTGCGGCGGTCTCCGGCTTCCCGCACCCGATCTCGATCGCGCGGGCGGTCTGCGAGCGGCTGCCGCAGCACCTGCTGCTCGTCGGCGCTGGCGCGGAGCGGTTCGCCGACGAGATCGGCATCGAGCGCGGGCCGACGCTGACCGAGCAGGCGCGGGAGCGGTGGCGACACGGCCTGTCCGCCGCCGGGATCGAGGCCGCCGAGGCCAGGTTCGGCCCCGGGGAGCGCGCCTACCGCCAGCAGGTGCTGGACCGGCTCGCGTCGATGCCGCTGCCCAGCGGGCCCTGGGACACGGTCAATGTGCTCGCCCTCGACGCCGACGGCAACCTCGCGGTCGGCGTGAGCACCAGCGGATACCCCTGGAAGTACCCGGGCCGGGTCAGCGACTCGGCGGTCATCGGGGCCGGCAACTACTGCGACAACGCCGTGGGCGGCGCCGCCTGCACCGGCCGCGGCGAACTGGCGATCCGCGGCACCACGGCCAGGTCGGTGCTGCACGCGCTCGCCGCGGGCGCCGACCCCGCGCAGGCCTGCGCGGCGGCGCTCGCGGAGACGACGGAACTGCCCGATGAGTTCCGCTCGCCGCTGCAGGCCCTGTGCCTGACCCCGGACGGCCGCCACGGCGGCGCCTCCACCGTCGCGGGCGCCACCTACTGTGTGATGACCGCCGAGGATGAGACGTTCCGCGTCGAGAAGCGGAGGCAGATTTGAAGATCTTCCTGTCCAGTGACATGGAGGGGACCGCCGGCGTCGTCGACTGGGAGCAGTGCGTCGGGGACGGGCCGCAGGCGGCGGCGGGGCGCCGACTGCTGCTGGACGAGGTCAACGCCGCCATCGAGGGAGCGCTGGCCGGCGGCGCCACCGAGATCGTGGTCAACGATTCCCACTCCACGATGCGCAACCTGCCGCCGGACGCGCTGGCCGGCGAGGCGTCCTACATATCCGGCAGCCATAAGCCGCTGTACATGATGCAGGGCCTGGACGGCAGTTTCGACGCGGTGCTGTTCGTCTCCTATCACGGCTCGGTCGGCGCGCCCGCCGGGCTCTCGCACACCTACAGCCCGCGGGTGGTCGTGGAGGCCAGGCTGGACGGCGTGGTGACCGGCGAGGCCGGGATCAACGCGCTGGTCGCCGCGCACTACGGGGTCCCTGTCGTGCTGGTGACCGGGGACCGGTGCGCCTGCGATGAGACCGCCGCGCTGATCCCGGGCGTGCACGCGGCGGTGGTCAAGGAGCCGGTCAGCCGAACCGCGGCGCACAGCATGCACCCCCGGCGCGCCTGCGAGCTGATCAGGGACACCGCGCAGAAGGCGGTCGCCGGGGCGGCGGGCGCCGAGCCGCCGCCGCTGGCCTCGGCCACGCTCGAGGTGTCGGTGCGCACCACCGACATCGCTGAGGCGGCCAGCTGGGTCCGCGGCGTGGACCGGACAGGACCGCGCGAGCTGCGCATCCGCGGCGCGGATGCGCTGGCCACGTACCGTTCGTTCGGTGCCGCGATCCTGCTGACCCGGACGGTCGCTGACGTCGTATGAAGCCCCCGGACGACCGACGCCGGGCCTCTCGCCTGATCGACATCGCCGAGGCGGTCGGGGTGCACGTCTCGACCGTGTCCCGGGTGCTCAACGGCGACCCGGCGCAGTCGATCCGCCCCGAGGTCCTGGAGCGGATCCTGAGCACCGCGCGCCAGCAGGGCTACCGGCCCAACGCGCTGGCCCGGGCGCTCAAGCGCCGGCGCACCGGAGCTCTCGCGTTCGTCGTCCCGCTCGAGCGCAACCCGGGCTGGGCCAGGCTGCAGGGGGGCGCGCTGCGGCGGGCCCGCGAGCGCGGCTATGTCGTCATGATCATGGAAGAGCTGACCGAGGATCCCAAGCCGCCCGGCGACTACCGCTACCTGGTCGAGGAGAGCCGCGCCGACGGCCTGCTGCTGGCCACCGCGCTGCGGATTCCCGAGCACGCCGGGGGAGTGAGCGGGCCCCCGCACGTCTACGTCAACCGCCGCGGACCCGACCACGGCCACGACGTGGTGATGGACGAGCCGGGCGCGGTCCGGCTGTTCATTGACTATGCCGCCGGGCTCGGCCACCACGGCTTCGCCATGGTCGACGGGTCGCCCGAGTCGGACGCCGTGTACCGCAGGGTCGGCGCGGCCCGGCGGACCTGCGCGGCCCGGGGGCTCGGCCTCACCGTCCGGCACGCCGCCTCGACCGAGGACGGCGGGTGGGAGGCCACCATGAGAATGCTGCGCCGCGGCCCGCGGCCCACCGCCTGCGGCGTGGGCAGCCTCAATCAGTTGTTCGGGGTTCTCGCGGCGCTGCGCACCGCCGGCGTCGAGGTGCCCGGCGAGATGTCCGTGGTCAGCTTCGACGAGGACGAGTGCCTGGCCTTCCTCGAGGTCCCAGTCACCAGCGTCAGCATGCCGCTGCCCGAGCTCGGCGCCGCCGCCGTGGACGCGCTGATCGCGCGCATCGAGGGAACCCCGGCCGGCGACGTGATGGTCGGTGAGCCGATGACCCTGTGCCTGCGCGATTCTGTCGCGCCGCCCCCGGCCCGGACCGCGGCCGGGCGGTCACGCCCCTAGCCCGGTGCGCGGCCGGCGGCTCTGCGGGGACGCCACGCCGGCCGCGGCGAGCTCGGCCCGGGCGCGCCCTGCTCCATGGCTCCGGCCGGCGCTCCGCATGAGCGGCGGGCGCCTAAGGCGGGCGCGACCCGAAGATAGGGAAGTTGCCCGATGCGCGCATCAGGGCCTTACGCCGAGCCTCAATAGTGCGGGGCCAGAAAGGCTCCGCACATCGAGGAGGACGAGATGTACCCGACCATGATTACGGCTCTGGGTGCCGACCGGATCCGGGAATGGCATGAGCAGGCGGCTCGGGACCGACTCGTGAGCCAGGCGCGCCGGGCCAGGCGCGCGGCGGCGCCGGTCGCCGCGGGGCGGCCGCGGCAGCGGCGCGGCTTCCGGTGGGCCAGGCGGGCGGTGGCTCCGGCCGCTGGCCTGCCGGACCAGCGGACGCCGGCGGCCGTGGCCGCCACCGACGAGCGCGTCGTCGCCGACGGCCGCCAGCCGGTCGGCGGCCGGGCCGCATGACATGACTACCGCAGCACCTGGGCCGAGTCTGGCTGTTGCCCCGGGCGGCGCATCGTCGCCGGCCCGGGGCAACGCCGCGTACTGGCATCCTGGAGACATGGCCGCACGCGCAACCAGCCCCGTCCTCGTCGGGCGGGCGCAACAGCTGGCGGTGCTCGACGCCGCACTGCCCCCGTCCGGCCAGGACGGCCCGTCCGTCGTCCTCATCGGCGGCGAGGCGGGCGTGGGAAAGTCCCGCCTGGTGAGCGAGTTCGCGGCGCGCTCCCGGGCGGCCGGGGCGCGGGTGCTGACCGGCGGCTGCGTGGAGCTGGGCACCGACGGCCTGCCGTTCGCGCCGTTCACGGCCGTGCTGCGCGATCTCGTCCGTGACCTTGGCGCCGACGGCGTGGCCGGGCTGATGGCCGGCGGGGCTACGCGTGACTTCGCGCGGCTGCTGCCGGAGTTCGGCACGGTCGGCCGCGACGCCGACGACATCGTGTCCAGAGCGCGGCTGTTCGAGCAGCTGCTGACCCTGCTCGAGCGCCTGGCCGACGCCGGTCCCGTGGTCCTGCTCATCGAGGACGCGCACTGGGCGGACCGCTCGACCAGGGACCTGCTCGCGTTCCTGGTCGGCCGGCAGCAGATCCTGGACGGCGTTCTGATCGTCGTCACCTACCGTTCCGACGAGCTGCATCGCACCCACCCGCTGCGGCTGCTGCTCGCCGAGCTCGCCCGGCTCAGCTGGGTGGAGCGCATGGACCTGCCCAGGCTCGACCGGCTGCACGCCGACGAGCTCGTGGCCCGCATTCTCGGCCACGAGCCCGAGCCGTCGCTCGCGGACCGGGTGTACGCCCGTGCCGACGGCAACCCGCTGTTCGTCGAGGAGCTGCTGTGCGACTGCGACAACGGCCTCACCACGGTGCTGCCCGAGTCGCTCCGCGAGCTGCTGCTCGTCGCGGTGCGGCGGCTGCCCGAGGAGACCCAGGAGGTGCTCGGGGCGGCCAGCGCGGGCGGGCAGCGGACCGGGCACGCGCTGCTCGCGGCGGTCACCGGACTGGCCGATGACGCGCTCTCCCGCGCGCTGCGCCCCGCGGTGGCGGCCAACGTGCTGATCGCCGACGCGGATGGGTACGCGTTCCGGCACGGCCTCATCAAGGAGGCGATCCACGACGACCTGCTGCCCGGTGACCACACCCGGCTGCACACGAAGTTCGGTGAGGCGCTCGAGGCCAGTCCCGGCCTGGTCCCGCCCGGCCGGGCGGTGATCGAGCAGGCGCATCACGCCTGGGCCGCGCACGACACCGTGGGGGCACTGGTTAGCGGCTGGCACGCGGCGGCCGAGGCCGGCCGGGCCCTCGCCTACGCCGAGCAGCTCAGCCTGCTGGCTAGGGTCCTCGAGCTGTGGGGCATGGTGCCGGACGCCGAGCAGCGGATCGGTGCCAGCCACCTGAGCGTGCTCGAGCACGCCGCCACGGTCGCGAAGACCGCCCAGGAGCACGCGCTGGGGGCGGCGTTCGCGGCCGCGGCGCTCGGCGAGGTCGACCCGGCGGCCGAGCCCGGCCGCGCGGCCCTGCTGATGGAGACGCGGGCGCTGCTGAGACGGTACGGCGGCGGCCGCTATGACCTGCTCGCCGACCTGCAGGCGGCGCTGGACCTCGTGCCCCCGGGCGTGGCGGATGCCGCGCGGGCGCAGGTGCTGGTCAGCATGGCCTGCCACGCCCGGTACAAGGCCGCGCCGGAGGTGGCTGCGGCGGCCGGCGAGGCCCTGGCGCTGGCCCGGCGGGCCGGAGACGCCGCCACCGAGGCGCATGCGCTGCTTGAGCTCGGGCTGATCCAGTCGCATTCCGGCGATGATGCGGCGGCCCTGGAGACGCTGGACCTGGCCCGGTCGGCCGCCCGACAGGCGGAGTCCTACGAGCCGCTGCTCAATGCGGTGATCAACGAGTCCCACGTGCTTGAGGGAATGGGCGAGCACGAGCGGGCCGCGGAGGTGGCACGGGCCGGGATCGCCAGCGCCGAGGACTACGGCCTCGCCCGATCGTCCGGGACATTCCTGGCCATCAACGTGGCCGAGCCGCTCGCCTCTCTCGGCCGGTGGGACGAGGCCATGGACGTGATCGAGCATGCCCTGGCGCTGGCCCCGGCCGGGCAGCACATCCGGGTCGGCCTGCGGCAGCTCGCGGGCGAGATCTGGTTGCGGCGGGGCGACCTGCCCAGCGCGGCGGAATCTGCCGCGGCGGCGGCCGCCGCTCTGGCCGCGGCCAGCCACCAGCGCCGCGGCCAGTACCTGTTTCCGCTGGCCCGGCTGGAGATCGAGCTGCGCCTGGCCGAAGAGAAGAAGGCCGACGCGCTCGCCGCCGCCGCGGACGCGGCAGACACCCTCGACCTGGCGCACGACCCCCGGTACGCGTGGCCGCTGCTCGCCGCCGCCGCCCGCGCCGCCGCCGCGGTCACCCGGGTCGACCGCGCCGACGGCGCGCTGGCCGGCCAGGCCGCGGACCTGCTCGTCCGGCTTCGCGGGCTAGCCGCGCGGATGCCCGCGCACGGCCCCGTCCAGCAGGCGAACCGGCTGACGTTCACGGCCGAGGCGCTCCGCGGGCCGGGACCTGGCCAGGCCGGCGAGGCGGCCAGCCAGGATGGCGTGGCCGCCTTTGACGCGGCCGCTGCCGCCTGGGAACGTCTCGGCCAGCCCTACCCGCGGGCCGTCGCGCTGCTGCGAGCCGCCGAGGCCGCGCTGGCCGCCGCCGACCGAGACAGCGCGGCCGAGCGGTTGCGGCAGGCCGCGGAACTCGCTGACGGTCTCGGCGCGCGCGCACTGGCCGATGAGATCGGGGCGCTGGCCAGGAACGCGAGAATCCGGCCGCCCGGCGCGCCGGCGGCCAGGAACCCGGACGCCGCGACGCCGCTCGGCCTGACGGCCAGGGAGTTCGAGGTGCTGCGCCTGGTCGCCGACGGCCAGTCGAACCCGGAGATCGCCGCGCGGCTCTTCATCTCGGCCAAGACCGCCAGCGTCCACGTATCGAACATCCTGGCCAAGGTCGGCGTGTCCAGCCGCGGCGAGGCGGCCGCGGCGGCCCACCGGCTGCGCCTGTTCGACGCGGTGCCGGCGCCGTAGAGCAGCCCCGGTATCGCGCGGCCGCCACATTGGTGGCATGGTCGCTTTGGGTCACAGTGGACCCGTGCGGTGCAGCGGCGCGCGTGGAGGTTGAGATGAGCGACCCGCAGGTGTTGTCCTTCCGGCCGGAGGCCGGCCAGTACGCGTGGACGTTCGGGGGGGCGGCCCCGGTGGCGCGGATCACCCCGGGAACGGTACTCGAGCTGTGGACCGAGGACTGCTTCGCCGGGCGGGTGCGGGGCAAGGGCGACCTCGTCTCGCAGGTGTGCGAGTTCCCGTACCTGAACCCGCAGACCGGGCCGTTCCACGTCGAGGGCGCGGAGCCCGGCGACACCCTGGCCGTCCACTTCGTGTCGGTCGAGCCGAGCCGGGACTGGGCCGCGTCCACCACGGTCCCGCTGTTCGGCGCGCTCACCTCCACGCATCTCACCGCGACGCTGCAGGACCCGCTGCCCGAGGTCGTCTGGATCTGGGAACTCGACCGCGCCCGGCGCAGCTGCCGGTTCTCGGCCCGGGACAGCGAGTTCACCGCCGAGCTGCCGATGAGCCCGATGCACGGGACCATCGGGGTGGCACCGGCCAGCCTGGAGGTCCGGTCGGCACTGGTGCCCGACGCGTTCGGCGGGAACATGGACACGCCGGAGATGCGCGCCGGGGTCACCTGCTACCTGGGCGTGAACGTCCCCGGCGCGCTGCTCTCGATCGGCGACGGGCACGCCCGCCAGGGCGAGGGCGAGACCTGCGGCGTGGCCGTGGAATGCGCCATGAACACCGTCCTGGCCGTGGAGCTGCTCAAGGGCCTGGCCACGCCGTGGCCCCGGATCGAATCCGACACCCACATCATGACCGCGGGCTCGGCCAGGCCGCTGGAGGATGCGTTCCGCATCGCCCAGGCCGACCTGGTGCACTGGGTGGCGCGGGACTGGGGGCTCTCGCTGCTGGACGCCTACCAGTTCATCACCCAGGCGGTGGAGGCGCCGCTGGCGAACGTCTGCGACACCAACTACACGTCCGTGGCCAAGCTGCGCAAGGACTGGCTCCCCGGGGGCGTCGCGACCATGCGCGGCGCGCACGAGCAGCTGAAGGAGCTGGCCAGCGCCTACCGGGGCTGAGCTACGGCCCGGCCCGGCCCGGCCGGCCTGGCTCCGGCCGGCCAGCCGGCGATATGTTCCTGCTGGCGCGCTTGATCGCGGAACGCGGCACCGACAGGCCGGGCAGGCCGGATGGGAAGGTCGATGGTGACAGGATCCGGCGACGGCGCAGGCCCGCCCTCTGGAATGGTTACGCGAACATGGCCAGCCTCCGGCCGGTCACGATCGAGCGGGGCGAGGGAGTCACCGTCTTCGACACCGAAGGCCGTCCGTACCTGGACGCGCTGGCCAGCCTCTGGTACGCCAACGTCGGGCACGGGCGGGCGGAACTGGCCGACGCCGCCGCGGCCCAGATGCGCCGGCTCGCCGCCTACCAGACCTTCGAGCCCTTCTCCAACCCCCCGGCCGAGGCGCTGGCCCGGCGGGTGGCGGACATCGCCGCGGTCCCGGGGGCCAAGGTGTTCTTCACGCCGGGCGGGGGTTCCGATGCCGTGGACACCGCGGCGAAGCTGGCGCGGGCGTACTGGCGCGCGGAGGGCCGGCCCGGCAAGGAGGTGATCGTCGCCCGGTCGCACGCCTATCACGGGGTGAACGCCTACGGGACATCGCTGGGCGGGATTCCCGCCAACACCGAGCCCTTCGGACCGCTGGTCTCGCTGGTCGAGCACGTGCCGTGGGACGACGCGGGCGCCCTGGAAAAGCTCATCGAGCTGGTCGGCGCCGAGCGGATCGCCGCGTTCTTCTGCGAGCCGGTCATCGGGGCGGGAGGCGTGTACCCGCCCCCGGAGGGATACCTGGAGCAGGTGCGGGACATCTGCCGCCGCAGCGACGTGCTGTTCGTGGCCGACGAGGTGATCACCGGTTTCGGCCGGCTCGGCGCCTGGTTCGGCAGCGGGCGGTTCGCGCTCGACCCGGACATGATCACCGCGGCCAAGGGGCTGACGTCGGGCTACGCGCCGCTCGGCGCGGTGATCGTGGGCGCGCGGGTGGCCGAGCCATTCTGGCGCGCGGGATCCACCGAGGTGTTCCGGCACGGCTACACCTACTCCGCCCACCCCACCGCGTGCGCGGTCGGCCTGGCCAACCTCGACCTCATCGAGCGCGAGGGGCTGATCGGGCGGGTCGCCGAGCTCGAGCCGGTCCTGGCCGACAGGATCAGGCCGCTCGCGGGTCACGATCTGGTCGGCGAGGTGCGGGCCGGCACCGGCCTGCTCGCGGCGGTCGAGATCGCCGAGGACGCGCGCGCCGCCGACCCGGGCATCGGGCCCCGGCTGGTGGCCGAGATCCGCGAGCGCGGCGTGATCACCCGCCTGCTGCGGGGCGTGGCGCTGCAGATCTCGCCGCCGTTCACGATCTCCGTGGCCGACATTGAGCGGATCGCCGAGACGTTCGCCGCCGCGTTCGACGACGCCGCGCGGGGCTGAGCAGCCCGCCCATCTACTGTCCTGATCAAAGGCGCCGGGAGACGGCAGGCGGCGAATTTCTGGCGTGTCTCGTGCAGCGGGCCCGGCCTTTCCGGCAAAGTAAGCCCCACAACAGCACCCAGTGTGTGTGATTGGTTGCTCTGAGCAACCGCCGACGCCCTGACCTCGCGCCACATCCGCACGCCGCTGCCCGGGCTGTTGCGGCCGGGCATGCGCCATGGGTGGCAGCCGAGCACGCGCTGCGTGCCCGACCAAAGGCTTTGCGTTGTCCTCCACCAGGACTGTTCTGAGCCCGAAATCCGCAAAGTTCGCGACCGTGATAGTAAGTTCGGCCCTGGCCGTGGGAGCCATTGTCGCCGGAACCCCGGCGCCTGCCGCTCCGTCCTCGGCCCCGGCCCGGACCTCGGCCATTCTGGCCATCGAGACAGGTGTTGCCCAGCCCCAGCACAGCGTCCACTTGGCCAGCGGGCTGACGCCGGCCGCGGCCGGTGCCACCCCGGAGCAGGTGGCCAGGAGGATGCTCCGCTCCTTCGGCTGGACGGGGCGCCAGTTCAAGTACCTGGACCGGCTGTGGGACGCGGAAAGCAGCTGGAACGTGTACGCGGAGAACCCGTCCACCGGAGCGTACGGGATCCCGCAGGCCGTCCCCGGCGCCAAGATGTCCAGCGCGGGCCCGGCCTGGCGCACCAGCGCGGCGACGCAGATCCGCTGGGGCCTGAGCTACATCAGCGCGACCTACGGGTCACCGCGCGGTGCCTGGGAGCACGAGATCGCCTACGGCTGGTACTGAGCCGTCCGCCGCCAGGTCCGCGGCCTCGTGTGGGGCAACCCGGGCCCGGTCACCATCGAAGGTGACCGGGCCCGGGTCCCGCCACGGTGGCGGCGTGGCCGACCAGCCGCACCAGCATGTGAACACGATGTACGGCCTGATGGCCGTTATGCTGGAGATTATTCTCTTAGCGGTTGCGGCGACGGGAGGACTTCCGGTGGAGCCGATCATCGGCGATGTCGCGATCAGCCCCGGGCAGGTCCACGGCGTGCTGAGCCGGCACGTGCTGGCCGACGGGTTCAAGCTCGTCTACGACACCAGGGCCAGCCACGGGTCGTGGCTGGTGGACGCGCGCTCCGGTGAGGAGTACCTGGACCTTTACACGTTCTTCGCTTCCGCGCCGCTGGGCTCCAATCCGCGCGGGCTGGCCGACGACCCGGCGTTCATGGCCGTGCTCGCCGAGGCCGCGGCCAACAAGCCGGCCAACCCCGACATGTACACGACGCACTACGCGCAGTTCGTGGAGACGTTCGTGCGGGTGCTCGGCGACCCGGCGCTGCCGCACCTGTTCTTCGTCGAGGGCGGCGCGCTGGCCGTCGAGAACGCGCTGAAGACCGCGTTCGACTGGAAGAGCCGGCGCAACGAGGCGGCGGGCCGGCCGCCCCGGCTCGGCGGAAAGGTGCTGCACCTGACCCGGGCCTTCCACGGCCGGTCCGGGTACACCCTGTCGCTGACCAACACCGAGCCGGCCAAGACCGACAGGTTCCCGAAGTTCGGCTGGCCGAGGATCGACGTGCCCGCGGCCAGGTTCCCGCTGGCTGACCACCTCGCCGAGGTCGAGGAGGCCGAGGCACGCGCCCTGGCCCAGGCCCGGGCGGCCTTCGAGGCCACGCCGCACGACATCGCCTGCTTCATCGCCGAGCCGATCCAGGGCGAGGGCGGGGACAATCACATGCGGCCCCAGTTCCTGCGGGCGATGCAGGACCTTTGCCATGCCCACGACGCGCTGTTCGTGCTCGACGAGGTGCAGACCGGGGTCGGCCTGACCGGCACCGCCTGGGCCTACCAGCAGCTCGGCCTGCAGCCCGACATCGTGGCGTTCGCCAAGAAGGTGCAGGTCGGCGGCATCATGGCCGGCCGGCGCGTCGACGAGGCCAGCGACAACGTCTTCTCCGTCCCGGGCCGGATCAACTCGACCTGGGGCGGCGGGCTCGCCGACATGGTCCGCTCCCGCCGGCTGCTTGAGATCATCGAGCGCGACGGGCTGATCGACCACGCCGCGAAGGCAGGCAACTGGCTGCTCGGCGAGCTCAGGGCCCTCGGGGAACGCCACGGCGCGCTGGCGTCGAACGTCCGCGGGCGCGGGCTCATGTGCGCGTTCGACCTGCCCGCCAAGCCGGCCCGCGACACCGCGGTGCGGCGGCTGCTGCAGGAGCATGTCGTCGTGCTGCCCTGCGGGGAACGGACGATAAGGTTCCGGCCGACCCTCGACGTCACCGAGCCGGAGCTCGGGTTCGGCCTGGCCGCGCTCGACCGCGTCCTGGCCTCCCTTTCGTAGCCCGACGAGCAAGTAAGGACGCCACAGATGGCTCAGACCATTTCCTCGGTGATCGGCGGCCGCCCGGTGGCAGGCGATCCGGCCGCGCGATTCCTGTCGGCCAACCCGGCCCGCCTCGGCGAGGTCGTCGCGGACGTCGCGCTGGGCGACGCGTCGCTGCTGGTGACGGCGGCGCAGGCGGCGCGGGAGGCCCAGCGGGCGTGGGCGGACGTGCCCGCTCCGGTGCGCGGCCGGGCGATCGCGCACATCGGCCGGCTGGTGGAGGACAACAAGCAGGCCCTGGCCCGGCTGGTCACCCGCGAGATCGGCAAGCCGTACCCGGAGGCGCTCGGCGAGGTCCAGGAGATCATCGACACCTGCGACTTCTTCCTCGGCGAAGGCCGGCGCCTGTACGGCCAGACGGTGCCGAGCGAGATGCCCGACAAGCAGCTGTTCACGTTCCGCAACCCGGTCGGGGTCGCCGCGGTGATCACCGCGGGCAACTTCCCGGTCGCGGTGCCGTCCTGGTACATCGTGCCGGCGCTGCTGTGCGGCAACGCCGTGGTGTGGAAGCCCGCCGAGTACTCCGCGGCCGCGGCGGCCGCCTTCCACGAGCTGTTCTGCCGCGGCGGCGGGCTGCCGCCCGGGGTGTTCAACGTGGTCTACGCCGACGGGCAGCAGACGTACGCCGGGCTCGAGCAGGCCCTGGACGCGGGCCTGGTCGACAAGGTCGGGTTCACCGGCTCGACCGAGGTGGGTGCGCGCATCGGCGAGCTGACCGGCCGCCACCTGCAGTCCGCGTGCCTGGAGCTGGGCGGGAAGAACCCGATGGTGGTCACGCCGAACGCCGACCTGGACCTGGCCGTCGAGGGCGCGCTGTTCGCCGGGTTCGGCACCGCCGGGCAGCGCTGCACCTCGCTGGGCACCGTGATCTGCCACGAGTCGGTGCACGATGAGTTCCTCGGCCGGTTCGCCGAGGCCACGGCCGCGGCCGCGGTCGGCGACCCCTTCGGGGACGTGCTGTACGGCCCGATGCTGGATATCCGGTTCGCTGAACGCTACGAGAAGTACCTGGCCTGGATCGGCCCGCAGCACAAGGTGCTCGGCTCGACCGGGGTGGGGCGGATCACCGCGGCGAACCCGCGGGCCGGGTTCGTCGGCGACCCGGAGGCGGGCCTGTACTACCACCCGACGATCGTCGACGGCGTGCGCCCCGGCGATGAGATTTTCGGCAGCGAGACGTTCGGGCCGCTGGTCGGGGTGACCACGTACCAGACGATGGAGCAGGCCATCGAGCTGGCCAACGCTCCCGGCTACGGGCTGTCCTCATCGGTCTACACCAGCGATGCGGCGGAGGCGTTCGCGTTCCGGCGCGGGGTCTCGGCCGGCATGGTAAGCGTGAACAACTCGACGTCAGGGGCGGAGGCGCACCTGCCGTTCGGCGGAAACGGCAAGTCGGGCAACGGCTCCCGGCAGTCCGGCGTGTGGGTGCTCGACCAGTTCACCCGCTGGCAGGCGCTGAATTGGGACTACTCAGGCCGGCTGCAGAAGGCGCAGATGGACGTGGCCGAGCTCACGCCGGATCTAGAGTTCAGATTGTGACGTTTCGCTGCCGGGTGATGGCCCGCCGATGACCACTGCAGCCGAGCTTGACCAGCACTTCATCCAGACCGTGGGCGGCCTGCCCGGCGGGCCCGCCCGCCCGGACGCCGCGGCGCCGGTGCGCCCGGGCAGCAGCCTGGACGGCGACACGCTGCTGGCCATCTTCGACGCCCAGGCGCAGAGCAGGCACCTGGACTTCGCCGCGCGGTGGATGCAGCAGCAGGGCCGGGGCTTCTACACGATCAGCTCGGCCGGCCACGAGGGCAACGCCGCGGTGGCCGCGGCGCTGCGGCCGAGCGATCCGGCGCTGCTGCACTACCGGTCCGGGGGGTTCTACTGCGCCCGGGCCCATCAGGTGGACGGCATCGACCCGGTCAGGGACGTGCTGCTCGGAGTGGCCGCGTCCGCCGACGAGCCGATCGCGGGCGGGCGGCACAAGGTGTTCGGCCGCGCCGAGCTGGCCGTGATCCCGCAGACGTCGACGATCGCCTCGCACCTGCCGCGCGCGCTCGGCGTCGCGCTCGGCATCCGCCGCGCGGCCAAGCTGGGGGTGGCCTGCCCGTGGCCGCGCGACGCGGTGGCCGTGGCCTCGTTCGGTGACGCCTCGGCCAGCCACTCGACCGCCGTCGGCGCGGTCAACGCCGTCTGCCACACCTCCTACCAGGGCATCCCGGTCCCGCTGCTGCTGGTCTGCGAGGACAACGGGATCGGGATCAGCGTGCCGACCCCGCGCGGGTGGGTGGCCGCCGCGTACACCGACCGGCCCGGCCTCGCCTACCTGGCCGCCGATGGCTGCGACCCGGTCGCCACCTACGACACGGCGGTCAAGGCGGCCTGGACGGCCAGGTCCCGGCGCCCGGCGTTCCTGCACCTGTCCATGGTCCGCTTCCTCGGGCATGCGGGCAGCGACGCGGAGACCGCCTACCGCACCCCGGCCGACCTGTCCGCCGACCTGGACCGCGACCCGCTGGTGGCGACCGCGGAAGCGGCGATCCGCTGCGGCCTGCTCACCCCGGGCGAGGCGGTGGCCCGCTACGTCGCGATCGGCGGCTGGGTGCACGGCGTAGCCGAGCAGGCGCTGAGCAGCCGGCCGCTGGACAGCGCGGCCGAGGTGATGGCCCCGCTGGGGCCGCGGCACCCGGACCGGGTCACCGAACTGGCCCGGCGCGGCCCGGCGGGCGCCGGTGCCCGGCCCGCCGCGGGGGCCGAGCCGGTCACGCTGGCCCAGGCGGTGAACCTGGCGCTCGCCGAACTGCTCGACACGTACCCGGAGATGTGCGTGTTCGGCGAGGACGTCGGGCGCAAGGGCGGCGTCTACGGCGTGACCAAGGGGCTGCAGCGCCGGTTCGGGGCGGCCCGGGTGTTCGACACGCTGCTCGACGAGCAGTCAATACTCGGGCTGGCCCTCGGCGGCGGGCTGGCCGGCCTGCTTCCGGTGCCGGAGATCCAGTACCTGGCCTACCTGCACAACGCCGAGGACCAGGTCCGCGGCGAGGCCGCCACCCAGCAGTTCTTCTCGGCCGGCCAGTTCCGGAACCCGATGGTGCTGCGGGTGGCCGGCTACGGCTACCAGAAGGGCTTCGGCGGCCACTTCCACAACGACAACGCGGTCGGCGTGCTGCGCGACATTCCCGGCCTGGTCATCGCGTCGCCGGCCCGGCCTGATGACGCGGCGGCCATGCTGCGGACCTGCCTGGCCGCCGCGGCGGCCGACGGCTCGGTGTGCGTGTTCCTGGAGCCGATAGCGCTGTACCACACCCGCGACCTGCACGACGACGGCGACGGCGCCTGGCTGGCGCCGTTTCCCGGGTCCGACGCGCACGTGCCGGTGGGCCGGGCCTGCGCCTACGGCGACGGGCGTGACCTCACGATGGTCACGTTCGGCAACGGGCTGCGGATGAGCCTGCGGGTCGCCCGCCGGCTGGTCGGCCAGGGGATCGGCGTCCGGGTCGTCGACCTGCGGTGGCTCGCCCCGCTGCCGGCCGACGACGTGCTGCGCGAGGCGCGGGCCACCGGCCGGGTGCTGGTCGTGGACGAGACCAGGCGCACCGGCGGGGTCTCCGAGGGCGTCGTGACCGCGCTGATCGATGCCGGCTACCGCGGCCTGATCTCCAGGGTGACCAGCGAGGACAGTTTCGTGCCGCTCGGCCAGGCGGCCGACTCGGTGCTGCTGGACGAGGCCACGATCGAGAAGGCCGCCGTCGACCTGGTGCACGCCGGCTAGTGCCGTACGGCGGCTGGCTCAGCGGCGGGCGAGCTTCCCGGCCTGGCCGGCGAACGCGCCGATCTCCGCGGCGCCGAGCAGCGCGCCGACCTCGAGCGTGTAGCTTCGCTCCTCGCCGGGCGAGAGGTGGCTGAGCTCGCCCCTGGCCCGGGCGTCGAACCGGCCGGCGTCCCGGTTGGTGCTCGGCTCCATGGCCACGACGTACGTGCCCGCGCCCAGCTGCCGCCAGGTGATGTGGTGCGGCAGCGCGGCCGGCCGGTAGCGCTGGTAGACCCCGAGACCGGCGCGGCGGTTCACCACCGCCGCGCTCACCAGGCCGTCGGGGCCGGCCACCATGTCATGCTCGTAGCACTCCTCGACGAAGTCCGCGCGCGGGCCGGTTAGTCGGCGGTAGCCCGGGTCGGACGCGTCACTGACGCAGGTCCCCGGGCCCGCGGGATAGACCAGCTCGGCCTCCTCGTCGACGACGGGGAAGCCGACGTTGCAGTGGTACAGGAGCATGTGCGGGCAGGGCGTGGCCCCGGCGTTCACGACCGTGTCGCTGATCCGCAGGGCGGTCCCGCCCAGGTCGGCCTCGATCCGCCGGTGCAGCACCAGCTGCTCGCCGAAGACCGCGGCCTGGGTGACCTCCCCCTCGGCCCACAGCACGCACTCGTCCCCGCGCCACGACGTGCCGTAGCCGGCCAGCCGCGCGGGCGTTGCCGTGTAGCGGCCGTGCAGCCCGTACGTCTCGGTCCTGCGGTGCGGGTAGTTGAACACCGCGGCGTCGTCGGTGCCGCCGAGGAGCGTGTGGTCGAGCCCGCAGGTCGACACCAGCCCGCCGGGGAAGCCGCGGAACCACCCGATCCCCGATGTGTCGCACAGCCCGGGCCCGATCAGCCCGACCGGCGACCACCAGGCGAGCGGCCGCCCGCCCGCCGACGCCCGGCCGATGTCGAAGCCGCGGTCGACGAGCACCTCGAACTCGAACCCGGCCCCGGAGGAGAACCGGAGCAGCCGGACCCCGCGCTCCGCTCCGTCGGCCGCCTCGACCAGCTGCACGCCGGCCAGCTGTTCCAGCCGGCCGACGCGGGCGAGCAGCTCGGCCCGGGTCCACTGCCGCCCCCAGAGCGCGACCATCCGTCAGCCCCGCCGAGCCAGGCCGCGCGCGGCGAACTCGCGCTCGAGCTCGAGCAGGCGCATCGCCACGAGCTCGTTCGTCACCAGGACGTCGAGAAACTTCCCGTGCAGCGCGCCCAGGATCGCCTCGGCCTTGTGCAGGCCGCCGGCCACGGCCACGACCTTCGGGATGCGCCGCAGGTCGGCCAGCTCGATCCCGATCCGGCGCTCGTGGATCGGCAGGTCGACCACCTGGCCCGTGGCGTCGAAGAACTGGCCCAGGATGTCGCCGACCACGCCCATCTCGCGCAGCCGCCGGGCATCGTCCGCGTTCAGGTAGCCCATCGCCGCGATCGTCGCGTCGGGCGCGGGCGTGCCCACGCCGACCAGGGCCTGCTCGACGCTGCAGGCCTGCTTCAGCACCTGCTGGATAGTCGGCTCAGCCCGCAGCGCGGCCGCGAGTGACGGCGTCGACGCGACGATCGGCGAGGGGATGACCGTGGCCGTCGTCACCTCGGGCTCGGCGGTTCCCTCGCCCTTGGAGGACAAGATGGTCTGCAGGTATCCGTCCACCCCGCCGGTCAGCGTGACCATGTGGACCGGTCCGACCGCGCCGAAGTTGGTCGATGCGATGACCCGCGACACGGTCTCGCCCCAGCCCACGCCTAGTCTGCAGCCCGGTGGGATGTGGGTGCTCATGAACTGCGCACCGCCCAGGCCGAGCCGGGCGTTCAGCACGTGGTGATCGGCGGGCTCCCGCTCGTGGTCGGGGACCACGAGCGCCTCGGTCAGGCCGAAGGTGCTGCGCAGTTCCCCGCTCAGCTCGAATGCGTCCAGGTGCTCGGCGTTGAGGTTGATCGAGACCAGCCCCACCCGGCGAGCGCGCTCGAGCATCCGGCCGATCGAGGCCCGCGAGACCGAGAGCCTCCTGGCGATCTCCTCCTGGGTGAGCTCGTCCTTGTAGTAGAACCAGGCCACCCGGAGCAGCAGCTCTTCCGAACTCGACCGGCCCGCCGGGTCAGCCTGCGCCCCGCCTGCTGGCCCTCCGTCGGCCGGGCCGGCGGCTCGTCGCCCCACCGGGCGTCACCCCGGCCGCAGCGAAGTCAGGAAGCCGCAGTGACCCGGCCCGCGGGGGAACACCGGCCAGGCGCTGACCACCTGGCCGCCACGGACCGCGAAGATCACGTCGTACAGGTTCACGGTGGTCGGGGCGTACCCGCTGACGAGCTGCACCCGGTCGCCGACGCCGGCGCCGAAACGTCCGTCGACGTCGAACAGCGCGTGCTCCTCCGCGTAGAAGGTGGCGACGTAGTCACGGCCGAGCATCGGCGGCAGGACGTAGTCGATGCCGACCGACTTGCGCCCGGCATCGAGGATGACCGTGTCCCCGTGCCGCGCGACGACGGTGGACGCTACGGTCAGCGAGACCTCGAAGTCCGTCGTCAGCCTGGCGTGGAAGGCGTCCATGAACGCGTACGAGCCGGCCTGCAGCTCGGTCACCGCCGGATGGCGGCCGGTGATGTCGTACGTGCCGGTGCCACCGCCGGACAGCGTGCCGGCCGGCAGCCCGGCCCGGCGCATTGACTCCAGCGCCGCCGCGGCCTGGTCCATGGCCTCGGTGGCCATCCGGACCCGCTTGGCGCGGTCCGGCACGGACATGCAGTGGCCCTCGTACGCCTGGATCCCCTTCAGCTGCAGGCCGGGTGCGGCATGCACCCGCTCGGCCAGGCGCAGTACCTCCTCGGCCGAGCGGGCGCCGCAGCGCCCCATGCCGACGTCCAGCTCGACCAGGATGCCGATCTCGGTGCCGGCGGCAGCGGCGGCAGCCGACAGGGCGTCGATGTTCCCCGGGTCGTCCACGGCCAGGGTGAGGTCGACGTGCGCGGCGAGCGCCGCGGCGGCGGCCACCTTGTCGGCCGGGATGACCTGGTTGGCGATCAGGACGTCGGCCACTCCGGCGGCGGCCATCGCGGCGGCCTCCCAGACCGATGCCACGGTCACCCCGATCGCGCCCGCCGCCACCTGCATCAGCGCGATGTCCGGCGACTTCTGCACCTTCGTGTGCGGGCGCGACCGCGCGGACTGGCCTTCGAGCGCCGTCATCAGCACGCCGATGTTGCGCTGCAGCACATCAACGTCGACGATCAGGGCCGGCGTGGGAAGCGCATCGGCCGGCTCCCCGACGTGACGTCCGTACTGCTCGAGCGTCCGCTCCCCGGCGCGCAGCCAGGGCTCTCGCCAGTCACTCACCGCGCAGATCCCGCCGGTCCGGCCGCGCTATGCGGATGCAGCGTCACCATCGTCACCGCCTCTGTCCCAGGACTGAGGTTCTATCAGCGTCCGCGCATATGTCAATAACTTGAGCACATGCTCAGGCCGAGGAGGCCGGGGCAGGGAGCCGGGGGAGGGGCGGAGGAGGGCCGGGGCGAGAAGCCGGGGAGGGGCGGAGCGGGCGGCGGGAGCGTCCCGCTGCTCAGACGGGAGCGGGCCCCTGCAGTGTCCACGGGCTAGCCTGCGGCTGCGGCCCGGCCACCGCGGCGCGGTCGGCGGAGCCGGCCGGCAGGGGGACTGCGTCGAAGGTAATGGCGGGCATCTCGTCCCAGCCCAGGATCTCCAGGATTCTGCGCAGCCGCGGTGGCATCGCGTGGAGTACCAGGTGCCGGACCGGGCGCTCGCCGCTGGCCGACTCGGTCACGCCCATGATGGCCCGGAGCCCGGCCAGGTCACAAAACTCGACGCCGCCGAGGTCGATGTGAACATCGCCGCGCCGGGTCAGGGTGGCCAGGCTCTGCAGGAGAGCCGGATAGGTGGACTCGTCGATCTCCCCGGCGATGATCAGCCCCTGGACATGACCGGTCCTGATGATGCGCAGCACGTCGTCAGGCACGGCGCGACAGTCCTCCTGCGTACCCGCGCCCGGCGCGAGGCTTGACTGTCACGTGCTCACCAACCTCTTCAAGTATCCGTCAACCTTGATGAAGAGCTATCGAAGGGCATATGGCCATGCTACTACCGCAAGGCGGCCGTCAGAACGGGTTCCCCGCCGAGTATTTGCTGAAATGACGAAGAATGACGGCGACGGGACCTCTTCAACTGTTAGGCATGGGCTGAACATCCGGCTATGCTGGGGCAGTGCCCGGAGCAGAGCGTCCCGTCTTCAGCATCAGTGCCGTCGCCCGGATGCTGGGCGTTCCCGTCGCGACGATCCGGACCTGGGAAGACCGGTACAAACTGGTTGTCCCGGGCCGGAATGCCAGCGGCCACCGGCTGTACAGCCGTGACCAGGTCGAACAGCTCAGATTCGTCCGGGCCCGGATGGCCGATGGCCTGAGCACGGCGGACGCTCACCGCCTGCTGGCCGAGCGGCTCGACGGCGAGGCGCCCTGGCCCGCCGAGCCTCCCGAGCCTCCCGGGCCTCCCGGGCCCGCCGAGACCGCCGAGCCGCCCCGGCCCGCTGAGCCCGCCCCGGTAGCGATCCTGCTCGCCGAGCGCGACCCCTATGCCGCCGAGTTGGAAGAGCGCTTCCTCACCGGCGAGGGCTTCGAGGTCGAGGTGGCGCTCAGCGACGCCGCGGCCCGGAGCCTGCTGAACCGCAAGCGCCCGGCGATCGCGGTCGTCGAGCTCCTGATATCGGGCGGGACAGGCCTGGAGCTATGCCGGTCCTTGAAGCGGCACGGCCTGCCGGTGATCGCGGCGTCGGTCCTCGAGTGGCGGGATCAGGCGCTCCAGGCCGGGGCCGATGTCTTCCTCGGGAAGCCGCTTGATCCAGTGGAGCTGGCGTCGGCTATCCGGGACCTGCTCGGCCTGAGCCCGCACGGGCGACCAGAACCGGAGGCTGCCTCGTGAGCGACCGCCTGCCGAGCGGGCACGTACCACTCGACGCCGTACTGGGCGGCGGCCTGCCGGCCAACGGGATCAGCCTGATCATGGGACTGCCCGGCACCGGCAAGACCATCCTGGCCCAGCAGTACGTGTTCGAGAACGGGTGCCCGGAGCGTCCGGCGATCTATTTCTCCACGGTCTCCGAGCCGCTGGAGAAGATCGTGCGCTTCGGCCAGGCCCTGGATTTCTTCGACCCGGCCGAGATCGGCAGGTCAGTGCTGTACGAGGATCTCGGGGGGACGGTCAGCCGCCAGGGGCTGGGCGGCGTCAGCAGGCAGGTGGCGGCGGTGCTCGCGGAGCGGCAGCCGGGCCTGGTCGTTATCGACAGCTTCAAGGCCCTGCACGCATTCGCCGACAGTTATGGCGAATTCCGGCAGTTCCTGCATGAGCTGGCTGGACGGCTCACCGCCTACCCGACGGCGTCGCTGTGGCTGGGCGAGTACGAGACGACCGAGGTGGGGTCGATGCCGGAGTTCGCGGTAGCGGACGCCATCCTGGAACTGACGGCGGAAAGTTTCGGCCAGCGCGAGGTCCGGTTTCTCCAGGTCAGGAAGCTACGCGGCAGCGGCTTCCGGTCCGGCCGGCATTCCTACCGGCTCAGCAGCAGCGGCATTCATGTCTTCCCCAGGCTCGCCGACGCGCCGGACGCGGCGGGCTATCAGCTCAGCGAGGTCCGGGTGTCGTCGGGCATCCCGGCCCTGGACGACCTGCTCACCGACGGATACTGGCCCGGCGCGTCGACCTTGATCGCGGGCCCGTCCGGGTCAGGGAAAACGCTGATGGGCCTGCACTTCATCTTCAACGGCGCAGAGCACGGGGAGCGTGGGGTCGTCGCCACCCTCCAGGAGAACAAGACGCAGCTGGCCCGGATCACCGCGGGCTTCGGGTGGTCGCTGGACGACCCGAACGTCGAGGTAATGTACCGTTCGCCGGTCGACATCTACATCGACGAATGGGTCGACGACCTGCTCCGGGCGGTAGCGCGCAACGGGGCCACCCGGGTCCTCATTGACAGCCTGGTCGACCTCAGGCTGGCGGCGCCGGATGAGACCCGATTCCGTGAGTTCGTCTACTCGCTCGTCCAGCGCTTCTCCCGGCAGGGGGTCAGCACCATGATGACCTTCGAGATCCCCGATCTGTTCGGCTCCCGGCGGCTTTCCGAGGGTGCTATCTCCTACCTGTCCGACAACGTCGTGCTGCTCCGCTATGTGCAGCAGCAGGGCTCGATCGGCCGGGCGATGTCGGTCATCAAGACGCGCGCGAGCCATCACAACGCCGTTATCGCCGAGTTCGAGATCGGCCCGGATGGCATCACGCTGGGCGACCCGCTCTCGCTCCCCGATGAACTCGCCGCGGGCCCGTAAGCCCGGGTCTCAGCCGCGCCAGCCGCCGGGATCCACGCCGCCCGGCACCGGCGCGGCGTCGTCGTAGGGGAGCCTGGTGTAGGTGTGCGAGGCCAGGTCGAGCGCGACGACGCGGCCGTCGGGCCCGCGCACCGGGCGCAGCCGTTCTCTCGCGTAGTAGCCGTCGAGCCCGGTCCAGCTGCCGTCGCCGTCCGGGCTGAACCGGAACGCGCGCGCGCCGGATCCGGCCACCCGGAACTCGAGCACCGAATCCGCCCCGGCCGCCCCGCTCACGACGCTGACCAGGAACGCCATCGGCCCCCAGTACCAGGTCCCGACCAGTTCGAGCGCGTCCTGGGCCACGCTGGCGGCCGTCCACTCGGCCCGGACCGGCGGGTCGTTCTCGGCGAGAATCCGCAGCAGGTCGGCGGTGAACGCCTGCCCGCCGGACGGTGCCGTCGAGTTCGACAGCATGATGGCCGCATCGCCGCTGGCCGCGTCGATCTGCAGGACGCCGAAGAACCCGGGCATCGAGCCGGTGTGGCCATAGCTCCTGCGGCCGCCCTCGTTCCACAGCTGCAACCCCAGTCCGTAGCCGAGCGTCCAGGGCTGGCCCGGCACGTCGAAGAGCCCGGCCGGCTCGCGCATCTCGGCCCGCGTGCCGGGGTCGAGCAGCGTGGCGGGCCCGGCGTCCGCGCCCGCCAGGAAGCCGGCCCAGCGGGCCAGGTCGGCCACTGTCGTCCACAGCTGGCCGGCCGGCGCCATCGCCGCCGCGTCGTGCTCCGGCTCGGGGAGCAGCAGGTCGGCATGGGGATGCACGGCGAAGCCGGTGGCGTGCGGCGGCTGCGGCCTGGTCGTGGTCCGGTTCATGCCCAGCGGCGCGAGCAGTTCCTCCGCGATCACGTCGGGCCACGGCCTGCCGTGCAGCCGGGCCAGGAGCTCGCCGAGCAGCGCGTAACCAACGTTGGAGTAGTGGTACTGCCAGCCGGCCCGCGCCCGCCGCGCGTCCGGCCCGAGCGATGTCCGGTCCAGGGCATCGAACGGCGACCCCGCCGTGCGCTCCCACCACGGCCCGGCGGTCTCGGCCCGCAGGCCAGAAGTATGGGAGAGCAGCTGGCCGATGGTCAGCTCGGCCGTGCCCGCGTCGATGTGCCGCCCGATCGGGTCCGACAGGCCGAGCCTGCCCTGGTCGCGAAGCCGCAGCACCGCGACGGCGATGAACGTCTTGGTGATCGAGCCCGCCCGGTACTGCACGTCCGCGTCGGGCGCTGGCCCGTCGGCTCCGTCGATCCGGCCGCGCCCGGCCGACCAGACCAGCTCGGCCCCGCGGACCAGCCCGGCGGCCACCGAAGGAAGCCGGTAGCCGGCCTGCTCTTCGGCCAGCCGGGCGGCCAGCAGGCGTCGCGTGCGCTCATCGGTCACGGACGCCTACGCTATCCGTGCCCGCATTCCGCCTAGTACCACGGGTGCGTCACACTGGGCGATGGGGCTGGGGGCCGCGCCGAGACCCGGACCAGGCCGTCCGCGCACCGAGAGGATCTGAGCTTGCCGTACAAGATCCCTGATCACGACGTCGTCGCGATCATCGATGCTCCGCCGACCCCCGTGGCGCTGCTGGCCCCGGGCGGCCGGTTTGTCGCGTTCGTGCACTATGAGTCGCATCCGCCGATCGCCGTGCTGGAGCGCCGTTACCTGCGGCTGGCCGGGGTCCGGGTCGATCCCGTGCTGGCCGGCCGCCAGCGGGTGCGCCGGCTGACCGGGCTGTCGGTGCTGCGGCTGGCGGACGGGACCGAGCGAGCCGTGACCCTGCCGGACGGGGCGCAGCCGAGCGTGCCCGCGTGGTCGCCCGACGGCCGCACGTTCGCGTTCACCGTGGACGAGGCCGACGGCATCGGCGCGTGGGTGGCCGACGCCGAGTCGGCCACCGCCCGGCAGGTGCCCGGCCTGCGGGTCCGCGACGTGCTCGGCGGTGACCCGCTGACCATTGGCGCCGCGGTCAGGTGGACCCGCGACGGCAGCTCGCTGCTGGCGCTCGGCGCGCCCGGCGGGCCGCCGGAGCTGCCCGACACGCCGGTCGAGCCGCGCATCGAGGAGACGGCCGGCAAGCGGTCGCAGATGGCCACGTACCAGGACCTGCTGCGGACCGCCGCCGACGCGGACGCGTTCGAGGCGCTGGCCACCACCGTCCCGCTCCTGGTCGAGCCGGGCACCGGGGCGGTGAAGGAACTCGGGCCGCCCGGGCTCTACCAGCGGCTGTCCGACTCGCCCGACGGCGAGCACCTGCTGGTGCACCGGCTGCGGCGGCCGTTCTCGTTCCGGGTCCCTTACCAGTACTTCGCGCGCAACGTGGAGGTGTGGTCGGCATCGGGCGAGCTTGAGCGCGTCATCGCCGAGCTCGGCGTCAGCGACGAGGTGCCGCGGCAGGGGGTGCCGACGGGCCCGCGGCAGGTGTCCTGGGAGGAACGGGCCGCGGCCAGCCTGGTCTGGACCGAGGCCCTGGACGGCGGCGATCCGGTCGCCCCGGCCGAGCATCGCGACCGCGTCATGCGGCTCGCCGCGCCGTTCACCTCAGATCCGGAGCCGGCGTTCGACGTCCAGCACCGCTGTCTCGGCTGGCTCGACCTGGATGAGCCGCACCAGGTGCTGCTGACCGAGCACGACCGCGATCGCCGGTGGCTGACCACCTGGGTGTGCGACCTGGCCGCGCCCGAGCGCCGCCAGGTCCTGTTCGACCACTCGATGGATGACGCCTACGCCGACCCGGGCTCGCCGCTGATGGCGACCAACCCCGACGGCAGCCGGACCGTACTGCAAGACGGCACCACGATCTACCTGCGCGGGGACGGCTCGACGCCGGACGGGGACCGGCCGTTCCTCGACCGCCTGGATCTGGCCACCACGCAGAAGGAGCGGCTGTACGAGAGCTCCGCGGACAGCCTGGACCACGTGCTCGGCTTCCCCGCCGCCGCGGGCCGGGCCGAGGTCGTGCTCTGGCACGAGAGCCAGGCCGAGCCGCCGAACCTGTACCTCGCCGCGCTCGACCGCTCAGCCTCCCGGGCGCTGACCGCCTGGCCCGACCCGCACCCCCAGCTGACCGGGATGGAGAAGCGGCTGATCGTGCACGACCGGGGCGACGGGGTGCAGCTATCCGGCCTGCTGCACCTGCCGCCGGGCTACGACCGGGCCACCGGCGGCCGCCTGCCGCTGCTGATCTGGGCCTACCCGCTGGACTACGGCGACGCGGCCACCGCCGGCCAGGTCCGCGGCAGCAGCCAGCGGTTCACCCGGCTGAACGCGCTGGAGCCGACGTGGTTCGTGCTGCGCGGCTACGCCGTGCTCTCGAACGCGACGATGCCGGTGATCGGCGATCCCGAGACGATGAACGACACGTTCGTCGAGCAGGTCACGGTGGCGGCGCGGGCGCACGTTCAGGCCCTGGACGAGATGGGCATTGTCGACCGGGCGCGCGTGGTCGTGGGCGGGCACAGCTACGGCGGTTTCATGACCGCGAACCTGCTCGCGCACACCGACCTGTTCGCGGCCGGGATCGCCCGCAGCGGCGCGTACAACCGGACCCTGACCCCGTTCGGCTTCCAGGCCGAGCGGCGCAGCTTCTGGGAGGCATCCGCGGTCTACGACCAGCTGTCGCCGTTCCGCTACGCGAACCAGATCACGGCGCCGCTGCTGCTGATCCACGGCGAGCAGGACAACAACTCGGGTACGTTCCCGATCCAGTCCGAGCGCCTCTACCAGGCGATCCAGGGCACCGGCGGGACGGCGCGGCTGGTGCTGCTGCCGTATGAGAGCCACGGCTACCTAGCGCGCGAGTCGGTGCTGCACGTGCTGGCCGAGCAGTTCGACTGGCTGGGCCGCTGGCTCGGCCCGGCCGGTGAGTCACCCGGGGGCCCGGCGATCCACAGGCCGGAACCCCCGGGGTGACGTGCGCGGCAACGCCGGATATCGGGAGCAGGACAGGATCCGGCGGGCCCTCGGCCGCGCTCATGGGATAAGCAGACCGCAGCAAGGTGGGGCCAGGCTGAGTCCCGTCTGCAAATCGCCTGGACACCGCACTCCGCGCGGCTGGCCATTAGCGTCGCCGGCCCGCCGCTGCTGCTGTTTCCGCGTGGACGAGCCGGCCACCCTATTGCGGGCCGGTCGCCGGACCGGCCGCGCGCCGGCCGGGGGAGGGCGCCGTTACCGGGTGTTAACGTTGTCAACACTTGCGTGGTGCTGCACTATGAAGCGGTGACACAGACTCGCGTCAGCCGGGCCGGCTATCACCACGGTGACCTGCCCAACGCCCTGGCCGACGCGGCGACCGACCTGGCCCGCCGCGGCGGCCCGGAGGCGGTCGTGCTCAGGGAGGCGGCCCGCCAGGTGGGCGTCTCGGCCGCCGCCGCGTACCGGCATTACGTCGGGCACGGCGAGCTGCTGGGCGCGGTCAAGCGGCGGGCGCTCGCGGCGCTGGCCGACGCGATGCAGGAGGGCCTGGCCAGCGGCGGGCCGCTGGCCAGGCCGGCCGACCCGGCGCAGGACGCGGCCCGCCGGTTCCGCAACCTGGGCCGGGCCTACGTCGGCTTCGCGATCGACAATCCCGGCCTGTTCCACACGGCGTTCTGCCGGTCGGACGGCGGACCCGGCGGCGTCGACGTCACGGCGCGGATCGAGGCCTCGCGCCCGTACCAGATACTCTCCGGCTCCCTGGACGAGCTCGTCGCGGTCGGCCTGCTCGACCCGGCCCGCCGCGGGGTCGCCCCGATCGCGTTCTGGGCGTCCGTGCACGGCCTGGCCACGCTGCTCGTCGACGGGCCGCTGGCGGCGCTGACCGAACCGGAGCAGGCCGTGGCGATCCAGCGCACCCTGGACATCCTCATCGATGGCATCAGCACCCCGCCGCGTCCGTCCTAGCGGCGGGGCTCGCAACAGCTACTGATGGGTGCACGTCTGGATTGTGAGGCGTCTTGATTTGTTCAGGTCATCTGGCTGGTCCGAGTGATGTTGTCACTCAGATACGGAGGTGCCGCGATGTTACGCCTTGTCCGGGAGCTGGCGGGTGTTAGCGATTCTCGTTACTCGGTGATACAGCGGCAGCGCTCCGTGAGGACGGTTCGGCAACGTTTGATGACCTTGCGGGAGGAGGAGAACCGGCCCGCCCCGCCCAGCCAGCAGGTTATCGCCAGCGCGGTGACCGGCCCGACCCCGTACAGCCGCGCGGCCAGGACCTTCGCGCCGGCCAGGTGCCGGGCGGCGTCCAGCAGCTGGTGCCGCAGCTCGTGCAGCCGGGCGTCCAGGGCGGCGGTCATCTCCAGGGCGGTGGCGACCTGCAGCTGACCGGCCGGTGACAGATGCGCGGCCGAGACCGCCCGCAGCGCGGCCAGGCCCTGCTCACTGCGCAGCGTGCCCTCGCCCAGGGCCGGGCCGCCCTGATGGAACAAAACCGCGTGGATGCGCTGCGCCCAGGCGGTGCGCTCACGGCGCAGATCGTGATAGGTCTCCAGCAGGGCGCGGCATTCCAGGATGTGGCCGGGCGGGATCCAGCACTCCGGCAGCCGTCCCTCAGCCAGCAGCATCCTCAGATGCCGGCAGTCAGTCTTGTCGGTCTTGGCGTGCCGCTTGCGGCCACGCGCGAAGGCGGTGTCAGCCGGCTCGGCCAGATGCGCCGCGACACCGGCCGCGGCCAGCTCCTCGGCGACATACCGCCACCCGGTGCACCCCTCGGCCGCGAACGCGACGTCATCGCGGCCGTGGAACCGTACCAGCCAGGCACGCAGGTGCGCCCGGTCGGCCGGGGCGATCTGGCCTCGCCGCACCTCCCCGGTCACGGTGTCGAGGTAGTCGAAGGTCAGCTGCTTCCGGTGGATATCCAGCCCGCCTACGATCGGCATCGGGACCTCCTCAAGCTCGGAGGGACGCACGCACGCGCCCCATGCGAATTGCCTACGCCGTCAATCCTGACGCGCGTCTGAGCTGGGGAGGTCTCCCGGCACCCTGGCCGCCGACCTCAGCTCAGTCCGGCCCGATGCATGTCATCTAATTGCGCGGCTGCGGGGGTCTAGTTCGTGCGGACCGGCGCCCGCACAGATCTGGTACTTCGGCCGGCTAAGTGGACGCTGCTCGAGCCGGCTGGAAGATCGCAGGCAAGCACGGACAGCAAGGTTTACCGGTCCTCGTCGTCGTCGCCCGGCGGATATGTGCCGGCCAGGTTCGGCGGCATTGGTGGGCATCAGCGACTACGGGTTGGTGTAGCCGCTCGCGTCGGCTGCGGCGGTCGCGGCCTGGTGGTTCTGGGCGCCGTGCAGGAACACGGTGGTGATGAGCGCGGCGGCTTTCTCGGTGCCGGCCTGGTGGTCGGCGGCCATGCGGCCTGCGGCCCGGAGCAGGTAGCCGAGCAGGTAGCCGAGTTCGCCGGGGGTGAGGTCGCTGCGGAGGGTCTGGTCGTCGATGCCGCGGCGCAGCACCGCCTGGATCATGGTCCCGATCTGCTGTTCGACGGTGCCGGCAGGGTCGGCCTGGTCGGCAACGGCGGCATACTTGCTGCCGGCCGCGGCGACGACGCGGGCGATGCGGGCGATCGCTTCGGGCACGGGGACGGCGTCCAGGTCGGCCTCGGCGAGCCGGGTGGCGGCCTCGCTGAGGCCGGCGGCGGTTAGCGCCTGCAGCAGCTGCTCCCGGGTCGGGAAGTACCGGTACAAGGTGGCCCGGGACACGCCGGCGGCCGCGGCGACGTCGGCCATGCTGGGCGGCTTGCCGCCCGCGGCCAGCAGGTCCGCGGCCACGTCGAGGATCGTCTCGGCGACCCGTTCCTGGACGGCTGGGCTCTTCGTCATGCCCCAGAGTTTACATCACTGACTTGATGCTAGACAATCTAGATCAGATATGAGACATTAATGTCTTGTAAAGAGAGTACTTCGTCTGACGACGGGAGACTGACATGGCTTCGATGGCTCGCTGGTGCTACCGGCGCCGGGCATGGGTTCTGATCGGATGGGTGGCGCTGCTGGTGGTCCTGGGGGCGGGCGGCCGGGCCGCCGGGTCGGCGTACTCCGACACCCTCACCCTGCCCGGAACCGGGTCGACGGCCGCGCTGCACTTGGAGGAACAGGCGTTCCCCGGCCACGCCGGGGACCAGGACACGATCGTCTGGCGGGCCAGCACTGGCAGTGTGCGCGCCCCGGCGGTCCGCGCCGAGGTCACGGCCATGCTGGCCAAGGTCGCGGCCGCGCCCGGGGTGGCGTCAGTGATCAGCCCGTACTCCGCCCGCGGCGCCGCCCAGGTCAGCCGCGACGGGCAGATCGCCTACGCCACCGTGGTGTTCGACGCTCAGGCGAACAGTCTGCCCGTAGCCGAGGTCACCCGTGTCGTTCACCTCGCCGAGGCGGTCCGGGCCCCCGGCCTGCAGGTCGACCTGGGCGGGCAGGCGGTGGAGAACGCGCTGCGGCCCTCGGTCGGCATCAGCGCGATCGTCGGGGTGGTGGCCGCGGCGGTGGTGCTGTTCATCGCGTTCGGCTCGCTGCTGGCCATGCTGCTGCCGCTGGCGGTCGCGATCGCTGGCCTGGTCTCCGGCCTGATGACGGTCGGGCTGGCGTCGCACGCGGTGAGCATTCCCTCGATCGGCCCGACGCTGGGCGTCCTGATCGGGCTGGGCGTGGGCATCGACTACGCGCTGTTCATCGTCACCCGGCACCGCACCAATCTCAAGGCCGGGATGACCCCGCCCGACGCCGCGGCCGGGGCGCTGAACACCTCCGGCCGCGCGGTCCTGTTCGCCGGCACCACGGTGTGCATCGCCCTGCTCGGGATGCTCGTGCTGGGCGTCGGCTACGTTTCCGGCCTGGGCATCGCCGCGGCGATCACCGTGGCGTTCACGGTGGCCGCCGCCACCACCCTGCTGCCCGCGCTGCTCGGCTTCCTGGGCCTGCGAGTGCTGTCCCGCCGGGAACGCCGCCGGCTGGCCGCCGGCCGCCGCGCCCGCGACGGCGCGTCCACCTGGTGGGCCCGGCTGGCCGCGTTCGTGCAGCGCCACCCCGCCCCGCTGGCTGCCGCAGCCGCCGCGGTGATGGTCGTGCTCACCATCCCGGTGCTGTCGCTGCGGCTGGGCTCCTCTGACGCGGCCAACGACCCGGCCGCCTCCACCACCCACCACGCCTACCAGCTGCTCGCCGACGGTTTCGGCCCCGGCTTCAACGGGCCCCTGCAGCTGGCCGGGACCACCAGCACCCCCGCTGATGCGGCCGCGTTCACCCGGCTGGCCAACACGCTGAAGACCGAGCCCGGCATCGCCGCGGTCTCCGCGGCCGTCCCCGGCCACGGCGCCTCGGTGATCAGCGTGACACCTGCCACCTCGCCGGAGGCCGCAGCCACCAGCACGCTCATCGGCCACCTGCGCGACGCCGTCATCCCCGCCGCCGAGCACGGCACCAGCCTGCGCGTCTACGTCGGCGGCATCACCGCCACCAACGGCGACTTCGCTGCCGTCATCGGCCACAAGCTGCTGCTGTTCATCGGAGTCATCCTCGCCCTGGGGTTCCTGCTGCTGCTGCTGGCCTTCCGCAGCCTGCTCATCCCCGCGGCAGCGGCGGTGATGAACCTGCTCGCCGCGGGCGCATCCTTCGGCGTGCTGGTCGCCATCTTCCAGTACGGCTGGGGCCTGCGGCTCCTCGGCCTCGGCCAGGCCGGCCCGGTCGAATCGTTCCTGCCCGTCTTGATGCTCGCCGTCTTGTTCGGCCTGTCCACCGACTACGAGGTGTTCCTGGTCTCCCGGATCCGCGAGGAATGGGCCGCCACCGGCGACAACCACCAGGCGGTCCGCACCGGCCAGGCCAGCACCGGCCGGGTCATCATCGCCGCCGCCACCATCATGATCCTGGTGTTCGGCGCGTTCATCCTGTCCGGCCAGCAGATCACCGGCGAGTTCGGCATCGGCCTGGCGGCCGCGGTCCTGCTCGACGCCTTCCTCCTGCGGACCGTCCTGGTCCCGGCCCTGATGCACCTGTCCGGCCGCGCGAACTGGTGGCTGCCCGGCTGGCTGGACCGCCTCCTCCCGCACCTGTCCATCGAGCCCGCGACCCAGCTACCCGCCCCGGCCGGCCCGGCGCCCGCCAGGGCAGCCACACGCCACCTGGCACTCAGCGGCAGGAAGCCGGACTAGCTCCCGCGCCGCCATCCGGCAGAGCTAGCCCACCAGGGACCGGCCCGGCTATCCCCCGAGCCGGGCCGGTCCCGCAATTACACCTGGCGCGGGCTTGGGCACCTTCAGCCGATCGGCCTCGGCGACGCCGGGCCGATCCTGATCGAAAGTGCCCCGAGACCCGGCCGATCGGCGCCTGAGGCAGATAGCTGCCCGCTCAAAACGCAGGTAGTGGATCATGGCCGAGACACTCCGAGGAGGACGTTGGGCACAATGAGCCTGGCCCCGGTTCTCCGGACAGCCCCGTCCGGGAACCGGGCCAGGCTCACAACGGGAGAGGAGCAGCAGGTGTTCGCTCATAGGATCGTGGACTTCACGGGCCCCGATGACGTTCGGTGGGCGAAGTTGACGAGCCCGGCGCCGACGGTGGCGTGCTGATCGATGTAGCCGCCGCCGGCGTGTCGTTCGCGGACTTGCTGCAGCTGGTCGACTGGCCCGAGGGCACGCGACGGAGGCGTATGCAGACGCCTCCGTCGGCCGCGCCGCGCCCGTCATCGTGTCTGGCTGGCGGGAGAGTCCGGGAGGGGCTCGTGGGCGGCCAGGTCGAGCAGGATCATGGCGTCGTGGTCGGGGGTGGCGGGCTGGGCGTAGTAGGCGTTCATACGCTGGCCGGTTGTGCCTTCCAGTTGCATGGATTGGTAGCCGAGGGTGAGAGTGCCGACCTGAGGGTGGTGGAAGGTTTTGCGGCCCTGGCGGTGGCCCTTGACCTCGTAGCGTTCCCACAGGCGGGCGAAGTCGGGGCTTTTGAGCAGGAGTTCGCCGACGAGCTGGGTCAGGTCGGGGGCGTCGGGGTCGGTGCCGGCCAGGGCGCGCAGGCGGGCGACGCAGCCGCGGACCTGGTTGCCCCAGTCCTCGAACAACTCGCGGGCCGCCGGGTGGAGGAACACGTAGCGGGCGAGGTTGCGCTGGCGCACTGGCCAGTCCTCGATCCCGGCGTACAGTGCCAGCCCGCCTGGGTTGGCAGCAAGGATGTCCATCGTGCGGCTGACCACGTATGCGGGGTTGGGCCGCAGGCTTTCCAGGAGCAGCTTGACACCGGGTGACACCGTGCGGCTTGGAGCGGCCTGCGGCTCTGGGACGTGACGCGCGGCGCGGGCGGCGAGATCGTGCAGGTGCTCGTGCTCGGTTTCGTCCAGGCGGAGAACGCGGGCGAGGGCGTCGACGACGGCGGGGCTGGGCCGGGTTTCCTTGCCGCGTTCCAGGCGGGTGTAGTAGTCGACGCTGACCCCGGAGAGGGTGGCGAGTTCCTCACGGCGCAGCCCCGGGGTGCGGCGCAGCCCTGTGCCGACTGCCAGCCCGGCCTCGGCGGGGGTGACCTCGGCGCGCCGGGCGCGCAGGAACCGCCCTAGCTCACTGCCGCTGCTGCGCTGCTCCTGGCTCATGTTTCCAGTGTGCCAGCCGCGTGACGTGCGGGGCCGTTGCGTGGGGGGCCCTGTGACATCCAGGAACGCCGCTCCCCGGCACAGCGCGGTCTGCCGCTGGGCGCTGGCGGGCGGCAGGGTGGAAGCCGTAACGGACACCCGCCGCGCCACTTGCGACGGTCGGTAAGGGCATCTAGGTAAGGAGACGTCAGGCCGATGAGAGCTGCCATCTTCAAAGGGCCTGGATCGGTCGAGGTTGGCGAACGACCCGACCCGGTGATCCAGGAGCCCACCGACGCCGTCGTGCGGGTCGTGCTGGGCTGTGTGTGCGGGTCTGACCTGTGGTACTACCGGGGCGACTCGCCGCATGCGGCCGGCTCGATCGGGCATGAGTTCATCGGCGTAGTGGAGCAGGCCGGTACCGAGGTGCGGGGAGTCCGGCAGGATGATCTGGTGGTCGCTCCGTTCATCTACAGCGATATGTCCTGCCCGCACTGCCTGAATGGGTCGACTCTGTCCTGTGCCGCCGGCGGCAGCTTCGGCAACGGCCAGATCGACGGCGGCCAGGGCGAAGCCGTTCGTGTCCCGCTGGCCAGCAGCACCCTGGTGCCCGTCCCAGGATCGGGACATTCCGATCACACGCTGCGGTCGCTGCTCGCCCTGTCCGATGTGATGCCGACCGGGCACCACGCCGCGGTCAGCGCCGGGGTGAACAAGGGCGACGTGGTGGCGGTGGTCGGGGATGGCGCCGTCGGCCTGTGCGCGGTCCTGGCATCCAGGCGGCTCGGCGCGGAGCGCATCATCGCCCTCAGCCGCCGCCCCGAACGCCAGAACCTCGCCCGTGACTTCGGCGCTACCGACATCGTCGAGGCACGCGGCGAGGAAGCCAGCCAGGCCGTCCTCGAGCTCACCGGTGGTATTGGCGTCGACGCCGCGCTGGAATGCGTCGGCACCGCCCAGTCCATCGCCACCGCCTTCGCCGTTGCCCGGCCCGGCTCCATGGTCGGTATCGTCGGGGTCCCGCACGGCCAGGTGCCCTTCAGCGAGACGTTCTTCCGCAACGTCGGCTGGCGCGGCGGCCCGGCCCCAGCCCGGATCTACATCCCCGAGCTGCTCGGCGATGTGCTCGACGGCGTCATCAACCCCGGCCGGGTTTTCGACTACGAGACCGGCCTTGACCACATCGCCGACGCCTACCGGGCCATGGATGAGCGGCGGGCCATCAAGTCACTCATCCGGGTCGGGTCGCTGTGAGCGGCTGGACCGCCGAGGAGTTGCGGCGCATCGGCGGCGCAGAGGAACTGCGGCTTGCCTCTCGCCGTCAGGACGGGTCACTGCGGCCCTTCACCACCATGTGGGTGGTCCGGGCCGGCGATGACCTCTACGTTCGCTCCGCAGGCGGGCCGAACCGGCCGTGGTACCGCCACGCGGCCGCCAGCCGGGCCGGCCGTATCGAAGCCGGCGGAGCCGGCGCCGAGGTCAATTTCGCGGCCGCGGCAGCGGAGACAAACCAAGACATCGACTCCGCATACCACGCCAAGTACGACCGCTACGGCCCAGCCATCGTCGGCCGCGTCACCGGACCGGCCGCTCACGCTGTAACTATCCGCCTGATCAAGGCTGCTCACTGAGGAGGCCTTCATGAGCGACGTCATCGTCGTCATCGGCGCTGGCCAGATCGGCCAGGCAATTGCCCGCCGGGTCAGTGCAGGCAAGCACATCCTGCTTGCCGATCTCCATCAGGGCAACGCCGATGCGGCGGCCGGGGTGCTGGCTGGCGCTGGCTTTGACGTGAGCACTGCAAACTGTCGATGTGTCCTCCCGTGCGTCCGTGCAGGCACTGGCCGGGACCGCCACCGCGCTCGGCGACGTCACTGGTGTGATCCACGCGGCGGGCGTCTCACCCAGCCAGGCCACGCCCGAGGTCATCCTCGCTGTCGACCTGTACGGGACAGCACTGGTCCTGGAAGAGTTCGGGAACATCATCGCGCCGGGCGGATCCGCGGTCGTCATCGCCTCCCAGTCCGGCCACCGGCTTGCCGCCCTCACCGCCGAGCAGGACGCAGCCCTCGCCACCACGCCAGCCGATGAGCTGCTGGCACTGCCAATGCTCCAGCCGGACCAGGTCGCCGATTCCCTCCACGCCTATCAACTGGCCAAGCGCGGGAATGCGCTGCGGGTGATGGCCGAGGCCGTCCGCTGGCGTAAGCGCGGTGCCCGGGTGAACACCATCAGCCCGGGCACCATCATCACCCCGCTCGCCCGGGACGAACTGACCGGTCCCCGCGGCGCGGGCTACCGGCGGATGATCGAACTATGCCCGGCGGGACGGGCCGGGACGCCAGACGAGGTGGGCACTGTCGGCGCGCTCCTAATAGGTCCCGACGGAGCGTTCATCACCGGGAGCGACTTCCTCATGGACGGCGGCGTCACAGCGTCCTACTTCTACGGGGAACTCGCGCCCAAATGATCTCTCGCACACAGGAGACACACACATGGACATCTCTCGCCAAGTAGCCACGGCCAAGGGCCCCGCCCAGACCTTCACCGGTGAGGTATGGATCGATCCCATCACCCGGGGCTTGCCGCCATCCCAGCTCAACGTGGCCGCGGTCCACTTCACCCCCGGAGCGCGAAGTGCCTGGCACTCCCACGAAGGCGGGCAAACCCTCTACGTCACCGAAGGCCGCGGCCTCGTCCAGGCGCGCGGGCAGAAGATCGTCGAACTCAGCCCCGGAGATGTCATCTTCGCACCCGACGGCGAAGAGCACTGGCACGGCGCCGCGCCAGATCACCTCATGACACACCTCTCCATCACCGAGGGCGCCCCCCACTGGGGAGCGCACGTGACCGACGCCGAGTACCGCGGCCAAGGAAGCCCAACTGAGTGATGGCGTCGTAGTGCCCGCGACTCAGTGCGCCTCACGGTGGGGTCCCGGTCCCAGGACCGAATGGTCAATCTGCGCGCCGTCGGGCACGCGGCTTCTGTTTACTCTGTTGGGCAGTCACGTTCGCGTCCCTGCCGGTCTCTCGTGTTCGAGCTTCGCGCCGATGTCGGCGCGCAGTGTCACCTTGGAGACCTTCCCGATCTGGGTGCGCGGCAGCGCGTCGATGAGTTCGAGACGTTCGGGCCACTTGTACTTGGCTAGGCCCTCAGCCTCCAGGTGAGCGCAGATGCCGGCGAGTGTCGGCGGGTTCTGCGGGTCCCGGGGCACGACGTAGGCGCAGCCGCGCTCGCCCAGTCTGGGGTCGGGCATGCCGACGAGGGCGATCTCGGCGATGGCGGGGTGACGCGCGAGGAGGAGCTCGACCTCCTCGGCGTTGATCTTCTCGCCGCCGCGGTCGATGAGGTCCTTGACGCGGCCCTCGATCGAGTAGCTCAGCGTCCCCTGGTACCTGCGTGCCCGCACGAGGTCGCCGGAACGGTAGAAGCCGTCGGCGGTGAAGGCCTCGTGGTCGCGGTCTGGCGCGGCGAGGTACCCGCGGATGGTGTAGGGCCCGCGTGCGGCTAGCTCTCCGGTCTCGCCCTCGGCGACCTCGACCTCGGTGCCGGGCCGGAGCACCCGGACTTCGTCAAGGGGCGAGATCGGGACACCGACGGTCTGGGCCCGCAGGTCGGCGGGCGCGTCGAGGGGGGTGAACAGGAAGAGCCCTTCGCTCATGCCGAAGGCCTGGGTGACGTGGACGCCTCGTCCGGTCAGCTCGTCGAAGACCGGACGGGGGACGCGGGCGGCGGTCAGCACCCAGGTGCCGAGCCGGGCGACGGCGTCGTCGAACGCCGGGTGCGTTAGGTATTCTCTGGCCAGCCCCGGCGGGCTCATGGTCCATGTGGCACCGTGCTTAGCCATCATGGGGAGCATGACGTCGGCTGCAGGAGTCGCGAGGAGTAGTGCGGCGCCGGCGCCGTGGGCGGCGTGCAGGCCGTTGGCGAGCGCTGCGTTGTGGGCGAGCGGGAGCCCGAAGGCGAGCACGCTCTGCTCGGTGTGACCCCACCAGCTGGAGGTCAGGTCGGCGTTGTAGCGGTACTCGGCGTGCAGGCGGGGGATGATCTTCGGTGTTCCGGTGGTGCCACCCGAGAGCTGCAGCACGGCCGGTCGGTGAACGTCGAGCGATTCCGCGATCTGGAGCAGTTCGGCCTGTTCTGTGTCACTGATCTCGTGGTCCTGCAGGTTCTCGATTCGCAGGCCTGGCTTGCCCGGTGCAGCGCCTACGGTCAGGAGCTGACGCATCGCGGGCAGCAGGCCGGCGACCTCCTGCGCCAGAGCGACCAGGTCGAAGCTGGGGAAATCGGCCTGGACGAGGTGGGCTACGGCACCGCACTTCCGGCCGATCTGCTCGATTTCGAGGCGGCGGTGGATGGCGAGCGTGCAGACCGGGATCAGGCCGGCCTTGAGCAGCCCGTACCAGGCGACGACCGCCGTGGCGGAGTTGGTCAGCTGCAACAGCACGCGTTCCCCCGGCAGCAGGCCGGAGCTCAGCAGCCTCGCGGCCACGGCATCGGAGCGGGCGTCGAGTTCGCGATAGGTGAGCCGGATGTCCGGCGTGATCAGCGCCGTGCGCCCGGCGTAGATCGCCGCGGCCTGGCGGAAGGCTGTGGGGAGGGAGCGCGTGCCCCAGGCCCCGGCCGCCGCGTACCGGTCCACCGCGCCCGTGGGGTGCGGGACGACCCCTGGCAGGGCTGTGGTCTGCGGAGAAGAGGCCTTGGTGCCGCTGTCGATGACGTTGTTCCCGGCCCCGCTGCGGTGGAGGGAGTTCATGTGCTCGTACCTCTCGCCTTCATGATTCCTGGAAGTCAGTCTGCAATCGCGACGAGGTCGGTGCGACCGGCCACGATCCCGTCGACGAGATCGTCGATGTGGTCGGCGGGGGCGCTGACCACCGTGAACAACTTGGTCTGGCGACGGATCCGCTCGGCGAGGGCGAGCCGGTCGAGCAGCGCCGGACGGCCCGGTCGCCCTTCCAGCCGGATCCCGTCCGCCCCGGCCTGAGCGAGTGCGAGGCAGCGGTCGAGCACCTCGTCCGCCGCTGGCGACCAGGGATCATCGACATCTGTTCCCAGCACTGCCGCCAGCGCCTCGTCCGGATGGGCAGCGCGCAAGGTGGTGACGGCGAACGGCTCGCCCTGCACCTCGCGATAGCCCGCCTGCCCGTCTTCATCCAGGACGCGGCCGCTCACGCGCAACGCTGCCCCTTCGCAGGGCCGGTTCAGGACCCAGGTCCGGACGTCGGCGAGCTCGTCGTCGGTGGGTGCCACGCCGGCGAACGCCGCGAGGCCGGCTCGCAGGAGGCCGGGGTCGCTCTCGGCGAGGCGCGAGGCGGAAACCACCCCGCCCCGGCTGAGATAAGCCAGCATCAACTGCGGTGCGGGGAGATCAAGGCGGTGCCCGATGGAGTCCCACCAGCGCTGACTACGCACGGCTGCGTCTTGCAGTGCCTCGACGCGAGGACGGCGGATTTCCTCGTACCGTCGCAGCGCCCCAGCCAGCGCCGGTTCTTCACCGGTGGTGAGGTTGTCGGCTTCTTCACCGGTGGTGAGGCTGTCGGCCAGGACGACGGCGTCCTCGAGCGCCATCTTCGTCCCCGAGCCCACCGAGTAGTGCGCGGTGTGGGCCGCGTCCCCGATGAGCACCACATTCTCGTGGTGCCACCGGGGAAGGGACACGGTCCGGAAGTGCGTCCAGCGCGAGCGGTTGCCGAGCAGTTCGGCCCCCCCGAGCGCGTCGGCGAAGGCCTGCTGCAGGTAGTCGATGCTGTAGGCGTCGGACTCGGTCAGCGGCGTGCGCTCGGTCGCGATGTCCATCCCCGCGCGACGCCAGGTCCCGACATCGGCCTCGACCCCGAGGGTGCTGCGCTCCTCGGCGTAGGGGTAGCCGTGGATGGTGAACAGGCCGTGCTCGGTGCGTACCGGCACGAACAGGTTCGACCGCAGCCGGGTCGCGCAGCCGAGCCACATGAACACCCCGCGGCCCGGGACGGCGCGACCGCCCAGGTGCTCAGCGAACTCGGCACGAGTCCTGCTGCCCGCGCCGTCCGCGGCGATCACCAGGTCGGCATCCCGCACGCCGCCGAGATTGCGCTCCATCCCGAGATCCACCTCGACACCGGCCCGGACCGCCTCGTCGAGAAGGACGGCGAGCAGCCGGGACCGCGCGATCGCGATGCCTCCGCCGGTGCCCTTCGCCCGGACCGACACGCCGTCGACCAGCATCTCCTGCTGCGGCATCGGCACCGAGGCCTGGACGAGGCGATCGAATGTTGCCCGTTCGGCCCTGGCCACCGCGCGCAGCGTGCGGGCGGTGAACGCGACCCCGAAGCCGAAAGTGTCGTCGGGCACCGACCGCTCGCTGACGCGCACGCTGGCGTGCGGCATCCGCTCCTTGATCAGCCGCGCGGCGAACAGGCCCGCCGGGCCCCCGCCGATGACCTCAACACGTCCCAGTTGCATGGCGGCACAGTAAGCGCTATCCGACTAAGTCGTCAAGTTTATGACTCACTCGTTGACACAGAGGCGGAACGCTGGCAGACTCAGCGGAACAGAAGACAGGAAGGAAGCGACTCGTGACTTCCCCGACGGCGCAGGCGCGCGAGCAGGAGGCCGGCCCGAGAGGCACCGCCAGCCACCCGGTGCGCGGCATCAACCACATGGCGTTCCCGACGTTCGACCCGGCGGGCACCATCCACTTCTACCGGGATGTCCTCGGCTTGCCTCTCGTGCAAACGATGCAGGTCAAGGCGTGGGGGCCGGAGTACCAGCGCGACTTCGTGCACTTCTTCTTCGACATCGGCAATGCCGACTGCCTGGCCTTCTTCTACTACTTCGGCCAGGAGCCCTACCGCGACAAGAACCTCCCGCCCCTGCTCGATCTCGGCAAGCACGTCGCGCTCCACGTGGATACCCTCGAGGACCTCGACGGGTTCGCCAAGCGCATCGAGGACGCCGGGCTAAAGGTCGACATGCGCGTCATGCACGAGACGGTCGAGTCGATCTACGTCCGCGACCCCAACGACATCCTCATCGAGATCGCCCGTCCGCTGCGGGAGCTGACCGCGGCAGACGCGATGGATGCCGAGGTCACCGCCCAGGCGCTGCTCGACGTCCTGGCCAGTGACGGCGAGCCGACCCTCGACGCGCTGTGGGCCCGCAAGGCCGAGCTCATCGCCTCCCGGGTCCCGGCCTGACAAGGAGAACCATGACCACCCTGTACTTCCTCGACGCTGCCGAGTTCACCGATGTCTCCGCAGTGGCCGCGGCACAGCCCGGCGCCCGGGTGGAGCGGCTCCCGGGCTACGTCACGGTCACCTCGGACGGCCCGCTCGTCGTCGACCGCCGCGCCACGGGGGTACGGCACTCGGTCTGGTACAGCGCGCTGGCCGCCGTCGGCCACGGGCGCGTCGTCCAGTACGACAAGGACGCGCTGAAGGTGGAGCCGGCCCCGTGACGCGCACCGCGGCGGCACCGGACACCGAACGGCTCGGAGGCCATCGGCACCCCGAACCGGCACCGATCCCGGCCGGCACCGAGATCAGCCTGCATCGTGTCCCGACGACCGACGGCGCCACCGTCAACGGCACCCTGTTCCACCCGCCGGGCGCGGCCACGTGCGTGACCGTGACCCACCCGCGACTCGACATGAGCGGGCACCCGATGATCGGCCTCCTGCTCAGGGCCGGCGTCGCGGTCTGGAGCCAGGGGATGCGTGCGGCCGGGACGGACCACGCCCTGGTCCACGAACAGGCCCTGCTGGACGTCGCCGCTGGGTACGCGGTCCCCCGTGGGCGCTACGACCGGCTCGTCGCGCTCGGGCACTCTGGCGGGGGAACTCTCAACGCGTTCTACCTCTGGCAGGCCACCGCCGCGCCGGAGGACCGGATCGCGCGTACCCCGGCTGGCAGGCCCACCAGGCTCGCCGAGGCCCAGATGCCGGTGCCCGACGGCGTGGTCTTCCTGGCAGCCCACCCGGGCCAGGGCGAGGTGATGCTGCACGGCATCGACCCGAGTGTGATCGACGAGGCGGATCCGCTGGCCGCCGATCCCGAGCTGGACCTGTTCGATCCCCGCAACGGGTTCCGTGAGCCGCCGGAGAGCTCGAGCTACACCCCGGAGTTCCTGGCCCGGTACCGGGCGGCTCAGCGGGAGCGCATGGTCCGCCTCGACAACCTCGCCCGGCACTGGGTCGCGCGCCGGGAGGACGCCCGGGGGCGGTTCAAGAAGACCGGTGACGTCGCCGACAAGCGCGCGGCACTGGCCCCGCGCTTCCTGATCGTCAACCGCACCGAGGCCGACCCGCGTTACGTGGATCTGTCCCTCGACCCCAACGACCGTCCCTACGGCTCGCTCCACGGCCTGTACCCGCACCTGATCAACTACGGCACCGTCGGCTTCGGCCGCATCTGCAGCCCGGACGCATGGCTGTCGACCTGGTCTGGCCTGTCGGCAAACGCCTCGTTCGCCAAGGCCGCACCGCACGTCAGGGTGCCGACGCTGTACCTGGAGTTCTCCGGCGACCAGACGCTCCTGCCCGCCGATGCCGGCAAGCTCTACAACGCGATCGGCGCCCAGGAAAAGGAACACGAGATCATCCCCGGCCTCCACTTCGGCGCCGCCCTGCCCGGCCACCGCCCGGGCATCGAACTGGCCGCGGACACGGTCCTCGGCTGGCTCTGACTCGTCGCACACCCCCACCACCATCTGCAAAGGAGCAGCCGATGCGCACGGACATCGACATCTCGACCCCAGGCGCGTTGCGGGTCACCGGGATCGCGACCGGGCCCGGCACCCCCGGCACCCCTGGCACCCCGCTGCTGGTGTGCCTGCCCGGAGGCAGCTACACCGCCCGCTACTTCGACGTCCCCGGGTTCTCCCTGCTCGACGTCGCCGAAGCGAACGGATTCACCGCGATCGCCCTCGACCGGCCCGGGTACGGCGGCAGCGATCCCCTCCCCGCCGACGAACGGACGTTCGCGCGCAACGCCGAGGTCCTCGACGAGGCCATCGCCGCGCTGTGGGCCGAACACGGGGCTGGCCACCCGGGAGTCGTCATAATCTCCCACTCCATCGGCTCGGCGATCACGGTCCACATCGCCGCGCGCCAGCCCGCCTGGCCGCTGCTCGGGATCGCGCTGCACGGGGTCAACACCGTCTCCCCCGACCACGTCGCCGGCGCCTGGCACTCGATGCCGCCCGGCGTCCCGGTGCAGTTCAGCCCCGAGCAGCGCCGCATGTTCATGTACGGACCGGACGAAACCTTCGCCCCCGACGCCGTCGACCGCGCCGAGATCTCCGCGGCCGCCTGCCCGATCGAGGAACTGCTCGAGATCGTCGGCGAGTGGCCGCGCACCGCCGCGGACCTCGCCCGGCAGGTCCAGGTACCAGTCCACTACGTGCTCGCCGAGCACGAGGCCCTCTGGAACGCCGACCAGAGCCGGGTCGACACGTTCGCCGGGCTGTTCACCTCCGCGCCCCGCGTGGATGCCACCCTGGCCCGCGGCGTTGGCCACAACATCGACCACCACCACCTCGGCAGGGCCCTGCAACTTCAGCAGCTCGCCTTCGCCCTGACCTGCACCCCGGTGCCGGTCCCGGCCTGAAACGCGGTCCCGGCGACCGTACTATCTCGCCATGGCCTCTCCCTCTCCCCGGAACCGTCGCGCGGTGGCCGCCGCGGCCGGCAACACGGCCGACCGGACCCCGGGTCGCGCGACGCGGATGCGCACGTCGTCCTCGCGCCGCGAGCTAGTGATGTCGGAAATCCTCGAGCACGCCACCCGGCTCTTCGCCGAGCGCGGATACGACGGGACCACGCTGCAAGACATCGCCGATGCCATCGGAATCAGCAGGCCGGGGCTCTACAACTACATCAGCAGCAAGGAACAGCTGCTCGCCGCGCTCGTCAGAGATGTCAGCGAGAACACCGCGCACATCATCCGCGGGATCCGGCTCCGCACCGACCTAAGCTCGGTCGAGAAGCTGCAGGCCGTAGTCCGTGCGCTGGTCCTCCAGCGCGCCAAAGCACCGGAGCGCTTCCGGGTCCTCGATCGCACCGAGGCCGCGCTCCCAGAGGAAATAGCCGCCCTGCACCTCAAGGCGCGCCGGGAGGTCCTCGCCGAGATGCGGACCATCATCGAAGAAGGCATGTCGAGGGGAGAGTTCCGCCCTCGGGACGAGCGGCTGGCGGCGCTGTCGGTCATCGGCATGTGCAACTGGGTCGCGTGGTGGTTCCACCCAGGCCCCAGCCATCCCGCCGAAGCGGTGGCCGACCAACTCGCCCAGAACGCCGTCGACATGCTCTCCTACCCGGAAGGCACCGGATCACCGGCCACCGCGCCGCACCGCGCGCTCCAGATGGTCCGGGAGAACCTTGACTACCTCGAGCGCTTCCTCGGTCCAGAGTCCGGCGCAGCCCCGAGCCGAGGGTAAGGGCCGCCTCTTGGAGGGTGAGCTGGGTGCGGCGGGCACGCAGGAAGTTCCCAGCTCGCTGCCGCTACTGCCGGGGTACTGCTGGCGGATCATGCCATCCAGTGTGACAGCCCGCTGACCTACACGGCAGCCGCGTGGAGGGGCCCTGTCAAGCCCCGAACCGCGCTCCGCTGCGGGGCGCGGCCTGGTGCGACAACACATGCGAGTTCTGCCGCAAGGGCCTGCAGACCTCCTGCCGCCACGGCGGCCGCTACGGCCTGGACGGCGTCGACGCCGGCCAGGGCGAAGCGGTCCGCGTCCCGCAGGCCCAGGGCACCCTGGTCAAGCTGCCCGTCGCCGCCGATTCTGCGCTGCTGGCCTCGCTGCTGACCCTTTCCGACGTCTTGTGCACCGGCCACCACGGCGCCGTGAAGGCCGGCGTTACCCGGGGCGATACCGTGACCGTGATCGGCGATGGCGCGGTCGGCCTGCTCGCAGTGCTGGTCGCGCGCCGACTCGGCGCCGGACAGATCATCCTGATGGGCGGGCACGCCGACCGCACCAGCCTCGGCCGCGACTTCGGCGCCACCGACGTCGTCGCCGAGCGCGGCGACGAAGGCGTCGCGAAGGTGCGGGAGCTGGCCGACGGCACCGGCAAGGTAATCGGGTGCGTCGGCACCAGGCAGGCCCCGGCCACCGCGTTCGGCGCCGTCATCGACGGCGGAGTCGTCAGCCGGCTCGGCGTCCCCAACTACGCCGAAGGCCCGATCGGCCCCGTCATGCTGATGCGCAACATCACCCTGACCGGGGGCGCCTGCCCCTCCCGCGCCTACATCGAGGAACTCATGCCCGACATTCTCGACGGCACCATCGAGCCCGGCCGCGTCTTCGACACCACCGTCAGCCTGGACTAGGTACCCGACGGCTACCGCGCCATGGCCAGCCGCGAGGCCTCAAGATCCTCATCCGCAACTGACCCGCCAACGCTGCACACCGGCCGGCCGTTCATCCTCATCGGCACGCTTGCGGCTCTAGCATTTGACTCATGATGCGCGGGCCTGTTGGCCGAGGACCTGGCAGCACCTATACGGCCCGGCCGATAGCCCCGTGGACAGGAGCACCGTACCTCCACAACCGCCCGTGTTCGGCAGAGCACGCGAAGTCGGGCGAAGAACCGGGTGACACTCGGTAACCAGTGCCGGGTCGGCGCCAGCGCGCATGGAACCGCCGATCTGGCGGCCACAGCAGCTTCTGCGGTCATCGGCTTCCGGCACGCATAGTTGGTAGATCTGGCGTCGTCACGAAACTTCAGTCGAGGTCCGGCGGCCGGTCCGGGTCGCGGAACAGCGGCGTGAGGTAGCGCAGCATGAGCACGGACCAGGTGACGTGGGTGACGGCCGGGGCGAGCACCCCGCCGGTGGCGTCCCGCTGCCAGCCGAAGATCACACTGGTGATCAGGCCGGCCAGGACCAGCGCCGGGTTGCCGGTAGCGGCGGTCGATGCCGCATAGGCGAGCGTGGTGGTGCGGAGCGGGCGCGACCCGGACCACAAGGCGCCGCGGAAGAACAGTTCTTCCGCTACCCCGCTGCTCGACGCGATGAGCAAGACCAGCGGGGTTGACCCGGCTTCGGCGTAGAGCAGCACGCTGGCGACAGCACGGCGCAGGGTGCGGTGGCGGCGGGCGACCCGCGCGGCGCCGTAGAACACGGCGAAGGTGGCGGCCCCGGTGACGACGGGGACGACGATAAGGGCCCGTGCCGCGCTTCCGGGGCGGGTGCGCCAGCCGCCGCCGCGCCACGGGATGGGGCCCGCGCCGAGCGCGCCGCACGTCCAGGTGCCGGCCAGACTGGTGGCCAGCAGGTAGAAGCGCGCGGAGCCTGCCTTGGCGGCGAACGAGGACCGCAGCAGCGCCGCTGCCCCGAGCCCGGCCGCCCCGAGCCAGGCGGCCCTGAGCCCGGCGGCGTCCCGCGCCGTCACGAGCGGGCCTGCTGGGCCTCGCGCCGTTCGCGGAGCGCCGAGCGCACGGCGTCGTCGTAGGACATGAGCCGGATCGGGATCAGGTCCCCGATCGAGTGGTCACGCACGATCACCTCGTTGGTCATGGAGTCGATGAGGGCCCGGCCGGTACCGGTGTCGACGTCGGTGACCAGGGTCAGCCACAGCGAGGACAGCCAGGGGGTGAGCAGCGGCACGGGCAGGAGGAGCAGCGGGCGGTTCTCGATGGCGGCGACCCGGCGCAGCATCGTCGAGTACTGGAGCACCTCCGGGCCCCCGGCCTCATAGACCCGGCCCGACGCCTCCGGCGGCTCCAGCACGCCGGCCAGGTACGTCACCACGTCGTCGACCGCGATTGGCTGGGTGCGGGTGGCGACCCACTGGGGGGTGATCATGACCGGCAGGTGCTCAACGAGCTGGCGAGTCAGCTCCCAGGAGATACCACCGTGCCCAATGATGATCCCGGCCCGGATGACGGTGACCGGCACGCCGCCGGTACCGAGCAGGTTCTCGACCTCACGGCGGCTGCGCAGGTGGGCGGACAGGTCGTCCGCGTCGTCGCCCAAGCCACCCAGGTAGATGATGCGGCGCAAGCCAGCCCGGGCGGCCGCCTCGCCGAACGCGGTAGCCCCGGCGGCGTCCTTGCGCTCGAAGTCCGCGTCCTGGAGGGAGTGCACCAGATAGTACGCGGCCTGGCAGCCGGCCATCGCCGGCTCCAGGGTGGCGGGGTCCTCGACGTCGCCGCGCACCGGTGTGCCTGCCCCCCGGTATCTGGCCGGGTTCCTGGTCATGGCGACCACGTCGTGGCCGGCCCGGTCCAAGGCCGCGCACAACCGCTGGCCGACGAAGCCGGACGCGCCGGCCACCAGCACCTTCACTGACCCCCCCGAGCCTTCCGTGGCCGGGCCTGGCTCCATGGCCAGGCCGGACCGTCCCGTAACCGGGACGTACCTCGCCTACCCCCGAGCCTGGGTCCATACACCCGGCTCCGCCATCCAGGCCGCCAAAGGCGCAGGAGCACCCGAGACCGCCCGCGCGGCCGCCCGGCCGCTAGATCCAGGTCCTTGCACCGGCCGGTGATGTCGCCGGCGGCTCGATCGTCATCGACTAGCAAGGCCGGCTCCACAAGATCGATACGTCGCTCAGGTTCCGCCCTGCGGAATATCGACGGCCATCGCATCGACGAATTCCCGGCGCAGGTCAGGAACAGCCTCTATGACCTCGGCGTACAGCTGTCGCTGACCCTGCATCCGGCAGACGATGTCCGCACTGACTGTCAGCGGCTCGCTAGCTGGGTGGCCCTTGCCTGGCTCAACGGCGGCAGCCCTGCCATTGGAGGCTCAGGTGGCCGCGACGAGCCCTACTCCCTTCCCGCTCTCACCCAGGCTGCACCAGCAAAGCGCTGAGCGGCCCGGTCGGCCCGGTGCGAGCTAAAGCTGACACACGCCACGGTGCTCATAACCGGCTGATCCGGGGCGTGATCACGTGCGGCACCCGTACTGCCGCCTTGTCCCAGAATCGGCGTTCCGCGCGAACTCGCAGCCCGCCGTGCCGACTGAGTCAATCACGCTCCGTGATGGCGGCCACGGAAGCGACGTCTGACCGCCATCGGCCGCTCGCTGACGGTGTTCGGCACGTATACGGCCTCGAATGTCTTCACGATCCTGAAAGGCAGCTGGACGAACTCTGGGCCACCCGGGTCATCCGCCAGGCCGGGCCGCGACCGGGCACCTGACAGACAGGGCAACTCGGAAACCCAGGTCAGCATCACCACCAAGATCATCTCCAACAAATCTGTCGTGCATCCCGCTGCCGATCCAGTTGGCGCTGGTTGTCATAGGTATGCATTAGCGTGCGTAGCGTGAACCTGTCAGGGTGGGCCGGCCGGGTGGGCGTGAGCAAGTACACCGCCTGCCGGTGGTACAACGCCGGGACACTGCCGGTGCCCGCAGGCCGGGCTGGCCGGGTGATCCTCGCCGGTCCTGGCCGTTCACCGGGCGCTGCCGGCCGGGTGGTGGTCTGCGCCTGCGTCTGGTCAGCTGGCCAGCGCTGCGGCCTGGGCCGGCTGGTGGCCAGGCTCAGCAGCTGGGTGACCGCGGACGGAATGACTGTGGGCGGGGTAGTCACCGAGACCGGATCCGCGGTGAACGGCCGCCGCCGCAAGCTCGCGCGTACCCTGGCCGGCCCTGACGCTGCCGGTATCGTCGTTGAGCACCGGGATGGGCTGGCCCGGTTCGGCACGAAGCGAATTCAGGCCGGCCTCGCCGCCCGGGGGCGGCAGATTGTGATCCTGGATCTGGGTGGGATAGACGATGGCCTGGTCCGGGACATGAGTAAGGTTCTGGCTTGGTTCTGCGCTGACATCCGCGCCGACGCGATCAGCAAGCTGACTACTGCCCTGGCCAAGACCCACGGCATGGTGGTGGTCGAGACGCTGAACAGCGCCGGGATGCTGGCCCAGAAGGGGCTGCCGGGCGCCCGCTCCCGGCGGCGGAAGCTGGCCGACGCCGGGCTGGCCCAGGCCCGGGCCCGGCTCCGGTACAAGCAGGCCTGGTACGGGTGCCGCCTGATCGAGGCGGACCGGTTCTACCCCAGCTCGCAGATCTGCTCCGCCTGCGACCGGCAGACCGCGATCGGCTGGGCGGCCGAATGGGACTGCCCGGGCTGCGGGGCGCATCATCACCGCGACGACAACGCCGCGGTCAATCTCGCCCGCTATCTCGGTTCGGGGTGGCAGGCCGTGGGACCAGTCGGGTCCCGCGTTAAGCGCCGAGCCGGCGGTAAGACGGGACCTGGTCCCGCGCGTGGCGTTGAAGCGCCGAACCCAAACCCCGACCGGGGTGCCGCGTGAGCTGCCCAGCTACAAGCAACCCAGCGGCAACGGTGTCCATCCCGGGCGTTCGCGTTCGTCGTCCTGGCGACCGGCCGATGCGGGCCGGAAGGATCCAGGCCATGGAGGAGCCATGAAATACATGCTGCTGATCTGCGCCGACGAGTCCGTCGAGCTGACCCCCGAGGAGCAGGCCAGCATCGGGCCCACGATGGACGCCTGGCTCGCGGATGTGGACGGCCGCGGGGTGCGGCTGCAGGGCCACCAGCTGCGCCCGGTCAGCGACGCCACGACCGTGCGGATGCGCGGCGGCGACGTGCTGGTCGCCGACGGGCCGTTCGCCGAGACCAAGGAGCAGATCGCCGGCTTCGACCTAATCGAATGCGCGGACCTGGACGAGGCCATCGACGTGGCGTCCAGGCACCCGGTGGCCAGGTTCGGGACGATCGAGGTGAGGCCGTTCTGGACGGACTGACCGCGGACGCCGGGGGCGCCGCCGATGCGGTCGCCGAGGCGTTCCGCGAGGAGTGGGGCCGGGTCGTCGCGGCCCTGATCGGGATGACCGGCAACTGGGATCTGGCCGAGGAGTGCGCGCAGGACGCGTTCGCCCGGGCGCTGCAGACCTGGCCGCGCGATGGCGTCCCGCGCCGCCCCGGCGCCTGGCTGACCACGGTGGCGCGCAACCGGGCCCTGGACCGGCTGCGCCGGAGCGCGGCCGAGGCCGCGAAGCTGAGGGAGGTGGCCGCCCTGGCCCGGCCCGACGACGACCCCGCCGATGACGATGACAGCGGCATCCGCGACGACCGGCTGCGGCTGATGTTCACCTGCTGCCATCCCGCGCTGCCGCTCGAGGCCCGGGTCGCGCTCACCCTGCGCACGCTGGCCGGCTTGACCACCGCGGAGATCGCGCGGGCGTTCCTGGTCCCCGAACAGACCATGGCCAAGCGACTGGTCCGGGCCAAGCACAAGATCCAGAATGCGGGGATCCCGTACCGGGTACCCCCATCGCACTTGTTGCCTGAACGCACGGCCGGGGTGCTGGCCGTCCTCTATCTGCTGTTCAACGAGGGCTACGCGGCCAGCGCCGGTGCCGACCTGGTGCGCCAGGGCCTGTGTGCCGAGGCCATCAGGCTGGCCCGCGCGCTGGCCCAGCTGATGCCCGACGAGCCAGAGGCGCTCGGCCTGCTGGCGCTCGTCCTGCTGCACGACGCCCGCCGGGCGGCCCGCGTCGACAGCGCCGGCGACCTGGTGACGCTGGAGGACCAGGACCGCAGCCGCTGGGACCGGCGAGAGATCGACGAGGGCACCGGCATCCTCGAGGCAGCCCTGCGCCGCGGCCGGCCCGGGCCATACCAGGTGCAGGCGGCGATCGCGGCCTGCCACGTCACCGCCGCGGAGGCGGCCGCCACCGACTGGGCTGAGGTCGCCGGGCTGTACCGGCGGCTGGCGCAGCTGGTGCCGTCACCGGTGATCGAGCTGAACCGGGCGGTGGCCGTGGCCATGGCGGACGGCCCGGCGGCCGGGCTCGAGCTGGTGGCGGCCATCGAGGCCTCCGGTGCGCTGGGCGACTACTACCTGCTGCCCGCCACCCGCGCCGACCTGCTCAGGCGCCTCGGGCGCCGTGAGGAGGCCGCGGTCAGCTACGCCGCGGCCCGTGACCTGGCGGCGACCGACGCCGAGCGCCGCTATCTGGACCGGCGGCTGGCCGAGACCGGGCAGGCGGGCCAACCCGGTTAACGCAGGCGGGCCAACCCGGTTAAACATCGAGATTGGGCACGCGGGTCAGCCCGGTAAATATGTTGACGCCGTTCACTTCCTCGGCCAGACTGACTATGTAAACGACGTAAACATTGTGGACGTAAGCACTGCGGACGGGGTTGGTATCCATGATCGACACACAGCTTCTGAACGACGCCCTGCTGACCGTCGCGTTGGTCGTCGGCGTGGCGATTCTCATCTCGGTCTCGATCGTGGCCGTGGCCGCTTTCTGGCAGCGGCACGAGCGCAAGGCGCACGTTCGCGAGATCGAGCAGCACCTGGCCGCGGTGGCGCCGCGGGAGAGCTCGTCAGCTGCGAGCTGACTCCCGGATTATCGTGCGGAGTCACCCGGCGATCGTCCCGGCCAGGACCGGTAACGGGCCCACGGCCGGGTGGCCCGCGCCGAGCGGAACCACCTTGGCCTGCAGCGTCTCCCGGTCAACGACCAGGACATGGCGGTTGGGCAGCTGGGTCCAGCCATCCTGGGGCCACCCCGACGAGCCGACGACCAGCCCGCCCTCGCTCTCGCGGTAAGCCAGGTCGAAGTACCGTTCCGTCGGGCCCACGACACCCCTGCTGGCCAGGGCGTCATGGGGGATGCGTTCAGGCCAGTAATAACAGATCGCGTAGAGGACATCGGGGGTCAGGAAAACCGCGTTCAGGCTGTTGGCCGAGAACAACCGGCCGATGCGGGCGGTGGTGTCCTCGAGCGCCGCGATCATGTCCCCGTCACCCGCCTCAAGGCCGGACATGACGTGCAGGAAGTACCGTTCGCTGTCGGTGGTGCCGGTGAGCCGACGCTCCCAGGACGGCGGCAGCAGCTCGCCCAGCCGGTGCTGCGGGTGGATCGCGCCGTTGTGCGCCATCACGACGCGGCCGTGGCGGAACGGGTGGGTGTTGCCCGTCGCGACCGGCAGGCCCGGGGTGGCCCAGCGCAGGTGCACGAGCCCGAGGCCGCCGAGCGCGCGGTGCGCGAGTTCGGCGTAGGCGGGCTCGTCGACCGCCCGTTGCGGGGACTTCTCGACATGCACCTGCGGGCCGTCGTACCAGGCCATTCCCCAGCCGTCGCCGTGGAACGCCGAAAGCTGCGTGAACTCGCGGAGCCCGGGCTCGCCCATGGTCTCGGCCAGCGAGACGTTGCCCCGGGCGCAGTATCCGAGCAATCGGCACATGGCTCGGCATACTTCCTAGAGGTACTTCCCCATGCCGCCGGCCACGTCGATCGACGCGCCGGTGATGTAGCTCGCGCGGTCGCCGGCCAGGAAGGCCACGATGCCCGCCACCTCGTCCGGGCGCCCGAACCGGCCGAGGGGCACCTCGGCCGCGGCCAGCTGCCCGAAGAACTCGTCGGCCGGCAAGTCCGGCGCGCGCCGGCGATGGATGTTGTCCCATTGCGGCGTGGTCACGAAGCCGATGTTCACGCTGTTGACCAGGATCCCTTCGTGCCCCAGCTCGATGGCCAGCGCCTTGGCCAGGCTGAGGCAGGATGCCCGGTTGACCGACGAGGCGAGGAACGCCGGGTCGGGGTAGCGCGCGTAGACCGCGTTGATATTGATGACCCGCGGGGCCGAGCTCTGCCGCAGCAGCGGCAGGGCGGCCCGGGTGCAGCGGATCTGCGACAGCACCTTGACCTCGAAGTCGGCCTGCCAGTCGGCGTCGGTCAGCGACTCGAACCGGCCCGGCCGGGCCCCGCCCGCGTTGTTGACCAGGATGTCGATCCCTCCGCCCCCCAGGGCGGACGCGGATTCCTCCATGAAGCGGGCGACCTGGCCGGGGTCGGTGACATCGCAGCGGGCCGCGAAGACGGTACCGCCGGGCTTGCGGAGCTCGGCGGCCGCCGCGTCCAGCTCGGCTTCGTTGCGCGAGCAGATGGCGACCTGCGCACCCTCGGCCAGCAACTCGGCGGCGATGGCCTGGCCGAGCCCCTTCGAGCCGCCAGTGACGATCGCGCGCCGATCGGACAGGCCGAGGTCCATCTACTCGCCGCCCGGCCGGTCCGCGGCCGCGGCCTGGGCTTCGGGCTGCTGAGCCCCGGCCAGGCCGAGCAGGGTCTTGCGGGGCGGGCAGAACACGTCCACCTCCAGGCAGCTGGTGTCGGTCGTCCACGCCCCGTGCGGCACCCAGGCCGGGATGACCGCGACGTCGCCCTTGCTCATCGTGCGCACGTCGCCATCGAGGTCGAAGGTCATCTGCCCGTCGAGGATGATCACGATCTGCTCTTCCTCGTGGACGTGCCGCGGCGCCTCGGTCCCGGGCTCGAAGCTCACGAAGTTGGTCATGACCCCCTGGCCGAGCACCGGCCGGAACGCCAGCCCGGGCACGTATTCCGCCGACGTAATCTCATCGATGCGCACGTAACGGCCGGTACCCGCCGGCTCGCCGTGGGCCGCTTCAGAGAAATGCGTGGCCGCGTCGCTCACTTTCCCTCCAGTACGGTGCGGACGAGGTCCCCGAGGCGCCGCGCGCCCTCGTCGATGAGGTCGTCGGCGACCCGGCTGTAGGCCAGGCGCATCTGGGACGCCCCGCCGTCGCCCGGGTAGAAGGGCCGGCCGGGCACGTAGGCGACCTTGCGGGCGCTGGCTGCCGGCGAGAGCGCCACGGTGTCGATGCCCTCGGGCGCGGTCACCCAGGTGAAGAAGCCGCCGCCCGGCGCGGTCCAGCTGGTGCCCGCGGGCATGTGCGCCTGCAGGGCCTTGCCCATGAGCTCGGCGCGGCGGGCGTACAGCGCGCGGGAGGCGACCAGCTGGCGGTCCAGATGCCCGCCGCGGCCGTACTCCTCGAGCATCCGCTGGCCGAGCGCGCCCGAGCACTGGTCGGAGTTCTGCTTGGCCGTCACGAGCTGCGCGATGACCTCGGGCGGTCCCGCCGCCCAGCCGAGGCGAACCCCCGGGAAGAACGTCTTGGAGAACGTGCCCGCCTGGATGACCACGTCCGGCGCGGCCGACCACATGCTGGGCGGCGCCGCGTCGTCGAAGCCGAGCTCGCGGTAGGCGACGTCCTCGAGGATCAGGAAGCGGTACCGGCGGGCCAGCTCGACCAGCGCGGTCCGCCGCTGCGGCGCCATGGACAGGCCGGTCGGGTTCTGGTGGTCCGGGATCGTGTAGAGCACCTTGGGCCGCAGGCCGGCCGCGAGCAGATCGGCGAGCACGTCGACGCGCATCCCGTCGTCGTCCATCGGCACGCCGCGCAGGTCCGCCTCGTAGCCGCGGAACGCCATGATCGCGCCGAGGTAGCTCGGCGCCTCGACCACGACGACATCGCCCGGGTCCACGATGCTCTTGGCGACGAGTTCCATGCAGTCGATCCCGCCGCTGGTGATCATGAGCTCGCCCGTGGCGGGCCGCCTGCCCTGGAGTGCCTCCACCCGCCCGGCCACGTAGTCGCGCAGTCCCGGCAGTCCCTCGGTCGGGGAGTACTGCAGCGCGACGGCGACGTCCTCGGCGAGCAGCCGGCTGGCGATCTCCCCGAGTACATCGCTGGGGAAGGTCGCCGGGTCGGGGAAGCCGCCCGAGAACGTGATCACGTCGGTGGCCCCGGCCAGGGACAGGATCGCAGTGATCTCCCCGCCGCCCAGGGTCCGGGTCCGGCGGGCGAAGCTCGCGGTCCAGTCACGTAGCTCCGGCGCGGCGGTCATCCGTGCCTCCCGATTTGTCGATGCTGTCACCCTTGACACGGGGCCTGGCAAACGTAAGAATTCTTGCCACCAGGACATACATTTGCTCGGATCTAGTTCAGATCATACACGAGGTCATGAAGCTCCTAGCAGAGATGTCTGCCAATTGACAGCCACTTCAGCGCCGCTCGCGCGCCTCGCCGAAGTCGCCTCGCCGTCGAGCGAGAAGGTCGAGGTCGATGACCTCGACCTCACCCTGCTCCGGGCGCTGGCCGTCGACGCCCGCCAGTCCCAGCGCGCGCTGGCCCGGGCGGTCGGGATGTCGCCGCCCGCGATCGCCGACCGGCTGGCCCGGCTCGAGCGCGCCGGCGCCATCCGGGGCTACCGCGTGGACATCGACTGGGCGGCGCTCGGCTACCCGGTCGTGGTCTACCTGGCGGTGACCGCCGGTCCCGGCATGGACCTGAGCGAGATCATCCGCGCGATCAGGGCGCTGCCCGAGGCCCAGGACATGAGCGTGGTCACCGGCGGCCTTGACCTGCTGGTACGGTTGCGCGTCCGCGACCACACGCACCTTCGCGAGCTGCTGCTGAACACGATTTTCCGCATTCCCGGCGTCCAGCGCACCGAGACCTACCTGTCGCTCGCCGACGCCGAGTCCGACAACTTCGCGGTCGCCGTGCTCGACCAGATGAGCCAGCTGGGGCAGATGAGCCAGCGCGGCAAACCCGGCGACAAGACCCGAGGCGACAAGACTTGACCTGACTTGATAGGAGTGCACCCCGTGAGCACTGCATCCCCAGGATCTCCCGACGAGCTGGCGAGTTCCGCCGCAGGCGTGGGCCAGCCCGGTTTCGTGGCCCGTTACGGCCTGTTCAATGACCGGCAGGCGAATGCGGCGGAAGTGGTCGCGGCGCGGATCAGTGAGCTGGGCCTGCGGACCGTGCGGTTCGTGGTCGTGGACCAGCACGGCATGCCGCGCAGCAAGTCGCTGTCCGCGGACGCGGCGCTGGCCGTGCTGACCAACGGGCTCGACTTCTCCGGGGCGATCTACAGCCTGGACACCGGCAACCAGGTGTTCGTGCCCGCGTTCGCCCAGGGCGGCGGGTTCGGCATCGATGAGTTCACCGGCTTCCCGGACGTGGTCCTGGTGCCCGACCCGACCACGTTCCAGGTGCTGCCGTGGGCCGACCGGACCGGGTGGATGCTGTGCGACGTCTACTTCGCCAACGGGCAGCCGATGCCGCTCGACGGCCGCGGCCTCATGCGCCGGACCCTCGGCGACCTGGCCGAGGCCGGTTACGACTACCTGGCCGGGATCGAGCTCGAGTACTACATCGTCAAGCTCGAGTCCGACCGGCTCACGCCGGAGAACGCCGGGTTCACCCCGCCGCCCCCCGAGGTGAGCGTGTTCGAGCGCGGCTACCAGTACCTGTCCGAGGTGCGCCTGGACAGCGTGGGCAGCACGCTCGAGGCGATCAGGGACGCGCTGTGGGAGGTGGGGCTGCCCCCGCGGGCCATGGAGGACGAGTGGGGACCCGGCCAGATCGAGTTCAGCTTCGCACCGATCGGCGGGCTGGCGGCCGCCGACGCGGTCGTGCTGTTCCGGTCCGCGGTCAAGCAGGTCTGCCAGCGCCGCGGCCTGCTGGCCACGTTCATGTGCCGGCCGGGGCTGCCGAATTTCTTCTCCTCGGGCTGGCACCTGCACCAGTCGCTGATCTCGCGCCAGGACGGCAGCAACGCCTTCGCCAGCCCGGACGGGCCGCTGTCCGATCTGGGCCGGCAGTACGTCGCCGGGCTGATCGAGCACGTGCTGCCGATGATGCCGTTCTCCACCCCCACGGTGAACGGCTACAAGCGCTACCGCCCGTACTCGTTCGCGCCGGACCGGGTGTGCTGGGCGGTGGAGAACCGGGGCGCCCTGGTCCGGGTCCAGGGCTCGCCCGGCGACACCAGCAGCCACGTGGAGATGCGGATCGGCGAGCCCGCGGCCAACCCGTACCTCTACATGGCGGCCAACATCGCGGCCGGCCTCGACGGGATCCGCCGCGGGCTCGAGGCACCGCCGCCGGTGGAGGCGGATCCCTATGCGACCGAGGCGCCGATGCTGCCCACGTCGCTGGCTGAGGCGGTCGGCGCCCTCGCCGCCGACGACTTCTACCGCAAGGCGTTCGGCGACACCCTGGTCGACTACCTGCTGCAGATGAAGCGCGCCGAGATCAAGCGCTACAAGGCGGCCGTGGCGGAGAATCCGCCGGCCGAGGGGCAGGACGTCAGCGACTGGGAAATGCGCGAATACTTCGAGTTCTTCTGACGGAGGCCACGGTGACCCTGCAGCACATCGTCCTGTTCAGCTTCCCGCGCCCGCTCAGCGAGGAGGAGGCGGCCACGATGCGGGCGATGGTGGCGAGCTGGCCGAGCGAGATCGGGCTGATGACCAAGTGCCGGTTCGGCACCGACCTGACCGGGCAGCGCACCCGCGGCTACGCCTACCTGCTCTACACCGAGTTCGCTGACCCCGATTTGCTGCGCCAGTACCAGGATCACCCGGTCCACGTGCGGTTCCGGGACTGGATCATGGAGCGCGACTGCACGCCGCTCGCGTTCGACTACCACCTCGACAGCGACACCGTTCTGATGGCCGAATGACCGGCCGCCCCGAAGTGAGTTTAGGGAGGGCACCCCCCATGGCAGAAACCGACCGCAGCCTGACCGTCGCGACCGGCCAGGACCAGCTGGCGCACGGCTCGCTCAGGATCTGGGACGCTATCGCGATCTCGGTCTCGGTCATCGCACCGGGCATGGCGATGCTGCTCAACGTCTCCGGCGTCGCGATCGTGGCCGGCGGGTCCACCCCGCTGGCCTTCCTGCTCGGCGGCATCGCCTGCCTGGCGCTCGCGTTCGTGGTGATCGGCTTCACCCGGCGGATGGCGTCGGCGGGCTACGCCTACACCTACGCCAGCCGCAGCCTCGGCAAGGAGGGCGGCTTCATGGCCGGCTGGCTGTACTTCGCCGGCATGATCTGCTTCGTGCCGATGACCATGTCCGGCGTCGGTTACCTGGCCGCGAACCTGCTCGGCCTGAATCCCGACTGGTGGATCCTGTTCTTCTTCCTCGGCATGGCCCTGCTGGTTGTGCTGTCCATCGTGAGGATCAAGGTCACCACCCGGACCCAGCTGGTCGTGGGCATCGTGACCGTGGCCGTGATCGTGGTCGTCGACCTGGTCACGACCGTCAAGGGCGGCAGCCACGGCCAGGCCCTGTCCGCATTCAGCTTCAAGCACACCGTGAGCGGCGGCTTCAACGGCGTGTTCTACGGCATCATCCTGGGCGTCACGTCCTACATCGGATTCGAGACCGCCGCCGACTTCGGCGAGGAGACGGCCAACCCGCGGAAGTACATCCCGATCGCGATCATCGCGGCCACCGTGTTCGCGGTGGTCTTCTACCTGTGGACCACGTACGCGATGGCGATCGGCTTCGGGGTCAACAACGGCGCGGCGTGGGGCGCCGACCCGGTCGGGCTGCAGACGATCGCCAGCAAGTTCGTCACGCCGTGGGTGGGCACGCTGGTCGAGATCGGCGGCCTGGCCGCGGCGTTCATCGTGTGCGTGGCGTGCGCGACGGCCGGATCGCGGACGCTGTTCGCGATGGGCCGCGAGGGCGTCCTGCCCAGGCAGTTCGCGCACACCCACCCGCGGTTCAAGACGCCGGTCAACGCCACGCTGGCGGTGGTCGCGGTGGCCATCGTGATGGCGCTGATCATCGGCTACCCGCTGCAGGACAGCGCGTTCGGCGCGCCGTTCAGCAACTACTACTTCTGGGCCACCCTGGGCACGCTGCTGATCATCGTGGTCTACATCATGATCTGCATCGGCGGCATCGTGTTCTTCCACCGGACCAGGAACACCCGGCGCTGGAACCCGCTCGTGCACGTGCTGGTCCCGGTGATCGGCGCGGTGGTGTTCGCCGCGGCGCTGTACGGCTCGGTGCACCCGACCCCGCCCGGCATCCTCAAGTGGACCCCGTACCTGGCCATCATCTGGCTCGTGATCGGAATCGGCGTGGTGTTGTGGCTGCGGGCCAAGCGCCCGGACTCCGTCGCCCGCATCGGCTCCATCCTGGGCGAGGAGGGCGGCTACGAGGCGGCACTGCTCGAGCAACAGTAAGCGGGGCGGGCGCCGGGGCCGGTCGCAGGCGGACCGGGGCCGGTCGCAGGCGGACCGGGCGCGCGCTGCGGCTGGCTCGCGCCCGGCTATCCCGGCTGGCTTCGCGCCCGGAATAGCGCGGCGACCCGGTCCCGGGGCAGGGCCGGGCTGCGGTGCCCGTTGCGGCCGGTCATGTCCTCGTTGGCCACGAGCGCGTTGGCTACGGCCTCCTCGGTGGCCTGCACCACGCCCGCGTAGAAGGGGTCGACGAAGCCCCACGGGATGAACTGCAGCCGGTCGTACCGCTCGGCCGTGCCCTGCATCACGGCCACGCCGGACGTGATCGCGTCCGGGTTGCCGGTGGAGAAGGCGAGGAACAGGTCGCCAGAGAAGTGCGAGCCGGTGGTGCCGGTACGGGCCAGCCCGAGCGTCACCCTGCGGGCCAACGCGGTGCACTGGTGCGGGAGCAGCGGCGCGTCGGTGGCCACGACCGCGATCACCGAGCCCGCGCCGCCGGGATTGGCCGCCGGGCCGGCCATCGGGTTGTCGTCGGCGAGCAGCTGGCCGAGCGGCAGCCCGGCCAGCGTGAGCTCGGCCCTGCGCCCGAAGTTGGCCTGAACGAAAACGCCGACGGTGTAGGTCATTCCCGCGTAGCCCACCAGCCGGGAGGCGGTGCCCGAGCCGGCCTTGAACTGGTAGCAGTTCATGCCGGTCCCGCCGCCGACGCTGCCCTCGTCGACCGGTCCGGACGCCGCGCCCTGCAGCGCGTCCAGGCACGCCTGCTCGGTGACGCTCGGTGAGTTGATGTCGTTGAGGTAGCCGTCCCAGGTCTCCGCGGCCACCGGCAGCAGCCAGGCGTCGGCCAGCCTGGGGTGGTGCTGTATGGCCCACGCCACGATGGCCGCGTGCGCGACCCCGACGGCGTGGGTATTGGTGATGGCCACCGGGCCGGAGAACGTGCCGGACTCCTGGATCCAGGACACGCCGGTCATCTCTCCGTTCCCGTTCTGGGAGAAGAAGCCCGCGACCACCGGGTCGCCCGCGCCGGCCGCGCCGCGGGGATGGATGGCGGTCACCCCGGTGCGCACCGACGTGCCGCTGATCAGCGTCGTGTAGCCGACCTCGACCCCGGGCACGTCGGTGATCGCGTTCCACCGTCCCGGGGTGCCGGCGAACGGTATCCCCAGCGACCTGGCCCGCGGCTGGCCCGACGGCGTCGCCGCGTGCGGGCCGGGCAGCTCCGTCCCCTGGTCTGGCATGGCCTCAATCCTTCCGTTGCCGGGACTCATTTCCCCGCTGGCACCGCCAGTTCTGCCGGACCGCCGCGCGAGGCGCGTTCTTTGATCGTGCTAGCTGGGACGCGCTATCGGGTATGAGTGTGACGGCCCGCCGGGGACATTGTGGCCGGAAACCAGCGGGGGCACCGGTCGAGGCGGCCCCGGCCGGGCGGTTGCCTTACTCGCCGTTCCGGGGCAGCGGGGGCCGGACTAGGTGCGGGCGTGATGCTGCCTTAGCCCTCGCCCGGCACGTCAGGTCCGCCGGCGGCCGAGCCACCAGAAGCAGAACCCGGCCAGGGCCAGGGCGAGGGCCAGGAAGATCCCGGTCTCGATCCACTGGAGGGGCCAGTAGCGGCCGGCGGGCTCGTAGGTGATGGCCTCCCGGAAGCCGTGGCTTTCCAGGCAGGGCCCTGGGGAGGAGCCGATCCCGACCTTCGGGCCCGCAAGGGCCCCCAGGCAGGCGGCGGGGAGCTGGCTGACGGTCTGGCCCGCCGCGTTGATGGCTCCGCTGGAGAGGATCCAGGCGCCGGGTCGGCCGGGGACGACGGTGGCAGTCAGGTTGCCGAAGTCCAGGTCCACAGACTGGATCGTGGCGACCGTGTGGTCGGGCGGGATGAGGTGCGGGCGGACCCCCAGCGGCATGGCGACCTGGGCGGCGGCGAAGATGGTCAGGGTGACGGCCATGGCGGGCACGGTACGGCGGATGAGGGCGCCAGCAGCGGTTCCGAGCGTGAAGGCGAACGCCGCGTAGCCGATCGGGGCGATGCCGTGGGTGGCGAAGGTCAGCGAGCCGAACCGGCCCCCGCTGAACAGGTCGGTGCTGCCGCCGAAATCGGTGGCCTTGACGATGGGATCGGCCCACCAGGTATACATGAGGCTGAGCGCCTCGGTGACGGCCATGGCGGCCAGGCCGGTCAGCGCGAGCTTGACCACGAGCCACCGGGTGCGGGTGATGCTCTGGGTCCAGGCCAGCTGGTAGGTCCCGGTCTCGAGCTCGCGGGCGATCAACGGGGCGCCCCAGAAGATGCCGGTGATCGCGGGCGCGGCGAGGATGAGCGCAATGCCGAGCAGGTACACGATCGCGTAGGGGCTAGTGGCCTGCAGTCGGCTGAGGAACGTGTTGGCCGCGAACGAGCAGTTCCCGCCGTGGCAGCCGGCGATTGCGCTGGCGGCGTACCGGCTGGCCAGGTGCGGCCCGGTAGCCGCCAGCAGGATCGCGAACGCGGCCAGCGCCGCGCCCGCGGCGAGAGCCTGGGCGCGGAACTGGAGCCAGCTGAGCCTGATCATCACACCAGTCCTAGCTCCGGCCTGCGGGCCGGCATCTCGTTCGACGGGTTCATGTAGGCGAGGACCAGGTCCTCCAGGCTGACCGGCAGCACGGTCCAGGCCGGGTCGTGCACCGGCTCGCCGGTGCGGACCAGCAGGACGCTCTGCTTGTCGGTGTGGCTTTCCTCGATGACCTCCAGGCCCGCGGGGAGGGTGGCCGGGTCGCGGCGCGGCCCGGACAGCCGGCAGTGCGTCGCCCGGAGCGCGCTGACCTCTCCGGCGACCCGGACCCGGGAGGCGACGAGCACGACGAGGTAGTCGCAGACCCGCTCGAGGTCGGCGACGAGATGGGAGGACATCACGACGCTGGTGCCGTGGGCGGCGACCGCCTCCATCAGGCCGCGGAGGAACTCGCGCCGGGCCAATGGATCCAGGGCGGCGACCGGCTCGTCGAGCAGCAGGAGCTCGGGCCGCTTGGCCAGCGCCAGGGTGAGGGCGAGCTGGGCCCGCTGGCCGCCGGACAGCGTCCCGGCCCGCTGCCGCGGATCCAGGTCAAGCTCCCCGATTCGCCGCTGGGCCAGCTTCTCGTCCCAGCCGGGGTTGAGCCACGCACCCAGGCGGAGATGATCGGCGACCCGCATCCGGGCGTAGACGGGAGTGTTCTGGGCGACGAAACCGACCCGTCCGAGCTGCCCGGTGCTGCTCGGGGGCGGCGAGCCGACGACGCTGATGGTGCCCGATGTCGGGGCCAGTAGTCCGGTGGCCAGGTGCAGCAAGGTGGTCTTGCCCGCGCCGTTGGGTCCGACGAGCCCGACGACGTGGCCTTCGGGGATGGCCAGCGTGCAGTCGCGCAGCGCCCAGGTCCGCCGGTACCGCTTGCCGAGCCCGCTGGCTTCGATGACGGCGGTCATCATGCCGCCCCTTCGGCGAAGCAGGCGCGGAACGCGGTGTGGTAGATCGCCTCGATGTCATCGGGATCCAGGCCGGCCGACCGTGCCGCGCGCAGCCAGTCGGTCATCGCGGTCAGGAACCGGGCCTGCGTGGCCGGGTCGGTGCCGGACGGCGAGCGGGTGACGAACGTGCCGAGTCCCGGGCGGGCGCGCGCCAGCCCTTCCCGTTCCAGCTCACGGTAGGCCTTGTGTACGGTGTTCGGGTTGATGGCCAGTTTGGCGACGACCTGCTGCGCGGTGGGCAGCTGGTCGCCCGGCTCGAGCATCCCCATTCGCAGGGCCTGGTGAACCTGCTGTACGAGCTGCAAGTAGGTGGCGATGCCCGACGTCTCGTCGAGCTGAAACTCGATCATGAATCTCTCATTCCACTAAGCTCTTAGTGGAATGAGAGTAGCGGGCTGCTGGTGGCCGTGCAAGAGACGAATCAGGCCCGGGTTGCCCGGCCGGGCGCGGGGCGGGCGGCCCGGGCGCGTGGCGGGCGGCGATCAGGCCACCGCGCGGCGTCAGCGCAGGGTAGCGACGTCGGCGGCGACCCGGCCGGAGATCCAGCCCTCGCGGTCATCCGCCTGGCCGAGCCCATGCCGGGTCAGATCGGGGAACATCTTGCCGACGGCCTCGTCGACCACGCGGTGCCTGGCGGCCAGCACACCCGGCAAGCCCGAGTCCGGCGAGTCCGCGACGGCCTGCCGTTCCGCCGCCCCGGCCGCCTCGGCCAGCCGCTCGCCGATGCGCCGGGCGTAGGAGGCCAGGAACGACTGCCGGAATGAGCGGGTGGCCGACGGCCCGACGTCGCCGCGGTGCGAACCCGCGCGGACCATTGCCGTGCTGGCCTGCACGAGCAGCGAGGAGAACAGCCAAAGGACCGACGCGCTGCCGAGTGACGAGCAGGGACACCTGCAGTTATCTAGTCGAAACTGTCAAGTTGACTAAATGAACCCGCCAACCGTAACGTCGGAACACCCCCAGGCGCTTGATGACCAGGAGCGATGCCCTCTGGCGACATGGTTTAGCCATGCCCGCGTCAGCGCGCGTCTGGATCCGAAAGGACCGTGCCACGGTGGCAAGAGAACTCCAGGAGACAGATTACCTCGTGGTCGGCGGAGGATCCGGTGGCTGCGCCGCCGCGCGGATCCTCGCTCAGCGATCAGGTGCACGAGTGACTGTGCTAGAGAGTGGCGGTACTAATGCGCGCCCCGACGTGGAAGATCCCGATCGCTGGCAAGAGCTGCTGACATCGGACGCCAACTGGAGTTATGAAACCGTCCCGCAGCAGAGCACCGCGGACCGCGTGCATCAGTGGCCGATGGGAAGACTGCTCGGCGGCTCAAGCTCGGTGAACGGCATGAAGTACATGCGCGGCGGACCCTGGGACTACGAGCGCTGGGTTCAGCTGGGAAACCCGGGGTGGGAGCCCGATGCGGTCTACCGGATATACCTCCAGATGGAGGACTACCCAGCCGGCGATCAGAGCTTTCACGGGACGGGCGGGCCAATCGGGCTGACCCAGGTCGTTGGCGATCATCCGCTGACCACGGCCTTCCTCTCGGCCTGCGAGAGCAGGGGGTTCGCCCGTTCGGCGGGCTTCAATTCCTTCGACGCTGAGGGCTACGGGCTGAATCAGGTCAACGTTCGCGACGGCCGGCGCCAGGACGCGGCCGTGGCTTTGCTGGGTCCGGAGGGCACCTGGCCGAACCTGGACGTTGTGCTGGGCGCTACCGTTCATCAACTCATCGTGGACGTCTCCGCCGAGCGGATTACCGGCGTTCGTTACATGACGGACGAGGGTATGCGCGAAGTTTCGATAACCGGTGAGGTGGTGCTGGCTGCCGGAGTAATCGGCTCCCCGCAGTTGTTGATGTTGTCCGGCATAGGACCCGTGGCAGTCCTCGAGCGGGCGGGCATAGAAGTGAGGATCCCACTCGAGGGAGTTGGCCAGAATCTGCACGACCATATCGGCGTGGCTGTCGTCTACGAATCCCTGCAGCCGATTCCGAGCTCGGGGTTCCAATCCACGGGGGTTAGCCTGTACCGGCGCGCAACGCCTTCGTCTGAGCATTTCGAAACTCAGGTCACCATGCACCAGTCCGTCGCCTACCCCCCACCGGGATACGAATGCGGCCCCGACGGCTTCACGTTCTTCCCGGGCATCCTGAAGCCGCGCAGCCGCGGCAGCGTCACTGTCCGCTCCTGCGACCCGCGCGAGCAGCCGCTCATCGACCCCGCCTATCTGACCGATGCGCACGACGTCGATATGCTCGTGGATGTCGTGGGCGTGACGCGCGACCTGGCCGCCAGCGAGGCGTTTCGCGACTGGCGTGGACGCGAGGCCGCTCCGGGCGCTGAGGTGATGTCCGCCAGCGACATCCGTGACTACGTGAGGCGAGTAGCCAGCACCTATTTCCATCCGGTGGGCACATGCCGGATGGGCGCTGACGAGCGTGCCGTGGTGGATCATCGGCTGAAAGCGCGAGGCCTCAGCAATCTTCGTGTTGCTGACGCGTCGATCATGCCGGAGATCGTCTCCGGGAACACCAATGCGCCCGCGATGATGATCGGCTGGCGAGCCGCGGAGTTCGCGCTAGAGGACGCGGGAATACAGGTCAGCTAAGGCCGCAATCTGCCAGGCGCTCGCCCTGACAGCCTGCGCTCCCAGCGTCGCCGGCCGACGGGCTTTCCTGCAGGCCGATCTCCTCGCCGCCCAGGAGCGCACGCGATCGCGTATCGAGGCCTAGAGGATCTAGGTCAGCTTGCTGCGTTTAGACGTATGCCCCTCCATTGACATTGATCACTGCCCCGGTAGTGAAACCTGCCTCAGCAGAGGCCAGCATCTCTACTACATGCGACACGTCCTCCACCTGGCCTATGCGGCCAACTGCGTTGTCGAGATAACGACGATGGGTCTCCGCAGAAACAGTTTTGATCATGGGAGTATCGATAATCCCTGGCGCAACGATGTTCACCGTCACCCCGTCCGGCCCAAGTTCCTTCGCCAAGGCTTTCCCGAAGCCTATGATCCCCGCCTTCGCGGCAGCGTAGTGTACATGTCCAGCGCTGCCGCTCAAGCCTGCCATCGAGGAGATGAATATCATGCGACCGTACTTCTCAGCCCGCATGTAGGGCGCGAGTGCCTGCGCGCTCAGGAACGTCCCTGTGAGATGTATGTCGAGCATCTCATGCCAAGCATACGGCTCAATTTCTGCGAAGGGTTTAGGATTACTGACACCAGCGCAAGTTACTAGCACTGCGATGTCACCAAGCATCTCAGATGTCTCAGTCGCGGCGTTCAGCACACCTACGGGATCCGAGACGTTAAGGCCTATCGCGATTGAGCTGTGCCCCAACGCTGCCACTTCATCTGCTGTCGCCTGGGCCGCATCTTCGTTCGCGTCCCATATTGCGATCCGGTGCCCCTTCCCGGCGAGCGACAATGCGACGGCGCGCCCTATTGCACCGCCACCGCCGGTGACCACAGCCGCAGTATTGCTCTTCACCAAACTATTTCCTCTCTGTCGCAGAAACACCGATCCCGGGTTTTGGGGGTATTGGCAGAAGGTCCTATATCGCGCCTAATGCGCCGGGATCATGAAATCGGCCGGGACGCTGGGGCGGGCGTCCGGATCGGGCCACCTCCCGGCGTCAGGGCAGGGTAGCGACGTCGGCGGCGACCCGGCCGGAGATCCAGCCCTCGCGGTCATCCGCCTGGCCGAGCCCATGCCGGGTCAGATCGGGGAACATCTTGCCGACGGCCTCGTCGACCACGCGGTGCCTGGCGGCCAGCACATCCGGCAAGCCCGAGTCCGGCGAGTCCGCGACGGCCTGCCGTTCCGCCGCCCCGGCCGCCTCGGCCAGCCGCTCGCCGATGCGCCGGGCGTAGGAGGCCAGGAACGACTGCCGGAATGACCGGGTGGCCGACGGCCCGACGTCGCCGCGGTGCGAACCCGCCCGGACCATTGCCGTGCTGGCCTGCACGAGCAGCGAGGAGAACAGCAGCTCCACCGCGTCCAGGTCGGCCGGGAAGCCGAATACCGTGCTCAGGCCCAGGTCCTTGTGCCAGACCGCGCGGCAGCGGTTGGCCGTGGCCACCACGTCAAGCAGGTCCGTCTTGGCCACCTCGTAGGGACTATCGACGAACAGTCTCCGGCCCGACGCCGCATCTCGCCCGGCCGGCCCGGTCCCCGAAGCCGACACCGCATCGTCGATGCTGCGGACGGCCATCAACTCCTGCGCCCGCGTTGTCAGTGACTCGGCTTCCTCGGGAAACTCCGTCGACTCGGCCTTGGCCAGCAGCGCCCGGGCCCGGCTGAGCGCTCGCTGAGCGGCCTGGCTGGCGGCGCGTTCCGACGCCGGAGCGGCCGGCCGTGCGGTGCCGGGAAGCGGGCCGAGCCGGCCAAGCCTGGGCAGCGCGGCGAACCCGTACAGCACCTCGAGGGCGCAGGTCACCGCCGCTTCGCCGTCCAGCTCTTCTCGTTCGCGCCACCGCTCCAGATAGCCGTCGTCCGAGCCCCACCAGGCGGTCGCGCCCAGCGCGACCAGCTGGGCCTGCCACCGCTCATCGACGGCCGCGCGGGCGTAGCCGCGCATCTCCATGGCGGCTGCGTCGGTCGCCATGCGTGCGTGCCTGGCACCGAACTGACGCCCGATCTCCCGCACCACTTCGGCGGGCTGCCAGCCTTGCCGCCACCCGGCGGTGACTGCGCGAAGCAGGCTGGCGAGCAGCTCCCGCTCGACGGCCCGCCGCCAGCCGGGTCCGTCAGGGCCGCCGGGCTCGCCGGGCCCGCCGGACCGTCCGGCGAGCTGCGCGGTGCACCAGACGAACGCGTCATGCTGTCCGTCGACCTGGGCCTGCAGCGCATCCGATACCAGCTGCTCGGCACGGGCCGCCGCGGACAGAGCGGCACCGCTCCGGTCGTCGGTCTGCGGGCCCGCGCTCGCTGTCGCCTGCGGGCCCGCGCCGGCCGCGCTCGCCGTCGCCTGCGGGCCCGCGCCCGCCGTCGCCTGCGCCACGGCCACCGGGCCAGGCGCGTCACGCGCGATGACCGGGTCCGGCCCGCGCCGAAGGTTCATCTTCCGCTGCCTCGGTTTCGCGTGGCGTCCAAGGCGGTTCGGCTTGCCCATGCCTCGCCTCCGCATGCCGACCGCTCGCAGAATCTCACGAAGCGAGCGTCCGACCTGCGACGACACGCGGTACATCGCGCGTGAACATGGTTAATTCCCTGATCGTTCACCTGCGGGCGTGTTCCGGTCGCGCGCCCAGCCGAGCCCGCCCGGGCCAGCTGCGGCCCGGGCCAGAGTCAGGTGGCGAGGGGCAGGCTGTCGGCGCTGGCCGACGTGGCGGGCCGCGAAGCGCCCGGTAGCGCCAGCCGGCGGCGCGCCACCGGTCGCCGTCCAGCGCGCTGCGCCCGTCGGCGATGTTGCGCTGCGCCACGGCCTTGCCGAGCACCTCAGGGTCGGCCTCGACGAACTCGCGCCACTCGGTGAGCAGCAGCAGGACGTCCGCGTCGGCGGCGGCCTCGAGCATCGAGCCCGCGTACTCGAGTTCCGGGTGGACCTGCCTGGCCCGGTCCATGGCGGCCGGGTCGTAGACCGTGACCCGGGCGCCGAGACCGTGCACGGTGCCGGCCACGTCCAGCGCGGGGGAGTCCCTGATGTCGTCGGAGCCGGGCTTGAACGAGCAGCCGAGCACGCCGACGGCGCGGCCCTCCAGCGACCCGCCGGCCAGCTCGAGCGCCAGGTCGACCATCCGGGCCCGGCGCCGCAGGTTGATCGCGTCCACCTCGCTCAGCAGGGCGCTCACCGAGCCGACCCCGAGCTCCCTGGTCGCCGCCCCGAACGCACGGATGTCCTTAGGCAAGCATCCCCCGCCGAACCCGAGCCCGGGGACCAGGAAGCGCCGCCCGATCCGCTCATCGAGCCCCAGCGCCTGCGCCAGCGGCACGACGTCGGCCCCGACGGCCTCGCACACCTCGGCGATCGCGTTGATGAACGAGACCTTGGTGGCCAGGAACGCGTTCGCGGCGGCCTTGACCAGCTCGGCGGTGGGCAGCTCGGTCACCAGGAACGGCACCCCGGCCGCCACCGGCCCCGCGTACACCTCGCGCAGGATCGCCTCGGCCCGGTTCGAGCGCACCCCGACCACGATCCGGTCCGGCCGCAGCGTGTCCGCGACGGCGTGTCCCTCGCGCAGGAACTCGGGGTTCCAGGCCAGCTCGGCGGCCGGCCCGGCGGGCGCGAGGCGGGCCAGCCGTTCGGACAGGATCTCGCTGGTGCCGACCGGAACGGTGGACTTCCCGACGACCAAGCACGGCCGGTCGAGCAGCGGTGCCAGCGCGTCGACGCACGACATCAGGTGGGACAGGTCGGCAGCGTCGGAGTCCGCCTGCTGCGGGGTGCCGACGCACACGAAATGCACGTCCCCGAACGCCGCGGCGTCCGCGTAGCTGGTGCCGAACCGCAGCCGGCCCGAGCGCAGGCCGCTGCGCAGGAGCTCCTCGAGCTCAGGCTCGTGGAATGGCAGCCTGCCCGCGGCCAGTGAGCTGACCTGGGCCTCGTTCCTGTCCAGGCCCAGAACCTCGAATCCGAGCTCGGCCAGGCAGGCGGCATGCGTGGCGCCCAGGTAGCCGGTACCGAGAACCGTGATGCGCAATGGGATGGACGCCCTTCGTCTTGTGGGTCATCTTTTGGGGCTATTGAACCAGATGAGATCAAAGCGACCGCGCCCGCCCGTAGCGCCGCCCGGGCCTGACTCACCTTCGTGGGATACCCGAGGAAGCATAAACGTCACCAGATCGGTACGTCGCGCCTTTGCGCTCGCCGCCGCAAAAGTTCACCCGCGTCCGCTACGAGATGTACCTTTCGGCTAGCGTCTGGTAGTCGTGCAGCTCGCCCTCGGCGAACCAGACGTCGATCTCACGCTTGGCCTCCCCGAGGTTGGCGGACGCGTGTACCAGGTTGGCCACCGGGAGCCCGTTGGCGTTGGCGTAGGCCCGGCTCTGGTGCGCGTAGTCACCGCGGATCGTGCCGGGGGCAGCCTGGTCCGGGTAGGTCGCGCCGACGATCTTGCGGACGATGGCGACCGCCTCGACCCCCTCGAGGACGAGCGCGAACACCGGTCCGGTCTGCATGAACGCCGCCACCGCGTTGTACACCTCGGGGCCGAAACGGTCCTCGAGGTCGAAGTAGTGCTGCCGGTTGAGTGCCGCGTCCATCACGACCATCTTGCAGGCGACGATCTTCAGCAGTGCGTCCTCGAAGCGGGCCAGCACGCGTCCCACGAGGCCCCGAGTTACAGCATCGGGCTTGAGCAAGACCAGGGTCCGCTCGATCCCCGTGACGTCGCCCATAGCTAATGATCCTCCCGGTTCACCCCAAGCGAAGATTTCGCCCGCACAGCTTAGCGAGCAAAACGAGTTCCAACGACCCGGCCGCCAGCGAGAGTGTCCCAAACCATCCAGAACGCCTAGTCCCGGCACCCGCGACGGGCCGCCCGCCGGGCCAAGTGGGCGTGATCATTTCGACTCTTCACTCGCCCCGTCATCACAAACCGCCCAAATTGGGTGATCAAATGACTGGAGCGCGTGAAGAGATGTAGGTGATCAAGGAAATGGCGGCCCGGGCCGGCGAGGCGTTCCCCGACCTGCTCGCGCCGGCCACCGGCGGAGGTGACGTCACCGCGTGGGGGCACGGTGACGACCTGGACCGCCGGTAGCCTCGGTGCGGATGGATGAGTCCCGCGCGGCCACGGCCGCCAGGTTCCCCGCCGCCCGGCGGCGCTCGCCATGGCTGGTGCCCGGCGGCCTGCTGCTAATCCTGGCCCTCCTGACGGTCGACGTGCTCGCCGACGGCCCGCTGGTCGGCGTGGACCAGCGGATCCGCCAGGCCGTGCAGGCGCGGGCCAACTCGGCGACGTGGCACTGGCTCGGTCATGGCGGACACGCTCCCGCCCAGGTGCTGGTCCAGCTGGGCAACAACCAGGTTGCCGTGCCCGTGCTCGCCCTGTGCGCGCTGATCGCGGCCGTCCGGCACCGGTCCGTCCGCCCGCTGCTCGCCGCCGTGGTCGGCGTGGCGCTGCTGCTGGGCACGGTCATCCCGGCGAAGATCCTCATCGCCCGGCCGGGGCCGGGGCTGCCCCCGGTCGCCCCGGGCGCCCTGGGCGTGTTCCCGTCCGGCCATGCCGCCACGTCCAGCGTGTGCCTGGGCCTGGCCGTGCTGCTGCTGGCCCCCCGCTTGCCTGACCGGGCCCGGCGGGCCGCGGTGGCGGCCATGGCGGCGGTGTGCTTCCTGGTCGGCATCGCCCTGATCTGGTGTGACTACCACTGGTTCACCGATGTCCTGGCCGGATGGGCGCTGTCGGCGCTCATCGTCATGGCCGCATTGCGGGTCACCGGCCTAAGCGGGAACAGCAGCGGGCCGGAGAGTGCTGTTGGCGGTGCAGTAGCGGCCGTCAGCACGGAACAAACGGCAGGGAGCAGACGGGATGACTGAGCGCGCGCGGGATGACCTGGGCCGGTTCGGGGTCTGGCGGGGCTCCACCCAGGCGACGCCGGAACTGGCCGTCGAGCTGGAGCGGCTCGGCTATGGCACCCTGTGGCTGGGCGGCTCGCCGGGCGGCGACCTGGGGCAGGTCGACGAGCTGCTCGACGCGACGACCACGCTGACCCTGGCCACCAGCATCGTGAACATATGGAAGGACGACGCGCACACGGTCGCCGCTTCGTTCGCGCGGGTCGATGGCCGTCATCCCGGCCGGTTCCTGCTCGGCGTGGGCGCGGGTCACCGCGAGGCGATCCAGCAGTACGCCAAGCCCTACGACACGCTGGCCGTCTACGTCGACGTGCTGCTCGGCGACGGCGTGCCGGCCGACAGCCTGGTGCTAGCCGCGCTGGGCCCGCGGGTGCTGCGCCTGGCCGCGGAACGAACGGCGGGTGCCATTCCCTACCTGGTGACGCCCGAGCACACCCGCCAGGCCCGCGCGATCCTCGGCCCCGGGCGGCTGCTGGCCCCGGAGCAGAAGGTGGTGCTGGAGACCGACCCGGAGCGAGCCCGGGCGATCGGGCGCCCCCGGGTGCAGAATCCCTACCTCGGGCTGGTCAACTACACCAGTAACCTGCGCCGCCTGGGCTGGAGCGACGAGGACCTGAGCGACGGCGGGAGCGACGCGCTGATCGACGCGCTCGTCGCTCACGGCAGCGGCGACGAGGTGGCGGCCCGCCTCGCCGAGCACTTTGACGCGGGCGCCGACCACGTGTGCGTCCAGCTGCTGACCGCGGCGGGTGCCGACCCGCTCGACGGCTACCGGAAGCTGGCCGTGGCTCTGGCGCTGTGACGCCCCGGCCACCACCCCGGCCGCCCGCGAGTCGCCGCCCCGGCCGTCGGCTCAGGACGTGGCCGGGCGGTCTTTCTTGGGCAGCTTGCTGACCACGGCGTCGTAGGAGGCGTCGACCGCCTCGAGCAGCTCGTCGTCCGGGATCGTGCCCCCGATCCGCAGGCTGTTCCAGCCCGACCTGCCGATGTAGGGCATGACCGAGGCGTCGTCGGGATAGCGCAGCAGCCACTCGTCGGCCGCTTCCCGGGTGCCGCCGCACTTGACCCCGACGGCCGCCGTGGTGTCCGACCCTAGGAAGGCGAAGATCTTGCTGCCGACCTTCACCACCACATCGCTCTCCCACGGCTCGTCCGGCCACGCGCCCGGCTTGCCCAGGCAGTGGGCGAGCAGTTCCTCCTTGGTCATCGCCGACTCCTTCCTGCAGTCGCCCCGCAATCCTCGCTGCTCCGGCTCCGCTCCGGCGGCTGACCGCGCCGTCCGGCCGTCAGCCGCGGCCGGCGATCGCCGCCACGACGGCGTAGGGCAGGTACCGGCTATGCACGAGCAATGCCCTGGCCACGTCCCTGATCGTCAGCCGCAGCGGGGTCAGCAGTTGCTCGCTGTACCGCCAGGCGGCGCATTCGTCGGTTCCGAACTCGCCCAGGGTCCGGCGGAAGCGCCGGGCGTCCCCGCCGTCGCTCTTCCACGTCGGCAGCCACGCGCGCAGTTCGTCGTCGCGCTCGAGCATGGTCCAGTTCCGCAGCCGCTCGGCGATCTGGCCGGCGGCGCCGATGACGAACGCGTGGTCGTGGGCGTCCCTGATCCCGCGGACCAGGCCTTCCCTGCCGCAGGCGTGGTGGATGCTGGCCGAGCTGAAACGTGCCCCCACCGCCAGCGCGGCCACCGCGTGACCGGCTTCGTGCCAGGCGGTCTCGACCGCCTGCGTCCTGGCCGGCCTGAGGCCGGGAAAGCAGCCGCAGTCATAACGCTGCCGGATCCAGACGCCGTTCACGATCGACTCGTCGTCGTACCGGATGACCCGGTTCAGCTCGGCCTGGATCCCGGCCAGGACGCGCTTTTCCGCAGGCTTCATCCTCGGCTACTTAGGTGGCTTGCCCTCGGGCGGCCGGATCGGCGCGATGGCGGGACGGGGGTGGGGCCGCGGGCCGGACCAGAGCGCGGGCACGACGTCGAGGGCGAAGGCGACGGCGTAGGCGGCGTGCTCGTAATTGACTCGCCAGCCCACGAAGTCCGGCCATGCGTCCTCGGGTTCGCGCTCGATCGGGAAGTTGACCTTTTGCATCCGGGCCACCGCGTCCAGGAAGTCCTCGTAGCTGAGGCTGATCCCCGCGCTCGGGTCGGGTTCGTCCGGGATATCGAGGTCCATCGCCCGGGCCACGTCACTGAAGCACAGGAACCCGCTGCGCAGGCACAGCCGGGCCGGGACGACGGGCGCGGCCTTGGGGGACAGGGCGAGGAACAGCGCGGCCGAGTCCAGGACGGCGAGCAGCGCGGTCACCCAGGACGACATCGACTTGGGCGAGCGGAACCGGACCAGCGGCAGGTAGGTGGTGTGGCTCTCGGCCACGTCCGCCGCCCAGCGCTCCCAATCGGCGTAGAGATCGGGCAGGGTGTTGATGGTCGACGCGCCCGAGCCCAGCGCGTAGTGGGTGCGGGCCAGCAGTTCCGGACCCCACGACGGGACGCCGGCCCGGGCGTTCAGCAGCGCCACCTCGGTCTCGCGCCGGTTGAAGGCCGAGTACAGGGTGGGCAGGTAGGCGATCTGCAGCGTGACCGTGACGATGCCGGTCAGCGACGCGATGTCCAGGAGGATCCGCTCCGGGGCCCCGCTCACCCGCTCGGACCCGATCTCGAAGAGCGCCGGGCCGGCCGTGGTGAACGCGGTCGTTATCCCGCCGGTCATGAACGGCCACAGCAGCAGCGAGAACCCGACGAAGAAGATCGCCAGCCAGGCGACCAGCTGGAACAGCAAGAGCACCGCGGCCTGCCCGGCCAGCATCCGGTCGCGGCGCTTGTGGTCCTTGATCAAGCTCGACGCGTAGCGGTAAGTGAAACTCACGATCTTGTCGACCCACCGGGTGAGCCAGCTGCCGACCGGCCTCGGCACGATCACCGTGCCGACCACGCTGCGGGCCGCGGTGTACACGAGCAGCAGGCCAACGACGGCCCCTACGATGCGGGCGGCCAGCGGCACCACCATGGCTCTCCTCCACGCCTCCCCTCCGGTCGCCTCGGGCCGGACCGACTGTTCGCGGAACAGTACCAGCCGCCTGCCTGCCGCACCGCAGCCGACCGATGGCCAGGCATTTTGCGCCATTTATCGATGCCTTGCATGGAGTCGCGCTGGCCGGGTAGCTGAGCGGCCGCAGGCGTCTTAACCGCTCCGCTTGCAGAAGGAAGTGATCCAAATGAACGGGATGCTGCGGGTTCGGAGGAGTCGCGGCGTGCTCAGTGGCCTGCTCCTGGTCCTGCTGGGCATTTGGGGCGCTCTGGTGCCATTGGTGGGCCCGTACTTCCACTACGCATATACGCCCGATAAGGCGTGGACCTACACCACGGGCCGTCTCTGGCTGGAGATCCTGCCCGGCGCCGCCGTGGTGCTCGGCGGGCTGATCGTGCTGGCCAGTTCTTACCGCCCGGTCGCGCACTTCGGGGCCTGGCTGGCCGCGCTCAGCGGCGCGTGGTTCGTGCTCGGCGGCCTGATCGGCGCGACCTGGATCGGGATGCACATGACACCGGGAACGCCCGTCGGCGGGACGGCCACCCGCGCGTTCGAGCAGATCGGGTTCTTCACCGGTCTGGGCGTGGCTATCGTGCTGCTGGCCGCCATGGCGCTCGGCCGCTTCTCCGTGATCAGCGTCGGCGACGCCAGGCGGGCCGCGCGGACCGGGTCGGATACTCCTGCTCCCGCGCGTACCACCGGCCTGAGGAGGTTCGTGCTCAGGCGCAAGGTGACGACCACGGACGAGACCGAGGAGCCCGCCACCGAGCCGGCTGGCGCCGCACGGAGCTGAGCGCCACCATGCCGGGCGCGCCGGCGATCCCGCTCCGTCGGCGCGCCCGCCCCACCACCTGGTGGCATGCCACCTGCTGGACGCAGCGCGGGCTGGAGGAGACATGCTCGGACGCTCCCGAAGGCGGATGAGCCCGGGCGGCCGGAGGTGGCGGCCGCGGCGCAGGCTCACCGGCTGCCTGTTGTGGATCGTGGGCCTGATCGCCGCCTTAATCATCTTGTCGCTGATGTTCGGCGGCTTCCAGGTGGGCACCAAGGCCGACGGCCAGATGGGCACCATGGCCGACCGCGCCGGCGTTCTGGTACCGCTGCCGGTCAGCGCGTCCAGGAGCCGGTGATGCGCGGGCTGACCGGCAAGCTGATCGGGCTGGCCGCCGCGATCGCCGCCGTCGTCGCCGCCCTGCTCGTGCTGTCCGCCGTGCACCTGCTGCCGCAGCTCAGGAACCCGTTCGCGGAGACGACCACCGACCGCAGCGGGCCGGTGCTGCTGAAGTCGATCACGGCGCTGAGCCGCTACGAGGCGGCCAGCGGCTCGTTCCAGGTGGTGGTCGACCTGTCCAAGCAGACGGCGTTCATCCCGTCGTTCCTCGAGGGGAGCGACACGCTGTTCATCGGGCAGGGCACCGAGATCGCCTACATCAACTTCGCCCAGCTGAGCGGCCGGGCGGTCCAGGTCTCGGCGGACCGCACCGCGGTGACCGTCGACCTGCCGGGCGCGCGGCTCGAGCCCGCCGTGCTCAACGTCAACGAGTCCTACGTCTACGCCGAGCAGCAGGGCCTGCTGAACCGGATCGGCAACTTCTTCTCCGGCAACCCGAACAGCCAGCAGCAGGTCTACATCCTGGCTCAGCAGAAGATCGAGACCGCCGCCCGGCAGAGCCCGCTGCTGGCCGAGGCGGAGAAGAACACCACCGGGATGCTCGAGGGCATGCTGCACTCGCTGGGGTTCCAGCAGGTCACCGTGAGGTTCGCCGCGTCGTAAGCCACCGGCGGGGCCGGCCTCCCCTAGGGCCGCAGGTAGGAGGCGCCGTTGAGGTCAAGGATGGCGCCGCTGGCCCATTCGGCCTGCGGTGATGCGAGGTACAGCACCGCCGCCGCGATCTCGTCGGCCGCAGCGACCCGCCGGAACGGGCTCTGCGCCCTGATCGCCTCGCCTTCGGGGGAGCCAAGGTCCTCCGCGGCCATGTCCGTGTCGACGAACCCCGGCGCCACGGTGGCGACCGCGATGCCGTGTGGTCCCAGGGCGAGGGCCAGTGACTGGCCGAAGGCGTTCAGGCCGGCCTTGCTCGCCCCGTAGGCCGGCTGTCCTGGCTCGCCGCGGAAGGCGCCGCGGGATGACACGTTGATGATGCGCCCCGCTCCCTGCCCTGCTCCGCCGCTGATCATGTGCTGGACCGCGCACCAGGTCACGTTCGCGGCGCCGACGAGGTTGACGCCCAGCGTCTCCTGCCAGGCGGCCTGCCACTGCGCGTACGACACCCCGGTAATCGGGTGCGGGGTGAAGACGCCCGCGTTGTTCACCAGGACGTCCAGGCCGCCCAGCACGCTGGCGGCGCGGTCCACCATGCGGCGGACCGCCTCGGGGTCGGTCAGGTCGGCCTGCACCACGACGTGCCCGGTGCCGGGCAGCCCGGCCAGAACGTCGGCGGCGAGCCCGGCCGAGTCGCGGTGATGCACCGCGACCCGGTCGCCCTGGCCCGCGAACGCCTGGGCGATAGCCCGGCCGATGCCCCGCGATGCTCCGGTCACCAAGATCGCTCGGTCTGCCACCCATCGACCCTACGTGGTCCGGCCGCGGTCGTGCGCTGACCACTGCACCTAGCGTCGTTGGCGCGACGATCGGCGACTCAGCCATACTGAATGCTGCTAGCGCTCGCCGAGGTTCGCAGTTGAGTCAACCCGGCCAACGGCGATTCAACCCGGCTAACGGCGAAGGTGGCCCGCGATGGTAGCCCGAGTTCCTGCTGAGGACAGGGCGGCTATAACGGCAAACCTGGCCAGCTTCACGCGCGTCGGGATATCCCGCCCGGACCTGAAGGCCGCGTCGGTCGCTGTCTGCGTCGTGCTCCAGCAGGAGGCGCGCTCGCTGCTGATCACCAGGAGAGCGCCGAACTTGCGTACCCACGCCGGTCAGTGGGCGCTTCCGGGCGGGCGCCGCGACCCGGGCGAATCGGTCGAAGAGGCCGCAAGAAGGGAGCTGCGCGAGGAGACGGACGTGGCGGTCGGGCCGGGCGATGTCCTGGGCGTGCTCGATGACTACGCCACGCGGTCTGGTTACCTGATAACTCCGGTGGTGGTCTGGGGTGGCACGGTTAGCCAGGCGATGAGAGGGCCGGCATCAGAGGTCGCCCAGATTCACGTGATCCCGCTGGACTACTTCGACGTCGAACCCAGGCTGCTGCGCATTCCCGAGTCTGAGTCGCCGGTCATCCAGCTGCCGTTCCTCGGCAGAAATCTCCACGCGCCGACTGCGGCGATCATCTACCAGTTCTGCCAGGCGGCCCTGCACGGCCGCACGATTCGGGTAGCGCATTTCGAGCAGCCGGTATTCGCCTGGAAATAGCCGGTACGCTCCGGAACCCGTCGCAGTCGGCCGGGCGCTCCGCGCCGCCCCGCGCCGGTCAGCCGACCAGCGCGGACTCGGCGGAGGCGATCGCTGCCGCTAGATCGCCCAGGGCCAGTGATCCGGCCGGCCGACGCTCCCGGGCCATGGTGTTGGCGATCGACTGGATCGTCTCATTCACCGGGGTGGGAACGCCGTGCAGCCGGCCTAGCAGGACGATCTCGCCGTTGATGTAATCCGTCTCTATTGCGCCAGTTCCGCGCTTCAGGCTCTGCCATCCCGAGCCCGGAGCTACCTTGGGTCCTGGATGCCCGGGTATGGACTGCCGCCGCTTGTTCAACTCGTCCTCGCCCGCGTAGTCAATGTCGGCCGCGGCCAGGCACCGGAGGGCTTCCTGCCGCGCGCGGGAGACAATGTCGTCGTACTGGGGGCCCACGGCGCTGACGGCCTTGACCGCGTTACCAAGCCCGCTGACGAGCTTCCCGTACTTACTGCGCCGCACATCGGCGAGGGGAGCCGAGGAGAACCCGGCCTCGTTCAAGTCGGCGGATATCGCGGACGCCAGGTCATCAACGCCGACCGGGTATCGGCCCAGATCGAGCACGCCGTGCGGGGCCGTGAACTTAATGTCGATGACACCCGGCTCGAGATGCTCCGCGGGCAGATCTACGTACATTCCGTAGACGTTCCGGAACAGGCGGAGGGCGAGCCGCTCGTTATCAACAGCGTTCTGCGCGCACACGACCGGCGTCTCTATCCCGCTCACACTCCGCAGCGCCTGTAGCGCCGCGGCGGTGTCCTGAGTCTTCATACCGAGGACGACGACGTCGCCTGCTGAGATTGCGGCGTCCGCGGGCTTGCCAACCGCCGGGATTCGCAGTATGGAGTCCCCGTCGGGAGAGTGGACAAGCAGCCCCTTGTCATTGATCGCCGCCAGGTGCGGGCCGCGGGCAATCAAGACGACGTCCCGTCCAGACGAATAGAGACAACTTCCTATGCCGGCTCCTATAGCGCCAGCGCCGTAGATAACATAGCGCATTGATCCGGGGCCTCCATGCGGGCGTATGCTAGGTCATTGTGTAAACGGTTCAACTGTGGTTCGATCCACGTCACCCAGGGTTGGCCGGCCGAGCTGGGTTAGAGTACTTTCCATCTCCTTCTTCAGCAGCTCAAGGATCTGCATGACTCCGGTTTCCCCGTTGACGGCCAGGCCCCACCAGAAAGGCCGCGCTATGAGACAAGCTTGAGCACCGAGTGCGATGGCCTTGACGACGTCGCCACCGGTTCTGATGCCACCATCTAGGTACACTTCCTTGTGCGCATGCTCGGCCACGTCCACTATTCTGGGCAGGGCAAACAGGGTCGACGGGCCGCCGTCAAGCACGCGGCCGCCGTGATTCGAGCATATGATTGCATCGGCGCCGCGGTTGAAGCATTGCTGCGCATCTTCCGCGGTTAGGATTCCCTTGACCACGAACGGCCCCTTCCACGCATCGCGGAGCCACGCGATCTCATCCCAGGTGGCAGTGGGGTCCATTCGGCGCTGGAGCACACCTGGGCTACGGAATAGGGATACGCTCTTGTTGTTGGCGTCATCAAGCAGGTGGGCAGACCGGATTTTGCCGCCGAGAACGAAATTACTAAGCCAGCGTGGATGGCGAACACCGTCGAAGGCGGCCCGCAAATCAATCCGCGGGTCGGAGAGCCCATTGCGCATGTCCCGGTACTTACGGCCGCCCGGCGACTTCGTGTCGACCGTCACGCACAGGACGTCGTATTCCGCATCCTCCGCTCTGTGCAGCAGCCTCTGGACCCATTCGCGACTATTCCAAAGGAACACTTGAAACCATTTCATCGCGTCGGGAGCGGCCTCAGCGACCTCTTCAAGGGACCGGCTCGCGGAAGCGCTCAGGATATAAACCGTTCCCATGCGCTCCGCCGCTCGGACCGCGGCGAGCTCACCGTCGCGGGCGACCAGTCGCTGCATGCCGGAGGGGCCAAGGAAGATCGGCAGCTTCACCGGCGTGCCCAAGACAGTTGTCTCGACGGTGCAACCAGAGACATCGGTTAGTACCCGGGGCCGGAACAGGTAGCGCTGGAAAGCCTCCTCGTTCGCGCGCGCGGTAATCTCATGGCCGGCGGCGCCGTCGATGAAGTCAAAAATCGCTCGCGGCAGCCGCTTGCGAGCTGCCCGGCGGAAGTCGTCCACGCAGACCAGGCCCCGGGCTGGACTTGGCGCAGAACTCGAGATCGTCTTGCGCGTGCCATTGGCAGGCTGGGCCGTCGCCAAGCTCGTGGCCTGCATGCTGTCATGTTGCGATGCGGTCATTGGCGTTCCTGAGGCTGGTTGCCTGCGTGAGTGTGGGCGGGCACCCTTTGTCGCGCTCTCCGTTGGAGTCGAGAAATTACCCTATGAATACGAGCTGTGACGCGGTTGGGCGTTGACTCGAGCACCGCCGCGGCGAGCAAGTTCGTCTCCATTTGATACGACGGCTGATTTGCCTGTCAAGACTGCCTGACTGACAATCATCTCTGAGGCGGCCTGGCGGCCTCTTGCGCTACTGGCCCCGAACCTGGCTGTCCGCGCCGGGAGCGGGCGGGTAGCCGGCACGCGGACCACTAACGCGGCCCCGCGGCGGCGCGCTACCAGCGGCCGACACCGCCGCAGGCGGTCAGCCAGCGGTCACTGCGACCGGAGGGCCCGGCCCTCAGGCGCGCTAGCTGCTGACGACGAAGGCATGACCGGTACCGGCCCGCCGGTGTGGACCGCCGAACCCGCAGGGTGGTCGGCGTCGGCGCGACGGTCCCTGGCCGTAGCTACGCCTCACCGGAGCAAGATCGCAGAAGAGCCCAAATCGTATCTTGACATGCAAGTGTGCTTGGCTTACAGTTACGCCCTAGTTCGGTGTCGGGTCTATCTGACTGCTCGAGTCTGTCTGCAATGGTGCGGCGAGGGGTTGAGCTGACGCACGGCTCGTGAGGCCTTTTGTCGACACGAGGAAAGGGGAACTCGATTGAGGATTCCTAGCATGCAACCGAAGTCGAAAGCGAAAGCGCATATCCATCTGAAGCGCAGCAGGCTTCTTTATGGAGGCGTGGCGTTGTCGGTCGTGGCCTTCGCCTTGGCCGCCTGTAGCTCGTCAAGCTCGAGCAGCGGCTCGTCTGGAGCAAGCTCCTCGAATGCACCGTATAATATCGGTTTTACCAGCGGCTTGACTGGTCAGTTTGGCGCTGTCGGCCAGGGCGTCAGAAATGGCGCGGAGGCATACTTCGACGCTGTGAACAAGAGTGGAGGCGTCAACGGCCATCCGATAAAGTTCACAGCGCTTGACGACGCACTCGACCCTAACACGGGAGTCGCCAACATGATTCAGCTGGTCACCCAGGAGCATGACATCGCGGTGATCGGCTTTCATGACAGTGTCGTGGCTGACGCGGTAGCGCCGTACGCCGCGAAATTCAAGGTCCCCATGATAGCCGCAACAGTGGACCAGACCCTGGTCCAGCCGGTGCTGCCTTACGTTTACGCGGTAACTGTTCAGACTGCTGAGTACGCGGGCTCAGAGGTCGCGATGGCGCAGCAGCTCATGAAGAACCACAGCGGCCCGGTTAAGGTTGCGATTCTCACGAGTTCTGATTCAGCAGGGAACCAGCAATGGGCCAACAGCGTCGCGGCGATCTCCAAGAGCCTCGGATGGGATGTTATCGATAATCTCATAGCTCCCCAGGACGCCCCGAATGCGGCGCCTGCGGTCGCCAAGGTGATAGCAGCCAAGCCCGACGTCTTCATAACGGCGCTGGGTAACGACCCCTGGGAGATTTCGGCCGTCAAGCAGCTCCAGCAGGCTGGTGCGACCTTCCCCATGATCAACTATGACTTCGCGTCATGGGATGCGCTGCAGTCGCTGCACAGCAAGCAACTGTACGATGTCGCCGCAATCGCGTACGGGACTGCATCGGCAACTCCTGAATTCATTCAGGACACGACGGCAGCAAACGTCAGCCCGAACGCGATCTATGTGAACAAGGGCTACCTGGAGGCGATGGCCATCACTGCGGCGCTCAAGGGCTGCGGATACCCGTGCACCGGGTCTCAGCTGCAGGCGCAGCTGAACAAGTTGAGCATCTCGACTGGCGGGATGATCCAGGGAGGAATGCACTACACTCCGACCGACCATCAGGCCGTCAGCTTCATGGCCGGCTTCCAGTGGCCGGCTGGGGCAACCGCACCAGTCAAGGTCGCGTCGAACCTCAAGGCCGGCACGTAGCAGGCCAGCGCTTGGCTAGATTGGCCAATGTCCGCGCATTTTAATCAGGAAGTCCGCAGCCTTCGCCGCCGATTCGGGGCGGGGGCTGCGGACTTCCTGCGGAGGTGAGAGCACACAGATGGCGAGTTACGAGACAGTTCTCTTCGACAAGGACGAGGGGATAGGCGTCCTCACGTTCAACCGGCCTCAGGTCCTGAACGCCCACAATTATCAGATGCGGGCCGAGGTCCAGGCGGTGGCGGAGGCGGCCATCTCCGACGACGACGTGCGGGTCCTCATCGTGACCGGTGCCGGGCGCGGGTTTCACGCCGGCGACGATGGCAAGGATCGGCTCGAGGGCGGGTTGGAGAAGCTCAAGGCGGACCGGATCGCGGCCGCCGTGGGACGTCTTGATCCCAACGCCTGGACCGGCCAGATCAACCCTCGCTACTTCTATGGCTACCCCAAGCCCACTATCGCCGCCGTCAACGGCCCGGCCGTGGGCGCCGGGCTGAGCATCGCCCTGTCGTGCGACATACGGCTCGCCTCCGATACGGCGAAGTTCGGCTACCTCTTCACCCGCCGTGGGGTCATGGGTCCGAGCCACGGCCTCACCACCATGATCCACCTCATCGGGTTGTCGAGGACGATGGAGATGGCTCTCTCCGGTGAGATGATCGACGCAGCCGAGGCGGACCGCATCGGCCTCGTGAGCAGGGTGCTGCGGCCGGAGCTGCTCCTGGACGAAGCCAAGGCGGTGGCCCAAAAGATCATGAAGGGTGCGCCCTTGGCGCAGCGAGCGATCAAGGCCTGCGTCTACAAGGCCTTGTTCGAGCCCGAGGGCCTCGAGGACTACAACGCCCGGATCGACACGGCCCTCACAGAAACAGCGGACCACCACGAAGGGTTCGTCGCCTTCGCGGAGAAGAGGGAACCGGTGTGGCAGGGACGCTAGCTCGTCCCGTGACGACGTGAGTGGCCGTGTCCCGTGCATGTGGTAGCCGCACCCGACAAGTTCCGCGGAACCGCCACGGCTGCAGAAGTGGCGAACCGAATCCGGACCACAGCCACCGCGCTCGGCTGGACGTGCACCACCATTCCCCTGGCTGACGGGGGAGAGGGCACGCTGGATGCGTTCGGGGGCGGGAACAGGCGCAGTGCCGTCACGGGTCCGCTGGGCGAGCCGGTCGAGGCGGCATGGCGCTTCGAGAGTGGCACGGCGGTCATCGAGATGGCGACCGCATCCGGCCTGGCTCTGGTCGGCGGGTACGCGTGCAACGATCCGATGGCGGCCACCTCGCGCGGAACCGGGGAACTGATCCGGGAGGCCGTTCGCGCCGGGGCGCGCCGGATCGTGGTCGCCGTCGGCGGATCGGCCTGCACGGACGGTGGCCTCGGGGCGATCGAGGTTATCGAGCGGCTGGCGCCCTTCGGGGCCAACGGGAACGCCCGCCTCGTCGTGGCGGTCGACGTCTGGACCACCTTCGACCGGGCCGCCGAAGTCTACGGACCGCAGAAAGGCGCTACGCCCGAGCAGGTCGGGCAGCTCAAGGATCGCCTTGATGCCCTTAACCGGCTGTACGAGCAGAGTTACGGCGTCGACCTTACCCGGGTTCCAGGCAGCGGAGCGGCCGGCGGCCTCGCCGGCGCGCTAGCGGCGCTGGGGGGCCAGATGATCGGGGGGTTCGACCTGGTGTCGGCCGAAGCCGGCCTCCCGGACGCCATCGCAGGCGCTGACCTGGTGATAACGGGCGAGGGCCGGCTGGATCACACCTCGCTGCAAGGGAAGGTTGTCGGGGGAGTGCTGGCGCTGGCGTCGGCGGCCAGCGTCCCATGCGCCGTCATTGCCGGCCAGGTAGACACCGGGGTGGAGGTCCCGGCCCGGGTGGTCTCGCTCGTTGATACCCATGGCTATAAGCGTTCGTGGGAAGAAACGCTCGCGTGCATCGACGACGCCACCCGAAGAGTCATCTCGCTCGCAGTTTGATGTTACCTGATCCAGACATGTTGTCTGTCATGATGCTTGACCTGACAAGTGCTCGCGTGATACGATTTTTTACACATCACGAGGCGGGTTGCGCTAAGGTGCGCGTGCCTATCTGAATGCGCCTCGCCCGGCCGATAGCCCTTATGGGGGCTGGTAACGACGATTGATGGGGAGAATGGCCTTGCCGGATCGGGAATTCGTAAGGCTCGAAGTTGCGGACCATATCGCTGTCGTGACCTTGGATCGTCCCCCAGTAAATGCACTTAGTATCGGGCTGTATCGTGACATAGCATCGGCCTTCAACGAAATCGACGAGCGCACCGACGAGATCCACGTGGCGGTGCTAACAGGCGCCGGCCGGGCGTTCTGCGCAGGCCGGGATCTTAAGACCTCCGGAACCGAGGACCCCGAAGAACGAGCGAAGTGGGTGAAAGCCGCGCTTAGCTCCGTGTATCACTGCGCCGTGCCTGTCGTCGCGGCCGTGAATGGCGCTGCCGTTGGAGCCGGTTTGGTCTGCGCCATCTCCTGTGACGTAATCGTGGCCTCCGAAAACGCCTTCTTCGTCATGCCGGAGATCGATGCGGGGGGCAACCCGAGTATTGCCACTCTGTTGCGCGGGTTCAATCAGTTCCAGGCGCGCGGCCTGGCCTTCCTCGGTGAGCGCCACACGGCGGCGGACTTCTACCGGATGGGTGTCGTTCGCAGCGTTCTGGCACCGGACGAGCTTATGCCAGAAGCGATGCGGCTGGCCGCGGTGCTCGCGGCGAAGAACTCGCTGACGCTCCGCATGGCCAAATGGTCGGCGAACGAGGTGGAGGCTCTGTTCTCGAATTTCGAGTTCGCCTATCGGGCGATAGAGTCCCGAGTCAGCGCGGTCACGTTGTTTACTGACGAGGCTCGCGACGCGGCCAAGGAATTCGCTGAGAAGCGCGGCCCGCTGAGCGGTAGAAGCTATTAGCCGTGCCCGAGACGTCGGAGCTCAAGACCGGGCTGTCGTCGCATGACCTGCATCACATCTGGGTCGGCGGCCTGGATCTTACCGCTGACATTATGGGTGAGCTGACGTTCGCCGAGGTGGTGTACCTGCTCGTCGCCGGACGCCGGCCCGATGCGCGGGAGAAGGCGCTTCTGGAGGCCACTCTGGTCGCGTTGATGGAGCACGGCCTGACGGCCAGCGCCGTGGTGGCCCGGGCGACATACTGGGCGGCACCCGAAGCGATCCAAGGCGCCGTGGCGGCGGGGTTGCTTGGCGCCGGGAGCAAGGTACTCGGCTCGATGGAGGAGTGCGGCCGGATCCTCACCCGCATTGACACCGAGGTGTCGGCGGGCTCGTCGCGAACTGACGTCATAGAAGAAATCGTCCGAGAGTACCGGGACCAGAAGCGGCGTCTTCCTGGCATCGGGCACGCGATTCATACGGACGGGGATCCCCGGGCGGCGCGGCTGTATGAGATCGCCGAGGAGTGCGGCCGCCGCGGCCGGCACCTCGAAGCGATGCTGGAACTCCACCGCGTGGCCGAAGCACGGATCGGCAGGCGCATGCCGCTGAACGTGACCGGGGCCATTGCGGGGATCCTGCTGGAACTAGGCATACCGTGGCAGCTGCACCGCGGCTTTGCGCTCATCAGCCGGACGGCCGGGCTGGTCGCGCATATTGGTGAGGAGCTGCGGGCGCCAATCACGCCTGCGTTCCGCCGGCAGCTTTTCGCGGCTGCGCAGGATCACCCGAATGTCGGAGAGGACGGGAGCTGACGGATGGCGGAGACCCGCAAGGCTGAGCATGAATTGTTCAAGGGAACCAAGGACCTCGCGACGGCCGAGATCGGGGACGTGATCGGCTCGATCGAGTTCGTCGTGACCGAAGATTTGGTCAACCGGCTGAGCTGGGCGCTCGATGACTATAACCCGTGGTATTTCGCCGGCTCGCCGTTCGGCGCCCGGATAGCTCCCGCCACCGCGCCGCTGCAGTTTGACGGCACAATCTTTTATGACTACTACGCCTATCCAGAGGGTGGCTCGCTGTTCGCTAAGCAGGAATTCGAGTTTATGCGGCCGGTCAAGGTCGGCGAGACCTACAAGCTGACGGGGACGCTGGTCGACATGTACAAGAGGAAGGGCCGGAGCTTCTTCAAGATGGGAGTCTCCATCACCGACCCGGAGGGAGTGGAGGTCATGCGGATGGCAAAGACAGTTGCCACGCCCGTCAAGCCGGTTCCCGAAGCAGCCGAGGAGGCCGCAGGATGAGCACCATCGCGTCGGCCGACTTCGTGACCGACCCGACCGCCTTCACTCCGATGAAGGTCACCGCGGGCAAGGACCTGCCCGTCGGGTACGAGCTCGAGCCGGTCACGAAGAAGATCTCGCTGGACAAGGCGCGCATATACGAGGGCTGGCCGGCCACCAGAAGCCGCCATTGCGACTACGACGCGGCCCACGCCACCGGGCTGCCGGCCCCCAACATCAATGGCGCGATCGTCGCTGGCGTGCTGGGCGAGCTCTTCATAAAGTTCTTCGGCGAGAACTACATTGGCGGGACCCTGTCGTTCAACCTCATCCGCCAGGTGCAGGTCAACGACGAGCTAACTGCCCGCGGAGTCATCAAGGAGAAAGTCGCCGAGCCGGACGGCACTCGGCTGTTCCTTGACGTATGGCTGGACAATCAGAACGGAGACAAGGTTCTCGTGGGCAAGGCTAGCGGCCTGGCGCCATAAGTGAACACGTCGTGCCGCCTCGAAACTGGAGGAACCCGGTTTGGCCACTAGCGAGACGACTCATCTTCCCTTGGAGGGAATACGCGTCGTAGACCTGACGAGGAACCTAGCGGGACCGTTTTGCACGATGATGCTCGGCGACATGGGAGCCGAGGTCATCAAAGTGGAGACGCCCAACCGCGGGGATGAGCTTCGTACATTGTTTCAGTTCCCTGGGCGTGCCGCGAATACCGAGGACTACTTCGGGATGTACAACCGGAACAAGAGGAGCCTGGCGGTCGATCTCAAATCGGATGAGGGCCGGGAAATCCTGTGGGCGCTCATTCGCAAGAGCGACGTGTTCGTGCAGAATCTGGGTCCGGGGGCCGTGGAGCGCCTGGGATTCGGCTGGGAGGCTGTCCATTCGGCTAACGAGCGCATGGTCTACGTCAACATTTCGGGCTACGGACGCGGCGATTCCCGGCGGGCGTACGACGGCGTGGTTCAGGCGGCCAGCGGGATGATGGACATGACCGGGCAGCCCGACGGCCCGCCGGCGCTGTGCGGAACCGCCATCGGCGACCTTGAGGCTGCGCTCTTCTCGGCGTTCGCCACGGTCAGCGCCCTCAGGCGGGCAGAGCGGACGGGTCAGGGCACCGAGGTCGATGTGGCCATGATGGATTGCCTGCTGGCGGTGCAGTCCGGCGTCGCCGCCGAGTACCTGGCCATCGGCCAGGGTGGCTCGCGCCTTGGCGCGCAGTCGCCGCACCGCGTCCCGCATAACATCTACGCGGCCGCGGACGGCCGCTACGTGTTCCTGGTCAGCAACAACGAAATCTGGCCCCGCATGTGCCGCGGCCTCGACCTGGAATGGGCGGCCGAGGACCCGCGCTTCCGGACCAACCAGGATCGTGTGGCGCACCGGAAAGAGGTCAACGACCTGCTCAGCAAGCGGATCGGGGAGCTGCCCCGAGACGAGGTCTGCAGGCGCCTTGAGGAAGCCGACGTCCCGCACTCGCCCGTTCAGACCTTTGCCGAGGCGATCGAGACCGACCACGCGGCGCGCCGGGAGATGGTGGTGACGATCGACGGCGAGCTTCGCGGCGGCCGCGAGCCGATCAAGGTGATGGGGCGTCCCTACAAGATGAGCGACGATCCCCCCACCGTGCGCCGTGGGCCGCCGGTGCTCGGTGAGGCGAACTCATACGTGGTGCACGACTTGCTCGGTCTCTAGGCGGCGCGGGACCGGGACGATGACGCACCTCAGGCTCGGCGAAGTCGGCGTGTGGACGTACCAACTCGATCTGCAGCCCGCCGATCTGGCCCGGGCGGCTGCGGCCGAGTTGGAGGGCCTTGGCTTCGGGGCACTGTGGATATCGGACGCGCGCCGCCGCGAGATATTCACCAACGCGTCGCTGCTCCTCGGGGCCACGTCACGGCTGGTGGTGGCGACGGGAATCGCCAGCATCTACGGCCGCGATCCGACGACGATGGCCTGCGCCCAGAAGACGCTGGCCGAGGCGTTCCCTGGCCGCTTCCTGCTTGGCCTCGGGGTAAGCCACAAGAGCATCGTGGAAGGCCAGCGGGGTCATGTCTACGGGCCCCCGGCGGAGACGATGCGGGCCTACCTGCAGGCGATGTCGGGGGTCGAATACCAGTCTCCCGAGCCGCCCGCCGGGGGTTGCCCCACGATTCTCGGGGCGATGGGGCCGAGGATGCTCGAGCTCGCCAGGGACCTCACGGCCGGCGCGCACCCCTATCACACCACCCCGGAGCACACCCGCCGGGCGAGGGAGATCCTCGGCCCCGCGGCGTTCCTCGCTCCCGAGCAATCAGTCATCTTCGACGAGGACCCCGTGAGAGCACGAGCGACGGCGCGGTCCCGGGTGAGCAACACGCTCCGTCATCCGGCTTACGTCCGCAACCTGCTTCGGCTCGGCTTCAGCGAAGCCGACTTCGCGGCGGGTGGCAGCGACCGCCTGATCGATAGCCTCGTGGCCTGGGGCGACCAGGCAGCGGTGGCGAAGCGGCTCCGCGCGCACCTCGAGGCGGGCGCCGACCACGTGGCCGTTCAGGTCATTGCGGCCGATGACCGGATCCTGCCCTGGCCGGAGTGGCGCCTGCTAGCGGGCGCCGTCTCGATGGTGCGCAATTGACCGATAGACGCTTCCACCCTGGAGAGTGACGCCATGGACCTGTCGATCCCGCCCGAACTCGGGCAGTTGAAGGATCTCGTACGCACATTCGTCACTCGCGAGCTCGCGCCTCTCGAGCAGAGCGTCGACGAAGCCGACCACATCGACCCCGACGTGCTGCGCGGGCTTCGCCGTCGGGCCGTGGAACTCGGGATCTATGGCTTCAACCTGCCCGCCGACATCGGCGGCGGCGGGCTATCGGCCCTGGGCGACATGCTCGTGAGCGAGGAGATGGGACGCACCTCGGTCGCGCTGGCCGAGGCCATCGGGCGGCTTCCGCAGGCCCTGGCGCTGTGCAACGACGACCAGGTCAAGTGGCTCGTGGAACCCGTTCTCCAGGGCGAGAAGGTCACGGCCAACGCGCTTACCGAGCCGGACGCCGGCTCCGACCTTGGCGGGCTGCGGACCAAGGCGGTCCCGGACGGCGAGGGCTGGCGGATCACCGGCTACAAGCAGTTCATCTGCGGCGCCGAGGTGAGCGACTACATCATCGTGCTGGCGGTGACAGACCCGGATGCCCGCCTGCGCGACCGCTTTACGACGTTCATCGTCGATCGTGAGGCGCCGGGCCTGCAGATGGTCACGCGCTTCAAGAAAATGGGCTGGCGTGGCCTGCCGATGAACGCCTTCGCGCTGGACAACTGCTACGTCGGTCCCGAGCGGGTGCTCGGCGGCGTGGGCAGCGGATTTACGACCATCATGTCGTCGGTGAACACCATGCGGCTCTCCATCGCCGCGCGATGCGTTGGTGCCGCGGCCATGCTGCTGCAGCTGGCCAGGGATTACGCGCTCAAGCGGCGGACCTTCGGCAGCCTCCTCGCTGATCACCAGGCGATTCAGTTCAAGCTCGCCGACATGGACGTCGACGTCGAGGCGGCCAGGATGCTGGTGCTGGCCGGCGCCTGGAAAGTGGACAGCAACGACCGCGACCTGAGGATCGCGGCGTCGCGCGCCAAGCTGTTCGCCACGGAGACGGCCGGGCGAGTCGCCGACCAGGCGATGCAGATCCTGGGCGGCTCGGGGTACATGGCCGACCTGCCGATCGAGCGGATGTACCGCGATCTGCGCGGCTACCGGATCGGAGAGGGCGCGTCGGAGATCCAGCGGATCCAGATCGCCCGCCACGTCCTGGCGCGCAGATGAGCGCCGAGCAGATCGTCCGCTTCGACCGGGAAGGCGTCGTCGGCGTCGTCACGCTGAACCGCCCCGAGTCGATGAACGCCATCAACCTCGAGATGCGGCGGGTCCTGGCCGACACGATCGAGGCGGCCGAGGCCGACGGCGACGTCCGCGCCATCGTCATTCGCGGAGCGGGCGACCGGGCGTTCTGCGCGGGCGCGGACATCAAGGAGTTCAAGGCGGCGGACTCGCTCAGCGCGGAGCGGGAAGGGCGTCAGCCGCCTCGCTGGAATGACCTGATCGCCGGGTGCCGCAAGCCGACGATCGCCGCGATCCAGGGGGTGTGCCTCGGCGGCGGGCTGGAGATGGCCCTGGCCTGTGACCTCCGCATCGCGTCCAGGGAAGCCATCTTTGGCCTGCCTGAGGTCCGCCTGGCCATCATCCCCGGCGCCGGCGGCACCCAGCGCCTGCCGCGGGTTGTCGGAATGGGGCATGCGATGCGGCTGATCCTGACCGGCGACCGCATCGACGCCGACGAGGCCTGGCGCATCGGCCTGGTCAGCCAGGTCGTCCCCCGGGAGGAACTGGCCCAGCGGGGCGTTCAGCTGGCGCAGAGAATTGCCGAAGGAGGCCCGCTCGCCATCGCCTATGCCAAGGAGGCGGTCCGGCGCGGGATCGAGATGTCGATCGCCGACGGTCTGCGGTTGGAGGCCGACCTGGCGACCCTGCTGACGAACACCGCCGACCGGCTCGAGGGCGCGGCCGCCTTCCGCGAGCGCCGCAAGCCGGTTTACCGTGGCGAGTGAGACGGGGCCCGTGGTGACGGCGGCAGGCGGGACCGAAGTCGGCGGGGCGGGCGGCGCGCCGCGCCGGTTCCGGGCCGCGTTCATGCGCGGCGGGACGTCCAAGGGGCTGTTCTTCGGTGCGGGTGTGCTGCCGGACGACCCGGCCGAGCGCGACCGCGTCCTTATCCGGGCCATCGGCGGCGGCGACCCATACGGCTCGGAGATCGACGGCCTCGGGGGTGCCACCTCGAGTACCAGCAAGGCCGTGATCGTGTCGCCGTCGGATCGCGCTGGCTACGACGTCGACTACCTTTTTGCCCAGGTCGGGATCACCGCTGCGGCCGTCGACTGGACCGGCAGCTGCGGGAACCTGGCTGCGGCGGTCGGGCCGTTCGCGATCGAGGAGGGCCTGGTCACCGCGACCGGCCGCCTCACTACCGTCCGGATCTGGCAGCAGAACACCTCCAAGGAGATCGTCGCGCACGTCCCGACGCAGGATGGCCGCGTCGTCACGGATGGGGACTTCCGCATCGATGGTGTTCCTTACCCCGCGGCCAAGATCCGCCTGGACTTCGTCGATCCCGGCGGCAGCATGACAGGGCGGCTGTTGCCGAGCGGCAACGTGGTCGACGAGCTTGAGGTACCCGGCGTCGGAAGCGTCGCCGTAACGCTGATCGACGCCGCCAACCCGTGCGTGTTCGTGGCCGCGTCGGACCTGGGCTGCACCGGGACCGAGTTGCCTGCCGAGCTCAACGGGGACGGCGCGGTCCTGGCCCGCTTCGAGGCGATCAGGGCCAGCGCGGCCGTGGCGATGGGCCTGGCGGCCAGCGTCGAGGAAGCCACGCGCGATCATCCGGCCAACCCGAAAGTGGCGATGGTGACCGCGCCGTGCTCGCATCAGGCCGCTGGAGGCCGCCTGATCGGGCGGTCCGATATCGAGCTCGTCGTGAGGATGCTCTCGATGGGCCGCGTTCACCACGCGCTGCCCGGGACCGGAGGCGTCGCGGTGGCCGTCGCCACGCTGGTTCCCGGCACCGTGCCCTTCCGGGCGGCGGCGAAGCCGGTGGCGGGCCTGGTCCGGATCGGCCACTCCTCCGGCGTCATCTCGGTCAGTGCCGACGTGGGCCACGCCGGCGACGGATGGGTTGCCCGCCGGGCGACGGTCTGGCGGTCGGCGCGGCGGCTGATGGAGGGCTCGGTCCTGGTCCCGGCGGGCTGACCCCGTCCGCCGCTGGCGCCGGCGGCAGCCGCCCGCGCTGGTCAGCAGACGCGGTTGCGCCACGGCACCCGTCCGTCAAAGGCGAGAAGATTGTGGGTCAGGAGCTCGGCCAGCCGCTGCGCGTACCGCGGGCTCATCCCGGCCATGTGCGGGGTGCAGACCACGTTGGGGAGCTCCCACAGCGGTGACTCCGCGGGCAGGGGTTCCCGCCCGAAGACATCGAGGCCCGCGCCGCGCAGGCGACCGTCGGCCAGGCGGGCGACCAGGGCCGCCTCGTCGACGACGGCGCCCCGCGAGACGTTGACCACCCAGCCGGGCCCGAGACCGTCGAGCACGTCGCCGGACACCAGATGCCGCGTCTCGGGTGACGACGCAATGCACACGATCAGCGCCGAGGCCTCCCTGCTCGCCTGGACCAGCCCGCTGAGCGGACGAACGTCCTGAAGGTTGCCTCGGCGGTGGCCCGGAGTCCGGGTGACCGCGATGAGGCGGACGTCCCAGGGCTCGAGCCTGCGGGCGATCGCCTCGCCGATGGCTCCGAGCCCGGCGAGGACGATCGTCCGGTCGGCGAGCTCGGCTGCGTCATGGGGGTTCCACCGGTGCTCCGTTGCGTCCGCCATGGAGTAATGAATGTCCCTGGTCAGCGTCAGCAGGAGCCCGATCGCGTGTTCCGCGACGGAGGCGTGCAGGCCGGACGCCGTCGACAGCGCGACGCCGGCGTCGCGCAGGTTCTCGACCGGGAACTGTTCATAGCCCGCGCTCAGCGTTTGCACCCAGCGCAGGCCTGCTTGGAGGTAGTCCGCACGCCAACGGCGGGTGACCAGGACCGGAGCGGTCCGGAGCGCCTCGGTCACCTCGCGATCATCGGCGGGGCACAGCAGCTCGACCCCGTTGATCGCCGAGAACGCTTCTCTGACACCCGGCAGGTCGACCGGGTGGAGAACGACGCTCGTCTTCCCGTCCGCCCGCGACAGCGGCGCGCCTCGCGGCAGCATCGCGAGGGCTAGCGGCTCAGCGCACTGAGCAGGGGCTGCACGGTCGGCTGGCGCTCCAGGTGGTCGACCAGCTCGATCGTGGCCGCAACGTTCTCCTCGGGAAGAACACGGCGCGCCGCCTTACGGAACTTCCCGATGATCTCGCTTCGGGTCAGGGGATCGGTGGAATCCCCATGCGGGACCGATCGGAAGTGCGAATGACGTTCGCCGCTCTTCAATGTCAGCTCCGTGCGGACGGCGCGCTCGGCCAGCCCGGGATCGCTGACCACCTCGACGTGCTCGCGAGCGAACTCCACCACGGAGGGGTCAGACCGGCGTTCCGGGCCGAACTGCTCCGCGTCGCAGCTGCGGTCGTGCAGGACGATCGACACGAGGTAGCGGGGAGACGTCCTGGCGTGCGACTCGGTGTCGAAGTCCATCGCGGCGTACAGCTCGTAGGCCCTCGGCGAGATCGAGACCCGGGCCGACGCGATGTCCTCGGGCCGCGCGTCCGTCCGCTGGGCGAGGTCGAGGACCGTGTTCACGACGTTGCGGGCGAGCAGGGCCAGCGGCCAGGGCGTCAGCCACACGTCCTCGAGCTCCCAGCGCTCTCCGAGCTCGGCCAGCGCCGCCGTCGGCGTACCGCCGTCTGAGTGGGTGTAGTAGAGGCCCCCGACGGGCTGGGTGAGGACGTCTCTCATCGCGGTGAAGCCGCCGGCCGCCAGGTCGGCGGCCATGAGACCGCTGAGCGCGGCGCGCGGCTGCAGGAAGCGCACCGTCGGGGTGCCGCGATGGGCGTCGCTCCCGGCCGCCTGGGCTCCGGCGATGCCGAGCGCATGCGTCAACTGCTCTGCGTCGAGGCCGAGCAGCTTCCCGGCTGATGCCGCCGCCCCGAAGACGCCGGCCACTCCCGACGTGTTCCATCCGCGCGCGTGGAACGCCGGATAGTTGAGGCCGACACCGATGCGCGCGGTCAGCTCGCAACCCGCTGCGATGGCGGCCAGCAGCTCCTCGCCCGAGGATCCCCGCTGCCCGGCGACCGCCAGCGCCGGCGGCACCACCTCGGGCGTCAGGTGGCACCAGGACCGATAGTGCACATCACACAGCGAGACCGACGAGATCAGGTGCCCGTTGACGAGAGCGGCCCCGGCCATGGACATCGGCGAGCCGCCGATCACCGTCGAGGAGCCCGGGCCCATCAGCGTCCTGGCCGTGGCCAGGATCGTCGTCGTCGCCTCGTCCTCCACGCCCGCCAGCGCGCTGGCCAGCGCGTCGAGGAGGAGGTCCTTCACGCGTTCGCGGGTCCTGGGCGGTATCGCCTCGATGCCGAGCCCGGCGGCAAAATCGGCCAGCACCCGGCCCGGAGGGCGCGCGTCGGCCGCCATCATCTGGCCACCTGACCCGAGCCGCGGGCGGCCGAAAGCGCCGCGTTCACGTCCTCGCTGGTCGAGCTGGCCAGGGGCTGTCCGCGGGCCGGGTTGACCACCTCGAACGGATCACCGGTGCCCGGTCGCCAGCCGCCGTCGATGAACTGTGACTCGTCGGCGAGCGCGGTTACGACGGCAGATCCCATCAGCGATCCTCCCTTGATCAGCTGCATCCTAGGATACGTCAGTTGTCTGTCAAGAGCATATGACTAACAGAACATCCAGGGAGCGCGCCGGACGCGCCCTCGCCGTGCCTCCTTAAGGGGGGCGCGGCGCGGTCCTCGGCAGGCGCCCGCGACGGGCCCGGACAACCATTTGACCTGCATCTGGCGGGTTCCTCGAGGTATATTGACATGCAAGTGTGCTGGCCTTACAGTAAGGCGGAAGCGAGCAGCCACCCGCCTACGCAGGCGTTTCTTGGTGCGTTTTGGCGCGACCATACGCAGGGCCATAGGCGGGTTAGCGCATCATGCCGCGATGGAGGAAGGGGACGTTGAGTGAGGACTCGGGCCGGTCGCATACTTCGATCACGGTTGTCGGTGCGGTCCCGGGTTCTTGCGGATTCGCCGGCCCGATGACCATCCCCATGGTCGTCACGAGATGCGGCCGTCCCCGGCTGCTCCCGGCTCCCCGCCGGGTAAAGAGAATGTGTTGTCAAGACCAGAATTATGGCGGTGCCTGACTGATGCTTGGTCAGGTAGCCGGGCAGCTGACGTCGCAGTCCATAACTACCGGCAGTATATACGCGCTGGTCGGCGTAGGATTCGTCATTCTATTTCGCGCCACCGGAGTCGTGAACTTCGCTCAGGGCGAATTCATGGTCCTTGGGGCGTACTTCTTCTACGGTTTCAGGGTAGAATTGCACCAGAATGCCCTCGTGGCAATAATCGCCGCGCTGATCGCGATGGTTGCACTGGGGATCGTCGTCAATATGGTGATCTTCTACCGGCTGGTCGGCGCGAGTCTTTTCACGATCGTCATCGCCACGTTCGGCCTGAGCATCGTGCTGGAGACGGCTGGCCTGATCGTCTGGGGACCTGATACGCGAGAGCTGCCTAACATCTTTTCGAACAGCACTCTCATCAGCCCCTTGGGCATACCCCTCACATCTTTGGACATCGTCACGATCGTCGTCGCGATCGTGCTCATCGTCCTGCTTGAAATCATCCTCCGCACAACGCGAACCGGCGTGCGCATGCGTGCCGTCGCAGACTCAACGTTGCTTGCGGCGCTGCAGCGGGTGCACATTCCCCGGTTCGCGGGCCTCGCCTGGGCCGTTGCCAGCGTGTGCTCGGCAATTGCTGGTGTCGCTCTCGCACTGCAGTCGGCTGTCGATCCCGTGAACATCGGCCAGCTCGGCCTGCTCATATTTCCCGTCGTGATCATCGGCGGCGTGGACTCGATAATCGGGGCGCTCGTCGGAGGCCTGATCGTTGCGACGATCCAGACACTCGTCGCCTACTACCTGAACGGAATCTGGGTGGATCCCATCTGTTATGGCCTGCTGCTCGTGTTCTTGCTGTTCAGGCCCCGGGGCATCTTCGGCACGCGCGAGATCGTAAGAGTGTGAGAGCGTGAGGTCCACGGCTGTGAACATACGACCTGGGCTATCAGCGCTCCTGAAGAGCGACCGTTACATGGCCGTGGCCGGCTGGCTGCTGTTTGTTGTCGTCGCGGCCTACCTGCTGCTGAGCAACTCGACATTCTGGATCTACGTCGCCGGGCTGACCGTCATTTTCGCCATCAGCGCGCTCGGGCTCGACTGGATCCAAGGGCGCGCCGGCCAGGTCTCGATCGGTAGCGCAGCGTTCATGGCAGTCGGCGCCTTCGTGGCGGCGGTAGCGGTCGAGAAGGGAGTGCCTGCGATCGCCGCCCTCGTGCTCGCGGCACTCGCGGGCGGGGTCACCGGCGTGCTGGTCGGCCTTCCGGCGCTCCGCTTGCGGGGCCTTTACCTGGCCCTCGCGACGCTGGCGCTCCAGTTCATCGTGATGGCCCTCGGCACCGAGTACGAGACGGCGTCAGGCCAGATAGCCGGCGTCCCGGACCTGAACACCACGATCGGCCCGATCAGCCTGACCGCCGGCCGGTCGTTCTTCGTCGCACTGGTCATACTTCTCGCGATTGTCATCATCGTCCTGCAGCGCCTCTACCGCCGGGCGCCGGGCCGGGCCTGGCTGGCCATCAAGGAGAGCGAGATGTCGGCGGGAATCATCGGCCTCAACCCCACCCGATGGAAGCTGTCCGCCTTCGTCGCGAGCTCGGCGCTCATCAGCGTCTCGGGCGGCTTGCTGGGCTTCTATACCCTGCGGGTGGATTCTGAGAGTTTTTCGCTGGATTTCGCCATCACCTTCGTGGCCATTGTCATCGTGGGCGGCCTTGGCTCGATCGCCGGCGTCATCACCGGGGCAGCGCTTATCACGGTTACGCCGTACCTGCTGTCGACATGGACGAGTTCGCTACCCAGTAGCCTGCCCATCTCTCAATGGCTAAGCAGCAACATCGACTACATCAACTCGGGATTTTACGGCATCATTCTCCTGGCGTTCCTGCTTTTCCAGCCACGTGGGATAGCCGGAGCGTCACGTGCCCTCCGGCTGCGGCTCATCAGACGGCTGGACAGGACCTCGGACGCCGAGTCGGCGGCAGCGGGCACGGCTGCTGGCCGTTCCTCCTCGACGGCCGGTGGCACTCCGGCCTCCCGGGCCGCGGCTGTGCTCGGGGAAAGGAAATTGACGGAACACTCGGAGGCCGTCGAGAACGCTCTGCTGGATGTCACTGACCTTCGCGTATACCGGTCGGGCGCTTGCGCCGTAGACGGCGTCGACCTGACTGTGCGGCCGGGCGAGGTGGTGGCCATACTGGGCCGGAACGGCGCCGGCAAGACGAGCACGCTCCGGGGCATCTCAGGATTCTTCTTGACCGAACGCTCCCGGGTGACCGGCCGCATCATGTTCCAGGACCAGGACACCCGCGGGATGTCGCCAATGGCCACCGCCAAGCTCGGACTCGTGCTCGTGCCCGAGCGCGAGAAGGTCTTCCCGAACCTGACGGTGGCGGAGCACTTCCGGGTGATCGGCGCGGAGCGGTCGGAGATCGACCGGACGTTCGAGTTGTTTCCGCAGCTGGCGACCCGCACGCAGTCCGAGGCCGGGCTGCTCAGTGGCGGTGAGCGCCAGATGCTGGCCCTCGGCGTGGCGTTCTGCATGAAACCGAAACTGCTCATGGTCGACGAGTTGTCGCTCGGCCTGGCTCCCAGCGCCATCGTCAGGCTGACTGCCGCGCTCAAGGAGTTCCAGCAGCAGGCCGGCATCGGCCTGATATTGGTGGAGCAGAATGTCCCGGCGGCCATGGAGCTGGCTGACCGCGTGTACGTGCTGGAAGCGGGACGGGTCGAGAGCAGCGGCCGCCCATCTGAGCTTGATGAGGAAACCCTGCTCATGACGACGCTCGGGGGCTGAGGATGGATAACAAGATCCTCGAGATCAGCGGCGTCACGTGCGAGTTCGGGGGCATCTGTGCCGTTGACGACATATCGATCGAGGTCGAGCCGGGGTCGATTCTCGGGATCATAGGCCCGAACGGCGCCGGAAAGACGGTGCTCCTTAATCTCATCAACGGCGTGTACAAACCGTCGCGGGGCAGCATCCAAATCGACGGAAAGCCCACGAAGCGGCTGCGGCCCGATCAGGTCGCCCGGCTGGGCGTGGCGCGGACGTTCCAGTCGACCGACCAGTTCAAGGAATTCAGGGCGATCGACTATGTGATGCTCGGGGGTTTCTACCAGCAGTACCGGTCGCTGGCGGCGTGCATCCTGGGGTTTAACATGGTGGCCAAACGGGAACGGGCCGAGAGCCGCCGGGCGCTGGAGATGCTTGAGCGGCTCGGCCTGGCGCACGTCGCGACCGAACAGCTTTCGCAGTTGCCCTACGGCGTGCAAAAGCAGATCGACCTGGCGCGGGCCATAGCCGCCGAGCCGAGATTGCTGCTCCTCGATGAGCCAACCTCGGGTACGACCTCGTCGGAACGCACGGCGATAGCGGAAGTCCTGAAGAACCTCGGACGCTCCGATCGCACGGTCGTTGTGGTCGACCACGATGTGAGGTTCCTGTCCGGGCAGTGCGAGCAACTCGTCGCGATGAGCTACGGACGCAAGATCGCGGCGGGCTCGGTCGCCGACGTGCTGGCCGACCGCGGTGTCAGAGAGGCATACCTGGGGATACCCGCGGTCGAGGCGGCCGAGGAAGAAGGACCAGCCTGATGGCTGTTGCCGTGCGGCCGGGAAGTAACGTCTTCTACGAGGTCTCGGGGAGCGGCCCCCGAGGATACCTGCTGCTGCACGGCTGGTGCTGCGACCACGTATCGATGCGCCCGATCGCCCGCCACCTGGCCGAGCGCCACACCGTCGTCAACATGGACCTGCGCGGGCACGGCGGGAGCAGCCTGGAGACCCCGGCATACTCGAGCGCAGACGTCGTCGGGGACATGGTCGCGGTCATCGAGCAGGCTGGCCTTGCGTCGCCCGTCCTCATCGGTCACAGCATCGGGGCCAAGTTCGTGCTGGCCTGCGTGCAGAGTCATCCGGACGTCGCGAGCGGCATCGTGCTCCTCGACACGTCGATCATCGAATCGCCGCAACGGAAGGCCAATCGCCTTTCCGTCGTGGTGGACGGGCGTTACGAAGATCTGCGCGCCAGGGTGGAGTCGATGTTCTTGGCGTCGGACCGGTCGCAGCAGCGTGACCGGATCGTGGAGGGCACGGTCGGGGCGCCGCCGGACGTGGCCATCGCCGCGCTGCACGCGGGGGATGAGATCGACATGGCGACGGCGCTGGCCGACTACGAGGCGCCGGTGCTGTACATCGGAGCCTCCCGGCCGATGGAGGACCCGCAGCTGATGAAGAACCTGAACTCCCGGCTGGTCTACGGCCAGGTCGTCGGGTCGGGCCACTTCCTGCAGCTTGACGTGCCCGCGCAGGTGAACGCCATGATCGATCGGTTCGTCGAGCTCCAGGTGGCCCGCTGAAATGGCCGTCACGAAAGTGCGTGTGGCCTATGGCGATGACGGCCTGGACATCGAGGTCGACGCCGCGGCGCTGACCGTCGTAGAGCCGATCTTCTCGGCGCCGGCGCCCGATCCCTCCGCCGCCCTGCGCCGCGCGCTCCGGGCTCCGGTGGCCGGCGCACCGCTGCGGGATCGTATCCGTCCCGGCCAGACGGTGGCGATCGCCGCCTGCGACATTACCCGGCCGCAGCCGCGCAGGCTGATGATCCCGGCGCTGCTGGCGGAACTCGACGGCCTCGTCGATCTCGATGACGTCACGGTCATCGTCGCGACCGGCACCCACCGGGCGAGCACCCAGGCTGAGTTGGTCGAGCTCTTCGGCGATGACGTCGTCGGCTCGGTCCGGGTGGTCAACCATGACTCACGGGACCGTGATTCGCTTTCCTGGCTGGGCGTATACGGCAACCAGGTTCCGGTATGGCTGGCTCGCGACTGGGTGGACGCCGATGTCCGGATCACGACCGGTTTCGTGGAGCCGCATTTTTTCGCGGGCTTCTCCGGCGGCCCGAAACTGGTGGCGCCCGGTCTTGCTGGCCTGGACACCGTGCTGTGCCTGCATGATGCGCGCCGGATAGGTCACCCGATGGCGCGGTGGGGCGTCATCGAGGGTAACCCCGTGCACGACGACGTCCGTGCGATCGCCGCCGCCACCGGAGTTACCTTCGGCTTCGACGTCATCCTCAACCGCGACCAGGAGATCGTCGCGGCGTACGGCGGCGATCTGCTGGCCATGCATGAGCGAGCCGTGCGGCACGCGAGGCAGATAGCGATGCGACCCGTATCCGGGCCGTTCGACGTGGTCGTGACCAGCAACTCCGGCTACCCGCTGGATCAGAACCTCTACCAGGCGGTCAAGGGCATGTCCGCCGCTTACCAGGTCGCCCGGCCCGGGGGAACGATCATCTGCGCGGCCGAGTGCCGGGACGGCTTCCCCGAGCACGGCGGGTACCGCGACCTGCTCGCCTCCGCCCCCTCGCCGCAGGCGCTGCTCGAACGCATCGAGACGCGGTCAGCGACCAGGCCCGACCAGTGGCAGGTGCAGATACAAGCCCGGATCCAGGCCGATTGCCGGGTGGTGATGCACACGTCGTACCTGTCGGACAGCGACCTTGCGGCGGCTCACCTGGAGCAAACCGCCGACATATCGGACAGCGTCGCTCGCGCGCTCGCCGGGGCGGCGCCCGGTGGGCGGGCCTGCGTGCTGCCCGAGGGCCCGCAGACGGTTCCTTACCTGGTGTGACGAGGGCTCCGAAGGAAGCTCATTGGATCACTCGCGAACGGAGGTAGCCGGCGATGGCGGCCGATGCCCAGACCCTGACGGATCACCTGCAGATCGTCGCCTTGTGCGCGAGGTTCGTCACTGCTGTCGATGCCCGTGACTTCGCGGGCGTCGCGGACTGCTTCACGAGCGACGGCACGCTCGAGACCGTCATTCCGCCGAACGTGATGCGGAGCCGGGATGAGATCGAGACCGGACTCCGCGCGCGGACCAGCAGCACGCTCGCCGCCCAGCACCTCGTGACCAACCACCTGTACGACGTCGACGGCGACCAAGGGGCCGGCTCGGCGTCGTTCGTGATGTACCGCTGGCCTAAGCCCCCGGCGGCCGCCTGCGGCGCCACCGCTCATGGCGGCACCTACTTCGACAGGCTGGAGCGAACGGAACGCGGCTGGAAGTTCAAGCACAGGCGGATCGAGATTCTCTGGGGACCGGGGGTGCTCGCCGTGCCTGACTCGGCTGAGTGACGTCATCGTCCTGCTGGCCAAGGCGCCGTTCACGGCTCCTAGCTGCGGCGATTCATCCGATCTGCGATCGAGGGAGGCACGAGCCCGGCGTCATGCCAGCTGACGTTCGTACCCGGCGTGACGATCTCGTCGACGCGATCCAGGACTGCTGGCTCAAGGCTCACGTCCAACGCCCCCAGGTAGCTTGCGTACTGGTCGGCCGTCCGGGGTCCGATGATGGGCGCGGTCACGGCCGGATGCTGCCTGACGAAGGCGAGCGCCATGTGAATGAGCGCCATGCCCGCATCCTCGGCCAGTCTCGCCAGGGCCTCGGTGGCCACGAGCTTGCGCTGGTTGTCGGGGAGCGACATGTCGAAGCGCGCCGGGATGCGATATGCGCGGCTGCTACCCGGGTTCTCCGAGCCCGCGCGCCATTTGCCCGACAACCAGCCCCCGGCGAGCGGCCCCCAGGAAATCACGCCCATCCGGTACCTCTGGCACGTGGGCAGGAAGTCCGCCTCGATGTCGCGGGCCAGCATCGAGTAGGGGGGCTGCTCGCATACGAACCGCATGCGCTGCCGGCGCTCCGCGGTCCACTGTGCCTCGACGATCGCAGAGGGCTGGAATTTGGAGCTCCCGAGATAGCGCACCTTACCCTGGTGAACCAGGTCGCTGAGGGCGCCCAGGGTCTCGTCGATATCGACTGCTGGATCGGGCCTGTGTATCTGGTACAAGTCGATGTAGTCCGTGTTGAGCCGGCGCAGGCTGTCCTCGCACGCTCGCAGGATCCAGCGACGGGAGTTGCCGCCCGCATTTGGATCTGATCCCATCGGGAAATGGACCTTAGTAGCCAGGACTATGCTGTCACGGCGACCGGCGATAGCCTTTCCCGTAATCACCTCCGACTCCCCGCCTGAGTAGACGTCGGCGGTGTCGATGAAGTTTATGCCGTCATCGATCGCGGCGTTGATGATCGAGATGCACTCGCCGTGATCACGATTACCCCAGGCACCGAACATCATCGCGCCGAGGCAGAGCGGGCTGACCTTCATCCCGGTCGAACCGAGACTCTTGTACTCCACGAGGACTCCCTTACCCGGCGGCGTCGCCATCTGCCCGACCTCTCGCGATCGAGCGGAGGTCACGCCCCGGCCTGGCCCGGCCGACGGGTCACCGGACCAGCCGCCAGTTGGCGGCGCGGCCAGGACGAGAGCCGCAAGGATTGTCCGCCCGCCCGAGGCCCTTGCCAGCCAACAACGTGAGTGTAATACTAGCACTCGTGTCTATCAAGATAGCCGGGCGAGCCAGCGGCGGGATAACCGGCCGATGACGAACCTGCCCTATGTCCGCGTCAACCGGCAATACGTCGCCATGACCGCGGCGGAGGTATGGAGCTTCATCGACGCGCAGAAGGTAATGTTCGCTGCCTTCGTCGATGAGAACGAGTACCCCCACGTGACGCCGGTCTGGCACGTATCCATCGACGGAGCCGTGTACTTCCGGGCGACGAGCAACAAGGTGAAGGCCAAACTGGCGAACGGCGCCAAGGTTTGCTGCACCCTGGCTGACGGAGAGCGGTTCACCGAGCTTCGCGGCGTGGTCATACGCGGACGAGCCCGGGTGGTCACGGACCCTGCGCTGATCAAGCGTTGTGGCGATCTCATCAACGAGAAGTACGTCGGGCTGCGGAGCCGTGACCTGGGTGTGCCCGACCGATGGCTGGCGGCCCGGGACGCCGAAATAACGTCGATGATCGAAGTAACCCCCGAGCGCATCTCCTCCTGGGACAACAGCAAGCTCGACTCATGGACCCCAGACTCGCGCGCCGCCACCCAGCGGCCGCCGCCCAGCGACCGACCACAGCGAGAGTGACCCCGCATGACCGATGCGCTCCCCCTGATCGACTGCGACGTCCATCCGGCGCCGCGCACGCCCTCCGAGCTGCTTGAGTACCTGCCGGATCGCTACCAGGGCAAAACTGGCAGCATCCTGAAGAACTGGTTCCGGATGAACCGGGGCACCGGCGTGTTCACCGGCTTCGGGGCGCTCGCCACCGGCATGCGCCGTGACGCCCTGCCCCAGACGGGGCCGGGCGGCTCGGATCCGGCACTGATGGAAGAACAGCTGCTGATCCAAGCCGGCGTGAGCTACGCCATCCTCATCCCGCTGACCATCACCGGCATGGCGAACCCTGAGCACGAGGCGGCCATGTGCGCCGCCACCAACGCCTGGCTGGCCGCCAAGTGGCTGGGCGAGTACAACGCTCACGGACGGTATCGCGGTTCGATCATGGTCTGTCCCGATCTGCCGGAGACGGCCATCGAGGAGATCGAGCGCTGGTCCTCCCACGGTGGCTTCGTGCAGGTCATGATCCCGCCGATGGCGCGCGGCTCCTACGGGCTCCCGCAGTATTTCCCCGTCTTCGAAGCCGCGGCGAGGCACGGGCTCCCGGTCGGCATTCACATCAACCGCACGCCGGGAATGGCCTTGCTCTCCCCGGTTGGCTTCGTGTCGTACTACTTCGAGTTCCACCCGCAGTACACGATGTACTACTACCCCCATGTCGCCAGCCTCGTCATGGCCGGGGTATTTGCCAGGATCCCCGAGCTCCGCTTCGTGCTCGTCGAGGGCGGTGTCAGCTGGCTGACGCCGTTCATGTGGCGGCTCGACCACTACTGGAACGTGTTCGGCTCGGAGGTCCCCTGGCTGGACAGGCCACCATCGGAGTACGTCCGCAAGCAGGTCCTGGTAACGACACAGCCGCTCGAGCGCCCCAGCGATCCTCGCCGTCTCCACGAATATCTCGACTGGATGGGCTCGAAACAAATGGTGATGTTCTCGACTGACTACCCGCACTGGGACTACGACCACCCCGAGCCGACGCTGCGGCGCCTGCCGGGTGAGGTACGCGAGCTCTTTGCCTACGAGAACGCCGCCGGTCTCTACGGATTCTCAGAATTCGGCGGGCCGGAAACCCCGCCGCTGCCGTCTGCCGTGGTCGGCTGACCCATGACCATCCGCGTCTGCCGCTTGGAAGATCTCCCCCCCGGCTCCAGGAAGATCGTGCCGGGCGGCCGGTTCGGGATCGGCGTCTTCAACCGTGACGGTAATCTCTACGCCCTGGCCAACTACTGTCCGCACTCCGGCGCCCCAGTCTGCCTCGGCGCGGTCACCGGCACGACTGAGTCGGCTGCTTCCTACCACGCTACCTGGGTGAACGAGGGCCTGATCCTCCGCTGTCCCTGGCACGGGTGGGAGTTCGACCTGTCCACGGGAAAGTCCGTTGCGGCGCCGACGAGAAGGGTAAAGACCTATCCGGTTCACGTGGAGAGTGGATACGTTGTTGTCAAAGATTTATACGGTAGACGCCGCCGCTCACCCGTTTCCGCGTGATCAGGATGACATCCGCAGATACATGCGGGCGCCTCTGTCCCACCTTCGTTTCCCAGGGCTCGACGGCTACTTTTACCCGCCGCCGGCCGACGAGTACCAGGCCGATCTCGCGCCAGCCGACGGCCTGCCCGGCTCCGATCCCGCCATGTTGAGCCGCCAGCTACTCACCGACGGGGCGGCCGACGCCGTCATCCTCCTCCCGCTGACGCGCGGTCTCCTGCCGGACATCGACATGGCGACCGAAGTCTGCCTGGGAACGAATAAATGGCTGGCCGAGGAATGGCTGCCGCATGATCCTCAGCGCTTCTTCGGGTCGATCCGCATTAATCCCGCTGACCCGGACCGCGCGATCGAGGAGATCGAACGCTGGGCGCCGCACCCCCAGATGGTGCAGGTAGCCGTGCCGCTGCAGGCCCATCAACCCTACGGGCAGCGACGGTTCCGGCCGATCTGGGAGTGCGCCGCACACCACGGCCTGCCGGTCGCCGTGCACGCCGACAGCCTCGGCGGCAATGAGTACTGGCCGACAGCGGCCGGGTATCCGATTTACTACGTCGAGTATGCGGCCCAGTACCCCGTGAACTACATCGTCCACCTCATGAGCCTGATCGCCGAGGGCGTGTTCGAGGACATCGACGACCTCGTCTTCGTATTCGCCGACGGCGGCATCGATATGCTGTTCCCCCTCATCTGGCGGCTCGACAGCGACTGGCGGGCTCTCCGGTCGGTGACGCCGTGGGTCAAACGAACGCCGATCGACTACCTGCCCGGTCACGTGCGGTTCTGCTCGCAGCGCCTCGAGGGCCCGTTGGACGCGGACGAGCGCCCGCAATGGCTTGAATCGGTGGAAGCGGAACACCTGCTCATGTACTCGAGCAATTACCCGAGCGTCTCGATTCAAGCTCCGGCCGCTTTCGACGCCGCTGCGCCCCTCCTTCGAGAGCGGATACTCGGCCGCAACGCCATGGATCTCTACTCCAAATTGAGCACGCGCCTGGTAACGACTGACTAGGGAAAATAAACGGCGGGCTGCAGCGCACCGCCTGCCGCAGGCTCTGATGAAGCGATCCGCTAGGAGGGTCATTGCAGTCGGCAACCTTGAAGGACCTGATTGAAGATCGTCACATCCTGGTCCTCCCAGGGGTTTTCGACGGCCTGAGCGCGCGCCTGGTACAGAGCCTCGGATACCGGGCCGCCTTCGTTACCGGCGCCGGCCTTTCGGAAAGCCGCCTGGGTGTCCCTGACATCGGCCTGATGGGCTTGGCCGAGAGCCTCGAAGGCGCAGCCATGATCGCCCGCCGCACTTCGATGCTGTTGCTGGCCGATGGCGATACTGGATATGGCAACGCGATCAATACGTTTGTCACCGTACAGCGCTTCGAGCAAGCAGGCTTGGCTGGGATTATGCTTGAGGACCAGGTCTGGCCGAAACGCTGCGGCCACATGAGCGGGAAATCCGTCATCGAGGCTGAGGAGATGGTAGAGAAGCTGAGGGCCGCTGTTGCGGCGCGACGCGATCCCGGATTCGTCATCAAGGCGAGAACCGACGCCGCCGGCACTCATGGCATCGACGAAGCCGTCCGGCGGGGCAACCTCTACGCCAAGGCGGGTGCGGACCTCGTGTTCGCCGACGCGCTGCTGTCAGTGGAGGACATCAGGAGCTTTGCGCTCGGCGTCGAGGCCCCCGTGGCGGTGAATATGGGCCTCGGTTTGCGCAGGCGCGCGACGACGCCGCTCGTTCCGGCTAAGACCTTGGAGCGCATAGGGGTGGCCGTCGTGATCTACCCGCGGCTCCTGACGACCGCTGCCTTCCGGGGCATGCAACTGGCGATGGCAGCCATGGCCACGGCCCTCGAGTCCGATGCCGTGGTGGAGAATCCCAGCTTGCAGGTCTCTTTCGAAGAGTTCCACGAGTTCCTCGGAATGTCCGAGTTCACCGACATCGAGGAGACGTATTCTCCGTCGGCGTCATGACCTTGCGGGCTAGCGGCGGCGGGTCACTTGCCTGTTGCCTCGATTGACTCGATGTGCTTGATCAGCCTGGTGCACGCGGCCTCGAGGTGCTCGGTGATATGCGTGAGGACGCCTTCGACGTCACCACGTTCGATCCGGTCGAGGATCGCCGAGTGCTCGTCGGCGATCCTGCGGGGCGGCAGCAGGTGATGCGTCTGGACCTGCGCCATGCAGAGCCGGACCTCGGCCGTGAGGGAGCGATACAGGCGGTTCATCCTAGGGCTGCCGAGGGCGTCGACCAGGGCGCTGTGAAACGCGACGTCAACATTGACGACCTCGGTCAGGGTGGGATCCGCCTCGAGATCGTACAGTTCCTGAAGCGAACGGCGCGCTGCGTCGGGCACCAGCCGCTGCTCGGCGAGAGCGGTCATGACCTCGCGCTCAAGGTAGTTGCGGGTGCGGTAGAGGTCCAGGATGTCGTCGGTATCGAGTACCGGAACCTTCGCCGTCTTATGGGAACCACGGCGAAGCAGGCCCTCATGGACTAGGCGTTCCATCGACGCCTTGGCCGTCGGCCTTGCTACCGAGTACTGAGTAGCGAGGTCCATTTCGGTTACCCCGGTCCCCCCGGGAAGAGCGCCCGTCAAGATCCGCTCGCGCAGCTCCACGTAGAGCGCGTCGACCAGCGACGGTACCTCCAAAATTATCGGCGCGCCGCCTCGTCGAGCGTGATTGTCAGGGGTCTCGTTGCGCACACCTTATTGTATCCACCCAGACGGGCGGAGGACGACTACTAGGCAGCGCGACAGTTGATCGGGGGCTCCGGACGCGATTGAGTCCCGCGCCGCGCACTACCGGCGAGCGGCCGCAGCCAAGGTGGGTCATTTCCCGATCAAGCAGGTCGTCGCCCTTAAATGCCCGCTAGGGCTTGTTTGGGCCGAGGATTTCGTAGTTGAGCCGGGATTCAGGCTGTGTCGGAGCGGCCGGGCGTGGCGAGGCGCCAGGAAGAGCCGCCCAGGCGGCCGGCTGGTAACGAATAGCAGCCAAGAAAGTGCCAATAGTAACCAAGCCTCACCACAACGGCCGCGGTGTGGCGCCAAGGCCGGAATCAGGAGCGCATCGCGGCCCACGAAGACTTTCGTCATCGCCGAACGCCGTAATCCCGCCCGCAGCCGGCTGGGCTGACGACGACCTCCGCGGTTACCGCCCAGTCGGCGCGCGGCGGGAAATCGCGGGGGCGGTTCCGCACCGCACGTGCCTGAACTGGCCGGTGTCGACACCGTGGTTGACACCGTCGGCGTCGCGGCGGCAGCACACGCGCCCGGCGTGATCCGGGACGAACTCGCCCGATGGCGACTGCGGTGGGGAAGGCGGTGGGGAAGAAGGCCGTCCCGCTCATGTAATCACCGCGTTCCGCGCGCCGGACGTCGCTGTCGTTATCGACCGGCGTCTCCTGCGCGAGACGAGCCACCACCGGCATCAGGCCATTACAGCACCGTGTCAGGCCAGGTCACGAGCGCGGAGCCACCCCTTGACACCCTTGCTCGACTGCTGCATCCTTGTGTTTATGTATACATAAACACATAACCTTCGTGCTGTGGTCCAGCTCCTCCGGGGTTAGTCGATACCGGTCCCCGCACCGGGTGGGTACCGCTCGATGAGCCCGCCGCGGGCCTCACGCAGGGCGAGGTCACGCAGCTTTCCGAGAGGCCCCGTCGGGAGTGGTCTGGCCGATGGATCGCCTAAACAAATCATGAATGGTCCGGACGGCGAGGATGCCTACTCGGAGGAATGATGTCATGAGTGATTCGAGGGTGCTGGAGTTCCGGGACGTCTCAGTTCGCTACGAGACATTCGATGTGCTGCATGAGATCAGCCTCGAAGTATACGCCGGCGAGTTCGTTTCGATCATCGGTCCTAATGGCGCCGGGAAGACAACGGTACTGCGGGTTGTGAGCGGATTTCTCCACCCGCATGCAGGCTCTGTTGTCATGAACGGAAGGTCGGTGGGCGGCTGGCCGCCAGAGAGAATTGGCCGCGGGCTGGTCGCGTACGTTCCTAAGGGCCGCCAACTCTTTGCCCATCATTCCGTGCACGACAACCTGTTGCTCGGCGGATACTGGTATAGGAAAGACAAGGGGCGGTTGAGAAGCGGCCAGGCTCTGGTGTATGAACTATTCCCGGCCCTTGCAGCGAACCGGGAGCGGCCCGTCGGCGACCTCAGTGGTGGCGAGCAGCAAATGGTCGCCATCGGCAGGGCCATCATGTCCGACGCGAGGATCCTCCTGCTGGACGAGCCGTCGCTCGGCTTGGCCCCCGAGGTCATAGAGGCCGTCTTCACGGCGCTGGCCAGGCTGGGTGAGACGGGCCGGTCAGTGCTCTTGGTCGAGCAGCGCGTAGACCTTGCGCTGGCCGCCAGCAACCGGTGCTACGTCATGCAGATGGGCCGCATCGCCTACAGCGGCCCGAGTTCCAGTCTCCAGGATTCCCCGGAGGCCGTCACCGCTTACATGGGGGAAAACCTGGCTGTGGTGGCAGGCATCCGGCTGGGGGCCTGACAGGTGGTTCCCGAGGCCGAGCTCGCGGCGGGTCTCGCCGCACCGCAGGGCCTCGGTCCGAGGGACCGCGTGTCGGTAACTGACCTGACCTATGAATCTCTGCGGAATCTCATCGTCCGCGGCAACCTGTCGCCAGGCGCGGACGTTGTGGAGGGTTCTCTTGCCCAGCGTCTGCGGGTCAGCCGGACACCGCTGCGCCAAGCCATCGAGCGCCTTGAGACCGACGGCCTGATGGTCCGCAGGCCGAACGGGCGGCTACACGTATCGGATGTCTCCAGGGCGGAAGCCCTGCAGCTATTCGCAGTTCGGATGGCGCTGGAGGATCTGGCGATCTCAGAAGCAATGTCCCGCATCACCGAGAGTTCGATACAGATGCTCGGCCGTTACATCGCGACGATGCGCCGCATCGAGGAGGTCCAGGGAAACGTGGCAGATGCTGGCGCAAGCTTTCATAACCTGCTCTACCACGCGGGCGAGAACAGCGTTAACCGGCAGGTTCTCAGCCAGCTGCAGCCACGCATAGATCGCTACAGATTCCTTAGCACTGGACATTCCAGGCCACGCCAGAGGAACGCTATCCAGGAACACCAGAATATTTACGAGGCAGTGGAGAGCAGAGACGTAGATCAGGCGAGATTGGAGTTGAGGAATCATCTGCTGAATGCCCAGGAAGCGGTTTTGAGTGCCTTGCCTTAAGTCATCACGGCCAGGCAATCCCAAGAACGCGCGACAGATGTCCGTTTGCTGGGCATGAGGGGGTACGGTGGCGGGTCTGTCAGTGACCGAGAAGATACTTGCCAGCCACGTGAAGGCGGGCGAGATAGCCCCGGGCCGCCTCCTCGACGTCCACGTCGACCAATGCCTGCTGCAAGACGTCGGCGGCACGCTGGCCATGCTCGAGCTGGAGGCGCTCGAGATCGACTCGGTACTGCCCAAGCCCAGCGTCGTTTACATAGATCACAACCTCCTTCAGGCTGACGAGCGGAATGTCGACGACCACAGGTTCCTCCGTGCGGCCGCAGCCCGGTTCGGCATCCTGTACTCCCCGGCCGGGAACGGGATAAGCCACCCCGTTCACGCGCAGTACTTCGGCTGTCCCGGCGCGACGCTCCTCGGCTGCGACAGCCATACCCCAGGCGGCGGGGCACTTGGGATGTTCGCCATGGCTGGCGGTGGCCTGGTGGTAGCGGCTGCGATGGCGGGGATGCCCTTCCGGCTCTCGATGCCGGACGTGTGGCGGATCGAGTTGACCGGTTCTCTTCCCGACTGGGTCAGCGCCAAGGACGTCGTGCTCGAGTTGCTGCGCCGTCACGGGGTCCGGGGAGCGAACGGCCGGGTGCTCGAGTACTCGGGAGGCGGACTGCGCGGGCTTTCGGTGATGGACCGTCAGGTGATCGCCAATATGGGAACTGAACTGGGCGCCGTCACTACCGTCTTCCCATCGGACGAGCGCACTCGGGAATTCCTGGACGGCCAGGGCAGGCTGGCGGACTGGCATCCCCTTGAGGCTGACCCGGATGCCAGTTACTGCGCCGTGGAGCGGGTCGACCTCGGCCGCCTGGTGCCCTTGATCGCGCTGCCGCATTCCCCGGGTAACGTGCGGCCGGTGCAGGAGGTGGCGGGCCTGCCGGTGGGACAGGTCATCGTCGGCTCTTCAGCGAACCCTGGGTACCGTGACTTTGCGGTGGTCGCTGCCACGCTGAGGCGCGCGAGGCTCTCGCCCGATGTAGTTCTGGACGTCAATCCGGGCACCCGCCAGGTGGCCACCGACCTGAGCAAGTCAGGGCTGCTCTCGGTGCTCATCGACAGCGGGGCCCGGGTCAACCAGCCCGGGTGTCTTGGCTGCTGTGGCGCCGGGCAGGCGCCGGGCACGGACGTGGTGAGCCTCCGAACCTTTCCCCGTAACTTCCGTGGCCGCTCCGGCGTGGCTAACGATCAGGTCTATCTATGCTCCCCGGAGACCGCCGTCGCGACGGCCATAACCGGCAGGATCACCGACCCGCGGGTCCTCGCGGAAGATTTGAGGATCCCGTACGAGGCGCCTCAATCGAGCCTTCGTCACTCGCCGTCCGAGAGTCTCATCGTGCCGCCCAGGGCCACGGGCGGACGGCTCATAGCCAGGGGACCGCACATCAAGCCGCTGCCTCCGCTTGACCCGCTGCCGGACTCGCTGGTTCTGCGGATTGCCCTCAAGTTGCCCGACGACATATCCACCGACGACATAATGCCGTCCGGGGGCGCAGTAATGGCGCTCAGGAGCGACATCGACAGCATCGTGCAATACGTCTTCCGGCCGGTTAGCGAATCATATGTGGAGATGGTGGCCGCACCCGATTACAAGCCTTTTCATGCTGTGCTGGCCGGGAGAAACTACGGGCAAGGATCCGCGCGTGAGCACGCGGCGATCGCGCCACGTCGGCTCGGCCTGCGGGTGGTGATGGCCCGGAGCTTTGCGCGGGTGCACGTAGAGAATCTGGCCGCCTGGGGGATAGTCCCGCTGACGGTACAGTCCGACCCGGACTACGAGACCTTGGCCGAGGCCGAGGTCGTAGAGTTCCCGGCCATCAGGCTGAACCTCCTGGACGGACCGGCGGTCGAGAGCATTGCGCGACCAAGCGGAAAGCCTGTCTCATTGCCGCACGCTCTGCTCGAAGACCAGGTACAGAATGTTCTGGCCGGCGGCCTTATCCCGCGCTTGGCCCAGGCGCGGTCGTCAAGGGCCCCGGCAACCTTAGCGTCGGCACCCGGGCACGGCGCGGCGTGAGAACGTAGCGGCGGCGTCCGCCACGGCCACGGGCGTGCTCACATCGTCTCCCGGCGGCGGTCAGCCGGCGTCGGCCGCGTCCGCTTCGTGCTGACTCAGGTAGCGGATGATCTGATCTCGCAGGTCCACCAGGTCTTCGCCGTGGACCATCACCGGGGGAACGGCCCCCTGGATGCGTGCATGCCACAGCCGGTCAATGCCTTGCCATGCCTCCCAGCCCGGGAACTCGCCGGCGATCCCGGCGGCGTCGTTCGTAAGATCCATGAGATCGATCGTACCACCATGGCAAGCCATGTTAAGTAATGCCTTGTCTGGTTTCCCCATGTCGCAGCCGGTTAAGTTACCGGCGTGAAGATCGACGAGACCTCGCCGGAGCACCCGTACCTGCAGCTCGCGGGGCTTTTGCGGGCTGAGATCGTATCCGGAAAGATCACGAACCAGCTGCCGTCGATCACCAAGCTAACCGAGGAAACCCGGTTGGCGGTCGGAACCGTCCGCCGGGCGATCAACATACTGGTCCAGGAGGGCCTAGTCGAGACCGTCCCCGGCCGGGGCACCTTCGTGATCGAGCAGCGGCCACCGCGATCCGGTGCCGCGAGCAACCGGCAGGTCCCGGCGCGCCCGCAGGCCGGGCGGTCTCACACGAGCGGTCATCAGCGCCCGCACCCCCACATCCCCCACTAGTGCACGTCTCCGTAAGTTCGTCTGGTGCTTACGGGGTCCTCGCTGTGAGGCGAGCGACTCCTCGCCTGTCCCGGGTGGGGGCGGGCGGGGCGGGCCGGTGCCGGCCAGGGGACCCGCGGGCGCGGCCGTGATGGGGGCGGCGGCGCGGGTCACGCCGGGCCGGGGACACACCGGGAAGGTGTGCTCCGGCCCGACGGTGCGTGACGCCAGCCGGAACGACTGGCGTGGTCCCGCCGCCGGCGCGGGCGGCGATGTGAGCCGCCGCGACCAGGTCGCGGTGGCCGGTGAACTGGCAGTGCGGGCAAGTGAACACCCGCCCGGACGGCCGGGGAACACGTTTGTAGCATTTGGGGCATGTCGAGGAGGTGCCCCGCTCGTCGGTCATCGTGACGGTGATCCCGGCGGCCTCGGCTTTGTCGGCCAGAACGCTGATGAGGTGGCCGATCCGCCAGTCGCGGACCCGCCGGTTGTGCCGCCGCCCGGCGGCCAGGGCCAGGACCCCGCGGGGGTCGCCGATGGCCAGGGTGCCGACCTGGCGGGTCGTGGCCCACCCGATGACCATAGCGGCGGCCTCGTGCTGCGCCTGGCGGACCCGGCGCCGGTGCCGTGCCTCGGCCTGGCGCTGGGCCCGGCGGTGCTGCCGCCACCGCCGCGACCCCTTCTCGCCGGGTTTGGGGGCGCGGCGGGCCGCGGCGCGACTGCGGGCCTTGGCGTCGTAGTGGTGCTGGTGGTGCTCGGCGCGGATCGCCCGCCCGGACACCAGCAGGCCCTGCGCGCCGGGGCCGGCGACGGCGTAGGGGTGGATGATGCCCAGGTCCACCCCGGCCACCCGGCTCGGATCGGGCTCCTGCCCGGCCGGGTAGGTGGCGACGGGGACTTCGGCGGTGGCGTCCACCCACAGCCGCCCGGCGTCGCACAGCAGGGTCACCGACCGGACCTGCCCGGCCGGATACGGCAGGTCCCGGTCGAGGCGCACCCGCAACGGCGGGCAGCCCCGGGCCACCGGAATCTGCAGCACCCGCCCGTCCAGGCGGAACGTGCCGTGATACCAGCGCACCGCCACCATCCGCCGCCGACGGCGCGGGAACCGCGCCGCCGCGTCTCCGTCGCGGCGCCGTTTCGCGGCCGACTGCCAGGCGTCGGCGTAGCGGCGCAGCACCGACCGGGCGCCCGTGCTGTCGAGCTCGCCGAAGGTTCCCGGCCCAGACGCGGCCAGCAGGCGGCACAGCTCCTGGTAGGACGCCAGCGGCCGGGCCTGGCGGGCCCGCCGCCACGCGTTGAACTCCAGGACGCACGCCCACACGTCCCCGGCCGAGACCAGCAGGCCGATCAGGCGCCGCCGCTGCCCGCCGGTCAGCCGCAATCCGGCCCGAGCGGTGCGGTACACCACCTTCGGCGAGTCCGGGTCACGGCGTCTGGGCATGCCGCCAGCACACCAGCTGGCACTGACAAAACGCCGCAGCCAGCTCACACCCAGCATCCGCACCCACGACACAACCTTCACCCGTACGTCCGCGCACCGGACACTTCGGGCCAAGAAGACCCCCGACGAACTAGCGGGCCTGACCACTAGCCTTCCCGGCCTATTGTCCCGTGGCTCCCGGCCCAGCCCCGGCGGCTCGCTCCCGGCTCCGTGCTGCCTCGGCTCGTTGCTCCTTGTCCGGCCGCCCCCCTTGCCTCCTGCCTGCCCGCCCCCCTTGCTCCCGGCCTGGCCGAGTGGACGGAAGAATGCTGCGGGAACAACAACGGCAAAGGTGCCATCGAGACAATTTCGCGGGCCCCGGGAGACACGGGATAAGGGTCCCAGACCGGGCGGCGGGCAGATACGGCACGGAGGTGGGCGACATGAGACCTCGGGAGATCGGCGAACTCGTGCGGCTGCGCGGCTTCGAGGCGGATCGCGACCGCCGGGTTCTCGGCTGGTGCCACGACCTCGGTGATCTCCGGCGCGCCGCGCGGCGCCGGCTGCCCCGGCCCGTCTTCGGCTATCTCGACGGCGGCGCCGACCAAGAACTCACGCTGCGCGCCAACCAGGCGGCGCTGCGCCGCTGGCGGTTCCGGCCCCGAGTGCTGCGCGACGTGTCCGAGCCTGATCTTCGCGTTTCGCTGTTTGGCTCGGACCTGCCGGCGCCGATCGGGCTCGCCCCCACCGGCTTCACCCGGGTGTTCCACCGGGACGGGGAGCTGGCGGTGGCCCGGGCGGCGGCCTCCCGCGGGCTGCCGTACGGCCTGTCGACGTGCGGGACGTACACGATCGAGCAGCTCGCCGAGACGGGTCACCCCGACCTGTGGTTCCAGCTCTACGTGCTGCGTGACCGCAAGCTCACCGCGGAACTGGTCGAACGGGCCGCCGCGGCCGGCTTCCGCGCGCTCGAGATCACGGTCGACACGCCGGTGGGCGGCAGCCGGACCCGTGACCTGCGAACCGGGTTCACGGCGCCGCCGATGCTCACGGTCGGCGCGCTGCTCGACATCGCGGTCCGCCCCGGCTACTGGGCCTCGATGCTGCGCGCCCCCGCGCTCAGGTATGCCAGCTTCCCGGCACCCGAGCCCGGCACGAGTAGCACGATCGCGGACGTCACGGCCCGGTTCGACCCCGCGCTCAGCTGGGATGATCTTGACGGCTTCCGCGCGCGCTGGCCGGGCAAGCTCCTACTCAAGGGCCCGCTCGGCCCGGCCGACGCGGCTCGGGCAGCGGCGGCGGGCGTAGACGGCATCCACCTGTCCAACCACGGCGGACGCCAGCTCGACCGGTGCGTCCCAACGATCGACCTGGTGCGGCCGGTCCGGGAGGCCGTCGGCGAGCAGGTCGCCCTCGTCGTCGACTCCGGCATCCGCCACGGTGCCGACGTGGCCGTCGCGATCGCGCGCGGCGCGGACGCGTGCATGGTGGGCCGCGGGTACCTGTACGGACTGGCCGCCGCCGGGCAGCCGGGTGTGGAGCATGCCATCGACCTGCTGGTCGCTCAGTTGCGCCGCACCATGCAGTTTCTCGGCGTCACCACGGTCGCCGAGCTCAGGAAGCACGGCGACGAGCTCGTCGTCGCGGCCGACGGTCGCGACAAACTGCTTTCCTAGTCGCCGGCATCGGCCGACACGCAGACGTTCGGGCGCGATAGGTGCATGACGATGCGGGCACGCAGTGGCCGACCTCAGCGGCAGCGCCGTGGTGGCCGACGGCATGACCGCGGGAGACCTTGACGGCGCCAGTGCCCGGTAACGCTGGCCGGTGCTGCTGGGCAGCGATGCTAGGCGCCGCCGTCCCGGACGGCATGCGCCGCTGCAGCGCCATCCGGGAACCGCGACGGTCTCAGAGCTTGGTCAGCTTGGTGTAGGGCGTGGTGATCCGCTCCTGCTGGGTGCCGAAGTCGACGAGAACGGCGACCTCTTCCTCGACGCCGATGACCACGCCGAGCCCGTACCTGTCATGCGTCACCTGATCATGAAGGGCGTACTGCTCGACGTGCCGTACCGGCACAGGAGTGTTATTGAACGGGCTTCCTGGGAGGTAGCGCCGGGTCGCGGCGCGAGCTGCTTTCACGGAATACCAGTATGGTCCCCCTAGGGGGATTTTGGGTGCGGCTCGCTTTGGTTCGGGGTCACAAGCTGGATGTCGCTGGTGCCGGCGCCGGGCGCGACGAACGCCAGCAGCCGGGTCCCCTCGGCCATGACCGCCGCGGTCTGCTCGGCCGATAGCCGGGCAAAGGGCTCGATCCGCAACGTCACAGCGCGACTCCGGCGGCCGATCTTCCAGGTTGCCTGCCAGAAGCCGTCGATGAGCACGGTGCCGCTTGTGCCGCCCAGGCCGGGCGGCAGCGGCACGGCGCGACGACCGGGGATGACCCGAGTCCGGTCAGCGTAGGAGAGCAGGATGTTGTCGTACTCGGGCAGGAACCGCAGCGGCGCGGGCGTGTCCGGGTCTGGCCTGGCCGCGTCGGGCAGGTCCAGTAGCTCGGCGCCGCTGCTGTCGCGGAAGGCGCGCAGTCGCGGGCGGAGTCGCTCGGTGACCTCGCCGAGCCGGGTCAGACCGCACCAGGCCTGGACGTCCTTGACGGTCGCGGGCCCGAACGCGGCCAGATACCTGAGCACGAACTCGTCGGGTGAGAAGCCGGGTGCGGGCGTGCTGCCGAGCCAGGCCTCGGTCGTGGTGTAAGCGGCCTGGCCGCTGGCTCCCCAGATCCCGCGCGGCGGAACCTGGACGGTCGGCACCAGGTGCGTGATGGCATAGGCCAGCGAGATGGGGTCGGTGCCTGGCCATTGCCGGCTGAGCAGCCTGCCGAGCTCACCCCGCGTGCGCGGCGAGTCCCGGAGCAGCACCTGCCCGGCGTCGAGCAGCGCGGGCATATCGACGCCGGCCAGGTTGCGGGCAAAGACAGAGCTGGCGAAGGCTCTGGCCAGCAACGGCTGCATCAGCCCGCGCACGGCCAGGCAGTCGCGGGCGGTGACCAGGTGGACGGTGTTCCGCATCAGGTGCGTGCGCACGACCGCCCGCTCGGTCAGCAGCGCCGCGAGCTGGTCCGGCCGGAAATCGGCCAGCCGGGTCCACAGGCCGACGTAGGGCGCGTTCGGCGCCTGGGCCTGCATTCCCGCCAGGTGCTCGATGGCCTGCAACGGTGTCATGCCGGAGCGGCGCAGCAGCAGCTGGCGCTCGAGCAGCGCGCGATTGAGCGCCCGCTGCCCGAGCACCTCGGATTCAGGCAACGGACGGCTCAGGCACGAACATCGCTCCCATGTCTGCCTCCCCGATGGCCATCGGCGGGCTTGCCGTGCCGCAGCCTGGTTCGCCGCCGTGCAGAGCGATGAATGTAGCGCATGGCGTGCCACATTCACGCGCGCCCGGCCCGGGAACGCGTGGCCCGGTCAGTTACGCGGCGCTGGCCCCGCGGCCGCCAGGGCATCGAGCAGCCAGGGGCTCATGATGCCCTGCCCAGCACGGTGAGCCGCTCCATGAACCGGGGTCGCAGCCGGGTCATCAGCCGCTGGTCATGGTGTAGTCGGTGGTGGTGAGGCTGCCGGCGGCGGCGAGGGACAGGCCGAAGGACAGCGCGGTGGCGCCGGCCGGGACGGCGGCGGTGGTCCAGGCGGCCTGGGCGCCGGTGGCGGAGGCGGCGAACGCGGGGCTTTCGGTCCAGTAGGTCCAGGTGCCGCTGGAGTTGAGGTAGTAGGCCAGGATGTGGGTGGGCTGGGTGGACTCATACCAGGCGCCGAGGGTGTAGGTGCTGCCCGCGGTGACCCGGGGTGAGCAGGCGCTGGTGTTCTGGGTGGTGACCAGCTGGGCGGAGCCGCTGGTGTAGGACGAGATGGTCACGTTCTCGGCGTTGGCGCCGCCCGGGCCGCCGGTGGTGTAGGACCAGGCGGGCGTGTTGGTGCCGGTGGCGCTCTCGTGCCAGCAGTCGGGGGTGGATCCGCCGCCGGTGTTGGTGGCCAGGGTGCCGTTGGCGAGCAGGTTCCCGTTGCGGCTGGCCGCGTTGGAGATGGTGTCGGCCTGCCCGGGTGTGACCGAGGAGTCGCCGGCCGCGTCGGTGGCCTGGGCGGTGATGGTGACCGGGCCGTCGCCGACGGTGGCGGAGTTCCAGGTCGCGGTGTAGGGGGAGGTGGTGCTGGTGGCCACCACCACGCCGTTGACCAGGAAGGAGACCTTGGAGATCCCGACCGGGGATGAGGCCGTCGCGGTGAAACTCACCTGCCCCGACAGCGTCGAGCCCGCCGCCGGCCCGGTCAGCGACACCGTCGGCGTGGCTGGTGCTCCGCTGGTCATGGTGTAGTCGGTGGTGGTGAGGCTGCCGGCGGCGGCGAGGGACAGGCCGAAGGACAGCGCGGTGGCGCCGGCCGGGACGGCGGCGGTGGTCCAGGCGGCCTGGGCGCCGGTGGCGGAGGCGGCGAACGCGGGGCTTTCGGTCCAGTAGGTCCAGGTGCCGCTGGAGTTGAGGTAGTAGGCCAGGATGTGGGTGGGCTGGGTGGACTCATACCAGGCGCCGAGGGTGTAGGTGCTGCCCGCGGTGACCCGGGGTGAGCAGGCGCTGGTGTTCTGGGTGGTGACCAGCTGGGCGGAGCCGCTGGTGTAGGACGAGATGGTCACGTTCTCGGCGTTGGCGCCGCCCGGGCCGCCGGTGGTGTAGGACCAGGCGGGCGTGTTGGTGCCGGTGGCGCTCTCGTGCCAGCAGTCGGGGGTGGATCCGCCGCCGGTGTTGGTGGCCAGGGTGCCGTTGGCGAGCAGGTTCCCGTTGCGGCTGGCCGCGTTGGAGATGGTGTCGGCCTGCCCGGGTGTGACCGAGGAGTCGCCGGCCGCGTCGGTGGCCTGGGCGGTGATGGTGACCGGGCCGTCGCCGACGGTGGCGGAGTTCCAGGTCGCGGTGTAGGGGGAGGTGGTGCTGGTGGCCACCACCACGCCGTTGACCAGGAAGGAGACCTTGGAGATCCCGACCGGGGATGAGGCCGTCGCGGTGAAACTCACCTGCCCCGACAGCGTCGAGCCCGCCGCCGGCCCGGTCAGCGACACCGTCGGCGTGGCTGGTGCTCCGCTGGTCATGGTGTAGTCGGTGGTGGTGAGGCTGCCGGCGGCGGCGAGGGACAGGCCGAAGGACAGCGCGGTGGCGCCGGCCGGGACGGCGGCGGTGGTCCAGGCGGCCTGGGCGCCGGTGGCGGAGGCGGCGAACGCGGGGCTTTCGGTCCAGTAGGTCCAGGTGCCGCTGGAGTTGAGGTAGTAGGCCAGGATGTGGGTGGGCTGGGTGGACTCATACCAGGCGCCGAGGGTGTAGGTGCTGCCCGCGGTGACCCGGGGTGAGCAGGCGCTGGTGTTCTGGGTGGTGACCAGCTGGGCGGAGCCGCTGGTGTAGGACGAGATGGTCACGTTCTCGGCGTTGGCGCCGCCCGGGCCGCCGGTGGTGTAGGACCAGGCGGGCGTGTTGGTGCCGGTGGCGCTCTCGTGCCAGCAGTCGGGGGTGGATCCGCCGCCGGTGTTGGTGGCCAGGGTGCCGTTGGCGAGCAGGTTCCCGTTGCGGCTGGCCGCGTTGGAGATGGTGTCGGCCTGCCCGGGTGTGACCGAGGAGTCGCCGGCCGCGTCGGTGGCCTGGGCGGTGATGGTGACCGGGCCGTCGCCGACGGTGGCGGAGTTCCAGGTCGCGGTGTAGGGGGAGGTGGTGCTGGTGGCCACCACCACGCCGTTGACCAGGAAGGAGACCTTGGAGATCCCGACCGGGGATGAGGCCGTCGCGGTGAAACTCACCTGCCCCGACAGCGTCGAGCCCGCCGCCGGCCCGGTCAGCGACACCGTCGGCGTGGCTGGTGCTCCGCTGGTCATGGTGTAGTCGGTGGTGGTGAGGCTGCCGGCGGCGGCGAGGGACAGGCCGAAGGACAGCGCGGTGGCGCCGGCCGGGACGGCGGCGGTGGTCCAGGCGGCCTGGGCGCCGGTGGCGGAGGCGGCGAACGCGGGGCTTTCGGTCCAGTAGGTCCAGGTGCCGCTGGAGTTGAGGTAGTAGGCCAGGATGTGGGTGGGCTGGGTGGACGCATACCAGGCGCCGAGGGTGTAGGTGCTGCCCGCGGTGACCCGGGGTGAGCAGGCGCTGGTGTTCTGGGTGGTGACCAGCTGGGCGGAGCCGCTGGTGTAGGACGAGATGGTCACGTTCTCGGCGTTGGCGCCGCCCGGGCCGCCGGTGGTGTAGGACCAGGCGGGCGTGTTGGTGCCGGTGGCGCTCTCGTGCCAGCAGTCGGGGGTGGATCCGCCGCCGGTGTTGGTGGCCAGGGTGCCGTTGGCGAGCAGGTTCCCGTTGCGGCTGGCCGCGTTGGAGATGGTGTCGGCCTGCCCGGGTGTGACCGAGGAGTCGCCGGCCGCGTCGGTGGCCTGGGCGGTGATGGTGACCGGGCCGTCGCCGACGGTGGCGGAGTTCCAGGTCGCGGTGTAGGGGGAGGTGGTGCTGGTGGCCACCACCACGCCGTTGACCAGGAAGGAGACCTTGGAGATCCCGACCGGGGATGAGGCCGTCGCGGTGAAACTCACCTGCCCCGACAGCGTCGAGCCCGCCGCCGGCCCGGTCAGCGACACCGTCGGCGTGCTCGGCGGCCCGCCTGAGTCCATGAGCGAGTAGTCGTCGGTGGTGAGAGTGCCAACCGCCTCGATGTCCAGGCCGAAACTTAATGCGGTCGCGTCCGCGGGCATAGCCGGCGTGACCCAGTTCGCCTGAGTCCAGGAACTGGCCGCGGCGAACTGCGGGCTCTTCGTCCAGGAATGCCAGCCGCCGTTCGAATCGCGGTACCAGAACACGAAGCGTGTCGGCGTAGTGCTCTGGTACCACGCCGAGACCAGGTAGGCGTCACCCGCGACCACGCTCGGGGCGCACTGGCCCAGGTCCTGCGTGGTGACCAAGGCCGCGTTCCCGCTCGTGTAAGAACTCATGGTGACGGTCTCGGCGACGGACCCAGTGTGCGCGCTGCTCGTCTCGGCGAAGCTGGCCGTGTCGGCCGCGCTGGCGGTAGTCGACCAGCAGTACGGCGTCCCAGAGCTGTAGGGGTCAGCGGTCTCGAGTGAGGGGTTGGTGACCCCGTTGGTGCCGGGCGGGGCCGGCGGGACCTGCGGCGCGTTCACCGCTGGCTGGACGGCCCCGCCGATGACCTGGGCGACGGTCTCGACCGACACGTTCTGCGTCTGCAGCCAGCTCAGCAGGGCATTGAAGTTCTCCGGGGTGACTGAGTACGAGTCGCAGGCGTTGTCACAAATGTGGTGGAAGACCAGCACCGTCCATCCGCCGCCGTTGTCCTCAGCCTGGGTGACCTCGCCCTCGATCTGGCTGAGGGACCAGTAGTCCTGGAAGGACTGGGGAGCCCGGATGTTATACGGGTCCTTCGGCGGGATCGTCTCGGCCATGGGGCATCCGCTCACGCAGCCATAGGGCGAGGTGATATCGCCGTCCTCCCGCGCAGAGTTGTAGCCGCACTGCTTGACGATGCCCTCGACCGTCGGGCTGGAAGCGGAGTACGGGTAGGCAAAGTCAGTCACCGGGAAGCCCCAGTTCAGCAGGGTGTCCCGGCTATCGCAGATCTCTCTGGTCGCCTCCGCGGTGCTTATCTGGGTGAGGTTTGGATGCAGCACCGTGTGGCCGCCGATCTCGTTGCCGGCGGCGTACATGGCCTGCAGCTGCGGCACGGTCAGGTAGCCGCTGTTCACCCCGACATACCCGGAGATCGCATAAAACGTCCCGTGCATATCATGCGATTCCAGGGCCGGGAGCGCATTGGTGTACTGATCCTCATCGCTGTCATCAAAAGTGAGTGACACGATCGTAGGCGTGGTGGCAGCCCGTACGGAGAAGGCCGGGCCGACGATGGGCAGCAACAGGAGGACGGCGAGACCAATGGCGAGCGCAATGAACCTAGCCGTCCGGTATGGGGAAATTAGCATGGCAAACCTCTTCAACGAACGCCCGCCAGCACGGCCCGGCAAGCGTTTGGGCTAAGAGCGACCCGAAAGGCGAGTTTCTGCCAAAGTGAACTACTTTATGCAGACGCTTTTCCGGCTCCCTCACGTATCGTTAGAGAATCTCACGTTCTCAAGATCAGTTGTACTCAATCCGCGAGCGCGCTGCGCCAGATCTGCTCACCGTCGCTGTTACTGGTAAATTCCTGGACTTCTCTATAGGTATAGAGGTCTGTACGTATTGAAATACAGACCTGAGGAGCCGGCGAGTTAATGGCAGTTCCGCACTGAATTTTACCCGGAGCCGGGTGCGGCAAATCGATGAGTTTATGCAGGATAAGGTGTGCCGAAATATCTTCTGCTGGTCAAAGTTCCTTTGTTGAAATCCTAGTTGCCGCAAGCTGCAAGGCGATACGCTGCACATCCCCGCAATGCACAGGCCAAAGCTTCATCACTGATTAGGAGGATTTAGGCTTGTCTATCGATCTGCTCGTCATCGGTCTCGGGTATGTCGGGCTTCCCCTGGCCCGCGAGGCGACTTCGTCCGGGCTCAGGGTGGTCGGATATGACCTGAACCGCGAGATAGTCTCCGGGCTGAATTCCGGCCGGTCGCATGTGGGTGACATTCCGGACACTGACATCGCCGAGATGCTGGCGAAGGGCTTCCGCGCCACCTCGACTGAGGAAGAGGTGGAAGCTCCCGAGACCATCGTGATCTGCGTTCCCACTCCGCTGTCGGCAGAGAGCACGCCCGATCTGACCGCGGTCTCGGCCGCAGCCGAGACCGCTGGCCGGTTGCTCCGGCCGGGCATGCTCGTGCTGCTGGAGTCGACCACCTACCCGGGAACGACCGATGAGGTCGTGCGGCCCCTGCTGGAGCGGGCGTCCGGGCTCACCGCTGGCGCGGACTTCTCGCTGGCCTTCTCCCCGGAGCGAATCGACCCGGGTAACCCGGACTTTGGCATCCGCAACACCCCCAAGGTCGTCGGCGGCCAGACCACATCCTGCGCCGACGCGGCCGCACGGTTCTACGGCAAGCTGTGCGACCAGGTGGTGCGCGCCCGGTCCGCGCGCGAGGCGGAGATGGCGAAGCTGCTGGAGAACACCTACCGGCACGTCAACATCGCGCTGATCAACGAGATGGCGGTCTTCTGCCACGAGCTCGGCATCGACCTGTGGGACGCGATCAGGTGCGCGGCCACCAAGCCGTTCGGCTTCCAGGCCTTTTACCCGGGGCCCGGAGTCGGCGGGCATTGCATCCCAATTGACCCAAACTATCTGGGCTACAAGGTCCGCACGCTCGGCTACCCGTTCCGGTTCGTCGAGCTCGCCCAGGAGATTAACTGCAGGATGCCTGCCTACGTGGTGGACCGGGCCATCGAGTTGCTCAACGACAACTCCAAGCCGCTGAAGGGCGCACGTGTGCTGCTGCTCGGCGTTACCTACAAGAAGGATGTCGCCGACCAACGCGAATCGCCGGTCAGGGTGATCGGCAGCAAGCTACGTTCCCGCGGCGTCGAGCTGGCCTACCATGACCCCCACGTGGCCGAGTGGTCATTGGGTGGTGAGCCCATCCGCCGAGCGGAGCACTTGGACGCCGAGGTCGCCATGGCCGACCTGGTCATCCTCCTCCAAGATCACACGGCCTACGACCTGGACCAGCTCTCCCGTAATGCCCGCCTCGTTCTCGATACTCGGGGACGCATTGCGGGACCGCATGTCGCGACGCTGTGAAGCACAGCATGCCTGTGGCCGCAACGCGGCGTAGCGCCGCGAGGTCCTAGATCGGCCGCGTCAGCGGAGTCGGCAGGAGCGCCCGGTAACCCTCTGCGACCTGACCTTCTTCATTAGGAGTACCGCATGAAAGAAAAGCCTGCCGTCGTTCGGAGCCTTCTGGCGGCCGTCCCAGGCCAGCACCGGCCGATAGTCCCCAGAGTCGCTGCCCTGCTGCGGGCCGATGCGCTTGCCGACAGCGCCCCTGAGTACCTCGACAAGCCCGCCATGAGTGGCCGGCCACTGCCGCGACACCGCATAGCGTCCGGGGCACTCTGATCGTCATGGAACCACGCACACCGGCTATTCGCAGGACCAGCGAGCCAGAAGCGATCCGGGGAAGCCACGGGCATCGCCGGCATGGCGATCCAGCGATGCGCTCGCGGCTTCGCGGCTTTCCGCTCATCGCTGTGCTGGCCCTGGCCGGCCTCCTGATGCTAAAGCTAGAGTTCAAGAATCCCGATGCCAACGACGCGTTCTATGCCTACGGGATCGTGGTCACCGCGGTCATCTTGGTCACGATGACTGTATCATTCGCGTTCTATCGGGATCCAGCCGTCGTCGCTCAAGCCAGGCGGCCAGAACTACATCGCGCAGCTGGAACGCGCGTTAATTGGCCGCTCGTCACGTGCGCGGTCGCGGTTCACAATGAGCAGTCCCTTGTACGCAATTGCATTGCATCGATAGCTGCGCAGACATATCCCAACAAAGAGATAATCATCGTGGACGATGCGTCCACTGACAACACAGTCGAGGTCTTGCGGGAGCTCGCGCAAAAGTACTCGGCTACGCTCATCGAGCTTCCGGAGAATTGCGGAAAGAAACGAGCATTAGCAACTGGGATGCTGCAAGCACGAGGGTCGATCGTTGCCTTTGCCGATAGCGACAGTGTCTGGGCGAGAGATGCGGTCGAGTTGGCGGTCCCTATCTTTCTCGCCGATGAGAATGTGGGTGCGGTTAGCGGCCATTGTCGGGCACTGAACGGCGGACAGAACATCCTCACGAGGATCCAGGACTCGTGGTATGAAGGGCAGTTCTCGGTAAGAAAGGCATTCGAAAGCGTCTTTGCCGCTGTCACATGCGTATCAGGGCCGCTCGCGTTCTTCCGGCTGTCAGCAATTTACAACTTCCTGCCGGCGTGGGGAGCTGATACATTCCTGGGGCAGGAATTTCGGTTCGCGACAGACCGGACTCTCACGGCATACGTGCTCGGCGGTAGTTACCTTGGCCCCAGGGTCCTGCCGAAGTACGCAAGTTCGCCCTTTGCCCAGCCTAAGTATCCGGAGCGCAACTGGAAGATCGTATACTCCAAGTCGGCCAAGGCCTGGACTAGCGTTCCAGCAACCTTCAAGGGCATGGTCAGGCAGCAGATCCGCTGGAAGAAGAGTTTTATACGAAATGTTTTTGTCACCGGCAGGTTCTACTGGCGTCGGCCCTTTCTGCCGGCCTTGTTTTATTATGTACACGTCGCTTTTGTGGTCCTCGGGCCGTTCGTGGCGGCGCGGCACCTAATATATTTGCCACTGCATGGTGATCCTATGTCGATGCTCTTGTATCTCGCAGGCATAGCAATCATCGGACTGAGCTTCGGCCTCGCCTTCCGTCACGAGAACCCGGGCTCACGGCGGTGGCTATACCGCCCGCTGATGAGCCTTATGTCGACCGTACTGTTCACGTGGCTCATTTTCTACTCCGTTGCAACTATCAAGAGGATGACATGGTTTCGCGGGTGAGGGCAGGCAAGCACAATACACAGGAGGGCGGCACACAGGCGGGCAGCAGACCGGCGGGCAGCACACCGGCGGGCAGCACACCGGCGGGCAGCACGCCGGCGGGCGGCGGCCGAGCGCGGGTGGTGCGTCGCATCACCTTCGAAGTCGGGATTGCGATCCTTATCGCAGGGATATACTGCCTGAAGGTTGTTAACTATGTGGACCCGCAAGCCCTGATTTCATCCGTCGTTGCCCGCACAATAGCAATTGGCACTGACGACACAATGAGCGCTATTGAGAATATCCCATTTCTGAACGACTGCCCCGACAATCTGAATATGATAACGGTCTCCGGCGGCTACGTATGCGTTCCTGACGGGCCAGTGGACGGCGTGTATGAAGATATCTACAGCTCATACCCGCTGGTCGGAAGCGGGCGCGAGGCGATATATTCAAGCACCGACGAGGGAAGCGTGACTGCGGCGAACGATCTGCTGCATAATCAGTTCGACGTGCCACGTTACCGGCCGGTGCAGATCCGGTCGATAACCTGGTCAGAGGACCCGTATAATGCGCCGTACTGGCGGTTTGAGTTCTACTCACTGCGGCCTAGCCTCAATTTGCTGTACGCGTATCGGACGACGGGTAAGGCCATATATGCGCAGCAGCTGATCCGGCTCGATCTAGGGTTCATTGCGGCCGAGGGCCGGTCCCGCTGGGCATGGTCCGACCCGCATGCCGTCGCTTTCAGGAGCATGTCACTGGTTGATACGTGGTGGAAACTGCGTCAGGGCCACCAGCTGTCCGAGGCTGCGAGCACGGCAATCCTGGGCGAGCTGGAGAAGACGGGCCAGTTCCTGGCCGACCCGGATCATTATCAGCCGGGAGAGAATTATGCTACTAATGAGGCTGCGGCGCTCTTTGGATTGGCTGTCGCCTTTCCTAGCCTGCCGCACGCTCATCAGTGGCTAACTCTGGCGGATCAGCGATTTCAATGGCAGCTGAACGGGATCATTGATGCTGATGGGCAACTCATAGAGAATTCGCCTTACTACGACTTCTATGTCCTGGAGAAGTACTGGCAAATCTATAATTACTCGGTTGCTCAAGGATATCCTATTAGCGGGAACTTCGAGGCCAGGCTTCGCTCCATGCTCAATTTCGCCACTTACATCCTTCAGCCCAATTCGCAGGTTCCGCTCATGGGTGCCTCGCTGGAGACAAGTATCAACGACTTTGGCATCTATGCCCAAATGGCGGCAAGCGATCCGGCGTTTCGCTATGTCCTCACGCATGGAGCGCGAGGTTCCGCTCCCCCGGTGACGAGTACCTACTTCCCCGCGTCTGAATTGGCTATTATGCGCTCTGGATGGGGAAGCGGAACTGAGTTCACCCGCAGCACGTACCTCACGTACTACGCCGGCAACTACCGGACCGCGCACAGTGATCTGGATGCCTTGGACCTCACTTTGTACGCTGACGGCGGAGACCTGCTGACGGATCCGGGCCTGTACACGTTCACGCCGGGTCCCTATAACAACTACTTCCACGGCACCATGTCTCATAACACGGTTGTCGTCGACGGGAACTCCCAGGCCCAGGGTAATGGGACTGCGGGGCCGCTGGTCACCAAGGATGGCCTGACCTATCAGTCAGCGGAAAGCTCGCTTTATGCGGGCGTGACTCATCGTCGCCTGGTCATGATGATCGATCCGGATCACGTGCTGGTCGTTGACCGGCTCAGTTCTGCACGTGCGCACACCTACCAGCAGCTGTTCCATCTGTTCCCGGGAGCGAGGCTCTCGAAAGCCGGCTTGACCGTGTCCGGGATAGGCGGTAGCCCGCAGCGCGAGATCACCATCCAGCAGTTGCTGCCCGGCGGCATCGCCGAGAGCGACACGATCAACCAGAGGGGCAGTAAGCCCGATGGACTCTGCTCCGAAAAGTACGGGCAGCTCCTGCCGTGCTACGCGGTCAGTTACTCGGCTAGAGGAGAGGATGCCACGTTCGTGACTCTGCTCACGATCGGGGCGCCACGGCAGGCCGGGTTCGCGATAACGGCGAGTGACGACGGCCAGCGCCTCCGGATCGTTGACGGCCAGCGGGATCTTAGCGTCTCGCTGGGCGAGACCACAGCAGTCGCTCCCGCGGCCCGGGCGACCGACCCGACCCCGCCGCCCGTCCGGGCGACGACTGTCCCCGGGGCATTGGCCCCCGGCAGCTGGTCGGCGTCCGGCAGCGGGTCCGTGTCATCTGGCGGACCTGGCGGCGAGGCAAGTAACGCCGTCGTGAGTCTGTCCACTAGCAGCGGGCTTCGGGCGGTGATGCAGGACAACGCGGTCCGGCTCGACCTCGACCACCAGAACGTTCGTATCCGGCTGAAGGTCACCGGGCTCGAACAGGTCGGGGAGCTGAGGCTGCGCTTCTCCAACGATCACTGGGCCAAGTGGGTAACGACGAACCTGCTGGAGACCTATAGAAGCGGTTACGCCGGGAACTGGGCGAATATCTTCCTTGGCCCCAGCGATCAGTGGGGTCTGGAGGGCGGATGGCAGGCTTCGGCCGCTGGCTTCGACTGGTCGCAAATCGACGGCATTGAAATTGAGCTGGTCTCTACTGGGAGCGGGCAGTCAGCCACCGTGAGTCTGGGTGGGCTCACGCTGGTGCCCGCCCAGAGTGAGGGCAAGCTGGTGTTCGTCTTCGACGGCGGGTCTCAGTCGATCCTGCCCGCCGCGGGTTACCTGCATCACAACGGCATGGAAGCCAACGTCGCGGTGATCGGAAAGTACGTCGACTATCCGGTCCAGGACTACCTGAATCTGCCCGAGCTGAAGCAGCTTCAGGACCACTGGGGATGGAACATGGCCAATTATACTCAGCAATATCTTAATGCGGTCCCGCAGTACTATGACCGGCGCAACCTGACCGGATATGCGACGGACATCGTTCAGCAGGCCGCGTGGCTTGAGGCCAACGGGCTCAACTCCGCGCCGAACTGGTTCATCTATCCGTACGGGTCGACGAACGCGGCACTTGAGAGCGTGGTAGGGCGCTATTACATGTTCGCTCGCGTAACCGCCGATGGTCCCGACGCATATCCCTATGGAGACCCGCGCGAGGTCACGGATCTCGAAGTTCAGTACGCGGGAGACGGGGAGGACAAGGGCATGAGCGACACGTCACCAGCTCAGATACTCTCGGCTGTTCATCAGGCCGAGACTCACCATATGACTCTGATCCTTACCTTCACCCGGATTCATTCTCAGCCAAGCGACCTTCCGGGTTATCCACTGGCATTGTTTGAGCAAGTCGTCAATGGCGTGCGCCAGTCGGGTATAAAAGTAATGACGCTCAGCCAGCTAGACCGTAGCAATGGCGTTCCTGTAAATAACCGGATTTATGCCAATGATGGCAGGCCCTCGCAGATTACTGTTCAAATAAACGGCTCATCGTGATACTGTCGAAACGACGCACCGAAACTAACGTGCCTCTGCCAGCGCGAATCGTGGCCCGCTTTGCCGGAGTCATGGAAAAGGTATGAGCGCCAGAAGCACGGAAGAGGCCGAACGCGTCAGAGCCCGCGACGCCAGTCCGGGTCGAAAACAGTGGGAAGTGGGCATAAGATGAGATTTACGTCCGTGCGCAGGTCGCTGTCGAGTCTGCAGAAGCTCTCCGTCATTTCGGGTGCGATGTTTGTCTTAGCCGGAATATCGGCTTGTTCAATCGTGGGCAAGAGGGTATCCAGCGGGATACCCGACGCCGGGCCCTGTCAGCAAGGAGCGGCGACGGCAGCAGCCACTAAGACGGCGACGGCAGTAGCTACTAAGACAGTGACCCCTAAGACAGGGACGAGCGATGCGTACGATCAGCAGGTTCTGTCCCTGCATCCGGCCCTCTACCTGACGTTGAGCGATCCCTTGCTTCCGACACAAGGGGATTTGTCTGGTCATGGGCACACTGTCACTTACCTCCCGGCCAATGATCCACCCGGCCAGATCGCTCTGCCGAACGGGGACATGGCCGCTGACTTCAACGGTCAGAATCAGTATGCTCAGGTGCCTTCGTCGGAAGCGCTGTCCGTGACAGATACGGGCTGCTTGACGATCGAGGCGTGGATCATGCCGACGACGCTGCAGTTCCCCCACGAGGAGGGAACGGGCTATGTCTATGTGCTTGGCAAGGGAGCTCCCAACGAGTACGAATGGGCGATCCGGATGTACTCGGCAAAGAATACTGAGTCGCCAGAGCGGCCCAATCGGATATCTGGATACGTGTGGAACCTCTCGGGCGGGCTGGGTTCGGGCTCTTACTTCCAGGACAAGGTCGAAATTGACCAGTGGATCATGGTAACTCTCGTCCTGGACGACAAGGCATCAAAGGAATGGCCTGATGGATACGTCGCCCTATACAAGGACGGGGTGCTGCGCGATCAGGTGAGCATGAACCAGTACAACGTCACACCGCGGGCGGGTAATGCTCCGTTCTGCATCGGAACGCGAACCAACGATTCATATTTTGAAGGCGGCATCGGCAAGGTCGCAGTTTATGATCGCATTCTCTCGAGTGCCCAGATAGCGGCAACGTATCACGCCATGTTCGCAAACTGAGCGCTACGGTTCGCCGATGTTGATGATCGTGGTTGATTCGTGACATATGCCGTCACCGGTCAACCACGATCTCATGGAATGGCGACGGCCTTGAGCGGGCCGCGAGTATCTGCTGCAGGATGGCCCGCTGCTCGAGCAGGGCCATGCGGAGCGGGTCGCTGAGCCCGCCGCGGTCCAGGGCCCGTCGGTGGCGGCGATCGTCACGGCGCGCAGGTCGGCGAAGGTCGCGGCGCCCGGCTCCGGGCAGCGGAACCGGATCTCGGCCCGGGAGCGGACCGTGCCCGGATCCGCGGCCAGATCGAGGAAAACCGCGTAGGACTCGACATCGACCAGCGCGGCCCGGGCCCTGGCTTCCGCTTCCGTGCATCCCGTCGCCAAGATCCCCGCCGCCGCCACGGCAGAATCCCAGAGTCGGGTGCCTGTCGATCCGGACGGGGGTCGTTCGTGTACCGGGTGAGCGGGCCGGCCCGGCGCCGGCCCCGGCCACGAGGAGGATCTACCGATGACGCACTATCTGCTCAGCGTGTACCAGCCGGACGGGCCGATCCCGCCCGCCGCCGAGCTGGAGAAGATCATGCAGGAGGTCGACGCCCAGAACCAGGAGATCAGGGACGCCGGCGCGTGGGTGTTCGCGGGCGGGCTGCAGCCGCCGGACGCGGCGCGGGTGCTCCGCCGGGCCGATGCCGAGGTGCTGAGCACCGACGGCCCGTACACCGAGGGCAAGGAGCACCTCGGCGGGTTCACCATCGTCGACGCCCCCGATCCGGACGCCGCGCTGCAGTGGGGCCGCAAGCTCACCCGGGCGACCGGCCTCCCCGTTGAGGTTCGCCCGTTCGCCCAGCTCGGCTGAGGTCGTACTCCGCGACGACGCGCTTAGGAGCCTTGCGCCGCCACGACTCGAGAATCAGTGTCTCTACGCTACGGCGCGGGGCCGGTGCCAGCCGGATCCGCAGTCCTCTGGTGCGCTGGCCCCAGCGCAGCGGCTCGAATGCCGCCGGATCCTCGGCCACCGAGGCGTCGATCTCCATCTCGTCGACGAACACGTGCAGGTGAGCGCCGTCCGGAGGCACGGTCGCGAAAATCTTGCCGCGCACCCGGAACGACGACATATCGAAATGCGGCTCCTCGGTCGCCCCGGGGAGGGACAGCGCGAACCGCCGGGCCTCGGCCAGGGTGGTCACCCGGCCAGCCTAACCAGCGGCGGCCTGCCCTCCCCGGCCGGGCCCGGCCCGGGCACAATTGACCCCGACGGCAGCCGCACGGGCGCGAGCCGCAGGACAGGGAGGGGCCCAGCATGCCGAGCGTGCAGGCGAATGGCATAGACATCAACTACGAGGTGCAGGGCGACGGCGAGCCCCTCGTGCTCATCCCGTACCTCGCCGCCGACCAGGCGTGCTACGCGTTCCAGGTCGCCGAGTACGCGAAGCACTTCACCTGCTACAGCGTGGACCTGCGCGGGGCCGGCCTGTCCGGCAAGCCGGAAGGAACCTACACGACCGAGCTGTTCGCCGACGACGTGGCCGCGTTCATGCAGGCGGCCGGCGTCGGCCAGGCCCACGTGTTCGGCCTGTCCCTTGGCGCGGCGGCCGGCATGTGGCTGGCGGCCAAGCACCCGGAGCTGGTGAAGTCGCTGTCCCTGCACAGCGCGTGGGACCGCACCGACCCGTTCCTGCGCGCGTTCGTCGAGATCTGGCAGATCATGGCCCAGGGCCTGGGCGACGTGACCGAGATGGTGATCAGGGGGGTCTTCCCGTTCTGCTTCACGCCCGGGCTGTACGCCGACAGGCCGGAGTACATCGACTCGCTCGCCGACTTCGTGCGCAGCCGCCCGATGCCCCCGGTCGACGCGTTCCTGCGCCAGTCGGGAGCGGTGCTGGCGCACGATGCCCAGGCTGTGCTGGGCTCGATCCAGGCGCCGACCCTGATCACGTACGGGCGGCACGACATCGTCACCTCGACCCGGTTCGCCGACCCGCTCACCAACGCGATAGCGGGCAGCGAGGTGATCGTGTTCGAGGACTGCTCGCACGCTCCGATCTACGAGAACGTCGAGGAGTTCAACACGCGGACGCTGGCGTTCCTGAACCGGCACTAGAGATAACGGCTGGATGTCGGCACCCTCGGGCACGCTGAGCGGGCGCGCGCTGAACCGGGCCTTGCTCGATCGGCAGTTGCTGCTGCGCCGGGTCCCGCGGCCCGGCGCCGGGCCGCGCGCGGAGCGGGTGATCGATACGGTCGAGCACCTGGCCGGGCTGCAGGCCCAGGCGCCGTTCCCGCCCTACTATCGTCCAGGGCATGTGGCGGATCGCCCGGTCGCGCACGGAGGCGGTGCTGACCATCGAGCTGTTCGAGCAGGCCGGCCGCGACGTGCGCGACGCGGTCGCCGACGAGGGCGGGCGCCTGCTCGCGTTCGCAGCGCCGGACGCTCAGCAGGCGGACATCCGGTTCGCGCCCATCGTCACGGAGCCCTGACGGCTCCTTCGCCGCGGTGGTAGTCGTAGGCGTAGATCTCGAGGCCGTCCAGGTACGCCCGCTCGGCGCGGCTGGTCACATCCAGCGGGTCACCGGACCAGATCACCAGGTCGGCGTCCTTGCCTGGTTCGAGCGAGCCGATCCGGTCGGCGATGCCGAGGATGCGCGCCGGGTTGATCGTGACCGCGCGGAGCGCGGTTTCGGCGTCCAGGCCCTCCTTGACGGCCAGGCTGGCCTGGTGGATCAGGAAGTGGATGGGCACCACCGGATGATCGGTGGTGATCGCGATCGTGATCCCGGCCGCGGCCAGCCTGCCGGGGTTGGCCAGCGACCGGTTCCGCAGCTCGACCTTGGACCTGCTGGTGAACAGCGGGCCGATGATGACCGGGATGGATTCCGCGGCGATCAGGTCGGCCACCAGGTGCGCCTCGGTGCCGTGGTCGATCACCAGCTGATAGCCGAACTCGCGGGAGAGCCTGATCGCGGTGGCGATGTCATCCGCCCGGTGGCAGTGCTGGCGCCAGGGAATCTCGCGGCGCAGCACCCGGCCGAGCGCCTCCAGGCCCAGGTCGCGGTCGACTGGCTTGCGCTCCGACGGCGGCTGGTCCTCGGCCGCGGCCAGCTTGGCCAGGTAGTTGCCGGCCTGGACGAACGCCTCCCGGATGACCGCGGCCGTACCGAGCCTGGTGGCGGGCGTCTCGTGCCGCTCGCCGTAGGTGCGCTTCGGGTTCTCGCCCAGCGCGGACTTCATGCCGGACGGCTCGCGCAGCACCATCCGGTCCACGATCCGGCCCCAGCATTTGATCGCGACGGTCTGCCCGCCGATCGGGTTGCCGGAACCCGGGTTGACGTTCACCGCCAGCACGCCCCCGCCGATGGCGTCGCGGAAGCCCTGGTCGGCCGGGTTGATCGCGTCGAGCGCGCGGACCGAGGCGGTGACCGGCTTGGTCAGCTCGTTGCCGTCCCGGCCGGCCCATCCCTCGGCCTCCTCCATCACGCCCACGTGCGCGTGCGCGTCAATGAAGCCGGGCAGTACCCACTTGCCTGCCGCGTCGATGACCTCGGCGCCGGCCGGCACCGCGAAGTCAGGTCCGCCGACCGCGACGATCTTTCCCGCGTCGAGCAGGACCGTTCCGCCGTCGATGGTCTCGCCTGTCACCGGGACAACCCGGGCCCCCACGATCGCCGTGCTCATCCGGCCCACGGTACAGGCCCCCGGCCGGACGGCGGCCAGCAGGAGCGTCAGCTGCGGAGCATGCTGTGGTACACCGCGAGCAAGGCGGCCTTCTGCTCGTCGGCCAGGCGCGCGTCGGCGCTGATGGCCGACTCCACCGACGGCGAGGCGGGCTCGTCATGCTCTTCGGTCAGGCCGCCGGAGGCGGCCGCGTCAAGCAGGCCCGCCTGGGCGAGCAGTGTCTCCGCGGACACGTTGAGCGCCCCCGAGATCAGCTTGAGCACGCGGACCGATGGCTGGTGCAGGCCCCGCTCGATCTGGCTCAGGTAGGGGTTGGAGAGCGTGGTCCGCTCGGCCAGCTGCCGCAGCGACAGGTTGGCGAGCTTGCGCCTGCTGCGGATGAAAGCGCCGAGGGCCTCCATCTGCGCGTTCCAGGTCTCGGTCACTGTCGCCTCGGTGAATGGGTTGATCGTGTCTGCTGAGCATATTAAGCAGTGCCCGCAGCCGAGCCCAGGCGGGCTCCGCCGCGGGCGCTGCGAACTGCCGGGTTACTCGGTCGTCCCGGTCTTCCTGGTCGTCCCGGCCGGCCTGGAGGTCCCGGTCTTCCTGGTCGTCCCGGTCTTTCTGGCCGACTCGTGCGGCGTGGTCGTACCGTTGTGCTTGGCCGTGGTCTCGCTGCGCCCGGGAAGCAGCGGTGCGGTCGCATGCAGCACGTCCATGGCGAACTTCCGCTGGCTGGCCAGCAGCTTCTCGGCGAGGGCGTAGGCATTACCGGCCAGTTCCTCCGGCTTCGGCAGCTTGCTGGCGAACGGCAGGTTCAGGTCGGGCAGCGCCGGGGTGATCGTCCGGACCGTACCGACCCAGGTCCTGATGGTCCCGGTGACGGCTTCCTGGCTCCTGCGGACGGTCTTCAGGATCTCGGCCTGGACTTCCTGGCCTATGTTGCGGGTATCGGGCATGACTCTGACTCCTCTTCTAGGTCTGCTTACTATATTAAGCAGTCAGGGAGATTCGTCAAGCGATGCAGGCCAGGGCAGCCTCAAGCCGCAACTCAAACCCCCGCTGTAACATTAAATTTCGGATGATATCCGTCACTTAGCTACTTAAACTCGCATGGCGCCTCTTGCGCGGACAACCCGTTGCCCGGTTTAGTGGCACCTAGTGGCGCCCGCCTCCGCCCAGGTCACGCCTGCGTCCGCCAGGCCACCGGAGCCGGTTAGGAGGTCCCCCATGTCGGTTGAGCACGGCGGTGGGTCCACCGAGGACCAGCGCACCGCCGAGGCGCTGCGAGACGCCGGTCGGCACGTGTTCGCGCACCTCTACGAGTCTTACGCCGCGTCGCTGTTTGATTACTGTGACGGGCTCCTCCAGGACACGGTCGCGGCTTCGGACGCGGTGCAGGACAGCCTGATCGCGGCCGACGCGCAGATCGGCAGCATGCCGGAGCCCGATCGGCTGCGCCTTTCGCTTTACTCCGCGGCTCGCCAGCAGTGCCTGGGCAAGGTGTCCGGCGGGCGGGCCAAGCTGAGCGGCCACGCCGAGACGACGACTCTTGACGAGCTCGGCGCGGCCGTCCCTGATTTCGAGGTCGCCGGGGCCGGAGGGGAGACGGTCCTGGTCCTGCGGGCCGCGCTGGACCGGCTGTCCGATCGCGACCGCGAGGTGCTCAACCTCACGTTCCGGCACCGGTTCGATGACGCGGACCTGGCCGCCCTGCTCGGTGTCTCGGCCCGCCGGGCGCAGGCGCTGCTGGCCGAGGCGAGCATCAGGTTCGAGCGGTCGGCGCCCGTGGTCGCGGTCCTTCGCGCGGCCGTCCGCGAGGGCCGCCCGGTCTGCACGGTGCTGGCGGGCATCGTCGGAAACCGGGAGCTGGCGTCGCTCCCGCTGACGCCTCAGCTGGACAAGCGCATCGCCCGTCACCTCGAGTCGTGCCCCGACTGCGCCCTGAGCCGCGGGGACCGGGCCTTCGCCGCCGCCCAGATCAGCGAGATCCCGCTGGCCATCCCGCCGGGCAGGCTCCGGCTGCGGATCACCAGGACGGCACTCGCTCTGGGCTCGTACCGCCGCACGGTCGCCGGCCGGCCCGACCAGCCTGGCCGGCCCGACCAGCCCGGCCGGCCTGACCAGGGCAGGCCGCCGGTCCAGCTCAAGCCGCGGCGCGGCGCGGCGAAGCTCATGGCGCTCTCATCGGTGGCCATCGCCGCCCTCGCCGTGCCGAGCGCGCTGCTCTACCGGCTTGAGTCAGCTCCGGATGCGGCCCCGCACGTGGCGGTGGCCAAGGCGGTCCTGGCCAGCCAGAGCCCCGCGGCGCCCAGCCCTTCGGCGGTCTCCCCGGTGCTTGACACGCCCTCGATCCTGAAGCCGCACGTGCGCCGGCACGTGGTACCGCCCCTGCCCGGGGCGCTCTCGCCGGACCGGCTCGGCGAGCTGTCGACGTCGTCGCCGGCCCGTTCCGTGCCGCCGGCTGATGGGTCACCCACGCGTTCCTCGCCGCCCGCGCCCGGCCCGACGAACTCCAAGCCGCCCGCGCCGAACCCCACGACTCCGGCGCCGACGACCCCAGCGCCGACGACTCCGGCGCCCACGACTCCGGCGCCGACCACTCCGGCGCCGACCACCCCGGCGCCGACGACCCCGGCGCCCACGCCCACCGCCTCGGTCTGACGGCCACCTGGCCCGTGACCGCACCCGGGCCCGCGACCTCCTGGCCCGCGACCGCCCCGGACCGCGCGTCGATCTGGATTAAATGCCGGGCGGGCGGCGGCGCGGAGTGTTAGGCCGGTCTTTGTCGGCAGCGCTGTCTAGGCTGCTCGGCAGCGGCCACGGGCGTAAGGAGCGTCGTGACGGATAGCTTCACCGCGGGTCAGGCGGGTTCCCCGGTCGGCGCGACCGGCGGGGCCACAGTGAACGGGCAGGCCAGCGGCCTCGCTGACCAGGTCGGGCGGGTGGCGGGGACCGAGGACTCTACCCCGCTGCAGTTCGCCGTCGCCCTGGACGAGGCCTCCTACCTGCAACTGGACGACGTCGTGGTCACGCTGCGGCAGGTGCCGGGGGTGGGGCCGATCCTGACCAGCGGCGTGGTGACGCAGGTGCGGGCCCGGCACGAGGGCGCGAGCTTCGGCTCGGACGTCTTCCTCATTTCCGACGGGGTGCTGCCGGCCCGGGTGCAGGAGATCGCCGAGGTCAGTACCACGCGGGTGGAGCCGGAGATGTACGTGCCGCCCCGGCCCGGGGAGATCGTGCGCCGCGCCACCGGGGCCGAGCGCGCCCAGGCCCTGTACTTCGACCAGATGGCGTCCCGGCTGCCGGTGGGCCTCGGCCGCGACGGGGCCCCGATCTACGTCAACATGGAGTTCCTCGACGGCACTCGGGGCGCCCACGTCTCGATCAGCGGCATCTCCGGGGTGGCGACGAAGACGAGCTTCGCGCTGTTCCTGCTGCACTCCATCTTCCGGTCCGGCGCGCTCGGCGCCCGCGCGCTCAACGCCAAGGCCCTGGTGTTCAGCGTGAAGGGCGAGGACCTGCTCTTCCTCGACCAGCCGAACGCCCGCCTGGACGACGACCTGCGGACCGAGTACGCCCAGCTCGGCCTGCCGGCCGAGCCGTTCGCCTCGGCCGGGTTCTGGGCGCCGCCGATCCCCGATGACCAGACCGGCCGGCCGAACGTCACCGGGCGCACCAGCGGCGTGGAAGCGTTCTGGTGGACGATCGACGAGTTCTGCGCCCGGCAGATGCTGCCGTACGTGTTCGCCGACGCCGAGGACGAGCGCAACCAGTACACGATCGTGATCCATCAGGTCGCGACCCGGCTGCGCCTGGACGCCGTCGCCTACGGCGAGAGCGGCGCGGTGAAGATCGACGGCGACGTCGCGCGGACGTACGAGGAACTGGTCGACATCGTCGCCGCGCGGCTCACCGGCGACGAGACCCGCCAGGACTGGGCCGGGCCGGTGACCGGCGTCGGGACGATCAACGCGTTCATCCGGCGGCTGCGCTCATCGCTGCGGCCGCTGCGCGCGATCATCCGCGCGGACCTGACCGGCTCCAGCAGCCGGCAGATCTCCACCGAAGGCCAGCAGGTCACCGTGGTGGACCTGCACAACCTGCACGAGCGCGCCCAGCGCTTCGTGGTCGGCGTGGTGCTGGCCGCCGAGACCGCGCGCAAGGAGGACGCCGGCCCGGGCGGGCTGCTGTTCACGATGATCGACGAGCTGAACAAGTACGCGCCGCGGGAGGGCACCTCGCCGATCAAGGAAGTGCTGCTCGACATCGCCGAGCGGGGCCGCTCCCTGGGGATCATCCTGATCGGCGCGCAGCAGACGGCCAGCGAGGTGGAGCGCCGCATCGTGTCGAACTCGGCCATCCGGGTCGTCGGCCGCCTCGACTCCGCCGAGGCGGGACGCCCGGAGTACGGCTTCCTGCCGCCCTCGCAGCGAACCCGCGCGACACTGGCCAAGCCCGGGGCGATGTTCGTCTCCCAGCCCGAGATCCCGGTGCCGCTGGCCGTGCAGTTCCCGTTCCCGGCCTGGGCGACCCGGCTGTCGGAGTGCGCGGCCCCGCCGCGCCCGGCCGCCGCGCCGCCGCAGGACGCCTTCGCCCGCCTCCCCGTTCCCGAAGACGATGATGTCCCGCCGTTTTGAGCCAGCCCACGCCTAGTTGAAGGAACGCGACGCCATGAGGTTCATCCACACCGCCGACTGGCATGTGGGAAAGGTCCTGAAGGGCCGCGACCGGCTGGACGAGCAGCGCCAGGTCCTGGCCGAGATCGCGGCCATCGCCGAGCAGAACCAGGTCGACGCGGTCCTGGTCGCCGGGGATGTCTACGACACCGGGGCTCCCTCCGCGCCGGCCCAGCAGCTGGTGATCCAGACGCTGCTGCGACTGCGCCGGACCGGCGCCGAGGTCATCGTCATCGCGGGCAACCATGACCACGGCGGGACCTTCGAGGCCTACCGGCCGCTGATGGGGGAGGTCGGCATCACGCTGGTCGGGCAGACCCGGCCGCCGGACCAGGGCGGCGTGGTCCGGTTCCGGGCCCGCTCCGGCGAGGACGTGCAGGTGGCCGTGCTCCCGTTCCTCACTCAGCGCTACGCGGTGCGGGCCGCCGAGATCGTCAGCCGAACCCCATCGGAGAACGTGCGCGCCTACGACGAGATGGTCCGCCAGGTGGTGACCGCGCTGACCGCCGGGTTCAGCGGCGACACCGTCAACCTGCTGATGTCGCACCTGACCTGCATCGGCGGCACGTTGGGCGGCGGCGAGCGGTCGGCCCAGTCGATCTTCGAGTACAGCGTCCCGGCGGCCATCTTCCCGGTCTCCGCGCACTACGTGGCCCTGGGCCACCTGCACCGGCGGCAGTCGCTGCCCGCCCCCTGCCCGGTGCACTACTCCGGTTCCCCGATCGCCATCGACTTCGGCGAGCAGGGCAACACCAGCGTGGTGTGCCTGGTCGAGGCGAGCCCGTCGGTCCCGGCCCGGGTGACCGACGTCCCGGTCACCTCCGGACGGCGGCTGCGGACGGTACGGGGCACGCTCGGTGAGCTGGAGGCCCAGGCGGCCTCGCTGCGGGACGACTACCTGCGGGTGTGGCTGCGCGAGCGCCCGCGCCGGGCTGCGTGACGACACGGCGGCCATCCTGCCGAACGCGCTCGAGGTCCGGATCGACCCGGACTTCGCCGCGCCGTCCCGTCCTGAGCGCCCGGACGTGGCCAACGTGATCAAGACCCCGGACCAGCTGTTTGCCGACTACTGCGCCTCGCTGGACAACCCGGTACGCGACGGCCAGGTGTCGGCCCTGTTCGCGGAGCTGCATGACGAGGTCACGGCGGCCGGTGCCCGCGTCGGCCCGGCCTGAGGGAGACGTCCTATGCGACCTATCGTGCTGGACATGAACGGGTTCGCCTCGTTCCGCGAGGCGGCCAGGATCGACTTCACCGACGCCGAGTTCTTCGCCCTGGTCGGCCCGACCGGGTCGGGCAAGTCGACGGTCATCGACGCGATGACGTTCGCGCTCTACGGCTCGGTGCCCCGCTGGGGCCGGAAGGGCATGGTCTCCCTCGCGCTCGCGCCCACCACCGCGCGCGGAACGGTCCGGCTCGTCTTCGAGGTCGACGCCCAGCGCTACGTCGTGGCCCGCGAGCTGCGGCGGATGGGCAGCCAGGTGAACCAGAAGGCCGCGAGCCTGGAGCGGCTGGCCGACCCGCTGGGCCGCGGCGAGCCGGGGGAGCCGCCGACCGAGGTCCTGGCCAAGGACCTGGCCGGGGTCGGCGAGGCGGTGGAACGGCTGCTCGGGCTGTCTTACGAAGACTTCTGCCAGTGCGTCGTGCTGCCGCAGGGCCAGTTCGCCGACTTCCTGCACGCCAAGCCCACCGAGCGGCAGGAGATCCTGCTCCGGCTGCTCGGTGCCGAGCACTACCGGCAGATGATGATGCGCGCGAACCAGCGCGCCAGCGACGCCGCGAAACGGGCCGAGACCCTGACCGAGACCCTGGCCGCGTTCGGTGACGCCACGGCCGACGCGCAGGACGCGGCGGCGGCCGCGGAGACCGCCCTGGAGCGGCTGGCCGAGCAGGTGGACGCGGTCCGGCCGCGGCTGCACGCGGCCGATCAGGAACTAGCCACCGCCGAAGCCGAGCTGGCGCGCCTGGAGCAGGACCGGGCGGCGCTGGCGGCGGTGCGCGTCCCTGACGACGCTTCCGCCCTCGACGCGGACCTGGCCGCCACCCGCGCCGCCCTCGATCATTCCGAACAGGCCGAGGGAGAGGCGCTGGACACCGACCGCGAGGCGCGTGCGGCGCTGAACGGCGGCCCGGAGCGGGCCCCGCTGGAGCTCATCCGCCAGCACCGCGCCGAGCGGGACCAGCGCGCCGCCGCCCTGCCGTCGGCACGGGACGACCTGGCCCGGCTGTCCGGGCAGTCCGCCCAGGCCGAGACCGCGGTGCACGCCGCGGCCGCGGCATTGGAGACCATGCGTGCCCGGCGCGACGCGGCAGCCAGCGCGGCCACCGCCGCTGACCAGCAAGTCCAGGACCTGAGCGTCGAGCACGCCGCCCTGACCTCGGTCGCGGTACCCGATGGGGTGGACGAGCTCGACGCGCGCCACGACGCCGCCATCGCCGCCGGGGAGCAGGCGCTGACCACCCTGCAGACCGCGGAGCAGGCCGACACCGACGCCCGGGCGGCTCGCGCCTGCGGGCCCCCGCCGGGGCCGCTGGAGCAGGCCCGGCGAGACTTGGGCGACCTGGCCGAACTCGCCGCCGCGCAAACCCCGGCCCGGGCCAGCCTGGAACAGGCCCGCGCCGGGAAGGCCGCCGCGCAGGCCGCGCTCCAGGCCGCCGAGGCCGGCCGCGAGAAGCGGCAGCGCGACGTGGACGAGGCCCGCCGCGCCCACGCGGCGGCCGGGCTCCGGCCGCACCTGGTGCCGGGAGAGGCCTGCCCGGTGTGCGAGCAGCTGGTCACCGCGCTGCCGGCGCCGCTGGCCGCCCCGGCCATCGACGGCGCGCAGGCGCGTCTCGACGAGGCGGCGGCCATCGTCGCCGCGGCCCGGAGTGCGGTCAGCGATGCCACCGCGGCCGAGGTGCGGGCCGCCGCCGACCAGGACTCGCTGGCCGGCCAGCGCCAGCGCATGGTCGCGTCGCTCGCTGCCGCCCAGAAGGGCCCGCTGTCCGGAGCGGACCTGCCGGCCCTGGCCGACGTCCTGGCCGACGAGACCGGCCTGACGGCAGGGGAGCCGGCCCGGGTGGCGGCGGCGCTGGCCGGGGTGGACGCCACCCTGCAGGCGTGCCGCGAGCTCGACGAGGCCGCGAACGCGGCGGCCGCCGCGGTGCACTCGGCACGCGACCGGGCCGGCGCCGCCCGGGCCGCGCTGGACCAGGTGCAGGCCGAGACGGTGACCGCCCGCGCGGTGCTGCGCGACGCGCGCGACCCGCTGGTCGGGCTCGGCGCGCCCGCGGCCGACGACGTCAGCCTGGCCGCCGCCTGGGCGGAGCTGGTGGCCTGGGCGGGCGGGCTGGCCCAGGCGCGGGAGAAAGAACTGGCCGAGGCGCGCCAGGCCACGCAGGCCGCCGCGAGCGGGCGGGACAAGGCCCAGGCGCAGTTTGGCCAGGCGGAGGCGGACCTGACCGAACTGCGCGAGGACGCGAAGCGAGCGGGCCAGGCCGAGCAGAAAGCCGAAGCGCACCTGGCCGGCCTGACCGAACGCATCGCCGAACTCGACGAGCGGCTGCGCGACGCCCCGGACGCGGCACAGGTCACGGCGCAGCTTGAGCTGCGTGACGAACTCGAGGCTGCGGCGTCAGCGGCCGAGCAGCGGCTGCTCGGCGCGCGCACGGCCCGCAGCCAGACCCAGCAGCAGCTGGCCGGGCTCGAACACGCCGAGGCCGCGGCCCGCTCCCGGCTGTCCGCGGCCCGTGATCCGCTGGTCCGGCTCGGTGCGCCCGCCCTGGACGGGCCGGCCTGCTCAACGGCTGGACCGAACTGCAGACCTGGGCCGCCCGCGAAGCCGCCGCGCGAGACCTGGACCTCGGGCCCGCCCGGGAGCGCGTCACGGCCGCCCGGGCCGGTGTGCACGAGCTGACCACCCGGCTGAGCGCCGACCTGGCCGCGGGCGGGGTGGAACTCACCCCGGAGGCGGTGGCGGCGGCCGCGGCCACGGCGGTCGCCACGGCCCTGGAACGGGCCCGCAACGCGACCAGGCGGATCGCGGAACGCCGCGCCGAGGCCGCGGGCCTGGCCGCCAAACGGGATGCGGCGCAGGGCGAACAGCAGGTGGCCAGGCTGCTCGGCGACCTGCTGCGCTCGGACAAGTTCCCGCGCTGGCTGGTGACCGCGGCCGTGGACGCCCTGGTCGCCGAGGCGTCGACCAACCTGGCTGGCCTGACCAGCGACCAGTTCGACCTCACCCACGAAGACGGGGAGTTCTACGTCGTCGACCACGCCGACGCCGACTCGCGCCGCTCCGTGCGCACCCTGTCCGGCGGCGAGACCTTCCAGGCGTCGCTCGCCCTGGCCCTGGCGCTGTCCTCGCAGATGTCCACCCTGGCCGCCGCGGGCGCCGCCCGGCTGGACTCCATCTTCCTCGACGAGGGGTTCGGCACCCTGGACCCAGAGACCCTGGAGGTGGTCGCCACCACGCTGGAGGCCCTGGCCCAGGGCCAGCGCATGGTCGGGGTGATCACCCATGTGGCCGCGCTCGCCGAACGGGTCCCGGTCCGGTTCGTGGTCTCCCGGGACGCGCGGACGTCCAGCGTCGTCCGCCAGGGCCTGCCGGACCTCACGGGCGTGGCGAGCGCGGCCGATGCCGCGGGCGTGGGATGATCGGCGACGTCCGCGGCGGCCCGCTGGCGTGGCCGCAGGCACCTCGTGGCGTGGGGAGGCCCGCAACCAGCATGCGGTACAGCGTCGACGCGTGGGATCCGGCGTACGGAACGAACACCGAACTCGAGGACTTCCTCGACAGGTCCCCGGCCCGCGTGGACGTGAACGTGGAACTGCCCGCCAGTCAGTGGCGGGCCATCGACCCGGATCCCGGCCTGGCCCGGCCGGACGCGCTGCTGTTCGTGGACGGCGTTCGCCGCGTCGAGGCGCGGGTCTGGATCGAGGACGACGCGTCGGCCAGCGAAGCGAGCATGGGCCTATGCGCGTCGTACGCGGCGGGCGTGGTGTGCTGCTGCGCTCAGCGGGCCCACCTGATCGACTTCGAGATCCGCCGCGGGCTGTTCACCGTGGCCCCGCGGGCCGACGACATCATGACCTGGGCCGGGGAGTACACCGCGTGCCACACACCGGCCGACGCGGCCCGGCCGCTGTCGGTCACGCTGTCCCAGGCGCTGCAGCGCCGCCTGGGACACGTCGAGGTGCGGACCGCGGTTGCGGCCCGGGCGGCCATGGCCGGGCACGGGGTGCCGGACGGCGGCGACCTGCTCGTGATCGACGGGCCGCTGAGCGGGCGGCAGCATCTGCCGCGCGCCCTGGGCTACATCAAGTCACACCGCACCACTTACCTGCCGACGGACCTGAACCCGCTGGTGGCGACGCTCGCGCCGGGCCAGCGCACCCCGGCGTTCCTGATCGGGACGAGCTGGGACCGGCACACCTGGTACCTGCGCCTGCCCGGGGCGGGCGGGGGCGCGGCGGCGCCGTGGGCCGGGATCGTCCGCATCGAGTGCTCCGCGGACCTGCAGGCCGGCCAGGTGACCGGGCTGGCGGGGCTGAGCCAGGCATGCCTGGGCCGGTTCGCCTCCGCCGAGTACAAGGACGCCCGCGCCCCGCAGAACCTGTACCCGATCGCGGGCCTGGAGCGCCAACTGCGCCGCCGCCTGGGCGACCCGCGGCTGCTGTACCGGGCCCTGCGGCTCACGGCGCAGGCGGCCACCGTGCCGGTCTGAGACCGGCAGCGCAGGAACCCGGGCGCCCCGGCTCAGGATCCGGTCCTGATCTCGGCTCCGGCTGACCGGACACCCGGCAGTAGCCGGTTACCCGCTGGCGGCGCAGGCCAAGACGCCGCCGCTCACCTCGGAATACTCATGCGCCCGCCGTGGTTACATCGGTGGTCTTAGAAAACGAAACGTAGAGTATCGAAAATAGGTGAGACGGTAATGCCGACCACGATGACCGCCGGGAGCGCCCGGCCGAGGCAGCCCGAGGCGGCCCGGCCAGTCTCTGCGCCACCCGCGCCATCCGGGCGTCGGCGGCTGGCCCTGGCCCTGATCCTCACCGCGGCGTTCATGGTCGTCCTGGACTTCAGCATCGTGAACGTGGCGCTGGCGTCGATCGAGCGGGAGTTCGGCTTCTCGGACACGGCGGTGCAGTGGATCGTGACCGGCTACGCGATCGCGTTCGGCGGCCTGCTGATCCTCGGCGGCCGCGCCGCGGACACGTTCGGCCGCCGGCGCATGTTCATGGCCGGGCTCGCGATCTTCACGGCCGCGTCGCTGGCCGGCGGCCTGGCCCACGACCCGGTGCTGCTCGTGAGCTCGCGGGTGATCCAGGGAGCCGGCGCGGCGCTCGTCGCCCCGTCTGCCCTCTCTCTGATCACGACCGGTTTTGCCGAGGGGCCGGAACGCACACGCGCGCTCGGAATGTACGGCGCTACCGCGTCGATCGGGTTCGTGGCCGGTCAGGTGCTTGGCGGCGTGCTGGTTCAGTTCACCAGCTGGCGGGCCGTGTTCCTGGTGAACGTGCCGGTCGGCATCGTGGCCCTGCTGCTCGCGCCGCGGCTGCTCGGCGAGTCACGCCAGGCCGGCGGGGCCGGGCACAAGCTGGACATCGGCGGGGCGCTGCTGATCACCGGCGCGGTGGCCGCGCTGGTGTTCGCGGTGTCGCAGGGGTACGTGCTCGGCTGGGCTTCCCCGGCGGTGCTCGGCGCGCTGGCGGCGGCCGTGGCGGCCGGCGCGGCGTTCGTCGCCGTGGAGCGGCGTCACCCCGAGCCGCTGGTCCGCGGCGACCTGCTGCGCCGGCCCGCCCTGCGCAAGGCGGGCACGATGAACCTGCTGCTCGGCCTGTGGAACGCGGGTGAGCTGATCGTCCTTTCGCTTTACTTCCAGCAGGTCCTGCATGATTCACCGCTGGCCACCGGCCTGGCCATCGCCCCGCAGGGCATCGTCGGGTTCGCCGCGGGCGCGTTCGGCGCCCGGCTGGCCCGCCGCGTCGGCATCCGCCGGGTGCTGATCCTCACCAGCGCGGTGGCCACGATCGGCTTCCTGGTCCTCACCCAGCTGCCGACGGCCGGCGGTTACAGCCCGCTGCTGGCCGCGGTGATGCTGGTCGGCTTCGGCACCGCGGGAACCGCGTTCGGCACCATGGTCACCGCCAGCGCCGGAATCGCCGACGGCGATCAGGGCCTGGTCGGCGGGGTGATCAACACCAGCCGCCAGGTCGGCGCGGCGATCGGCGCCGCGCTGCTGCCCGCCGTGGCCGAGGCGGTCAGCCACGGCAGCCCGGCGGCGGCGGCCGGAGGCGACCGGGCCGCCATGCTCGCCGCGGCCGTGGCGGCCGCGCTGGCCACGGTGGTCGCCTGCCACGGTGGCCAGGCTTCCCGGCTGCGCCTGCGTCACGCCTGATCACCTCGGCGGTAGGCTGGCACGCCCCCGCTGAGGCATCGCGCTTAGCGCGCCAGGCGGTACACGGCTGCTCCGTCGGCCCGGTAGTCGAGCCGGAAGCCGACCGCGGTGAGGTAATGCAAGATCACTGGGGTGGAAGACCAGACGATCGCCCAGCCGATGTTCGTGCGGCGCGCGTCCAGCCGTGCCGCGTCCAGCCGCGCCTGGTCTCCCGGGCGGGCGGTGAACAGGTCCGTGTACAAGGCAGCGGGTTTTTCCTGAGCCTCGAGCAGGTCGGCGTAGAACGGGTGCTGCCTGATCGCGGCCAGCTCGGACTCGGGCAGCCGGGATATGTAGGCGATGGCGCGCGGGTGGCCGTCGGCAGTGGCCTGCACCTCGGCCTCGGGGTTGAAGCCCGCTCCCTCGTCGGGCAGTGGCACGGCGCTGCGCACCCCGTACGGGATATCCACCACGGTCGACCCGGAATGGTCGGCCGCGATCGGGCGGTCAAGCGCGGGCATGGCGGTGGGCATGGTGACCAGAGGGGTGGGACCGGCCGCGACGTCGACGCTGCCGGCTTCGAGTACAGCCAGAGCGAGCACCACGACCAGGACCGGTTTGGCGTGGCAGCGCAGCCAGTCCACGGCTGCTCCGGCGAGCAGCGCCGCGGGCACCAGTCCCAGCTCGGTGATCCGGTTGGCCTCGCGGAAGGAGGACAGGAACGGTACCCGCACCATCCAGGTGTAGGGCATGATCATCGACACGCGGATGCCATGCCATGACTGGCCGGCCGGCACGTACCGATGGGAGCCGATCACTATCCCGGTTCCCAGGGCCGTGATGGTGGCGCCCAGCCAGAGTAGGGCGAGCGGCCGGGCACCGTGCCGTCGCCAGCAGACGGCCAGGCCGAACAGGGCCAGGAGAGTCAGCACCACGCCGTAGGCGGTGAACGTGAGGCTGTCGCCGCCGCTGTGGTAGTCCGCGGCCAGGCTCTTCAGCCCGAAAAAGGCCACCCGCGGCGAGGGCGCGAATATCTGCTGCAGGTTGGCACCGGAATTCTTGTAATCGGCGGCCAGAGCACCCTGCGGCACTGCCGCATCGCCGGCCTGCTGGATCATGGCGATGAGCTGCGGGCTGGCCAGCACGACGGTGACCACCGCGGCCAGGGTCACCGAGCGCAGCTTGACCCAGGCCGGGGGCCCGCCGTTGGCCGGGCGGCGGGCCAGCCAGGGCAGCAGGGCCAGCGCGGCCAGGAACCCGGCCAGGATCGCCGATTCCTGGTCGGTCAGCAGCGCCGCCCCCAGCACGACTCCCAGGATCGCTGCCTGCCGCCAGCCTGGCCGCCGTCTCAGCCGCACCGCGGCCTCCAGCGCCAGTGGCAGGAAGATCGCGCCCAGCGCGGCCTGGATCTCATACCAGGCGTTCCACGTCATCATGGTGGACAGGCCGAAAAACGCGCCCGCCGCGATCGCTCCGGTCTGCGAGGGCAGCCATAGCCGGGCCGCCCGGTACATGGCGTAGCACATCAGGCCGGGCGCGGCCGCCGAGAGCAGGTTGTAGCTGAAACTCGGCCCGTACAGGATCGTGACCGGCGTCATCAGCACGCCGGGCAGCGGCATGAGCGTATGAAACGCCAGCGGAGCGCCTACCGGCGCGGCCAGGTAGTGGGTGTAAAAGGGATTGCTGAGGTGCAGCACCGAGCGCGCCATCCACCAGAAGTCCCAGACGAACAAGCCGGGATCCCTGGCATCTCCCGGCAGCACGTGTTCGGTCAGGTAAATGGCCCGGGTCCAGGTCACGGCGACCCCGGCGGCCAGGTAGCCGATCAGGACGGCCACGTGCACAGTCACCGGGCGGCCGATGAAGCCGAGCCGCCCCGACCAGGCCCGCGCTCTGGCCGGGGCATCATCGCTGTGACCGAGCGCCAAGTCCCCGGCCGTCATGACGCTGACCGGCGTTCTGCGGGGGACCGCCCGAAAAATCGCATATCAAAGAGATGCGTGGACTTGTTCAAGAGTTGCCCAAGGGTTCTTAAAGGATTGTTAAAGAGTTCTTAAAGGTAGCGTCTTGTTTATCTACAAGGCAGCTTGGCATCCGGTCATCAGTGCAGCCTACGCCACGCGATAACCGGCATCATTCCAATGGCCAGAAGGCCCTTAGCTGGATAGGCGCAAATATTCGACTTGCGCGAGCTGTCGACCTCGCCCGGGGAGGCGCCCGGTTATCTTCCGCCTGCAGGCACGGTCAGGCGCAGACCTCGCCCTCCCATGCGTCCCCGGTTAGGAACCGAGGGCCGAACAGCGGACGGCCGGCGGGAGACCGCCGATGAGACCGCAGGCGGCCGCCTGCCGGCGCACCCATGACGGGGGCTGGCCGGATTCCGCGGCGATGGCCCGCCAGGTCCAGCCGGCCGCCCTGCGCTGGGCCAGGTAGCCGGAGATGTCCTCGAAGCCGAAGCGGTCCGCCACGCCGGCGGCGCGCTGGCGCGATGCGTGGCGCTTGGCGGCGTGCGCCGTCCGGTCCAGCTGGTGGCGGCGCAGCGCGGACGCGACGGCATGGTGCGAGAGGCCGACCTCGGCGGCGATGGCGCTGACCGTGCGGTGCTGCACGACGTGCCGCTCGCGCAGGTAGCCGCCCACGTTGGTGAAGCCAAGCCGGCGCAGGGCCGGCTGCCACCCGGCATCCCACCGGCCGGGGCGCAACGGCCGGACGGCCGCCGCCGCTGCGGGGTCGACCTCGCTCAGGTGCCGTGACAGCCAGTCCTTGTGCAGCCCGGCCTCGCGGCTGATGGCCGCCAGGCTGGCGCCGTCGGCGACCCGCGTCAGGACCAGGGTCCGGATGTCGGGGTATCCGGCGCGGCAGGCCGCGGCGGCGGCCAGCTCGGCCAGGCGCAGCCGAGCGCGCTGCGAGTTCGCCTGGGCCACGACGGCGGGCGAGACGGCGGCCAGCGACTGCAGTGCCTTCCTGCGGCGCTGCTCGGGGATGGGCCGCCCGCGGGCCGCCGCGGCGGCGTCGCGGGCCAGGTCGCCGGCCCGGGCCCGTTCCCGCCCGGCCGCGCTGCCCTCGCGGACCGAGGCGTCGAACACCAGGCGGGCGGCGAAAGCGGCCGCGCGTAGCTTGCGGGTCTGCGGGCCCTCGAGGGACTGGCCGCGCTCCAGCCCGAACGCCTCGCAGTAGGTGTCCTTGGTCCAGCCGTGGGCCTTCAGGTGGGCCGTGACCGAGCGCAGCAGCCGTCCGCACAGATGGCAGATCACCAGCGCGCCGTCGACGATGACGACCTCGCCGACCGGCGCATAGCACGGCGTGCCGTCGGCCAGCACGTCGGCGACCGGGCGGATCGCCTGGCCGGCCGTGGCCAACCGGCCGGGCCTCAGTCAGCACCGGCCCGGGCTCGGCCAGCGCCGATCGGGCCGCCGGGCTGAACATCTCGGCTGACACCGCCGCCCTCCCGAGAGGTCGAGGCTAGTCACATTGAGACTACTAGCGCGACCGCGGCGACCGCCACCGGTCTGAGCGGGCGGCCCGGCCCGCCGGGCGCCCTGGCCGGCCCGCCCGGGCGCCCTGGCCCGGGCCTCCGCGCGGGCGGGCCGTTAGCCTTTGCAGATGACCTCGCCCGAGGAACGCTCGCTGTCACTGGCCGAGTGGCTGGTGCTCTGCCTGGTCAGCGAGCAGCCCAGGCACGGGTTCGCGATCGCCAGGCTGCTCGACGCCGAGGGGAGCATGGGCCAGGTGTGGCGGGTGCCCAAACCGGTCATCTACCGCGCGCTGCAGCGGCTCGAGCAGCTCGGGCTGGTGCGGACCGCGGAACAGCAGCCGTCCAGCCAGGGCCCGGTCCGGTCGCTCATCGAGGTCACCCGGGCCGGCCGGAAGGCGGCCGCGGCGTGGCTGACCAGGCCGGTCTCGCACACCCGGGACGTGCGCTCCGAACTGCTCGTGAAGCTGGCCCTGCTGGATCGCGCCGGGACGGACCCGCTGCCGCTGCTCGAAGCGCAGCGCGAGCACCTGGCGCCGGTCGCCGACGCGCTGCGGGAGCGCCTCGACGCCACGGCGGGGTTCGACCGGACGCTCGCACTGTGGCGTTTTGAGACAGTGTCCGCCACGGTCCGATTCCTCGACGCCGCGTCCGCGCAGGTCACGGCGCAGGCGCCGGCGCGCTAGGCCAGGCCCCGAACAGCGTTCTCAGAGGGTTTCCGCAGCCCCTGCCTCTTGTGTGTGGTCAGTTCCTGTTGTCTCATTGTGACTACTGAGCGGGCCACAGCCGCAGAGCTGGACCCGTGCGCGCTCAACGCTGGCTGGCCGCAACGGTGTGGTCGCCTAGGCCGCGCAACCAAGGGAGATGAGCATTCATGACCGTGACCCTGGACCGGAACGTCGAAGCGTTTATCGGCACCCCCCGGCAGCTGTTTATCGACGGGCGGTGGGCCGACGCGGCGTCGGGTAAGACGTTCGCGACGCCCAACCCGGCGACCGGGGAGATCCTGGCCCGGGTGGCTGAGGGTGATGCCGAGGACGTCAACCGGGCGGTGCGGGCGGCGCGGGCGGCGTTCGAGGTGGGTCCGTGGAGCCGGATGACGCCGTCCGAGCGGGGGCGGATCATCTGGCGGATCGGTGACCTGATCCTCGAGCACGCTGACGAGCTGGCCCAGCTGGAGTCGCTGGACAACGGCAAGCCGTTCCCGGTGGCCCAGGCCGCGGACGTGCCGCTGGCCGCGGACTTGTTCCATTACATGGCCGGGTGGGCGACGAAGATCGAGGGCCAGACGATCAGCATCTCGGTGCCGTACATGCCGGGCGCTAACTTCCTCTCCTACACGCTGCGCGAGCCGGTCGGCGTGGTCGGGCAGATCATCCCGTGGAACTTCCCGCTGCTGATGGCGGCGTGGAAGCTCGGCCCGGCGCTGGCCACCGGGTGCACCGTGGTGCTCAAGCCGGCCGAGCAGACCCCGCTGACCGCGCTGCGGCTGGCCGAGCTGATCGCCGAGGCCGGGGTCCCGGACGGCGTGGTGAACGTGGTGCCGGGGTTCGGCGAGACCGCGGGCGCGGCGCTGGCCGCGCACAACGATGTCGACAAGGTCGCGTTCACCGGGTCGACCGAGGTGGGCAAGCTGATCGTCGCGGCCGCGGGGGCCAGCAACCTGAAGAAGCTGACCCTGGAACTCGGCGGCAAGAGCCCCAACATCATCTTCGATGACGCCGGGGACGGCGCGATCCAGGGCGCCGCGGACGCGATCTTCTTCAACCACGGCCAGTGCTGCGTGGCCGGGTCGCGGCTGTTCGTGCAGCAGGGCCGGTTCGACGAGGTCGTCGACGGCGTGGCCGAGATCGCCAAGTCGATCAAGCTGGGCGCCGGCCTGGAGCCGGGCACGCAGATGGGCCCGCTGGTCTCCGACGAGCAGTTCCAGCGGGTCAGCGGATTCCTGGAGTCCGGCCGGTCCGACGGCGCCACCGCGCTGGCGGGCGGCGGCCGGTTCGGCGACCGCGGCTACTTCATCGAGCCCACCGTGCTGACCAACACCCGCCCGGACATGAAGGTCGTCCGCGAGGAGATCTTCGGGCCCGTCCTGGTCGCCTCGCCGTTCACCGACCTCGACGAGATCGCCGCCGTCGCCAACGACAGCGAGTACGGCCTCGGCGCCGGCATCTGGACCAGGGACATCTCCAAGGCCCACGCCCTGGCCAAGAAGATCAGGGCCGGCACGGTCTGGATCAACTGCTACAACGTCTTCGACGCCTCGCTGCCGTTCGGCGGGTACAAGCAGTCCGGCTGGGGCCGCGAGATGGGCCAGGAGGTACTCCACAACTACACCGAGCTCAAGGCGGTCACCGCACAGTTGTAACTCGGCGTAGCGTTCAGGGTAGTTATATTGAGTGATCGATACGGGGCGGCAGGTCCTGCCTGGCCGGGTGCGGCCGATGTTGGCCACAGCGGGCCACCTGCCGCCCGACGATCGCGGCTGGGCGTACGAGATGAAGTGGGACGGCGTGCGCGTCATCGCGTTCGTCGAGCAGGGGACCGTGCAGCTGTGGTCCCGGACCGGCCGCGACGTCACCCATAGCTATCCCGAGCTGCAGGAACTCGCGGGCGCGGTGGGCGCAGCCCGGGCCGTCCTCGACGGGGAGATCGTGGCGTTCGGCGGCGGGGAATGGCCGAGCTTCGAGGCGTTGCAGCAGCGGATCAACATCTCCTCGCCCGCTCAGATCCGGCTGGCCGCGGCCCAGGTTCCGGTCAGCTACCTGGCCTTCGACCTGCTGTGCCTGGACGGTCGGCCGCTGCTCGACGAGCCGTACGCCGGGCGCCGGGCGCTGCTCGACGGGCTTGGCCTGTCCGGGCGGCACTGCCAGACGCCTCCGTCGTTCACCGACGTGACCGGCGCCGAGCTGGTTGCGGTGTCCAAACAGCATGGCCTTGAGGGCATCGTGGCCAAGCGGCTGTCGTCGCGTTACGACCCGGGCAAGCGATCACCCGCCTGGCGCAAGATCAAGAACGTCTACCGCCAGGAGGCGGTGGTGGGCGGCTGGAAGCCGGGGGAGGGCAACCGGGAGGGCCTGATCGGCTCGCTGCTGATCGGCGTGCAGGGCGCCGCCGGGCTCGACTATGCCGGGCACGTCGGCACCGGGTTCACCCAAGAGGCGCTGGCCATGCTCGGGCGCAGGCTGTTCCCGCTGCGCCGGGACACGTCGCCGTTCGCCGCGCCGGTCCCGCCCGAGCATGCCCGGGCGGCCGTCTGGGCGGAGCCCCGCCTGGTGATCGAGGTGGCTTTCGCGGGCTGGACCAGCGCGGACGTGATGCGGGCCGCCGTCTACAAGGGCCTGCGCAACGACAAGGACCCGGCCGAAGTGGTCCGCGAGACCTGAGCTCGCCGACCGCATTGAAGTCGTCCCTGCCCCCGCCGCGGGCCGCGGCTGGCGTTCTACGTGACCGGCTCGCTGCTGGCGTTCGCCGGCCGCCAGCTCTTCGGCGACACCACCGTGCTGCCCTGGCCCGAGCCAGACCGACGCTCGGACCAGCGAGCGGCCGACTAACGGGATCTGGCCAGCTCGAGCAGATCGTCCACGGACCAGTGGTCGTCGACGCGCTTGCCGTACTTGACCGCGAGGATCTGGCCGTCGGTGCCGATGAGGAAGTCAGCCGGCGCGCCGAGGTGCGTGTTCTCGCCCTGGCCAGTGGCTCCGCGCAGGCTGGGCGCCCGGGATATGGCGCGTCCGGCGGCCAGCCACGAGCGCGGGTCCAGCGCGACCAGGGGGGACAGCTTCCCCACCCCGAACTCGGAGTAGAGCGTTCTCGACGGGTCGGCAACGGCCGCGAACGGCAGCTGGCCCTGAAACTCCCGCATGGTCTCTGGGCGGGAATGGAACACCACGACCTCGCTGAGCCCGGCGGCGCGCACCTCGTCATGCCGCACGGCGAAGGACCGCAGGTGCAGGTTGCAGACCGGGCAGCCCGCGTACCTGCGGAACTGCAGGTGCACCAGCCGTTCGGTATCGGGAACCGGCACGGGCTTACCGTTGATCGTCATCAGGTCGCGAGGGACCAGGACGTCTCCCGTGTACAGGTGGGTCATGACGCGCGCCTTCCGTCGCCAGGCGAGTCCGTAACGTGTACTCTGGCTCTGTAGTTCATATAATATGAAAACCATATCATACGGAGGACGAAATACCTGACCACACCCCCGCCCGGCCGGCGCCGGCGCCAGCACCGGCGCCAGCACCGGCGCCAGCTCCGGCCGCCCGGCGCAGCCGCCGGCTCGCCGCCGAGATCAAGGAATCACTGCGCGAGCTGAGCCTGCAGCTGGCCCTGCTCAACCACCAGGTCGTCGCCCACCTGGACCTCAACGACGGCGATCTGCACTGCCTGGAGATCCTGGCCAGGAACGGGCCGCTCAGCCCCACCGCGCTCGCCCGAAGCGCCGGGCTCCATCCGGCGACGATCACCGGGATCCTCGACCGCCTGGAACGCGGCGGCTGGGTAATCCGCGAGCGCGACACCGCTGACCGCCGCGCCGTCACCGTGCGGACGCTCCGCGACCGCAACGCCGAGCTGTTCCACCTCTACGCGGGCATGAACACCTTGATGGACGACATCTGCGCGGGCTACACCGACACCGAGCTCCAGCTCATCGCCGATTTCCTCGGCCGCACCACGCGCGCCGGCCAGGACGCCACCAGCGAGCTGAGTCCCTGAGCCGCCGCAGCACCGATGGCCCGGACAGCATCGTCGGTGCATTGCTGTCGTTCGCAGCACCGCCCCGGCGGCCAGCCCGTGCCCCTCAGACGGGTTCGTCCCGATCGCGGACGGCGTTGCGTACGGTGGCCGGAACGCGCAGCCGGTCGTCCTGGCCATCGGTCGCTATGGTGCATGTGACGGCGCATAAGCTGTCGAGCCGTGGCACTAGACGCACAGTGGATCGCAGCGCTGGCTGACCGTCCGGTTGAGGCACTGACCCGCCGCGATGTGGCTCGCGCCCTGCTCGCAGCGCCCGCGATGGATGCACTGGCCGCGCTGCCGGGCCTGCGCAGGCAGCTGCTTGCGGCAGGCAATCCGTTGACGGCAGCGTTCTGGGCTAGCACTGCCGCGACGATGCAGAAGGTTGCGGACGGTTCGGCCACCGTAGGTGACGTGCAGAACTGGCTTGAGGCCACCGGCACCGAGCCGTCGCGGATTGTCGGGCTGCACGTCTGGGATGAGGAGGATGAGCGCAGCCCGCTGCAGGCGGAAATGTACCAGCTGCTGGTTGCGTACCTTGAGGAGTCGCTCGCGGGCGGCGCGATCGACCCGGATCGGCTCGCCGCCGGAGACGCCGCGGCGCTGCGGGAACATCGCCGCCTGCAGGAAGAGTGGATGATGTCGGAGCTGCCGGACGGGCGGGTACCGATGTGGGCCGTCACCGACGAGCAGGACGATGAGTTCTTCGCTGAGTGGGCTGCCGCCGAGTCCGAGGCGCTGGCCGACCTGCGGGCCGTCCTTGGTGAGCTCCCGGAGCGGAGCTTTCCCGAGACGGATCTGCGCCGGGCGTGCGACCGCGTTCGCGCTGCGATGAAGGAGCCCGGGTGGCCGGGCGAGTTGCTCGCCGCGTGCGGCGGGCTGGATTCCCGCCGCCTGCCGCACGACGACGCGGAAATGTGGCTCACGCTCGCGGCCGGCATCGTGACGCCGCAGAACGACCTGCAGGAGGATGACGACGGCGAAAACGAGCCGGACGGTGCTGGCGAGCTGACCGGGGACCAGGAAGCGATGATTGCCCTCTGTGCTCTCGACCATAACGACTGGCTCGCCGCGATGTCAGCGCTCGCCCGCGGCGGTCCGGGCACCCCGGCGGCTGAAGACGACCTCGGCCGGTACGTGAGCGAGTACGACCCGGACGACATTGATGATCAGGCTGACGCGGCGGCGGGGATGTTCCGGCACGCTGTCCGGCTGTGGCAGGTCCTCGGCGCGGTCGATGACGCCGACCGGCTCACGCCGCTCGGCTGGTGGGGCCTCCCCGAAGCCCTTCAGCGGGCCTGGGCGCCCCGGCAGTGACCCGCCGCCGGGAAACGGCCAGAGGCTGCGGCTCGCCGGGCGCTTCCAGCAGCGCGGGAATGAGTCCTGCGTCAATGAACCCGCGCCGCTGGGGAGCTACGTCATGACCTTCTTCTGCGGCTCTCGGCTACGAACAGGAGCGCGCCGAGGAGCACGAGCCATATCCAGGCCGTGGCGAACCACGCCAGGACATGCCCGGCCGCGATCGCGGCGGCGATCACGAGCGCGACCATGAGGAACAGCCCGCTGGCGTGGTGGTGCTCATGTCGCCGGGGGACCGGCGTCCGGGGGGCCTCGGCGGCCTCGGCTTCGGTTCGCGGCAGGTCGTCGAACAAGCCGCCCAGGTCGGAGTACGTCTTGGCCCGCATGGCCTGGTCGAGTCGCTGGTTGAACTCGGCCTCGTCCAGGCGCCCGTCGCCGTAGTGCTTGGACAGCAGGTCGGCAGCCTCGGTGCGCTCGGTGTCGGAGATCCTCATGCTCGAGTAACTGGTGCGGCGACGGGTTGCGGCGAGGAACCAGGGCGCACTGCTCGGTGCTGACATGTCGGGGTGACCTCCTTGACTAACGTGGCCGGGCGGAGACGGACTGGACCAGCTCGCTCGCCAGGGACTGATCGCCGCCCTCTTCGGGGATGAGCAGCCAGCCGGCCAGGTAGATGGGGATTCCGACGCCGCCCACGAAGGTGAGCACGACCAGGGCGATCCGCACGATCGTCATGTCGACGCCGAGATAGTCGGCGATACCAGCGGCGACGCCGGCCAGCATCCGGTCATGGACCGGGCGGCGCAGCGGCAGCGACCCGCGGTTGCTGCGTGCTTCATGGCTGGTCTCGGTGTGGGTGGCGGCTTCTGCATCGGTGTCTGTGGTGTTCATGTCTCCAGCGTGCCGCCGCCGGCGCCGCCTGGGTATCGGGAAGAACCCGGGTTGAACCCTGATGATCCACGGGGCAGGTCCGGGGTTTGCCCGGATAGCCCTAGGGGCGGCCCAGGCGCGATGATGGATACGTGCAGAAACCAACCGGCCCCGCGCCGTGGCAGGACGCATCGTCCTGGCCGGACGATCCTCAGGGACGCGGGCACCCCGACGGCGCGCCGCCGCCGCACGAGCGCGGGCGCGATCACTGGCGTTCCTGGCCGCACCAGGCCGGCTGGTGGTGGGGCTCCGGGCCGAGCCGGTGGGCGCGCGGGCCGAGGAGCGACGGGCCATTGCGCCGCAGGCCGGAGGACGGCCTGGTCGGCGGCGTGGCGGCCGGCCTGGCCGCCCGGACCGGCCTGGACGTCACGGTCGTGCGGCTGGCGGTCGTCGTGGCCGGCCTGGTCACCATTGGCTTCGCGGCCGTCGTTTACGTGGGGGCCTGGCTGCTGGTGCCGGCGGCGGGTACCGACCGCAGCATCGCGAGCACGGCCAGGACCGACCGGCGGGGCATCGCGCTCGCCGCGGGCCTGGGGTCGCTGCTCTTCGTCCTGCTGCTGGTTGCGAATGTCCTCGGGGCCATCTGGCTCGGCACCGTGGAGTGGCCGCTGATCTTCTGCACGGTCGGCATGGTGCTGATCTGGCGGAACGCTCCCGCCAGCGAGCAGGCGACGCTCCAGCACCTGGCCGAGCCGCTGCTGGGCCTGACCGCGGGCGCCAGGCGATCCGGCTCCTGGCTGCGCGGGTCGATCGCGGTCGTGCTCCTGATCGTCGGCGCGGTGATCCTGGTCACCGGACACGAGAGCCTCAAGCTGCTGCGGCCGCTCGGCGGGGCGGTGCTGGTGCTCGTCGCGATCGCGATCATTCTTGGCCCCTGGTGGCTGGGCATCGCGCGGGATCTGGTCGAGGAGCGCCGGGCCAGGATCCGCGCGGAGGAGCGCGCGGACATGGCCGCCCGGGTCCACGACTCGGTGCTGCAGACGCTGGCCATGATCCAGCGCCGCGCGGACCAGCCGCAGCAGGTCATCCAGCTGGCCCGGGCCCAGGAGCGGGAGCTGCGCTCGTGGCTGTTCGATGGCCGGGCTCCGGGCTCCCTGGATGGCGAGGACATGACGCTCGCCGCTGGCGTCCGGCTGATTCAGCAGGAGGTGGAGGCGCAGCACGGGGTGGCCGTCGAGGCGGTCACCGTGGGGGACTGCGATCTCAACGACGACCTCGGCGCGCTGCTCGCCGCCGCGCGCGAGGCCACGGTCAACGCCGTGAAGTGGTCCGGCGCCGACGTGGTCTCGCTGTTCGCCGAGGTCGAGCCGGAGGAAGTGTCGCTCTACGTGCGCGACCGCGGGCGCGGGTTCGACCCGGCCGCGGTGCCCGCGGACCGGAAGGGGCTGACCGAGTCCATCCACGCCAGGATGGCCCGCCGGGGCGGCTCCGCCACCGTCCGCAGTGCCCCGGGCCAGGGCACCGAGGTGTCCTTGACCATGCCCCGCGCCGCCGGGGAGCGGCAGCCGAGCCGCACGTGAACGCGCCCGGTCTCCCTCATGCGGCGGGCGGCCCGATGAGGGTCGTCACGTGACCGCGCCCGGCGACCGGCCACGGGTGGTCATCGTTGATGATCATGGTTTGTTCCGGTCTGGCGTCCGGTCCGAGCTCGGCGACCAGGTCGAGGTGGTCGGCGAGGCGGACGACGTGCAGCCAGCGATATCCGTGATCACCCAGTGCTTGCCCGATGTCGTCCTGCTCGACGTGCACCTGCCCGGCGGCGGCGGCCAGCTCGTGGTCAGCTCGCTGCGGGCCGCGCTTCCCGAGGTGCGCTTCCTGGCCTTGTCCGCCTCGGACGCCCCCGAGGACGTGATCGCGGTCATCCGGGCGGGCGCGCGGGGCTACGTGACGAAGACGATCTCCGGCGCCGACCTGGTGGACGCGGTGCGCCGGGTCGCGGCCGGCGACGCGGTCTTCTCGCCGCGGCTGGCCGGGTTCGTCCTGGACGCGTTCGCCGCCATGCCCGACGCCGCCGAGGGGCGACCCCTGTTCGACCCCGAACTCGACCAGCTCACCACGCGCGAGCGTGAGGTGCTGCGCCTGATCGCCCGCGGCTACACCTACAAGGAGATCGCTCGGGAGCTCACGATCTCGATCAGGACGGTGGAGACGCACGTCTCGTCCGTGCTGCGCAAGCTCCAGCTCTCCACCAGGCACCAGCTCACCCGCTGGGCCGCCGAGCGACGGCTGACCTGACCGGCGACCGGTCAGGGGCGGGTGCCGAACGCGGGCCGGCCCGGGCTGGCCGGCAGCGTGGCGTAGGCGTCGCGCACCCAGTCGCACAGCAGCGGCCTGGTCTCGCGCGGGTCGATGATCTCCTCGACCCCGAACCGTTCCGCCGTGCGCAGCGGGCTGCGCACGGCGTCGAGCCGGGCCCGGATGTCGGCGAGCAGCGCGGCCGGATCCTCCGCGCGCTCAAGCTCGGCGCGGTACGCGGCCTCGATCCCGCCTTCCACGGGCAGCGAGCCCCAGTCCGCCGAGGGCCAGGCCCACCGGCGGATCAGCCGGTGCCGGTTGACCAGGCCCGCCCCGCCCACGCCGAACACGCGGCGCACGATGATCTCGGCGCCCGGCACGGTGGCCTGGTAGACGGCGCTGATCGCCCGCACGCCGTGCCGGATCGTGGCGCGCTGCTCGGCGCGGGTGCCGATGAGCAGCCCGGGCTGGTCGGTGAACGTCACGATCGGCAGGTGGAACGTTGAGCACAGGTCGGCGAGCCGGGTCACCGCCTCCGCGCCCTCGACCGTGAGGCAGCCCCCGGCCACGTACGGGTCGCAGGCCACCACGCCCACCGGGTGCCCGTCCAGCCGGGCCAGCGCGGTCACGATCGACCCGCCGTAACGCTGCGCCTCCATGACCGAGCCGGCGTCGAACACGGCGCGCAGGATCTCCCGGATCCGGTAGGGCCGGCGCCGGTCCCTTGGAATGGCCGACAGCAGTAGCTCGTCCCGCCGCGCGGGCGGATCGTCGCATCCGGCCACCGGCGGCCGCTCGTAGGCGCTCGGCGGCAGGTAGGACAGGAACCGCCGGATCATGCCGAACGCGTCCGGCTCCGACGCCGCTACCAGGTCCACGGCGGCGTTGCGGCCGTGTACCTGCACCCCGCCGAGCTGTTCCTTGTCGACGTCCTCCCCGGCTCCGCTGCGCACCACCGGGGGGCCGGCGACGAACAGCTGCGCGGTGCCCTCGACCAGGATCGACAGGTGCGCCGCGCACAGCCGGGCGGCGCCGAGCCCGGCCACCGGGCCCAGTCCGGCGGCGATGACCGGGATCGTGGACAGGTTGTCGACCACGTAGTCCCAGCCGGGGTTGACCGGCACGTAGGTGGCGCCGAGCTGCTCGAGCATCTTCACGCTGCCGCCCCCGCCAGTGCCCTCGACCAGCCGGACCAGGGGCAGCCGGAGCTCGTTCGCCAGCCGCTCGGCGTAGATCTGCTTGCCCGCGATCGCGGCATCACCGGCGCCGCCGCGGACCGTGAAGTCGTCACCGCCCACCACGACCTTGCGCCCGTCGATGCGCCCGGTCCCGGTGACGAAGTTGGCGGGCGTGAACCCGGTCAGCTCGTCGCCGTCGTAGGCGGCCGCCCCGGCCAGCGCCCCGATCTCGTGGAACGAGCCGTCGTCGAGCAGCACGGCCAGCCGTTCCCGGACGGTCAGCCGGCCCGCCTCGTGCTGGCGCCGGATCTTGTCCGGCCCGCCCATCCGCTCCGCCAGGTCGCGGCGCCGCCGCACCTCATCGAGTTCCGGTTGCCACGTCATGAAGACAGAAGTTAGCCAACGCCGCATGACCATGGCCATAGCCAGCGCGGCCCGCTAACAGCGGCCGCTCCACGGGCCGCGCCCGGGCGGGCCGCTGGTCGGCGGGCCGGACCTCGGCGCGGGCGGCGGCCGTGTCCCAGCCGCCGACCTCGCCCGCGGCCTTGCGGAACACATCCCACGCCACGGCCACGGCGTCGGCGACGTCGGCGGCATCCACGGCCACCGTCACCCGGATGCGGACGTAGTCCAGGCCGTGCCTGGTCTCCGAGTCGATCTGGGCCTCCAGGACCGGCGGGCTGACCTGGGCGGCCAGCCGTCCCTCGAACCGTTCGGCCGCGGTGTTCCACGCCCGCCAGCCGCCCGCCCGCGGCACGTCGACCGAGACCGCGTACCGCCTCCCGCTCCGTGCGCGCTGTGGTCTCATGTTCCCCCGTCTGGCCGGCGGCCGTGCCCCCGCCCGGCCTAGCGTCGATCATCCCCGGCAATCGCGGCCCGCAACCCGGCCGAGGCGCCGTTAGCATGGCCGGGGCCACCACCGCGAGGAGGCACAATCGATGACCGGCGCCGAGGGGTCTGTCCCCGAGCGCCCGGTCGCGGTGTTCGACCTGGACGGAACGCTGCTGCGCGGCGACACCACCGTCGAGTTCCTCCGCGGCCTAATCCTCCGCAGCCCGCCGCGGGCCGCCGCGGCCCTGCTGTCCGCCCCGGTGCTCGGGCCGTTCTGCTTTGTCCCGTTCGCCCGCCGCTACGCGATCACGGTGCTGCTGTGGATCGCGACCGCCGGCCTGCCGCCGGCCCGGATCGAGACCCTGGTCGAGGAGTTCGCCGCCGCGCACGCCGCCGAGGGCAACCGGATACCGGTCGCCCTGGACCGCCTGCACGCCCATCTCGGCGCGGGCGACCGCGTCGTCATCGCGACCGGCTGCGCCGACTGGCTGGCCACCGCAGCCTGCCGCGAGCTCGGGCTGGACACGGTGGAGATCGTCGCGGCCCGGCTGCAGCACGGGCGAGGCTTCGTGCGGCCGTTCCCCGGCTGCGGAATGTGGAATGCCCTGCCCGCCGCGACCGGCACGTTCTCGTTCGGCGCCGAGAAGGTACGCCGCCTGATCGCCGCCGGGATCACCATTCCGGTGGCGTGCGCCTACACCGACGGGGTCAGCGATCTTCCGCTCCTGCTCGCCGCGACCGAGCGGTACGTCATCGACCCCGGGCCCAGGCGGCTGCGGCGCATCCGCCGCCGGGCCGGGCCGGTCACCGTGGCGCTGCGGTCCCCGCGGTGACCGCCCCGGCCGCCGTCGTGGCTGGTGCCCGCTAGCCAGCGGCGTCCGGCCGCGGCTCGTAGCCGAGGTTGGGCCGCAGCCACCGTTCGACCTCGGCGACCGCGACTCCCTTGCGCGCCGCGTAGTCCTCGGCCTGGTCCCGGCCGATCCGGCCGACGGCGAAGTAGCGCGACCTGGGATGCGCGAACATCAGCCCGCTGACGCTCGCGGCCGGCGTCATCGCGAACGACTCGGTGAGCGCGATGCCCAGGCTTCCCGCGTCCAGCAGGTCGACGAGCTTCGCCTTCTCCGAGTGGTCGGGGGAGGCCGGATAGCCGAACGCGGGCCGGATGCCGCGGAACCGCTCCGCGTGAAGGTCTTCGACGGCGGGTGCCGCGTCCGGCTCGTACCACGCGCGCCTCGCTTCCAGGTGCACGTATTCGGCGGACGCTTCGGCGAGGCGGTCGGCGAGCGCCTTCACCGAGATCGCCCGGTAGTCGTCGCGCTGGTCCTCGTAGCGGCGGGCCAGTTCCTCCGCGCCATGGACGCAGACGGCGAAGGCCCCGACGTGGTCGCCCGCCAGGGCCACGTAATCGGCGAGACAGTGGTTCGGTCGCGTATCGTTACGGGCGGCCTGCTGGCGCAGCATCGGGAAACGCGGCCCGCCGTCGATCACGACGTCGTCCTCGTCCGCACGGGCCGGCCAGAACCCGTAGACACCGCGCGCCTGCAGCAGGCCGCCGGCGATGATCTCGTCCAGCAGGACCAGGGCATCGTCGTACAGTTCGCTGGCCTCCGGGCGGTCCAGGATCTTCGGGAATTTGCCCTTGAGATCCCAGGCCGAGAAGAAGAACTGCCAGTCGATCAGCCCGCGCAGGGCCCTGAGGTCCGGCGCCACGACGCGGGTTCCGGTGAACGCGGGCACGGGAAGGTCGTCGAAGCTGACCTGCTCGCGGTTCGCCCGGGCCTGCCACAACGGCAGCAGGGGCCGCCGCTGCTTGTCGGCGTGCTCCCGGCGCAGCCGTTCCTGCTCGCCGCGATTACGGCGGTCGAGGTCGGCGGCCCGGCCAGGGTCGAGCAGATCGGCGACGACGCCGACGACCCGGGAGGCGTCGAGCACGTGCACCGTCGGGCGATCGTAAGCGGGGGCGATCCGTACCGCCGTGTGCTGCCGCGACGTCGTCGCCCCGCCGATCAGCAGCGGCAGGTCGAGGCCCCGGCGCTGCATCTGCCCGGCCACGTTGACCATCTCGTCGAGCGAGGGCGTGATCAGCCCGGACAGCCCGACGGCGCTGGCCCCCTCGGCGACCGCGGTGTCCAGGATCTTCCCGGCGGGCACCATCACGCCCAGGTCGATCACCTCGTAGTTGTTGCAGGCGAGCACGACGCCGACGATGTTCTTGCCGATGTCGTGCACGTCGCCCTTGACCGTGGCCAGCACGATCTTGCCCTGTTCCCGGCCCCCGTCCGGCCGGCCCTCGCGCAGCGCCTGTTCCTTCTCGGCCTGCATGAAGGGCTCGAGGTAGGCCACTGAGCGCTTCATCGCCCGGGCGCTCTTGACCACCTGCGGCAGGAACATGTTGCCCGAGCCGAACAGGTCGCCCACGATCTTCATGCCGTCCATCAGCGGCCCCTCGATCACCTCCAGCGGGCGGTCGGCGGCCTGCCTGGCTTCCTCGGTGTCGGCCTCGATGAAGTCGACGATGCCGTGCACGAGGGCGTGCGCGAGCCGTTTCTCGACCGGGGCGTCGCGCCACGACAGGTCCACTTCCCGCTTGGTGCCGGAACCCCGGACGGTATCGGCGAACGCGACCAGCCGGTCGGTGGCGTCCTGGCGCCGGCCGAAGATGACGTCCTCGACCAGTTCGAGCAGGTCGGCGGGGATGTCCTGGTAGACGATGAGCTGGCCGGCGTTGACGATGCCCATGTCCAGGCCGGCCCGGGTCGCGTGAAACAGGAACGCCGAGTGCATGGCCTCCCGCACCACGTCGTTGCCGCGGAACGAGAACGACAGGTTGGAGATGCCGCCCGAGGTGTGCGCGCCCGGGCAGCGCTCCTTGATCAGGGGCAGCGCGTCGATGAACGCCTTGGCGTAGCCGTTGTGCTCCTCCATCCCGGTCGCCACGGCCAGCACGTTGGGGTCGAAGACGAGGTCCTGCGGCGCGAAGCCGGCCTGCTGGGTCAGCAGGTCGTAGGCGCGGCCGCAGATGGACACCTTCCGCTCGACGGTGTCGGCCTGGCCCTGCTCGTCGAAGGCCATCACGACCACGGCGGCTCCGTGGTCGCGGATCCGGCGGGCCTGGTCCAGGAACGCCTGCTCGCCTTCCTTGAGGCTGATCGAGTTGACCACGCCCTTGCCCTGCACGCACTTCAGCCCGGCCGCGAGCACGCTCCACCGCGAGCTGTCGATCATGATCGGGATCCTGGCCACCTCGGGCTCGGTGGCGATCAGGTTCAGGAACGCGGTCATCGCCTGCTCGCCGTCCAGCAGGTCGGCGTCCATGTTCACGTCCAGCAGGTTCGCGCCGCCGCGCACCTGCTCGATCGCCACGTCCGCGGCCGCCTGGTAGTCGCCGGCCTCGATGAGCCGCCGGAACCTGGCCGAGCCGGCCACGTTGGTGCGCTCGCCGATCAGGGCGAACCCGGTGTCCGGCCCGATCTCGAACGGCTCAAGGCCGCTGAACCGCGACCGCGTGCGGGGCCGGCCGGACGCGCCTCGGCAGCCCGGCGACGGCGCGGGCGATCTGCTCGATATGCGCCGGCCCGGTGCCGCAGCAGCCGCCGACGATGTTGACCATGCCCGCCTCGGCGAACCCGCGCAGCAGGGCCGCGGTTTCCGCGGGCTGCTCGTCGTAACCGCCGAACGCGTTGGGCAGGCCGGCGTTGGGGTGACAGCTGACGTAGGTGTGCGCCAGCCGCGACAGTTCCTCGACGTGCGGCCGCATCTCCGCCGCGCCCAGCGAGCAGTTGACCCCCGTCACCAGCGGGTCCGCGTGCTCGATGGCCGTCCAGAAGGCTTCCACCGTCTGCCCGGACAGCGTGCGCCCGCTCAGGTCGACGATCGCGACCGAGATCCACAACGGCAGACCCGGCGCGACATCGCGGGCGGCCGCGATGGCGGCCTTCGCGTTGAGCGTGTCGAAGATCGTCTCGATGAGCAGCATGTCGACGCCGCCTTCGGCCAGCGCCGCCATCTGCTCCGCGTACGCGGCCCGGACCTGGTCGAACGACACGGTGCGGAACGCCGGGTCATCCACCCGCGGCGACAGCGACAGGGTGACGTTCAGCGGGCCGACCGATCCGGCCACCAGGCGCCCGCCCGCCTCGTCGGCGGCCTGCCGCGCCAGCCGCGCACCGGCCAGGTTCATCTCGGGGATGACCGCCTCCAGGCCGTAGTCGGCCTGCCCGATCCTGGTCGCGGTGAACGTGTTCGTGGTCATGATGTCGGCGCCCGCGGCCAGGTACCGCCGGTGAACGCCCAGGACGACGTCCGGCCGGGTCAGGTTCAGCAGGTCCGGATCACCGGTCAGATCCCGCGGATGCTCGCGGAAGCGGTCGCCGCGATAGTCCTGCGGCCGCAGGCCTGCCCTTGCAGCATCGTGCCCCAGGCGCCGTCCAGCACCAGGATCCGCTGGTCGAGCAGGTGTCTTATCGCGTCAGCACTCGCCACCGTCGCGCTCCTCCGTCATCGGTAAGCCAGAGACGCGCGGAACGTGGCGCGTGACTCTTTAGGCGTTTTTGTCCTGGTCGCCAAGCTGTCGATCAAATCACTCCAGGTGCCAGGCAGGATAGCGGCTCGTCGGCGCTAAGGCCAGGCGAGGCCGTCCGGCCGGCCGCCGCCCGCTCCCGGCGCCCGGCGCAGCGAAGGATCACGCCCCAAGGGCCAATTGCCGGCGATGAGGCTTCGGCGGCGTCAGATCAGCTCAAGCTGGCGGGCCCGGCGGACCGCCTCGCCGCGGTGCGCGGCCTCCAGCTTGCGGTAGATGCTCTTGAGGTGAGTCTTGACGGTGTTGGCGGAGATGTACATCTCGCTGGCGACCTCAGCGGTGTTCAGCATCAGCGAGACGTGCCGCAGCACCTCCCGCTCGCGTTCGGTGAGCGGCTCGACCAGCGCTGGCATCCTGGCGTGATCCGGAACGGCCGGCAGGGCGGGGAGCTGCCCGCGACGCGGGGCCGGGGCGAACAGGCGCCGGTGGGTATAGGCCAGTTCAGGCTCTTGCCGGAGCACCTGTCCGAGCCAGCCACGCTCCAGGGCAAACGGCAGCCTGAGCTGCTCAGGTTCAGCCAGCCGCATCGCGGACGCCAGTGATCGGTGTCCCCGGGCACGGTCGCCGCTGTCGTAGCTGAGCTGGGCGTCAACCAGCCACGCGGCCAGGCGCACGCGCTCGGGCGCCTCATCAGGGGCCGCCAGCACGGGTTCGAGCACGCGCCGGGCGCTCTCGCCGTCTCCGGCGGCCGCCCACACGTGGGCGAGCGCGGGCGCCACGGCCAGCGAATTGTCACCGGCCCGCTCGGCTGCGGCGAGCGCCGCCGGGATGTCGCCGGCCTGCGCCGATACCCGCGACTCGACCAGGCTCAATCTTTGTTCGAGCCAGGCCGGCACCGGCCAGCCGGATCGTGCTCTGGCCACGAACTGCTCAGCCACGTCGGGGTTTCCCTCGGCCAGGCCACCGTACGCGGCCACCAGATAGGCCACCGTCCCGACCGGCCGGTCCGGGCTGACGTTCAGGGCAGCGTTCAGCTGGCTGAGCAGACCGCGCGCCGCACGCAACTCGTTGTGCTGCAGGTGCACCCAGGCGAGCGCGGCGAGCGCCGCGGGCGAGCGCTGCGCGGCCATCCGCGGTCCGGCGGTTGTGCGGGCCTCGGTCGCCTGGGCCGCCAACTCGGCGGCGCGGTTCAGCCGGCCGCGCAAGGCTTCCAGCAGCGCGAGATGCCCGAGGCAGTGGGCTCGTTCGTGCTCGCTGCCTGAGGCCGTCGCGGCCGCAGCCCCCGAATCAAGGATCTGGGCCGCCTTGTCGAGATGGCCCAGCCAGAGCTCGACGGCCCCGCGAGCGGCCAGCACCTGGGCGCGGATCTCATCATGCTGAGCGAGCACGTCGTCCGGAACCCGGCTGACTAGCACCTGGGCCCGGGCGCCGGCCGCCGCGGCCGCGCTGAGGTCCCCGGAGCGGCGAGAGACGGCCAGCCGGATCAGCGCGGCCGTCAGGCGGCTCGCAGGTTCCTGATCGGCCGGAAGGCGCGCCAGCAGGTGTTCCGCGGCAGTCAGCGCGGCGGCGGAAGATTCATCTTGGCTAGCGGCCAGCGCCATCGCCGCGGAGACCAGGTACGGCTGAGCCCCGGGCCAGGTCTGGCCGGCCGGCATGTTCCGGAATGCCTCGGCTGGGAATTGCGGCAATTGACCGCCTGACGGCTCGATGATCTCGTTGATCGCCAGCCCGTCGACCACGATGCTGGCGGCGAACGGCCAGTCAGAGGCCTCCGCGGCGTGGCGGACCGCGTCGGCGACCCGCCCGTTCCGCGCGTGCCACCGGGCGGCCCGCTGGTGCAGGGCGACCATCCGATCCGGATGCTCGTGCCTCAGCTTGAGGCGCAACACCTCCGCGAACAGCGTGTGGTAGCGGTACCACCCGGACCCGACGGGTTGTATGAACGTGTTCGTGTGCGCTAAGGCCTGCAGGATTCCCCCGGCCTGCCCATCGTCGGCCAGTTCAATGGCGGCCTCGGCGTTGACATGGGCCAGGATGCTGGTGCTCAGCAGAACTTCCCGGGCCTCGGCCGGCTGGGCGTTGAGAACCTCCTCCACCAGATAGCCGGTCAGGGCGCTGTCGTCGTCGGCGAGTTCCTGGATGAATCGCTCAGGAGCGGGGTGAGCACCGATGGACAGCGCCGCGAGGCGGAGCCCGGCCGCCCAGCCCTCCGTCCGCCGCGTGAGGCAATCGAGCGAGTCCGCCGACAGGGTGCAGCCGTGCTGGGCCATGAGCAGGCCGGCTTCGGAAACGCTGAAGGCGAGGTCGCTGGCCCGGATCTCGGTCAGCTCACCGGCCAGCCGGTAGCGGTGCAGCCGCAGCAGCGGATCCATCCGCGAGGTGACCGCCAGCCGCAAGCCAGGCCCTACGTTCCGCAGCACGAAGTCCAGCCCATCCAGCACCTTCGGCTCCGTGAGCACATGGACGTCGTCGAGGACCAGGGTCACCGGCGGGTTCTGGGCCGCCAGCGCCGACGCAAGCCGTAGCAGGAATACGTGATCTTGGGCCCGTCCCCGCGCCGCTACCAGCGCTGTGGGAAGGGCAACGCCGGACTGGCGCAACGCCGCGATGACATAAGACCAGAACACTCCGGGCCGGTTGTCGTGGCCCTCCAGGCTGACCCAGGCGACAGGACTCTTGTCCGTCGCTGCCCACATGGCCAGGGCCATCGTCTTGCCGGCACCAGGAGGACCGGTGACCACGGTCAGCGGGCACCACCGGGTGGCCCGGGCAATCAGCTTGGTGATTCGGGGGCGCTGCACCGCCCAGTCCGGCACACCGGGCGCCGTGATCTTAGAGGCCAGGATCGGATCGCCGGCGGAAGCCGCCGGCCGTCTGGTGCGAGTCGCGGTCATCAGACCTCGCCGGCCCCTCCCGGCCAGCGACCCGCTGATCGCCCGCCATTGGAGATCACGAATACCGATACCGGCCAGACGTCCGTGCCGACCGCTAGCGGGCTCTTCACCCGCTCTTCCTACGAAATGCCAGTTGACCGGCCTGCGCATCGTACGATTGGTATGAAATCCAGCGTCTCGGCAGCTCAGGTCCCGTGCTGGTCTGTGTCACCCCTCCAGGAGCCCCAGGTCCCGGGACCGGGCGACGGCCTGGCTGCGCGACGAGGTTTCCAGCTTCCGGTAGAGCGAGGCCGCCTGCGACTTGACGGTGTGCGGCGAGAGGGACAGTTCCTCGGCGATCTCCGGGAACGACAGGTGCGTGGTGAGCAGCGGCAGGAGGCGGAGCTCGGCAGCGGTCAGCGATGATGCCCCGCGCATGCTGATACCGCGCTCGGTGGCGAGCCGGGTCCAGAGTTCCTCGGCCTCGCCGACCAGGCCGCCGAGGTCGGGCCGGTGCAGGAGCAGCTCCTCTACCTCCCGCATCAGCGCCTGCGCACCTGCGGTGTCCCCCAGCGCGAGATGGACGCGGGCGAGCTCGATCCGGGCCTGAGCGGCGAAATGAGGATGCGCGTACGTCAGCAAACGCCGCATCCGCTGGGCGCTCACGAGCTGTTCGCGCGCCGCTTGGATGTCTCCCCGATGCCAGTCCACGCGAGCCTGCACCGCGCAGACCAGGGGCGTGGCAAAGCTCTCCTCAATCCCGGCCCGGCGCATCGCGACACCTGCTTCTCCGGCCAGGGCTTCGGCGCCGTCCCATTCACCGCGCGCCATCGCCACCAGCGCCCGCTCGCACAGTGCCACCGCGCGAGCCTCGGGCGCGTCGGCTTTCTCCGCCGCCCCGGTCGCTTCCTGGAAGCTCGCATCGCCGCCATCGAGGTCACCACAGAGGACGCGGGCAACCCCCTGAAAGAGCGCGGGCGCCGGGGCCACGATGTTCTGCTCCGCGCACCTCTGCAGGGCCTCCTCGGCGTCGGCCCGCATCTGTTCGACCCCGTGCCGGCACAAGATGGCGCGGAGCTGGGCGGCGTGTGCCTCGGCGAAAGGATCGTCGGCTCTGGTCGCGTTCCCGTACTGCCATCGATCGACCACGTCGGCCCATCGCTCGGCGTCGGCTGGCTGTGCCGTCAATGCGGAAAGGAGCGAGGCCAGCACCGCGACCATCGGGTGTCCATCAATCCCGCCTCGGTCTTGCAGCCACCGGAACCACCGCTGCAGCGTTGTGAACCGGGCTTGCCGGTGGGTCTGCACGCCGAGCCTTTCCACCAGGCGCGCGGCCGCATCAACGTCCCCGGCGGCCATGGAGTACTCAAGCGCTTCCTCCGGCAGGCCGTTGTGCACGCACCAGTCGGCCGCACGGCGCTGCAGGACCGGGACCAGGTCGGGCTCGCCGCGTTCCAGTTCCCCCAGCAGCACGTCCCGGAACAGGTGGTGATAGCGGTACCACTCTCCCCGCCGGTCCAGGGGTACCAGGAGCAGGTTCGACCGGGCCAGATCGGCCAGCGTCGCGGCCGAGCCGGGCTGGCCCAGCACGGCATCGCACAGCGGGCCGGACATGCGCTCCAGCACCGCGGTCCGGGTCAGGAACAGCCGCTGCCGTCGCGAGATCCGGGACAAGAACTCCGACTCCACGTACTCGCTCACCAGCCGGTCGTCTCCGCCGAAGGAGACCGCAGCATGCGGTAGCGCGCCGCCTTCCCTGAGGAAAAGCGCCGCCAGGTACAGCCCGGCCGCCCAGCCCTCGGTCCTGCGGTGCAACTCGGCCACTTCATCCGCAGCCAGCGTGAGGCCAGCCCCGCGCAGCAGCGACGCCGCCTCCTGACGGGAGAGCGACAGATCGCCCGGGCCGATCTCCATGATCCTGTCCTCGGCCCGCAGCCGCGCGACCCGTAGCGGCGGTGCAGACCGCCCGGCCAGCACCAGCCGCGAGCCGTCCGGCACGTGGTCGGCCAGCACCGACAGCGCGGCCCGGCCTTCCCTGTTGTGCAGCAGGTGCAGGTCGTCCAGGACCAGCACCACCGGTGACGTCATCGACGAGAACGCCGAGCCGAGCCTGGGGACCACCGAGCCGGGCACCGAGCTCACCGGGGAGGACAGCGCGTCGAACACCCGCCCGCCGACCGGTTCCACGGCATTGAGCGCTTCGGCGACATAAGTGAGCAAGACCTTCGGGTCGTTATCCCCTTCGTCCACGGAAACCCACGCGAAAGCCTGGTCACTGCGCTCGGCCCACTGCGACAACAGCGTCGTCTTCCCGTAGCCGGCCGGCGCGACGACGGAGACGATCCGCCGTGAGTCCCCCCTGGCCAGCCGTTCGATCAGCGACGACCGGAGGACGGTCTCGGGCCGGATCAGGGGTCGCAGCAGCTTCGAAGCGGTGACGTCGAACAGCGGACCGCCCGCGCCCTGCGCCCGGCCCGGCCGCTCACGTTCGTTGCTGTCGTCCATGCCCGAGAGTGCCCTTGAACGGTCTGCTGCTTCAGGATCTTCCAAAGCCATGAATCAGGTCAACCACGGCAACAGCCCCGGGAGCTAAATCTATCCCCACCGCACACCCGCGCATCGCTCAGATGCCGAGACGTCGGTCACAGCCGCGGGTCTACCGGTTCGGACTCGAGGGCCAGCACGGCGAATACGCACTGGTGCACACGCCACAGCGGTTCGCCTCGCGCGACCCGGTCGAGGCCCTCGAGCCCGAGGGCGTATTCGCGCAGGGCCAGCGAGCGCTTGTGCCCGAGCCCGCGCGAGCGCAGCCGTTCGAGGTTCGCGGGCTCGGTGTAGTCCGGCCCGTAGATGATCCGCAGGTACTCGCGAGCGCGGACCTTCAAGCCCGGCTGGACGAGTCCCTTGCGCCCGCGGGTCAGGTTCCCGGCCGGCTTGACGACCATTCCCTCCCCGCCGGCCGCGGTCAGCTCGATCCACCAATCGGTCGCCGCCGCCACAGAGTCCGGATCGGTCACGTCGGCGAACACCCGGCGAGTCGGTGCCACGAGCTCGCTATCCGCGGCCACGAGCCGGTCCGCCACGCCGAGATGCCAGGCATGCGGACGCTCGTGGTAGACGGTCCCCTCCGTGGCCAGCACCTGAAAGGGCGCGATCCGCACGCCGGTCAGCCCATCCGTCGGCCAGCAGTAGCGCCGGTACGCGGCGGTGAAGGCGGCGGCGGCCACCTCGCGCGAGCGGGTGCGCTCGAGCAGCTCACCGACGTCGAGACCGGCAGCAGCGGCTTGCTCCAGCACACCGACCGCAGCGGGCAGCGACGCCCGCGCCGCCGCGCCCACCGCGGCGTACTGATCGCGCAGGAGCTGCCCGGCCTTCACGCTCCAGGGCAGGAGCTCGGCGTCGAGCAGCAGCCACGGCGTGTCCAGCTCGTCGAACAGCCCGGCTGTGTCGGCGGCCATCCGAAGGCGTCCGACCAGTTCTCCGGCGAGCTCGCCGGAGAAGAAGGGACGACCGGTACGCGTCCACACCGCGCCCGGCTGCTCGCCGGGCGCTCCGAACCGGGCTCGCGCCGCCTCCAGCGTTCGGCACACCAGCACCACGGCGCGCGAGCCCATGTGCTTCTCCTCGCACACCACCTGATCGACGCCGTCACCGCGGTACGCCTCGAATGCCTGGGCCGGATGTTCCAGCACATCCGGCCGCGCCGAAGTGGCGACGGGGCTCATCGTCGGCGGCAGGTAGAGCAGCCACCGCGGATCGATCGCGAAGCGGCTCATCACCTCCAGCGCAGCGGCCGCGTTCTCCTCCCGCACGCCGATGCGCTTCTGGTACGCGGTCTCGACCACCCGGCTCCCGGCCACGTCCGTGATGTCGAGAACGTCCGGGTCGCGGCGTCCGGCCGCATCGGCCGCAGCCGCGCCCTCGCTGGCCGGGAACGGCCTGGCCGGCTCGTAGTAGACCTCCGCCGCCGGGACGGAAACCAGCTCACGCTCGGGGTAGCGCAACGCGGTGAGACGGCCGCCGAACACGCACCCGGTATCGAGACAGAGGGTGTTGTTGATCCACTCCGTCGTCGGCACCGGCGTATGACCGTAGAGCACCATCGCCGTGCCGCGATACTCCTGCGCCCACGGGTAACGCGCCGGCAGGCCGTATTCGTCGGTTTCCCCCGTCGTCTGCCCGTACAGGCAGAACTCCCGAACCCGTCCCGACGCGCGGCCTTGGTAGCGCTCGGTCAGCCCGGCATGCGAGACCACCAGCCGCCCGCCGTCCAGTACGTAGTGCGAGATCAGGCCGTCCATGAAGCGCTCGACATCAGCGCGGAACTCGTCGGTCTCGGCCGCCAGCTGGGCCAGCGACTCCGCGAGCCCGTGGGTGATCTGGACGTTGCGGCCGCGCAGCGCGCGCAGCAGCTTGTTCTCGTGATTACCGGACACGCAGAACGCGTCGCCGGCCGCCTCCATGCCCATGACCAGCCGGAGCACGCCGGCGGTGTCGGGGCCGCGGTCGACGAGGTCACCAACGAAAATCGCCCGGCGGCCGTCATGATGCGCGCCCGCAGCCCGGCCTGCTTCGTCCCGGGTGAGCACGTAGCCGAGTTCAGCCAGCAGCGCTTCCAGTTCGGCCCGGCAGCCGTGGATGTCGCCAACGACATCGAATGGGCCCGTCTCATGGCGCAGGTTGTTGTACAGCTTCGTGCGGGTGAGCGTCACGTCGGCGATCTCGTCGTCGCCGCGCAGTATGTGCACGGTGCGGAAGCCTTCGCGCGGCAGCCCTTTCAGCCCGCGACGCAGCTGATCCCGCTGGCGGCGGATGACGTGCGCGCCGAAGTCACGTTCAGGGCGGTTCTCGTTGCGGGCGGCGCACACGCTTTCCGGTACGTCGAGGACGATCGCGACCGGCAGGACGTCGTGCTCGCGGGCGACCGCGACCAGTGGCCTGCGCGCTTCGGGCTGGACGTTGGTGGCGTCCACGACGGTCAGCCGGCCAGCCCGGAGCCGTTTGCCGACGATGTAGTGCAGCAGCTCGAAGGCCTCGGGGGTGGCGGACTGGTCGTTTTCGTCGTCGGCCACGAGTCCGCGGCAGAAGTCTGAGGAGATCACTTCGGTCGGGCGGAAGTGCGCCCGCCCGAAGGTGGACTTCCCCGAGCCGCTGACGCCGATCAGCACCACGAGGCTCAACTCCGGCACCATCAGCTCGCGGGTCATGCCGCTCCGGCCCTGAAGATCGCCATCTGCGTCGGCGGGCCGACCTCCGTGTCATCTGGTCCGACCGGGACGTAGCGAACGGTGTAGCCATAGCCGGCGGCGACGGCGCCGGCCCACCCCCGGAAGTCCGAGCGAGTCCACTCGAAGCGGTGATCACGGTGCCGCATCGCCCCGGCCGGCAAGGTCTCGAACCGCACGTTGTGCTCAGCGTTCGGGGTCGTCACGATCACCGTTCCCGGAGCGGCGTGCCCGAATACGGTTCGCTCGAGCGCGCCGAGGCGTGGCCGGTCGACGTGCTCGACGACCTCCATGAGCACCGCCGCATCCAGGCCGGCCAGCCGGTCATCGCGATATGTCAGGGCGGACTGGAAGATCCGGAGTCGCTCGCGCCGCTGTTCGGTCATCTTATCCAGCCGAAGCTTGCGGCCGGCTATCTGGAGAGCCCGGGCCGAGACGTCGACAGCGACAATCTGCTCGATGGCGCGCTCGGCGAGCAGGTCGCGCACCAGCGCTCCTTCGCCGCAACCGAAGTCACCCACCGTCCGCGCACCGCACGCCCGCACCGCGGCCAGGACTGCGCCGCGCCGCTGCTCGGCCAGCGGCATCGGCAGGTCCGGGGTGTCCAGCACGAGAGCCCCGTCGACCGCGTTGTCGAACTGTTCGGGCTCGGCGTCGTCGACCTCGGCCAGCCGGGCCAGCGCCGACCGGGTCAGTTCGCGGCGGTGTGCCAGGTACCTACGGCTGATCAGCGCCTTCTCCGGATGAGCGGCCAGCCAGCCGCCGCCGGCCCGGATCAGCTTGTCAACCTCGTCGTTGCTGACCCAGTAGTGCTTGGCATCGTCCAGCACGGGCAGCAGCACGTACAGGTGGTTCAGGGCGTCGGCCAGCCGTACGTCGCCGGCCAGCCGGAGGTCGAGGTAACGCGATTCGCCCCATTCCGGGATCGCCGGATCGAGCGGACTGGCCGTCGCGTCGACGTTCCAGCCCATCGGCTCGAATAGGCGGCGCGCGAGATCGGCGCCGCCGCGGCACGGGACCGCGGGCACGTGAATGGCGAGCGGGATGGGCGCCTGCGCCAACTCTGGCCGCGCGTCGCAGCGGCCGGCCAGCGCCGTTCGGAATACATCCTTCAGCGCGATCGCCAGCATGCTCGACGCGGCGTACGGACGATCGTTGACGTACTGCCCGAGGGCGAATCCGTCTCCCGGCGGACCCTTCCGGCCGCGGACCAGCCCGACCGGGTCGACTTCGAGCAGCAGCGCCGCCGTGCAGCGAGCCTCGGTGTTCTCCGGGTAGAAGACGTAGGCCGTACCTACCGACTCGGTGAACGACTGAACCCGGCCCGGGTGCTTGTGCAACAGATAGCCGAGGTCGGTTGCGGGTTCGTGAGTCGTGGAGATCGTGAGCAGCACAATCAGACAGTCTCCACGAACCAGTCGCCATCGTCGCGTCTATTACACGTGGCCAGCCGCTGTGCTGAGCGGTGGCCGTGAACTCGTTGGGCGCCGGTTGCGGATAACAGGTGTAGCATCCCGCGCACCCGGAAGGGGTCACCATGTACCAGCCCTACCCGCCCAGCGGCCAGCCGGCCGAGCCGTTGCGGCCTCCTGCTCCCGCGCCGGTGCGGACCGCAGTCAAGCTCATGTACGCGGGCGCCGCGGTCAGCGCCGTGCCCCTGATCATCACGCTGGCCTTCATCGGCGACATCAATGCCTATCACCTGCGGTACCTGGGCCACAGCCTTACCGCGGCCCAGCTCAGCCACCTCAGACCGCTCATCATCACGCTGGTGATACTTTTCGGCCTCGTCGTGCCCGCCCTGTGGCTGTGGATGGCGCGGGCCAACCGCCAGGGCAGGAACTGGGCGCGCATCCTGTCCACGGTGCTGCTCGGCCTCGCGACGCTGCTGCTGACCGGCAACAATGGCGTGGTGCAGGCGTTCTGCGCCGCGCTGGCTTGGCTGGCCGGCCTCGCCGTGGTGTGGTTGCTCTGGCGCCCGGCCTCCAGCGCGTTCTTCAAGCCGCAGGGCGTCGTGTGACTTCAGCCGTCGTCTGCTCTGAAGAGCCTCGACTGGTCAGCTGGCGGCGCTGTGCTGAGCGGCGGCCGTGAACTTGTCGGGTGCCGGTTGCGGATAACGGATGTAGCATCCCGAGCACCCGGAAGGGCACGGGCATGAATCAAGGTCGCGCATGAAATCCGCCGCCGCGGATGATGCTGCGGTCATTGAGAGTTCCTGGCGGGAGCCGGAGCGGTTCGCGGTTCTGTTTGACCGGCACGCCCCGCACATTTACCGCTACCTTGCCCGGCGTGCTGGCCACCAGGTCGCCGATGACCTGGTCGCCGAGACGTTCCTGGCCGCTTTCGCCAAGCGGGACCGGTATGACCTCAGTCACGCGGATGCCCGGCCCTGGCTGTACGGGATCGCCACCAACCTGGTCGGCCAGCATCGCCGGGACGAGGCCCGCCAGTACCGGATCAGGCAGGCCGCTAGGGCCGAGCCTGAGGTTCCCGGTCACGCCGACCGGGTGGCCGCCGATGTCACGGCCCAGGCGATGCGCACGGTGCTGAACGCGGCGCTGGCCGCGCTGTCGGCCGGTGACCGGGACGTGCTGCTGCTCATCGCCTGGGAACAGCTGACCTATCAGGAGGTGTCGCGGGCGCTGGCCATCCCGGTGGGGACGGTGCGGTCCAGGCTGCACCGGGCGCGCACGAAGGTGCGCCAGGTGCTGGCCGGTACCGATGCAGCTGCGACGTATGAGGAGATCACGACCAATGAATGACATGGAGCTGCTTCGGGAGCTGGCGCAGGAGACGCCCCTGCCCGCGCCTGCCGAGCTGGACGCGGCCCGTGCCAGGCTGGTCGCCGCGATCGCCGCCGATCCGGCCGCCGGGCGCTCCACCGCCGGAGCAGAGGTCACCACGCAGCCCGACCCGTCCAGCGGCCCGCCGGTCGAGCCGCTGCGGCCCCCAGCTCCCGCGCCAGTGCAGGACGCAGTCAAGCTCATGTACGGGGGCGCCGCAGGCACCGTTGTGCAACTGATCATCCTGCTGTTCTACGTCGGCAACATCAAGGCCTACCACCTGACAGTGGGCGGGCACCGCCTGACCACGGCCCAGCTCAGCGACTGGCGCCCGCTCCTCGCCACGCTGGCGATAGCCTTCGGCCTGGTCCTGATCGCGCTGTGGCTGTGGCTGGCGCGGGCGGTCGGCCAGGGCAGGAACTGGGCGCGCATCCTGTCCACGGTGCTGTTCGGCCTGGCGACGCTGCAGCTGATTGGCCTCCATGGCGCCGCGGCGGTGTTCTGGGCCATGCTGACCTGGCTGACCGGCGTCGCCGCGGTGTGGCAGCTCTGGCGCCCGGCCTCCAACGCGTTCTTCAAGTTGGCCAGGGCGGCGCGGGCGCGGCCGCCGTCACAAATTTCCGGCCCTTAACAGCAACTACGCGGCCCCGGCAGGCAATGCCGACACGCGGCACTGACGCGGCCACCGTGGGCTGGACGATCGCGTCCGGGAAGACGGCTGTGCGCTGTGCCCGGCCAGCGGGCATGCACGCGGCGATCTCTTCCTTATCAGCCAACCTCACGCGCCTAATGGGCAGCTGGCGGATCTTGGCCTGGCGGTGAGACGGGCTCGATTTGCCTCGCCTTCGATGCATCTTCCAGAGGGTGAGGCGCGACGGGGCTGCGGCCTTTGGTGTGGTCGGTCAGGGGTGGTGCGACGGGGCTGCGGCCTTTGGTGTGGTCGGTCAGGGGTGGTGCGACGGGGCTGCGGCCTTTGGTGTGGTCGGTCAGGGGTGGTGCGACGGGGCTGCGGCCTTTGGTGTGGTCGGTCAGGGGTGGTGCGACGGGGCTGCGGCCTTTGGTGTGGTCGGTCAGGGGTGGTGCGACGGGGCTGCGGCCTTTGGTGTGGTCGGTCAGGGGTGGTGCGACGGGGCTGCGGCCTTTGGTGTGGTCGGTCAGGGGTGGCGCGACGGGGCTGCGGCCCTTGGTGTGGTCGGTCAGCGGCGGTGCGACGGGGCTGCGGCCCTTGGTGTGGTCGGTCAGCGGCGGCGGTACCGGGCTGCGGTCCTCGGCGAAGGCGTAGTCGTTTGGTCGGCCTGTTGTCTCGCGATTGTGCCCTGTGCTGCTTCCACCAGATTCGCGCATCTGACTCGCCGGTTCTCTCGGCAGACGCTCTCGACCCGCCATGATCGCTATACGTCCCACCTACAACGGTAACGTGGACTGGGTCTATCCGATTCCCCTGAGTTTCCTGCCGTCCTGCCGCAGCCGGTCCTCGATGCCCAGTGGCCGCGGATGATGGCGGCGAGCCAGGCTGGCTGGCCGGACGCCGGTGTAGGTGGATGTATGAGACTAGAAATGAGACTGCCCAGGCCTGCTGGCTGGTCTGACATCTTGCGGTCAGGCGCGGTCTGGGGCTTTGCGATCCCAACCGGCAAAGGGACGGGGAGCTGATGAGAGCAGTTGTCTTCGACAGGTACGGGCCGCCGGAGGTCCTGCGGCTCGCCGAGGTCGAGCGGCCGGTACCCAAAAACGACGAGGTCCTGGTCAAAGTCTGCGCCACGACGGTCAACCGGACCGACACCGGGATTCGCCAGGGCGAGCCGTTCTTCAGCCGCTTCATCAGCGGTTTCCCCCGGCCGAGGTGGAAGATCCTGGGCACCGAGCTGGCTGGCGAGGTCGAGGCAGTCGGCCCGGCCGTCATCGAGTTCACGGCTGGTGACCAGGTCTTCGGCGTCAATGCGTGGCGGTTCGGCGCCCACGCGGAGTTCGTGTGCGTGCGGGCGAGCGCCGCGCTGGCGCACAAACCGGCCGGAATGAGCTTCGAGGAGGCCGCGGCGGTCGGCGACGGGGCGATCTTGGCCTTGGGGTGCCTGCGACCAGCCGAGCTGCGGAAGGGGAAGACGATCCTCATCTACGGCGCGTCGGGCTCGATCGGCACCGCCGGGATTCAGCTGGCCAAGTACTTCGGCGCCGACGTCACCGCGGTGTGCAACACCAAGAACCTCGACACCGTCAGATCGCTCGGCGCCGATCAGGTCATCGACTACACCCAAGAAGACTTCACCACCAACGGCCAGACCTACGACGTGATCTTCGACGCGGTCGGCAAGCACTCGTTCCGGCGCAGCAAAGGCTCACTCAACCGCGGCGGGATGTACCTGGCCACCGACCACTTGCCGAACCTGGCCCTGGCCTTGTGGACCTCCCGGATCGGGGACAAGAAGGTGGTGTTCCCGATACCCCCGCGGTACACGAAGAAGGACGTCTTGTTCCTCAGGCAGCTCATCGAGGCGGGGAAGTACCGGGCCGTCATCGACCGCTGTTACCCCCTGGAGCAGGTGATCGACGCGACCAGGTACGTCGAGACGGAGCAGAAGACCGGCAACGTGGTCCTGACCGTCAACAGCGGCCGGCCGGGTTCAGCAAGCCGCTTCAGCTGAACTGCTCGTGACCCTGCCCGCTACCGGGGCCGGATGTTCAGCTTGACGTACTCGAACCACGAGTCCTCGCCGCTCTCCAGCCGCAGGTGGACGAGCCAGAAGACCCAGAGCCCGGTGAGCAACTGCTCGTGAGCAACGTCCAGGCGGTACCAGCCCAGCACCGTGGCTGGGTGCCACTCGCGGTCGGTGTACAGCACCTCGGCCTCGGTAAGCCTCGGCTCCTTCGGCGTTCCTGTCCCGGCGGGCGGATCGGCCGGGGTCAGGGCTGGTTGCTCGGAGCTGTTCGACGGCGGCAGGTGGCCCATCCGATCAGGCTAGAACGCATCAGCGGATCTTGGCTTAAAGGGGCGATCGGGGTGAAGTTGTCGAAGCTGATCCAGGCGATCGTCGCCGTCCACCATCCGCCACATCACCCCGATATCATCGGTTCCGACATGCTTGGTGATCCACCAGTAACGCTGGCCGTCCGAGATGCGGAGGGCGAACCTGCGGGCCCGGATGCGCACGCCGACTGGGACGGCTGGAAAGCACTGCTCAAGGCGGCCAAAGGTCCGCGACGCGAGGCTCGATGACGCCCGGCATATCGCCGCCACCCTGTTGCTCGCGCAGGGCGTCGATCAGCGGGTCGTGATGGAGATCCTCGGTCACTCGCAGATCAGCATGACCACCCGCTACACCCACGTTCTGCCGCAGCTCATGACCGACGCCGCCGACCGTATCGGCCAGGCGCTGTGGGATTCTTCGTGACGCAGGTGATGATTACCTGGATCGCATGGCTCCCGCTATTTCACGTAATACCAGTTCTCCGGGTTGAGGGCGAGCGTCGTGGACATCGGGGCGACGCCCTTCAGGTTGTTGGCGATCTCGGCGATCAGGTAGGGGGCGTTCGGCTGCCACTCCACCGGCAGCTGGGTCGCCAGGTAGTCCTGCCACTTGTAGAAGAGCGGCAGGCTGGGGTTGGTCAGCGTCTGCTCGGTCAGCGCGTCGTTGGTCGAGTTGCAGTAGCCGGCGGAGTTCGCGATCGCGTTGCACATGAACAGCGTCTCGCCGGTGGGCAGGTAGTCCGGGGCGTACGACCAGCCGAGGCCCCAGTCCGCCATGTCCCAGTTGCACGGGAGCTTGGCCACCACGCAGTTTCCTGCGTCCGAGACCACGTCGTTGAACGGCTGGGATGCCAGGTTCAGCTTGATCCCCACCAGCGCCCCGCTGGACTGCAGTGACAGCGCCTCCTGCGAGATCCACGCGTACCCGGACGCGTAGAGGAACGAGAAGGTCAGCGGGGAGCCCTTGGTGATCCCGGCACCACATTCCCCGGCACCGGTGCCCGGCTTGGCGCAGGTGGTGGTCCCGCTGGGCACCACGCTCCAGCCGTGGCTGGCCAGCAGCGCCCTTGCCTTGGCCGGGTTGTACGGGAACGTAACGCCCTTCTTGCCTAGCGGCGACAGGAACGAGGTCGCCGGGTAGCTACCGACCGGCCCGTTCTGGGTCACGCCGTACCCCTTCAGCGGCCCGTCGAGCACCGCAGGCTGGTTCATCAGGTACGCCATCGCCTGCCGGAAGTAGACCTGTCTGAAGATCGCGCCGTGGTCGGAGATCGAGGACTGCTCGTTTATCGTGTAGAAGCTAACCCCCCAGGTGATCTGCGGGGCCAGGTAGTACCCCGACAGCGGGTTGGTGCCCACCGCCGCGCTGAGGGGCTTGCTCGGAAGGTCCTGGGTCGGGATGTAGCCGACGTCGATCTTGGTGCTGGAGTTTGGCGACCGCAGCACGTCGTACTCGGCCGCATCAGTGGTGAACGGCACCTCCTTGAACGCGGCCAGCTTCGGCTTGACCGGGCCCGAGTAGGACGTGTTCGGCACCATCGTCAGGTGGCCGTCGGCGTTGAACGCGGTCAGCTTAAACGGGCCGTCCACCACGCCCCACAGCGGCGACGTCGCGTACGTGGTCAGGTCCTTGGACTGGGCGTTCAGGTAGTTGTACACCGCCGCGCAGTCGCTGACATCGGTCGCGCAGTGGCTTGGCCCGGACGCGGTCCGGTCCCAGGCCAACGGCATCGGGGTGACCTGGCTCAGCTCGTTGTACACGAACCACTTCGGGTTGTACGCCTTGTCCATGGTCATGGTCAGCTCGGTCGGGCTGACCGCCTCGATGTTGCTGACCACCGTGTTCGGGAACCCGGTGTAGGCGCCCCAATCGAGGGAACCGACCGCGGTCATCATGTTCAGCCAGAACACCACGTCCTGCGCGGTCACCTGGGTGCCGTTGGACCACACGTAATGCTTCAGCGTGATCGTGACCTTGTTGCCGCTGAAGGTCGGGTAGTTGGCCAGGCTCAGCGAGGTATTCAGCGTGGGCGCCGCGCCAGTACCGAACCAGTACAGCGGCCGGTACAACATGTAGTCGAAGTCCTCGCTGTTGCTCACGCTGATGTAGGCGCTGCTCTCGAACGGGAAGATGTAGTTGGGCACGTCTGACGGCAGCTCAGCCCAGACCGCCGTGCCGCCTTTGACCGGGGTGGTCCCCACCGCGCCCGTACTGGTGCTAGCGCAGCCCGCCACGGCCAGGGCCAGCGCCACCGCCACGCCCACTCCGACCGCTAGCGTCTTGCTGCGAAGCCTGGAGATACATCTCGGTTGATGACCTGGGGTAGACCACATGGCGAAGGCTCCTTCTCCTGGTTGCTGCCATGACGAAGCCGGGCAATCGCGCTCGGCCGTGCTCCTCCGTCGCTGCGCCCCCCGCTGGTCACGGTACGACCGGGGTTTTAGGGCGTCCAGAGCCATAAGCGGGACGAACCGACTTCGCGGCCGTACCGAGACACAGACGCAATCATGTGACGACATCACTGCAACGGCACTTGTGGTCCGTAGGGGATCATGCTGTGCGTGGTGGCAGATCTTGCCGCCGGAGAGCTGGACCGGGTGCATAACCGGACGCGGGCCGGTTATCGCGTGCTGAGCCCGGAAGGACGGCCCCGGCCGCACCCGGCGATTTCGTCTGGTGCCAGGCCAACGCGCCCGATCGGCGCGCACGCCGACTGGGACGACTGGAAGGCACTGCTCAAGGCGGCCAAAGTCCGCGACGCCAGGCTGCATGACGCCCTGCACACCACTGCGACCCTATTGCTCGCCCGAGGTGTCGATCAGAGGGTCGTGATGGAGATGCTAGGTCATTCACAGATCAGCATGACCACCCGCTACACCCAGGTCCTACCGCAGGTCATGAGCGACGCCGCCGACCGCATCGGCCAGGCGCTATGGGGCTCATCGTGAGGCCAACTGCAACCCGGATTGCAACCCGCTCGTGGCAGCGCTGTCGTACCGGGGGAGTATGAACCGCCAGTTCAAGCAGTGGGGCGCCTGGGGCTCGAACCCAGAACCCACGGATTAAAAGTCCGCTGCTCTACCATTGAGCTAACGCCCCGCGAAAACCAGCTTTCTGGCCTGCGTTTTCTTGTTGTCTTGGCCGGTGCTGTAGCTGAGCACAGCGCTGCTACAGTACCGGCTTGGCGGCAGACGATGAGCGTTGCGGCACTCCTCCCGTCGTGGCCGCCGACCCTTGAGTCGGCCAGCAAGAGCCCCAAGATGATCAAGATCTGCGGGCCCCAAGCCCTGTGCAACCGGCCCGGGCAGCGCACCGCCGACGAGCGGCGGCCAGTCGCCAGGGTACGGGGGCGCGCCGGCCATGCCGGCCCTCGGTTACCGTATTTGATTCGCTCACCCACGGCCGCGCTCGTCCAGCGCGCGCAGAGCCTCGGCGAACGGCCGCTCCAGCCAGGCGAGGTGGTTGGCCTCGCCGTGATGGTGCGTCGTGAACTGGTCGGACCTCCGGACCGCAGTGTGCCGTACGTATTCGCGGGCCCCCTCGACGAGGGTCCGGATATATCGGATGCCTTCGGGGTCGGTCATCGTCCAGTCGCCGCCGCAGGCGACGTAGACCGGCGAGGTGTGCGCGAAAACCCGGCGGCCCCATTCATCGAGGTGGTAATCGACACCGAACGCTCTGCAGGCTATCCACGAGTTCCCGTCGATCCGCAATTCCTCGCTGATTTCGGCCTGCCGTCCACCGTTGGCTTCTGCCCTCACGACGACCTCGCCGTTACGCACGACTTCGAGCGAACGGAGCGGGAAAATGCTGCGGACCGCGGCATGGACACTGACCGTTCCCGGCCCGGAAAGCTCGACGGTGCCGCCCGGCTCGCACCCGTCGACCGAGAGCGTCACGAGCGGCCCGCCAGAAAGGAACGTACGACCGGACCGCACCGCCCGGCACCAGGCCTCATAGCTGAACTCCTCGTCCAGCCGCGCGTACGTGCGGTAGAGACCGACCGGCACGGCGCTTGACATCTTGTCCGTGCCACCGACGAGCGGCAGCCGGTAGCCGCTGTTCAGGTACCGGTAATATTCGAGCATCGCGTCGTCGGAATGGGCCAGCATCTCGACGGCGTCGGCCCGGCCGGTCGCGACGAGAACGGCCGGCTCGCCGTTCGGATTCGGGAAATGCGCGGCGACCACGGTGCCGCCCTGGGCGTGCGTCCGGTCGGCCCAGTCGCTCAGCGTCACGTCCAGCGCGCCGCCGAGCTCGGCCTCGTCGGGACCATCGCTGCACCACGGCATGACCGGTTCTTTCAGGCCCCAGAGGACCATGTGGCCGAGCATGTGCTGCCGGTTTTCCTGGCCGACATACGTTATGTAGCCGCCGCCGTCGACGACACTGGGCCGGCCGGAAAAATCCTCGGTATTGGTGAATAGCGCGCCCCACTGCGTCTGCAGCAAATTGACGACACGCAGATCCTCGCCCCTTTGCTCGAGCTGAGCGCCCGGGGTGGAGAGGAAGTGCACGTGCGAGTCGCCAGACCACCATCCTTCCGAGGCCATGTCAGCGACGCGCCTGATCCGCAGTGTCAGGTCTCGCTGACCCGGCTCGATCCGCACGGTCTGCCGGAGCGGTTCGTATTCGAACCCGCGCGCAACGTCCACGACCACGTCGCCTCGTGGCAGCCATCCCTGGCAGGTGCCGTCGATATATGCGTAGCTGCGCTGACCGAGACGGGTGTCACCGCCAACGTCGTAATGCCAGCTGCCGAGATTTTGCGTGACGTGATTGTGGTGGCCGTGCGGCTGGTAAGGAATTCCCTCGGGCGAACGGAAATGGACCCGGCACGGCACCGGCCGCCCGGTGGCGTCGTCGACGACGCTGACCTGCACCCAGTTGCGGCCGCCTTCCACCAGCTCAAGCGAGACCTGGCCGACGTCTGCCCGCCCGTCACGTTCCATGTCGCTCCAGCGCACCCGGCCTAGCTCGTCGTCGCCCCGCCGGACCGCGATGGTGGCCGACGGCAGCGCGGCGATCGATGCATACGCGGACGTTCCTTCGGTCGCTCCCCAGCCGGCTCGGTCGTCCTCGCCGGGCAGCGGCTGCGGATAGGTCGCGACACCTCGGTCCACGTCGATGTCGAGGACGCCGTTCCGCCCGTCCTTGGCCACCAGCCGCACCGGGCGCGCTGACGCGCGGACGAACGGATGCTCATCGACGTCGCTGGTCGTGATGCCGGCAACGATGAATCGCGGGCCGCGCGGGATGAACTCGATCCGTTCGACTGGTCGTTCCGGATGAGGATTTTCCCAGCACCACAGGTAGTAGCCGACGGGCCACCCCATATCGTGCTCCGCCAGGCGAGCCCCGGCTTCGCTCCAGCTGCCCTCGAAACGCGGCAGGTTGCGGTCGCTGGTGTCGGTGACGGCGAGGAACGGCAGACGGCCCCAACCCGGCGGCACCACCTGGATCTCGAACCGCTCCCGGATGGGCACGGTGACGACCTCGCCGCCGGCCAGGTGAAAAACATACTCCGCGACGGTCTGCCCGACGGCGTGACCGGCTGGTGCGCCCGGCTCGAGCAGCCGATGCGCGACGATCACCCGCCGCGCCAGCCGGCCGATCCCGACCGGCATCGGGGCGCCGGGCAGCAGGAAGCACCGCTCCGCAGACGGCGGTTGCGACCCGATCAGGAACGGCAGGCCGCGCAGGTCCACCCTCCCGAGCGGAACGTCGCCCGGCTCATCGCCAAGAACGTCCACACCCGCGTTGCATGCAGCGGACAGGTCTACTGGCTCATAGCTCGGCATGCGTCCGATGGTAGGGCGCGCGGCAGGCCTGACCCCAGTCGATTTCGGCCTGCCCAGTAGGCGATCTCGCGCCTCCGGTAGCGTCCAGACCGTGCATAGCGTCTTCTTCGAGCCCGCCGGGACCGACGCCTTCGTGGCCACGCCCGCGACCGCCGGGCCGTGGAGCGCGCAGGCCCAGCATGGCGGCCCGCCGTCCGCGCTCGCAGCGCGAGCGCTGCAGCTACACGAGCCGGACGAGGGCCAGCGCCTGGCCAGGGTAGCCATCGACATCCTGCGGCCGGTGCCGCTCGGGAAGATCACGGTCAGGACGCGGACGCTCAGGCCCGGCCGAAGGGTGGCCTTGCTCGAGGCCGTCCTCGAGGCCGACGGGCAGGAGGTCATGCACGCCCGCGGCTGGCGGATCGCTATTCCCGACGGCCCGGTCCCGGCCATCGTGACGGGATCGGCGCCGCCGCCCATCCCGGCCGAGCCTTCCCGGCTCGACTTCCCCGGCGGGCACATGACCGGCTATCTGGAGGCCATCGACTGGCGATACGTTGCGGGCGGCGGCTTCAGTGTGCCCGGCCCCGCGGCCGCCTGGGCCCGTCCCAAGATCCCGCTGCTTCCGGACGAGGAAACATCCCCGATGTGCCGCGTCCTGCTCATCGCGGACTCGGGCAGCGGGGTGAGCGCCACCCTCGACCCGGTGAAGTTCCTGTTCATCAACGTGGACCTCACGGTCATCCTGCCGCGCGACCCGGTCGGCGAATGGCTGCTGCTCGACGCGGCCACCACCATCGGCGAACAGGGCACCGGCCTGGCCGAGACCGCTCTCTCCGACGTGAGCGCCCCGTGCGGCATCGCGTTGCAGACCCTGCTGGTCGCGCCGCGCTAGCCGCCGAGCGGCGACGGCTAGCGCGGCGGGATCATGACCGCATTGCTCACGGAGAGGCCGTGGGATGCGGTAGGCAGCAGCACCACGCGGTACGCGCGCTGCTTCGCCCGAAGTCGCACCAGGAATCTGGCCTGGCTGGCACTGTTCAGCCGGCCCATTTGCACGCTCAGCCAGCGTGTACCGGACTGGATCTGCAGTACGACGGTGTCGCCGCGAGCCGCGAGCGGGCTGCTGGCGGTCACCATGTCAGCCTGCGCGGTGGAGCCGCTGACGCTGGCCGATACGGGGGGCAGCACGATGACCAGCACTGGCCGGCTCAGCGCGCCGTCCGGGCCCATGAGCCGGAAGGCGGCGTTCGTGGTCAGGTCCGAGACGGTCACGACGGCGCTGCCGTTGCCGCCCGTTTTCGCGGTCCCGGCCAGGGACCAGGTCCGCTGGCCCGCCGCGCGCTCGAACAGTTGCAGGTTCGCACCGGAAACCGCCCCGCCGTGGCCGCTCAGATGGCCGACGAACGTATCGCTCCCGCCGGCCACGATCCGCCCGCTCGCGGCGGTGACCGACAGGCCGGGCGGCCCGCCCGCTGGTGCCGGGCTTGAAGTACTCGGCTGCGGAGACGCTGGTGCGCCCGGCAGCTGCGAGTGACCCGGCTTAGGGGAGGTGCCGTGCTGGCGGGAGGACCCCGGCAGATGAGAGGCGGTCGCGCTCGGCGTCGAGTGGTGCGCGGCCGGCACGCCGGCGAACCCGAGCACGTGGTACGCCGCCTGCTGCAGTGGCGCGGGCAGTGCCTCGGTGTATGCCGCCACGGCGAGCCCGGCAGCTGCTGCGAGCGTGACGGCGGCCGCCATCAGGCCGACCCGGCGACCAGGTCGGCCAGAGGAGCGCGGCCCGGGGATGCGCGGCCCGCCGGGGACAGGCACCCCGAGAGCACCCGGCCCGGACGCAGGCGGCCCGAACGCGAGCGGCTCGAATTCGCGCGGCCCGGACGCAGGCGGCCCGAACGCGAACGGCTCGAACTCGCTCGGCTCGAACTCGCTCGGCTCGAACTCGCTCGGCTCGAACTCGCTCGTCACTGACGTACCCAGATCGTGCGCATCATCCAGCCAGGGCTCACCCAGGTCGGACGCGGGAGTGACCGGCTGGCGGTTCGCGCGGAACATCGCCAGCGCGGCGTTCTCCCCGGTCAGCTCCTCACGTGTCGAGTCGGCGGTCAGCATCCCGAGCAGCGCGTCAAGTCCTGGCTCGCTAGACACAATGTCGCCAAGAAGGTCACCAGGAATGCCGCCGAGGGGGTCACCAGGGAGGTCGTCAGGACGGTGGCCAGGGAAGTCATCGCTCATTCAGTCCACCTCCCCCATGGCCAGCATGCTGGGGCCGTGAGCCGGCGCTCCCAGGCCGGGGCCGACGCCCGATCCAGCGCCTGCCCCAGACCCAGACTCGGCGCCTGCGCCAGACCCAGCGCCGATGTCGAAGGCCAGTGCCCGGACCCGCGGGTCGGCAGCGAGGGCCCGGAGCCCGCGATGCAGGGCGACCCGCACCGCGCCGGGCGACTTGCCCAGGATGCTGGCCACGGCGGTCGTCTCCAGCCCGGCGATGACCCGCAGCGCCACGGCTTCCGCCTGGTCCTGCGAGAGACCGGCGAGCATCGCAACCGCTCTCCTAACCGACAAGCCGTCCAGAACCTGATCCTCAACCAGCTGTCCGTCGGCGAGACCGTCCAGCCCGTCGGCCACCGGGCTGACCCGGCGCCGCGTCCGTGCCCGCGCGGCGTCAATGGCCCGGTGCCGTCCGACGGCGAACAGCCAGCGCCGGAAGTCCTCGTCATCGCCGGTGAACTTGTGCAGGTCGCGGACCACCTGCAACCACGTCTCACTCGCGACGTCATCGGGATCGTCGCAGCCAAGGACGTGCAGGTAGCGCAGCAACCGCGGCTGCAAGGCCCGCCAGAGCTCAAGGAACCCGGCCTCATCGCCCGACCGGGCCCGCGCCAGTACCCCGCCCAAGTCACCAGCCTTTGTCGCCATAGCGCCAGAAAGAGTCCCACACCGGCGGGCTGAGCGTGTGAACACGCGACATTTCCCAGCATCTGGTTATGCATTTCCCAGCTTCCGGTCAGCCAGCCCGCCGATGTGCGACCCTGCACCGCGCTAAGCCTTGACGACGACGACCCGGCTATGGCTCGAGTGCAGGTGCGGGGTGCCCTCGAAGACCAGCACGTACCGCGCGGTCACCTTCGGGTCAACCACGAACGCCACGACGCCGAACCGGCCGGTACGCTCACGACCCACCTTGACCAGGAAGTGCTTGGGCGTCACGCGGTCCAGGAAAACGAGCCGGCCGGGAAGCGAGATGTTGTGCCGAGTGGACAACCGGCCCGCGATCACGGTCACGTGCTTGTGGTGCTCGAACGCCCGCCTCTTCGCGATGGACAGGTGGGTGGCCAGCCGCTTCACGTGCGTCGTGGACGCGCCCGCAGCGCCAGCGGTGGCCATCGCCCCGGTCGTGGCGATCACAGCGGCGGCGGCAACCGATCCGGCTCGCGTCATCAGGGATGCACGCATGGGACTCCTTCGAGGTTTGGGCCCCGGCAGCAGCCGGGGCGGCAGATAACACCCCTAGAGCGATACGGCCGTGCCCTGCGTTACTCAGGTGGCGAACTCGAGGTCCGGGCCGGGTATACGTAGGAGCATGCCAGCCGACCTACCGATCTGCAGGACGTGCGGCGTCCAGTACCCGGCGCCTCGCGAGGACTGCCCGATCTGCATGGACCAGCGCCAGTACGTGGGCTGGGACGGGCAGCAGTGGACGTCTCTGGCCGACCTCCGCAACGCAGGTCACCGAGGCCAGACGAGGCCGGAGGGGCCGGGCGTGGTCGGCGTCGGCGCGGACCCGCCGACCTCGATCGGCCAGCGCGCCCTGCTGGTCCGGGCTCCGTCGGGGAACGTCCTGTGGGACATGATCAGCTACATCGACGACGACCTCGTCGCCGCGATAACGGAGCTCGGCGGCGTCAGCGCCATTGCGATCAGCCACCCGCACTTCTACGGCTCCATGATCGAGTTCGCGCACGCCTTCGACGCCCCGGTCTACATCCACGGCAAAGACCGCCAGTGGGTGGCGCGCCCCGACGACTCGGTGATCTTCTGGGACGGCGACACCCGCGAGATCGGCGACGGCCTGACGCTGATCAACGCCGGCGTGCACTTCGCGGGCGGCCAGGTGCTGCACTGGGCGGCCGACCCGGACGGCAGCGGCGCGCTGTTCTCCGGCGACATCTTCACCGTGGTCCCCGACCGCCGCTGGGTCAGCTTCATGTACAGCTATCCCAACCACATCCCTGAGCGTCCGCGCACCATCCGCCGCGCCCTGTCCCTGATGGAGCCGTTCCGGTTCGACCGCATCTACGGCGGCTGGTGGCGTCGCAACGTCAGTGCCGACGGCGCGGCGGCCGTCGGGCGTTCCGCGGAAAGGTACTTCAGCTTTGCCCTAGATGACGGGCCTTAACGCCACGATCGCGCCCACTCACACGACGCTGGCGTCAGCTCGCCGCGCGGCCGGGCCCCGGAGCGCCGTGCCAGCCGGTCAAGCTCGGACGAGCGTATCGTCGAGAACGCGGGACATCCGGAGCCGGGCAGCATGCATGTGCTCCTGCATGGCCGCGAAGGCGGCGTCTCCGTCACCCCTGGCCACGGCGTCCGCGATCCGGCCGTGATGGTCGGCCGAGATCTGAAGGACGCCAGGCCGCTGCAGGTTGCGGTACCGCAGCAGCCGGACCCGGCCGTCGATCACGTCCAGGATGTCGTGCAGCGGGGAACTCCCGGCCAGCCGGAGCAGTTCGCGCCGGCAGCGTTCCAGGTGCTTGATGTACTCCTCGACATCGCGCTGCGCCGCAGCGGCCTGCAGGCCAGCCACCGCATCGCGATAGGCAGCCCGCTGAGTCGCCGAGGGCCGCTCGGCGGCCCAGCGGGCCATCAACGGTTCGACCGCTTCCTTGATCCGGTAGATGTCCTCCGCCTCTGAGCGGGTCAGGCGGCGGACGAAAACGCCAACGCGCGAGGTAATGGTGACCAGCCCCTCGCGCTCCAGTTGTCCGAAGGCGTCACGGACCGGAGTACGGCTGACCCCGAGTTCTGTGGCCAGGCCGTCAATGGAGAGCTTGACCCCCGGCTGGAACTCGCCCGAGTGGATCCTCGCCCGGATCCGGGCCAAGGCCCAGTCCTTGGCTGATACGAGCTCGGCGGGCGCCGCGTCGAACACTAGCGCAGTGTGACATCTAACATATTAGCCGTCAAATACGGCCAGGCCGCCAGCCGCCTTCCTGGTCAGGCCGGTTCCGGCCGGCCAGCCAGGGCCAGGGCGTGGTCACGGCAGATGCCGCGCTGCACCGCGGCGCTGAGATCCGCCGAGCGGATCGTCCCGACCGGATCGGGATCCGCGATCGGGAAGGGCGCGTCGCTGCCGAGCAGCACCTGGCTGGCTCCGACCCGCCGGACCAGGAACTCGACGCTCAGCGAGTCGAGCGCGACCGTGTCGAAGAACAGCCTGCGCAGCGCGCTCGACGGCGGTTCGGTCATCCGGGTGCGGGCCAGCAGGCCGGCCGGGCCAGCCCGTCCAGCCGGAATATCTGGTAGGGCAGCAGCGCGCCGCCGTGCACGACGATCACGCGCAGCCCGGGCCGTCGCTCGAAGAGACCACCGGCCATGAGCTGCACGAGAGCGCTGCTGGTGTCGATGAGCCGCCCGGCGACGTTCTGCAGTACCGGCGGCATGAACTCCCGCGACGGCCCGTTCACCGGCGGGTGCAGCAGCACCGGCAGGCCGAGGTCGGCGAGCCTGTCCCACAGCGGTGCGAGCGCCTCGTCGGCCACGGAACGCGTCCCCACCGGGTGGGTCGACAGCGTCACCGCGGGCGATCCGAGCCGCTCGGCCAGCGACGCCACGTCATCGGCCGCGACGGCGACGCCGCCCGACAGGTCCACGAACGGGACCGGACGCAGCCGCCCGTTGCTCTCGGTCGCCAGGTCGGCCAGGGTCTCGTTCACGACCGCCGCCCAGCGCCGGCCGTCCGTCGGCCCGAACTCGTGCCAGGTGAACAGGTCGCCCCACGGCGACACCCACTGCTCGGCGATCGAGTGCTCATCCATCCAGCGCAGCCGCTCGGCAGCGCTGGTGAACTGGGTGCCGATCGGGCCGAGCCGGTCGGCGCCCGCGATAAGGGCCTGGCCGTCCGCCTCGGCCACGGTGACACCGGGAAAGCCGCCGGCCCGCACGGTGTCGAGCAGACCGGGGGCGACCAGGTGGGCGTGCACGTCGATCGCGGCGGCCGGGCTGTCCTGGGCAGTCATCGGGCATGCTCCTGACTCAGCGATTTGAACTGTGTCAAAGCATGCGTGATACGGCACGGGAATGGGATGATTCGATGCAGCACGGCAGTAAATGCCGGTGACCCTGCAAATGCAATCGGCAGGCCGAGGTGAGCGGAGAAAGCGGTTGACGCCCGCGCCGTCCATGGACACCGTGCTGAGCCGGATCGGCGAGACCCAGGCTCCGTTGTCCGCGGCAGGAGCCGTTCTGATGGGCCTGGTCGCGCTCGCCGCGGTCAGCCTGCAGGAGATCTGGCTGATCGTCCGGCACGTCAACACGATCGCGCACGAGGGCGCGCACGCGATGACCGGGTCGGCCTTTGGCCACCGGATCGAGCGCGTGGAGCTGAACCCGGACGCGACCGGGTTGACCGAGAGGAGCGGGTACAAGTTCCCTGGACACCTCACCGCCCGCTTCGTCGGCTATCTCGGCCCGAGCCTGTTCGGGCTCGGTGCCGCCAAGCTGATCGAGGTCGGGCACAGCGTGGCGGTGCTGTGGCTGACCCTGCTCCTGTTGATCCTGCTGCTGTTCGTGCTGCGCAGGGTGTTCAGCTACGTGCCGGTGATAGCCACCGGCCTGGTGGTCTACCTCATCGCGCGCTATGGATCGGTCGGCGCTGACGTGATCGCGGCCTACGCGATCACCTGGTTCCTGCTGCTGTCCGGCGTCCGGGTGGTACTCGATCACAACCTGGAGGCGCAGGATGCCAAGAACCTCGCCAGCATGACCCACATCGGCCGGGCGTTCTGGGTCCTGCTGTGGCTGATCGGGTCGATCGCCGCGGTCGCGATCGGCGGCGCCTTGCTGGTCTGAGCCGGGGCTACGCCGGAGCGTGCGACCCGGTCATCAGCGCCGCGAGGTCCTCCGGGTGCAGGAACGACGGCGGCGGGGGCGGGCCCCAGGAGAACAGGCCCCTGGCTCCCTCCAGCGTTTCCGGGGTCCACAGCTGGTCGTCGATGATGCAGTCCATGTCCGAGTAATACTCGGAGAAGTTGCCCGCCGGGTCCTTCAGGTACCAGAAGAAATTCGAGCCCGCGTAGTGCCTGCCCAGCCCCCAGACGTGGCGCTCGGGATGGTCCTCGAGCATCGCGCAGGCGCCCCTCCCGATCTCGTCGACGTCCTCCACCTGCCAGGACGTGTGGTGCAGGAAGTTCACCGGCGACGAGAGCACCAGCACGTTGTGATGATCGGTGGAGCACCGCAGGAACGCGGCGGCGCCGGAGATGTAGTCGCTGGCCTTGAACCCAAGCCCCTCGCTGAAGAACCGGCTGGTCGTCACGTAGTCGGCCGAGCCGATCACCACGTGCCCGAGCTTGAGCGGCCGCACCGGCTCGTCGCGCAGGATGCCGGGCGCCCGGTCGTCGGCCCGCTCCGGCAGGCCCGGCCCGTTGTAGGGGGTGGGATCGGCCGGCGGCTGCTCCAGCCGCGGGCACACCTCGATGGTGGCCAGGAATCCGGCGACCGGTTCCTCGGCGCGCAGCGTCCCGCCCTCGCGGACCGCCTGGTACCCGAGCTTGGCCAGGCGGGCGGCGATCCGGTCCAGGTCGTCGGCATCGTCCGCGCCGACCGTGAGGTCGATAAGCCGCCGCGTCGGGGCCTGGGCGATCCTGAGCTGCGGGCCGCCGTCGATCGTGGCGAACGACCCGTCGCCCAGGTCGGTCAGGCCGAACTCGGCGTAGTAGTCGGCGGTCGGGCCGACGTCGGGTACCCCGATGGTCACCGAGGTGAGCTGGTGCAGGGGCATGGTCGGACCTCCCGGTGGTTAGCTATCCGGCGCGGCGACGAAACGCTGCCGCAGTTCGCCGATGCCCTCGACGTGGCTGACCAGCTCGTCGCCGGGGGCCAGCCAGCGCTGCGGGCTGCGTCCCTGGCCGACACCGGCCGGGGTGCCGGTGAAGATGATGTCGCCGGGCAACAGGCGCGCGATCGCCGACAGCTTGGCGACCAGTTGCGGCACCGAGATGATCAAGTGGCTGGTGCGCGACTTCTGCATCGCCGTGCCGTTGATGGTGCAGCCGAGCTCCAGGTCATCGGGGTCGGCGAACTCGTCGACGGTGACCAGCCACGGTCCGGTCGGCCCGAACCCGGGAAACGACTTGCCCATGCTGAACTGCGGCGGCTTGCTGGCCATCTGGGTGATCCGCTCGGAGAGATCCTGCCCGACGCACAGCCCGGCCACGTGACTCCAGCCATCGGCCTCGCTGGCGTGCCAGGCCTCGGCGCCGATCACCGCGACGAGCTCGACCTCCCAGTCGGTGTGACCGCCGGGCGGCAGGGTCACCTCCGTGTAGGGGCCGGCGATGCAGCTGGGGAACTTCGTGAACACGCTCGGCTGGTCCGGGACGCCGAAGCCTGACTCATCCGCGTGATCCCGGTAGTTGAGACCGATCCCGAACGATTGCCTCGGCGCCGGTGCCGGAGCGCCGAGGAGCTCTTTTTCGTAGGGCTCCTCGCTGCCCCGGGCGGTCCCCGCCCAGGCCGTGAAGTCGGCCCAGCGCTCATACACCCCCTGCGGACCGGGACCGAACTGGCCGCCACTGGCCCGCTCCACGTCGATGGCACCGGCGTCGGTCAGGATGACCAGCCGGCCATCGAGGTTGCCGATCCGCACGAAGGACCTCCCTGTTGCTGGCCGCGCCGGCGACCGGCCGGCGGGTTCTCATTAGTCTCCGCCGGCCCCGCCGTCCCCGGCAAGGCGCCCCGGCCCGCGCCGGCTGTGCCGCCTGGGCCAACTTCGCCACCAAGGACATCACCAGGTGAGCGCCCGACCGGTAATTTTGAGGCAAAGTCGAGAAAACTTCCAGGCAGGATGGCCGGACTACCCTTTCCCTACAACTATGATAGGTTTTCCTGCGCAAAGGCCACGACCAACCCCCGTACAGTGTCCTGAACGGCTCTACATGCGGCGGTCGTCGCCCGCAGGTGAACCACACGATCACTGAAGGCCCGAGGAGCAACCGCATGCGCAGCGCCACTGGGGCGGGTTCTGGCTCGCCCGCAGCCGAGCGGGTCATGCCGAAGGCAGGCCAGGCGCGCGTCCTCACCTGGCTGGCCGGAGCCGGGATCGGCAGCTCGATCCTGACCATGGTGGCCGCGTCGCTGGTCCGCGACAGCTGGATGTACCCGCCGATCATCTTGCCAGCCGTCGGGCCGCCGTGGGACCTGCAATCCGTGCACGTGTCCGTCGGGGTGGCGACCGTCGCCATCTGGCTGGCGATCATCGTCGGCGTGGGCGGCGTGATCGCCGGCCTCGCAGCCATCGAGCGCGGGGCCAGGCCGAGCGTCCGGGTGCTGCTCATCGCGGCGGCAGTCACGGTGGCGGTGCTGACCGTGCTGCCGCCGGCCGGATCCACTGACGCGTTCGACTACGCGTCCTATGGCCGGATGGTGGTGCTCGGTCACAGTCCCTATGTGATGACCCCCCTTCAACTGCGCCACGCGCATAACGTGTTCTCCCGGTCAGTGCCGATCACGTGGGATCACTTCGTCAGCGTCTACGGGCCGCTCGCGACGCTCGAGCAGTTCCTGGCGGCCAAGCTCGGCGGCATCTCCGCAGCCCGGATCACCTTCTGGCTGAAGCTGTGGAACGCGATCGCGTTCGGTGTTGTGGCGTTCGTCGCGGACCGGCTGCTGCGTTCCGACCCGGCCCGGCGGCTGCGCGCGCACCTGCTCTGGACGATCAACCCGCTGCTGCTCTGGGACCTGGTTGCCGCCGGGCACGTTGACCTGATCGCCGCCGCGGCCGGGCTACTCGGGCTGCTGGTGCTCGGCGAGCATTCGGAAACCGCCCGGCCGCCCCTGCTGCGCGTGCTGGCCGCCGGCGCGCTGATCGGAGCGGCGGCGGACATCAAGATTAATTACGTGCTGTTCGGCCTGGGCCTGGCCTGGGTCCTGCGCCGGTCGATCGTGGCCCTGGCCACCGCGGCCGCGGGCGCGCTCGTCGTGCTCGTGCCCAGCTATGCCTGGTTCGGGACGCCCGCGGTGCACGCCTTGTCCGCCCGCCGCAACGGGACCAGCGCGGACAGCTTCTACCGTGACTTCCTCGGGTCGTACTTCCAGCCGCATCTCGCGGAGATCGCGGCGGTGCTCGTCATCGCCGTGGCGGTCCTGGCCTACCGGCGCATGCCCCCGGGCTACCAGGCCCGGCCGGTGATCCGGGCCGCCTTGGTGCTCAGCGTCGCCTGGCTGTTCTTCTGGCCGTACCAGTTCCCCTGGTACGACACGATGATCATCTGCCTGCTCATGTTCTATCCGGCCACCCGGCTCGACTGGCTGGTGCTGGGGCGGATCGCGGCCGGCTCGATCCCCAACACGCCAGGGAACCCGTACGGCGTGCCGGGCCACGTGCTCGGCATGCTGCATCACCTGACCGTTGTCGTCCTGGCGCCGGTGGTGCTGCTGGCTGCGGCGATCGGCCTGGTCGCGCTCTGCCTGACCGGGCGGTGGAACCCGCGCCAGCCCGGCGATCCGCCCGGCACCGCGCCCGAGGAACCGGCAATGGTGCCGTCGGCGGCCGGCTGACACCAGGGCGAAAGCGCGCCGAGCCTGCCGGGCGACCGGCGAGCTGGCGGCGCGTTCGGCGTGCTCATGATGCCACGGCAAAGGCGGCCCAATCCCGGGTGAACACATCGGCCCCCCGGCAACGTGTCAGTGATGTCGCACCCGCGCGGCGATGGGAGAAACCGTGGAATCACTGGCGGCAGGAGATCCCTGGCAGGTGGGGGCATACCGACTGCGGGCCCGGCTGGGGTCCGGCGGTATGGGGCAGGTGTTCCTGGGCTACTCTCCGGCGGGCCGCGCGGTGGCGGTGAAGGTCATCCACAGCGAGCTGGCCAAGGATCCGATGTTCCGCACCCGGTTCCGCCGGGAGGTGGCCGCGGCCAAGGCGGTGAGCGGGGCGTACACCGCGCCGGTGACAGCGGCGGGGCCCGACGACGACCCGCCGTGGCTGGCGACCGTGTTCGTGCCAGGGCCATCGCTGGCCGACGCGGTCGCCGCGGCCGGCCCGCTGCCCGTGGCGTCGGTGTGGAAGCTGGCCGCCGGGCTGGTCGAAGCGCTGCAGGCGGTGCATGCCGCCGGCCTGGTGCACCGGGACCTCAAGCCGGCGAACGTGCTGCTGGCCACCGACGGGCCGCGGGTGATCGATTTCGGCATCTCCCGGGCGTTCGAGGGCACCAGGATGACCTCGACCGGGCTGATCGTGGGCACGCCCTCGTTCATGTCCCCGGAGCAGGCCGAGGGCGGGCAGGTCGGGCCGCCGAGTGATGTGTTCTCCCTGGGCTGCGTGATCGTATTCGCCGCGACCGGGCTCTGCGCGTTCGGGGACGGCCCGCTCGCGTCCACGCTCTACCGGGTGGTGCATACCGAGCCGACGCTCGACGGCGTTCCTGGCGGTCTGCGGGAACTCGCCGCGGCGTGCCTGGCCAAGGCACCCGCCGACCGGCCCACGATGGCGTGGCTGGTGGACACGATTGCCGCGGGCCTGGAACCGGAGGCGGCCACCGACCTGACCTCGTTCTGGCCGCTGGCGGTGACCCGCCTGATCGGCTCGTATCAGGACCGCCTGAGCACCGAGATCCCCGCGCTGCCCGCGGCCGCCACGGGGGCGCGGCCTTTAAGCGCGGCGGAGTTGCCGGGCGGCCCAGAGCCACTGGCGGTCAGCGCGGCGGGGGCCGCAAGCGGTCCGGCGGCCCTGGCCGCGGGCACCATGGCCGCGTCGCCCGGCGCGATGGCGCCGCCGCCGAGCACGATGGCGTCGCCCGGCACGATGGCGCCGCCGCCGAGCGCGATGGCGCCGCCGCTGGACTTCGTGGCTCTGCCGCCGGGCGCCGCCGGGTCAGCTGGCGGGACCGCTTACGTCCCGCGTGGCGCGGCTGCTCCCGTCGGCCAGACCGCCAGGCTTGACTCTGCTGGCCGCGACGGGACCGCTGTCCAGTCCGGCTTCCCGCCCCTGCCCGGGGACGTGCCCCAGGGCTCCGGCCCCAGAGGCGGCGTGACGCGCCGGGGATTGCTCGTCGCGCTCGGGCTGACCGCCGCCGCGGGGGCGGCCGGGGCCGCCTGGGAACTCAGCCGTGGGGACGCGGCGGGCCACGCCGGCAGCAGGGACCACGCGGGCCGGGTCAAGAAGGCGGCCAAGCCCGTATCGAGACCGAGCACCGGCCAGCAGCCCGCGCCCGGGGTGGTCTCCGGCGAAAGGGTCTGGGCCTTCCCCACCGGCGGCTCCATCTGGTCGGGGGTTGTGGTGGCCGATGGCGTCGTGTACTTCGGCAGCTCTGACAGCAGCGTCTATGCCCTGCGGGCCAGCGATGGCAGCAAGGTCTGGGCCTACCCGACCGACGGCGCGGTGCGATCGGGACTCGTGGTGGCCAACGGGGCGGTCTACACCAGCAGCTACGACGGCAACGTGTACGCCCTGAGCACGGGCCATGGCGGCAAGCTCTGGAACTACCAGACCGGCAACATCGCGTCATCCGGGATGGCCGTGGCCAACGGCATGGTCTTCGGCGGCGCCATCAGCGCGGTCGCCATCGCCCTGCGGGCCAGCAACGGGAGCAAGGTCTGGGAGTACGCCCCGGGCGGCGCATTGCAGGGGATCGCCGCGGCCGGCGGTGTGGTGTACGCGGGCAGTTCCGGCGACGAGGTCTACGACCTGCGCGACGACAACGGCGACGTGGTCTGGAGCTTCGGCGCCAACGGCCCGGTGTCATCGGGGATCGCGGTGGCGGGCGGCGTCGTCTACGCAGGCAGCGACGATACGAACGTCTACGCCGTGAACGCCGGCAACGGCGACAAGATCTGGAAGTTCCCGGCCGGCGGCGCCGTCGCATCGGGGATCGCGGTGGCCAACGGGATCGTCTACGCGGGCAGCGCCGACGGCAACGTGTATGCCCTGAGCGCCCGCAGCGGCGACAAGATCTGGAACTTCACCACCCAGAGCCAGGTGCAGACCGGGATCGCGGTGGCCAATGGGAGAGTGTACGTCGGCAGCTTTGACGGCAACGTGTATGCCCTGAACGCCGGGAACGGCAGCAAGATCTGGGCGTTCCCCACCGAAGGCCCCATCGAATCGGGGATCGCGGTCTCGGACGGCGTCGTCTACTTCGGCAGCACCGACAACAGCTTCTATGCGGTGGGCGCGTAGCAGCCGCTGCGGGGCAGCGGGACGAGCTAGCCGGCGGCCTACCCCGCCTAACTCCAGTCGATCGGGGCCTTGGCCGCCTCGGCGGGGTGGCGTTCCAGCCAATCGCGCGCGAACGGGCACAACGGCACGATCGTCAGGCCCTGCCCAGCCGCGCGGTCGACCGCGGCCGTCACCAGCCGGCCGCCGATGCCGTGCCCCTCCAGTTCAACGGGCACATCGGTGTGAATGAGGACGAGCCGCTTCCCGTTGCGGCGGTACACGAGCACGGCGACGTGGCCGTCGGCGTCGAACTCGAAGCGGGACTCCGCCTGATTGTCGGTGACCTGCGCGGCATCGCTCACGCCCCCATCGTCGCATCCGGCGCGGGTCACGATTCCGGCGCAGGTTCGGGTTCCGGCGAGTCGAGCGCAGCCGGGGGACTCTTGCTCACTCCAGCTTCCTCTTCGGCGGCGCCGTCCCGGGGCATAGATCGGGGTGGCCAGTGGTTTCCCGTGACCGCACACAGTCGAAGGGAGTCAAGGTCATGCCTCAGGCGGTCAGGTTCGATAACTACGGCGACGTGGACGTCCTGCGGGTCGACGAGGTGGACCGTCCGGTCCCAGGCCCCGGGGAGGTCCTGGTCAGGGTCAAGGCCGCGGCGATCAACCCGGGCGAGGCCAAGATCCGGTCCGGAGCGCTGGCGCAGCGGTGGCCGTCCACGTTCCCGTCGGGGGAGGGCAGCGACCTCGCCGGCGTCGTGGAAGAGCTTGGCCAGGGCGCCGCCGGCTTCGCCGTGGGCGACGAGGTGATCGGATTCACCGACAACCGGGCCAGCCATGCCGAGCTTGTCGTGGTCCAGGCCGCCCACCTCGCGCGGAAGCCGGCCGGTGTCTCGTGGGAAGCGGCCGGGTCGCTGTTCGTCGCGGGCGCGACCGCCTATGCGATGGTCCGGGCCGTCTCGGTCGGCCAGGGCGACACCGTCGTGGTCTCCGGTGCCGCCGGCGGCGTCGGCTCGATCGCCGTGCAGCTGGCCAAGAACGCCGAAACCACGGTGATCGGCCTGGCCAGCGAGCCGCATCACCGGTGGCTGTCCAGCCACGGCGCGATCCCGGTCACCTACGGCGAGGGCGTGGCCGATCGCATCCGGGCGGCGTCCGGGAGGCAGGTCGACGCCTTCCTTGACACCGTGGGCGGCGGCTACGTCGAGCTGGCGCTGGAACTCGGCGTCCGGCCCGAGCGGATCGACACCATCGCCGACTTCGAGGCCGCGACCAAGTACGGGGTCAAGACCGACGGGAACGCCGCCGGGGCCAGTGCCCAGGTACTCGGCGAGCTGGCCGGGCTGGTCGACAAGGGACTCATTGAGATCCCGATCGCGAACGTCTATCCCCTGGACCAGGTTCAGGATGCCTTCAGGGAGCTCGAGCGGGGCCACACCCTCGGCAAGATCGTCCTGAGGCCCTGACCGCGGCCGGCCAGGCATGCCCTCGGTTAGGTCAGGGGCAGCAGGACCTCGGCGCCGACGGGCTGGTACCCGGCCGCGAGGAAGGCCCGGACGCTGGCCGCGTTGCCGGGCGCGATCTGGGCCCAGAGCGGGGCGCCGTCCGGCACCAGGTGCCTGGCGGCCACGGCGAGCTCGCGGCCGAGGCCCTTGCCCCGGTAGCCGGGATCCACTTCGAGGCCAACCTCCCAGCGGCCGGCCACGCCGCGGCCGAGCATCACGATTCCGCCGGGTGCCTGCCAGACCCGGACGTCATCCCGGAACCGCAGCGCCCGCGCGATTCGCGGGTGGCTGACGACCGGGGCGGGGCTAAGCGTTAAGGGCGGTCGGCCGGACCGGGATGCGGTCACGCAGAGCATGTCGATGTTGTTCACTCGCCAGGCCCTGGCGCACAGGGCCTGCAGGAACGGCGGCAGCAGCGGCCCGGACAGGTCACCGGGCGGCAGCTGGCCGCGGACCCACGCGGGATCGATGTCGGTGAAAATAACCGAGTGCGCGGTGAAGGAGATGACCCCAGCGTCCCGCGGCGATGGCTGCGGCAGGATCGTGACGCTGCCGTCCGGCGGCGGGTACCGGCCCGCGGCCACGGCGTGCAGCAGCGCCGCGAGCGGCCCGCTCACCGGTAGGCAGAGATCCCGGTGATCGCCTGGCCGAGGGCCAGCGTGTGGATCTCCTCGGTGCCTTCGTAGGTGAGCACCGACTCCAGGTTGTTCGCGTGCCTGATCACCGGGTACTCCAGGGTGACTCCGTTGGCACCGAGCACGGTCCGCGCCTGGCGGGCGATCTCGATCGCGGCCCGGACGTTGGCCATCTTGCCCAGGCTGACCTGCTCCGGCGTGATCGTCCCGGCCGCCTTCAGCCGCCCCAGGTGCAGCGCGAGCAGCTGGGCCCGGGACAGGTCAGCCAGCATCCAGGCCAGCTTGGCCTGGGTCAGCTGGAACCCGCCGATCTTGCGCCCGAACTGCTCCCGGGTCCGCGCGTACTCCGCGGCCGCCTCGAAGCAGGACCTGGCCGCCCCGGTCACCCCCCAGACGATCCCGAACCGCGCCTCGGACAGGCACGACAGCGGCCCCTTCAGCCCGGTTACCCCGGGCAGCACGGCGTCACCCGGCAGCCGCACCTCGTCGAAGTGCAGTTCCGAGGTCACCGACGCGCGCAGCGACATCTTCTTGTGGATGTTCCGGGCGGTGAAGCCGCGCGTCCCGCGCGGGACCAGGAAGCCACGGATGCCTTCCGGCGTCGACGCCCACACGACGGCGATGTCAGCGATCGACCCGTTGGTGATCCACATCTTGGTGCCGGAGAGGACCCAGTCGTTCCCGTTCTGGATCTTGGCATGAGTGGTCATGCTCGACGGGTCGCTGCCGTGGTCGGGTTCGGTGAGGCCGAAGCAGCCGATCGCCTCCCCGGCCGCCATCCTGGGCAGCCACTCCTGCTTCTGCTCCTCCGACCCGTACTTCCAGATCGGGAACATCGCGAGTGAGCCCTGCACCGAGACCAGGCTGCGCAGCCCGGAGTCGGCCGCCTCCATCTCGCGGCAGGTGACCCCGTAGGCGACCGGTCCCATGCCCGCGCATCCGTACCCGGTCAGGTGCATTCCGAGCAGGCCGAGCTTGCCGAGTTCCGGCGCGAGCTCGCGGGGGAGTGTTCCGGCCTCGAACCAGTCGGCGATGTACGGCATGATCCGGTCCGCCGCGAACGCCCTGACGGTGTCGCGGACCAGGCGTTCCTCCGGGGTCAGCTCGTCGTCGATGCGTAGCAGGTCGGTAGCTGCGCTGCCGGTGGCGTGGTCGGTGGTGGGCGGCATGGCCGGTCCTCTCTCGTTGCCTCGCCGTCAGGGTATGCGCGTGCCTCGCTGGTTGTCGTGGCCAGGTTTCTTGGCCGGGTCTGGCATCGGGCATGATGAGGGTATGAGCAACGTTAACGGCAACAAGATGCTGGTTCGCACCCGCGACGGCCGCATCGTGGCGGGCGTGTGCTCCGGACTGGCCGAGTACTTCGGCATGGACGCCAACCTGATTCGCGCGATCCTCGCCGTGGTCACGGTCTTCTCCGCTGGCTTCGGCGCGCTGGCTTACCTGGCGGCGTGGGTGGTGATACCCGAGGAGGGCGAGAAGACGTCGATCGCAGAGAACCTGGTCAACAAGAACCGAAAGCTCTAGGGTTCCTCGCCCCGGGAAGATCGGTGCACTCGTCAAGCGCTTTGCCGGCAACGCGCTTCGTCCCCTATGCTGGGGCGGTCCCCGACGGCGGGCGCCACGGGTCACGGCGGCGAATCGCCGTCGAGCCCCCATCGTCTAGCGGCCTAGGACACCGCCCTTTCAAGGCGGCGGCACGGGTTCGAATCCCGTTGGGGGCACGGCTGGCGGCCAGCCAGCGCATCATGGTCCTGTAGAGCAGCTCGGAGTGCTCGCCACCCTGTCAAGGTGGAGGTCGCGGGTTCAAATCCCGTCAGGACCGCTCGGGTCGGCGGCGCTGGGCTCGGATCGGTGTCGGCGCCCAGCCGAGGTCAGGTAGCTCAGTTGGTACGAGCGTCCGCCTGAAAAGCGGAAGGTCGGCGGTTCGACCCCGCCCCTG
>CAVSNQ010000017.1:0-1035165 GCA_963729365.1 uncultured Actinomycetota bacterium
GACACCCACACCGCCTCGCAATAGCCCCCTCACTCGGTAGCTCATGCCGCGCCGGGAGGCTCCAGCCTCCTGCAACCCAGCGCGTAGGGGAAAGATGGATCATGGCAGGTCAGGCGGAAGTGATATCGAAAATGTCGGACGGGTGGCGCACTCTCGCCGCAGGCGAGGGTGCGGAATTGTAGCCCATTCGGCGCGAAACAATCGGCAGTGGCGCTGCGGCCAACGGCATTTGCATTTTATTTCTTGCATTCAAGAGGTACACGTCAAAACCCGCACGCTTCACACAACGAAGCATGCGGCACCCTCAACTGCGACGCGCTAGTCACGGCGATGCGCAACGCTATGGCTCTAGGCCTGTCCATCGCGCACTGACGAAAAGCACCGAGGCAAACGAGAGGCTAGGCCACCCACCGCGGAAGTGTCGCCGATTTCGATCTTGGTACATACTTCACCAATCCAAAAGCGATTACTGCGTCTGGCCGATAGCGTTAGAACCATCGAACGGCAAACTCGTTGCACAAGCCACTCATTGATCTAAATGCCCACGCAAATTTTTTCTGATAAGCAATGCATATGCTGCGTACAGAGAATAGAACACCACCAGGATCGTTGAAACAGCAAAACCATCATGACGGCCGAGAATTCCAAGCACTACAGTATATCGCACACCAACTACGGATATAACGATCAAGAGTTCAACCATTACTAAGACGAAAATCCTCATGTCTTTCCCGTGGCTGAACCCGTATCTGAGTGCCCAATACGTCAAAGGAGCATGAATAAAGAGGATGCCGCCGATCACGCTCGACGGAACAATGGTTGTGCGAAGTGGTGCCTTAGCAAGCACCATAAACAATAAATTCACTAAGGCGATGGCAAACAATGTCCCCAAGCCGAAATTTCTCAAATATCGCAACATACAGTACTAATTCTGTAATTGGATGATCCCTTAAAATGGAAACGGTACATTTAAAAAGAACTCATACACGCCGTATGCGAGAAGGGCGTCGACCGCAGCGACCACTACCACTACCACCGGTATCGCAATAGGGCAAGCTGCCTCGTCGGCCACACAAGAGGCTGTCAGAATTTCGATTGCATCGTTCGTTATGACCCCAGCCGACACAACGGATGCTGTCGGAACCGCACCATACGCAGCTAGCGAATCAACTGCCTCGCCAAGCGAAGCTAGCGACTGCATTTGGCGGGTGGCCAACCCTTTCGCATGGTGCTACTCCTCTGGTTCCATGCCGCCCTACTTGACCCGTTACGAAGGTTGATGGTACCACTCCGGTACTTAACGCGGCAGTTCAATCGCTCTTGGTTTACCGTCGAGTTTGCACTTCGGGGTGCCGCAGTCTCGCCGCAGGCGAGGGTGCGGAATTGCAACCCACTCGGCGCGAAACAATCTGGAGCAGCGCTGCGGCCAACGGCATTTGCATTTTATTTCTTGCATTCAAGGGCTGAACGTCAAAACCCGCACGCTTCACACAACGAAGCCTGCGGCACCACTAACAGCCGGGCGACATCTAGACCTTGGCCACGCGCCAGTATGTCTGTTATTCAAGCTCCGCGACTTTCACCACGCCGTCGTCCAGGATCGCGATCCGATGTCCGTCCGGGCTCATAGAAAAATCAGAATCCATGTGATACTCCGAATCCGCCAGGATTGAGGCAACTTTCTCTCCGGCATCGTTCAAAACCAGTACCCGCCGGGCAACCAGATGCCCAGTAATGTCCATACTGGGATGTTCGCCGCGATCAGTATTCACCATTAACGCGAAGCGGTGATTGCGGTCGTCGGTCGCGATCTTGGCATAGTTGATAAAGTCATGCTTCGGCATTTCCCGCGAAAACTTTACCTGCCCGTCGGTCCCGATGAGTTCCACCTTGGCGGGCTTATGCAGAGTGACCCCAAATTTCAAAAGCGTTTCGTCATCGAGGACGTGCCCAAACGATCTGCGCCCCCACATGGGCAATTCCTCGTAATGCTCCACGTCGCAAAACGGGAAGCGCACCGTAAGATAATCCGCTTTGTCATAGGAAAGACGATATGCGAACTCATCCGTGATGAGCGCTGACGCCATCTGGCAAGTACGTACAACACGCGGAGGAGATGAGGATAAATCCAGGATTGTGCGAGTAAAGTGATCCGGGCCGGTAAAAACTGGTTCAGCCTTGAAGATTAGCGTTCGCCGACTGAATGACTGGCTGATAAAGCAATCGCGAGGACACGGGGCCAGCTGCCGCCAAGTCTCACCCTCCTCGTGACTGTCATTGTCCAAATACTGGAGCTCATCGTCAGCCCTGACTAGTAATTGGTCGGCCTGACCCAAATAGAACCCATTGTTGTACCAGTTGTTCGTGGCCAAGACGAACGAATGCTCCAACTTGCCGTCGGCGGTGAATCGCAGAATATGGAAGGAACGCCCAGGATGCTCCCGTGTGGCCAACGTATACTTCTCGCGAACCGTAAATCCAACCAAGATACGACCTTTGTGATCTAGCCAGAGTTTCTGGCTAAACGTGCCACGGTGCTCACGATAATCTCCCTTGGGAATTGGTTCCCACCCATAGCCCTCCAACTTGAAGACGGTGATTTTCGGCGTTTGCGGCTGGACATGGACGATTGAGTAGAACCAAGGCACAACGAGCAATAATAACCAAGCAACGTCATTCCGTAAGTTGGCGGGCATGGACTAGTGTGACATCGGGATGTTCCCGCTTATGTTTCCGAGAAAAACGTCCACAAAACCATGTAGAAACAGCCCCAGGCCAAAGGCGGGTGGCCAACCCTTTCGCATTGCGCTACTCCTCTGGTTGCATGCTGCCCTACTTGACCCGTTGTGAAGGTTGATGGTACCACCCCGGTACGTAACTCAACAGGTCAATCGCTCTTAGTGTGCCGTTGAGTGTGCACTTCGGGGTGCCGCACTCTCGCCGCAGGCGAGTGTGCGGAATTGTAACCCATTCGACGCGAAACAATCTGGAGCAGCGCTGCGGCCAGCGCCATTTGCATTTTATTTCTTGCATTCGAGGGTTGAAAGTCAAAACCCGCACGCTTCACACAACGAAGCAAGCGGCACCCTCAACTGCGATGCGCTAGTCACGGCGATGCGCAACGCTATGGCTCTAGGCCTGTCCATCGCGCACTGACGAAAAGCACTGAGGCCCGACGAGAGGCTGAGCCACCCGCCGAAACAATCTGCGGTGGCGCTGCGGCCAACGGCATTTGCACTTTATTTCTTGCGTTCAAGAATTGAACGTCAAAGGCCGCACGCTTCACACGTCGAAGCGTGCGCCACGCTCAACTGCGAAGCGCTAGTCACGGCGACGCGCGAGGCTATGGCGCTCGGCCCGTCCATCGTGCACGGACGAAAAGCACTGAGGCCCGACGGGAAGCTGGGCTACCCGCCGAGACGGATCGTGGCGCGTCAGGCGGGCGTGATGTCGAAGATGTCTGCTTCGAAAGGTTCGAGGCGCACGTAGAGGCCGAGATTGCGGATTTCGTCGGCGTCGCGGACGTAGCGATTGTTGTTGAGCGCGTCGGCGAAAACGTATTGGCGGCCGGCCGCGATGCGATCGCCTAGACGGATTCGCGCTTGAGCTGAATTGCCGGACAAATTCACGACAACGAGCTTCCAACTTTTTTCATCCTGCCAATCGTAAGCGATGAGCCCGCCGGCAGAGTCATCGCCTTGCGCCTCGGGATAAAGTTCCCGCCACGCGCCCGAATGAAAAGATTCCGCGCGCACGAGATGCAAAAGATTTTGGTAGAACGCCAGAATAGCTGTGTCCACGGGCTCATCGGCAACGTGCGAAAGCTGAATCGGAAAATGAATTTTGCGGCCCTCGAACTGGCCTTGATGGAAAAAGCGCATTCCCGGCGCGGTGGCGACGAGCGTGGCCGCGGCGCGCAATCGCTCGGAGCCAAAAACCTCCGCGCTGCGATCTTCATCGTGATTTTCGATGAATCGCGCGAGGCGCCGCTGAAATTCGAAATCGCCGGAAAGCTGCGCGCGCAATTCGCCGGCGCGATTGCCGCGCAGCGCGTCGTAAAAAGTTTTGTCATAGACGAAATCGAATCCGAGTTCGAGCAGTTGTTGCTCCGTGCCCCAGTACGCTTCCGCGAGCAAAATTGAATCCGGCAGCGCCGCGCGGACGTCCTGCCAAAATTCTCGCGGCGGCGCGCTCACGTTGCCGAGCCGCGAGCCCCAGATCCTTGCGAAGATTTCGTTCAGCGCGAGCATGGCCATGTCGCAGCGCACGCCATCGCAATGCTGCGAAATCTTCTCGAGCTCGGCGATGAGCGCGGCGCGTAGGCGCGGTTCGAAATGATTTAATTGTGCGACGTCGCGCCACGGCGGGAAGTAAGGATCGCGAGCGCGAGCGAGCACGTACGCGCCCGTGGGCGATTCCACCTGGTAGAACGCGATGGGATCGTCGTGCAAATCTTCGATGCTGCCGCGAATGAAATATTCCGGATGCTCGCGCGTCCACGGATGATCGAGCGCGACGTGATTGGGTATGAAATCGAGCAGCAGGCGCATTCCTCGCTTGTGCAATTTCTCGCGCACGGCGTCGAGCGCGCTCCAATCTCCGAGGCGCGCGTCGGGCTCGTAGCGATGGACCGCGTACGGCGAACCGACGACGTCGTCCATCGTACAGCCGGGAAGGGCGCGGCGAAAATCCACGAACGACGCGGCGTCGCCGCGGAATTCACGGCGCGATTCGGGGCTGCGTTCCCACATTCCCATCAGCCAGATGCACTCGAAGCCGAGATCGGCGAGAGCATCCCACTCGGAATCTGGAACGTCGCGGAGAGTAATTTTTCGCTGCATGCGGCGCGAGAGATCGTAGAGCCACGCCAGCGTGTTGATTTCGTAGAGATGGGGATGATTACGAATCGGATTCATCGAGCGCGCGAAATTGTTGGCGCGGTGAATCGCCAGCGTAATCGCCGCGGCTAAGTTCTGTCAACCACGAAGCTGCGGCGCGAAATTCGGCGACGTTCGTTGCGAAATCTCGGCGTGTTTTTTCTTCGGGCGTTTTTTAGCGGACTTCGGTGGTGGGGATTGAGATGCAATTGCGGCCGCGGCGCTTGGCGGAGTAGAGAGCGACGTCGGCTTGCACGATCAGGCGTTCGAGATCGGGGACCTGGCCGCGGCGGAAACTTGCGACGCCAAAACTTGCGGTGACGCCGACTTCCTGGCCGTTGAAAACGAACCGCTGCGCTTCCACTTGCGAGCGCATGCGCTCGATCGCGAGATTGATTCCCTCGGGCTGCGCGTGCGTGATGATCATCAGAAATTCATCGCCGCCGATCCGGCCGCAAATGTCGGACGAGCGCGTATTCGATTTCAGAATTTCGGCAAATTTTTTGAGAACGGTGTCGCCTGCGTCGTGGCCCCATGTGTCGTTGATGGTTTTGAATTGATCGAGGTCGGTCATGATCACCCAGAACGGAAATTCGTGGCGCGCGGCGGCGCTGATCTGGCGCTTGGCCCATTCTTCCACGGCGCGGCGGTTCGGGAGATCGGTGAGCAAGTCGGTGAGCGCGAGCTGCTCGAGGAGACGATTTTTTTCCTCGATTTCGCGATGCATCTGAATAATCCGGCGGCCGACGCCCGCGCGCGCGAGCAACTCATCGGGATCGAATGGCTTGGTCAGATATTCATCGGCGCCGGCTTTCAGGCCGCGCACGACGGCCGTCTTTTCATGGACGCCCGTGAGAACGATGATGTAGGTGAAGCAATCGCGAAATTCGCGGCGGATGCGCTCGCAGAGATCGATGCCGCTGAAATCGGGCATCAGAAAATCCGTGATGATCAGGCCGGGGCGATGCTCGGCAAATTTTTCGATCGCTTCTTGTCCGGTCTTCGCGATGAGGATCGCGTATTCATGCTTGGGAAGCGAGCATTCGACGAGCTTGCGCGCGACGGGCGAATCATCGACTACGAGAACAGGGAATGGCGGGCGCGCCGACTCCGTCGGACGTGCTGGCGTAATCGCAGATTCGCCGGGCGAATTCGGCGCAGTTGTATTCGGCGAAACGGTGGTTTCGTTCTCGGGGCCCATACGTAGATAGCTTATCTGTACGGGAAGGGAAACGGAGAAGGGCGCGCGGTAAGTGTGCCCAAATGAATATGCTGGACGGAATGACAGGTGTGCGATGCGAGAGATTTGGTCGGGCGCGTGAACTTGCCGGGTGAGTAAATGAGCGGCGTGCGCGATTTTAAGGGGGCTCAATTTGTACCGATTAGAAATGGTCGCGGATGATTGTTTTGTTTGGGTTACGGCGATTTTTAATCGTTTTGGTCTACCGATTAGAAAGGCGGTGTTTTGTGACTCGCCCGTGCATGAAGCCGGCGCGATCGCGGTTGGAGGGGTCGTGTTCTTGTAGCGATTAGAAATGGCCGCCGTGTTTTGTTTTGAGTGGGTTGCGGCGATTTTTAATTGTTTTCGTGTAGCGATTAGAAGGACCGTGTTCTGTGACTCGCGGCCCGTGATCCGTGTATAGCGTCCCGATCGAAGAGCGGCCAATTCGGGTTTTGTGGCGGCCTCCCTTCGCGAGTCAGGGTAAACCTTTCGGCGCTCCCTTCGAAGCTCAGGGTAGGACGGGAAAGCGAGCGGGGGCGCGGCCGGGCGCGGCGATTCGGCCGGCGGCTTAATCGCACCGTACATGTACCGTTCAGTCATAGTTCTGAGATTACGGTAGCAGGCGGTTGGCGGGAATGCAAATGGGGCGTGATGTAAGGATTATCGTTCGGGCGCCGCTTGGTTTTTCCGGTAAACTAAATGATGTGGAGTCTCCAAAAGAAATAACTGCATTTGATTATATTCTCGACCATCCTAAGTTTGCCGGGATTATCGCCTTTCTTGCGCTTGCTGCTACATTCTCCCCGAGACTGAGTACTCTCGCTAGTTGGATTTGCGTTTCAGTGGCGTTCTTTTTTGGCCTGCTGATAGTCTGGAATAAAGGGACATTTCGCAGTCTCTCGCATGGCGTGTTGCTCGCGGTTCTTTGCACGATGATGATCGCAGGGAGCCTTGTGGCTTACGGCTGGTGGCTTACAGAAAAGAGTCAGCCGGTAAGTCCAGAAGCCATGAAATCAGGTCCTACGCCGTACGCCAACACGGTGGCGTCAAACGAGGCAAAATTTCCGCACGTCGGCGAAGCCTCCCCGGCTTTGGGTGTGAGCGTTGGGATGGCTTTGGCACCGCCTTTGTCGTCCTCGAATTCGTTCGGAGGCGTTTGCTCAATCCCAAGTGTCACTTGCTTAGGAGAACCCAAGATTGCGGGAAAGATTCTCGAGCTTCCCTTTAGCGACGAGAACCGCGCGACAATAGCCGTGGAAATTAGGGTATATGGGGGCGCCAATGCAGCGGACGAAGACGTGGCGGACCCGCATGTGAGGATTTCGAGTGTAGGCGACGCCGTGGGCCTAGACTATGCAGGCTTGAGGGAAGATCCACCTCACAATAACCTTGAATTTACTGAGACCTACCTCTTCGCAACATCTCAACTGCAACATCCTTATGATTTCTTCGTAGACATTACTCTGAAATCTGGAGTAGAGAGATTTCCTCTGACGATTGAAGTGTGGGGAAGCAACATGACACGACATACGGTGAGAACGGAAATCAGGCGCGCATACGTTGCGATTTCTTAGCGAAGTTCTGCTGCCAAAAAGAGACGATTGCAGAGGCTTGTCTGCGGTCTGAATCCTTACGAATTCTCCAGCTGCAGTGCCACAGCAATGTACGGGCCGGACGTATCGCTTTCTTGCCTTAAGTAGACAACCTCCCAAAAATCGCCGTCTTGGGATTCAAAAAACAGCTTATTTCTGGTCGTTCGCTTATGAACGATGATGTTTCTATACGTCTTGAACCAGTCGTAGGAGTGCGCGGCAGATGGGGAAAGCGGCTGCCAATTCCTGCCAGGTGTTAGTGCATATACTTTTCCAATGAGCTCGATGGCGGAGAATTCCCGGAGGATCTCTATGGCTGCTGTCGGTACCTCTATCGGGGCCGACAATCTTCGCACTCGCTGAGCCTTATCAAGAAATATTCCGTAGATGAAGATTGGTGACACTCGGGTCACTACCATAAATGAGGTTCCTTTAGCTCCTTCAGGTCGTCGAACTCTCGCCGGAGTTTGTTATATTCTTCAAAAAGCGTCTTAACACTTTTTGGCGCATCGTCTGGAAACCAAGTAGCGTGATAAATGTCCTTCAGGTTCGACAAGTGGACGTCGATGTCGAGCACTGGGTTCGACAGATTGAGGCCGGGCGTCACGGCCGGGCCCAAAATAGTCAAAACATCAACCGTTGCTTGCTCCTTCTTGAGCAATATCACGGGTCGGTTCTGCCCGCGGAGATATCCGTATTCGTGGACGACATTTGGGCGCAGACCGTCGAGACAGACTACCGCGAAGGCACAATTAGCCATTAGGCTCTCGATTTGTCTGAGCTGACTGGACCCGCTCTTCAGGGCGGAAGGGGTCAGTCTAATGTCGTAGTCGAGGTGAAAGGCCGCCCATACCAGCATCACCAACAGGTTGCTGGTTGATTCGCCCATCGAGTACGAAACGAAACAGTACGGTTTCGTTTGCGATGTCGCCTTCGCTTTGATCTGTCGGCGGTTCTTCATCGCGCAGGATTCTAACATTGTACCGCCGTGGTGGCGTGTGAGTCCCGGATATCTAGATAATGGTAAAATCCTCATATGGACATTTTCATAAGCTGGTCGGGTCCCCGAAGCGAAGCCGTCGCGAACGCTCTTCGTAAGTGGCTGCCTCTAATTGTCAACGCATTTAACCCTTGGCTTTCGTCGGCGGACATCGACAAAGGCGCGCGCTGGGGAACAGATATCGCTTCGCGTTTGGAGGCGGCGAAAGCCGGCATCATTTGTCTGACGCCCAGCAACTTTCACTCTGACTGGGTATTGTTTGAGGCCGGCGCACTTTCGAAGACAGTGTCGAATACGTACGTGTGTACCCTGTTTATTGGGTTAGAGCCTTCCGATATTAAAGGGCCGTTGGCGCAATTCCAGGCTACGCGCGCGAATAAGGTCGACTTGCTGAAGCTGGTAAAAACCTTGAATAAAGCGCTGGGGGACCATGCCGTCGATGAAAGCCAAGTTGAAGAAGCATTCGAAGCTCTGTGGCCGAAGCTCGAGTCGGAGCTAACGAAAATTCCAGCCGACGAATCGAGTGCTGCGCCCGAACGCTCCCAACACGATCTACTCGTCGAGATCTTGAACTATGTTAGGAACCAGAGCCGATCTCTCGGAGCGCTGATTACCGAGCAAGATCGCGAGGCACTGCTAATCTCTAGAGTGGGAAAGGCCATTGGCGCAACCGGAATCGCCAATTCGTGGAGCGGCGGCGTCGACCGCGCTCAGAATAAACTCTTATACCGCGTGGTCCGCAAGGATGGGGGAGGCGTGTTGGAAGTGGCGGTTCCGGTGGACACGGCACTGGAGGCTATCGAAGAAATGGTCCGGGCGCAGATTACGTTACAACAGCCGGTTCTTCCGCTGAGTGCCCTGTCCGCTCCAGGCGCTGGGGTTCAGACGCCTGCCAGCTCAACAGGCGCGCCGGATCCGCATGGGTTGGCTCGGTAGGAACGACGAACGGCGAATCGAACAGCGAGCGAAACCGCAGATTCCTCACGGCATCCTCGTCGGATGCCCTTCGGAATGACGACCGAGACGAGAAGCGTGACCGAGAGAAAACCTGCAACCTTTGCGGGGCAATGAATGCGGTACTCCGGTAGAGATAGAACCGAAAGACCCACCCTTGCTTCGCAAGGATGGGGCAGCCGGAGCGGCACTCCGAAAGAGAAATGAACGTCAAAAACGCCGGCAAGATGCCGGCGCTTGAAGGAAAGAACAAGACCCGCACCCTTTGCGGGGCAGGATGCGGCACCCCGTAGAGATAGAACCGAAAGACCCACTTTTGCTTCGCAAGGATGGGGCAGCCGGAGCGGCACTCCGAAAGAGAAATCAACGTCAAAAACGCCGGCAAGATGCCGGCGCTACTAAGGAAAGAACAAGACCCGCACCCTTTGCGAGGCGAAGGATGCGGCACCCGCGCAAATGACAAATGAGTGCGAAGAGGTCGCAGTCCGCCACGGCGGACACCCCGACGACGGAACACCGACGAAAATGGGAGCGACAACCGGCGAAGGAAACCGCAGATTCCTCAGGGCATCCTCGCCGGATGCCCTTCGGAATGACAAATAAATGCGAAGAGGGCGCAGCGAGCAGCGCCCCGAAGACCGATACCGGAAACATCAGCGGCGCGAGGGAGAGAAAATCCGCACTCTTCACACAATGCGTTCAGGGCAGGCCCTTTGAGGGGCAAAGGATGCGGCGCCGCAGAAACGGCAAACTGGCGTGGCGGGGGTGAGATTCGCGCCACGCCAGTTATTTTGCTTCATCTGTTGCTGCTTGCTTTCGCCGCTCGCGAACGAACGGCGGAAAGCCAGCTATGCGGTGTTGATGACGCCGTTTACGCCATCGGGGAAGAAGCCTCCGCTGGTGGTGCCTCCACCGTAGACGATCGAAAGAACCTGGCTGGTGGTGCGGATGATGGCCAAGGCTTGCGAATTGACAGTGAAGAAATTCTTGCCCGATGGCGGCGGCAGCACGTCGAGACTATCCACCGGCGTCGTTGGAACGAGATTACCCTGAACTTGTTTGCGAATATTGCCGGAATGCAGAGCCTCGACTGCGAGGATCTGCGCCGCGACTTGCAAATATTCCTTGCTGGTAATCAACGGAGCCGCTCCAGCGTAAGCTGAGACGCCCACGTCTTCGAACGCTCGCGCCAACTGGAGGAACTGACGTGGGTTCGCGAAGCCGATTCCCAGCGCATCGAGGTTAATGGCCGGCTTGGCAACTGCTGCCGAGCCGAGCGCACCACGCAAGAGAAGAACGTGCTGCTGCTCGTCATAAGCGAGTTGTTCAGCGATTTCGTTCATGACCGCGGCATCGATTCCAGCCAAGCCGAAAAAGTCTCTGGTGAAATTGACTTTATTCCCGCCGGTGGTGGGGCCAGGGGTACCCGTGCCGCTCACTGCGATTCCGGATTCTTCAATCGTCTTTCCCGTGGTGACTACGGTATAAAACTCGGCTTCGAGATATTCGAGATTTAGGGCGAAGTTCAAGATGTCTGCATCCGTGATGGCTGCTTGAGCGTGAACTGGGGAGGAAGTCAGCCCCAGGCGCGCCGCTCCGGGCAGCTTGTCCAATATGCCCATCTTGCTTCCGATCATCAGCGCACCGGCCGCGCCGACAGTTGCGGCCCCGACAGTTTTGGCGAAATCCCGTCGACTGAATGGTTTGTCCACACCCCTAGTGACGTTACTATCTTTCTCCATGAATTCTCCTTTTCCCTTATGGTGAGCCTAAGTGGAGGAATAGCCTACCGCGTCAATAGCCCACCGTGTCACCTGAAGAACGCCAGAATGAACGTGGTGCCTTAGACTGCTCCTTCAATGGCAGTACGCAGAGGAGAGGTCCTTGGATTGTAGAATTTTGAGCAAAAGTGATTTGACCCGAGAGAGCGAGTTGAAAAGCTGGGCGAGTCTGCCCTTCGTGCGGGGCCTCGAGGCAAAAAGGCCTGGCCCTGCGACGGAGGGACGGAGAAATCCCGCTCACGCTTGCTTCGCAACGGGCACGCGCCCAAGAAGCCGCACCTCTGAAGAGGTGAGCTACATTGGACGCGCGGTCTGCTGCGGCGGACGTTCCTACGACCGGAGAACAACGGCGCGGAGAGAAAAGGCGCGCCGGGCTTCCCGACCGGGTCGGGACGCACACACCGCGGAAGCCCGGCGCTACAAAAGATTACGGTGCTGCAGCGCGTTGACTTGGGTTGTTGGCCAGCATAAGATTCGCGGCTATGACGGAAGCTGCGCCGCTTTCTGGACGGACTTTCTCGCACTATCGCATCCTCGAGAAGCTTGGGGGAGGCGGTATGGGCGTGGTTTATAAGGCCGAGGACACGAAGCTCGGTCGGTTTGTCGCGCTGAAATTTTTGCCGGAGGATATGGCGAACGACCGGCAAGCGCTCGAACGATTTCAGCGAGAAGCGCGCGCGGCTTCTGCGCTCGACCATCCGAATATCTGCTCGATCTACGAAATTTCCGAAGAGAATGGCCAGCCGTTTATCGTGATGCAGTATCTGGAAGGCCAGACGCTGCGGCACCGGATTTCCGGCAGGGCGCTTCCGCTCGACGACACGCTCGATCTCTCGATTGAAGTTGCCGATGCGCTCGATGCGGCGCACTCGAAGGGCATCGTTCATCGCGACATCAAGCCGGCAAATATTTTCATCACGACGCGCGGGCACGTGAAGATTCTCGATTTCGGGCTGGCGAAGACGCTGGCGCCGGCGTCGGGGCTTTCGATGTCGGCGACGCAGGAGACAGCGGCGGCGGTGACTCCGGAACATTTGACGAATCCGGGGAGCACGCTGGGGACGGTGGCGTATATGTCGCCGGAGCAGGTGCGGGCGAAGGAACTGGATTCGCGCTCGGATTTGTTTTCGTTTGGCGTGGTGCTGTACGAAATGGCGACAGGCACGGCGCCGTTTCGCGGCGATTCGACGGGAGTGATTTTCGACGCGATCATGAATCGTCCGGTGGCGGCGCCGGTGAGATTGAATGCGGACGTGCCGGCGGAGCTCGAGCGGATTATTGCGAAGGCGCTCGAGAAAGATCGTGAGACGCGGTATCAGCACGCGTCGGACATGCGCGCGGATTTGAAGCGGTTGAAACGCGAGGCGGATTCGGGGCGGTCGGGATCGTCAATGGCGGCGGTTACGGATGCGAGTTCGCCGCCGGTTGGCGCGAATGTTGGGTCGTCGTCGCAGGCAGTTTCGGCTCCGGCGCAGAGCGCGGCGGCTGTGCAGGCGCAGAGTGGGACGGCGCATGTGTCGGGAAGCCACGCGTCGGGAAGTTCCGTGGTGGTGGAAGCGGCGAAGCAGAATAAGGGGAAGCTGATAGCGGCGGGTGTGGTGATTCTGCTTCTCGTTATTGGAGCGGGATACGGGATTTATTCGCTATTTGCGGGCAAGGGTGTGGTGCCGTTCCAGAATTTCTCGATTTCGCAGCTCACACAAAATGGCAAATCGGCGCGCACCGCGATTTCACCCGACGGGAAATACATCCTCAGTGAAGTGGTAGATGGAGGTAGGGCCAGCCTTTGGCTGCGGAACGTGCCGACAAACAGCAATACGCAGGTGATTGCGCCGGCCGACGCGCGTTATACGAATCTCGGATTTTCCACGGACGGAAATTACATCTACTTCACCAAGGCCGAGGCTGCGATTGGGTCCGTGAACAACCTGTACCGTGCGCCTGTCTTGGGCGGCGCGCCACAACTGCTCACACGCGATATCGATTCTGACTTTTCATTTTCGTCCGATGGAAAGCGCTTCGCGTTCATGCGCGCCAACGATCCGGATGTCGGCAAGTTTCAACTGCGGACGGCGAACGCCGACGGCTCGGACGAGAAGATGTTTATGGCGGCGCCGATGTCGGAATCGTCGCGATACGTCGCCTGGCTGCCGAATGAAAACCGAGTTGCCACGCCGCAATATCAAGTGGGCGGTATGCTCACCGTGATTAATCTCTTCGATGTCGCCTCCGGGAAGGCCAAAGCGATTGCGTCATTCAAGGATAAATATTTCGAAAGACTGGTGTGGCTGCCGGACGGGAAGGGGCTGCTAGGGCTTTACCAGGATCCGTCGTCGCACTACACACGTTATCAGATCGGATTTGTTGCATATCCGGGCGGGCAATTTCACGCGGTTACTAAGGATACGAACAGTTACAGGACTTTGACGCTGTCGGGCGACGCAAAGACTTTGGCAACCGTGCAACAGAAGACCTTGCGGAGCTTTTACACGTTTCCGACGACGGGCACGGGCGCGAATGTGCCGGCTCCAGCGCTTCCGCAGGAGAAGGATATCAGCGATTTCGCTTGGGTGGGGGCGGGCGGCTTTTACCTCCGGGAAGAGCAGGATTTCGAGCGAATCTCAGTCGATGGGAGCAACAAGTCGGTTCTGCTGAGCAACGTGGGTCTCTATGGGATTGACTCCTGCGCGGACGGACGCACGGTGCTATTTAGCTGGGAGGGTCCGAATGAAGCGGCCGTCGTGAATATCTGGCGCACGGACGCGAACGGAGGAGACGCGAAGCAAATATCTACTGGCAAGTTTGATGACTTCCCGAAGTGCTCTCCCGATTCCAAGTGGGCGTATTACACCGATGAAAGCACGGACAGCCTCATGCGCGTTCCCGTGGATGGTTCGAGCAAGCCTGCGATTATTCCGGGCACGGCCATCTCCAATGGCATCGTGTCGTCTCACGAACTTGGGGTCTCGCCGGATGGGAAATATCTGGCGTGTATGGTGACGCTTACGCCGACGAACGGCGCGACTTCGGGCGTGCAGAAAATAGCTCTGGTGCCGCTTGACGCCGGAGCGGAGCCGCAGACGCGGATGATCGATCCGGATCCACGCGTGAAAGGGTATCTGAGTTTCACTTCGGACGGGAAAGCGTTGATTTATTCGATTCTGGAGAATGGAGTGGAAAATCTTTGGATGCATCCGCTCGATGGTTCGCCGGGGCGGCAGATTACGAATTTTACGAGCGAAGTGATCGATGCGGCTCATTTGTCGCCGGACGGGAAGTCGATCGGGATGATCCGCTCGCAGACGGAATCAGATGTGGTGCTGCTGAATGATACGGGCGCGGGGGCGCAGTGACGGTGATCGCGCCGAAATAAGCAGCACGGGTAGCCTGCGTTGACTTGCGTGAACGGCCAGCATAAGATTCGCGACGATGCCTGATTCCGCGCCACTTGCCGGACGGACGATATCCCACTACCGCATCCTTGAGAGGCTTGGCGGCGGGGGGATGGGTATCGTATATAAGGCTGAAGATACAAAGCTGCGGCGATATGTCGCGCTGAAATTCCTTCCTGACGACCTTGTGAAAGATCACCAATCGCTCGAACGTTTCCGGCGCGAAGCGCAGGCGGCCTCTGCGCTCAATCATCCGAATATATGCACGATTTACGATATTGATGAAGAAGGCGGAATGCCGTTCATCGCGATGGAGTTGCTGAACGGCGAGACGCTGAAGCATCGCATTCACGGCGCGCCACTTCCGATCGACGAGATGCTCGAAATCGGAATCGAGGTGGCGGATGCGCTCGATGCGGCGCATGCGCAAGGAATCATTCACCGCGACATCAAGCCCGCGAATATTTTTGTCACCACGCGCGGGCACGCGAAGATTCTGGATTTTGGATTGGCGAAGCTGAAGCCCGCCGGCGCGGGCGGGTCGCCGCTCGATTCGGCGGGAGCGACGGCGGCGATGACGGCCGCGGGCGTTACGGCGGAACACCTCACGAGTCCGGGGACGGCGCTTGGGACGGTTGCGTACATGTCGCCAGAACAGGCGCGCGGAAAAGATGTGGATGCGCGGAGCGATTTGTTTTCGTTTGGCGGCGTACTGTACGAAATGGCGACGGGCGTCGTGCCGTTTCGCGGCGACACTTCGGCAGTGATTTTTGACGCGATTCTCAATCGCGCGGCCGTGCCGCCGGTGCGATTGAATCCCGAATTGCCGGTGAAGCTCGAAGAAATTATCGGCAAGGCGCTCGAAAAAGATCCGCGGCTTCGATATCAGGGGGCTGCGGAAATTCGGACCGATCTTCTGCGGCTCAAGCGCGACACGGACACATCGAGCCGCGCGATTCCGATGGAAGTTTCTGCGCCGCCACCCGGCCAATCCGGTTCGGTGCGTGATTCGGCATTTCAGCAAACGCCGGTTAGCACGCGCGCCATTTCGGCTGCGACGGTGCCGCCGGCGAGCGCGAGCAGCGTGAGCGTTGGCGTGCCAGTTGCCGCTACTCCGGCGAGTGGTTCCGTTTCTGCGGCAAGCGTTTCTACTACGAGCGCTTCTGCCGCGCCGAGTGCGGCTTCGAATGTTCCGGCCACGACTGTGCCGGATGCGAGTGGGCCCGCCGCGATCGCCCGGCGATGGGTGATAATCGGCGGCGCGGTTGTCGCGGTTCTGATCGCAGCTGGCGGGTACTTTTTCTTCGCGCATCGCGGGCCGAAGCTCACGGAAAAGGATTCGATCGTCATCGCTGATTTCACGAATACGACGGGCGATCCCGTGTTCGACGGCGCACTGCGGCAGGGGCTTGCGTCGCAACTCGCGCAATCGCCTTTTCTGAATATTCTCTCTGACCAGCAGGTTCAGAAGACGCTGGGTTACATGAGCCAGCCGGCGACTGCGCGGCTGACGGACGATCTTGCGCGCCAAGTCTGCCAACGGACGCAGAGCGCGGCGGTGCTCGACGGCTCGATCGCGCAAATCGGCGCGACGTACAGCCTCGTGCTGAACGCGGTGAATTGCGCGACGGGCGAGACGCTTGCCACGGCGCAGGCGGAAGCGCCGGACAAAAATCAAGTGCTCGGCGCGCTGGGCAAGGTGGCCGGAGAGATTCGGGGAAAGCTCGGCGAATCGCTCGGATCCATCCAGAAATTCAACACGCCGATCGAGCAGGCGACGACATCGTCGCTCGAAGCGCTAAAGGCCTACAGCACCGGCACTCAAACGCGCCACACCAACGGCGACGCCGCGGCCGGGCCGTTCTTCAAGCAGGCGTTTACGCTCGATCCGAATTTTGCGATGGCGTACGCCGTGTACGGCCAGATCAGCGCGAATCTCGGAGACTCCGCGACGGGCGCCGAATTTACGCAAAAAGCCTATGATCTTCGCGAACGCGCGAGCGAACTGGAAAAGTTCTACATCGAGTCTCACTATTATTCGAATGTCCTCGGCGATATGGACAAGACCAACCAGGTCTACGAGCTGTGGGGGCAGACGTATCCGCATGATTCGATCCCCGTCCACAATTTGTCCGTGTACTACATTCAGACTGGCCAATATGAAAAGGCGCTGGCGCAAAGTCAGCAAGCCATTCGCCTCGAACCCGACGATTCACTCGCAAATCTCGGGCTGGCGGATGATTATATTTTCTTGGACCGCCTCGACGAGGCGAAGGCCACGCTGAATGGCGCGTTGGCAAAGAAAATAGACATTCCCGAATTTCACTTATTCCTTTACGACATCGCATTCTTGCAGAACGATTCCGCCACGATGACGCACGAGTTGGATACGTTGTCGAAAGGTTCACCGGTGGCGCAGGCGATGGGAGCACTCCAGCAGGCGGCTACGGAGGCATACGCAGGGCAGATCGAGAAGGCACAAGGCCGGCTCCATTCGCTGGCTGACTCTGAAAAAGAACACGATGCGAAGGCACAGGCGGCCAGCACGCTTGACACGCTCGCGAGTATTCTGGGTGAGGTTGGCGACGCGGCGGGCGCGCGCAAGGAGGCTGCGGCGGCGCTCGAACTCAGCAAAGCCAGGTACTTCACGATGTTGGTCGCGCTTAGTCTCGCGCGCGCGGGCGATGCGGCGCGCGCCGAATCGTTGGCAAACGAAACGGCGAAGACCTATCCTTCGGATACGGGAATTCATGAATATTACTTGCCGGCGGTCCGGGCGGAAATTGCGCTGGACCGAAACGATCCCGGGAAAGCAATCGAATATCTTCAGCCGGCCGCGGAGTATGACCTCGTCAGAGGGCTTCGTATTCCCTACGAGCGCGGCCAGGCATACTTGCTCGAACATAAGGGAAACGAAGCCGCCGCGGAATTTCAAAAACTGCTGGATCATCGCGGCGCTGTCGGGTATTCGATGGAAGGCGCGCTGGCGCATTTGCAGTTGGGGCGAGCGTATGCGATTGCGGGCGACGCGGGCAAGGCGCGCACGGCTTATCAGGATTTCTTTTCTATCTGGAAGGATGCCGACCCAGGAATTCCAATCCTGCAGCAAGCCAAGGCCGAATACTCGAAATTGAAGTGATCCCGGCCAGCCACCCGACACGACAGACGGAAATTTTACTCCGCGTTTGCCGCAAATGGGAGATTGGTGCCGGCACAGAAGCAAGAGTGCCCGGCTGAAGCCGGCCGCTACAATTGCCACCTCCAGACTTCTTCGGTGTGATCTCCTTCCCCTGTTATCGCAACTGTTTGCATATAATCCCACTTCGCTTGGCGGCGCCGCGGCCGCCGCGAGGGATGGGGGAAGCATATGAAGAACTTTGGGCAACTGACCGAGAAAGAAATTCTCGCTCTCGCGATTTCGCTCGAAGAGGAAGACGAGCGGGTCTATTCAGACTTTTCGGAGGGGCTGCGGAAGGATTTTCCGGCAACGGCCAAGGTGTTCGACGAAATGCGAAACGAGGAGTCGGGCCACCGGCGCAGATTGCTCGAACTCTACCGCCAGAAATTCGGGGAGCACATTCCGCTGATTCGCCGCCAGGACGTGAAGGGATTCGTGCAACGGAAGCCCGTCTGGCTGATGCGGCCGCTGCGGCTCGATGCGATTCGGAGTCAGGTGAGCGCGATGGAGGAAGAGACACGGCGCTTCTACGAGAAGTCCGCGGCGAACACGCGCGATGCGGGAATCCGGCAACTGCTGGACGATCTGGCGCAGGAGGAACGCTCGCACGAATTCCGCGCGGAACAATTGGAGGAAGAGCGCGAGAAAGCGGAGTCGCCGGGCGACACGGAAAAGGCGAAGAGAAAATTGCTGGTGCTTCAAATTATTCAGCCGGGGCTGGCGGGACTGATGGACGGTTCAGTCTCGACGCTCGCGCCCGTTTTCGCTGCGGCCTTTGCGACGCGCAACACGCACGATGCTTTCGTGATCGGGCTCGCGGCATCGGTTGGAGCGGGAATCAGCATGGGGTTTGCCGAGGCGCTTTCGGATGACGGCACTTTGAGTGGCCGAGGAAACCCGTTGCTTCGAGGACTTGTGTGTGGGCTGATGACGGCTCTCGGAGGAATCGGGCACACGCTGCCGTACCTGATACCGGTGTTCAACGTTGCGACGGCGATTGCGATTGGGGTCGTTGTTATCGAGCTGTCTGTGATCACGTGGGTCCGTCATCGCTACATGGAGACGCCGACGCTTTCCGCTGCGGTGCAGGTGGCGGTGGGAGGAGCGATCGTGCTGGCGACGGGTGTGCTGATTGGCAGCTGGTGATGACATTGACTTGCGCAGAAGGCATATAACCAAAAAAAGAATGGGTGGGTCTGAGACCCGTCCCCACTATCTTCCAGTCTTTCCTTCGATGAGATGACGGAGAGAGCCCAACAATCTACTGCTCCTGTTCGCACGCACTTGCTCCGAATTTTAGGGGCGGGATTCGGCGTGGCCGTTGTACTTGGCGCCACGATCGGCGTGGGAATTCTTCGGTTGCCGGGAACGGTGGCGGCGGCGCTTGGAAATTATTGGCTGATCCTGCTGGCGTGGATCGTTGGCGGCGGGTACACGCTGCTGGGCGCGGTGTCGATGGCGGAACTGGGAACGATGTTTCCGCGGGCGGGCGGATTTTATGTTTTCGCGAAACGCGCGTTTGGCGGCTTTGTGGGATTTGCGGTGGGGTGGGGCGACTGGGTGAACAATTGCGCGGCGATTGCGTACGCGTCGGCTGCCGCCGGGGAATATTGCGTGGCGCTTTTTCCCGAGCTCACGGGGCGCGAAAAGACGATCGCGATCGCGACGCTGGGATTGTTTGCAGTGCTGCAAACCTTTGGATTGCGATTGAGCAGTTTGGTGCAGAAATTTACAAGCGCGGCGACGGCGATCGCGTTAGTCGGGCTCGCGGTGGGATGTTTCTTTGCGGGAGGCGGCGCATCGTCCGCTGCGACAGAGCGCGCGGCCTCGGCGCTTGATATTTTGAATTTTCACGGCAGCTGGCTGCTGATCATCGCGCCGATTGTGATGGCCTTGCGTGCGATTGTGGTGGCGTACGACGGATGGTATCAGGCGATTTATTTTCTCGAGGAAGATGTGAACCCGGCGCGGAATTTGCCGCGAGCGATGATTGGCGGCGTGCTTCTCATTATCGGGCTCTATCTTGTGGTGAATCTGGCGCTACTTCATGTGTTGCCGGTGCCGGTGCTGGCTGCGTCGAAGCTGCCGGCGGCAGTGGCGGCGCAGGTTCTGCTTGGCGGCTGGAGCGGGAGGATCATCACGATTCTTTCGCTGCTGACGCTTCTGAGTCTGATTAACGCCGTGCTGCTTGGCGCGACGAGAATTATATTTGCGATCAGCAGAGACGGCCTGATCAGCAACGTGGCGACGCGGGTGAGCGAGAGCGGAACGCCGCGGGTGGCGCTGCTGCTATCGGCGGGGACGGCGATGATTCTGGTGGCGTCGGGGACGTTTGAGAGGATTATTTCGATTGCCGCGGTGGTGTTCGTCGCAAATTATTGCGCGACGTATGCCGCGGTGATTTGGCTGCGCCACCGCGAGCCTAATGCGCCGAGGCCGTTTCGGGCGTGGGGATATCCGTGGAGCACGGGAATCGTGCTCGTGGGTTCGGCGCTTTTTTTGGCGGCGGCAATCTACAGCGCGCCGATGGATGCTGTGTTCGCGGCGGGGCTTCTTGGCGTGTGCGCGCCGGTTTATGTTTTGATGAGAAAGCCGGCGGCGGCGGCGATTTAACGAAGGGCTGACCTCTCGTCACGACTGGCTTGAGCTGCGGACCTGAGTTGAAGCTCAGGACGAGCCTGAGCCACCGAGTGACGGACAGAGATTTCAGATTTGAAAATTGAGATTTCAAATGCAGAGACGGTCTGCCGGCGAGACAGCGCTGCGGGCCTGAGAGTTAAGGGCTTGGAGGAACGCGTTGTTCAAGCATGCGATCGTGCGAAGGCCTGGCGAGAATTTCGCTGAAGGATTGACGTCGTTTAAAGGCGCGCCTGTCGATTACAAGAAGGCGCTCGAGCAGCATGAGGCTTATTGCGTGGCGCTTGAGCGGTGCGGGTTGGAGGTGGTGCGCCTCGATAAGGATCTTGCGCATCCGGATTCGACGTTTGTGGAAGATGTGGCTGTGCTCACGCGCGAGTCCGCGATACTCACGCGCCCGGGAGCGAAGAGCCGCGAAGGAGAAGTGGAAGGGATTCGCGAGCCGCTCAGGAAATTCTTTCAGACGATTCATGAAATTGAGGCGCCGGGGACGCTTGATGGCGGGGACATTTGCGAGGCGGGGAAGCATTTCTTTATCGGTGTATCGCGGCGAACGAATGAAGTTGGAGCGAAACAGCTTGCGGCGTTTCTGGAGCGAAAGGGGCACACGACGTCATTTGTGGATATTCGGGCGATGAAGAGCATTTTGCATTTGAAGAGCGGCATTGCGTGGGTGGGCGATGGGAAGCTCGCCGTGATGGAAGAGTCGGCGGGGCGCGAAGAGTTTCACAGGTATGAATTAATTCGCGTGGGAGCCGGTGAGAGTTACGCGGCGAATTGCGTGCGTGTGAATGATTACGTTTTGATTCCGGCGGGATTTCCGGATATTGCGCGCGAGCTGATTGCGCGGGGATTCAACGTGTTGCCGCTCGAAGTTTCGGAATTTCAGAAGATGGATGGCGGGTTGAGTTGTTTGTCGTTGCGATTTTGAGGACGGGCTGCGAATCAGAACAATTCTCGGGAGATCGTAGTCGGACGCCGCGGACTCAGTATGGCGGGGCGAAAGAAAAGGCACGCTTAGTACGGAGCGTGCGTTACGGGAGGACGTTTCGAGCGTCCTCCCGCGTTTTATTTATGAGACTGCGCTAGTTGCCCGTGCCCGATAGAGAAACTGACTGCGGGCTGTTGCGGGCGTTGTCGGTTACTACCACGCTGCCGGATTTCGAACCTTTCGACGTCGGCTTAAAGGCGACGTAGATAAAACAGGCGGCTCCGGGTGTCAGCGTTGTGGTCTTGGTACATGTCGTGCCGGTGGCGGTTGCGAAGTTGCCGCTGACTGTCAGGCCCGAGAGATTGAGTTGCGTTGTTCCTGAGTTGGTCAACGTGATTTTCTTCGCCGCGCTGGTCGTCCCCGTCTTCTGAGTTCCAAAGCTCAAACTGCTGGGCGACAGTGACACCTGCGGATTGATGACTGTCGCGGTCATCGGAATCGTTTGCGGGCTGCCGGTTGCGTTATCAGCGATGAGCAGATTCGCGGCGTGCGTCTTGGTGACGTTCGAGTCCGCCGTGAAGCTCATGATGATTGGGCAGGATTTTCCGGCATTGAGAGTCTTGGGACAGAGCTCGACTCCGATGAAGCCGGTAGAGTCATCGCCGGAAATCGCCATCACGCTGAAGTTTGTGAACGTGATCATCGAGCTGCCGGTGTTGGTCAGCGTGGTCGACTGCAAGACCGTCTGGCCGACGTAGACTGTGCCGAAACTTAGAGCCGGCGGCGAAATCTTGAGCGTCGAACCGGCGGAATTGACGGTAAGCGTCCCCGTCACTGGCCCGCTCGCGGCGAAATTCCCTTGAGCCGCATACTTCGCGCTGAGGTTATAGGTGCCCGGAGACGGACTGGTCAGCGTGAACGTTGCAACGCCTCCAGACAATGTACCGCTCATCGGCGTGCCAGTGTTCACGGTGAGCGAGACGCTTCCGGTTGGAGTTCCGGCCGATGAGCTGACCGTCACCTTAATGGACGCGTTCGCGGGGTAAGTTACCGTCGGCGCGCTGATGCTGATGCTCGTAGCGGCAGGGCTGACTACCAGCGATCCTGTCGCCGGTCCACTCGCGCCGAAGTTCCCTTGTGCTGCGTAGCTAGCGCTCAGTGCGTAGCCGGAAGTGTTGGCGTTAAGACCACTGATCGTGAACGTGGCGACGCCGGCGGACAACGATTGCGTCAGGGGCGAGCCGCCGCCTACGGTCAACGAGACGTTTCCAGTTGGAGTTCCTCCGGCTGAGCTGACTGTGACTTTCACAACGCCCGCCGCCGGATAAGTGACGGCCGGCGCGCTGAGGCTGATGCTCGTAGAGGCAGGATTGACGACCAGCGATCCTGTCACGGGGCCGCTCGCGCCGAAGCTCCCTTGCGCGGCGTAGCTAGCATTCAAGCTGTGAGTTGTGGCGCTGAGACCATTGATCGTGAACGTCGCCACGCCGCTGGCGTTTAGCGGCGCGCTCAGAGCCGTTCCGCCATCGACGCTCAGTGACGCATTTCCGGTTGGAGTTCCCCCAGACGAAGTGACGGTAACACTCACGACCCCGGCCGCTGGATAGGTGACAGTTGGCGCGCTGATGCTGATGCTCGTGGAGGTTGTGACGCTGCCCACGCTCAGAGTGAACATTTCGGTCGTCGAACCGACGCTGTTGGTCGCCGTGAACGAAACAGTGGACGAGCTCGACCCGGACGGCGTCCCGCTGAGAATGCCCGTGAGAGCGTTTAGCGAGAGGCCCAGGCTCTTTAGCGTCGAAAGCGTCGTGCTCGACGCGGAAAGGGTAGATGGCGGGAAGCTCGCGGAAGTCAGTTGCACGGTGGCGGGAGTGCCCGGAGTGAAAGAAATCGTGGGATCGCCTGTCTCGGTGCAGCCCGCGAGGCAATTGGCGGAGATTGACGTCGGTGCAATCGGCGCCAACGGGCCTTGCACGACATGGCCCGAGCCAGTCATTGTCGGCGGGAACGCGACGACGACATCGTTGAACTGCTTCGTGGAACCGCCGATGCCGCTGTCGACCGGTTGAGTTGGATTGAAGAAGGTCGTGATGTCGAACTCGAACTGGCATGAGTAAGTCTCAGGGTCGCCCGTCGTGTTGTCAGTCATCGCCTGACCGCAAGTCGTGCCGATTGCGTCCGGCATTGGCGTGCCTGCGGGCAAGCCATCGGGGTCGTCGTAGAGTTGCGGGGTGCTGCCGAGCCAATTGCCAGTGGGCGTGAAGGTGTCGTTGTTCCACGTGATTTGCCAACTCACAGGACCGGTGTACATGCTCGAATCCGGCTCCATGCCCTGAGTTCCGTTGTTCACTTCGTAGTGGACGCAGTTTCCATTCGCATACGGCCAGCAGAGAGGAACGATTGTGTTGCCATATGTATCTAAGCCGTCGCCGAAGAAGCTGACGAAGCGGCAATCGAAATCGCCCGAGACGTTGTCGAACGGAGCCGTGTTCACTTCGCAGAGCCCGTCAGCCATCGTCGGCGGGACTTCCGTGGCGGTTACAGTTACGGAGAGGCCCTCGGCCGCGCTCACATTGGGAATGGACAATTGCACGGCATGAGCGTTGCCATCAGTACAGGGATTTCCGCCGTCGGGACACGCGAATATGGCCTCTTGTGGAGGGGGATTCGCGCCGGTCGGAAACGTAAGAGTGATGGACTGCGGCGGCGGGATAAAATTCGCCGTCACGTTGAGATTGGAAGTCATCGTCACGGAGCAAGTTGTGCTGGTCACCGGAGTGCCGGCGCAAGCGCCGCCCCAGCCGGCGAATGTAGAAGGCGCCGTGGGAATCTCGGTGAGCGTCACCGGTGTGTCTCCGGCATAATTCTTGGAACACGGCGGAAACATATTGCCGTTCGTCTCGGTGCAATCGAGGCCAGTGGTGCCATCAGTAACGCCGCCGGTTCCGGTGCCGAATTCGGTCACGCTGAGCGTGTAGTTTGTGAGCGAAGTAACAATGAGCGTGGTACTGCTGTCGCTGGCGCTTGAGAAGTTGACGTCGCCGGGATAACTGTACGTGATGGTGTACGGCGTCGGAGAAGCAGGAATCGTGGACGTGTTGAAAGTTGTCGAGAAATTGCCGTTCGCTACAATTTGGGCGGTCTGTTGGATACCGTTAATCGTGATCGTGACGTACTCGGTGGGATTGCTGGTAGGCGGATAGTTTCCGCCGGCCGAAATCGTTCCGGATAAGTTGATCGAGGCGGTTCCTACTGGAATGATTTGCGAAGCGGTCAGGTTGGAGAAAGCGGTGCCCGAAGCGGGAAGACCGTTGGCGGTGAAGCCGACCGATTGCATGCTGCCGCTTACGCCCAGGGAATTGTCGGTCCAAGTGAGCGTCGCGGTAGCCGGGCCAGTCGTGGTCGGCTGGAACGTAACGTAGATGCCGCAAATCGCATTGGACGCTACTGTGCCTGAACTAGCACAGCTCTGCGATGGATCGACGACGAACTCATCTGCGTTCGGCCCGGTGATCGTATAGGAATACGACATCAGAGCGAAACCCTCATTAATCAAGATCGGATTCGGATTACCACTCGTGCCGCCGATCGGAACGCTTCCGAAATCGAGAGGGTAAAAATTTATGGTGGCGATCGGCGGACCGACGAGGAAGCCGTAGGAAGCAATCGGACCGATGACCGGGCTGTCCTCGTCTGACATCGGGCCGGAGTTCGCTGCGATGCCATGTCTGCTGTCCGTCGCGTAGGCGTACAAGATGTGGAAGCCCGGAGTGAGATTGGAAGCTGTGCCAGTAAAATATGCGCTGTTCTCGTCCGGTACAACGGACGCAGCGGTCCAGGCTCCTTGTTGCGAGTCCACTTGGAAAAAGACTCCGGTTGCGGAGTCGGAAGTGCTGAACGAGAACGAGGGGGAGATTACGTCCGTGGCGTTGTCCGGCGGCAGCGGTGTAATCGTTGTGGTAAGCGAGTTGGACTGAACGGCGTTCTCGGTATACACGGAAACGGCGCCCGGATTCCCGCCCTGATAAGCGAGGGCGTAAATATTCCCCGTGACGGGATTGGCGGCAATTTCGTTTTGGAGGGTGTTAACGGAACCTCCGACGGGCAAGGTCCTGATGTCGGCATTTGTCGCGCCGTCGAAAACCACGACCTGCGGCCCCGGTTCATTATCATCGCCAGCGCAAAGCACGTAGATCTTGTTGGAAGCGATGTTGACCGCCAATGAAGCAGGACTATAGCAGCCAACATTACCGAGGTTGATCGGCGTGACTGCGTTGTTGTTTGACGCGCTGACTACGTACAGATAGGCAATACTTTCGATGGGCTCGTCGGTAACGTAAATCGTATTCGTCACTGGATTCACCACTACTGCGGTCGGACTACTACTGTTGTTCGTCAACGAGATCGATGTGGGCGTACTACCGGCCGTGAAGCTGTCCGCGCCCTGAATCGCGACCAATGTGCCCGATGAACCGCCGCAGGCGACATATATGGTGTTGGTTACAGTGTTAACATCGGCCGCGGTCGGGCTGCTGCAGACGTAGGGGTCAATCCCACCGTGAACGTCTGATACTCCCAGGTTGCCGGTGTCGGAAAATACGGCATAGTTGTAGCCCTGGGCTGGATTTGTCCCGATTGCCACTGGAGTCGCACCACCGAAGATGGTGCCTGCTGTGACCGTTTGAGTGTTCTGATTGCCAAAGATTGAAAAACCGACGCCCTGGGCGGTGCTGGCTCCGTAAAGCTGATCGAGAACGGGATTGAATGCAAGCAAATTGGGCGTAAACGGTAGGTTGTTGTCGTTCCCGTTCTGAAGGGTAATCGTGGATGGAGTAGAGGTTAGCGACTCTCCGTTAATTACACTTATGGAACTGCCGTTGGAATTCGATACGTAAACTACGTTATTAAAGGGATCCACGACGAGCGCGTTCGGATTTGCGCCGACAGTTATTGGGGAGGCCGGGTCTAGCGTGTTTGTAGACCCGTCGATGACTGAAACCGTGCCGGAGGCGTTGTCCGCGACAAAAATCATATTCGTCACCGGGTTAACGGCGACGGCCCAGGGTTGAGATTGCGTGTACGCTGGGGTTGCAACAGGATAGGTCGCGCCGTCGATAACGGAAATAGCGGACGCGCCGGAGCCATTCGTAATCGCGTAAGCCTTGTGAGTGACAGGGTTGACGGCGATCTGCTCGAGATTGGAGCCGGATTGCGCCGTCAAGATATCGGTGATTGCGCTGAAATTTTGGCCGTTGATTATGCCGACGGTTCCCTGAGATCCATTGGCGAGGTAGGCTTGATCCGTTGATGTGTCAACGGCGATCGAAACGAAGCCCGAAGTTGGGGTCGCGTTGGAAGCGACGACGTCCGTCGCAGGAGTCGTGGTGCCGTCGATGACGGAGGCGTAGTCGCTTCCCGAGTTGGCAACGAAGACTTGATTCGTTACGGGATTAACGGCCAGCCCGATAGGGCTCAGCATTTCCGGGCTTGTCACAGTCGCAGTCACCGTGTTCGACGAGCCGTCAATTACCGAAACGCTGTTGGACCCGCTGTTAGCGACGTAAATTTTGTTGGTGACGGGGTTCACCACGACGGAAGTCGGCGACGTGCCGACCCCGATGGTCGCTACAAGCTGGTTGCTTCCGTTGATTACTCCGACCGAATTCCCGAAAGAGGGATTGCCGTCGTTCTCCACGACGTAGACCATGCTCGTCGCGGGGTCTACTGCCACGGATACTGGGAGGTTGGGAATGCCTCCGGTCGAACCCATCGAAACGGTTGTCACTTCCGTGTTGGTACTTCCATCGATCACAACCACGTAGCCGTTGCTGTCGTCGGCAACGTAAATCATGTTTGTGGCGGGGTTGACCGCAATGGCGAATAAATTCCCGGCGCCTGGGGAGATCGCCGGCGAGACGAACGTGGCCGCCGAAGACGCAGTTGCACCGGTAAAGACATCGATCTTGGAGGCGCCGCGATCCACGACGTAAACCATATTTGTGACTGGGTTCACGGCGACTGCCCAGTTTTCGACGCCGCCGCTGTAACTGACTGTGGAGAGGGTGTTAGTTGCACCGTCAATGACGGACAGAGTCCCCGCCTCGTCCGCGAGATAAATCTTGTTGGTGACAGGATTGATTGCGACGCCGTGCGATACATTCGAATCGGAGAGGCTCGCCGTTACCACCTGAGCATGCGCGGGCGCGGCGAAGAAGAGCATCGCGGACGCGGCAACGAGCAGCGCAAACGATCCGGCTCGCAGGATTCTTTGTCGTAGCGCGACGCGCGGCGCGCCATCGGTATCGGCTGCAAGCATGAACGCTTTGATATCATCCGCGGCAATCTTTGGTATTCTCAGCGTGGAAGTCATTCTTCCTCCGAACATGTTCTTCGTCGCGTCACCGCGCAAACTCGCGGCTCGAGTTGGCGACCGAATCGTTGTAACTACAGGAGAAACTGTGCTGCGAACGAGATAGTTAGTGAATTGGACCGAATGCCGGATCCTGAGGATTTGGCCCGGTCAGAGCTTAAACGTGGCGCTCCGAACCGCCAAGAGAAATTTGGTTTGAGTCCTCGATGGGCCGGCAAAAAAGTATCTGAAGTGCTCGACGTGAGTATCGTAATCGCCCCTGGCGTGATGCGTCAGCACAATCGACTCACAGCTGCCGCGGAAGAACTTGCACTTTCGACGCCAAGGCTATGAGATTGACAGTAAAGGGCTTGCGAGCATGATTCTGGAATTTGTTGCAGGGTTTTGCATAATTCGGGAGATTCGAGTGCTTGAAAGTGTGCGAAGTATTTTGCCTTCACTAACTTGAGAGTTCATGGGATGCACTTCGAGCGCAAACCCGCTTGATTTCATGCGGCGGAAGACTTAGTGTTCTTGTGATTTAGCTCCTCAGCATCGGCGCGAAAAACATGGAGTGTCCTCAGTGTCACACCGTCAATCCGCCCACGGCGGCTAGCTGCTCGAAGTGTGGCACCGCGTTTGATTTTGACGGCGCCACGATGGCGGCAGTCACGGCGGCGGTTACTCCAGCCAGCGAAGTTGGAAAAGGCTGGTCCGTTCCGGCGCAACCAGCAGGCACCGGTGGACTCGCGGCGACGGGCGCATCGCTCGCTCCCGGAACGATCCTCGGCACGCGTTACGAAATTGTCCAAATGCTCGGGCAGGGCGGCATGGGCGCGGTCTACAAAGCGAAAGACCGCGAGCTCGAGCGCTTCGTCGCGCTAAAAGTGATCCGGCCGCAACTGGCCATGGATCCCGAAATCCTCGCGCGCTTCAAACAGGAACTCATCCTCGCGCGGCAAGTGACCCACAAAAACGTGATTCGAATTTTCGATCTCGGCGAAGCCGACGGGATCAAGTTCATCACGATGGAATTCATCGAGGGGCAAGACCTCAAATCTCTCATCACCGAAAAAGGCAAGCTGAGCAATGAAGAAATCGTGCGCGTGATGGAGCAGGTGTTTCTCGCGCTCGAGGCGGCGCACGGCGAAGGAGTGGTTCACCGTGATCTGAAGCCACAGAACATCATGCTCGACATGAACGGCAAAGTGGCCGTGATGGACTTCGGGATCGCGCGCTCGACGGAAATGGGAGGAATGACGCAGACGGGCGCGTTGCTCGGCACGCCCGAGTACATGTCGCCGGAGCAAGTGATGGGCGAGCATGTGGACGCGCGCTCGGATCTTTTCACGATGGGCGTGATTTTCTACCAGCTTCTGCTCGGCGAAATGCCTTACAAGGCCGACACGGTGCAGAGCGCGATGTTCAAGCGGACGCGCGAGCGGCCGAAAGCGCCAATCGAAGTCGATCCGACAGTTCCGAAGATGTTGAGCGACATCACGTCGAAGTGCCTCGAAATGGACGTAAATCTGCGCTACCAATCCGCGCGCGAAGTATTGAACGATCTGGAAATATGGCGCGGCGGCGGGACGAAGAAATTTGCGACGAATGTTGGCACGACAATTGGCACGGCCGGGCAGCCGGCTGCGGCGGCGGTTGCGGCTGGATCGAAGAAGTGGATCGCTGCAGCGGTTGGAATAGCCGTGATCGTTTTGGCTGCGGCTGGATATGTGTATCGCGGGCGGCTTTTTTCGGGATCGTCGGGGACGGCCACGGCGGCGCCGGCGATGTCGCTTGCAATTCTTCCATTTCGAAATGCTTCGGGCGATCAATCGCTCGATTGGCTTGGATCGAGTATGGCGGAGATGTTGAGCACGGACGTTGGGCAGTCGGCGATGCTGCGGACTGTCTCGTCTGAGCGCGTTGGGCAGATTTTGAGGGATTTGCGGATTTCGCCCGACACGACGCTCGACTCGCCGACGATTCAACGCGTCGCGGAATTCAGCAATGCCGATACGATCGTCTGGGGGCAATACGCGAAATTCGGAGACCAGATTCGAATTGACGCGACGGTTCAAGATTTGAAGCACGGGCGCTCTGCGAAGCTCAAGACCGAAGCGGCGAGCGATAAAGAAATTCTCTCGACAGTAGATCATCTGGCCGCGGACATTCGGCAGAATCTCGATTTATCGAGCAGCGAAGTGAAGCAACTGCAAGCTCAATCCTTTAAGCCCTCTTCCACTTCGCTTCCGGCACTGCGCGATTACAACGACGGGCTTCAATTGGAGCGGCAGGGAAAGAATCTCGAGGCTGTGAAACTTTTCGAGAATTCCACGAAGGAAGATCCGGATTTTGCGCTGGCGTATTCGCAGCTTGCGCGCACTTACGAAGATCTGGGCCAGGACAACGATGCCGAGCAGAATTCGCGCAAAGCCGTCGAGCTGAGCGACAAGTTGCCGGACGTGGAAAAGTACATGATTGCGGCGCGGAACGACGAGATTCTGAACAACTATCCAAAAGCGATCGAGGCGTATCAGAGCATCGTGAAAGTGATTCCCGATAACGCCGATGTTTTGTTCGACCTCGGGCGGTTGCAAGAGAGTTCTGGCGCATTCGACAAGGCGCACGACACTTTCGCGAAGGTGCTGGCGCTCGATCCCAAGCGCGTGGACGGCTTGCTGGCGATGGGCCGCGTGGAAATCGAATCGGGCAAGGACCAATCGGGGCTCGACTATTTGAATCGCGCACAAAGCATGGCGATTGAGCTCGGCAACGACGAAGAAAGGGCGCAAATATTGCAGGCTATCGGTATTGCGTACTCCGACCTGAATAAACCGCAGGACGCGCTGCAAAACTTTCAGCAGTCGCTTGAGATCAAGCGCCGGCTGGGCCTGAAGCGGGGCATCGCCGACAGCCTTGAAATGATTGGGCAGATGGAAGCGATACTCGGAAAAAACGACGTAGCGCTGAAGAATTTCAATGACGCGCTACAAGGATATCGTGACATCGGTGATAAAGCGCGCACCGGCGACGTCTTGACGGATATCGCGCGTTTCTACAACGATCACAGCCAGTTCGACAAGGCGCTGACGTTGTTGAAGCAGGCTCTGCAAATTCAAATGGACGGCGGGAACGAAAATAGCCAGGCGCTGGCATTGAAGAACATCGGAAATACATATTTGCTCAAGGGCGATTACGAAGACGCGCGAACCTATTTTTCGCAAACTCTTTCCATCTACGAAAAGATAAACGTGCCAACCGACATCGCCGACACGTTGCACGATCTTGCCGAGACCTCCATGAGGCTCGGGCAATACGACCAGGCCGCGGAGCAATATTTGCGCGCGCTCGATATTCGCCGGACTGCGAATGACAGGAGAGGCGCGGCGATCGAATCGGCTAGCCTGGGAGTTCTCTTCGGCTATCAAGGGCGCTATGGCGCGGCGCTCGGCTCTGAGCAAGATGCGCTGAAGACGATGCGTGACATCAAGGAGGCCGGCGATTGGCTTGCCGAAGTCTTGTTCGACTACGGACGCGCGCAGGCGCAAATCGGCGACAGCGTAGACGCGCGCAAGAGCCTGGATGAAGCAATCAAGATATTGCGGGACACAAAAAATGAAGTTCTGATGTCGCAAGCGCTGAATGATGAGGCCGACAGCTACTTCTATCAGGGAGATTACAAATCCGCCGCGCCAATCTATCAGCAGGCATTCCAATCGGCATCGAAAACAGGCGATCGGCAGGTGATCCTACAATCGAAGGTCAGTTTGGCGAAGCTTGCCGTCAAGGAAGGGAACGCGGCGTCGGCGGTGAACACTCTTCGCGGGCTATCAAACGATGCGGACACGCTCGGGCTAAAATATCTTGCCGTGGATTGCTCGATGTATCTTGCCGAGGCGCTGATCGACACGAAGAATTATCCGAAGGCAAAAGATGAGCTGAATGGCGCGCTGAATCGCAGCGAGAAGCTAGGGCTTAGCGCGCTGATCGCACAGAGCCAATATTTGTTCGGACGCGCTTTCAGCTTTCCGGCGATGCCAAGGGCGCGGCTGGCCACTTCGACGAAGCGCGGCGCGGTCTTGCTGATATTCAGAGAGAATCGAAAACGGATTCCGTCGTGAGGCGCAGCGATCTGAGCCCGATTGCTGAGGCATCCACAAAGTAAATCTGGTTTTTGGTCTCCGCGCTTCCCCCCTCTGATGCAACTCTAGTATCGCTTTTGCTACTTCTTGATGCTGAGCGCATGGTGTGCCGTAGCTTGGCTGCTACGATGGCTGCTGTTCATGGATACGAAACCCGGCGAGCCGACACCTGCACCCGACGTTAACGACCCGAAGTTTTCTCTCGATCGTGTAACACGCGTCGATAGTTCGGCAGTTTCCGGTGATTCAAAATCGGCGGACCGGGGAAGCTCCGCGCTCGGCCTCGCGTCGTCATATCTCGAAAAGAATTATCTTCTCGTAATCGCGATTTCGCTGGCGCTGATCGTTCCATGCTTCTGGCACGAACGCATCGAGGCCGGCGACCTCGCCAGTCACACTTACAATGCGTGGCTCGCCCACCGCATCAGCGAAGGAAAAGCTCCTGGCCTTTGGCTCGCGCGACAGTGGAACAACGTTCTATTCGATTACTGCCTGAGCGGAGTCGCGAGCGTCACCGGAACTCGCGCGGCCGAGAAAATTGTGGTGCCAGCGTCAGTGCTGCTGTTCTTCTGGGGCGCGTTTTCATTTATTTGCGCTTTGACGCGTCGCGCGGCGTGGCCGGTGATGCCGGCGCTTGCGGCGTTTGCGTATGGCTGGACGTTCGAGCAGGGCTTCATGAATTACTACATGTCGCTTGGGCTCGCGTTTTTCGGGATGGCGCTGCTATTGGGCGGGCGCGGTTGGGAACGGGCGCTGGTGCTACTCCTCGCTCCGCTTGCGTGGCTCGCACATCCGCTGGGGTTCTTGCTGTTGGTAAGCGTCGGAGGCTACAGCTTGCTAGTGGAGCGGCTGCAAGCGCGCTTGCCTCGCCAGGCTGATCCTCTCATCCGATCCACGATGAGGAGACGCGTGCGGAGTGAGAGTGTCACCCACAGCGCGCGCGAGCCAATTCGCTTTTTTGTCGATCAACCTGCCTCGACTCGATCGATCATATTCTCCGCAATCCACAGTGCGCAATCCGCAACAGGAAATGGGCGCGCGTGTCTCATCGGCCGAAACCCAATTCCCCGTCAGTTGCGTGGCTCGTCTATCTGCGCGCGCAGTTCCGCCGTAGATTATCCGCGCCCGCCATTCAAAAATTGGTCTCTTGCCCTGTTCTGCAAATCAACAGCGGTTGCTTTAGATTTCGCGTTGCTGACGCCGCCCATCTATTGCCTGTCAGTGGCAAAGAGGGCCTTTTTATCCGGTCGTTTTGAACGTGTCTCTCTCCGCTGAGGCCGTTGTAGAAATGCCTTGTATAGGAGTCAGGTCCAGATATATTCCGCATTTTTCGGCGAACGGTAGCTGAGTTTCCCCGGCGACTTACCATGTCTTCACAGCAAGGACGCGCGGAGGTGAAGCGGACCCGTCGATCACCTCGGATTCAATGAGCATCTCGATGTTCTTTCCCTGCCAGCCCGCGGGAGCTGTTCGAAGCGCAGCTTCGAGATCGTCTTCACTGGAAACGAACTTTCCTGTTGCCTGGGTCCCAACCATGCCCAACCCACCCAGGATCACCAGGAACTGGCCGGTTTTTGAATTCACCAGCCGCGCTACGATCGCGAAATCCGTAGCGCTTCCACCTTCCGGTGCCGGAGCCCAAATTCGATTGGAGTTTCGCTCCTCAATCCAGTGCTGTCTGCCATCTGCCCGAAACACAATAGGCAGATCGGAGATGATGCGCATAGTCCATGGATTGTCGTAGGCCCCGATCAGAACCGCGGGCGAGTTGCGAAGATCGTCGTAGGTAAAATCGCGGCCTATTCGGACTTGACTCGATTTATGAATCCCGGCAAAGAGCCCCGTCAGGTCTGCGGCGACGTATGCATTATCTTTATTCACCAAGAAGTCGGGGCGAGGTCCCGTTTCGAAATCCGAGCCGAAAACGGCAGCGACTGGAGATGGCAGGCAAATCAAAACGGGGCCCCCGGCCTTGAAAACCGGCGCCCAGAAATCTTCAAGCGCCGATTCGTGTTTAGAGCGCTCTCGTATCGCGATTGCCGCAGCAAGTCCGAGGGCCACCAAAACCATCGTGAGGACCGCAGTTCTCCATGCGCGGAGCTTTGGCTGCAACGCATTTCGCTCGACGATCAGTGTCTTCACCGGCCGGGGAACAGAGTCCGGCGAACACCTCCAATGAAATTTGGGAATATAGGAGCCGACAGGGATTTCAATTCGAACTTCGGGTTCTTGCTCTTCTTCGGAGTAATAGTGAAGCAACCGTCTTCGCACGTCTGCGGCCTGGACTCGAACAATTGAGTCCTCGCTTGTGATGTAGCTCGGAGAACGATGAAAAACGTCCACCCCGATCAAACGCTCCTTCAAGAGCCCGGAATGACCATCGACGGCATGTTCGACCACATAGGAGAGGAATTGCTTCGCTCGGTCGCTGTTGCCGAATGCTTTGCTGTTTTGGATCCGCGCCAGTTGCTCCAGAATCGTGGCGCACTGATTTCTATCGGGGAGACCAGACTGCGCCTCTGCGGTTTCTAACTCTATGTGATTCATTTACCGACCTCGCCCGGTATGACTGTCGATCTGCCGGATCGTTTTGCGTCTCGAATGCCATTCGCGCTGAACATCGATCAGGAGTGAAGGCGGGGGTCGCCTTTCGAAATGAGTCCTTTTCTTGGTCAGACTGAGATGGTCCCTTCGATTAATGCGTGCGCCGCTCGCTTATCGGCGCACTTCGGATTCCGTCGCCCAACCGTTCGCCAAAGCGTAGATCAACTCTGCGACACGCGTCAAGCAGGCCCTAACGTCCCCTAACCTTGCCCTAACCTGCACGCAGACAACGTCGCATCAAGCTCTTGAATCGAAATGCCCGTGCATGCGCTCGGGGGGATGGGTCTACCGTCATAAACCGTTTGCAACCTAGCGGGCAACCAATGTCTTTCATGCACAATCCGTGCGTATTATGCAATAACTATTGCGTTTACCCCAAATTCTGGATTGCAATTTCTTGGAGGTCATTCAATGAAGATGTATCGACTTATGTGCCGCAGCCTTTTGGTTGTGGTGCTCAGCTTTAGCCTTTTTGCCGTCTCTGCGCATGCGCAAAACATCTTTGGTGCAATCGTCGGAACGGTCAGCGATCAATCCGGAGCGGTTCTGCCTAATGCGAAAGTGACCGTGACCAACACGGGCACCGGCGAAATGCGCAATGTGACAACCGACGCCGAGGGAAACTACCAGGTTCTTTCTTTGCCCCGCGGCGAATACAAAATCGACGTCGAGGCCGATGGCTTCAAACGCTTCGTGCGGAGCCCCATCGACGTGGTTGTCGATCAGCAGGCTCGCGTTAACGTGTCCATGCAGGTCGGTGCGGCAAACCAGCAGGTGACCGTCACCGCTGCCCCGCCGATGATGCAGACCGACAGCGCTTCGCTCGGTCAGGTAGTGGAAGGGCACGCGGTGCAAACCTTGCCGCTCAATGGCCGCAACGTGCTGGGGCTGGTATCGCTGGTGCCGGGCGTGGTTCCGCTGGGCAACGCGACTGGCGTGGGCAACACTAGCTCGAACCTGAGCGGCCTGAACGTGTTTGCGGCCGGCAACTACCAGTTTAGCGGCGCCGACGCCAACCAGGGCGCGGTGCTGGTGGATGGCGCACCGGTGAATACGTCCTATGGGAACAATGTCGTCCTGGTCATGGATCAGGACTCGATCCAGGAATTCAACGTCCAGACCCACAACAACACCGCCGAATTCGGCATGTACAACGGCGGCGTCGTTAACATGAGCACCCGGTCAGGCACCAACGCGTTCCACGGGGAAGCCTATGAGTACGTGCGGAATACGTTGTTCGACGCTAATAACTTCTTTGCCAATCGAGAGGGCGAGGGCAGACAGACGTGGCACCAGAACCAGTTCGGCGCCAATCTTGGCGGTCCTATCAAGCACAATAAACTCTTCTTCTTCGGCGACTACGAAGGTTATCGGGAAACCTATGGCCAGCCGGTCTTGGCTACCGTGCCTACGCCGGCGGAGTTGACGGGCGACTTCTCCGCCATCACCGCTCCCATTTACGATCCGCTCACGACCTGCGGTTACAACGGCAATCCCGCCTGTACTCCGGCACAGCTACAATCCGGAGGAGTGCAGCGGCAGCAGTTCTCCTACAACGGCGTGGCTAACGTCATTCCTCCCAGCCGCATGAGCACGGTTGCCAAAAACATGCTTGCGTTCCCCGTTTTCGGCAAGCAGAACGTGGCTGGGACGCCGACCGCCTATGGTCCAGTGAACAACTTTTCCCTCCTGTCGACGGCCGGGGGAGACAACGATCAGTTCACTGTTCGCGGTGACCAGACCCTCAGCTCGAAACAGAGCGCCTTTGAGCGCTATACCTGGTGGAAGTCGAAGACGATCGGGGATCATCCCTGGGGTAACGGCCTAGGCGACAATAGCGTCCAGCCGGACGACTTTACCACCCAGCAGGCGGTCGTGGGCGATACCTATGTTTTCAATCCCACTTCCATCGCCGATGTGCACCTATCGTATTTGCGGTGGAACTATACCCGCATGCCGACAAATCTGGGGCCCGATGAAAGCAAGGCTTCGGATGGCCGTCTTATATGAACTTTGGCAGCCTCAACGGCCTGCCACAATCGACTTCCGTTCCCGCCATCAACACCAACGGGCCTATCAGTTACTACCAAGGCCTGTCCGGCTACATTCTTCGACGAACAACAACTACGGAATCTCCTCGACGTACCAGAAAATCTGGGGCCGGCACACGTTCAAAGTCGGTCTGGACGTGCGCCGGTGGGATATGAATTACTTCCAGAACAACCAACCCGGCGGAAATTTCAACTTCGACAATGTGTTTACCGGTAGCAGCGCCGCCAACCCCGGCTCCACCGGGAAACGGGCTTGCGCCCTTGAATTGGGATATGTAGCCAACAGCTCAGTGTTGCAGATCTCACCTCCGGTGTACCAAAGGCTGTACTACCAGGGCTACTTTGGACAGGACACCTGGCAGGTATCCAAAAAACTGACACCTCACTTGGGACTGCGGTGGGAGCTCCCAGGCACCTTCCTCGCAGGGCATGGCTGGGAAGACGTCTTCAACCCGAAAGAGGCCAACCCGATCGTCAACGCTCCAGGGGCTTTCGACCTGGTCAATACGCCGCAGCATCCGTCATCCGGCGCCACCAACGAGGTCTGGACTGACTTTGAGCCGCGCCTCGGACTCGCCTACCGCCTGACCGACAAGACGGTGATGCGGGCAGGCTGGGGCAGATACGTCGTTCCGAACGATGTCGCTTTTACAGTGAGATGCCGTTGCAGGCCGGCATCAACCAGATCAGCAATGGGATCGTAGGTACGATCAATGGAAATGAGATCCCGAATAATTACCAAAACGGCGTGTACAGCACCAACAACACAATTAGACAATCCGTTTCCGACCGGCCTGTTATCGCCGCCGCACCGTAATGCGAGCTACCAGCAGATTCTGCTTGGCAGCGCTTCACAGGCGGACTTCGCCAGCCAGCCCAGCGGCGAGACCTATCAGTGGAACGTGGCTGTCGAGCACCAATTCCCCTTGGGTATCGCGCTGACGGCGGCTTATGTGGGACTAAGCGGCGAACACCTTCCCACGTCCGGCGCCGGCTTCCCCATCAACCCACTCCCCGATAACGTGATGGCGAAGGCCGCCGCCGATCCCAACTGCTCGACCGGCAACTTCGGAAGCTGCTTCCTAAACGAGCAAGTGGCCAACCCGTACTACCCATACATTAGTCAGGGAGTGCTGGAGAACTCGAAAGTCACGCAAAACCAATTGCTGCGGCCCTTCCCGCAATACGGAAGCATTGGCGCCTACAGCGGTCACTATATCGGCATCAGCAACTACAACGGATTGCAAATGACACTGCAGAAGCGCTGGCAGAACGGCGGCACAATGCTGGGCTCTTACACCTTCTCAAAGCAGATGACCAACGCCGAAACCCTGACCACCTGGCTGGATTCGACCGGCGGCGGAGTGGCCGGCTACCAGGACTACAACAATCTCGCCGGCGAGTACTCGCTCTCCGACTTCGACGCGCGGCAGACCCTGGTGGTCAGCTACGACTATCCGTTGCCCATTGGTCGCGGCCAGTTGTTGCTTCCCCATCTCTCCGGGGTAACGAACGGGCTAATTGGCGGTTGGGGCCTGGAGGGCATCACAACGTTTCAGGAGGGCTTTCCGGTGAGCCTTTCCGTGGCCCCGGACATTATTTCGACCTACGCGTTTGAGGGCACAGAGCGGCCGAACGTGGTGGCCGGATGCGGGAAGGTGTTGAGCGGATCCATTTACAACCGGCTTGGCGGCGCAGGGTCCAAGAGCACGTATTTCAACTCTGGCTGCTTCACCCAGCCCAGCTACTTCACTTACGGAGATGAGTCGCGCACCGATAACACGCTGCGTACGCCGGGCATCGCCAACTGGGATATGTCGCTTTACAAGAACATTCCCGTTCACGAAGACATGGCACTCAACTTCCGGGTGGAAGCGTTCAATCTCTTCAACCGGGTGCAGTTCGGTGTCCCGAACGGCCAACTCGGCACTTCCACCCTGGGCTGGATTACGGCTCAGGCCAACAGCCCCCGAATCCTGCAGATCGCTGGACGCTTTACCTTCTGACTCTGCTATCAGAAAGCCTGCAGTTGCTCACCGCGGCAGGCTTTTCTTTCTTGGCGGGATTCGAGAAGCAACGCTTATTCTTGATTACGTAGAGAATTGGTTCGGGTGACGTGCGCTCAAATGCCATGGTAAACGCTTTCGCGAGGATGGATGCGAAGCGTCCAGTTTCCGGGCAACGAGGGCTTTGTCTTCCATCGATTTTGAAAATGACGGGTGCAAAGGAATCCTGAAGCTCTGATTCGAAGTAAGCCGAATGGGGAGAAGATGAAACGCAGGGACTTTTTAAAGAAAGGCACGATGGTTGCAGGGCTTGCGAGTTCGTCGACTTTGGTGCTGCCAGCCATCGCCGAAGAAACAGCCAAGCAGAAGCCGTCAGAGGGTTCTCGGCCGGCAGGAGCGACGTCAGAGGAGATTCGTTCCGCCGAATACCTGCGGCGCGCGCGGGCAGATGAATCTTTGCCCAAGGCGCCGGTTCAAGTCGAGTCGCATGGACTGGATGGCGTGAGAATCTCGCCGATGCCGCTCGAAGAACGGCTGCGGCGCGGGATTGTGCCGCGGCGGGGCTTCTGCAGCATCGCACCCGCGGCCGATGCGCTTCTCATCTCCGGCAATGGCCCGATCAACATCGATATGACCTGCGACCCCTACTCGGAGCAGATTACTTTCCATCACGAAAGCATGTTTGTGCCGCACAAGCATGTCGAGGCGCCCAACATCGCGGGCATCTTCCCGCAGGTGCGGCAGATGATGCTGGACGGGAAATACCACGAAGCCGCGCAAGTTGCCTACGACGAATGGCACAAGAGCCCCGTGCCGCAGGGAGGCGGGTGCGGCGGAGGCCCGGCATTCTCCATGCGCCTGGATTTTCCGAAAACCGCGTCGGTCAAGGATTATCTCCGCACGGTTGATTTCGAGAGCACCGAGGTAAAGGTTCACTGGACGGACGAGCGCGGCGAATGGGTTCGGCGAATCTTTACCTCCCGGCCCGACAATGTCGTGGTGCAATGGCTCACCGCCCCGAAAGGACAATCGGTGAATGTCCGCATCACGCTCGGAAGGGCCGCGGGCGGACCATTCGGCGGGATCGGCTTTGCGGGCGGCGGCCTGGGAGAGCCGTAGGCGGCGAGCCTCCGCGCACGCGGGGCTGCTTCGGCCGGCGCGGAGAGCGGCACACAAGGCGAATTCCACACGGACTTCAACGAGCAGCGGCTGATTTACAAGGGCGTTCTCGATCCCTCGGTGAACAACAGCGGCTACGCCGGCGTGACCCGCGTGGTTCGCGACGGCGGCTCGGCCCGTATGGAGGGCGACACGCTGGTCATCGAGAATGCGTCGTCCGTGATGCTGCTCACGCGCATTGAATATTTCCCCGACTACAGCGAGGAGCAGGTGGAAGCGCTGCGGCAGGCAGTGGAACAACTCACCCCGGACTATGCGGCGCTGCTCGAGCGAGCGCGCAAGGTGCAGTCGGAGATGCTCAACCGCGTCACCGTGGATTTCGGCGGCGCTTCGCAAATATGGCATGTCTTCCGAGGAGCTTCTGTCCGATCAGCGGTCCAGCCCGGGCTATTCGGGCGCTTTTCTCGAGAAGCTATTCGAAATGTGCCGCTACTGGTTCATCCTGACCAGCGGCAAATATTGCAGCATGTCGGCCGAGACCAACGCCAATATCAACCTGCAGATCGCGCCCGGGCGTGCAGGGCGATCACCGCGAAGGCATGGAGGCCTACTTCAACTGGATGGAGAGCCTCGTCCCGGACTACCGCACCAATGCAAAAAACATCTTCGGGATGCGCGGCGCCCATTATGCTCTCACGCCGACCAAGGAGTCGGGTGTCGATACGCATTTCGACTACGCCGCTTCGACTGGGGAAATCTGGCCGCATCCCTACTGGCTTTCGGCCGGCGGCTGGTGCGTGCGCCCGTTCTGGGATCACTATCTCGTGACGGGCGACATGGATTTCCTCCGCAACCGCGTGGTGCCGGCTTACAAAGATCTGGCGCTGTTTTACGAGGATTTCCTGACCGTCACCGACAAGAATGGGAATTACATCTTCGTCCCGTCCTTCTCTCCGGAGAACAATCCCGGCAACCTGAACCCTCGGCTGCATGGCAGTGATCAACGCCAGCATGGACATCGCCGTGTGCCGCGAAGTGCTGGGCAATTTGGTGGAGGCCTGCGAACTGCTGGGCATCGAGGCCGACAGCGTGCCGAAATGGAAGGCGATCCTGGCCAAGTTGCCGCCTTACCTGCTCGAACCGGACGGCACCATGAAGGAATGGGCGTGGCCCACGCTGGGAGAGCGTTACGTTCATCGCCACATTTCTCATCTCTACGGCGCCTGGCCGGGCGACGAAATCGATCCCGACCGCACGCCGCAACTGGCAAAGGCCGCGCTGATCGCCGACCGGCACCGTATTCCGGAGCGGCTGGCCGCTCATGGCCGCTGCCATCGCGCGTTGGTGGGCGCGCGGCTCAAAGACAGCTACCTGGTCGACAGCGAATTGCGGCAACTGATTGAAGAAGGCAACGTCGGCCCCACGCTCCGGTGTTCTCACGATCCCTACGCCTATCCCATGCCGGATGCGCAAGGCGGGATTCCCACCATCATGATGGAAATGCTGGCCTACTCGCGCCCCGGTGTCATCGAGGTGCTTCCGGCGCTTCCGCCATCACTGGTGAAGGGCTCGATGAACGGGATGCTGCTTCGCACCTTTGCGCGGCTTAACAAACTGTCCTGGGACATGGAAGCACGGACTGTGGACCTGACGGTCACTTCGGCGCGAAAGCAGGATGTCACTCTGATTGCCCGGCAGGGCATCGAATCGGTCTCCGCCTCAGCCGGAGCGTTGGCGGCGCAGGCCGCAGTCCGGCGAGGCCGCCTGCGATCTGCACTTGCCGGAAGGAAAACCGGTGGAAGTTCATTTGAAACTCGGCCGGCGCAACCCGCTGGATTGGGTCAATTGGGTCGCTTGATGCTCGCAGAACAACCAACCTGATGAGGAAATTATGAAGCGCAGAGATTTTCTTAAGACAGGCGCGGCCGCTGCCGGACTGGTGGGTACTCTAACGATCGCGCCGATGCTCGCTGCTGCCCAGAATGATTCCCAAGAACACGGAGACAGCCGCCGACGGACAATCGCCCGGCTGAATATCTTCACCGCGTGCAAGGCGATCCATTCCTGCCCAAGCCGCCGGCGCCCGCGCAGGTCGTATCAGATTTCACCGATGCCGCTGGCGGAACGGGTCAGGCGGAAGATTGTGCCGCAGCGGGGCTTTTGCAGCATCGCGCCCGGCGAGCTGGTCAGCGAGAGTCTCATCTCCGGCAATGGAGCCGATGACCATCGAATTGATGGGCGATCCCTACGCTGAGCAAATTCTTTTCCACCACGAAAGCCTGCTCATGCCGTGGAAGAGGCCCTTGGAGGCTCCCAACGTCGCGGACATTTTTCCGCAAGTGCGGCAAATGGTGCTGGACGGAAAACACCGCGAAGCCATGACGCTCGCTCTCCAGCACATGAATGACAGCCCGATCAAGCAGGATACCGAGCCGCACCTCACCATCCCGGCGTTCCTGATGCAGCTCGATTTTCCCAAAACCGCATCGGTCAGGAATTATCTCCGCACCCTCGATTTCGAGACGGGCGAGGCGAAGGTGCATCTGGACTGACGAGCACGGCGACTGGGTTCGTCAGACTTTCACTTCCCGGCCTGACAACGTCGTGGTCCAATGGCTCACCGCCCCGGCGGGTCAGTCGGTGAATGTGCGCATCTGCATTGCAGAAGTCCGCGGAGTGGAGCATGGTTTCCGGGATGGACTGGGGCAGCCATGCTGGAATCAACACCACAGCGCCCGACCGGGCAGCATTCGCTCCATCGGCAATATATCGGTAGCAGCCGCGAAGGGCGTCGAAGCCAACGACGTTCAGCAGGACTTCAACGAGCAGCGGCTGATTTACAAGTGCATTTTGGATCCCTCCGTGGACAACAGCGGCTACGCCGGAGTGGTTCGCGTGGTTCGCAACGGCGGATCGGCCCGGATGGATGGTGACACGCTGGTCATTGAGAACGCGAACGTCCGTGATGCTGCTCACGCGCATCGAATATTTTCCCGACTTCAGCGACGACAAGGTGGAAGCCCTGCGGCAGGCGGTGGAAGGAATCAGCCCGGACTATCCGGCATTGCTGGACCGGCACAAACGGTCCAGTCGGAAATGCTCAACCGCGTCACCGTGGATTTCGGCGGCGGCTCGCAATACGGCATGTCGGCCGAGGAGCTTCTGACCGATCAGCGGTCGCGGCCGGATTACTCGCCCGCGCTGCTCGAGAAGATCTTCGAAATGGGCCGCCATTGGTTCATCCTCAACAGCGGCAAGTATCCCAGCATCGCAGCCGAGGTCAACTTCACCATCAATCTGCAAACGGCGGGCGCCGCGCAGGGCGATCTGCGCGAAGGCATGGAGGCCTACTTCAACTGGATGGAGAGCCTGGCCCCGGATTGCCGGGCCAATGCCAAAAACATCTTCGGTTTTCGCGGCGCGTCGTATCCCCTCTTTCCCGACAAGGGCATCGGCGCCAATTTCTATTACACCAGCAGCTCCGGAATTGGAATCTGGCCCTACTGGATTTCCGCCGGCGGCTGGTACGGCGCCCGTTCTGGGACCACTACCTGGCAACCGGCGACCAGGATTTCCTCCGCAACCGCGTCGTGCCGGCCTACAAAGATCTGGCGCTGTTTTACGAGGATTTCCTGACCGCCACTGACAAAAATGGGAACTACATGTTCGTCCCATCCTTCTCGCCGGAGAACGTGCCCGCCAGCACGGACCCGTCGGGCCCGGCGCTGGTCAATGCCACCATGGACATCGCGGTGTGCCGGGAAGTGCTGACCAATTTGATCCAGGCTTCCGAGACTCTGGGCACCGACGCCGACAGCGTGGCGAAATGGAAGGCGATGCTGGCCAAGATGCCGCCCTACCTGCTCGAACTGGACGGCACGCTGAAGGAATGGGCCTGGCCCACGCTCGCAGGAGCATTACAGCCATCGGCATGTTTCTCATCTCTACGGCGCCTGGCCGGGCGACGAAATCGATCCGGACCGCACGCCGCAACTGGCGCGCGCCGCGGTGATCGCCGACCGCAGGCGCACGTTCGATACGATGGCCACCGCCGTCGCGGGCGAAACTTTGCCTGCTTACGCCCGCTGCCATCGCGCTTTGGCTGGGAGCGCGGCTCAAAGACAACATCATCGTGGACGTCCAACTGCGGCAATTGATGGAGCAGGGCTACGTCAGCACCGCGCTCCGCTGTTCGCGCGAGCCTTATGCCGTGCCTGTGCCGGATGCGCACGGCGGAATTCCCGCGATCATCATGGAGATGCTGCTCTACTCGCGCCCCGGCGTGATCGAAGTGCTTCCCGCTCTTCCGGAATCGCTCGTCAAAGGTTCGATCAGCGGAATGTTGGCCCGCACTTTTGCCCGGATCGACAAACTCGCCTGGGACATGGAGGCCCGAACCGTGGAGTTGACGGTGACCTCGTTCCGCAAGCAGGACATCACTTTGATCGCCCGCCACGGCATCGAAAACATCACCGCGCCCGCGGGCGTGCTGGCCGCGCCGCTCCAGCCCGGTGAAGCAAACATCGATGTGCACTTGCCTGAGAACAAGCCGGTAAGCTTCCACATCAAGTTGGGTCGCCACAAGCCGATCGAGTGGGTCGACCAAGTGGAATCAGCCTGACATGAACTGTATTTCCGCGCCGGTATTCTCAAAAGAGATCCGCTTCGATCTTTTGCGGCAACTCCTGGCTCGCCACTTGAGCACGGCGCTTCATTGGGCCCTTTTCGGAATGGATGGCGCATGTGCCCCGATATAATCCGGAGCGTACGGAGAAGCCATGTCAATTCAGCGCGCAATATTGCTTTGCCTGCTGGCACTCGGTGCCGGCGCGATGTCGTCGGCCCAGACCAATTCCGCAGTTCCCGTAAAGGTCAGTTCGCCCGACGGACAGATCGTTCAACTACTGTTCGATGCTGGTGCGACGGACAGCCAGGCAGGCAGGAGCGCGCCGGCTTCTGAAGACCTGCGCTACGCGATTGAGTTCCATGACAAGCGGCTCATGGGAACGGCGCGGCTCGACCTGGATCTGGTGGGACAGCCGGCCCTGGGTCCCGGAATGCACCTGAAAAGCACGCAACCGGAGAACGTAGACGAGACTTACACGGTCCCGGTCGGCAAGACCCGGACGGTGCGCAACCTTTACAACGGTGTGCGCGCGGATTTCGAAGACGCGACTGGGCGCAGGTTGACGATCGAGGTGCGCGCCTTCGATGATGGCGTGGCCTTCCGCTACCTGGTTCCCGAGCAGAAGGCGATCAAGCGGACGCGCATTCGGCAAGAGATGACTGAGTTTACCTATGCGAAAGATGCGGTAACATAGCCCATCCATCGCAACCGGCTTTCCTACCCAGATAGGGGGTCAGCCGTGGTGTACCTTGACCGGGTCCTGACCTGCATCGACTGCGCAGCCGAGTTTGTGTTTTCAGCGGGTGAGCAGGAGTTCTTTGCGGACAAGGGATTTAAGAACGATCCGAAGCACTGCAAGCCATGCAAGGCGCAACAGAAGAAGAAGCTCTACGGGTTGCGCCCGGAAACGAAGACCACGTGTGCTGAGTGCGGTAACGAAACAACCGTCCCATTCAAACCGATTCGGGGCAGGCCGGTACTGTGTCACTCATGCTTTAAGAGGAGTAAGGAACAAGCGACTCTAGGGGTGAGGGAATTCGTGCGCGGAACGAAGAGCAGGCGGGGGTGCCGCTCTTTCGTTTTAGTGCGAGGATCGAGACGAGGGGGCAGAATTGAAATTCGATCTTTACTTTGCAAACGCGGAGCGTGGTAGTGGATACAAATATCTTTGTCGGATACAACTCAAACGTGATCCCGGAATGTTGCATCCTTCTGGAGACACCAAAATCGACAATGAAGATGAAATGCGCTTGAGGCTTAAAGGTATTCTGCTTCCGACGAGCATAGAACGGGCGATCCAGGTATTACAGTCTCACGAAATGCAGCAAGTGGAATATCGCAATATAGAGTTGAGTGACGAGCAAGCCCGACGCCTTGGATGGCCGAAAAATGACCCCGTAATGTAAGCACATTTAGTGCAATGTCATCTCAGTCGCTCACCGCACCCGGAGCGCAGCGTATTGCTCGTCAGTGAGATTCAGGAATATCAATCTCTCCCCATTTCGATACCCTGATTCACCATCGACCGGGCATCTTGGTCAGTGAATCCCCCCGCATATTCCACGAGTTCGATGATCTTCTGTGACGAGGCGAAGTGTAGTTTGCCGGGCAGCGTAGTCTTCAAGTCCGCCTCAAGAAACTGGCAATGCCAGCCGTTTCGGCACTGGATTAAAAGATAGACACGGGGCATGAGGTTGAGTATAGGCGGAACCGGGGAACCGGGTGCGACGAATTTGGCTTGCTTAATGTCAGTGAGACTGTGAGCGGGATTACCGTATTTCGGTGATGTCCATTTGGTAGGTTTTGAGATGTCGTGATCGCCGCGGGCGGCCCGGGCATCATCGGAGAATCGGCCCCCGGAATTAGATACCGGCAGGTACTGCTTGCTTTTGCTCTGCCAAGGCCCGGTGAAGTTCCCGTGGATCTTAGCCAGTTCGCGCCACTTCCGGCTCCGCAACAAACTCCCGCTGGCAAAGGAACTTCCATCAGCGCCGATAATCCCCGCCTACTTCGCCTGGGATCGCTGGCATTGTCAACCTACCGGCTGGAACAGGACGGGAAGATTTCCTGTCTATGTGCGGACAGTGTCATGACATCAGTACGGCGGACCAAATGAGGCGGGGTTTTGAGAATGCGTCTAGGGAAAAATGGACACGTCAAGAGATCGGAGCGTACGGGCGCGGATTCATCCAAGTCCACGCGGAATGCAGTCCGTCTGCAGCGCAAGAGAATTTCGAACACCGTGACGCTCGCGCCTTCCAAATCCTCCAAACTGGGCTTGTCTAAAGCTCGGGTACTCTACGGCTCAATCAGCGCGACCTGCAGCACATTGAAACGCATGCTCTGGACCTTCCCTTTTTTATCATTGGGTTCCACGAAGGGCAGATCGACTGCCGACTTGAGTTCCACAAAATTGCCTCTCACCTCGTCGCCAGGCCACCAGTACACGCAACCGTAAAGGGGTGCACCTGCGCTGCTGCGATCTTGGTGCAGGCTGTCCGTGTTCTGTCCGTGTTCCAGGCGGCCTGCGCTTTTTGTCCAGGACGGGTAGTCTAGGTTTCGGAGATGCTTGGTTCTGCCAGCAACTCTAGGTGCCCCATGTCTGGATCCTCAGACCTAGAAAGGCAGGAGATTTCTAGACTGCGGCCTTATGAGCACACGGGCGCTGCACAAAGAACTTAGCGGGTATAACGCCCCGATGCCCATAACTCAGATCGAAGCTTCCGGTTGGTAGGCATGCTTTCCTGAACATTTAACTCGGAGCAATGCGACGTCGAACGGTGGATGGGTGGGAAAAATGAGCTTCGCCGAACTCTTACCGGCCCGCTCTATCTCCAGGAGGCGCGGGATACGGGCGCAATCTCTCCCGCTATCTTCCCAGCTGCCGCAGCAGATTCTGCGCAGCGGCGCGTACATTCGCATCCGGCGCCGATGCGGCAATCTGCAACTCAGCCACAGCAGAAGCTGGTTCGTTCATCCTGATCAGCGACATTGCGAGGCCGAGGTGCCCATCCCACTGCGATGGATTGAGTTCGATCGCGCGGCGATACTCCGCCGCGGCTGCCGTGAATTCCCCTTTGGCCGAGAGGACGTCCGCGAGCGTGTTGTGTGTCTGTGCGTTCGCCGGCTCGAGTTCCGCAGCAGTCTTCAGTTCCAGCAGCGCCGTATTTCGATCGTGCTTGAGGATCGCCAATAGGCCAAGTCCATGATGAGCTTCTCCATCTTTATCGTCGTAAAAGAGCGCCAATTGGAATTCCCGGCTCGCTTCGTCCAGGTTGCGTCTTCCGGTGAGCAGCCAGCCCAGGCTGTCGTGAGGGGCTGGTAAATCGGGGCGCATGCGAATTGCCTCCCGGAAATTCGCCTCCGCGCCTGCTTCATCGCCTTGCCGGATTGCGATCAGTCCCAGAAAATTCAGGGCCTCGCCACGTTCGGGATTTACCGCAACAGCCTTTTGCAACGCATCCTCTGCCTTGTCCAACTCATTTTGCTGCATGAATACGTCGCCGAGATCGGTTAGCAGAACGTCGTCTTTCGGATATAGATTCGCGGCTTTCTCCAAGATCGCCGCTGCTTCATCCGTTCTCCCCAGACTAGCCAGCGTTACGCCCTTCTCGCGCATTGCGGCGAGCATTTGAGGACGGCGTTCCAGTGCCCTGTCAAACCACGGAATCGCCTCGGCCTGCCTGTTTCTTCGCAATAGAGCTCGCGCCATTTCGAGATAGGGCTCCGGTTCAGGTGGCCTCATGTGCTCGAGCGTCTCTTGCAATTGCGCCAGACCGCGCACTCCATCGCCGTCGTCCACCTGTGCAATCGAGGTGTAAAGCTCCGCACGCCCATCCTGCGGCGGGTGTTCGGGATAGTAGATCTGAACCGGGGTGTGGTCTGTTAGCGGCGCTCGCTCCTCGAGCGGCGCAAGTAGGTCTCCCGCGGGACGAAGTCGCGGAATGGAATGATCCGTCAGAATAATATGTACCGCGCCACCGCTCCGTCGTTTGGGCATGTGACACGTGATGCAGTTCTCGGTTTTCGGCAGGGCAGCATTGTGGCGCACCGCGGAATGGCATTGCGCGCAGACCTTGACATACCCGGCGATCGCCCCGGGCCCGTGGGGCACATCGTGTGGATCGTGGCACGTAAGGCAAGTCATCTGCGAGTTGCGGAAGCACGCCGATTTACGCAATTGGTAACCCGCATGTCCAACTTCGAAGTCGTCGGCCACCGGCTTCGTCGGGCGCTCAAAGTAGACCTTGTAATCGCCCAGCAGTTGCCCGGGCCGGAACGAGAAAACATCGCGATCGTAATTGCGAATCGCCGCCGGAATGTGCCGCGCGCTCGTTTCCAGGTGGCACTCGAAACACACTTCAAGTTGCCGATCCCTAGGTAATCGCGCCGGATTCACGATAGAGGAGCGTACGGCTTGCTCATTGAAGTTTCGATCCATCGCCGCAGCGACGTGAGCTGAACCCGGACCATGGCAGCGCTGGCAATCGATGCCCATCGGGAGCTGCGCAGGAAAGACTCCGATTTCCGTCGCATTGCGCAGCGACTCCCCATCGGTCGCCGGATAGCCGTCGTGACAGAACAGGCATTCGGCTCCAATGGCGCCGTGCATGTCGGTCTGATTCTTCCAGTCGAAATTCGGCGACATTGCCCAGTAGCCGCCCTTTTCGGTGTACCAGCTTACCGGCAGTTCGATGAGACGTCCGGCGGGGGTGCGGTGCAGGTAAGTCCGCGCCTGGTTTCCCGAGCCGATAATGTAATCGACTCGCTCCTCCAATGCCTCCTGGTTCGCCCCCTCAGCGCCGATCATCGTGCGCCGCTGAAAGAAACTGCCGCTGCGCCCCCCATTTCATACTGCATCCCCGATGCCGGATGTTTGAAGATGTTTCCCGTCGAATATCTCTCGATCTCGTTCGACTTTGTCGGCACATAAAACGAACGCCCCATCCCGGTCTTCTTGTACGTGTCCGCGATTGCGGCATGGCATGTGGCGCATACTGCAGGATCGACATACCTGGGCCCCGATTCGCTTTTTCCGAAAGCGGAGGCAAGATTCTGGAAGGCGGACGAGCCGTGCCTGTAACAAAATTGCGCAACAGATACAGCACTGCAGAGCCGGAGGCAATCAGAATCACGCCGGCAAACGTTAAACCCGCTATTGTACGGATTTGAAGGCCATCTGGAGGAGAACCGCTGGTTCAGTTTGCCCGAAAACCAGCCGGTCCGCAAGCCGGCCGAAACCTGTTCGCGGTCAGATACAAAAACCTGCCGTCCCAGGGACGGCAGGTTGGCATTACCCAGGACTGCGCGTGGCCGCCGTTGCACCGGTAGATAACGATCTTGTTGCCGTGCGCGGTACCCGCGTGCCGGTCATCGACGCACTCCCCCGCCAGCCGCGAGGTGATCGCGCCGGCCGATTCCACGGTCCACCGCAGCGAGGTCAGCCCGGTCATCCCGGTGGCGTCGGTCGCGTCCACCCGGACCAGGTACGACCCGATGGCCCTGGGCGTGCCGGAGATGACGCCCCGCGGGCTGATCGACAGGCCGGGCGGCAGCCCGCTGGCCGTGAACGTCAGCGCCGACGCGGAACCAGAAACCCTCGCCGCGATCCGCACCGGGGTGATCCGCGCGCCCTTCCTGCTGAGCCGGCTCCCCGGACTGGCGATGATGACCGCGTGGTCGACGGCCTGGAACGCGCCCGTGCCGTCCGGGCTTCCCCAGCCGGTCGGGCCGTCGTATCCCACCTTGGCCGTGCACAAGTAAGAACCGCCACAGGAGCCGTCGCTGCCCGACGTGATGTCGTACAGATGGCTGGTGTGCTGGTACGGGTACTCGGCCGGGTCGGTGCCGGGAGCGGGCGGCCCGGCCAGTGCGTACGTCGCGGCAATGATCGGCGAGGACTCCGAGGTACCGCCGACCTCGAGCCAGCCGCCCTGGTCGTAGGTGTCGTAAACCGCGGCGCCGGTCCTGGGGTTCGCGTCCGCGGCCACGTCGTTGTCGGTGCGATGGGCGCAGCCGGTGTCGGTCTGCCAGGACGGCTTGGACTCGTAGCGCGAGCACCCGGAGCCGGTGGCACCGGCGCCGTTGTCCCAGACGGTCTCCGTCCAGCCTCGGGCCGTGCTCTTCTTGCGGACCAGTGAGGTGCCGCCGACCGACGTCACGTACCGGGACGCGGCCGGGTAGCCGAGGCCGTATCCGCTGTCCCCGGCGGCCGCGGTCAGCACCACGCCGGGATGGTCGTAGTAGGCGTCGTACCCGGTCTCCCTGGACTTTTCCGGAGAGCTGTAGCTGTTGGACACGAACTTGGCGCCCAGCGCGACCGCGGCGTCCACCGCCTTGCCGAGGTTCACGTCCTTGCCGTTGTTCGCCTCGACCAGGCGGATATGGCAGTTCGGGCAGATGGCCGACACCATGTCGAGGTCCAGCGACTCCTCGGTGCCCCAGCCGCTGGTGCCGGCCCGTTTCGGCAGCGGGCTGGCCTGGCCCTCCTGGTTGACCTTGCTGAAGCAGCCCGCGCCGCAGGCGGGGAGACGGTAGTGGGCGCGGTAGACGGCCAGGTTCGAGGCCGCGTCCGGGTCGTCGAACGCGTCCACGACCGTGACCGTCTCGCCCTGGCCCGCCGCGGCCGCGGCCAGCGTCAGGTGGTAGGCACTCTGCAGCTGGGCCGGGCCGTAACCGGCCGGGGTGGCGGCGCGGGCCAGGCCCTGGAAGGACACCACGTTGTCCTGCACCAGGGCCAGGCACTGGGCCCATCCGGGCTCGGCCGCGGCCGAGCAGGCATGACGGAAGCCCGGGCCTGCCGCAGGGCCGGCCGCGCCACGGCCGCCGCGGCCAGCCGGCCCGGGAGCCCGGGCAGGGCAGGCAGCGCGGCTAACGCGAGCGCGGACAACGAGCAGACGACAACCTTGCTGATCTTCACCGGCGGACCCCTCGCGGCTCATCTTCCGATCCAGGCAGCCATAGGACGGCTAACTGGCCTGCCCGGTTGACCTGCGGTGACGCTCTCAAACTGGGTGCGAAGGATGTCCGTGACTCGACCGTCTCGCGCCCTCTGCCGGGAAGGATCCCCGGTAGGCTGACTGCCGATGGCATGGGCTGAGCAGGCGGCACGGCGGCTGACCGAGAGCTTTGACGGGTCGTTCGAAGCGGCCGGGGTCGCCGTCGCCGCGGCCGGCATCGACGCGGCCGGCACCGACCCCGGCGAGGCCGGGATCGCCAGTCACGTCAGCCCGCCGGGCACGCCGGCCGACGGCCGGTTCGAGATCGGCTCGGTGACCAAGACGATGACCGCAACGCTGCTGGCCCTGCTGGCGGCCGGCGGCGCGCTGTCCCTGGACGACGAGATCGGCCGGTGGCTGCCGGCCGGCGGCAACGGCGGGATCACCCTGAGGCAGCTCGCCACGCACACCTCCGGGCTGCCGGGGATAGCCCCGAACTTCCGGCGCGGCACCGCAGGTCCCGATCAAGGCCGGCCGGGTTCAGGCCCTGGGCTGGATCGTGGTGGACGGGAAGCTGCGCGGGCACAGCGGCGGGACCGGCGGCTTCTCGTCGGCCGTGATCATCGACATCAGCCAGCGGCGCGGTGTCGCGATCATGGTCAGCAGCCGCGGCTGCGCCGACGCGCTGGCGCGCGCCGCCCGGCTGGCCCTGGCCGGCCAGGATCCCCGCCAGGTGCGTCCGCAGCCGCCGGGGCCGGAGTGGGAAGAACGCGCCCGCGAGGTGGTGCAGGCGCTGCTGGACGGGCGGACCGCCGAGGTCCACGGGCGCGCCACGCCCAAGTTCCGCGGCCGGATTCCGCTGGAGAACTTCGACCGCGCCTGGCGGAGCCGCCGGGCGCGGGCGGCCGGGCCGCCGGGCGAGGTCACGGTCAGCTGCCAGCGCCTGAACGGCCTCGTCGCCGCCGACGTGACGATCGCCTTCGCGCCGGACCCGCTCGTGATGAGGATCGGCTTCCTGGGGTCGGGCGAGATCACCGGGCTCAGGTTCGCTCCGCCGCAACCAGAACGCGCCCGGCCCGAGCCGGGCTGACGTCACTCGTCGGCGGCCGGCACGGCCACCTTCGTGCGCTGGGCATAGACGTCCACGTACTCCTGGCCGGAGAGCTTCATGATCTCGTACATGATCTCGTCGGTCATCGCCCTGAGCACGATCCGGTCCTGCTCGAGCCCGTAGTAGCGGGAGAAGTCCAGCGGCTTGCCGAACCTGACGCCGGGCCGGATCCGCAGCCTCGGCGTGATCTTGCCCGGCGGCTGGAACTCGAAGCCCCCGATCATCGCGCACGGGATCACCGGCACCCTCGCCTCCAGGGCCAGCCGGGCCACGCCGGTCTTACCGCGGTACAGCCGCCCGTCCGGGGTCCTGGTGCCCTCCGGATAGATCCCGAGCAGGTTGCCCTGGGCGAGCACGCGCAGCCCGGTGCGCAGCGCGCGCTCGCTCGCCTCGCCGCCGGCCCGGTCCACCGGGATCTGGCCGACGCCGCTGAAGAAGGCCTTGCTGGCCAGGCCCTTGAGCCCGCGGCCGGTGAAATACTCCGACTTGGCCAGGAACACTACCTTGCGCGGCAGCGGCAGCGGGGCGAAGAAGTGATCGGAGAACGAGAGGTGATTGCTGGCGATGATCGCCGGTCCCTCTCTCGGGACGTTGTCAATGCCGTCCGCCCATGGCCGGAACACGATCCTGAGGAAGGGACCGAGTACCGCCTTGACCACCCAGTAGAACACGCACACATGTTCCCACGTGATCGCGCTCCGCCAACATATGCGACGGGCGGGCATCTGCGTGCGACGATGCGAGGAGCGGAATCGGGGGGACGCGGGGACGCCAGCACGCGGAGAGGATCCGGCCCATGCCAGTGATGCCAGGCGCAGAACCCTTCACCCAGGTGGGGACGGCCACCGGCGCCCTGCTCTGCCACGGTTTCACCGGCAGCCCGCAGTCGCTGCGGCCCTGGGCCGACTATCTGGCCGGGGCCGGGCTGAGCGTCTGGCTGCCCCGGCTGCCCGGCCACGGCACCACCTGGCAGGACATGGCGCGCACCCGGTGGGAGGACTGGTACGCGGAGGTCGACCGGGCGTTCGACAAGCTCCGGGCGCACGCGGACGAGATTTTCGTCATGGGCCTTTCGATGGGCGGCAGCCTCGCGCTGCGGCTCGCCGAACTGAAGGGCACGGCGGTCAGCGGGCTTGTGCTGGTCAACCCGTCGGTGGCGGCCGACACCCGGCTGATCGCGCTGGCCCCGGTGCTGAAGTTCGTGGTGCCTTCGCTGAAGGGAATCGCCAGCGACATCAAGCAGGAGCAGGCCAGCGAGCAGGGTTACGACCGGATGCCGGTCAAGGCGCTGGCCAGCCTGCCCGGGTTGTGGCGAGTCACCCAGGCCCAGCTCGCCGACGTGACGCAGCCGGTGCTCGTGTACCACAGCACGGACGACCATGTCGTCGGGCCGGCCAGCCTCCGCGTGCTGCGCGACGCGCTGCCGGACAAACAACTGGAAGTCCGGGAATGCGCCAACAGCTACCACGTTGCAACTCTCGACAACGATGCACCGGCCATCTTCGCCGGGAGCCTGGAGTTCGTCAGGACCCACAGCCGGGCCGGAAAGGGGTAGCGGGCGTCGTGCGGCGGGTGGCGCAGAGGATTATGGCCTACGAGGGTTATGACGTGGCGAGGGTTATGACGTGAGTGGCGAGGACGTCAGCGGCGGGGGCGCGAGCGGCGGCGCGACCGGTGACGAGGCTGCCTGGCAGGATCTGGTCGCTCGGTACGACCTGCCCGCCGACGGGCCGGACGCCGCGGCCCCGTGGCCGGACCGGGAGGACCTGACCGCGCCCGGCCGGGGCGGCGACCGCCCGGGGCCGGCTCCGGGCCGGCCGCCCAGGCGCCGGGTCCCGGCGCCGACCGGACCCGCGTGGTCCGGCCGGCCAGCCCGCCGCCGGTCCCGGGCCCGGCGCCGTGGCCGCCCGCGGACTCAGCCGACGCGGCAGGCGCCGACGATACCGAGGAACACTACATCCCGCCTCCCCCGCCGCCGCTGCCGCAACTCGACTCGGTGGCCAAGGGCGCCTGGACCGCGCTGTTCGGCGGCCCGGCCTACCTGCTGGTCGCCACGCTCGTCGGCTGGGCCGTGCCCGGCTGGGCGGCGCTCCTGGCCATCGCGGCGTTCGTGGGCGGGTTCGTCGTGCTGGTGCTGCGCCTCGGCGACGGGCCGTCGCGCGGCGCCGGGCCCGATAACGGAGCCGTGCTCTGAACCCGTGCCGCCCGACCGGCCCGTTCGCCCCGATGACCCCGATCACCCCGGTCGCCCGGCGGGCCTCCGGCCAGGGCCCGGCGGGCTAGGTCGGCCGCGCCGATCACCCCGGCGTCGGCGCCGAGCTGGGCCAGCCTGATCTCGGCGTGCGGACGGTAGGACCCTCCGGTCAGCGCGTCCGCGAACGCGGCCCGCGCCGGGCGGATGAGCAGATCGCCGGCCTCTGACACGCCGCCGCCGATCACGAAGCAGCCCGGGTCGAGTATGGCCGCCAGCGCGGCCAGGCCCTGGCCCAGCCAGGCTCCGACGATCTCGAAACAGCGCAGGGCCGCGGCGTCTCCCTCGCGGGCGGCCCGGGTGACCTCCGGCCCGCTGATTCCCTCGGCGGAACCCCCGCCGAGCTGCAGCAGGCGGACCGCGGGTCCTGGCGAACGCCTCGCGAACTCGCGCGCCTCGGCGACCAGGGCACTCCCGCTCGCGTACTGCTCCCAGCAGCCGCGGTTGCCGCACCCGCAGAGCCGCCCGTCGGGTACGACGCGGTAGTGCCCGGGCTCTCCGGCGATCCCCCACCGGCCCCGGTACAGCTGGCCGTTGATCACGATCCCGGCGCCGATGCCGGTGCCGACGGCGATCAGCATGACGTGCTCGTGCCCGCGCGCCGCGCCGAGCATGGTCTCCGCCCAGACGGCGGCGTTCGCGTCGTTCTCTACCACCACGGGCAGGCCGACATAGTCCTCGACCTGCTCCTTCAGCGGCTCGTTGCGCCAGGCCAGGTTGGGGGCGAACAGGATGCGCGAACCGACCGTGTCGACGAACCCGGCGGCGCCGATGCCGACGGCGTCGGCGTCGTGACGGCCGAGCAGTTCGGTGACGGCCTCCCCGATGACCCGCGCCGTCCGCTCCGGGCTGGCCGCGGGGGTGGAGCGCTTCAGCTTCTCGACGATCCGTCCATGATCATCGACGACGCCCGCGGCGACCTTGGTGCCTCCGACGTCAATCCCGATCGTCAGGCTCATGATCCGCCCCTTCGCGAGGCGCGCCTGCCGCCGGGAACCGGTCGGCCGGGAACCGGTCCGGCGGGTACTGGTCGGCCGGGAATCCGGGCGCCCGTTCCGGCCGGGCGCGGGCCGACCTGGCCGCGCTGAACGCGGACATCGCCTCCTGCACGGCCGCGGCCACGACGTCGCTGGCCCCGGCCAGCTGCCCCCCGACGTCGGGGCCGGACTCCCGGATCCGGCGGGCGGCCCGGCACACCGGGCACCAGGCGCACTCGGGTGCCTCCCCGGACGAGTCCGGCGGCGGTTCGGTGGTCGCAACACCCCAGACGTTGTCGTCGGCCCGGTTGAAGGTCCTGCGGAACTGCCCGGTCAGCTCGCGGCGCATGTTGCGGGCACTCGACCGGATCAGCCACCGCTGGAACTCGCCGGTCAGGTCGGTGCCCGCCTTGCGGCCGGAGTCAGAGCGGTCTGGCGGCGTGGTCATCGGTCTCTCCCGATGGTCTCGGTTCGCGACTTGAGCCCCTTGAGCGCGGTGTCGATGATCGTCTTCTCGGCCCGGCGCTTGAGCATCCCGATCATCGGCATCTTGATGCCCACGGCCAGCTCGTAGGTCACCTCGGTGACGTCGCCGCGGTCCGCCAGCTCGTAGCCCCCGCTCATCTCGGAGATCATCGACCCGGGTTCGGCGAGGTCCCAGCGGACCCGGGTGTCGTCGTTCCAGTCGTAGCCGAGCACGTAGCTGTCCTTGATCACTCCGGCGTCCAGCGTGAACCGGACCGCGCTCGCGCGGCCGTCGGCGTCCTGCGCCAGGACCTCCGCGCTGCGCACCCCGGTCGCCCACTCCGGGTACGCGGCGAAGTCAGCGATCACCGCCATGACATCCTGCCGCGGCATCCCGATCAGGATGCTCGACGTGGTCCTGTCCGCCATGCTCGGAGCGTACCTCGCCCCGGGTACCTACCACTCCAGCGCGTAGGGCGTCCCGGTGGCGCGGAAATGCCCCACGTTGATGCATTCGGTGCGGCCGATCCGGATCCGGCTGGCCAGCGGCTGATGCACGTGCCCGAACAGGGCGTACCGGGGCTGGGTGGTCCGCACGGCGTCGAGCAGCGCCTCGCTGCCGCGTTCCATCCGGCGCGCCACCGTGTCGAACAGCAGATCGGGCACGGCGGGCGGGATGTGCGCGCAGAGCACGTCCACCTGGCCGACGGCCGCCACCTTGGCCGCGTAGATCTCGTCGGAGACCTCGTGCGGGGTCCGGTACACCGTGCGCAGGCCGCCGCCGATGAAGCCGAAGGACCAGCCGTCCAGCTCCACCCGCTCGCCGTCGAGCACGTGGTGGCCGGGCCGCAGGTGCGCGGGCCACATCCGCGGTATGTCGACGTTGCCGTAGGTGAGGTAGGACGGCGCGGGCAGCGCGGCGAACAGCTCCTCGTACTGGCGTGACGCCGCCGCCTCCACGTGCGCGGCCGGGTCACCGTCCAGCCCGGCCCACAGGCGGGCCGACAGCTGCCTGGCCTCGTCGAAGCGCTGCGCCGTGCGCAGCGCGATGAATTCCCTGGCCGCCTCCACGCCGAACAGGTCGGGAAAGATCCCCTTCCCGTGGTCCGCGTAGTCCACGAACAACAGCAGATCGCCGAGGCAGATCAGGGCGTCCGCGCCGTCGGCCGCGCCCCGGAGCCCATCGGCCCGGCCATGCACATCGCTGACCACGTGCACCCGCATGCACACACCCTAGGCAAATCCGGTCAGGCGCCGTAATGGAGCGGGCTCCCGTCGCGGTATAGGTTCATGAAGATCTGTGCAGAACGCGGGTCAGACTGGAGGCACCGTGCGCGAGTACAGCATCCCCGCCCTGGTGGACGTCCCCCCCGCGGCCAGCCTGGCCGACGTCGTCTTCACCCGGGCCGGCCAGGAACCGCACGCGGTGGTGATGCGCAGGCTGGCCGGCGGCCGGTGGGACGACGTGACGGCCGCGCAGTTCCGTGACGAGGTGACGGCCCTGGCCAAGGGGCTCGTCGCGGCGGGCATCGAGCCAGCGGACCGGGTCGCCCTGATGTCGCGGACCCGGTACGAGTGGACGCTGATCGACTACGCGATCTGGACCGCGGGCGCGGTCACGGTCCCGATCTACGAGACCTCATCCGCCGAGCAGGTCGAGTGGATCCTCAGTGACTCGGGCGCCCGCGCGGCGTTCGCCGAGACGCCGGCCCACGCCGAGGCCATCCGCCAGGCCGGCGGCGCGGCCGTGGAGCACGTCTGGCTCATCGACGGCGCGGATGGCATGGCCGTCGGCTCCGGCGCCGCCAGCGTCACCGACGAGCAGCTTGACCAGCGCCGGGCGGCGAGGAAGGCGGCCGACCTGGCGACGATCATCTACACCTCGGGCACCACCGGGCGTCCCAAGGGATGCGAGATCACCCACGGCAACCTGCTCTCCGGCGTCCGTAACGCGGTCGCGGGCGCGCTGGCGGAGGTCTTCGAGATCGCCGGGAGCTCGACCCTGCTGTTCCTGCCGCTCGCGCATTCCTTTGCCCGCATCATCCAGGTCGGCTGCCTGGAGTCCGGGGCCGTCCTGGGGCACTGGCCGGACGCCGGGACGCTGGCCCAGGCGCTCCCCGAGTTCCGGCCCACGTTCCTGCTCGCCGTGCCGCGGGTATTCGAGAAGGTCTTCAACAGCGCGCAGCAGCAGGCCGCGGCGAGCAGCGCGAAGCGCCGGATCTTCGACGCCGCCGCGGACACCGCGGTCGCCTGGAGCCGGGCCACCGACGAGGAAGGAGCGGCCCCCGGCCGGGCGCTCCGGCTGCGCCACGCGCTGTTCGACCGGCTCGTGTACGCCAGGCTCAGGGCCGCGGTCGGCGGACAGGTGGCGTACGCGGTCTCCGGCGGAGCGCCGCTCGGCGAGCGGCTCGGCCACTTCTTCCGCGGCGCGGGCATCACGATCCTCGAGGGCTACGGGCTGACCGAGACCTCGGCCGCCGCCACCGTGAACCGGCCCGCCCGGAACAAGATCGGCACGGTCGGCCTGCCGCTGCCCGGCGTCGCCATCAAGCTCGAGGACGACGGCGAGATCCTGTTCCGGGGCCCGAACGTGTTCCCCGGCTACTGGCACAACCAGGAGGCCTCGGCCGAGGTGCTCGACGAGAACGGATGGTTCCGCAGCGGCGACATCGGCAGCCTGGACGACGAGGGCTTCCTGCGCGTCACCGGGCGGAAGAAGGAGCTGATCGTCACCGCGGGCGGCAAGAACGTCGCGCCCGCCGTGCTCGAGGACAGGCTCCGCGCCAGCCCGCTGATCAGCCAGTGCGTCGTGGTCGGGGACGGCCGCCCGTACATCGCCAGCCTGATCACCCTCGACGAGGAGGGACTGGAGTTCTGGCGGAAGCAGCACGGCCGTCCGGACGGCGCCGACGTGAGCGACGACCCGGAGCTGATCGCGGACATCCAGGCCGCCGTGGACGACGCCAACAAGGCGGTCTCCCGCGCCGAGTCGATCCGGCGCTTCCGCATTCTCCCCTCGGATTTCACCGAGTCCAACGGCTATCTCACGCCGTCGCTGAAGGTCCGCAGGAACGTGGTGATCAAGGATTACGCGGCCGATATCGACGCCCTATACGACCGGCCTTAACGCATAGTCCCGACCGGTCAAGCCGCCCCCCCGGGGCCGGTCAGCCGGTCAGCCGGCCAGGATGGCCCGGAGCCGGTCGGCGACCAGTTCCCAGCGCCACTCGCGGTCGACCCAGGCCACGCCCTTCTCCCCCATCGCGCCCGCGCCCGACGGGTCGGCCAGCAGCCCGGTGATGCGGTCGGCCACCGCGGCCGCGTCCCGCCCGGGCACGACGTAGCCGGTCTCGCCGGCCAGGATCGCGTCCGGCGCGCCGCCCGAGTCGCCGCCCACCACCGGCAGCCCCGAGGCCGAGGCCTCCAGGTAGACGATCCCCAGCCCCTCCACGTCCAGGCCGGCCCGGCGGGTGCGGCACGGCATCGCGAACACGTCTCCCGCGTCGTAGTAGGCGGGCAGGTCCGCCGCCGGAACCGGCCCGGTGAACACGACCGAGTCCGACAGCCCGGCCCGCTGCACCAGCCGGCCGAGCTTCGCCCGGTAGGGCCCGTCGCCGACCAGCAGCAGCACCGGGCCGCCGTCCGCCGCCCCGCCGCCCGCGCCGCGCGGGGCCACGGTCCCCCGGGCCGTGGCGTTCCGGCCCGTCATGGTGGCCCGCACCCGGGGCCACGCCCTGATCAGCGTGTCCTGGCCCTTGCGCGGAACCATCCGCGACACGCAGACGACCACCGGGCGGTCCCCGAGGCCGAGCCGCTTCCTGATCGTGTCCCCGCCCGCTCCGGGCCGGAACGCGGCCGTGTCCACGCCGGGCGCGAGCCGCACCATCCGCGCCGCCGCCCCGGCCGACAGCGCCCGGCTCAGCCGGGCCCGGAAGTACTCGCCCAGGTAGGTGAGCACGTCGACCCGGTCGCCGATCCTGCGCAGCAGCCAGCGGGCCACCGGCAGCGCGGCCCAGCCCGCCTCGTGACCGTGGGTGATGGCGACGATCCGCCGGGCCCCGGCCCGGCGCAGCGACGGCGCGAGCAGCCCGAGCGGCGCCGCCGCCCCGAACAGCACCGTGTCGCAGTCATGCTCGGTCAGGATTCGGGCCGCCCGGCGGGCCACCGACGGCACCGGCAGCATCAGCGAGGTCGGATGCCTGATCACCGGGAACGGCTGCCGGGCGTCGAACGCCGCGGCGCCGGCCCAGCGCGGCGCGTAGACCACCACGGACCCGGGCGGCAGCCGCGACGCGAGCGCGTGCACGAACGACTGGATCCCGCCGCGGCGCGGCGGGAAGTCGTTGCTGACGATCAGGACCTTCGGCACCCGTGCTCCCCTGGCCTGGCCCTCCGGCAGGTGACCGGAGGGCCAGCAGGAGAGTCTACGGCCGGACCGCTCCGTCCAGGTTCTCCGAGAACCAGCCGCTCAGCGAAACCTTCTCGACGTCCTCGCCGGTCTGCGGCGCGTCGATGAGATCACCGCCGCCGACGTAGATCCCCACATGCGAATCACCGGCGAACTCGAGTATGTCGCCGGGCTCAAGCTCGCTGGTCGGGACCGCGGGCAGGCCGGCCTGCTCGTAGCTGGTCCGCGGGATCGCCACGCCCGCGGCCGCCCAGGCCGCCTGGGTCAGCCCGGAGCAGTCGAATCCGTCGTCGCACGGGCCGGTGCCGCCGAACACGTACGGGCAGCCGAGCTGGGCGTAGGCGAACGCCACCGCCTTCCCGGCCTGGGAATTCGTCGGGACCGGGTCGCTGCCGCCGATGCTCGTGGTGCCCCCGCCCGGCCCGGTGCCGACCTGCTGCGCGGGCGTGAGCTGCTCGAGCAGCGCCTGCTGCTGGTTGATCAGCTTGTTGAGCGACGTCTTCTCGCCGGCCAGCTTGCTCTTGAGCGCGAGTATGCCGGTCTTGACCCGGCGCGCCGACTCCTGCGCGCCGGACAGCTGCCGCGCCGCCGCGAGGAACGCGGCCATCTCGGTGCTGTTGCTGGTGGACAGCTCGAGCAGGATCGACGACTGGTCGAGTATCTGCTGCGGGTTGTTAGAGGTCAGCAGCGCCTCCGGCGTCGACAGGCTGCCATCCTCGTAGGCCGCCGTGGCGATCTGGGCGACCTGGGCGCGCATCGCGTTGAACCGGGACAGGTAGCGCGCGGCCTCGGTGTTCACCAGCGCGAGCTGCTGGTTCGCCGACGCCAGCTCCTGCTGCACCTGGTCGTACTGCTCGTCGAGCCGCTGGGCCTGGTTGTTCAGCTGGTCGAGCTTCTGCTGGACCTGGGTAACCGTGGGCTGCGGCGCCGCGACCGCGGCGCCGCCCGCCATGACGAGCGCGCCGGCGGCGACCAGGCCGAGCGAGACGGCCACGCCGCGGCGCCTGAGAGCACCGATCAGAGTCCTACTGCCCGATGACCGCGTACGCACGTGCGTGACACGCTCCCTCTTCCACTGTCCGCCTACCGGGTGAGCTGACGGGTTCGGGCTGTGGAAGCGCGCCCTACGGCCCGGCCCGGTGCGGGCCGACCCGATTCACCCCTGGAGCATCCCCTGGCAGCGCGCCCGGTGGTCCTCCGGTGGGTCCCCGGCTCCCCGGCTGACCCGAGGGCCAGTGCCGGAGACTCGGCGGCGGCCGATCGCCGTCGCCGTGGCGGCGACTGCTGAGCGATGCGGCTCGCTGCCTGACACTAGTGATGTTCGGGTGGTGTATTCAACCACTTCGCGTACTCTCGCCTAAGCCTTTTGCGAGCTAGCGCGGCTGAAGGCGCGGCTCGATGTCCGGCGGCGCGCCTGAGCCAGACTGTCGGTGCCCAGTCCTACGGTGATCACGTGACCATCTGGGAGCCGATCGCGCCGATCCCCGCGCAGCCGCGGCCCGTTGACGCGGCGCCGGTTCAACCGGCGCCAGCCGGCTCGCTGGCCAACACCGATTTCGTGATCGTCGACGTGGAGACGACCGGCTGGCTGCCGGAGCAGGCGGGCATCACCGAGATCGGCGCGGTCAGGATCGGCCGCGGCCGCCCGCCCGCCGAATTCTCGGCGCTGGTCAATCCGGGCGGCGCGATTCCGGCCGACATCGTCGCCCTGACCGGCATCACCGATGCCATGGTCAGCCAGGCGCCGCCGATCGGCGCGGTATTGCCCGGCTTCCTCGCCTTCGCCCGCGGCGGCGTGCTGACCGCGCACAACGCGCCGTTCGACGTCGGCTTCCTCACCGCCGCGTGCGGCCAATGCCGCGTTCCCTGGCCGGACTTCCCGGTCCTCGACACCGCCGCGCTGGCCCGCTCGGTGCTCGGCGAGGACGAGGTGCCCGACTGCAAGCTGGCCACGCTGGCCAGCTTCTTCGACGCCGGGACCCGGCCGTGCCATCGCGCCCTGGCCGACGCCCGGGCCACGGCCGACGTGCTGCGGGGCCTGCTGGCCCGGCTGGCCGGCCTCGGCGTGCGCACGCTCGCCGAGATCACGCCTGATCCGGGCGGTGCCTGCCCGGCGGCGGGCGGTACGCTACTGCAGCAGTCGGCGCCGCCGGCGCCCGAAGCGCTGAGGAGGCGGCAGTGGTCACCGCTATCGTTCTGGTGAAGGCCGACGTCGCGCGCATCCCGGAGACGGCCGAGGCCATCGCCCAGATACCAGCGGTCTCCGAGGTCTACTCGGTGACCGGCGAGTTCGATCTCGTGGCCATGGTCCGGGTTCGCGCGCATGACGAGCTTGGCGACGTCATCCCCGGCACCCTGAACCGGGTGGCCGGCGTCACGCACACCGAGACCCACATCGCGTTCCGTACCTACTCCCGGCACGACCTCGAGGCCGCGTTCGCGATCGGCTACTCCGAGCAGGACTGACCGGGCCGGCGGCCCCCCGCTCAGGAGCGCTCGGCGGCCAGGCGCTGGCTCGCCTCCGCCCAGCGCCCGAGCAGGGCCTGGGCCGCGCCGGAATCCACCGCGCCCGCCGCCCTCGCGTAGCCGTCGGCCAGGGCCCGCTCCAGGCGGCCCGGGCCGTCCACGCCCGCCTCGGCGGCGAGCGCCGCCGCCGCGTTGAGCAGCACGGTCTGCCGCACCGGCCCCTGCTCGCCGCCGAGCACGGCGCGGGCCACCCCGGCGTTGTGCGCCGGGTCGCCGCCGCGCAGGTCCTCGGGCGCGGACCGGCCGATCCCGAGCGCGGCGGGGTCGAACGAGGTCTGGCTCACCGTGCCGCCGTGCACCACCCACACGGTCGACGGGCCGGTCGTGGTCAGCTCGTCGAGCCCGTCGTCGCCGTGGAACACCAGCGCGGAGCAGCCGCGGCCGGCCAGCACGCCGGCGATCACCGAGCCCATCCGCGGGTCGGCCACGCCGACCGCCAGGGCACCGGGCCGGGCCGGGTTGGCCACCGGGCCGAGGAAGTTGAACACGGTCGGCACGCCAAGCTCCCGCCGCGGGACGGCGGTATGGCGCAGCGCCGGGTGATAGAGCGCGGCGAACAGGAACACCACGCCGGTCTCCGCCATCAGCCGCTCGGTCGCCTCCGGGGGCAGGTCGATGACCACGCCGAGCGCCTCGAGCAGGTCCGCGGCCCCGCACGCGGATGAGGCCGCCCGGTTGCCGTGCTTGGCCATCCGGGCGCCGGCCGCCGCCGCGACGATCGTGCCCATGGTCGAGATGTTGACCGTGCGCGCGCCGTCGCCGCCGGTGCCGACCAGGTCGACGAGGCGGCCCGGGATGTCGATCGGTGACGCGTGACTGAGCATGGCCTCGGCCAGGCCGCCGAGCTCGCCCGGGGTCTCGCCCTTGATCCGCAGCGCCACCCCGAACCCGGCGATCTGGGCCGGCGTGGCCGCCCCCTCCATGATCTCGTTCATCGCCCAGGCGGTCTCGTCGGCGGCGAGGGTCTCCCCCTTGATCAGCGCGCCGATCAGCGCGGGCCACGCGGTGCGGGAATCCATGGAGCCCCCTGAGCTCAGGTCGAGGCGGCCGCGGGGCCGGCCGCGCTCTGGCGCATCAGGCCGGCCAGGGCATGCGCGAGCGCCACCGGGTCGATCGGGTGACTCACCACCGCGTCGGCCAGGGACCACGTGGCCAGCCAGCCGTCATCGGGCCGGCCGATGATCAGCAGGGCCGGCGGGCAGTTGTAGATCTCGTCCTTGGCCTGGCGGCAGACGCCCATGCCGCCGGCGGGCTGCGACTCGCCGTCGAGCACCATGACGTCCGCGCCGCCGGCGTCGAGCAGCCGGATCAGCGCGGGGTGGGTGGCCACGTCGATCACCTCCGCCTCCGGCACATCGGGGGCGGGCCGGCGCCCGATCGCGAGTCTGATCCTGGCCCGCGTGTCCGCGTCATGGCTGTAGACAACGACCTTCATGAAACTGGATGCTACCGACCCGGGGGGTCGCGCGCGCACCGCCTACGCGGTGTCGTAATAATGGCCCCGTGGCGACAGCAACGACCGAGGTGACCCCCCGCACGCTCACCAGCAGGCCGAGCGTGGTCAGCGTCGGGACGATTATCTGGCTGTCCTCCGAGCTGATGTTCTTCGCGGCGCTGTTTGCCATGTATTTCACCGTCCGCTCGGTGGACAAGGGCCTGGGCGAGCCCTGGCCCCCGGTCAAGCTCGACCTCCCGCTCGCCACCACGAACACCCTGGTGCTGCTGCTGTCCAGCGTGACCTGCCAGATGGGCGTGTTCGCGATCGAGCGCGGTCAGGTCAGGCGCACGGCCAGCATCTTCAGGCCCGCGCGCTGGGGGCTGCGCGAGTGGTACGCGCTGACGTTCCTGATGGGCCTCTACTTCGACTGCGGCCAGGGGTACGAGTACCTCTTCGACCTCGTCCGCAAGCAGCACCTGACGCTGTCGTCGAGCAACTACGGTTCCGTCTTCTACATCGCCACCGGTTTCCACGGCCTGCACGTGGCCGGCGGCCTGGTAGCGTTCCTCTTCCTGCTCGGGCGGACCTTCGCGGCGAAGAAGGTCACCCACGAGCAGCAGGTCAGCGCCATCGTCGTCTCGTACTACTGGCACTTCGTCGACGTCGTATGGATCGGCCTGTTCGCCACGATCTACCTGATTCACTGACCGGAGACTGGGGACAGCAGTGAGCTGGATCACCGCAAAGCGGAGGCGGCCGGTCGCGGGCTATGCCGTCGTCCTGCTCGGGCTGATCCTGGTGGGCGCGATATACGCGGCCCTCACCGGGAGCGCCGACTCGGCCGCGTCCACCACGCCCAGCGCCTCGGCGGCGCAGATCGCCAGGGGCCAGCAGATCTTCCAGCTGACCTGCGCCACCTGCCACGGGCTCCAGGCTCAGGGCACGGCCGCCGCGCCGAGCCTGATCGGCGTCGGCTCGGCCGCCGTCGACTTCCAGGTCAGCACCGGCCGGATGCCGGCCAAGGACTTCGGCGCCGAGAACGGCAGCAAGCCGCGTCAGCTCGACCCGCAGCAGACGGCCGATGTCGCCGCGTACATCGCGTCCCTGGCCGGCGGCCCGGCGATCCCCACCCCGGCCGAGGTGAGCACGTCCGGCGCCAACGTGGCGCTCGGCCAGCAACTGTTCATCGCCGACTGCGCCCAGTGCCATAACTTCGACGGAGCGGGCGGCGCGCTGACCGACGGCAAGTACGCGCCGGACCTGAGCCAGGCCACGCCCACCCAGATCTACGAGGCCATGCTGACCGGCCCGGAGGCCATGCCGGTCTTCAACAACACCACGATCACCCCGGACGAGAAGCGCGACATCATCGCCTACGTGACCGACACCCGGGCCACGCCCAACCCGGGCGGCTTCAGCCTGGGCCGGGTGGGGCCGGTGACCGAGGGCCTGGTCGCGTTCCTCGGCCTGCTGTTCTTCATGGTCCTGGCCGCGATGTGGATAACTGCGAAGCACAGGAAGACCGCTGATGAGTGAACCCAGCGCCCCCGACGGGCGGCCCGACGAGCCGGACGACGCCCCGGTCGGCCCGCATCGCGTGATCGGCACGCCGCCGCCCGCCGAGGCGCGGACGATGCTCGCCGACGTGCCCAGGGAAGAGGCCGGCGAGGTCCTGGAGCTGGCCCGGCGGGAGCTGCCCGCCGACCCGCCGGATCCGCAGAGTGCGAAGCGGGCCGAACGCCTGGTCGCCGCGCTGTTCATCCTCTCGTTCCTGGCCAGCATCGGGTTCATCGCCGCCTACGTGGGCCTCGAGGTGCACTCGGTGGATGCCGTGCTGCGCTCCAACCTGGCCCTCGGCACGTCCATGTCGGTGGCGTTCCTGGCCCTGGCCATCGGCGCCACGATCTGGGTCCGGCGCATCATGCCGCCGGTGGAGCTCACCGAGGAGCGGCATCCGCTGGCCTCGACCCCCGAGGACCGGGCGGCGTTCAAGGAGACGTTCACCGAGGGCGCGGAGGCCAGCCAGTTCGTCAAGCGCCCGCTGCTGCGGCGCACCCTGATCGCCGCGACCCTGCCGCTCGCCGCCGCGCCGATCGTGCTGCTGCGCGACATGGGACCGCTGCCCGGCACCACGCTGCGGCACACGGTCTGGCGCAAGGGGATGCGGCTGATCACCTACGGGGCCAACACGCCGATCTCGCCGGCCGAGTTCAGCTCACCCGGCAGCATGATCACGGTGATTCCCGACGGCTTCCAGGACGATCCGGAGGCGCTGGCCGCCGCCGCCGCGATCATCATCAAGTTCCAGGCGGGCGAACTGCAGCCGCCCACCGTGATGAACTGGACCGTCGACGGCATCGTCTGCTACTCCAAGATCTGCACCCACGTCGGCTGCCCGGTGGCGCTGTACGAGCAGACCACCCATCACATCCTCTGCCCGTGCCACCAGTCGACGTTCAACGCGCCGCGCGGCGCCACGGTGCTCTTCGGCCCGGCGCCGCGGCCGCTGCCGCAGCTGCCGATCACCACGGACGCGGAGGGTTACCTGGTCGCGATGAGCGACTTCCATGAGCCGGTCGGCCCGAGCTTCTTTGAGCGGGGATGAGTTCTCGATGAGTATCGACCGGGCGCTCGACGGCGTCGGCAGGGCGCTGGACGACAGGTTCCGCGGCGCCCGGGGCGTCCGGGTCCTGCTGCGCAAGGTCTTCCCCGACCACTGGACGTTCCTGCTCGGCGAGATCGTCCTGTACTCGTTCATCATCCTGCTGCTGACCGGCACGTTCCTGACGCTGTTCTTCCAGCCGAGCATGACCGAGGTCGTCTATCACGGCTCCTACACCCATCTCGACGGCGTCCGGATGAGCGAGGCGTACGCCTCCACGCTCAACATCAGCTTCGACGTCCGCGGCGGCCTGCTGATGCGGCAGATCCACCACTGGGCCGCTGACCTGTTCATGGCCGCGATCTTCGCGCACATGCTGCGGATCTTCTTCACCGGCGCCTACCGCAAGCCGCGCGAGGCGAACTGGCTGATCGGGATCGTGATGCTCACCCTCGGCATGCTCGAGGGGCTGTTCGGCTACTCGCTGCCGGACGACCTGCTGTCCGGCACCGGGCTGCGGATCCTCGAGGGCGTGCTGCTGTCCATCCCGGTGGTCGGCACCTATCTGACGTTCTTCCTGTTCGGCGGCGCGTTCCCGGGCAACGACATTATCCCCCGGCTGTACATCATCCACGTGCTGCTGATCCCCGGCCTGCTGCTGGCGCTGATCACCGCGCACCTGTTCCTCATGGTCCACCAGAAGCACACCCAGATGCCGGGCAAGGGCCGCACGAACACCAACGTGGTCGGCGCGCCGATGTACCCGTACTTCATGGCCAAGACCGGGGCGTTCTTCTTCTTCACGTTCGCGGCGCTGGCCATCGCATCCACGTTCGCGCAGATCAACCCGATCTGGCTGTACGGCCCCTATACGCCGGTCGGGATCTCCGCGGGCTCGCAGCCCGACTTCTACATGGGCTTCCTCGAGGGCACGCTGCGCGTGTTCCCGAGCTGGACCTGGGACGCCTGGGGCCATACCGTGGCCTGGAATGTGCTCATTCCCGCCCTGGTGCCGCTCGGCCTGATCTTCACGGCCGCTGCGTTCTGGCCGTTTATCGAGCAGTGGATCACCGGCGACAAGCGCGAGCACCACGTCAACGACCGCCCCCGCAACGCCCCGACCAGGACCGCCATCGGGATAGCCGCGATCACGTTCTACGGCGTGTTCTGGCTGGAGGGCGCCAACGACGTCATCGCCGACCACCTGGACATCTCGCTGTACCTGACCACCGAGGTCGCCAGGTACGCGGTCTTCATCGCGCCCGCCGTCGCCTACATCGTGACCAAGCGGATCTGCCTGGGCCTGCAGCGCAAGGACCTGCACCTGCTGGAACACGGCGTGGAAACCGGGGACATCCGGCAGCTGCCGAGCGGCGAGTACATCGAGGAGACCAGGCCGCTCAACGACGAGGAGCTCGCCGCGCTGGCCATCGGGGCCAGGGAGCGGCCCAGCCTGCCGGCCGGAGCCGGCGCGGCCGAGCCCGGGGTACCGCCGCCCGGGCTGCGCGGTGGCCTGGGCCGGGTGCGGGAACGGCTGAACAAGGTCCTCACCGAGAGCGTCCCGATGAACGGCCACGGCAACGGCTACGGCGGGCACGGGGACGGGGACGGGGAAGGCAACGGCCACCACGAGGCCGAGCATGCCGCGGTTCCGTCCGGCGGCCAGCCGTCCCCCGAGGCCGGCGATGGCTCCGGCGGCGATCGGGCAGACGGCCCGGCCGAGTCCTGAGGACGCCGCTGCGGCCCGCGCAGGCGGGATCCCAGACTCCTCTATAGCGCCGCCCGGGCGGTAGCTCTAGCGGCCGCCGATCAGGCTGCCGACGACGAAGGTGACGCCGATGGCCAGGCCGCCCAGGGCCAGCTGGCGCAGGCCCGACCGCACCACCGGCCGGCCGGTCAGCCGGCCCACGATCATTCCGCCGGCGGTCAGCGCTACCGCCGTGAGCACCAAGGTCGCGGCCAGCACGGGCAGGCCCGCCAGGTAGGGCAGCAGCGGCACGAGCGCGCCGAGAGAGAACGCGAGCAGCGACGCCACGCCGGCCAGGACCGGCGATGGCAGCTCGCTGGGGTCGACGCCGAGTTCCTCGCGGGTGTGTACCCGCAGCGCGGTGCCGGGGTCGCTGGAGACCGCGGCGGCCATCCGGTCCGCGGTCTCCGGGTCGGCGCCGTACTCGCGGAAATAGCCCGCCAGCTCCTCCTGCTCGGCGGCCGGGAACCGGGCCAGCATCTGGCGCTCCAGGGCGACTTCCGCGTGCACGAGCTCGTTCTGGTTGGTCACCGAGATGTACTCGCCGGTGCCCATCGAGAACGCCCCGGCCACCAGCGCGGCCGTGCCGGTCAGCACGATGGTGTGCGCCGACACCCGGCCGCCGCCCAGCCCGGCGATCAGCGAGGCGTTCGTGACCAGCCCGTCGACCGCGCCGAACACGGTCGGCCGCAGCCATCCACCCGATACGTCACGGTGCCCGTGCGACCAGCCGGCCACCAGCGCGGCCGTTCCCACCGCCTCCGACGGCTCCGGTTCCTCATCAGCCACGTACTAGATCATCCCCCCGCGCCCGGCCAGAGCGGCTCGGGGATCTCCAGGCCCAGGTCCGCTCCCCACGAATTGCGGTAGGCGATCTCGTGCGCCGGGCGCCGCTGGGCGACCCCCCACCGCCCGGTCGGATAGCCGAACGAGACGCAGCAGGCCATGGACCAGCCGCGGCCTTCCGGCACGCCGAGGATCTGCATCGCCTCGGGACCGTGAAAGACGCCGAGGACGGAGGTCAGGGCGCTGCCGACGCCCTCGGCGCGGGCGGCGAGCTGGGCGCTCCAGACGGCCGGGAAGATGGAGCCGCCGGACGGGTCGCCCCGGGAGAAGGCCATCAGGAACAGCGGCACCTGCTCGAAGTGATCCGCGAGGTGCTGCGCCGAGGCCACCATCCGGAGCGTCGAGGCGCTGGCCGGCTCGTCCGGCGCGGCCCGTGCGCGCTCGACCCGCTCCCGGTAGGCCGTCGCCCACAGCTGGCTGATGCTGTCCCGGTACAGCGGGCCGAGCCGGGCCTTGACGGCGGGGTCGTCCACCAGGATGAAGCGCCAGCCCTGCGTGTTGCCGCCGCTCGGCGCCCGGATCGCCGCGTCCAGGATGCGCGCCTGGACCTGGTCGGGGATGGGATCGGGCCGGACCCGCCGCATGGCCCGCGTCGTGTAGAGCGCCTCGTGAACGTCCATGTGCCGCCCCTCCTAGGGCTCACCGGCCGGCCCAACCTCACGCCGCCGTCCAGGGCCGGACCCGGTCGGCGTCGAGCAGGTCGGGCCGGCGAAGGTAAGAGATCATGAGCCGGACCGACTCCCTGGCATCCCGGGTCAGCCGGAAGCACTCGGCCGCCGAGCCGCAGCGATCCGGCGAGAACTGCCTGGCCAGGGTGACGATGCCGGACGCCAGGCCGGCCAGCTCCGCGGCATCCGCGGGCTCGAGCGGCCAGCCTGTCCGCCCCGGTCCCGCCCCCAGCCGGGTGAACTGATCGCCCAGCCACTCCCAGGGGCTGGCCGTGAGCTCCGGGTCCCAAACCCGGGAGCCGGGCTCGGGGCCGGAAAACTCCGGATGGTAGTGCGCCACGCCGAAGCTGCCCGGCCGGTCGGCCAGGCGGTCAAAGAGGTCGGCGCGCCACAGCGGCCGGCCGGCCGTGACGAGCTGGGCGGCCGACTCGCTGCCGCGGTGCGGCTGCGCGGCGAGCTCGCGCAGCTCGATCCGGGCGCCGTGCTCCATCGAGGCGTCATCGAGGTTGATCTCGAACCAGTGCCGCACGATCACGGCCACCCGCGAGAGGGCGACGATGTGCTGCACTGTGCCTCCTGCTGCGCCGCGCCTCCGAGTGATCTGGCGCGGCCAGAATAGCCGCGTCAGTGCGCGTAGTGGCCGCGGTAGTACTCGAACACGAAGCCGACGGCGGCGAGCAAGACCATCAGCATGCCGATCAGGAACAGCCACCAGCCGATGGCCGCGCCGATTGCGGCGGTCGCGGCGGCCAGGGCCAGGAACAGCGGCCACCAGCTGTGCGGGCTGAAGAACCCGAGTTCGCCGGTTCCCTCGTAGACCTCGCCTTCCTGCTCGTCCTCCGGCCGGGGGGGCAGCCGCCGCCCGGTGAACAGCACGTAGAAGCCGATGAGGAAGGCCAGCCCGACGGCGACCGCGAGCGCGGTGGAGCCGGTCGGGTCATGCGAGAAGTGCCAGTAGACGTAGTCCACGACGCCGAAGAACAGGGCACAGCCCAGGAACAGGTAACCCTCGACCCTCATAACGCCCCCCTACTCGGGACTATCGCCGGTGGACGCCCCGACCGCGACTCGCTCGCCGTGCCGTTCCCGGCCGGATCTGATGTTCGGGTAGTGCAGGTCGAACGCGGGCCGCTCGGACCTGATCCGCGGGATCGAGGTGAAGTTGTGCCGGGGCGGCGGGCAGGACGTCGCCCACTCCAGCGAGTTGGCGAAGCCCCACGGGTCGTCGGCGGTGACCCGCTCCCCGGTCTTCCAGGTCTTGTAGATGTTGTAGAAGAAGATGAAGTTCGAGGCGCCGAGTATGAACGCGCCGATCGATGAGATGTCGTTCAGCGTCGTGGCCAGGTGCGGCAGGAACGGGTAGTTCGCGACCCGGCGCGGCATGCCCATGAGGCCCAGCCAGTGCTGCACGAGGAACGTCATGTTGAAGCCGATGAAGACGCTCCAGAAATGCCACTTGCCGAGCGTGTTGTCCAGCATCTTGCCGGTCCACTTGGGCCACCAGAAGTAGAACCCGCCGAACATCGTGAACACCACGGTGCCGAACAGCACGTAGTGGAAGTGCGCGACCACGAAGTAGGAGTCGCTGACCGCGAAGTCCAGCGGGGGCGACGCCAGGATGACGCCGGTGAGCCCGCCGAACAGGAACACGACCAGGAAGCCGAGCGTGAACAGCATCGCGGGCTCGAACGTGAGCTGCCCGCGCCAGATCGTGCCGCACCAGTTGAAGAACTTCACCCCGGTCGGCACCGCGATCAGGAAGGTCATGAAGGAGAAGAACGGCAGCAGCACCGCGCCGGTGGTGAACATGTGGTGCGCCCACACGGTCAGCGACAGGCCCGCGATCGCGATCGTGGCGCCGACCAGGCCCTTGTAGCCGAACAGCGGCTTGCGGGCGAACACGGGCAGGATCTCGGTGGCGATGCCGAAGAACGGCAGCGCCACGATGTAGACCTCCGGATGGCCGAAGAACCAGAACAGGTGCTGCCACAGGATCGCCCCGCCGCTGTTCGCGCTGAATACCTGCGCGCCGAGCTTGCGGTCGATCTCGAGCACCAGCAGCGCGGCGGTCAGCACCGGGAAGGCCAGCAGCACCAGCATGCTGGTCAGCAGGACGTTCCAGGTGAACATCGGCATCCGGAACATGGTCATGCCCGGGGCGCGCATGCAGAAGATCGTGGTGATGAAGTTGACGCCGCCCAGGATGGTGCCGAACCCGGCCAGCACCAGGCCCATGATCCACATGTCCCCGCCGATCCCCGGCGAGTACAGCGAGCTGGTCAGCGGCGAGTAGGCGTACCAGCCGAACGCCGCCGCGCCGCCCGGGGCGATGAAGCTGAACAGCAGGATCAGGCCGCCGAACAGGAACAGGTAGTAGCTGAACAGGTTCAGCCGCGGGAACGCGACGTCCGGCGAGCCGATCTGCAGCGGCATGATCTCGTTGGCGAACCCGACGAACAGCGGCGTGGCGAACAGCAGCAGCATGATCGTGCCGTGCATGGTGAACAGCTCGTTGTACACCTGGTCGGACACCAGGTGGTTATCGGGCGCCATCAGCTGGGCGCGCATGATCATGGCCATCGCGCCGCCGGCCAAGAAGAAGAAGAACGAGGTGATCAGGTACAGGTGACCGATGATCTTGTGGTCGGTGGTCGACAGCCATTCCGCGAGTATGTTGCCCTTGCGGTAGCTGGCCGGCGCGGCGGCCGCCGCGGCGGAAGGGGCCGTTGTCGGCTGGTCGATGGCGGTCACTGAACACCCCCGGATGCGTTCTGCTGCGCCTGCTGGGCCATGATCCACTTGTGGAACTGGGCGGGCGTCACGATCTTCACGGTGAACAGCATCCGGCTGTGGTAGAGCCCGCACAGCTCGGTGCAGCGCCCGATGAACGTGCCGGTCTGCGTCGCCGTCACCTCGAAGTGGTTCGGGTGATCGGGAATCACGTCGCGCTTGAACTCGAACGGGACGATCCAGAACGAGTGGATCACGTCGGTCGAGGCGAGGTTGAACCTGACGGTCTCGCCGGTGGGGATCTCAAGCAGCGGAAGCTGGCTCTTGTTGCCGGGTATCGAGCCGTTCCACATCTCGCCCAGCTCGGTTACCTGGCCGTACTCCGAGCTCGCCACCTTGTACTGCGGGTACTGGAACTCCCAGCTCCACTGGAAGCCGGTCACGTTGACGACCACGTCGGGGTGCGGCGGAAGCGCGTCGATGTAGTTCTCGTCCCGCGCGGTGAAGTAGAACAGCACCCCGACCATGATGAACGGCACGACCGTGTACAGGATCTCGATCGGCAGGTTGTAGCGGACCTGGTACGGCACCCGGTCCGAGCGCTTGCGGAAAAAGATCACCGCGCAGATGATGATGCCCCAGACGACGATCCCGACGCACCACGCGGCGACCCAGGATCCCTGCCACAGGGTCAGCGTCACCTTTCCCTGCTTGGTGACGGGAGGCAGCATGCCCATCCGGGTGAACGCGCTGGACTGGCAGCCGGTCGTGGCGAGCAGCACGGCCGCCGCGATGGCGGCCCGCGGCACCCAGCGCCGGATGCTCCGCCCCTGGGTGCTCCGCGGCGGAGCGCTGCGGTTGAGACTCACGTGTGGCCTTCCCAGCGGGGGTGACTCCCGGCTCCACAGGGCCGGTTGGTTGCTCGTCCTACAGCCTGTCGTGGAAAACAGTATCGCGCAGTCTCGCGGCATCTCCGGGTACCCCCGCCGGAACCGGGCCAGCCCGCTGCGCGGGCTTACCGGCGACCCGCGCGGGTATCGCTATGGACACCTGCGAGACACTGTGAGTGCACCCCGCCGTACACTGCGGCACCACGGTGCGGTGGGCCGCACCCAGCGGCCGCGCGCTATCCGTTAAGGCCCCTCAGGAGGTTGACCGTGACCCCCCCGCAGTTCCCCGCGGACCCCCCGCCCACCTCCCCTCCCCTCCTCATGGCGGCCGGCTCGGGGCCCGCCGCGGCGGCGACGCCAACGCTGACGATCGACGCCCTGGGCCGGAAGTGCCCGATCCCGATCATCATGCTGGCCGAGCGGATCAGGGAGGTGCCGGTCGGCCACGTGATCGCGGTGCTGGCCGACGACCCGGCGGCGGAAACCGACGTGCCCGCGTGGTGCATGCTGAAGTCGCAGGAGTTCGTCTCCGCGACGGATCTGCCCGGCCGCGGCTGGGCGTTCCTGGTCCGGCGCAGCTACTGACTAGTCGCCGCCGTCATCGACGGCCTGGAAACGGCCGGCGAATCTCGGGTCAGACTCCCACCACGGCCGGTCCTCGGGCGCGTCCTGGACGGCCTCGCCGCCGCGGCCGGCCGGGGCCGCCGCGGTCTTCGCGGCATCCTGGGCGTCGAGTTCCGCGTCGATCACCTTCGCCTCGGCCTCGTCTTCCCTGATCATCTGGATCAGCATGGCGGCCAGGAACGGCAGCCCGACGAGGTCGCCGAGTATCCACAGCGTCCCGCCGCCGAGCACCTGGTCGGTGGACAGGCTGGGTCCCCACGGCCTGGCCAGCGCGTGGTAGTAGGCGCCGGCGATCAGGTTCTCGTCCGCGATCACGGCCAGGCCGAGCACGGCATCGCCGATCACCTCGGCTCCGGTCACCCAGAGCGACACCAGGTACGGATAGGCCTTGGGCACCGGGTCCACCCGCAGCAGCGTCCAGAAGAACACGAAGCCGGGCACCATCAGCGCGAGGTGGGTCAGCTCCCGCACCGCGACGCTGTGGAAGCCGGCCGCGTACCACGACGTGAAGTACACCAGGAACGGCGTGATCACCAGGACCATGGTGGTGATCGCGGGGAAGGTCAGGACCTTGGCCGTCTGGCTGCGTATCCCGGCCTCGACCCGCGGTCCCACCCTGGCCAGTGACTCGATCAGCAGGGTCAGCGGCCTGCCCATGGCGAGGAACAGCGGTACCACCAGCAGCAGCAGGATCGTCTGCACCGAGCGGATGTAGAACAGGACGGGCTGGTACACCCCGACCGAGGACATGGTGGCGATGACGAGGAAGCCGAGCCCGAGCCCGCAGAACGCGATCGTGCGGCCGGCCGGCCATGACCGGCCGGCCGGGCGCACCCGCCGCACCCCGGCCAGGTAGAGCCCGCCGAGCAGCAGCACGAATCCCAGCGCCCAGGGATCGAAGGTCCACTCGGTGAACGCCCGCTGGATGGTCAGCTCCGGCGGCCCGTGGTAGCCGGACGCCAGCGCGGCGCTCAGCACGTTCGTCTGACCCATGCCGCCACGCTATCGCGCGGCGGCCGGCGGCCATCCGGCCGACGGCCCGGAGCGGGCCGCACTGCGGCTGGCCAGCCCTGGTGGCTGGTCAGCCGTAGTGCTCGGCCAGGTCCTTGGCCGCCTCGGGCCCGTAGACGGCGGCGAACCGCTCGCTCAGCGGCCCGGCCTTCAGCTCATAGTCCTGCGGCCCCACCGCTTCCAGCGCCTGCACCGCGATCAGGTTGCCCAGCTGGGCCGCGCGCTCCAGGCCGAGCCCCCACGCGGTAGCGGCCAGGAAGCCGGCCCGGAACCCGTCGCCCGCGCCGGTCGGCTCGACCGGCTCGACCCCGGTGATCGGCGGGACCAGGATCGGCGGCTCGCCCGCCCGGTCGACCCGCGCCCCGGCCGAGCCGAGCGTGGTCACCCGGACGCCGACCCGCGCGGTGACCTCGTCGGCGGTCCAGCCCGACTTGTGCTCGGTCAGCGTGCACTCGTACTCGTTGCAGAACAGGTAAGCGGCGCCGTCCACCAGGTCGCGGACCTGCTCGCCGTCCATCCGCGCCAGCTGCCACGACGTGTCGGCCGCGAACGGGATCTGGTGCTCCCGGCACTGCCTGGTGAAGTTGATCATCGCGTCGGGGTCGCTCGCGCCGATCAGCACCAGGTCCACCGAGCCGGCCAGCTCGCCCAGGTCGATGTCCCGGTCCTCGGTCATGGCGCCCGGGTAGAACGAGGCGAAGTGGTTGAGATCGGTGTCCGTGGTGCTGACGAATCGCCCGGTGTGGTGCACCGCCGACTCCCGGACCGTGCTGGTGTCCACGCCGTGCGCCTCCAGCCACGCGCGGTACTCGGCGAAGTCGGCCCCGACGGTCCCGACGAGCAGCGGCCGGAGGCCGAGGCAGCCCATCCCGAACGCGATGTTGGCGGCCACCCCGCCGTAGCGGATCTGCAGCGAATCGACCAGGAACGACAGCGCGATCTTGTCCAGCTTGTCGGGCATCAGCTGATCCACGATACGGCCGGGGAAGGTCATGAGATGGTCGGTCGCGATCGACCCGGTGACGGCAATGCGCACGGCGGAACTCTCTCTGCGGGACGGCACCTGAATGGAGCCCGCTCAGGCTACCCCGTCAGCGTGGCCGGGTCACCGTGGACAACCACAACATCGCCCCTGGTCCTTCGGGGCTCTGGCCAACCGTCAGTGGAACGAGTCGCCGCAGGCGCAGGACCCCGTCGCGTTGGGGTTGTCGATGGTGAAGCCCTGCTTCTCGATGGTGTCCACGAAGTCGATCGTGGCTCCGCTGAGGTACGGCACGCTCATCTTGTCCGTCACGACCTTGACGGTGCCGAACTCGCTCACCACGTCGCCATCGATCTCGCGCTCGTCGAAGTACAGCTGGTAGCGCAGGCCGGAGCAGCCGCCAGGCTGGACGGCGATGCGCAGCCGGAGGTCATCGCGGCCTTCCTGCTCCAGCAAGCTGCTCACCTTGACCGCCGCGGCATCGGTGAGGTTGATGCCCTGCGTGGTGGCCTGGTCCTGAACTGTCATCTGGATTAGCTCCCGCGTCCGACTGCCGTCGCCCCTGCGGCGCGGCTCCTCATCTGCTGCCTCAACCATATCCCGGGCCCCGTCATTCCGGGGCCTAGCGGGTCGTTTTGTATACCGTCGGCGTGCATACCGCCGGCCGGCGCCGCCGGCCAATCCGGTCACAGGCCCGGGGCGCCCCAGACGGGGAACCACCGGCCCAGGTCCGGCTCGATCTTCAGGTCGTCTCCGAGCTCACCGCGGATCCGCAGCTCGGTGGCGTTATCCCGGCGCTGCCCCGGCTGCGGCGCGAACGGGTAGAACGTGCCGCGCTTGTACAGGTAGACGAGTCCGAGCGGTTGGCCGGCGTCGTCGCGGAAGCTGAGGATCGTGCACAGCAGCTGCGGCCCGAACCCGCCGTTCTCCAGCGACGAGTTCACCGCGTGCAGGTCGGTGACCAGGCCCTCGATGTCGTCGGCGGAATGATGGCAGACCAGCCAGGTGAAGCCGTAGGAATCCGACGACACCTCGACCGGCGTCTTGTTGTCACCCATATTGAGCAGGGCACGGACGTCCTTCTCGATGTCGCTGAACGCCCGGCCCTCGGCCACACGGAAGCAGACCGAGCCGTTGCCCGTCGGCTTGAAGTCCGTGGCCGCCTGCAGCGTGATCGCCGCCGACGGCAGCGCGAACAGCGCGTCGAGGTTCGGCGGCACGGGCTTCGTGCGGCCGAGCAGCGCGTCGAGGAACCCCACCCGGCTACCTGCCGAGCTGCTTGGAGATCTTGTCCAGCTGCGCCAGCCGCTTCTCCAGCGACGGGTGCGTGGAGAACAGCGCCGACAGGCTCGTCTGGCCCTTCTGGCCGGAGAGCGCGGGCGTGAAGTAGAACGCGTTCAGCGGCTCGGCCTGCCGCAGGTCCTTGGTCGGGATCCTGGCGATGTCGCCGGTGACCTTCACCAGCGCGCTGGCCAGCGCGGAGGGCTGCCCGGTGAGCAGCGCGCCCGACCGGTCAGCCGACAGCTCCCGGTACCGCGACAGCAGCCGGATCAGCAGGAAGCTGATCGCGTAGACGACGATGCCGACGAGCAGCACGATCGCCATGATGGGCACCGAGTTCTGGTTGTTGCCGCGGCCGCCGCCCCGCCCCCGGCCGCCGCCGCCGAACAGCTCCGAGTAGAACGCGAACCTGACCAGCAGCGCGGCCACGATGCCGAGGAACGACGCGATCGTCATGACCGCGACGTCCTTGTGCGCCACGTGCGACATCTCGTGCGCGAGCACGCCCTCGAGTTCCTTGGGGTCGAGCCGCTGCAGCAGGCCCTCGGTGACGCAGATCACCGCGACCTTGCTGCTTCGCCCGGTGGCGAACGCGTTCGGCATGGAGACCGGCGAGATGGCCACCCGCGGCTTGGGCATGTTGGCCAGCGCGCAGATCCGGTCGATGATGCCGTGCAGTTCCGGTGCCTGCTGCGGGGTGACGAGCCGGGCCCGCGCGGTGTTCAGCGCGATCTTGTCGGACCAGTAATACGAGCTGAACGCCGCGACCAGCCCGATCAGCACCACGATGATCACGAGCCCGTCGCCCCCGGTGCTGCCGCCGTGGCGGTTCCCGTAGGCGAACAGCACAAAGTACAGGGCGATGAAGAACCCTGTGAACACGAGCCCGAGCAGGAACATCGTCGCGCCCATGCGCGCGATCAGCCCCGGGTCGCTGGCGTAGCGAGTGCGCGCCATCTGCGGCGCCTCCCTTTCGTTGCGGCTCATCCGGCGAGCCGTCTTACTCCATTACATCGCAACCGCCGGAGTGGTCTGCGCGAAAGTTCGTTGCGCGATGAGCGCCCGGGCAGCCGGCCAGCGTGCGCCGGCCACTCGGTACAACGGGCCGACGACCTGGGGCGTTCCTGGCCCGGGCAGGCCCGTGTCGACGGGCCGCCGGCCGCCGTTCCGCGGAGGGATGGCCGCGCTGGTCAGCCCGGGATGAGCCCCTCGCCGGCCAGCAGCTTGCGGACATCGGCCATGGTCGCGCCCTCGCCGGGCAGGATCAGCTCGGACGGCTCAAGAGCGCCTGGCTCAACCGGCCTGCCGATCGCGCGGACCCGGGCCAGCAGTTCGTCAAGGGCCGGCCGGAAACCAGACTCATCGTCGCGCTCGACGGTCGCCTCCAGCTTGGCGTCGAGCTCGTTCAGTTCGCTCGCGGCCGAATCGTCGATCCGCAGCTGCCCCTCGCCAAGGATCCGGACGATCACGCTCCGTCACCCACCTGCGGCTGATCGGCGGGCTGCGCCGCCTGCGCCGGCTGGCCGTCAGCGGCCGCCTCGGCGGTGCCCGCGGCTGTCCCGTTGGCGGCGCCCGCGGCTCCCTCGATCTGCCGCGGCGCGCTGCCCTGGCCGAGCTCGCCCTTCAGCCGCTCCAGTTCGGCGTCCACGCCGTGGCCCGCGCCCATCCGGTCCAGCTCGGCCTGGATGTCGTCGCGCGGGCCCCCGACCATGTCATCGAGCGCTCCCGACGCCATCAGCTCGTCGATCGCGCCCGCGCGCGCCTTCATCTGCTCCGTCTTGTCCTCAGCACGCTGGATGGCCAGGCCGACGTCGCCCATCTCCTCGGAGATACCGGTGAAGGCCTCGTTGATCCTGGTCTGCGCCTCGGCCGCGGTGTAGGTGGCCTTGATGGTTTCCTTCTTGGTGCGGAAGGCGTCCACCTTGGCCTGCAGCCGCTGCGAAGCACCGGTCAGCTTCTCCTCTTCGCCCTGCAGCGCGGTGTACTGCGTGTTCAGGTCGGTCATCTGGCTCTGCACGCCGGCCTTGCGGGTCAGCGCATCACGGGCCAGATCCTCCCGGCCCGCCGCGAGCGCGTCGCGCGCCTGCCGGTCCAGCTTGTCCGATGACTGCTGCAGCTGGTTGATCTGCAGCTCAATGCGCTTGCGCGAGGTGGCCACGTCGGCGACACCGCGACGGACCTTCTGCAGCAGCTCAAGCTGCGTCTGATAGGAATAATCCAGGGTCTCTCGGGGATCTTCCATCCGGTCCAGGGCCTTGTTGGCCTTGGACTTGAAGATCAGTGAGACCCGCTTCATCACGCCCATAAGCGCGACCATCCCCTTCATCCTTATTCGCCGCCGCCGCACGCTGCGGCAGCGGCGCGAACCAGCTTGCTGCGCGAGGCAACCGAGGTTGCCGACAGATGCTCGTTTCCACCCTACGACGGCCGGCAAAGCCAGTCATCCAGCCGTACCCGAAGGCATACCCCCGCCGCACCCCATGGCGCACTCCCCGGCGTCCCCCAATGCGCCCCCCCGGAAGCACGAGAGCCAGCAGAACCAGGCGCGGACTGGCGGTCTGCGGGGTTCGCCCCGGTATGCTGAGCGCGTGTTCCGACGACGTTCAGCCGATGCGCCTGAGCTGCCCGACCAGGATCCGCAGGATACGCCTGCGACCGACGCGGCGGCCGAGCGGGCCAGCCTGACGCAGGCCAAGGGCCGGCCGACCCCCAAGCGCAGCGAGGCCGAGCGCCGGCGACGGCAGCCGTACTCGGCGCCGGCCGATAAGAAGGCCGCCGGCCAGCAGTCGCGCGATCGGGACCGCGCTACCCGCAGCCGCAGGATGGAAGCCATGCGGCGGGGCGAGAGCTGGGCGCTGCCGCGCAAGGACCAGGGCCCGGTCCGCGCGCTGGCCCGTGACTTCGTGGACTCCAAGCGCAGCATCAGCGAGTACTACATGTTCGGGGTGCTCGTGCTCGTGTTCCTGCTGTTCGTTCCGGCGCTGCGCAAGTCGGCTGTGGTTGACTACGCGGTGCTGGTGCTGCTGGCGGTGATCGTTACCGAGAGCGTGATCACCGGCGGTCGCGTGATCAAGCTCGCGAACCAGCGGCTCCCCGGCGAGAGCACCCGCGGTATCCGGATGTACGCGGCCATCCGCGGCACCCAGCTCCGCCGGCTGCGCATGCCCGCCCCGCGGGTCAAGCCCGGCGACAAGATCTGAACCACCGGTGCCGGAGCCACCGGGCGCCGTCACGGCGGTTAGGGTCGGATGGCATGGAATACCCTCATCTTGGCCGCAGCGGGCTGAAGATCAGCGAGATCACCTACGGGAACTGGATCACCCACGGCTCGCAGGTTGAGGAGGCGGCGGCGAGCGCGTGCGTGGCCGCGGCGCTCGACGAGGGCATCACGAGCTTCGACACCGCGGACGTCTACGCGGGCACCAGGGCCGAGGAGGTGCTCGGCCGGGCCCTGCACGGGGTGCGGCGCGAGTCGCTCGAGATCTTCACCAAGGTCTTCTGGCCGGTCGGCCAGGGCGCGAACGACCGCGGGCTGTCCCGCAAGCACGTCATGGAGTCCGCGCACGGCTCGCTCCGGCGGCTGCAGACCGACTACGTCGATCTCTACCAAGCGCACCGCTACGACCACCAGACGCCGCTGGAGGAAACACTCCGCGCCTTCGACGACCTGGTCCGCCAGGGCAAGGTCCTCTACGTGGGCGTCTCCGAGTGGCGGGCCGAGGAGATCGCGGCCGCCCTGCGGATCGCCGGGGAGATGGGATTTGACCGGATCGTGTCGAACCAGCCCCAGTACAACATGCTCTGGCGGGTCATCGAGGCCGAAGTGCTGCCGCTGTGCGAGAAGGAAGGCATCGGCCAGATCGTGTTCTCGCCGATCGCGCAGGGCGCGCTGACCGGCAAGTACCGGCCGGGCTCGGCCGCGCCGGCCGGCTCCCGCGCGACCGACGAGGCCGGATCGAGATTCATCAGGGCCTACCTGACCGACGACATCCTGGGCCGCGTGCAGCAGCTGAAGCCGCTCGCCGACGAGGCCGGCCTGACGCTCGCGCAGCTCGCGGTGGCCTGGACGCTGCAGAACCCGGGCGTCTCCGCCGCGATCGTCGGCGCAACCAAGCCGGAACAGGTGCGCGAGAACGTGCGGGCCTCCGGTGTCCGGCTGGACGACGCGGTGATGCGCCGGATCGACGACGTCCTGGGCCCGGCGATCTTCACGGATCCGGCCGGGACCGCCAGCCCGCCGGCCGGGCCCTGAGTACCCGTTACTCGGCCGGGTGCAGGCTCATCGGGCCGTACTGGATCCGGCCCTCGTCCAGCAGGCTCACCTGGTCGACCCCGGCATCCAGCAGGGTGCGCCAGTTCTCGCCGATCCAGCTTTCCGCGTCGCCCTGGCTGCCGAAGGTCTCCTTCGGCAGCCCGCGCGACGCGAGCACGGTCCCGTCTTCCTTCTCCAACTGCCAGGTCCAGGTCATGCCCTGCCTCGGTGGTTAAGATCAGGCCGGTTAACGGCGGCTAAATCTTAACCTCACAGCGCTCGGGGAGGCCGATGGAGGTCTGCTTGGCCGGCACCGGCGGCCGCGGCGGCTGGCCGCAGCCGGGCTGCGGGTGTGCCTCCTGCGCCAGGATCCGCGCGGCCGGCCGTTCCCGCGCTCCCGCGCGGGTGGTCGTGGACGGCGTGCTGCGGGTCGGCTCCGGCGCGCCGCCCGCCGGATACGAGGTGCAGCGGGTGCCGGGAGCCTGGGCGGTGACCGGGCCGGATGGCGGCCGGCTGCTCGTCGCCGACGGATCGGGCCGCGCCGCGGAACCGCCGGCCGGAGCCCGGCCCTACGACATCGCGCTGCTCGATCTCCTGGACGACCCGGCGCAGCTCGGCGCGCTGCGCAGCCGGGGACTGGTTCGCGACCAGACCGTGACCGCCGTCCTGAACGCCGACCACCGGATTCCCTCCGAGGAGGAGCTGGCCCGGCGGTGCGGGTTCTGGGACGTGACCGTGCCCGGCGATGGCGACGTGCTGACCACGTCGCCGGGCGGGCTCGCGGGCGCCGGAAGCCAGCCGCGCCGGGTGCTCGTGCTCGGCGGGGCCCGGTCGGGGAAGTCACGGCACGCGGAGCTCAGGCTGGCCGCGGAACCCCGGGTGACCTACCTGGCGGCCGGCCCCTACCTGGCCGGCGCCCAGCCGGCCGACGATTCCGAATGGGCCGAGCGGGTGGCGGCGCACCGGTCCAGGAGGCCCTCGTGGTGGCGGACCGCGGTGAGCGTGGATGCCGCGGCGGCGTTGCGTTCAGCGTCCGGGGCGGTCCTCTTCGACGGGGCCGGGACCTGGCTGGCCGCGATGATGACCATGGCCGAGCAGTCGGCATCACCGGGGCTGGTCATCGCGAAAGCCGACGAACTGGTCGAGGCGTGGCGGCAGACCCGGGCCCGCGTTGTCGCGGTGAGTGACGAAGTGGGCTCCGGCATCCATCCCCCGACCGAGGTCGGCCGCCTGTTCCGTGACCAGCTGGGGTGGCTCAACCAGCGGCTGGCCGCCGAGTCCGACGAGACGGTTCTGGTCGTCGCCGGGCGGCCGCTGACTCTTCCCACTTGACCGGAATCGCCACTATTCACGGATTCGAAACGCGAACCGCGCGAGATCACCCTCCGGAACTGTAAAGTTCTATCCGCTAGCACCCAAAGAGCCTGGAGCGCTTCCGGCAGCACCCGCCCTGCAGATCGGCTCCGTGATCAAGGTGGTGACGACACATGACGCGCGTTGTCGTCGTTGGTGATCTCATGACGGACACGGTCGCCCACGCGGCGCTGCCGCTGGCCCGGGGCAGCGACACGCCGGCCACGGTGACCATGCACGGCGGCGGCGCCGGGGCGAATATCGCCGCCTGGCTCGCCGTGGACGGAGCCGAGGTGGCGTTCGTGGGGCGCCGCGGCGCCGACATCGCCGGCCGCAACCGGGACATGGAGCTGATGGGCTACGGCGTGGACGCCCGGCTGGTCATGGATCCGGAGCGGCCCACCGGGACCTGCGTGGTGATGGTGACCCACAAGGGCGACCACACGATGCTGTCCGACCCCGGGGCGAACGCCGCGCTGTCACCCGATGACCTGCCCAAGGACCTGTTCACGCCCGGCAGCCACCTGCACATCTCCGGCTACACGCTGCTTAACGAGGGCTCCAGGGCGGCGACGCTCGCCGCCTTCAGCCACGCCCAGCGCGCCGGGATGACCGTGTCGGTGGACGGCGCCTCGACCGCGCCGCTCGAGCGCGTCGGCGCCGAGCCGTTCCTGCAGCTGACCAACGGGGCGACGCTGCTGTTCGTCAACGGTGACCAGGCCCGGGTGCTGACCGGCCGGGACCAGCCCGAGCAGGCCGCACGGGTGCTGAACGCCTGGTACCCGCAGGTCGTGATGAAGCTCGGCGGCGAGGGCGCCCTGTTCTACGCCAACGGCCGCCCGGAGCCGTTCCGGGTTCCGGGGCCGCCGATCGAGCGGATCGTGGACGGGACCGGGGCCGGCGACGCGTTCTGCGCCGGGTTCCTGCCCGCCTGGCTGGACAAGAAGCCGCCGGGTGAGGCGCTGGCCAGCGGCTGCCGCCTGGCCGCCCGGGCCCTCAGCCTGGTCGGCGCCCGGCCCGCGCTCTAGCCGCCGCGTCACTCGAAGCGCGCCAGCCACCCGCTCGCCACCGGGCGCCGCCGGGCGGCGGCCAGGCGGTTGACGCGCTGCCGGTCAAGGCACGGCAGAATCTCGCCATGGCCGATTACCTCAGAGAGCTGTTCTCGCTCGACGGCAGGATCGCCGTGGTCACCGGCGGCAGTTCCGGCATCGGCCGGGCGATGGCCCGGGCGCTGGCCGGGGCCGGCGCCCGGGTCGTGCTCGTCGCGCGCGGCGCCGAGGCGCTGGAGGAGACGGCCGGGCGGCTGCGCGCCGACGGCGCCGACGTCACCTGGGTCAGCGCGGACCTGGGCGATCGCGGCTCGCTGGAGCGCGGCGCGCAGGAGGCGGCGGCGGCCTTCGGCGAGCCCGACATCCTGGTCAACTCGGCGGGCATCAACCTGCGGCCGCCGATGGGCGCGCTGACCACCGCCGAATGGGACCAGACGATGGCCGTCAACCTGACCGCCCCGTTCCTGCTCGGCCAGCGCTTCGGCCCGCCGATGGCCGAGCGCGGCTGGGGGCGGATCATCAGCGTCGCGTCCCAGCAGGCCGCCAGGGCGTTCGGCAACAGCGGGGGCTATGGGGCGTCCAAGGGCGGCCTGGTGTCGCTCACCCGCTCGCAGTCCGAGGCCTGGGCGCCTCGCGGCGTGTGCTGTAACGCGCTCTCCCCCGGCTTCGTGGTCACCCCGCTGACCAGGGAGGTGGCCAGCGACCCCGCGAGGTCGGCCGCGCTCGCCGCCCGCACGATGATCGGGCGCAACGGCGAGGCCGAGGACTTCGAGGGCATCGCGGTGTTTCTCGCCAGCCGCGCCAGCGGCTATGTGACCGGCCAGGTCATCTCCGTGGACGGCGGCTTCTCCGCCACCTGACCGGCTCCGCCACCTGTCGGCCAAATGTTCTAAACACCGCGCCGTTGCGCGTGCTGCCCGCGCGGGGGCGGCACAATGGCGGTCATGGCCAGACGCACCACGACAACCCCGCCCCCCGAGGACTTCGAGGAAAACATCGTCGACATCGACGTGACCGAGGAGATGCGGGGCAGCTTCCTCGAGTACGCCTACTCGGTGATCTACCAGCGTGCCCTGCCGGACGCCAGGGACGGGCTGAAGCCTGTGCAGCGCCGGATCCTTTACCAGATGAGCGAGATGGGCCTGACACCGCAGCGGCCCCACACCAAGTGCGCGCAGGTCGTGGGCCAGGTCATGGGGCGGCTGCACCCGCACGGCGACTCGGCCATCTACGACGCACTGGTCCGGATGGAGCAGTCATGGGCGATGCGCCTGCCGCTGATCGACGGGCACGGCAACTTCGGCTCCCTGGGCGGCGACGACGCCCCGGCCGCTTACCGTTACACCGAGGCTCGCATGTCCGCGGCGGCCGTGGAGATGACCAGGTCGCTCGATGAGGACACCGTCGACTTCGTGCCGAACTACGACGGCACCACGACCCAGCCCGAGGTGCTGCCCGCGGCGATCCCGAACCTGCTCGTCAACGGGACCGCCGGTATCGCCGTGGGGATGGCCACCAACATGGCCCCGCACAACCTCGGCGAGGTCGTCGCGGCCGCCCGGCACCTGATCGGCAGCCCGGATGCGAGCCTGGACGAGCTGATGCGGTTCGTGCCCGGCCCCGACCTGCCGACCGGCGGCAAGATTGTGGGGCTGGACGGGATCCGCGACGCGTACGAGACCGGCCGCGGGACGTTCCGCACCCGGGCGGCGGCGCGGATCGAGAAGATCACCCCGCGCCGCACTGGGATCGTGGTCACCGAGCTGCCCTACGGGATCGGCCCCGAGAAGGTGGTGGCCAGGATCAAGGACCTGGTCCAGGCCAGGAAGCTGGCCGGGATCGCGGACCTGAAAGACCTCACCGACCGGCACCGCGGGCTGCACCTGGTGATCGAGGTGCGCAGCGGGTTCGTGCCCGAGGCCGTGCTCGAGGAGCTGTACCGGCTGACCCCGATGGAGGACACGTTCGGCATCAACAACGTCGCCCTCGTCGACGGGCAGCCACGGCAACTCGGCCTGCGCGAGCTGCTGCAGATCTACGTCGGCCACCGGATCGAGGTGGTCCGCCGCCGTACCGCGTTCCGGCGCCGCAAGCGCGAGGACCGGATCCACCTGGTGAACGGCCTGCTCATCGCGCTGCTCAACATCGACGAGGTCATCCAGGTGATCCGCACCAGCGATGACGCCGCGGCCGCCAAGGACCGGCTGATGGGCGTCTTCGACCTCTCGGAAATCCAGGCGCAGTACATCCTGGACACCCCGCTGCGCCGGCTGACCCGCTACGACCGGCTGGAGCTCGAGCGGGAGCGGGAGAACCTGGAGCGCGAGATCGCCGAACTCACCGGGATCCTCGACTCCGAGCAGCGGCTCCGCGAGGTCGTCTCGGCTGAGCTGGCTGAGATCAGCGAGAAGTTCGGGACGCCGCGCCGCACGGTGCTGCTGGAGAGCAGCGGCGCGGCCAGGACAGCCGCGGTGCCCATGGAGGTGGCCGACGACCCGTGCACGGTGCTGCTCTCCTCGACCGGCCTGCTGGCCAGGACGGCTAACGCCGGAGAAGATCGGGACACGGAACGGATAGCTCCCGCCGCTGCGGACCGCAAGGGCCACGACGCCGCGGGGCCGCGCTCCGCGCACGACGCGATCGTCTCGGCGGTGGAATCGACCGCACGCGGCACGATCGGCGTGGTGACCTCACATGGCCGGCTGATCAGGCTCGGCGTGCTCGAGCTGCCCGCGCTGCCGCCGAGCGCGCACTCCCCCGGGCTGGCCGGCGGAGCTCCGGTCAGCGAGTTCCTGTCGCTGGAGCCCGGCGAGACCGTGGCCGGGATCGTCGCGGCCGAAGGCGCGGGCCCGGGCGCTGGCGCCGGCCTCGCGCTGGGAACCGCGAGCGGCGTGGTCAAGCGGGTTGCCCCGGACTACCCGCAGAGCGCCACCGAGTTCGACATGATCGCGCTCAAGGACGGGGACCGGGTGGTGGGCGCGGTGCAGCTCCGCGACGAGGCACAGGACCTGGTGTTCGTAACCAGCGACGCGCAGCTGCTGCGGTTCGGCGCGACGTCGGTCCGGCCGCAGGGCCGGTCCGCGGGCGGGATGGCCGGCATCCGGCTGGCGCCCCGGGCCAGCGTGGTCTGGTTCGGTGCCGTCGACCCGGCTAGCGACGCCGCCCCGGTCGTGGTCACCGTGGCGGGCACCGCCGGGGCGCTCCCGGGCACGTCGGCCGTGACCGTGAAGGTCACACCCTATGCCGAGTACCCGCCGAAGGGCCGCGCCACCGGCGGCGTCCGCTGCCACAGGTTCCTGAAGGGCGAGGACGTGCTGGTGCTGGCCTGGGCCGGGTCCGCCCCGGCGCGGGGCGCGACCGAGGCAGGCACGCCAGTGGACCTGTCGGCCGCCGACGGCCGCAGAGACGGCTCTGGCGAACGGATCCGCCACCCGCTGGCCGCGCTCGGCGGATCGGCTCCCAGGTAACGCTGGCGGCCCGAATCGTCAGGCGTCGATGCGGGATGGGTCGAGCTCGGCAGCGCCGCCGACGATGAAGTCCCGGCGCGGCGCCACCTCGCTGCCCTCGAGCAGCTCGAACATGCTCGCCGCCGCCGCGGAGTCCTCGATCCTGATCCTGCGCAGCATGCGGTGCCGGGGATCCATGGTGGTCTCGGCGAGTTGCCCGGCATCCATCTCGCCCAGGCCCTTGTACCGCTGCGGCGGCTCTTTCCAGCGCTGGCCCCGGCGCTCAAGCTGCAGCAGCGCACGATGCAGCTCGGCGTCGGAGTAGGTGTAGATGTATTTCTGCTGCCCCTTGCGCGGGTTGATCAGCTCGATCCGGTGCAGCGGCGGCACCGCAGCGAACACCCGGCCCGCCTCGAGCAGCGGGCGCAGGTACCGGTGGAACAGGGTGAGCAGCAGGCACCTGATGTGCGCGCCGTCAACGTCCGCATCGGTGTTGTGGGTGAGCAGGCCACCAGTGCCCGAGATGAAGTTCTCATCATCGGGGACAGACAGGTCGTAGACGTGGCCGTCATAGTCCAGCGTCTCGACCTCGCGAATGGGCAGGGCGACCAGGTCCGGCGAGACCTGCTGGCAGCCCGGCCGGGTGATCCCGTTCCCGAGGCGCCTGCTGTACACACCAGCGGACGGGGCCTGCCGCCACAGCCGCGCGAGCCGCGCAAGCCCGTCCTTGGAGCTAACCGTGATCTGGTAGCTCGACTTAGTCGAGACCTTCTGCCCGCGGATGCTGAATTCCGCTGCGGCCCTCCCCGTCACGCCGGCCAGGACTCCCAGCTGGCCCAGGAGGCACAGCAACCCGTCTACGAGATCGCGTGAGGACGTCCCAAAGGCCAGGATGCGCCCGTTCGCGTCCTTCGTGCCATCGCCGAGGAAGTAGCCCTCGAGAAACGCTAGCTGAGATGGCACGTCGCAGTTCAGCAGCAGGTCGGGGATGCGCTTATGACAGGCCGTTCCGCCCATGCCCAGGGCCTTGATTGTCCTCGCCAGGATTGGCGAGTGAACATACAGATGCCGGGTGCTCGGGCGGGCGGGCGGCTGTGCGATTGTCGGCTCACGGCCGGTCACTCGCTTGATCGCGGTGGCCAGGCCAGCCAGGTACCGTTCATCGTCTGCCCCGAGTGAAAAATTGAGCCGGGACCCCTGACAGCCCAGAGAGCCTTCGGCGAGGTACCAGCCGAGTACGTAGCACAGTTCCTCGGTGACCTGCAGGAACCGCGGGACGGCACCGGCCCTGTGAGCGCGTGCATGCAGTGCCACGTCCCGCCCGTCGGTCTGGGCGGCCAGCCAGGTCAGATCTTCTTCACTCAGGTCGGCAAGCCATGTAGAAGGACCGACGCTCCGGTAGTGCTCGTTCCCTGACGCGCCACCCGCCCACGGCTCAATCAGGGAAGGGATCGTTTCAGCCAACGTCGGCCACGGTTCAGCCAGCTCATCAAGGTATTGATGGAAGACCCCCACCGGCGGCAAGCTCCGGCCTGTCTCAAACTCGCTGACGCTGCATGCCTGTCGGTACCCAAGAGCGTGCGCCATCCCTGCGCATGTGATACCGCGCCGTCTCCGGATGGCTGCCAGCCGTTGCCACTCCGACAGCGGAACCCGCACCCTGCGGGACGACCGGCGCAGGTGAGCGGGCTGACGCTCGGCTGCCTTGCGCGCGAGCAGCCGCCGGACCGCCTCCCCCTCGATGCGCACCGCCTGATGCTGGTCTGCGCGCCGGAGCAGAACGGCAAGGTCAATCTCGCGCTGCGGGACGGGCCGGGGAAGCTGCCGGGGCGCGACGACCAAGTCGCCGACCCTCAGCTCGCCAGCAGGCTTGAGGGTAAGCTCACCGTTCTCGTAGGTGAAGACGGAGTGTCCCCCGGTGACCGTGACCGAGCGGCCATAGGCAGTCGTGATCCGGTACATCGCTCCGCGGTGCCGGTGCCGAATGAATTGCTTCACTGGGCTCAGCCTGGTGCTGCGGTCCCGCAGGTCGACGCTGACCGTGCCATTGACACCGTCGAGACCGGCCGACTCGATCCGCTCATCGACAGCACCGCCGATCCGCCGCAGCATGAACCTTCCGTCGGGGTCCGTGAACAAGACGGGCTCATCCGGGGCGACGGACATCAGAACCACCCGCTGGTACCTGGCCGAATCCAGGTCGAAGGAAGCGCCGGAGCCCGCGCCGATGACCTGGATGATCGCCGCGCACTCGGCGTTCTTGAGCATGTCGGCCAGCGACGCCTTCTGCACGTTGAGGATCTTGCCGCGGATCGGGAGCAGCGCCTGGAACTCTGAGTCCCTGGCCAGCTTGGCCGTGCCGAGCGCGGAGTCACCCTCCACGATGAACAGCTCGCTTCGGTCGTCGGCCGAGCGGCAGTCCACCAGCTTGGCCGGCAAAGCGGACGTCGCCAGCGCCGACTTGCGGCGCTGGTTCTCCCGGTGCTCGCGGGCGGCGATCCGGGTCTTGGCCGCCGCGGCCACCTTGTCGAGCAGCGCCCGGGCCTGCTGCTTGCTGCCGCGTCCCCGCGCCTCGAAGAACGCCCGCAGCTCCCCGGCCACCACCTGAGCCACGATCCGGGACGCCGCGGGCGTGCCGAGCACCTCCTTGGTCTGCCCCTCGAACTGCGGTTCCGGCAGCCGCACCGCGATCACGGAGGTGAGGCCTTCCAGGATGTCCTCCTTGGTGACCGCCTCGTCCCCGTTCTTCAGCAGCCGGACCGCGCGCAGCTGCTCGTTCAGAGTGCGCACCAGCGCCCGCTCGAAGCCGGCCACGTGGGTGCCGCCCTTGGGCGTGGCGATCACATTCACGAAGGACCGGGTGACGGTCCCGTAGCCGCTGTCCCAGCGAAGCGCCACGTCGACGCCGAGCTCCCGCTCGACATCGGTGGGGACCAGGTGGCCCTGGTCGTCGAGCACCGGCACGGTCTCGGTGAACTGCCCGGATCCGGTCAGCCGCACCACATCGGTGACCGGCTCCCCCGGCGACAGGTGGGCGCAGAACTCGCTGATCCCGCCGACGAACCGGAACTCGGCCTCCCGGCCGGCGCCGTCACCGCGGCCGATGCTGTCGCGGCCGGCCGGCGCGGCGCCGTCTTCCTGGCTGACGGCCCGGTCGGCCTCGGCCCGCTCGTCGGTGACGCGGATGGTGAGCCCGGGGACCAGGTACGCGGTCTGCCTGGCCCGCTGGGCCAGTGCGTCGAAGCTCCACATCGCGCCGCGCACGAACACCTGCTGATCCGGCCAGAACCTGATCGTGGTGCCGGTCACGGTCTTGGCCACCCGCCGCACCTTGCGCAGCCCGCTGCCGGGCCGGAACGAGGCACCCGGGCCAGGCTCGCTGAACTCGCCGGGCACGCCGCGGCGGAAGCTGGCCGCCCACTCGCCGCCCTCCCGGTGAACCTGTATGTCCAGCCGGCTGGCCAGGGCATTGACCACGGACGCGCCCACGCCGTGCAGGCCGCCAGAGGCGGTATAGGACCCGCCGCCGAATTTGCCGCCCGCGTGCAGCCGGGTCATCACCAGCTCGACCCCGGTGAGCCCAGTCTTGGGCTCGACGTCAACCGGGATCCCGCGGCCGTTGTCACGCACCTCGGCGGAATGATCATCGTGCAGGATGACCTCGATGGTGGTGCAGTGGCCACCCAGCGCCTCATCCACCGCGTTGTCGATGATCTCCCAGAGGCAGTGCAGTAGCCCGCGGCCGTCGGTGGAGCCGATGTACATGCCAGGGCGCTTGCGCACCGCCTCGAGCCCCTCAAGGACCGTCAGGTGCCGTGCCGTATAGCCGTCAGCCAGGCCAGGCTTGGGCGCGCGCTCGGCACCGAGGGCAGTCACTGCGGGATCTCCTGACATGCGGGGGCGGACAACGCCTGAAGGCAGACTAGCGGCCCGCGCCGTCAGTCCTGTGCAGCCACGCCGCCGACATACCCGGCGACCTGGGGCAACGCGCACGGTATCGGATCGCGGCCCGGCGCCACCTGGGGCTGTTCGCCCACGGCGTACCTAACCCATCTGCGGGAAGACGACTGATCGGCCCGGTGTTGTGATGCAGTGATGGAACACAACAGGTTTGACTGGCCAGCGTGACGGGCAGCCGGACCGCACCAGGCGAGGGAGGCGATATGACCGCTGCGATGGCTCCAACTCAGCCGCTGAACGCCACCGATCTATGCGACCGGTGCGGCGCGCAGGCGTATGTCCGCGTCGTGCTCCCAGGCTCCGGCCAGCTCCTGTTCTGCGCCCACCACAACCGCCAGCACGCCGAGGCGCTGGCCAAGATCGCGGTCGAGATCCAGGATGAGACCGACCGCCTGTCCCGCCCCCAAGACGCCACGGGCCGGTAAGCCGGCCGCGCCTAGCCGCCGCCCGGGCGGCACCGGATTCACCACCTCAGGTCCAAGGGCCTCGCGGGCCCCTGGGTGCGGGGGCCGCCGGGGCTCCGGACCGGGTCAGTCCAGGTAGTCGCGGAGGACCTGGGAACGGGACGGGTGGCGGAGCTTCGACATCGTCTTCGACTCGATCTGCCGGATCCGCTCGCGGGTCACCCCGTACACCTTGCCGATCTCGTCGAGCGTCTTCGGCTGGCCGTCGGTCAGGCCGAACCGCATGGAGACCACGCCGGCCTCGCGCTCGGACAGCGTGTCGAGCACCGAGTGCAGCTGCTCCTGCAGCAGCGTGAAGCTGACCGCCTCGCCCGGCTGGATCGCCTCGGAGTCCTCGATCAGGTCACCGAACTCGCTGTCGCCGTCCTCGCCGAGCGGGGTGTGCAGGGAGATCGGCTCACGCCCGTACTTCTGCACCTCGATGACCTTTTCCGGGGTCATGTCGAGCTCGGCAGCCAGTTCCTCAGGGGTCGGCTCCCGGCCCAGGTCCTGCAGCATCTGCCGCTGCACCCGGGCCAGCTTGTTGATGACCTCGACCATGTGCACCGGGATCCGGATCGTCCGGGCCTGATCGGCCATCGCCCGGGTGATCGCCTGCCTGATCCACCAGGTGGCGTACGTCGAGAACTTGTATCCCTTGGTGTAGTCGAACTTCTCCACCGCGCGGATCAGGCCGAGGTTGCCCTCCTGGATCAGGTCCAGGAACAGCATGCCGCGGCCGGTGTACCGCTTGGCCAGCGAGACCACCAGCCGCAGGTTCGCCTCGAGCAGGTGATCCTTGGCCCGCCGGCCATCGTCGGCGATCCACTCAAGGTCGCTCCGGGCGTCGGGGCGCAGCGAGCCGCGGCCCTCGGCCAGCTTCTCCTCGGCGAACAGGCCCGCCTCGATGCGCTTGGCCAGCTCGACTTCCTGCTCCGCGTTGAGCAGCGGCACCTTGCCGATCTGCTTGAGGTAATCCTTGACCGGGTCCGACGTCGCCCCGGCCACCGCCACCTGGGCCGCGGGCAGGTCCTCGTCATCGTCTCCGTAGACGAACGCCTCGTCCTCGCCCTCTTCCCCGGCCGGCTTGGCCGGCTGGGCCTGGCCATCGGCCGCCGCGGGCCCACCAGGCCCCTGGTCGGGGCCGGCCGCCCGGCCCGGCTCGCTGCCCGCGTCCTCCGGGCTGTCATCCGCGCCTGGAGCACTGGCACTCTCGTCGATCTCCAGCCCGATGATCACGTCTTCGGCGTCGTCGCCGCTGGCCACGAGCTCGGCCAAGTCCGCCTCGACGTCCAGGTCCGCGACCGCGGCGAGATCAGGCTCGACGTCCAGGTCGACCTCGATGTCCAGCTCGTCACCGGCCGGATCGGCAAAATCGGCTTCGGCAGTCAACTGCTCGCCGCCCTCCTGGCCGGCGGGCTCGTCCACCGCGGTGCCCTGGCCTGCACCCGCGCTTCCATCCCGCTCCCTGACGGCCGCAGCGGACCCGGCCGAAGGACCCGATCTGCGCGAGCGCTGGCCGCCGCGCCGATCCGCGCCCCGCCCCGCGGGATCCTGGCGCTTGGCCGCCGGTCCCGTGCCGGAACCGCGCTGGCTGTCCGCGGCCGGATCGCCGTCCACGAGCGCGACCGCGGAATCAGCTCTCTTTCCTGCGCCCTCAGCAGCGCCAGAAGGTTCTTGGTCCGAAGGGCCCCGCCCCGAAGGAACCTGGCCCGGCGGCCGTGACTGCCTCCTCGCTGCGGAGCTTGCAGCGCTGGCCAACGCGGTCACCCCTTCCCTTGCTGGATGGCGGCCGGGCGCGCCGGACGAGCAGGCGACCCCTGGCTGACCGAACTAGCAGGCGACACAGACACCTCTCCTGCAACCTATGGCGAGAAATGGACCCTACCGCGCGGATCCTGCTCCCAAGACCGTGCCGGAAACCGGGCGCCTGCCGCGGACCACCGCGACCGGGACCGGTTTGCCTCCCGACCTCCACCTTAGGCGGAGTCGGCGGGTAGGTCGTACGGCAGCGACCGCTGGCCGCGAGTTCCCACCAGAAACGACTGCCCCGCGCGCAGGTATGGTACCCACTTCCGTCATTCCTTGCCCTTCCTCCCAGCCGCCGTTACCCCGACCCGCCGGGCCGGGGCCCCGGGCTCACGCCGCGGACTGTGCACCACGAGCACGGTCACGTCATCGTCCTGCTCGTAGCCGTTCAGCATCCGGTCAACCAGGTAATCGAGGAGCAGCGCAGGATCTTCCATCGCCGCCGCCGGGGCCTCGGCCGCCACGGCGACCAGTTCGTCCAGGCCCGTGTCCAGGCCGCGCCTGCGATTCTCCACAAGCCCATCGGAGTAAAGCACCGCCGTGTTGCCCGGCGGCAGCCTGAAGGCGTACTGCTGGCGCGGGCTGGCCCAGCCCAGCGGAGTTCCCGCCGCCGCCTTGTCCAGGTGGGGCGGCCCGTCGACGGACAGCAGCAACAGCGGCAGGTGGCCGGCGCTGCCCGCCATGCCGTCTCCGCTGGCCGGGTCGAGCACCAGGTACGCGACGGTCGTCACCTGCTCTTCGAGCTCGGTGGCGATGAACAGCCGGTCCAGGCCGGCCAGCACGGCGGCCGGGCGGGGATCGGTCAGCGCGAGCGCGCGCAGCGCGTTGCGGACCCGGCCCATCCCGGCCGCGGCCGTGAGCCCCTTGCCCATGACGTCGCCCGTGGCGACCGCGAGCTTGCCGTCGGGCAGCCGGAACGCGTCGTACCAGTCCCCGCCGATCTCCATGTTCCTGGTCACCGGCAGGTAGCTGGCCTCGAGGATGATCCCGGGAACCGTCGGCAGCCGGTCGGGTAGCAGGCTCCGCTGCAGGGTCTCCGCCGTGGTGTGCTCGCGCTCGAACATCGACGCCCGCTCCAGCGCGAGCGCGCACTGGCCGGCCAGCGCCTCGAGGAACACGCGCTCCTCGTCGGTGACCCTCCTCGGCCTGGTGAAGGAGAACCTGAGCGCCCCGAGCGGCGCGCCGGAGGCGAGCAGCGGCAGGCCGACCCAGGCCCGCTCATCGCTGTGCTGCAGGAACGTGTCGACGTTGACCTGGCCCTCGAACTGCCTGCGCAGGCCGTCGGGGCTCTCCACCAGCACCGGGCGGCGGGCCAGGATGGCGGCGGTCATCACGCTCGGCAAGTCGAGCGGGATATCCCCGGCCAGGGATCCAGGGCTGTCCGGCAGCCCGGCCGGGTTGATGGTGCGCAGCCGCAGCCGCTCCGGGTCGAGCATCGCCACCGCCGAGCGCTCGGCGCCAATCGCCGACCGCCCCACCTCGGTGATGACCTCGACGACCTGCTCCACGGTGATGGCCTCGGCCAGCATCGACGTCGCCTGCTGCAGCCGCACGGTGCGCAGCGCCGCGGCCGACAGCTGCTCGGTCAGCCGGCCGCGCATCTCCTCCGCCTCACGCTGGCCGGTGACGTCGCTGCTGGCGCCCACCCACTCGACGATCTTCCCGTCCCGCTCGATGGGCACGGCGCGCACGTCGTAATGCCGGTAAGAACCCGACTTGGTCCGGACGCGGTAGCGGCCCTCGAAGACCTTGCCGGTATCGACGCAGTCCAGCCATTCGTGCTCGACGCGCTCGCGGTCCTCGGGATGAATCGCATCCAGCCAGCCGCTGCCGAGGTATTCATCGACCGTCTGGCCGGTTATCAAGCGCCATTCCGGGGAATCTTCCGCAATCTTGCCGGTCGGCGTCGTCACCCACACGACCTGCGCCCCGGCCTGCACCAGCGAGCGATACCGCTCCTCGCTCCGCCGCAGCGCCTCCTCCGAGTTCCGGCGCTCGGTGATGTCGGAGGCGATGAGGACGACCCCGGTGATTTCCCCGTCCGGATCATGCGAGGGGAACCACGAGAAGGACCAGTGCCGCACCTCATCGCCCGCGGCAACCGTCTGGTCCGCCTCGAACACGGGCTGGTCGGCCGAGAGCACGCGGCGGGCGGCCGACTCGGCGAACGCGCCGAAATCCTCCGGCCAGACCTGCGAGGGCAGCCGCCCGATGTAGTCACCCGCGTTGCTGCCGTGCATCCGGGCCAGAGTCTCGTTGACCCGGCGGAAGCGCAGGTCACCGCCGAGGAACGCGACGCCGACCGGTGCCTCGCTGAGCAGCGTCGCGAGCAGTGCCGAATCCGATACGTCCATACCGGAAACACGCGGTTTCGGCACGGATGTCCCTGTGCTCACCGGGGACACCCCATACCCGTGCGAGCGCGTGCCATGAACGGTTCCCTCCTGCTCACTGCGGACACAAGAAGGCTAGCGGCAACTGCGCGCACAAGAGAGCTAGCGGCGACAACTCGGTAACGAGAGCCGACATGGCGTGCCGCCGGCCGACATCCCGCCACGACCGAGCCTGGCGCTGACCTCGCGCTGCGGTGAGCAAAAATGTCCTCAATACCCGGTTATTAGGTGATTCATTGGCAATCCGGCCGGCTGGCTACCTCCGAAAGGTTGACGCAGATTCCGCTGTGGACCTGAGTGACACCAGTGGCCCGGTGAGAGATTACCGAAGTTCGCTGTCCCCGATGCCCCCGCTGGCCGCCACCGCCTCCGCCGCCCCTAGCGAATCAGGTGCCGCGGTCGAGTGTTTGGCGACCGGACCTCGTGCTCCATGGCACGATAGAGGCACCTGCGCCCCATCGTCCACCCCGCTAACCGTATGGGCGCAGCCTGCCAGTGTGAGGAGAAGAACCCGGTTATGGGAGGTATGGGCGGGATCGGCGATATCGGCAGCGGCGGCGACACGGGCGGAGGAGGCGACGACTCGGGCAGAAACGGGCGGCGCGCCGCTCCGGGGCATGGCATCGGGTGGCGTGCATCTGGAAAGCTAGCCCTGTGAACCCGCCGAGCCGACGCACCGAGCCGCCCGGCCGGCCGGGTCATCACGGTCATTCCGGCCCCCCGCGGCAGCGGCCGGGCCTCGCGAGTTCCGGGTCGCCGCCGAATGCGCTGTTCGCTGAGATGCTGCGGGCCGCGCGGGAGCTGCTCGCCGTCCGCAGCCCGCTCGACGCCGAGCTGATGGTCAGCGAGCTCCTCGGCACGTGGTGGGGGCAGCAAGCCGGGCGCCCCGGGGCCCGGCAGCCCCGGCGCCGCCGGGCCGATATCGAGGAGCTGGTCGGCGAGGGGCTGGTCGCCTACGCGGCCCAGCAGGGCAGCCCGGCCGCGCTGGCCCTGCTGTCCGGCATCGCCTGCCTGGGCACGCCGCGCCAGGCCGCCAGCGCCGAGCAGGCCGCCCTGGCCCTGATGGAGCGCGGCGTGGCCCGGCCGGGATGGGCCGAGCACGTTGGCGCTGTGGTGGCGGCCGAGTGCTACCTGAACTCCGACTCCTACGGCGATCGCGACGAGGTTGTCTGCGTGTTCAGCTACGCCGGCCAGGATCAGCACGCCCTGGTCGTGGCCGTCGACTACAACGCGGGCGGCCTGGCCCGGGACGGCTGGGTGACCTCGCAGGTCGCCAAGCTGCTCGACTACTGCGGCCAGTCCGCGTCCGCGTTCACGCAGGTCCAGCCGCCGCATGCCCGCCGGCTGCTGGAGTCGGCGCTCGCGGTCACCGAGCGGGCCGCCGACCCGCCGGTGAGCAGCTCGTTCCCGTCCTACCACGCGTTCATCAGGGCACGGGTGCGCACGCTGCCGCCGACGCAGGCCGGGTCGGGCGCGGAGCAGCCCGCGATCACCGGGCCGGTGGGCAGCACCGCCGCGGCACGGCGCCAGACCTGGCGCAAGGACCGCAGGGCGATGCTGGTGGCCGAGTTCCTCGCCTCCGACGAGGCCGAGGACCTCTCCGACCGCGAGGCGGCCAGCCGCTGCACCGACCACATCGTCGAGTACGGCTGTGACCAGGACTTCGGCCGCCCGCTGCGGATGAGCCCGGCGAAGGCCGAGACCTTCCTGCTGGACTGGCTGCCGCGCAAGGTCATGCTGTCGCCGGCCGAGCAGCACGCGATGCCGCACGTGCTCGCGGCCTGGGTGCGCTGGGCCGGTGTCCGAGAGGGCCGGGATGCCGAGGCGATCGGCGCGACGCTGGACGCGGTGTTCGACTCGATGGGCACGTTCACCCGCGTCTACCACGACCCCGCCTCGTTCGGCCTGGAGCCGAAGCTCGTGGCCAGGCTGCTGCCCGACTCCGACCTCGAGGCGCTGCCCCGCCGGGTATTCGCGTGCGGCGTGCTGCAGGGCAGTTACCTCGGCACCGACCTGGGTGCGCTCGACCCGGCCCGGCCCGCGGATCGCCGGATCCTGCTGGAGGCCGACCACGAGGGTCCGGTCGGCGAGGCCGCCGGCGACGAGCACATCGACCGGCACCTGGCGCTGGCCGACCGGCTCTGGCGCGGCGACCCGCCGGAACTGTGGGACGCCGCACAGCGCCTGCTGGACCTCGGCGAGGACCGGCACGCGGTGCTGCACACGCTGATCGACACGATCAGGTCGGCGGGAACCAGCGAGAAGGCCATCGCCGCCGCGCTCTATGACCTCCCTCCGGAGGAGCCGGGGGGACCAGCGGGGTGACCGCCGGGCCCGGCGTCATCGACCTGAACGCCGACCTCGGCGAGAGCTTCGGCGCCTGGCACATCGGCGACGACGACGCCCTGCTGGCCATCGTGACCAGCGCGAACATTGCCTGCGGGTTCCACGCGGGCGATCCGCTCACGATCCGCCGCGCCTGCGCTGGCGCGGTCGCCCGGGGCGTGTCGATCGGCGCCCAGGTCTCCTACCGTGACCTGGCCGGCTTCGGCCGCAGGGCGATGGACGTGCCCGCGGACGAACTGACCGCCGAGCTGCTGTACCAGATCGCGGCGCTGGACGGCATCGCCCGCGCCGAGGGCGGGCAGGCCGGCTACGTCAAGGCGCACGGCGCCCTGTACAACAGGTGCGCCTGGGATCCGGTCCAGGCGGCGGCGCTCGTGGCCGCGATCAGCGCCTACGACGCGCCGCTGGCGCTGCTCGCCCTGCCCGGCAGCGCGGCCGCGCGGGCCGCCGCGGACGCCGGGCTCACCGTGGTCGCGGAGGCCTTCGCCGACCGGGCGTACCGCGCCGACGGCACGCTCGTCCCCCGCGGCCAGCCGGGCGCCGTGATCGGCGACCCGGCCAGCGTGGCCGCGCGCGCGGCCACGATGGCGACCAGCCACGTGGTGCAGTCAGCGGATGGCCAACAGATCCCGGTGCCGTTCCGTTCCCTCTGCGTGCACGGTGACACCGCAGGGGCCGTCACGCTCGCGAGCGCGGTCCGGGCGGCGCTGGAGCGGGCCGGGGTGAAATTGGCGCCGTTCGCGTGACGCGCTGGCGTCCGGCCGGCGACGCCGCGCTGCTGCTGCAGGCGGAAGGCCTGGCCGCCCGGCTGGCTGCCGCCATTGGCCGGGAACGTATAGCGGGCGTGCTTGATGTCGTCCCCGGGGCCGGCACCGTCCTGGTGACCACCGGGCCGGGAACCGTGGATCTCGGCCAGCTGGCCGCGCGGGTGCTGGCGCTGCCGCTCCCGGCGGCCAGTCCGGCGGCGGCCGCGCTGACCGAGATCCCCGTGGTCTACGACGGCCCGGACCTGGCCGAGGTGGCGCGGCTGACCGGGCTGCCTCCCGACGAGGTCGTCGCCAGGCACGTGGCGGGTGAGTACACCGTGGGATGGCTCGGGTTCTCGCCCGGCTTCGGGTACCTGACCGGGCTCGACCCGGTGCTGGCTTCGGTGCCGCGCATGACCGAGCCGCGGCTGCGGGTGCCGGCGGGCGCGGTGGCGATCGCCGGGGGACTTGCCGCGGTCTACCCGAGTGCGTCGCCCGGCGGCTGGCGGCTGCTCGGCCGCACCGCGGCCGTCCTGTGGGATCCGGACCGGGACCCGCCGGCCGTGCTGGCCCCGGGCATGCGCGTCCGCTTCCGCCCCGTACCCCAACCCCCCGCCACCCTGACCCCGCCCGCCCCGGGCCAGGCCGGGGCATTCCATGATCCCGGAGCAAAACGCGCCGTATACACGCAAGATGCACCGGGATCATGGAAAAGCGGCACTCCGGCGCGGGCGACGCCCGGGGGCTCCCCGGTGATCGAGGTGCTGCGGCCGGGGGCGCTGGCTACCGTGCAGGATCTGGGGCGGCGCGGGTTCGGGCACCTCGGGGTGCCCGGCTCGGGCGCCGCCGACACGGCCAGCCTCCGGCTGGCCAACCGGCTGGCGGGCAACCCGGAGGGCGCGGCGGGCCTCGAGCTCACGCTGGGCCGGGCCGGGTTCCGGTTCCCGGCCGGGGCCTGGGTGGCGGTGACCGGTGCTCCGGCCCCGGTCACGCTCAAGACCGGGCCGGGCGACGGCGCGTCCAGCGACATGCGGCATGGAGAAACGTTCTGGGTTCCGGCGGGCGGGCAGGTGCAGGTCGGCGCGCCCGCCGTGGGCCTGCGGTGCTACCTCGCCGTCCGGGGCGGCATCGATGTGCCCCCGGTGCTCGGCAGCCGGTCCGCCGACCTGCGCTCCGGCCTCGGGCCCGCCCCGCTGCGCCGGGGCGACCTCCTGCCGCTGGGCGAACCCGCCGAAGCCGGGATGGCTCAGGCCGGGATGGCTCAGGCCGGGGTAGCTCGGGCGGCGGCGGCGGAGGATCTAGCGGGGCGGGTGAGTTCGGCGGTGACGCCGGGGATCCCGGGGGCGGGTGAGGCGGCCGAGTTGCGGGTGATCGCGGGGCCCCGCGACGACTGGTTCGCGCCCGGCGCGCTCGACGTGCTGTGCGGCGGCACCTACGTGGTCACACCGGACAGCGACCGGACCGGGCTGCGGCTGGACGGGCCGGCGCTGACCCGCGCGCGCCCGGACGAGCTGCCCAGCGAGGGCCTGGCGACCGGAGCGCTCCAGGTCACTCTGGGCGGGCGGCCGATCCTGATGCTGGCCGATCACCCGGTCACCGGCGGTTACCCGGTCATCGGCGTGGTCGCGTCAGCGGACGTCGGCCTGGCCGCCCAGCTGCGGCCAGGCAGCCGGATCAGGTTCCTGCTCAGCCGCGGCTGATCCCGCTCCGAGCCTGGCCGGCGACGGGTTCATGATCCCGGCCCCGAACGTTACGGGCGAGACCGCTCAGTTTCACTGCGAGGTCTCGCTCCCCTTACGAATACATAGAGTATCGTCGTCAACACAATCAGTTAACTGACCAGGAGCGACGGTACCGCGGAAGGCCTGAGCCAGCCCGAAGAAGTGGCGGACACCCGGACGCAGACTAACTGCAAGTCCTCGCGCCCCACGTACCTGGGCACTCTGCACCAACCGGCCCTGAGCGGGCCCGGGCCAGACGATGCGGGGGAGATCCCGATCGGCCCGGTCATCTTCCTCGTCGGTGGCTGGCGGATCCAGTCCGGGGCGCTGCCGACTGATCAGCAGCGGCCAGTCGCAGGTAAGGGGGGCGACCATCGGTGACAGCGAACGCAGAGGAACCGCAGCATCAGGTGCCGTACTTAAGCACCGGGCCGCCATCCGGCGGGTGGCAGCCGGTACCCGACCCCACCAAGCTCACCACCGAGCAGCTCCGCCGCGAGCTGGCCACGCTACGGGAGATCCTCGAAACCCGGCTCCACGGGATGGACCGGGCCACCGAGCTGGCCAACGCCCAGGGAGCCGTCCTCCGTGACCAAATCGAGCACACCCGCGACCGGCTGCGCGAGGAAACGGCGGCCGACATCGGGCAGCTCCGCGAGCTGCTGGAGGCGCGGTTCGACGGGATGGACCGGGCGATCCGGCTGAACGCCGAGATCATCGACCGGGTGCCCGCAGAACGCGACATCGCGCTCAAGCACCTCGAGGACTTGCACGGCGAGAAATTCGCCTCGATCGCGCTCCAGTTCGCCGAGCGCGACGTCCGCAGCGAGCAGGCGACCGAGGGCGCCAAGCAGGCCCTCGACGCGGCGCTGCTCGCCCAGAAGGAACTCGTCGCCCAGCAGAACGAGGCCAACTCCGCCGCCGCCGCGAAAGCCGAAGCCAGCTTCACGAAGCAGATCGACCAGATCGGCACGATCATCCAGACCCTGGAGAAGGCCCTGGATGCGCGGATCACCGAGCTGAAGGAACGCATCGACCGCGGGGAAGGCTCGAGCGCGGGCGCGGCAGGGTCCCGCTCCGAGCGGCGCCTTGACACCGGCCAGGTCCTCACGACACTGTCCGTTCTCGCCGCCGTGATCGGACTGTTAATCCTGGCGTTCCGCCATTAGATGGTCACGCCTCCGGTGGCGTACTGAGCGTGGCGCGGACCTTGGCCAGCAAGGCCTGAGCGGTGAACGGCTTGTGCACGAACGCTAGTTCCCCGTCGCGGATGCGCTCCGCGCTCAGCATTCCGGCGCTGTAACCCGACATGTACAGCACTGGCACTCCCGGCTTCAGCTCGGCGACGTGTTCGGCCAGTGTGGCACCGGACATGCCGGGCATGCGGCAGTCGGTCAGCAGAAGCTGGAAGTCCTGCGACGACGCCACGGACAATGCTTCCTGGCAGGTTCCGGCCTCGATGGTGGTGTAGCCATCCTGGCGCAGGATCCGCGAGGTGACCTCCAGCACGGAGGGCTCATCATCGACAACGAGAATCGTGGCTTCGCGTCCCGGGGCGCCGGGGGCGGCGGCCGCCGATGTCGCCGGGGCGGGGGCGGCTGCGCCGGTAGCCGGGAAGTAGAGCCGGAAGGCCGCGCCGGTGCCTTCCCGGGAGTCGACGGTCACGCTGCCACCGGCCTGGGTGACGATGCCGTGCACCGCGGATAGCCCGAGGCCGGCGCCCTCGCCCAGCGGCTTGGTCGTGAAGAACGGCTCAAAGATACGCGCCGCGACCTCAGCGCTCATCCCGGTGCCGGTATCGCTCACGGTGAGTTGCACGTAACGGCCAGCGCGGACGCCCGGATGCAGGCGGGCGTACCCGCAGCCGAGCTCCGCGAGGCTCGTCCCGATCGTCAAGGTCCCGCCCTGCGGCATCGCGTCGCGCGCGTTGACGGCCAGGTTCAGCAGCACCTGCCCGACCTGGCCGCGGTCGGCCACGACCGCCGGCAGGTGCGGCTCCGGGTCGACCCGCAACTCAACGCGCGGCCCGAGGCTGGCCGCCAGCAGGCTGCGGAGGTCAGCAACGATGAGGTTGACATCCAGCGCCTCCGGCTGGGTCACCTCCCGCCGGCTGAAGATAAGCAGCTGCCTGGTCAGCGCCTCGGCCCGCTGCGCCGCGGCCAGGATCTGCCCGGCGTCAGCCCGCACCCCGGGCTGGGACGTCTCATCGGCCACGAATCCCGCATAGCTCATGATGACAGCCAGCAGGTTGTTGAAGTCATGGGCGACGCCGCCCGCCAGCCGGCCCAGCGTCTCCAGGCGCTCGGCCTGCTGTAACCGCTGCTCCAGCGCGCGCCGCTCAGCCTCCGCAGCGTTGCGTTCCGTCATGTCCCGGGCCACGCTCGACACCCCGGCCACGACGCCGGCTGAGTCCCGGATCGGGGAGATGCCCACCGACACACCGATGATGCTTCCGTCCTTGCCAACAGCATTCGCGTCGTACGGCGCGATCTTCTGCCCCCGGCCCAGCCGCTCCAGGATGAGCTCGAGCTCGCCGGCCCGGCCCGGCAGGATGAGCTCGGATACGTTGCGGCCGACGACCTCACCGGCCGCGTATCCGTACATCCGCTCGGCCCCGGGATTCCAGCTCGTGATCACGCCGTCCAGCGCCCAGCCGATGATGGCATCAGCCGACGACTCGACGATGGCCGCCCACCGCGAGGCCCGGTCAAACTCACGCTCAGCTGCCGAACCTTCGTACCCAGCCGCCATGGTCCCCCTCGGAACACCAGCGCCGCCGGCATCCTCAACATTTCGCGATTGCGCAACTACTCAAAGTTATATCAGGGATGAGCTGGTCAGCCACCGGAACGTGGCCAGCCACGCCCGGGTCCCAGCAGAGCTGGCCGGCCGGGCCCCGGGCCACCCAGCCCGCCGACGCCAATCGGTGACAACAGCGGTGCACGACCAGCACGACGGGAGGCGCACGCCACCGTAGCCGCGGGAGTCCCGGCGGCCAGCTGATCAGGTGCTGGCGGCTTCGGGGTTGATCTCGCGGTAGGCGGTGAGCAGGTCGGCGGCGGCCACCGTGGTCAGGTCCTCCGGGCTCGCCGTCTCGCCGAGGTGCGCGACCCGCACGTCCCTGACCGCGCAGGCGCGCTCGAACAGCGACCGCGCGAACCGCCCGTTGCCGAGTTCGTCGATCTTGTCCTGCTCGCAGGCCGTGCCGAAGATCTGGTCGAGCACGGGCAGGGCGTCGGCGTCGAAGCTGTCCCCCGCCTGCCGCGCGATCATCTCGGCGATGCGGGTGAGCTCCTGCTCCGAGTAGCTGGGGAAGGTGATCCGGACGCTGAACCTGGAGGCCAGGCCGGGGTTGCTGCGCAGGAACCTGTCCATGTCCTCGGTGTAGCCGGCCAGCACGATCACCAGCCGGTCCCTGTCGTCCTCGGCCCGCTTGAGCAGCGCCGCCGTGGCCTCCGAGCCGAACGCGTCGCCGCCCGAGTAGCCCTGGTTGTACAACGCGTAGGCCTCGTCGACGAACAGCACCCCGCCCAGCGCCGAGTCGATCAGCTTGTTGGTCTTGATCGCGGTCGAGCCGAGGTGCTCGCCGACCAGGTCGGCGCGGTGCGCCTCCACCACGCTGGGCCGGACCAGCAGGCCGAGGGCGGCGAAGATCCGGCCCAGGATCCTGGCCACGGTCGTCTTCCCGGTTCCCGGCGGGCCGGTGAACACGAAGTGCCTGGCCGGCGGCTGGCTGGCCAGGCCGTGGGCGTCGCGGAGCCGCGCCACCCGCAGCTGCGCGGCAATCTCGTGCACCTGGCGCTTGACCGGCTCCAGGCCGATCAGCGCGTCGAGCTCGGCCAGCGCGCTCTCCAGGGTCGGCGTCTCGCTGTACCCGCGGAACCTCGTGGTCAGCTCCGCGAACGCCTGCTCCAGATCGCCGCCGCGCAGGGTCACCAGGTCGGCGGAGGACGGCTCGGCCGCCGCGCCCATGACCCGGACGTCCCTGGCCTGGCCCGCCTTCTCCAGCAGGCTGCGCACGAAGCGGCCGTTCCCGAGCTCGTCGGTGATCCGCCTGCGGCCGACGTCCTCGAACAGCCGCCACAGCACCGGCCTGGCGTCGGGGTCGAGCAGCTCGCTGCGACGCTCGATGGCCAGGTCGGCCAGCGACAGCAGCTCGGCGGGCGTGTACCCGGGAAACTTCACCCGGATCGCGAACCGCGACGTCAGGCCGGGGTTGCTGCCCAGGAAGTTCTCCATCTGCCGCTCGTACCCGGCCAGGATGATGATCAGGTTGTCGCGGTCGTCCTCGGCCCGCGTGAGCAGGGCCTGGACGGCCTCGCTGCCGAACCGGTCGGCCTGCCCGTCGCCCTCGTTGACCAGGCTGTAGGCCTCGTCGATGAACAGCACCCCGCCGAGCGCCGAGTCGATCAGCTCGTTGGTCTTGATCGCGGTGGCGCCCAGGTACTCGCCGACCAGGTCGGCGCGGTGCGCCTCGACCACGGCCGGCGTTTCCAGCAGGCCGAACGCGTAGAAGATCTTGGCGACGATGCGGGCGACGGCGGTCTTGCCGGTGCCCGGCGGGCCGAGGAACACCATGTGCTGCATGGGCTTGTCGGTCGCGTAGCCGGCCACCGCGCGCCTGCGCGCCGCCTCGATCGAGGCGGCGATCGACCGGATCTGCTCCTTGACGGCGTTCAGGCCGATCATGTTGTCCAGCTCGGCCATGGCCTCGTCCACCGTGATGTCCGGCGGACGGGCGGCGCGATCATGGGCATCGGCTCCGGGCGGAGCCTGCGGGCCGTCCCCGGCGTGCTGGGCGCGGACCGCCTCGGCCGCCCCGGCCCGGCCCCCGCCGCGCCCCCCGGCCGCCGGGCGCGGCCGGGCCAGCGTGGCGGTCGCGCCGCCGTCGCCGGCCGGGGGCCAGCCGTAGGGTGCGGCCAGCGCGGCGCCACGTGCCTGCTGACGGCCGAACTCCCGCTCCTCCTGCGAGGCCTTGGCCAGCCGCCAGCCCAGCACGACGCACGCGATCAGCCACGCAGCGCCCAGGCCTGCGAACGGCTCGCTGCGCGCGAGCCGCAGGATGATGATGCCGACCGGCAGCGACCAGCCGAGCGTCCAGGCGACGGTGCGGCACGGCACAAACCAGCGGCCGAGCGTGCCGGCGTGCGCGGCGGCCACGACCACGAACGGCAGCAGGAGCAGCAGCCCATACCAGGACGAGTTCGAGCCGCCGGACAGGCCGGACGCCAGGGCCAGGCCCCAGACGGCCACCGACAGCGACGCCACCACGCTGCGGTGCCCGGCCGACACCGCGAACGGCGCGTAGATAAGCCCGGCCACCAGCGCGATCGACAGCACGGCCGGGGACAGGAAGATCAGCGCGACGACCAGGAGGATCTTGACCATCAGCGGGGCTGCGGAGAACCACCGGCGAATGCGAGCGACCCCGCCCTGCACTATCCGCCAGCCGGGCAGGGAAGGGGACCGGTCGTCTGTCCGCATTTGACTCCCTCGCACTAGAGACCTGTATAGCGCATTACCAAGCGCATACGAAGTCGCACATTCGGATACCTGCAGAAAATTGGCTCAGTATTTGGCTGAACGCTGCGCCCCGGCCAGGCCCGTGACCACGGCCGTGGCACCATTGCGCTGGAATGGCCGGGCGGCCGGGCCGGGCCGCCCGCGGGGCGGAGGGGCGATGGAGCGGATCACTGCGGACCTGCTTATCCCGGGCAGCGGGCCACCCGTCCGGGACGGCGTCGTCGTGCTGGACGGCGGGCAGATCAGCTACGCAGGACCGGCGGACCGGGCGCCAGACACGCCGGGAGCGGCGGCGCTGCGGGCCGCCGCCGTGCTGCCCGGACTCTGGGACTGTCACGGGCACTTTCTCGGTTCGCGCACGTTTGACCTCGGCCAACTGCCGCTCGAGCCGGTCGCGCTGCGGGCCGCGCGGTCGGCCAGGGATCTGCGCGCGGCGCTCGATGCGGGCGTGACCTCGGTGCGCGAGGTCGGCGGTCTGGGCATTCACCTGGTCCGCGCGGTCACCGAGGGAGTGCTTGACGGCCCGGCGATCTACCCGGCCGGGGCGATCCTGTCCACCACCGGCGGCCACGGCGACTTGCATGCCTACCCGCTGCCGCTGATGGACGAGTTCGTCCGGCTGACCGGGGAGCTGCGGCTCGCGGACGGGGCTGACGAGTGCACCCGCGCGGTCAGGGAGCAGCTGCGCAGGAACGCGCGGCTGATCAAGGTCTGCGCCTCGGGCGGCGTGCTCTCCGAGGTGGATCACCCGGTGCACCAGCAGTTCACGGTGGCCGAGCTGCGCACGGTGGTCGAGATCGCCGGCCTGGCCGAGCGGGTCGTCGCGGCGCACTGTCACGGGAAGCCGGGCATCATGGCGGCGCTCGAGGCCGGGGTCGGCACGATCGAGCACGGCACCTACCTCGACGACGAGTGCTGCGCGGCGATGCTCGAGACCGGGGCGATCCTGGTGCCGACGCGGACGATCATCGAGGACATGCTGGCCCACCTGGACGCGGTGCCCGGCTACGCGGCGGCCAAGGTGGTCGCGATCGCGAAGGTGCACGCGGAGGCGACGGCGCTCGCCATCTCCCGCGGGGTCACGATCGCAGCCGGCACCGACATCGGGCTCACCGGCCCCGACCGGCCCAATTCCTGGGGCCAGAACGGGGCCGAGCTCGCTCATCTAGTCGCGCTCGGCATGACGCCGCTGCAGGCGATCGAGGCCGCGACCGCCACCGGGCCGCTCACGCTCGGGCCGCAGGCGCCGCGCAGCGGCAGGCTCGAGGCCGGTTACGACGCCGACGTGATCACCCTGGACGCCGACCCGCTGGCCGACATCGCCGTGCTGGCCGACCCCGGTCATGTGACCGGGGTCTGGACCGCGGGCCGCCGGGTCAAGCCGTCCCCGGCCTGACCCGGCGGGTTGATCGGATTTTTGCGGAACATCATGTGTGCTGCAGAGGTGCTGACCGGACCAGGCGGATGGCGAAGTTGCGGTACCCGGCCCGCTCGAAGGCCGCGGCCATGGGCCGGTTGGCCAGGTCGGTGTCGGCCCGGATCCGCTGCGCGCCCGCCGCGGCCAGCAGGTGCGTGACCTCGGCCAGCAGGTCGTCCACGTAGCCCTGGCCGCGCAGCTCGGGGACCACGCCGAGGTACCCCACCACCGGGCCGTCGGGATTGCGGGACGGGATGGCCAGCCCGGCCAGGCGGCCCTGCGGGGTGTAGGCGAGCCGCCACCAGTCCCGCGGACCGGGCATGCCCAGGTAGAAGCTCATGGCCTCGCGCGCCTGCCGGTCGGCGCCGGCGGCCGCCCGGCCCTCGATCGTGATCGCGTCGAGGCTGCCCTCGGCCACTCGGCGGAACGCGGCCAGGAACACCTCGTCGTCGGGTTCGGGCCGGAATTCCAGGCGCGCCGGGCGCGCGGGCCGTCCGGCCCCGGGCGTCCACTCGTACTGCAGCCGCTCCAGCTCGCCGGTGAGACCGGCCGCCGCCGCGGCCTCCCGGCGCCAGGACAGCGCCGCCGCCACGTCCGGCCGGTCTCGCCAGCCGGCTGGCAGGAAGATGTGGTACGCGGGCAGTCCTCGCATTCCGCGCGCGCGGAATGCCTCGTGCGCCGCGTCGAGCAGGCTCGCCGCCAGCCCGGCGCGATCGGGCATCGAACCCCGGACCAGCAGGCAGTCCAGTGCCTGCGGATAAACCCCGCCCGGTGCGAGCCACCAGATCGCTCGGGCCAGGATCTGGCCGCCGTCCTCGGCGATCCAGGTCAGGCCGGGCCAGTACTGCCCGTCCGCGAGGCGCTGCCGGAACAGCCCGGCGTCGATCCAGCCGATCGGCTCGTCGTCGGTGACCGTGAGTACCCGGTCGAGATCGGCCTCGGTGATGGAACGCAGCAGCATGTCGCCTCCGGTCGGGGCGCGGGGCGGTCAGCCGGGCCAGCGATCCCGCCAGGGCCGGGCCGCCTCGATCGCCGCGCACGCCTCCAGGACCAGGGCGTCGGCGTGGCGCGGGCCCACGACCTGCACGCCGATGGGCATCCCGTCCGCCGAGAATCCGCACGGCACGGTGGCGGCCGGCTGGTGGGTCATGTTGAACGGGTAGGTGAACGGGGTCCAGCTCGTCCAGCGCGGCTGCGTGGACTCTTCCGGGACCTCGGCACCGGCGCCGAACGCGACGATCGGCTCGGTCGGCGTGACGAGCAGGTCATACGCCTGGTGAAAGGCACCTGCGGCGATGCCGAGCTCGGAGCGCACGCGGAGCGCCTGCAGGTAGTCGACCGCCGAGTACCGCCGACCCTCGGACGCCACCTCGGCCAGGCCCGGGTCGATCAGGTGACGGCGGCTTGCGGGAATGTCGTCGACTATCTTGGCCGCGCCTGCGGACCAGAGCACGTCGAAGGCGGCGAGCGGGCTGGCCAGCCCCGGGTCAGCCTGGGTGATCCGCGCGCCGTGGTCCTCGAGCGCCGTCACCGCGTCCCGGACCGCCACGGCCACCTCGGGATCGACCTCCGCGTAGCCGAGCCCCGGGCTGTAGGCGACGCGCAGGCCACGGACCCTCGTGGTGCCGTGGGCGGCGCTGACCGAGGGCTGCCGGTCCAGCGCGAGCGGGTCCCTGAAGTCGGGCGATCCGAGCGCGTCGAGCAGCAGCGCCGCATCGGCCACGGTGCGGGCCATCGGCCCGACGTGCGACAGCGTGCCGAATGTGCTTGGCGGGTAGACCGGAACCCGGCCGTGGGTCGGCTTGAGCCCGACGATGCCGCAGAAGCTGGCCGGAATGCGGATCGACCCACCGCCGTCGGTGCCCACGGCCAGCGGGCCCAGGCCGGATGCCACGGCCGCCGCGGCGCCCCCGCTGGAGCCGCCCGCCGTCCGGCTGGGATCCCACGGGTTGCGGGTCACCCCGGTGAGCGGGCTGTCGGTCACGCCCTTCCAGCCGAACTCGGGCGTGGCCGTCTTCCCCAGCAGCACGGCCCCGTGCTCGCGCAGCCGGGCCACGGCCGGGGCGTCGACGGTCCACGGGGCGGCCTTGTCGATGGTCAGCGAGCCCCGCAGGGTCGGCCAGCCGCTGGTCAGCAAGAGGTCCTTGACGGAGGTGGGGACCCCGTCCAGGAGGCCGGCCAGCTCGCCGGCCTGCCATCTGCGCTCGGACTGCCTGGCGGCCGCCAGTGCCTCATCGTCGCTGACGAGGCAGTAGGCGTTGGTGATCCCGTTCTGCGCGTCGATCCGCTCGAGCACCGCGCGCGTCGCCTCCACCGGCGACAGCTCACGCCGCCGGTACAGCCCGAGCAGTTCCACCGCGCTGAGCCTGGTGATGTCCTCCGCTCCGGACGACTCAGAGGTCAATTGACCTGCTTTCCTCAACAGCCTGGTAGGCCATGCGCTCATAGAGGCTGATCGCGGCCGCGTTGCTGCCGAACACGTTCAGCGCCAGGTGCGTGTCGCCCGCGGCCAGCGCCGCCTGCTCGCCAGCGATCATGGCGGCACGGCCGTAACCCTGGCCGCGATGGGGCTCGCTGACCTCGACCCCGTAGACCCAGCTGGCGCCGGGCTCACGATGATGGCAGACCCAGTTCGTGGCGACCACCTCGGCCCCCGCGTGCAGGCACAAGAACGCGTGGTTCGCGGTGGTCAGCCCGCCGGGCAGCGTCTGATCAAACTCGGTCGCGGCCCGGACCGCCGCGGCGTCGGCCGGCAACGTGCCCGAATCGGCGATGTCGGCGGCGTAGCCGCGGATCACGTCGGACCGGAAGGCCAGGAACCGGGCCTCGGACATCGGCCGCGCTTCGAGCCCGTCGGACAGCGCGTCCGCGCGGTCGAGTCTCTTGATCATCACCTGGGAGCGGACCGGGTACCCGCCGAACAGGGCGGCCTGGGCGCGATCGGCCGGATCGAGGCTCACCCACAGCGACCCGGCCCGGGACCCGGCCCAGTTCTCGGCCCATCGGAGCGCGGCGGACCCGTGGCCGCGCCGCCGGTGCGGCGCCGCTATCCACAGGTCGGCGACGGCCGCCCGAGGCGGCCCGCTGTCATGCACGAGCACGAGGGCGAGGATTCCCACGGTCTCCCGGCCGGACGTCACGGCGAAGGCAGAACCCTGCGCCGCGTTGCGGTACTCGGCGACCCTGCGCTGGACATGGTGGCCGGTCCAGTCCGGCGTCACGTCATACCTGCCGTACCAGGCCTGCAGCCGACGCCGCCAGCCTTCCTGCCACGTGCCGGATTCCGGCCCGGTCGCCTCGCGCACCTCGATCACCGTACCGACGCTAGGCCAGGCGGGCGCGGGCCGTCCAGCCGGACCGGCCGCGCCCCGCGCGGCACGTGAACCTTGGCCCAGCCGAATGTATAGACACGGAGTATACGCTCAGTGTATTCTCACGGCGTGAGCGTACCTCTTACCCTCCTTGGCCTGCTCGAACGTGAGCCTAGCCATGGCTATGACCTCAAACGCGACTACGATGCCTACTTCGGCCGCGGCAAGCCGCTGCCGTTCGGTCAGGTCTACGCGACGCTGAGCCGGCTGACCCGGGACGGCAAGGCGGTGGCCGGAGAGGCCGAGCCGGGCGCCGGGCCGGATCGCAAGCGCTACATCATCACCGAGCTTGGGGCGAACGAGGTCGACGAGTGGCTCGCCGAGCCGGTGCAGCCCGAGCCGCACCTGCAGACGGTGCTGTTCGCCAAGGTCGTGCTCTCGCTGATGCTCGGCCGCTCCGCCGAGCACTACCTCGATATCCAGCGGTCCGCCCACCTGCAGCGCATGCGGGAGCTGACCGAGATCAAGCGCTCGGGCACTCCCGTCGACGCGCTCCTCGCTGATCACGGCCTGTTCCACCTGGAAGCCGATCTTCGCTGGATCGACCTGACGTCGGCCCGGCTGAACGCCCTCGCAGAAATGGTTGGTAAAGAATCATGAGCTCTATCGAGCTATCCCGCCCTCGCGGCTGCCTCATCGAGGCGCGCGACGTTGTCAAGTCGTTCGGCCATACGCCCGCCCTTCGCGGGGCCAGCCTGACGGTGGCGTCCGGCGAGATCATCGCGATCATGGGCCCTAGCGGCTCGGGCAAATCGACGCTGCTGCACTGCCTGGCCGGCATCTTCAAGCCGGACAGCGGCCAGGTATGGTTCGACGGCCAGCGGCTCGACGAGCTCAGCGAGACCAACCGCACCGTGCTGCGGCGCACGGCCTTCGGCTTCGTCTTCCAGTTCGGCCAGCTGGTGCCGGAACTGAGCACGGCGGACAACATCGCCCTGCCGCTGCTGCTGAATCGGGTCCGGCGGAAGACGGCATACCAGACGGCGGCGTCGTGGCTGCAGCGGCTGGGGATTGCCGAGCTGGGAGCCAGGCGCACCGGGGAACTGTCCGGCGGCCAGGCGCAGCGGGTGGCGCTGGCCAGGGCCATGGCCCCGCAGCCCAAGGTGCTCTTCGCCGATGAGCCGACCGGCTCGCTGGACTCGCTGGCCAGTGAGAACGTCATGGACCTGCTGGTCGGCGCGACCAGGGAAGAGGGCACGACCGTGGTTCTGGTCACCCACGACGCCCGCGTGGCCGCCTATGCGGACCGCGAGGCCATGGTCCGCGACGGCAAGGTAACCACTCCGGCCAACGTCCCGTCCGACGCGAAAGTAGCGAGATGATGTTCCGGCTTGGCCTGCGGCTGTCGTTGCGGAGCGGCCGGGAAGGACTCATCCGCCTCATCCTGACCGCCGTGGCGGTCGGGGTCGGCTCCGCGCTGCTGTTCTGCGTGCTGGCCGACTTCCACGCGTTCCAGGCCAGCAACAACCGGCCGTGCTGGGAGTGCACCCAGGGAATGCCGGAGGGAAGTCAGCCTGCCGGACCGGTCCCGAACGCGGAACTCTGGAGCTCAAGCGCTGACTATTTCGATGGCCAGACCATCGAGCGGCTCGACCTGGCTGCCCTCGGCCCGCATGCGCCGCTTCCGCCGGGCATTTCCCGGCTGCCGGGCGCTGGGCAGTACTACGCCTCGCCGGCGCTGGCCGCGCTGCTGCGCACCGTGCCGCGTGATGAACTGGGCGATCGCTACCCGGGCCAGCTGGCCGGCACCATCGGCGACAAGGCCCTGACCGGCCCGGATGAACTGGTCATCTTCATCGGCTACCAGCCCGCCCAGCTCGCTGCCTTCCCCGACGTCCAGGTGGTCGACAAGATCGCGACCGCTCCGGGCAAGCAAGTCTGGTCGTCCTATTTCCGGGACGCGTTCGTGGTCGGCGTGCTCGCGATCTTGTTCCCGATGCTCATCCTGATCGGCACCGCCACCCGGCTGGCGGCCGCCCGGCGCGAGGAACGCTACGCCGCGATGCGGCTGGTCGGGGCCACGCCACGCCAGATCAGCGTCATAGCCTCGGTCGACGCCATCGTGAGCGCCCTGTTCGGCGTGATCCTGGGCATCGGGATATTCGCCCTGGTGCAGCCCGCCCTGGCCAACGCGGCGCTGATCGGCACCCGGTACTTCGCTTATGACGTCACGCCCACCGCCCTGGGGTACGTGGGCCTGCTGGTCGGCGTGCCCATCGTGGCGGCCATCGCGTCGCTGCTGTCGCTGCGGCGCGTGCGCATCTCCCCGCTCGGCGTCAGCCGCAAGGTCACTCCTCCCGCTCCCAGCGCCTGGCGGGTGGCGCCGCTCCTGATCGGCATCGGGCTGTTCATCGGGGGCCTGGCCATGACCAACAAGCAATCCATCGGCGGTCCCGCTTACCCGGGCCTGCTCGTCACCATGATCGGCCTGGTGATAGCCGGTCCCTGGCTCACCGCGGAGGCGGCGCGCCTGTTCGCAAGAGTCGTCAAGGGCCCGTCGCCACTCCTGGCCGCACGGCGGCTGGCCGATAACCCGAAGGCCGCGTTCAGGACCGTGGCCGGGCTGGTACTGGCCGTCTTCCTGGGGACGATCGTCGCCGGGCTCATCCCCGCGGTCAACGCGACGACGGCGACGCCGAGCGCCAAGGGCCTCAGCAACGTGCTACTCGACACGTTCGGCGGCGGCCCCGGGTTCGGCCCCGGAGGGCTCTCGCCCCAGGCCGCCGCCAAGCTCGTGGGCCAGTTGGACGCATTTCACGGCGCCACGGTGTTCGGTGTTTACAACCTCCCCCAGTCGCGGGCGAAGCCGGCTCGTCCCAAGGGCCCCCCGGTCAGGGCGGGCGGCCGGGGCGGCCCCCAGCCGGGCCAGCCGTACGACAGCATCGTCAGCTGCGCCAGCCTCAGGCAGCTGGCCGTGCTCGGTCAGTGCGCTCCTGGCGTCCAGGCGGTCAAGGTCAGCGCGACCAACTTGCTGTACAGCGATAACCCGGTATTCAGTACCAAGCCCATCGCCAGCCAGAGCAACCCGGCCGTCCGGGCTGACTTCTCGCGCCTCGACCTGGAGGCGGTCCTGGTCAGGGTCAATGGCTCGGCGACCCTCGAGCGGGTCCGGACCTTCCTCGATACCCATACCACGCAGGCTCAGGCATCGGTTCCGCCGAAGACGTACGGTGAGGCGGTCCAGATCAGGCTGGCTTATGCCAATACCGTCTCACGGCTCGTGTACATCGCGGTGGCCCTGACGCTCCTGGTCGCGGGGTGCAGCCTCGCGGTCACGGTCGGCGGGAACCTGATGGAGCGCAAGCGGCCGTTCACGCTGCTGCGGGTGAGCGGTACGCCAACCGCCACCCTCTACCGGGTAGTGATCCTGGAGGCGATACTCCCCCTGGTCGCCGCCACGGTCGTCGCCGCGGGCACCGCGTACGGCATATCGGTGCTGACGGTCGACCGGATGGCGCCGGCCGGCACGCCGACGCCCACGCTCGGCCATGCCTACTACGGCATCATGACGCTGGGCCTGCTGATTTCGCTCCTGGTCATACTGGTGACGCTGCCGGTTCTCGGGCGCCTGACCGCACCCAGCAACGTGCGCTTCGAGTAGGCCGCAGGCTCACCCCAGCGCCCGCATCAGCGGGGCGAAGCAGCGAGTCCGGTCACCGGGAAGCGGCCGGCCGTCCAGCACCATCGCGGCTGACGACACTCCCGGCGCGAGCCCGTGCCGGGCTGCCCAGTCCAGCAGTTGCGGGTGCCGGCCGTCGAGGTCGATGCGCACCGGCCCGCTGACCGCCCCGGCGACGTCGGCGATCAGGGTCTTCGCGTCGTCCGCGTTCTCGGCGATGACCGGGCCGATGATGACGCAGCCAACGCCGCGGTACGCGCCGGCATACCCGGTGACGACGCCGTGCCGTTCGACCACGCGCAGCTGCTCGGTGAAGCCGGGCAGGCGCCGCACCAGAGGCGCGCGGTCGGTGCCGTTGGCCTGTGCGTCGAGGCTGCGGATGGCCCGCAGGTCGCCCGGCCCCGCCGGTCGTGACCAGGCGCGCACCCGGGGGGGAGCCGTGGACCCGAAGCAGCCGACGTGGGTATGGCTCGTGCCGACTGGCGCGAAGCCGAGCTGCTCGCAGAGCGGACGATCACTCGGGGTCGCGTTGAGCAACACCGTCGCGTCGCCCGCCTCGGCCAGCGCATGGGTCATCAGGCCGCGGGCGAGGCCCTGGCGGCCGTACCGCGCGGCGACCAGCATCATGCCGATGACCGCGAGCTCGGAGCCGTAGCGGGCCAGAACCGTGACGCCGGCCAGATCACCGGTCTGGTCGCGCACGCCGTAGACGACGGCGAGGTCGAACAGCAACCGCCATTTGCGCTCCTCGGGCGGCCACTCCCTGTCGCGGGCCAGCGCGCGGCAGCTCGGGAGGTCATCCGAGGTCAGCGGGTGGATTCGGCCGAACATGGGTCGATAGTCACCCGCGGTTTCGCCCGCCCGCCACCGAATTAACCCGCGGGCATCTTCATCCGCGACCACGCGTGGCCGTTGTTGGGTGATCCTGGCCTGCTCGACTACTGCGGCAACCTCACCGGGACGCCACTACCCCGGCCTGAGCCGCACCGGGCACCGGGATCGCGGCATCGACCAGCGCGGCCGCCACGGTGCGCGCGGCGTCTTCCGCGCTGGGATCGCGGTCCATCCAGGCGCTGATTCCCGCGCCGTCATAGAGCAGCACGAGTTGCTGGGCCAGGCCCTTGGGGTCCGTCGCGCCTGCCTGGTGCGCGAGGTCGGTGAACAGGTCGTGCAGCCAGGCACGGTACTCGCCGGAGACCTCGTCGACGGCACCGCCGGGCCGGGCCTCAGCCTTGGCGCTGACGAACGCGCATCCGCGGAATCCGGGATCGGTGAACGACAGGCCCTGGACCTCGAAAACCCCGACGAGCCGCTCCTTGGCCGTCGGGTAACGCGCCTCGAGTTCGGTGTTCATGCGTTCGCGCGTGGCGGCGTGGCGTGCTCGCAGGTAGGCCCGGACCAGCTCCTCCTTGCTGCCGAACGCGCTGTACAGGGTGGCCTTGGCCACGCCGGCCTGCGCTATGACCCGGTCGATGCCCACGGTCTGCACGCCTTCCGCGTAGAACAGCTCGCTGGCCGCGGCCAGCAGCCTGGCTCGCGCGGCGGCGCTCCGCTGCTGCGGGGTGGTGCCCTTGGCCGCCTTCGCGGTCGTCATGATGCTCCTCGGCCGGCGGTCAGATTGCCGTGCGGCCGCCGTCGGCCGCCAGGACCGCACCGGTGATGTAGCTGGCTCGCGGCGAGGCGAGGAAGCTGACCAGCCCGGTGATCTCCTCGGCCGCCGCAGCCAGGTGCTCGATGCCGGTCGGCTCGCCGAGGTCGGCAGGCGCGAAGCTCGCCTGGCCGCCCGCCCGCTCGATCCCCTCGACGACCTGCGCCCCGCGGCCGGCGTCCCGCCCGTGCACGATCACTTCCAGGCCGTCGCGAGCGAGTTGCTGCGCGATCGCGCGGCCCATACCTGACGTCGCTCCGGTCACCAGCGCCCGCTGACGCCGATCGTCGACGCTACCCTGCTGACCAGGCATTACAGCCTCCTCGACGAGCTCGCAAGACTCTTCCATCTACTGAACAGATCTGTCTGTCTAGGACACTTACCATAATCAGCCGGGCCTGCTGGGTCAAGGCGCGACCTGGCCGCCCGGTCAGGTCAGCAGGGCAGGGTCCTCATTCGGACGTGCACTATTCCGTCGGCTGGCTCCGTCCGGCGAACGGATCCAGGAGACGCACCCCGGTCGATGCGACATCGCCGACGTTATGCGTGACCAGGATCCAGCCATGAACCAGTGCAGTCGCCGCCATCAGGCCGTCAACGACCGGCACGGGGTCAGGGACATTCAGACGCCCCCACGCCTCGGCCACACGGGCTGTGATCGGGACGATCCGGTCGCCATAGGCGTCAACCAGTCGGCTGAGCCACTGTTCGAAGATCTCAGCTTGAGCCGGGTCCCGCCGGGCCAGCCTCTCGATGCCCTGCCTGATCTCGCCGACTACCAGCACGCTCAGGAACAACTCATCAGCCGGAACCGAAGCGAACCAGGCAGAGACAGCCGGGTCGGGCGTCTTCTTCCTGACCTCTGACACCACGTTGGTATCAAGCAGGAAGCTCACTCCCCCTCGCCCAGGCTGACGAGCCGCGCAGGCAAGTCCGGCCGTTCGATCTCTAGGGCGAGATCAGGAGCCGACTGCAGGAACGCCTTGAAGTCCTCCCCCTCATTACGAAGATGCCGGTACTCGGCAATGCTGACGACAACCGCCACTTCCTCGCCGTGCCTGGTCACGAATTGCGGCCCGTCGGCCTCGACCGACCTGATCAGCTCGCTGAAGCGCTGCTTGGCTTCCTGCAACTGCCAGTGACCATGCATCACAGCCCCCATTTCTATCTAGACAGTCTAGACAGAAAATGCTCGTCGGTCAAAACCGGCGGAGAAGCCGGAACTGCAGTCAGCTGACGGAACCCGTCCCCAACCTATGCGTCAGAGTTAATTGGTTTTAGAATCCTGGAAATGAGCGAGATCAGCGTCGTCGCGGTCCTTGACGACCCCGTCCGGCGCAGGCTCTACGACTACGTCGCCATGCAGTCTCACGGGGTCAGCCGGAATGAGGCCGCGCACGCCGTGGGCATCCAGCGCACGCTGGCCGCCTTCCACCTCGACCGGCTGGCCCAGGCTGGACTCGTGAGCGTGACCTTCCGCCGGCCCGAGGGACGGACGGGGCCGGGAGCCGGGCGCCCGGCCAAGCTGTACCAGCGCGCAACGGCCGAGCACCAGGTCAGCGTGCCGCCCCGGGATTACCGCAGCGCCGCCGAGCTGCTGGCCGAGGTCGTCGACGTCACCGGCGCCGAACCGGAACTCCAGCGGTCGGCCAGAAGCCGCGGTGCGGCGACCGGCCGCGCGGCGAGGTGGCAGGCTCCGGCGGACCCCGAGGGCGACCTCGTTGCGGGGGCGCTGACGGCTCAGGGCTACCAGCCCTACCGTGACGGCGCGGACATCCGTCTGCACAACTGCCCGTTCCATGTGCTGGCCAGCCGTTACCCGCCGTTGATCTGCGGCATGAACCTCGCACTGCTGGAAGGGCTGCTGGAAGGCGCCGCCGTGACGGCACTGGAAGCCACGCTGGACCCGCGTCCCGGAGACTGCTGCGTGGTGGTCCGAGATGCCCGCCCTTCTAAAACTAACTAGCATTGACACACAGGCCGAGGCGATGGTCTGATGGGCGGGTGACCGGATATCACCTCGCACAGCTCAATGTCGGCTTGGTGCGTGCTCCCGCGGACTCCCCGGAACTGGCTGACTTCATGGCCGGGATCGACCCGGTCAATGCCATCGCCGATGCCGAGCCGGGATTCGTGTGGCGGCTTCAGGACGGGGACGGGCCCGGCGCGACCGCGCTGCGGCCCCGCGGCCCCGATCTCATGGTCAACATGTCGGTCTGGGAAACGCTGGAGGCGCTGCGGGACTTCGTGTACCGGAACGGCCCCCACCTCGACTTCATGCGCCGGCGCCGGAACTGGTTTCACCGGATGGCCGAGGAGCACCTCGTGCTGTGGTGGGTGCCAGCGGGCCACATCCCCGACGTGACCGAGGGATTGTCCCGGCTTGACCTGCTCCGCAGCAGCGGCCCCTCTCCGCTGGCCTTCACCTTCCGCGATCCGCATGACGCGCCAGCGTCATCACCCGCGGAGGCGACCGCGCAACCGACGGTCGTTGAACCGTCTGCCGGGCGGTCCGCCTACCAAACAACCTGGGCCAATTAGTACGTTTAGGGGCGTGCTGGGCAGGTTCCGTCCTCGACGCTCTGTGGCCTGGCGACGCCCGGGCCCTGCAGGCCCGGGCGTCGCTGGCGGTGCTGGCGCAGGGCACTTATGCGGAGCGTGCGGTATTCTCCGTCCGCCGCGCGGCTGGGCTGGTTTGGGGTCTGGCGACGTCGATGAGGCGCTGGATGCAGGATTCGAAGACGTCATCCTCACTGCGTGCTGGCTCAGCGGTGGCGAGCGCTGCGGCCAGGTTGGGGTAGGCGCCGCTGGCCGCCGCGCGGGTCAGTGCCTGGATCTGCGCGGCGGCGTGGTCGTCCACGCTGGCCTGCTCGCTGGCAAGAGAGCCTTGCAGCGCACCGTAGCTGGTGGCGAAGCCGCTGACTATCGCAATGATTTCCAGCTTTCCGCCGGTGTCCAGCCCGGAGCCTTCTAGCAGGCCGAGGAAGTAGTCCAGGTAGCGCAGCCCGTTGGGGCCGGGCGGCAGCGGACGGTTCAGCAGCCCGGGCAGCCACGGGTGGCGCCGGGCGATGTCGCGGGCCTGCCGCGCCAGGTCCGCGATGGCCGAGCGGGGGTCCGGAGCCGGCAGGCTGGCATAGGTGTATTCGGCGGACAGGTGGTCGATCACCAGCTGGGCCAGGTGTTCCCTGGCGGGAACGTAGTTATATAGCGACATGTTGGCGATGCCCAGCTCGGCGGCGACCCGGCGCATGGAGACTGCCTCCAGGCCCTCGGCGTCAGCGATCCGCACGGCGACTGCCGTGATGGCGGCCCGGTCGTGCCGGGGCCTGGGCCCTCGCGTCCCGTGCTCGGGAAGGTCCCAGACCGATGCCTGCGCGCCCTGCGCCCTGGCGGCACGGTCAGGCGGGCCGGCCGGGGGATCATCGGTTGATGTCATTACCGGCCACCCTACCTTTCATCGTGTGCCGCACGTAGTATCGTGGAAAATAACGTGCAGTGCATGTAGAAAATGACGGGGCCGCGGCGTGTCGCAGCCGACGAGACGACAGACAGGACAGCAGATGAAGACGATGTCCGCGACGATCCAGATCGACGCCCCGCCGATGACCGTCTGGGCGGTCCTGACCGACCTGGACAGCTACCCGGACTGGAACCCGCTCTTCCGCGGGGCATCCGGGCAGGTCGCCGTCGGGAGCAGGATCACCCTGCGGAGCGTCCATCCGGCCAACGGCCGCCTGATGACCGTCAAGCCGAAGATCACCGTGGCCGACCCCGGCGCTGAGCTGCGGTGGACCTCCAGCCTGCCGCCCCTCATCAGCGGAGAGCACAGCTTCACCCTGGCCGAGGCCGACGGCGGGACCCTGCTGGTGCAAGCCGAGACGTTCAGCGGCCTCCTGGTGCCGCTTTCCGGCAAGACGTTCGCCCGCGCCGAGACCAGCTTCCAGGGCCTCAACGAGGCCATCAAGAAGCGGGCAGAAGCCGGCTGATATCAACTGCGACTCGCTGACAGGACATCGAGGCCGAACCCCTGCTGGCTCAGGAGGGCACGGTGTTCGTTGTCCGCGTCCAGGTCGCGGAGCGGCCTGTTCCGTCGGCTCGCACCTTGCCTTCGCCCCTCAGCTGTTCCAAGACGAGGCGGATGGTCTGATCGCTCACGCCGGGCACCGCTGTTCTGATATCGGCAAGCCGGAAGGTGGCGGGGGCGTGGCGCAGGATGTGCTCGCGGATGCGCTCCTGCTTCGTCCCGGGGGACCGGGCGGCCGCGGCGCGGTCGGCGAAGACGGAGTAGGCGCTGGCGATCAGGCGGGTGAAGTAGGCGAGCCAGGGCCACGGGTCGGCGGTTGCTTCGTGCCAGCCGTGGGTGGAGTCCAGGAGCGCCTGGTAGTAGGTGTCGGCCGATTCGGCGATTTCCTGCTCAAGGCTCACGTAGCGGCCGACCGTGTAGCCGTGCTCGCTGAGCAGGGCGCCGGTGAGCAGGCGGGCCACCCGTCCGTTGCCGTCCTCGAAGGGGTGGATGACGAGAAGGTCGAGGATGAAAAGGCCGGACAGGAGCACCGGGTGGTGTTCGCCCGCCGCTGCCGCTTCGGTGTAGCGCTCGATCAGGTCGTCGACGGCGAACGGGGTGCTCGCGGCGGACACCGGCTTGAAGCGGACGGTTGTCGAGCCGTCCGGCGACCGGTCCACGACGAGGTTGTCCTCTGACTTGAACGCCCCGCCGGGCATGGCCGTGTGGGCGAACAGGAGCCGGTGCAGGTGCAGGACCAGGCCGGCGTTCAGGGGGCGCCAGTCCTCCCGGATCAGGTAGTCCTGCGCGTCGCGGTAGCCGGCAAGTTCCTGCTCGCTGCGGTTGCGCAGCGTCGTCGTCCGCCGGTCGATGATCCGCTGAGCCCGGTCGGCGTCGGCGACGATGACGCCCTCGATCGCCGATGACGCGGTGATGCTCAGGACGCGGGCCCGGTCGGCAAGCTCGGTGAGCAGCCCCGGCATTTGGTCACGGTAGAGCGCTTCCGAGCCCCGGCCGAAGTCGATGGCGCTGAGCCGGGTGACGACCTGCGAGGGCACCATCCCGATGAGCGCGTCAAGGTCTGTGAAGCTGCGCAAGGAACCTCCCAACCAACCTAACAAACAACCTAATCGTAGCGGCGATTAGCATGTTTAGTGGGTTGGATTAGTGAGTTTCCGGCTGCTGCCGATGTCTCCTCGGTCATCGGCTGTGCGCTGGCCGACATAAGCGGCCCAGTCTCGCTTGGCCCACTGGGACCAGCGCTCGGCGGTGCTGATGCTGATGCCCGTCAGATCAGCGAGGACCGCTGCGGGAAGTTCAGCGGCCAGCGCGAGGCGGGCGGTGTTGCGCCCAAGGAAGTAGCGCACGGCCCGGCGGGTGGTAGTGCCGTCAGTCAGCCACCTGTCTAGATCCGCCTGGGTGAGATCGCGCAGGTCCAGGCCGCGCTGATCAAGCCAGGACAGCAGGTCGAGGGCGACCAGGACGCGGGCTCGCGCGAAGTCGGCCGATCCCCGGGTGAAGGTCCGGCGGGCGGCGACCCGGCGGGCGCGGCGGAGCACGAACCAGTGCGCGAAGGGCCTGATCAGCCGGGCGTGGTGGACTGGCTTGTCGTGCAGCAGGTGCTCCAGCCAGGGCGCAAGTCGCTCTAGGTGCTCGTTGCGTGCTGGCAGGACGCCGGAGCTGACCAGCATCTCCCTGACGTAGTGCAGCGCCTGGGTCTGCGGCAGGTCATCGAGTTGGTCATGGGTGACGGGGTTGCCCGTCCTGGCCAGGGCGCCAAGCAGCCGGGCCGATCGGCTCTTGCCCAGCCAGGTCACCACCGTGGCGGGGTTGGTGACCGTGGTGAGCGCCACGAACAGCGGATGCAACTCCGCTGAGACCTCCCCGCCGGGACCAGCGAGCAAGGCATGAGCACGCTCAGCCAGGACGCAGCTGAAGCAGCGCCCGCCGCTGTGGATCTCTCCTCCCCGTCCGCATTCGCGGCAGGCGTAGTCCAGCTCAGGAGTTCCGGCGCAGGGACCGCAGACCGGCCTTCCCTGATCGTCGTTACCGATCAGCGGCCGTACTGCCCCGCAGCCTGCGCACTGAGCGGGATGGCGGCGGACATGCTCATAGCAGCCGACACAGACCGGGCCGGCGGCCATTCCGCCTGGACGGGACGGTTGCGCCCGCACCGGAAGCAGGGCCGGGGCGGGCGGGTCCGGCAACTCCGGCAGATCGGGCTGCCCAAAGAGACCCGCTGGCAGGGCCTGGTCTTCCCGCAGACTGAGCAGACTGCCGACGTGCCCTGGTAGCAGCTGTAGCACAGGTCAGGGGTGGATGCCGTCGCCCGCCTGGCGATCTTGCGCGTCCGGCCGCAGCGCCCGCACGGGCGCTGCGGAGCCTGGTAGCAAGAGGTGCAGACCGGGCCGGCATCGGTGGTCCCGGCGACGGTGCGCTGCCGACGCGTCGGCAATCTTGTTCTTGATGTTCACGGTCTCCCCATGATTCGTCGGCCCGCTCGGGATCGTGATCGGTGAGTTCTGGAAATTTCCCGAGACGGCCACCTGGAACGCGTCGTTCGTCTGACCTGGAGATGGCAGTTCCTCGCTCTCGCCAACCGCAGCCCGCAGTTCAGCGACGAACTCGGTGAGAACCGTCCTCACTTGCCCTAGGACACCCCGTATCACGCTCGGGTGAACCGACCAGTAAATCGCCTGTATCTGCTGGTACGGGTCGCCAGTCTGATAATTCATATATGAAGCTATTTCGGCTGCCATCGGCGGTGCCAGCTTCAGGTACTCGCCGGAGTCCTCGAACCGCGCCGCTAGCGCCTCCAGCTCGTCAACCGCCTGGGTCAGCGGAAGGCGCTCGCTCACATGCTCGGCAACGAAATCGGGCAGCGACCTGGCACTGATCGGCTGCCCCTTGATGACCGCTCTCCCGGTCACTGCATCGAGGTGGAGACCAGCGGCGATGACACGGTAATCCGGAACTTCGGCAGGAACCAGGTAACCCTTAAGCTCCAAGGTCGCCCACTCGCGCAACTGCGACGACCCCGTCCGACTGCCTAGCAGCATGCACCTTCGCAACGCCGAACCAATCGGCTTCCCGTCATCAAGCACATCCTGCTCGATTTGGCTCAACAGCCCGGCGCGCCGACCCTGGACACTGAGGCTCAACACCCCACCTCCTTGTTGCATTCAATGCAACATCAATGAACTAGCTAAGCCACGACCAGCACCTCATCCGGAGAGGCGAACGGGAGACGGACTCCCGTTCACCCCTCCTACCTGCGACTACTGCACCGCCCAGCGAGGCGTGCCGGATGTTGCATCTGATGCAATACCGCTCGCTTTCAGCTGCAGCCGCTGGTGGAGCCGCAGCCTTCGCAGACGTAGCAGCTGCCGGCGGGCCGCATCTTCGTACCGCAGTTGAGGCAGAGCGGCGCGTCGGCACTGCGCCCCTGCTGAGCCTCGATCAGCTCGGTAGAGCTGTGCGGGGCGGACGACCCAGCCGTGGCGTCGCGTTCTGGCTCCGGAATTTCCGGGCGCTGCGGGCGCTCCACCGGCACTGACTGGGCCAGCTCGTCAGGGTCGACCTCGTCCGCCGGAGCGGCCGGGTCCTCGCCCGCCAGGGCGGCTGAGCGCTCCGCCACCGACAGGATGCCCAGCTCGGAGCGCTGGTCGTAGGACAGGTGGTCGAGGGCCAGGCGGCGGAAGATGTAGTCCATCACCGAGCTGGCCATCCGGATGTCCGGGTCATCGGTGATCCCGGCCGGGTCGAACCGCATGTTGGTGAACTTGGCCACGTACGACTCCAGCGGGATGCCGTACTGCAGGCCGACCGAGATCGCGATCGAGAACGCGTCCATCACCCCGGCCAGGGTCGAGCCCTGCTTGCCGAGCTTGAGGAAGACCTCCCCGATGCCGTCGCCCGGGTAGCTGGAGGCGGTCATGTAACCCTCGGCGCCGGCCACCGAGAACCGGGTGACCATTGCCGACCGCTGCTTGGGCAGCCGCCGACGCACCGGGCGGACCTCATGCGGCGCCGCGGACGGGGCGGCCGCCTCCGCCTCGGCCGGCATCTTCTTGGCGATCGACAGCGGCTGGCCGACCTTGCAGTTGTCGCGGTAGATGGCCAGCGCCTTCAGGCCAAGCTTCCAGCCCTCGAAGTAAATGCGCTCCACATCGGCTATTGTGGCGCTTTCCGGGAGATTGACCGTTTTTGAGATGGCGCCACTGAGCGCGGACTGAACCGCGGCCATCATCCGGACGTGGCCCATCGGACTGATCGAGCGCTCGCCCATCGCGCAGTCGAAGACCTCGTAGTGCTCCGGCCGCAGCCCGGGGGCGTCGACGACGTGGCCGTGCTCGGCGATGTACTCGATGATGGCCTCGGCCTGCTCCGGCTGGTAGCCGAGATTCTTCAGCGCCCGTGGCACCGTCTGGTTGACGATCTGCATGGAGCCGCCGCCGACCAGCTTCTTGAACTTCACCAGCGCCAGGTCCGGCTCGACCCCGGTCGTGTCGCAGTCCATCATGAGGCCGATCGTGTTGTGGCTCACCATCCCGTTCGCCACGTACGTCACGTTGTCCGGAACGGACAGGTCGTAGGTCGGCTGGACCCCGCCGTCCTCGTTGGTCGCGACCAGCTCAAACAGATACCCGAGAGCGTGTCCGAGCAGCTCGTCCCGCTGCTCCTCGAAGAGCCGACGGGCCAGCATCCGAGGGACGCCCTGGAACTTATAGACGGACTGGGTGATAGCGCTGTGCAGCGGGTGTCCGACCGGTGCCAAGTCATTCCAGTGCTGCCTGGACAGGTAGATGTAATCCTTCTTGGCTGACGAGTTCGGCTCGAGGCAGGCCAGCAGCTGAGACTTGCGCGCGCTGATGAAGCCAACGATCTCGGCGAAGTTCAGCGCGTGATCAATATTGCGCAGCCGTACCTGGAGGATGGGGCCGCCCCAGCCGCTTCTCGTCTGTCGTGTCGTGGTGCCAAGGCCGATCGCCAGCAGCGCGGTCCGCACCTCCGCGGCGAACGACTCGCTGGCCGTGGACACGCTGGGGACCCCATCCTGGACCGTTCCATCGGCCTCGAAAAGCCCACGCAGAAAGGCACTGTAGACAGTGGGCGCGTTGGTCTCCAGGATCGCCGCAGGAATCCTGGGAACCCATCCCTTGCCGGTGTGGCCGGCCTCGGGCAGGCTCTTGGCGAATCCCGCCACCTGCCACCAGCGCGCGAGGCGCACGGACTGCAGGGTCACCTCCTGGTAGCCGGGCTGCTGGCTGACGACCGGCTCCAGACCGAATAGGTCCTTTGCGAGCACCTCGAACCGGCCCACGACATCGAGATCCGTGTCGGCCACGCAGAAGCGGATTCCCTTGGAATGCAGGCTGCCGTCGCCCATGAAGTAGCCAACCAGCTCAGCCAGCTCGGACGTCACCATATCGGGCACGCGCACGTTGCGGTCATCGGTGTAGTACGCCTGATCGAGGACCGGCAGTGGGACCCGCCGCGCCTCGCCGATAAGGGTGCCAAGCTGCACTGGAACGACGTCCCCGGTGGCGATGTCAGCGAGCCGCTTCCATTCCCAGGTGCCCGAACTGGGATTCAGGACCTTGACCCGGTGGGCCAGCGTTCCCTGGATCTGGTAACCGCCCTCGGTGCGGATACGGCGGGTCGGTTCCTCGCCGTTGACGAAGAACCTGGTGGCCGGGCGCGGGCCGTCATCGGTGGACACCGTGAGCTCAAGGTCCTGCCAGGGATCGCCGTAGGTGTCTCCAAGCTCGGAGAGGCGAACGAGCCCGCGGTCGGTCGTGATGAGGGAGTCGCCGGTCAGGCAGCCTGTCGGGGCCAAGAGCGAAGCCTGCGCGTTGCGGTAGCCGTTCTTCTCGCCCAGCTCCAGGCAGTCCTGCCAGGCCTGGTTGGCCGCGGCGAGGATCTCCTCTTCGATGCCGCCGAGCGCGCGGATCTCGGCGTTGGCCGTGGCGTGCTTGGCCATCACGCGCTTGTGCGCGGTCGCGTTGCGCGCGTAGCCGTCGTACGGCCCCACTACCGAGGCCAGTTCGGCGGAACGCCGGTAGGCGGTTCCGGTCATCAGCGAGGTGATGGCGGCGGCGATGGCCCGGCCACCCTCGGAGTCGTAGGCGTGCCCGGTCGCCATCAGCAGCGCGCCGAGGTTGGCGTAGCCGATGCCGAGTTGCCGGTAGGCCCGGGTGATGGCCGTTATCTTCTCGGTCGGGAAGTCGGCGAAGCAGATCGAGATGTCCATCGCCGTGATGATCAGCTCGGTGATCTTCTCGAACCGCTCGGCGTCGAACGTGTCGTCGTCCCGCAGGAACTTGAGCAGGTTGATGCTGGCCAGGTTGCACGACGAGTTGTCGAGGTGGACATACTCGGAACACGGATTACTAGCCGTGATCCGTCCGGATTCCGGGCAGGTGTGCCAGTCGTTGATCGTGCTGTCGTACTGGATGCCCGGGTCGGCGCATTCCCAGGCCGCCTGGGCCATCTGCCGGAACAGGCTCTTCGCGTCGACGGTCTTGACTATCTCGCCGGTCCGGCGAGCGGCCAGGCCGAACGGGCCGCCTTCCTCGACGGCGCGCATGAACTCGTCGGAGACCCGCACCGAGTTGTTGGCGTTCTGGTACTGGACGCTGATGATGTCCGTGCCGCCGAGGTCCATGTCGAAGCCCGCGTCACGCAGGACCCGGATCTTGTCCTCCTCGCGCGCCTTGGTCACGATGAAGTCCTCGACGTCGGGATGGTCGACGTCGAGCACCACCATCTTGGCCGCGCGCCGGGTGGCGCCGCCCGACTTGATCGTCCCCGCCGAGGCGTCGGCGCCGCGCATGAACGAGACCGGGCCGCTGGCGGTCCCGCCCGAGGAAAGCAGCTCCTTGCTCGACCTGATCCTGGACAGGTTGACCCCGGCGCCCGAGCCGCCCTTGAAGATAAGGCCCTCTTCCCGGTACCACTCCAGGATCGAGTCCATGGTGTCGTCGACGGCCAGGATGAAGCAGTTGTGCACGCGCAGGCTCGCTGTCGTGCTGCCGGACAGGTACTCGCCGCTCTCGGTCTGGATGTCGTAGACCTCCATCGGGCCGAGCTGCTCGATCTTGCTGACCCGGGTCAGCTGACGGTCCGAGCCGCCGACGTCGGGCACGACGTCCAGGAGCTGGTCGCCGACCCGCAGGAACCCGGCCACGGTGAACTCACCGACGACCAGGTCGGCCGCGCGCCAGACGAGATGGTCGGCCGTGACGTCGAGCGACTGGCCATCGGAGGTGTGTACCCGGAGCACCTCCTTGACCCCGTTGGCCTTGACCGCGACGATCCGGGTCGTGCCGTGGGCGTCATGGACCTTGGTGCCCACGGCGTCGGTGTCGACCAGCGTTCCGATGGGAACGGCACCGGCGGGCGTGCTGACCAGGGCGTCGTAGGGCTGGCAGGCCGACACCTGCTGCGGCGACGAGGTTCCGACGTTGAACCAGACCGGCGAGTTGAAGCTGAAGATCTGGTGAATCAGCGCGTAGGAGAGCTCATGGGAGAAGATCTCGGAGTCGGCTTCGGTGGCAAAGTAGCCGTGCTCTCGCCCGGCCGCCACGTAGGCCCCGACGACCCGGTCGACCAGCTGCTTCAGGCTCCACTCCCGCTGTGGCGTGCCGACCGCGCCACGGAAGTACTTGGTGGTGACGATGTTGGCGGCGTTCACCGACCAGAAGTCGGGGAACTCCACGCCCGGCTGCTCGAAGTTGATCGAGCCGTCACGCCAGTTGGTCATGACAACGTCGCGGCGCTCCCAGGTGACTTCGTCATAGGGATGAACGCCCTCGCGGGTGTGAATGCGGCGAATGGTGAGACCGCTGCGCGCCCCCGTGCCGTCCTGCGCCGCCCCGCTGGCCGTTGTCTCGGTCATGTTCTCCCCCTTCAGGGATCCGTCTGGTCTCGTCGCGGGCCTAGCCAGCCCCCGTGGTTCCGCTGGTGCTATGTGGTTACGTCTGATGCTCATCGCTGGCCGCCTCACCGGGCGCCGGCACGCCGGGAATCCGCGGGCTCCCGGCTAGCGGGCGGTTCCTGCCCGGCGGGCTGCGGCGGATCCCCGTCCCCGGGCGAGTCCCGCGGCCCTTCCCCGTCGCCGGGCCGCCAGCCGCGCCCGCGTTCGCGTTCGCGGCGCAGCCCGGCTATCTCTTCCTCGAAGTCGGCCAGCGACTCAAATCCCCGGTATACCGACGCGAATCGCAGGTAGGCGACCTCATCAAGGTCACGAAGCGGTCCCAGGATGGCCAGGCCCACCTCGTGGGACGGAACCTCCCCGCTGCCCCGGCTCCTGATCGCGTCCTCCACCCGCTGGGCCAGGATCGCAAGCTGGTCCTCGCTGACCGGCCTGCCCTGGCAGGCGCGCTGGACCCCCCGGACGATCTTGTCCCGGTTGAAGGGCTCGGTGACGCCGCTGCGCTTGCCCACCATGAGGATGACCGTCTCCTGGGTGGTGAAGCGGCGGCCGCAAGCCGGGCACGACCTACGGCGGCGGATCGCCGCGCCATCCTCGGCCGTCCTGCTGTCGATGACCCTGCTGTCCGGGTGCCTGCAGTACGGACAGTACACGCGATCCACCTCCCCTCAGGTGCTCCCGTCGCCTTACCGCCGTAACACAAGCTATAGGAAAACTACAGCTCTGTAACTACTAGATATTGTGGTCTCATCGGCCGCAGGATGCAAGTCCCCCCGGAACGCCACGCCGAATCGGCCGGTGCAGCAGCGCCGGCGGCCCGTTCGCCGCGGGCCGGCGGACGGCTGATTCAGGCCTATCCGCCGGCGTGTCGCGGCACGGCGCGGTGGCGGCGGCGCGGTGGCGGCGGCGCGGTGGCGGCGCGGTGGTGGCGATTCGCTCAGCTTTTCGGAACCCAGAGAAGTTCCCCCGCCTGAATATCGGCGCTGTTCAGGGCGTTGACGTCGATGATCTGCTGGACGACGGCCCACGAGTTGCCCGACGGCTCGGCCGCCGCCGCGATCGACCACAGGGTCTGGCCGGGCTGGACCACGACCTGGGTCATGCCACGGTAGGCCGATCGGGTCGCCGAGGCACCGCTGGATGCCTGCACGCTGCCCGCTGCGCTCATCCAGAGCAGCGTCACCGCGACGATGATCACGGCGAGCGCGAATCCGGCCACGACCCGGCGCCCCCGCCGGGTCAGCCGCACCGGGCGCGGCCGGCCCGCCAGCGGCTCCGCGGTCCGGACGTGTCTCGTCGCCTGGGCGTGGTTCGTCACCCGCGAGCGCGTCACCACTCTGGCCTGCGATGCCGCCCTGGCCTGCGATGCCGTCATCGACCGGGTCTCGCTGGCCCGCAACGTGCGGACGCTGACTTCACGAACTACCCGGACCTGCGTGACCCGCATCGCACTGGCCTTCACCTCCGCGGCACCTTGCTCCGCGGACGGCGTGTCGCTGGCCTCCTGGGGGTTCCATGCGGCCCCGTCCGCATCGCCGCGGCCGGGCGCTGACGCAGCGATCCGTAGCCGCCGTGGCGGAATCTCCGGGCTGGCGCCTGCCCCCTGGCGAGCCTCTGCCGCGCTCATCACGCTCATCCCAGGCCTCCTCTAACCGAATGACTGTTCGATCGTATCTCTGTTCTATCAAATTATCGTTCGATCGAACGAAGGTACGGTACAGTCATATCGCAGGGGTACGACACTTTCGGCGCGTGTCGAACAGATGTTTGAGATCTGCTACCGAAACCGCTAGCGTCATCGATGACCTAAACCCACCGAGCCGGAGGCCCGACGATGAGCACTACTAACGAGGACGGGAGGGCGCTAGGGACCTCGCCCGCGGACGGCATCGGCACCGGTGCCGACGAGAGGCCCAAGGGACGGCCTGGGCGAAAGCCGAAAGGCAGCGTCCCCACGGTCGTAGCTGACCTGCCCGACAGGCCGGACCCCGACCACGTCTTGACCTGGCGGCAGCGCAAGGTGCTTCAGGTCATCCGTGATTCTGTGCAGCGCCGCGGCTATCCGCCGTCCATGCGGGAGATCGGCGAGGCAGTCGGGCTGACCAGCACGTCCAGCGTCTCCTACCAGCTCTCGACCTTGCAGCGCAAGGGCTACCTGCGCCGCGACATCGGCAGGCCGCGCACGGTCGAGGTACGCCTGCCCGGCCATCCGGCCATCCGTCCCGATCGGGAAATGGACGACGAGCCGCCGATGGACATCGCCTCGCAGGAGGCGGCCTACGTGCCCATGGTCGGCCGGATCGCAGCGGGCGGCCCGATCCTGGCCGAGCAGTCAATAGAGGACATCTTCCCCCTGCCCAGGCAGATCGTCGGTGAGGGGACGCTGTTCCTGCTGCGGGTGGTCGGTGACTCGATGATCAATGCGGCGATCACCGACGGCGACTGGGTCGTGGTTCGCGAGCAGAAGGTGGCCGAGAACGGCGAGATCGTCGCCGCCATGATCGACGGCGAGGCGACCGTCAAGACGTTCAAGCGGTCAGAAGACGGCAACATCTGGCTGATGCCGCACAACCCCGCCTACACCCCGATCGCCGGCAACGACGTGACGATCCTGGGCAAGGTGGTGGCCGTGCTCCGCCGGGTCTGAGCCCGGCGGTCCGCCGGCCGCCGCTGCAGGGGGCGGCCGGTTGCAGGACGGTCGCGCGAGATCAGGCGGGTACGACGTTGACCAGCTTCGGCGCCCGCACGATCACCGTGCGCACGTCGCGTCCGGCCAGCGCGCGGCTCACCCCAGGTGCGGCCAGGGCCAGCTCGCGCAGTTCATCGTCGCCGATCCCGGGCGGGACCTCCAGCCGGTCCCGCACCTTGCTGTCGACCTGGACGACACATGTCACCAGATCCTGAACGAGCAGTTCAGGATCGGCGGACGGCCAGCCTGCCTTCGCGACGGGGGCTTCGTGTCCGAGCACTTCCCAGCACTCCTCCGCGGTATACGGCGCGAACAGCGACAGCATCACGGTCACGGCCTCCGCCGCCTCCCGCACCGCGGGGTCCGGCGCGCCCGGCCCGGAGTCGATCGCCCGCCGTGCGGCGGTGACCAGCTCCATGAGCCGCGCGACGGCAACGTTCAGCCTCCTGGACTCGACCAGCCTGGTGACCTCATCAATGGTCCGATGGGTCACCTTGCGCAGCTCGAGGTTCCCGTGGTCCGGCTCGGCCGGCGCTGCGGGCCCGGCCAGCTCGGCCGACGATGCCCCGGCGGCGGCCTCGGCGGCGAGCCGCCAGACCCGGCCGAGGAACTTGACCGACGCCTCGGGACGTACGTCGGCCCAGTCGATGTCGTCCGCGGGAGGGCTGGCAAAGATCATCGTGAGCCGGATCGCGTCCACCCCGTGCGCGGCGATCTGCTCGCCCAGGTCGACCCCGTTGCCCAGGGACTTCGACATCGCCCGGCCCTGGTTGATCACCTGGCCCTGGTTCAGCAGCCGGGTAAACGGCTCGGTGAAGTCGACCATCCGCATGTCGTGCAGGACCTTGACGAAGAACCTGCTGTACATCAGGTGCAGGATCGCGTGCTCGCTGCCGCCCACGTACAGGTAGACGGGGTTCCACAGGCGCACCGAGTCCACGTCGAACGGTCCGTGCTCATAGGACGGCGAGCAGTACCGCAGGAAATACCACGACGAGTCGACGAACGTGTCCATCGTGTCGGTGTCCCGGGTCGCCGGGCCGCCGCACTTCGGGCACTCGGTGTTCACCCAGTCCGCGGCCGCGGCCAGCGGTGAGACTCCCTTGGGGGCCAGGTCCTGGCCGCGCAGGTCCGGCAGCAGCACGGGGAGCTGCTCGTCGGGCACTGGAACCTCGCCGCACGACGAGCAGTACACGATCGGGATGGGCGTTCCCCAGAACCGCTGCCTCGAGACCAGCCAGTCGCGCAGCCGGTAATTGACCGCGGCCCGCCCCAGGCCGCGCTGCGCCAGGATCTCGGTAATCGCCTCGATGGCCGCGACCTTGGACAGCCCGTCGATCGGGCCTGAGTTGATCAGCTCGCCGTCGCCCGGGGTCGCGATCCCGGTCTGCGCCGGATCGCGCTCGTCGGTCTGCACCACGACCCGCACCGGCAGCCCGAAGGCCCGGGCGAAGTCCAGGTCCCGCTGGTCGTGCGCGGGAACGGCCATGATCGCTCCGGTGCCGTAGTCCGGCAGCACGTAGTCCGCGGCCCACACCGGCATCCGCTCGCCGTTGACCGGGTTGATCGCGTACCGGCCCAGGAAGACGCCGGTCTTCTCGCGCTCGGTGGCCTGGCGTTCGATGTCGGTCAGCTTGCGCACCTGCGCCAGGTAGCCGCTCAGCGCGCCGCGCTGCTCCGGAGCGCACACCTCCTCGGCCAGCGGCGAGTCGGCCGCGATCACGAAGAAAGTCGCCCCGTACAGGGTGTCCGGCCGGGTGGTGAACACGGTGACCGGCTCGTCACGTCCCTCGATGACGAACTGCACCTCGGCGCCCTCACTGCGCCCGATCCAGTTGCGCTGCATCTGCAGCACCGGCTCGGGCCAGTGCCCCTCCAGGTCCGCCATGTCCTCGAGCAGCCGCTCGGCGTACTCGGTGATCTTGAAATACCACTGAGTCAGAACCCGGCGGACCACCTCGGCGCCGCAGCGCTCGCAGCGGCCGGCGATCACCTGCTCATTGGCGAGTACCGTCTGGTCGACCGGGCACCAGTTGACGTAGCCGTCCTTGCGGTAGGCCAGGCCGCGCTCGTAGAACCGCAGGAACAGCCACTGGTTCCAGCGGTAGTAACTCGGGTCGCAGGTGTAAAGCCGCCGGGACCAGTCGAAGGAGACCGCGTACCGCCGGAACGAAGCCGCCTGGGTGTCGATGTTCCGGTAGGTCCAGTCGGCCGGGTGCGAGTTGTTCCTGATCGCGGCGTTTTCCGCGGGCAGCCCGAACGCGTCCCAGCCGATCGGGTGCAGCACGTTGTGCCCGCGCTGGAAGAAGTAGCGGGCGACCGCGTCCCCGATCGCGTACGCCTCGGCATGACCCATGTGCAGGTCACCGGACGGGTACGGGAACATGTCGAGCAGATAGGTGCGCGGTCGTCCGTCGTCGGGGTCGTCACTGGCCCGGAACGGGTCAAGCTCGGCCCATCGTTCCTGCCACTTCTCCTGCACCGCCCGCGGATCGTAGGGCTCGCCCCGCGCGGATTCGTGGCCCGGCGCCCGTTCCGCGCCGACATGCCGCCCTTGCTGCGCGTCCTCAGCCGCCTTCATTGGTCCCTCGCGATTTGCTAGATCCGGTTGCGTCCCGGGCTGGCCCCGACTCCCAAAGAAAATGCCCCCCGGTCACGAGGGGCAGCCGCGCCAACGACGGGTCAGTCGGCGCGGCTAAGTAAGAAGCAACCGAGCGGAACGCATGATCCAAGGGTAGCGCAACGAATCGGCAGTGGTGTGGCCAAGCAGGAGCAACCGCCATGCGGCCCGGCAGCGGACGCGCGGAGGGTGATCGCCGGCGGTGACCCATGATCGCTACGTTGAGACCGCGCCGCGCCCAGTGACATTGGCACGAAGCGCCGCTTCACGCCCGCGGCCGAACCAATTACTGGCTTACCCGCAAAGACGGCATGTCGATTCTGGGAAGTGCCGTATGCCTCATACAGCGCGTTCCTGATTTCACCTTGACCGTCGGACGCGCCACCAATAATGTCGTCTCACCCATCCATGATGCTGTCCGCGCCGACGCCTATGGGGAAGGCGAGAGCTGCGGAGAGACCGCCAGCACCGGTCGTCCGGCCGGTCGGCGGTGCGCTCATGGCTGGACAGGCCCACGGGGGATTAGGCCAGTTTGCGGGGGAATAGAGAATAATGGATATTCGGTCGCGCGCGGAGTCCTTGCGCCCAGTTCGGTATTTCCTGAATCACAAACAACGCGATCAGGATCCGGATTTCGCTGGGTACCGGTCCCCGGATGGCGGCTCGAGGAGCCAGCTCGATGCGGTCCAGGGCGGCGGGGCCCTGGCCGGCGGCTCGTCGATCGCGATCATCGGCATGGGGTGCCGCTTCCCCGACGCCGACGACCCAGCTGCGCTGCTGGACCTCGTGCTGACCGGGCGCCGGGCCTTCCGCAGGCTGCCACCGAGTCGGCTGGACCTGGCCGACTACTACAGCGCCGACCGGGCCACCCCCGACGCGACCTACAGCTCCCGGGCCGCTCTCCTCGAGGGCTGGCAGTTCGACCTGGCCGCGTTCGGCGTGCCCGCCGCCGTCTATCAGGCGACCGACCCGGCGCACTGGCTGGCGCTCGAGACCGCGGCTCGCGCGCTGGCCGCCGCGGGATTCGCGTTAGGCCAGGGCCTGGCCCGCAGCCGCACCGGCGTCGTCATCGGCAACACCCTCACCGGTGACTGGTCACGCGCGGCCGCGCTGCGGCTGCGCTGGCCGTACGTCCGGCGCGTGCTGGCCGAGGCGCTCGCGGCCGGCGACATCCCGAGGGAGCGCGCCATACCGGTGCTGGAGCGCGCCGCGGAGCGTTACCTGGCCCCGTTTCCCGCCGTGACCGACGAGACTCTGGCCGGCAGCACGCCAGCCGCCATCGCGTCCAGGATCTGCGGCTATTTCGGGTTCAAGGGCGGCGGCTACGCGGTCGACGGCTCGCAGGCGTCGTCGCTGCTCGCCGTCGCATCAGCATGCTCGGCACTGGCCGCTGGCGAGCTCGACGTCGCCCTCGCCGGCGGGGTGGACATCAGCCTCGACCCGCTTGAGCTGGTCGGGCTGGCCAAGACCGGCGCCCTCGCCCGGGGCGACGTGCGCGTCTACGACGAGAACCCGACCGGATTCCTGCCCGGGGAAGGCTGCGGCATGCTCGTGCTGATGCGCTCGGCCGACGCCCGCACGGCTGGCCTGCCGGTGTACGCCGAGATCGCCGGCTGGGGCGCCTCGTCGGCCGGCCAGGCCGGCCTGGCCGTGCCGGACGCGCACAGCCAGCTCCTGGCCCTGCGCCGGGCGTACCGGCGAGCCCGGATCGCGCCGGATGACGTCCAGCTGATCGAGGGGCACGGCGCCGGCACCCCGGCGGCCGACAGCACCGAGCTCTGCGCGCTCGCCGAGCTGCGGGCCGGCGCGCGCCACGCGGCGGCCCTCGGCTCGATCAAGGCCAACATCGGGAACACCAAGGCCGCCGCCGGCGCGGCGGGCCTCATCAAGACCGTGCTCGCGATGAGCACCGGCTACATCCCGCCGGCGACCGGGTTCACCACGCCGCATCCGCTGCTGCGCAGCGGGGAAGCGGGGCTGCGGCTGCCGCCCGAGCCCGAGCCCTGGCCGGACGGGCCCAGGATCGCCGGGGTGAGCGCCATGGGGCCCGGCATCGATGTGCACATCGTGCTCCGCAGCGAGCCAGTGCGCGGGCGGCACGAGCGCAAGCGCTCATCACGAGCTCAGCGCGCGGAATCAGGACCGGCCGCAGCCTCGACGCGGGCCATCGGCGGCCCGGCGAAGTCCACCGCCTACCTGCTGCACGCTCCGGACCGCAATGCCCTGGCCGCGATCCTGGCGCGGATCGCCCAGGTGGCGCCGTGGCTGTCCGACGCGGAGCTTGGCGACCTCGCCGTCCAGCTGGCGCACGATGCCGCCAATCAGGAACCGGTGCGGATGGCGATCGTCGCGTCGAACCAGGAGCAGCTGGCCAGGCTGGCCAGCCAGGGCCCGGCACTGCTGGCCGGCCTGGCCGATGGCCTGCTCGCTTCCCAGCCGGGAATCTACGCGGCCGACGACGCGGACGGCCGCGTCACGCTGCTGCTTTCCGACGCCGCTGCCGATGCCGGCGACGACGGGCCCGCCGGCCAGGCCGATGTCCCGTTCCGGCCGCTGGCCGCGCTCCGCTGGCTCGATCAGCTCGACGTGCACGCCACCGCGGCGGTCGGGTACGGTCTCGGCGAGATCGCCGGCCTGGTCTGGGCGGGCTGCCTCAGCGAGGCAGACGCCATCGGGCTCGCGGCCAGCCGCACGCAGATCCTGAACGCCGGTGCCGCGCCGGAATCGGCCAGCGCAACCGGCCCCGGTGACCCAGCCTTAAAGACCGACGATCGCGCGGACCGCCTCCGCGAGGCCGTGCGCGGTCTCACGATCGCGGCGCCCCGGCACCGGCTGATCTCGGCCGCGATCGGCCGCGAGGTCGCCTCGGCCAACGACGTCGCGGACCTCCTCTGCGCCCAGCTCGACTGCTCGCCCGGGCTTGACCGGGCGCTGAACACCGGCGCGGTCGGGGCCAGCCTGCTGCTCGAGACCGGCCCGGGTGAGGCCCTGTCGCAGGCCGCATCCGTTCAGTGCGAGGTCCCGGCGGTCAGCCTCGGGTCCGGCGACGCGGACGCCGCCCGCGCGGCCGCCGCCTTGTTCGCGGCGGGCGCGCTGCACCGCCCGGCCGACCTCTTTGCCGGGACACCGTCGCGGCCGATGGACATCTGGCGGGAGCAGACGTTCATTACCAGCCCGTGCCAGGCCTCTCAGCCTGCCGTGCCGCCGCGGACATCGGACGGCCCGCAGGCGGCCGTGCCCGCGGCATCGCTGGCGGAGGCGGCCGCGGCGGCCCGGCTCGCGGCGGCCGCCGAGCGCGCGGCCGCTCGCGCCGTGCCAGCGGAGTCCGCGCCGTCAGCCGCGCCTGCCACACAGTCCGAACCCGCGGCACAGTCCGAACCCGCGGCACCAGCCGAACCCGCGGCACCAGCCGAACCCGCGGCACCGGCCGAAGCCGCGGCACCGGGCCCGGAGACGGCACCGCCCCAGCAGACGGCACCGGCCAAGCAGACCGCAGCCGCCCAGCGGACCGGCCCGGCCGGGCAGACGGCGACGGCCCGGGCCGCGACCCCGGCCGGGCGCGCGATCGCCACCCGCGGCACCTCACCAATCGAGCGCGCGCGAGCGGCTCGCGGCGCCGCGGCGACCCGGCCCGCGGCGCCGGCCGCTGGCCCGCAGACCGCGGCCGTCGCCGGGGTCAAGCCCTGGGTCCGCTGCTACGCAGAGCAACTACGCCCCGCCGGGGATGCGATTCCGGTCGGCGATGACCGGCCGTGGCGCGTCCGAGCAGCCACGAGGCGAGCGTTCGGGGCACTGGTTCGAGAGCTTTTCACCGATGATCCCGCGGCCGATCGTGCGCTGGCGATCGTCGATGACGCAGCGAACCCCGATTCGTGTGCCGTGGCGCTCGCCGCGGCGCGTGACGCGATCAGCAGCGGCCTGCTGGTGCTGATCACGCACGGCCCGGGATTCACCGGCTTCTGTGCCAGCCTGCACGCGGAGCATCCCGAGCTGGGGATCACGGTGCTGCGGGTGCCGGATACCGCCGAGGGGCTGCAGGCCGCCAAACGGTTCGCCGCCGCAGTGCCTGGAACGTTCCGTGAGTTCGTGATCGACGACGACGCGAACCCGCACGAGGTGGTCATGATGCCGGCCGACACGCCGGGCTCCATGGAGTTTCCGCTGGGCCCGGGCGATGTTGTGCTGGTCAGCCGCGGTTCAGGCGGGGCGGGGCTGGCCCTCGCCCAGGTCCTGGCCTGCTGCGGCGCCCGCATCGCCGTGATCGGGCGCGAGGGCCCGGGCGAGACCGATGAGGTGGAGGCCGGCCTGGAGCGGCTCAGGTCGGCGGAAGTCCGGATGGCCATCGAGGCTGTGGACATCGCCAACCCGGCCAACCTGCGGCGCGCATTGCAGCGCATCGAACGGCGCCTCGGCCCGGTGACCGCGGTCGCGCACGCGGTCGGGGTCGGCGGCCCGAGGCCGGTCGCCGACCTGACGGAAGAAGAGCTACGGGCGCAGGTGTCCGCGGAAACGGCGAGCCTGCACCGGCTGGTCAGCGCGATCTCGGCGAAGCGGCTCCGGCTGATCATCACGTTCGGCTCAGTCGTCGGGCGTTACGGGCTGGCCGGCGAGGGCCTGCTCGCCCTGGCCAGCGGCTCGCTCGCGGAGCAGGCCTTGCGCATGGCCGACGCCATTCCCCGGTGCCGCGCTATGCATGTCGACTGGCCGGCCTGGTCCGGGTCGGGTCTCGGCCAGCGGGACAGCCTGGCCGAAGGACTGGCCCAGTCCGGGGCGACGGCCATCCCGGTCACCGAAGGCGCGCGGCTGCTCCTCAAGGCGCTGGGGACGCCGGGCCTGCCGGCCCGCGTTGCGGTGCACGGCCGGGTCCGTGTGCCAGGCCCGCCTGCGATAGCCGCCGCGGCGGCCGCCAAGCCCGAGGCCGCGAAGCTCTGGCGCGGCCGGTTCCTGGAGAACGTCCGGGTGCATTACCCGGGAGTCGAGCTCGTCTGCGACGCGCGGCTGACCCTGCGGACCGACCCGTACCTGTCGGACCACCAGGTCGACGGCATCCCGGTGCTGCCGGCGGCGATGGCGCTCGAGGCGATGGCCGAGGTGGTCGCGGCGCTGGCCGGGCAGCCGATGCGACGGCTCACCGGGGTGTCGATGAACGCGCCGGTGGTGGTCCCGGCCGGCTCCGACGACGCGCACGCTCTGGTCAGGATCTGCGCGCTCAGGGAAGGCGCCTCGGTCACGGCCGTGCTCCGGTGTGCGGACAGCGGCTTTACCACGGACCACTTCCGGGCCACATTTCACAGCGCGGAACCGGCTCGCGCTGCGGTGCCGTCGCTGGCTGCGCGCATGCCCGAGCTTGACGAGCTGCCCGCCAGCGACAGCGGGATCGTCGACGGCACCGAACTGTACGAGGAGATCTGTTTCCAGTCCGGGCGGTTCCGGCGCGCGGCACTGCTTCCCGAGGTCACCTCGCGATCGTGCCGCGCCCTGGTGCGCGGCGGGGACGGGGAGCCCTGGTTCGGCTACCTGGACGGCGTGGCCGACGCCAGCCTGATCCTCGGCAGCGCGGGCCTCAACGACGCGACGTGGCATGTGCTGCAGGCCTGCGTTCCGCATCGCAGGCTGCTGCCCTCCGGATGCGAGGCCGTCACGTTCAGCGGCCGGGTGGCCGACGGCGCCGTGGAGATCCGCGCGGTGGAGACCGGTGCGGCCCGGATCCGTGCCTCGGCCGTGCCCGAGCAGCGCTCGGCGACCCCGGCCACCCGAGGCCCGCTGGTACCTGCTCAGGGCGGCGAGCCGGACGCGGCCCGGTCACCCTGGCCGACCACCGAGTACGCCTGGGATGTCGAGGCCGTCGACACGGCCGGCCGGTCGCTGGCGACCTGGCGCGGGCTGCGGCTCGCCGACGCCGGGCCGCTGCACCGCGAGGAGGCCTGGCCCCCGTCGCTGCTCTCGGTCTACCTGGAGCGGAGCGCGGTGACCCTCGGCCTCAGCCCCGAGCTGCGCGTTATGGTCCACCGCAGCCAGCCGGACGGTGCCGAGCCGCCCGAGGGTGCCCGTCCGCCGGACGCAGCGGCCGCGGTCGTGCCGAAGCCGTCGCCCGCCCCGGACCGCCAGCCCGATGCCGGACCGGATGCCCCGGCCGGCACGCATGCCATTCACGGCCGTGGCCACCTCGAGGGGCTCGTGCTGACCGTCCGGGCTCCGCAGGCCGCGGCCTGCGGCTGGGAGCCCGTCGTCCCCGGGCCGGCCACCGGGCCCGAGCCCGGCCCGGGCCTGGCCGACATCGAGGACCAGTTGCGCAGCGGGTGGGGCGAGCCGACGACCGGGTTCGGCGCGCGGCTCGGGGCCATAGCGGCCTGCCTGGCCATGGCGGGTGCGTCCGCCGCCTCCCCCGTGGTCGCGGCCACGGCCGACGACGATGGCTGGCTGCTGCTGCGGGTGGGCGGGGCCTCGCTGGCCTGCACGGTCGTGGAGATCAGCGGCGTTTCCTGCCCGGTGGCCATCGCGATCATGACCGGGGACGGCGGCCAGGACGGCGAGCGGCGCCGCGCATCCGGCCAGCGTTCGCGGCGGCCCGGAGCGGCCAGCACCAGTGCCGCCCAGCCGAGCGCCGACCGCGCCAGTGCTGGTGGCAGCAAGGCCAGCAGCGCCAGGACCCGCGGCACCAGGATCAGCGCGGCCGGGAAGAGCGCGGCCGGGAGGCGCGGCACGCCCCGATCATGAGCGGCCAGGGGCCTGCCCTTCCCCGATGCCCGGCGGCGGTGCCACTATGGGAAAACCGAACGGAGTTCTAACCGCGAAGGCGGCCGCCGTGACCAGTCCACCCCCTGCCCCCATCTACGGCCCTCTCGATCTGTCGCAGAACGAGTTCTGGGAGCGGCGGCCAGCGGAGCGTCACGCCGCATACGCGCAGCTGCGGGCCATGCCGCAGCCGCCCTACTTCGAAGCGCCTGAGTCCCCGTTCGGCACGCCGGAACGCGGTTACTACGCGCTGGTCAGGCACGCGGACGTGGTCGAGGCGAGCCGGAACCCCGAGGTGTTCTCCTCGGCCGAGGGAGCCACGAGCCTGATCGACCTGCCGACCGAGTTCAACGAGTACTTCGGCTCGATGATCAACATGGACGACCCCAGGCACGCCCGGCTGCGCCGGATCGTCTCCCGGGCCTTCACCCCGAAGATGATCAAGAAGTTCGAGGAGGACGTGCAGCGGACCGCCGCCGAGATCGTCGACGACCTGCTGCAGACCGGACCCTGCGACTTCGTGCAGCACGTGTCGGCGAGGCTTCCCCTCAAGATCATCTGCGAGATGATGGGCATCGGCGACGAGCACTTCGCCATGGTGCTGAAGAACACGAACATCATCCTGTCCGGCGCCGACCCGGAGTTCGTCAGCGCGGACCTGAACGAGGCGATCACCCAGATCCTCACCGCCGGCCAGGAACTCGGCGAGCTGGTCACCGGCCTGGCCGAGCGCAGACAGGCCGAGCCGGTGGACGACCTGGTGTCGGCGCTGGCCACCGCCAACATCGACGGCGAGCAGCTCACTACCGCCGAGCTGGCCTCGTTCTTCATCTTGCTCGTGGTGGCGGGCAACGAGACCACCCGGACCGCGATCTCGCACTCGCTTAACCTGCTCTCTGACCACCCCGACCAGCGTGAGCTGCTGCTAGCCGACCTCGAGGGCCGGATAGGCCCGGCGGTCGAGGAGATCGTTCGCTACGTCTCGCCGGTCATCTGGATGCGGCGCACAGTAACCCGGGACGCCGTGATGAACGGGCACGCCTACCGTGCGGGCGACAAGGCCGTGCTCTTCTATCAGGCCGCCAACCGCGACGAGTCGGTCTTCGAGGAGCCGGAACGCTTCGACATCACCCGGTCCCCCAACCCGCACGTCGGCTTCGGCTCCGCCGGGCCGCACTTCTGCCTGGGGGCTCACCTGGCCCGGCGCGAGATAACCGCGGTCCTGCGCGAGCTGCTGACCCGGGTCCCTGACATCCGCGTCGCGGCCGAGCCGGACTACCTGCTGTCCAGCTTCATCAACGGCATCAAGCACCTGCCCTGCGAGTTCGGCTGAGCAATACCGCCCCCGCGCGGTCACCCCGAAGGATGATAGATCCCCAGCGCGACGCCGTCAGGCTCGCCAAAATGGCATGCACACCATGCTCATGGCCGGAAAGTGACGATCATGGCGGCACACGTGGCCGACGGGCAACAGCCTAAGCCGGCGGTAAGGAAACGGGGGCGCCGCCGGGCGGCGGGCATTTACGGCGCCATTGTCACCGCGGCGATCCTCGCCGCCGTCGGGGGCAGACTGCCCACCGCGGCGCTGGTGGTCTCGGTGGTGGTCACGTTGCTGGTGTACTGGGTCGCGGAGGAGTACGCCGAGCTTCTGGGCGAGCAGGTGGAGGGCGGCGTCCTGCCGACGTGGGCTTACATCCGGGGAGCGCTGGCCGCGACCTGGCCCATGGTCAGCGCGTCCTACGCGCCGCTGCTGGCGCTGGTGCTGGCCCGGCTGGCCGGGGCCTCGGCGTCCGCCGCGGCCAACGTCGGGCTGGCCGTCGCGACCGTGCTGCTGGCCTTCCACGGGTGGTCGGCCGGCCGCTCGGCGCAGCTGCGCGGCGGCCAGCTCCTTCTGGCCACGTTGGTCGCGGCGGCGCTGGGGCTGGTGATGATCGCGCTCAAGGACCTGGTCCTCATCCACCTGCACTAATCCGGACCCGGGCCTCACCCCTGCCGGGTGAGGCAGGCCTCAAATGTCCTCCAGCACATCCCAGCCCGCGGCACCCGCGATGGCGCCTCCAAACCTCACCCATTCTGAATGGCGCGCTGCGGGCCGCGAAGCGCGACCGTGGAAGCCTAGCCCATTGCGCGTTCCGACCAGCTGGGGGCCGTGGTGTCATCGTCCTACTTCGAGATCCGCGTGGTTGGGGTCGTACCGTCAGAAGCGCTGCTGGACTTCGAGCGGCTGAAGGCCTCAGTAGAGCCGGTCGGAACCGTCCTGCATGGCCCTCTTCGGGATCAGACGGCCCTGCGCGGGCTTCTCGCCAGGCTCGAGACGTTCGGCGTCCAGGTCGTGGAGGTACACCGTCTCCATAAGGAAATCCGCGCGAGCGGGCGTTCTAACGATTGATGGTCTGCCGCGCAGCATCCGTGGCTCTTTCGCCGCAGATCATTCCCGCGGGGTGATCAGCGCGACAGCGGCTCGCCGATGAGATTCATCGGCGAGCCGCTGATGGGGCTGGCGAATAGCCCGCACCCGTGCGACGGCGCTGGTCTACTGGCTGGTTCAGGCCAGGACCTTGGCCTTCTCGCGCTCGAACTCCTCGGGGGTGATGACGCCCCGGTCACGCAGATCAGCCAGCTTGGCCAGCTGGTCGGCCGGGCTCGTCTCTGCGGTCTGCTTGATATAGCTGCGGACCGCCTCGTCCTGGCGCGCCGCCTGCCGCTCCGCCCGCTCGTGCATCTCGCCGCCGCGCGCGATCAGGTAAACGAGCACGCCGATGAACGGGATGATCACCACGAACAAGACCCACAGGGCCTTGGCCCAGCCGGACAGATCATGGCTGCGGAAGATGTCGATGAACACCATGATCAGGAGCCAGATCCAGACCACCCAAAGAAAGAACTCGAATATTGTCCAGAAAATGTTCAGCAGCGGATACGACGACGACGCGGCTGCGAGTGCCATACCTTCTCCTTCGCGCGGGCGGGTCCCCCATAGGGGTGCGACTGCCACATGGGCACAGTGCGCACCTTCAGCATTCGCCTGCCCCGGCCCGTAGCCATCACCCGCCAGGAGTGAGACAAACGCCCGCGGACCGGGTTCTCAGTGGCCGACCAGGTGGATCACCCCGACGTCGGACAGCCCGTTCAGCACGAGTTGTACCCCGAGCGCTGCGAGCAGAAAACCGAACACCTTCTCCGTCACCAGCATCCGGCTCGCGTCCAGGTGGCTGCTGACCTGCACGGCCCAGCGGAACACCGCGACATCCAGCGCGAGCACCGCCGCGAGCACGCCGACCACGACGGCGACCACGGCAACCGAACTGGCCTCCGCCGACGCGGTCACCAGGACGACGATCCCGGCCGGGTTGAGCAGGTACGGCACGGCCAGCGGGAAGACGGCCAGCCGCATCGGATCCTGGTCTGCGGCGGGATGATGGCCGCCGTCCCCGTTGGGCTGGCCGAGCACCATCGTGACCGCGATGATGAGCAGGATGATCCCGCTGGCGACGCCCAGCGCCCCGGGCGAGAAGTGCAGCAGCCGGGTCAGCAGGCCGCCCAGGACCAGGAGCAGAGCGGCCACCAGGGCGGCGGTGGTCAGCATCTTGCGCAGGACGCGGCGCTTGGTCGCCTCCGGCATCTGGTCGGTCGTCTCGAGGAATGGCACCAGCGCGATCTTGGGCCCGATGCCGATCAGGAGCAGCAGAAAGGTGTCGATGACGAAAGCGGCGTCCAGCGATTCGAGTTCCATCCCGGCGGCTCAGATCCGGGTGCCGAGGTGGCAGTGCACGCCGTCTCCTTGGGCAGGCATCGCGCTCCATCCAGCCGCGGGCGAGTGTCATGTGATCTTCTGCTCCGCGAAGCGGCTGAGAATCACCCGTGGCGGATGGTTCGCATCCCCGGGCCGGCCGACGGTGACGCCCCCGCAGGCCCGCGCTAGCTCAGCCGTGGCTCGCTGACAGCGCGGTCAGGACCGTGAGGGTGATCGCGATAGCGGCCGCCAGCCCGTGCAGCACGACGAGCTGCGGGGGAAAGGTCCAGGCCGCGCTCACATGGCGCCGCGCCACCTGCGCATTACGGAGGAGCCAGCTGAGCCCGAGCCCGATGGTGACCACCAGGACGCCGAAGGAGATCCAGGCAAACGGGCGGTAGTGGACGAATACGAACATGAACCAGCAGGCCAGACCGGTGAGGGCCAGCGCTGGATGGCTGAATTCGAGCAGCGGGTGCTCGCCCGGCGGCGTGGCCACCTTGACCTTGGGACCCGGCGGCGGCTTCCCCTCGGCGGTGAGCGGGACCGCGCCCGTTCTGACCGGCGCACTCGCCGTTCGCGCGGGGTCGGCCTGGGCTCGCGCGGTCTCGGCCGCCAGCCGCCGGGCCGCGCCGCCGGTACCCAGCAGGGACACGCCCGCGGTGGCGGTGATCACCCACAGGACCAGCGTCACTATGGCCAACGCTGTTCCTCCGCATGGTCAGTTCCGGCCCCAGCGCCTCAGGCTAGCCGACGCCGGGCGGGACCGGCCGGGCGGGATTCGGCCAGGCCGACCAGCGCATCGTGCCATGACCGAGCCGGACCGGCCGCTGTCCAGTTTTATCGAACGCATTCGCAACTGGCTTGTCAATTCACGCCATGAACGGACGCTCTAGCGGGACCTACGGTCCTCTAGGCAACCGCTTCTGACCTCAATCTTGTAACTAGCTGTAGTCAACTCTTTGCACCGTGTATAACTAGAACCCCGCGCGGCACTCGGAGCCCAAAGATGGGCCGCAGGCCGAGAACCCGCGCGGGAAACGGGGGGAACCGCGAGTCGCGGAGGGGGGCCGTCGTCCCCGGCCAGGCGCGCACCGGCGCGGTCGCCGGAGGCCGCCACACGCCGAAGGTACGAGGGTCGCGACGAGCGGTGGGGATCTTCGTCCTGTGGGCGGCGCCACCCGGGGGCGTGGCGCCGCCCACAGGCGAAGGCGGCTCAGCCCGACGTCAGCCAAGCGCACTGATCTTCCCGGCCAGATCGAAATCGGCCGCCGTGAGGCCACCCGCCGAGTGCGTCGACAAGGTCAGCGTCACCTTGTTCCACTGGATCAGGATGTCGGGGTGGTGATTGGCCTGCTCGGCCAGATAGGCCACGGCTCCAGTGAAGAGCATGGCTCCCTTGAAGTCACTCTGCGTAATCGTCGTGACGATGCTGCTGTCCTGGCGCGCCCAGCCCGGCACCCCGACCAGCCGGCCGGCTATCTCATCCTCGGTAAGGAGTTCCATGTCTCCCGCCTATCACACAAACCACGATCATGACAGAGAGCGCGGGCGGAGCCAGGGATGAATCGGCGGACCGCGGCGCGCTCGGTAGGCTGACTCCAGCCGGGGCGGCACGGCTTCGTCGCTGAGCTGCGCCGGCTGCCGCCCGACTGGATGTTGTCGAAGCCGCCCGGCCATGGAGCGCAGATGACAGAACCGCATGCGCCACAGCTCCGCCGCACGCCCCTGACCAGCGTGCACGAGCGCCTCGGCGCGACGCTGACCGGCTTCGCCGGGTGGCTGATGCCGCTGCGCTACGGCAGCGAGACGGCCGAGCACAACGCGGTGCGCACGGCGGCCGGGCTCTTCGACCTCTCGCACATGGGCGAGATCATGGTCACCGGCCCGGGCGCCGCAGCGGCACTGGATTACGCTCTGGTCGGGCAGCCGTCCGCGCTGGCGCCGGGCCGCGCGCGCTACACCATGATCTGCGCGCCGGACGGCGGGATACTCGACGACCTGATTGTCTACCGGCTGGCCGACGGCGAGTTCCTCGTCGTCGCCAATGCAGCCAACACCGAAGTGGTCTTCGAGGCCCTCAGAGACCGGGCCGGCCCAGGCGCGGAGGTCGCCGACCGGACCGCCGACTACGCGCTGATCGCCCTTCAGGGCCCTAACGCGACGCCAATCCTCGGTCCGGTGACCGATGCCGACCTGGCGTCCGTGAAGTATTACGCCGGCTACCCGGCGACCGTGGCCGGCTACCAGGTCCTGCTGGCGCGAACCGGCTACACCGGTGAGGACGGCTTCGAACTCTTCACCCGGCCGCAGGACGCCGAGCCGATCTGGGCGGCTCTCACCGCGGCGGGCGCTGCCCACGGGCTGGCCCCCGCGGGCCTGGCCGCGCGCGACACGCTCCGGCTGGAGGCCGGCATGCCGCTCTACGGCAACGAGCTGGGTCCTGAGCTCACGCCGTTTGACGCGGGCCTGGGCCGCGTGGTCAAGCTCGACAAGCCCGGCGACTTCGTCGGCCGCGCGGCCCTCGAGGAGCGCGCCCAGGCCAAGCCGGAATGCGAGCTCGTCGGGCTCGCCGGCCGGTCCAGGCGGGTGCCGAGACACGGGTACGACGTGCTCTGGAACGCGGTCGCATGCGGGAAGGTGACCAGCGGCGCCCCGTCCCCGACGCTCGGCAGGCCGATCGCGATGGCGTACGTTGACGCCCACGTCGCGCTCGAGGCGCGCCAGGCCGAGCAGGACGGTGAGCCGGGCCGGCTCGCCGTCGACGTCAGGGGCAACGCCGAGGCAGCTGACCTGGTGCCGCTGCCGTTCTACCGCCGGCCGGCCTGACCGGCCGGTCACACTCAACTCGCAGAGAAGAGGGCCACCACCCATGACCGTTCCCGACGAGCTGCACTACACCCGCGAGCACGAGTGGGTGGCCATCGACGGATCCACGGCCTCCATCGGCATCACCGATCATGCGCAGCGCGCCCTCGGCGACGTCGTCTACGTCTCTGTGCCGTCGCCGGGCAGCAAGGTGACGGCGGGCGAGCCATGCGGGGAGATCGAGTCCACCAAGTCGGTAAGTGACATCTTCGCGCCGGTCGACGGCGAGGTAACCGAGGTCAATCCGGAGATCGAGGAGAACCCCGGCCTGGTCAACGCCGACCCGTACGGGGCCGGCTGGCTGTTCAAGGTCTCCGTGTCCGCCGCCGAGGGCGAGCTGCCGGCCGGCCTGATATCCGCCGCCGACTACGAAGGACTCATCGCCACCGAGGAATGACCGCTCTCCCCCGAATTGCACCTGATCCGAAGGGAATGCTGTGGTCGCGACCGTTCCGACCTACCGAGGCGAGGGTAGGACTTTCCTTTGAGACCCTGATCTTGGCGCGCTGCTTCGAGCCAGCGAAGGTGAGGCGGCCCATGGCCCAGCACGACATTGCCACATGGGTGCCGCCCAGGGAGCAGCCGGCGCGGCGCGTCGGGCGGATCATCTTCTGGGTGCTGTTCGGCCTCGCGGCCGCGGCGCTGGTGACCAGCATCGCGATCCCGGTGGTGATGATCCAGCCCTATCTGGAGCAGTCCACGTCGATGCAAAACTCGATCGTCCCCGGCGATCGGATATTTGTCGTTCAGGGATCTGGCCTGCGCCGCGGCGACGTCGTCGTTCTCCACGTGCCGGCCAGGGTTTCCGGCACGGACGACCTCTTCGTGAAGCGCGTGATCGGCTTGCCCGGTGATCACGTGGCCTGCTGCAACGCCCAGGGCCGGATCACCGTCAACGGAAAGCCGCTGGACGAGACCTACCTTTACCCGGGCGATCCGCCGTCCCGGACCCACTTCTCTGTCACCCTCCGCACGGGCCAGATCTGGGTCATGGGTGATCACCGCAATATCTCGGTCGATTCGCGAAAGTGGGGTCCGGTCCCGGTCAGCGGCGTGGCGGGCCGCGTTGTCTTCGTCGCCCACGGTTCCTCGGTCACCGCGCTGCGTACCCCGCAGACCTTCGTCTCCGAGGGCCTGGCGCCGAGCGACACCCGCCTGGACTTCTATGGGTGGCTGGCCTTCGCGGCGGCGGCGTTCGCTGCGCTGCTGCTGATCCTGACCGTCACCGGGATCACTCGCTTCGTCATCCGCAGGCGCCGCTCCCGCCGGGCGGCCGGCCGGCAGCTGGAGCCGATGTACGGGGTGTACCGGGTTCCGCCCGGTCCCCCGGGCGGACCCGCCGGCCCGTAGCCGTCCGGCGTTACTTCCTGCGCCGGCCCCAGATCCTGAGGATGGTCACGCCGACGACGGCCAGGCCGACAGCGGCCAGCGCCAAGCGCACCTCGGGCCGCGCGACCTGCTCCATCGCGCGCTCGCGCAGGCGGCGTGCGTTGCCCGCCGGGCTGACCCGTTCCGCGAGAGTGTCGATGGTCTGCGCCAGGCTCTCCCGGGTGCGCTGGATCTGCGCGACAATCGCATCCGGATCGCTCCCGGTCACCGTCCCGCGCGCGGCGACCGTGCCGTGCACTTCAACGGCGCTGTCCGGATCGGCCATCGCATGCGTCCCTTCTCTGCCTCGGCCCCCAGGCGTGCCCCGAGTTCCAGCCAGTCTTCCAGGCTGGCACCGGCCGCGCGCGGCCGGCCCGCCGGGCGGGCGCGGCGCGTCCCTGACGCACGCCGACGGTCCCGGGAGCGGGCCGAATTCGCGGCCGAGGCCCGTGTAGATGCTACGTCCGGAACCTTTGCGTCCGGTTATCGCAGTTTATTCTGGACTTTGATCGCGGCTATTGGCATGCGCCCGACATCATCGCATCTGGGATTGCCCGGCAATGGACCGGTCCCGCTGCGCGGTGATCGCGAACAGCAGCGCGTCGATGAGCGCGAGGAACTTCACCGCATGGTCCTTCGTCACCCGGGACGTATCCGCCGCGACCGCGTTGCGCAGCGTGACCACGCCATCGACCGCGCGGACGATCGACTCGGGCACGAGCCCCTGGTCCCGCGCGAAGCGGGCCATGGCCGTCGGATCACCGCTGCCGACGGGGACCAGCTTGCCGGTGGAACCCAGCAGCTCCCGCAGCGCCGCCTCGACGGCTCCGAAGGCCTGGCCGATGGCGGCCGGCGGGTCGTCCTCGGTCGCCGCCGCGAACCTGAGCAGCACCGGGAGCGATGCCGGGCCGACGGCCGACACGGTCGCCGTCAGCTCGGCCTTGACCTGGCTCACGATCCGGTCGAACTCGGCATCGGACTGCCCGGAGCGAAGCCGGCGCAGGCCGGACGCCAGCTGCATCAGGATGTCCACAATCGGGCGGCGGAGGAATACCACGATCGCTACGAGCGCGAGCGGCCACGCAAGCGCGCTGACAAAGTCAACGACGAATTGCAATCCGGACATACAAGTACGGTAGCGGAAATGACGATCGGTGGATGACTCCGTGCTGGTACGCGTGGCTGACCGCCTGGGTACGGCGGCGAGCGCCGATGACGGCGAGCAGGTGCGATGCGGCCGTGCATAGGATGCGACTCATGGCGGTGCGGGCGGTCATCTTCGACTGGGGCGGGACCCTGACCCCGTGGCACACGGTCGATCACGCGATCCTCTGGCGGGATGTCTGCGCGCTGCACTTCACCGAAGAACTGGCGGAACGCAACGCCACGGCCATTCGGGCCGCCGAACGGGAACTGTGGCTGGCAGCGGAACGCGACAACCTCAGCGCCACGATGGACCATGTGTTCGAGCGCGCCGGGGTGGTCCCGACCGCGGCCTTCCTGGCCAGCTACTTCGAGGCCTGGGAGCCGCACACCTGGACCGACCCTGACGCCGTCGAGCTGTTCGGCCGCCTGCGGGCGGCCGGGATCAGGATCGGCGTGCTATCGAACACGATGTGGCCGCGGAGCGTGCACGAGCAGGTCTTCAGCCGGGATGGGTTGCTCGGGCTGATCGACGGCGCGGTTTACAGCAGCGAGATCGACTGGACCAAGCCACACCCCGAGGCGTTCCGGGCCGCGATGGCGGCCGTGGGGGTCAGCGATCCGGCCGGGTGCGTGTTCGTGGGTGACCGGCCCTACGACGACGTGTACGGCGCGAAGCGGGCCGGGATGCGCGCCGTCCTGGTCGCGAACAGCGACGTGCCCGCGTTCGCCGATGCGGAGCCGGACGCGGTCATCACCCGGCTGGCCGACCTGGCCCCGCTGATCGACGCGTGGCAGGACGGCCGGTCACCCGAAGAAGTACACTCGCAGCGCGAGGACGACGGCGACTAGCGCGATGGCCAGCAGCGCCTTGACCGCCAGGCCCTTCTCGTAGCGGACCGCGGCCCGGATCTCGTCGTCGAAGGATGGTACCGAGGGCGGCGCACCAGGGAATGCTAGGCCACGGCCGGCCGGGGGCTGATCCTCCTGGCCCGGCTGGCCGGAGTGGTCCTGGTGGCCAGGGAGTGTCACGTCGGCGCCACCACCTTGCCGGTCTTCTCCGTCTTGTCCCAGTGCCGGTCGGCCCCCCGGAGTTCCTGCACGTAGGCGGCGGTCGTGATCGCGCAGAGCAGCGGGCCGTAGCCGCCGACGTACACGAAGACCGGGCTGAGGAACCGGCCGAACCGGCGCGGCTCGGCGACCTTGCCCAGGTAAGCGAAGCCCATGCAGGCCGCGAGCCAGATGTAGGTGAACAGCTCGATGCCGCGGACCCAGCCGTAGGTCGGCGTGAATCCGGCCGCGCGGACGATCTCGCGGGCTAGCCAGGCCAGCGGGCCGGGCAGGACGGCGGCCAGCAGGATCAGCACGTTGACGGCCCCGGGGAAGATAAGCGCCTGGCGCCAGGTGCGCCTGCCGATGACCGGGTCGATCATCAGGGCGAATGACGTGATGAAGATATAAGTGATCACGTTCGTCAGCCAGAGTATGTGGAAGGCGGTCCAGGCCAGCTGGTAGTCGATGAAGAACAGCGTGACCAGCGACGCCGAGGCGACGACCATGAAGAACGGCAGCAGCAGCAGGCAGAACCAGAGCAGGCCGAAGCTGGTGCCGCCGAGGTGGTTGCTCGCCTGAGGCCGGAACCAGACATCCCGGAACATCCTGGTGACCTGGACGTTGCCGCGAGCCCAGCGCACCCGCTGCTTCCAGAGCCCGATGATGCTCCCCGGCTCCTCGGCCCAGACGGTCGCGTGCGGCTCGAAGACGACCTTCCGTCCCGCGCGCTGGGTCCTGAATGTCGTGACGGTGTCCTCGGCCAGCGTGGTGGTGTCGATCCGGCCGCCGACCGCCTCGATATTCTCCCGCGAATGCAGCTGCGCGCCGCCGGCCAGGCAGGCGATCACGCCGAGCACCTCCTGGCTGCGCCGGGCGGCGGCCTGGGCGGTGATGTACTCGTAGCCGATGAACCTGGTCATGTAGTTACCGGGCTGGCTGCCTTCCTTGATGTAGGCCATGACCGAGCCAACCTTGGGATCGGCCAGGTGCCTGCTCATCTTGCGCAGGGAGCCGGCCTCGTAGATGACGTCCGCGTCCATGATCAGGACGGCCTGCATCCAGTCGTCGGCCAGGATGATGCCCAGGCCGTGGTTGAGCGTCGCGGCCTTTCCCTCGCCGCCCTTGTCCCGGCGCAGGTGGAAGACGTGCCCCGGGTACTCGGCGGCCTTGGCCTGGATCACCTGCGGCGTGGCGTCGGTGCTGGCGTCGTCCACCACGAAGATCCGCAGCGACTCGCGCGGGTACTCCAGCCCCATGAGGCGGTCGATCGACGCGCCGATGACCGCATGCTCGTTCCACGCCGGGATCAGGATCGCCGTGCGCGGGAACCACGGCCGGCATTCTGCGTAGTGCAGCCGGCGGAAGTGCAGCCCGACCAGGAGGAACTGGTAGTTGGCGACCAGCAGCGGGACCGCGGCGATGATCACGAACGCCACGAGCAGCCACTCGACCGCGAGCAGGAGCTCGGGCATCAGGGCACCGCACCGGAGAACGCCCCGTCGGCGATGTCCCTGACCCAGCCGTACACCCCGACGTCACGGCAGTCATGGCTGTCGGTGCTGGCCACCAGCGGAACCCCGGCTTCGGCGAACGCCCGGACCGTGCGGGCCGACGGGCAGGCCCATTTCTCGTTTACTTCCAGCGTCGCGCCGGCGTTGCGCGCCTGCCGCGCCAGCTGGCCGATCGCCCGGTCAGCGACGATGGACTCGTCCAGGCCCATCTTGGGCAGGACGCTGAACAGGTGCGCGAGCTGCGGCCGCTGGGCCAGCTGGCTGGCCGCCACCATCAGCGCTCCGACGGTCGCGTCGACCAGGCAGTCGATCACCTCCCCCGCGGTCACCTGGCCGCTGGCGATCGCACCACGCATCGCCCGCGGATGGACGGGCCCGAGGTCGCCGGGAAACTGATGATCCGCGATCAGGACGACATCCGCGCCGCCGATGCCGTCCGGCAGGTCCAGCCGCCCGGTCCGGTCCAGGATCTTGGTTTCCACCCCGGCCAGCACGTCGAGCCCGGGCACGGGGCGCAGCGCGTCCACGGCGGCCAGGAACTCCGGCACCCACGCCGAGCTGCGCCGCACGTGATCGGCGAGGCAGAGCGCGCGCAGACCGCGCTGCCGCGCGGCGTCCACGTTCTCGGCCAGGCTGCTCACGGCGTCGTCGGAGAAGGTCGAGTGGACGTGGTGATCCTCGTCGAGCGAAACGCCGATGGTCATGCGGCCACCCGCTCAACCTCGCCGAGCTCGATGAAACGCTCCTCGAGGTAGCGGACCATGGCCAGGTCACGGAAGTCCGCATGCTCGGGCAGCGCCCGGCCGCGCAGGGAGTCCAGGGCCATCAGGGGCATGTCGACACCGCTCGCCACCGTCAGCGGCATGGTTCCCGGGAAGCGCGGGTTCACTTCGAGCAGGGCGGGCCCGCCGCGTCCCGGCGGAATTGCACGTTGGCCACGTAGGTCAGGCCGGCGGCCGCGGCCACGTCAGCGCCGAGCCGCTCCAGCTCGCTGTCGTGCACCGTACGGCCCGCCACCGAGACTCCGGAGTCGACCCGCTCGCGGACTCGAGGCACGGACGCGACCACGTGGCCGGTGACGTCGGCGAGCACGTCGATGGAGTACTCGGCACCGGGCAGGTACTCCTGGACCAGGAAGTCGGCCGAGGCGTCCAGCCGCGCCAGCTCCCGGCTGGACGCCACGACCGAGATGCCCCGCGAGCCGCTTCCGGTCCTGGGCTTGACCATGACCGGGTAGGTCCAGGACTCGGGGTCGGCGACCTTGTCGAGGCACTCGGTCCGCGGCACCGGAACGCGCCCGGCACAGCGCTCGACCAGGGCGAGCTTGTCGAGGCATACGTCGAGCGCCGGATCGGGCGCGAGCAGCAGCTCAACGCCGGCCCGGGAGAATTCGGCGCGGGCCTGGCCGAGCGGGCGCAGCTCAGCGTCGCACGTGGGAATGAGCACGTCCACGCCCATCGCGATGCAGCGGGCCAGCGCCGCGTCGGCGAAGCCGGGATCAAGGCCGGCCGGGACCAGCGTGCGCGCCTCGGCCGGGACCAGGTAGAGGCCGGCCGCCCACGGGTCCATGTCGGCGGCAATCAGGCTCACCGTCGGGTCGGCGCTCAGCGATTTCATGACCGAGACCGCGGCCGGGCCGCCGGCCCCGGTGACCAGGACCCGGACGCTTCGCAACGGGACATCAGCGTGCGGCATGCGGCACCTCCTAGTGAGCGTGGGTTTGGCCTGCGGACTCGGCCGGATCGGCGGCCCGGCGCGTGGTGCCGTCCGGCGCGCCGGTCCCCTCGCCGCCCGGCACGGCCGCCGCCATGCCGGGAGCCGGGCCGGCTGGCCGTCGGTGGCGGCCTCGCGGATCACCTCGAACGCCTCGGCGTAGCGTCCGTCGCCAAAGCGCGACCAGTAGCGGGCGGTCGACTCGATCAGGTCGGGCTCCAGGTAGCGCCGGATCTCCACCTGCGACGCGAAGGCGTCGATGGCCTCCAGCTTGCGTTCGAGCTGGTCATCGACGGTCACGAAGCGGGTCGGCCGGAAGTCGACGGTGGCCGAAGGCGACTGGAAGCAGTAAACGCGCTTGACCCTCCTGACGGCCACCATCGCCGCCCGGTGGGTGTTGCGGTGATCCTGGTGCACGTCGTGCGAGGAATGGGTGTAGATCACGGTCGGCCGCACCGACTCGACGACGCGGCTTATCGCGCCGATGGTCGGGTCACCCTCGCTGATCTGGGTGTCCTTGAGATCACCCAGGAACAGCGTGGCACCCAGGGCCCGCGCGGCCGCCTCGGATTCGGCCGCCCTGGTGGCCTGGCTGCCGCCGCGGGCGCCGCGGCTGAGCGTCAGGATCGACACCTCGTGGCCCATGCTGCGGTGCACGAGCAGCGCGCCGGCCGCGCCGATCTCGACATCGTCGGGATGGGCGCCGATCGCCAGCACGGCCTGCCGGGCGGCCAGCCGAGCCGCACGCCCCTTGGCGACCACCGCGCTGATCGTGGCCAGGAGCTGTTCCTTGGGCATCGATTTTTGCAAGAACTCGTCAGCATGATCGCGCAGCGCGGTCACCGCGTAGTCGAGCGTCGCGTGAGCGGTAATCACGACGACCGGAAGGTCCGGCGCGGCCCGGCGCAGCGCCTGGAGCAGTTCCAGGCCGCTCATACCGGGCATCTCCACGTCGGTCAGCACCAGGTCCCAGGTCTCCGAACCGGCGCGCCGCAACGCGGTGGCCGGGTCGGTCGTGTGCGTGACATCGAATCCGCCACTGTCGCCAAGGAGATGGATGAGGAAGCGGCCGGTAACCAGATCGTCGTCGACGACGAGAATCCGCCCTGGCGATTCGTCATGATCGCTGCTGGTCATGCGTCCACTCCAGTTGCCCCCGAGCCTGTACGCAGTAACCGCTAGTTTGGTTGCAATCAGCTATGTAGCGACTACTATACGTGATATCTCTCCGCTGGGCTACCCTCGGGCGGCACGAACATCGTCGCTGCCGCCGCTCAGTCGCGCGCTGCACGCCGCGGCTATGTCGCCGACATCGACCTGCTGGAGCATCTGCCCGTGCCGGCCGTCCTCCGGGTCGAGCGTGCGCAGGGCCAGCTCGTAGGAACGCCGCGCGGCCAGCGTGTCGCCGAGCGCGTCGTAAGCACGGCCGAGAGCGAACGCCGCGAGCCCGAAGCCCGGGTCGGTGCAGAGTGCCCGGCGAAGCGCGGCTGCCGCTTCCGCCGGGCGGCCTGCCTCCAGCGTGACGAGACCGTCCATGAAGTGCGCGTCGGCATCGAGCGGGTCGTCGGCCAGCAGCGATGCCACCTGGGCCAGGGCGCCGTCGCGGTCACCCTGGCCCGCCGCGTCCACGGCCGCCGCCAGCCGTTGCTCACGCGGCAGTGACGGCTCGCGCCCGAGCGGGCGGCGCAGGCGACGCTCGGGCACGAGCACCGTGGCTGCGGGTCGCCCGGTCCGCGCCGGGGGCCGATCGGCGGTCCGCTGCAGAGCATCCGCGGCGCCGAGCACGAGCATGCCGTCCGGCCTGAGCGACCGCTCGAGCGACTCGGTCACCTGCTCGACGAGCGGTGGCTCGAAATAGATGAGCACGTTCCTGCAGGTGATCAGGTCAAAGCTGGATTCACCGGGGGGCGGGAACGGGTCACGGGCGAGGTTGTGCCTACGCAGACGGACCAGGCTGCGCAGGCGCTTACCGACCACGTAGCTGCCGTCGGCCTGCCGGTCAAGGTAATGCCGGCGTAGCGAGGGCTCCAGGGCGCGCACCGCCCGCTCGCGGTACCGGCCCGTCGCGGCCGCGGCGAGCGCGGCGCCGGAGATGTCGGTTCCCAGCACGTCGATCGGGGGCTGCGCCGGGGCGAATGCCTCGGCGGCGAGCAGCGCCAGCGTGTACGCCTCTTCCCCGCTCGCACATCCGGCACTCCACACCCGGATGGTTCGCGACTCCGCAGCGCGGGCGACCTGCAGGAGGCTGTGCCATGCGATCGCCTCGAGCTGAGCCCGGTCCCGGACGAAGGCGGTCTCCTGGACGGTCACCTCGTCGATCAGCCGGTTCACGAGGTCGCGACCGCCCTTGGGATCCGACGCCGCGCGCACGAACGCTGCCGGATCGAGTCCCGGTGCGGCGCGATGCACGGCGGCCAGGATGGCTTTGGACCGCGCGGTCGGCAGCACGATTCCCGTCTCCCGGCGGACGAGTTCCGCGATGGCGGTGAGGGCGGTCATCCGCGCGTCCCCGAAAGCGGCTCATGGCGCAGTCCCAGCAGGCAGGCGACGATCTCACCGGGAGAAAGCACGACGTCGACTCCGAGGTCGATCGCTGCCTTCGGCATCCCGAACACCGCCGACGACTGCTCGTCTTGCGCGATCGCCAGCCCGCCGCCGCGGCGTACCGCCGCCGCGCCGACGGCACCGTCGCGGCCCATCCCGGTGAGCACGACCGCGACGCCCGCCCTCCCGGCGACCGCGGCGATGCTGGCCAGAAGCACATCACCGGATGGGCGGTGGTGCCCGGCGGCGATGTGCCGGTCGAGGGCCAGCCGCCCGGTGCCGGTCAGCGTGAGGTGGGCTCCCTCCGGTGCGAGCCAGGCACCGGGGGCGGGCCGCGTCCCAGGTACCGCTATACCAACGGGTATTCCCGCGGTCAGGTCGAGCCAGCGGACCAGCCCTTCTGTGAACCCGGCGGCCATGTGCTGCACGATGAGGATCGGGATCGGGTAATCGGCCGGCAGCGCCTTGAGCAAGCGCATCAGCAGCTGCGGGCCGCCGACCGACGCGCACACGCCAACCACCGAGGTGCGACGCACCAGGCCCGTCGCACCATGTTGGGCGATGAGCCTGGCGCGCGGATGCCGGATCACCCGTGCCTGGCTGAGCACCCTGACCCGATGCCGGAAGGCGGCTCCCACGGCGCCGGCCGGATCGCGCAGGTCGAGATCGTCCTTCGCGACGGCCTCCAGCGCCCCGGCGGCGAGCGCGGCCGCTGCCTTGTCGCTGCCGGGGCCGACGTGCGCGGACAGCACCAGGATCGGCAGCGGCCGGGAGGCCATGATCTGCCCGACCGCCTCGAGCCCGTTCATGCCGGGCAGTTCCACATCCATGGTCACCACGTCCGGCTCACTTCGGGGCAGAGCGGCAATCGCCTCCTCGGCGGTGCCGCAGACCGCAAGAACCGCGATGTCCCCGTCGTACTCGAGCATCCGGACCAGCGCGGCGGCATAGACCTGGGAGTCCTCGCAAACCAGTACGCGCAACGCCGCCACGAGTCACCGGCCCACGAGGCGCTCGACCGTCGCGAGCAGGGTCTGCTGATCGAAGCTGCGCTTGGCCATGTACGCGTCAGCGCCTGCCTCGATCCCCTTGCGCCGGTCGTCATCCGAGCCTCGCGAGGTGACGATGACAACCGGCAGCGACGAGCGCACGGTGTCGGCCCGGACCGCGCGCGTGAGCTCGATTCCGTCAAGCTCAGGCATGTCGAGATCGGTGATCACCAGCGCGATCTGGCTGTCGCGGTCGAGGGCCGTCAGCGCGTCACGTCCGTCTCGCGCAGTCACGACGGGGTAACCGGCCGCCTCCAGAATGCTGCGCTGCAACTCGCGGACGGTGAACGAGTCCTCGACCACGAGGATCTTTGGTGCCGCGGCCGGAGCGGCCGCCGCACCCGGCGCCGCTATCCCGGAGGCACGCGGAGATCCCCGGGTCAGCATGGCCGGCTCGACGAGGAGGGCAATCCGGCCATCGCCGAGGATGGAGGCGCCGCGATAGCCCTCCACCCCGGCCAGGAGCGGGCCGAGCGGCTTGACCGCGACTTCCTCGGTCCCGAGGAGCGCGTCGCAGGTCACGACGGCCCGGCGGCCGCCTGCGGAGATGACGACGGCCGGCGACCGGTCGGCGAGCGGTGGCGCTCCCGCACCGATGAGCGCGGCGACATCGGTGACCGGAAGCGACCTCCCCTGCACCTCCAGGGCAGACTGGCCCTGCAGCGTGAGGGTCTGGTTCACCATCACCACCTCCTCGACCGCGGCCAGGGGCACGCCGTACACCAGCCCGCCGCGTTCGATGAGCATTACCTCGGCCAGGGCCAGGGCGAGCGGGAGCAGCAGGACGACAGCCATCCCCTGGCCTGGCTCGCTTCGAATCTCGAGGCTGCCGCCCAGGGAACTCACATACGCCTTGACGGCATCGAGGCCGACGCCCCGCCCGGCTAGCTCGGTCACCTCCCCCGCTGTCGAGTACCCGGCCCGGGTGAGCAGGCCCGCGAGCGACCCCACGCTGCGAGCCTCTTCGATCACCCCGGCCGAGACGCCCCGGCCGTCGTCCGCGACCACGATCTCGACCATGCTGCCGCGCGCCACGGCGCGCAGCTCGACCCGCCCGCGCGGGGGCTTAGCCGCCTGCTCGCGCTCGGCCGGGGACTCGATGCCATGCACGATGGCGTTGCGCAGCAGGTGCGTGAGCGGCTCGGACAGGGTCTCCAGGATCACCCGGTCGAGTTCCGTGTCAGCGCCAGCCACCAGGAACTCGACGTCCTTCCCCGCGCCGCGCGCGAGATCCCTGACTGAGCGCGGCAGCGGCCCGGTTATCACCGCGAGCGGGAGCGTCCGCATTCCGACCGCGGTGTCCTTCAGATCATCGAGCATGCGGTCGCCGGCTCCGAACACATCGGCGATGTCCTCGGGCAGCCGCGTCTGGCTGCCCAGCGCGTGAGCCAGGCGCCGACGGTACTGCATGATCTCACCGGCAACGTCGAGCAGATGGTCGATCTTCGCGGCCGGAACCCGCAGTGTGTGCGGCGCGCCCGCCGTCTTGGCCGCCTCCGTCTCACGGGCAGGCGCCTCGGGCCCACGCACGTGACGGTGAGCCTCTTCGGGCGCGCTCGCCCCGGTGGTGACCGCAACCGGAGCGTCGGCGTCGCCGTCGAGGAGCGTCGCCTGGCTGGCGGCGAGCTCGCCGAGGAGGTCGTCGATGGGCTCTCCGAAACCGGTGAGGAGGGCCCGCAGCGCCGCGGTCGCGTGCAGCAGCGGCGCTGCGAGTTCCGGCGGGAACACCCCCGCGTCGCGTATCCGGGCCAGGACGTCCTCGGCGGCATGGGCGAGCGTATGGATGTCGTCGAAGCCGAGCATGCTGGCCGCGCCCTTGATGGTGTGCGCATTGCGGAACAGCGAGTCGACGGCCTCAGCGTCCGCATCCCCGGACTCGATGGCCAGCAGCACCGTGTCCATTTGATCGAGCCGCTGCGTGGCCTCGTCGTGGAAAAGGTCGGCGAGCTGGGCATCGGGATCGCTCACGGCCGCGTCCCGTCGAGCGAGTCGAAAACTCGTGGCACGTCGATGACGCCGATGAGGTCACCATCGCTGAGCACGGACCCGGCCAGCAGGTCGGACTCGGTCTCCTCAGCCGGATCCGCCAGGTCGCCGACCCCCTTCACCTCGTCGATCGCGAAGCCCGCCCGGCGTCCCCCCGCCTCGGCCACGAGCAGGTGGCTCGGCCGCGCGGCTCGCGGGATCCCGAGCAGCAGCGCGAGGTCGACCACCGGCAGGATCTGGCCTCGCATGTTCCTGACGCCAAGCAGTTCCGCCGGTGCGCTCGGAACGGCCCTCACGTCGCCGAGGCCGGATACCTCGAGTACGTGCTCAACGGGCATCGCGTAGGTCTCGGCGGCCACCCCCAGCCGGACATAAACGGTCACGGATCTCGGCCCCGTCTCTGTCTCCGGTTTGCAGGGCGCTGTCGAGGTCATCCACCAGCGCCTCCAGCCGCCCGGCGGTGGCGGCCCACTGACTCTGCTCCGCCGCGAGCTGGTCAGCCGCCTCGCGAATCTGCTGAATCGCGCCGTCCACCTGGTCGGCCGCCGACTTCTGCTGCTGCGTGGCCAGAATGGACTGCTCCAGCATGGTCGCCGTGGACGCCATCAGGTCACCGACCTCACGGGCCTGCCGGGTGCCCTCCTCGGTCGCCATGATCGTCGCGTTCGTCTCGTCCTGCACCCCGGTGATGATCACGCTGATCGAGTCGGTGGAGTGAACCGACCGCTCCGCGAGCTTGCGCACCTCGGCCGCCACCACAGCGAAGCCCTTCCCGGCCTCGCCGGCCCGCGCTGCCTCGATCGCGGCGTTCAGCGCGAGCAGGTTCGTCTGCGCCGCGATCTCGTTGATCAGCTCAAGGATCTCGCCGATCTTCTGCGCGCGCTCGCCGAGCGACAGCGCCCGCCCGGCGATCGCCTCGACCTTCTCCTGCATGTCCCGCATGGTGTCACCGGTCCGCTCAGCCGCCTTCGCCACCGCATGCGCGTTGTCGGCGATCGAGCCGGCCGTAGCGGCCAGCTCCTCGATCGTGGCCGACGTCTCGGTCACCGCCGACGACTGCTCGCTGGTCACCGCCTCCGCGTTCTTCGCCGCCAGCCGCAGCTCACCGGTCACCTCCCCCAGCACCGCCGACGTCGACCGAAGCCGGGCCAGAAGCTCGTCGCGGTCGCTCAGCCGCCCGAGTGCCGCCTTCAGGTCCTGCTCCCGCAGGAAGGCACGACCCAGCAGCCGCACCGCGAAGATCGCGAATACGATGCCGGCGGCAATGGCCAGGGCGACGGCGATGATCCCAATGGTGAGGGCCTGGGCCGCCGCGGAGTCGGCCGATGCTCTCGCCGCGTTCGCGCGCAGCTCAAGGTCGCGATCCAGCGCGTCCAGGGGCGGCACGACGCCGGGCGCGGCCGCCTCCAGCCGGTTGACCGCCGCGTTCTCCTGGAGCACGCCAGTGCCGGCGGCGCTACGGAGGCTGGTGAATGTGGAGTAGTAGCGCGCCTCCGCCGCGACCGCCTGCGCCACGGCTGGTGCAGCCATGACCGCCGAGTCGCCTCGGATCTGAGCGGCCAGCGTTCGGAACTCATTTCGGAACATGGTTACCCGTGCGAACCCGGCGGGCGTCGGGTGGAAGATGTATGAGTCCAGCGCGTTGCGTTCTTCCCAGAACGTGGTGGTGAGGACCGCCGTGGCCCTCGCGTCCGTGCGGTCGTCGAGCGCCGCGGAGGCCCGGGAGAGGGCTACCTCGTAGCGCCAGATCGACAGGGCGCCCGCGACCGCGATCACCACGACGACCGCCACGCTCATGGCGGCGACGCTGCGCGCCGATCTGCTCATCAGGTCTCGGCCCCGTCTCTGTCTCCGGTTTGCAGGGCGCTGTCGAGGTCATCCACCAGCGCCTCCAGCCGCCCGGCGGTGGCGGCCCACTGACTCTGCTCCGCCGCGAGCTGGTCAGCCGCCTCGCGAATCTGCTGAATCGCGCCGTCCACCTGGTCGGCCGCCGACTTCTGCTGCTGCGTGGCCAGAATGGACTGCTCCAGCATGGTCGCCGTGGACGCCATCAGGTCACCGACCTCACGGGCCTGCCGGGTGCCCTCCTCGGTCGCCATGATCGTCGCGTTCGTCTCGTCCTGCACCCCGGTGATGATCACGCTGATCGAGTCGGTGGAGTGAACCGACCGCTCCGCGAGCTTGCGCACCTCGGCCGCCACCACAGCGAAGCCCTTCCCGGCCTCGCCGGCCCGCGCTGCCTCGATCGCGGCGTTCAGCGCGAGCAGGTTCGTCTGCGCCGCGATCTCGTTGATCAGCTCAAGGATCTCGCCGATCTTCTGCGCGCGCTCGCCGAGCGACAGCGCCCGCCCGGCGATCGCCTCGACCTTCTCCTGCATGTCCCGCATGGTGTCACCGGTCCGCTCAGCCGCCTTCGCCACCGCATGCGCGTTGTCGGCGATCGAGCCGGCCGTAGCGGCCAGCTCCTCGATCGTGGCCGACGTCTCGGTCACCGCCGACGACTGCTCGCTGGTCACCGCCTCCGCGTTCTTCGCCGCCAGCCGCAGCTCACCGGTCACCTCCCCCAGCACCGCCGACGTCGACCGAAGCCGGGCCAGAAGCTCGTTCAGCCGCCCGACCGTTGTCGTCAGGTCCTCCTCCCGCTCGGCCGCACGACGCAGCAGCCGCACCGCGAACAGCGCGAATGCGGCGCCAGCCAGCACGGCGAGAATGGCGGCGATGATCCCGATGACCCTCGCCTGGCTCGCTGCCGAGACGGCGCCCGCCTGCCCAGAATTCGCCCGCGTTGTCTGGGCGCTGTCAAGCTGGCTCAGCGGGCCCAGGACACGCCCGTCGATGGAGGTCAGCCGGGTGGCCGCCCCGACCTCACGCGCCGGTGTCGTTCCGGCGTCGTCCCCCGCAAGCCGCGTGAACAGGGCAAAGAACCCGGCGTTCGCCGCCGAGGCCTGCAACCGGAACCTCGTCTCGACGGACGTCTGAGACTGGCTCAGCACGGCCGACACGGCCGTGAACTGGTTCCGCTGTCCGCGCACTTCCTGCAATATCGCCGGCGACGGAGTGAAGAGGTACTCGTTCATCGCCTCGTGCTCATGCCAGAAGATGGCGGTCAACAGTTCCGTGAGCCTCGCGTCATGACGGGCGTCGAGGGCCGCCGCCGCCCGGGAGAGGGCATCCTCGTACCGCCAGATGGTCACGCTTACGGCCACCGCGATGACGGCGATGACCACGACGCTCATCGCGGCGACGCGGCGCGCCGACCCACCCAGTGGCTCCTTCAGCATTCGCTTGTGCGCTTCCTGGCCCGTTGGTGCCCGCGAATCTCGCAGTCTCGCCCCCTGCCCCCGTCGATGACGTACCCACTAGCGACGGAAACGTACCTCTCAGTTACGTTGCGTGACCTGAAATGGAAGAGTAGGCATGCGCGCTATCGGCCCTCGCCGCGCCGCGGGGTTTGCGGGCGACGCCGAGGACGCGGGCGCTGGGCGGTGGTGGGTCGTCGGCCTGGGCGGGGATGAGTTCCGCATCGCGAAGTCGCCGGATGAGCGCGGCAGTGCCGGGCGATCTCGCCGAGCCGCTTGGGCCAGGTGTGGTCGGCGTGGCCCGTCAGCGAGGTGGGCCAGGGCGCGGCGGCCTCATCCCTGGACCGTTGTGCATCGTGCGGGTGGGGGGACTCGAACCCCCACGGTGTTTCCACCAGCAGGACCTAAACCTGCCGCGTATTCCAATTCCGCCACACCCGCTCAAGTGCATATAGCCAGATAGCTCCCGCCCGCAGGTCAGATGCCGAGATCCTGCCGGAGCCGGGCGACGTGGCCGGTGGCCTTCACTCCGTAATAGGCTCGCTCGATCTTTCCGTCCGCGCCGATCACGAACGTGGACCTGATCACGCCGACCGATGTCTTCCCGTACATCATCTTCGGCCCGAACGCGCCGTAGGCCTTGAGCACCTCCCGGCTCGGGTCGGAGAGCAGCGGAAAGGTGAGGCGCTCGGCGTCCCGGAATTTGGCGAGCTTGGCGGGCGCGTCCGGGGAAATGCCGAGCACCGTGAACCCGGCGCCGGAAAGGTCGCTCCGGCTGTCGCGGAAGTCGCAGGCCTGCTTCGTGCAGCCAGGCGTCATCGCGGCCGGGTAGAAGTAGATGATGATCCCCCGCCCGCCTGCCCGGCCCACTTCGCTGCGCAGGGCCGAGAGGCTCACCTGGTTTCCTTCGGCGTCCGGCAGCGTGAAGTCTGGCGCCGGATCACCGGGCGCCAGCCGATCGTCGGTCATGCGCGCTCCCCGCTCCTTTCCTGGCCGTCCGGCCGCATCGGTCGGACCAACGTTACCGGGCGCCGGCCACAGGCCGGCTAGCCTGCCGTCATGACGCTGCTTTCGACGCATTCGCCCGTTAGCAGCGGCGGGCGGCGGGGGCAGCGCGCCGCTGTGATTGCGCTGTGCGCCGGGGCACTCGCCTTGGTCGCGGGATGCTCCGCGGCCGCGGCGCCACTGACCCCGCGGATGGCCATCAGCCTGGCCGCGGACAAGACACAGAGCGTTAGCTCCATGGCCGCCGCCGTCTCGACGCAGAGCAGTGGCACCGTGGCCGAGACCACGACCTCCGCGGTGCGGATGCAACTCAAGCCGACCCTGCTCGCCGAGGTCGAGACGGTCCAAGGCGAGACCGTGCACACGACCATGAACGTCACCGACGTCAACCGGCCGGTGCACCTCGCGCTGCCGTCGGCGAGCCAGGCGGTCATCCTGACCAGGAGCGACCTCGGCGGCATGTAGCGACACCGGCGGGCTAGCCCAGCAGCGCGGCGATCACCGGGGCGAGGGCCCGCAGCGCCTTGCCCCGGTGGCTGATCGCGTCCTTGGCCGCCGAATCCAGCTGCGCCGTCGTCAGCTCCGAACCGTCCGGGACGAAGATCGGGTCGTAGCCGAATCCGTTGGTTCCCCTGGGCTCGCGGATCAGGCGGCCGTCCACCGTGCCCTCGCTGACGTGCTCCGGCCCGGACGGCAGGACCAGGGCCGCGGCGCACGCGAAGTGCGCTCCGCGCCGCTCGTCGGGCACGTCGGCGACCTGGGCCAGGACCAGCCCCAGGTTGCCCTGGTCGTCCCCGTGCCGCCCGGTCCAGCGCGCCGAGAGCACGCCCGGCATCCCGTTCAGGGCGTCGACGCACAGGCCGGAATCGTCGGCGACCGCGGGCAGGCCGGTGAACCGCGCCATCGCCCGGGCTTTGAGCAGGGCGTTCTCGGCGAAGGTGGCCCCGGTCTCGGCCACGTCGGGGGCGCCAGGGAACTCGCCGAGCCCGGCCAGCTCCACTCCGACCCGGCCGGCCTCGAGGATCCTGGCCAGCTCGGCGAGCTTGTGCTTATTAGCGGTGGCCAGGACCAGCCGTGGTGGCGGCGGTTCCCCGGGACCGTTGCGTTCCGGATTCATCCCTGTGACAGTGCCTGGCGCTGCAATTCCGTCAGTTCGGCGCAGCCCGCCACGGCCAGCCCGAGCAGCTCGTCGAGCAACTCGCGGCCGAACGGCTCACGCTCAGCGGTGCCCTGGATCTCGACGAAGCTGCCGTCGCCGGTGCAGACCACGTTCATGTCGGTCTCGGCGGCGACGTCCTCCTCGTAGCACAGGTCCAGCCTGGGCTGCCGGTCCACGATCCCGACGCTGATCGCCGCGACCGAGGCGACCAGCGGATCACCCTTGCACCTCTTCCGCCCGCCCAGCCACGAGATCGCGTCGGCGAGGGCCACGTAGCCGCCGGTGATCGCGGCGGTCCGGGTACCGCCGTCGGCCTGCAGCACGTCGCAGTCGACGGTGATCGTGTTGTCGCCCAGCGCCTTGGGGTCGATACAGGCCCGCAGCGACCTGCCCACCAGGCGCGATATCTCCATCGTGCGGCCGCCGCCGGCCCTTGACCGACTCCCGGTCGCCGCGCGTGTTCGTGGCTCGCGGCAGCATCGCGTACTCGGCGGTGACCCAGCCCAGCCCGCTGCCCCGGCGCCACCGCGGCAGTTCCTCGGCCACGCTGGCCGCGCAGAGCACGCGGGTGGCACCGAACTCGACGAGCGCCGATCCCTCGGCGTGATCGAGCCAGCCCCTGGTGATCTTTACCTCACGCAGCTGATCGGGGCTGCGCCCGTCTGGTCGCGACATGCCGACCAGGGTATCGGGACTTGTCAGTAACCTGTCCGGTCCGGCGCGCCGGCCTCGATCCACCGGTACACGCCGCGCACGCCGTCGGCCAGCGGGACGGCGGGCGTCCAGCCCAGGTCGCGCCGGGCCCGCTCCGCGGCCAGGGCGCTGCGCTGCAGCTCGCCGGGGCGCGCGGCCGCGAACTCCGGGTCGACGCCGCGGCCGGCGGCCTGGCCGATCAGGCCGGCCAGGTCCAGGACGCTGGTCTCGAGCCCGGTGCCGATGTTCCAGATCCCCGGCCGGCCCTGGTCGGCCGCGGCCAGGAAGGCGGCGACGGCGTCGCCGATGTAGACGTAGTCGCGGGTCTGCGTTCCGTCGCCGTAGATGACCGGGCGCTCCCCGGCCAGCACCCGGGCGCAGAAGATCGGGATCACCCCGGACTCGCCGGCCGGGTCCTGCCGGGGGCCGTACACGTTGGCCAGCCGCAGGATCGTGTGCCTGCACTCGTGCAGCCGGTTGTACAGGACGACGTACTGCTCGGCGCAGTACTTGGCGATGCCGTAGGGCGACTCGGGCAGCGGCAGCACGTCCTCGAGCGACGGGATCGGCGCGTCCCGGCCGTACAGCGCGCCCCCGGTGGAGCAGAGCAGCACGCGCGCGCCGGCCGCGCGCGCCGCCTCGAGCACGTTCACGGTGCCCACCACGTTGGTCTGCGCATCGTCCGCCGGTGCCGCCACCGAGACGCGGACGTCGATCTGCGCCGCGAGGTGGCAGATCAGCTCGGGCCTGACCTGCTTGACCAGCGCGGCCAGCGTCCCGGCATCGGTGATGCTCAGCTTGTGCAGCACGACCTGGTCGTCGAGGCGGCCGAACCGGCCCCGGGACAGATCGTCGACCACCGTCACCTCATCGCCCCTGGCCAGGAGCGCATCGGTCAGGTGTGAGCCGATGAAGCCGGCGCCGCCGGTGACGAGTACGCGCATGGCAGTGGAGTGTATGCCGCCTGACCGCTACTCGAGCGTGAAGCCCAGCCCTGATGCCGCGAGGGAGAGGGGCCCGTCGAAGGCCTGGCCCGCCTCGTCCAGCGTCCGGCTGGTGTCGTTCCACGGCACCAGGTGGGTGAGCACGAGCTGGCCGGCTCCGGCCCGCGCGGCGTGCTGGCCAGCCTGCCGGCCGGTGAGATGCAGGTTCTCGGGGAGCGCCGGCGCCCCGGCCCCGGCCGGCTCGACGAATGAGGCCTCGCAGAGCAGGACCTCCGCGTCGCGGGCCAGCCCGATCAGCGCGTCGGTCGGGCCGGTGTCCGCCGAGTAGGCCAGTGACCGTCCCGCGTGCTCCAGCCGGAAGCCGTACGTCTCCACCGGGTGATTCACGCGCGCGGCGGTCACCCGCAGCGGACCGATCTCCATGGTTCCCGGCGTGATCGTGATGAAGCCGAACATGTCGGTAATACCACGCCCCTGCCCGCCGCCGCCCCGGGCGTCCGCGGCGGGATCCGCGACGAGCGCCCGGCCGATCCGTTCCGCCGCCTGGGCCGGCGCGTAGACCGGTATCGGCGGCCTCGGGCCGTCCGGATGGAAGCTGCGCGCCACCGAGTAGTCACACAGGTCCAGGCAGTGGTCGGCGTGCAGGTGACTGAGGCAGATCGCATCGATCTCGTAGAGGCTGGCATGGCGCTGCACAGCGCCGAGTGCCCCGCTGCCGAGGTCGATCAGCAGGCGGAAGCCCTCGGCCTCCACCAGGTAACAGGAGGCTGGGCTTTCTGGCCCGGGGAAGCTTCCCGAGCAGCCGATGATGGTGAGGCGCACGGTATCCCAGGCTACGCGGGCCGCGGGGGCCGGCGCCCGGGCGCCAGCTACCAATATGGTCTCCCCATGCGGCATGATCCCTGCAGGGTGTTACACGGGAGGGTGCCATGGCCGACCAGACGACCGACCAGCCTCTGGCGGCGTCCCGCGCGCTGGCCGAGCCGACCGTGCACGTGCGACGCGGCTGGATCGGCGGGCTGGGCCTGGCCAGCCTGGGGATGTGGATGGCGTCCTACACACCGCTGCAGGTCCTGCTGCCCACCCAGCTCCAGGACATAACGCCACACAACAAGATCGTCGCCCTCGCGGTGGTGTCCGGCGTCGGCGCGATCGCATCCGCCCTGGCCACGCCGGTGGCCGGGGCGCTGTCCGACAACACCACGCGCCGCTACGCCCTGGGCCGGATGGCCGGCCGGCGGCACCGCTGGACGATCGGCATGGCGCTGCTCGCCGCCGTGGCCCTGGCGGTGCTGTCCCAGCAGAAGACGGTCCTCGGCGTGACCTTGCTCTGGGCGGCGTTCAGCGCCTTCCAGAACGGGGAGTACGCGAGCCTGAGCGCCGCCATCCCGGATCACGTCCCGGTCCGCCAGCGGGCCACGGTGGCCGGCTGGGTGGGGATGCCCCAGGCCCTCGGCCTGGTGATCGGCACCATCCTGGTCGTGGCCGTGTTCACCGGGCTGATCAGCGGCTACCTGGTGCTGGCGGTGCTGCTCGTCGTGTTCGCCCTGCCGTTCGTCCTGCTCACGCCCGATTACCCGCTGGAGTCCGAGTACCGCACCCCGTTCTCGTGGCGGCAGCTGGGACGCTCGTACTGGATCAGCCCGCGCGCCTACCCCGACTTCGCGTGGGCCTGGTTCACTCGCTTCCTCATGTCGCTGGCGATCGCGATGGGCACCCTGTACCTGCTCTACTTCCTCCGGGACAAGATCCATTACGCCCGCCTGTTCCCCGGCCAGACGGCGGCCGACGGGCTGCTCATCCTGATCGTGATCTACACGGCCGGCGTGGTGATCACCGCGATCGTCGGCGGGATGATCTCCGACCGGCTCGGCCGCAGGAAGATGATGGTCCTGGTCTCCGGCATAGTGATCGCCGCGGCCGCGCTGCTGCTCACGTTCGTGGAGACCTGGCCGGCGTCGATCGGCGCCGCGGTCCTGTTCGGCGTCGGCTTCGGCGCCTACCTCGCCGTCGACCAGGCCCTGATTACCCAGGTGCTGCCCGCGGCCAGGGACCGGGCCAAGGACCTGGGCATTATCAACATCGCCCTGGTCTGCCCGGCCGCGATCGGAGCGCTGATCGCCGCGCCGCTGGTCTCGCTGGGCGGCTACCCGACGCTGTTCGCGGGCACCGCGGTCGTCGCGTTCCTCGGCTCGGTGCTGGTCTGGCGGATCAAGAGCGTGCCCTGACCGTCACGCCCGCTCGCGGTCGCGGTTGCCGCGGCTCCGGCCGACCCGCGCGATCTGGCGGCCCTGGGCGACCAGCCGGTCCGCCGCGTCCCAGACCTCGGCCTCCTCGTCGAACCAGCCGCCGCTGACGTGCCGGCACCGCGCGGCCACCCGCAGCGGGCCGGGCGCGGGCACGGCCCGCATGTGCCAGGTGAGCTCGACGGTCGGTGCCCAGCCCGTGGCGCCCAGACCGAACACCACCGGCGGCAGCGCGTCCACGGCCACGGCCAGCAGATAGGCGTCGGGGTCGCGCGGCTCGCGCAGGCTGAAGTATCCGCGCATCTCCGGGAGGCCCGATGGCTCGCCGCGCCGCCAGCCGGTCGTGGCCGGATCCATGCGCAGGTCCACCTGGGCCGCGTATCCCGCGGTCCCGTCCACGCCGACCGTGCCCCGCCACGGGCCGAGGTTGACGCACTCCTCGATCGGCGGCAGTTCCGGCGGCTCGCCGGTCCAGGCCAGCTCGCCATTGGCCAGCGGCCCGGCGGGCAGGCTTCCGGTGGTCACGGTCACGTCCAGCACGATCTGCGCGTCCTGCACCAGCGCGGCGCGGGCCGTCGCCGCGGTCCGGCCCTGCTTCAGCCAGGTCACCTCGACCTCGCCCGGCTCCAGCAGCGGAACCCGCAGGAAATGCGCGCTGGTCGCCACCGGATACGGATGCGGCGAGGTGTCCAGCACGGCGCGAAGCAGGGTCGCCACCATCACCCCGCCGTTCACCGCCGGCGGCGTGGCGTTGCCCGGCGCCACCAGCGCGAACCGTTCGTCGGGCCGGACCTGATAGCGTCCCGGGCCGGTGCGCGTGACCGCCGTCGCCTCGTCAAAAATGCTCATGCCCGCGCTCCGGCCGCCCCGGCCGCTCCGGCCGCCGCTGCTACGCCCACAGCTGGCCGTCCAGCCGGGCCTCGGCCTCTTCCAGCGTCCCGGTGTAGGCGCCGGTGGACAGGTACCGCCAGCCCCCGTCGGCGATCACGACGACGACGTCGGCCCGCTGGCCGGCGGCCGCGGCCTTCTCGGCCATGGCCAGGCCGGCGTGCAGCGTGGCCCCCGACGAGATCCCGGCGAACAGTCCCTCCAGGTCGAGCAGCTCACGGGTCCGGCGCAGCGCGTCGGCCGAGGTCACGGAGAACCGCGAGGTCAGCACCGACTCGTCGTACAGCTCGGGCACGAATCCCTCGTCGATGTTGCGCAGCCCGTAGACGAGCTCGCCGTAGCGGGGCTCGGCCGCGACGATCTGCACCCCCGGCACGTGCTCGCGCAGGTAACGCCCGGTGCCCATCAGCGTGCCCGTGGTGCCGAGCCCGGCGACGAAATGCGTGACCGACGGCAGGTCCTCCAGGATCTCCGGGCCGGTGGTCTCGTAGTGCGCCAGCGAGTTGGCCTCGTTGCCGTACTGGTACAGCATCACCCAGTCGGGATGGTCGGCCGCCAGCTGCTTGGCCACCCGGACCGCCTCGTTGGACCCGCCCGCCGCCGGGGACGAGATGATCTCGGCGCCGTACATCTCAAGCAGCTGTTTCCGCTCGGCCGAGGTGTTCTCCGGCATCACGCAGACCAGCCGGTAGCCGCGCAGCTTGGCCACCATGGCCAGCGATATACCGGTGTTCCCCGAGGTCGGCTCCAGCAGCGTGGCCCCGGGCTTCAACAGCCCGTCTTTCTCGGCCTGCGCCACCATGTAGAACGCCGGGCGGTCCTTCACCGAACCGGTCGGGTTGCGGTCCTCGAGCTTGGCCCACAGCCGCGCCGCGGGCCCGGGTGACAGCCGCGGCAGCCCCACCAGCGGGGTCCGGCCCAGCGAGTCGAGCAGCGAGTCGTAGCGCATCGATCTGGTGACCGGCTAGCGCGCGCCGCCGGCCACGGCGGGCAGCACGGTCACCGTGTCGCCGTCCTTGACCGGGGCGTCAAGCCCGCCGAGAAACCGCACGTCCTCGTCGTTCAGGTAGACGTTCACGAACCGGCGAAGGCCGGAATCGTCCACGAGCCGCTCTTGCAGCCCGCTGTAGCGTTCGTTCAGGTCGGCGAACAGGCTGGCCAGCGTGTCGCCGGAGCCCTCGACCGACTTCTCCCCGCCGGTGTAATTGCGCAGGATGGTCGGGATCCGTACCTCGATGGCCATGGATAGCGCTCCTGATCATGCAGCTGACAGACGGGAATTCCGTGCGGTGCAACCGGTAGCTGGCCCGGATCATTCCGGCGCTGCATCTACCGGATCACGCACCTCCTCCTCGGTGACGACTCCGTCGACGATGCGGAACGAGCGGAACTCGACCTCGTCCGGATCGCGCGTGGACACCAGCACATAGTGTGCCCCAGGCTCGCTCGCGTAGGCGATGTCGGTGCGGGAAGGATAGGCCTCGGTCGCGGTGTGCGAGTGATAGATGACCACCGGCTCCTCGCTGGCGTCGTCCATCTCCCGCCAGACCCGCAGTTGTTCCATCGAGTCGAACCGGTAGAAGGTCGGCGAGCGCTCGGCGTTGGTCATCGGGATGAACCGCTCCGGGCGGTCGCTGCCCGCGGGTCCGGCGATCACCCCGCACGCCTCGTCCGGGTGGTCGGCCCTGGCGTGGGAGATGATGGCGGCGCGCAGCGCGCCTGGCAACGTCAGCATGAACGCGAGCGTAGCCGGGGCGCGGTCAGGACAGCGCCTGCACCAGCGTCTCCTGCAGGAACGCCAGCCACTGGTACACCCCGACGTACGCCGAACGAGGATCCTCCGGGCCCATGTCGGCCACCTGGTCGTCGAAGTCGTCGGTGACGCCGAGCCGTACGCCGAGGGCCAGGCGGACGTCGTTGAGCGCCCGCAGCCAGGCCTGCGCCTCGGTCTCGGACAGCCGGATCCGGCCGCCGCCTGGCGGCAGCGTCGCGAGGACGGTCCGCGCCGCGGCGACCTTGCCCGAACGCAACCCTTGCTCGGTGTACCTGCGGAATTCCCCGGACGCCTCGGGATCGTCGCGGTAGGCATCGGGCAGCAGACGGGCCAGAACGGGATCGTCCGACAACTCGGCGTCGTCGGTGAACTGGGCCATCGCCGCCAGGTCGTCCGCGTCGACCGACCCGTCGGTCGGCAGGCCGCCGCCCCGGTAACCGGGCTCCCCGGGCGCGCGGTCGTCAAGCCCGGCCGCGCCTTCGTCTTCCTCGTCGGTGCCGATGAGCTCCACGACCTGGCCGACCAGATCGCGGATGATGGCCGCCTGGGCCGCGGCGAATCGCGCGGTCGCACCGCCCGATGTTCCGCGGAACCCCGCCATCAGATCCTCCAGGCTCACGCCCTCGTCCGGTTCCTGCCCGCCGCCCGTATCCTGCCCGGTCACGAATCGTGGCTGATCGTGGCCCACAAGCCGTAACCGTGCAGCGTCTCCGCATCGCGCTCCATGGCCTCTCGCGCACCCGCGGAGACCACGGCCTTGCCCTTGTGATGCACGTCCAGCATGAGTTTCTCTGCTTTCGGCTTCGCGTAGCCGAACACCGTCTGAAATACGTAGGTCACGTACGACATGAGGTTGATCGGGTCATTCCACACGATCGTGACCCATGGCATATCGGGAACCGCCTGCTCCTCGGTCTCCGGTCGCTGAACCTCAGCGGGCGCCACGCTCACGGCCGTCACCTCCCTGTGCGTAGGCCTCCAGTCTGCCAAAGACCTAGTGCGCTGGTGACATCGGCGGGGACACGTTCACGACTCGCACCACCAGGGCGGAGCGCGCCGCGCGTTCGGTCCGAGACCTGGCCAGGAGCGCGCCCGGGCGGACGAGATTACGGCGGGCGGCGCTCGGGCCGGGCAGGGTGCGATGCGTCCGCGGGCCTCTCACATCACCCGGGCTGGCAGCTCCGCCTTAGCACCCTGCGGCGCACGGCGGGCTGCCGCGGGCGCACCTACGACGCGTCACCGGTGATGACCAATTAGCAGCAGTCATACAAGTTCACTGGGGGCAGCACGGTTGTACAAGCAGCCGTGACATTGCGCGTGGGCGCAGTTCTGGTGTTGGTGCTGGTACTAACGGCCGCTGCCGTTAGAAGCGGACCTTCCGCCGTAGCTGCGGAGAGAATGCCAGGTGCTTTCTTTTGCATAGTTCTTTACTCCTCCACCGGCACACGGTTGGAACGCCGAGTCACCGGTATCCCTGGGCCGTTCACCCCTAGCAGCTCCGGACTCGTGCCTCTACACTTAAGTACGAGACTCATGGGGAATGGTTCACGTCAGGGCTGACCGGTTAAGCCATTCTTCTGCCATCGAAGACTGGCCGACATGCGACCGGTCGCCCCGACGCGAAACCTGTTACAGGCCGCCTTTACCGATGCAGAGCTGGTGCGTTGTGTCGTTCCACCCGCCGAAGTATGTCCGGTCCGGCGACCCCGAATTGTTGTAGGCACCGCGCACCCCCTGATTGGGGCTGCCGATCCCGAACCACCGGCCGGAAGTGTCTTGCACCGACCATGACTGGCACGATTGATTCATATAGGACAGTGGCTGAACGGTGGTCAACCCGCTGGTCTCGCTGCCAATTGCCGAAACGCCGAAGGAACTGGCCCCGCTGGCGGTAGAAACACCGACGACTCTGCCGTCGATGGTAAGGTCGAACGTGTCGCCGGACACGCGCGATATTCCGTATGTATGCCAAGCGTTATCCGGAGTGATGTTGGCGATCACGTGCTCGGTGCCCTGCCGGTCGTCTCCGTCTTCCCAGTACTGGAAGTACGCCTGGCAGCCGCACCCCGGTGCCCCGTTGGGCATGCGCCATTGCGGAGACTCATACCCGTCCATCAGTCCGATCTCGATCCAGTGATTCGGGTCGCCGAGCCACATTTCACGGGTGATGAACCACGGGCACGTGCCGTTTGTGCAATCACCATTGTCAACAACTGGCGTCTGGTAAGGTGCCTGCGTCTGGTCCAGCATCGAGAACCACGTGCTCTGGATAGCGGTACTGGCCGCAATGAGATCGCTGTGGACGTCCACAGCTCGCGAGTAGCAGTGTTGGTGGGGAGTTACGCATTTCTCTGCACCCGGCCAGTACGCCGGGGTTGCGGGCGCGGGGGCCGTGGCCGAGGGCACCGTGGGGGTGGGCACCGAGAGGGCGGCGTCGAGGGCCTGCTTCGTGGCCGGGCCGACTATGCCGTCCTGTGGAAGGCCGTTCGCCTGCTGGAACGCGATGACTGCGGCGTAGGTCTGCGAGCCGAAGGTGCCGTCTACGTCCAGGTCATTGCCCGGGATGGAGTTCAGGTCGGTCTGCAGCTGAGCCACGCATGCGCCGGTCGGATAGCCGGCGTACAGGATCGGGCAGTCGTCCAGATTTACTGGCGGGAACGATTCAGTCTGGGCGGCGAGCGCCGCATGCTTGGCCGTTGGGCTCGTGCCGGAGCTGGCCGTGATAACCACCGCGGCCAATGCCAGGCTTCCTGCCGTAAAGGCGGATAGGATGCTGAGTTTTCTTGGTTGCATGGCTGATTTCCACTCCTAAGATTGAATAGGAACCCGAGGACTCCGGACAGTTCGCATTGATGCCACGATCCTTGACGCGACCGCTGCTGCTCGCTTTCCCCGTCCCTCTAATGTGCGTGAATTGCCCTCAGTCCTGCCGGTGGTGAAACGACCTGATTGCCGCGACGAAAGCGGCTCCGCAGCCAGCGACTGCGAGAATGATGCCGATATTCGGAGAGAACATCACGGTGGTCATATCACCGAACGGGTCCTGCTCTGGCACTCCATTGATGCCGACCAGGATGAAACCCACGTAAAGCAGGCCGGTCAGGAAAGAAAGGCCTAAAGTCGCGATACCTGCGACGAGCCGGCCCGGCAGAGGCGCCGCGCGAAGCGCGAATCCGAGTGCCACCACAACCAGGCCGAGGACCACAGACGCAGCTCTCGCCCCTGGATTCACTTCCACGCCCGCACTGTTGAAGGACACCCATGGCATCAGCGCGCCGAGGACGACCGCGGTCCCGCCGGCCATGGCCAGCAAAGAATCCTGAGCCTTCGGCGATATAGCCGGGCGGTCTTCTACCCACAGTTGCCATCCCGGAGGCCGCTCGGGCCACGAAGGATCCGGCTGCCAGCCGGGAGGAGCCACCCATCCAGCAGGTGGAGGCGGCCAGCCGGGAGGAGGATTGAATCGCGCTGTCCTAGCCGTCATCTCGCCCGCATCGCCCTGGAGCCCCGCCGCGGCGTCAGATCGGCGCCGGCCTCGGCCGGTCCCGCCGCCCGTGCCCGCCTCCCCGGCGGCGAGAAACTCCTCACCCCACCGCTTGACCCGGTCGAAGTCGTTCCCTTGAGACGTCGTCGCCATTTGCCCTCCCTGGTCTGTGGTGCCTATGACGCTGCACTTACGGGGCCAGGAAGCCGATCGGTTCGCTGGATTGACAATCTTTTTTCTGGGCAGGGCCGCATACTGAGAATCTGGGAAAGCCGGCCGGCACGCCGAACCGATCGGCTGGGAACTACGTAGAACACGGGTGGGGACTGGCTGTGTCGTGGGAGGACAGCGGAGCACGCACCGGCCCTCACGAGATAGGCCTGATTGCCAAGATCGCCGCGGTCAGCGACGACGATGCGGCACGGAGGCTCTACCGCAAATACCGGATGGAGCTGTTCAGGTTCGGCTTCCACGTGCTCGGCGATCAGGGGCTAGCTGAAGAGATGGTGCAAGAGACCTTCATCAAGTTCTGCCAGCAGGCACGACGTTATGACGCCCAGCGAGGCCCGGTGCGGGCCTGGCTGTTCACGATCGCCAAATCGGCCGCTTACGACATTGCACGGCGCCCCTCGTCCCGGCCGATGCTCCCCGTCGAGGACTTCCAGCTGCCGCCCCAGTACGACAGCGTTGATGAAGCGCTCACCGTCCTCACCGTCGACCAGGCCCTCGACAAGCTGCCGTCGATCTACGGCGACGTGATGCGCTTGGTCCGAGACGGCTTCACTCACTCAGAGATCGCCGAGCGTCTCGGGATCCCGATCGGCACCGTCAAGTCGCGCATGGCCAAGTCGGCAAACACGCTGCGAGCCGAGCTCGCCAGCCTGCGAGGAGGCGACGATGCTTTCTGAGCGGGATATCGAGGCGGCCCACCCGGACGCCTTCGACTTCGTATGGGGCAACCTGCCCTCGGCCAAGCGGGCCGAATTCAACCGCCATCTCAGCAGTTGTCCCTACTGCCAAGCCGTTGTCACCGAGTACAGCGAGATCGGCGGGATCATCAAGCTCCTGCCGCCCCACGTCGAGCCGACCGCCGGCCTCGAAGACCGGACGGTCGCTGCTATGGTCGCCGCCCTGGCCGGGAAGCAGGCCGAGGTCGATCGCCCGGCCGATACCGAAGACCGAACCGCCACCCGGGTCTATCAGATTCCCGAGCGCCGGCCTCCGGCTGAGCCCGGACCCCAGATCGACATACTGCCGGCCGGCCAACCAGCGCCGGGCGAGCGGCCAGCCCGGCCAATGGTCACTCGCCTGCCCGTGTGGCGACATTACCGAAGCCGCCTCGCCGCCATCGTTGCTGCGGCCGCCGTCATCATCATCGTGGCGGCCGCCTTGATCCTGCCCCGGCTCCTCAGCCAGCCGGCCCAAGTCACAGTTCACATTCCGCTTCATGCCACCGCGGCGGCCAAGGCGTTTGGCGTTGGTAGCGCCAGCGGACAGGCAACGGCCCGCCAGGCCGGCGAAAGCTGGACCTTCACCCTGACCGTACGTGGCCTCAAGCCACTTCCCGGCAATAGCGTCTACGTGTGCTGGTGGGCCGCTCCCGGCAGCACCAAGCTCCATCCGCTCCTGGCCACCGGCGGCTCATTCGTCGTAGGCGGCTCGGGATCCGTCACCCTCACCATGACGACCGGAGTCGACCCCCGCCAGTTCTCCACAATGGAGATCACTGCCGAGTCGCCGGGCAATGGTGCCATCCGCGGGGTGCCACTACTCGTCGGCTAAACGCTCTAACCGCCGCCCGCGTCGGCATCCATGCCGCCGAGTTGGCGTTCTGGGGACATGGGCGATCACGTCTGCAGCAGCGGTCCGTAGGCTTCCCCTCGTGACTAGTACCGGCCTGCTCACCGATCACTACGAGATGACCATGCTGCGCGCCGCGCTGCGCAGCGGCGCGGCGCAGCGGCGTGCGGTCTTTGAAGTCTTCGCCCGGCACTTGCCGCACGGCCGACGCTACGGCGTGGTCGCGGGCACCGGCCGGCTGCTGGACGCGGTGGCGCAATTCCGGTTCGGCCCGGCCGAGCTCGATTTCCTGGCCCGGACCGGAGTGGCGGCCGACGAGGCTACCCTGCGCTACCTGGAGTCGTATGCCTTCACCGGTGACATCTGGGGCTACGCGGAGGGCGACTGTTATTTTCCCGGGTCGCCGATCCTGGTCGTCGAGGGAACGTTCGCCGAGGCGGTGGTGCTGGAGACGCTGGTGCTGTCGATCCTGAACCACGACTGCGCCATCGCCTCGGCCGCGTCCCGCATGGTGACCTCGGCAGGCGACCGGCCGCTGATCGAGATGGGCTCGCGCCGCACCCACGAGCTGGCCGCCGTGGCCAGCGCCCGCGCCGCCTACATCGCCGGATTCGCCTCTTCGTCCAACTTGCGGGCCGGCCTGGACTACGGGGTCCCGACGGTCGGCACGAGCGCGCACTCGTTCACCCTGGTGCATTCATCCGAGCGGGAGGCGTTCGGCGCCCAGCTGGATGCGCTCGGCTCCGACACCACGCTGCTCGTCGACACCTATGACGTGGCCGCCGCGGTGCGGACCGCCGTCGAACTGGCCGGCCCGGGCCTGGGCGCGGTCCGGATCGACTCGGGTGACCTCCCGGTCGTCGCCCGTCAGGTGCGGACGCTGCTTGACTCACTGGGCGCGACCAAGACCAGGATCGTGCTGACCGGCGACCTGGACGAGTACTCGATCGCCGCGCTGGGCGCCACCCCGGTGGACGGCTACGGGGTCGGCACGTCGCTGGTCACCGGGTCCGGGGCGCCCACGGCGGCGCTGGTGTACAAGCTGGTGGCCCGGGCCGACGACGCCGGGGAGCCCGGGCCGCTGCGCCCGGTGGCCAAGCGCTCGGTGGGCAAGCCGGGCCGCGGCGGGCGCAAGTGGGCGGTGCGCAGCCGTGACGACGCCGGGACCGCCCTGGCCGAGCTGGTGACCACCGCGCCGCCCGAGCCGGGCGCCAGCGATCGGGTGCTGCAGCGCCAGCTGGTGCGCGGCGGCGAGATCATCGGCCGGGAGCCGCTGGCGGCGGCGCGCTCACGGCATCGCGAGGCGGTGGCCGAACTTCCCGCGTACGCGTTGCAGCTGTCGCGCGGCTACCCGGCCATCCCGACGGTGTTCGGGCCGGACGGCGACTAACTAACCGCCGCACGGCGGCTAACTCCCGGACGGCCATCCCGCCGCGGGGTCGGGCGGTTCCTTCAGGTAGGTCGCCAGCCCTCGCACTATGACGTCAAGGCCCCACTCGAACCGGTCTTCGGCACTGCCCGCGGTGAGCGAATCGGCGAGGGCGAGCGTGTTGGGGAACCGGTCGGCGGGTAGCGACTTCATCCAGGCGGTGAACTGGGCCAGGAAGTCATCGTCCGGCCCGGCCAGCGGCGATACGTCCTGTTCGTACGCGATGGCGCCGATGTAGAGCCCGCCAAGGTCGCCGGCGAACGCCGCCACCTGATCGGGCATCCCGGCCGCGCGGAGCTCGGCCAGGATGCGTTCGCCCATGGCCAGCATGCTGGGGGTGACGCTCACGCGGCCGAGGGTCAGCGCGGCCACGCCCCGATGGCGCCGGTACATAGCCAGCATGGCCCGGGCGAACTCCTTGACCGTCTCCTGCCAGGACTGCGTCGGCGGAACGCTCACGTCCTGAAAGATCTGGTCGAGCACCAGCTGGACGAGCTCCTCCTTATTGGCCACGTACCCGTAGAGCGACGAGGCCGAGACGCCGATCTGGTCGGCCACCCGGCGCATGGTGAGCGCGTCCCCGCCCTCCGCGTCCAGGACCTGGAGCGCCGCCGCGACCACCACGTCCCGGCTGAGCTGCGGCCGGGGCGCGCCCTGTCGGCGCGGCACGGACCGCCACGGCGGTTCGGGCGCCGGCCCGTTCGGCTTCTCAGTCACACCCAACATCGTACTTGACCTGAACGCCGTTCTGCGATAGACCAGTGTTCACATCGAACGGCGTTCTTAATTCGAACGGCGTTCACACTGAGCGAACGGAGATCGCAGATGGATGAGCTAAGCGGCGCCATAGACGCCGGAGAACTCCGCAAGAGCTACCGGAGCCGGGCGACAGAGGTGCGCGCGCTCGACGGGCTGAGCTTCTCGGTGGCGCCAGGCAGCGTCTTCGCCCTGCTCGGACCGAACGGTGCCGGGAAGACGACGGCGGTGCGGATCCTGACCACGCTGGCCCGGCCTGATGCCGGACGGGCGGTGGTGGCCGGGATCGACGTGCTCAGGCGGCCCGGCCGGGTCCGGTCGGTCATCGGCGCGGTGAGCCAGCACAGCGGCGCGGTGAGCCAGCTGACCGGCCACGAGAACCTGATCCTGCAGGGCAGGATCTACGGGATCCCGCACCAGGAACTGCGGCGCCGGGTGGCCGGGCTGCTTGAGCAGTTCGGGCTGACCGAGGCGGCCCGGCGTCAGGTGCGCACCTACTCGGGCGGTATGCGGCGGCGCTTGGACGTCGCCACCGCGCTGGTGCACCGCCCGGCCGTGCTGTTCCTCGACGAGCCGACGACCGGGCTCGACCCGGAAGGCCGCGCCGAGCTGTGGGCGGTACTCACCCGGCTCTGCGGCGAGGCGGGCACGACCATCCTGGTCACCACCCACTACCTGGACGAGGCCGACAAGTTCGCGGCCCGGGTGGCCATCGTGGACCGCGGCCGGATCGTCGCCGAGGGCACCTCCGAGCAGCTCAAGGCCCAGTTGCAGGGCGACTCCGTGCTGCTCGAGCTGGGCGACGCCGGGCAGGTCGAGCAGGCCGAGAAGGCCCTGGTCCGGGTTCCTCAGGTGCGCCAGGCCACCGCCGAGGGCGCGGTCGTAAGGGCCAGGGTCGCCGACGGGCCAAGGGCGCTGCCCGCCGTCCTCGCCGGGCTCGAGGCGGACGGCATCCCCGTCCTTTCCGTCACCGTCGCCCGGCCATCGCTTGACGACGTCTACCTGCACCACGCCGGGCGCTCGTTCCGGCAAGCCGAAGGGAGCACAGCAGCATGAACCCCATCCGCCAGTCGTGGGCCCTGCTCACCGACCGATACCTGCGCCAGCTCTGCCGTCAGCCCGCGGTCATCGGCATCACGCTCACCCAGCCGGTCATCTGGCTGCTGCTGTTCGGCGCCCTGTTCAAGAAGGTGGCCGAGCTGCCCGGGTTCGGCGGCGGGAACTACATCACTTACCTCACCCCCGGCGTGGTGATCATGACCGCGCTGTTCTCGTCGAGCTGGACCGGCATGTCCTTCATTGAGGACTCCGATTCCGGCGTGATGGACAGGTTCCTGACCGCGCCGGTCCCCCGCGGCGCGCTGATCGCCGCTTCCCTCGCCTACCAGGGCGTCACCACGGTGGTGCAGTCGGCCATCATCATCGCGATCGGCTGGGGCATCGGGGCCGGCTTCCCCGGCGGCGCGGCCGGCGTCGCCGCGCTGATCGGCGTCTCGGTGCTGATCGCGCTGGCCATGGCCGGGCTTTCCGACGGGTTCGCGCTGCTGGTCCCGCAGCGCGAGGCGCTCATCGGCGTCTCCACCATGCTGGTGCTGCCGCTGACGTTCCTGTCCGGCGCGTTCCTCTCGCTGCAGCTCGTCCCGGGCTGGATCGCCGGGATCGCCAGGTTCAACCCGGTCAACTGGGCCGCTAGCGCCGGCCGCATCGCCGTCGGCGGCCACCCCCCCTGGGCCACGGTGGGCTCGTACGCCGGGTTCCTCGCCCTAGCGCTCGTGGCCACCGCAGCGATGTCGACCTGGGCGTTCCGGGCCAGGCAGCAATAGCTCTAAGCTCGGCCTGTGGCTCGAGTGCTGGTAATCGTGGACGTTCAGAACGACTTCTGCGAAGGCGGCTCGCTCGCTATAGCCGGAGGGGCCCAGGTAGCCCACGCGATCAGCGGCTACCTGGCCTCCCCGGAGCGCAGCGGCTACGCGCATGTCGTGGCCACGCAGGACCACCACGTCGATCCCGGCCCGCATTTCTCTGCCGACCCGGACTTCGTCGGGACCTGGCCGGCGCACTGCGTCGCCGGTACCCACGGCGCGGATTTTCACCCCGCCCTGGACACCAGCCTGATCGAGGCGGTGTTCCGCAAGGGGGCCCGTTCGGCCGCCTACAGCGGGTTCGAGGGCGCGGATGCCGACGGCATCCCGCTGGCGGCCTGGCTGCGCGACCGGGGCGTCACCGCCGTCGACATCGCCGGAGTGGCCACCGACCACTGCGTGCGGGCCACCGCCACCGACGCCGCGACCGCCGGCTTCGACACCAGGGTCCTGCTCGCCCTCACTGCGGGCGTGGCCGCCGATACGACCAGCGCGGCCCTTGACGAGATGCGTACGGCCGGCGTGGAACTGACCGGGAGCCCGATCGTGGGCCAGCCGCCCGGCTACTCACCCTCCGGCAAGGACTCGTAGATCTCCTTGCATTCGGGGCAGACCGGGAACCGCTTGGGATCCCGGCTCGGCACCCAGACCTTGCCGCAGAGCGCGACCACGGGCGTGCCGGTCACGGCGCTGTCGACGATCTTGTGCTTGTCGACGTAGTGCGCGAAGCGCTCGTGATCGCCGTCGCCGTGGGAGAGATCCGGGCGGGTGCGGGTGTCTTCCCTTATGTCGCTTTCTGGCAATACTTCTGTGCTCACAGCGACCAACTCTACCTGCCATGTCCTAGGGCCTCAGTTGAGCATGGGATCGTCCGGGTAGGTGGCCACGATCGCGAACTCGCCGCCCTGCCGCCTGAGCACCTCCGGCCAGAGCCGCTCCGGCTCGGCCAGGAACGCATCCGTCGGCTCGCCGGCGAGCACGTACCAGGCGCCCTCCTCGATCTCGGCCTGCAGCTGGCCCGGCCCCCACCCCGCATAGCCGGCGAACACCCGCAGCGAGGTGATGCCGCCCGCCAGCAGCTCGGGCGGTGCCTCCAGGTCGACCAGCCCGATCCTGGAGGTCAGGCTGGACCCGTCGAGCGAGCGCCAGCCCAGCGGCTCGTCCTCGCCCCGGGCCAGGGCCAGGGCCAGGGCGCTGTTCGGCGATACCGGCCCGCCCTTGAACACCACTGACGGCCCGGTGACCAGATCCGTCCAGGCCTGGAGTACCTGCTCGACCTGGACCTCGGTCGGGCGGTTCAGCACAACGCCCAGCGTTCCCTCTTCCGGCTCGTCCTCGACGACCAGGATCACGGTTCGCCGGAAATTGGGGTCACCGAGCAACGGCGTGGCCACGAGCAGCCGGCCGCCCAGGGATTCAGCCTCCATGTACCAATGATGCGCCAGAATCCCGGAACTTGGCGCGGCGCATCACACTACGGCCGGCGGGGCCTGAAGACCCGGGGCACGTACGCTGTAAGGGTGTCTGGAGCAAGCACCGGCCGCCGGGACGCCGGCTCGCAGGACGGCGGCCCGGGCGCGGGCGCCCGGGCGGTCACGGCGGTGCTCGCCGACGGCCCTGCCGTGGGCGCCCCCGTCGTGGACGTCACCCGGCTGCGGGTCGCGATCGCGCGGCTGTCCCGACGGCTGCGCAAGCACGAGCTGGCCGGCCTGACCCCGACGCAGCTCTCCGCGCTGGCCACCGTCGAGCAGACCGGACCGCTGCGCCTTGGCGACCTGGCCGCCGCGGAGCGGATCGCCCCGTCCACGCTGACCCGGCTGGTGAGCGCCCTTGAGGAGCATGGCTATGTGCAACGGCGCGTGGTGCCGGATGACGCGCGCGCGTGGACGCTGGTCGTGACCTCCCGCGGTCACGAGGTGCTGGACCAGATCAGGCAGGAGAACACGCTCCTGCTGGCCGACAGCCTGCTGACGCTGTCCACCGAGCAGCTCGCCGCGCTGGCCGCCGCGCTGCCCGCGCTCGAGCGGCTCGCCGACGGCACTCCGCACCCTGCGCCGGCGGGCGCGGCCACCGCGGAGCCGGGCGACTCGGCGGGCTGAGGAGCGTTGCGTTCAGGCGGCAGCCCGATCAGAAGAGCAGGCTTGACAGCGTGGCCCGGGCCTTGCTGACCCTGGGGTCCCGGGGCGGGAAGACGTCGAACAGCCGCAGCAGGTTCAGCCGCGCCTGGTTTCGCTCCTCGCCCGAGGTCCGCCTGACCGTGTCGAGCAGCCGGTCGAACCCGGCCTCGATCCTGCCCATGGCCACGTCGATGTCGGCGACCCGGCCCTGCGCGTCGGGGTCGCCGGGGTTGTCCTCCGCGTCCTGCCGTGCCTTGGCCTGGTCGTAGGAGTTCACCCGCCTGATCAGGTCCACCTGCGCGAGCCCCATCGTGGCCGCCGGGTGACCGGGCGCGGACGCGAGCACCTTCTCGAACGCGGCGGCCGCGCCGTCCAGGTCGCCGCGCTCCATGGCCTGCTGCGCCTCGCCGAACCCGGGGTCGGCGAGGGGGTCCCGGCCCATCCCCGGCCGGGGACCGCCGCCGGCCGGTCCCCGCTGGCCCGGCACGCCGCCCGGACCCGGGCCGGCCCTGGCCCCTGCGCGCCCGGCGTCTGGGCCGCGCCCTCGGGATCCGGCTCGCCCTGCTCGCCGGCGTCAGCGGCAGCCTGGTCCGCGCCCGGCCCGGCCATGCCGAACTGGGCGGCGACCTGCATGATCTGGCCGATCCACTCCCGTACGTTGGCCTCCGGCAGCGCGCCGAGGAAGCCGTCCACCACCTGCCCGGCGATCACGGCCACCACCATCGGGATGGACTGCACCTGGAGTGCCGCGCCGAGCTGCGGATTGGCGTCCACGTCCACCTTGGCCAGCACCCAGGCGCCATCGGCCTCCGCGGCCAGCTTCTCCAGCACCGGGGAGAGCTGCTTGCACGGCCCGCACCACTCCGCCCACAGGTCCAGGATCACGGGAACGGCGCGCGACCTGTCGACCACGTCGGTGTTGAAGGTCTGGTCGGTGACGTCAATGACGTTGCCCGGTACCGCGTCCGCCTGATCCCCGGAGGCTGACGTCTTGGCCGCCTGTTGCCTGCGCTGTGCGGCGGCCTGCCTGGCGCCCAGATCAACGGCGCCGTGAAGGGAGAAATCCCGCGACTGCTGCATGTCTCTATCCTGCCGTATCCGCAGGACCGCCCTGGCCTCGTGCCCGGCCGCGGTCACGCCGCACCGCGCGCAGCACCGGCAGCGCGGCGAAATAAGAGCCCGCCGCCGCGATGCCGCCGATGCCGAGGTCGACCGAGATCCGGCCCTGCCTGGCCCAGTACACGTCCCGCAGGTCGAGCAGCAGGGCGAACTCATCGACGATGAGCGCCAGGCCGGACCCGTAGCTGACGGCCACCGCCGGATGCCTGCGCCGGGCCTCCTCACCGTGAACCGCGACGGCGCCGACCCCGGCCAGCATGCCGATGCCCCACATGTAGTGGTGCAGGTGCTCTCCCCCGGCGCTGATGTTGCGGAAGGGACCCCGGCCCGCCCTGATGCTGTAGGTGATGCCCCGTACCGCGGTGAACGTCGTCGCGAACGAGAGCCAGCTGAGCAGCGCGGACCGCTGGCCGGCATCTAGTTCCTCGTGGAAGGCGGCCCGCGCCGCGCGGGCCAGCGGCGGAAGTACTGTCACACGGGCACGATACGCGGCCCGCCCGCCGCCTCCGGGTCCGAGGTTGCGTTCGGTGAGATGCCGATCGCGGACGGGTCAGAACGCCGGGGCCTCAGAGTAGCCGCCCCACTCCTCGCGCAGCGCGCCGCAGATCTCGCCGAGCGTCGCCTCGGCGCGCGCCGCATCCAGCATCGAAGGGATCATGTTGTCCCCGGACCTGGCCGCGGCCAGCATGGTCGCGAGCGCCGCGTCGACGGCCGCCTGATCCCGCGCCTGCCGCCGCTGGGCCAGCTCGCGCACTTGCACGCGTTCGACCTCGTGACTGACCCGCATGATCTCGACCGGCTCGCCGACCGTGTCCTCCAGGCAGTTGACGCCGACCACTCGCTTGTCGCCCTTCTCCAGCTTCTTCTGGTACGCGAACGCGGCCTCGGCGATCTCGGCCATGAACCAGCCCTCTTCGATCCCGTGCAGGATCCCGCCGGTCATCGTCTCGTCCGGACTCATCGCGCGGATCCGCGCGAAGATCTGCTCCGCCTCTTCTTCCAGCCGGTCGGTGAGGGCCTCGAGATACCAGGAGCCGCCGAGCGGGTCGGCCACGTTGGCCACGCCGGTCTCCTCCATGATCACCTGCTGGGTGCGCAGCGCGATCTCGGCCGCCTTCTCGCTGGGCAGCGCGAGCACCTCGTCGAGCGCGTTGGTATGCAGCGAGTTGGTCCCGCCGAGCACGGCGGCCAGTGCCTCGACCGCGGTCCTGACCACGTTGTTGTCCGGCTGCTGCGCGGTCAGCGAGACCCCGGCGGTCTGGGTGTGGAACCGCAGCCACTGAGCCCGCTCGGTGCGCGCCCCGTAGACGTCCCGCATCCATCGCGCCCAGATCCGGCGGGCGGCGCGGAACTTCGCGATCTCCTCGAAGAAGTCGATGTGCGCGTCGAAGAAGAACGACAGCCGGGGCCCGAAGACCTCGATGTCGAGGCCGCGGGACAGGCCAAGCTCGACGTAGCCGAAGCCGTCGGCCAGCGTGAACGCGAGTTCCTGCGCCGCCGTGGACCCGGCCTCCCTGATGTGATAGCCGGACACCGACAGCGGCTTGTAGTCGGGAATGTGCGCGGTGCAGTACTCCATCAGGTCGCCGATCAGCCGCAGGTGCGGCTGAGCCGGGAACAGCCATTCCTTCTGGGCGATGTACTCCTTGAAGATGTCGGTCTGCAGAGTGCCGTCCAGTTTGCCCAGGTCGGCGCCCTGGCGCTCGGCGGCGGCCAGGTACATGCAGAAGACCGGCACGGCCGGCCCGCTGATCGTCATCGACGTGGTGACGTCGGCGAGCGGGATGCCGTCGAACAGGATCTCCATGTCGGCGGCGGAGTCGATGGCCACGCCGCAGTGGCCGACCTCCCCGAGCGACCGCTGGTCGTCGGAGTCGCGCCCCATCAGCGTGGGCATGTCGAACGCCACGGAAAGCCCGCCACCGCCGCCGCCCAGCAGCATCTTGTACCGCGCGTTGGTCGCCGTGGCGTTGCCGAAGCCGGAGAACTGCCGGATGGTCCAGGTCCGGCCGCGGTATCCGGTCGGGTAGAGCCCGCGGGTAAACGGGTACTCCCCGGGCCAGCCGATCCGCTCGAAGCCCGGTACCACCGCGCCGTCCGGAGGGCCGTAGACGGGTTCGACCTCGACGCCGGACAGCGTGCTGAAGTCAGCGTCGCGGATCCGGGCCGCATCGTACCTTCGCTGCCAGCGCCGCCTGCCGGAGTCGGGGGCCTGCGCATCCATAGCCACCTCCGGGCCGGCCTGCGGGATAGTAGGACGTCCTACTATTCCGCCCAGTCTATGCCAGCGCCTGGAACGTAAAGTCCGCCGCCCGGCCAACCAGACGACGGGCTGTGTCGTCTCTAGTTCTCAGGAGTTCCTGGGCGCTACGACGGTCCGGGCATCCACCGCTGCGACGTGCTGAATGTGTGGTAGAACGAATGCAATATCGCCCAGGTGACGCGGGCCGCACCGCGGTCCTCGGTGGCGTCGCAACCGTGCCGGGACCTCGGATTGCGTTCTCGGCCCCGGCGGTAAGGCAAGGAAACCCGGTGGCCAGGCTCCGAAGCGTCGACCGTGAGGCGGCCGAGGAACTCTTCAATGCCTGCTACCCCCGGCTGGCCGGCTGGGTGCGCCGGCTGGTGGACGACGATGACACCGCGCACGAGATCGCTTCCGAGGCATTCACCAGGCTGCTGGCCCGCTGGTCGACTCTGGACAACCCGCAGAGCTACCTGTACATGATCGCGACGAACCTGGTCAGGGACCACTGGCGCAAGTCCGGCCGGGAGCGCCGGGCGATCCGCACCCTGACCGCGGCCGCCCCGCTCGACCCCGCCTACCACCCGGCGCAGGACGTGGATGTGCGGGCGCTGATCGAGGGGCTCCCGCCGCGGCTGCGCAGCGCGTTCCTGCTGCACTACTACGCGGGGTTCGGTGTCCGGGAGGTCGCCGCGATGCTGGGCCGACCGGAGGGCACGGTCAAGGCCGACCTGCATCACGCGCGCGCCCGGCTGAAAGCCGCGCTCGCGGACCCGCGGGGAGACTCCGATGGGTAATCCAAGGGACCGGATCGACGACTGGCTGAACGCCGAGGTCGAGCCGCTCTCGCCGCCGCCAGGAACCTTCGAGCACATCAGGCAGCGGGCGCGGCGGCGGAAGATCAGCCGGGCGGTGATGTCGGCGGCCGGCATCGTGGTCGTGATCGCGGCGGCCGTGACCGTCCCGCAGATCGCGAGCACGCTGCAGAGCCATTCGTCCAGGCCGGGCCAGGTGCAGGCGGCCGGCACGCCGCCCGCCTCGGCCCGGCCCACGATCACCGGCCGGGGCGGCGGCACCCCCAACTCCCGGTCGACCAGCCAGGTGACGCCCGCGGGGTCGGCCCTGTCGGCCACCGGCTCAGGAAATCCCGTGCCGCCGAACTTCCAGCCCACCTCGGTCACGTTCGTCGGCCCGACCATCGGCGCGGTGATCGGCCAGGCCGGCACTCCGGGCCACTGCGCCACTGCGTACTGCACGTCCCTGGCGGGCACGTCGGACTACGGCACCACCTGGTACGGGGTGAGCGCGCCGCTCACCGGGGCGCCGCACGGCTCGTCGGGCGTTGGCCAGATCCGCTTCCTCAACACCAGCGACGGCTGGGCGTTCGGCCCGCAGCTGTGGGCCACCACGGACGGCGGGGCGAACTGGACCCAGGAGAAGACCGACGGGATGCGGGTCACCGACCTGGAGACCGTGGGCGACCGCGCCTTCGCCCTGTTCGCGACGTGCGCGGGGACCGGCGCTGCCTACGCGGCCCACTGCACCACGTTCTCGCTCTACACGTCCAAGGCGGGCAGCGGCCAGTGGCAGCCGGTGTCGGGCCCGGTCACCGGCCTCGGGCTGTCGCCGGCCGCGGCCACCCAGGGAGCTTCGGCCAGCCTGGTGCTGACCGGGGGCCCGGCCAGCGGCCGGGGCTACCTGCTCGCGCCGTCCGGCGAGCTGCTCAGCGGCCCGCTCACCGGCGCGGCCTGGACCGTGGCCAACGCGCAGAAACAATGCCTGCCCGGCACAGGCGCGGACGGCCAGCCGACCGGGGCCCTGCTCGCGGCCGACTCGGCCGAACTGGTGCTGGTCTGCACCAGCGCGACCAACGCCGCGAGCGACTCCCAGACGAGGTCGCTGGTCGAGTCGTCGGACGGCGGCGTGACCTGGTCCGCAGGGCAGTCCGCCATCGCGACCGGGATCGCCACCTCGGTCGCCACCCAGGGCGGCAGCCTGGTGGTGCTCGCCACCGATGCCGGCATCTACCTGTCGACCGACGCCGGGGGCAAGTGGCAGCTGGCCCAGGCGAGCCCGGGCGGCGCCGCCGCCGGGGAGCACGGGTTCAGCTACGTCGGCATGACCAGTCCACTCGACGGCGTTGCGCTGCCCGCCGACCCCCGCCTGCACGAGGTGTTCATCACCACCGACGGCGGCCGCACCTGGGCGGCGCACTCAGTCAGCGCTGCCTGAAGTCCCCCGCGGTGACCCGCAGCCCGCGCAACATGGCGAACATCTCCTCGAGCTGGCCCTGGTCGTATCCGCCCAGGCCGAAGTCCGCCGCCATCAGGTCGGCCGTCGCCCGCCCGGCGACCTCGCGGCCGGCCTCGGTGATCTCGGCCAGCGTGCCGCGGCCGTCGGCCGGGTTGGGCCTGCGCACCACCAGGCCCTGCGCCTCGAGCCGGTTGATGGTGTTGGTGACGCTGGTCGGGTGCACCATCAGCCGCTGCCCGATCAGCCGCAACGGCAGCGCGCCCTCCCGGCTGAACCGGAGCAGGACCAGCGCCTCGTAGCGCGCGAACGTCAGCCCGTGCGGCCGCAGCAGGGCGTCAAGCTCGGCGATCAGGATCTGCTGAGCCCGCATGATCGAGGTGACGGCGGCCATCGCGCGGGAATCCCCGAACCTGCGCTCCCAGATCTCCGCGGCGCGCGCGATGGGATCGAACGGAAGGTCCAGCGGCTTCGGCACAGGCACAAGGTACCGGTAGCGACACGGACTCTCGCCTGGGGATTGGCGTGACTAGGGCGGGTTATATTACCTGCTGAGAGACGTGACACGGAGAGTTTCGGGGGAAGTGGCACGTCGGGTTTCGGGGGAAATGTGCTGTCGAGTCACGCCGTGATGTGCACGACGCCTGTGCTCGCCGCCGGAGTCGGCGCGCGGCGCGGCCTGCGCGGCGGCGGGCTCCACGGCGGTGGGCTCCACAGCGGGGGGCTCAGCGGCGGGGCACTCCGCTCGGCCAGCTTCCGGCTTGATGCCCCGATGTACGGGAGTACGGCCCTCGGCATCGCGATCTCCCGGCCCAGCGTGGCGACTACGCTGGTTGATCTTCTCGCCGGACTCGTCCGGCCCGCCTACGGCGAGTTGCGGGTGCTCGGCGAGGACCTGACCACGGCCCGGGGCCGGGCCGCGGTCCGCGGCAAGGTAGGAGTGGCACGCAGGATGGCCAGGCCGCAGCCGGCGTTCCGGGTGCGCGGGCTGGTCGAGCACGCGGCCAGGCTGGCCCGGCTGCCGGGCCGGGACCGCGATCCGCTGGCCGCGGCGATCGTGGACCGGCTCGGGCTGACGCCGTGGGCCGATGTCCCGCTCCGGGCCGCGCCCGACGTGGTCGGCCGCCGGGCCCGGCTCGCCGCGGCCGCCGTACACCAGCCGGACCTGCTGCTGATCGACGGGATGCTCGACGATCTCGCTCCCGGCGACACCATCGCGCTGGCCGACGCCATCCGCGACCTGGGCCGGGACACGACCGTCGTCGCCATCGGGCGCGACCCCTCCGCGCTGGCGCTGGCCTGCACCGAGGTCCTCACCATGGCCGACGGGGTCCTGGTCAGGCCCTGAGCCGGGGTTAGGCTGCGGAAGTGGACTGGAGCCTGCTCGACTGCGGACGTTCCGGACATCTGACCTACGCCCCGGCCGAGCCCGATGTGCGAAGGCAGCTTGTGGCCCGCGCCGAATCCGGCGAGGCATGGCGCTGCCTGCGCTGCGGTGCCTACGTGACCGGGGAGCCGCTGATGTCCGGGCCCGCGGCGGAGGCGCCGGTGGTGCGCCGCGGCAAGGAAGTGCGCAGCACGTTCATTCTCCGGGTCTTCGCCGTCGAGCGCCTCGTGCGCGCGCTCGCGGTCGGCGTGCTGGCTTTTGTCGTGTGGCGGTTCGAGTACGCGCGGGAGACCATCGAGCAGGCCTTCAACCGGGAGCGCCCGGTCCTGCGCACCCTGTTCCACCAGTTCGGCTACAACATCGACAACTCCAAGCTGGTCGGCCTGCTCCAGCACGCGCTGAGGCTCAGCCCGACCACGATCAAGCTGGTGGCCATCGGGCTGACCGGCTACGCGGTGATCGAGGTGATCGAGGGTGTCGGCCTGTGGCAGGCCAAGCGCTGGGGCGAGTACTTCGCGATGGTGGCCACCTCGCTGGGCCTGCCGTTCGAGATCTACGACCTGGTCTCGCGGGTCAGCCTCACCGGGACAATCCTGTTGGCCATCAACCTGACCCTGGTGCTGTACCTGGTGATCACCAAGCGGCTCTTCGGCGTGCGCGGCGGCAAGCGCGCCTACGACGCCCGGCTGCGCAGCGAGTCCATCATGGACGCGGCCATCAACGCGGCGGCCGCCCGCCGCGAGCCCGGCCCGCCCGCGGCGCCCGGACCCGACCCGGGCCACGCGACCGCCGAGGCCGACGCCAACCCAGCCCACGCGACCGCCGACGCCGATCCCGCCCGCACGACCGCCGAGGCCAACGCCAACCCGGCCCACGCGACCGCCGACACCAACCCAGCCCACGCGACCGCCGACGCCAACCCAGCCCACGCGACCGCCGACGCCAACCCAGCCCACGCGACCGCCGAGACCGACACCAACCCAGCCCACGCGACCGCCGACGCCGACGCCGATCCCGCCCGCGCCGCCCCCTGAGGGGCAGCAATTTCCTTGATCATCGCAACTCTTCACGCGCTCCAGTCATGATCACGATGGATATGTCCCGTTTTGGAAGACGGGGCGAGTGAAGAGTTGAGTTGATCAAGGTGATGCGGGGGGGTTGATGAGCTCGTCGGCGGCCGAGTAGGGGTCGAGCTGGCCGGAGGCGACGAGGCCGGCCAGTTCCTCCAGGTGTACCTCCCCCGGCAGCGCGCCTAGGCGCTCCCTGAGCGCGGCGACGGCCATCGCCGAAATCTCCTCCCTGGCCCGGGCCAGGCGCCTGCGATCCCGCTCACCCGACTCGCCGAGCCACTCGCCATGCGCGTCGATGCGGCCGACGAGGTCGTCGATCCCCTCGGCGCTCATCGCCGCCGTGGCGACGATCGGCGGCTTCCACGCGCCCTCGTCATAGCGCGCCATCGCCAGCATCGTGCGCAGGTCCCTGATTGCCTCCTGGGCACCTGGCCGGTCGCTCTTGTTCACCACGAAGACGTCGGCAATCTCCAGGATCCCCGCCTTGGCCGCCTGCACGGAGTCGCCCATGCCCGGCGCCACGATCACCAGCGTCGAGTCGGCCAGGGACGCGATCGCGACCTCGGCCTGGCCGACCCCCACGGTCTCGATCATGACCACGTCGAATCCCGCCGCGTCCAGGATCCGCAGCGCCTGCGGCGCGGCCCAGGACAGGCCGCCCAGGTGCCCGCGGCTGGCCATGGAGCGGATGAACACCCCGGTGTCGGTGGCGTGATCCTGCATCCTGACCCGGTCCCCGAGCAGGGCTCCGCCGGTGAATGGCGACGTGGGGTCCACGGCCAGGACGCCGACCCGCAGCCCCCGCTCCCGGTAGGCCCGGACCAGCGCTCCGGTGATCGTCGACTTTCCCACCCCGGGCGCGCCGGTCAGGCCGATGACCCGGGCCTGCCCGGTGCGCGGCGCGATCAGCTTCATGACGGCGCGCAGATGCGACGAGCCGTTCTCGACCAGCGAGATGAGCCGGGCCAGCGCGCGGGGATCGCCGCTCTGGGCGGCCGAGACCAGGGCCGCCGGCTCGCCGGCGTCAGTCACGTAGGCCCGGCGGCGGCACCCGCAGCAGCAGTGCGTCGCCCTGGCCGCCGCCGCCGCACAACGCGGCCGCTCCCCAGCCGCCGCCCCGGCGCCGCAGCTCGTACACCAGGTGCAGGGCGATCCTGGCGCCGGACATCCCGATCGGGTGGCCGATCGCGATCGCGCCGCCGTTCACGTTGACCTTGTCGGGCCCGACGCCCAGGTCGCGCATGGACTGGATGGCCACCGCGGCGAACGCCTCGTTAATCTCGATCAGGTCCAGGTCGGCCACGGTCAGCCCGGCCTTGCCGAGCGCGTGGGCGATGGCGTTGGCCGGCTGCGACTGCAGCGAGTTGTCCGGGCCCGCCACGCACCCGTGCGCGCCGATCTCGGCCAGTACCGGCGCCCCGGCGGCCGCGGCCGCTTCCGCCGATATCACCACGACCGCGCACGCACCGTCGGAGATCTGCGAGGCCGAGCCCGCGGTGATCGTGCCGTCCGCGGCGAACGCGGGGCGAAGCCTGCTCAGCGACTCCGCCGTGGTGTCGGCCCGCACTCCCTCGTCGGTATCGAAGATCACCGGATCACCGCGCCGCTGCGGCGCCTGGACCGGGACGATCTCGTCGGTGAGCAGGCCGTTCTTGATGGCCTCGGCGGCCCGCTGATGCGACCGGGCGGCGAACTCGTCCTGCTCCTCGCGGCTGATGCCGAGCGGCGCGTTGTGCCGCTCGGTTGACTCGCCCATCGAGACGTGGTCGAACGCGTCGGTGAGCCCGTCGAGCGCCATCGAGTCGACCAGCTCGGCCGAGCCGAACCTGAAGCCCTGACGGGCCCCGGGCAGCAGGTGCGGCGCCTGGCTCATCGACTCCATGCCCCCGGCCACCACCACGTCGAACTCGCCGGCCCTGATCAGCTGCGCGGCCAGGGCGATCGCGTCCAGGCCGGACAGGCAGACCTTGTTGATCGTGAGCGCGGGAACCGTCATCGGGATGCCGGCCGCGACCGCCGCCTGCCGGGCCGGGATCTGTCCCGCGCCCGCCTGCAGCACCTGGCCCATGATCACGTAGTCCACCCGCTCGGCGGACAGCCCGGCGCGCTGCAGCGCGGCTCTGATCACGATTCCGCCCAGATCCGCCGCGCTGAACCCGCTGAGCGAACCGAGCAGGCGCCCGACGGCCGTTCTGGCCCCGCCAACGATGACCGCATCTCGCATACTTGAAACGATACCTAGGCCCGGAACTGCAACTGGGAGCTATTGCTGCTCGGGTATGCGGGGGCCAGGCCCCCCGCAGGTACGGTGACTGGCGGGTATGCGGGGGGCTGGCCCCCCGCAGGTACGGTGACTGGAGGCCGCTGTTGCTGACCCGCATCGATCACGTGGGAATTGCCTGCCGTGACCTGGAGAACGCCATTGCCTTCTACGAGTCAACCTTCGGGCTGGTGGTCGTCAGCCGGGAGCGGAACTCCGATCAGGGCATCAGCGAGGCAATGCTGCGGGTGGCTGACGCGCCGGCCGGTACGTCGTACGTCCAGCTGCTCGAGCCGCTGGGCCCGGATACGCCGGTCGGGCGCTTCCTGGCCCGCCGGGGCGAGGGAATCCACCACATCGGTTACGGGGTCGCCGACATCACTTCGGCGCTCGCCTCGATCGGCGCCACTGGCGTGCGCCTGCTCGACGCCAGGCCGCGACACGGCTCGATGGGTGCCTCGATCGCCTTTCTCCATCCCAAGGATGTCGGCGGCGTGCTGACCGAGCTGGTTCAGGCGGCCGGATCGGCCTGACCATGCCCGGCGCGACGCCCCGAGGCCGGGCGGCCGGATGCCCGCAGCTCAGCAGTCCCAGGCGCCCCCCGAACAAAGGTCAGCCCCCGCACTCACGGCCAGGCTGGTGCGAAATTTCTATAGATCATAAATGGGATCTTTGGCAAGACCACGCGCGAACGGGCAGCCAACCACTCATGAGGTGGAGTACGCTGCCTTGCACCGGGCGAGCGGAATTGCGTGTCGGTCGGGGCATTGGCGGCTTGTATCCGGCGTCGGCCCGGCGGCTGAACCGTGACGGCGATCGCCCGGACGTGCATATTCCCTGTCGACCCCGCGTCTACCCCAGGATTAGGCGACATGCAGCCCGACATCGATGCCCAGCTCAGCAATTTCTTCGAGGAGACCCCTCAGCGCGACTTCGCGAGGGTCATGCGTGGCTATGACCCGCATCAGGTCAACGAGCATCTCAAGCAGATTGACGGTGAACTCCGCCAGCACCGGGATCAGGTCCAGGCGCTGCACCGGGAGCTGGCCGACGCGCATCGTCAGATCCAGGAGCAGGAGCGGCCCACCTACTCAGGTCTGGGCTCGCGCATCGAGCAGCTGCTCAGGCTGGCCGAGGAACAGGCCACCGAGATCCTGCAGGAGGCCAGGACCGCGGCCAACGAGTTCAACGCGACGGCCAAGGTCGAGGCGGCCGAACTCCGGGCAGCGGCCGAGAACGAGGCTGCCGAGCTGCGGGCCAATGCCAAGCGGGAGACCGATGACCTGCGCGGGTCGGCCGAGCGCGAGGCCGACGGGATCCGGACGAGCGCCCGGCGCGAGGCCGACGAGCTGACCTCGACGACCGAGCGCGAGGTGGCCAAGCTCCGCGCCACCGCCGACCACGAGGTCGCCGAGAAGCGGGCGGCCATCGAGCGCGACATCGCCAAGCTCCGAACCACCACGGAGCGCGAGGTCGCCCAGATGAAGGCGTCGTCGAAGCGGGAGCGGGACGAGATCCTGACCACCTCCAAGCGCCAGGCCGACGAGATGCGCAGCCAGGCCCAGCGGATCCTGGAGGAGAGCGAGGCGCAGCGGGCTCAGGCCGAGGCCGAGTTCGACATCCAGCTCGCCTCCAGGCGCGAGGAGGCCGAGCGGCAGGAGGCCGAGCGGCTCGCGGCGGCTCAGACCGCGACCCAGAAGATGGTGTCCGAGGCCGAGCAGCGCGCCGCCACGGCCGAGCAGCGGGCCAGCAAGGCGAGTGCCCAGGCCGAGCAGACCCGCCGCGACGCCGATCAGCACTCCAGGCAGCTAGTCAGCAACGCCAAGAAGAACGCGGACCAGATCGTCGCGCAGGCCAAGGCCCAGGCCGACCAGCTGCTGGCCGACACCAAGTCCGAGGCCGACCGGGTCCGCACCGCCGCGCAGCGCCACGTCGACGAGCTGAACAAGCAGAAGGAGAGCGTCGCCGCTCACCTGACCCAGATCAGCCAGCTGCTCGGTGGCCAGATGCCCGGCATCGCCGACGCGCTGAAGACCAAGCCCGCTCCTGCCGTTCAGGGCCCCGCGCCAAAGGCCGTGACCTCGGCTCCGCCGTCCGGCAACGGCGCCCCGGCCACGGCGCCCGCGGCTTCCCCGGTTACCAAGGCCGCCACCCCGACGGCTGCATCCGCCGCGCCGACCCGGTCGGCGTCCCCGGATGTGCCCGCGGGCCAGCACGCCGCTCCTGGCCGGCCGGACAGCCAGCCACCGGCAGGCGGCCCAGGGGTCGCCAAGCAGTCGGCCAGCGCCAAGCCGGGCAAGGCTGACGACGAGGAGTGGTGGACGGAGTAGCCGTTCCCGCCGACGAGACGGCGCGCGCCCCGGCCGGGCGCGCGCCGTTTCGTTTGATGACTACGGGCTGACGGCCTGGCCGCCGTCGACGATCAGGACCTGGCCGGTCATGTAGGACGACGCGTCACTGGCCAGGAAGACGGCCGGTCCGGCCATCTCCTCCGGCTTGCCCCACCGCCGCATCGGTACCGTCGCAATGGTCGCCGGGCCAGCGGCCGGATCCAGCCACAGGTTGCGGTTGAGATCGGTGGCGGTCCAGCCCGGGCACAGGGCATTGACCCTGACCCCCTCGCCGCCCCACTCGACCGCCAGCGACTTCGTCAGCGAGATCAGCCCGGCCTTGGCGGCGCCGTACGGGGTCAAGAACGGCGACGCGGCCACTCCGGCCACCGAGGCGACGTTGATCACCGATCCCTGGCCGCGGTCCAGCAGGTGTCCGGCGAACGCGTGACAGACGTACACGGCGGAGTCCAGGTTGAGCCGCATCAGCTTCTCCCAGCCGGACAGCCGCAGGTCGCGGAAGCTGACCATGAAGTTGGAGCCGCCCGCGTTGTTCACGACCACGTCCACCTGGCCGAGCTGGTCGATCGCGGTGGCGACCGCGCGGCCAACCGCGTCCTGGCTGGTGACGTCAGCCGGGATCACGTAGGCCTTGCGGCCGACGGCGTCGATCGCCTCCGCGGTCTCGGCGAGTCCGTCCTCGCTCCGGGCGACGAGCGCGACGTCGGCGCCGGCCCCAGCCAACGCGATCGCGATGGACCGGCCGATTCCCCGGGAGGCGCCGGTGACGAACGCGTTCTTACCTGTCAGGTCGAAGAGGCTCACGGTCAGTCCTTCCATTCGGTGGGAAGCGGCCAGGCGCCGGGGTTGACCCGGCGCACGATCTCGTTCAGCACGATGCGGACGTAAGGCTCGCCCACCCAGAGATGCTTGGCCTTGTCCACGGCGACGACCTCAGCCTGCGGAACCCGGGCGAACCTGGCCCGTGCCTCGTCGGGCCGCAGGTAGTCATCGAGCTCGGGAATAAGCGCGACCAGCGGGCGGCCGGATGCGGCCCAGCCGTCCAGGTCCGCGTCGGTCGCCCGGGCGAGCGGGGGCGAGATGAGGATCGCGCCGTCAACCGCGGGGTCGTTGCCCCATCTGAGGGCCAGTTCGGTGCCGAACGACCAGCCGAGCAGCCACAGCCGGGGCAGCCGGGCGGCGACACAGTAGGCGATCGCGGCGGTCACGTCATGGCGCTCGGACTCGCCGCCGCCGAATTCCCCGTCGCTGGTCCCCCGCTCGGAGGCGGTGCCGCGGGTGTTGAACCTGAACACCGCGAGGTCGGCCAGCGCTGGCAGCCGGTAGGAGGCCTTGCGCAGCAGGTGACTGTCCATCATCCCGCCCGCCGTGGGCAGCGGATGCAGGCCGATCAGCGTCGCGGCCGGGGCGCGTCCCTCGGGCACAGCGAGCTCGCCGACCAGGCTCAGCCCGTCGGCGGTGCTTATCGTCACCGCCGCCCTGACGGCCGGCAGGACCGTGCTCGCCCTTATCTCGGTCATCGATTCCTCACCGGTTCACCGAACCCAGCCCACGGCGGCGCGGCCGCCGCTGCCAGCACGAATTGTGCCAGTGTCGCCGCTCGGCCGGCCCAGGGGTCTGGGCCGGCCACACCACGACGTGCCCGACGCCGGGCGGGATCTGCTGATCGCAGCCCGGGCACCGGTAGGTCTTTGTCGCCGCGGCGCCCGGCACCGGCCGGACCACCCAGTCGCCGTCCGGCCAGGTCTGCGTCTGCGTCGGCCCGAGCCTGGCCGCGGGCGGCTCGCCGGCCTGGCCGTCCTCGCCGCGTCCGGCCGTGTTCGCGCGGCCTCCGGCCGTGTCCGCCCGCCCGGCGCCCCCGCGCGGTCTGCGCCGCACCTCGGCGGGGAGGCGACGTGCCTTGCGCGGGCTCACGCGCGTCAGGCTATGGCACGGGCTACAGTGGGCTCCCGTGCGGCTCGTCATCGCCCGGTGCAGCGTGGACTACGCAGGCAGGCTCTCGGCTCATCTGCCGCTCGCGACCCGGCTGCTCATCGTCAAGGCGGACTCCTCGGTCCTGGTGCATTCCGACGGCGGCAGCTACAAGCCGCTCAACTGGATGCCGCCGCCGTGCCGGCTGGCCGAGGACGAAGGCCGGTGGGTGGTGACGGGAAAATCGGGCGAGACGCTGACCATCGACATCGAGGAGATCGTCAGTGACTCCTCGTTCGACCTGGGGGTGGATCCCGGCCTGAGGAAGGACGGCGTCGAGTCCCATCTGCAGGAGCTGCTCGCCGCGCAGCTGAACGTGCTCGGCGAGGGCTGGCGGCTGGTGCGCCGCGAGTTCCCCACCCCGATCGGGCCGGTCGACCTCATGTGCCGGGACGCGCTCGGGACCAGCGTGGCCATCGAGGTCAAGCGCCGCGGCGAGATCGACGGGGTGGAGCAGCTCACCCGCTACCTGGAGCTGCTGAATCGCGATCCTCTGCTCGCCCCGGTGCGGGGCGTCTTCGCGGCCCAGGAGATCCGGCCGCAGGCCCGCGTGCTGGCCGAGGACCGGGGCATCCGCTGCGTCACCCTCGACTACGACTCGATGCGCGGCGCCGACGACGGCGCGCTTCGCCTGTTCTGACCGCGTCGGCGGGATCAGGGTGATCGTCGGCCTCATGCATCTGGCCTAGTCCGTTGGCTAGCACCGAGCCTGGGCGTCGGCGTAGCATCTCGGGGCGGTCGGGATTAGCATTTCCATGTCCATCCATGTCCACATGTGACTCGACAGGTGTGGAAGGGGCCAGCCGCGGGCTGGCGACAGTGGCTTGAGGGGGTCTGCAAAGACCGTGTGGCAGGAAAAACGCCGTCGGCGGATGCGGCAGCTCGAGGACGCCGTCGCGGAGGCGAAGGCAAGCCAGGCTGAGCTGATGCGGCGCGTGGAGTTGTTCGAGAAGATCGCCGCGGCCGCGGGTGCCGAGCTGAACGACCAGCCGCCAGCGGCCGACGTGCCACCGCCCCTGATGGCCGCCGCGCAGGACCCGCGCCAGGACGCGCCGGTGCGCCTCGACGTGGCCGGCCGCGAGTTCATCGCCGTCGTCGGCGGCGACGGCGGTGATCCGCGGGAGTGGTGGACCGCGATCCAGCACCTGGCTTCGCGGTCGAGGAGCGCATCATGATCCACCTCGAGCGGGTGGTCCTGCCGCGCGGGCTCAGGGCCCTGGCCTACCGGGATAATCGCGGCAATCTGGTCATCTATGTGTCGGAAACGCTGGACGCCGCGTGTCAGCGGGCGGCTGTCGTGGCAGCCATCCGTGCCTCCCGGCGCGCGGGATGGCGTCGTGCGGGCCTGCCCTCGGCCGGAATCGCCTTGCTGCTGGGAATCCGGACGGCGGCGTGGCGAGCCGCCGGCGCGCTGAGAGCGCGGCCTCTGGCGTGGGGGGCAGCGGCCTCGACGGCCGTGGTCGGCGCATCGGCGGCCGGGGTCTTCATCACCGCGATTCCCCAGCACCACACCCCATCGGCGGCCCGGCCGTCCGGGCCGAGCGCCGTCCAGCCGCTTGCACCGCAGGGCCAGCAGCCCACGCATGCCACTCATCGGGTCCATGCCCGGGCGGCGGCCGCCCCGGGTGCCTCGGCCGGGCCCGGGCGGGCGGCCGCGGCCGGGGCGCCGCGCCCGGCTCCGACCTCGTCGGGCGGCTCGCCGGCGGCCGCGGCGCCCGCCCCGTCAGCCTCGCCGTCGCCGGCCCCCACTGAGCCCGCACCCGCTCCGTCACCGTCGCCATCGGGCGGGATATGCGTGATCGTGCTCGGCATCCGCGTGTGCGTGCCGTCCGTCGCCGTGTCGGTGCCAGGCTGACCCGGGCCCGGGCTGACCCGGGCCGTAGGCGCCTGCCCGGGCCCGGCCTGCCGGTCAGGCCCCGCGCCGCTCCGACTGCTGCCGCCCGTCCTCGTCCTGGTCGCGCTGGTCGCGCCAGTTGCGGGCGAGCGCGATCAGGCCCCGCACCACGTCGGGCGGCAGTCCCGGGGTCTCGGCGATGTGCTGCAGCGTCGGGTCCTCGTACTGAGTGGGGCTTGCGCCGCCCGGCACGACGGCCGGCTCGCCGCCGGCCAGTATCCGGCGGCAGGAACCGGGGGCCCAGCCGAGTTGGTTCTCAACCGCACCCAGGGTGCTGGCCGACACCCGCTTGCCGTTCTCGAGCTTCCCGAGCGTGCGGTCGGTGACACCGGTCGCGGCCGCGAACGCCCGGCGGTCCCGCATGCCGAGCGCAGTGCGCCTCGCCACCACGTAGTCGCCGAGCCGTTCCCAGTTCGCGTCGCCCATGGCTATATCTTGCCGGAAGAGATCGGAAGAATCTAGTGCCTCGTCTTGTCGCATAATGGTACTTATCTCCCAAATCAGGGTAATCACTTTCCAGTACATCACTCCTGCTTCGCAATATCTTGCCAATATCTTGACATCTCTTCCAATTTCTTCCTAGTCTTGGGGCATGCCATCGGCCGCCGGGCTGCGCGAGAGGCCGGCATTTCTGACTGTGGGTAGACCCGTGCGCAGTTCCTATATGACGTCCATCGAGCCGGAGCCCGGCCGGGCCGGGCCACGCTCCGGCCCGGCCGGGCCAGGCTCCGCACCGGCCGGGCCGGCCCGGCTGAGCCAGACCAGGAGCAGGCGCGTTCTACGTACGTGGCTGACGCCCCGCTACCTAGCACCGCTGTCGGTTCGGCCCAGGACCGGGCGGCAACAGACGCCGACCTGGCCATCACCGCGATGTACGACACGGAGTATCGCTCGCTGGTCCGGATGTCGGCCGTGCTGCTCGGCGACATCGGCAGCGCCGAGGAAGTGGTGCAGGACTCGTTCATCGCCGTGCACGCGGCCTGGCGCGGGCTGCGGGACATCGACAAGGCGGTGCACTACCTGCGCCGCTCGGTGCTGAACCGGTCTCGGTCGGTGCTCCGGCACCGGGTCGTGGTCGACCGCCACATGCCCAGGCACGAGCCGGACATGCCCAGCGCCGAGCAGGCCGCGATCACGCGGCTGGAGCGCTCAGCGGTGATCTCCGCGCTGCGTTCGCTTCCGGTCAGACAGCGAGAGGCGCTCGTGCTCAAGTTCTACCTGGATCTGTCCGAAGAGCAGGTCGCCGCGGCGATGAGCATCAGCCGGGGCGCGGTGAAGAGCCACACGGCCAGGGGCAAGGCGGCCCTGCGCAGCGTCCTGGAACTGGAGCGGTGAGCTATCGGAACAGGTGCGCATTCACGGAGCGCGCGAGCTCGGCCAGCCAGGGAATCTCGTCCACCGTAACCCCGGCCCGCCGCAGCTCGGCGGCACCGCCGCCCTGGGCGAACAACGGCGGCTCAAGCCAGGCGATGACCACCCGCGGGATTCCGGCGGCCACGATGAGCTCCGCGCAGGAGCTGGCCCGCGAGGCCCGGGCCAGGCACGGCTCGAGCGAGCTGTACAGCGTCGCCCCGGTCAGCAGCGGATCGCCCGCGGCCCTGGCCAGCACGACCTCCTCCGCGTGATCCTTCGGGTCAAGCTCCCTGGAGTGACCCGTGGCGATCACGTCGCCCGCGCCGCTCACCAGCACCGCGCCGACGGAGAACGCCGACTCCGACGGCGGGCAGCGCCTGGACAACTCGATCGCCTCGCGCAGCCAGCGCAGGTCGGCCTGCGGCTGGCCGTGCGGTGACTGTTCTGCCATGGACACACTCCGGGTATTTTCGGTCGCAGCAAACTTACGCTGCACAGAACGGCGGTGCACGGCGATGGTCACGACGCTGCGGACGCAGGGCCCGGCGAGGCCCACGAAGACCTTTGACACGCTCAATCCAGCAACATCCGAGGTCATTGCCACCTTCGGTGTCTTCGGCGAGGACGACGTGGCCGAGGTGGTCGAGCGCGCCCACCAGGCCGCGTCCTGGTGGGCGAGCCTGTCGGCGAAGGAGCGGCGGACCCGGCTGCTCGCCTGGAAGTCCTACCTGACCAGGTACATCGGGCGGCTCGCCGAGCTCGTGCGCACCGAGACCGGCAAGCCGCTGGCCGACGCCCAGCTCGAGATCCTGCTCGCGATCGTGCATATCGACTGGGCGGCCCGCAACGCGCACAAGGTTCTGCGCCCGCGCCGGGTCCGCAGCGGCCTGGTGGCCATCAACCAGGCCGCCACGGTGGAATACCAGCCGCTCGGCGTGGTCGGTGTCATCGGGCCGTGGAACTACCCGGTGTTCACGCCGACGGGCTCGATCGCGTATGCGCTGGCCGCGGGCAACGCCGTGGTGTTCAAGCCGAGTGAGCTCACCCCGGCGGTCGGCCGATGGCTGGTCAGCTCGTTCGCCGAGGTGGTGCCCGAGCAGCCAGTGCTGCAGCTGATCACGGGTGCCGGCGACACCGGAGACTGCCTGGCCCGCAGCGCGGTCAACAAGATCGCCTTCACCGGCTCGGCCGCCACGGCCAAGAAGGTCATGGCCGCCTGCGCCCAGAACCTCACGCCCATGGTCGCCGAGTGCGGCGGGAAGGACGCGTTCCTCGTCGCGGCCGACGCCGACCTGGACGCCGCGGCGGACGCCGCGGCGTGGGGCGCGCTGTCCAACGGCGGGCAGACCTGTGTCGGCATCGAGCGCGTCTATGTGGCCGACGGCGTCTACCACTCGTTCCTGGAAAAGCTCATCGAGCGGATGTCCGATATCCGTCCCGGCGATGACCGTGAGGCCGACTACGGGCCGATGACCCTGCCGGGCCAGGTCGAGGTGGTTGAGCGGCACATCGCCGACGCGCTGGCCAGGGGCGGCCGAGCGGTCGTCGGCGGCCTGGCCAGCATCCGCAAGCCGTTCGTCGGCCCGGTGATCCTCACCGAGGTTCCGGAGGAGAGCCGGGCGGTCACCGAGGAGACCTTCGGGCCCACGGTCACGGTCACCCGGGTGGCCGACCTTGACGAGGGCGTCAAGCTGGCCAACGCCAGCAGCTACGGGCTCGGCGCCTCGGTGTTCGCGCGGAACAAGAGAGCGGCCATGACCGCGGCCAGATCGCTGCGCAGCGGGATGACCGCGGTCAACTCGGTGATCTCGTTCGCCAGCGTGCCATCGCTGCCGTTCGGCGGCTCGGGCGATTCCGGGTTCGGCCGGATTCACGGCGCGGACGGGCTGCGCGAGTTCGCGCGGCCGAAGTCGATTACCCGGCAGCGGATGAAGCCGATGGTCAACCTGACCTCGTTCTCCCGCACCGACCAGGACATGAAGAGGATCTTGAGCCTGGCCACCGTTCTGCACGGCAGGCGTTACAAGTGACGGCTACCCGGGACGTGGTGGTGATCGGCGGGGGCCACAACGGGCTGGTCGCCGCCGCATACCTGGCCAGGAACGGGCTGAGCCCGCTGGTCTGCGAGCGCCGCGGGGTGATCGGCGGGGCCGCGGTGAGCGAGCATCCGTTCGGGCCCGACTACACCGTGACCTCGCTCTCGTACGTGGTCTCGCTGCTGCCGCCGGGGCTGGTCCGTGACCTGCGGCTGGCCAGCCACGGCTATCACGTGTTCCCGCAGGGCCCCTACTTCGCGCCCCGGGCGGACGGGCGGTATCTCAGCCTGCCCGACGATCCGGCGGCGCGCCGGAGCCAGATCGCGAAGTTCTCCGCGCCCGACGCCGCGGCGTACGACGGGTACCAGGCGCATCTGGCGCGCCTCGGCGCCATCCTGGGGCCGCTGCTCGACGAGATCCCGCCGCGGCTGGGATCGCGGCGGCCACAGGATCTATGGCGGCAGGGGCTGCTGCTCCGGCACCTGCGCAAGCTGGACGAACGGGGGGCGGTCGACGTGACCCGCCTGCTCACCGGCAGCATCGCCGACCTGGTCGAGCGCTATTTCTCCAGCGACGCCATGCTCGGGCTGCTTTCCGTGTCCGGCGTGATCGGGACCTGGGCCGGGCCACGGTCAAGCGGCACGGCCTACGTGATGCTGCACCATCACATCGGCGACACCGGCGGTCAGCCGGGCGCGTGGGGCTTTCCCCGCGGCGGCATGGGCGGGGTCACCCGGGCGCTGGCCGACGCCGCCCGCTCGTTCGGGGCGGAAATCCGCACCGACGCCGAGGTGGCCAGGATCCGGACCCGGGCCGGGCGGGTCACCGGGGTGACGCTCGCCAGCGGTGAGGACATCCACGCGACGACCGTGGTCACGACCGCGCACCCGCAGATCTCGTTCCTGCGGCTGCTCGACCCGGCCGCGCTGCCGGCCGCGTTCGTCGAGGACATCCGCGGCTGGCAGACGCGCAGCGGCACCGTCAAGATCAACCTGGCCCTGGGCAGGCGGCCCGTGTTCGCCAGCCATCCCGAGTTCGATCCGCAGGTCCACGGCGGGACGATCGTGCTGGCCGAGAGCCTCGACGACATCGAGGACGCGTTCCAGCAGGCGGTCTCCGGCCGCCCGTCGTCGGCCCCGTTCGCCGACATCTGCATCCCCAGCGTCTTCGACGACTCGCTCGCCCCCGAGGGGCAGCACGTGATGTCGATGTTCACGCAGTGGGTGCCGCATCAGTACGCCGACGCGCCGCAGGAGGACGAGCTTTCCGCCTACGCCGACCGGGTGATCGCCCGGGTGGAGGCGGTGGCGCCCGGCTTCACCGACTCGATCCTGCACCGCCAGGTGATCGGGCCGCACCACATGCAGCAGGAATACGGGCTGGTCGGAGGCAACATCTTCCACGGCGAGCTGAGCCTGGGCCAGATGTTCCACGCCCGGCCGGCGGCCGGCTACGCGGACCTGCGCACGCCGGTCCGGGGGCTCTACCAGGCGGGCTCGGCCACGCACGGCGGAGGCGGCGTCACCGGCATACCGGGCCGCAACGTCGTACGCCAGATCCTCGCCGACCGCCGGGCCGCCCGCTGGCGCAGCCGGGCCCGGGTCAGCGTGCCCCAGCGCCGGACCGGGGCGGCATAGTCTGCGCTGATGGAGTTCAGCCGTGACCTGCGCGACGACGTGATCTCGGGTGACATCACCGTCTCCTTCCGGCTCTGGCGCCGGCCGAAGGTACGGGTGGGCGGCCGGTACCCCGTCGGCCCCGCGCGCATCGAAGTCGACTCCGTCGAGCTGATGCCGTTCGCTGCCATCACCCCGGTCGACGTGGGCCGCTCCGGCGAGCCGGACCGGGAGTCGCTGCGCCGCCGGGCCGCCCACGCGGGCCCGATCGGCGACGACACGCTGCTGTACCGGGTGGAGTTCCACGTCGTGGCGGAGGAAGCGCGGTAGCTGACCGCCCGGTCCGGGTCAGCCGACCATGGCTCGGTCGTCGAGCCGCGAGATGCTCCTATTCCGGTGTATAGCGGACAGATCACATTGCATCGTGACCCACCTGTCACCGTCCCGTTGCTGCGACGATGTGCCCGGGAGTCCGGATAGCCCGAGGATGGTGGTGTATTCGGTCTTCGCGAAGGCGGGAGCGACGGCGATGGCTCGACCGGTCACGATCGCGGTGCTTGGCGCCGGCGCCCGGGGTCATACCTTCTGCGGCTTTGCCGAGCAGTTCCCTGACCGGGCCCAGGTGGTGGCGGTCGCCGATCCGCGCGCCGATCGCCGGGACGTGCTGGCCGACCAGCTCGGGGTGGCGGCCGACCGGAGGTTCGGCGACTGGCGGGAGCTCGCCGCGCGACAGCGGCTGGCCGACGCGGTGATCGTGACCACGCCGGACCGCGAGCACGCCGCGGGAGCGATCCGCTTTGCCGAGCTCGGCTACCACGTGCTGCTCGAGAAGCCGATCGCGCCGACCTGGGCGGAATGCGTCGACGTGGTCGACGCGGTCGAGAAGGCCGGGGTGATCCTGGCCGTCTGCCATGTGATGAGGTACACGGCGTACACCGAGGCCGTGAAGCGGGTCGTGGCCGATGGCCGGCTGGGCCAGATCGTCGGCGTGGAACACCTGGAGCCGGTCGGCTGGTGGCACTTTGCCCACGCCTACGTGCGCGGCAACTGGCGCCGGGCCGACGAGTCCGGGCCCAGCCTGCTGACCAAGTGCTGCCACGACCTCGACTGGCTGCGCTATGTGGTGGGCAGGCGGCCGGTCGCGGTATCCAGCCGCGGCGGGCTGCATCACTTCACCGCGGCGAACCGGCCGTCCGGCGCGGCCGACCGCTGCCTGGACTGCGCCGTCGAGTCAGCCTGCCCGTACTCGGCGACGCGCCTCTATCTCGGCTTCCTGGACGACCCGAAGCGGAAGCGCTGGCCGCTGTCCGTCATCACCACCGACCTGACCGAGGGCGGAGTACGGCAGGCGTTGCGTGACGGCCCCTACGGCCGCTGCGTCTACGCCTGCGACAACGACGTGGCCGACCACCAGGTCGTCACGATCGAGTTCGACGGCGGGGTCACCGCCACGCTGACGATGAGCGCTCTCACGCCCTACGGCCGGCGCCGCACCCGGATCATGGGTGCCCGCGGCTTCCTGGAGGGCGACGGCCACCAGATCGCGGTGACCGACTTCGTCACCGGGCGAATCGACCGGATCGAGCTGGCTGGTGCCGATGGCCATCCAGGCACCGCGGGAGGCGGTCACGGCGGCGGGGACTTCGGCGTGATCGGCGCCTTCGTCGACGCGGTCGCGTCCGGCGACCGCTCGCTCATCTGCACCGGGCCGCGAGAGTCGCTGGACAGCCACCAGATGGCGTTCGCGGCCGAGCGCAGCCGCCTGACCGGGACGCCAGTCCGGCTGCCGGAATAGCAGGGGCGGACGGGCGCTACCGAGCGGAAGCGGAAAGCTCCAGGTCGGCAGGTTCCACGGGGGCGAGCGGGGCACGGCCCGAGATCAGGTCGGCCGCCCGCTCGGCGATCGCTATCGTCGGCGCGTTGGTGTTGCCCCTGGGTACCGCGGGCATCACCGAGGCGTCTACCACCCGCAGCCCGGCGACTCCCCTGACCCGGAGTTCCGGGTCGACCACGCTGGTCAGCCTGCTGGCGGCCAGCCTGGAATCTCCGCCCATCGCGCAGGTCCCGACCGGGTGATAGATGGTCGTGAGGTTGTGCCGGACGAAGTCCCTGATCTCGGCGTCGGTGCGCACGTCGTCGCCGGGCGCGAGTTCCGCCTTGCAGGTCTTGGACATGGCCCGCGCGGACGCGAATTCCCTGGCCATCTGGATCCCCGCGACCAGCGGCTCGATATCGGACCCGTCGGACAGGTAGGCCGGGTCGATGACCGGCTTGTGCCGCGGGTCGGTGCTGCGCAGCCGGATCTGGCCGCGGCTGCGCACGGCCACCAGGGCGATCAGCAGCGAGAGCGCGCGGATCGCGGGGTCGGTGAGGCCGCCGTTCTGGTACGGGGCGGGCAGCGCGTGCCACTGGATGTCGGGCGCCGGAAGCTCGGTGCCGGAGCGGCTGAAACCGCCAGACTCGGCGATGTTCGTAGTCAACGGCCCGGAGTGCCTCAGCTGCCAGCGGGCCAGGTTTCTCGGGCCGGCCTGCTCCCACAGCCCGCGGGACTTCGGCGTATGCCACATCGCCGTCACCGCCGGGTGATCGGACAGGTTCGCGCCGACCCCGGGGCTGTCGACCGTCACCGCGATGCCCTGGGAACGCAGGTGGTCGGCGGGGCCGATCCCGGACAGCATGAGCAGCTGCGGGCTGCCGATCGCGCCGCCCGCGAGGATGACCTCGCCCTCGGCATGAACCGTCTCCGCCACGCCGCGCGACAGGTAGCGCACGCCGACCGCGTGGCCGCCGGACATCGCGATGCCAGTGACCAGGGCGTCGGTCCGGATAGTCAGGTTCGGCCTGCCGGCGGCCGGGTGCAGGTAGGCGTCAGCCGCCGACCAGCGCCGGCCGCGCCGCTGCGTTACCTGGTAGAAGCCGACGCCGTCCTGGCGAGAACCGTTGAAATCGTCATTGGCCGCCTGGCCGGCCTGCTCGGCGGCATCCACGAAGGCGCTGGCCAGCGGTGACTTGTACCGCGGATCGGTGACGCTGAGCGGGCCTGATGCCCCGTGGTAGGCGGAGGCACCGCGGGAGTTGCCCTCAGCGCGCAGGAAGTAAGGCAAGAGGTCGGTGTATCCCCAGCCCTCGCAGCCGTACTCGTCGCGCCAGGTGTTGTAGTCATAGCGGCTGCCGCGGATATAGATCATCGCGTTGATCGACGACGACCCGCCGAGGGTCCGGCCGCGGGGCCAGTAGATGGAACGGCCCGCCGCGCGCTCCTGGGGGATCGTCTGGTAGTTCCAGTCGTACGTGCTCTGGAAGAGCAGGTTCTGCGCCGCGGGTATATGTATCTCGTCCGCGTCATCGGGCGGCCCGGCCTCGAGCAGCAGCACGCGCGTCGCCGGGTTCTCGGTAAGCCGCGCGGCGAGGACACATCCGGCACTGCCGGCGCCGACGATGACATAGTCGTACACGGCCTGCCTCCCGGACACAGTTCGGACATTTAGCGGGATACCAAGCTCATACTGGGATTACCGGTGCAGGCTATCCCACCGCCGCGGACAATCAAGCGCGCCCCCGGCCGATGGCCGGGGGCGCGCTCCCCCCACATTTGCGGCCAGCTCCGGCGCCGGCGGGCCCCCGAGATCCGCCGGGCACACTAGGCGAGCTGGCCTGCGGGCCCTTGGGCCCGCCCCCAGGCCGTAGTTCCCCCGTTTCGGCCTGGACAGGGTCATCAGCTTCGGTGACCGAAACCACATCTTCGGCGTTGATAGCCGGTCACTTTCTAGCGATCACCCTTCGTACACCTACGATGCCACATCGTGGTGTCTATGTGAATACCCCAGGTCAGGACCCTAAAACAGGATCGTAGATCCTTCTTCAATAGATCACCCTGATCCCGCTACGCCCCCTGCGGCGCACGCGTTTCGGCGCCTGATTTCGGGTATTAGGGCACGTTCCTAGCTGGCCGACAGGCCGGATACGGTGGGCAGCATGTCACGCGACCGCAGGCCGACCCCCGTCGTGCTCTCCCGCATCTACACCCGCACCGGGGACGACGGCACCACGGCCCTCGGCGACGGCAGCCGCGCGGCCAAGACCGATCCGAGGCTCGCGGCCTACGCGGACGTCGACGAGGCCAACTGCGCGATCGGGGCCGCGGTCACCATGGGCGGACTGCCCGCCGACATCACCGGCCTGCTCGTCCGGCTGCAGAACGAGCTCTTCGACGTGGGCGCCGACCTGTGCAACCCGCTGTCCCCGGCCGGGCCGCCGCAGCAGGCCGCGCTGCGGATCGACGAGGAGTACGTCACCCGGCTGGAACAGGCGTGCGACCAGTACAACGAGGGCCTGCCGGTGCTGCGGAGCTTCGTGCTGCCGGGCGGCAGCGCGGGCGCCGTTCTCCTGCACACGGCCAGGACGGTCGTCAGGCGGGCCGAGCGCAGCGCCTGGGCGGCCGTCGAGGCTCACGGGGAGACCGTGAGCCCGCTGCCCGCCCGGTACCTGAACCGGCTCTCTGACCTGCTGTTCATCCTCGCCCGGCGGGCCAACGAGCCCGGCGGCGACCTGCTGTGGCAGCCGGGCGCGCAGCGCTGACGGGCCGCGGGCGGCTCAGCGGAACTCGGATACCGGGCCCGGCGGAGCGGCTTCCAGCCAGGCCAGGAACCCGGTCAGCGCGTCCTCGCTGAGCGCCAGCTCGATCCGCCGTTCCGGGCCTTCCCCGGTGTCGCACTCCACCACCACCATGCCGGAGCCGACGCTCGTCATCTCCACCGGATCGGCCGGCCGCCGGGACACGACGGTCAGCGCATGCCGGGCGAAGACCTCGCCCGGGCGCAGCCACAGCCCGAAGACCGGGTACCAGCGCAGCTCGTCGGGCTGGTACGCGGCCAGCCCGAGCCGCCAGCGCCGGTTCCTGGCGCGCCGGAGCCCGCATTCGACGCTGCCGCCGCCGCGCTCGATCAGGGTCCTGCGGACCGCGATGCCGGTGGCGCACGCGAGCGCGACGACCAGGACCACGACGAGGAGCCAGCCAGCGTCTAGCGCCAGCCGCCCCCCAGCCAACCCTGGCCCTCTCCGCGCCGGCTCTCGTCAGGCGCCGTCGGCAGGATCGCCAGCGGCTCTGAGCAGCGCCCTGAAGTACCGGACGTCCGCAGGCTCCTCGCTCCCCGTCGCCGAGCCCTCCGCGTTCTGCAGCGCTTCGTCGAGGGCGGCGCGGGTGGCCCTGGCGTCCACCTCGCCGCCGAGCTGCGCCTCACGGGCCAGGATCGAGACCCGGTTATCCGCCACCGAGAAGAAGCCGCCGTTCAACGCGGCGACCACTTCGCCGCCGTCGGCCGGGCTGTCCGCGCCGCCCTCGGTCCGGATCCGCACCAGGCTGCCCTCGGCCAGGATGCCGAGCACCGGGCTGTGCCCGGTCAGCACGCCGATGTCGCCGTCCAGGGTCTTGGCGATGACCATCTCGGCCGGACCTGCCCACAGCTCGCCCTCGGGGACGGCCAGCTCAACCTGCAGCGTCAACTGCTCACGACCGTTCCAGCTCCTTCGCCTTCTTCTCCACGTCCTCGATCCCGCCGCACATGTAGAACGCCTGCTCGGGTACGTTGTCGTACTTGCCCTCGGTGATCGCCTTGAACGAGGAGATCGTCTCGTCCAGCGGCACGAACACGCCCGGGATACCGGTGAACTGCTCGGCCACGTACATCGGGTGCGACAGGAAGCGCTCGATGCGCCGGGCCCGCTGCACCGTGACCTTGTCCTCCTCGGACAGCTCATCGATGCCGAGGATCGCGATGATGTCCTGCAGTTCCTTGTTGCGCTGCAAGATCCGCCGGACCTCGCTGGCGACGTCGTAGTGCTCCTGGCCGATGTACTTAGCGTCCATGATGCGGGAGGTCGAGTCGAGCGGATCCACCGCAGGGTAGATGCCCTTCTCGGAAATCCCGCGGGACAGCACCGTCGTGCAGTCCAGGTGGGCGAACACGGCGGCCGGCGCCGGGTCGGTGATGTCGTCGGCGGGCACGAAGATGGCCTGCATCGAGGTGATCGAGTGCCCTCGGGTGGAGGTGATCCGTTCCTGCAGCTCGCCCATCTCGTCGGCCAGCGTTGGCTGGTAGCCCACCGCCGACGGCATCCGGCCGAGCAGCGTGGAAACCTCGGAGCCAGCCTGGGTGAACCGGAAGATGTTGTCGATGAACAGCAGCACGTCCTGGCCTTCCACGTCGCGGAAGTACTCCGCCATCGTCAGCGCGGAAAGGCCGACCCGCAGCCGAGTGCCCGGCGGCTCGTCCATCTGGCCGAAGACCAGCGCGGTGTCGTCGATGACGCCCGTCTCCGTCATCTCGAGCAGCAGGTCGTTGCCCTCGCGGGTGCGCTCTCCCACGCCGCCGAACACCGACACGCCGCCGAAGTTCTTGGCCACCCGGCGGATCATTTCCTGGATCAGCACGGTCTTGCCGACGCCGGCCCCGCCGAACAGGCCGACCTTGCCGCCCCGCACGTACGGGGTCATCAGGTCGAGAACCTTGATCCCGGTGACGAACAACTCGGTCTTGGGCTCTAGCGTGTCGAACGCTGGGGCGTCCCGGTGAATCGGCCAGCGCTCGGTGACATTCAGCGAGGCGATCGGCACATCGAGCGTGTCGCCCAGCACGTTGAACACGTGTCCCTTGGTCACGTCGCCGACCGGTACGGAGATCGCTTCCCCGGTGTCGGTTACCTCAGCGCCGCGTACGAGCCCGTCCGTCAGCTGCATGGAGATCGCGCGGACGACGCTGTCGCCCATGTCCTCCGCTACCTCCAGGGTCATCGTCCTGGTCGTATCGCCGACCGTGACGTCCACATGCAGCGCGTTGTACATGCCCGGAATCTGCCCGGCGGGGAACTCCACGTCAACGACGGGACCGATGACCCGCACGACGCGGCCGGTGCCCGCGGTGCTGGCGGTTCCGCCCTGGGCTGCGGGATTCTCTGCGGTAGCCGTCATGTGATGCTCACTCACTCCCTGCGGTCGTCTCAGCCAGCGCGTTGGCGCCCCCGACGATCTCGCTGATTTCCTGGGTGATCTCGGCCTGCCGGGCCTTGTTGGCATCCCTGGTGAGCAGTTCCAGCAGGTCCTTGGCGTTGTCGGTCGCCGACTTCATCGCCTTCCGCCGTGCCGCGATCTCCGCCGCCGAGGCCTCGAGCAGTGCATGGTAGATCCTGCTCTCTACATACCACGGCAGCAGCGCGTCGAGCACCTCCTGTGCTGACGGCTCGAACTCGTAGATGGGCAGGGAGCCGCTGGCCGGCTCCTCCGTGGTCTCCTCGATCTCCAGCGGCAGCAGCCTGCGGAGCACCGGCTGCTGGGTCAGCATGGACACGAACTCGGTGTACGCGATGTGGATCTCATCAACCCCTCCCTCGTCCGCCGGAGCGCGGAACGCCTCGAGCAGCGCCGAGGTGATCTCGGCGGCGTTGGCGTGGGCCGGGGTCTCGGAGAAGCCGCTCCACTGCGCGGCCATGGGCAGCTGGCGGAAGTTGTGCCAGGCGATTCCCTTCCGCCCGGTCACGAACGGCGTGGCCGCTACGCCCTGCTCGGCGAGCAGCGCCTTCAGGCCCTGTGCCTCGCGCAGCACGCTGGCGTTGTAGCCGCCGCAGAAGCCCCGGTCGCTGGTCAGGATCAGCACGGCGGACCTGCTCGGGTCGGCGACCGGCCTGGTGAGCGGATGGTCCACCTGCGCCGAGCGGCTGACCGCGGCGGTCACGGCGCGGGTGAGCTCGCGCGCGTACGGGGCGGCGTCGCTCAGCCGCTGCCGCGCCCTGATGATCCGCGACGAGGCGATGAGCTCCTGGGCACGGGTGATCTTGGAGGTTGACTGTACGGTCCGGATCCGCTGTCTGATCGCGCGAAGCTGTGCTGCCATGCGACGGCCTGCCTACTTCTCCGCCGCGGGCGTCTTTTCCGGGGGCGGCACGTACCGCCGGACCGTCTCCTGGCCCACCTGGTCCTCATCGATGGGCTCGGCCGGCTCCTCGCTCACCAGCAGCGTGCCGCCGGTGAGCTCGAAGCCGCGCCGGAAGTCCTCGACGGCGTCCTTGAGCGCGGTCACGGTGTCGTCGGACAGCTCGCCGGTCTCTCTGATCGCGTCGAAGATCCCGGCGCGCGTCCTCTGCACGAAGTCGAGGAACTCGTCCTCGAACCGGCGTACGTCAGGCAGCGGAACGTCGTCGAGATAGCCGTTGGTGCCGGCCCAGAGCGATACGACCTCGCGCTCGACAGGGAACGGGCTGTACTGCGGCTGCTTGAGCAGCTCGACCAGCCGCGAGCCACGATCAAGCTGCGCCCTCGACGCCGCGTCCAGGTCCGAGGCGAACGCGGCGAAGGCCTCGAGGTCGCGGAACTGGGACAGCGAGAGCCGGAGCGTGCCCGTCACCTTCTTCATCGCCTTGACCTGAGCATTACCGCCGACGCGCGACACCGAGAGCCCCACGTTGATGGCCGGCCGGACGCCGGCGTTGAACAGGTCGGCCTCCAGGAAGATCTGCCCGTCGGTGATGGAGATCACGTTGGTGGGGATGAAGGCCGAAATGTCATTGCCCTTGGTCTCGATGATCGGCAGGCCGGTGAGCGAGCCCCCACCGAGATCGTCGGAGAGCTTGGCGCAGCGCTCGAGCAGGCGGGAGTGCAAGTAGAAAACGTCGCCCGGGTACGCCTCCCGGCCTGGCGGCCGGCGCAGCAGCAGGGAGACCGCGCGGTAGGCCTCGGCCTGCTTGGTCAGGTCATCAAAGATGATCAGCGCGTGCTTCCCGCCGTACATCCAGTGCTGGCCGATCGCAGAGCCGGTGTACGGCGCGATGTACTTGAAGCCGGCCGGGTCGGACGCGGGGGCGGCCACGATCGTGGTGTACTCCATCGCGCCGGCGTCCTCGAGCGACTGCCGCACCTGCGCGATCGTGGTGCCCTTCTGGCCGATCGCCACGTACACGCACAAGACCTGGCGCTTGGGGTCGCCGGAGTCCCAGTTCGCCTTCTGGTTGATGATCGTGTCGACGGCAATCGCGGTCTTGCCGGTCTGCCGGTCGCCGATGATCAGCTGGCGCTGGCCCCGGCCGATGGCGGTCATCGCATCGATGGCCTTGATCCCGGTCTGCAGTGGCTCCTTCACCGGCTGGCGATCGATGACCGACGGTGCCTGGATCTCCAGAGCCCGCAGCTCGGTACCCTCGACCGGTCCCTTGCCGTCGATCGGATTGCCAAGCGGATCCACCACGCGGCCGAGGAACGCATCGCCGACGGGGACCGACAAGACCTCGCCGCTCCGCCTGACCCGTTGCCCCTCGTCGATCTGGCTGAACTCGCCGAGCACAACGACGCCGATCTCGCGGACGTCCAGGTTGAGCGCGAGGCCGCGCGTGCCGTCCTCGAACTCGAGCAGCTCGTTGGCCATGGCAGAAGGCAGGCCCTCGACCCGGGCGATCCCGTCGCCGCACTCGGCGACGATGCCGATTTCCTCGGTGGCCGCCGCCTCCGGCTGATACGCCTCGACGAAACGCGCCAGCGCCTCCCGGATCTCCTCCGGCCGGATTGTCAGCTCCGCCATTGTCCTCGTGTCTCTCTCGTCTGGATCGCTTGCTGGGTCTCGATCGCGCTCAGGCCGCCAGCCTGCGCCGGACCTCGGCGAGTCGGCTTGCCATGGTCCCGTCGATGACCTCGCCCGCAATCTGCACGGACATGCCGCCGACGACCCGCGGGTCGAGCACGATATTCAGGTGTACGTCGTGGCCGTAGGCGGCGGTCAGGGCCGCCGCGAGCCTGCCACGCTGGTCCGCGCTAAGCGCGATTGCGACATGCACTTCGGCCACGAGGCGCTCCCGCCGCTCGGCAGCCAGGCGAGCGTACTCTTCCAGGCTCTCATCCAGACTACGTCCCCTGGTCTGCACCGCCGCCTGGGTGACCAGCCGCATGGTCGCCTGGGTCACCTTGCCGCCCAGCAGCGCGTCCAGTAGCTCGCGCTTGCGCTCGGCCGGGAAGAACGGGCTCGACAAGGCAGTCCGAAGCTCTGGCTCGGCATTCACCACCCGGCCGAACCGGAATAGCTCGTCCTCGAGGTTGTCCAGCGTCCCATCGCGGTCCGCCGTCTCGATGATCGAGAGCGCCGCGAGCTGCTCGGCCGCGTCTGCCAGGTCAGCGGGCTCCGACCAGCTCTCGCTCACCAGCGCGGAGACCACGTCCAGCGTCGCTGCGGCGACTTTCCCGCCGAGCAGCGCCTGGACGAGGCCCGTCTTGGCCCTCGCCTCCCGGGTTGGGTCGGACAGCACCCGGCGCAGGCTGGCCTCGGCGTCCAGCAGCCCGGTCACGGCGAATAGCTCGTCGCCCAGCTGGCCGGCGTCGACGTCGCCAGCGAGAATCTCGGCCAGCCGCTCCTTGGCCTGGGCGAGCGATGCCCTGCTGGCGCCTCTCATCGGCTCGCCTCCGCCTCCGCGGCGCTTCCCGTGCTTCCCGCGCCTCCTGACTGGTCCTCGAGCTGCGCGAGGAACCTGTCCACGGTCCGGCGTTGCCTGGCCTCGTCCTCCAGCGACTCGCCGACGATGCGGCTGGCGAGCTGCACGGAGAGGGCACCGACCTCGGTGCGCAGCGAGGTGAGCGCCTGCTGGCGGTCGGCGTCGATCTGAGCGCGGGCGGAATCGATCAGGCGCTGCTTCTCGGCTTCTCCCTCCTGCCGAAGCTCCGCCTTGATCTGGGCACCCTGCTCCCTGGCCTCTTCGCGCAGCCGCGCGGCCTCGTGCCTGGCCTCGGCCAGCTGAGCCCGGTACTGCTCGAGCAGCCGGGCCGCATCGGCCTGCGCGTCCTCGGCGCGCTTGAGGCCGCCCTCGATCGCGTCGGTCCGCTCCTCCAGCGTCTGCTGGATTCTCGGCAAGAGGATCTTGGCGAGCGCGCCGAACACGATGAAGAACGCGATCAGGCCCGTGATCAGCTCGGTTAGGTTCGGGACCAGCGGGTTCTCGGTTCCGCTCTGGGCCAGGTGCAACATGGCGGGTTAACCCTTCCGGCTTCGCTAACTGGTGATGAAGAAGGGAACGGCGATGCCGATCAGCGCGAGCGCCTCGGTGAGCGCGAAGCCGATCCACATGTAGGTGGTGATCCGGCCGGACGCCTCGGGCTGGCGGGCCATGGCCTCGATCGCGTGCCCGAACACCAGGCCGATGCCGATGCCGGGGCCGATGGCCGCGAGGCCGTAGACGAGTTTTCCGAGGCCGACGATTTTTATCGTCGTGGTGGGCGCGGCTGCGGCGACGTAGAGCAGGTGATGCACCAGCAGAGGATGCATGTGTTGGTTTCCTTTTCTCCGGCCCGGCGCCACTGTGCGCCGGGTCTAGCTCGTGGGGTTGGTCAGTGCACTGGCTCCAGCGCATCCGATATGTAGAACGCGGTCAGCGTGGTGAAGATAAACGCCTGCAACAGCGTGATCAGCACCTCGAGCACGAACACCAGCAGGAACACGACGAAGGACACCGCCGCGAACAGCAGGCCGATCGTCGCGCTGAACAGGTACCAGGTGGCGATCGAGAACACCAGCAGCAGCAGGTGCCCGGACAGCATGTTCGCGAACAGCCGGATGGACAGCGTGAACGGGCGGACGATGATGTTGGACAGCAGCTCGATCGGGCTGAGCAGCGGCAGGATCCACCACGGGGCGCCCGACGGGACCGCCATGTTCTTGAAGTAGCCGATCGGGCCCTGGTGCCGCAGGCCGATAACGATGTAGGTCACCCAGACCACCAGCGTGAGGGCAACGGGGAACGCGAACTTCGACGTGGCCGGGAACTGGGCCACCGGGATGAGTTCCCACAGGTTCATCAGCCAGATGAAGAAGAAAATTGACACCAGGAACGGCAGGTACCGGTCGCCCTTGCTGCCCATCTGCGGCCGCAGGATCTGGTCGCGCACGGCCAGGACGCCGAGTTCGCCCAGGTTCTGGACGCCGCGCGGCACCAGCTTCGGCTTGCGGAACGCCAGCCAGAAGACGAGCAGAACGATGGCCGCCGAGAGCAGCATGATCAGGATTGGCTTGGTGAACTGGAAGCCGCCGATCGTGAAGATGGGCCTGAAAAAGAACTCGTTGATCGACGGGGCCGGAAAGCCACATGAGGGCTTGGACTGGAAATGGCAGCCGCTGGCCGTCGTGATCGCTAGAACGTCACTCACTGTGTGCTCCTTCGGCCGGCGCACTGACCGCGCAGCCGGATCCCCAGGGGCGCGGTGCGCCTTCGCTGCCGAGTACCTCGCAGCGGCCGGTCACAAACGGGTGAAGCGGAAGATGATCAGCGCGAGCGCCAAGCCCATGCCCAGCAGCAGCCCGATGGGAAAGAAGGCGGCAATATGAGTCCATCGCCCGACCAGCCAGCCGATGCCGCCGTAGAGCAGCATGCCCCCGATCAGGTAGCTCATGACCGCCCAGCCGGTGCCCTCCCGGGGGGGCGGCGGATCGTACTTCGGGCCCGCGCTCTTCCGGCCGGGGCCCGTGTTCATGGCCGCACGCCCGCGGCCGGACCGCGCCCTCGGCCGTGGGCCGCGGTACGCCGTCCAGGTCCTGAGTACGCCCCACGGGTCACCGTTCCCCGTCCGGCTCGACGTACAGCATCTTCAGCCGCATCGACCAGACCACCTGGGCCGCGCTGTACACCAGCACGCAGACGAGGACGGTGAGGCCGAAAGCCTTGGGATTGAACGCCGTGGTGTTCTGGAGCTCCCCGAAAACGATGATCAGGAGCAGGATCTTGACGAGAAAGGTACCGACCGCGGCACCCATCATCGCCTGAGGGCTCACCCGCGCCGCGCGGCTCACGACAAGCATGCTGGTCCCGAAGAAGAACGCGACCACGGCCACGCCGATCGCGGCACCGATCAGCCCCTTACCGCCAGCGAGTACGGCACCGAGCGCAGCCATGATGACGGCGGCGGCGGCTGCCGCCGCAGCCGATCGCCGTGCGATCGGGGCATAGCTCGCCAGCATCTATATGGCTCCGGGAGAGCTCGACCGAAACTTCCTGACTCCTGCGGACCCATCGATGCCCGAGTGGCACCACGCCGCGACACCATAGCGGCGGTGCGGCTGCGTCGCCAGGTGAGCGAAACGTATCACGGACCTCATCACTCGCCTTCGAGTGGGTGCTCGTGAAAGATATCACAAGCTCTCAGGCGATGATCTCACCAGGTCATCTACCGTGACGAAAGTAACCTTGTGATGCCAGTGCGAGCCCCGGTGCCCCCGGTGCGCCAAAATCCCGGGCGCGCGAGCGTGCGGTCAGCGCGGACGCGCCGGAACGCCCGACGGTGTGCGGGTTCCCGCGTCCGCCGCCTGCTGGGTCCCGGCATCGGGGTACCGGGGGGCCGGCGCGCCGATCGCCGCCCGGGCCGCGGTCTCCTGGCCGCCCGCGGGGGACACGGCCGGCGCGGGCTCACCCGCGGGGCCAGGCAGCGATATGGCCGCCCCGTGACGGGCCGGAGCGGGTGCGGGCCTGGGCCTGGTCCTGGGTGCACCGGACCGAGCGGCGGCCGCAGCCGCCGCAGCCGCCGCGGCCCTGGCGCGGCGGCGGCCGCGCTCCCACCACCGCAGCCGCGGCATCGACATCAGCAGCAGGATCAGCACCGCCGCCAGCGTGGTCACGGCGAGCACGAACAGCTGGGTCCGCGCGATGGACAGCCAGACGATGGCCACGGAGAACAGCGTGGCCCACAGGTACATGATCAGCACGCTGGAGCGGTGCGAGTGCCCGATGTCGAGCAGCCGGTGGTGCAGGTGCTTGCGGTCCGGTGCCAGTGGCGACTTGCCGGCCCTGGTCCGCCGGACCACGGCCAGCAGCAGGTCCGAGTAGGGGATCACCAGGATCGTGGCGGGCAGCAGCAGCGGCAGGATTTCAGGGAACCTGTTCACCTGCGAGTGCAGGCTCGCGTAGTCGAGCGAGGCGATGCTCGAGATCGGGACGTAGGCGAGCAGCAGCCCGAGCAGCATCGACCCGGTGTCGCCCATGAAGATCCGCGCCGGGTATGAGTTGTGCGGCAGGAAGCCCAGGCAGGCCCCGATCAGCACCGCGGAGGCGAGGGCCGGGCCGGACTGCGCTGACAGGTGCGGGTGCACGACCTGGGTCAGCCGGTAGTAGTAGACGAAGAACGCGATAGCCGCGATGCAGACAATCCCGGCGGCCAGGCCGTCCAGGCCGTCGATGAAGTTGACCGCGTTGATCGTCGCCACCACGAGGAAGATGGTCAGCACCGTCGACTGGTTCGTGGTGAGGATCAACGTGCTGCCGCCCGGCTCGGGCAGCCAGCTCAGCTGGGCTCCGCTCCAGACCAGGATGCCGCCGGCCGCCGCCTGGCCGGCCAGCTTGCTGATCGGGCTCAGCCCCCACCGGTCGTCGACCATGCCCACCAGGACGATGAGCCCGCCGGCCAGCAGCAGCCCGGCGGCCATCCGGTTGCCGGACAAAACGGTGCGCAGCGGGCTCAGTTGGTCGGCCACCAGGAGACCCGCGGCCAGCCCGCCGTACATGGCCAGCCCGCCGAGGAGCGGAATCGGCACAATGTGCACATCCCGGTCACGGGCGGCGTGCATCGCCCGCCCGGCGATCGCCCCGCGGCGCACCAGCGGCGTCAGCAGGTACGTGACGACCGCCGTGACCAACAGGGTCAGGAGGTACTCAGGCACGGCCGCCAACTAGTCCGGACGGGATGTAACGCATCACGACAACTCTAGAGCACCACCTGGGCCGCCGGGGTGATCACCCGCCCAGGCCAGGCCAAAGATTTGGTCACGTGCCGGGCGTGACATCGCCGCCCGTGGACAGGGCCGCGACCTCGCGCAGCTTCCCGACAGAAACGGCGCCCGCCCGCAGCAGCCTGGGCACGCTGCCGGTGAGATCCACGATCGTGGAAGGAACATCGTTGTTGCACGGCCCGCCGTCCAGGTACACGGAGACCGCGTCGCCGAGTTGCTCCTGCGCCCCGGCCGCGGTGGTGGCGGGCGGCGCCCCGGTGCGGTTGGCGCTGCTCACCGCCAGCGGGCCGGTCTCCTTGAGCAGGTCAAGCGCGACCGAGTGCAGCGGCATCCGGACGGCCACCGTGCCCCGGGTCTCGCCCAGGTCCCAGCCGAGAGAGCGGTTCGCGCGGCACACGATGGTCAGGCCGCCCGGCCAGAACTCGTCGATCAGGTCCTTGCCGTACGGCCCGAGGTCCTCGATCAGCGCCGAGGCCGCGCGGACGGTGCCGACGAGCACCGGCGGGGGCATGTCCCGTTCCCGGCCCTTGGCCGCGAGCAGGGCCGTGACCGCCGAGGGGTAGAACGCGTCGGCGCCGATCCCGTACACGGTGTCGGTCGGCAGTACGACCAGCCCGCCGGTGCGCAGCGCCAGGGCCGCGGCGGCGAGCCCCTCGGTGCGGCTCGCCGGGTCCGCGCAGTCATACGTTGCGCTCATGGGCGCTCATCATTCCATGCGGCGCTGACGAACCGGTCACGGCCGGCCAGATCAATGTGGTTGCGCGTGCCGCGCCACCCGTGCTCCTCGGCGAACACCCAGTAGACCGCCGCGCCCTGCGGGGCGCCGTGTTCCACGGCGACCAGGCCGCCGCCGCGCAGCAGCCGCCGGGCCACGCGCTCGATCACCCGGATCGAGTCAAGCCCGTCCGCGCCTCCCCACAGCGCCGTGGCCGGATCGTACTCACCGACCTCGGGCGGCACCCAGGAGCCGGCCGGGATGTAGGGCGGATTGCTGATCACCAGGTCGACCGCGCCGCCGAGGTCGGGCAGCGCGCTCGCGAAGTCGTCGCCGTGCAGCGTGACCCGCCCGGACGTGTGCGGCGCGGCCTCGGCGCACCCGGCGATGTTCCGCTCGGTCCACTGCCGGGCCAGCGGGTCGGCCTCGACCGCGTGCACCCGGGCGCCGGGTACCTCCTGGGCGATGGCCAGGGCGATCGCGCCCGATCCGGTGCCCAGGTCGGCGACGACCGGCGCGGCGATGTCCATCTCGCGCAGCGCCTCGATCGCCCAGCCGGTCATGACCTCGGTCTCCTGGCGGGGCACGAATACGCCAGGGCCCACCTCGAGTTCCAGATAGCGGAAGTAGGCCAGGCCCGTGATGTGCTGCAGCGGCTCGCGCGACGCACGGCGCGCGACGTCGTCCCAGTACCGGGGATCGAACGCGGCATCGGGCACGGTATGCAGCGCGCCCCTGGCCACGCCGTGCACGTGCGCCGCGATCAGCTCGGCGTCGGCGCGCGGCGACTCCACCCCGGCCTCGGCCAGCCGGGACGCCGCCACGGCGATCTCATCGAGCAGCAGGTTCACGAGGCCCGCTCGCCGGACTCCGCGATCTTCTCGGCCCGGTCGGCGGCCTGCAGGGCCCCGATCACCGCGTCGAGGTCACCGTCGAGAACCTGATCCAGGTTGTAGGCCTTGTAGCCGACCCGGTGATCGGAAAGCCGGTTCTCAGGGAAGTTGTAAGTGCGGACCCGCTGCGACCTGTCCACCGCAGAGACCTGGCTCTTGCGCTCGGCCGAGGCCTGCGCGTCGGCCTGCTCCTGCGCCTGGGTGAGCAGCCGCGCGCGCAGGATCCGCATGGCCTGCTCCTTGTTCTGCAGCTGGCTCTTCTCGTTCTGGCAGGACACCACGATGCCGGTCGGCAGGTGCGTGATCCGCACCGCCGAGTCCGTGGTGTTGACGCTCTGGCCACCGGGCCCCGACGACCGGAACACGTCCACCCGCAGGTCCGAGGGATCGATGGTGATCTCGACCGGGTCAGCCTCCGGCATGACCAGGACGCCAGCGGCCGAGGTGTGAATGCGTCCCTGCGACTCGGTGACCGGGACCCGCTGCACCCGGTGCACGCCGCCCTCGTACTTCAGCTGCGCCCACGCGCCGTCGGTCCGCCGCCCGGACTTGATCGCCACCGTGGCGTCCTTGTATCCGCCCAGGCCGGTCATGGTCGAGTCGAGGACCTCGGTCCTCAGGCCGTGCCGCTCGGCGTAGCGCAGGTACATCCGCAGCAGGTCGCCGGCGAATAGCGCCGACTCCTCGCCGCCCTCGCCCGCCTTGACCTCGAGGATGACGTCCCGGCCGTCGTTCGCGTCGCCGGGGACCAGCAGATCCTGCAGGCGCTGCTCAAGCTCCGCCCGGCGCCGCCCCAGCTGCTCGGCTTCCAAGGCGAACGACGCGTCCTCGCCGGCCAGCTCGTGCGCGGCGGTCTCGTCGGCGGTGACATGCTGCCACTCCCGGTAGGCGTGCACGATCGGGCCGAGCTCGCCGTAGCGCCGGCCGAGTGCCCGAGCTCGGTCGGGGTCGGCGTGCACGGCCGGGTCAGCGAGATCCCGCTCCAGTGCCGCGTACTCGCCCGCCAGTTCCTCGAGCCGGTCAAACACGGTTTCCAGCTCCTTCTCCAGGGACGTTGCTGCTCGCAGGCATGCGGAACCCGATGGATGTACCTGCGGGCGCGTTAGAACGCGACTAAACGTACATCCACCGGGCCTGGGATCTACTTGTCGCCAGACTGCTTCTTGCCGAAGCGCCGCTCGAACCGGGCGACCCGGCCGCCGGTGTCCAGGATCTTCTGCTTGCCGGTGTAGAACGGGTGGCAGTTCGAGCAGATGTCGGCGTGGATAACGCCGCTCTTCGCGGTGCTCCGCGTGGTGAACCTGTTCCCGCAGGTACAGGTCACCGTGGTCACCACGTAGTCGGGGTGAATGTCAGGCTTCATGTCGTGACTCCTGGTTCTTGGCGGTCGCCGGGTCGCCTCGCCGCATGCCTGTCGCGACGGACGTGAACCGGTACCGCATATGGTTTGGCCAGTGCCAGCTTCTGCAACGCTCGCAGGGGCCAGGAGATTCCCGCGGTCAGGCTAGCTGCCGATCGTGGTCTTCTGCACCTGGAGCAGGAACTCGGCGTTGCTCTTGGTCTCCTTCATGCGCTCCATCAGCACCTCGAGCGCCTGCTGTGGCTCGAGCGCGTGCAGCACCCGGCGCAGCTGCCAGACGATCTTGAGCTCCTCCGGCGTCAGCAGCAGGTCTTCCTTGCGGGTGCTCGAGGCGTCCACGTCGACCGCGGGGAAGATCCGCTTGTCGGCGAGCTCACGGCGCAGCCTGATCTCCATGTTGCCGGTGCCCTTGAACTCCTCGAAGATCACCTCGTCCGCGCGGGAACCGGTCTCGATCAGGGCCGTGGCCAGGATCGTGATCGAGCCGCCGTGCTCGATGTTGCGCGCCGCGCCGAAGAACCGCTTCGGCGGGTACAGCGCGGTCGAGTCCACGCCGCCGGACATGATCCGGCCGCTGGCCGGGGCGGACAGGTTGTAGGCCCGGCCCAGCCTGGTGATCGAGTCGAGCAGCACGACCACGTCATGGCCCATCTCGGCCAGCCGCTTGGCCCGCTCGATGGCCAGTTCCGCGACGGTGGTGTGGTCCTCCGACGGCCGGTCGAAGGTCGAGTAGATCACCTCGCCCTTGACCGAGCGCTGCATGTCGGTGACTTCCTCGGGCCGCTCGTCGACCAGCACGACCATGAGGTGGCACTCGGGGTTGTTCTTGGTGATCGCGTTCGCGATGGCCTGCATGATCATCGTCTTGCCGGCCTTGGACGGCGACACGATCAGGCCGCGCTGGCCCTTGCCGATCGGGGCGATCAGGTCGATGATCCGGGTGGCCATGATCGTGGGATCGGTCTCCAGCCTGAGCCGCTCCTGCGGGTACAGCGGGACCAGCTTGGAGAACTCCGGCCGGGACCTGGACTGCTCGGGGTCAAGCCCGTTCACCTTGTCGAGCCTGACCAGCGCGTTGAACTTCTCCCGGCGCTCGCCCTCCCTGGGCTGCCGGACCGCGCCCTCGATGACGTCGCCCTTGCGCAGGCCGTGCCTGCGCACCTGGGACAGCGAGACATAGACGTCGTCGGGTCCCGGCAGGTAGCCGGTCGTGCGGACGAATCCGTAGTTGTCGAGCACGTCCAGGATGCCGGCGATCGGGATCAGCACGTCGTCCTCGGAGATCACCGGCTCGGCCTCGGCGCCCCGTTCCCGGCGTCCCCGGTTGTTGTTCCTGTTGCGGAACCTGTCCCGGCTCCGCCTGCCGCCCTGGCCATCGCGGTCGTCGTCGCCGCGGCCACCCTGCTGGTCGCGCCCCGGGCCTGAGTCACGGGAGTCACGCGAGTCCCGGGAGTCACGCGAGTCACGGTGCTGGTCGGAGCCGTCACTGGCCGCGCGCGGCTGGTCGTCACGCCGCCCGGCCTGGTCGTCACGCCGACCGCCCTGGTCGTCGCGCCGGCCGTTGTTGCCGCGACGGCGCCGGTTGTCCCGCTGGCCGTCGCCCTGCTGCTGGACATCGTCCCGCTGCGCACCGCCCTGGCCGCCGCCGGCCTCGCGGCTGTCGCCTTCGCGGCGAGATGCGTCGCGGCCGCCGGCGTCGCTCACCACGGCGGGCGCCGAGGACGCCGCCGGGGCGCCTCCCCCGGCCACACCGGCACCCCCGATGCCCGCGGCTCCCACGCCGCCCTGATGCGAACTGTCGCCGATCCCGCCCGCGCTTGCACCGCTGCCCACACCGGGCGGCGTCGATGTCTCAAATTCCATGGCATCCTGCTCAAAGGGGCGGGTCGCGCCGGCTCCCGCAGGCGCCCCCCGCTGGGCTGTGTTGTCGTTTACCGCGGCTTGGCTGCCCCTGTCTTCGCCTCGGCGGCCAGTAGCGGCGCGTTCCGGTGTCTGGCTGCTGACCGCCGCACCGCCCTGCGCGGTCCCGCCGCCCTGCCGCTCCTCGATCGCGGCTATGACCTGACCCTTGCGCATCCGGCCGGTGCCCATGATGCCCATCGACTGGGCCAGCCGCTGCAGCTCCGGCAGGAGCATCGCGGACAGTCCCGTGCCACCGCGACGGCTGGCGCCGGGCGCCTCACCAGCACGGGAGTCCGCATCCGGCCAGGAGCGTACCGCGCTCGCGGGCTCGGGGGAAGTCCCGGCACGCCCGGCCGAGTCCGGTGCTTCACCGGGCCAAGGGGACGCGGCGGGAGATTCCTCAGGCATGCCGGAGGAGCCGGTCATCAGATCGGTGGTGTCACTCACGAGGGGTCCTTCCCAGGGCGCGGGTGCCGACCGCAGATTCGGTCACTGCCACCCGCTGTCACGCTCCGGCCGATCGGCCGGGCCACTTGAAGTTGTGCAAATCGCCATCCCCGCATTGCCCGCCCCCGGGTCGGTACTGTCACGCCCGGCCTCCCGCGCGGTTTTCCGTACGCAGCCACCGCCACAGCTCGCTTCCGGCCTAGCGCTGGCACCAGCACCGATGCTGGGGTGCCGCCGCAGGTCCGGACGGCGGGACGGGTCCGCCACGTTTTGCACCCGGCTCCGCCGTGCACCGGCCGCGCCTGGCGGGTGTGGCGGTGCGGGGGAGGCTGGATGTCTCTGGCAGCCACAGCCCTCCGCTGGGTGCGGAACGGGACTGGCGGCAGACAGGCGAGCACCTTTCCCCATGGCGGGGCATCTGGTGCGGCACCAAGCTTAACACCATGCACGGCCACGGCATTCCTTCGGAGCTGTCCCTCATTTGCCAGAGCAGCCGACAGCCCGTGCCTGACCAGGTTCCGGGTACGCTCTTGCCGTCCCTGCGGTGGTTAAGGTTCGGCCGGGAGCACTGGAAGCCAGGCTGTGACTGTCGACATCCAGGGGGCTTACATCGCATGCGGTACCCGTTTCGCTGACGATTGAACCGCACGGCCGCCAAACCCCCGGCCCCGTCGCCCGTGGCTGATTCAGATGCCCGGAAACCTACTTCAACCAGGCGATTCTCACAAGTCCCCCAGATCGAACGGGCTACAATCGCGGCGGCGCGGCCACGCCGAGCAGCCGCAGACCGGTCCCGAGCGCCGTCCGCGCCGCGGCCGCCAGCCACAGCCTGGCCGCCGTTTCCGGCCGGTCCCGCGGCGCCGGCCGACCACCAAACGGAAGCGCCGGATACCCCTCCGCGCAGTCGAGCCACCGCGAGGCCAGGCCCTCCATATACCGGGCGAACGCATCGGGCCGACGGCGGCGGGCCGCGGCCGCGGCGCGTTCCGGCAGCCACGAGATGGCGTCCAGCAGTTCGAGCTCGCCGCCATGTGACAGCTTCTCGGGCCGGAACTCCCCGGGCCGGCCGCGGTCGATGCCGAGGTCGGCGGCCCACCGCAGGACCGAGGCGGCCTGCGCGTGGGCATACCGGACGAGGAAAAACGGATTCCCGAGATTTGCCCTAACGCACCGCGACGCGTCGATCAGCCCCGCCCTGGCGGGCGTCGTCCTGGCCAGCGCGTAACGGACCGCGTCGGCGCCCGCGAAGGCCACGGCGGCGCCCGGGGCGGCTTGGTCGGGGGGCGACTGGCGTTCGGGGCAGTCATGGACTTTGACCTTGGCCCCGGCGATGCCGGCCAGCCGGCCGGTGACCGACGCGGCCACCAGGTGCCCGGCATCTTCCCAGGTCGCGGTCGAGGCCGGATCGGCGGCCACGGGCGCGGCCAGCTCGGTCCCGCGGAGCGCGTCGCTGGCCGCACAGGCGGCACCGGCGGCCGGGACGCGGACGGCCAGGGCCGCGAGCGCGCGGGCGGTGACGGTCACGGTCAGGTAGCCGCCGCCGGTGACGGACGCGGCGCCGATCCAGTCCTCCCGGCGCAGCCTGGCGGCCAGCCCGGCTGCGACCTCCCCCGGCGCCGCGCCGGCCGCGCCAGCCATCAGGAACGGCAGCGAGGTGGCATAGGTCCCCGGCGCGCCGCCGGCCTCGGGCGGCGCCGGGCGCCAGGTACCTGACGCGCGCGCGCCGAGCACGGTGCCGATGTCGCCGGGGATCACGGGCCCAGGCTACGGTGCGCGCCCCGGCGGCCGGTCAGTCGAAGACGCTGGTCGGAGCGCCGGCCAGCTCGCGGACCACGCGGATCATCTCGGCCGGGTCGAACGGCTTGGTCAGGTAGGCATCCACGCCGATCTGGCGGCCCCTGGACCGATCGTCTTCCTGCGCCCGCGCCGTGATCAGCACGACCTTGATGCCCGCCGTCTTGGGATTCCTGCGCAGCTGGGTCGCTGTCACCCAGCCATCCAGGCGCGGCATCATCACGTCCAGGGTGATCACGTCCGGGGCGGCCTCGCCCACCTTTTCCAGGCAGTCCTTGCCGTCGACCGCGGTGACCACGTCGAACCCCTCGAGCGTGAGATTGACGGCAATGAGCTGCCTGATGACCTCGTCATCATCGACAACCAGCACCCGGCCCAGTCCGCGTGTCACCCGGGCGAGGTGATCGTTTCTCACGCTGCGCTGCGCGCCGATCTGCCCCGTGTTCACAGAACCACGCTACTGGTACCCTGGCTCCGGCTCGCGGGCAATACCCTATGTGCAGCATGTGAGCCCCCATAGCTCAGGGGATAGAGCAACGGCCTCCGGAGCCGTGTGCGCAGGTTCGAATCCTGCTGGGGGCGCCGCTGGGGGCGCCACTGCTGGGGGCGCCTGCCGGGGGCGCGCGCCGCGAACATGGGAACGAATTCCGTTCTTGAATTCGGTTTCTGCTCTAGCCTGACTGCGGTCCGCCGCACCACTGATGACCTTGGAGAGACTCGGCAACGCGGCGGCGTTGATCGTGACGCGGATGGTCACCTCGTGGCGGGGCCGGTGGTAGCGGACCTGGAGATGGAAGGCGTCGTAGAGCGCGCTGGAGTGCTTCGGGCAGCGAGCGAGAATGGTACCTCTGGCAGATGGGCGAACAGATCGGGTTCGTCGTACACAGCCGACGTCGGCGCCAGCCAGGGCAACCCCGTTGCCCCTTGGCCCGCTGCGCCGCTCACGTGGCCACACGTCGCCGTGTGCCCAGCCACCGCGTGCACATCACTGTCCGGGAGGTCGGCCCCTCCCAGAACCCGATCTCACCGGGTTCCCGCCCGCCACCCCCGGAAATCGTTTACAGGCACTTTCCTGTATCAGTCTGGGAGTGCATCGGCCGCTGAGGCTGTCACCTTCCTCGGCGGCGAGCCCTTCCTGTACCGGGACCTGCCAGTGATAGTGCGCCAGGCCAGACGGCAGCTCGGCCTCCGGGTCGAGATCTGCAGCAACGGCTACCGGATCGAGCGACGGCTCGCCGAAATCGCCACCGACCTGGACTTCCTGCGGATCTCACTGGAAGGCATCGGCGCCACCAACGACCGCATTCGCAGGGTCGGCAGCTATCAGGCCGCTCTCTCCACGCTCCGCCGCGCGGGTGAACTCGGGATCCCAACGGGAGCGACCATGACGGTCACCCGCCAGAACATCAGGGAGGTGGTCCCGCTCGCACAGACGCTCCAGGGGATCGGCGTACAGCAGCTCAAACTGCACTGCCTGCGGCCCGTCGGCAATGCCTGCGGCCACCCCGAGCTGTTCGTCGCCAACCCAGCCGCATATACCCACCTGCGAGAGGATCTACGACGCGCTGACCTCGGTATTGAGGTCGCCCTCGATGAGGACCTATCCGCTGAGGGCGCGCCGGTGGTGTGCGCTCCAGAAGGCGGCCTGCGTGAGATCGAGCGGATCGAGGCAGACCCACGGGGAGCCCTGACGATGTCCTGCAAAGCCGTGGGCAAGGACTCACACGCTTTCTGGTACGACAAGACCGCCGACCGCATCGTCCACCAGCCTTCCGCCACCGACGAACTTACGCTGGCGGTTCCCGACGTGGTCTACGCCCATGTGTGACCAGCCCCTGTTCGAAAGCCTCGAAGGGATACGCGGGACCGGCAAGACCACCCTCGCGCCGCTCCTGGCCGCAGCCCGCGGCGCCGTCTTGGTGGCCACCGTCCCGCCCTGCTACCAGCCGCTGCGACGGAGGATCGATCGATGCGGCAACGTCGAGGCCAGGCTGTGCTTCTACCTGTCGGCGCTGTTCATGGCCACCGACGAGATCCAGCGGCACCTGTCCGCGGGCACACCGGTCGTCGTGGAGAGCTACTTCGCGCGCTGCCTGGCCAGCCATGAAGCCCTCGGCGCACGCACCGCAGTCACGCTGCCACCCGGCCTTCCCCACCCCACGGCCTACCAGCTGGTGTGCGGAGAGCAGGAGCGCAAATGCCGCCTGGCCACCCGCGACAAGCCTGCCTCCCGCTGGGACGTTCTTGGGGAGCACCTCGCGACCCAAATGATCAGCGCATACGACCGCTTCCCTGCGCTCAAGGTAGACACCACCGGCCTCACCCCAGAACAAGCCGTCGGGTCGATCCTGGCCCTCACCCGGCAAGGAGCCTGCTGAGATGCATACGTCCAGCCTGTGGGAACAAACCCTCAGCTTCTTCCCCCAGTTCCTGGCCACGCTGAAGGAACACACTTTCCCCGGTGCGTCCGTCGCAGTCGTGGGTGCTAGCGACGGCAAGTTCGTGATGCCGCTGGCCGCAGCCGGTTACCGCGTCATCGCCATCGAATGCGACCCGCTCGCCCTGCACGGCGGCGAGGTCCGCTTTCCCGGCGACACCACCGCCCAAGCCATGGGATTGATCGCCAGGCTGAAAGCCGAAGATCTCCACGATCAGGTCCAGATCGTCGAACGCGACTTCCTCGCCGACGGCCCCTGCTGCGGCCCGTGCGACGCGGTCTGGACGAGCTGTTCCTGGCACTACAGCATGAACCACCGCCGCCCGCTCCCCGACTTCATCGCACGCATGAAGCAACTCGTCCGGCCCGGCGGCCTATTCGGGGCAGAGTTCATGATGCCCATCGAGCAGCGCCACTTCCTGACCGAGCACTACACCTCACCCGAACGGCTCAGCCACCACATCGCGGACGGCTGGACGATCCTGCTGACCCTGCGGACCAGCAAATTCACCGAGCGCGCCCACGTCGGCCAATTGCACGATCACACCCACCGCATGGGCCTGCTCGTAGCCCTGCGCGAACCGACCCAGACAACCGGAGAATAGGAACCATGAAACATGAGTACGAGGCCAAGTTCCTATCCATCGACGTGGCCGACCTGAAAACCAGGCTCAAGGACCTAGGCGCCGTGCAAGCCTTCCCCCGAACCTTGCTCACCCGGAAGATCTTCGAAGACGACGCCCTGGAAGGCGGCGCCTGGGTTCGCCTGCGCGACGAGGGCACTCGGTCCACGCTCACGCTGAAGCAGGTCACCGACGCCACCACCATCGACGGCACCACGGAGATCGAGACCGAAATCACCGACCTGCACGCCATGGCCGAAATCCTCGCCCACCTCGGCCTGGCCGAGGTCCGCTACCAGGAGAGCTACCGCGAAGAGTGGCGCTGGGGAGAGATCGCCTTCGATTTCGACAGCTGGCCCGGCCTTCCGACATTCGTCGAGATCGAAGGACCAGACGAGGCCTCCGTTCGCCAAGCCGCCGCAGCCCTCGGGCTGGACTACTCCCAAGCAAGGTTCGGCAGCGTCGACGAGATCTACAAGACCGAACTCGGCCGCGACATCCTCGTCGAACCCACCCTCCTCTTCGCCAACGCCAACAGGGATCGTGGAACCGCCCCAGAATGACACCGCATGACCACCCATCCCCCACTGCCCGGCACGGTCTCATTCGGTCAGTGATGATCGAAGCATCGCCAAACCGTTGCGCAGAAGCGTCCACGAGTAGCAGTGGCTACAGATCGTCTGTTTGATCCTGGACGGACATCCATGGCGGCTGGCCCTCGCCCGGGGCGGCGACCGAGCCTACTTGCGCGCCGTGGCCGGGACCGCTGACTGGTGTCCCATATGACCGGGATTCAATGACCAGGTGACCGCTCGTCCCGGCCGGTTCCCATGTTGTGGGTGCCTGGCTGGAGGCGCCACCCGTTCTTCTGCGAGAAGTCGCAGAGCGGCCCGCCAGTTGTAGCCCAGCAAGGCGCTCTCGGCAGGGCGCCGGGCTAAGTCAAAGACCGGCACGCTGTATTCGAACGCGGCGGACGCGGTGTCGCGGCCGTGCTCGCGGGCGATCACGGTCGCGAGCGATCCCAGGGCTGATACGGGCTCGGCTTCGCGGGTGCGGCTGATCAGGACGAAGCCGCCTGCCGCGGCGATATCTCCCGCGTGGCCGGTCGTGCCGGGGTCCATGGTGTACGTGAGGGCCAGGGCCATGGCGAGCACGTCGGCGCGCAGACTGTCGTCGTCGAGCCCGGGGCTAAGGGCGATGCACACGCCGCAGGCCACGAACGCGGCGGTGTCGTCATCGAGCACCGGGCCGTCGTTGTCGACGGCATCGACCACGATGATGCCGAGTTGCATCGCCGTCTCGTGCAGGCGGGCGAGCGGGGCTGGCCCGGGCGCGGGCATTGGGTCTGTTCCTCGCTGCGGAAGGATTCGGTGGTCCCTGCCCGGGGTGTGTGGCTGGCGGGACCCTTCGTATGACGCGGCATCGGGGGCAACGGGTTACGCGGTCGTGGCGCCAGCCGCGCGGCTGACTGCTGCGCTTGTGATGATGACGTCAGGAGTCGTCGTCCCTCTCGCCCAGCGCGGACAGGTCGGCGGCGAGGTTGTTGGCGGAGGTCAGGGTGTCGGGGTGGTCGGCGCCTAGGACCCGGCGGCGCCGGTCCAGGGTGTCCTGGTCAAGGTCGCGGGCGGCCTGCACCTCCCCCAGCGCGTACAGGCCGACGGCGAGGTTGGCGGCGGAGGCCAGGGTGTCGGGGTGGTCGGCGCCCAGGATCCGGCGGCGCCGGTCCAGGGTGTCCTGGTGCAGGTCGCGGGCGGCCTGCACCTCCCCCAGCGCGCGCAGGTCGATGGCGAGGTTGGTGGCGGAGGTCAGGGTGGCCGGGTGGTCGTCGCCCAGGACCCGGCGGCTGCGGTCCAGGGTGTCCTGGTCCAGGTCGCGGGCGGCCTGCACCTCCCCCAGCGCGCGCAGGTAGCCGGCGACGTTATTGGCGGAGGTCAAGGTGTCGGGGTGGTCGGCGCCCAGGACCCGCCGCTTGCGGTCCAGGGTGTCCTGGTCCAGGTCGCGGGCGGCCTGCACCTCCCCAAGCTCGTACAGTGCGGCGGCGAGGTTACTGGCGGAGGCCAGGGTGTTCTGGTGGTCGTCGCCCAGGATCCTGCGGGTGCGGTCGAGGGTGTCCTGGTTCAGGTCGCGGGCTTCGGTGTAGCGACCCATGTCCCGGAGCGCCCAGGCAAGGTAGGTCGCGGCCGCTAGCGTGTGGTGGTCGTCGTCGCCGAGCCGTTCGCGCCACGGCTGGTGCAGATCGCTGGCCAGGTCGTGGGCGGTGCGGGTATCGCCGCGGGATATCAGGTACCAGCATGCGTTGCAGGCCATCCAGCGCAGGGCGGGACTTTCGGTGGCGGCGAGGTCGGCGGCCAGCAGGTGCGGCATCAGCTGCGCCCACCGGGGCCAGGTGGCGGGATTGCCCGCGTCTTCGGGGTTGCTGGCGGCCAGGATCGCCTCGGCGCGTTCGCGGGTGGCGGCGGCGTGTTCTGGGGTAAGGCGGTCGCGCAGGATGGCCTGGGTCAGCCGGTGCATCACCAGCCCGCGCTGGTCGATCCGGGCCAGCGACTGCCCGGCCAGGCGGGCCAGCGTCTGCCGCCAGGCCAGCGGATCCGCCGCCCGGGCCGCCAGCTCCCCGGCCAGTAGGCCGGGCGCGCTGGTGAACAGGTCTTCGGGGATGGGCTCGGGAGCCAGGAACGCACACAGGCCGGCCAGCTCTCCGGCGGCCGGGTCGCCGCGATCGAGCCGGTCGGCGATCAGCTGGGTCGCGGCCGCCAGCGAGTGCGGGTAGCCCGACCCGGGAGCGGCCTGGTCCAGCAGCTGCCCGGCCCGGGTCCGCAGCAGCCCCAGGTACTGGGCGGCGGGCATGCCGGTCTCGGCCATGAACCCGGCCGCCTGCGCGATACCCAGCGGCAGGTCCCCGAGCTGGGCGGCGAGGTGGTCCGCGTCATCCGCGCCGAGCCCGGGCACCCGGTCCTGCAAGATCGCCACCGACTCGGGCCGGGCCAGCACGTCCACCTCCACCGGCACCGCGATCTGCGCCCAGTGCCGCGCCCGGGAGGTGATCAGCACATGCCCGCCGCCGCCCGGCAGCCACGGCGTGATATCGGCGGGGTCCTCGGCGTTGTCGAACACCAGCAGCCACCGGCCCCGGTCGCGCAGCTCGGCCAGCACCCCGGCCCGCACCGCGTCGGTGCTGGCCCCGGCCGGGACGCAGCCCAGCGCGGCGCCCAGGGCGGCGAACTGGTCCCCGATCAGCCCGGCCTGCTCGGCGTTGACCCACCAGGCCAGGTCGTAAGTCCCGGCGAACCGATAGCAGTACTCGGCGGCCAGCTGGGTCTTGCCGACCCCGCCCATCCCCTGCAGCGCCTGCACCACGGCCTTGTCCCCGGCCAGCAGCCGCTCGCGCACCGCGACCAGCAGCCCGTCCCGGCCGGTGAACCCCGGATTACGCGCCGGGATGTTCCACACCCGCGGCACGCTGCCCGGCAGCCGCGGGCCCGAACCCCCCAGCTTCGCCAGAGCACCCGACGTACCCGGGCCCGGGAACACCGGCTCACCATCTGGCCGCTTAGGTCCCGCCACCGCCGCCAGCAGCACCCGCCGCGCCTCCGCAGCGTCCACGCCGAACAGGTCACAAAACAGCAGCGGTCGCAGCACCGCAGGCATGTCATCTGCGGGCACGTTCTCCACCCGGACCGGCACCAGCCGACCCTCCCCCCTTCCCGGCCGGTGCAGCAGCGCCGCCGTCCACTCCTCGGTGGTGTACCGGTCCCGGTCGAAATACGCGGCTGAGAACAACGCCACCACCCGGTCACAGATGGCCAGCGCATCACTCATCGCCAGCACCAAATTCCGCCCGGCGGCCCAGTCCCACACATCCAGCTCGACGGTGTAACCAGCCTGCTCTAACTGCCAGGCCACCCACTCCGCCCACGCCCGGTCCGCACCAGCATGACTGACGAAGAAATCACTACGATCCCCCACCACCCGACCAGTATCCCGCCAACCCGAGCCCCCGCAGCCACGCCCACGGCACAGGGTCTCGCCCTCGCGCCCGCCGCCTTTACACCAGCGCCGAATTCCCCAGGGCGGCGCGGACCTTAGCCAGCAACTCTTCGGCGGTAAACGGTTTCTGGATAAACGCCAATTCGCCGGAGCTGACGCGCTCAGGGCTCAGCACCCCCGCGTTGAAGCCGGACATGTGCAGGACAGGCAATCCGGGTTTCAGCCCCACAAGGAGTTTGGCCAGCCCGGCACCGGACATGCCGGGCATCACGGAGTCGGTCAGGAGAAGCTGGATTTCATGGGAAGAGGCCAGCGTCAGTGCTTGCTGACCGCTGCTGGCCTCTAAGGCGGCGTAGCCATTCCGGCGCAGGATCCGCGAGACTACCTCCCGCACGGCTGGCTCATCATCGACAACCAGGATCTTCTCTCCGTTTCCGCGGGCAGCCGACACGGCATTCCTAGGCGCGGACGGGACGGCGGCCGACCCCCCCGTGGCCGGGAAATAGAGACGAAAGCCGCTGCCCGTGCCTTCACCAGGATCGACCCTCAGGCTGCCCCCGGCCTTGGTGACGATGTTGTGCACGGTGGACAGTCCCAGGCCGGTGCCCAGGCCCTCCGGCTTGGTGGTGAAGAAGGGCTCGAGGATGCGGCCTGCCACCTCCGCGCTCATCCCCGTCCCGGTATCGCTGACGCTGAGTTCCACATACCGGCCAGGGCTGGCGTCGGGGTTCAGGGCATCGTCGCCCTCGCCGAGTTCCGCCAGGCTCGTCCCCATGGTCAGGATGCCGCCCCCTGGCATCGCGTCACGGGCGTTGAGAGCCAGGTTAAGCAGCACCTGCTCCACTTGACCACGATCGGCCAGAACCGTCGGCACGCTCCCCGCCAGCTCCAATCGCAGCTCGATGCCGCTCCCGATGCTCACCGACAGCAGCTCTCTGACATCGCGGACGATCGTGTTGAGATCGACCGGCTCCGGCTGGGTCAGCTCCCGCTGGCTGAAGATAAGCAGCTGCCTGGTGAGCCGCCCGGCGCGGCGCGCCATCGCCTGGATCTTCTCGGCGTCCGCCCGTACCTCGGGATCACCTGCCGTCGCCGCGGCTACTAACGACGCGTAGCCCAAGATCGCGCCCAGCAGGTTGTTGAAGTCATGTGCGATCCCGCCCGCCAGCAGGCCTACGGTTTCCAGGCGCTCCGCCTGGCGCAGGCGGGACTCCATCCCGCTTCGTTCAGCAGCGGCACGGTTGCGTTCCGTCACGTCACGGGCCACGGTCGCCGCTCCGACCACAACCCCTGTCGCGTCCCGGATCGGAGAGACCGAAACGGACACATCAATGACCGTCCCGTCCTTGCGGACGCGGTTGGTCTCGAAATGATCGATCAGCTCTCCCCGGCGCAGCCGGTCGAGAATCGGTGCCAGCTCACCGGCCCGGTCCAGCGGGAAGAGCCTGGACACACTGCTCCCGACCATCTCCTGTGCCGTGTAGCCGTACATGCGCGCGGCGCCCGGGTTCCAGCTGGTAACGATCCCGTCCAGCGTCTTGCCGATGATGGCGTCATCCGAGGACTCGACAATTGCCGCCAGCCGCGAGACTAACTCGCCCTGTCTGCTGTTGGCGAGACCTGCATCTTCATCCACTATGGCCCCTTCGCAGCGCCAGCTAGACGCCTTCAGATTACACGGTGCGTTACTGTAAGACTCTGTAACGTAACTAGCCCGGCCAGCGCGCTCTCGGAACTCACTCTCGCGTGGCCTGCCCTACCCGCCCAGCGTCCCGGCGCCCATCCCAGGCGCCCCGACGCCCATCGCGATCCGCGGCGATGCGGCAGGGTGAAGCCATCGCAGGATCTCTAGTAGCTCGCCCGCCGGCAACGTCACGCAACCCGCCGTCGGTATGCCGATGTTGACGTGCAGGAAGATCGCGCTGCCGAGCCCGGGGGTGCGGGCCGTGTTGTATCCGATGACGGCGCCATAGTCGTAGGCGGATACGTCCATCGGCTCGGGATCGGCACCGGGGTTGGCGTACCGGTCATCCACCCACTCGTTGTAGAGCGGGCTCGACGGGTCGTCGTCCCAGACGTCGAACGGGTACACCCTCCGGTACCGGAACAGCACCCCGGGATCAGGGTCGACCCCGAAGAAAAACCCGAAGCCGAACGTCCCAGAAGGGGTGCGGCCATCGCCTTCCCGCTTGGCGCCGGGCGGAGCCATCCCATTACGGCCGATCCACGCGACCCACGGCCCGAAGACCCGGCGCCATCGCCCGCCTGCCCGCTGGAAGGCGGTGAGCTCCGCCTGCGTCGCCCCGTAGGCCGCAGCGGTCACCGTGACCAGCTGGCCGCCGGTCCTCTGGGCGGCGGACCTGGCCGCCGGGCGCGCAGACGGCGCAGCCGCAGACGGCGCGGCCGAGGATGCGACGGCGGATGGGTCCGGGGCCGTGCTTGATGCCGAGGTCGTGCGCCCCTGCGCTAGCGGGCCATGTGTTCCCCCGGCCGCAGTGCACCCGCAGATGCCGAGGATCGCGACGGCCAGGCCAGCCACGGCGGCCCCGACTCGCAATCCATCTCACCTCCGCCGTGCGGCGCCCGCCCGGGCACCCTCGCGCGTTACCACCGGCCACCGTACTGCTTAGGATGCCCGCATGCGCTTCAGTATCTGGCCATCGGTGGCCCGGCCGTGGGATGAGATCCATGAGATCGCGGCCCACTGTGAGCGGACCGGCTGGGACACGGTGTACATCGCCGATCACTTCATGCCGAATGGTCCCGGCGCGGCGCCGCTCGACGGAGACACCCTCGAGTGCTGGTCGGTCATCGCGGCTCTCGCCGCGCTGGTCCCGCGGGTACGGCTCGCTTCCCTCGTCACCAGCGTGACCTACCGGCATCCCGCGGTCCTGGCCAAGATCGCGGCAGCGGTCGACCAGGTCAGTCATGGGCGGCTCACCCTCGGAGTGGGAGCCGGCTGGCAGGAGAACGAGCACGCCGCGTACGGCATCGCGCTCGGGACGGTGCGCGAGCGGATGGACCGGTTCGAGGAAGCGGTGCAGATCCTCCGCTCCCTGCTCGGCCAGCCGCGGACCGCCTTCTCGGGCCGGTACTTCCAGCTGCGGGATGCGCCGAACCAGCCTGCCCCGGTCCAGGACCGGCTGCCTCTGCTGATCGGCGGCGGCGGCGAGCGGCGCACGCTGCACATCGCGGCCCGGTACGCCGACCACTGGAATTGCTGGACGACGCCGGACGTGCTCGCGCACAAGGTCTCGGTGCTGCGCGCGCACTGCGAGCAGGTCGGCCGCGACCCGGGCGAGATCCACGTCTCCACCCAGGCGCTGCTGTACCTGTCCACCGACAAGGAATGGCTCAACGACAAGCGACAGGCCGGGCCCGGGCGGGCGATGATCGTCGGGACTCCCGGCGAGGTGGCCGACATCGTGGCCCAGTACCAGGAGGCCGGCGCCCACGAGCTCATCATCCCGGACTTCACCCTCGGCTCCATGGCGCGCGCCAAGGACACCTGCGACCTGTTCATGGAGGAAGTCGCGCCCGCCTTCCGCTGACCCGACCGGCAGATCTACCCGCCGCGGAGAAGGACGGGCGCCTCCAGGACATCCCCAGCAACCACTCACCGAAGTTCCTGCCGCCACTGCAGCCCACCCTGCGAACGGGCACTGAGACCCTGGTCCCTGCCGCCCTGGCCTGGCTTGCGCCGCACTAACGATCGTGAACGGCCCCGGCCGTCACGCGGCCGGGGCCCCGAACTCACCGCAACCGCTCACTCGTTCCTTGAGAAGATCTGCAGGAAGAACAGGAACACGTTGAGTATGTCGAGGAAGATCGACGCGGCCAGCAGGGGCGCGACGGTGATGTCCTTAGAGGTCCGCAGCCGCTGGAAATCGAACATGGTGAAGCCGGCGAAGATCACCAGGCCGAGCACTGAGTAGATCAGCTCGCCGCCCGGGATATGAACGAAGATCAGCACTATGCCGAACACTATGAGGGCCAGCAGCGCCCAGAAGCAGACCCGCGCGATCGCCGACAGGTCGCGCCGGGTGGCGTAGCCTGCAGCCCCGAACCCGGCGATGAACAGCGCGGTGGCACCGCCCGCCTGCCACAGCGCGCTCGTGTCCATGCTCGCGTAGTAGGCGAGCGTCTGCGCGAAGGCCAGCCCGATCAGCAGGCCGAAGGCGGCGAGCAGTCCGACGGTCAGCTGCTGGGACCTGCGCACCGCGAACCGCATGCCGATCAGGCAGGCGAATGCGGCGATGAACCAGATGATGCCCGCACCGCTGCCCAGGTTGCGGCCCAGGTAGGCGCCGAGCGCGAAGAGGGCGGCCGTGACCGCGACGTATCCCATTGTCTGCGCGAACAGGGTGTGAGCCTGGTCGCGGCTTGACGCTCCAACTCCCTGATAGCTAAGTGACTCGCTCATGATCTTGCTCTTTCTGCCGTTCGGTCGTTCAGTGATCTTACGGGTGTTCTCGTTATAGGTGACGGTGGCCAGGGGCGGCGTCTAGTTGTCCTTTCTAGGCGTCCGCGTAACCTCCTCCCCACCAGCTTCTGACGAGCGCCGCGTACTCGTCCACCGCGTCTGAACAACAACTGGATACTGCAGGAGATGACGAAGCCGGCTCCTGGACGGTGATCAGTCCGGAGAAACCGCCTGGCCGCTCGGCGGCGGCGCGATGTGCATGGCGAGGCCTGGCGTAGCGCGCTCGATCGCGGCCCAGCCGTTGTCCTGCGCTCGCTCGGCTCGCTCAGCCTTCCCGCCGCCGCGGAGCCCGAAAAGCCGCTTGGCGGCCAGCAGGTAGATCACGATGAGGAGGTTGACCAAGAGCGCGAGCAGCTTCAGCCAGGAGATGCTCTTGGTCAGCTCGTAGATCTCATATGGAACGAAGACGACTGTCGCGACGAAGGTCAGGTATTCCGCCCACCGGCGGGTCAGCCACAGCCCCACCGCCTCGGTGCCCTCCAATGCGGCGTACGCGGCCGCCGCCGCCGCGACCAGGTAGAGGTTCGTGATGTTGACGGCGAACAGCCGCCGCAGATCGTGCACGATGCCGTGATTGCTGTTGTCGACCGGCCCGCCGAATCCGCCCTGCAGGTCCTTGACGATGCGGGTGAAGTCCGCGTTCAGCACGGCCCGGTTGTGGGCGAAGAGGAACAGCGCCACGGCCAGGACGGTCAGTATCAGGAAGTGAAGCAGCCGGTCCAGGGCGATCAGCCGCAGCACGTAGCGGTCCCGGAGCGCACGGCCACGCAGCGGCAGCACCACGGCCTCCCGGCGCGGCGGGTACTGGACGCTCGGGTGGCTGGGCGGGCTGAGCGCGACCCACGAATCGCACCGCAGGCAGCGGTACCAGCGCAGGCCGTCCGCCTCGCGGGCGAACAGGCCGTCTTCGCCGCGCAGCCGGGCGGCATCGGTGCCGAGCAGTTCGTGGCCATGCAGGCCGCAGTCGATCAACTCGTACCGCAGCTTCGGCCGGAAGCGCCTCGGGCGCTCGGTCCCAGGCGGAGGCGCCAGTCCACCCGGAGCTTCGCTACTCATCGCAGGAGGCTACCCCGGATTCACCGGACTAACGGGCGATGCACCCCGGGCCCGGATAGCTACGACAAGATCTTGACCAGCACCCAGAAAGCGGCTCCCGTGCCCGCCCCGTAGGCGAGATGGCCGCTCAGGTCCTCGGCCAGGGTCTTCGCGTCGTACTCCCAGATCGGCTTGTAGAGCCCTCCCAGGGGGAGAACGACATAGCCGGTGGTCCACACCGCGGCACCGAAAGGCAGGCCATAGAGGGCGTGCGGCCTGCGTGCCGACCCGGCCAGGACACCGTAGAGCGCCCCCCACGCCGATCCGTAGGACCAGTGCATGACGGTGCTGGTGAGCCAGGCCCAGCGGTCGGGGAGTTTACGTTGCGTGAAGCCCTCGACCACGCGCTTGGCGACCTGCCCGGGGGCCGGGGCCTTCTCCCAGGTCTCGACCGGCGCGAATTCCCACGCGAGCGGGCTCTCATCGCCACCTTTGCGGCGATACCTGAGATATTGAACCGTGTCCAGGCTGACGGTCCCCACGACTCCCGCCAGGAGACCGGCGACGACTGCTGCGAGCGGTGTGATCGGGTGGCTTCTGCTGCGCATTCCGGGTCCAATCACCATGTCCCAGCTATCCCCGCCAACCGGTGGCCGAACACCCTCCCGTACGGAGCAAGCCCAAGCAAGGCTAGCGTTTCGGGTGTTAAGAAGTGGGCCTGCTGGGTTTACGTGGCCGGGAGGTCAGCGGAGGGGCGGAAGCTAGGCAGTGGGCCCGTGACCTCGGCCGAGGTGGCCTCCGCAGCGGCGAGCTTGAGGAACGCTGCCGCCCGCTCAAAGGTCTCCCCAACCGGGCGGCCCGCCAGCTGGGCCTCATACGACCGATACCGCCGCATTTCCCAAGCCTGCCCGCGCAGCGGCAGCGATGCGAGCGTCGGCTCAGGGACTGACTTCCACGTCCACGCCATGATGCAGCCGTCACCCGAGCCGGAATCGCCTTCCCTGGGCTCCCCGGGCTGGATGAAGTCGCCGGGATCTAGGTACTGACCCATCCGGTTCCGCACGAAGCGCAGCCCGCCCAGGGTCCCGTCGATCAGCTGCCGCTCCGCAGGAGGCTGACCGGCCAGCACGCAGTCGTAGGTGTCGGGGTGATAGCGCACCAGCGTGGCATCGACGATGGTTACCCACCACACCGCCTCACTGATCGCCGCGAACGCCCGCGGCCAGTCCCTCCCCGTCACCCGGACGAGCCGCCCAGTGGCGTCCCGCATCGCGGTGATGGACCAGTCAAGCGCCCTCGCCTCGGCGGCGGAATCGCTGGCATTCTCCCGATTCCAGGCGACACGGCAGCCAGCCGAGCAGAACCGAGCGTGTTCGCGCCGGGGCGCGAATACGGCACCGCATTGCTCGCATTCCCGGGTCTCTGCCATCGAGCCATGTTACGCGCCACGCGCGCGCCGCGACGCGGAGGATACGCTCTGTTCACTTCGGTGGCGTGCCGTCCCATCTGGCCATTTGGCCATCTGGCCGGCCTGGCGGCCCTCGATGTGCGGCGGGTCAGTGCCGCCGGAGCGCGCTGTAGCACTGCGTCGACCAGTCGATGGCGACCAGGTCATCGAACCGGTCGCGCAAGGTGCCGGTGATGGCCGTGAGCAACCGGTCGCGGACCTCGGGGCCGAGGACCCGGTACCACGAGGTGCTGCTCAGGAAGGCGCCGAGCTCGGCGGCGGTGTAGTCCTGCGCCCAGGGGAAAAGGGCCGCTCCCAGGTACTCGAACCCGGGATGGGCGGCGATCTCGTCGCCGGGCCAGGTACTCGGGTCCTGGATCACCGCGAGCTTGTCGGCGGTTTCCATCGGCTCAAGAGGGCGGTCGCGCCCGTACAGGCCGAAGTCGTCGTAGATAGCCTCGATCGCGGCGAAGGCCTCCTGCTGGCGGAAGACACCGCCGCTCCAGAACAGTCCCAGGAACCCGCCGGGCCGCAGCAGCGCGGCGGCTCGGTCCATCCGGGTTTCCGGGTCGGTCCAGTGCCAGGCCTGCGCGCTGACCAGGCCGTCGTAGGTCCTCTCCGCCGTGCAGGACTCGAAGGTCTGCACCTCGATCCGCACCTGCGGATCGGTCGCGGTGCGCCGCGCCAGCACGGCCGCCATCGCAGCGTCGGGCTCGATGCAGGTCACCTCCAGGCCCAGGGCGGTCAGGCCCGATGTGGCCTTGCCGGTTCCCGCGCCGACTTCCAGCACGCGCGGGCCGGGCAGCTGTCCGGCGATGTGGGCGAACAACCCGGCCGGGTAGGCCGGCCGCGCCTGGTCGTAGATCTCGGCCGCGGCACCGAACGACATCGCGCGCTGCCGGATGTAGGCCGCCTCGCTGTCCATCCGAGGCATCCTATTTGCGCCGTTAGCGCTCTGTCACCGGGCGCCGGCCCGGGCCGCTAGCCGGCCGCCTGGCATGCCTGGCCCCAGTGGCTCGTCACCCACGCGGTGATGAGCGCCAGGACCTCGGGGCTGACCGGTTGCCGCGCCGAACGGCGGTAGGCACGAGGGCCAGCCGAATCGGGATCGGGCCGGAGCATGTGGCTCAGGTCACCGACGACGTGACCCTCGAAAGGGCCCCGAACCAGGCGGCCGACTTCATCGACGTCCTCGGGCGGAACCTGGAGATCATGTCCCCCGGTGATCGCGAGGACCGGCACCGTGACCCGGGCCAGCACCGGCGCGGGGTCGTAGGCGGCGAAGTCGCGGACCCAGCGCGCGTTGACCTTCGTGCCCTGGATACGCATGACGTCCTGCGAGGACGCCTGGATCCGCTCCAGGTTCTTGCGCGCGGCCCGGACGGCGTCGGTGCGCATGATCCGCAGGATGATCCGGGTCGACCGCGGCAGTGTGGCGGCTATCTTCTCCGCCTGCCAGGCCTGGACTTCCGCACCGCGCCGCACCGACCCGGCCAGCAGCACGGCCCCGGCGGCTGCCCCGTCGGCGGCCAGCCGCGCCGCGTAGTAGGTCCCCTCGCTGTGCCCGACGGCCAGCAGCGGGAGCCCGGCGGCCCGGGCGGCCAGCCAGCCGATCCCGGCGCGCGCGTCGGCGAGCCGCTGCGGCATCCCGACCGTGTAGTAGTCGCCGCCACTGGCGCCGATGCCTCGCTTGTCGTAGCGCATTGACGACACGTGCACCCCGGCGAGGGCCTCCGCGACAGCCTTGGTCACCTCGCCCCGGATCGTCATGCCGAGGGGCAGATGCACGGTCGAGTCCCGGTCGGTCCGGCCGGATCCGGTGATGAGCAGGGCCGCGGCCACCGGGTTGCTCACCTCAGTGAACGTCCCCGCGATCGTGCCTCCGTCGCTGCCGAAACTCACTTCCTCGCTGCGCATGGGCCCGTTCCTCCTCGCCGCTAGGCCGTCTTGTCGCCGGGCAGCAGTACCCACGCGATGATGCGCCGGCGGCGCCCCGGCCCCGGGGTGTTGGCCAGCCGGGGCTGCAGCGCCCGGACCAGGTCACGTAGCAGGTCCGCGTGCTCGGAGTCGTCGAGCCACAGGCCCGCCAGCCGGTAGCTCACCCCGTCCCGGTAGAGATCGATGTCGCCGTGCTCCAGGTAGCGGTCGTAATCCCCGAGGAGCCCGGCGATGAAGGCCATGAACGCCTGGCGGTGATCCTCGGCGCTCATCGAGGCCAGTTCGTCCGGCTGGATCGTCGCGGCGGCCAGGCGCAGCATGTAGGTTCGCTCCAGCGCGCCGCGCACCCGGCGCTCGGACACGACCTGCAGCACGCCCGCGTTGACCAGGCGGGCCACGTGCCGGTACAGGCTGGCGGCGGGAATGTCGGACAGTTCCGCGCCCAGCTGGGCCGTCGTGAGCGGGCGCTCGCCCAGGAACGCCTGCACGATACGGAGCCGCACGGGATGCAGCAGCAGGTCCGCGGTATCCACCACGGGCCGATGCTATCTCATTTCTGTGAAGATTCTCAATAAAGAGAGAGCCTTTAACGGAAGGGAGCCGTGCTGAGGACGAGCTTGAGCGGCTGGTCGCCGAGCCTGGTATAGCCGGACAGTTCGCCGGCGTACGGGCTGCCGAAGTTACCCCAGTCCGCCGAGCCCACCTTGGTCCCGGCCGGGACCGTGGCGGGCACCAGCGTGCCGGGCGGGCCGGTGATCGTCAGCGTGTTGCCCAGCACGGAGGCGCTAATCGTCCCGGCCCCCATGGCCTGGGCCCACAGGTCCTGGTTGCGCAGCGCTGCCCCGGCCCCTGACATCGGGAGGTTGACGATCGGCGCGCTCGGACCGTACACGGCGCGGTAGGCGTTCAGGACGCCGTCCATCACCGGGTAACCGAGCCGCTGGCCGGCCAGGTTGGACTGGTGCATGAAGAACGGCCGCGGGTCGTTGTTCAGGACCGCGGCCAAGACGATCTGAACCTGCCCGGGCACGATGAACGAGGTCCACCCGGTCTTCGGGTTCAGCGGCTTGAGGCAGGCCGTGATCTTGCTGCGCTGGCACAGCCCGCTGCCCCCGTCGGCCTTCGAGGTGTTGTACCAGTTGAACTCGTTGATCTCGTCGGCCACGGTATCGACGTCGTATCCCACGTCGATCGGGTGCCTGGGCACGCCGAGGGCCGCGCCCACGAAGCGCATGTTCGGCTCGCGCGACGCGTCCATGGCGATCCACCTGATGTTGTCCGGACCCATCGCGGCGTCCAGGTACGGGTTGTCCACCGGCTGCTGCGGCAGGATCCGCAGCCCCGAGTACTCGCCGGTGGCCACCGTCCCCGGCTCGGCGGGGATCCCGTTCTGCCTGGCCCAGGTGAAGTTGTCGAGGATCTGGCCGTTGATGAAGCCGCTGCCCGCCGCCCATACGATGCGCCCGCCCGACCGCACGCACGTCACGGGCACCACGCGGAGATCCTCTTTACAGCCCAGGTACGCGTGGGTGTAGGTGTGGTTGACCCAGTAGAAGTCCCCGGCCACCGGCCGCACCGCCGCGAGCAGCGGGTCAACCCCGTGCACCCGGAACCGAGCCGAGGCTCCCCCGTTGTACAGGAACTCAATCTTGAAGTGGTGCTGCTTTTCCCACGCCACGGCGTAGGCCACGTCGGCGGGGGTCATCCGGATCATCGGGGTCATCGGCGTGCCGCGCGGGCAGACGGTGGCCCCGGGCGTGCAGTGATCGACGGTGCTCCACTGGGCGTCCCCGAGGAACATGTCGTCGTAGGCGATGTCGAGGTAGTTGCGCCAGTAGCCGAGGTTGACGCCGCGGGTGAGCCAGTCCACGATGCCGTGCGCCAGGTAGCGGAACTGCGGGTTGTCGTAGCCGTACCCGAAGCCGAGCCCGAGTTGCTGGCGTCCGGCGCTGTCGTACTGCCACACCAGCGTGCCGCGGCCGGACCGATGCGGGATCGCCGCGGTCAGCAGCGGCGTGGCGCCGCCGCCCTGGACCGGCTGGGCGAGGTAGCCGAACGGTGCCTGGCCTGGCCCGCCACTGAACGGGAACGACCCGTTCAGGTAACCGAACCCGGCGCGTGCGCCAGCCTTGGTCACGCCCACGGTGCCGCTGAGCGGCCCGCCGTAGCCGGGCGCCTTCATCCCGATATCGGGCATCGGCGGAGCGTAGGCGTCGACCTGGCGCACGCCGAACGTGCTCTCATACCAGGACAGCGCGGCCTCCTCGGCCGTGGACAGGCCCGCGGGCGCGGCGCCGGGCAGCACGATCCCGTCGAAGTTGCCGCCCTTCGTGCCGCCAGGAACGGTGCGGGCCAGAAACGCCCTGGTGATGACCGGCCGGGAGGAGTCGCGGAGGTTGATGACCGTCGACGGCATGTCCTCGGAGATCAGCTGCTGGCGGATAGCGTCGACCGGCGGCGTGCCGTCGGTCACCACGAGCACGTTCAGGTTCACGCCCCCATGGGGGGCGACGGGCGGCCCGGCCTGGCGTGCCTGGGCAGCGGGCGCTGGCGCCGCGGCCAGCACGGCCAAGGCGGCCAGCGCGCCAGCCAGCCCGGCCACGGCTGATCGCGGTCGTGCCAGGTCCCCCACGCTGGCCCCCGGATGCTCCCCGATGCCCCGGCGTAGCCGATTCGCTACGACCGGTTACTACATGCCGCCAATGTTATGCCTTCGCGCAGGTCAGAAGGCACGGACCTGTCGGTCAGGTAGCGCGGCGGGTCCGTTCCTGGGCGGGCCAGGCCACGCCGGTGAGGCGCTCGGCCTCGGTCCACAGCCGGGCGGCGACGGCGGGGCGGCAGGCGCTGCGGGGTATCCGGACCGTGGTCGTGGGGCCGACCAGACCGAGGAACCTGCTCGGGCCGTAGTAGCCGCCGCTGACCGCGCCGGGACTGGTTGCCGCGTACAGCAGCGGCTCGGTGCCCGGCTCGACGCCCTGCGAGGGCAGGACAGTGAAGCTGTTGAACGGCGTGCGCTTCGGCCGGTCCCGCCCGAGGCTGGCCCCGGCGGTCTGCAAGTTCGTGCGGGTGAACCCGGGATGCGCGGCGTGGCTCATCAGGTTCCAGTCACGCTCGGCGGCGACGGCGGCCAGATGCAGCGTCATCATCAGGTCGGCCAGCTTGGACTGGGCGTAGGCGAGATTGGGGCGGTAGCGGCGGCGCTCCCACTGCAGGTCATCGAACCGGATGCGGCCGTAACTGGCCACACCGCTGCTCATCGTGACCACCCGGGGCGCCGCAGCCGCAAGCACGGCCGGCAGGAGCCGGACGGTCAGCGCGAACGGCCCGAGAAAGTTGCTGCCGAACTGCAGCTCGAAGCCGTCGGCCGTGGTCATGCGGGCCGGCGGGGCCATCACGCCAGCATTGTTGATCAGCACGTCGATGGGCGTTCCGTCGGCCAGCAGGCCTTCGGCGAACTCCCTGACCGACGCCAGGTCGGCCAGGTCGACGCGGCGGACCTCGAGCCGGGCATCGGGGTGGCGGGCCAGGATCTCGGTGCGGGCCTGCTCGCCCTTGACGGGCGTGCGGACCGCCATGACCACGTGCGCCCCGGCGGCGGCGAGTCGCCGGGTGGCCTCCTTGCCCGTGCCGCTGTTGGCGCCGGTGACGACGATGAGCTTGCCGGCCTGGTCGGGGACGGAGTACATGGCGGCTCTCCCTGCGCGAGGTGCTCAAGGTGCTGATCGCCGGGCGGCTGACCCGGCCAGCGCGCTAGCCGAAGGTGAACACGTAGGCGTGGGCGCCGGGATCGAGGAACGCAATCTCGAACGTGTGCTCCGTGATGGGGGCACGCTGACGGATGAGCTGATAGAGGCGCTGTTCGGTAACGGTGCCGTCGCCCTGGTCGTCAACGTCAGTTCCGTGAACTGCCCCGGCCGGGCGCCCGTCGATGGACACGTGGAATCGCACGGACGTTCCTCGCGCCGCCGGCCCCATGACGAGATTCAGATCGCGCGCATGAAAGCGGTGCTCGATCCGCCCGTCGGCCTCGTTCAGCTCAATGGCATTTCTCTGCACGGTCCAGTCCCCAGAAAGGGCCCAGTGATTGAGTTCCAGGCGCGCGGGAGCAGCATAGAGGTGGCGCTCGTCCAGCACCAAGCCGCCCGGCGACGCAAAGTTCTCGGTGCGCTCGTAGCCCACGTAGGTTTCCGGAGACTCCAGGCTGTCCCAGTCGGCGGCCGCTTCGGCGCCGGGGGCATCGACCGAAACCAGTCCGTCGCTGACACCGCTGACTCCGGCCTCGGCCAGCATTTGTTGTATAACTATCTCCGACCGCTCGTACTCACCCTCGCCGAAGTGGTGATGCCGAGTGCGCCCGTGCGGGTCGACGAAATAAAGGGCCGGCCAATATTGGTTACTGAAACCACGCCATATCGCATAGTCGTTATCGATCGCGATCGGGTAATCGACCCGCAGTACCTTCGCGGCCCGGCGAACGTTATCGATATTGTGCTCGAAGGCGAACTCGGGCGTGTGCACGCCGATTACTATCAATCCTTGAGGCTTGTATTTCTCGGCCCAGGCGCGGACGTAGGGAAGCGTGCGCAGCCAGTTGACGCACGTGTAGGTCCAGAAGTCGACGAGGACGACCTTCCCGAGCAGGCCGGCGGCCGTCAATGGCGGCGAGTTGAGCCACTCGGTCGCGCTGCTGAGAGAGTCAAGCTGACCGTGGCTGCCTTGTCCGGACATGATCTTCCCGTTCCTTGGCGAGCGGCACCACGGGCCTTGCCCACGCCGGGCGGCGGCAAAACCTTGCGGCCCGATGGCCCGCCTGGTCAGATGACTGATGCTGACCCCTGGCCCGCGGGCAGACCGACCGGAGGAGACACAGCGATGACCGAGGACACGGCGCCGGCCGCGCTGGCCACCCGGCACAATCTCAGCGCGGACCTGGCCGCCCGGCTGGCGGCATCGATCCGCTGACCGACGCGCTCATCGCTCCGTAGCGATCATCGACGGAGGCCGGCGGCCGCGGTTTCTCCCGTTGCCGCCTGCGGCGGAGCGTCCAGGCCGCAATGCAGCACCTGCGCCTCGGCTTCGGCTCCCTCCAGCTTGGCCCGGCTCGGGTTGCGTATGGTGGCGGCGGCCAGGCCGCCGGCCAGGATGCACAGGCCCGCCGAGATGACCGAGGCCCGGTGGAAACCCGCCGAGAACTGCGGCCAGTAGAGGTAGGCAGCGCCGGTGAGGCCGGCCGCGGCCGGGAGGACGGCGACCGCGATGAGCCCGGCGGCCCGGGCGACGTCGTTGTTGACCGCCGAGGCCATCCCGGCGCTCTCGGCCGGCGCGGCGGCCAGCACGGTCGAGGTCAGCGGAGCCACGTTGATAGCCAGGCCGAACCCGAAGACCAGCACCGCGGGGAGCACATCGGTGAGGTAGTTCCCCGAGCGGCCGATCCGGGTGAAGAGCAGAAGGCCGATTCCGATGACCACGGGGCCGACGCTCATCTGCAGGCGGGGCCCGATCCGCGCGGCCAGGGCCCCCGAGCGGGCCGACAGCAAGAGCATGATGAACGTCACCGGGAGCAGCGAGATGCCGGCCTCGAGTGCGGTATAACGGGACACCTCCTCCAGCTGGATCGGCAGCAGGAACAGGGCACCGCCCAGCGCGCCGTAGACCACGAACGTCACCACGTTCGCCGCGCTGAACTGGAGCGAGGAGAACATGCTCAGCGACAGCAGGGGCGCGCTGGCCAGGCGCTCCCTGAGCAGGAACGCGGCCAGCAGGGCCACGCCGCCGATCAGCGCGACGATCGTGAACGGCCTGCTCCAGCCGGACGACGGACCCTCGATCAGCCCGTAGGTCAGCCCGACCAGCCCCATGGTGACCAGCGCTCCCCCGGCGATGTCGAGCCTTCCTGTCGTGTCGGGGTCGCGGGACTCCGGGACGTGCTTCCGGGCCACGGCGAGGACCAGGACGGCGATCGGGAGATTGATGATGAAGATCAGGCGCCAGGACGCCGCGGCGATCAGCCACCCGCCGAGGAACGGGCCGATGGCGGTCCCGACGCCGGCGAAGCCGGACCAGGCCCCGATGGCCTTGCTGCGGTCTTCTGGGCGGAAGGACGCCTCCAGGATGGCCAGGCTGCCCGGCGTCAGCAGCGCGGCGCCGACGCCCTGCACGGCCCGCGCCGCGATCAGGATCGGTGCGTCCGGGGCCAGGCCGCAGATGGCCGAGGCCACGGCGAACCACGCCACACCGGCCAGGAAGATCCTTTTGCGTCCGTACCGATCGCCGAGTGCGCCGGAGAACAGCAGCAGGCCAGCCAGCGTGAGCGTGTACCCGCTGACCACCCACTGCAGGGTGGCCAGGCTGGCGTGGAAGTCGTGACCGATGGCGGGCAGCGCGATGCCCACCACGGTGGCGTCTATCGCGGCCATCGAGGAGCCGAGGACGGTGGCCAGCAGGACCCAGCGGCCGCGAGCGCTCGCGTAGGTGAGTCCGGCCGGGCTGCTGGACGTCGTTGTCGGGTTGCCCGCCATGCTTTCCAATATCCTCTATTCCTTCCGCTGGTCATCAAGCACCCGGAAGGGAACCCAGCATGATCGAGGCGGTCGTGTTCGATCTGGACGGCGTGCTGGTCGACTCCGAGCCGCTCTGGGAGCGCGTACGCCGGCAGGTGGTAGCCGACCTGGGCGGACGCTGGCCCCCGGACGCGCAGCGCAAGCTCATGGGCATGAGCACGCCCGAGTGGGCCAGGTACCTGAGCGAGGATCTCGGCGCTGGCCTTCCCCCGGCGCAGGTCGCGGACCTGGTCATCGAGCGGATGGCGGCCAGCTACCGGCAGCGGGTGCCGCTGCTGCCCGGCGCCGCGGACGCGGTGGCCCGGCTGGCCGCGCGCTGGCCGCTCGGCTTGGCCAGCTCGGCCCCGGCGACGCTGATCGATACCGTGCTCGAGGCCTCGGGGCTGCGGTCCAGCTTCGCGGTGGTGATGTCGACCGAGCAGGTCGCGCGCGGGAAGCCGGCCCCGGCCATCTACCTCGCGGTCACCGGCCGGCTCGGCTGCCCGCCGCCGGATGGCGCGGCCGTGGAGGACTCCTCGAACGGGCTGCGCTCGGCGGCCGCCGCGGGCCTTAAGGTCATCGCGGTCCCGCGGCCGGACTATCCGCCGGATCCGGGCGCGCTCGCGGCGGCCAGCCTGGTGCTGCCCAGCCTGACCGAGCTGACCGCGGACGCCGTCGCGGCCCTGGGCCGCTCCTAGATTTCCTACAACGTCTGGACGAGGCCGCCGTCGACGGCGAAGTCGGCGCCCGTGACGTTGCCCGCGCGATCGCTGGCCAGGAAAAGCACCAGGTCGGCGACCTCCTCGGGCCGGGTGAACCGCCCGGTCACCATCTGGCTGGCGGCCTGTTTGGCCACGTCCCCCGGATCGGCGCCGGTCGCCGCGCCGACCGTCGCCGCGACGCCACCCTGGCCGAGCCACAGGTCGGTAGCGACCGGACCAGGGCTGACGGTGTTCACCCGGATGCCCTTCGGCCCGACCTCCTTGGACAGCGCCTTGGAGAAGTTGGCCAGGGCGGCCTTCGCCGCGCTGTAGTCCATCACGGCCGGGTCGGGCAGGTAGGCGTTGACCGAGCAGGTGCTGACGATCGCGCCCTTTCCGGCAGCGATCATGGACGGCAGCGCGCCGCGGGTGATGCGAACCGCCGTCATGAGGTTGAGGTTGATCGTGGCCTGCCAGTCATCGTCGGTGATGCTGAGGAACCCGCCGGTCCTGGCCGGGGCGCCGCCGACGTTGTTGACGAGGATGTCGATCCGGCCGCCGGCCAGGTCGATCAGCCGGGCCGGACCGGCCGGGTCAGCCAGGTCGGCCAGGGCGATCTGCACCTGGCCGGCCCGCGCCAGCTCGTCGAGGCCGGCCGAGGTCTCCCTGGCCCCCGCGATGACGTGCACCCCACTGGCCGCCAGCCCGCGGACGACCGCCAGGCCGATTCCCTTGCTCGCGCCGGTTACGATGGCGACTCTCCCGGCCAGGTCCAGATCCATGGTGGCCACGATAGGCCGGGGTCAGGCGGCGCTCGCGATGGCCTCCTCGATCGCGGCCTCAGTACCAGATCGCTATCGCGGAACCGTCCGCTCCGGCCTCCGGCGGTTCCGGCAGGCTCGATGCCTGCCGGCCGGCGATGCGGCCGGCGCTCCACGCCACCACGGCGGCATCGAGGATGTCGTCGGGCGGGACGTTCCCCACGTCGGCCAGGTCGGCGGGCAGGCTGATGCCCGCCCGCCCAAGCAGCGCACGCCTGGCCAGCCGGGTGGCGCTGACCAGCCCGTCATCGAGCACCACGGCGACCCAGCCGCCCCGCCACGCGTCGACCCCGACCACTCGCACCACGCAATCCTCCCGCCAGATGTCTATATTTGAGTCACCCCCATACCCCCCAGACCCCGCTTGGAGTCGCATGGCCCGCCAGGTGCCGTTCGTCGCATATCTCGTGCTGGGCGACGACCCGCACCTGGTCGCGAACGAGTGCCGGTCGTGCGGTGCCTTGTTCCTCGACCGGCGCAACGCGTGCGCCAGGTGCGGCGGCCGCGAGTTCGGCACCCGGCGGCTCGCCAACGACGGCGTCCTGCGAGCCTTCACGATCGTGCACCGCGCCTCCCCCGACGTGGCCGTGCCCTATGCCTCGGCCATCGTCGACCTGGATGGCGGCGGTGTGGTGAAGGCCAACATCGTGGGCGTGGATCCGGTGCCCGCGCAGCTGCCGCCCGGCATGAAGGTGACGCTGACCACGTTCCCGGTCGGCACCGACTCGGAGGGCACCGAGGCCGTCAGCTTCGGCTACCGCCCCGCTTGACCGCCAGCGTGACCGCCAGGGGAACGGTCAGCCGAACAGGTCGACGACGGCCGCAGCGCCGGCATCGTCCCGGAGCAGGCGGTGCCCGGCGGCCGCCATGTGGGAACGCCAGTGGCGCTCCGCGCCGTCGGCGTTCCTGGCGTCGAGCAGCAGGACGAGTCTGCGGTATGCCTTGACCGTCTTGCGGAATTCCTCGCTGGTGCCGGGCCGGCTGAACGTCTGCAGCACGGCCGGCGACAGGTGCATGGCCACGACCTCGCGCAGCACCCCGGCCTGCACGGCCAGGGTGCGGTTCCCCGCCCGCTCCAGGATCAGGTCGTGGAAACGCTGGATGGCGTGCAGCCATCCCCGGGCGTCCGGGACCTGCTCGTCGCCGTCCACCAGGCCGGCCGCGTGCGCGATGCAGCCGTTCAGGTCGTCGAGGTCGGCCCTGGTCCGCCGGGTGGCGAGCTGGGCGGCGGCCGCCGACTCGATCAGGGTCCTGGCCTCGCACACGTCCGCGATCGTCGTGTGGCTGACCTGCAGCAGCAGGCCGACGTAACGGGCCGCGACCGCGATGTCCGGCGCGACCACCCGCGCGCCGCCGTGGGCGCCGCGCCTGACGTCGATCAGCGACTCGGCCTCCAGGATCCGGAACGCCTCCCGCAGTGTCGGCCGGGACACGCTGAACATCTCCATCAGCGCGCTTTCGGTCGGCAGCGTCTGGCCGGTCATCAGCTCGCCGCGGACGATCTGCCCGCGGATGTGCGACGCGATCAGCTCGGCCGTCTTCGGAGCACGCACGGCCTGGCCGATGGGGTACGCAGGTGGCACGCAACATCCTCACCGCAGGAGCCAAATCAGTTAACTGAGCTTACCTTTCGTTCGCAGCTAGCCCAGGGATGGCCGGCCCAGCTGGAACGGCACGTCGGCCAGGCGCGCCGCCTCCTTGGCCAGCTCCGCAACCGTCCACCGGCCGTCCTTGGCTATCCCGTCGATGATCGCGAACGGCTGGAACAGGTGGATGCCGCCGCCGGCGACGAAGAAGATCCGCCCCCTGATCGGGCAGTCAGCGGTCGCCAGGTAGGCGACGAACGGTGACACGTTCGCCGGATCCATGGCGTCGAATCCCTCGTCGGGCGGCTGCAGCATGGCCTCGGAGACCCCGGGCGTGGCCATGGTCAGCCTGGTCCTAGCCGCCGGGGCGATGGCGTTGGCCTTCACGCCGTACCGGCCGAGCTCCTGCTGGGCAATGATCGTCAGTGTCGCGATGCCGGTCTTGGCCGATCCGTAGTTGGCCTGCCCAGGGTTGTTGTAGAGGCCCGAGGTCGACGTGGTGTTGATCAGCGATGGCCGCAGGCTCTGGCCTGCCTTCGACTGCTCGCGCCAGTACCGCGCGGCCGCGCGGGTCGGCATGAAATGGCCGCGCAGATGGACCCGGATGACGTCGTCCCACTCCTCGTCGGTCATGTTGGCGATCGTCCGGTCGCGCAGGATCCCGGCGTTGTTCACCAGCACGTGCAGCGCTCCGAACTCGTCGATGGCCTGCTGGATGAGCTGCTGAGCCCCGGACGCCGTGGTGACGTCGCTGGCGTTGGCCACCGCCTCCCCGCCGGCGCTGCGGATCTCGTCGACCACCTGCTGGGCGGGCCCGGTGTCGCTCCCGGCCCCGTCCGGGCCGCCGCCGAGATCGTTGACCACGACCTTCGCGCCCTCGGCCGCGAACAGCAGCGCGTGCTCCTGGCCGAGCCCGCGCCCCGCGCCGGTGATGACCGCGACCCGGCCGTCGAGTGCTCCCATGGCTGGTCCCTCCTGACACGCTGCACACGGCTCAATCCGATGACTAATTTACCGAATAGGCCTGTGATATCAATGGGCCATGGCTGGCCAGGCGAACCGCGTCGCGAGCAGTCCGCGGCTGCTCGACCTGCTGACCCTGGAGCGGGTCGAGGTCAACCTCTTCCTCACCCCCGTGGTGCACGAGGGTCCGTCGGGCCTGTACGGCGGGCAGGTTGCGGCGCAGGCGCTGCGCGCGGCCGCCGCGACCGTGGCTCCCGAGCGGCATCCCCACTCGCTGCACGGGTACTTTCTGAGCCGCGGCGACGCGTCCCGGCCGGTACTGCTGACCGTCTACCAGGACCGCGACGGCCGCTCCTACTCCAACCGCCGGGTGATCGCGGTGCAGGAGGGGCGGGTCATCTTCAACATGGCCGCGTCGTTCCACGTCGTCGAGCCGGGCCTCGACTACCAGGCGCACGAAGCGCCCGCGGTCACGCAGCCGGACGAGCTGCCCGACAGCGAGATCCGCGGCTCGCTGGTCGGCGTGGACCTGCGGATTCCCGAGCAGGCCCAGCCCGGCCAGACCTGGCCGTCGCGGGTCTGGCTGCGGGCCAGAGATGAACTCAGCGACGACACGCTGCACGCCTGCGCCCTGACCTATGTCTCGGACATGTTCACCGGGCTCGCTGGCACGCCGGGCATCGACCGGCTCGGCCCGCCGACCAGCATCGACCATGCCGTGTGGTTCTACCGGCCGGTCGCGCTCGACGACTGGGTGCTGATGGACCTGCAGCCGGAGTCGATCGCGGGCGGCCGCGGCATGTACACCGGCAGGATCTTCAGCCGGGACGGGACGCTGGCCGCTGGCCTCGCGCAGGAGTCGGTATGGCGGACGGCCCCCCGGCCTGCGGACTAGCCGGAACCCGGCCGGGACTAGCCGGAACCCGGCCACCGTCGGATTATGGGTCTGATCGCGTATTAGCTGGCCGGAAGGATGACGGGCATGGCTGACTCCCTCTGGATCATCGGCGTAGCCATGACCAGGTTCCAGCGCTACCTCGAGAAGGACCTCATCGACCTGGGCAGCGAGGCGGCCGTCGCCGCCCTCGACGACGCCGGCCTGACGATCTTCGACGCGGGCGTGCTGGCGGCCGGCTGCCTGTTCGATACCAGCGGCATCGGGCAGCGGATCCAGAAGCAGATCGGCCAGACCGGCATCCCCGTGTACAACGTGGCCAACGCGTGCGCGACCGGCGCTACCGCGTTCCGGGTCGCCGCCATGGCGGTCAAGGCCGGCGAGGCCGACATCGGCCTGGCCGTCGGCCTGGAGCAGATGGGCAAGGTCGGCCTGCTCGGCGCGCAGGCGCCGATGCAGCACGCCAAGCCGTACCAGCCGGCCGGACGGTACGGCGCGCTCGGGCCGGTCGAGGGCGTGCTCGGGACCAGCCTCATGCCGGGTACCTTCGCGCAGTCCGGCATGGAGTACGCGTTCCAGCACGACGGCGTCGGGTTCGAGCAGTTCGCCAAGGTGGCCGAGAAGAACCACGCGCACTCGACCCTCAACCCGCTCGCCCAGTACCAGAAGGCGTTCGCGCTCGAGGAGATCATGAACGCCGAGATGATCGCGTACCCGAACACCCTGCTGATGTGCTGCCCGACCGGGGACGGCGCCGCGGCCGCCGTGCTGACCAGCGGCGAGCGGCTGAAGGCCATGCCCGCCGAGGTACGCAAGCGCGCAGTCAAGGTGTCGGCGTCGGTGCTGACCAGCGACCCCTACGTGGACGGCGGCTCGGTCCAGTACGACGTCAACACGCTCACCAGGCGGGCCGCCGACCAGGCCTACGAGGCGGCGGGCGTCGGGCCGGCCGACCTCGACCTGGTCGAGCTGCACGACTGCTTCGCCACCGCCGAACTGCGCCACTACGACAACCTGCGGCTGTGCCCGGAGGGCGGCGCTGGCGAGTGGATCGACCGCCGCGGCCCCTGGCGCGACGGCGAGATCCCGGTCAACGTCTCCGGCGGCCTGCTCTCCAAGGGGCACCCGCTCGGCGCGACCGGCATCGCCAACATCTACGAAGTCTCGACGCACCTCCGCGGCGAGGCGGGCCAGCGGCAGATCGACGGAGCCAGGGTCGGGCTCACCCACGTCATCGGCCTCGGCAGCGCGTGTGCGGTGCACATACTCGAGCGGGCCGCGGCCTAAGTAAATAACGCCCGAGCACGTAGGGTTTAGTCATGTCGATCGCCATCACCGATGACCACCGGGCCCTGGCCCAGACCGTGTCCGAATTCCTCGGCGCTCGGGGCGCTCGGGCCGCCGCCAGGAACCTGCTCGAGGCGGAGACCGAAGGGCTGCCCGGCTTCTGGGGCGAGCTCGGCCAGCTCGGCTGGCTCGGGCTGCACCTGCCGGAGTCCTACGGCGGCTCGGGGTTCGGCCTGCCCGAGCTGGTGATCGTGGTCGAGCAGCTGGGCCGGGCCGTGGCCCCCGGCCCGTTCGTGCCGACGGTGATCGCGAGCGCGGTGATCGAGGCGGCCGGCCCGCCCGACCTGCAGGCCCGGCTGCTGCCCGGCCTGGCCAGCGGCTCCACCATCGGCGCCGTGGCGCTCGGCGGTGAGGTGACGGACGGAACCGGACCGGCCGGGATCGCGGCCAGCGGCCACCTGGCCGACGTGCTGCTCGTGGCCCAGGGCGAGGACGTGCTGGTCGTCGAGACCGCGGACGGCGGCGTCAAGGCCGAGGTCCCGGCCAACCTCGACCCGACCAGGCGGATCGCGCGGATGACCCTCACCGGCGCCCCGGCCACGGTGCTGCCCGGCGCCCGCGGGCTGCTCACCGACCTGGCCCGGCTGCTGTTCGCCGCCGAGGCGACCGGCGTCGCCCGCGAGGTTACCGAGCAGGCGGCCGAGTACGCCAAGGTCCGCGAGCAGTTCGGCCGGCCGATCGCCACCTTCCAGGCCGTGAAGCACCACTGCGCGAACATGCTGGTCGCGGCGGAACTCGCTACGGCCGCCGTGTGGGACGCCGCCCGGGCGGGCGACGGCGATCAGCTCAGCTACACGGCGGCGATCGCCGCGACCCTGGCCGTTCCGGCCGCGGTGCAGAACGCTCAGCTCAACATCCAGGTGCACGGCGGGATCGGCTTCACCTGGGAGCACGACGCCCACCTCTACCTGCGGCGGGCCGCCGCGATCCAGGCCCTCACCGACGCCGAGGTCGCCGCGATCGACGTGACCGATCTGGTCCGCAGCGGGGTCGGCCGGGCCGCCGCGATCGACCTGCCGCCCGAGGCCGAGGAGATCCGCGCCGCGATCCGGCCGGAGGTGGAGCGCCTGCGAGACCTGGACGGCGACGCGCGAAAGCAGGCGCTCATCGAGTCCGGACTGCTGATGCCGCACTGGCCCAAGCCGTGGGGCCGGGACGCCAGCGCCGTGCAGCAACTGGTCATCGAGCAGGAGTTCGCCGCGGCCGGGCTGAAGCGCCCGTCCTACGGGATCACCGGCTGGGTGATCCTCACCCTGATCCAGTACGGCACGCCGGAGCAGGTCGCCCGCTTGGTACCGGCCGCGCTGAACCAGGAAGTGATCTGGTGCCAGCTGTTCAGCGAGCCGGGGCCGGCTCCGACGCGGCGGGCATCAGGACCCGGGCGACCAGAGTGAGCGGGGATGGGGAGGCGGGCGGGGGCTGGCTGATCAACGGCCAGAAGGTCTGGACCAGCGGCGCGCAGCACGCCAGCTACGGCTTCGCCACCGTGCGCACGAACCCGGACGCGCCCAAGCACGACGGCATCACGATGGTGGTCATCGACATGCACGCCAAGGGCGTGACGGTCCGGCCGCTGCGAATGCCGACCGGCGGCTCGGAGTTCAACGAGGTCTTCTTTGACGACGTGTTCGTCCCCGACGACGACGTGGTCGGGCCGGTCGACGGCGGCTGGACGGTCGCCCGGGCCACGCTCGGCAACGAGAGCGTGTCGATCGGAGGCGGGGGCGGCAGCTTGTTCACGCTGCCGCCGGACGCGGTGATCGGGCCGCTGGACGCGCACCCGGAGCGGCTGGCCGGCGGCGCCGGGCGGGTCGGCCGCTTCCTGGCCAGCACCCAGACCATGACCGCGCTGAACCTGCGCGCCGCCTACCGGGCGGTGACCGGCGCCGGCCCGGGCCCGGAGGGCAACATCACCAAGCTGCTGCTGTCCGAGAACGGGCACGAGGCCGCCGCCATCCTGGCCGAGCTGGCCGGCCCCGACCTCGCGTTCCTCGACGGCCCCGGCAGCCTCGCGGGCACGCTGGTGCTGCTGAACCGGTCCATGTCGATCGCCGGGGGGACGTCCGAGATCAAGCGCAACCAGATCGCCGAGCGCATCCTCGGCCTGCCCCGCGATCCGCTGATCCGGTAACTGGCCTCAACGCCACGGCGCGGGCTTCGTCAATCGCGCTACCCCGCGGTCAGCCTGCCGCGCGCAGGTCGCCGACGATCTGCGCGGTGACCGCGGGATCGATGGCGTACGGGGTGTACAGCGACATCCGGGTCATCACGTCGCCGTAGCGGCGCAGCACCTCGCCGGCTACCGCGCCGGGCTCGGCGACCACGGCGAACGTGTTCAGCACGTCGTCGTCGACGATCGTGCCCATGTCGTGCCACCGGCCCTGCAGCGAGAGCTCATGCAACTCGTCGCCGAGCCCGGCCCAGCCGTGCTGCTCGAGCACGGCCCGGTAGGCCGGCGTGGAGCCGTAGAACGCGATCTGCTCGCGGACGCCGCGGCAGGCGGCCTCGAGTTCCTCCTCGGTGCGGCCGGTGGCCACGAACGGCGAGCCGGACACCTCGAACCCGTCGAGGCGCCCGTGGCGGGCGAGCGCCGGCATGGTGACCTCGCGCAGGTACCGCTCGGTGGTGAACCCGTGGCAGAGGAACCCGTCGGCCACCTCGCCGGCCACCTCCGTCATCGCCGCGCCCACCCCGGCCAGCAGCACCTTGGGCGCGCCGTGCGGGTTGGGCCCCGGGTTGAAGAACGGCGTCATCAGCGTGTGCTTGTAGAACTCGCCGCGGAACTCCAGCTTGGTGCCGTCGTTCCAGCAACTCCAGATCGCCCGCATGGCCAGGATGAACTCGCGCATCCGCGGCGCCGGATGCGACCACGGCATGGAGAAGCGTCGCGTTATGTGCGGTCTTATTTGCGAGCCGAGGCCGAGCAACAGCCGCCCCTCGGAGAGCAGCTGAACATCATTCGCCTGCACGGCCAGGGACATCGGGTTGCGCGCGAACGCCAGCGCGATCGCGGTGCCGAGTTCGATGGTGTCGGTGGCGACCGCCGCCAGGCCGAGCGCCACGAACGGGTCGTGCTTGATCTCGCTGGTCCACGCGCCCGCGTAGCCGGCCCGCTGCGCTTCCGCCGCGGCCTCTCTGGTATCCACGGACGTGCCGAGCCCGGTGTCGACCCTCATGCCCGGCCTCCCGCGGCCCTCATCCCCAGCCTCCCGATCCTCATGTCCGGCCTCCCGTGAGCCTCATCCCCAGCCTCCCTACCCTCACGCGCTGCCTCCCGCGATCTGGGCGCGGTTGCGCGCCATGACCTCGAGCCTGCGTCTCTCCAGGCCGGCCCAGTCCGGAACGTGCCGGGCCGCGATCTCCCGCTCGCCGGCCAGCACCGGCCCGACCGCGGCCTGAGCGACGTACATCTCCTTCAGCCCTCGCACGGTGTCCGGCGGCACCTCGGCGATCGCCCGGGCGCAGTCCATGACCCGAGGCATGAGCTGGCCGTGCGGCACGACCTCGGTCACCAGCCCGATGCGTTCCGCGGTGGCCGCGTCGATCACCTGGCCGGTCATGGACATCCGCCGCGCCTGGGCGCCGCCGACCACCAGCGGTAGTCGCGCGGTCATGCCGCCCCGCGGCAGGATCCCGACCCTGGCGTGCGTGTCGGCGAAGATGGCCCGGTCGGACGCGATCAGGAAATCGCAGCCCAGGGCCAGCTCGAGCCCGCCGGTGAACGTCGCGCCGTTGACCGCGCCGATGACCGGCTTCGACATCAGGCCGACCTGGGCAATGCAGTCGGCCGTGCCCGCCCTGCGGAAGAACTCGTCCCCGCCGCGGGCCGCCTCCTTGAGGTCGATGCCCGCGCAGAACGCCGGGTCGGCCCCGGTCAGCACGAGCACCCGGACTTCCTCCTCCGCCTCCGCGGCGGTCAGCGCCGCGTGCAGCGCCTCGACCAGCCGTCCGCTCAGCGCGTTCCGCGCCTCAGGCCGGTTCAGCGTCAGCACCCGGACGCCGTCGGTGTCTTCCTGCAGCAGGACATCACTCATATGCGCCCCTCAGCTCGTCTATCAGCCGGTCGTTCACCATCGGCCAACCGCGCCCTCCGCCCGCCAGCCGACCCGTTCACCATCGGCCAACCGCGCCCTCCGCCCGCCAGCCGGCCCGTTCACCATCGGCCACCCCCGCTCCGCGATCAGTCAAATTCTTTGGTTGAACGTTAATTGCTATAACTCTTCGTATGAAGCCCGCTGCGTCGCCCGGTGAACTGCGCCAGCAGGTCCGGGAGCTGACCGGCCGCTGGCGCGCGGAGGGCCGGTACGTGCCGCGCAACGACAGCTGGCTGCGCGGGTTCGACCTGGAATTCAGCCGGGAACTCGCCGCGCTCGGGCTGATCGGGCTCACCTGGCCGGTCGAGTTCGGCGGCCGCGGGCTGCCCAGCGTCGCGCGGCTCGCGGTCACCGAGGAGCTGCTGCGCGCGGGCGCGCCGGTCGCCGCGCACTGGATCGGCGACCGCCAGATCGGGCCGTCGATCCTGCGGCACGGCAGCCCGCGGCTGCGCGAGGAGATCCTGCCCGGGATCATCTCCGCCGACTTCGTGTTCTGCCTGGGCATGAGCGAGCCGGAGGCCGGCTCGGACCTGGCGTCGGTGCGCACGTCGGCCGCTGCCGAGGCCGGGGCGGGAGGTGGGGGCGCCGGGTGGCGGGTCCGCGGGCGCAAGATCTGGACCAGCGGCGCGCATCGCGCCACGCACGCGTACCTGCTGGCCAGGACGGAGCAGGCCGCCGACAAGCACCAGGGCCTGACCGAGTTCATCGTCGACATGGACTCGGCCGGGATCACGGTCTCGCCGATCGTCGATCTCACCGGCGAGCATCATTTCAACGAGGTCACGTTCGACGACGTGCTGGTGCCCGGGCACCGGGTGCTCGGGGAGGTGGGCAACGGCTGGCGGCAGGTCGTCGAGCAGCTGTCCTTCGAGCGGGGCGGGCCGGAACGCTTCCTGTCCAGCTACGCCCTGCTCGCCGAGCTGCTCGCCGCGGTCGGACGCGGCGACGTGGACCTGCGGGCCGAGCTCGGCGAGCTCACCGCGCGGCTGGCCACGTTGCGCCGGATCGCGTGGCAGGTGGCCACGCGCCTGGACGACGGCGAGGCGCCGGTGACCGAGGCGGCCACGCTGAAGTACCTGGGCAACGCGTTCGAGACCGATGTGATCGAGGTGGCCAGGAGGGCCTTTGGCGCCGGGCCGGGCAGCCCGGGCTTCGGCGAGGCGCTGCTCGCCTCCCCCGGCTTCTCCCTGCGCGGCGGCGCCGCCGAGGTGATGCTCGCCCTGATGGCCAGGCAGGAGACGGCCCGGTGAGCGCCGGCGAGCTCCGTGACCTCATCGCCGACATCGCGGCCACGCACACCGAGCCACCGGCCGGCGAGCTTCCGTCGTGCTGGCCGGTTCTGGTCGAGCTCGGCCTGCCGCTGGTCGGGATCGACGAGGACCGCGGAGGCTCCGGCGGGACCGTGATCGACCTGGCCGTGCTGATGCGGGCGCTGGGCAGGCACGCGATCAGCACCCCGCTCATCGAGAGCTCCGTGGCGAACTGGGTGGTGGCCACCTCCCGCGGCGAGGCCGGGCCTGGGCTGCGGACGATCGCCACCGGGAGCTGCGTCGGCTGGGCCCGGCACGCCGATGAGATCGTGCTGTACCGGGACGGTGTCGCCCTGCAGGCCGATGCCCGCGGGCCCGGTATCGCGATCGAGCCCGGGGCCAACGTTGCGGGCGAGCCCGTCGACGAGATCCGGCTGGACGCCGCGGACTTGGTCGCGCTCGGTTCGGCCCCATCCGCCGAGGCCGTGCGAGCCCGGCTCGGCCTGCTCCGGGCCGCCGCGCTGACCGGCGCGGTCGAGGGAGCTTACGAGCTCACCCGGGGCTACGTGACCACCCGCGAGCAGTTCGGCCAGCCGCTCGTGCGCATCCCCGCCGTGGCCGCCAACCTCGCCATCATCAAGGCCGCGCTGATCGAGAGCGAGGCGGCGCTCGCCCGAGCCAGCGATGCCTCGCTCGCGTCGGTCGCGGCGGCCAGGATCGTCGCCGGGCGGGCCGCGACCCGGACCGCGCGGATCGCTCACCAGCTGCACGGCGCGATCGGGGTCACTGCGGAGTACCCGCTGCACCGGTTCACGAAGCGGCTCTGGGCCTGGCGCGACGCCGATACCGCCGAGCACGACTGGTCGGTGCTGCTCGGCGAGCTGGCCGCGGCCGGCGGCGAGGCGGTGTTCTGGGACGAGCTGACCGCCGCTCCGGAAGAAATCTAGGAAAAACCGTCACCGCCACCTGCCCCGACAGCACCCGCGTCCTGCACAGCCACGGCCCGCCACCCGCCAACGCCGCCTGAAGGCAGGCTGGCGGAGCTGGCATCGCGACAACAAGAACCAGAGCTCTGCCCGCAGCACAACTTCTAGCCGCTTCGATCAGCTGCTAGCGAGGACTGCTACCGGCACGTCGGAGCTGGTGGTGGTCCCGTCGCCAAGCTGGCCGTAGAAGCCGTACCCCCAGCAGTCAACGTGGCTGGTCGACAGCCGGGCGCAGAAGCCGCCAACTCCTCCGGAATCTCCTCCGATGACTGAGGTGGCCGTGGCGATGTTCTTGACCACCACCGGCACATCGGAGATCTTGGTGGTCCCGTTGCCAAGCTGACCAGAGTTGTTGTACCCCCAGCAATTCACCTGGCCCGTAGAGAGCAGGGCGCAGTCGCTCGCGCTGAGGTTATTGCTGGCGACGGATAGCACGTTTGCGAGAGTGGCCGCAGCTAATTGAGGGCCAGCGCTGGCCGCGGCGGGTGCAGCTAGGCTGCTGACGCCCACCACCCCGGCCAGAGGGACAGAGATCCAGCGCACAAGCCGGATCCTTCCACGCTCTTGAGCTGCCCCCATCACGTGCCCCCTCTACGCTTTTCCCGATAGTTTCTCATACGGCAAGAATTGTAAATGCTAGATCGGTTAGCGCAGACCGTCGGCTCGGTCCTGCCTGAGGATTATCTAGATGGCTTTATGGCATATTGGGACTGAATTTAGCGGCGACGGCTTGATATTAGCGGGTGACCGCCAGCCAGACGGTCAAACGCCCAGGCGCGCGCGGAGCGTTCTGGTCACCTCGCCGATCTCGGCGACCTTGAGCATCCGGCCGGCCGCCATGTACAGGAGCAGGCCTCCGCCGCCGCCGACGGCGACGGTCACCAGGGCGGCCAGCGTCCCCGACGGTGCCGCCGCACCGATCACCACCGACACCGCGACCGCGAAGATCACGGCCGGAATCGCCGCGACGTGCATGCGCAGCAGGCTGGAGTTGATGCGGCGGCTGTCCAGGTCGCCGACGCGCCGGCTGAGCGCGCGCCACAGCGCCACGGTCATCACCACGTTCGAGATTCCGAACCCGGCGGCCACGCCCGCGACGGCGTCGCTGGGCGGGAGGATGGCCAGCGCGGCCAGGCTCGCCCCGATCCGCACGACCATCGCGATCGCGCCGATCACCGCCGGGGTACGGCTGTCGCGCATCGCGTAGAACACCCGCAGCTGCAGGTTGAACAGCGTGTAGGGAAGCAGGCCCAGGGAGAGCACGCCGAAGACCACGCCCAGGTAACGGGCGGAGGCGGCCGACGTACTGCCGTGCCCGAACAACGCTACGGCCAGTGGCGGCCCCAGCACCGCGAGGATCAGCGCCGCCGGGACCACGATGGCCGAGGAGAGCCTGCTCGCGGCGGAGAGGTCCCTGGTGACCAGGTCGTTGGACCCCTCGGCCGCGTGCGAGCTCATCCTCGGCAGCATCGCGGTGATCACCGAGACGCCCACGATCGCATAGGGCAGCTGGAACATCGTCCAGGCGTTGGCGAAGGTGGCGTACCCGGCGCCGGCACAGCTCGCGCAGACCCGCGCGCCGGCGTTGTTGGACACGATCGTGGTCACTATGAATGAGATCTGGGTGGTCATGATGTAGCCGAACATCCAGCCGCCCATCCGGCCGATCTCGGAGATCTCGACGCGCCTGAAGTCGAACCGGGGATGCCAGCGGAACCCGACGGCGCGCAGGGACGGAATGAGCGCTACGGTCTGCAGGGCGATGCCGAGCGTGGTCCCGATGGCCAGCAGCTCCACCTCGCCGGAGGACAGGTTTCCCGGGGCGCGGTTCAGGCCCGCGCTGGCCACGAACGCGACGCCGACGCCGATCACGACGACGTTGTTGATGATCGGCGTCCACATTGGCGCGGCGAAGCTGCCGCGGGCATTCAGGATCGCGCCGGCCAGCGAGCCGACCCCGTAGAAGAAGATCTGCGGCAGGAAGAAAAAGGAAAAGATCACGGTCAGGTGATACGTGGCGGCATTGGTGATGCCGTGGCCATAGACCGCGGTGATCGGCACCGCGGCGGCCGTCGCGACCACCGTGATGGCGCCGAGCGCTAGCACGCCGAGAGTAAATATCCGCTGGTCATAGGCCTCGCCCCCGTCGCGGTTCCGCTTGGCCGCGTGGACCAGGAGCGGTACGACGACGCTGGTCAGAATCCCGCCGACGGCCAGGTTGTAGACGGCATTGGGGACCGTGTTGGCGACGTTGTAGGCATCGCCAAGATCCTTGGTGCCGAGCGCGTACAGCAGCACGAACGTGCGCAGGAATCCGGTGAACCGGGAGGCGATGGTCCCGGCGGCCATGACGCCGCTGGAGCGGACCAGGCTGGCTCGGCGCGGGGGTGCCGTGCCCGGGCCGGGGGCGGCGGTGTCGGCGTGCCCGGCGGCCAGGTCTGCTTCGGCCGGGGGGTCGGGCTCGGTCCGGCGCTCGGCCGTGGTCACCGGCGCCCCCCGGCGGCCAGGCCGGCCTGCGCAGCGTGACGCTGGCCCGGCGGCGCCGGGAGCGTGCCCTGGCCCGCCGCATGGCCACGTCGCGCGCGGCGTCCTCGACGTCATCGGCCAGCGCTGGCAGGTCCGCGTCACGATGGCGCCGCCTCAGCGCGGCACCGATCAGGAAGTCCGCCAGCGCCGGGTTCCTCGGCAGGCACGGGCCGCGCAGGTGAGTGCCGACCGCGTGGCCAAGCAGCACGCCCTCGCCCCCGTCACCGTTGTTGCCGATGCCGCTGACCACGTGCCCGAGCGGCTTCGCGGTCGGCCCGAGGTAGGTACCGGCGCTGTGGTTCTCGAAGCCAATCAGCAGCCGGTCGTCCCACCGCACGACCAGGTCTCCGATGGCCCGGTCCGCGCTGGCCGCGCTGAGCGTGTCGTAGTGATCGTCAAGGATCGCGCGGTGCCCGATGGTCCAGGCGTCGAACAGCCCGGCTCCGGGGAGCTCGGCCCCCTCCCCGGGCTGGCAGAAGCGCCCGAAAAGCTCGAAACCGCCGCCCACCGCCAGCGCCGCGGCACCCTGGGCCACCGCCTCGCGGATGCCCGGTCCCTTGACCCGGTGGAGGTCGGCGGCAATCAGCCGTTGCTGAGACTGGCCGCCGCTGCCGATGACGATGAGGTCAAGTTCGCCGGGCTCGACCTGATCGCCCAGCTGCAGGACCCTGACTTCCGCCGTGATATTGCGCCACTCGCAGCGGCGCAGGATCGTCGCGACGTTACCGCGGTCGCCGTAGGTGGACATGATGTCCGGGTACAGGCATCCGACCGTGATTTTCATGACCGCCCGGCTCCCGCCTGCTCCTGCCACACTTCCCGGACGAATCCCTGCTGCCGCAGCCAGCGCCGGACCTGCTGCAAGACGATGGCCGTCGACACCACCCAGAGCGGCTCACCGGCCGGGGTGCGGGCGAGGGCGAGCTGGAACGCCCGCACCGGGTCTGGCTCGGTTGTCAGTGCCGTGGCCTTGGTCGTGCCGAGCCATCCGGCGTACTTCATCCGCACCGTGAGATCGTGAGCGCGGTTCCCCGAGATGACCGGCGACGGGATGAGCCCGCACAGGGAATCGAAGTCGACGTCCCAGATCCACGAGGTGTCGGGCTGCTTGCCCGCGCAGTCGTTCAGGCCGAGCATGATCCGCTTGGGCTGCCCGTCGCCGAGCACGGCGCGCAGCACCTCGGTGTAACCGTTGGCGTTCTTGGCCAGCGTCAGGTACACGTCATGCCCGGCGACTTCCACCCGCTCCATCCGCAGTGAGCTCGGGGTGACGCGTTCCATCGCCGAGAACGTACGGTCCGGCAGCTGGCATGCGGTGGCCGCGGCCAGCGCAGCGGCCGCGTTGTAGGCGTTGTACAGCCCGGGCAACGGAATGGCCAGCACCATCTCGGCGGCGGGCGTGGCGGCCCGGACGCGCGAGGATGCGGACCCGAGCAGGTCAACCTTGGTGAGCCGGACTAGCGGCTGCGGGCGAGCCAGGCCGCAGCCATGGCAGGCCCAGTGACCGAGGTGGGCGTAGAAGACGCACCGGTAGCTAAGCTCGCCGCGGCAGCGCGGGCAGCGCGGGCAGTCCGACGTGGGGTCGATGCTGTCTCGGCCCGCCTCGGTGTCCTGGATGCCGAAATAAAGCCGCGGGTTCTCAAGCTCCGGCGCGAGGTACGCGACCCGCGGGTCATCGGCGTTCAGAACGAGCGTCGTGTCGGCGGGCGCGTTCCGCATCGCCCGCTCCAGCATCGACGTGAGGTAAGCGGGCTCCAGATAACGGTCGAGCTGATCGCGGAAGACGTTGGTGAAGACCAGCGCACGCGGCCGGCCGACCTGCTTGATGATTCCGGGGAATGATCCCTCGTCCACCTCGAACAGCCCGATGGCCTGGTCATCGGCGGGCAGGTGGCCGGAGCGGCCGGAACTGGCCAGCAGCGTGGTGGCGAGCCCGGAAATCTGGTTCGAGCCCTCGCGGTTGAGTATCGGGTGCAGCCCGGCCGAGCGCATTACCTCGGCCAGCATCCGGCACGTCGTGCCCTTGCCGTTGGACCCGGTGACCAGCACCGCTCCGCGCGGGATCTCCGCGGCCAGGGCGGCCAGCGCGCCCGGATCTATGGCCAGCGCCACGGCCCCGGGGACGGCTGTCCCGTTTCCCTGGCCGAGCCGGCGGCTGCCGCCGCGGACGGCCTTGCCCATCGACACAGCAAAGGCACGGCGGGCAGACGCGACCGAGCTCAGCCGGGCAGCCTTCATTGCAGTCAATGGTGCTTGCATCTCCCCCGAAAAAGTTTCCCGACCGCGATGCCGAAGTGGGGGGTCGGTTTTCCAGTACTAATTGGCTTGACTGAGACCTTCCCTAGAGCGGGCAGGAGGAAGCCGGCCGTCCTTTGCCTTTTAGGAGAACTTTGCTGAACGCGGAGACCCCCGGCTGGCGCCACCGTGCCGCTCGGTGTGAGAATGCCCCGGTATGGACATCGCCCGGTTGCTGGCTATCACCCTCTACGGCGCATTCGACATCGATGCGGAGGGCCGGATACTGGTCGGCAGCGACGCGAGCGGCTCGGTCCAGCTCACCGAGATCCAGCCGGACGGCACCACCGTTGCGCTCACCGCGCTGCCGGGCGCGTGCACGGGCCGCTATCTGCCCGGTGAACGCGCGGTGGTCGTCTCGCACGACGAGGGCGGCAACGAACGGCACCAGCTGTCGTTGCTCAGGCTGCCGGTGCCCGGCGGCGCGGCCGCCACGCTGGCCGGCCTGGAGCCGCTGGTCCGGGATCCCCGCTTCATCCATAGCCTCGCGGACGTCAGGCCGGGCCAGATCTGCTACGTGACCAACCGGCGTGATGGCGTGGCGTTCGATCCGGTCATAAGGGATCTGGAGGCCGGCACCGAGCGAGAGCCCCTGCTGGCTGAGGGGCTGATCGAAGAGGCAGTGCTGTCGCCGGACGGGCGCTGGCTGGCGCTGGCCGTGCCGTCGGCCATAGCGGCCAGGTCCGGGCATGTCCTGCTGGTGGACCTGGACGCGCCGCCGGGGTCCGGCGTTACCGAGGTCACCGAGCCCGACCGGCTTGAGGTGAACGGCCACCTGCACTGGCTGCCCGGCAGCGACGCGCTGATTCTCACCTCCAACGCCGGCCGTGAGTTCACCGGCGTCGCCCGGTATGACCTGGCCACGGGCGATTGGACCTGGCTGGTCACCGATGACGCCGCCGACCTCGTGGGCTGGCCGGCACCGGACGGCTCCCGGCTGCTGGTCGAGCGCAACGACGACGGCGCATCGGTGCTGTCGGTGCGCGATCCGGCCACCGGCGCGCACCTGCGCGACCTGACCCTGCCGGCAGCCGGCTGCGTATCCGACATCCGGCTGCCCGATCCGTGCTGGGCGCCCGGCTCGGACGCGGTCGCACTCTCCATCAGCGCCGCCGCGGCGCCCGGCGACGTGCTCAGCGCGGATCCAGAGACGGGCGCGGTCCGCCAGCTCACCCAGTCGGGCCGGGCCCTGGGCGGTGAACGGGCCGTCCCGCCCGAACAGCACCGCGTGCCCACGCCGGACGGGGAACTGGTGCCGTGCCTGGTGTACCGGGGGGCGGCGGACGGGCAGGCCCTGGCCGGCTCCGCGGTGCTGCTGGTGCACGGCGGCCCCGAAGCGCAGGCGAAGCAGAATTTCAGCCCGTTCGTCCAGGCGCTGGCGGCGGCCGGCCACACGGTCGTGGTGCCGAACGTCCGCGGCTCGACGGGTTACGGCAAGCGCTGGTACTCGGCCGACGACGTGCGGCGGCGGCTGGACTCGGTGGCCGACCTCGCGGCGATCCACGCATGGCTGCCCGGCCTCGGCGTCGACCCGGCCCGCGCCGCGCTGTGGGGTGCTTCGTACGGCGGCTACATGGTGCTGGCCGGGCTGGCCTTCCAGCCGGAGCTCTGGGCCGCGGGCGTGGACATCGTCGGCATCTCGTCGCTGGTCACGTTCCTGGAGAACACCTCGGCCTACCGGCGGGCGTACCGCGAACGCGAGTACGGCAGCCTGGCGCGGGACCGCGAGTTCCTCCGCGAGGCGTCGCCGCTGACCCGGATCGACCAGCTCAGGGCGCCGTTGTTCATCATCCACGGGGCCAACGACCCGCGGGTGCCGCTGAGCGAGGCCGAGCAGATTCACGCCGCGCTGACCGCCCGCGGCCAGGAGTGCGAGCTGCTCGTCTACGGCGACGAGGGGCACGGGCTGGCCCAGCGGTCGAACCGGGAGGACGCGCTGCCCAAGGCCATCGCGTTCCTGGCCAGGCACCTGACCGCCTGAGGCGCCGCGCCCTGTCCCTGACCTAAGGGCACCGGGCGCGGCGATCATGCCCGCGCCCGGCGCCGCGGTGACCGCTCGCGCGGTCACCGTCCACTCGGCACCACCACGACCGGGCAATGTGCGTGCTCCACAACCTGGCTGCCGACCGAACCGATCATCAGCTTCGCGAACCCGCCCGCGCCACGAGATCCGACAACCACGAGGTCCGCGTCCCTGGATTCCTCGATGAGTTCCTGGGCCGGATATCCGCTGATCGCGCGGATCGTGACCGAGTCAGGCCGTGCCTCACCAAGCTGGCTCGCCGCCTTGAGCGTCAATTCCTCCGTAGCCTTCAGCATCTTTTCCTGGTCGTCAGCGTCCCCCTCCAGAAGAACCGGATTTCCGGTCCACGGGCTGGCTGGGACCGAATGGACGGTAAGCACGGTGAGGTGCGCGTGCTGGAGCGCCGCCTCCTTAAGTGCCCATTCAAGAGCACGGGTGGAATGGTGAGACCCATCTATACCGACAATGATTCCGGGCATCTCCTGCCTCCTTCTGACCGGGCCGCCAGGCCTGCGGCGGCCGCAACCTGCACTTTCACCGTCCCATCCATTCGGCCAGGCCGGCTGAGGGACCTTGGTCAGCAGGTAGCGCGCCCTTCGGCCCGGGCTGCGCTACCGGCGCGGGTCGGCGCCCTGGAGCGCGGTGGCCGCCGCGGCCGCTGATAGGCTCAGCGAGCAGCCGGGAATGCAACCGGCCCACGCAAACGATCACCTGACTGCCCTCCCAGGCCAGCTGATGTGCGGCACCGGATGCAGGGCCGAAGGTCCTGCCGCGCTCCGACCTTCAGGCCTGCAAAAGCCGACGCATGTCGCAGTTCGATAGAGGTGCGCAGGCCGGCCCGCACAGACCCGACAGGGGAAGCCCGTGGACATCTTTGAAGGGCCATCGGAGGGGTTGCCCACGGAGGCGGCCGCGCCAGAGGAGATAGCGCGGTTCGTCGCCGATGCGGCGGTGAACGCCCCGTCCGTGCACAACACGCAGCCGTGGCGGTTCCACCACGGGGAGCACGAGATCAGCATCAGCGCCAACAACGAGCGGCAGCTGCACGTGGCCGATCCGCACGGTCGCGAGATGATGATCAGCTGCGGCGCGGCGCTGTTCAACATGCGGGTGGCGCTGCGCTATCTGGGACTCGTGCCGAAGGTGCGCATGCAGCCCGACCATGATCTGCCCAACCTGGTCGCGAGGGTGACCTGGGACCAGCAGGTCCCCCCGCTGGACTACGAGAAGGAACTGTTCGAGCAGATCGCCAGGCGCCGGACGCACCGTGGCGGGTTCGATCCCACCCCGCTGCCCGATGCGCTGCTGGCCAGTTTGCCCGGTCAGGCCGCCAAGGAGAACGCGACCCTGAGCCTGCTGACGCAGGACCGGCAGCGGGCGGCGGCGGTCGCCGCGGTCGTGGAAGCCGGGGACTACGCACTGCGGCTCGACAGTGAACGAGCCAAGGAGGAGGCCCGGTGGGCGCCGGGTCCCAGCAGTCACCGGCAGGACGGCGTCCCGCCGACCGCCTATCCGGCGCACCCCGAGCACACGGAGCCCAGCTTCCGCAGCCGCGACTATGCCCATGGCCACGGATGGGGACTGCCACCCGATGCGGAGGAGCCGGTGCTGCGGTCCGCCGGGGTGGTGGGGCTGCTCACCACCAGCGTCGACCACCCGGCCGACTGGATCCATGCGGGCCAGGCGCTGCAGCGGGTGCTGCTGGTCGCCAGCAGTTACCATGTGGCGGCGGCGCTGCACAGCCAGCCGCTGGAGATACCGCTGCTGCGTGACTTCATCCGCATCCACCTCAGTGGCCACGCCTACCCGCAGATGGTGCTCAGGCTGGGTGCGACCAGCGAGAAGGCCGCGAGCGTGCGCCGCCCGGTGGACGACGTCCTGTTCTAGCTGGAGTCGGTCAGCTCGCCCGGCGGGCGGCGCGCAGTGGCCTGCGTGGTCCGGGCCAGGCCGAGCTGCAGCAGCATCTGCGGGGCCCCCGGCAGGGCGAGGCGGGAGCGGATCAAGGCCCGGATCGCGGCGGCCTCGATCGGCTGCGTGTACAGGCTGGCGAAGACCCAGCGGTCGGCGGCGTGCGCAAGCAGCCGGTGCAGCGCCTGGCCCGCGCGCAGCCAGTCGGCCAGGCCGTCTTCGCGGGTGACCAGCACCGCGGTAGCCGCCGGCGGCGGCCCCTCGGCCGCGAGCGTGCCGAGCCCCCGGCCCTGGTCGAAGTCGCGCTGCCGCAGCCGGCCGCGCTCACCGCCGGCCCGTTCCGGGAACACCTCGGCGGGGAACGCCCGGGCCGGGACGCCGTCCCTGGCCGTGCTGTCCCCGGCCCGGACCCACCGCCGCATCTCGGCGCGGGCCACGGGGTCGAGGTCCTGCCTGCGGCTCACCGCGGTCACGATGTCGGCCAGGTGCTGGTAGGCCAGGGCCGAGTCGACCAGCACCAGCGTGGCGCCCTCGGCCAGCGCGTCGTGCTGCAGCCCAGCAAGCAGCCCGTCCGGCAGCGGTCCGGCGGCGAACGGGCCGCGATGCGTGTGCCGGTGCGGCAGCGCCTGCAGCATCCGGCGCTCGGCCTCGGTCGCCGGCACCGCGGCGCCCAGGCTCACCCGGGCGAGCAGCCGGGGCGGGTCAGGAAGCAGCGCGACCTCGGGCTGGTAGCCCAGCGAGCGCACCGCGAGGCGCAGCCCGAACAGGGCGGCGCCGCAGCTGATGAGCATCTCCCGGCCGATCGGGTCCAGCCGCAGCTTGCGGCGCGGGTCGGCATAGAGCTCGATCGCGTACCGGCCGACCTTGAACCGCCACGGCTGCGTGTTGTGGACCGAAGGCGCGCGCGCCGCGGTCGCGATCAGGTAGTCGACCTGATCGGCTGGGATTGCCACCGGAGACATGTTCCTCACCTGCCCTCATCGGTCCCAGCGTGACCGGCTCCGGAGCCATGCGGCCAGGGCCTTTAGGCGCCGGCCCGGTGACGAAGGTCCCGGCCGGGTAGCGGTCACCAGGCCCTGTGGCCCTGGTTGGCCGCCTGCAGCGCGGTCACGTAGCCCGCGCGCTCGTAGGCCGCCTGGTCGGCGTCGGCCGGGACCGAGAGCAGCCCGCGCACGTCGGCCACGGCGGCGAAGCCCTTTCGCACCATCCAGTCGGACAGCCCGTCGAGCAGCATGCCCGCGTGCCCGACGCCCCGGCGGAGTAGCGCCGAAGCGGTCATCACCACGTCGGCCCCGGCCAGCAGGTACCTGGCGACGTCGGCGGCGTCCTCGACGCCGGTGGTGGCGGCGAGCGAGGCGCGGACCCGCCCGGCCAGCAGCGCGATCCAGGCCCGGGGCAGCCGTCCCTCGGCCGGGCTGGACAGCCCGAACCCGGCGGTCACGGTCAGGGTTTCCGGGTCGATGTCGGGCTGCAGGAACCGGTTGAACAGGACCAGGCCGTCGGCTCCGGCCCGGTCCAGCCGCAGCGCCATCTCGCCGGTCGAGCTGAAGTACGGGCTGAGCTTCACCGCGACCGGCACCCTGACCACCGCCTTGACCGTGGTGAGGATCTCGACGTGGCGCTGCTCGACGTCGCGTCCGGGCAAGAAGGGGGAGCGGGGAGGGACGGGGAGGTGGGCGGGGGGCGGGGGATCACCGGGCAGGTGGTAGATGTTCAGCTCGATCGCGGCGGCGCCCGCCTGCTCCAGGGCAGTCGCGTAGTCGGTCCACCCGCCGGCGGTGACCCCGTTCAGGCTCGCGATCACCGGGATGTCCACGGCAGCCGCGGCGCGTTCCAGCAGGCTCAGGTAGCGGCGCGGGCCAGGGTCGACGTCGGCGTCGGAGGGGAAATACGACAGCGACTCGGCGAAGCTCTCGGTCCCGGCGTCGGCCAGCGCCGCGTTCTGCGCCGCCTCCCGCCGGATTTGCTCCTCGAACAGGGAGTAGAGCACGACCGCGCCGACGCCGGCGTCGGCCAGCCGCCGGACGCCGTCGACGGTATTCGACAGCGGGGACGCCGAGGCGACGAGCGGGTTGCGCAGCTCCAGGCCCAGGTACCGGGTCGTCAGGTCCATCAGCGCTCCTGCCCCGCTGGCCGCGCCTTCCTGGCGTCAGCCGGGAACCGGGCCGGGTCGCGGCTCGCCATCTCCTCGTAGGTGTCCCACCGCTGGTCCACGGCCTGCTGGGCCAGGGCGGCCAGCCGCTCGGCCTCGGCCGGGTCGGTGTTGCCGAGTGCCCGGTACCTCAATTCCCGCTGGGTGTACGAGCTAAGCGGAATCCGCGGCCGCGGCGAGTCGAGCAGGAACGGGTTGCCGCCGGCGGCGCGCAGCACCGGGTCGTAGCGGATCAGCGGCCAGTATCCGCTGGCCACGGCGCGGTATTGCTGGCCCAGGCCGTCGCGCATCTCGATGCCGTGCGCGATGCAGTGGCTGTAGGCGATCACCAGCGACGGCCCGTCGTAGGCCTCGGCCTCGCGGAACGCGCGCAGGGTCTGCTGGGGGTCCGCGCCCATCGCGACCCGCGCGACGTACACGTAGCCGTACGCGATCGCCTGCAGCGCGAGGTCCTTCTTGGGCATGGTCTTGCCGGAAGCGGCGAACTTGGCCACCGCGCCGAGCGGGGTCGCCTTGGACGCCTGGCCTCCGGTGTTGGAATACACCTCGGTGTCGAGCACCAGTACGTTCACGTTGCGCCCGCTGGCCAGCACGTGGTCGAGCCCGCCGGATCCGATGTCGTAGGCCCAGCCGTCACCGCCGACGATCCACACGCTGCGGCGGACCAGGCAGTCCGCCACGCTCAGCAGGTCGGCGGGGGCCCCGCCCGAGCCACCCCCGCTGAGCTGACCGTTCAGGCCGGACAGCCGCTGCTTGAGCTCGGCCACCCGGTCGCGCTGCGCCGCCAGCTCCGACTCGCGCAGCTGCGGCGCGGCGAGTATGTCGTCCACCAGGCCGGCGCCGATCACGTCCCTCAGCTCCAGAAGGCGCCTGCGGGCCAGCTCGGCGTGGTGATCGGCGGCCAGCCGGAACCCCAGGCCGAACTCGGCATTGTCCTCGAACAGGGAGTTAGACCAGGCCGGGCCGCGCCCGTCGGGCCCCGCCGTCCAGGGCGTGGTGGGCAGGTTCCCGCCGTAGATCGAGGAGCAGCCGGTCGCGTTGGCGACCAGCAGCCGGTCGCCGAACAGCTGCGAGATGACCTTGATATACGGCGTCTCCCCGCAGCCCGCGCAGGCGCCGGAGAACTCGAACAGCGGCTGCAGGAACTGGGTGCCGCGCACCGTGCCGAAGTCCACCCGGGACCGGTCGGCCACCGGCAGCGTCTCGAAGAACGCGATGTTCTCCCGCTCGGCGGCCACCAGCGGCTCGCGGGGCGCCAGGTTGATCGCCTTCCGGTCCGGGTTCCCCGGCGAGCTGACCGGGCAGGCCTGCACGCACAGCTCGCACCCGGTGCAGTCCTCCACGTACACCTGGAGCGTGAACCGGGTGTCCGGCAGCCCCCGGGCGTCCAGCGGGGCCGAGCGGAACGGCTCCGGCGCCCCGGCCAGCAGCGACTGGTCGTAATAGGTGGACCTGATCACGCTGTGCGGGCAGACGAAGCTGCAGTTGCCGCACTGGATGCACAGGTCCGGGTCCCACTCGGCGACCAGCTCGGAGATGTTGCGCTTCTCAAAGGCCGCGGTGCCGCTCGGGTAGGTGCCGTCCGCCGGGAGCGCGCTGACCGGCAGGTCGTCACCGCGGCCGGCCATCATCGCCGCGGTCACGGTGCGGACGAACTCGGGCGCGCCGGGCGGCACGACCGCGGGCAGCTCCCGGGCGGACGTCACCCGGCCTGGCACCTCGATCCGGTGCAGCCCGTCCAGCGCACGGTCGACCGCCGCCTGGTTCCGCTCCACGACCTCGGTGCCGCGCCGCCCGTAGGTCTTGGCGATCGCCGACTTGATCTTGGCGATCGCCTCGTCGCGGGGCAGCACGCCCGAGATCGCGAAGAAGCAGGTCTGCAGAACCGTGTTGGTCCGTCCGGCCAGCCCGACATCGCGGGCGATCCGGGCGGCGTCGATCGCGTACACCTCGATCCGCTTGGCCAGGATCTTCTCCTGGACCGGGCGGGGCAGCGCGTCCCAGACCTCGCCCGGCGGGTGCGCGCAGTTGAGCAGCAGCGTCGCGCCCGGCGCCGCGCGGCCGAGCACGTCGACCCGGTCCAGCAGCCCGAATTGGTGGCAGCCGACGAAGCTGGCCTGCGCGACCAGGTACGGCGCGCGGATCGGCTCGGGCCCGAAACGCAGGTGCGATACGGTCTGCGAGCCCGACTTCTTCGAGTCGTAGACGAAGTAGCCCTGGGCGTATCTTCTCGCGGAGCTTGCTCCGCGGCGGGGGGTTGAAGGGGGGTCGTCCCCCCTAGGGCTAGCAGAGTCCTCGGCGCCCAGGATCTTGATCGTGTTCTTGTTCGCGCCGACCGTGCCGTCCGAGCCGAGCCCGAAGAACACCGCGCGCACCGTTCCGGGCGGCTCGATGTCCAGCGACGGGTCGTACGGGAGGCTGGTCCCGGACACGTCGTCGGTGATGCCGATCGTGAACCGGCGGCGCGGCCGCTCCCGGCCCAGTTCCGCGAAAATCCCGGCGACCATGCCCGGGGTCAATTCCTTGGACGACAAACCGTACCGGCCGCCGGTGACCAGCGGGAAGGCGTCGCGTTCCGGCCCGGGGCAAGAATCGGCGAGCGCGGCGGTCACGTCGAGGAACAGGGGCTCGCCGACCGAGCCCGGTTCCTTGGTCCGGTCCAGCACGGCGATCCGCGTCGCGGTCGCGGGCAGCGCGTCCAGCAGCGCCCTGGCCGGGAACGGCCGGTACAGCCGGACCTGCGCCACGCCGACCCGGTCCCCCTGCGCGCACAGGTGGGCCACGGCGTCGGTGACCGTTTGCGCGGCGGAGCCCATGACCACGATCACCCGCTCGGCCTGCGGGTGGCCGGCGTACTCCGCGATCCGGTAGCGGCGGCCGGTCCGCCCGGCCAGCGCGTCCATGGCGTCCTGCACCGCGCCGGGCACGGCGTCGTAGAACGGGTTCACCGTCTCCCGCGCCTGGAAATACACGTCCGGGTTCTGCGCCGTGCCCCGGATGAACGGCCGGTCCGGCGACAGCGCGCGGCCGCGGTGCGCGCGGATCAGGTCCTCGGGAACAAGCGCGCGCAGGTCATCGTCGTCCAGCAAGTCGATCGTGTTCAGCTCGTGCGAGGTGCGGAACCCGTCGAAGAAGTGCACGAACGGCACCCGCGTGGCCAGCGTGGCCGCGTGCGCCACCAGCGCGAGGTCGTGCGCCTCCTGCACCGACGCCGACGCGAGCAGCGCGAACCCGGTCTGACGCACCGCCATCACGTCCGAGTGGTCGCCGAAGATGGACAGCCCCTGCGCCGCCAGCGACCGGGCGGCGACGTGCAGCACGGCCGAGGTCAGCTCCCCGGCGATCTTGTACATGTTCGGGATCATCAGCAGCAGGCCCTGCGACGCGGTGAACGTCGTGGCCAGCGCCCCGCTCTGCAGGGCTCCGTGCAGGGCGCCCGCCGCCCCGGCCTCGCTCTGCATCTCCACCACCGACACCGCGCCGCCCCACAGGTTGGGCCGGCCCTTGCTTGACCATTCGTCGGCCAGCTCGGCCATCGGCGACGACGGTGTGATCGGGTAGATACAGCAGACCTCGCTGAGCCGGTAGGCGACAGAAGCAGCGGCCTCGTTGCCATCGACCGTGGCCCGGATCATCCGCCCTCCTCGACCATCTCGATCGAGTGCACCGGGCACTGCTCATAGCACGCGCCGCAGCCGGTGCAGCGGTCGTAGTTGAACTCGTAGCGGTGCCCGGGACCCAGCTTGATCACCGCGTCCTCCGGGCACGCGCCCAGGCAGCCGTCACACTCGCAGCAGTTCCCGCAGGACAGGCACCTTTGCGCCTCGTAGGTCGCCTCCGCCTCGGACAGGCCGCCGACCACCTCGGTGAAGTCCGCGGTCCGCCGCTCCGGCTCGGTCTCCGGCTGCGGCCGGCGGGCCGCGTCGCCGAAGTACCACAAATTGAGTTGCCCGAACGCCACGATTGCGTGCTTGGCCTGGCTCGCCGGAGCGGCATCGGCCAGCCAGGAATCGATGTTCCTGGCGGCCTTCTTGCCGTGGCCGACGCCGACCGTTACGGTGCGCTCGGCCGGGACCATGTCCCCGCCCGCGAAAATGCCCGGGCAGCCGGTCATCATCGACGGCGACACCTGCACGGTCCCGTCCCGGCCGAACTCCACCCCCGGCACCTGGCGCAGGAACCCGGTGTCGGTGTCCTGGCCGAGGGCCAGGATCACGGTGTCCGCGGCGAGCGTCTCGAACCGCCCGGTCGGCCGGGGGAACCCGTTCTCGTCGAGCTCCATCGCCTCGACCGTCAGTTCCGGGCCGTCGAACGCGGTGATCGTGCGCAGCCAGTTGATCCGCACGCCCTCCCGCTCCGCGTCCTCGGCCTCTTCGGCGTGGGCCGGCATCTGGGCCCGGGTGCGGCGGTAGACGATCAGCGCGTCGTCCGCGCCCAGGCGGCGGGCGGTCCTGGCCGCGTCCATCGCGGTGTCCCCGCCGCCGTAGACCGCGACCCGCCGCCCTATCTCCGGGCGCTCGCCCGAGGCCACGCTGCGCAGGAACGACACGGCGTCCACGATCCGGCCCGCGTCCCTGGCCGGGATGTCCACCCGCTTGGACAGGTGCGCCCCGACTGCGACGAACGCGGCGTCAAACCCGCCGTCGCGCCGCTCGGCGTCCAGGTCCGCCACCCGGTGGCCGCAGGTGATGCGCACGCCCAGCGCGGCGATCCGGCCGATCTCGCCGTCGAGCACGTCACGCGGCATCCGGTAGGCCGGGATGCCGTAACGCATCATCCCGCCCGGCGCCTCGCCCGCGTCCCTGATCTCGACCTGGTGGCCGAGCCGGGCCAGGTGATAGGCGGCGGACAGCCCGCTTGGCCCGGCGCCGATGACCAGCACCCGCTGGCCGCTGTGGCCCGGCGGGGGATCGTACTGCCATCCCCGCTCCAGCGCGAGGTCGCCCAGGAACCGCTCCACCGCATGGATCGAGACCGCGCTGTCCAGGCTGGCCCGGTTGCAGACGCTCTCGCACGGGTGGTAGCACACCCGGCCGTGGATCGCGGGCATCGGATTGTCGGCGACCAGCTGCCGCCACGCCTGCTCATGGTGGCCGGCCTCGGCGTGCGCCAGCCACGCCTGGATGTTCTCGCCCGCTGGGCAGCCGGCGTTGCACGGCGGCAGCAGGTCCACGTAGACCGGCCGCCGGTCCCTGACCGGCCCGGCCGTTGACCGCACGTGCGCCAGGTCAGGCAGCGGCGTCACATCCGGTCGCGCTTCAGGACTCACCACAACTCCCCAGGATGCCTCGCCAACTCCCCAGGATGCCTCGCCGACTCTCACTATTCCCCCGCCACGCCGCAGGGTCTAGGACCTTGGGCACCCGATATCGCGGACGTCGGACCGGGGATGTCCGGGACCTCCGGCCCTATCCGGGCGGTGTCACGTCGCGCAACGTAGTGAACGGGGACTGACGCGATACAAAGGAGATGGTCGCCATGCGAGCTCTTGTTTACCACGGACCTGGCGCGAAGGCATGGGAGGAAGTGCCGAAGCCAGGAATCAACGCCGACACCGACGCGATCGTGCGAGTCGACACCACCACGATCTGCGGCACGGATCTTCATATCCTCAAGGGTGACGTCCCCCTCGTGACCGACGGCACGATCCTCGGCCACGAGGCGGTCGGGACCGTCGAGGCGGTCGGCGGCGGCGTGAAGACGGTCAAGGTCGGCGACCGCGTCCTGGTCTCGTGCGTCTCGGTATGCGGGACCTGCCGGTACTGCCGCGAGGGTCATGCCGGGCAGTGCCTCGGCGGCGGCGGCTGGATCTTCGGCTACAAGATCGACGGCACTCAGGCCGAGTACGTCCGCGTACCGTTCGCGGACACCTCCACCTACCCGCTGCCGGACGGCGCGGCCGACGAGGACATCCTCATGCTGGCCGACATACTGCCGACCGGCTACGAGGTCGGCGTCCTCAACGGCGGCGTGCGGCCGGGGGATGTGGTAGCGGTCGTCGGGGCCGGGCCGGTCGGCCTGTCCGCGATCACCGGCGCCCGCCTGTTCAGCCCGAGCCACGTCGTCGCGATCGACCTGGCCGACTCCAGGCTCGAGGCGGCCAAGCAGTTCGGCGCCGACGTCACCGTCAACAACGCCCGCGAGGATCCTCTGGAAGTGATCCGCTCGCTGACCGGCGGGCTGGGCGCCGACGTGACCATCGAGGCGGTCGGCGTGCCGGCCACCTTCGAGCTGGCCGTCGCACTGTCCCGGCCGGGCGGCCGGATCGCCAACATCGGCGTGCACGGCGAGCCCGCGACCCTGCACCTCGAGGAGCAGTGGATCCGGAACATCACGATCACGACCGGGCTGGTGGACGCGTATTCAACGCCGACGCTGCTGCGCCTGCTCGCCAGCGGCCACATCGACGCGGGGCGGTTCATCACGCACCGCTTCGCGCTGGACGAGTTCGACCAGGCCTATGACGTGTTCGCCCGGGCGGGCGAGACCGGCGCGCTCAAGGTGGTCCTGAGCCGGACGTCCTGAGCCTGAATCGGGCCGTGCCCGCCGGGGATTTGTCCCGGGCGGGCACGGCTCTTCTGTTTTCTAATGCGCTGCCGTCCGTGGCCGGGCCGGTCCTGACGACGCTGCTGCCGCCCGTTCGCGCGGCTGAGAGTTCCCGCGGCCAGCTCTTATTGGGGACCAACGGCCCGCGCGGAGGTGCCCATTGGCCCATATACGCGGATGTGAAGATCGGCAAGACTGGTCACCGGGTGTGCGGCAGGGCTGCTGGGGATACACCAGCCGCTCTAACATGACGAGACCAAGGCAGCTGGCCGCTGAGGCTTAGGGTGGCCGTGGTGCGGGTGCGCCGGCCGGGCCGGGCGACGCGGCGGGCGAGAGGCGAGCAGAGGTGCCAGCGGACGATGAGTGAGACGGGCCAGCCAGGTCAGGGTGAGATGGCGCCGGGTGAGGGCCGTATCGGCGTGTTCCTGCTCGATGATCATGAGATTGTCCGCCGCGGCGTCCGCGAGGTGCTGGAGGCCGAGCCGGACATCACCATCGTGGGCGAGGCGGGGACCGCGTCCTCGGCGCTGGCCCGGATCCCGGCGCTGCGGCCGGACGTCGCGGTGCTGGACGTACGGCTGCCCGACGGCGACGGGGTATCGGTGTGCCGGGAGATCCGGTCGAAGATGCCGGAGGTGGCCTGCCTGATGCTGACCTCGTTCGGCGATGACGAGGCGCTGTTCGACGCGATCATGGCCGGGGCAGCGGGGTACGTGCTGAAGCAGATCCGCGGCACCGACCTGGTCGGAGCGGTCCGCACGGTCGCCGCGGGCAGGTCGCTGCTTGACCCGGAGGCGGCCAGCCGGGTGATGCGGCGGATGCGCGATCAGGCCGCCCGCGCCGACCCGCTGGCCGCCTTGACCGGGCAGGAACGGCGGATCCTGGAGCTGATCGGCGAGGGCCTGACCAATCGGCAGATCGGCGAGCGGATGTACCTGGCCGAGAAGACCATCAAGAACTACATCTCCGCGCTGTTCGCCAAGCTCGGCATGGAACGCCGCACCCAGGCCGCCGCCTACGCCGCCCGTGTCTTCGAAGATCAAGATCCCGCAGGACGGGAGCACCGGGACGGGGCCTGAATGCTATAGGGCGAGTCAGCGGTCGCGAGCGATCGGGCCTGCTGGCCACGGTGACCGCGCCAGGCGACTGCGGGTGCGGCCGCCGGGACGAGGCTCCGGGTGTCGCGCGCTATCCCCGGCGGATGCGCCGTCCGGTGATCCGGCTGGGAAGGACGCGGAGGAACAGCTCCTTGTCTCCGCCTGGCCACGGGTCGACCCCAGCGTTCATTACCGCTGCGCGTTCGGTTTCTGAATCGACGTGGTGCGCGGAGCCCTGGATGAGGACGCTCCACCCCTCCCGCGCGGTGCTGTCGAAGTCGTCGATCTCGAAGGCGACCTTGTATTCGGCATTGGTGATGCCGGTACGGAGATCCTCGTCCGTCGGGCTGTCCTGCGCGGTGCGGAACACGATGGTTCCCTGGTAAACCCGGTAGTTGACCGGGAGCACCGTCGGGCCGTATCGGCCAGAATACGCAATCCGGCCGATGCCGCCCGGTGTGATCAGCCGCAGGCACTCCGCCTCGTCCATTTCCTCCAGCACCGGCTGCTCACTTCCCGGCCCTTGGCCGCTGGTCGTCTCAGACATGAGTGATCCTTGTTTCGTGATCAGATGCGCGCCAGACAGGCCTTAGCGTAGGTCATGGACATGACCCACTGCGGCCGGCGCATGCTGCGATCAGCCGGGCGCGGGTGGCCTGCAGCCTGCGCACGACCACGGCCGAGAACCGCCGGCTGAGCTCGTACCCGAGGATCGGGTCGGCGCCGCAGGCTGCGCGTACCGCTGCGGCATCGAAGGCGAAGGCCTGCATCGGCTGCGTGGTGACGGCCCCGAACCGCCATTGATGCGGCGACAGCATCCATGACAGGCCGATCACGTCGCTGCGGCCGAGCGTCTCGATGATGCAGGCCCTCGCCCGGCACGCTCGCGTCGAGCGTCACCTGGCCGGCGTCGATGATCCAGAACCGGTCAGCCGCGGAGCCCTCCTCGAACAGCCGCTGCCCGGCCGGAACCGTGACGTGCTCGCAGGCCTCGGCCAGCTCAGCCAGCTGGGCCGGCGGCATGCCGCGCAGGAAGGGCTGCGCTGCGAGTACGGATAGCTGCTGGCGCGACCACGACGGGGCAGCCCGCGTGCCCGCAGCGTGCGCCCGTGTCACTACCTTCGTCATGGAGCACCTCCCGGAATTACCGTGCTAACCAGCCTGTCGCGCATCCGACGTTCCGGTAGGAGTCAGGCGGCCCGTAACCGCGGGACTTAGGTCCCTAGGATCCTCAGCCCGGGCGCGTTCATCACGCGCACTGCCCGGTCACGGTCATCCGGCCGGACGGCCACGAGGATCATCAGGGCGAGCGTCAGGTCTGAGCGGATGACGCAGCGTGCAGAATAATAGCCGCCAAGCTGTTAATCCTGGCGGCCACATCGACGGCGGAGAGTCGCCGGCCCTTTCGCGTTCACATGTTGTGCATGCGGTGGAACTGGCGAATGTCATCCTTGCCCGCGAGTACGACCACGGCCAAGACTGCGGTGGCGGCCAGCATCACCCAAGTAGTGCGTTTCATCGTCGAACCTCTCTTCTTGTCCGGGCGCGAATCCGGGGCACGCCTGTCACTACCTACAGTGGCTCTTCCCGGCACGATGCTCTAGGGCCAAAGGTCAGCACTCCTAGGGTCTTGGGTCACCTTCCTGAGCGTCGGCCAGCCCCAGCGTCGGGCCCGAAGCTGGGGCTGGTGCTCGCCGATATCCATCGTGATCATGACTGGCCGCCAGGGTCACCACCGCCTCCGGCGGCCACGTCGGTGTTACGGCGCTTACCGTGGCTGGCTCGCATCGGCGGAGCCGACCTGGCTGGCGTCCGGCCCGGCCGACGGCGCGGTCCGGTACCAGGTGCGCCAGATGAGCCGGTGCACCGGGATGAGGCGGGGGATGTCGCGCAGGCCGGGGATGAACGGGATCAGCAGCAGCAAGACCGTGGCCAGGCCGGTCATGTAGACGGCGATCATGTCGATGTTGGCCGAGTTGGTCCAGCCGGGGATCTGATACCACAGGGTGTACAGCCAGAGCCAGGGCTGGCCGGGGTAGCTGCCGGTTTCGTTCATCACGCCCCACTGGGAACCGGACAGGTTCATGGCGGTGGCCTTGTTCACGAAGTACTGGCCGTCTTCGATGAACAGCAGCGGCTTGGTGAAGTTGGTGCCGTAGAACGGCTGCTGGGCGAGCAGGTCGGTGTCCAGCGCGCCGCTGCGGGCCAGGGTGAGCTCGTCGGCCATCAGCGCCGGGACCGGCCCGTCGTCCGCCGTGGGAACGACGGGACTGCCGTTGACGAACTTCACCTTCGTCTCCGCGGTGGCGTAGGCGTTGGCCCACGCCAGCTGCTGCGCGGCCGACGCCGCTTTGTAGGTGGCCAGCGGGGCGCCGACCGCCGGGTCGGTGCTCGCCAGCGCGGACAGCGGGGCGATCACGAAGTCCTGCGCGGCGTTGACGGGCTGGGTGATGCCGAACCAGGTCTGCGGGGTGAACAGCAGCTTCTGCACGCTGCCGGACTGGTTGTTGTACGGCGGGCCGTAGGTGGCGGTCTCGCTGGTCCCGTTCAGCTCGGCGGCCGCGGTGCCCAGGAAGTCGGCGGGCGCCACCCGGGCCCAGGTGGCGATGGTGACCGGCGGCACGTCCGGGGACGACAGCAGCCCGGCCAGCAGGAAGGTCAGGGCCAGGATCACCGCGGTCGCGATCGTGCCCTCCTTCAGGATGTCGTAACGGCGGACCGGGCCGCGCCACGGCGCGGCGTCGGCGGCCGCGGCCGACCGCCGGTGTGCTCGTCGCTGGCCGTGCCCTGCCTCGGCGGCGGTGGTGGCGATGGGGTGCACCACGCCGCGCACCCGAACCATGAGCACGTGCGCGCCCACGACGGCGACCAGGATGAGCGGGACCAGGACGATGTGCCACATCAGCATCTGGCCGAAGTTCATCACGTTGAAGAACGCGCCGACCCCGACCGAGTTGAACGCGTCCTTGCCGCTGGTGGAGATCCACTGGGAATCGAAGTTCTGCTGCGCCAGATAGCCGGTGAAGCACTCCACGACCGAGGCCACGAATGCAACCACACCGGTGATCCAGGTCAGCGCGCGGCGGCCGCGCCAGGCGGCCATCCAGAACTTGGCCCACAGATGGATGACGAGGAGCGCCATGAACAACTCGACGCTCCACAGGTGCAGGCTGTTGCAGAAGTGCCCGACCGGGTTGTAGTGCCACCAGTCGGGGCCGCCGAGAGCCAGTGCGAACCCGGATGCGATCGCCACGCCGAGCGCGGCGAGTGCGGCCACCCCGAACACGTAGGCCCACGACGCCACGTAGGCGGGCTGGCGGTCGGGCAGCAGCTTGCCTGGCGGCAGCAGCCGCAGCACGCTGTTGCGGACCCGTGCCGTCCACATTCGCGCGGCGGCGTCGTCGTCAGCCACCGCGGCCGCCTCACCATGGAGCGCGGGCTCGGCCTCGTCGTCGGCCGCAGCCGGCTCGATCCGGTGACCCTTCGGGAACGGGAGCAGCAGCGCCGCCCCGAAGATGACGACCATGACCGCGATCAGGACCAGGTTCGCCACCGACACGGTGAAGATCGACCAGTGCAGGTAGGTGCCCGGCTGGTTCAAATTGATCGCCAAGGGACCGGCCGCCAGTGTGGGGATATTCATGGTTGAAACTCCTTATCCAATTGCGGAATGATCCGTCGATACAGCGCTCGCTTGCCGATTCTTGCGTTTGCTGGGAAGCGCGAAAAGGGATCAGAGTCACTGCCTCCAGGGACCTTCGTCCCGTCAGTGCGCGGCGAAGCACAGCTCGCCATGGGCGAGCGCATGACCCGGGCCCAGTACCGGACGCGGACCGGTTTCAGCAACAGGAATCATCCGTCCCTGGCCGAGTGGCTGATATGGCGCTCCGGGCCGGAGAAGACCGCTTCGGCCGCGCCGGGCAGCCGGCAGTATCCGCCGCTCGGCCCGGCTCCCGGTACCTACGTGCATGAGTAAACCGGGAACTCGGTCGCAGAGCAGGAGGACCTAGGCCCCTACCGGCGCGCCAGGGCGCCCAGGATGCTGGAGTCATGGCGGAAGCGAGCGCGCATGATTCCTCGCGGCCGGCCGTGGCCAGCGAACTGCCCCCGCGGCTGGTCGACGAGTTGCTGGCGGCGGCGACCGCCGCGCCTTCGGTGCACAACACGCAGCCGTGGCGGTTCAAGGTCAGTAAGGACACGATCGAGCTGCGTGCCGACCCGGAGCGAATGCTGCCGGTCATCGATCCGGCTGGCCGGGCCGTGTGCCTCGCCTGCGGCGCCGCCCTGCTCAACCTGCGCCTGGCCGCCGCGGTGGCGGGCCGCGAGCCAGTGGTCCAGCTGCTGCCCGATCCGGACCAGCCGCTGCTGCTGGCGACGGTCCGCCTGGCCGGGCCGCACCGGGCGGGGCAGACCGAGCGCGAGCTGCATGCCGCGATCGTCATGCGGCACACCAACCGGGGACCGTTCAGCGGACGCCCCGTGCCACCGGGCGTGCAGGCCGAGCTCGCCGATGCGGCCCGTCTCGAGGGCGGCATCCTGCACATCCTGGACCGGGACGAGACCGCCCGGGTCCTGTATCTCGCCCGGGATGCCGAGCGCGGCTTGCTCGCCGATCCTTCCTACCGCGCCGAGCTGGCCCGGTGGGCGGGCGGCCCCCGCGACCGGGACGGCATACCCGACAGCTCGCTCGGGCCCCGCTCCCCCGGCCCTTCGGCCCAGGTACGCGAGTTCACGCCGGGCCTGCCGAGGCCCGGCTACGCCTGGTTCGAGGAGAACCCGCAGCTCGCCGTCTTGGCCACGCGTTTCGGCGGGAAGGCGCACTGGCTGCTGGCCGGCCAGGCGCTGCAGCGGGTGCTGCTGACCGCCACGGCGCGAGGGATTGCCGCCTGCCCGCTTACCCAGCCGCTCGAGACGGCCGACGCGTGGCTGGTCCGGGACCCGCGGTCCGGGCGGGAGGAGCCGCAGATGATCTTGCGTCTTGGCTACGGCCTGCCGGTGCCCGCGACTCCCCGGCAGCCGGTGTCGGATGTTCTTGACGAGTAGCCGCGCACGCCGCGGGGGGCTGCGGCGCAGGCAGCGCTCCTCGCTCGGCCCGACCCTAGGATCGCTGTATTGCCCGGCCGAGAGATGGGTCGCGAGCGGCCTGGAGACGGCGCGGCCGGGAGATGGGAGGCGCCGTGGTTAACGTGGTGATCACCGGAGGGGCCGGCTTTCTGGGGTCGCGCCTGGCCCGGGAACTGCTGGCCGGTGGCTCCCTGGAGGTGGCGGGCGACCAGCCACGCACGATCTCCCGGGTAACGCTGGTCGACCGCGGCCGGCTCCCCGGATCTGGCCGCGGACGAGCGGGTGGCCGCGATCCGCGGCGACCTCGGCGATCTGGTGGACCCCGCGGGCGCCGGGCGGGACGCGCTCGCCGACGCCGACGTGATCTTCCATCTGGCCGCAGCGGTCAGCGGGGAATGCGAAGCAGACTTCGATCTCGGCATGCGGGCGAACTTGCGCGCCACCGAGGCGCTGCTGGCGGCGTGCCGCGCACTCGGGACGAATCCGGTCGTGGTGTATTCGAGTTCCGTCGCCGTCTTCGGGGCCTCCGAGGAGCACCCGCTCCCCGCGGCCGTGGACGACCAGACGCTGCCGAATCCGCAGACCAGCTACGGCGCGCAGAAGTTCATCGGTGAGCAGTTGCTGGCCGACTACACGCGGAAGGGATTCCTGCGCGGCCGGGCCATCCGCCTGATGACCGTCACCGTGCGCCCGGGACGGCCGAACGCCGCGGCGTCCGGCTTCCTGTCCGGCATCATCCGCGAGCCACTGGCCGGGCAGCGCGCGATCTGCCCGGTCGATCCGAAGACCGAGGTGGCGCTGGCCTCGCCGGCCAAGACCATCGAAGGACTCCTCTGCGCGGCCACGTCCTCGGACCAGGTCTGGGGCGGTCGCACCGCGGTCAACCTGCCCGCGCTCACCGTTTCCGTCGCGGACATGGCCGCGGCGCTGGAGCGGGTGGCCGGACCGGAGGTGAGCGCGCTGATCGACTGGGTCCCTGACCCGGCTGTAGCCAGGATGTTCGCGACCTGGCCGGGAAGGGTCAGGTCCGACCGGGCGGCCCGGCTGGGCCTCACCCCGGATCCCGATTTCACCTCGATCATCAACCTGCATCTCGCCGAGTGCGCCACAAGTCGGTGATGGCCAGTCCCAGGTCGGCGAGCATCCGCCGGAGCAGCGGCAGGGACAGCCCGATGACATTGCTGGGATCACCGTCGATGCCCTCGATGAACGGCGCCCCCAGCCCCTCGATGCTGAACGCGCCGGCCAACGCCATCGGCTCGCCGCTGGCGACGTAGGCGGCCACCTCGGCGTCGCTGGGTGTCCCGAAGCGCACCAGCGTCCGGGCGGTGCCGCGCACCCGGCGGCCGCTGCCGGGCTCGATGAGACAGTGGCCGGTGAACAGCGTTGCCTCCCGCCCGGACAGCCTGGTCCACATTTCGACCGCCTGCTCGGCGGAGGCCGGCTTGCCGAACGCCGCCTGGTCCAGATCGAGCAGTGAGTCACAGCCGAGTACGAGCGCATCCGGACGCTGGCCGAACACGGCCGACGCCTTGCGCTCGGCCAGGAGGCCCACGATGGTGGCGGTGTCGTACCCGTCGTCCGTGGTCTCGTCGACGCCGCTGACCAGGACCTCGGGATATATCCCGGCGGCCTGCAGCACGCGCAGCCGCCCGGCCGATCCCGACGCCAGGACGAAGGCAACCGCGGGGTATCGCGTCACCCGGTCAAGGTAGCAACGCCAGGCGGAGTTCCCCGCCCCAAGGCCGGCACCCCGCGGCGCGTGTTCGCGACGGCCACCGCACCCTGAACGGTCAGGCGGCCGAGCCGGGGTAGCCGCGGGCGACGGTCCTGGCCAGGATGCCCAGGGTGGCCCGCAGCGCGCTTTCTGGTATGACGGGGAAGATCCCGGCCTGCTTCCACGTCGGGTCGATGGACGACCAGTCGTAATAGGAGGTGACCAGGGTTCCGTCGGGGGCGGGCTCGAGTACGTAGCCGTAGACGTGGCCGATCTGCGGGCGGATCTGGCCGAGGATCGTCCAGGCGATCTCGCGGTCGGGCACGAACGTGGAGATGGTGACGGTGACGTCGTAGCGCCCCATCTCCGGGTAGTCGTTCAGCGCCTCGCGATCCATGTGCACGACAAAGCTGTCGCCGACCGCGGCCACGGGCTCGCCCGTGGCGTCCATCAGCATCCCGGAGCTGTCGATGGCCACGTGTCCCTGGGGGTCGCACAGCACCCTGAAGATCGCGTGGGGGTCCGCGGCCATCGTGCGCTGGACCTCGATCCGCTCGTCTGTCATCTCTTCATCCTGCCATCTGGCCGTTAGGCTCGGGGAGTGGTGATGGCCCCGATACCGGGCGCGACGTCCACCGGCCAGGACGTGGCGCAGCGGCTGCTCGACGATGGCTACGTGATCGTCTCCGGCCTGATGAGCGCCGCCGACGTCCGGTCCGCCGCGGCGGATCTGGGCCGGGTGCTTGAAGCGGTGCCGACGGGGCGCAACGCGTTCGAAGGGCTGGCCACCCAGCGGGTGTATGCCCTGTTCGCCAAGACCCGGACGTTCGACCGGGCCGCCGTTCACCCGCTGCTGCTTGAGGTACTCGACCACGTCTTGCGGCACTACCAGCTCAGCGCCCCGGTGGGAATCCGCATCGGACCTGGTGAGCGCGCCCAGGTGCTGCATCGAGACGACGCGGTGTATCCGCTGCCGCAGCCCGGCCCGCCGGTGGTCGTCAACACGATGTGGCCCCTGGACGAGTTCACCAGCGAGAACGGAGCCACCAGGTTCGTCCCGGGCAGCCACCGCTGGGAACCCGGGCGCCACCCGACGGCCGAGGACCCCGTCCTTACGGCCGCCATGTCACCTGGTTCCGTCATGTTCTATCTCGGCAGCCTCTGGCACGGCGGCGGGGCCAACCTCACCGGGCGGCCGCGTCTGGGCGTGATCCTCGAGTACGCCGCGGCCTGGCTGCGGCCGCAGGAGAACCAGTGCCTCGCGGTGCCCCGCGGCGTCGTCCGGCAACTGCCGCAGCGGCTCCAGGAACTCCTGGGCTACAACATCTACCCGCCTTTCCTGGGCTACGTGGACGGCGCCCATCCGCGCAAAGTCTTGCCGGCCGACGATTAACAGGCCGGGCGGCCGTTCAGTGAATGCCCACTTAAATCATGCGATAATATGCTGAGCTTAATAAACAATACGAGCTGCAGGAATGAGCGCTATAATCGGTTGCCTTCGGCCTTGACACTCTGTGTCGCAGCACTCACACTTAGTTCGAGGGGGTTGAGGATTTCACGCCACTAAAGGTGGCTCCGCCTGAGCGAGATCAAGCTCACGTCCATTCAGCCCTATAACGCCTGGGTTTCTCTGAGCAGCGCATGTCCGCGCATCATGCTGCCATGCGCTCTGGCAGTAATGCCAATAACAAAGGAAATACCGATAAATGAGAGTCATCACGATTATCACAGCCACCCTGTTATTACTATCGAGCTTTGCCGCTGCCGCGGCCAGTGTCAGCAAGGTCGCCGTCTGCCAGCAACTCGTGCCCTCGGCCTACGGGCCTACCGTCTGGCCCGGGTCTGAATCCAGCACCCCGGTGCCCGCCGACATCATCGCCAACTGGGGCCAGGGCTATGACGGAGCCGGCGGCGGGCCCGGGCTCTCGAAGAACGCAGCCGACCTGGCCACGATCCAGCAAGCCCAGGTACACGGCATACAGGTGCTCGGCTACGTCTGGACCGACTATGCCAACAACGCCGCGGGCAATCCCGTTCAGCCGTGGATGACTCCCGCCCCGCTGTCGGCGGTAGAGAACGAGGCCCTGCAGTGGTACAGCTGGTACCGGGTCAGCGACTTCTTCTTCGATGGCGCGACGACGGGCACGGCTAATGGCCAGCTCAGCTACTATCAGCACCTTTACACCTTTATCCATCAGCAGATTCCAAAATCGCAGGTGTGGATCAACCCGGGTTGGTATCCGTCCAGCTCGGCCTACATGTCAGCCGCGAATGTCATCATGGACTTCGAGGGCAGCTATGGCACTCTCACCGCCAACCCGCCGCCCAGCTGGGTGCACGGCTACCCGGCCAGCCGGTTCGCCAACGTACTGCAACTCACCGACAGCCAGTCATCAGACCTGAGCGCGGCACTGTCCCTGACTCAGGCCGACAACGCCGGGCACGTCTACATCGCAGACCAGCCGAACTACTCCGCCCTGCCCGCTTACTGGAGCGCCGAGGACGCCGACGTAACGGCGGAATGCGTGGCCTGATCCCAATGCGGACGGGCCGCCGGATCCGGTCAGCATCGGAGCGGAATCCCGTCCGAAAGGTATCAGGCGCACGGTTCGGCGCTCTTATCTGCAGGGGCGACTCCCGCCGGTCGGCGGCGGCCATGGGCTTGCCGCCGCCCGGCGGGGCTCGACGAGTGAATGGGGGTCCTTGATGGAGACCGATCTGCTGTTCCTGGACTGCCCGGCGTACCTGGATAGGCAGGGCGCGGTACGGTGCGGGCTTCCGGCCGAAGTGGAGCAGGAGTACACGCTCAGGTCAACCGACGGGCTGCTGGAAAGCGCGAGAATCCGGTGCCCGGCCGGTCATGTGTTCAACGGCCCGCTTGAATCGCTGACCTGGGACAAGGACATCGACGCGGCCACCAGCGAACTCGCACGCCGCTAAGGCGGCGGCAAGCTCGCGGCCGGTGGCCGTCCGCGCTTCCGGCATCCTCAGATCGCCTGGAGCAGGATCGCGCGCAGGTCGTCGTGGCTTAGGGTCACGGGGTTGCCTTGCATGCTGCTCGACCTGGCCGCCTTGACCGCCACCTCATCGGTGTCGGCCGCGTCGAACCCGAACGCGGCCAGGCCGGGTATCCCGAGCATGGTGATCGTCACCCGGATCCAGTCCAGTCCGTCCTCGATGGCGGCAGCGGGCTGGCCGGTCAGCAGCTGAGCCGCCTCGGCGTACCGGTCCAGGGCGGGGTGGCCGGCCGCCCCGGACCGCAGCGCCCGCACGTTGGCTTCGACGACGGGGGCCAGCAGCGCGGCGCAGGCCACGCCGTGCGGCACGGCCGCGATCCCGCCGATCACCCCGGCCAGGCCGTGGACGGCGCCGAGCTTCGCGTTGGCCAGCGCCATCCCGCCGAGCAGGCTGCACACGGCCATGTCGGTCCGCGCCTCCAGGTCGCCGCCATCGGCGAAGGCGGCGCGCAGGCCCGCCGCGGCGCGGCGCAGGCCCTCGCGGGCCAGGCCGTCGGTCAGCGGGGTGGCCCGGGCGGAGACGTACGGCTCCAGGCACTGGGTCAGCGCGTCCATGCCGCTGGCCGCGGTGACCGGCGGCGGGCAGGACACGGTGAGCTGAGGATCGATCAGCGCGACCCGGGGGATCATCAGCGGGCTACGCAGGCTCGCCTTGACCCCGTGCGCGGGCGAGGCGAGCACGGCGTTGGCGGTCACCTCCGCCCCGGTGCCCGCCGTGGTGGGCACCGCGACGCAGGGCCAGGCCGGCTCGGTGATCTTCCGGCCGGACCCCGCGACCTCTAGGTAGTCCAGCGGGTCACCGCCGTTGCCCAGCAGCATGGCCACGGCCTTGCCGGTGTCGATGACGCTGCCGCCGCCAACGGCGGCAATCACATCGGCGCCGTGCTCGCGGGCGGCGGCGGCGCCGGCCCGGGCCAGATCGGTGGTCGGCTCGCCGGCCACGGCGAACACGGCGGACGGCATCCCGAGGTCGGCCAGCAGCCCGGCGTGGCGGGCCGGGCTCGCGCCGGTGCACACCAGCACCCGCGTGCCGAGCCCGGCCAGCACCCCCGGCAGTTCCGCGGCCCGGCCGACGCCGGCCAGGATGCGGCCGGCGGTAGCGAACTCGAAGGCCATCGCGGTCATGGCGGGCCGCTCGACCAGCCCTCGCCGCCCGCCGGGAACACCGCGGAGAAGCGGGTGGACGCACGGGGCTCGGCCATCATCTCGGCGACCAGGTCGCGCCAGGCCGCATAGTGCGGCGTCAGCTTGTGCGCAGCCGAGGCGTCGTCGTCACGGTAGACCTCGACCAGGACCACGTGTTCCGGGTCGGCCTGGTCCTGGATGACGTCGAACCGCAGCACGCCGGGCTCGGCCAGCGACGCCCGCGCGTTGACCAGCGTGGCAGCCAGGAAATCCTCGACCCGTCCAGGCCGCACCCGCGCGTGAACGTGAACGACCAGCATGTGCTTATCCTGCTGCAGGGGCACCCTGGTCACGCCGGGTTCCTGAGACTGCCCCCGCCGAGGCGGCCGAGCAGCGCGTCCTTGATCGCCGGGCGGCTGCCGAAGACCAGCAGGAAGCCTGCCTCCCTGGCCAGCCGCTCGGCCGGGTCGCCGGCCAGCGCGGAAGCGCTCCCGCGCCGCACGGCCAGGACGTGGGCGGCGCGCACGGCGAACTCCGAGGCCCGGGCCCGGGCGGCCGGCATGGCATCGGTCCCGGCGGCGTCGAGTTCACCGCGGCAGCTGGCCAGCTCGTCATCCAGGGACGACGGCCCGATGAGCGCGCAGCACCGGCGGCCGACGCCCAGGGCGAAAGAGCCGTTGGTCCGCAGGCCCTCCGACTGCGCCAGGACCGGGTCGTAGCGCTCCCGGCCGACGAACCTGCTGTCCGGCACGAACAGGCCGCCGAAGCTGAGCCGGACCGTGACGCTGGCGTTCGCCGCCGCGAGCCGCTGCCGGGTGGCCGCGAGCCCGGGCTGCTCCTGGGCGTCGGCCAGGAGCGTCACGACCGTGTCGTCCGGGCCGCGGGCGACGATCAGCAAAAGGTCGACGATGCTCCAGCCGCTCACCCAGGGCGCGTCCCCGTCAAGCAGCCACCCGCCGGCCACAGGCTGGGCCCTGAGCCGGGGCGGCCCGGGGAGCAGCCCGGCCAGGGCCACGCCTCCTCGCACCTCGCCGCGGATGACGGCGGGCAGCAGCGCCTCTCGCAAGGCGGCGGGCGTGGCCGGATCGAGCATGGCTCCGAGCAGGCGGAAATGCTGGGCCCAGACGAACGTCGAGGCCAGGCACGCGGAGGCGAGTTCCTCGATGACCTGGCCCAGTCCGGCGTGGCCGAGGCCGAGCCCGCCGGCTGGGACGGGAGCGAAGACCCCGTACAGGCCCGCGTCGGCCAGCCCGCGCAGGTGTGACTCGGGAATGGCGTCGGCCGCGTCCACCGCCGCCGCGTCCGACAGGAACCTGGCGGCCACGCTCTCGATCCTGGCCCGCGCGTCGGGGCTGCTCATGGGAACATGATCCGGTCAGACCGGCACGGCGGCGCCGTTGACCAGGCCGGACCCGGGCGCGGCGAGGAACAGGTAGGCCCGCGCGATGTCGGGGACCTTCGGCCAGGCGTCATGATCGGCGTCCGGGATGGCGGCCCGGTTGGCCGGGGTGTCGATGATGCTGGGCACGACGCAGTTCACTGTGACCCCGGTGCCGCGGACCTCGTCCGCCGCCATCGACACCAGGTGCAGCACGCCGAGCTTGCTGACCGAGTAAGCGAACCCCGAGCCCTTGCTGACCACGCCGGCCCGGCTGGCGGTGTGCACGATCCGGCCCTCACCGGCGGGCTGCATGACGCGAAGCGCATGCTTGGTGATCAGCGCGGCGGTGACCAGGTTCAGCTCGATCTGGCCGGTCAGCTCGGCCGGGTCAAGCTCGGCGAGCGGCCGCTGGGGGGCGAACCCGCCCACGGTGTTGAGCACCGCCCAGGGCGCGGTGCCCGATTCCGAGCTGCACGAGTCGAATACGGCCCGGACCGAGTCGTCGTCTCCCACGTCAGCGGTCTGGTACCGGACGCTGGCCAGCTTCCGGTCGCCCCGCGGCTCCGCCCGGTCCACGGCGGTGACCGAGGCGCCGGCCTCGGCGAACGCCTCGGCTACCCCCGAGCCGAGCGCGCCGGCCGCGCCGAAGACCAGCACTAGCTGCCCGGTGAAACCGACATCCGGCATGCCTGCTCCTTAAGTTTGTCTCCGCTCACCATGCCTGCAGCACCGTCAGGCCGGCAACGTCAGGCCAGCCCCCTGACCGCCCGCGCCGGGGGGATATCCCCGCGGATCGCCGCGACCATGTCCAGGGCGTGGCGAGTTTCCGTGACGTGGTGGGCACGGAATATCCGGGCCCCGAGCCAGGCGCAGATGGATGTCGTGGCCAGGGTCCCGGCCAGCCTCTCCCCCACCGGCGCGTTCAGCGTCTCGCCGATGAAGTCCTTGTTGGACACCGAGACCAGGACCGGCCAGCCGGTCGCCGTCATCTCGTGCAGCCGCCTGGTGACCTCGAGCGAATGCCAGGTGTTCTTGCCGAAGTCATGCGCGGCGTCGATGACGATCCGGGACGGGTCGACGCCCGCCTCGACGGCCCGGGCGGCCAGCGTGAGCGTCCGGTCGAGCACGTCCCGCATGACGTCGGGGTAGCTGACCCGGAACGGCCGGGTTCTCGGCTGCTGCTGGCCGACGTGCGCGCAGACCAGGCCGGCGCCGAACTCGGCGGCGACCTCGGGCAGCCGCCGGTCCCAGCCTCCCCAGCTGTCGTTGATCAGGTCGGCGCCGGCCGCGCACGCCTCCCTGGCCACCTCGTGCCGCCAGGTGTCCGCGCTGATCACGATGCCCGGGTAGGCCGCGCGCACGGCGGCGATGAAGCCGGCGGTCCGCCGGATTTCCTCGCCCGGATCCACCTCAGAGCCGGGCGCCGCCGGGACCCCGCCGATGTCGACGATGTCCGCGCGCTCGGCGATGACCTGGTGCACCCGGTCCATCGCCGCGGACTCGTCCCAGGTCACCCCGGGCCGGTAGAAGGAGTCGGGCGTCCGGTTCACGATGGCCATGACGAGCAGCTGCCGGGGCGCGAAGCTGGCCTGGCCCAGCCGCAGGGTGGCCTGCTCGCGGGCGGTTCCGTCCTCGCGGCCGGTCCCGTCCTCGCGGGCGATCCCGTCCGTGCTGGTCGCGGTCATCCCACCTGGCTGCCGTGGGTCGCCCAGTACGGGGCCCGGAGCACCCGCTTCAGGACCTTGCCGGAGCCGGTCCTGGGCAGCTCGTCGATGAAGTCCACGGACCTCGGCGTCTTGTAGCCGGCCAGGTGCTCCCGGCTGAACGCCATGATCTCCTCCGCCGTCAGCGACGCGCCAGGGCGGCGCACGACCGTGGCATGGACCGTCTCACCCCAGTCGTCGGACGGAATCCCGAACACCGCCGCCTCGTAGACGGCCGGGTGCTGCTCGAGCGCGGCCTCGATCTCGGCCGGGTAGATGTTCATCCCGCCCGAGATGATCATGTCGTTCTTGCGGTCGCAGATGTAGAAGTAGCCCTCGTCGTCGCGGAAGGCGATGTCCCCGACGGTGTGGAAGCTGCCGCGCCGCGCCTTGTCGTAGCTATCCCGCTGCTTGTAGTACTCGTCGAAGATCCCGGTTGACCGCACGTAGAGCTCGCCGGGGTGGCCGGGCCCGGTGCCGGTCACCTCGTTGCCCTCGTCGTCGAACAGGCAGACCTCCACGCCGGGCGCGGGCTTGCCGCACGAGCCCGGCTTGCGCCGCTGGTCCTTCGGCTCCAGCACGCAGTTCACCCCGAGCTCGGTCGACCCGTACACCTCCCACAGCGAGTCCTCAGGGAAGTCGGCCAGGTACTGCTGCTTCAGCGTGAAGCTCCACGGCGCGGCGTTGGCGATCATCCGCTTCATCGACGACCTGTCGTAGCGTTCCTTCACCTCGGCGGGCAGGCCGCACACCATCCGGATCGGCGCGGGCGCGGCGAACGTGGAGGAGACCCGGTAGGTGTCCACCAGGCGCAGCCAGTCCTCCGGATCGAACTTCCGCTGCACCACGATCGTCTGGCCCAGGGCCAGGGCGCCGCCCATGAAGCCCCACGGGCCGCTGTGGTACAGCGGGCCCGAGGTGAGGTAGACATCGTCGGTCGTGTAGCCGATGAGCCCGAGGAGCCCGATGGCGGTGCCCTCGCCCAGCCGGGCGCGCCGCAAGGCGCCCTTCGGCTTGCCCGTGGTCCCGGACGTGAAGATCATGGTCGCGACGCCGGCGTCGGGGTCGGGGTCGGGTGGCGGGCTCGCCGACGCGGCCGCGACAAAGTCCTCGCCCAGCATCCCGGGCAGCGGCGGGCCGCCGTGCACGATGACGTGCCGCAGCCGGTCGATGCGGTCGCACAGGGCCGCGAACATCGGCGCGTGCTCGGCGTCCACGTACGCGATCGTGGCGTCGGAGTGGCCGACGACGTGCTCCGCCTCATCCGCGGTCAGCCGGTAGTTCAGCGGGACCGCGGCGGCGCCGGCCTTCCTGGTGGCGCTGATCGCCGCCACTACCTGCGCCGAGTTGGGCCCGCACCAGATGATCTTCTCCCCGGGCTGGACTCCGAGCGAGAGCAGCGCGTTGGCCAGGCGGTTCGCGTGCTCTTCCAGCTCGCGGTAGGTCCAGCGGACCACCTCGCCGCCGCCCCGGTCGTCGATGACGGCCGGCTTGTCCGGCTGGCTCTGGGCGTAGATGGTCAGGATGTCCGGCATGCTAGCTAGCTTCCTACCCCAGGCCAGCTAACGGAAGGCTCACGTGACCTCGAAGAACCGGAACGAGCCGACCTCCTGCAGCTCGGCGACCACGGGTGCCTCCTCGCAGCGGTCGGCGATCCCCTCCTGGAAGCGCTGGAACGCCCGGATCTCCGCCAGCGGGCTGCCGCCGTTGGCGGTGTCGGTCCAGGCCAGATGGACGAAGGTCGGCCCACCGTCCAGCCGGAAGGTCGCGTACCTGAACCCGGCGGGCTGGGCCCGGCCTAGCTCGTCGTAGACGGCCCGGACGAGCTCCTCATTGCTGTCGGCCTGATCGGGCTTGACCTTGTAGCGGATCATGATGCCTCGCACGGTTTGCTCCTTAGCTCCTGGTTGATGCCTGATGTAATCGGGTGTCGCTCATTGAGACACGGCGGGCGGCGGGAACTGACCGATGACTTTCAGGCCCGGGAGATGTCCTTACCTGCAGCGCGAGAGTCTGCTCGCCGGGAGAAGAGGGGCGATGCGAGGATGCCGTGGTGACCGAGACAACTCTCGCCCGCGCCCGGGCGGGAGACGGGGAGGCGTTCCGCGAGCTCACCGAGCCCTGCCGGCGGGAGCTGCAGCTGCACTGCTACCGGATCCTCGGCTCGGTGCAGGACGCGGAAGACGTGCTCCAGGAGACCCTGCTGGCGGCCTGGCGTGGGCTTGACCGATTCGAGGAGCGAGCCTCGGTGCGCGCCTGGCTCTACCGCATAGCGACCAATCGCTGCCTGAACGCCCTCCGCGACAACGGGCGCCGCCTGGCCGAGTCCACCCGCCGCACCGAGCCGACCTGGTTCGAGCCTTACCCGGACGCGCTGCTCGAAGGCCTGCCCGACGCTGCACCAGGACCGGAGGCGCGGTACGAGACCAGGGAGTCGCTGGCGCTCGCGTTCGTGGCCGGGCTGCAGCGCCTGCCGCCGCGCCAGCGTGCCGCGCTCGTGCTGCGCGACGTGCTCGGCTTCCGCGCGGCCGAGGTGGCCGAGATGCTCGACAGCACCGAGATCTCGGTCAACAGCGCCCTGCAGCGGGCTCGCGCGACCCTGGACAGCCAGCTTCCCGCGCGCGACAGAGAACGCGCGCCACTGCCCCGCTCGCCGCGCGAGCGCGAGCTCGTCGGGCGCTTCGTGGACGCGTTCGAGAGCGCCGACATCGACCGGGTCGTCGCGCTGCTGTCCGACGACGCGTGGCTGACGATGCCGCCCGAGCCGCTCGAGTACCAGGGCCACGCGGCGATCGCCGGGTTCTTCCTGGAGCGGAGCTGGTGGGGCGTTCAGGCGGTCCGGCTCGTGCCCACGCGCGCGAACGGCCAGCCGGCCTTCGGCTACTACCTCAGGGACCCGCTGGCCCCGGTCGCGCACGCCCACGGGCTGATCGTGCTCACGCTCGCGGGCGACCGGATCTCCGCCATCACCCGCTTCGGTGACAACAGCCTGTTCCCGCTCTTCGGGCTGCCCCGGACCCTGCGCGAGTAGCGTCGCGCCGCGTGGTCAGGCCGCCTCGGTGCGGTCCAGGAACGAGTTCACCAGGTTGCTGAACACCTCCGGCTGCTCGGCGAAGCACAGGTGGGACGCGTCGTCGATGATGGCGAGCTCCGACCCGGCGATGCGCCGGTGCATCTCCTCCAGGTGGGCCGGCCTGCACTCGTCATACTGGCCGCCGACCAGCAGCGTCGGCACGCCGATCTCGCCCAGGCGATCCATCACGTCCCAGGTCTTCAGCGTGCCGGTCACGGTGAACTCGCTGGGGCCGTTCATCGTGTTGTACACGCTGTAGCCCGCCTCGGCGAAGGACCGTTCCAGGCCGCCCGGCCACGGGGACAGCCGGCAGACGTGCGCCCGGTAGAAGCCGAGGATGGCCGACTGGTACTCCGGGCAGGCGGTGAAGCCGGCTTCCTCGTGCTCGCGGATGACCCGGCGCACCTCGGCGGGCTGCGCGGCCAGCAGCTCGTCGCAGTCCGTGACCCACCTGATCATGCTGGCCGGGCTGCCGCACAGGATCAGGCTCTGCAGTTCCGGCCGGCGGTCGAGCACGTACTGCTGGGCCAGCATGCCGCCCCAGGAACTGCCGAACAGGTGCAGCCGGCCCAGGCCGAGCGTCTGGCGCACCTGCGCGAGCTCCTCGACGAATCGGTCGACTGTCCACAACGCGACGTCTTCGGGCCGGTCGGCGCGGCCGCAGCCGAGCTGGTCGTAGAAGATCACCTGACGCCGGTCGGCCAGCGCCTCGAGCGGTTCCAGGTAGTAGTGGGTGAACCCGGGCCCGCCGTGCAGGCACAGCAGCGGCGTCCCGCCCTCGCCGACCGAGCGGTACCAGACCCGCCCGCCGGGGACCTCGATGAACCCCTCCTGGGCCATCACGCTCCCTCCTGGCCGGCCAGCGTGCCGGCCAGCGCCGGCGCTACGTCATCGGAAAACACCTGCTGCATCTTGGGCAGCCGCGCGGGGTGCCGGATGTACAGGTAGATCAGGGCGGCGACGCCGAGCAGGTACCAGATTCCGATGATCAGCCCGGTCTCGCTGACCGGGTACGACAGCGGCGAGACGAACTTCAGCACCGACTTGCCGATGCCGAGCGCGGTGAACCAGGCGGGCAGGAACACCAGGATCCCCAGGACCGGCACCACCAGGTGCAGGAACCAGTTGAACTCCGAGCGCGCGAAGCGCAGGTAGTACATGATGCAGGACAGGTCGAAGACGATGTAGATGGCGATCATGATCCCGGTGAGGACGGTCGCCAGCAGGGCAAACGTGGTCACCGGCCCGAAGTGGATGCCGAGCGGCAGACCGATGGCCAGCGTGAGCACGAACTGGACGATCACCCCGACATACGGTGACCGGTACCGCGGGTGGGTCGCGGCCAGCGGGCGGGGCAGCACCCCGACCCGGCCCATCGCGAACCAGGTCCGCGTGGTGGCCAGCGTGCCCGCGTTCCCGTTCGCGAACGTCGAGTTCAGGATGGCCAGGAAGGCGATCACCCAGCCAACGCCCCAGACGTCCCTGGCCAGCCCGATCCACGGGCTGCCGCCGTTCAGCTGGCCGAAGGTCACGAACTTGCTCGGGCCGAAGTACACGTCGCCCGCGTAGGTGGTGAGGACGTAGAAGAGGCCTATCGCCAGGCAGGACGTCACCACCGCGATCTGGATGGTGCGCCGCGGATTGCGCGCCTCCTCGGCCAGCGGCGCCGCCGCCTCGAAGCCGATGAAGGCCAGGATCGTGTAGATGGAGCCGGCCACGATGCCGGGGAACCCGGTGTACCCCTTGACCGTGGCGTAGTGCAGGGTGAAGACCGAGAGGGTGTTGTTCGAGCCCGCCTTGATGATCAGCCAGATGGCCAGCGCCAGGAACACGATGATCTCGAGCGCGCCGAGGACCGTCCCGGTACGAGCGCTGATCTGGACGCCGCGGTAGTTGAGCCCGGCGATCAGCAGCGCCGCGACGATCATGAAGATCACCCAGGTGGTGGTGAACGGCCAGCTGAACTCGCTCTGCGTCACCGACGCCACCAGGTAGCCGAACAGCACCATCGTGATCGGCCCGATCAGCATCTCGATCAGCGAATACCCCCAGCCGACCAGGAACCCGAGCGAGGGATGGATGCCCGCGGCCGGGTAGGTGTAGATGCTGCCCGCCGACGGCAGGTGCTTGGCCAGCTGCCCGATGGAGCTGGCCACCAGCAGGCAGCCGACCAGGGCGAGCAGCACAGACAGCGGCAGCGCCCCGCCCGCGTAGGTGGCCCCGAGCGCTATGGACAGCGCGACCGCGCCCGCGGGCGCCATCGACGTCACCGCCTGGAACAGGACCTCGCGCAGGCCGATGGCTCCTCGCGCCAGGCCTGCCGAGCCTTCGGCTGAACTCGCGGCTGCCATGCCAGTCCCCTTCCCTGGGCCAACCGGGAGCCGTCTGCGAGATCCCGGCTATTACGGTCATAAATCGTGACTTTGGGATTTGCAAGGGGCCGGCGAGCCTGAAGTTGCGTCGGGATCGACCCTGTGCCGGACCCAGGCCGGCGCCGTGGAGCACACCGCTGTGGTCGCGCTGCTGCGCGGGGCCATGCTCGACCTCCTGGCCACCGGCGACCTGGCCAGGACCACCCGATCGGTTACCGTTCTGCTACGGGCCCTATCCGGGAAGGAGCGCTGATGGCCGGCCAGGACGACGTCCGCCGCATCGCCCTCGCGCTGCCGGGCACCCGCGAAGCCGACGATCACTTCGCGTTCTCGGTGCTCAACAAGGGCAAGCAGAAGGGGTTCGTCTGGGCCTGGAACGAGCGCGTCGACCCGAAGAAGCCGCGGGTCCCCAACCCCGACGTGGTGGCGGTCCGGGTCGCTGGCCGGCTCGACAAGGAGGCGCTGCTCGCTTCGGACGAGCGGAAGTTCTTCACCGAGCCGCATTACAACGGCTTCCCCGCGGTGCTCGTCCGGCTGCCGGCGATCGAGGCCGACGAGCTCGAGGAGCTGATCATCGATGCCTGGCGCGTCCAGGCCCCGCGCGACCTGGCCGCTTCCTGGCCGCCCGCTCAGCCGTAAGGACGAGCGCCTGATAACGCTGGCCGCGGCGCGTTAGGCAACCTGGAAGTCCAGGGTGCGCCGGGAACCTGGGTCCTCGCCGAGCACGCCGACCCGGGCTTTCCACCGGATCGAGGGCTCGTCGCTGGCCAGCAGTGCATCCACGACCGACCGGGCCACGGCTCCCGAGTCTAAGGCCGCGCGGCGCGGTCGGCTTGACCTGGAGCGCGCTCCAGCCTGCAGGCTGGCCCGGTTCACTCCCGTGACGCAGCAGGCGAGCGGGGAGCCTTTTCAGTCGATAGCCCTGAAAAAGCTCCCCGCTGATAGCCCTGGGTCGGGGTAGACCAGGGTTAGCCGCGGCCGATGAACGGCATCTTCGTGGCCATCAGGGTCATGAACTGGACGTTCGCCTCCAGCGGCAGGTTGGCCATCTGCACCACCGCATTGCCGACCAGTGCCACGTCCATCATCGGCTCGGCGCGGGTGCTGCCGTCGGGCTGCAGTGCCTCGACCGCGAGCAGGCCGGACAACTCGGTGACGGCGTTGCCGATGTCGATCTGGCCGCAGGCGATGTCGTAGGCCCGCCCGTCCAGCGAGGTCGACTTCGTCAGCCCGGTGACCGCGTGCTTGGTGGCGGTGTAGGGCGCCGAGTGCGGCCGAGGCACGTGCGCGGAGATCGACCCGTTGTTGATGATCCGGCCGCCGCGCGGATCTTGCTCCTTCATCACCCGGAACGCGGCCTGGGTGCACAGGAACATCCCGGTCAGGTTCACGGCGACCACGGACTGCCAGTCATCGAACGACAGATCCTCGAGGGGCACCGGAGGCAGCGCCCGGCCCGCGTTGTTGAACAGCACGTCCACGCGGCCGAACTGCTGCCGCGCCCTGTCGAACAGCCGCTGCACGTCGTGCGGATCGCTCACGTCTGCGACCACGGCCACGAGCCGAGATCCTTCGGCCGCACCATCGGTCACGGTCTGCTCGAGCGGGCCCGGCCGCCGCCCGGCGATCACCACCGAGTACCCGTCCCGACCGAGGGCCAGGGCGGACGCCCGGCCGATGCCCGTACCGCCGCCCGTGACGATCGCGACCTTGCCTGCCATGCGCCGGAACGTAGCACCCGCGCGCCCGCCCGGCCAAGGCGGGCGGCCGCTCGTCAGGCCGGCGCGTCCGCGAGCTCGGCGATGACCGCGGCGTGGCAGGGCAGCGGCGCGCACCAGCAGCCGAGCCTGCGCCCGCGCAGTTCCGGAAGCTGCGCCAGCAGGTCCGGGCGGCCCAGCAGGTACGCGCGGTAGGCGGCCACGACCTCCTCGCGGCTGCCGTCCGGGCCGGGTCGGAACGGGTTGGCCAGCGGGGAAGCGGGTAGGTGCCAGCCTCCCCGGTACATGGCCCGCCCCACGTAGACCACGTCGGCGAAGCCTGGGTCATCGCGGTGGCCCTTGAGGTTCACGACCGTGGTGGCGCTCACGCTACGAGGGTAAATGGCGCCGGTCACGACGCGGCCCAGCCTGGGCGCCGGGCCGCGGTGCGGTGCGGTGCGGTGCGGCCATGGCCGCCCTCGGCGTCCGTGCCGGAGCCGTTGCCCTCGCCGCGGTGGCGGTCGCGGCCGGGGCCAGCGGGACGGCTACTCCTGGACCTCCTGCGCCTGCTCCCGCTCCGCCGCCCGCTCCTCCTGCCGCGCCTCCTCGACGGTGAGCTCGGCCGCCGGGTCGGCCTCCAGGCGCTCGTCCGGGATCGGCACGCCGCTGCGGACGGAACGCCCGTAGGTGCCCTCGTCGAGCCGGTGCAGCGCGCGGTCGATGGCCGCGAGCCGGTCGCGCATGCTCTCCGCGATCGCGTCGTCCATGCCCTCGGCGGTCAGCGACGTGGCCGCGTCGGCGGTGTCCACCCCGCCTTCCTCATCCTCGGCCTCCCGGTCCTCCTGCCCGGCCTCCTCGGCGCCGCCCAGCAGGCTCTGCACCTCGGCCCGCTCGGCCTGCAGCAATGATCGTGCCCGATTCTCGTCCATAGATCCCAGTCTCCCGCAGCTCAGCGCGTCGGCACGAGCGGCAGGTCGCCGAGCCGCCCCTGGGCGGCCGCGGCGACCCCGCTGGCCACATCCGGCCAGCCGAACCCGGCCCGCGCGACCTCGCCCAGCGAGGCGGTGGCCTGCGCCCAGGCATCCGGCGTGTCCGATGCGAACGTCAGCCACCAGGCAAGGTTGCCGGCGATCTGCCGCACGACGTCGGAGCCTAGCTCGAAAGACAGCTGCGGGCGCAGGTTCTCGCTGACCGCGGGCTCCAGCACGGCGTTCACCTCGGCGAGCCCGGAGTGCGCCGCCGAGACCGGCACCGATCCGCAGCACGCCGCCTCGGCCAGGACCATGCCGAATGCCTCGGGGAACGTGCTCGGTATCACCAGCGCCTCGGATGCGCTCATCAGCTCGGACACGTCGGAGTGCTCGATCTGGCCCACGAAGTGCACCCGCCGCATCGCGGCCGACGCCGCCCTCAGGTACCGCTCCCGCTCCGTGCCGCCGAGAGTGTCGAGGAACGAGGCGAGGTAACGGAGCTCACCCGGCTGTCCGCCCTCGAGTTCCCGCCCGCGGCCGGCGATCTCGCGCGCGGCGGTCAGGTCCCCGTCACCCAGGGCGCGGGCCAGTTGCACCAGGGCGTCCCGGTATTCGCCGAACCCGGCGATCATGAGCCGCGCATCGGGAACGGCGTCCACGACCAGCGGCCAGGCCGCGATCAGCAGGTCGACGCCCTTGGACACGATGAGCTTCCCCACGTAGCTGACCATCCGGTCCCTGGTGGGATCGGCCGCCCTGAGCGCCCGTGCGGCGTCGGCGGCGCCGCCCCAGGCGGGCGGATCCGCCTCCAGGCGGGCGGCGAGCGCTGAGAGCCTCGCCTTGGCCTCCTCCGGTGACCGGGGATGGAAGACATGGACGTCGACGCCCGGCGGGAGCAGCCTGGTCCGGGCGCGAAGACCCGGCAGCCCGACCACCTCCCACATGCTCTGGGCGGTATGGCGGGAGCCGACCAGGACCGCGGCGGCGCTGGCCAGACCCTCCCGGGCATACGCGCCGAAGCGCGCGACGTGCGGCCGCACCGTGTACTCCAGCGCGGAACCGTGAATCTTGACCGCGTAAGGAATCTGGCCCGCCAGCGCCCTGGCCATGATCACCGGGCCCATTATCAGGTGGTTGGCCAGTGCGACATCCGGCCCGACCGCGGCCACCACATCACGGATGGCCGCGACGTTGGCCGCGATGTAATGCTCGATCTCGCCGTCGGTCAGCAGCGGGAACGGGCGCGCATCGAATCCGGCGTAGCTATCGGCCACGTAGAGGGGAAGGATGCCGCCGATGTCCGGCACGTAGGCGGTACAACGAACGGGCTCGCGGACCCGCTCGACCTCAAGCCGCCCGTCCCGCCATCGCCCGACGGCGTCCACGAAGTCGTATTCGGCGGGGTGGGACTCCTGGCAGAAGAGGTGAACCTCGTGGCCGAGGTCCACCAGGGCCCGGGCCAGCTCCGCGTTGTAGATATTGCTTCCCGTGGCGCGCAGCAGGTAGCCGTGAAAGATAAGGATCCGCAAGCGATCACGCCCTCCCCCGTGGGCGATGGTGCCATCGACTACCTTCAGCCAATGACTACCTTTAGTAAACAGATTGCTACCCATCGTAAAAAACTTCACACCCAGGCGGACTACCGCGTTAGTAGCGAACCGAACGTAAGTGACCTGTAACAAAAACCGTCATACTGGGGGCGATTACCCGGCGAATTCGCCCCGCCGCGAACCCGGAGCCCGGCCGGGAAGCGGCCGACGGAGGCGGCAGACGGGAGGTGCCCGGCGTGACGACCAGCCCGACCCAGGCTGGCCGCCCCCGCGACCCTGACGTCGATCGCCGTGTCGCGGACGCGGCGATCACCGTGTTCGGTGAAGCGGGCTGGGCCGGTTTCAGCGTCGAGGCCGTGGCCAAGCGAGCCAGCGTCGGCAAGGCCTCCATCTACCTCCGGTGGCAGACCAAGGAAGCGCTGCTGGTTGAGGCGCTGCGGCTGCGGGTGGGGATCATCGATGAGGTCGATACCGGCACGCTGCGCGAGGATCTGGTCAAGCTGGCCGGTCAGATCCTGGACCTGTATCTCGGTGACGCCGGCCGCGCCGCGCAGCGGCTCGGCCTGGAAGGCGACCTCATCCCGGGTCTCGCCGACCGGCTCACCGCGCTGCGCACGTCTCAGGTCCTGGCCGCCCGCGCCATCGTCCGCCGCGGCATCGACCGCGGCGAGATCCCGGAGGACACCTCGATCACCCTGCTGCTCGACACGCTCGTGGGCGGCGCGACGACGCACGTTCAGAGCACCCCCAAGGACCGGCGCGGCGCGCTGCGCGCGGACGCCGCCCGGCACGCGGAGCAGCTCGTCGACTTCCTGCTCTCGGCGGTCCACGCCCGAGCCTGAACCTGGCTCATCCGTGGTGGCCGAGTCTCCGGCCGCGGCGTTCCTTCCTTCAGCCGATGCGCGCCTCCTGGCGCAGCAGCGCAGGCAGGTCCTCCGGCGCGGGCGCGGCGCCGGTCAGGCCGCGCGCCGTGAACCACCTGGCCACGTTGGCCGCGTCGCGGTCAAGGAACTCCGCGCCGCCCGGGTTGGCGATCACGTCGACGACCTGGGGCAGGTCGATCATCACCAGGCCGCCGCGGTGGACCAGCAGGTTGTACGCGGACATGTCGCCGTGAGCCAGACCGTGCCGGGCCAGGGTGACCATCCCCTGCACCAGCTGGCCCCAAAGTTCCGCCAGCTCACTGCCGTGGGGGCGGGTCTCGGCCAGCCGGGGCGCGGCGCTGCCGTCCGGCTCGCCGATGAACTCAAGCAGCACCTCGGTGCCGAGCACCTGCACCGGGTAGGGCACGGGGACGCCTGCCTGGAACAGCTGCGACAGGGCGGCGAACTCCGCGCCCGCCCACTGCCTGGCGATCATCTCCCGACCGGCCGAGCTGCGGCTGGCCATGGCCCGGCTGGCCCGCGACTCGCGGACCCTCCGGCCTTCCAGGTACGCGCTGTCGCGGTGGAACATCTTGTGCTCGGCGGAGCGGTAGCGCTTAGCGGCCAGCAGGCAGGACCGGTTCGTGCTCGGCACCCCCCGGCGCAGCAGGAAGACGTCGGCCTCCTTGCCTGTCTTCAGGAGCCCGAGCTCGGTATCGACAGCGGCCAGCTCGGTAACCAGCCAGTCGGGGCGGGGGCGGGGTCCGCGCTCGCTGGCGGTGGACTGATCCCAGATGGACCAGCGGTCGCCTTCGGGCAGGCCGTCCGCGGCGTCAAAGGCATCCGGCGCGGGCAGCCTGCGGCGGTGCCGGTTGCGCTTGGCGAAAGCGGGTTCGTCATCAGCGGCGAATTCCTCGTCGTCGCCATCAGGTCGGAAGCGCCTCTTGGCGCGGCGGTTGAACGAATAGTCGGACACTGCGGGTGCTCCTCTGGCGAGCGGTGGTCAGGGAAGGCGGCATGAACCGCGCCACGCAAACAGACATCGCGGGCCTCCCTTCCGCTCGGCCGGCAGCGCCGGTCCCGGCTTTCCGCAGGAGCGTGTCATGCGCTGGGCGGCCGCGGCAACCGAATTAGGCTCGGGCCGGTCGTGCATGATTCCGGTATGGGCGATCAGGTGGCGCTGCGGCCGGCCCGCGAGGACGACCTGCCGGCGCTGGAGAATTTGACCTTTGATCCGGACGCTACAGGCGAGTTCGCGCAGTTCGGCTGGTTCGATCCCGGGCTGTGGCACCGGCGCTGGGCAGCGGACGAGATGATCGGCGCGGACGGCGGAGTGCTGATGGTGGCGAGCGGCGACGTGACGCTCGGTTTCGTGAACTGGCGGCGCCAGCCGTGCACCCCGGCCGCCTACTACTGGGAGATCGGGATCGCGATGCGGCCGGAGGCTCGCGGCCACGGTCACGGCACCGAGGCGCACCGGCTGCTGGCGCGGTACCTGTTCGCGCACACCCCGGCCAACCGGGTCGAGGCCCGCACCGAGACCGGCAACGTCGCCGAACAGCGGGCGCTGGAGAAGGCCGGGTTCACCAGGGAAGGCCTGGTGCGCGGCTGCGGCTGGCGGGACGGCGCGTGGCGCGACGGGGTCATCTACGGCCTGATCCGCGCCGACCTGCCCATCTGACCGTACGGACCGTATTGAGCGAAGGGCGGAGCGAGATGACGGTTGCCTACGCGGCCGAGCACTGGACCGATTTCGGCGTCGCGACGGCCGGCGCCGCGGCCGCCCTGGCCGGGCTGCTGGTCGTGGCGGTATCGATCAACGTTGAGCGGATCCTGCAGTTCCCCGGCCTGCCGCACCGGGCCGCGACGACGCTGATCCTGTTCGCCCTGCCGTTGATCGTCGCGTTGCTGCTGCTCGTTCCCGGCCAGCCAAGCACGGCGCTGGCCTGCGAACTGCTGGTGATCGGGCTGGTCGTCGGCACGTTTCTGCTGGTGACCGACGCGCGGGTGCCGCTGTCGGAGCAGGAAACCAGGATGACGTGGCTGATCAGCCGGATCATCCCGGCCGTGGCGAGCTGCGGCTGCCTGGCCGTGGCCGGGGCGACGCTGCTCGCCACGGCCGGGGGCGGGCTGTACTGGCTCGTGGGGGCCGTGCTGGCCGCGATCATCTTCGGCCTGGTCAACGCCTGGGTGCTGCTCATCGAGATCCTCCGCTGACGCGCCCGGCGCGCCCGAGGTTAACTGGAGAGGGCGAGGAGAGGACGGGGCATGGAGTTCACGGCCGAACACGAGGCGCTGCGCGCGAGCGTGCGCGATCTCGTGGAGCGCGAGATCAACCCGCACGTCGACGAGTGGGAGCGAGCCGGGCGCTTCCCCGCGCACGAGCTGTTCCCGGCTCTGGCCAAGATCGGCCTGCTCGGCCTCGAGTATGACCCGGCCTACGGCGGGGAAGGAGCGGACCACTCCTTCACCGTGGTCGCGGGCGAGGAGCTCGGCCGCATCGACTGCGGCGGGGTGCCCATGGGCATCGCCGTGCAGATGGCCATGGCCACGCCGTCCTTGCACCGCTACGGCAGCCACGAGCTCAAGGAGCGCTTTCTCGCCCCGGCGATCCGCGGCGAGATGGTCTGCTCGATCGCGGTGACCGAACCAGATGCCGGGTCGGACGTCGCGGGGCTGCGCACCCACGCCGAGCGGGTGAAGGGGAAGGGGGAGGCCGGTGGGGAGCACTGGGTGATCAACGGCAGCAAGCTGTACATCACCAACGGGGCGCAGGCGGACTGGATCTGCCTGCTGGCCCGGACGTCGGGCGAGGGCGGCTACCGGGGAATGTCGCAGATCGTGGTCGAGACCGACCGCCCCGGCTTCCGCGTGTCCCGGACCCTGGACAAGCTGGGCAACAGGTCGTCCGACACCGCCGAGCTCTCGTTCGCCGACGTGCGGGTGCCGGTCAGCAACACGATCGGCGACATCGGTCGCGGCTTCCAGCAGCAGATGGAGCAGTTCCAGGCCGAGCGCATGATCGCGGCCTACCTCCAGGTCGGCGGGCTGCAGAAGGCGCTGGACCGCACCAGGGAGTACCTGGCGCAGCGGCGCGTCTTCGGGCGGCCGCTGCTGGCCAACGACCACATCTCGTACCGGCTCGCCGAGCTGTCGGCGCAGCTGGACCTGGTGCGGCACTACAACTACGCCTGCGCCGACGCCTACCTGCGCGGAGAGGACACCACCCGGTTCGCCACCATCGCCAAGCTCGCCGTCGGCCGGCTGGCCCGCGAGATCGCCGACACCTGCCTGCAGTTCCACGGCGGCATCGGCTACATGGAGGAGACCTGGACGGCGCGGTTCTACCGGGACACCCGGCTGATCAGCATCGGCGGCGGCGCCGACGAGGTCATGCTGAGCCTGCTGGCCCGGCTCGACGGGTTCACTACCTTGAACGCGACGCCACCGGCCCGGTCTTAGCGGACGGCGGCGCTGGCCGCGATCGCCGAGCCCCGCGCGCCGGCCATGTCCAGGTCGGGGACCAGGGCGATGCGCGCGGCCCGTTCCTGCTCCTGGCGCAGGATGGTGTGCTCGCGCACCCGGTTCAGGAACCAGTCACGGAAGTGCGGTGCCGCCTCGACCACGCCGCCGCCGACGAAGTACACGTCCGGGTCGGTGAAGTTAGCGGCGATCGTGAACAGGCGGCCGACGGCCATCGCCTGCTGCCCGAAGATCTCGAGGGCCAGCGGGTCGCTGGCCTCGCCGTAACCGCGCACCAGCTTTGCCGCCGTACCGGCCGGGCTGATCCCGGTCAGCTCGTGCTCCGGGAACCGGGACAGCCAGTACGGCAGCAGGTTCTTCGCGATCCCGGTCAGCGAGGCGACGCTCTCGGCGTCGCCGGACAGGCCGCAGTTGCAGACCGGGACGGGCTGCCCGGGACCGAGCAGCCCGTCCATCGGGATCCAGACGTGCCCGAGCTCCCCGGCCATGCCGGCCGCGCCCTGCACCACCTGACCGCGGGTGATCACGCCACCGCCGAGCCCGGTGCCGATGATCGCGGACACCGAGGATCGCCGGTCCGCCTCTCCACCGGGCCCGAAGAACACGTGGTGCGCGTACAGCGCCGCTGCGTTGGCGTCGTTGTTGTACAGCACCCGGATACCGAGGGCGCGCTCCAGCGCGCCCCGGACATCGAAGCCGCGCCAGTCCGGGTTGCCGAAGTTCGTGGCCCCCCGCGAGGAGATCACGCCGTCCGCGCTGACCGGGCCCGGCGTGTCCAGGCCCACGGCCCGGACGATCCCCCGCGGCGTCCCGGTCAGCTCGAGAACCTGCTCGAACGAGCTGGCCAGCGCCTCGATCGCCTTTTCCGGGCCGTCCCTGACGTAGCTGGGCGTCTCGACCATCCGGTCCACGAGGAACCGGTCCTCACAGTCGAGCACCGTGGCGTTGTTCGTCGTACCGCCGTTGTCCAGGCCGACCACCACCCACCGATCGGGATCACCCATGTTGCCTCCTCGACCGACGGCCGCATCGGTGGGTACATTACCGGCCGCCGGCCCGGCGGGCGGCGTGGCCGGCCAGGCCGTCGGCGCAGCGCTGCACGAACCGGCGCAGGAACCACTCGATCAGCCATCCGGTGCCGGGCAGCTTGGCCTGGAAGTCCTCGCTCCAGGTGATCGCGGTCCCTCCGTCGCGCTCGGAGATCTCGACGTCCGCCCGGTGGGAGCGGATCGGCATCCCGGAGAGCGACGCGTAGCTGAACGTCCGGCCCGGCCGGAGTCCGACGATCTCCTCGCGGCTGGTCACGGTGCCGGTCTTGAAGGCCCGGATCGCGCCCAGGCTCTCGCCGCCCTCGGCGCCCTCCCGCTCCAGCCGGAACGACCCGATCGGCGACCACCCGGGCCAGGTCGCGGCCGAGCAGAGCAGGTCGTAGACCGACCCGGGCGGCGCGGCCGACCATGCCGACGCCGAGAACGTGACTCGCCTGCCCATCGCCTAGCCTCCCGTGCTGATGTACCAGCTGGTACAGATTCGGTGTACCACAGCAGTCGAGGAGGAGCAGTGCGGAGACAGCCAGGCTAAACGGGAGCAGGCCGCGCGCACTGCCGCGGCGGGCCGATTCAGGAATGGGCCTGATCGTGTACCGCTCGACAACGTCACTCATTGCCAACCGCTCCCCTGCTGCTGCGCTCACCCTAGATGGCGAGCGTGTCGCGAGTTACCCTTCGGGCGATTCGCGTTCACATCCGGGCCGAGCGGGCCGCGCCGCGGCCGACGCGCGCGGCCGCGACCAGCCGAAGCGCGAACCCTGGCTCGAGGCCCCGGTGGACTGGACGCCGAATTCGAGGCGGACGTTGATGACCTGCTGCGGCTCGTCGAGGCCGTGGCTCGATCAGCGGGCCGGTCAGTGCCAGACGAGCAGTAGCGCGCCGATCACGACCATCGCGGCCCCGGAGAACCGGGTGACGGCTCGGGCGGCGGCCGGCCGGGCGGCCATGATCTTCCGCGCGGCGGACCCGAGGCCTAGGTAAAACGCACCGCAACTGAGCACGAAGACCAGCCCGAGCAGGCCGAGCTGGGCGGCGAGCGGCCAGCTCCAGCGCGGATTGGTGAACTGCGGCAGCAGGGCCAGGAAGACCAGCAGGCCCTTGGGGTTGAGCGCGCTGACGCCTACGCCCCTGACCAGCACGGCCCGGCTGCTGCCCGGCGGCGTGGCCGCCGTAGCGGGCAGTGCCGCCGACCTGGCGAAGGTGGTCGCCCCGTGCCAGATCAGGTAGCCGCCGCCGGCGACGGTGAGCCCGGCGAGCAGCGCCGGGGACCGGCCGACGATGGCCCCGACGCCGGCCGCCACGACGACGGTGATCCCGGCGTAGCCGAGCACCAAGCCGCTCACGGCGGGAAGCACCGAGCGGCCCCGGAGGCTGGCCCCGAGCACGAAGGCCCAGTCCGCGCCCGGAACCATGATCAGCAGCAGGGTAACCGCCCAGAACGCGACAATGGAACTGGCAGCCATGCAGAGAAACTATCCCCGACCAGGCCAAATGTGTTCCCAAATAATATCGCTCAGTCGCTCAGGAGTGGAAGAATTATCTCCATGGACGCGCTAGACCGCAAAATCCTTGCTGCGCTGCAGCAGGACGGCCGCCTGACGGTTACCGAGCTGGCCGCGCACGTCGGCCTCAGCATCTCCCCGTGCCACCGGCGGCTGCGCGCGCTGGAGCGCAGCGGCGCGATTCGCGGCTACCGCGCGGTGGTGGATGCCGAGGCCGTCGGCCTTGGCTTTGAGGCGCTCGTGTTCGTCACCATGCGCCAGGAGGACCGGGAGACGCTGATGAGCTTCGAGGACGGCCTGGCCGCCATCCCGAACGTGGTGCAGGCCGAGCGGCTGTTCGGCGATCCCGACTACCTGCTGCGCGTCGTCACCGCCGACCTGGCCGCCTACCAGCGGCTGCAGGACGACCGGCTGACCGCGCTGCCCGGCGTGCAGCGGATGACGTCAACGCTGGTCATGAAGCGGATCGTGCACGACAGGCCGCTGCCCGCCTAGAGGCGCCGTCTACTCGCGGGGCTGCCGCAACGGACGCAGCGCCGCCTCGGTGCGGGCGAGCTCGTTCAGCATCGCGTCGGCGGCCTGCTCCATGATCTCGTTCGGCACCAGCACGCCGTCCTCGTCGAGGAACTGAGTGTGGAACGGTATGTTCACGCTCTCGAACACCGGGAACATCCGCAGCGTGGTCAGCACCTGCTTGAGCTGCTGCACCGCGCGGGTCCCCGCGGCAATGCCGCCGTAGGAGACGAAGCCGACCGGCTTGTAGTTCCATTCGGCGTGCAGGTAATCGATCGCGTTCTTGATCGATGCCGGGTAGCCGTAGTTGTACTCCGGGGTGACGAACACGATCGCGTCCGCCGCGTCGACGATCGCGCTCCAGTCCTTGGTGTGCTTCTTGGTGTACTGCCGCAGCCGGGGGTGGTTCGGCTCGTCCAGCAGCGGGAGGTCGAGCTCGGCCAGGTCGACGACGGTCACGTCGAACCCGCCGTGGTCCTTGGCGCGGGCGGTGAACCACTGCGAGATCGGCAGACCGGCGCGCCCCGGCCGGGTCGAGCCGACGATGATCGTCAGGTTCGGCATCGTGCACCTTTCACGAATGTAGTTGAAGATTCAATCATACGTAACGCCGCGCCGTACGGTTTGTTCCTGGAGGGGGCGGCGGCCGGGCCGTCCCGCGATTGTCCCGGGCGCCGATGAGTTCCGGGCCAAGAACCGGTCTGAACCAGACAGACGCACGGCGGGAAGGAGTGGGAGTCATGTTCGCGAACACGAAGGCGTTCAGCGGGTTCGCCGTCGACGACCTGGACCAGGCGCGGCAGTTCTACGGCGAGACGCTCGGCATCAAGACTTCGGAGCAGTACGGCCTGATGACCCTGCACCTGGCGGGCGGCCGGGACACGCTCGTCTACCCGAAGCCGGGCCACGCGCCGGCCAGCTACACGATCCTCAACTTCCCGGTCGGCGACATCGAGGCGGCGATCGACGAGCTGACCGCGCGCGGGGTGCGGTTCGAGCGCTACGACGGCATGGAGCAGGACGAGCGGGGCATCAGCCGAGGCGGCGGTCCCTACATCGCCTGGTTCACCGATCCGGCCGGCAACATCCTCGCGGTGCTCCAAGACCGGTAGCTCCGCGCTACGAGCGCGGCCGGGCGACGGACTCGGGGGCGTCCGCCGCCCGGTCGGGGCCGGCCGACGGCATCCGCCTGGGGATGACCAGGATCGCCCCGATCGTGAGGATACCGGCCACGACCAGGCCGGCGTAGACATGGTGCGTGGCCGCGGAGATGCCGTCCCGCAGGTACCCGGCCGCCGGCCCGAGCTTGCTCGCGTGGCCGATGGTGGCGCTGACCCCGCTGACGCTGCTCGGCAGATGGGCCTTCAGGGCGCCAGGCGCGCCCCGGAGCGTGGCGTAAAGGCTGGTGTTAAAGATGGCGCCGAACACCGCCGCACCTACGCTCTGTCCCAGGTACCGGCAGAACATGACCGAACCGGTGACCACACCGCGCTGACTCCAGCCGACCGTGGACTGCGGGCCGACCACCGTGCACACCGACAGCAGCCCCAGCCCGCCGCCCAGCACGAACGTGTCGACGACCGGCTGCCACACCGGCGACACCACCGGGAAGGCCAGGAACGCGGCCACCGCGACGAGGCAGATCCCGGCGCCGATCAGCGCGGTGTCGCGGAACCCGATCCGCAGGAACAGCCGGGCGGACTGCGAGGTGGCCAGCGGCCAGCCGAAGCTCATCGTGGCCAGCACCGCTCCGGCGGCGACCGCGCCCAGGCCGAGCACCAGCTGGCCGTAGGTGGGCAGGAACGTGGTCGGGCCGATGACCAGCAGCCCGAGCCCGAAGGCGGTGAGCGCCGAGCCGGCCAGCGCCCGGCGCCGCCACAGCCACGGCGGCAGGATGGGCTCGGCGGCACGGCGCTCGGCGAGCACGGCCGCCGCAGTGGCCGCCGCGGCCACGGCGAACACCGCGATGCTCGGCGGTGACAGCCAGGCCCAGGCCACCCCGCCCTGCAGCAGGCCGAACACCAGCGCGCCCGCGGCGACCAGCACGGCCACCGTGCCCGCGACGTCGATCCGGTGCCGGGTCCTGACCACGTGCTCGTGCAGGTAGCGCGCGATCATGACGATTGCGGCCGCGCCCAGCGGCAGGTTGATCAGGAAGATCCACCGCCACGAGGCGTACTCGGCCAGCGACCCGCCGAGCGTCGGCCCGAACACCGCGGAGATTCCCCATACGCTGGACAGCCAGCCCTGCACCCGGCCCCGGTCTTTCAGCTCATACAGGTCGCCGGCCAGCGTGTTGACCGTGGCCATGATCGCGCCGGCGCCGACCCCTTGCAGTCCGCGGAAGCAGATCAGGCTGACCATGTTCCACGACGACGCGCACAGCGCGGAGCCGGTCAGGAAGATGACGGTGCCGGTGATCAGGATCGGCTTGCGGCCCCACTGGTCGGCGAGTTTCCCGTAGATCGGGATCGACACGGTCTGGGTCAGCAGGTAGGCGGAGAAGACCCAGCTGAACAGCGTGAACCCGCCGAGGTCGCGGACCACCTGCGGGAGGGCCGTGGCCACGATCGTGTTGTCCACGGCCGAGAGCGCCATGGTGACCATGAGCGCGATCAGTATCGGGCGGCGGTGGGCGTCCCGGCGAACGCCGGGCGGCTGGGGGGCAACGGGCCGGGCAGTCATCTGCCGATTAGCATACCGGCCGTCTCGTATTCGAGCCGGGGCGTCAGCGCAGCGGCCCGTCCGGGTGGTCGGCCCGGTCCAGTATCTGGACCGGGTCACCGACCCGGATCGAGGCGGCCGAGCCGCCCCGCTGCGGCGAGTCGGGGATCAGGTTGATGCCGAACCAGACCTTGCCGTCCCAGCGGCGGCACCTGGCCAGCGTGGCGATCGGTTCGTTGCCCTTGACCGCGGTATCGGGGTCGATGGTGGTCAGCACGCACCGGTCGCAGCCCTTGACCGCGCGGAACACCACATCCCCGATCCGCAGCCGCCGCCAGCCGTCCTCGGCCCACGGGCCGGCCCCGCGACCACCACGCTGGGCCGGAACCGCCGCATCGGCAGCGGGCCCTCGGCCGCGAGCGGGCCCGCCGCGATCCGCTCGTTCAGCTCGCCCAGCGAGCTCTCCGCGGTGAGCAGCAGCGGGTAGCCGTCGGCAAAGCTGACCCGGTCGCCATCGCGGCTGTAGGCCGGATTGGTCCGCCGCCGCGTCGGGTCGTCGAGGTAGACGAGCCGCACCGGCTCCCCGGTCACCTCGCTGAGCCAATCGTCCGCCGCGTCGCCGGCCGGCGTGGCCAGCAGCTTGCTGTCCCACACGGTGACCGGGACCAGCTCACCGCCCCGAGGGACCGGCACCGTGAGCTCCGGCATGGCCGGCTCGGCCAGCCGGATGGTGCCGTCGCCGGACAGGACGGGCGTGACCAGCACCAGGCGCGGGCGCTCCCGCGCGGTCACCACCTCGCCGCCCGGGTCCACGATCATCCACCGGCGGTCCCCGGCCAGGCCCCACGGCTCGACCGAGGCGGCGGGCAGCTGCTCGCCGCGGCACGACTTAACCGGGTAGCGGTACAGATCGGTCACCATCAGCGACATATGCATGAAGCCTAACCGAGCTCGCGTCGCAGGTTCGAGATCGTTTATCCCATGACCCTAGTCAGATCATGCTCCGTCCGGTTACAGCGTGACCGGGTCGTCCGCTGCTAACAGGGTCTTGTCGGCCACCGTCAGGGCGCGGTCGAGCGCGACGAGGATCGTCTCAAGCTCGCCGTCGCTCACGATCAGCGGCGGGGCGAACAGCAGCGACGCCTCCTCGGCGTTGGTGGCGATCAGGACGCCGACGTCGAGGGCGGCCTCGAGCATGCGGTCGGCCGGGGTCGGCTCGACGGTGTCGGCGTGCCAGTCCCTCCAGTTGCCTCCCCGCAGGTCGACCGTCCAGTGCAGGCCGAGCCCGGCCACCCGTCGCACGCAGGGGTGGGCGGCGGCGATCTCGCCCAGCCGTCTGCGCAGCATCGCGTCGAGCGAGTCGGCCCGCTCGACCAGGCCGTCGCGCGCGATACGGCGCGTGGTGGCGCTGATCGCGGCGACGGTCAGCGGGTGGCCGCGGAACGTGCTGAACGACTGCCAGCGCTGATCGCGGAGCAGTTCGGCGACCCGCTGCGACAGCACCACCGCGGCGGCGGGCGTGACGCCCCCGGCCAGGCCCTTGCCCAGGGTGATGATGTCCGGGCGGGACTCGCCCCGCTGGAGCGTCAGCCACCGGCCCTGGCGGCCCAGGCCGGTCACGGCCTCGTCCGCGATCCACAGGGCGCCCGCCTCTCGGGCCGCGCGGGCGAGCTCGTCCTGGTAGGCGGGTGCCGGGTAGACGCCGCCCTGGCTGTAATCGATGATCACGGCCGCCGCGTCGGCGAGCTTGTCCGCCAAATCCCCGGGCAGGCAGTGACAGCGGCCGTCGGGCGCGCACGGGGTGTGCACGGAACAGCTGGGCGCCGGTATCTGGCGTACGTCCGCGAGCCGCGGAACCGGGCGCCAGCCGCCGCGGCCCGACGATAGCCCGCCGTGCCACTGCGGCTGCGTGGTCACCTCGCGAGACAGGCCCACCGTGCCGAGGTAGGCCCGCTCCCTGGTGACCAGGGGGGCGCGCCCGGTGAGCACCTGGGCCAGGCTGAGCGCCAGATCGTTGGCCTCGCTGACGTTGGTGCAGAAGCGCACCGCGCCGATCCAGCCTTCCTCGCCGCTGAAGACATTCTCGAGCAGGTCGTCGGCGGCCTGCTGCCGCCCGGCCCAGATCCATCCCTCGTTGAGCGCCGGGCTGCCCGACGCGCCGCGGACCACGGCCACAAGATCGGGATGAGAGTGCCCAAGCGGCGCCGCGGTGTTGCTCGCGTCGATGACGCGCCGGCCATCGGCCAGCCGGAACCAGACGCCAGCCGCGCCGGCGACCTCGATCCCGCGCAGCCCCAGGCCGGTCGACAGCACCTGGAGGTGCATATTCGTCTCCTGCCGGTCGAAATGGCCCCGTTAGGAAGACGAGCAGCCGGCGCAGTTCGGGTACCCGCGCAGCAACGACGTGCCCGCGAGGCTCGCGGTGCGGCCTCGCCGCAGCGGGCGATGAGGGGTTCGCGCGCAGCAGGTGCTTTTCATCCGGAGCGCCTGCCGGGCCCCGGATGATCCAGGGGATTTATATAACGATAACTAGGCCGATAGCGGGAGGGCCAGCGGGCCAGCCTGATCAACCTGAACGCACTGCGCCCTGCGGGCCACGTCGGCCCGGCCGACCCGGGTCGTCGACATAAGCCGGCCAGGGAGGAAGCGCTGGCCTGGCGGCCAGGTAGATGCGGCTGCTGGTGATGGCGGCGGCCTCGTGGCATGGCGCCGCCCGTCTGCTGTCGGGCATGCACCGGCGCTGGGAGGCTCAGGTGACCCGGTGGCCGTGGCGGGATGTTGCCGGGTTGATCACGCGGCTTCGAGCGGCCCGCAGATCAGAGCGCGAAGGACTCATTACCCAGGTCCTTCGTACTCGGATCGTAGAAGTTGAAATCGTAGGTGATGCCGGCGGTGAGCGCCGGCACGGGGATGCAGACGCTTGCCCCGTCGCCCGGGTTAATGCGGGGCACGGGAGGGGTCCAGGTTTGTGAGTAGCTGTTGTCGCTGGAAGTCGCTTCGACGGTCAATGTGCTCGCGAGAGCCGCGCCTGTACCGATGTTGACGACGTTAATGCACATGTTAAAGGCCTCGCCAGGAACGGGCTCATCGATCTGAGTCCCGTCGACGATGATGCTCACCGCATTGACACGCAACAGTCCTGCCGGAGAAGGAGAGCCGGAGGTTGGAGGCGGAGGATTACCATTGAACCAGGAATCCCAGATCGTACCTTCCTGGTCTCGGTAGGTGAAATGCTGCTGTCGGCTGTCAACCCAGATGAAGGGGCCGCCAACCGCCGCAGGGCCGGTCGTTACGCCACCAGCGTTGATGTTCTTCAGGTTCCAGATACCGTCGAACCAGGAATCCCAGATCACGCCGTCCTGGTTCCGGTAGGCGAAATGCTGCTCGCTGCCGAAGACGGAGACGAACGGGTCTGAGACGGCCAGGGGACCGCCGGTAACTCCCCCGTAGTTGATCTGCTGCAGGTTCCAGTGACCGTCATACCAGGAATCCCAGATCACGCCTTCCCCGTCCCGGTAGGCGAAATGCTGCTGACTGCCGAAGACGGAGACGACCGGGCCGCCGACCGTCGGCGGGCCGTCGGTGCGGCCGCCGACGTTGATCTGCTGCAGGTTCCAGTGACCGTCATACCAGGAATCCCAGATCACGCCTTCCTGGTCCGGGTAGGTGAAGTGCTGCTGATTGCTGACGGTCCAGATAAACGGGCCGCCGACCGTCGGCGGGCCGTCGGTGCGGCCGCCGGCGTTGATCTGCTGCAGGTTCCAGTGACCGTCATACCAGGAATCCCAGATCGTGCCGGCGCCGTCCCGGTAGCCAAAATGCTGCTGCTTCTTGTAAACCGAGGCGAAGGGGTCGCCGAAGGTCGGCGGGCCGTCGGTCTGGCCGTGAGCGTTGATCTGCTGCAGATTCCAGTGACCGTCATACCAGGAATCCCAGATCACGCCTTTCCCGTCCCGGTAGGTGAAATGCTGCTGATTTTTGATGGTCCAGACAAACGGGCCGCTGAAAGCCATCGGGCCGTCGGTCCGGCCGCCGTCGGCGTTGATCTGCTGCAGGTTCCATCGGTCTGTCGGTGCGTCAAACCAAGAATCCCAGATCGTGCCGGCACCGGCCCGGTAGCCAAAATGCTGCTGCCTGCTAAATACGGAGGCGGCTGGGTCAGCATCCGCCGCCGGACCGTAAGTCACGCCGCCAGCGTTGATCTTCTGCAAGTTCCACTGAGGAGCGTTGATACCGGCCCCAGGCAATGGTGGGGGAAGAGGCGAGGGCTCGGGATGGGGCAGATGAAGGGCAGGCTCGGGAAGATGGCTGGGCATTCGGTCACGCTCCGTAGAAAGATCGGTTGGGCGTCCGGAGAAAGCCGCCTTCGAGTTCTCCCCCGTCACGCTATCCGGGACGATACGGAGGAATCCCCTGCCGCGCATCGGGTAAATGCCTAGTCTTCGCGCCTCGTACACTGCAGCTGTGCTGGTGGGGAGGGACGAAGAGCGCCGTCGCATCGACTCGCTCATCGCCACGGCCCGCGAGGGGCGCGGCCAGGCTCTTCTGCTCCTCGGCGAGGCCGGGATCGGCAAGTCCGCGCTCTTGCGTTACGCCGAGAACCAGGCCGCGGGATTCACGATGCTGCGCGCGAGCGGCACGGAGTCGGAGTCCGAGCTGGCCTTCGCCGGTCTCGCCGACCTGCTGCGCCCGCTCCTCGGCGAGCTCGACGTCCTTCCGGCTCCCCAGGCGGTGGCGCTCGGGAGCGCGCTGGCCCTCGGACCCTCGGTGCCGGGCGACCGGTTCGCCGTCGGCACCGCCACGCTCGGCCTGCTCTCCAGGGCGGCCGAGGGCGCGCCGGTCGCGGCGCTGGTCGAGGATGCCCACTGGCTCGACCAGCCGTCCCTCGCGGCTCTGCTGTTCGCCGCGAGGCGCGTTCAGGCCGAGGACGTGCTCATGATCTTCGCTGCCCGCGAGGAAGCGGGCCTGGCCGCCACCTTCGACGGCCTCGACACCCTTTACGTCCGCGGCCTGGACACCGCGGCGGCGAGCAGGCTTCTTGCGCTGGCCGCCGAGCCCATGTCGGCCAGCGTGACGGCGCGGGTGAGAGCCGCCGCCAGCGGGAACCCGCTGGCGCTGCTCGAGATGCCGGCGATGCTCACGGACGCGCAGCGATCAGGGACCGAGGCGATCGACGAGCCGCTGGCCGTCGGCCCGGGCCTGGCCAGGGCCTATCAGCGCCGCGTGGCGACGCTGTCCGGCGCGGCTCGCAGGCCTGCTGGTGGCCGCGGTGAGCGACCTGGACGATCTCGAACCCGTGACGCGAGCGATGCGACGGATGGGTCTCGGGCGGCCGGCTCTCGAGGAAGCCGAGGACGCCGGGTTCGTGGCCATCGGAACCGGCCGGCTGATCTGGCGGCACCCGCTGGTGCGCGCTGCGGTGCATCACGGCGCCTCGCCGTCAGCGCGCCGGTCGGCCCACCGCGCGCTGGCCGAGGCCCTGGACGGCCAGGGCGAGCCGGACCGGCAGGCGTGGCACCTGGCCGCCGCCGCGCTCGGCGACGATGAGGCAGCGGCCCAGGCGCTCGAGCGCTCGGGGGTCAGCGCCAGGCTGCGCCGGGGCAGCGCAGCGGCGGCCCGTGCCTTCGAGCGAGCCGCCAGCCTGAGCGCCGAGCCGGAAGACCGGGCGCGCCGCCTGCACGAAGCCGCCCTCGATCTGCTGTCCACCGCCGAATCGGGCCGGGCCGGGCAGCTCCTGGCCGAGGCGCTGGGCCTGACCAAGGACGCGCTGCGCCGCGCCGACATCCAGCGGGCGCGGGCCCTGGCCGACCTGTTCCGCGGGTCGCCCGAGGTCAACATCGAGATGCTGGCGACCGAAGCGGACCTGGTCGAGCCGCTCGACCCGGAGCGCTCCACCCTCATGAGAGGCGACGCCTGCGTGGCCTGCACCATGACCGGGAATGTGCGAAAGACCCTCGGCCTCGCCGCGCGAACCCTGGAGACCGCGCGCCGCGTCGGCCCGCAGGCCATCGCCCTGTCCGAGTGCATGCTCGCCAACGGGCTCATTCTGGCCGGGAAGACCGGAGAGGCCCGCAGTCATCTCGTGGCCGCCCGCGACGTATTCAAACGCGACGGCCTTCCGTCGGCTCCGTTCCTGTTGCAGCTCATCCAGGCCCTCGGCCATTCGGCCATGTGGCTGGAGGAGTACGACGAGGCGCGCCGCTTCCTGAATGAGGTGGTGCGATCCGCGCGGGACCAGAGCGCGGCGGGCGGCCTCGCCTTCCCGCTCTCGTGCCTGTCCGAGATCGAGTACCGGACCGGCCGGTGGACCGATGCCTACGCTCTCGCCACCGAGTCCGAGCGGATCGCCACCGAGCTGGGTGAGCGCAACGAGCTGTCCTTCAGCCTGGTCTGCCTGGCCCGGGTCGAGGCGGCGAGCGGCCGGGAGAACGAATGCCGGGCTCATGTGCTCCAGGCCCTCGACATCTCCCGTGAACTGAGGACGGGGTCGATCGAGGTCTACGCCCGGGCCACTCTCGGCCTGCTCGAGCTCGGCCTCGGGCACCCCGACCGGGCCGTGATCCAACTCGAGTCGCTGGCCCGGCTCGTCGAGCGCTTTCAGCTCGACGATCCGAACGTCGTCCAGTGGGCCTCGGACTTCATCGAAGCTCTCGTCAGGGCGGGGGACACCGCGGCGGCTCAGGCCGCGCTGCTCACCTTCGAGCGCCAGGCCGTGGCCACCGAGCATCGCTGGGCGCTCGGCGAGTCCGCCCGCTGCCGCGGCCTGCTGGCCGATGACGCCCACTTCGAGGAGTGCTTCGCCGAGGCGCTGCACTGGCTCGGCGGTGACGCCGCCGTGTTCGAGCGCGAGCGCACGCTGCTCTGTCTCGGCGAGCGGCGGCGCCGGGCGAGGCACGTGGCCCAGGCCCGGGAATCCCTGGTCGCGGCCCTGGCCGGCTTCGAGCAGCTCGGTGCCCAGCCGTGGATCAAGCACACCCGCCGGGAGCTGCGCGCGGCCGGTGCCCGCCTCGGCCCACCGACCGAGCAGCCCATCCAGCGCCTCACTCCTCAGGAGCTGCAGGTCGCGCTGGCCGTCACCGCAGGCGCGACCAACCGGGAGGCGGCGGCCAGCCTCTTCCTGTCTCCGAAGACGGTCGACTTCCACCTCGGAAAGGTGTACCGGAAGCTCGACGTCCGCTCACGGAGCGAGCTGACTGCGTTCATGACCAGGCAGGAGGATGTCTCGTCGGCAGGCTGAGCTTCCCGGACCCGGATCCCGCCGATGACCCGGTGCGCCGCAGCCAGCAGGACTGGCTGCGGGTCCGCGGCTTCCTCAACGCGCACCGGCACCAGCTGGGCCGGGCCACGGCGGACCTGTATCCGCGGTCGTGGCGGGTGGCGGGCACACCGCTGCTGGCCCGCCCCGGATGGGTGCCCGCCACGCCGGTCCCGCTGGATCAGGTCACGCTGTCGTGGCGCCCCGGCCGGGCGGCCCCTGACATCGACGGGACCGGGCCAGAAACCGCGACCGTGTGCCCGCTGCGCGACGACGCGAGCCGGTTCGGCAGCTACGCCGCCGCACTCGGTGACCTGAACCGGCCCGGGCTGTTCGAGAACCGCGGCTGTTACCGGCTCCTCGAGGTGGACACGGCGCCCGGGGTGACGGACCTCAGATTCGGTGCGGGGCGCTACTTCGAAGTGATCAACATCTGCGAGGCCGCCGCCCACGAGTACGCGGCGGCCACCCTGGCCCGCGACGATCCGGGCCGGCCCCCGGCCATGGACGAGCTGCCGCTGCGGTCGCTGATCGGCGATCCCACCGACCTGGAGCGGCGGCCGGTGCTGGCCGCCATCTGCACCCTGGTCCTGAGGGCCGATCGTGCCTCGGGCGACGCGGCGATGATCCTGCACTGGCGGGACCCGGCCCGGGTCGCCAGCGGCGGCGGCCTGTACCAGGTCGCCCCGGTGGGCGTGTTCCAGCCGTCCCACGACGCCGAATGGAACCAGGCCAACGACTTCAGCCTGTGGCGCGGCATCGTCCGCGAGCTGTCCGAGGAACTGCTCGGCGGCGGCGAGGACTATCACAGCGACACCGCGCCGATCGACTACCAGCGCTGGCCGCTGCACAACGAGCTGGCCGCGGCCCGGCGCGCCGGGACGCTGCGGGTGTTCTGGCTGGGCCTCGGGGCCGATCCGCTCACGCTGGCCACCGACCTGCTGACTGTGGCCGTCCTCGACGCCGGCCTGTTCGACGCCACATTCGCGGGCCTGGTCCGGGCGAACGATGAAGGCCGCATCGTGACCGGCGACGGCGCCGCCCGGGCGGCCGTCGGCACCCCGTTCAGGGCGGTAACTATTGAGCGCTTCACCGCTGCCGAGCCGATGCAGCCGCCGGCGCCGCGCTGCTGCGGATCGCATGGGAGCACCGGGACGCGCTGCTCGCGGGCTGAGCGGGACAATACCGGGATGGAGCAGGAGCCTCGCGTCTTCACCTCGTGGCGGGCGGTCCATGGCACGGACGTGAGCCTCGACGGCCGGCTGCGCCTCGACGCGCTGGCCCGGTACCTGCAGGCGGCCGCGGAGGGCGACCTGGCCGGCGCGGGCTGGCGCTCGACGTATGACTGGGTGGTGCGCCGGTGCGCGGTGCGGATCGACGGCTGGCCGCGGCTCAGCCAGCGGCTGCAGGTGCGGACGTTCTGCTCAGCGATCGGGCCCCGCTGGGCCGAGCGCACCACCACGCTCGCGGCCGGCGACGCAGAACTGGTGCGGGCGACGGCCGTGTGGGCGGCCATCGACAGAGCGAGCGGCCGCCCGTGCCCGCTGGGCGAGGAGTTCAACCGCGTATACGGGCCGAGCGCGGCCGGGCGCACGGTGTCGGTGCGGCTGTCGCATCCCAGGCCGCCCGAGCCCGCGGCCGGGGATCCGTGGCCGCTGCGGGCCGCGGACTTCGACGCCTCGGGGCACGTGAACAACGCCGTGTACTGGGCCGCGGTCGAGGACACGCTGGCCGCGCTGGGCTGGCTTCCCGGCCGCGCCGAGATCGAGTACCACCGTCCCGCGCTGCCCGGCTGCGAGCCCCGGCTTCTGTCCTCCCCCGCGCCGCACGGGGCGTGGGCGTGGCTGCTGAACGGCGGCCGGCCGCTGGCCTCCGCCCGGCTGGCCCGCTGACGCGGCGTCACCCGCGTGTCAGCGCGCTGACGGCGGCTTGTCAGCGCGCCCGCCGATCATGGCGTCATGACCACAGTTATTGAAGCCGAAGGGCTGATCAAACGATTCGGCACCACGCAGGCGCTGGCCGGCGTCGATATCTCGGCCGACAGCGGGCAGGTGCTCGCGCTGCTCGGCCCGAACGGGGCGGGCAAGACCACGATCGTGCGCATCCTGGCCACGCTGCTGAAGGCGGACGCCGGCCGGGCCCGCGTGTGCGGCTATGACGTGGTGGCCGACGCGACGGCGGTCCGCCAGCTGCTCGCGCTCACCGGCCAGTACGCCTCGGTGGACGACGAGCTGACCGGGACCGAGAACCTGATCATGATCTGCCGGCTGCTCGGCTTCGGCCGGGCGGCGGCCCGCGGCCGGGCCCGCGAGATGCTGGAGCGGTTCGAGCTTTCCGACGCCGCGGGGCGGGCGGTGAAGACGTACTCCGGCGGCATGCGGCGCCGGCTTGACCTCGCGGCCAGCCTGCTCGGCGAGCCCGAGGTCCTGTTCCTCGACGAGCCGACCACCGGCCTGGATCCCCGCGGGCGCAGCGAGATGTGGGAGACGGTCAGGGCCGTGATCGCAGGCGGCGCGACCGTGCTGCTCACCACCCAGTACCTGGACGAGGCGGACGAGCTCGCCGACCAGATCGCGGTGATCGACCGCGGCCTGGTCGTGGCGTCGGGCACGCCCGAGGAGCTGAAGGCGAGGACCGGCCGCCAGACCCTCGCGGTGCGCGCCGCCGACCGCGCCCTGACCCGGCAGGCGGCCGGCGTCGTGGCCGAGGTCGTTGGGGTGCGGCCCGACGTCGCGGAGAACGGCCTGGTCACCGTCGCGGTCACCGATCCGGCCATGGTTCCGGCCGTGGTCCGGCGGCTTGACGATTCCGGGATCGTGGCCGCCGAGCTGACCCTGCGGCTGCCCAGCCTGGATGAGGTGTTCCTGACCCTGACCGGGCACCGCGCCGAAGATGACGGGTCCGAACGCGACGGGAGGGCGGCATGACCACGCTCAGCGAGCCCATTGAGGGGCGGATCTCGGCTCCGGCCGGGTCGGCTGCGCCGCGCCCAGCGCTCAGGCGCAGGATCACCATCCGGCAGACGCTGGCCAACGGGCTGACCCTGGCCTGGCGCAACGTCACGCAGCTCAAGCACTCGCCGGAGAAGCTACTGGACGTCACGCTGATGCCGATCGTGTTCCTGGTGCTGTTCCTGTTCGTGTTCGGCGGCGTGGTGGCCGGCAGCACCCACGCGTACCTGGAGCTGCTGCTGCCCGGCATAGTCGGGCTGATGACCATCTTCGCCTCGATGAGCCTGGGCACGGCGCTGTGCGAGGACATCCACAAGGGCGTGTTCGACCGGTTCCGCAGCCTGCCGATCGCCCGCTCGGCGCCGCTGATCGGGGCCGTGCTCGGGGACACCGTGCGGTTCTGCGTGGTGATGGCCGTGCTCACCGGGTTCGGCTCGGCGCTCGGCTTCCGCTTCCACACCGGGCCGCTGGCCATCCTCGCGGCCTACGGGCTGGCGTACGTGTTCTACCTGGCGGTGTGCTGGATCTCGGTGCTGATCGGGCTGGTCGCGCCGTCGCCGGAGACCGTGCAGGGCACCTCGTTCCTCTGGGTCATGCCGCTGACCTTCGGCAGCAGCGTGCTGGTGAACAACACCCGCACGATGCCGGGCTGGCTGCAGGCCTGGGTCAAGGTCAACCCGGTGAGCGACCTGGTCGACTCGGTACGGGCGCTGACGATCGGCGGGCCGGTGGGCTCGCACGCGCTGTTCACGCTGGCCTGGGCGGCCGGGATCGTGGCCGTGATGTTCCCGCTGGCCATGCGGATGTACCGCAGGCGCATGTGACCCTCCTCAGGGCGCCAGGGCCAGCGCGTCGGCGCGGCCCAGGCCGCGGCCGCGAGCGTAGGCCGCCTCGAAGTCCGCGTCGCTCAGGGCCGCCCCGGCCGCGGCCTTCGCCCTGGCCACCTCCAGGCTGCCGGTGTCGCTGAAGCCCTGCAGCGCGTGCGCGAGGCCGAGCAGCTCCGCGGCCCGGCCGTGCTCTCCCCGGGCGGCGGCCAGCGCGGCGATCCCGTCCACCACCCCGGCCAGGGCGCGGTTGTTGGGCAGGATCGTCGCCATCGGTTCGGCCAGCACCCCGATGGCGCGTTCGTGCCAGCCGGCCGCGGCCGCCAGGTCGCCTTCCTGCTCGGCCAGGCAGCCGAGCTTGCTCATCGTGGTCGCGGCCACGGTCCACATGTCCGGCCGGCGGTTCCTGGGCTCGGTGATGGCCAGGGCGCGCTGCAGCAGGTCGCGGGCACCGGCCAGGTCGCCGTCGCGCCGCGCCATGTCGGCGAGCTGCACGTAGCCGGCGGCCGCGTCGTCAAGCTCGCCGATCCGCTCGGCGCTGCGCACGCCCTCTTCCAGGTCGCCGCGCGCGCCGTCGGCGTCGCCGGCCCGGGCGCGGGCCTGGCCCAGGGGTATGCGCATCGTTGCGCCCAGGTTGCCGGCCAGGCCGCTGGTGGCGTATCCGCGCGCCTCCTCCAGCGCACGCACCGCCTCGGCCGGGGAGCTGTGCGCGATCGCCACGTCGGCCACGCCGATCAGGCACCAGATCAGCCCCCACCGGTCGCCCACCTCCTGGAACATGGCGTAACCGGCGGCCAGTTCGCCGGCCGCCGACTCGATGTCCCCGTCGTGGATGGCGAGATGCCCGGCCAGTGCGCACCGCGCCGCCCTGACCCAGGGATCGGGGTGCTGCGCGACGGCCTGCAGCCGTTGCCGGGCGGCGGCGCTGTCTCCGCCGATGATGGCGAGCATCGGTGCGACCAGCGCGAGCAGCGGATGCTCGATGTCCGCCGCCAGTCTTATCTGGCTGAGCACGTCCAGCAGCGGCCGCGGGTCACCCGAGGATTCCGCCACGGCCCGGCTGACCGCCGCGACGATCTGGCAGAGGGCATGGGCATCAGCCAGGCCGTCGGGCGGTGTGTCCCCGGCCAGCCGCAGGACTTCAGCGGCCCAGTCGGCGGCCTCGGCGTCGTAGTCGCGCGCAATCCAGAACCAGGCCAGGGACCGGACGAAGCGCAGCGCCGACGTGACGTCGCCGGCCGCGACGACGTGGCGGAGCGCGGCCGAGCAGTTGTCGTGTTCCGCGGCCAGCCGGTCCAGCCAGGCCAGCTGGTCCCGCGAGCGCAGCTCCGGCTCGGCCCGCTCGGCCAGGTCGAGGAAGTACGCCGCGTGCGCGGCGGCGGCCTGGTCGGCCTCGCCGGACTCGGCCAGCCGGTCGGCCGCGTACGCGCGCACAGTCTCCAGCAGCCCGTACCGTACCTGCCGCTCCCCCGCCGCTGTGACCAGCGACTTGTCCACCAGCGAGGCGATCACGTCCACGACCTGGCCCGGGTCGCCGCTCGCTCCGGCCAGCGAGCACACCTGCGCGGCGCTGTCCGGCGTCGCGCCACCGCTGAACACCGACAGCCGGCGCAAGATCGTGCGCTCAGTGTCGTCGAGCAGCTCCCAGCTCCAGTCGACGATCGCGCGCAGCGTCTGGTGCCGCGGCAGCGCGCCGCGGGTGCCCACCGACAGCAGCGCGAACCGGTCGTCAAGCCGCTCGGCGACCTGCTCCGGGGTGAGCGCGCGCACCCGCGCGGCGGCGAGCTCGATGGCCAGCGGAATGCCGTCCAGCGCGCGGCAGATGCGCACCACCGGGCCGGCCGTTCTGGCGTCGACGCGGAAGCCGGGCCGCACCGCGACCGCGCGGTCGGCGAACAGGCGCACCGCCGGGCTGGCCGCCGCCTGGCGGGCGTCGGCGTCCGGCGGCGGCAGCGGCAGCGAGGGAACCGGGCACAGCGTCTCGCCGGTCAGGCCGAGCGGCTCCCGGCTGGTGGCCAGGATCCGGGCGCCGGGAGCGTCGGCGAGCACTCGCCCGGCCAGGGCGACGACCGCGTCGAGGACGTGCTCACAGTTGTCGAGGACCAGAACGAGGCTGCGCGCGGCGAGCACCTCGCTGAGCCGGTCCAGCGGTTCCATGGCGGCCAGCCGCGCGGCTTCGAGCGGGTCGGCAGGCCAGGCGCTGTCCTGCGGGCCGATGACGGTCAGCACCGCCTGCGGCAGGTCGCCCGCGTCCTGCACCGGCGCCAGCGGCACGAACCAGACGCCGTCAGCCACCTGATCCGCGACCCGGGCGCCGACTTCAACCGCGAGCCGGGTCTTCCCCGCGCCGCCGGGACCGGTGAGCGTGACCAGCCGGGACTCGTCGAGCAACCGGCGGGCTACCCGTTCAAGTTCGTCATCACGGCCGACAAAGCTGGTCAGCTGCGCCGGCAGGTTGCTGTGGCGCCGCTGCGCGTTCCTGGCCGCCGACTGCTGCTGCGCGGGCAGCTCGGCCCGCAGGATGGCCAGGTGGACGGCGGACAGGGCCGGCGACGGGTCGACGCCGAGTTGCGCGGCGAGCGTGGCGCGGGTGTCCTCGAACACGCCGAGCGCGTCGGCCTGCAGGCCGGCCGCGTACAGCGCACGCATGAGCTGGCCGCGCAGCCGCTCCCGCAGCGGATGCTCGGTGGCCAGCTCTTCGACCTCGGGGACGAGCTCGGCGCCCAGGCCGAGCGCCAGGTCGGCGTCGATCCGGTCTTCGGTGGCCGCGAGCCGGAGCTCGGACAGCCGCGCGATCGTCGCCGCCGCGAACGAGGCGTCGGCGACGTCGGCGAGGGCTGGCCCCCGCCACAGGCGCAGCGCCCGGCGGAGCATCTCGGTGGCGGCCGCGTTCTCACCGCCGGCGATCCTGGTGCGTGCGGCGGTGATCAGCCCCTCGAACGCCCAGGCGTCGATCTCACCGGACGGGATGGTCAGCCGGTAGCCGGTCGGGCCGTGCTCGACGATGTCCTTCCCGGCCGCCCCCCGCAGCCGGGAGACGAGCGCCTGCACGGCGTTCGCGGCGTCGGCCGGGCCATCGCCCGGCCACAAGTCCGCGGCGAGCCGGTCGACGGGCACCGCATGGCCGTCACCGATGGCCAGCCGGATCAGCAAGCTGCGCAGCCGGGCACCGCCGACCGGCAGCGGCCGCCCGTCGGCGTCCCGCACCTCCAGCGGGCCGAGTATGCCGATGCGGATGCTCATCTTCCTGACTTAAGTCACGGCTGGGCGGCGCCCCGCGCGGCGCCTGGGCTTTCACCATAATGGCTGCTGCCCGCATCACCTCTTGGGCAGCGGGCGCCAGGCGATCCGGGGCAGCAGCGGGGCGGCGAGCCGCTCGGCGGCCGCGCCGCGGTACACGCCCGCGCCGTAGGCGGCCTCGTCGGCCAGGTAGCCGAGCGTGAAGCGGACCGGGTCAAGCCGCGGCCTGCTGCGGAGCCACTCCGCCGCGGGCGGCCCGAGGATCAGGGACGCCAGCGCGAGACGGCGGCCGAGCCGGGCTGGCCGGCTGCGCCCGCCCGGGCGGGCGAGGCCGGCGGCGACCGCCGGAAGGGCGTACTGGACGCTCCACCGGCCGGCGCCGAGCCAGGTCTGCTGCACCGATCCGGCCATCGGGCGCAGCACGCCCCGGGCAGGCACGCCCCACTCGCGCAGCAGCCGGACGAGCTGGCCAGCGCCGGCCCCGTAGGCGGCGAGCGCGGTCACGGGCCGGCCAGCAGCGCGGCGACCGCCGCGGCGGGCCACGCCTGCAGGATCAGCGGCGGCACCCTCCCCGGGTGCCTGCGAGCCAGCGGTGCCGCCGAGCTTCCGTATCTGAATCGGCGGGCCAGCACCGGCCGCCAGCGGTCGGGCTCGACGTGGCTGACCTCGGCGGCCGGGTCATACCGCACCCGCCAGCCCGCGTCGATCATCCGCCAGATCAGGTCGACGTCCTCGCCGTAACGCAGACCCGGGTCGAATCCGGCGGCGCCGAGCGCAGCCCGGCGGACCAGTAGCGCCGCGGTCGGCACGTAGGCCAGCCGGGTCAGGGGCGCGACCCGGGCCTCGCGCGGGCCCAGGTCGACCGGCGCCCGGGCGGCCAGGTAGCGGCCCACGGCGTTGCGCCCGGCCACTCCCCGGACCCGCGGCGCGGCGGCGCCGACCATCGGGTCGGCGAAATGCGCGGTGAGCCCGGCGATCCAGTCCGGGCCCGCCGCGCAGTCGCTATCGAGGAACGCGACCAGCGGCGTGGTCACCATGGCCAGCCCGTCGTTCCTGGCCGGGCCGGGGCCGCCCGAGGCCGGGCGCCGCACGAGCCGGGCGCCATGCCGCTGGCCCACCCCGGCGATCGCGGCCGGGTCGGCCGAGCCGTCGTCGACCACGATCACCGGATAGCGGGCCCCGAGCGCGGACAGGCACCGGTCCAGGCTGGCGGCGCGGTCCCGCACCGGGATCACCACCGTGACCTCGGCGGCCCGCGCGACGGCCGGCGGGCGCGGGTGCGCCAGCCCGGTGTCGGTCAGCCGCCGGGCCAGGCGGCCGCTGTCCGCCGAGCCAACCGGGTGGCCGCGCAGTTCCCCGAGCGCCCGGACCCCCGCCGCGTTCAGCCGCAGCAGCCGGGGCGGCGAGCCGCCGAACAGGACGTCAGGCCCGACGAACTGGGTTTCGGCGTCGAACGCGATGCCGAACCCGGCCGGCAGCGGCACGGTGGCCCGGCTCACCGGGCCAGCCCGCCGTCGCCGCGCATCACAGGGCCAGCCCGCCGTCCACCGGGACCACCGCGCCGGTGATCCCGCCGCTGCCCTCCCCGGCCAGCCAGACCAGCGCCGCGGCGACCTCGTCCGGCTCGAGCAGCCGCCGCACCGGCTGCTGCGCCGCGAACGCGGCCGCGCTGGGCAGGCCGTACAGCCGGGCGCTCTCGGCCAGGATCGGCGTGTCGGTGGAGCCCGGGCTCACCGCGTTCGCCGTGATCCCGGTGCCGCCCAGCTCGGCGGCGAGCGCCCGGATCATCCCGGCCACGCCCGCCTTGGCCGCGCAGTACGCGGCCAGCATGGGCAGCCCGCGGGTCGCCGCCGCCGACGCGACGGCCAGGAACCGCCCGGAACGCGGCTCCGGCCGGCGCAGCAGCGCGGGAATCGCCGCGCGGGCCAGGCCGAGCACGCCGCCCAGGTCGGTGTCGAGCACCGCGCGCTCGGCGTCGGCGGGCAGCTGCCAGAGCGGCACGCCGCCGGCGATCACCCCGGCGGCGGCCACGGCGGCGTCCAGGCCGCCCCACTGCCGCTCGGCCGCGGCCACGGCGGCGGCCAGTTGCCCGCCGTCGCGGACGTCGGCGACGAAGGCCTGCACGACGCCGGGATCCCCGGCCGACGCCTCGCTCACCACCTGGTCAAGCTCGCCCCGGCGGCCGAGCCGGTAGGGCAGCGCCGGGTCGTCGGCGCAGCTGTCCACGGCCAGGACGGCCCAGCCCTGCGCCGCGAGGCCGCGGACCGTCGCCGCGCCGATGCCGCGGGCCGCCCCGGTGACCAGTGCGGCGCGGGTCATCCGGCACCGAGCGCGCGGGTGAATCCCGGCGGGATCACGATGTCGGCGGCGGTCAGGTCGTGGACGGAGGAACGGCCCAGGCCGAGCAGGGCCGATTCGATGCCGCCGCGCAGGATGTCGAGTACGTTCTCCACGCCGGCCTGGCCGTTCGCGGCGAGCCCCCACAGGTAGGCCCGGCCGATCAGCACCGCCTTCGCGCCCAGGGCCAGGGCCTTGACCACGTCGCCGCCGCGCCGGACGCCGCCGTCCAGCAGGACCTCCACCTGGTCACCCACGGCCGCGGCGACCGCTGGCAGAGCCCGGATCGTCGCTGGCGTGCCGTCCAGGTTGTTGCCGCCGTGGTTGGACACCGAGATCGCCGTCACCCCCGCGTCGACCGCCCGCCTGGCGTCGTCGACCCGGACCACGCCCTTGAGCATGAACGGCCCGTCCCACTGCTCCCGCAGCCAGCGCACGTCATCCCAGGTCGGCAGCGGCGACTGCATCCACTGCCCGTACGCGCCGAAGAAGGTCGGCGCGGCCTGGCCCGGGCCGGCCAGGTTGGGAACGGTCAGGTCCGGCGCCCGGCCGGTGCGGGCGTAGTCGAGCAGCCACCGCGGGCGCCGCAGCACCTCGGGCGCGAACCGGGCCATCGTCTTGAGGTCCACCCGCTCGGGAATGGCCGGGCTGCCCCAGTCCCGGCCGTTGGAGAACGACCAGTCCAGCGTCACGATCAGCCCGGCGGCTCCCGCGGCGCGGGCCCGTTGCAGGTGGTCGAGCAGCTGGTCGCGCGTCCCGACCCAGTAGGTCTGGAAGAACGTCTTCGGGTTGGCCGCCAGCACCTCCTCGACCGGCTTGCTGGCGAACGAGCTCAGGCCCATGGCCGTGCCTCGTGCGGCGGCGGCCCGGGCGACCGCCACCTCGCCGTCGGGGTGCACGGCCTGGACGCCGGTCGGCGAGATGACCACCGGCAGTGATATCGGCTGGCCCATGACCGTGGTGGCCAGGTCGCGCTTGGCCGACAGGCCGGCCACGTGCGGGGCGAAGCCGAGCTCGCCGAAGGCCTTGACGTTGTCGCTGACGGTCACCCCCCGCTCGGAGCCGGCGATCAGCGCGCTGTATACCGACGAGGGCAGCCGCTTCCTGGCCCGCCGCTGCGCCTCGGCCACCGTTTCGAACCAGGCATTGCCCATCGGCCAATCCTCACATGGTCGTGAACCCGCCGAGCGGATCCTCGTCGCACGCCCAGGCCGGCGGACGGGCTGCGGGCGGGCGGGCGCCGATCGTCACCGGTACCGCCGCGCCGCGTCCCCGCGCCGGGCCGCGGTGAGAGTGGTCAGCCCCCGGCCGTGGCGCGGCCCCCGGGTCCGCGGCCAGCAGCGCCCCGGCGCCGTGGCCTGCCGCGCACTCCGGGTCGGGACCGTCCAAGGCCAGCCCGGTGAAGAACTTGGCCGCCATGCAGCCGCCGCGGCAGGAGTCGAAGAACTGGCAAGACCGGCAGGCGCCGCCCGATTGCGGGCGGCGCAACTCGGCGAACCGGGCCGAGTCCCGCCAGACCGCCTGGAACCCGCCGTCCTGGCGGACGTTGCCCGCCCAGAACTCCTGATGGATCGCGAACGGGCAGGCGTAGACGTCGCCGACCGGGTCGATCAGGCAGACCACCCGGCCCGCACCACACAGGTTCAGGCCCGGCAGCGGCCCGCCGTAGGGCGCCAGGTGGAAGAACGAGTCACCGGTCAGCACCTGCTCACCATGGGCGACCAGCCAGTCGTAGAGCTGGCGCTGCTGCTCGGCCGTGGGATGCAGGTCGGGCCACGTGTCGGCGCCCCGCCCCGACGGGCGCAGCCGGGTGAGCCGCAGCTGGGCGCCGTAGGCGTCGGCCAGTTCCTTCAGCTCGTCGAGCTGGCCGACGTTGTGCCGGGTCACCACCACCGAGAGCTTGAAGCCCCGGAAACCGGCCTCGGCGAGGTTGCGCATCGCGCGGATCGCGGTCGCGTGCGACCCCGCGCCCCGCACGGCGTCGTTGACCTCGGCGGTCGCCCCGTCCAGGGAGATCTGCACGTCGACGTAGTCGCTCGAGGCGAGCCGCCTGGCCACCCCGGGATCGATCTTGATGCCGTTGGTGGAGAACTTCACGCCCACGTGGTGGGCGGTGGCGTAGTCGACCAGCGCCCAGAAATCCGGCCGGACCGTCGGCTCGCCGCCGCCGATGTTGACGTAGAAGACCTGCATCCGCTCCAGCGTGTCGATGACGGCCTGGCACTCGGCGGTGCTCAGCTCGCGCGGGTCTCGCCGGCCGGAGCTGGACAGGCAGTGAATGCACGCGAGGTTGCACGCGTACGTGAGCTCCCAGGTCAGGCAGATCGGTGCGGCGAGTCCGAGTTCAAACTGCTCGACCAGCCGAACGGGTGCGGCGGCCGTCATGACGCCACCCTTTCCTTGATCATCTGTGACTCCGCGAGGGTCGCGAGCGCGCGCTCGTAGGCGGGCAGCGCGGCCGGGCCCACGCCCGCGGCTGAGCACGCCGAACGCGCCGTCGGGTGCTCGGCCAGGGACCGCACGACGGCCAGCACCGTCGTGTTCTTCAGGAACGACAGCCGCCTGGTCCCGAAGTGGTAGAGCAGCGCGCCGAACGGCTCGGGACGCACCGCCACCCGGTCGTCGATCCGCCACGGGCGATCCAGGTCGAACCGGGCGCCCGGCCCGCCGCCGTTAGTAGACACCGCACATCCCGTCGATCGACACCTCCTCGACCAGGAGTTCCTCCGCGACCAGCGCCTCGTCCTCGGCCACCAGCTCCTGGCGTTCCGGCACCGAATCCGCCGTGGCCTCCATTACTGCCTGCTCGGTCATGACTGCCTCCACTGCCTGCCGTCGGTTGACGGCACTCAGTGCCGACAGTAAAGACACCGAGTGCCAAAGCACAAGATCGCTATGCCGCGTGGCGCGAGTCTGCGGCGGCTCAGCGGGCCGCGGCGAGCAGGTCGCGCCGATGCCGCAGGCACCAGCGCCGCGCCCGGGCGGCCGGCTCCGCCACCTTCTGCCAGTAGTCGGCGAATGCCGGATGCCCGGCGCCTGCGGCCTCGGTGACGATCGCGTAGGTCCAGTCGTGATTGGCGACGATCGCCTCGGCCACCTGGCGCCGCTCGGCGCGGGTCAGCTCGCTGGCGTGCAGGAAAATCCGGAATCTCTCGATCGCCCGGCCCTGCCGGCAGTCGGTGACATCCTGGTCGTCCTGGAACGGCGCCCAGGTGCGCGCGGCGGCCGCGAGATCCCAGGCCGCGCTGCCCGGCCCGGCGAGGTCGAAGTCGATCAGCCCGACGGCCCGGCCGCCGCGGAACACCAGGTTGGCCGGGTGCACGTCGTTGTGGCTGACCAGGCCGGTGCAGAAAGCGGCCGGGATCGGCCGTGGCCATTGGTAGCCCGCCGGGTCAAACGACGCCGCGGCGCGGTGGTAGCTGCGCAGCAGTTCGGCGATGCTCACCAGGGCCGCATCGGTGAGGGTGTCCGCCGGCAGCGGCGGGACCGCGGCCCGCCCGTGAATGTAGGTCAGCCTCTCGGTGGCCGGGTCGGCCGCGAGAACCCGGGGCGCGCCGTCGAAGCCCACCGACGAGAGGTGGGCGAGCAGCGCATGGGTGGCCGGCCAGCAGGGCGCGGTCGGCCGCCGGACGGTGTCACCGACGCGGATGACCAGGCCGCGGTTGGCGCAACCGCCAGGCAGCGGGCCGTCTGCCTGGAGCTTCGGGCTACCCCTCGCCGGTTCGCTGCTCAGCCTGGCTGAGCAGGGCGCGGGCGAGGCTCGCGTGGGTGACCAGGCCATGGACCATTTCTCCTCGGATCGCAGCGCGCACCGCAGCGCTCTTGGCGACGCCGAAGGCGACCGAGAGGACGAACGGGATCCGCTCGAGCACCGGGCCTGGCGTCACGATCATGCGGCTGTCCAGCGGGGTCGCGACCGGCCGGCCGTCTTCGCCGATGAACACGCCGGCCAGCTCGGCGCACACTCCCAGCCGGGCCAGGTCTTCACGCTCGTCCGGCGTGATCGCGTCATAGATCGTCGACAGTCCGGGCGCCCAGGCGCCGATCGCGACCACCGCCATCGTCACCGACGGCACCAGGGCGGAGGCTTCGGCGATGTCGGCCTGGCGGCGGATCGCCGCGGCCGTCTGCGGGTCATCCAGGATCATCGGCGCGTAAAAGACGTGGGCCGGGCCGCCGCCGATGCGGGCGACGCCACGGACCACCTCGAGCAGGTCCCGGCCGTCGGACGGCGGGACCGCACCGGTCAGCTGGACGATCGGGCAGGGCGGCATCTGGGTCAGCGCCGCCGCGAGCCCGCTCAGCGTGCGTGACCAGGACATGCCGATGATGTCGCCGGGCGCGATGAGGTCCATCAGCGCCTGGCCCGCCGCCTCGCCCAGGCGGCGGCGGAGCGCGGGCTCGTCGTCGTCGGGAAAGTTGAACACGAAGGCGTGCTTGAGGCCCAAGGCCGAGCACAGCTCCGCCGACAGGCCCGCGTCCAGGCTGCCGCCGGGCAGCCCGATCTCGATGCGCACCATCCCGGTCTCCCGGGCGGAGTCGAGCAGCCGGGCGACCCGGAACCGGCTGATGCCCAGCCGGTCGGCGATGTCGACCTTGGACACGCCCTCGATGTAGAACTGGCGCGCCACCCGGGCGGCCAGAACGACTTCGGACGGCCGATCGGCCGACAACCCGGCCATGTGCCCCCTCCGGTCCAGCCGAGCGGGCCGCTCATCTGAGCGCTTAGATCTCATATTTGCAGCTTTCCTTGACTTTGCCTAGGGACCAGATCACTGTGTTTGTAGTTCAGATGAGCGCTGGTCGCTCAAATGAGCATAACGCCGGGACCCGGTCACGGCGACTAGGGAGGTGATCCATGAGGATCGGAACGTCGCGGGTCGGCGCGGCCGGAGCCCCCGTGGCGGCCCGTCGGAGCCGCCCCCCGGTCGTCCGCTCGCCGTCGCGCAACGGCAGCCCGTCCAGGGTCCTAACCGGCCCTGACCGGCACACCAATCTCATCGTTGCGGAGGTTCATTCATGAGATCTTCCCCCGTCAAGCTCCGCACGCTCGGCGCAGCCGGCTGCGTGGCCGCAGTGCTGGCGGTGGGCGCCTGCTCGAGCAGCGGCAGCTCATCGGCCAACAGCAACTCGGGCACGGTGACCGTGGCCGTGGTGTCCAACCCGCTGATCACCGGCCAGATGATCCCGCTGACCTCCTCGGTTTTCGAGAAGCAGTACCCCGGGATCAAGGTCAAGTTCGCCACCTACACCGAGGGTGACCTGCGGGCGGCGATCCAGAAGGACGTCAGCACGCACAGCAACGCGTTCAACGTCATCATGATCGGCCCGTATGAGGCGCCGCTGTTCGCCAAGGACGGCTGGCTGGACAACCTGTCCACGCAGTACATCGCGAAGGACGCGAGCTACGACGCCTCAGACCTGCTCCCGCCGATCGCGAAGGCCCTGTCGTACAAGGGCGACCTGTACGCGGTGCCGTTCTACGGCGAGTCGTCGATGGTGTATTACCGCAAGGACCTGTTCGCCAAGGCCGGGCTCACCATGCCCGCGCATCCCACCTGGGCGCAGGTGGCGAGCTTCGCGGCCAAGCTCAACCAGCCGGGCAAGGTGGCCGGGATCTGCCTGCGCGGCCTGGCCGGCTGGGGCGACAACATGGCCGCTCTCGACACGGTCGTCAACACCTTCGGCGGCGAGTGGTTCAACATGAACTGGCAGCCGCAGCTCACCTCGCCGGCGTTTGAGGCCGCGACCAACTTCTACGTCAACCTGATCCGCAAGGACGGCGAGGCGGGCGCGTCCAACGACAGCTTCAACCAGCTGCTGACGCTGTACGGGCAGGGCAAGTGCGCGATGTGGTACGACGCGACGGTCGCCGCGACCTCCATCGCCACCACCTACCCGTCCATGGCCGCCCAGACCGGGTATGCGTTCGCGCCGGTGGACAAGACGTCGTCCTCCGGGTGGCTCTGGACGTGGTCGCTCGGCATCCCGCAGGGCACCTCCGACCAGGGCGCCGCCTGGAAGTTCGTGTCCTGGGCCACCTCGAAGTCCTACGACTCGCTGGTGGCCAGCAAGTACGGCTGGGCCGCGGTCCCGCCGGGCACCCGGACCTCGCTGTACAGCAACTCGTCGTACCTGGCCGCCGCTAAGGCGTTCGCCCCGATCACGATCGCCTCGATCGACTCGACGGACCCGGACCACCCGACCGTGAACCCGGTCCCCTACGTCGGCGTCCAGTACGTCGACATCCCCCAGTTCGAAGTGCTCGGCGTCGAGGTCGGCCAGCAGATCGCGGGGGCGATCGCCGGCACGGAGAGCGTCAGCCAGGCGCTGAAGACTAGCCAGTCCGACGCCGCCGCGTACACCCCGGCGGAACTGGCCGGCGGCTAGCACGCGGGACTGATGGGGCCCGCGAGGGGCCGGACCAACCGGGCTCCATCAGTCCCGGCCAGCCACGAGCCACGAGTCATGAGAAGGGTTTTCCATGACGGTAATCGAAGACCTGGCCCCGCCCCCCAAGGTCGGGGTCCGGCCGCGCGGGGCGAGCCGCCGTGACGGGTGGCAGCGCCGCCTGCCCCTGCTGCCGGCACTGATCTACATCGTGATCGTCACCCAGATCCCGTTCGTGGTGACGCTGTGGTACAGCTTTCAGAGCTACTTCTTCAACGTCCCGGCTCCGGCGCACTTCATCGGCTTCAGCAACTACACCACGGTCCTCACCAATGCGGCCTTCCGGGGCTCGCTGGTGCGCTCGGTGGTGATGACCGCCACCTCGGTGATCGTCGCCATGGTCCTGGGGATCGCCTTCGCGATGCTGCTGGACCGCAAGTTCATCGGCCGGGGCGTGGTCCGGACGCTGATCATCACCCCGTTCCTGGTCATGCCGGCGGCGGCGGCGCTGGTGTGGGCGGGCCCGATGCTCGACCCGAACTTCGGGCTGGTGAACTGGCTGCTGGAGCCGTTCGGCGTCAACCACGTGGCCTGGCTCAGCACGTACGCGCTGGGCTCGGTGATCGTGGTCATGATCTGGCAGTGGACGCCGTTCATGACCCTGATCGTGCTCGCGGGCCTGCAGAGCCAGCCGTCCGACACCCTGGAGGCGGCCAAGGTCGACGGGGCCGGGGCGCTCGCCACGTTCCGCGAGCTCACGCTCCCGCATCTGCGGCCCTACATCGAGCTCGGGATCCTGCTCGGCTCGATCTACCTGGTCAACGCGTTCGACGCGGTCAGGCTGATGACCAACGGCGGCCCGGGGACCTCGACCACCAACCTGCCCTTCTACCTGTACCAGCAGGTGAACTTCGCGTTCGACGTCGGCGGCGCGGCCGCGGCCGGCGTGATCACGGTCATCCTGACCATCATCGTGGCCACGTTCGCGCTGCGGATGTTCGCCAGGGTCTTCCAGTTCGAGGAGGCGGGCGTATGACCACCACGACGCTGCGGCCCGGGGGTACCGGGCCGCGCCGGTTCCGCGAGATGTCACAGCAAGTGGGCTGGGGAATCGTCGCGTGGGTGGTGGGGATCGGGTTCTTCCTGCCCGTGCTGTGGATGGTGATCACGGCGTTCAAGCCGGAGTCCGCCGCGGAGACCTGGCCGCCCCAGTTCATCTTCAAACCGACCCTGTCGGAGTTCCGCCTGGTGTTCTCGGGCTGGGGCCCCTTCGTGACCCACTCGATCATCGCGACGATCGGCTCCACGATCCTGGTGCTGCTGCTGGGCATCCCCGCCTCGTACGCCCTGTCCGTGTATCCGGTCAGGCGCTGGCGCGACGGCCTGTTCTTCTTCATCTCCACCAAGATGCTGCCGATCGTGGCCGCGATCGGCCCCCTGTACGTCCTCGCGCTCAAGACGCACCTGCTCGACACGCTCTGGCTGCTGATCATCCTGTACACCGCGATGAACCTGCCGCTCGCGGTCTGGATGATCCGCTCCTTCATGCTCGAGGTGCCCAAAGAACTGCTCGAGGCGGCGCGGCTGGACGGCGCGGGGCGGATCAGGGAGATCACCGGCGTGATCATGCCCATTATCTCCCCCGGGCTGGTGTCGACCGCGCTCATCTGCGTGATCTTCGCGTGGAACGAGCTCTTCCTGGCGCTCAACCTGACGATCACCAACGCCGCCACCATGCCGATGTACCTGATCAGTTCCGTTCCCCAGGAGGGGCTGTACATCGCGCACCTGTCGGCGGCGGCCACGGTCGCCTCGGTGCCGGTGATCCTGGTGGGCTGGATGGCCCAGCGCTCGCTGGTCCGGGGCCTGTCGATGGGAGCAATCAAGTGAACGGCCGCGCATCCGGCGGCGCACCGGGCGGAGGTCCCCGATGGCTCAGGTGAAATACGTATCGGCGACCCGCGTGTACGCGAAGGGCGCGCCGCCCGCGGTCGACGCTCTCGACCTGGATATCAAGGACGGCGAGTTCATGGTCCTGGTCGGGCCGTCCGGCTCGGGCAAGACCACCGCCCTGCGCATGCTGGCCGGGCTCGAGCCGCTCGACGGCGGGCGCGTCGAGATCGGCGACCGGGACGTCACCTTCGTTCCCCCCAAGGACCGGGACATCGCGATGGTGTTCCAGAACTACGCCTTGTACCCGCAGAAGACCGTCGCGGAGAACATGGGCTTCGCGCTGAAGATGCAGGGCGTCCACAAGGATGAGCGGGCCCGCCGGGTGCGGGAGGCTGCCCGGCTGCTTGACCTCGACGACCAGTTGCTCGAGCGCAAGCCCAAGCAGTTGTCCGGCGGGCAGCGGCAGCGGGTGGCCATGGGCCGGGCCATCGTGCGTGAGCCCAAGGTCTTCCTGATGGACGAGCCGCTGTCCAACCTGGACGCCAAGCTGCGCGTGCAGACCCGCAGCCAGATCGCCGAGCTGCAGCACCGCCTCGGCATCACCACGGTCTACGTGACCCACGACCAGGTGGAGGCGATGACCATGGGTCACCGGGTGGCGGTGCTGAGCGGGGGCCAGTTGCAGCAATGCGCCTCGCCGCGCGAGCTCTACGACAATCCGGTCAACCAGTTCGTGGCCGGGTTCATCGGCTCGCCCGCGATGAACCTGCAGACCGTCCCGTTCGCCGACGGCGGCGCCCGGCTGGCCGGCACCACGCTGCCCCTCCCGGCCCCGATCCGCTCGGCGGTCACCGCGGCCGGCCTGAGCGAGCTCGTCCTCGGGATCCGGCCGGAGCACCTGCACCTGGCCAACGGATCCGGGGATCTGTCCGGCGACGTGATGCTGGTGGAAGAGCTTGGCGCCGATGCCCTGCTGCACGTGCGCCTGGCCGAGGGCGGGAACCCGGTGGTGGCGCGCGCCGAGGGGCGCAGGCCGCCGGCCCTGGGACAACACGTCACGTTCCACGTCCAGCCGGATGACGTGTTCGCGTTCCACCCGGTGACGGGCGCCCGCCTTGCCGGTTGAGCCCGGGCCGGCGTCCGATGCTGTCGCGCCGCGACCGCTCAACGCGCGGACGCTGGCGTACTGGAGCGGCAGGCTGCCGGTGCCGTCCTACGACCGCAGCCTGGTCACGCCGGGCGTCGTCCACTTCGGGGTGGGCGGCTTCCACCGCGCTCACCAGGCCATGTACCACGACCGCGTGATGAACGAGGGCACGGCGCTGGACTGGGGCATCTGCGGCGTGGGGGTGATGCCGGACGACCGCGGGATGCAGCAGGTCCTGGACGCGCAGGATGGCCTCTACACCCTGGTGCTCAAGCATGCCGACGGGACGTACGAACCGCGGGTGATCGGCTCCATCGTCGAGTACTTGTTCGCGCCCGACGATCCGGAGGTGGTCATCGAGAAGATGGCCGCGCCCACGACCCGGATCGTGTCACTGACGATCACCGAGGGCGGGTACAACATCCACGACGCCACCGGCGAGTTCGACGTGGCCAACCCGGACGTGATCCACGATCTCGAACCTAACGCGGTGCCGCGGACCACGTTCGGCCTGATCACCGAGGCCCTCAGCCGCCGCCGCCAGAACGGCCTCGCACCGTTCACGATCATGTCCTGCGACAACCTGCCGGGCAACGGCCACCTGACCAAGCGGGTGTTCACCACCTTCGCCCGGCTGCGGGACGCCGAACTCGGCGACTGGGTCGAGCGCGAGGTGCGCTTCCCCAACTCCATGGTCGACCGCATCACCCCGGTGACCACCGACGCCGACCGGGCCGAGGTTCGGGAGCGGTTCGGGATCGAGGACCGGTGGCCGGTCGTTTGCGAGCCCTTCACCCAATGGGTGCTCGAGGACGACTTCACCGCCGGGCGGCCGCCGTACGAACAGGCCGGGGTGCAGCTCGTGCAGCAGGTCGAGCCCTACGAGCTGATGAAGCTGCGGCTGCTCAACGGGAGCCACCAGGCCATGTGCTACTTCGCCTACCTGTCCGGTTACCGGCTGGTGCACGAGGCCGCGCAGGACCCCTTGTACCAGGCCTTCCTGCTGGGCTACATGGACGAGGAGGCCACCCCCACCCTGACCCCCGTGCCCGGGGTGGACCTGGACGGGTACAAGCACACGCTGATCGAGCGGTTCTCCAACCCGTACATCCGCGACACGATCGCCCGGCTGTGCGCGCAGAGCTCGGACCGGATCCCGAAGTGGCTGCTGCCGGTGGTCCGCCAGCAGCTCGCGGCCGGCGGCGAGATCAGGCGGTCGGCCGCGGTGGTGGCGAGCTGGGCCCGCTACGCGGAAGGGGTGGACGAGCAGGGCCAGCCGATCGAGGTCGTCGACCGGCTGGCCGGCACCCTCACGCGGCTGGCCCGGCGCCAGCGCGAGGACTGCGATGCGTTCATCGCCAACCGGGACGTGTTCGGGGACCTGGCCGACGACAAGCGCTTCGTCACCGCCTACCGGTCCGCGCTGGCCTTGCTGCACGCCAGCGGGGCACGGGCGACGCTGGAGTCGCTGGTCGGACCGTGACGGGTCGCCGGTGAGCGCGACTCTGCCACACTACGGGTCATGCAGACGCTGGTTGCCGATCACCCGCTCGTCGCGCACAAGCTGACCGCGCTGCGGGACGTGAACACCGAGACCCCCATCTTCCGCCGGCTCACCGACGAGCTGGTGACCCTGCTCGCCTACGAGGCGACCCGCTACATGAAGGTCGAGCCGGTCTCGGTGACCACCCCGGTCGCCGCGGCCGCCGGGGTGAAGCTGGCCCGGCCCAACCCGCTCGTGGTCCCGGTGCTGCGGGCCGGTATCGGGATGCTCGACGGCATGGCCCGGCTGCTGCCCAGCGCCGACGTCGGCTTCGTCGGGCTGGCCCGCGACGAGGAGACGCTGATCGCCTCGACGTATGCCGCCCGGCTGCCCGCCGACCTGACCGGGCGCGACGTGTTCGTGCTCGACCCCATGCTGGCCACCGGCGGCACCCTGGAGACCGTGATCGCCATGCTGGTGTCGCGCGGCGCGGCCGCGGTCACCGCCATCTGCCTGCTCGCCGCGCCGGAAGGCGTGGCCCGGCTGGCCGCGGCGTTCCCGGGCGACGACCCGGTCCCGGTCCGGGTGGTGACGGCCGGGATGGACCAGCAGCTGAACGAGCGCGGGTACATCGTGCCCGGGCTCGGCGACGCCGGGGACCGGCTGTACGGCGAGATTTAGCGCGATTATCTCAACGTCGTTGTTATCGTACCTTTATCCGCCGTTGGCCTGTAATTCATGACCATTCCCCATGCTGAGCCCCATGCTGACACGTCGGAAATTTCTCACGCTCATGGGCGCCTCCGCCGGTGTGGCGGCCACCGGCTCGGAACTCCTGTCCCAGGCCGCGGCCAGCGCGTCGGCCCGGTTCCCGCACGGCTCGAACGGCATCGAGCACGTGGTGGTGCTGATGATGGAGAACCGTTCGTTCGACCATTTCCTCAGCTGGCTTCCGGGGGCCGACGGCCGGCACGACTTCACCTACCTGTCGGCCGACGGCAACACCTATCCCAACTACCCGCTGGCTCCTGACTTCCAGGGCTGCGGGTACACCGACCCCGACCATAGCTGGGAAGGATTCCTGGTCGAGCGCAACTTCGGCCGGATGGACGGGTTCCTGCAGCGGCCCACCACCCCCGCGGACAATCCCGGGGTCACCATGGCCGCCGCCAACACGTTCCCGGTCGGCTACTACACCAACCTCAACCCCGATCACACGCCCAAGGCCGTCCCCGACCTCCCGGTCATCGGGGCCCTGGCCCAGCACTACACGGTCCTGGACCGCTACTTCTGCTCGTTCGCCGGCGAGACGTTCCCGAACCGGTTCTACCAGCACGCGGCCACCACCGACCGGGACCACAACAACGACACGATCTCGACGCTGCCGACCATCTGGGACCAGCTGTCGCCCATCCCCAACACCCAGGGCGTCCCCACCGGCGGGTACTTCTTCCGTGACCTGCCCTTCCAGGCGCTGTGGGGCCTGAAGTACTTCCCGTTCTGGCATCCGTTCGCCGACGGCGACACCGACGCGCTGGGCATCCCGGTCCCCGCGCTGTCGTTCATCGACACCGTGGCCCAGGGGCTGCTGCCCAACGTCAGCTTCATCGACCCGGCGTTCGACACCGAGGGCAACGGGACCTCAGCCGACGACCATCCGCTGGCCGATATCCGGCTCGGGGAACGGTTCATCGCCGACGCCTATCACGCGCTGGCCAACGCGGGGTACCTGGACAGCACGGTGTTCGTCGTCACCTTCGACGAGTGGGGCGGGTTCTTCGAGCATGTGCCGCCGCCGCAGGTCATCGACGACACCAACCCGGCGGACGTCGACCACAGCGGGGACGGCACCACGCCCACCGATGGCCAGCTGATCCCGAATTACAAGCAGCTCGGTTTCCGGGTGCCGACCGTCGTGGTCTCCAATCTCGCCGCCCCCCGGGTCGACCATCGCGGCCCGTACGAGCACACGTCCACGCTGAAGCTGATCGAGTCCACGTTCGGACTGAATTCGCTCACCGCTCGTGACGCTAACGCCCTTGACTTGGGCCACGTGCTCGACCGCTACCCGCGCCGCCCGGTCCCGGCCGGCGCGATCCCGACCAGCAGCCAGGTGCTGGGGCCGGTCAGTGACGCCGCCGCGATCTGCAGCGCCGACAGCGTCCAGTCGCTCTCGCCGGCCCCGGTCGTCCGCGGAAAGCGCCCGGCCGAGGCTCCGGTACTCTCCCCGTCCGGGGTGCCGTCGGGCGCCGGAATGGTGAACTTCGGCCGCCAGTACCGAAAGGGCCAGACCGGGTAGGCGAGCCGCTAGATCCCGACCGGGTGCCAGACGGTCTTGGTCTCCAGGAATGCCAGCAGCCGCCCGGTACCCGGCGCCGCGGCCCAGTCGTCATCCGCGGCGAACACCCGCTTGACGTTCTCGGCGGCCAGCCGCTCCAGCCCGGCGCGGGCGGCGGGCTCGACCCCGGTCAGGTCGATCGCGTTGACGTCCATGTGCCCGGCCAGGACCGGGGCCAGCTCGGCCGTGAACCCGGTGAGCACGTTCACCACCCCGGCGGGCACGTCCGAGGTGGCCAGCACCTCGGCCAGGGTGACCGCGGCCAGCGGCCGCCGCTCGCTGGCCAGCACGACCGCCGTGTTGCCGGTCGCGATCACCGGTGCGAGCACGCTGACCAGCCCGAGCAGGCTCGACTCGGCCGGGGCCACGATCGCGACCACGCCGGTCGGCTCGGGCACGCTGAAGTTGAAGTACGGCCCGGCCACCGGGTTCGCGGCGCCGGCCACCTGGGCCACCTTGTCCGGCCATCCCGCGTACCACACCCAGCGATCGATCGCGGCCGCCACGGTCTGCTCGGACCCAGGAACATCAAGACCCTCACCTTGAACGATAGTCACGGCGAACTCGGCCGAACGAGTCTCGAGCATCTCCGCGACCCGGTAGAGAACCTGGCCGCGGTTGTAGGCCGTCGCGCCCGACCACCGCCCGACCGCGGCCCGGGCGGCGGTCACCGCGTCCCTGGCGTCCTTGCGGGAGGCCTGGGCGACGTAGGCCAGCAGGTCGCCGTGCGTTCCAGGCACCGGGTAGGACCGGCCGGACTCCGACCTGGGGAACGCTCCGCCGATGAACAGCTTGTAGGTCTTGCGGACGTCCAGCCGGTCAGCCATCGAGATACGCGGCCAGCCCGTGCCTGCCGCCCTCCCGCCCGAAGCCGGACTCCCGGTACCCGCCGAACGGGCTGGCCGGGTCGAACCGGTTGTAGGTGTTGGCCCAGACCACGCCCGCCCGCAGCCGCTGCGCCAGCCACAGGATCCGGCTGCCCTTCTCGGTCCAGATCCCGGCGGACAGCCCGTACGGCGTGTTGTTGGCCTTGGCGACCGCCTCGTCCGGGGTGCGGAACGTGAGCACGGAGAGCACCGGCCCGAAGATTTCCTCCCTGGCGATCCGGTGCGACTGGCTGACCCCGGTGAACACCGTCGGCGGGAACCAGAAGCCGCGCTCGGGCAGCTCGCACGGCGGCGACCAGCGCTCCGCGCCCTCGGCCTCCCCGGCGTCGGACAGCTCGCGGATCTTGTCCAGCTGCGGCCGCGAGTTGATCGCCCCGATGTCGGTGTTCTTGTCCAGCGGGTCGCCGAGCCGGAGCGTCCCCAGCCGGTCGCGGAGCCGGCCGACCACCGCGTCGGCGACCGATTCCTGCACCAGCAGCCGGGAGCCCGCGCAGCAGACGTGGCCCTGGTTGAAGAAGATGCCGTTCACGATCCCCTCGACCGCCGCCTCGACCGGCGCGTCGTCGAAGACCACGTTCGCCGCCTTGCCGCCGAGCTCGAGGGTCAGTCGCTTCCCCGTGCCCGCGACCGTGCGGCTGATCTGCTTGCCGACCTCGGTCGACCCGGTGAACGCCACCTTGTCCACCCCCGGATGGGCGACCAGCGCCGCGCCGGTCTCCCCCGCGCCGGTCAGCACGTTCACCACCCCGGGCGGCAGCCCGGCCTGCTGGCACACCTCGGCCAGCAGCAGCGCGGTCAGCGGGGTCGTCTCGGCCGGCTTGAGCACGCAGGTGTTGCCGGCGGCGAGCGCCGGGGCCAGCTTCCACGCCGCCATGAGCAGCGGGAAGTTCCACGGGATGACCTGGCCGGCCACGCCGACCGGCCGTGGCGACGGGCCGAACCCGGCGTGCTCCAGCTTGTCGGCCCAGCCCGCGTGGTAGAAGAAGTGCGCCGCGGCCAGCGGGACGTCGACGTCGCGCGATTCCTTGATCGGCTTGCCGTTGTCCAGGCTCTCAAGCACCGCGAACTCACGCGATCGCTCCTGCAGGATGCGGGCGATCCGGTACAGGTACTTGGCCCGCTCGGCCCCGGGCATCGGCCCCCAGACCTGCTCGTAGGCGGCGCGCGCGGCCGCCACGCCGCGGTCGACATCGGCCGGGCCGGCCTCGGCCACCTGCGCCAGGGGCTCCTCGGTGGCCGGGTTGACCGTCGCGAAGAGCCGCCCGTCGGCGGCGGGCACGAACTCGCCGTTCAGGAACAGGCCGTACTCGGACGCGAGCGTCACGATCTCCCGCGACTCGGGCGCCGGCGCGTAGTCCCACTCGGCGTGCCCGGTCAGCTCGGCCTGCATCAGCTGCGGTCCCGTCCCTCGGCGTCGTGGCCTGGGCCTCATTCTCGCACGCCGGCCGGCGACGTAACGCAGGCCTACCTGACCGTCGAGAAGGCCGTCGGCTGCCAGAAGGCATTGCTGAGCGAGCTGATCAGCGGGCCGTTCTGTTCGGTCTTGCGGCGCTTCTCCAGCCACTCGGGGTCGGCCGAGAAGGCCGCCCATTTCTGCTCCCGCTCAGCCATCGAGTCCCAGGCCAGCAGGTAGATGAGGTCTTGGTTGGAGCCGCCGACCAGAACGGTCCAGAATCCGGCCGGGCGGATGCCGAGCCGCGCCCAGATCGGCAGGGTCACCTGCTCGAACCGGCTGAGCAGGTCGGGCATGCGGCCGGGCATGGCATGGTAGATGCGCTGCTCGTAAATCATGGCTGCCTCCGAGTCCCTTATCGCCCGCGCTGAGCATGTTCTCACGCGGCCGCGCCGAAGCGGCCGGCGGTTGGTTAGCTACGGCTACTTAGCTACGGCTACATTGCGGGTAGTCGTCAGCACTTGTCAGGTCAGGCCGAGGCTTGAGGCGGGAGGCGGGCTCGTGCTTGCTGCGCTCGTGCTGGCCGGGATCCTGGGCGCGCCGATGGGTACCGCCGCGCTGCTGACCCCCGCCGGTCATCCCCGGCGGACCGAGGGGACGTGGCCTGCCACCCGCCGGTTCGCGTTCGCGATCGCGGGCACCGCGGTGCTGGCTGCGCTCGTGGCGGTGGCGATGCGGCTGCTCGGGGTGACCGAGCACAACACGATCGCGGGCGTGGCCGGCCTGGTCGCCGGAAGCCTGATCTGGCTGCCGGTGACCCGGCGCTGGAACGCGCGCGGCCACCTGTGCTGGTCGACGAGCATCTTCCTGTTCGCCGTCTACCTGGCCTACGTCCTGGACTGGACCTTTGCCAGCCATCTCGGGCCGGCGAGCACGGCGGGCGGGCTGCTGCTGTGGCTCTTCGAGGTGTTCGCCGCCCTCCTCGCGTGCGCGTACCTGTGGGAGATCTGCGACGCCATCGGCTCGGAGACCTGGCACCGGCAGATTACGCCCACCGCCACGGCGGAGATGCCCGCCGTCGGCGACCTCCCGTTCGTCAGCCTGCACGTCCCGGCGCACAACGAGCCGCCGGACATGGTCATCGACACGCTCCGCTCGCTGGTGCGCCTGGAGTACCCGCACTACGAGATCATCCTGATCGACGACAACACCGACGACGAGGACCTGTGGCGGCCGGTCGAGCGGTGGTGCGCGCGGCACAACGTGAAGTTCGCGCACCTGGAGGACTGGCCGGGCTACAAATCCGGGGCCCTGAACTACGCGCTGCGCGAGCTCACCGACGAGCGGGCCGAGATCATCGGGGTGGTCGACTCCGACTACCAGCTCGACCGAGCTTTCCTGCGCCGCTGCGCGCCGCTGTTCGCCGAGAGCTGGGTCGGCTTCACCCAGGCCCCGCAGGATTACCGCGGCTGGGAGCGCGCCAGGTACTACCGGCGGCTGTACTACTCCTACTCGTACTTCTTCGCGGTGTCCCAGCCGTCGCGCAACGAGCGGGACGGGGCGATCTTCGCGGGCACGATGGGGCTGATCCGGCGGGTCGCGCTCGAGCAGCTCGGCGGCTGGGACGAGTGGTGCATCACCGAGGACGCCGAGCTGTCGCTGCGGCTGCTGCGGGCCGGATGGACCGGGTGGCATGTGGGCGAGTCCTACGGCAAGGGCATCATGCCGCTGACCTTCGAGGCGCTCAAGGGCCAGCGCTACCGGTGGTGCTTCGGCGGCATCCAGATCCTGCGGATGCACTGGCGCTCGCTGCTCCCCGGCCGTATCACGAAGCAGAACCACCTCACCATCGGCCAGCGGTGGGCGTACCTGTCCGGCGCGGTGCAGTGGTACGGCGACGTCCTCGGCCTGGTGTTCCTGGTCTTCCTGCTGGCCGGGGCGGCCAACCTGGCCACCGGGGGCACCGCGCTGTTCACTAAGCTCACCGTCTTCCTGGTCGCCGGGGTCCCGGTGCTGGTGCTGCTCGGGCTGGTGCGGGCGGTCGCGCTGCTGCGCCGCGGAACGGGCGCGTCGTGGCGGGATGCGATCGGCGCGTTCTTCATCTGGCAGTCCACGTCCCTGGTCGTGGCGCGGGCCTCGGTGGTCGGCCTGTTCGCCAAGAAGGCGGCGTTCCTGCGCACGCCGAAGACCAGCGAGAAGGCGAAGTGGTGGGAGTCACTGCGGGCGAACTGGGCCGAGTCGACGCTGGCGCTGCTCGGTCTCCTCGGCATCGCCGGCGCGCTGACCAAGCCCACCGAGCTGGCCGGGCCGCTGCTGGCCGGCCTGCTGCTGTTCCCGACGCTCGGCATGGCAGCGGCGCCGTTCAACAGCTGGGCCGCGCAGCGGGCGGCGCTCCCGCCTGACCTGCAGGAAGTACGCACGATGGAATGGAAGCGCAGCGAGCGGCGCCAGACGCTCGTGCGCGGGGCGGCGGTCGGCGGGCTGGTCACGGTGATGGGCGTGGTCATCGCCGCGGTGCTGCTGCTGCTGCCCGGCCGCCAGCACGTGCAGACGCCGAACCTGGTTGCCCCGGCCCAGCCCACGACCAGCCCGACCCCGGCCCCGTCGCCAACGAAATCGGCCACCCCGTCGCCTTCGGCCAGCACCGCTTCGCCGTCGCCCACCCCGAGTCCCACGCCGAGCCCGACGCCCACGCCGACCCCGACGCCGACCCCCAGCCCAACGCCATCCGCCACGGCGGCGCCGTAGCCCGGCGAGCCGGGTCAACCGAACGTCACAGCACGGCGTCCATATAGGCACGCAGCCCGCCGCCGACATGGAGCCCGACATGACCTCTGGCCCGCAAGACCCGGCCGACGCCCGATGGCAGACCCAGTACCAGCCCCCGGCGCAGTCCCAGCCCGAGCAGTACCAGCCGGAGCAGTACCAGCCCGCGCAGTACCAGCCCCCGGCCCAGTACCAGCCGGACCAGTACCAGCCGGACCAGTACGCCCAGTACCAGGCGGCCGCGGCCCCGCAGTGGCAGGGCCAGTACGCTGCGCCCTACCAGCAGCAGACCGTCGCGCCGAAGAACCCGGCCATCGGGCTGCTGCTCTCGTTCTTCATCCCGGGCCTCGGCTCCATGGTGAACGGCCGGGTCGGGGTGGGAGTCACGATCCTGGTGATCTATATCATCGGCGCCATCCTGTCCATCTTCCTGATCGGCATACCAATCTGCATCGGCATGTGGATCTGGGGCATGATCGACGGCTACAAGTCGGCGCAGTCCTGGAACCGCGCGCACGGCATCATCAGCTAGCCCGGTACCCGGCCTAAGCGCTGGTCACCCTGCATCTGGGCGGTTAACAGCCGGTCCGGGCTGATCCCGTCCGCGTTCGGCTTCGGCCAAGAGCCCTGCCTCGGTGGCGCGGTGAGGGGCTATGGTCGTTCCTGAACACGATCAGCGCGGGGAGCCAGTCCGGCGCATCGACCGGAACCCCGGCCCGGCCGGCATCGTCGCGCCCTGACCGTCCTGTACGTGATCACCGCTCTGTACCCCCACTGAACCCGGAGATCCGATGAGCCTCGTCCATGGCTGGGACGCAGCCGAATGCCCCGACCCCGTACCCACCGAGATCAACAACCAGAAGATCGCCTACGCCGGCGGGTATATCGGCGGGTCCAGCGCCTATCGGGCCTGGACCGCGGGCGAGTGGCAGCGGACCAGCGACACGATCGGCCGGGTGCTGCCCATCTGGGTGCCAACCCCCGGCGTGGACAACCCGCGGCAGGCCGCCCTGGCCGCCGCCGCCGCGCTGCGGGCCGCCGGCGTACCCGCCTACGCCACGCCCTGGCGCGCGCTCATGTGGGACCTCGAAACCGGCACCGAACCTTCACCGGCCTGGCTGACCACCGCCGCGAACACCCTGGCCGCCAGCGGCTATGACAGCCTGATCTACGGATCGCCGGCCGGGTCAGACGTGCTCAGCTACCCGCGGCGCAGCGGGTACGTGGTCGCTGACTATGACGGGGTGCCCACGCTGTACCCGGCGCCCGGGGTGGTGGGCAAGCAGTACGCCGCGAACGTGGCGGTGCCCGGCGGCTTGGTGGACCTGGACGTGATGGAGGAGTCCATGCTCGCTCACCTCGGCCGGGTCAACTAGGCGCCGTGCGGATGGAGTGGTGAAGCAGGTCAGAAGGGCTTGGCGGGCGGGTCGTCTGGCAGCAGGGAGTACATCACGCTGTCCCGTCGGCCAGCAGAGGTCGGCAGCCAGGCCCGCAGCAGGCCTTCGCAGGTGAAGCCCGCGCGTTCGGCGACGCGCTGGGAGGCTGCATTCTCCGGTGCCGTTATCAGGTTCAGCCGTCTGATGCCCAGCTGCGCGAAGGCCCAGCCCGAGACCAGCCCTACTGCGGTCGTTGCTGCGCCCTGCCCGCGGGCCTCACGGCGCAGCCAGTAGCCGACCTCGGCCAGCTCCGCGTCGGCGGGGTAGAGACGAAGCCCGATCGTTCCCCAGCCATCGCCGGTAGCTGCGTCCGTGATCACGAAGGCGGCGCCGGTTCCCTCAGTCCAGCCCTGGCCGCCGTGCTCGATGAAGGCACGGGCATCCGACTGCGAGTAGGGATAAGGAATCCCAGGGATGTACCGGCTCAGCTCGCGGTCGCTGCACGCCGCGGTGATCCAGGGAACGTCATCGGCGTCCGGGCGGCGAAGGACAATGCCCGCAGCAGCTAGCGGCGGGTCCGGGAAGGCGACTGGCACGGTCAGCAGAATACGAGGCCGGCAAGGACAGCAAGAGCGACAGCAATGCCGACCTGGGTTCCAGCATGTGGCGCTGATTCCGTTGCTGAAACTTCCCTGATAAGGATGAGGTCGATGGAAGCCAATTCGGGAGCCACCCAGGCGAACGACCTGCCACGCCAGGCGAACTGATCCGGACAGGCGGGAGGCGATCATGCCAGCGCGATCGGGCTGGGAGCTGACGCCCCGCCAGAGTGTCGAGCTGGAGTGCGCGCGTCGGGGCGAATCCGCGGTGGTGACCGGCTGCGTGGCGCTGCTGCGCGGGCAGGACGTGGATGACGGCCTCCTGTTCGCGCTCGGCGGCCCGATGGCCTCCATCGTGATCCACGACAGCCCACGGCAGCGCAACCAGTACTGGCGCCGCGTCTGGGGGGCGCGCGGCCTGCTGTACGCCTGGATGCCCGAGGCGGCCGACGCGATCATGGCCGCCCTGTCCGACGAGCACTGGCGCGTGCGCGAGATGGCCGCGAAGGTCATCGCGAAGCGCAAGATCGGCGACGCGCTGCACGAGGTCACGACCCTGCGCCAGGATCCCGTGCCACGCGTGCGGGCCGCGGCCGACCGCGCGATCGTCGTGCTGACCGCCGCCGGGAGCTGACGCTAAGCGCGTGCCTCCGCCTACTCACTCTCCGGGCCCCTGGCTGTGGCGGCACAGTCACCCGCTCCCCGGCCGGAAAACCAGTGCTGGCCGCATTCTGGCCGCACAACAGAGGCGTATGGGCTGGCAGGCAGCGGATGTGCCTGTACCTCTCTATGGATCAGTCTGGACATCCGGCGGATTCTGACCTGGCCCGATCCTGCGCTCTGACGGCCCAGAAGAGGCCTGCGACGGCCCCGGTGCATCATGACCAGCGCGGTCTTCAATCGATGGTGAAGTAGTCGGGGCCGGCGTAGCGTCCCGTGAGTTGCTTGCTGCGCTGCATCAGCAGATCGTTGAGCAGGCTCGAGGCGCCGATCCGGAACAGCGTGGGGGTCAGCCACGCGTCCCCGGCTGTCTCGCGCACCAGCACCAGGTACCGGATCGCGTCCTTGGCGGTGCGCACACCGCCGGCCACCTTCACCCCGACCTGGCGCCCGGTGGACTGGGCGTAGTCGCGCACGGCGGCCAGCATGGTCAGCGCCACCGGCGGCGTCGCGGCGGGCGTGATCTTGCCGGTCGAGGTCTTGATGAAGTCCGCGCCGGCCAGCATCGCCAGCCACGACGCCCGGGAGACGTTGTCCAGGGTGGCCAGCTCGCCGGTCTCCAGGATCACCTTGAGATGCGCGGCGCCGCAGGCCTCGCGCACCTGCCGCACCTCCTCGTAGGCCTGGCCGTACCGCCCGGCCAGGAACGCGCCCCGGTCGATCACCATGTCCACCTCGTCGGCGCCCGCCTCCACGGCATCGCGCACGTCGGCAAGCTTCACCCCGAGCGAGGCCCGGCCGGACGGGAACGCGGTCGCCACCGATGCCACGGCGACCGTGCTGCCGGCCAGCCCGGCCCGGGCCACGCCGACCAGGTCCGGGTAGACGCACACCGCGGCGACCGGCGGCACCGCCGGATCGGCCGGGTCCGGCCTGCGGGCCTTGGCGCACATGGCCCGGACCTTCCCCGGCGTGTCCGCGCCCTCCAGCGTGGTCAGGTCGACCATGCGGATCGCCATGTCCAGCGCCCACATCTTGGCGTCCCGCTTGACCGACCTGGTGGCCAGTCCGGCCGCGCGTGCCTCGGCGGCCACCTGATCGACGCCGGGCAGCCCGTGCAGCACCTGCCGCAGCGCGGCATCCGAGGTCGCCACATCGGACAGCCACCGCCGCTCGGTCAGCTCGCTCATGGCCCGGGCCTGACCGTGGCGAACCCCGGCTTGATCACCGTGTTGATGATCTTCAGCCGCTCGTCAAAGGGCGCGAAGGCGCTCTTCATCGCGTTGATAGTGAGCCACTCGATGTCCCCCCACCCGTAGCCGAACGCCTCGGTGAGCGCGTGGAACTCCGACGACAGGCTGACCCCGCTCATCAGCCGGTTGTCGGTGTTGACCGTCACCCGGAACGACAGCTCGCGCAGCAGCCCGATCGGGTGTTCCTTGATCGACTTGACCGCGCCGGTCTGCACGTTCGACGTCGGGCACATCTCCAGCGGAATCCGGCGATCACGCACGTAGCTGGCCAGCCGGCCGAGCGAGGCGTGGCCGCCGCACGCCGCTACCCGGATGTCATCGATGATCCGGACGCCGTGCCCCAAGCGCTCGGCGCCGCACCACTGCAGCGCCTCCCAGATCGATGGCAGCCCGAATCCCTCGCCCGCGTGGATCGTGATGTGGAAGTTTTCCCGCGCCACGTACTGGAACGCGTCCAGGTGCCGGCTGGGCGGGCTGCCCGCCTCGGCGCCCGCGATGTCGAACCCGACCACGCCGGCGTCCCTGTGCCGCACCGCCAGCTCGGCGATCTCCAGCGACCTGGCCGCGGTGCGCAGCGCGGTGAGCAGCGCGTAGACGGTGATCCCCCGGCCGCGGCTGCCCCGCCGGAACCCCTCGAGCACGGCCTCGACCACCTGGTCCAGGCTCAGGTCCCTGGTCACGTGCAGCTCGGGGGCGAACCTGACCTCCGCGTAGACGACGCCGTCGGCGGCCAGGTCCTCGGCGCACTCGGCCGCCACCCGGATCAGCGCGTCCCGCGTCTGCATGACCCCGACCGTGTGCTCGAAGGCTTCCAGGTAGAGCTCAAGCTGGCCCCGCTGGGCCACGCCGGTCATCCACCGGGCCAGCTCGGCCACGTCGGTCGTGGGCAGACCCGCGTACCCGGTCTGGGCGGCCAGCTCGATGATGGTCTCCGGGCGCAGCCCGCCATCGAGGTGGTCGTGCAGCAGCACCTTGGGTACGCCGCGGATCTCGTCCAGAGTCACCGACACACGTCTATTCTCACAGACCGCGAACTGGCGACGCCCAGCCGCGCTCCGGGAAACCAACCTCGCTACGAAGCGCGGGCGCGGTAGATGTGCAGCGCGTCGGGGCCGGTGAACCCGGCCCGGGTGAGCAGGGCCAGGATGGCTTCGAGGGGGCGTCGGGTGCCGGGGGGCGCAGCGCGAGCGGGGTGGACAGGGGCCCGGTGACCAGCAAGGGCACGACGTGCGGGTAGGCGAGCGCCGGGGCGCGGTAGTTGCGGGCGACGGTACGCGGCTGGGCGTTCCAATCGGGGTTGGCGGGGTCGGCGGGGGCGACGTGGAGCTGGCCAGGACGGTCTCGGTACTACTTTCCGAGCCAGTTCATGGCTTCCTGGCGGCTTTCGTAGATGTGCGGGGCCAGTCCCCGGTCGGACAAGTGCTCGCTGAGCTTGAGCCGCATGAAGGAGCTGGTGGTGTACCTGGTCGCGCTGGCGTAGTAGCGTTCGGCCAGCGAGCGGACCACGGCTTTGTAGTCGTCGGCCAGGGCCGGGGCCAGGTAGAAGTTGTCATAGTTGATGACCATCTGCACCTTCTTGCCGATGGCGGCCAGGCGCTTGCCGACCTCGGTCCCGATCGCCTCGACCTCGCTCTCGGTGATCAGCGACATGCCCTCCATGTTGAGGAAGAAGATGTTACGTTCGGCGTCGTAGGCGAACCGCGCGTCGAGTGGCACGGTCAGCAGATCGTCCTTCAGGCCCATGGGTCCGGTGGCGAAGATCCGTGCGTCCATCAGTTTCGGCTCGCAGCGGATGATGGGCTCGAACCCGATGTGGGCGAGGACGTCCTTCTCGAGATCCACCCCAGGGGCGATCTCGATGAGTTCCAGGCCGCCGGGGGTGAGCTGAAAGACGCACCGCTCGGTCACGTAGAGCACCGGCTGGCCGGCGGCGGCTGCGTACTCGCCGCTGAAGGTCCGCTGCTCGACATCGGCGAGAAACTTGGGCGTGACGACACCGTCGGCGATGACCAGCCGGCCGTCCTGCACGCTGCCGCGGCTCGGCGTGACGAAGGTCCCGGTGAATACCAGCCGTCTGGCGTTCTGGCTGATGTTGATGAATCCCCCCGAGCCCGCCAGCCTCGGCCCGAACCGGCTGACATTGACATTGCCCAGACGGTCCGCCTGAGCCATGCCGAGCACCGCGGCGTCGAGCCCGCCCCCGTCATAGAAGTCGAACTGGGACGGCTGATCCAGGATGGCTTGCGCGTTCACCGCCGAGCCGAAATCCAGCCCCCCGGCCGGCATGCCGCCCATCGCACCGGGTTCGGCGGTGAGCGTGAGGTAGTCCAGGATGTGTTCCTCGGCCGCCACGTTGGCGACGCCTTCCGGTAGGCCGATGCCGAGATTCACCACGCTGTCGGGCCGAAGCTCCATCGCCGCCCGGCGGGCGATGACCTTCCGCTCAGTCAGCTCCAGCGGCGGCACCGCGTTGCGGACCCGCCGCAGCTCCCCGCTCAACGCCGCCGAGTACGGCGTGCCGAAGGTCTGCCAATGGTGCTCGGGCTGCGAAACGACGACGCAGTCGACCAGCATTCCCGGGATCTTCACCTCACGCGGGCTCAGGCTGCCGCTCTCGGCGACCCGCTCCACCTGCACGATCACCAGGCCGCCGGCATTGTGTACCGCGGTGGCCACGGCGAGCGCCTCCAAGGTCAGCGCCTCGCGCTCCATGGTGATGTTCCCTTCGGGATCCGCGGTGGTGCCGCGCAGGAACGCCACGTCGAGCGGCAGCGCCTTGTAGAACAGGTACTCCGCGCCACCGAGGATCATGAGCTCCACGCGGTCCTCGGCCGTCCGTTCGTTGATCTTCCCGCCGCCCTGCCGCGGGTCGACGAAGGTACCGAGTCCCACCCTGGTCAGCAGGCCGGGCTTGCCGGCGGCGGTGTCCCGGAACAGCTGCGACACAACGCCCTGCGGCAGGTTATGCGCCTCGATCTTGTTGCCCACGGCCATCTTCCCCAGCTCGGGCGACAAGCCCCAGTGACCGCCCACGGCCCGCTGGAGCAGGCCCTCGTGGCACAGCCGGTCCAGCCCACGGCCGTGCCGGTTCCCCGGGGCGACGGTAAATACCAGCCCGAGATCGCGGGGAGAGCCAGTCAGCAGGAAACGCTGCTCCAGTGCCAGTGTCAGCTCCTCGGCGAAGCACTGCCCCACAAACCCCTCGACCACGACCCAGTCGCCATTACGGATAAGCCGCACCGCCTCGGCGGCGGTGACGACCTTGTCCCTGACCGACGTTCCGGACAAAGATTCCGCGGGGATGCCCATGTGTTCCTCCTACAGCGAATCCGGGCGGACCGCTGTTGACAAGGCGGTCAGCTGAACGCGCTGACACCGGTGATGTCGCGGCCGACGATGAGGGTCTGGATTGTTTCCGTGCCCTCGAAGGTGTGGATGGACTCGATGTCGGCCATGTGCCGGATGACGTGGAAGTCCAGCAGGATGCCGTTGCCGCCGAGCAGGTCGCGGGCATCGGCCAGTACCACCCGGGCTTTGCTGGTGTTGTGCAGCTTCGCCAGCCCCGCCAGCGTCGGGGCCAGCTTCCCGGCCGCGTCCAGCTTCGCGATCTGCACGCAGTACAGCTGCATCGCGGTGACCTCGGCGAGCATCCGGACCAGCCGCTGCTGGATGATCTGGAAGCTGGCCAGCGGCTTGCCGAACTGCTTGCGGCGCTTGGCGTAGGTCAGCGCGGCGTCGAAACCCGAGACCGCGTGGCCGAGCGCCATCCACGCGCAGGCGCTGCGGGTCCCGGTCAAGACCCCGGCGCAGTCCCTGAACGAATTCGCGCCCGGCAGCCGGTTCTCCGCGGGGACCCGCACAGCGTCGAACTCGATCTCCGCCTGCCAGACCGCCCGCAGCGATGCCTTGCCCTCCATGACCCTGGCCTTGTAGCCGGGGGTGCCCTTCTCCACCAGGAACCCCTTCACCGCACCGTCCGAGGTGTCCCGCGCCCACACAACCACGACGTCAGCGATGCTGCCGTTGCCGATCCACTTCTTGTTCCCGCTGATGACGTAGGACTCCCCGTCCGGGCTGGCCGTGGTCTCCAGCGAGACCGAGTCAGACCCGTGCTCGGGCTCGGTCAGCGCAAACGCGCCGATCTTCTCCAGCCGCGCCATCGGTCCCAGCCAGCGCTCCTTCTGCTCCTCCGACCCGCACTTCGCGATCGCCTTCATCGCCAGCCCAGCCTGCACAGCCAGGAAAGTGCCCAGGCTGCCGTCGCCCCGGTTGATCTCCATATTGATCAGGCCCGCCGACAACGGATCCATCGGCGGGCAGCCATAGCCTTCGATCCCGTCGCCGACGATGCCAAGCGGGGACATCTTCTCAATCAGCGCCCACGGGAACTCCGCCCGCTCCCAGTAACCGTTGATCACCGGGAGGACCTCGGCATCGACGAACTCGCGCGTCCGGACCAGATAGCTCTCCTGCTGCGCGGTGAACGGCTCACGCAGCCCGAAGTAGTCGGTCCCCAGCGCCTCACCGATGCTGTAGTGCAGATCCATAACCGGGCCTCCCTGGCCTTCGTGCCGATCATCGAACACGCACGCGCCCGGCGCCTTCGGCCGGGATTCCAGCCCGGCCTGCCGGGCCCGTTCGTCTCCGGCCCTGGCCACTGCAACGCTCGGAACAGTTCGAGGCATCAGCTGCGTCATGGGGGCCGGCGAAACGGCTCAAGCCGATGATCCCCGCAACTGGGGTTCGGCGGCATCAGCCTGGAGCTCGCTCTTACACAAACTCCTCGGCGGTCCAACGCCCTCTTCAGCCTGCGCGGGCACGTCTGCGGATGGTAGGGACGAAGGTCCTGATCTGAGGGGACATCGGGTGGCTCCATTTCCCGCCTGCCTAGGGGATATGTAGGCGGGGCGTGATCTGACCCGGTGCCTCCCGCTGGAGGACATGATGGCGAACCTGAGTTCCGTGCTTGCCCAAGCAGCGGCTGATCATGGCAGGCGCCCGGCCGTGCGCCTGGACGGCCTGGTGCTGAGCTACTCGCAGCTACAGGACGCCGCAGCCCGGGTGGCATCCCTGCTGTCGTCGCTGGGGGTGGCGCCGGGTGACCGGGTCGGCGTCATGCTGCCGAATGTGCCCGCCTTTCCGATCGCTTTCTACGGTGCGCATAGCGCTGGAGCTGTCGTCGTACCGATGAACCCGCTGCTGAAGAACCGCGAGGTCGCCCACTATGTCGGGGACTCCGGCGCGAAAGTCCTGTTCGCCTGGCACCAGGCGGCGGTGGAAGCAGCCAAGGGCGCCGCGGGGACGGGCGCGCAGGTCCTCGAGGTTGACGAGCCCGATCTGCACACGATGCTCGCCAGGCTCACCCCGGATCCCTCGATGGCGGACCAGGCCGGCGACGACGACGCCATGATCCTCTATACCTCGGGCACCACCGGCACGCCCAAGGGCGCCGAGCTCACGCACGCGAACCTGACCCGCAACGCCGAGCTTGCGGCTGCCACCATGCTGAACGTCCGCGCCGGCGACGTGACCATGGGCTGCCTGCCGCTCTTCCACGTCTTCGGCCTGACCTGCGGGCTGAACGCGACGATCGTTGGTGGGGGCACGCTGACCCTACTGCCCAGGTTCGATGCCGGTAAGGCTCTGGAGATCATCGGGCGTGACCAGGTGACGATCTTCGAAGGGGGTTCCGACGATGTACGCCGCGATGCTGCACCACCGGACCTACGCAAGCGCCGATACCTCATCCCTGCGGACCTGCGTCTCGGGCGGCGCCGCGATGCCGCTGGAGATCATGCGCGGATTCGAGCAGACCTTCGGATGCATGATCCTGGAAGCCTACGGGCTGTCGGAGACCTCACCTGTCGCGTCCTTCAACCACCCCGACCGGGTGCGCAAACCCGGGTCGATTGGCACGCCGATGGAGGGAGTCGAGATGCGCGTCGTGGACGGCGAAGGAGCCAGCCTCCCCGTCGGCGAGGTCGGGGAGATCGCCATCCGGGGCCACAACGTCATGAAAGGCTACTGGGGCAAGCCCCAGGCCACGGCCGAGGCGATCCCGGACGGCTGGTTCCGTACCGGTGACCTGGCCAAGGCCGATGCAGACGGATACTTCCATATCGTGGGTCGTGCGAAGGACCTGATCATCCGCGGCGGGTACAACGTGTACCCGCGCGAGATCGAGGAAGTCCTGCACGAGCACCAGGCGGTGGCTGAGGTGGCCGTGATCGGCATCCCGCACGTCGAGCTTGGCGAGGAAGTCGGCGCCGCCGTACAGCTCAAGCCGGGAGCGACCGCCACGCCGGCCGAACTGCGCGCGTTCGCCAGGGAACGGGTGGCGGCCTACAAGTACCCGCGCCATGTCTGGCTCGTGCGCGAGCCGCCCAAGGGCCCTACCGGCAAAATCCTCCACAGCGAAGTGCAGGTGCCGCAGAACCTCCTCCGGTGACCGCGAACGCCCCCGGCCCGGCGGATGAGCCAGCGGGGTCCGAGAGGCCGACGGGCAGCGGGCCCCCTGTACCTGCTCCTGTCTGGCGCGGCTCCAGGCGTGCTGCGCAGGTTACTGCCGGATTCCGCCACGCTGTGCCTGGCGGTACGGCTCGCCCGCCGTCCGCTGGATGTCGCCGGGCGGGCCGGCTCGCTTGCCGCGGTCGGGAAGATCGCTGTCGGCAGCTCGCCGCGGGCGTGACCTGCATTTCGCGACCTTCAGCGGGGCGGCGCCGTCGTCTCGTGCTGGTCAGCACGGCGACCGGCGCGATCATGGTGCCGGGCCGCCGAGCGTCCTGCTGCGGATGGCCACTGCGACGTTACACAGGCGTGGTAGGAAGGCATTCCTACCACGCGCTAGCATGGTTCCATGACCGCACGGAAGCTCTCGATCTCCGTCCCCCCCGAAGTCGAGGAAACAATCAAGGCAGCCGCCGCCGAAGAGGGCAAGCCAGTGTCCACCTGGCTCGCCGAGGCCGCTACCGAGAAGGCCCACGCCGCTGCCCTGCGCGCGACCGGCCGTGACGCCGCACGCGAGCTGATCGCCGACTACGAGAAAGAGCACGGCCCACTCCCCGCCGCGTCCCGCCAGCGGGCCCATCAGTTCCTCATCGAAGCCGGGCTGATCGACGACGAGCCCCAGCAAGCTGCCGGGTAATGCCTGCCATCGTCTACGACGCCGGCGCACTTCTGGCCGCCGAACGGCGCAACCCCGACTTCCTCGCCTTGCACGACGAGCTGACCAGCGCCCGCATCCGCCCGATCGTTCCCGTCGTCGTGCTGGCCCAGGCCTGGCGCGGCGGCCCCCAGCACCAGATCTCCCGGGTCCTCAAGGGCTGCGACGTCCTCCCCGACGACCAGTCCGCCGGCCGCGCCGCCGGTGTCGCCTGCGCCGCCTCCGGCACCGCCGACGTAGTCGATGCGATCGTCATCGTCACCGCCGTCCGCCACCAAGCCCCTATCGTCACCAGCGACCCTGACGATCTGACCCACATCGCCGACTCCATCGGCGCCAAAGTCCAGCTCTACCCAACCTGACCAGCAGAAGTCCAGACGCGGACTGCCGGGCGGATACCGATTTCTCGCCTTCCGGCCACCGTCACGCGGTGATGCGCTCGATCACCAGCGGGCCAGGTGCTGGCCGCTCGGGGCCGACCTCCACGGCGCCGGCCAGGGCCTGCATCGCCGCCGCGAAGCGGCCCTCGTCGTCGGTGCGCAGCTCGAGGACGGGCTGGCCGACCGCCACCGGATCGCCCGGCTTGGCCAGGCAGATGATGCCGGCCGCATGGTTCACGCCGTCCTCCTTGCGCGCCCGTCCCGCGCCGAGCCGCCAGGCGGCCACGCCGACGGCCCGGGCGTCCAGCCGCCGCAGCCAGGGCCTGCGCGGCGGCCACCACCTCGGAGTGCCGGGCCCGGGGCAGCGGCGCGTCGGCGTCCCCGCCCTGGGCCGCGATCATGCTCAGGTAACGGTCAAGCGCGCGGCCGTCGGCGAGCGCCGCCGCGGGATCGGCTCCGATGCCGGCCAGCGTGAGCATCTCCCTGGCCAGCGCCAGCGTCACCTCAACCAGGTCGGGCGGGCCCTCGCCGCGCAGCGTCGCCACCGCCTCCTCGACCTCGACGGCGTTGCCGACGGCCCGGCCGAGCGGCACGTCCATGCTGGTGAGCAGAGCGGTGGTCCGCACCCCGGCTTCGGCGCCCAGGCCGACCATGGTCTGCGCCAGCCGCCGCGCGGCCGGCATCTCCCGCATGAACGCTCCGCTGCCCACCTTGACGTCGAGCACGAGCGCGGCCGTGCCCTCGGCGATCTTCTTGGACATGATCGAGCTCGCGATCAGCGGGATCGACTCGACCGTCCCGGTGACGTCACGCAGCGCGTACAGCCTGCGGTCGGCCGGGGCGAGGCCGGACCCGGCCGCGCAGATCACGCAGCCCACCGAGCGCAGCACCGTGATCATCTCGGCGGCGGTCAGCCCGGCCCGCCATCCGGGTATCGACTCCAGCTTGTCCAGCGTGCCGCCGGTGTGGCCGAGGCCGCGGCCGGACAGCTGCGGCACGGCGGCCCCGCAGCTCGCGACCAGCGGGGCGAGGATCAGCGAGACCTTGTCGCCGACCCCGCCGGTCGAGTGCTTGTCGACCGTGGGCGCGGACACCGCGCCGAGGTCGAGCCGCTCGCCCGAGCTGACCATGGCCGCGGTCCAGGCGCGCAGCTCGCCGGGCGACAGGCCCTGGAAGTAGACGGCCATGAGCAGGGCGGACATCTGCTCGTCGGCGACCGCGCCGCTGGTGTAGGAGGCGATGAGCCAGCGGATCTCGTCGCCGGTGAGGGCCCGGCCGTCCCGCTTGGCCCGAATCAGCTCGACGGTGTCGGGCGCGGGGTCAGGCACCGGCGTCCCGCCGGGCGGTGAGGTCGGAGCCGGAGAACGCCGAGGGCAGCAGGGCACCGAGCTCTCGCGGCCCGCCCTCGGCGTCCAGCAGCAGCCCGGGACCCCCGGCCTCGAGCAGCAGCTGGCGGCAGCGCCCGCACGGGACCAGCGGGGCGCCGTCGGCGGCCACGACGCAAACCCCGGCCAGGCGTCCGCCGCCGCTCGCGTGCAGCGCCGAGACCAGCCCGCACTCCGCGCACAGGGTCAGGCCGTAGGAGGCGTTCTCCACGTTGCATCCGACCACGATCCGGCCCCCACCCCCCGGCCCCCTCCCCATTTCCGCTTCGGGGTCCCCCTCCACCTGCCCGGCGGCCCCTACGCGCAGCCGCGAGTAGGGAGCGTAGGCGCCCAGTGCCGCGGCCTGCGCGGCGGCGCGCAGCGCCGGCCAGTCGATCGCCAAGGTCGCCCCTTCTCCGGTGAAATCTGAGGCCAAAACGCATCCAGTATCAAGTCGCTAGGGTAATGGTCGTGGCGTGCGACCGAGTGCGTCGCAGCTGACCGTTGAGATCGCCGAAGCTGAGGCTCGGCCGCCCGGTCGTTGCGCTCACGCTGTCACGCCTTGACGTACGGCTGGCCGTCGGCCTTGGGTGGCCGGACCTTGCCGACGAGGCCGGCCACGGCGATGATCGTGGCCACGTAGGGTGCCATGTTCATGATCGGGGCCGGCAGTGCCGGGTTCACCGTCGGGAGTACCAGGGCCATCTCCTCACAGAACCCGAAGAGCAGCGCCGCGCCGAGCGCGCCGAGCGGGGTCCACCGACCGAAGATCAGTGCCGCCAGCGCGATGTACCCGAAGCCCGAGCTGATGTCCGGGATGAAGCTGCCGACCGAGCCGATAGTCAGGTAGGCGCCGCCGATACCCGCCACCAGCCCGCCGAGTATGACGTTGCGGTAGCGGATCCACAGCACATTGATTCCTACCGTGTCGGCGGCGGTCGGATGCTCGCCGACGGCGCGGACCCGCAGGCCCCAGCGGCTATAGAACAGGGCCACCTGGATGACGATGATCGCGATGTACGTGATGTACAAGAAGACGGTCGAATCGAAGAAGATCGGGCCGATGATCGGGATCTCGCTGAGCACGGGGATCTTGATGCTGCCGAAGGTGATCCCGGTGTTGTAGTTCGGGTTCTGGGCCATCAGCCGGTCGTACAGATAGTCGGTCATGCCGAGAACGAGCACGTTCAGCACCACGCCGAGGACGATCTGGTCCGTCAGGTAGCTAATCGCGAACACCGCGAGCATCACTCCAACGAGGCCGCCGGCCAGTGATCCGGCCACCAGCCCGACCCATAGCCCGCCGAACGCGCTGGCCACGATCGCGGCGGTAAACGCCCCGAACAGCAACTGCCCCTCGATCGCGATGTTGATCACGCCGGAGCGCTCGCAGAGGCAGCCCGCCAGAGCGCCCAGAATCAGCGGGATAGATTCGGTGATCGTCCCCTGCGAGATGATGATCACGTTGAGCGGGATCGCGCCGGCGTCGGCCCAGCACAGCAGGGACAGCAGGAAGCACACCAGCACGCCGACGATGGCCAGCCGCTTGGCCAGCCGGCTGAACGGCACCGTCGCGCGCAGCACGCCCAGCCCCAGCGCCACCGCTCCCAGCGCGTAGCAGACCGGTGCGGCCGGCACCCTGATCACCGGAATCTTGACGCTCGCTGACGTCAGCGACAGCTCGAAGCTGGCGTCGCCTGCATGGGCGAGCGCGCCGAAGACAAAGATATTGATCAGGCCGATGACGATGAAGGTGACCGCCGCCAGGTGCCGGCGTTCCGTGGTCAGCGGTGCGCGTACCGCCGCGGCGAGCGTGGTCAACCGTTCCACCCCTTCGCGACCGCCTCCAGGCCGGTACCCGCGGTGCTCCGCAGCCGGAAGACGGCGCGGATCAGCGCGGGCGCGGCGACGAAGAGCACGATCAGCCCTTCGAGCACCTGGACGATGTCGGCCGGAACCTGGCCGAGCGTAGCCGCCTCGACGTAGGTCCCGCCCACGTGCAGCGCACCGAACAGCAGCCCGGCGAGCACGACGCCGATCGGCCTAGCCCGCCCGAGCAGCGCAACCGTGATGCCGTCGGGACCGTAGGTGCCATAGCTGTTGAACGTGAGCTGGGTATTCGTGCCCTGCACCACCGTCGCCGCGGAGAGTCCGGCCAGCCCGCCCGCCAGCAGCATGACCAGGATCCAGGACCGCTCGACATTGATGCCGGCCGTGCGCGCGGCGCTCGGGCTTGCGCCCACGGTACGGAACTGGAATCCAGTCGTCGTGCTGGACAGCAGCCAGGCGACCGCGAGCGCGGCCGCGACAGCGATCAGGAAGCCAATGCCGACCTGCGGTGGCGGCCCGCCGACATGCGCGAGGTCGGCGTCGTTCGCGACGAACGGCGCGATCTCGTTTGTCTGGTGCGGCTGCTGGAGCAGGGTTGGGTGGGACAGCAGATAGGAGAGCAGGTCGTACATCACGTAGTTGAGCATGATCGTGACGATGACCTCGTGCGCGCCGGTCTTGGCCTTGAGCAGGCCGACGAACCAGCCGATCACCGCGCCGCCGACGAATGCGCCGATCAGGCAGACGATGACGTGGATGACCGGTGGCAGGCTGACCCCGAAACCGAGCCAGGTCGCCACGATCGCGCCGCCCACCCACTGGCCGGCCGCGCCGATATTGAACAATCCGGCCCGGAACGCGATCGCCACCGACAGGCCGGTGAGGATGAGCGGCGTGGCCTGGGCGCAGGTCGATGACAGCGGATAGAAGATCGCCGCGATCGAGCCGCCGTGGAAGGCCGCGTTGACCGTGGACGGATTGAAGATGGCGCCTTCGAACATCTGGGAGTAGGCGAACGACACCGAGTCCCAGGTCTGGGTGAGCGCATAGAGGGGGTACGAGAAGAACGTGCTCCACGCCTTGGTCACGACCGGGTCGCTGAACACGATGAGAATGCCGCCGACGACCAGCGCCAGGAAGATCGCGAGGATCGTGATCACTGCGGAGCTGCCCTGCGTGATCGCCTGTATGATCACGGTTCCGGTCAGCCTGGCCCGCGACCCGGCCGGCTTGCCCGGCTCGGCTGGCCCGGCCTCGGCCGACCCGGCCTCCGCTGGCTCGGCAGGCTCGGCCGGCTGGGCCGCTGCTGAGCCGGTCGAGGCGGGCGCCGGGTCAGGCCCGGTCGCCGGGGTCTCAGTCACTGCGTCGGCTCCTCGGTGGGGGGCGCGGCTTGGTCGGGCAGCGTGCCGGGCATCTCCAGGATCTCGTCGGCATCGGGCGAGTGCGGATCCGTGCCGCTGCCCGGCTGGCCGTCAGACCCGGCGCCGGTCATCAGCAGGCCAAGCTCCTGCTCTGGTATGTCGGGCGCGACCATGCCGACGATCTTGCCCTCGTACATGACGGCGATCCGGTCAGACAACGCGTAGATCTCGTCGAGCTCGGAGGACACGATGATGACTGCGACCCCTTGGTCGCGCTGCTTGACGATTTCCGAGTGCACGAACTCGATCGATCCGACGTCCAGGCCACGGGTGGGCTGGCTGGCCAGCAGCAGCTTGTTCGGCCGGCTCAGCTCGCGGGCGACGACGACCTTCTGCTGGTTGCCGCCGGACAGGGTCCCGGCCGAGGTCAGCACCGACGGCGTCCGGACGTCGTACTCGTCGACCAACTGGACAGCCGCCTTCCTGACGGCGTCCGGCTTCATCACGATGCCGCGGGCGTAGGGCGGCTGGTCGTAAACGTCGAGCACCAGGTTCTCGGCGATCGGGAAGGCCCCTACCAGACCGTCCTCCTGCCGGTCCTCAGGTATGTAGCCGATACCCGCCCGGAGCCGCTCGCGGGTGCCCGCCCCGGCGATATCCGCCCCCGCGAGCCGCACCGGCCCAGTCGAGGGCCGCAGGCCCATCAGAGCTTCGCAGAGCTCGGTCTGCCCGTTGCCCTGCACCCCCGCGATGCCGAGGATCTCGCCGGCCCGCACGTCGAAGGAGATCGAATCCACGGCCAGGCCGCCGTGCTCGGCCGGCACGCTGAGATCACGGACGTCGAGCATGACTCCGGCCGGCCTGGCCGTCTCCTTGCTGACGCGAAGCTGGACGGCCCGGCCGACCATGAGGGCGGCCAGCTCCGCGTCGCTGGTGGTCGGTGGCCGCTCGGCGACGACTCTGCCGCGGCGGAGCACCGTGATGTTGTCGGCGATGGCCTGGACCTCGCGGAGCTTGTGCGAGATGAAGACGATCGACCGGCCGCTGTCGCGCAGCTGGCGCATGATCTGGAACAAGTCCTCGGTCTCGCCGGGCGTCAGTACCGCCGTAGGCTCGTCCAGCACGAGCATCCTGGCGTCCCTGAGCAGTGCCTTGATGATCTCGACCCGCTGCTGCACGCCCACGGGCAGGTCCTCGACATAGGCATCGGGATCGACCCGGAGCCCGAAGCGCTGTGACAGGTCGCGGACCGAGGCGCGCGCCTGGCGCCGGTCAAGCAGCCCGAGCGATGGCAGGTGCAGTCCGCCCGCTCTCACCCCGGGCAGGGTGAGCCTTCTGATCGGCTCCGCGCCGAGCGTGACGTTCTCCGCGACGGTGAAGACCGGGACGAGCATGAAGTGCTGATGCACCATGCCCACGCCGGCGCTGATCGCGTCCTTGGGGGAGCGGATAGCCGCGGGCTGGTCGTCGATGAGGATCTCGCCGTCGTCCGGCTGCATGAGCCCGTACAGCACGTTCATCAGGGTTGTCTTGCCCGCGCCGTTCTCGCCGAGCAAAGCCCTGATCTCGCCAGGCTGGACGACCAGATCGATGTGGTCGTTGGCCACGAGACTGCCGAATCGCTTGGTGATACCGCGCAGTTCAAGCTTCACCGAGACCTCCGGGGGAAGCCCTGGCGTTCGGGCCGCGGAGGAATCTGGTGCCTGGTGTGGCGGGGCGGTGTTTTGTCCGTCGTGCCCGGCATGCTGTGCATATGAGGACGGCGTACCGATGCCGGGCCTACCCCGACCCGGCACAACAAGCGGTGCAGAACCGCACCTTCGGCTGCGTGCGCAAGGTGTGGAACGCCCGCCAAAGCACGCACTACACCCGCTCGGCATGCCAGCGTTACGGGCGGCAGCTTGTCGTGATCGACCGCTGGTACCCCTCCACGAAGACTTGCTCGGCGTGCGGGCACCTGCTCGCAGAACTCAGCCTGAGCACTAGGACGTGGCAATGCCCGTCCTGCGGCACCCGGCACGACCGGGACATCAACGCCGCCACGAACATTCTGGCCGCTGGTCAAGCGGTGACCGCCTGCGGAGCTGATGTCAGACACTCCGGGACCTCCCGGGTGCAATCGGCTGTGAAACAGGAACTCCGGCCGGCGACGGCCGGAATCCCCGTCCCTCAGGGCGGGGAGTAGTCAACGGCTGTCTCCGTGTGAATTCCATCCATCCTGGCCGTTCGGCTGCCCGGCAGCGCCAGGCAGCCGAACGGCTCATCAGATCGTTACTCGGCTTTGATCGGTGCTCAGACCGGGCTCTTGGTCGCCGGGTTGATCTTCCCGCTGATGATCTCTTGCTTCAGCGTGTTGATCTCAGCCTGCAGCGAGGCAGGCACCACGGATGCGAAGTCGTGGTACGGGGACAGCACGGCGCCGCCGTTGGCGAGGGTACCGATGTAGGTGCCGCCGCTGAACGTGCCGTTCGCTGCCGCGAGTACCGCGGTCTTGACCGCTTCGGTGATGCCCTTCGTCACGCTGGTCAGCATGTACTTGCAGTACTGCGCGGCGCTGATGCAGCCGTCGGTGTCCACCCACTCCATCGACACGCTCTTGCCGGACGTGTCGGCGGTCTGGATGGCCTTCGCGGTACCCAGGCCGACGCCGCCGGCCACCGGGAAGATGATGTCCGCACCCTCGCCGATGTAGGTGTTCGTCAGCGTCTGGCCCGCGCCGACGTTGGTGAAGTTGCCGATGAAGTCACCTTTCTGGGTCTGCTCGTTCCAGCCGAGGACCTTGACGCTGGTGTGATGCTGCGCGTTGTAGTACTGGACTCCGTCCCAGAAGCCGTCCTCGTAGATGGTGACCGTGCCGAAATTCTCACCGCCGTAGGTGGCCACGACACCCGTCTTGGTCATGCCGGCCGCTAGGTAGCCGCCCAGGAAGCCGTCCTGCACGGTGTTGAACACCAGCTGGTCGATGTTCGTCTCCTTGGCGCCGCTCAGGCATTCGGATGCATACGAGCAGTCGACGATCGCGAACTTCTGATGTGGGTTGGCCTTGGCTGCCGCCTCGGTCGCGTCCGCCATCAGGAAGCCGACCGTAACGATGATCCCGCACTTTCGGCCGATGAAGGTGCTGATGTTGGACGCGTAGTCAGCAGAGGTGGTGGACGGCAGGTAAGTAACCTGGATCTTGCTCGGGTCGGTTGCCGCGGCCGCCTGCATGCCTTCCCACGAGGACTGATTGAACGACTTGTCGTCGATGCCGCCGGTGTCGGTGACCATGCAGCCCAGGAATTTTCCGCTGGCTGACGTGCCGGAATTGCTGCTTGGCGAGCTGCTGCTCGACGACGGGCTGCCGCATGCGGCGGCCAGAAGGGCGATCGCGCCGAAAGCGGCAACAGCCCTCAGTGTGACTCTCACCGGTACCTCCTCTGCGGGGGCGGGACAGGCGGCCCGGAGGGACCGCCAGATTTTTGCCCGGAAGCGTGCCAGCTGCGGGCGCGTCGTCCCGGATGGCCCCGGGATTGCCCGAAGGGTAATCCCGGGGGTCGCCGCCGGGGAAGCATGAATCCGCAGTCCAGGCCCGACGTTGCTGAATCGAGACCGTATAGCGGCTGACGATCAACGCCACCTGGCGCACCGCCTCCCGCGCGCTGATGAAGGCCGCCGTGCTCGCCACTCGCTCGCCCGATGGCCGCCCGGACGACCGTGAGCGCGTCCCAGTTCTTGCGCACCGTCTTGAGCCGTATCGCTGGCCGGCCAGCCGACTGCAGAGCGATCCCACCGTGTCTCGGTTCGGCAACAGCGGAGGCAATCAGGGCAGCTTACGGCTTCCACGGACGGTCACGCGGGAATTAACGTCGTATACCCGGGCGCGGTGATCGGCGTGCCTCAGGCCGTCCCGGGTGGCTCGGAGCCCACCGGCGGGCCGCCCCTACAGGAGGTTTAACGGTGCGAACAATGATCAGGAACGCGGTGGCCCTCGGCGCCATCGTCTTGTTAGCCACTGCATGCGGGTCGGCGACCGGGGCGAGTTCGTCCTCGTCCAAAGCACCGTCCCCGTCCAAAGCACCGTCGTCCACATCGGGCTCCCACGCCTCGTCGACCGGCAGGTTCCTCGGCTGCATGGTGACCGACACCGGCGGCATCGACGACCGGTCCTACAACGCCTCCTCCTGGCAGGGCATGCAGGAGGCCCAGGCCGCTGAGCCGGGCAAGATCACCGTGAGGTACCTGCAGTCCGCGTCCGGCAGCGACTACACGCCGAACATCGACACGTCCATCTCCGAGAAGTGCGGGATCATCGTCACCGTCGGGTTGCTGATGGGCGACAACACCGAGGCCGCGGCCGAGTCCCACCCGAACCAGAAGTTCGCGATCGTTGACTACGACTACAGCCCGCCGTTCAAGAACATCGACGCGCTCGTGTTCAACACCGTGCAAGACGGCTTCCTCGGCGGCTACCTGGCCGCGGGCATCTCGAAGAGCGGCGCGGTCGGCACGTTCGGCGGCGAGGAACTGCCCACGGTGACCACCTATATGGACGGCTTCTGGGACGGCGTCCAGTACTACAACCAGCAGCACCACACCCACGTCAAGGTCCTCGGCTGGAACGAGCAGACCCAGACGGGCCTGTTCACCGGCAACTTCACCGACCAGGCCCCGGGCCAGGCCGACACCCAGACGCTGATCAGCGAGGGTGCCGATGTAATCTTTCCGGTCGCCGGCGACGCCGGCCTCGGCGCGGCCAAGGCGGTCCAGGCCGCCGACGCGGCGGCGGGCAGCACTAAGGTCACGATGGAATGGGCGGACACCGACGGATGCTTCAGCGCTCCGCAATACTGCAAGTACTTCATCAGCAGCGTGACCCAGGGCATCCAGGCCGCCGTGAAGAACGCCGTGCTCAGCGCGGCCAACGGCACCTTCCAAGGCGGCAACTACGTCGGCGACCTGGCCAACGGCGGAGTCGCGCTCTCCCCCTTCCACGACTTCGCCAGCCAGGTGCCGACGTCGCTGCGGTCCGAGCTTCTCGCGATCAAGGCAGAGATCATCAGCGGCCAGATCAAGCCGGCCACGAGGCCGGTGTAACCAGCCGGCCTGCGGGCCAGCGCCGCATGCGGCCTCTCGCTGGAGCCGCCGAGCGTCCTGGCCTCCAGCAACGTGCCGATCCCCTCTACCATCCTGCTGATGGCTCCCTACATAGCGACGATCATCGCGGTCGCCGGATCTGCCGGCCGGGTCCGGGCGCCGCGCGCCTGCGGTGCAACGAAGGGGAGGTGGGGCGGGTGGCCCGCAAGCGAGCGGAGGACGCGGCATGACCGAGGCAAAGAAGGGGGAAGGGGAGGCGGGCGGGACCGCACAGCGGGGCGATGCACACGACGGTGCCGCGAACCCCGGTGCCGCGACCACCGGTGCCGCCACTACCGGCACATCAGATCCGTATGCCGCGGCCGCCGCGAGCGCGGCGCGGCTGGCGGAGCGCACCGGCGAGCCGGCGCACGACGTGGCCGTGGTGCTCGGGTCCGGCTGGGCTCAGGCCGCGGACGCGCTCGGCACCGGGCCCGAGGTGGCGCTCGCCGACCTCGGCGGGTTCGCGCCGCCGACCGTGCCCGGCCACGTTCCCGCGGTCCGGTCAATACACCTCGGGGAACTACGGGTGCTCGTCTTCCTCGGCCGGACCCACCTGTACGAGGGACACCCGGTCGCCACCGTGGTACACGGCGTGCGGACGGCGGCCGCGGCCGGCTGCCGGGTGATCGTGCTCACCAACGCGGCCGGCGGAATCCGGGCCGGCTACCAGCCTGGCCAGCCGGTGCTGATCAGCGACCACCTCAACCTGACCGGCCGCTCGCCGCTCGCCGGGAGCCCGCCCCCGGACGGGCACCGGTTCGTCGACCTCACCGACCTGTACTCCCCGCGCCTGCGCGAACTGGCGCGCGCCGCCGACCCGGCGCTGACCGAGGGCGTCTACGCGGCCCTGCCCGGCCCGCACTACGAGACCCCAGCCGAGATCCGGATGCTGCGGACGCTCGGCGCCGACCTGGTCGGCATGTCCACCGCCCTGGAGGCGATCGCCGCCCGCCACCTCGGCGCCGAGGTGCTCGGCATCTCGCTGGTCACCAATCTGGCCGCGGGCCTGGCGCCGCACGGGCTGGACCACGCCGAGGTCACCGCCACCGGCCATGCCGCGGCCGGCCGGATGGGCGCGCTCCTGGCCGGTCTCCTGCCCGGCGTCCTGCCCGGGGTGCGGTGACATGATCCCGGACGATCTTCGCGCACGGCTGGACGCATGGCTGGCCGACGACCCGGACCCGCGGGACCGGGCCGAGCTCGAGGCGCTGGCCCGCGACGACGGCGCCGCAGCGGATGGGGCCGCGGCGGATGGGGCCGCAGCGGTTGAGCTGGCCGACCGGTTCGCGGGGACGCTGGAGTTCGGCACCGCCGGCCTGCGCGGCATGGTCGCCGCCGGGCCGAACCGGATGAACCGGGCCGTGGTGCGGGGCACGACCGCGGCGCTGGCGAAATGGCTGCGCGGGCGCGGGCGGGGCATCGCCGGAGCCGGAGCCACCGAGGCCGGCGTGGTCATCGGCTGCGACGCGCGGCACCGCTCGGACGAGTTCGCCGACGAGGCGGCCCAGGTGCTGGCCGGGGCCGGCATCCGGGTTCACCTGCTGCCCAGGCAGCAGCCGACCCCGCTGCTCGCGTTCGCGGTCCGCCGCCTGCACGCGGCCGCCGGGATCATGATCACGGCGAGCCACAACCCCCCGGCCTACAACGGGTACAAGCTCTACCTGCGTGACGGGGCGCAGATCGTGCCGCCCGCCGACGTGGAGATCGAGTCGGAGATCCGCGGGCTTGGCCCATTGTCGCTGGTACCGCTCGCCCCGCTGGACAGCCCGCTGGTCGTCCGGCATGGCGACGAGGTGGCCACGGCCTACCTCGACCTGGTCTGCGCGGCCTCCCCCGCGCCGCCGGATGCCGCCTGGCTGCGCTTCGTCTACACACCGCTGCACGGCGTGGCGGGCGGGCTGGCCATGCGGGCGTTCGAGCAGGCGGGCTTCACGGCCCCGGATGTGGTGACCGCCCAGGCCGAGCCCGATCCTGACTTCCCGACGGTCGCGTTTCCCAACCCGGAGGAGCCGGGCGCGCTCGACCTGGCCCTGGCCCAGGCCCGCCGGTCCGGCGCCGACCTGGTGCTGGCCAACGATCCCGACGGCGACCGGCTGGCCGTCGCCGTCCCCGACCCGGATGGCGGCTGGCGGACGCTTACCGGCGACCAGGTCGGCGCGCTGCTCGGCGCTTACCTGCTGGACGCCGCGCCGCCCGGACCCGGCCCCGACGACCGGCTCGTGGTCACCACGATCGTGTCGTCCACGCTGCTGTCCCGGATAGCCGCGGCGGCCGGGGCGCAGTACGCGGAGACGCTCACCGGGTTCAAGTGGATCGTGCGGGCCGGCGAGTCACGCCCGGGCAGCCGTTTTGTCTTCGGCTACGAGGAGGCACTCGGCTACTCGGTCGGCGACATCGTGCGGGACAAGGACGGGATCGGGGCCGCCCTGGCGCTGCTCGGCCTCGCAGCGCGGGCCAGGTCCGGCGGCCGGTCGCTGCTCGACGCCTACGACGCGCTCGAGACCGCGCACGGCGTGCACCTGACCGGCCAGCTCACCGTCGCCACCGCGGCCCCGGTGGACGTCATGGCGCGGCTGCGGGCGTCGGCACCGGCCGACCTCGGGGGGGCGCGGGTGATCGACACCACCGACCTGACCGGCGGGACACCGAACCTGCCCTCGGCCGACGTGCTCAGCTACCAGCTGCTCGGCGCGCGCGTCGTGATCCGGCCCAGCGGCACCGAGCCCAAGATCAAGGCCTATCTCGAGGTGGTGGAGCCGGTGATCGGCGGGCGCCTGGCCCCGGCCCGGCAGGCCGCGGCCACCCGCCTCGCCCCGCTCCGCGACGCCGTGCACGCCCTGCTGGCCACCTGACGGGGGGTTAGTCGGGGACGGCCAGGATCACGTCGGAGGCCTTGATCACCGCGGTCACCTCGCTGCCCTCGGCCAGCCCGAGTTCGTCCGCGGCCTCCACGGTGATCGACGCCACCAGCCGGATGCCGCCCGCGTCGAGCGCCACGTTGGCGGTGGCCTCGCCGCGGGTGATGCTGGTTACCCGTGCGTTGATCTTGTTGCGTGCGCTCAGCTTCATGCCGCTCATTGTGGCAGGATGCCGCGGGAGTTCTAGGTCACGGTCCCCGCATATCGCCAAGACCGGCCCCGCCGTGACAAGCTCGGAGGTATGACCAGCTCGCACGATGACCCTTCCTGCGAAGTCGCGCACGGCACCGCGCCCGTCCCCGCGGTGACGGGGCGGGTGCTCGTGGCCGTCTTTGCCTCACCGGTCGCCGACTTCCTGCTGCGCTACGCCCGCGATACCGGCTACCGGCCGGTGCTCGTCGAGCCCGACGCCGAGCGGGCCAAGGCCCTGCTCGACGTCGCCGCGGAGGTGCACGACGGCGTCGGCAGCTACCCGGACGCGCCGGCCGACGTGGTGGTCACCGATCACCACCGGCCCGAACTCGGCCCGATGCTCCGCGACGCGCTCGCCACCGATGCGCGCTGGGTCGGCGTCCTGGGCAACCCGAGGCACCCGGCCCCGCACATCCCGGCCCTCGCCGAACTCGGCGTCGCGCCGGACGAGATCAGCCGGGTGCACCGGCCGGTCGGCCTCAACATCGGTTCCAGGGCACCCGCCGAGATCGCGATCGCTACGCTGGCCGGCCTGATCGCCGACCGCAACGGCCGCCCGGGCGGGTTCTCCTTCTAGCGCTCGGCTGGCGGGCGATGGACCAGGCTCCGCGCAACCGCTACGCCGATCTGCTGCGGGTCCTGGCCATCGGCTTCGTGGTGCTCGGCCACTGGCTGCTGACCAGCATCAGCTATAGCGGCGGGCAGCTGTCCGGCATCGACGCCATGTCCGACATCGGCTGGTCCGGCTGGGGCACCCTGCTGTTCCAGGTGATGCCGGTCTTCTTCCTGGTCGGCGGGTACGCGAACGCGCTCTCCTGGACCGGGTACCAGGCCAGCGGCGCGACGTGGGCGGAGTGGGTGCGGCACCGGGCGATCAGGCTGCTGCGGCCGACCACCGTGTACGTGGCCGTGGTGGTGGCCGCGGTCGCGGCGTGCAGGCTGGCGGGCGCGAACCCCGGGGAGCTGGCTCAGGCGGGCTGGGGGGTCGCGCTCCAGCTCTGGTTCCTGCCGGTCTACCTGCTGCTGATCGCGCTGACCCCGGCCCTGCACGCGGCGCACCGGCGATGGGGCTTCGCGGTGCCCGCGGCGCTGGCACTGGGCGTCGCCGGGGTCGACGCAGGGCTGCTCGGCGCCCGGCTGTCCGGCCTCGGCTACGCCAACTACCTGCTGGTCTGGGGATCGATGCACCAGTGGGGGTTCGCGTGGCAGGACGGGACGCTGACCCGCCGCTGGCGTCCTTATGCGCTCGCCGCGGGGGGTGCCGTCGTCCTCGGTGGCCTGCTGGCCTGGAGCCCGTTTCCCGTGAACATGGTCGGGACCACGGGCGGCGGCGTGAACAACACCGTCCCGCCGTCGGTGGCGCTGCTCGCGTTCGCCGCGGTCCAGGCGGGGCTGCTGCTCGCCGCCGAGCCGGCCGTGTCGCGGCTGCTGGCCAGACCCAGGCTGTGGGCGGCGGTCACCTGGCTGAACAACCGGGTGCTGACCGTCTACCTGTGGCACATGACGCCGGTCGTGGTCGCCGCCGTGATCCTGTATCCCAGCGGCATCCTGCCCCAGCCGGCCATCGGCTCGGCGGAGTGGTGGGCCCTGCGGCCGGCGTGGATCGCGGTCCTGGCCCTCATCCTGGCCCCGGCCGCCATCTGGCTGGCCAGGTTCGAGCGGCCGTTGCGCCGCCGGCCTGTGCCGCCGCTGGCCCGCCCGCCCGCGGCGCTGGCCCCGGTCCTGGTCGCCACCGGCGTCGCCGCCGCCGGAGTGGCACTGGCCAGGATCGCGATATCCGGCTTTGCCCCCGGCGGCGACGTCCCGGTCGGCACGGTCGCCGGCTACGCCTGCGGCGTGATCCTGACGCTACTGGCCGGACGGCTGGCGTCCGGCAAGGCGGCCCGGGCCAGGATGCCCGTCGTCGAGAAGCCCGCCTAGCGGACCGGCGCCGACCCGCGCGGCCAGCTGGTACCTGGTCTTGATGCCGAGCTTGGCGAAGATGTGCGCCAGGTGATACTCGATGGTCTTGGGGCTCAGGTACAGCTGGGCGGCGGCCTCACGGTTGGACATGCCGCCGGCCACGAGCCTGGCGACCTGCAGTTCCTGTGCGGTCAGGCCGGCCAGTCCGGGATCCGCATCCGGCCGGCCGCGCATGCCGAGCGCGGCGAGCTCGGCCGCCGCGGCATCGGCGAACGGGCGCGCGCCCAGCCCGGCCAGGACCTCATGCGCGGACCGCAGCCGGGCGAGCGCCGCCGGGCGCCGGTGCGCGCGCGCGAGACAGCGCCCGTACTCGACGTCGAACAGCGCCTGCGCGATCGGGACCGGCAGGCCGTCCGCGAGGGCGCGGCGCGCCTCGAGCACGCCCCCGGCCCGCTCCGGCTCCCCGGCCGCGAGCGCCACGCTGGCCCTCAGCCGGGCGCTGTGCACCAGTGCCTGGTGGTCATCGCGGGCGGCCGCGGCCGCCTCGAACGCGTCAAGCTCGGCCACGGCCTCGCCGATCCGGCCGACCCGGAGCAGCGCCCAGATCCGCGCCGGGCGCCACAGGCCAGCGGTCGGATCGTCGCAGGAGCCGGCGCCGCGCGCCATCGGCTCGGTGGCCTGCAGCACCTCCGCGGGATCGTCGCGGGCGAAGCCGAGCACGCTGCGAGCCGCCGCGGCGAAGCTCATCGCCGATCCGGTTCCCGCGGCCCGCGCCGCGTGCTCGGCCGACGCGGCATGAGCCGACGCCGGCGCCCACTCCCCGCGGAAGGCGGCGATCCGGCTGGCCAGGTTGTGCGCGAACGGCAGATCGCTCAGCCGTCCGGCGTCCTCGGCCATGGACACGGCCAGCTCGGCATGGCCCGCCGCCTCGTCCCAGCGGCCCAGGCGGAAGGCGGTCTCGGCCAGGTATCCGAGCGCCTGCCCCGGGTAACGCAGCCGCAGCCCGCCCCGGATCCTGGTGACGACCGCGGTCAGGTCGGCGTCGGCGCCGGACAAGTCGCCGGTCCACAGCCGGAGCATGCCGCGCACGGTCAGCGCGTCGGCGTGCGCGTCGGGCACCAGGGCCGCCGCTTCCGGCAGGAACGAGAACATCCGCAGCGCGGCGGCCGCCTCGCCCGCCAGGGCACGAGCCATCGCCTGCGCGGCCAGCGTTCCCAGCCGGTCCAGCCCGCTCAGCGGCCCCAGTCCGCCGATCCGGCCTCCGTCACCGTCACGCATCGAGCGGCGCGTCCACATCCGGCACTGGTCCGCCTGCGGCGCGTGCCCGTACAGCAGGGCGAGGCCGGCCGCGGCCTCGGCCGCCGCCGCGTCGCCGGCCGCGTCATCCCCGCCGGGCGGCCGGTGAGCACTCCACGCGCCGAGAAAGAGCTCCTCGGCCGCTGCTGGCCGGGCCCTGAGCATCGCCAGCTGGCCAAGCGCGGTGTCCCGCCGCGTGCTGGCCGGCAGGTGCTCGACCAGCGGCCGCAGCGCTTCGGCGCCCGAGGCATCGGCGGTTCGCACCAGCAGCTCGAAGGCGGACAACAGCCGGGTGGCGCGCGCGGGCCCCCGGGCACCGAGCTCGGCGGCCTGGACGAGATAGGCGGCCGCCGGGGCGGGCTCGCCGCGCCGGGCCGCCACCGCGGCGGCCGTGTCCAGCTCGAGCGCCAGCTGCGGGTCGGTACCGCTCGCGGCGGCCACCCGGTGCCTGAGCGAGTCGGAGCCGTCGGTCATCGCCGCGGCCCAGCGGTGTAGCGACCTCCGCCGGGCCGTGCCGATGTCGCCGTAGACCGCGCGGCGGATCAGTTCATGGGCAAAGCGCAGCCCGCGCTGCTCGGGCTGCGCGACCAGGAATCCCGCCGCCACCGCCTGGTCGAGGGCGTAGTCCGGCTGCGGCACGCCGGCCAGGACCGCCGCATCGGACACGGCGCACTGCTCGCCGAGCACCGAGGCCGCCACCACCAGGTTCCTCGCCGAAGCGGGCAGCGCGTTCAGCCTGGGCCGGATGACCGCGGCCAGCGACCCCGGGAGGTACAGGCCGTTGTCCGCGCCCTCGAGTACCTGGTCCGGCAGTTCGGTGAGCATCGCCCGGGCGAACAGCGGATTGCCCCGGCTGTGGTCGGCGACGCGCCGTACCGCACGACCGGACAGCCCGGCCCCGGGCACGCCGCGGCCAAGCGCGGCCGCCAGCTCGGCCAGCTCGGCAGCGCTCAGCCTGGGCAGGGCCAGCCGACTGCACCGGCTGTCCCCGGTCAGGAACCTGGCCCAGCCCTCGCCGAGCCGCCCCAGGTGCTGTGGCCGGCCGGATCCGATCACGAGGACCCTCTCGCCGGCCAGCCGCCTGCACGCGAACAGAAGCGCGCGGGCCGACGGCTGGTCGGCCCACTGCAGGTCCTCGACGACGACGACCAGCCCGCCCGCCGCCGCCCGGCCCGCGAACAGGGCGAGCAGCTCCTCACCCACCAAGAGCGGATCGGCGTTCGCGGCGGGGGCGGTGGCCAGCAGGCCGCCGTCGGCCCGGCGGGCGAGCTGGCGGACCATTCCCCACGGCAGCTCCTGCTCGGCCGCCTCGCCGCTCGCGGCGAGCGCGGGCACCTCGCGATGCCGGGTGAGGAACTCGGTGATCAAAGACGACTTGCCCAGGCCCGCCTCGCCCTCGACGATCGCGATGCGCGGCCGGCCAGCGGCGGCGTCGGCCAGCAGCCCGGTCAGCCGGTCAAGCTCGCGCGCCCGGCCGGCGAACACCGGGCCGGTCATCCCGCCGAGGGCGGGGTCCAGCCCGTCGTCGCGCAAGTCCGTCAGGTCATCGGGCCAGCCGGCGCAGCGATCGAGCCAGGTGGCACCGTCCGGATCGGGGTCGGGGCCGGCATCGACGGCGGGGTCGGTGAGGGGGAAGGTCACTGGGGTCCTCCGTTGCTTATGCCGGTGCTTAAGACACGATCCGGGCGGCTTCGCGGTTCGTAGGCCGCCGGATCAGGTCCGCCGGATCAGCGACCGCCACGCGGCGGCCAGCACCGGATCGGCGTTGATGGCGCCGGCGAGCCTGGCCGAGTCGAGCACGAGCACCCGCGACCGGGTCTCGAGCCGGACGGTCACGCCCGACGGGGGAAGCGGGCGGCCGTCGGGGGCCAGCTCCCCGACGAACGCCCCGCTGTCCAGGCTGCGCAGCCTGCAGCCGGCCCGCTCGACCGTGGCCGTCCCGTCGATGATCACGAAGCACTGGTGGCCGGCCCGGTGCTCGTCCGCGAGGCGGCTCCCGGCCGGCAGCACCGCCTCGTCCCCGGTCAGCTCCACCAGTCCGGCCACGCGGTCGTCGGCTGGTGGCTGGGGCCCGCTGCTCATCCTGCAGTTGTGCCTGACGGCGGTTACAAGATAGTGACAAGCTGTCGGTCGGGGCCTTCTACCAGGAGGGGGGAGCCGAGCGGCGATGAGCCAGCCTGCCGGGTACTCGGGAACCCCGCTGCCGCAGAAACTGGGCATCGGGGAGACGGACGCGGTCGCGCTGATCGGGGCGCCGGAGTGGCTGGAAGACCTGCTCGCCTCGGTTCCCTCGGTGGCCGAGCTGCACACGGACCTGGACGGCGACGCGCTATTCGACGTCATCATCGTGTTCGTGTCCTGGCGTGCTGAACTCGAGGCGGAACTCGGCAGGCTGCGCGACCGGATGGCTCCGGCCTGCGGGCTGTGGGTCGCCTGGCCGAAGAAGGCGGCGAAGGTCCCGACCGACATGAGCGACAACGTGGTGCGCGAAGTCGCGCTACCCACTGGCCTGGTCGACAACAAGGTCTGCGCCATCGACCAGACCTGGTCGGCGCTCCGCCTGGTGATCCGGCGGCAGAACCGCTAGTGCGGGTAGCGGGGTGGCTCAGTAGTCGAGCAGGCGCTCGCCCTCGAAGACGCCGAGTTCCTCGCGGTACAGCTCGAGGCCGATCCCGTTCGGGTCACGGAAGTACATGCTGTCGTCCGCGCCCCGGTCCGGGCCCAGGTAGTCCACGCCCGCCTGCTCCAGCTTCTTCTTCGCCGCCTCGAACTGGTCCGCGGAGATCGAGATGGCCAGGTGCTGCACCCCGCCGATCGTCTCCGTGAACGCCGGGTGATCGTGTCCGGGGAAGTCGAAGAACCCGAGCAGGTTGTGGTCCCCGATGTCGAAGAAGAAGTGATTCGAGCCCGCGTAGTCGCGGTTCTCCACCAGCTCCACCAGCGGGAAGCCGAGGAACTCCTGGTAGAACTTGATGGTCTCCTCGGTGTCCTTGCAGATCAGGGCGAGGTGATGGACACCCTGCACGGTGCTCCGCGGCCGGTCGCCGAGCGGGCGCAGGTAGCGCTCGCGTAGTTCTTGCCTGCGCGCTCGGACTCGCTCAAGCTCGGCACCCGTTGGCTGTGGCATGACCCGCCTCCCTGGCTCTGTCGTCAGTAATCAGTATGCCGCCGACTGCCCGGCATGCTCGGGACGGAGCCCGCGGTGCCGGAACGCCCAGCCGCGCAGACCGTGGCTCACCTGGGCCAGCGCGGCGGGCGGCACGGCGACCACCGGGCATTGCGCGTGCGCCAGGCAATAGCGGCTGATCCGGCAGGACAGGGCGTGCGCGACCGGGCCGCGGCGCCCAGCGCCGATGACCAGCACGTCGTCCGGATGGCACGCGACGCCGACCAGCACGTGTCCGGGGTCGCCCCTGACCACGTCCGATTCGAGGGCCACGTCCTCGGGGACCCCGCCGAACGCGAGGTCGATGGCTTCGCAGAGGCGCCGCCAGGCGGCATCGCGCCACAGGCCTCTCAGGTACGGCGATGGGTGACTGCGATCGGCGAGGTCGCCACCGGGAGGCAACCACGCCATGACGGGAACCATGGCGGCCTGGTGCATTCGGGCGAGACCTGCCGCGTAGCGCAGCGCTTGCAGGCTGCCCGGGGATCCGCTCACGCCGACAATGATCCGACGTACGCCGGGCACTTTACTGCTCCTTCCCGAAGGGGTTGTCTACTCAAAAGTAAACCCTCCGGGCGGCAGCCGGGGAGGCGTGCTGACGACCCGTAAACGGCAGCCGGGCGATTCCATACGCGGCCCTGATGTGGCGAACGAAAATGCGATCAGCTAGATATTGACAGTAGCCTTCAAAATCTAGTAACTTCTACTTCAGATGAACTATCGAAAGAGGGTGAACGTCATGAACGCGGAGCGGCGTCGCTGGTGGGCGCTTGGCGCCCTGGCGCTCAGCGTGCTCGTCGTGGGCCTTGACCTGACCGTGCTTAACCTGGCCCTGCCCACGCTCGGGGCCGACCTGCACGCCTCAACCAGCGACCTGCAGTGGTTCATCGATGCCTACAGCCTGGTCCTGGCCGCGGCGCTGCTGCCCGCCGGGCTGCTCGGTGACCGGCTCGGCCGCAAGAAGGTGCTGGTCCCGGCGCTGGTGCTGTTCGGGGTGGCGTCGCTGGCCTGCGCGTACTCGCGTTCATCGGGCGAGCTCGTGGCCGCGCGCGCCGTCCTCGGGCTGGGCGCGGCGGTGATCCTGCCGCTGTCGCTCGCGGTGATACCGGTGCTGTTTACCCCGGAGGAGCGGCAGAAGGCGATCGCGGTCGTGATGTCCGCCGTGTTCATCGGTTACCCGCTGGGCCCGATTCTCGGCGGCTGGCTGCTCGACAATTACTGGTGGGGCTCGGTGTTCCTGATCAACGTGCCGGTGATAGCGGTCGCGCTGGTCGCCGTGGTCCTGCTGATGCCGGAGTCGCGCAGCGAGCGGCGTCTCCGGCTGGACGTGCCCGGCGTGGTCATCTCGAGCGCCGGGCTGACCGGCCTGGTCTACGGGATCATCAGGGCCGGCGAGAACGGCTGGGGCAACGTGACCACGCTGGCCACCATCGCGGCCGGGGTAGCGGTCCTGGCCGTGTTCGTGCTCTGGGAGCGCCACGTGTCCCGGCGCCCGGACGGCCAGCCGCTCGTCCAGCTGTCGCTGTTCGAGTCGGCGGGCTTCACCTGGGGCACGATCCTGTCCACGCTGGTGTCGTTCGCGCTGTTCGGGATCCTGTTCGCGATGCCGCTGTACTTCCGGGACGTCCGCGGGCTCGACTCGCTCGGCGCCGGGGTGCGGCTGCTGCCGATGATCGGCGGGATGGTGGCCGGCATGGTCGCCAGCACCCGGCTGCAGGCCCCGCCCAAGACGCCCAAGGCCGATCCTGGCCTGCCCGCCGGCCCGCTCCCCGCGCCCAGGGTGGGGGCCAAGACACTGGTGACGGCCGGGTTCCTGGTGATGGCCGCCGCCCTAGCCGTCGGTGCCTTCACCAGCACCCGCAGCGGCACCGGCTTCGGCGCGGCGTGGTTCGCCGTGGTCGGGGCCGGGCTTGGCTTCGCGATGCCCTCGGCCATGAACGCGGCCCTCGGCGCCCTCTCGGCCGAGCGCAGCGGCGCGGGCTCGGCCCTGATCACGGCATTCCGCCAGGTCGGGGCGACTCTTGGGGCCGCGATTCTGGGCGCATTGCTCAGCTCGGCCTACCAGGCTCGGCTGGACCTCGCCGGACTGCCCGCGGCGGCGGCGAGCTCGGTGCGGTCCGGCATATCCGGGGGGGTGGCGGTGGCCCGCGATCTGGGCTCGGCATCGTTGCTCCGCGACGTCGACACCGCGTTCGTGCATGGCCTGGACGTGATGCTCTGGTGCTGCGCGGGCATCGCCCTGGCCGCCGCCCTGCTGGCGCTGGCGTTCCTGCCGCAGCGGGCGGGCGCGCCCGGCGAGCAGGCCCCGCCCGGCGAGGAGGCACCAGCGGACCGGCCGCTGACGGAAGCGAGCCCGGCCGGTGCGCCGGTCATGGCCAGCGACCCGGCGAGGACAGAATGACCAGCATGGGCGAACCGCAAGCCGCGGGCAGAACCTGCGGGCTGCGGGAGCGGAAGAAGGCCAGGACGCGCGCTGCCATCCGGGAGCACGCGCTCCGGCTGTTCCGTGAGCAGGGGTATCACGCCACGACCGTCGAGCAGATCGCCGAGGCGGCCGAGGTCTCGCCGAGCACGTTCTTCCGCTACTTCCCCACCAAGGAGGACGTCGTCCTGCAGGACGACTTCGACGTCCTCGGCACCGACGCGTTCGAGGCGCAGCCCGCCGAGCTGAGCCCGATCGCCGCGTTCCGCGCCGCCGCGGTGGGGATCTTCGCCACGCTCAGGCCCGAGGATCTTGCCCGGTTCCGCGAGACCACCGAGCTCACGCTCACCGTCCCCGAGATACGGGCCCGGGCCATGGACGAGCTCGCGAGGACGATCGATGAGATCGCAGCCGCGATCGCCAAGCGAACCGGGCGCGCCCCCGATGACTTCGCCGTGCGGAACCTGGCCGGCGCGCTGATCGGGGTCATCATGGCCGCGACCATGCCCTGGGCCGACCAGCCCGCAGCCGACCTGGTCGGGCGGATCGACGCCGCGCTGGCGCACCTCGAGGCCGGCCTGCCGCTCTAGCAGTCTCAGCCGGCCCGGCCCGGGCCGGGGAGGCTCGGCAAGCTGAGCGCGAACGCCAGGGCGGCGTCGGCCCGGGAATGTTGCACATTCAACCATCGTTGGCGAAGGTGCGGCGAGCGCCAGGGCCGCCGCGAGGAGGAGGATTAAGTCATGCCAGCGGTTACCGTCGAGGACATCCTGCTGCTGCCGAGGATCTCCGAGCCCGATCCCGCCGTCGCGCAGGACCGGCCGGTCGTCGCGGTGACGACCGCCCCGTCGGCCTACGAGGGCGAGGGGTTCCCCGTCCGGCGCGCGTTCGCGGGCGTGGACCTCAGGGCCCTCGACCCGTTCATTCATATGGACCAGATGGGCGAGGTCGACTACGCGCCGGGTGAGCCCAAGGGCACGGCCTGGCACCCGCACCGCGGGTTCGAGACCGTGACCTACATGATCGACGGGACGTTCCGGCACCAGGACTCCAACGGCGGCGGCGGGCTGATCACCAACGGCGACACCCAGTGGATGACCGCGGGCGGCGGCATCCTGCACATCGAGGAGCCGCCCGAGGACCTGGTCATGAGCGGGGGCCTGTTCCACGGCTTCCAGCTCTGGGTCAACCTGCCGTCCCGGCTGAAGATGACCGGTCCTCGCTACCAGGACATCCGGGCCGGCCAGGTCGCGCTGCTCAGCTCGCCGGACGGCGGCGCGCTGGTCCGCGTGATCGCGGGTGAGGTCGACGGCCACCCAGGACCCGGCGCGACCCACACCCCGATCACGCTGCTGCACGCCACGCTCGAGCCCGGCGCCCAGTTGCGGCTCCCGTGGCGGGCCGACTTCAACGCGCTCGGCTACGTGCTCGCCGGTTCCGGGACGGTCGGCGCGGCCCAGCGGCCGGTGCGCACCGGGCAGCTCGCGGTGTTCGGGCCCGGTGACGTGATCACCGTGGCGGCGAGCAGCCGTGACGACGGGCCCAGCCCGGGCCTGGACATCCTGATGCTCGGCGGCGAGCCGATCAGGGAGCCGGTCGCGGCGTACGGCCCGTTCGTGATGAACACCAGGGACGAGCTCGTCCAGGCCTTCGAGGACTACCAGGCCTGGCCTGGGCTCGATCCCCGCCGAGCCGCACCCGGGCCACGACGTCCTGTAGACCTCCGCAGTGGCAGACTCCTGCCATGACCTACGTTGCCGCGCACGACCGTTATGAGCAGATCCCGTACCGCCGCTGCGGCCGCAGCGGGATCCAGCTGCCCGAGGTGTCGCTCGGGCTGTGGCACAACTTCGGCGACGACCGGCCGATCGACACCCAGCGGGCGATCCTCCGGCGCGCCTTCGACCTCGGCATCACCCACTTCGACCTGGCCAACAACTACGGCCCGCCGTACGGGTCGGCCGAGATCAACTTCGGGCGCGTCCTGCGCGAGGACCTGCGGCCGTACCGGGACGAGCTGATCATCTCAACCAAGGCCGGCTACGACATGTGGCCTGGCCCGTATGGCGAGTGGGGGTCACGGAAGTACCTGCTGGCCAGCCTGGACCAGTCGCTGCACCGGATGGGCCTCGACTACGTGGACATCTTCTACAGCCACCGGTTCGACCCGAAGACGCCGCTCCAGGAGACCCTGGGCGCGCTCGACACGGCGGTGAAGTCAGGGAAGGCGCTCTACGCCGGCATCTCGTCCTACTCGGCCGAGCGGACCGCGGAGGCGGCCGGGATCATGCGCAGGCTGGGCACGCCGGTGCTCATCCACCAGCCCTCGTACTCGATGCTGAACCGCTGGATCGAGGACGGCCTGCTCGACGTGCTCGGCCAGGAGGGCATCGGCTGCATCGCGTTCTCCCCGCTGGCCCAGGGCGTGCTCACGGGCAAGTACCTGAACGGGATCCCGGCCGGATCGCGGGCCAGCGAGGGCACTTCGCTTGATGCCGGCCAGCTCACCGACGCGATGCTGGCCCACGTCCGCGCGCTGGGCGAGATCGCTCGCGCGCGCGGCCAGTCCATCGCCCAGCTCGCCCTGTCCTGGGCGCTGCGGGACCAGCGCGTGACGTCGGTGCTCATCGGCGCGAGCAGCGTGGCCCAGTTGGAGGAGAACGTTGCGGCGGCGGGTCACTCGGTGTTCACCGAGGAAGAACTGACCGCGATCGACCGTGAGGCGGTGGACGCGGGCATCAACATCTGGGCCGCCTCCAGCGCCGGCTGAATTCGGTGCCGTTACGCCTAGTCCCGGGGCTGGTCGGCCAGCCGGCGCAGCGCGCCGCGAACGACCTCGGGGTCGGTGGTGGCCCAGAACGGCGGCAGCGACGCACGAAGGAAGCTGCCATACCGCTTGGTTACCAGCCGGGGGTCCAGGATCGCGACCACTCCCCTGTCGCTCATCGTGCGCAGCAGTCGGCCGGTGCCCTGCGCGAGCAGCAGCCCGGCCTGGGCCGCGGCGACCGTCATGAATCCGTTCCCGCCGCGTGCCTCGACGGCCCGCTGCCGGGCCGAGGCCAGCGGGTCGTCGGGCCTAGGGAACGGGATCCGGTCGATGACCACGAGCTGCAACGACCGGCCGGGGATGTCCACGCCCTGCCACAGCGACAAGGTGCCGAACAGGCAGCTCGCCTCGTCGTCGGCGAATCTGGCGATGAGCTGGGACGTCGGATCCTCGCCCTGGCAGAGCAGCGGGTAGCCGATCCGGTTGCGGAGCTCGGCCGTGGCCTGCTTCGCGGCTCGCATCGAGGAGAACAGCCCGAGCGTGCGGCCCCCGGCAGCGGTGATGAGCTCGCAGATCTCGTCGAGATACTCCTGTGCAAGCCCGTCCCGGCCCGGCGGTGGCAGGTGCCGCGCCACGTACAAGATGCCGCTGTGCGGGTGGTCGAACGGCGAGCCAACGTCGATCCCCGACCAGTTGAGAGGGTGCGGCTCGGCCGGTCCTGAATCCGGGTCCTCGGCTTGTTCTGCGTCGTCCGGCGACGCGGTCTCGGATGCAGCGGGCCTGAGCGCTGCGTCTGGCGCGGCCGGCGGCATGGCAACGCCCGCCGCGGGCAGCCCCCACTGCCGGGCCAGCGGCTCGAACGAGCCGCCGACCGACAGCGTGGCCGAGGTCAGCGCCACCGTCCGGCGGCCGAACAGACGCTCGGCCAGCAGCCGGCCCACGGCGAGCGGCGCCACCCGCAACGTCAGCGGGCGGCGGGTGTCCGGATCCGGCGGCACATCCAGCCACACCACGTCGGGGCGGGCCGCGACATCCGGCCCGAACGCGCCGAGCATCCGGTCGGCCGCCTCGTGCAGCTCGTCGAGCGCGGCCAGCGCGGCCCGCCGCGCCGCGAGCTGCTCCGGTTCGTCGTCGGCGTTCATGGCGCTGGCGCGGATCTGGCTGGCGCAAGATCCGGCCGCGTCCCTGACCGCGACCAGCGCGGTGCCGAGGTGATCGGTCAGCACGTCGATGCGCCCGGCGGGCGCGTCGGCCAGGACCTGAGCGAGCCCCTCCCCCGCGCCGGACAGCCGTCCGGCCACGTCGTCAGTGACCTGGCGGGCGCAGCGCTTGGCCGCGGTGTCCACGGCGGGGGTGGAGAGCTCGGCCGTCGCGATCGAGGTCACCCGGTCGACCAGGTCATGTGCCTCGTCGATGATCACCACGTCGTGGTCGGGGAGAACATTGCCGTCTTCCAGCGCGTCGATGGCCAGCAGCGCGTGATTGGTGACCACGATGTCGGCCCGGCCGGCGATCTCGCGGGCCCGCTCGGCAAAGCACCGGCTGCCGAAACCGCAGCGCTGGGCCCCGATGCATTCCCGTGCGGTGACCGCGACCTGCCGCCAGGCCCGCTCGTCGACCCCGGGCACCAGCTCGTCGCGGTCACCGCTTTCTGTGGTTTCCGCCCACTCCCGTAGCCGGGTTACCTGCCGGCCGACCTCGGTGGCCGCGGCCGGGTCGAAGAGCGCGTCCTGCGGGTCGTCAGCGGCGCCACTGCGCAGCCGGTGCTTACACAGGTAGTTGCGGCGCCCCTTGAGGATCGCGAAGGTCGGCGCCCGGCCGAGCAGGGGCTGCAGCGCTTGCGCGAGGCGCGGCAGGTCGCGGTCGATGAGCTGGCGCTGCAGGGCGATCGTGGCGGTGGACACCACGACCGTCGCGTCCAGCGCGGCCGCGTGCCTGGCCGCGGGGACCAGGTAGGCCAGCGACTTCCCGGTACCCGTGCCCGCCTGGACCGCGAGGTGCTCACCGCCGTCCATGGCCCGGGCCACCGCCTCGGCCATCGTGACCTGGCCGGGCCGCTCGGCCCCGGCAATCCCCTCGACGGCGGCGGCCAGCAGGGCCGGGACATCGGGAAGTTCGCTGGGGTGGCCGGGCACGTCTGAAACGTACCGCTCCGCGGTGACAATCGCCGGTAGCCAAACGCGTTAGGGCACAACGATGACCGGGCATCGGGCGTGCCGCGCCAGCCAGCTGGGGATCGAGCCGACCAGGTGGTGCAGCCGGTGCCCGGGAGCCCCGACGACGAGCGCGTCGGCACTGCTGGAATCGGCGGCGGCGGCGAGTTCCTTGGCCGCGTTCCCGCGCCGCGCCATCACCCTGACATCGAGCCCCTCGGCGTCGCAGACCTGGTTAAGCTCGGCGATCAGCCATGGCTCCAGGTCCTGACGTTCCCGCGCCGTGCAGATGACCTGCCCGGTCATCGGCTCGCAGTACACGCCGAACGGGATCACGTAGACGACGAGCAACGGCCGGCCGAGCCGCCTGGCCAGCCCGGCCGCGTAGGCCAGCGCGTTCCGGCTCGACGGCGATCCGTCGTAGCCGATCACGACGGGGTGCCCCTGGTCGCGCGGGCCGGGTGCTCGAGCCGGGTGGTCCGCGCGTGATAGCTGTGGTTCTTGCTCGCCGGGCCGGTCCCGATCATCCCGCCCACGCAACCGGGGCGGCCTTCGCGGGCTATCCGCGCGGTCAGGCCGTTCCGGGCGGGGTTCGGGCCCTGGCTGCTCCATGAGTCGATCCTTGCGGTTCATGCTCCGCTTCGTAGGAACAGGTTCATCATATGACTTAGTTTGCACTAAGCAAGTACTAACCCGGAGCCGCCGTGGCCGCACCGGACGTGGTTACCTCATTGTCACAGATATTTCGGGTAAAGCCCGGACAGCCGCGCACTAATGCCATCGGGCGACCCCCGACCCCCGACCCCGCACGGCCGGATCGAAATTATGCTCGAAATCAGCGGCTATGGTCAGCTATGCCATGGTATTGTAATCGAACAAGATAACGGGAGGACTCGATGACGGCCAGCCCCGACGACGCCCGCGGCGCTGTCCGACGATCACGCCGCCGCCGCCGAAAACGCGGTCGCGCCGCGCGCCGGGGACATGACCACCGGGCAGCTGCGCGCCGCCTGCCAGCGCGCGATCGCGGCCTGCGACCCGCAGGCCGCGATCCGCCGCCGCGAACAGGCCGGGAAAGACGCCCGGGTCGAATGCTGGACCGAGCCCGCCGGGACCTCCGCGATCGCCGGCCGCGACCTGCCCCCCGCCGCCGTTATCGCCGCCACCAAGAACCTCGACGCCGACGCCCGCTGGCTCCAGCAGCCTGCGCATTCTCTGAACCTGCGGCTGGCCGGACACTGGATCACCTGACCGGAAGGGCCGGACGGCGACCACGCTGCCCTTTAACTTCTGATCCATGCTGCGCCGTTGGATAGCGTTTGCCCGGTGCACTACGCGTGGGATGCGTACATCCCTATGCGCTGGCTTGACCGGGACACCACGATTGACTCGAGGAAACAATTTAGCGCGGAGCTTGACTCGAGGAAACAATTTAGCGCGGAGCTGCCGTTAGCTCGCCTGCGCATCAGGCCTGCTTCTGTAAGTGCAGGCCTCTAGACTTATATAGAAGTGTAGGTATTCGCCAGTATAGTCCGCGGCGAGCAGATCTAGTACGGCGCACTCAAGAATTAAGAGCAACTGATCTTGAGAATGTGAGATTCTCTGGTGATACGTGAATGAGTCGAGAAAGCGCTTGCAGTGAGTGGCTCATTTTGGCGGAACTACCAGACCTGGATGCTCGCCGAGGTCCACGCCATCGACAAGGCCGTCACCGACAAGACCTCCACCCAGAAACTGTGACCACGGCCGGCCACGGCCCGGTTGCCCGATGGTGGCGTGTCCGCGCCACCGGGCGGATCACCGTCGAGTTCACGGTGACCCCGCCCGGCACGCCCCTGAGCGCTATCCGCGAGGTGTGCCCCGGTCCACGGCGCCGGTCACCGACAGCACGTACCACAGGCCCATATCATCGGCCTGGCCGGTGGCCTGACCGGGGCCGGTATCGCCGATCCACAGGTAGAGCGGCCAGCCGCCGTAGGTCTCCTGCAGCTCGCCATCGCCGCGCCGAACTGTCCCGAGCAGGGACGCCCGGATACCGAGACCGGCCTTGGGGCGGGTGACCCCGCGCGGCAGGACCAGCGGCGGCCACTGCTGCGCGCAGAACCCGCTGCACTGCGAGGGCCCGCGGTGATCGGGCGCGTACATGTACAGCGTGAGGCCCTGGCCGTCGGTGATGATCTCGCCCAGCCCCGGAACGGTGCGGGCGAGCACCTCATACCGCGGCAGGCGGCTCGCCGTGCCGTTCCCGCACGCGGTAACGGCCACGCTGATGACCACGGCCGCTGCCAGCAGCCCGGCCCGGCGGGCTGCTGAATGCCCTCGGCCACCGCCGCCGAGGGAGGAGCTATTTCGCGATGCCACGCTGCCGTCCCGTCCGCCGCCCCGAATGACTCAGAACACTAGCGCCAGGCGGCCCTCGGTGGCCGGGTGGGCGCGGAGGAATTCCTCATCCACGTCCACCCCGAGCCCGGGCCCGGCCAGCGGGCTCACCGATCCCTCCGGGCCGAGCGCGCACGACCACTTCTGCACACGTTTCCGTTGCGGGCGCGGCGGCGGGCTCAGAGCCGCTGGCCGGATATTCGGTAGCCATTCGTCCCGGCACGCCGTAGCGTGAGCGACGATAGACCTAGAGCCGAGGAGAACGGCCTTGTCCATGGTCATGGTCCGCCGTGTCAGGGCGGCCGCCGCTGGCGCCGAACCCGGCCGGCGCCCACTTCCTGCGTAACCGCGCGCTGATCACCCAGCTTGTCCGCGCCTGTGGCGTCGGCGAGGGCCGGCTTGTCCTCGATCTCGGGGCGGGCGGTGGCGCGATCACGGCCGGGCTGGCCGAGGCCGGCGCCCGCGTGATCGCCGTCGAGCGAGATCCGCGCCTGGCCGCGCGGCTGCGGCGCCGCTTCGACGGCGAGCCCAGGGTCCGCGTGGTCGAGGCGGACCTGCGCCGGGTTCCGCTGCCGCGCCGGGAGTTCCTGGTCGTGGCCAGCCCGCCGTTCTCGCTCACGACCGCGCTGTGCAGGCGCCTGCTCGGCGACCCGGCAGTAAGGCTCGCCGGTGCCGAACTGATCATCCAGTGGGGCGCAGCCCGGTGGCTCGCGAGCCCGCGGCCGCGCGACGCCGAGACCGCCTGGTGGGCCGCCCGCTACCAGATCCGGCTGACTCAGGTCATCGGGGCGGCGAGCTTCGTGCCGCCGCCCCGGGTGGACGCGGCACGGCTGTCCATCCGGCCCAGGGCCAGCGTTCTGTCTCCGCACGGGCAGCGCGTGCTGCGAGCCCTGCTGCGTGACGCCTACCGCAGGCCGGGCGTCCGCACCGACGCCGTGCTGCGGGACCGCAGGCGGCTGCTGGTCCGGGCGGCGGTCGACCCCGGCGCGCCGGTCACCGAGGTCACCGGCGAGCAGTGGCACCGGCTCGCGGTCCTGCTGGCCAGCCCGCCCGGCTAGCCGGTTCGGACCGCAAGCTGCCACCATGGGCGGCATGACCGGGGCACAGGACGAAAGCAGCGGCACCAAGGCCTACCGCGCAGCGCGCGACCTGCTGCTGCGTCACCGCGACGACTACGAGGCGGCCATGGCGCAGTTCACCTGGCCCGATCTCGGCGAGTTCAACTGGGCGCTCGACTGGTTCGACGTGCTCGCCGCCGAGCACCCGGACACCGGCGCGCTGCGCGTCGTGACCGCCGACAGCGACATCAGGCTGACCTACGCCGAGCTCACGGCCCGTTCGAACCAGGTCGCCAACTGGCTGCGCGGGCTCGGGGTGCGCCGCGGCGACCGGGTCCTGCTGATGCTCGGCAACATCGCGCCGCTCTGGGAGATCATCCTGGCCGCGATGAAGCTCGGCGCGGTCATCATCCCGGCGTCCACGCTGCTCGGCCCGGAGGACCTGGCCGACCGGATCACGCGCGGCGACGTCCGGCACGTCATCACCGAGGACGCGCAGACCCCGAAGTTCGCCGGGCTCGCCGGGACCTGGACCCGGGTCGCGGTCGGTACCGAGGAAGACGGCTGGCAGCCGTACGGTCAGTCGTACCGCTGGGCGACCGAATTCACCCCGGACGGCCCCACGATGGGCTCCGACCCGCTGCTGCTGTACTTCACCTCGGGCACCACCGCGCAGCCGAAGCTGGTCGAGCACACGAATGTGTCGTACCCGGCGGGCCACCTGTCCACGATGTACTGGATCGGCCTGCAGCCCGGCGACGTGCACCTGAACATCTCCTCCCCGGGCTGGGCCAAGCACGCCTGGAGCAACGTGTTCGCGCCGTGGATCGCCGGGGCCACCTCGCTGATCCTCGGCCACGAGCGGTTCAGCGCGCAGGCGCTGTTCGAGGCGATCCCGGCCTGCCGGGTGACCTCGCTGTGCGCGCCGCCCACGGTCTGGCGGATGCTGGTCCAGGCCGACCTGGCCGGCGCGGACGTACGCAGCCTGCGCGAGTGTGTCGGCGCCGGCGAGCCGCTGAATCCCGAGGTCATCGAGCAGGTGCGCCGGGCCTGGAACATCACGGTCCGGGACGGGTATGGCCAGACCGAGACCACCGCGCAGATCGGCAACCCGCCAGGCGCCGAGCTGCGCCTCGGCTCGATGGGCCGCCCGCTGCCCGGGTACGAAGTCGCGCTGGTCGACCCGGTCACCGGCGAGCCAGGCGAGGAGGGCGAGATCTGCCTGCCGCTCGCGCACCGCCCGCTCGGGCTGATGACCGGCTACCAGGATGACCCGCAGCGCGCCGCCGAGGCCATGCGCGACGGGTACTACCACACCGGCGACGTCGCCACCCGCGATGCCGACGGCTACATCACCTACGTGGGCCGCACGGACGACGTGTTCAAGGCGGCCGACTACCGAATCTCCCCGTTCGAGCTGGAGAGCGTGCTGATCGAGCACGAGGCGGTGGCCGAGGCCGCGGTGGTGCCGTCACCCGACCCGCTGCGGCTGGCCGTGCCCAAGGCCTTCGTGGTGCTGGCCGCAGGCCACGAGCCCGACGGCGACACCGCGCTCGCGATCCTCGCCTACGCCAGGGAGCGGCTGGCCCCGTACAAGCGGATCCGGAGGCTCGAATTCGCCGACCTGCCGAAGACGATCTCCGGCAAGATCCGCCGGGTCGAGCTGCGCGAGCAGGAGAGCGGCCGGGCCGGCCAGACCCGCGGCGTCACCGAGTTCTGGGAGGAGGACTTCCGAGGCGGCTGACCGCCGAGGCCCTGGCCCGCCCTGGTGATCGTGTCGTGGTCACGCGTTCACCAGCCCAGCTCGCCGTCGTCTTCCTGGAACGTCCCAGTCGGTCCGTCCTTGCCGATCGTGGCCATCCGGACGATGTTCCGGGCGCTGACCTCGACCGGCCGGCCGCCGGAGTTCTGCACCCCGCCGAGCTCGGTCGCGGTGTAGCCGGGCTCGACCGCGTTGAACTTCACCTCCGGCACCGCCCGCGCGTACTGGACCGTGAGCATCGAGACGGCCGCCTTGCTCGCGCCGTAGACGATAGCCGGGTACTTCGAGGCCGGTCGCGACGGCTCGTGGTTGGCCCAGAACGAGCCGAGCGCGCTCGAGACGTTGACGACGACAGGGTTCTCCGATTCCTTCAGCAGCGGGAGCGCCGCCTCGGTGACCCGGATGATGCCTACGGCATTCGTGTCGAACACCCGCAGCGCATCCGGCCCGTTGAGCGCGACCATCCCGATGCCGGCGTTGTTGACCAGGACGTCGAGCCCGCCACCGGCCCCGATCTGAGCGAAGGCGGCGGCGACTGAGGCGTCGTCGGTCACATCGAGCTGAACGAACCGGGCGCCCAGCTCGTCGGCCGCCGCACGGCCACGGGCCTCGTCGCGTGCGCCTACGTACACAGTGTGCCCGGCGGCGACGAGCTGCCTGGCGGTCTCCTGGCCGAGGCCCTTGTTCGCCCCGGTCCCGGCACAAGATCATCGACCACCCCGACGTCGGACTCATCACACTCGACTGCGACACCCTCATCGTCGCCGGCGACGACCTGCGGATCACGGTCTACACCGCCGAACCCGGCACCGAGGACGCCGAACGGCTCGCACTCGCCGTCGTCCTCGGCACCCAGGCGCTCGTCGACCGCGCTCAGGAGGTCACGTCGGCGGTGGTAAACCGCGCCCACGCGACCGAGCCGAAGATGACGATGTAGACGGCGAACGAGAGCAGGCCGTGCCCGAGCTCCGGCCATACGACCGGCACGCGGAGCAGCGCGTCGAACGATAGCCACCAGTGCGTCGGCAGGTACGGGTGGATCATGTCGAGTTGCGACACGGTGTCGGCGACCTCGCTGGCCAGCGCGATCACCAGAATCGCCGCGATCGCGCCGACCGGGTGCTCGGTGAACGTCGAGATCGCGAGCCCGATCGCGCCGAGCGCCGCCATCGCCGCCGCCAGGTAGAGGGTCACGAACAGCAGCCGCAGCAGCCCGGCGCCCAGCGAGACGGCGGTACCGGACAGCAAAGTCACCGGCCCGACCGGGAACAAGATCGCGCCGACCACGACCGCGACCACCGACACCAGCAGGCAGGCGCCCAAGCAGAACGCCACGGTCGCGGTGAACTTGATCCCGAGCAGCCTGGTCCGCCCGGCCGGGACCGCGAGCAGGTAGCGCAGCGTACCCCGGGTGGCCTCGCCCGCGATCGAGTCTCCCGCGACCACCGCGACGACCAGCGGCAGGATCAGCGTCGACTCCAGCACGAGCGCGAGGAACGCCAGGAACACGCCGTTGCCGGTGACCTGGCTGAGAAACGCCGGCGGTGCGTTCCCGCCGCCACCGCCGCCCCCGCCGGGCTGCGACGAGAACCTGAGCACCAGCCCGAGCAGCACCGGAACCGCGGCGAGCACGCCGAGCAGCGCGAGATTGCGCTTGCGCAGGAAGGTCAGGCTGAGCTCGGAACGCAGCAGCCGCAGCCAGTGCAGCACGGCGGCCAGCTGCCCGCTGGCCCGGATGTCGCGGGTCGCGACGTCAGCCGTTGACATCGAAGCCCTCGCCGGTGAGCTCGACGAACAGGTCCTCCAGGCTGGCCCTCGGGGTGTCGAGCCCGGCCACGGGAACTCCCGCGTGCACGAGCTCGGCGCACACGGTTTCCGGGGCCTGATCGCCGAGCGCGGCGGTGACTTCCCGGTCGGCGACCGTGACATCGGTGAGCCCGAGCCGGTCCAGCACCTGCGCGGCCAGCGCGGCCTCGTCGGTGCGGACCAGGATCCGGGCCGCCTCGCGGCCGCGCATCTCCTCGAGCGTCCCCTGGAACACCAGCTCGCCGGCTCGCATGACGCCCACGTGCGAGCAGATCTGGTCCACCTCGGCCAGCAGGTGCGAGGAGACGAAGACCGTGGTGCCGTCGGCGGCGATCTCCCGGATCAGGGCCCGGACCTCGCGGGTGCCCTGCGGGTCGAGCCCGTTGGTCGGCTCGTCGAGGATCATCAGCTCGCGAGGCTGCAGCAGGCCGGCCGCGATGGCCAGCCGCTGCTTCATCCCGAGCGAGTACGCGCGGTATCGCTTGCCCGCGGCCGCGAGCAGGCCGACCCGGTCCAGCGCCTGGTCGATCCGGGCCGCGGCGGTTCGCGGGCTGGCGGTACGGTCCGCCGCATCCAGCCTGGCCAGGTTGTCCCAGCCGGAGAGCTGCGGGTAGAAGGCCGGGCCCTCGACCAGGGACCCGACCCGGGGCAGTACGGCATTCGCTCCCGCGGGCATGCTCACCCCGAGCAGCCGCTGATCGCCGCTGCTCGGCTGGATCAGGCCGAGCAGCATCCGGATCGTGGTGGTCTTGCCTGACCCGTTCGGCCCGAGGAACCCGTAGACCGACCCGCGCGGCACGGCCAGGTCGATCCCGGCCACCGCGAGCTGGTTGCGGAATCGCTTGGCCAGCCCGATGGTCGCCACGGCCAGCCCGGCGGCGTCAGCCTTCGGCCTGGTGCGTACGTGCGCGTGCTCGTCCCGACCGGTTTCGCCGCCGAAGCTGACCTCGTCCTGGCCCGTGCCCAGGGTCACCTCAGGTGTGCCGCGTCGGCGTAGAGGACGGACGGCACCGTCGCGCCGACCAGGGCCCGGCCGTCGCTGAGCAGCAGGACCGAGAACAGGCTGGTCCGGAGCAGGCGGCCGCTGCCCCAGGATCCGTGCACCGGCGTCGCCGCGTTCTCCAGCGCGCCGAGGACGCTCAGTGCCTCCCGCCCGCCGGTGCCGCTGGCCGGCGCGAAGCCGCCGTGGGCGGTGAAACCGGCCGCCGGCAGCACCGCGACCGACAGCCAGCCCTGGCCCATCACGGTCGGCGCGCCGGCCGACGGCACGGCTTCGGCGATGGCTTCCGAGCTGCTGCTGGTCGCCGAGCCCGAGAACACGGTCCCGGAAACAACCGGCAACTGGATGCCCGCCCGCGCGGTCGCCAGGCTCTTCAGCAGCGCCGCGCGCTGGGCCTTGGGCATCGACGCGGGCAGGCTCTTTTCGAGCGCCGCCTGCATCTGCTTGATCACAGCCACCGGCACTGGCTTGCCGCCGTTCACCTGCACGACCTTGCCGCCACTACTCATGCGCAGGGTGACCGAGCCGGCCGGTGGGGCGACAGGGACGGACGAGGGGGCGCCGGCCGACATGTTCGGCAGGCCGGCCAACTGGCTCGGCAGGTCGGCGGGCAGACCGGCCGGAACGGTGACCGTCTTGACCTTGGCCCCCGGCGGCGGGGAGAACGTGAAGTTGGACGCCGCGGGCCGGGCGAACGAGAGCGAGGTGTAGCCCACCTGGAAGGCGGGGCTGGCCGCGCCGCGGGCGAAGACCTGCACCTGCAGCGGGAGCGAGTCACTCGCGTCGATGGCGATCCTGACCTGCCCGATCAGCGAGCGGCTGTCCTTGGGCGCCAGCGACAGCTGGTAGGCGGGCTGGCCGGCCACGGTCACGTTCTGCTGCAGGCCCACGGTGGTCGTGGTGCCGACCGCGGCCAGGATCTGCTTGGCCAGCTGCGGCGGCGTCGGGATAGCGGCCGCCGACGGCGTCTGCGGCAGGAACGGTCCCGCGTTGGCAGGCAGCACATAGTGCGTCGCCTGGTTGGTCTGGCTGTCCCACAGCCAGACGTTCCTCCCGTCCCGGCGCAGGTCGGTCTCGCCCATGGTCACCGGGACCGCGATCCTGACCCGGTTCGGGCCGTCGTAGGCGATCTTGAACGTGTGCGAGCCGGACAGCAGCGAGAGGCCGGACAGCGGGTCGGCGGAGCCGGGCAGGTCCGGCAGCCCGAGCGACGCGGTCTCCTGGATCACCGCGGTCATGGCGGGCGGGAGCGCCGCCGGGCTGTCGACCGCGGCGAGCAGCTCAGCTGTGGTCCGGGCGGGCAGCGCGGGAGTCGCCTGACCGCGGGCGATGACGGAGCCGGCGATGACGATCCCGACGGCGGCGACCGCGCCGGCCGGCACCGCCCACCTCGCCCGGCGCCGGCGCGCCAGGTCCGTTGCCGCACTCACTGCCACCTCCGGGGGGGGACCGGTATGGCTCCGAGCATACGCGCGGTCAGATCGTAATCGGCGGCCAAAGATTGTGCCCGGCCGCGATCGGGTCGCCCGGCCACTCGTCCATCGCGTCCAGGTTGTCCCGAGCCGGGTACCTCGCCGCGGCCGGCCCGTCGGCGAACGCCCGCAGGATGTTGGCCGTCACCCGCCGGGTGAAGCGCCCGCACTGCCTGGTGATGCCCCAGTTGTAGAGCGGGGGCCCGAACGACTCCACCCACCGCATCGTGCCCGCGTTGAACACCCCGGCTCCCCCGCTGCTGTGGGTGTAGTACGCAGAGTCGGCGTAGCTGTTGACCCCCTGGCAGGTCAGCGGGGAGTGCGACAGGACCTGGATCGGCCGCTCCACCGGGTAGCCGGGGTTGACACGGTCGTACTCGATCCCGGTCAGGGCCGCGAAGCGCGTCCCCTTCTGCGCGCCGGTTCCGGCGAACATCCAGGCGTCCGGCGTGGCCACGACGTAGTCGGCGACGGTCGGATAGCCCTCGTACAGGGTCCCGATCAGCGATGACTCCGGATCCGGGGCCGGCGGCCCCCGCCAGTCATTGGTGACCAGGGCATTGTCCCGGCCGTACATGGGGTCCTGCGGGTAGCTGGTCTTGTAGCAGATGACGAGCCGGCCGGGGCCCAGCTTGCTCGGCTCGAGCCTGGTCCGCCGGAACATCGCGTTCGCGCCGAGGAACGCCAGGTTGACCCCGGAGTCCCGGGCCGCGGTGACGGTGGCGCGTTCCTGCGGGGACCAGTACTCATCGTGGCCGAGCGAGATCAGCGCGCTGGCACCGTCCAGCGCGTGGCCGTCGCTGGCAATGTCCATGCTGGTCAGGTACGCGAGCGGCAGGCCCATGCGCTCGGCCAGGTTGATCAGCTTCCGCTCGTAGACCAGGAACAGGTAGGCGCCCTGCTGGTCGTACGGCCGGTCGAGGCTGACCGCCAGGGAGCGGTTGCCGTAGCCGCCGGCCGGGCCGTTGTACAGGTCGTACCCGCCCCAGGTGTTGTAGGCCTGCCAGGTCGCGACGCCGTTCTTCAGCACGACCTGGCCCGCCGTGCTCGCCGAGCGCACGGTCAGCGGGATGTACCGCTGTGCGCCCGAGTGGGCGTCGAGCCGGAGCAGGTAGGACCCGGCCGGCCAGCCATCGGTCGGCACGCTCATCGAGGCGCCCCAGTCGGTGAAGACCGTGTTGGTGTCGGCGGTAAACGCCGCGGACCGCTGCTGGTGGCCGCGCACCGGTCCCGATTCCCAGACCCGACGGGCCAGGTCGCCCCGGTACCAGCCGATGCGGAACGCCACGACCTTGAACTCGCGTGAGGTCGTCGAGACGTAGAGGTCGACCGGCTGGCCGGGCAGCACGCTGCTCCGGCCGGCGTATCCCATGACCGCGTCGGGGGCGCCGAGGTGGCTGATCCCCCAGTGCGGGTCGCCGGGTAGCGAGTTCTCCGGCACCGGGCGCGCGGCCGCCGCGGCGGCCCAGCTCGGGCCGCCGGGCTGGTCGCGGCCAGCGGCGGCGGCCGACACGGCGGCGGCCGCGGCGGTGACGGCGGCGCGGCCCAGGAATGCCCGCCGGCTAGGGCGGCCGTCCGAGCTCATCGTTAGATGTTTATGCCCAGCTCAGGGGGCGTTACCACCGGCCCCAAGGGAGCAGCGCGGTCAGCGCGACCGCGGTGAACAGCAGGGTCAGGTAGGCGATCGACCGGTGGAACAGCCGCATCGGTGCCGGGGCGTCACCGGCGGCGACACGCCCGCGTAGCGCGTGCGCCTCGGCCAGGAACCAGCCGCCGAGCCCCAGCGCGCAGCACCCGTACACCCAGCCCGCGTACGGGACCAGCGCGAGCGTGGCCGCGACCATGATGTAGGAGTAGATCACGATCTTTCGCGTGACCACCGACGCCGACGCCACCACCGGCAGCATCGGCACGTTGACCGCCGCGTAGTCGTCGCGGAACTTCATCGCCAGCGCCCAGAAATGCGGCGGGGTCCAGAAGAAGATGACGGCGAAGAGCACTATCGCGGGCAGGCTGACCCGCCCCGTGACCGCGGCCCAGCCGACCAGCACGGGAAAGCAGCCGGCCGCGCCGCCGATGACGATATTCGACGCCGTCCGCCGCTTCAGCCCGAGCGTGTAGACGAAGACGTAGAACAGGATCGCCGCGTCGGCGAGCGCGGCGGCTAGCCAGTTGACCAGGGTGCCAAGCAGCACGGTGGACGCGATCCCCAGCAGGATCCCGAACACCAGGGCCTCGGCCGGCTTGATGGCCGCGTCGGTGCCCTTGGCCACCAGGGGCCGCCGCGACGTGCGCCGCATCACCGCGTCGATATCCCGGTCGATGTAGCAATTGATCGTGTTGGCGCTGCCCGCGGCCAGCGTGCCGCCGAGCAGGGTAACCGCGATCAGGTCAACCGCGGGCACCCCGCGCCGGGCGAGCAGCATCGTCGGCACCGTCGTGACCAGCAGCTCGACGATGATCCGCGGCTTGGTCAGGGCCAGGAGGGATTTGGCCATCAAGCGCGCCGAGCGCCGACCGCCGGGCGGCGCGTACACCTGCCCGGCCTCGTGCCCGGGCAGTGCGCCCGTGGCCTGTGTCACTCGCTGGCCTCCGTGCCGTCGGTCGTGCTTTCGCCAGAATCCCCGGCTTCGCCCGGTACATTACCGGTGCCGTTCTCGGCCGCGGCCAGCGTATCCCGCTTGGCGCCGTGCGGCTCCGTCGCGGACTCCACCGCCCCGCCGCCGGACGCCGTCGGCAGGCCGGCCGCGACCGCGGAGGCGTGCGACGCCGCGGGGTCAGGCGCCCCAGGGGTCGCCGTGGCCAGCGCCACCCGCTCCGCCGGGACCCGCCGGTGGGGCCGGGCGAACAGCAGGACGTACAGCACCGCGGCGACGATGGCGAACAGGATTATAGGGAACGCGAACGTCAGTACGGCGCCGCCCGGGGCGTTGTCAGACACCGACTGCGCGAGGATCAAAACAGGCACTTGCGCCTCCTGCTGCGAACGAATTCACTGTCATCTGAACCTCGGCCGCGATGGCCAGGCTGAGCTTCGCTGGGTCAGCAACCTGTCGATGCCCGCCGAAAGCGCTTCCGACTCCTCGTCGTTCAGCCATCGTACGAGCACGGTTACCGCGGCGGCGATCATGGGCGGCAGTATGCCCATCCACAGGACCGCCCCGGCCAGTTGCTGGTCGTCGACCACGGTCATCACGTGATGCGCCGCGTTGCCGTAGCCCCGGTAGAGCACACCCGAGCCGAACACGAGCACCATGCCGAGCACCGTGTCCGCGGCCACGGTGCCGATCAGCAGCGCGGCCCGGCGCAGCGGGGTGGCCGCCGGGGTCCACGGCCGCGAGCCGATCAGCTGCAGCCAGAACAAGATCCCCGCGCCCAGGAAGAGCACGTACTCCAAGGCCGCCGCGGCCGCGCTGGCCGGCACCCGGTCGAACAGCGCCGGCAGGTGCCAGGCCAGCCAGATCACGTTGAACGCCACCACGGTGGTCACCGGCCACCGCAGCCACCACGGCCGCCGTGACCGGGCCCGATCGCCGCCGGCCGCGGGAACCGCGACCCGCCAGGCGGACCGGGCCAGGGCCGACCACGGTGCGCCGACCACGATCAGCCCCGGCGCCACGACGGCGAGGAGAAGATCCTGGATGGCCCGCACCCAGATGTAGACCCCGGACCAGTAGCGCAGCGGCGACACGATGGCCAGCAGCGCGACCAGCAGCCCGGTCTGGAACAGGACCGCTTCCATTACCGCCGCGCGCCGGCCCCGGCATCGTCAACCCCGCCCCGCAGCGTTCCAGCCACGTGGGCGCCGGCCACGACCACGTAGGCGCCGAGAACCGGCCAGCTAGCCGACCAGTGCGACAGGACCGGGCTCATTAGATCAGTGGACCAGGTAGAACAGCACCCAGGCCACGATCGCGACCACCGCCAGGTAGTTCCAGACCACGGTGAATGCGCTCAGCGCAGCCTGGAACCGCTGGACCGCGAAGGCCTCCACGTAGGTCGGCGGCTGCTCCACGAAGGCCATCTCCGGGATGGCCCGGGCCCGCATGATCAGGGTCTCCAGCCAGACCATCGCCGCGAAGACGACGACCATGTAGACCGGCCAGAAGCCCACGAACACGCTGGCGTACCCGGCGAAACCGGGGGCGAAGGGCAGGTCCGTCAGCTGCCAGATCTGAATGCCGACGGCCGCGAGGCCCAGCACCAGGGCCACCGTGGCGCCGCCCAGCCAGGCGCCCTTGTGGCCGGCCTTGATCCGCTGCAGCACCCCGGTCTGCAGCAGGGCGCTGACCACGATCAGCAGCAGGACCACGATGCCCACCCAGGCCTGCGGGTTCTTGAAGCCCGCCGGGTACCAGTCGTCGTGCGAGTTCAGCGACCGCAGGTAGAAGAACGCGAACACGAACGCCCCGAACCCGAACGACAGGCCGCCCATGGCCAGCCGGGCGCCGGTCCACGAGGCATTCAGCGCCGCCTCGTGGTAGAAGCCGGCCTCTTCGGCTTCCCTGGTCAGTCCCGGCGGGGGCTGCTGGGTCGTCTCGGCCATGGCTATGCCTCCGCTCTTGCGGTATCGGCCCCGGCGTAGGCGGCGCTGATCACCCCGGTCGGCGGGTCGAGATCGGCGACCGGCGGGGCACCAGGCGTGCCGTACTCATACGGCCCGGAGAGCACCACGGGGACGTGGGCGAAGTTGCCGGGCGGCGGCGGCGAGGCCACCTGCCATTCCAGGCCCCGGGACCGCCACGGGTTGCCTTCCTCCCGCACCCGGACGATCACGGTGGACCAGACGAAGTTGATCACGAAGATCAGGATCGACCCGCCCAGGAAGAACGACGAGATCGACACCCAGTCGTTGAGGGTCTCCAGGTTCCGCGCGTACTCGAACACCCGCCGCGGCTGCCCGGCCATGCCGACCGCGAACAGGGGCAGGAACGTGGAGTTGAAGAAGATGAACATGGTCCAGAACTGCCACTTGCCCAGCGTCTGGTTCAGCCGGATCCCCATCATCTTCGGCAGCCAGTAGTAGCAGCCGCCCATGAACGCGAAGATCAGCCCGCCCATGATCGTGTAATGGAAGTGCGCCATCACGAAGAAGGACCCGTGCTCGGTGGTGTCGGCCGGCACGTCGGACAGGAACACCCCGGAGATCCCGCCGATCAGGAAGTTGAAGAAGAACGCGAGCGCGAACAGCATCGGCACCGTGAACCTGATTTTCGCCTTCCAGAGCGTGCCGACGGCGACCAGGAAGATGAACCCGGTCGGGATCGAGATCAGCTCGGTGGTCAGCATGAACACCGGGCGCATGTCCGGGTTGATGCCGGAGTCGAACAGGTGGTGCTGCCAGACGAAGAAGCTCAGCAGCGTGACCCCGATCATCCCGGCCGCGGCGACCTTGTAGCCGAACAGCGGCTTGCGGGCGAACACCGGAAGGATCTCCAAGACCACGCCGAAGCCGGGCAGGGCCAGGATGTACACCTCGGGGTGACCGAAGAACCAGAACAGGTTCTGGTAGAGGTAGCTGCTGCCGCCGAGCGTGTCGACGAAGAACGCGGTCTGCGCGGTCCGGTCGGTGATCATCATGTACATGCCGCCGATCAGCACCGGCGCGGCCAGCACCATCAGGAACGAGGTCGCGACCATCGACCAGACGAAGATCGGTATCCGGCTCCAGCGCATGCCGGGGGCCCGGTAGCAGATGACCGTGACGATGATGTTGAACCCGGCCAGGATGATCGAGAACCCCATCAGCCCGAACGCCATCGCGTACGAGTCGGCGCCGAGCGTCGATTCGATGGACAGCGGCGCGTAGCCGGTCCAGCCGAACGGGAACCCGCCGATCAGCAGCCCGGACAGCAGGATCAGGAACGCAAGCGGGGTGAGCCAGAACGACAGCGCCTCGATCCTGGGGAACGCGACTCGCTTGGATCCGATCATCAGCGGCACGAAGTAGTTGCCGAACGGCCCAAGGATGACCGAACTCATCAGCATCATCATCATCGTGCCGTGCTCGCCGACGATCTCCACGTACGTCGCGGAGTTGAACAGGTGGTACGTCGGCGACAGCAGCTCGGCGCGGATGGCCATCGCGAACAGGCCGGCCGTGCAGAAGTAGATGACCATGCCGACCAGGTACTGAATCCCGACCACCTTGTGGTCGAGGGTGAACCTGAAGTACTTGGCCACGCCGACGTTGACGGGTTCTTCCTTTTCCTCGACCGGGACCGGCCGGCCGATCATCTGCCGGAACAGGTCGTTGAACACGCCGAGCCCGATGATCCAGCCGACGATGGCGAACCCGTAGCCGAGCACGATCGGCCAGTCGCTGGAGTCGGACAGCGCGATATTCGGGTACTCGGTGGCCACGTTGCTCGAGGCCAGGACGTTGCCGAGCAGGTGCCCGATCAGGTAGCCGATTACCGCCCCGACGATCGCCGTGTGGATCGCTGGACGCATCCACCACGGCCGCCGCCGCGGGCCGGCGTGCTGGCTGCCGCCTGCTCCATGCGCTTGCTCCGGCTGGGTCTCGATGGCCATCCGGTCACCTCTTCATAGCTGTGTTGGCCCGGCACTCACTCATGGCTGCTCCGGATCCGTCGGCGGGTAGTAGAGACCGCTCGCTCCGGTGAATCCGCCCGCGACCATGGCCTTGCTCATCTGCGGAACCACCGTCGGGTCATAGGTCAGCGCGTACGGCGGCAGTATCGCGGTCACCGAGGCCAGCCTGGCCTCGGTGCGGGTGGCCCAGGACTGGAAGGTGGCCACGGACACGGCCTGACCGTAGTCGAACATCGCGCCGTGCCAGAGCCCGCACAACTCAGCGCAGCGCACCGTGATCGTGCCGGTGTTGTTGATCTTGGTATAGGCCACGTTGTCCACGCCGGGGTTGGCGTCGGCCTTGACCCCGAGCTGGTAGGCCCAGAAGCTGTGGATCACGTCGATCGAGGTCACGTGGAACTCCACCCACTGGCCGACCGGGAGCACCAGGTCCGTGGTCTCGAACCCGCCGAACTGCGGGTAGCGGTAGGTGAACTTCCATTGCTGACCGATGACCTGCACCTGCAGCGTTGACCCGCTGGGCTTCCAGATCGGGCTGGCGCCCTGGCCCGCGCCGGCGCCGTTCGCCGAGATCAGCTCGACCGTGCCGAACACGAACAGCGAGAGCACGATCACCGAGGAGAGAGTGATCCAGGTGGCCTGCACCCGGGTATTCCCGTGGATCGGCGGCCCGTCCTCCTCGTCGCCCTCCCGAGCCCGCCAGACGATCAGCGCATAGGCGAAGTAGATCAGCACGAACAGCATCACCGGAGCGGCCATCACGGCCATCACCTTGATGTCGAACTGCTGGTTGGACGCTGACGACGACATCGCGCCCGGCGGCAGGTGCGGGCCCCATACGACCCAGATCAGCACGTCCGCGACCACGGCCAGGATCAGCCACGGAATGAAGATCCGGATCCCGTGGTTCGGCCCGGCCGGCCCGGCGTGGTGGGCCGGGCCCGGGCCGGCGCTTCGGCGGCCATCAGGACACCACATCCATGTTGCCGGTCATAAACCCGATCGTCTGCATGGGACCGCCAAATCCGGTGAGGAAGCCGCCGCCGCAGGGAACCCGGCACTGCCAGAAGTACTGGCCATCGGTGTGCGGCGTGTTGAAGCTGAACGTCATGATCCGGTACGGGACGGCCTTGGGGTCGCCCGGCATGCACGGCGACGCGCCGCACAGCCCCGGCTTCACCGACTCGATCAGCCCCGGCGTGGCCATCGGCACGTTCAGGTTGATCCCGGGGATCGAGAACGTGTGACCGACGTTGCAGCCCTGCCACGAGTTGATCACGTGGTACGGCTTGCCGTTGACGAACTCGACGTTCCCGATGGTGCCGGTGACCTGACCCCAGACGGGGTTGCGCAGCGGCGTGCAGCCGTCGAACCCGTAGATGGTCATGTTGATCCGGCTGCCCGCCGGCACCTGGAACAGCGTGGTGTGCACCCAGGCCTTGGTCTGCGGGTTCTGGATGAAGTAGGAGACCCAGTCCGGATGGGTGCTGGCATCGTTCTGCGGGTCTTCCTGCATTACGACGTGCACCGTGGCGCCGGTATTCGGCGTCACCCCGGCGGCGTAGTTCTCCACCGGCGGCCCGCTGAGGAAGTAGTGGAGCACGACAAAGGCCCCGACCGCGACGACCGCGAGGAACGCCACGACGAGCAGTGAAATCCTGGCCGGCAATGACACCAGCCATCACCTCGCTTCTGTACGCGAGCAGCGCCGGCGCGCACGCGCTAGTGCGCGTCCGGCCACCGGAAGCTGTCTGTCGCTCCCGATCTTGCGACCCGCGCGGCGAGCTCGGCAAGGAAGACCGCCCTGAATGACGAAATTGTCATGGTCAGGCGGGGCGGCGTTCATCACGCTCTGCTTACCCGCAATAACAGAAAGTTATCACTGTCCCCGGGAGGCCGACTAACCCCTCTAGCCACAGGGATCCCGCTCGTGCAAAGGTTTGCGCTCAGGTCATAGCGCTTGACCTAGACCACCCATATGGAGTACATCCTGTCCTAAGCACCTAAACAACGTGCCGAGGGGCGGGTCGGTCGCCACACCCGCTGATGTGGCCAGTGCGATAGTGAAGTGCGCAATGATCACAGACCGTTTGGCCCCATATGCGGCGTCGTCCCGCATCTTGCTGGTCGACGACGAACCGAAGATCCGGGGGTTCATTGCCCGCGCGCTGTCGGCCGCGGGCTATGCGATCGATTGCGCCTCTGGCGGCGCAGAGGCGCTCCGGCACGCTAGCCTCGGCGAGTACGGCCTGGTCATCCTCGATTTGATCATGCCGGACATGGACGGGAGGTCGGTGCTGACCGAGCTCATCCGCGAGCGGCCCGAGCAACCGGTGCTGGTGCTCTCCTGCCTGGACGACGTGACGACCAAGGTCACCTGCCTGGACCTGGGCGCGCACGACTACCTGACCAAGCCGTTCTCGCTCGAGGAACTGCTGGCCCGGGTGCGGGTCCAGCTGCGCGGCGAGCCGCACCAGGCGAACGAGGTGCTCAGGGCGGGCGAACTCGTGCTGGATGTCGGCCGGCTGCAGGCCGACATCGGGACGGGTCCCGTGGCCCTGACCCGGCTGGAGTTCCTGCTGCTCCGGGAGCTGATGGAGCATGCGGGCCAGTCGGTGCGCAAGGAGCAGCTGCTGGCGTCCATCTGGGGATACGACTTCGACCCCGGCTCCAACGTCGTCGATGTCTGTGTCCGGCGACTCCGGTCGAAACTCGGCTTCGACCTGATCAAGACGGTGCGTGGTGCCGGATATCAGCTCGCCTCCTAGCGAGACCGCCGCTCAGGGCACCGCCCGGCCGCCGGCCGGCGTCCCGGTGCTCCGCCGCCTCGGCCCGGCGGCCGGCTGGCGCCCCCCGGCCGGCCCGACGCACTCGACATCACGTGGGCCGCGCTCTGGCTGCTCGGGCTCGCCTGCCTAGTGATCTACGCCCGGTGGGAGGCCGTGCCGTTCCATTTCGTCTGGATCACCCTCCTGCTGCTGATGTTCGGCCTGGTGATGCGGCACGCCCACCGCCGCCAGGCCGCGGACACCGAGCGCGCCCGGGTCAGCGAGGAAAACGCCCGGTTGCTCGCGGCTCAGCGCCGGTTCCTCCAGGATGCCTCGCACCAGCTCAGGACCCCGATCACGATCGCGCTCGGCCACGCCGAGCTGCTCGCGCGCGAGCTCACCGACCGGCAGCACAGCCGCGACATTCACCTGGTGGTCGGCGAGCTGACCCGGCTCAAGAGCCTGGCCGAACGGCTGCTCCTGATCGCCACCTCGGAGAACCCGGAGTTCCTCCGCCTGGAGCCGGTCGCGCTTGACGGGTTCATCATGGAGGTCCTGCGGCGCTGGCGGCCCACGGCGCAGCGGCGCTGGCAGCTGGGACGGCTCGACGCGGTCACGGTCGGTGCCGACCACGAGCGCCTCGGGCTGGCCGTGGACGCGCTCCTGGAGAACGCGGTCCAGCACACCGGAACCAACGACGTGATCAGGCTCTCGGTCAGGCGCATCAGGGGTTCCGCGCGCGTGATCGTTGAGGATTCCGGGGCCGGGATCCCGCGCGCCGAGCTGGCCTACATCTTTGACCGGTTCCGGACCGGCTCGAGCGCGGGCCGGACGAGGGGCACCGGCCTGGGGCTGGCGCTGACCCGGGCGATCGCGCACGGCCACGGCGGGGAGGTGCTGGTGCGGAGCACGCCGGGCTCGGGCAGTACATTCGAGTTCGTGCTTCCCGCCCCGACCATCGACCCAGCCGCCGGGAACGGTATCCCGGCCGCTGTCGCGGGCGATCCATGCGGCAACATGAGGTGGCCATGAGCGCGCAGCCACCTCAGCAGACCGACGACCGGCCCGCGGTCGGGCCGGCCCCGCCGACCCTGGCCTGGCCTGCGCGGCATCAGCCGGCAGAGCAAGATCGTCTTGGCTGGTGCCGTCGCGGCGCTGCTCGCCGTCGCCGTGATCACCGTCCTCACCGCGGGCAGTAAGGCGACCCCGCCGCGCACCCCGCCCGCGGCCAAGGCGTTCACGCTCAACCTGCTCGGCCACCCCGGCCAGCATGTCTCCCTGGCCGCCTTCGCCGGCCGGCCGCTGATCATCAACTTCTTCGCGTCCTGGTGCACGCCGTGCAAGCGCGAGACCCCGCTCCTGGCCCGGTTCTACCGCGACTCCGGCGGCCGGACCTTGATCATCGGGATCGACGCCAACGACTCGGCCGGGGCGGCCGAGCAGTTCGTCCAGGCGGCCGACGTCGGTTACCCGGTCGGCTTCGATCCGTTCCCCGCCCCCGCGACCACCTCGTACGGCGTGTTCGCGCTGCCGCAGACGTTCTTCCTCAACGCCAAGCACCGCATCGTCAAGCACGTCATCGGGGCCGTGACCCTGACCGAACTGCATCAGGGCGTCGCCCTGATGGACGCGCGGAGCTGACCGGTGACCAGACCTCCCGGCCCGCTCACAGGGCATCCAGGCACGCCCGGCGGGCCGCCCGGCACCGACCCCCCGTACGTGCCGATACCGCACACCGGGTGGGCCACGCGCCGGACCCCGCGCTGGGTCCTGCTCGGAATTGCCGTGCTGGTGGTGGGCACGGTGCTGGTCGCGCTGGTGCACAAGCCCTCGCAGGCCGAGCGCGCGTCCGACCTGCGGGGATTCCTGAGCGATATGAACACCGATATCGAGTCGTGCGCGGGCGGGGTGAGCGAGTCGCTGTCCGCATTGCACCAGCTCGGGCCGGCCGCCGCCAACGCGTCGGAAGTGCAGGACACCATCAGCATCGCCACCCAGGGCGCGAGCAACTGCGAGCCCGCGAACAACGAGCAGATCGACGACCTGGAGCAGTATCAGGTCACCGAGTCCCTGGCCAGCTTCCACCTAGGCGGCGTGGTCAGCGGGCTGGTGGCCTGGGCGGCTCCCGACGCCGTCGACGTGCAGACGGATGTCGCCACCATGCTGACCGCCCGGGGCCCGGGGGCGAAGGCCAGGGACATGGCCGCCTTGCAGCAGGCTCTGCGGAAACTCAACGCTCAGCGGGCGGCCGTCGATGCCACCATGGACTCCGCGATCAAGTCGCTGTCCGCCCACGCGGCGCCGCCGAGCCTCCCCGGATGAACTTAGGAGACATGAGCCCCGATGCCGGGTATGAATTCCGGACTGAACAGCGATAACCCGACTCTGGTCGCGGCGTTCCGCGCGGCCCTGCTGCACCAGGGCCTCTACGTGCTGCTGATCTTCGCGATCCTGGCCGTGGCCTGGGTCAGTGCGCGGGAGTGGCTCCGGCCGGCCCGGGCGGCGCAGCCCGCCGACCCCGAGCCCGCGTGGCGGCAACTGCTGCGGATCGGCTTCGGCGTCATCTGGATCTTCGACGGCCTGCTCCAGGCCCAGCCTGCCATGGCCGCCGGGCTTCCCTCGCAGGTGATCGAGCCCACCGCGGCGAGCTCGCCCACCTGGGTGCAGCACGTCGTGAACTGGGCCGGCACCACTTGGTCGTACCACCCGATCCAGGCCGGCGCCTCGGCGGTCTGGATCCAGATCGGGATCGGCGCGTGGCTGATCGCCGCGCCCCGGGGCCGGTGGTCCAGGCTCGCCGGGCTGGCCAGCGTGGCCTGGGGCCTGGTCGTCTGGGTGTTCGGCGAGGCCTTCGGCGGAATCTTCGCCCCTGGCCTGACCTGGCTGTTCGGCGCGCCGGGAGCGGCCCTGTTCTACTGCACGGCCGGAGTCCTGATCGCCCTGCCCGAGCGCACCTGGCACAGCCCGAGGCTGGGCCGGGCAGTTCTCTCGGTGCTGGGCCTGTTCTTCATCGGCATGGCCGTGCTGCAGGCCTGGCCGGGCCGGGGTTTCTGGCAGGGCACGCTGCACGGCCAGCCGGGCACGCTCACCGGCATGGTCAGCTCGATGGCCACCACGCCGCAGCCCTCCTTCATCGCCGGATGGGTCAGCAGCTTCGCGGCGTTCTCCGCGGTGCATGGGTTCGCGGTGAACCTGTTCGCCGTGATCGCGCTGGCGGTCATCGGCGCCGGCCTGCTCAGCGCCGGCCTGCCCGAGATCGGCCTGCCCCGGCCCGCTCCGTGGCTGATCCGGGGCACGGTCATCGCCATGGTCGTGCTGTGCCTCGCGGACTGGGTGCTGATCGAGGACTTCGGCTTCTTCGGCGGCCTGGGCACCGACCCGAACAGCATGATCCCGATGTCGCTCGTTGTGGTGGCCGGCTACCTGGCGCTGAGCCCGGCCCCCGCCCCGGCGACGCAGCCCGCCGCGGCACCGGAGCCGGTCGCGGCGGAACCGGAGCTGGCCGCCGCGGCACCGGCCACCGCAGCCGCGGAGCCGCCCGCCCAGCGGCCGGCCTGGCGAGCCCAGCCCGCCAGGCTGGCGCGCGCGTTCGGCGCCGCGAGCACGCGGGTGGTCCTGGCGGTCTGGGCGGTGGCCGTGGTCCTCATCGGCGCGGCGCCGATGGCGCTGGCCCAGACGAACAGTAACGCCTCGCCGATCATCGCCCAGGCCATCGACGGCGACGCCGCCCCGCTGAACTTCCGGGCGCCCGCGTTCACCCTGACCGACCAGGACGGCAAGCAGGTCAGCCTGGCGAGCCTGCGCGGCAAGGTGATCCTGCTGACGTTCCTCGATCCGGTCTGCACTAACGACTGCCCGGAGATCGCGCAGGAGTTCAAGGGAGCCGACCAGGTACTCAGCGCCAGCGCCCAGCGCCAGGTGGAACTCGTCGCGATCGTGGCCAACCCGCTGTACCACTCGCTGGCCTACACCCGGGCCTTCGACGCTCAGGAGCGTCTCACCGGCCTGCCGAACTGGCTCTACCTGACCGGCAGCCTGGCCCAGCTCCAGCAGGTGTGGAAGAACTACGCGATCGCGGCCCAGATCCTGCCGGCCGGCGGGATGATCGCCCACACCGACGTGGCCTACGTCATCGACGCCAGCGGGCAGACCCGGACCGAGCTGAACTTCGACCCGGGGCCGGGCACGGCGAGCTCGGAGTCGTCGTTCGCCGTCGAGCTCACCCAGGCCGCCGAGCAAGCCATGAAGTCGTCATGAGCGCGCCCAGGCCGCCATGGATGTACCGATGGGCTCGCCAGAACGTGCCTAACGGTACGTCCATGCGGCGCCAGGCCGGGTTGGCCGCGGCCGGCCTCCTCGTCGCCGCGGCCGCGGTGGCCGGCTGCGGCAGCACGCCAGCGCCCGCCACGCCGCGGCCGGCCGCTCCCGTGCCGCCGCCGCTCGCGACCTCGTTCGCCAGCTCGGCGGGCGCCAGCTGGGCGGTCGTGGAGATGGGCGGCTCCGCGGCCCAGGAGGAGAACTTCTGGCAGCTGTTCGTACGGTCTGCGGATACCACGAAATGGCGGCTGGCCACCCCCCTCGGCGTGGCCGACAACGGCGGCCTGGTGGTCACCAGTCCCGGCAGCGGATCGCTGGTGACCGGGTTCCGCCCCAGCCAGGACCTCGCCTACTCCCCGCTGGCGGCCAGCACCGACAACGGCTCAAGCTGGTCCCCGGCCGGCCCGGTGAACTCCGGCCTGGCCAACGTGCCCGACGCGCTCGCGGCCGGGCCTGACGGCCAGCTCATCGCTCTGACCAGCGGCGGGGCCGAGCTCGGCCAGCGCCTCGGGACATCGTGGACGCGCCTGTCCAGCGCGAGTTCGCTGGCCGCGACCCCGGCGGGCCGGACCTGCGGGGTGACCGGGCTCACCGCGGCGGCGTTCAGCGGCGGGACCACGATGCTGGCCGCGAGCTGCGACCGCCCCGGAGTGGCCGGCGTCTTCGCCGACAGCGGCGGCCGCTGGCACGCGGCGGGCCCGGCGATGCCGGCCTCGCTGGCCCGCCAGGACATCGAAGTGCTCCGGCTGACCGCGGCCGGCGCCGACGTGGTGGCGCTGCTGCGGGCGGGAACCGGGCCGGGCGCCAGCCTCGTCGCGGCCTGGTCAGCCGACGGCGGCACCTCGTGGACGCTTTCTGCTCCGCTGCCCACCGACGCGCGACAGCTCCGCTCCACGGCCATCGGCCCGGGCTGGGCCGTCGGAGTGATCCTGAACGGGAGCCGCGGGGAGACCCTGGCCGGGCCGGGCGCATCGTGGCACGCGCTGCCCGCGCTGCCCAAGCAGGCGGTCACGCTGGCCCTCGGGCCAGCGGGTCAGGTGGACGCGATCGCGGTCAACGGCGGTACTTTCCGGGACTGGCGGCTCGCAGCCGGTGCCACCGGATGGAGCCTGGCGCAGACGGTCCATGTCGCGATCCCTTACGGATCGTCGAGCTGAGCCCGCCATGAGCTACCTCACCCAGCACTGGTCGCTCGACCCGTTCCTGATCATCGCGATCGTCCTGGCCGTATGGCACGAGATCGGTCTGGCCCGGCTGGCCCGCTCCGATCCCGAGCGTGCTGGCCAGCGCCGGCTGCGCTCGCTGGCGTTCTACGGCGGGCTCGCCGTGACGCTGGTGGCCGTCGATTCGCCGGTCCAGTACTGGGCCGACCGCTACTTCTTCATGCACATGGTCCAGCATCTGCTGCTGATGTTCGCTGCCCCGACGTTGATCGTGGCCGGCGCGCCGTGGCAGCCGCTGCTCGAGGCCATCCCCGCCCGTGCCGCCGCCGTGGGCATCGGCTGGTCACGGCCGCTCCGCGCGGTCGGCAGCTGGCTGCTCGGGCCCTGGGTCGCCGTGGTGGCGTTCAACGTCGTGATGCTGTTCTGGCACATTCCGGCGCTGCTCGACCTGGCGGAGAACAACCATGCCGTCCAGATCTGGCTGCTGCACTCCAGCTACCTCATCGTGGGGATCTTGTTCTGGCTGCAGTTCATCCCGTCCCCCCCGCTGCGGATGCGGATGCCGCCCGAGGCGCAGGCGATTGCCCTGGTGGCGACCAACGTCATCATGTGGATCCTGGCCATGGCAATGAGCTTCCTCACCCAGGTCTCCTGGTATTCGGCTTACAACCACGTCCCGGGGGTCACCCTCCCGGCGTTCGCGGACCAGCAGATCGGTGCCGGGATCCTCTGGGTCTGCGGTGACTTCTGGGCCATCCCCGCCCTGATCGTGGTGATCCGCCGGATCATCACCGCGGACGGCAGCGTGGGCTCGGCGATCGACAAGATGCTCGGCCGGCAACGCACCGCCACCGGCACCGGCAGCACCGGCTGGGCCAGCCGGGCCGGCCGCTGAGCGACGACCGCGTACCAGGCGGGCTGACCCGCGGGCCCCCGGGCTGGCCCTAAGGCCGCATGCCTTGACCGGTCAGATACACGGGCATACGCTACGCCGCGTTCACATTCAGAACGCCTGTGCGCCTTCCGGACCTAGCGTCCGGGGAAGGAGCGACCATGCATCTGCGTCAATGGCCCCGCCCCCGCCGCCGGGCCTGGCTGGCCGGGCTCGCGGCCGCCGCCCTGGTCGGGGCGGTCGCCGTGCAGACGAGCGCGCTCGCCTCGCCGTCCCATCCGGTGGCCCCGGCCGCCCCGGCCGCCCGCATCTCCGGCGCCGCATTAGCGGGCAGGCCGGTCGGCGTGCTGACGCCGGTCGAGAGCTGCGCTCAGCTGGCCGCCCTTGACCTGACCGGCCTGCCGGGCGCGCCGACGCAGATCGACTCCGTGACCACGGCAACGGCCGCGGCCGGGTGGAGCTATTGCGACGTCACCGGCACCATCGCCCCGCAGGACCAGTTCGAGCTGCAGCTTCCGCTCACCACCTATACCCAGCGATATCTGCAGACCGGGTGCGGCGGGCTGTGCGGGACGCTGTCGATCAGCGCCCCGGCGGCCTACAACTGCGTTCCGGTCAACAACGGGGAATTCGCCGAGGCCTCCGACAACGAGGGCCACACCAGCGGCGGCGGCACGTTCGGGGAGAATCCCGAACTCCGGGCCGACTTCGGCTACATCACCGAGCATGAGCTGGCCGTGGTGGCCAAGACGCTGATCAAGGATTTTTACGGCTCGGCCCCGTCGTACAGCTACTTCGACGGCTGCTCGCAGGGCGGCCATGAGGCGATGCTCGAGGCCCAGCGGTACCCGCAGGACTTCAACGGCATCATCGCCGGGGCACCCGCGATGATCACGCAGGATCTGAACACCTTCTACCAGCCGTGGCTGGCCAACGTGGACTGGACCTCGTCGGGCCAGCCCATCCTCACCGCCAGCCAGCTGCCGCTGCTGCACAGCGCGGTGCTCGCCGAGTGCGACGGCCAGGACGGCCTGGTCGACGGGCAGATCGACGATCCGCGCGCCTGTGACTTCAACCCGGCCACGCTGCAGTGCCCCGGTGCGGCCGGGCCGACCTGCCTGACCGCGGCGCAGGTGGCCGTGGTCGAGAAGATCTACTCCGGGCCGGTCGACCCGCAGGGCCAGCGCCTCTATCCAGGCGGCGAGCCGTACGGCTCCGAGCTGGCCTGGGCGGGCTGGATGATCCCCGAGCCGGGCCAGACCTACGCCCAGACGATCGCCGCCTCGATCGGCGGCGAGTGGCTGAAGTGGATGACGTTCAACGGCGTGCTGCCCGGCTCCCAGACCGCGGACCTGCAGCATGCCGTGTTCACCCAGGCGGAGTTCGAGAAGGTGCAGCGGCTGGCGGGCCTGTATGACGCCGACAACCCGGACCTCTCCGCGTTCCGCGCCGCGGGCGGCAAGCTGATCATCTGGCAGGGCTGGGCCGACCAGGCCATCTCGCCGTACGGCACGATCGATTACTACACGGACGTGACCAAGGCCATGGGCGGCCTGACCGCGACGCAGCAGTTCGCCCGGCTGTTCATGCTGCCCGGCGTCAACCACTGCGGCGGCGGCCAGGCACCGAACATGATCGACATGGTCGACCCGATGCTGGCCTGGGTCGAGCAGGGCGTCGCCCCGACGTCGGTGATCGCCACCGAGCTCAGCACTACGACGCCGGCCACCGTCGTGCGGACCCGGCCGGTCTACCCCTATCCGGAGGTGGCGCGGTACAACGGCACCGGCAGCATCAACCTGGCCGCCAACTTCCACGGCGTCACGCCCACGTGGCCGCAGACCACCACGACGTGGCTGGGCAGCTTCCCGGTCGCGCCGGCGCTGTGGTGCTCCTACCGCGGCAGCGATTACGTGTGCACCACGCGCCGCCAGAACGACTGAGCATGGCGCGTTGCCGGGGCCCGGGCGGTACCGCCCGGGCCCCGGCACGCGGAGCGGTGCCAGGGTGGGGGTCGGCTAGCGTTCAATTCAGTGTTGCGGTTAGCGATGGGCGGCCAGCGCCGCGTGATAGTCGGCGCCGTCGCCGGGCTGCGGGTCGGCGTGGACCAGCACGGCGGTCAGGTGCGGCAGGGCGTGCCGGAGATCGTGTTCGGCGCCGACCGCCACCTGGTGAGCCTCGACGGCGCTGGCCTTCGCGTCGACGATGACCTCGCACTCGGCGCGCATCTGGTGGCCGACCCAGCGCAGCCGGACCCGGCCGACGTCCAGCACTCCGGGCACGGCGCGCAGCGTCTGCTCCGCCTGGTCGACGGCGGCGGGGTCGACCGCGTCCATGAGCCGCCGGTAGATCTGGGTGGCGGCCTGGCGGAGCACCGCGAGAATGGCCACGGTGATGAGCAGGCCGACGACCGGGTCGGCCCATTCCCAGCCGAGCGCGGCCCCGCCCACCCCGATCAGGACGACCAGGGACGTGACCCCGTCCGCCCGCGCGTGCAGCCCGTCGGCGACCAGCGCCGCCGACCCGATCCTGCGCCCGGCCCGGATCCGGTACCAGGCGACCAGTTCGTTGCCGGCGAACCCGATCAGCGCCGCGATGGCCACCGCGACCAGGCTGGACACCGGGCGCGGATGAGCGAGCCGGCTGATCGCGGCCACGGCGGCCAGCGCCGCGGACGCGGCGATGAGGAGCACGATGACGACTCCGGCCAGGTCCTCGGCCCGGCCGTATCCGTAGGTGTAGCGGCGTGTCGGCGGGCGCCTGCCCGCGATGAACGCCACCGCCAGCGGCACCACCGACAGCGCGTCGATCGCGTTGTGCAGCGTGTCGCCCAGCAGCGCTACCGAACCCGACATCGCTACCGCCGCGGCCTGCAGCAGCGCGGTGGCCACGAGCACCGACGCGGAGATCCAGAGCACGCGCATGCCCGCGGCGCTGGCTTCCATGGCCGCGTCCACCTGGTCCGCGGCATCGTGCGAATGGGGGCGCAGCGCGTGCGGGATCCGGCTCATGGCTCCCAGGGTGCCCGGAAACTCGATTTGCAGCACATCGACAACAACGGCCCAGGCGCAACTGCAACGCGGTCGCGGTGCCGGATCCTTCAGGCCGCCGAGATAACCGTGTCGGCGTCTCCGGACAGCAGCTGCTGGGGGATCTGGCCGAAGGTGTACTGGACCGGGGTGGCTCCCGGCACGAGCGTGAACGTCCAGATGACATCGAAACGGTCGCCTGGCCACGGCTGGGGTATGGCCGTTCCGGTGACGGACGGCAGCGAGGAGGCGAGCGCCGGGATGTGGTCGTGCTCCCAGCAGATCAGCACGACGCCCGAGTAGCCGCTCACCACGGTGGCGGCCAGCTGAGGTTCCTGGCCCTCGGCGAAGGCGGAGACGATCGGCACTCCGAGACGATCACTGAGACCCTGGATCGTCTGATGCGTCCGGTGCGCGGTCGTCTTGGCCGGGTCTCCGTAGGAGGGTGAGAGCAAGGCGGCGGGGGTTTGCAGTCCTGCTTGTAACGGCCCCAGGGCCGGATCGAACAGGACCGCGAGCGCGCCGGAGCGCTGCCACCCCCTCGGCAGCAGGGAGTGCTCGTCTTGAACGCCCTGATCGTCGACCCCGAAGGGCGCCACCTGCGGGGGCGGGGACTGCCCAGGTCCTACGACCGGCGGATCAGCTGGCTTTTCGCCGTGGCGGATGATGTAAATCACGTCCGGTGGTGCGGCGCCTCCGGCCGGTTGCTGCGTCATTCCGATCCCTCCCGCGGGCGGCTCACCCCGTCGGTGCCTGGGCTTCAATCCTCCGTGCCTGGTAGAGGTTAGGCAACAACACCGCGTTGCCCGTCCCTCACCTGAGTGATCTTCAGGCGGGCGGCGGGTTCTGTACCTGCCGCGGGGGCACCGGCCCAGTTTCCACCGTGGACGCCGGCCGGGGAGGATGGCATCCGTGGCGGCAGACGACAGGCCTGACTACGGGCACGCGGCGCAGGGCCGTCGTCGCGAGGGCGCCGAAGGGGCCGGCCGAGGCGATCCCTTCACGGCCTGGCGGGAAAGGCGGGAGCGTGAGGGGCCGAGGATTAGCCTGATCCGGCTGTATGCCCTGGTGGCCGAGCCGAGAGGGCTCAAGCCGCACGAGCTGCCGCTGGCCGAGCGGAGGGAACTGGCGGCCCGCGCGACGCCGTTGCTGTGGCCCGGGTTCCAGTACAACTCACGCTCGCAGCCGCGAGAGCCAGAGCCCATCCGGGTCATTCCCTACGACCCAGGCTGGCCGGAGAGCTTCGAAGCCTGGCGTGGACGCCTGGCCAGCCTCCTCGGCCCGGTTGCCTGCCGGATCGATCACGTCGGCTCAACCTCGGTACCTGGCCTGGCGGCCAAGCCGATCGTGGACATCCAGGTCAGCGTGGCGGACATGGACGACGAGGATGGTTACGTGCCGCCGTGCGAGGCGGCCGGGCTCCAGTTGCGCTTCCGCGACCACGAGCACCGGTATTTCCAGCCGCCGCCGGGGCAGCCCAGGGACGTACACGTGCACGTCTGCCAGCTGGGAAGCGACTGGCAACGGCAGCACCTGCTGTTCCGCGACTATCTGCGGTCCAGCGGCGACGCGCGAGAAACATATGCGGCGGCGAAACGCGAGGCGGCCAGGCTCTGGGTCGATCAGGCCGGCGCCTACACGGAGGCCAAGTCCGACGTGATCCTCGGCCTTCTTGACCGGGCACAGGCCTGGGCCGACGCCACCGGCTGGGTAATGTGACGGCCCGGCCAGCGCTGCGTCACCCCTGCTTCAGCTTTGGCGTACGGCAGCCGGGCTGAGTGACGCGGAGGCTGGCCCGGTACGGGCACGATGTTCCCGGGATCGTGATCACAGAGAGAAGCAGAAAGGCCCGAGTTCGTGGAGATGGGTGACGTGGCACGCCTGGCCGAGGCCCTGGCCGGAGTCCGCCTCACTACGCCAGAGGGGCTGGCTGAGTGGCGGTACCACGGCAGGCTGGTAGCACGGCAGCTTGACGACGCGCATGTGGTGATTCGCGCGGATTTCGACTACCGCGACTCCATGCTGCGGCAGTTTCCCGAGACCTTCAGCGTCCCGGCCCGGTACATCAAGCACATGATGGTTGTCGCTGATCTCGCTAGCGGCGACGCTGGAGCCATCGAGGATGCACTCGAGGCAGCGTGGCAACTTCAGCGGAGCGCCGGCTGATGGCGCCACCGTGCGCGGCGATCGGGCACTCGGCGTTAGTAACTAAATAGTTGTTTGCTATCCTGGCCTCATGCCAGCATCGGCGAGCTCAGCCCGGACCCGGAACCCCGAAGCCACCAAGGCGCGGCTGCTGGCGGCCGCGACCGACGAGTTCGCGGCCCACGGGATAGCCGGCGCCCGGATCGACCGCATTGAGGCGGCGGCCAAGGCGAACCGGGCGCTGATCTACTCCTACTTCGGCAGCAAGGACGGGCTCTTCGATGCCGTTATGGACGCGGCTGTCGCCCGGGTGCTGGAACAGGTGCCTTTCACGCCGGGGGACCTGCCGGGTTATGCAGGACAGCTATTCGACTTCCTCGCCGCGAACCCGCACCAGCTCCGCCTGGCCAGCTGGCATCGCCTCGAACGCGCCAGCACCCGCCGCGAGACGGCAGGGCTGACCGAATCGCACCGGGCGAACACCGCTGCGGTCGCCGGGACGCACGCCCGCGAGCAGGCGCTGTCGTTGTTTGCTCCTGAGGATTTGTACGTCTTTACGCTGGCGATCGCCAGCGCCTGGATACCGGGCAGCCCGTACGCCCCCGCGGGCGCGCTGGGCGACCTCGAGCAGCGTCGCGCGGCGGTCGTCGAGGCCGTCCGCCGCCTGACTGTCCAAGACCGGGGCTGACCAACACGACGGCACGAAGAGAGGCATGCATGACCAGGACCTGGCTCATCACCGGCAGCACGCGGGGCTTCGGGCGAGAGCTCGCCACAGCAGCCCTCGATCACGGCGACAACGTGGTCGCCACGGCCCGCCGCCCGGAGCAACTCGGCGACCTCGTGCCGCGGAAGCCGAACGGTGGTCCGCCGTCAGCAGGTCCGCTGACTTCGGGGCCGATCCCGTTCCCATCGCCCCAGCACCCCGATGATCGGCAGGGAGGATGTGGATAGGTGCTTCCAGCCCTGCTTCCCCGGTTTTGGGGTGGTTCGGGCGTAGGGTCGGGAGCCTGGGTCCCGGTCTGGCCTCCTAATCGGCTGATGCCATTTAGGGCTGTCCTGCGAACGATTTGTCGGCGGGATCCCAGGTTTTCAGGCACCCACCGGCGAGCCGGTCTGATCTGCCAACCACGCGCTGTGGCGGATCGTGATCACCCGGATGAGCTCCCACCCGGCGACCCGCGCCTACGTCGAACGGCGCACCGCCGAGGGCCTGCTACAGCCTGGCGGCTGGCGTCTATGAGACACTCGCCGTCGGCTACGACTGAATGTTGGACGACGACGCGCTTCCTAAAGAGGTGGAGCCTGCGGGCGCTGCGGGGCGGTTCGGTTCGCCGAGCTGTCGTTTGTCCTCGGCGATCTCGGCGGCTACGTTGACGGCGATCTCGATGGCCCTGGCGGCGAGCGGGGAGTGGGTGCGTCCCTTTTCCCAGAGCAAGAAGATCTCGCGGGGCGGGAGCGGTGGCTGGAGCTGGTGGATAGACAGCGTGGTGTCACCGTGGGTGTCATGGCCGAGGATGGTAAGCCGTGGCACCAGCGCTGTCCCCATGCCGGCTCGCACCATTGACAGTACGGCTTCGTTTCCCACGGTGCGGAACACGATGCGCGGCCGGACGGCCTCGCGTGCAAGATACTGCTCGATGCGGGCCTGATCGCAGATCGGAGGGTGGGCCACCATCGGGGCGCCGTCGAGCTGGGCCAGCGGCACCGGGCCGTCGGGGAACGCGCCGGGCCTGGCCACCAGCAGGTAGGGGTCGTCGAGCAGCTTGAGGTGCTGGACGTCGCTGTCGACGCGGCCGTCGAAGAACATCAGGTCGAGGTCGCTGACCTGCGGCTGGCCGGTCTCCTCCTCGAACAGCCTGATGTCGCAGCCGGGATGCTCTTCCCGCAGCCTGCGCACCACCGGGGGCAAGATCACGTTGGAGACGCTCTGGAACGTGCCGATATCGACCCGGCCGTCGCCGGCCTTGAACCGGTCGAGCGCGGCTGCCATCGCGGCCGCCTGCGCCAGCAGGTCGCGCCCGTGGGCCAGGACTAGGGCGCCGAGCGGGGTGAGCCGCACCGGCTTGGGCCCGCCCGGCCGGTCGAACACTGCCCCGCCGACGGCCTTCTCCAGTGCCGCGATCTGCTGGCTGATCGTCGACTGGCTGTAGCCCAGCCGGACGGCAGCCCGGCCGAAGGAGCCCTCATCAGCGACGGCGGCCATCGCGGCAAGATGCCGCAGCTCGGCGTCGGACATGGCTCCTAGCCTAGCAACAAACATCGCTAATCACGATCGCGTTCATTGAATTCTATCGCTTTTCATAATGCCATTTCCGGCTTAGCGTTCCTGTCATGACCGATTACCTGGCAACCGATCCCCTGCATGCCGCTGCTGATGCCCCGAGGCACCGAGCACGCGGCGCCGAACCCGCGGCGGGATGTGTCCGCGCCGACTCAGACCGGGCACCCCGGACGCAGCAGGTGACGACCCCCCGTGACAGCCGAGCACCGGATCATGGCAACGACGGCAGCCCGGCACACGACGGGAAGCAGCTGGAGCGCACCCTGGGAGTGCCCGGGCTGACCGTGCACTACATCACGTCGGTGATCGGCACTGGCGTGCTCATCCTGCCCGGGCACGCCGTCCATGCCGCGGGACCGCTCTCCCTGGCAGCCTGGGCCCTGCTCGTCGCCTACTCCTACCCCTTCGCCCTCGTCTTCGCCCGCCTGTCGGTGCACCATCCCACCAGCCAGGGCATATCCGGGGTCGTTCAGCTCGCTTTCGGGTCCCGCTGGTCACGCCTGACCTCGCTCTACCTGATGCTCACCCTCGTGGTCACCAATCCGGTCCTCGGACTGGCAGCAGCCAGGTACCTGCTGAGCATGTGGTATCCCGCCCCGACCAACCTCCAGGTGGCAGCGGTCGGCTTCGGGTTCGTGACCCTCTCGGTCCTGTTCAACCTGCTCGGCATCCGAGCCAGTGCGCGTGTTCAGGCGGCAGTCCTGGGTGCCCTGATCTTGTTCCTGGTTCTAGTCGTGGCCGTTGCCCTGCCGCACGCGCAGGCCGCCAGGCTGAAGCCGTTCGCGCCACACGGCTGGACCGCGCTTGGCCCGGCTCTTATCATCTGCTTCTTCGGCTTCATCGGCTGGGAGAACGCCGCCCCGGTGGCCGAGGAGGTCGTCAACCCCCGCCGGACCTTCCCGCGCGCCATCCTCAGAGGCGTCGCGATCGTCGGATTCCTCTATCTGTCGATGGCGCTCACGGTCGTGCTCGTGCTGCCGCGGGATACCGCGGACTCGCAGCAGATCACCGCCTTCTCCACCCTGCTCAAGATCGCCAGCGGCCACGCGCTCTCGCAGGTCGGCGACATGGTCGCAGTGGTGCTGCTGGTGCTGTCCATGAACGCCTGGGTGCTGGGGACCTCGCGTGTCGTCTACTCCCAAGCGCGCACCGGGCTGCTGCCGCGCAGGCTGGCACGGGTGTCCGGACCCGGTAACGCGCCGCGGGCGGCGCTGCTCGCGCTGCTGGCTGGCTACGCGGTTCCGGTCGGCGCCCTAGTGCTCAGCGGGCGCGACGAAAGCACCCTCATCACCGCATCGTCCGCCGCGTTCCTCCTGATCTTCCTCATCAGCTTCCGAGCCGCCGGGAGACTCCTGGAAGGAAGGACCATCCGGTGGTGCATCCGCCTGGTGACCGCAGGGACACTGGCCTTCCTGCCCTTTTCCGGAGTCAGCATGCTGTATGCCGCGGTCATCGCGATCCTGGCGGCCGGATTCGAGTACTCCGTGACGTGGACCCGTCGAGCGGTCAGACTGCCACCGCAACCGCATCCTTGACGCTCATCGCCGCCGCGTGCAGCAACTGGAACACAACAATGATCAGGGAGGAAACCGATGAGCGACCTTCAGGCCATCGCTGACCGCGTCGAGATCGAGGCGCTGCGCGGCGAGTTCACCGACGCGGTGATGATGCGCGATTACCACCGCGTGGCCTCGCTGTTCACACCGGACGGCGTGTGGCGGATGCCCAAAATCCCTGCCGAGCTCGCCGGCCGGAAGGAAATCCGCGCCTGGGGCGATCGGGTACCGGCCTTTGTGAACTACCTCGTGCAGACCACCCACCCGGGCACTATCCAGCTGCAGGGCGATGCCGCGACCGGCCGTGCCTACCTCTGCGAGCTCATCCACCTGCGCGATGGTAACTCGGAACTGAACTACGCCATCTACCACGACCGTTACCAGCGCACCGCGGACGGCTGGAAGTTCACCGAGCGGGTCTACGAGGTCAGGTACCTCGACACCACCCCGCTGGCGGGCTCGGCCCCACGCCGCTCCACCCGCCGGCCGATGCACGCGCGCCCCCTCACCGCCGTGACGACAGTGCGGCTCGGCACCGAAGCGAGCGGTCTGCGCGGGCAAGCATCGGGCGGGGCGGCCGGGCGTCGAGGAGGCAAATGATGACCCCGATCGTGATTGACGATGAGTGGTTGAGAGCCAGGCTGGACGCGACGGCCGCGGTCTCGGCCATGCGTCGCGCCATGGCTGATGCCGAACGGGGAGCCTTGGTCGCGCCACCGCGAGTGGTCGCCGACCTCGGGCCCGGCCAGTTGGTATTCACCGCCGGGGCACGCCCCGGTGACTGGTTCGGGTATCGCTCCTATGACACCTACAACGCCGGCTCCGGAACACAGGTAGCCATCCTCCACGACTGGCGGACCGGAAGCGTGCAGGCAGTGGCGATCGGCAATGAGCTCGGCCCTCGCCGCACCGGCGCCATCGGCGGTGCCGCCGTCGGCGTACTGGCCCGTTCCGACGCGTCCGAGGTTGCCATGATCGGCGCCGGGACCCAGGCCTGGGCGCAGCTGTGGGCGATCAACGCCGTGCGGCCCGTCGGCCACGTGCAGGTGTGGAGTCGCAGCCCGGCGCACCGGGAACGCTTCACCCGCCGCGCCAGTGAGGAACTCGGCGTGACCGCGGCACCAGCGCGCAGCGCCGAGCACGCGGTCCGCGGCGCCGACATCGTGGTCCTCGCCACCACCAGCCCAGTCCCGGTCATCGACCCTGCCTGGGTTACCGACGGAACTCACATAACCTCGCTTGGTCCCAAACAGCACGGGCGGTCAGAATTCGGTCCCGATCTTGCCGAACGGGCCGATGTGATAGCCACTGACTCCCTCGGTCAAGCCCGTGCATACAAGCCGCCATTCTGCCTGGCAGGCACCCGGCACATGGACCGGATGGTCAGCGTCGGCGCGGTGATCCAGCACGCATCGCCGGGCCGGACAGCCGCCGGACAGGTCACACTGTTCTGCTCGGTTGGCCTGGCCGGCACTGAGGTCTACCTGCTCGCCGAGACGATCCGCCGCCAACAGCCATGAGACCGATCCCGGCACCTCCAGAAGTGCCCGCCTCAGCTGACGCCCGCGCGCAGACCCGGCTAATCCGCGCGTCGCCCAGACCGGCTCTGACCAGACGACGAGAGGCAAATATTCGGCAGGGAGGATCCGGACCGGCGACCGGCCTGCCCGCTGTCCATTTCAGGGGCACTACTTACTTCAGGTGCGCCGCCCAGCCCCACGGCGCGGTGAAAAGACAAGATTTAGGATGACAGATGCCCCAAACGCTGATGCCGGATGACGCGGTCGCCGCGGCGGCGGCGGTCGAGGCCGCGCTGCGGCCGGTCGCCGACCACGACTGGTCGGTCCGGGCTGGCTCGCTCGACTGGGACGTCGAGCAGACGATCACTCACATGATCGGCGCCACCGCGAAGTACACCCTGTACCTGGCCAGCCAGTGCGAGCATTTCATCGGCCTATCCGTAACGCGCTGGCCGGACGCGACCAACGAGGAGGTCATCGACTCCATCGTGCCGGTGGCGACGGGACTCGCGGCCGTCGCCGCGCTCACGCCGCCCGACGTGCGGGCGTACCACGTCACCGGCCCTTCGAGCGCGGCCGACTATGTCGCCCGCGCCTGCATTGAACTCCTGGTGCATACCGATGACGCCCTCAGCGGTCTCGGCGTCGCCTTCGCGCCGCCCGCGGATCTGTGCCAGCGGGTGCTGGCGCAGCAGTGCCCGGATGCCACCGGCCCGGACAACCCCTGGCATGGCCTGCTGGCGGCCAACGGCAGGCCGCTCCGCTGAGCGGCCCGGACCGCGCGTCGGCTGAACTGGAACCAGGTCACGTTGACGAAGTTCGTGTCGGTGCTGTCGTCAAGGTCACGTACGGGACTGGCGGGATCAGGTCGGGCATACCGTGACGATACCGACCTGGGCCGCGTGCCAGCACGGCAGCGAGCATTTCTCCGGCCTCCTCGGCATCCCGCCCTCCCGCAAGCCGCTGACCAGCGGGAGAAACCGAAGTGAGCCCCAGAGCATCCAGCCGGCGAAGGTGCAGACCAGCACTAGCGGCGTGATTCTCCTGCGTCGCTGAGTGCTAGGCAACCTGGGCGGGCGGGCCGTGGCTGTGCAGGGTTCGGCTGCTGTCGGGGCTGGTGGCGGTGACGGTGCCGTCGGGGTGCAGGGTGATGCTCCAGCCCCACCGGTGCACCGCGATCAGATGGTGGAAGGCGCACAGCAGCAACAGGTTGGTCAGGCAGGTCGGGCCGCCTTGCGACCGGGGCACGATGTGATGCGGGTGACACGCCGCCGGGGGCTGGTCGCAGCCCGGGAACCGGCAGCGCCGGTCCCGGGCGGTGACCGCGCGGCGCAGGTGGACCGGGATGGTCTCGGTCGCCGCGCCGATATCCAGCGGCAGGCTGACCGACGCGGCCGGGCCCGGCAGCAGGTTAGTGCGCAGGTAAGCAGCCAGCCCGCCGGGCCCCGACAGCAGGTCCGCGGCCGCGGCCAGCACCATCCGCCGCGCCGCCCGCTCGGCCCGGGCCCGCCGCGCCGCGTCCGCGCCGTCCGCCGGGCCCGCGCCGCCCGGCCGGGCGGGGGTACCCGGCTGCCCGGAGGCAGCGGGCCGGGCGGGGGCACCAGGCTGGCCGGAGGCAGCGGGCCGGGCGGGGGCACCGGGGTGCCCGGGGGCGCCGCCGGGCGGGTGCAGCAGCGCGGCGGCCAGCCGGTCCAGCACCCCGGGGTCGACGTGACCGGTCACGACCGGCACGACCGCCGCGTCGCAGTCATCACCCGGGCCCGCCGCCGCGCCGGCCCACGCCGCCTCGGCGCCGGCGGCGCCGGGCAGCCCGCGCAGCCGGTCCAGGCCCATCTGCAGCACGATCTGCGTCGGCTGCCCGGCCCGGTCCGGCAAACCGCCCGCGCCGACCAGCCGCCGGCACGCCTCTTCCAGCGCATCATGATCACGCTGCCGCTTCGTCCGGGTATCCTCCGGCCCGGCTTTCTTCCCCAGCGACTCCAGCACCGCCGACAACGCCGCCGCGCACCCCGCGCTCAGGTCACCCTCCAGCTTCCCCGCCCCCCGGAACGTCGTGGCCAGCCGCAGCCCCCGCCCGGCGAACCCGTCATCCCCGTCAACATCCGGCGCCGCGCACCGCCGCCGCATCTGATCGGCCAGCCCGGCCAGATCCCGCAGCTCCGCCCCGCCCGCCGCCGCGCCCAGCAAGATCACATCAGCACCACTGCGGTGACCTTCGGGCAGCAAGTCACTCCACGCACACAACTGCCGCGCCCACGACTCCGACACCTCCCCGCCGGCCAGCGCATCCCGCACCGCCGCATGAGCCGACAACCGCCGCATCCAGCCCAGCGCCCCGGCCGCCGCGCCACCGGTCACCCTCGTCTGCCACTTCAGCCACGTCCGCGCCGAACCATGCCCGTCATCCTCAAACCCGCCCTGAGCATGAAACGCGCCCAGCACCCGCGAGCGCGCCGCCACGCCCATCGACTCCGCCCGCTCCAGCTCGCGCAGGCAGTCCGCCTGCTCCGCTGTGGTCAGCGACCCGGCATCCGCGGCCGCCAGCCAGCCCAGCGCGGCCTGCGCCATCGCCGCCGCGTCGGCGGCGGTTACGGGTACGGGCACGGCGGGCACCTGGCCTGGTAAGCACATGACCTGGAGGCCTCCTCGCAGGCTCCTATTCGATTACTAGTTCTATCATAGAGACCAGGTCTGACATTATCGGCCCGATAACGAACCTGTAGACAAATTATTTTGTTGATCAGGTAAAATCGTCGCAGAGTGGCGTGAACCCTGTAGGTCGCAGAGTGGCGGGAACCCTGTAGTTTGGCGGCCATGGGTCTGGGCGGACACGCAGCATAACGGAATGAGGTCTGCAGACCGGGTCGGGCAGACGGCCGACGAGCCGGACCCTCGCAGCGATCCGGCGGCCGGCGACCCGGCGGCCGGCGACACGGCGGCCGGCGATCCAGCGGCCCGGAAGCCGGCCGACGCGTCGACCGGGAAGCCGACCGGGGCGCAGGCCCGTGGTCTTGCCTCGTTGCAGCCGTTTCGCCACCGCAGCTTCACGCTGCTGTGGACCGCGGGGCTCATCTCCACCGTCGGGTCCTGGATGCAGACCGTCGCGGTCGGCGCTCTGGTCATCTCCGACACCGGCAGCGCGACGTGGGCGGTCCTGGTGGCCGCCGGGGCGTTCCTGCCGATCGGCCTGCTCTCGCCGATCGGCGGCGCGCTGGCCGACCGCCTGCCGCGCCGCCCGGTGCTCGCCATCGGGAACCTCGCCGCGGCGGGCACGGCCGCGCTGATCGCGGTCCTCGTGGCCGCCGGCCACGACAACCCGGGCGCGCTGGTCGCGCTCGTCACGCTGCAGGGCTCGGCGTCCGCCCTGATCGGGCCGTTCCAGCAGGCGATCCTGCCCGACCTCGTGCCGCACGAGGAGTTCCTGGCGGCCACGTCGCTCAACTCGGCCCAGTTCAACCTGGGCCGCATCGTCGGGCCCGCGCTGGCCGGCGCCGCCGTGGCCGCCTTCGGGTATCCGGTGGCGTTCGTGGCCAACGCCGCGTCGTTCCTGGCCGTCGTCGTGGCGCTGGTGTTCATCCGGCTCGGCCCGCCCGCCGGACACGCGGCCAGCTTGCGGACGTCGCTGCGGGAGGGTTTCACGGCGGCCCGGCGGGAACCGTCGTGCTGGGCGGCCATCGTCACGATCGCGGTGGTGGCCTTCCTGGCCTCGCCGTTCATCGCGCTCGTCCCGGTGATGGCGCACCACCTGACGCACGGCGGCGCTAGGGCGGTCGCGCAGACGACGGCCCTGCTCACCACCGCCCAGGGCGCCGGCGCGGTGATCGGCGCGCTCTGCCTGGCCCCGCTGGCCGCCCGCCTGGGCCGCGGCCGGCTGCTGGCCGGGAACCTGGTCTTGCTGCCGGTGGCGCTGGTCGGTTACGCGGCCGCTCAGACCCGGTGGCAGGGCGTGGCCCTGCTGTTCGCCGTCGGCCTGGTGTACATCGGGGTCCTGTCGGGGCTCACGACCCTGGTCCAGCTCCGGGCCCCGCAGGCCTACCGGGGCCGGGTACTCAGCTTCTTCCTGGTGGCGCTCGGCGTCGCCTACCCGCTCGGGTCGCTCGCGCAGGGACCGGTGATCGACTGGATCGGGCTCGGCTGGACCACCGCGGGGACGGCGGTCCTGCTCGCGCTGATCATGGCGATCGTGGCGCTGATCAGGCCGGGCATCACGAGGGCGATCGTCAATGGGATGAACGATGATCGACCAGACTTGCCTGAACGCTACGCTCCACCGAACTCGCCACCCCTCACCTGACCAAGCCGCGTGACCGCGCCGCGCGGGCCAGGTCGGGCAGGCGACCGAGGATCTCGTCGGCCTCGGCGGCGTCGCGGTCCTGGATACTGCCGGTCACCCGCTTGCCCGCCACGTCGAGCCGCACCGACGCGAGGCCGAGCCGGCGCTGGACCGGTCCCTGAACCCAGCGGACGCTCTGGACCTTCTCCAGCGGGATCCAGGTGGTTTTGCGGCACACCCGGCCGCGGGCCGCGGCCACATAGTGGTCGTCGCCGGCCCAGGCCAGGAAATGGTAGGACAGCGGCGCCTTCCAGCGCGCGTTGGCCGGAGCCCGGCGCGACGGCCTGGGCGGCGAGCTCAGCAACTCGCCGAGCATCTGCTCGGCCTCCGCGCGGGATCCGACGGGGATGAGCGCGCGCAGGCGCTGCCCTTCCGACCGGTTCTCCCGGCGCTGGCGCGACCCGGCGACATCCACCTCGAGCCTGCACCACCCGAACGCACGCCAGATCAGGGGCTCGACGATGCGCACGGCCTGCACCCGCCCGGGGCGGATGGTCTCGGCGGTGGTCTGCACCAGGCCGGACCGCAGCCGCAGCCCCTCGGGCGCCGCGGAGACGACGGTCCCGAACTCGCCGTTGAACTGCCGCCAGACCGCGAGCACGACGCCGACAGCGAACGCCAGGAACGGCACTATGACGCCCGGCCTGCCGGTCAGCGCGATGACCACGACCACCGCGGCGATCACGATGGCCGCGTACGCGCCGGTCCGGCTCAGGATGATGGCCCCGGCCAGGCGCTCGGACCTGACCCGGAACAGCGGCCGCTCGGGCCCGCCGACCTGGCCGGGCGGCCCGGGGGCACCGGCCGTGGCCGCCGGGACGTGCGCCATCGACAGCAGCTGCGCGCGAAGCCGCTCGGCGTCCGCCAGCGGCAGGCAGGCCAGGCGGCCGCCTGATGAGTCGGCGCCGGCCATCCGGAGGCGGAGTTCGGCCAGTCCGAGCACGCGCGCCAGCCCGGTCTGCACCACGTCGATCGCCTGGACCTGGGACAGCGGGAAGCGCCGCGAGTCGCGCCGGATCAGGCCGGTGTCGATGCGCAGCACGCCGTCGGCGACCTGCCAGCGGGTGACGAGCCAGCTGATCACGCCGCCGACCAGCACTATCCCGACGACGACGATGTCGGCGATCAAGTTGCCGCTTCCTTCACCGCCTCCGTGGTTGGCGAAGATCAGGAGGAGCACGACGATGCCGAGTCCGACGAAGTGCCGTCCGGTGCGGACCAGCGGTGACAGCGGGTGCAGCCGGTGCCAGCTGGCCATGTCGTCCGGCGGGCGGCTCGGCGGGGGGGCGGTCACAGGCCGGCTGCCTGCGCTTCGCCGAGGGTGGCCAGCTGATCGCGCAGCTTCGCGGCGTCCGCCTTGTCCAGGCCGGGGATGCGCGCGTCGCTGGCCGCCGCGGCGGTATGCATCCGCACGGTCGCGAGGCCCAGGCTCCGCTCCACCGGGCCCGCGGTGACGTCGATGAACTGCATCCGTCCGTACGGGATCACCGACTGGCGGCGGATCAGCACCCCGCGCTTGACCATCAGGTCGTTTCGCCGCTCGGTGTAGCCCCACGCGGCGACGCGGCGGGCGAGGAACCGCTCCCACAGCGCTCCGACCACCACGAGCCCGAGCCCGATCCCGAGGCCGAGGGCGGCGGTTCCGACCGCGCCGGCGATGATGCCGCCGGCCAGCGCGACGGGCACGGTGACCAGCACGGTCTGGATGCGCCTGGCCCGCAGCAGGAGATGTGAGGGGCGCTGCCACCGGATGCCAGGGTCGTCCGCGGTCACGCTGGCCTCCTGCCGCGTTTTGTGGGTAATGCTGGCATTTTAGTGGGTCCGCGAACTGGTGCGCCGTACAGCAGGAGGCTTACCTGGGTGCCGGGCGGACCGGCCAGACGGATGCCGAGGCCGGCCACGGAGCGGACTGCGGCCAGCAGGGCTCGGCGGGCGGCTCCGGGTCCGGCCAGCACGACCCGGAGAGCGGAACCGGATCGGGCCAGCAGGGCCCGGAGGCCGACCTGGCCCCGGCGGCCGGGGAGGTCGGGCGGACTCGGTGACGCTTCCTGATCATGTGCTGCGCCGCCTGCGGCTCCCGGCGACGGCACCCGTCACGCCGGTCAGCCCGTAGGCCACGGCCCCGTGCCACACCGCGGTGAAGGTTCCGCCGATCAGGCCGCTGCTGCCGAGCACTACCGACAGCACGAAGACGACCACGGCGGCGGCCAGGCCAGGCAGCAGGGCGAACCGCCAAGGATTGGCGCGCGCCCAGCGCATCGCCCGGCCCGCGTGCCCGCGCACCAGCGCGCCGCCCCCGGCCACGGCGAAGAACGCCACGGTGCCTGCGGACAGCGCGGTGGGCACGTCCAAGTGGGCGCCCACGAGGTGGAAAGCCAGATCGGCGCCGGTGACGACGGCGCCAGCGGCACCCGCCGTCTTCCACGGCGCGGCGGACATGGCCGCGCCCGAGACGCTCAGCTCTTCGCGCCGGGTCAGGCCCGTGTCATCGTTGCGTGTTGGTGCCGACATCTTTTCTCCCTGGGTTGCGGGAACATGCCACACTTAAGATATATCGCTTCTTGACAGTACGCTAGCCGACAGCACCGACAACGAGTGACGGACATCGCGGCGGGGAATCCTCAGTGAGCATTCAGGCAACGTCCAGACCGGTAGGGCTTACTGGGGATGTGCGAAGACACGTCGGCGGTCGAGCCGGCCTCCTGCGCGTCAGGTGGCGGCAAGCGGAAAGTACGCTGGCTTCGGGGCAGAGGTGATGCGGACATGCAGGAAGATCAGAGCGACAGCGAGAGCCAGCAGCCCGAATACGTGGGCCCGTGGTCGCCGCCTGAGAACGAGGCGGACCCGCCGGCCAACGCCGGTGCTGCCGACTCGCCGTCGCCTGACACCGAGCCGGGCCAGCCGGGCGACACCGCGCCGCTGATCGGTTCTCCTCACGACGCTCCCCCCGGCCAGCCAGGCGGATACGGGCCGCCCGGTGGCTACGGCCGGCCGGGCTATGGCCAGCCCGGTAGCCAGGGCCAGCCTGGCGGCTACGGCCAGCCGGGTAGTCAGGGCCAGCCCGGGAGCTACGGCCAGCCCGGCCAGGGCCAGCCCGGATACGGGCAGCCGGGGTATGGCCAGCCCGGCTACGGCCAGCCGGGGTATGGCCAGCCCGGATACGGCCAGCCCGGATACGGCCAGCCCGGATACAGCCAGCCCGGATACGGCCAGCCCGGCTACGGGCCGCCCGGATACGGACCGCCGGGCGGGTACGGCCACCCGACCGATTACATCGAGCAGCAGCCGCGCCGGGCCGGCCGGGCCAAGGGCTTCCTGGTCTACCTCGTGGTGGCGGCGCTCGCCGCCGGGGTCGGCGCCGCCGCGGTGGCCACCCTGGACCACGGCTCGACGCCTGCGTCGCAGGCCTCGCCGAACACCGGGCTCCCGGGCTCGGGCAGCGGCACCAACCCGGGCAGCGGCTTCACCCCGGGCGGCTCCGGCAGTTCGGGCACCGGGGCCAGCAGCGCCCAAGAGCAGGCGGTCGCGAGCGCCGTCGAGCCCGGAGTCGTCGACATCTCGAGCAACCTCCAGTACGTGGGCGGCACCGCCGAGGCCACCGGCATGGTGATCAGCAGCAACGGCCTGGTACTGACCAACAACCACGTCATCACCGACACCACCGGCCTGACCGCGACGCTGGTCTTGAGCGGACAGAAGTACGCGGCCAAGTGGCTCGGCTACGACAAGACCGACGACGTGTCGGTGATCCAGCTCGAGGGCGCGTCCGGCCTTCGCACGGTCCCGCTCGGTAACTCCTCGACGGTGAAGATCGGCGACGCCGTCGTCGCGATCGGCAACGCCGAGGGAGCGGGCGGCAAGCCCGCGGTCGTGAGCGGCTCCATCACACAGCTGAACCAGAGCATTACCGCCAGCGATGACCTGGGCGGCAGCGAGACGCTGCACGGCATGCTGCAGACCAACGCGGACATCGTCGAGGGCGACTCGGGCGGCCCGTTGTCGAACTCAGCAGGCAAGGTCATCGGCATGGACACGGCCGCATCATCGGGCAGTTTCGGCAACCAGCAGAATGCGGTCGGCTTCGCGATCCCGATCAACCGGGCGCTCGCCATCGCCCATGAGATCATCAACGGCCAGAGCAGCTCGACGATCAAGATCGGCGCCTCCGGGTTCATGGGCGTGCTGGTGCCGTCCGGCACCGCGAGCGCGGCCACCAGCCCGTCCCAGCAGCGTCAGCTTCAGTCCCAGAGCCAGGGGAGCAACGGTTTCGGCGGCCAGCCGGGCGGGACGTCGTGCCTGTCCAACGACCAGAACGCGGGCGTGCCGCAGCAAATCGCCCCGGCCACCAGCGGCACGCTGATCCTCGGCGACCTGTGCGGCACGCCGGCTGACACGGCCGGCCTCACCGCCGGAGACGTGATCACCGCGGTGAACGGCAGCGCGGTGAGCTCGCCGAACTCGCTGACCAACCTCCTGACCGGTTACCACCCGGGTACCACGATTTCCGTCACCTGGGAGAACACCGCCGGCCAGCAGCAGACCAGCAAGCTGGACCTGATCCAGGCCCCGCCGCAGTAACGCCCCCAGCGGGCATGGCGGGGCCCGCGGGCGCGGTGAGGGCTCCCGCAGCTCCTGGCCCGTGCCTTTCCCGGCGGAAACGCGGCTACTCCGCGCGCAGCGCGGGGGCCGGGCGGACTCGCGCCGCCGTCCGGCCGGGAATGGCCGCTACGAGGCAGGCCACCGCCACCGTCGCCGGGATGACCGCGAGCAGTTCGAGCACGGACACGACCGGGTCAGCGGGTACTCCGGCCGATACGGCGAACAGCGTCCAGGCCCATCGGCCCGCGAGCGCGCCGACGGGCAAGCCGACGGCGAGCGCAACCGCGCTGATGGCGCACGCCTGCCACAGCACCACGCTGAGGAGCTGCGGCCTGCCCATGCCGAGCACTTTCAGCACCGCAAGGTCCCGCCTGCGGCGTTGCACGCTGGTTACCAGCACGTGCGCCAGGGTGCCGAACGCTAGCAGGGCGAGCACGACGCCGAGGATGAGTGGCGTGTCCCTGACGGCCGTGTAGTTACGAACGTCGCTCGGCTTCTGGTCGGAGATCACCTGGCACACTTGCGGCGGGCAGCCGATCCGCCTCGTCGCTGCGGTGAGGCTTGCGACCTCGGCTCGAGGGCTAGTGCCGGGACCATAACGCGCCAGCACGAAGTTGAAGCAATCATGGCTGCAGCCGGTCTGCGGGTCGGCCACGGAGAGCACGTTCGCCGGCACGACGGCGCCGCTGCCCAGGTCGGTGGCGACGAGCGAGCCCTGTCCGAACGCGGCAAGGACCGCGACGCCGACGATCGTCATCATCCGCGGCCGCTTGGCGGTGAGGGCCGAGCCGGTGAGGACTGACGTCCGCACGGGGATCCGCTGACCGACCCGGAGGTCCAGTTCCCTCAGCGTCTCCGCGCCGAGGGCGATCTCATCCGGCGCCATCGGCGCGTGCCCGGACAGTATCGTGACGTAACCTGCGCCGCGAAACGCGTCGACCCCGATCGCCGGCACGACGGTGCCGTTGATGCTGACCTGGCCGTAGTTCCCGGCCGCGTACCCGGTGAGACCCGGCTGGATCGACGCGATCCTGGCGACGATGGGCTGGCTGACGCCGCCGAAACTGAAATCGAGTTCCTGCTGCCAGTCCTGGCCGTACTGGGCGGGCGTGCCGAGCAGGTGCTGGAAGCTAGACCCGAAGACCAGCGCCGCGACCGTCGCAGCGACGGCGATCGCGGTGCCGATCAGAGCACTGCGGACCGGTACCGCCGTCCGGCCGCGCCCCGGCTGCAACGCCATCCGGACGCCGATGCGCCTATTGACCGAGCCGCCCGCGCTCAGCGCCGCGGCGGTCCGCGACAAGCGCTCGGGCACGGCCGGCTCGGCCGCGGACCAGGAGGCAGGAGACTTCGCGGACGCGCGCCACGCGGCGGGCAGCACGAACGCTAGCGGCAGGAGCATGATGGCGCCCAGGCCGGCGCCGAGGACGGCGACGTTGACCGCCAGCCCAGGGTGCGGCTCGGCGATCCGGGCCGGGCCGATCGGCGTGAGCGGCGAGGCGGCAACGGCCACGATGACGGCCAGCAGGCCCCCGGTCGTTGTGACGATGGCGGTCCGTGCCAGTGACAGACTGGCCAGCTGGCCTGGCGCCATGCCCAGCGAGCGCAGCACGGGAAAGTCCCGGGCGTCCAGGACGAGCTGCCTGCTGAGCAGCTGTGCCGCCACGGCGAGCAGAAGCAGCCCGGCCAGCGCCGCGAACGCGCCCAGGGCCACCGCCTGCGGCCGGATCGCCCGCTGGGTCGCGGCCTCCTGGTCGCTGAGGTCGGTGATGTACGCCCCGCCGGCACTGGTGACGCTCGAACTCGCTGCGGCGAGTGCCGTCGCGGCCGCGTCGAACTTCCGCACGCTGGCACCCGGCTTCAGCGCCACGGTCACTTCGGTGCCGTAGCTAGCGCTGGCCGAGAGCGATGTGCGCGCAAACGGCGGACTGAGCAGCACCTGCGGCATCGCGGTCAAGCCGGTCGCCGGCACGATCTGGTCGTCAAAGGCTACGACGGCCGTGACCGTGGTCGAGAGCACGACCGCCTTGCCCAGCTCGGCGTTCCCGGTGACCGGGGACTGCGGGATGATCGCGAGCCGGAACGTGCTGCCAGGCCGCAGGTGATACTGGTCGGCGAGTTGCTGATCGACCATCACGGCATGTGGGTCCGCCGCGCGCCACATCCGGCCGACCAGGATCTTGACCCGGTCGGTCCGCACACCGACGGAGTTGTCAGGGCTCGAGAAAGCGTTCACCTCTTGCGACGAGAGTCCGTGCGCGGTCGGCAGCACGGCGTCGTCGTAGACAACTTCGCCCGCAGACTCGACGCCGGGCAGACTGGCCACCGCGTGGTAGTAGGCTCCGGCACCGCCCCCGTAGACGACCTGCAGCTGGCTCGCGTGTGCCCACGTCAGCAGCCTGCCGTACGCGGTGTCGGTGCGCCGGGCGCCGGCCGCGCAGGCGAGCACGGCCCCGCCGACGAGGCCGAGCAGCAGCGCCAGGCCGAGCAGCGGCCGCCACCGCGACCTCAGGTCGGATCGGAGGGTTCGGAGCACAGCCGCCATGGGCCTAGTCCCTTGTCCCCATGCCCGTCATTGTGCGCCGGATTCCACCAGCCGGCAGGAAGGGTCCCACCACCGCTCTCCGGGCAGCCAGCACCACCGTCGCCCGGGCCCGCGGCCAGCCGCTCCGCCTCAGGCAGCTCTGTCGTGCACCCGGGAGCGGGTCAGGCGGTTAGCCAGGCCAGCATGCGGGTCTCGCAGTCGGCGATGGCCGCGATCTGGACGTGCTCATCCGCCCGGTGCGCGAGCTGGGGATCGCCCGGGCCGTAGTTGACCGCCGGTATGCCGAGCGAGGCGAACCGCGCGACGTCGGTCCAGCCGAGCTTGGCCCGGGGGGTGCCGCCGACCGCGGTCACGAACGACGCCGCCGCAGGCTCGGCCAGCCCCGGCCGAGCGCCGCCGATCACGTCGGTCACCGTCACCTCCCAGTCGGCGAACACCTCTCGCACGTGCTCCTGCGCTTGCTCGGGCGAACGGTCGGGGGCGAACCGGAAGTTGACCGTGACCACGCACTCGTCCGGGATCACGTTCCCGGCCACCCCGCCGCTGATAAAGACCGCGTTCAGCCCCTCGTGGTAGGTCAGCCCGTCCACCTCGGGCTCCGCGGCCTGGTAGGCCCGCAGCACGTCGAGGATCCGGCCGGCCTCGTGGATCGCGTTGACCCCGAGCCAGGACCGGCCGCTGTGGGCGCGCTTCCCCCGGGCCAAGATCTCGGCCCGCAGCGTGCCCTGGCAGCCGCCCTCAACCACTCCCCCGGTCGGCTCCATCAGCACGGCCAGATCGCCGGCCAGCAGTTCCGGCCGGGCGCGGCTGATCCTGAGCAAGCCGTTGCGCTCGGCCTCCACCTCCTCGCAGTCGTAGAACACGTACGTCACGTCCCGGTTCGGCTCGGGCACCATCGCGGCCAGCCGAAGCTGTACCGCCACACCAGATTTCATGTCGCTGGTGCCACAGCCGTAGAGGGCGTCGCGTTCCAGGCGGGAAGGGAGATTGGCGGCGACCGGAACGGTATCGATGTGCCCGGCCAGCACCACGCGCTGGTCCCGTCCGAGGCCGGTGCGCGCGACCACCGCGTTGCCGTCGCGGTGCACGGTGAGATGCGGCAGCCCGGTCAGCGCCGCCTCGATCGCGTCGGCCAGCGGCTGCTCGGCGCCGCTGACGGACTCGACGTCGACGATCTGCGCGGTGAGGCCGGGCGCGGCGAGGGAAAGATCGAGCTTCACGGCGGCAGCCTAGTCTGGGAGCCATGTTCCATGTCGATTCCGAGGTCGGCCGGCTGCGCCAGGTCATCCTGCACCGGCCCGATCTCGAGCTGAAGCGGCTGACCCCGGACAACGCCGCCGACCTGCTGTTCGACGACCTGCTCTGGGTGGCCGAGGCGCAGGCCGAGCATGACGCGTTCGCCGCCACGCTGCGCGACCACGGGGTGGAGGTGCACTACTACGGCGAGCTGTTCGCGCAGACGCTGGAGGCCGCCGAGGCCCGGGCCTATGTGCTCGACCGGATCTTCGACCCGCGGCTGCACGGGCCGCTGGCCGTCGACGCGTTGCGCGGCGCGATGGAGGGACTCGGCGCGGCCGAGCTGGCCAGGTTCCTGATCGGCGGCATCACCAAGCGGGAGATCCTGGAGCTCGGCCCGGAGCCGAAGAGCATCGCGTTCCACTCGCTGGATCCGGACGGCTTCGTCCTCCCCCCGCTGCCGAACCTGCTGTACCAGCGCGACACCTCGAGCTGGATCTACGGCGGGGTGTCGGTCAACGCCATGCGGCGGCGGGCCAGGATGCGGGAGACCATCAGCGACGAGGCGATGTACCGGTGGCATCCGATGTTCGCGGTCGGCGGGTTCGAGATCTGGCTGCACGGGGCCGACGCCGCGCCCGCCACCATCGAGGGCGGCGACATCCTGGTCCTCGGCGACGGCGCGGTCCTGGTCGGGATGAGCGAGCGGACCCAGCCGCAGGCCGTGGAGATGCTGGCCGACCGGCTGTTCACGTCGGGAGCTGCCGACCGTCTGGTGGCCATCGACATGCCGAAGTCACGGGCGTTCATGCACCTGGACACGGTGCTGACCATGGCCGACTACGGGGTGTTCGTGAAGTACGCGGGCCTGCCAATGCTGCCGTCCTACACCGTGGAGCCGGGCAGCGGGCCGCGGGAGCTCAAGGTCACCGACCACCCGCCGGAGGAGATGCACGCCGCGATCGCCGCCGCGATCGGCCTGCCGGGTATCCGGGTGCTGACCGCCACGCAGGACGTGCACTCGGCGCAGCGCGAGCAGTGGGACGACGGCTGCAACGTGCTCGCGGTCTCCCCGGGCGTGGTGATCGCCTATGAGCGGAACGTCACCACCAACTCCTACCTGCGCGAGAACGGCATTGAGGTGATCACCGTGCGGGGCAGCGAACTGGGCCGCGGGCGCGGCGGGCCGCGGTGCATGACGTGCCCCATCGAGCGGGACGCCTGACCCGTCGCGGGGGCCACGCCGGGCCGCGCGGTCAGTGATGGGACGCGCCGGCCGCGGCGCAGGCCGGCGATGTCGGCGCGGTCGCGGATGACCTCGAACGCCTCGGCGTACTTCCCCTCGGCAAAGCGGGACCAGGCCCGCGCGATCGACTGGATCAGGTCCGGCTGCAGGTAGGTCCGCTGCTCGACCTGGGAGTCGAAGGAGGCGATCGCCTCGAGCTTGCGGCCAAGCTGCCGGTCGATGCTGACGAAGCGGGTGGGCCGGAAGTCGACGGTGGCTGACGGCGACTGATAGCAGTAGACGCGGCCGACGTCCTGCCCGGCCACCATCACCGCGCTGTGCGTGTTGCGGTGATCCTGGTGCACGTCATGGATCGAATGGGTGTAGATCGTGGTCGGCCGCACCAAGTCGACGACCCGGCGGATGACCCTGATCGTGGAGTCACCCTCGCCGATCCCGGTGTCCTCGAAATCCTCGAGATAGAGCGCGGCCCCGAAAATGCTGGCCGCCGCCTCCGACTCGGCCGCGCGCCGGTCTCCCTGGCCGCCGCGAGATCCGCGGCACAGGGTCAGGATCGCGATCTCGTCCCCCAGGTCGCCGTGCACGGCCAGGGCCCCGCCCGCCCCGATCTCGACGTCATCGGGGTGGGCGCCGATCGCGAGCACGACCTGGCGCTTGGCCCGCCGCGCGGCGCGCCCCTGGGCGACCAGCCCGGTGACGGTTTTGAACAGCCGGTCGGGCAGCAGCGGCTTCTGCAGGAACTCGTCGGCGCTGCTGCGCAGCGCGGTGACGACATTGTTGATGGTCGCGTGCGCGGTGACGACGGCGACCGGGAGGTCGGGGGCCACCCGGCGCAGCGCGTCGAGCAGTTCCAGGCCGTTCATGCCCGGCATCTCCACGTCGGTCAGCACCAGGTCCCAGGGCTCGCGGGCCCGGCTGAGCGCCACGGCGGGGTCGGCCGTGTGCGTGACGTCGAAGCCGCCCCGGTTCTGCAGCACCTCGATGATGAAGCGGGCGTGGTCCGGGTCGTCCTCCACGACCAGGATCCGGCCCGGCTTGTCCGGCCGGCCCGGCTGATCCGGCCGGCCGGGCTGATCCGGCGGCCCTGGCGGGTCGGCGCTGGTCATCGTCGTATCGGCAGGTAGACACGGAACGTGGTACCGCGGTCCTGGGTACTGTCCGCCTCGACCCGGCCGCCGTGCATGTCGGCGACGGCCTTGACCACCGACAGGCCAAGGCCGGTACCTGGCAGGCTGGCCGCCCTCGCGTTGGAGGCCCGGGCGAACCGGTCGAAGATCTGGCCGATCTCCCCGGCCGGAATGCCGATGCCCGAATCCTCGACCTCGACCCGCCAGGCCAGGTCGTTGTGCGTGGCGGCGACCCGGATCCGGCCGCGACCCGACCCATTCTGGGGCTGCTCGTCCCGCCCATCCCGTTCATCCCGCTCATCCCGCTCGTCCCGAGCGGCGGGCGGCCGGGCCGTGAACTTGACCGCGTTGGACAGCAGGTTGTCGAACACCTGGTGCAGCCGGATCTGGTCGGCGAGCAGCGGCGGCCCGTCCTCGACCGAGACCTCGATGTGGATGCCCCGCTTGGCCGCGTCGGGTGCCGCATGCCTGACCGCGTCCGCGACGAGGTCGGGGATGGAGACCGGCGCGAGATCGAGCGGCATTCCGCCCGCCTCGGCCCTGATCAGCAGCAGCAGGTCACCCACCAGGCGGAGCAGGCGGCCGGCGTTGCGCTCGATGACGCCGAGCGAATCCAGGGTGTCCGCGCCGAGGGCCTCATCACTGTCCTTGATCAGCTCGCAGAAGGAGATGATCGAGGCGATCGGCGTGCTCAGTTCGTGCGACGCAGTAGCCAGGAACTGCGTCCTGTCCTCGTCCAGCTCCAGCAGCCTGGCGTTCTGCTCCACCAGTCGCTGCTGAGCCAGCTCGGCGAGCTCGCGCGCGGCCAGCTCCGACGTCAGCGCGCGCTGCTCGGCGGCGAGCAGCCGCTCACGCTCCGCTTCAGCGCGTTTGCGTTCGGAGATGTTCGTGATCGCGGCCAGGTAGCCAGCCGGCTCCCGGCCCGAGGCCGGCAACGGCACGGCGGTCACGTGCACCCAGATCTCACCCCCGTCGACCGGCCGGAGGCGGCAGTCGGTGCGCAGCTCGGCCCCGTGAGCCGCGGCATCAAGCCATTCCTGGGTGACCCGCTCGAGGTCGCCGGGGTGCAGTGCGTCGGACCAGCCCGCCCCCAGGGCCTGCGCCGCCGTGGTTCCGGTCAGCGCACACCATCGGTCGTTGACGAAGACGCACTGCCCGTCGGCGTCGGTCTGCACGATTCCGACCGGGGCAACCTGAGCCAGCAGCCGGAGGAATTCCCCCGCTGCCGGGTGATCGGCGACATGCCTGACCTGTCCCATGACGTCCCGGTCCCCCGCCCGATAGTCGCCGTTGCCCCCCAGCTAGGCAACCTGTACGTACCCGTGGCGGGGCCGGGCGAACCAGGGCGCCCAGGCCCGCGGCCCTACCGGCCCAGCCGCTCCGCGGCTGTGTCCAGCGCCGCGAGGATCACGGCCACCGATGGCCGGCCCACGCTGGACGCCCGCGCGACCGCGTATACGTCGCGCGCCTGCGGCGTGCCCGGCAGTTCGCGTACGGCCACCCGGCGGTCTCCGACGGCCAGCGTGAGCCGGGGCAGAGCGGCGATCCCGATACCCCGCGCGACCAGGCTGAGGATCGTGGACAGTCCCTCGAACTCCCATGGCGCCGCGGGCATCCCGCCGGTGCTGACCAGCAGCCTGTCCACCGCCTGCCGGGACGGCTCCCCGGCGGGCGCGGCCAGCCACGGCTCGTCCCGCAGCTCGTCCAGTTCGACCGGCTTTGCCGGGTCGGCGGCGGGATGGCCGCGCGGCAGCACGAGCACCACCGGATCGCGGAGCAGCCGGTAGAACCGCAGCACGCCGCTCTCCCCGGGATCCGCGGTTCTCAGCCGTCCCGACCAGTCGGCCACCAGGGCGACGTCCGCCTCGCCGCTGCGGACCAGCCGCAGGCCCTCCTCACGCTGCGTTTCGCGAAGGAGCAGGGTCAGGCCGGGGTGCGCGCGCACCCGGCGGACCAGCGCGGGGCCGAACGCCACCGCGGCCGTGGGAAAGGCCGTGACCGTGATCCGCCCGGTCGGCCCGGTCGCGGAAAGATCAGCCTCGGCCGCCTCGACCAGGGCCAGGATGCGCTCGGCGTGCTGCACCAGCCGCCGGCCGGCGTCGGTCAGCTCGGCCGTGCGGGCCGTCCGGTCGAGCAGGACCGCCCCGGCCTCCCGCTCCAGCGCCGCCAGTTGCTGCGACACCGCGGACGGCGTGTAGCCGAGCGCAGCGGCCGTGGCCGCGATGGTGCCGCGCGCGGCGAATTCCCTGAGCAGCCGCAGCCGGTGCGTGTCCAGCATAAGAGAAGCTTAATCTCTGCGTAACAGATGTCCTCTTGTCCTGATGCTTAAAAGGGATACATCCTGGTGAGCACGGCTGTTGTACTTAGAGATGCCAGGCCAAGTTTCTGGTTCGCACTGCCCCCACCCCGCAGCTTGGAGTTTTCGCATGCCTTTCGCCGGACCGATGACACCGGCCTCGCCCATCTTGACCGCCCCGCCGCCGTCTTTGAGCGCGCCGCTGACCGCTCCTGCGGCTCCTCCGGCGATGCCGGCGACCGCTGAGCACATGCCGGTCTCGGCCACCCTCGCGGCGAACGAGGCGCTGGACGCCCGGCGCAGCCGGGGAGAGCCGGTGCTGCCGCTGGCGTTCGGCGAGGCGGGGCTGCCCGCCCATCCGGCCCTGCAGGACGCGCTGGCCGCGGCGACCGCCAGCAATGGTTACGGACCGGTGGCCGGGTCCGCGGCGCTGCGGACGGCGGCCGCCGGGTACTGGCACCGGCGCGGGCTGCCGACCAGCCCGGATTCGGTGGTCTGCGGGCCGGGCAGCAAGCCGCTGCTCTTCGGCCTGCTGCTGGCGACCGGCGCGGACGTGGCGGTGCCCATGCCCAGCTGGGTCAGTTACGCCGCCCAGGCCGGCCTGGTCGGCGTACGGCCGCATTTCGTGCGGGCCGCGTCCGGCGAGGGCGGCATCTGTGACCCCGACGCGCTCGCCGCCGCGGTCGCGGCGGCCCAGGCGGACGGCCGGGAGATCCGGTCGGTGGTCGTCACGCTCCCGGACAACCCGACCGGCAGGCTCCCCCGGCCGGCCACGGTGCGGGCGTTCTGCGAGGTCGCCGCCGAGCATGACCTGATCATCATCTCCGATGAGATCTACCGCGACCTCGTGCACGATCCCGCGACGCCGGTGCTCAGCCCGGCGGCCGTGGCACCGCAGCGGACCGTGGTCACCACGGCGCTTAGCAAGAGCTTCGCGCTGGGCGGCTGGCGCATCGGCGTGGCGCGGCTGCCCGAGGGCCCGCTCGGCGAATGGCTGCGCGGGCAGCTGGTCGGCATCGGCAGCGAGATCTGGTCGGCGCCCGCGGCCCCAATTCAGGAGGCCGCCGCCCTGGCCTTCAGCGAGCCGAAAGACCTTACTGAACGCGTAGCCAAGAGCCGCTCGCTGCACGCCGCGGTATGCCGTGGCGTGGCTGACGTCTGCCGGGGGGCGGGCCTGGACGTGCAGCCGCCGCAGGCCGCGTTCTATGTCTACCCGGACTTCGAACCGTGGCGCGGGCACCTGGCCCGCCGGCACGGCGTGACCACCAGCGCGGGTCTGGCCGGGCTGCTGCTCGACCGTTACGGCGCCGGGACCCTGCCGGGCAGCGCGTTCGGCGAGCGCCCGGCGGCGCTGCGGCTGCGGCTGGCTACCGGGTCCCTGTACGGGGAGAGCGACGCGGAGCAGGAGGCCGCGCTGGCCGCGCCGGACCCGCTGGCGCTGCCGTGGATCGCCGAGGAACTCGCCCGGCTCGAGGAGATCCTGGCCGACCTCGCCCCCTGAGGCGCGCCGTCGGCACCCGGCGCGGCGGTAGGCGTTTGCCTACCCGGCGAGTGGGCGCCGCCCCATGGCGCGACGCCGCGGCGTGGGCCACGCTGGACAGCATCGGATGACGTCGGCGGCCACGCGAGGAGCGCGTCATGTACAGAGTCCTGGTCGTGGTGGCGGTCGCCGCCATCTGCTGCATCGGCCTGGTCTGGCGCAGGTCTGACCCCGGTGACCTGGCCTGGCGCAGGCCAGCCGGCCGCGACTGGGCGACGAAGATCCTTCGGGAACGTCTCTGCTGGCTCGGCTGGAGGGTCGGCCTGCTCGCCATGGCGCTGAGCTTGATCGCGCTGCCGGCGGGCGGCGGCCCGCGGGTACCGGCCTACCTCGCTGCCGCAGCCACCGTGCTGCTTGTCCTGTGCGCGCCGCCCGCGGCCCGCAGGCTGACGCCGTTGGTCCTGGCGGGCATCGGGCTGCTCGGGATCGCGCTGGCGCTGTCCAGCGCGTTCCCCCCGTACGGGGGCATGATGCTGGGCGGGTGGTTGCCCCGCGCCGCGGCCTGGCGTGCCTCGTTGATCCTGCAGTCCGGCGTGTTCCTGGCCGCCGGGCTGTGGCTGCTCTGGCGCGCGAGGGAGTCCCGGCTGGGCGCGGCGGCGCTCGGCAGGCCGCCGCGTTGGGGCCTGCTGCTGCCCCCGGCCGCGGGGATCGCTGTCCTGCTCGTTGACCAGCAGGCCGGCCGTCCCGTGTGGATCGCCGCCGCGGCGGTGACGCTGATCGCGGTGATCGCGGTGTTCCTGCTCCCGGCCGCGGCACCGGACCTGGCTGCGGCCTGGCTCATGGTCCTCGGGCTGTGCGCGCTCGCCTACGTGGTGTCGCCGCCAGACACCGGGGTGGACGCCCTTACCGTGAGCCCCAACCGTCCGCCGCAGAGCTTCGTCATCGCCACCGTCAACGGGCCGCTCGAGCTGCTGGCCGCGGTCGAGGCCGCGGCGATCCTCGCGCTCGGCCTGTGGCTGGTGCCGCGCACGATCGGCGTGCACGCGAAGGCGCTGCTGCGGCCCGAGCCCGACGCCGAGCTTGCGGGCCGGGTGGAGCAGCTGACCCAGACTAGGGCCGACGCGGTGGACACCGCCGCCGCCGAGCTACGGCGGGTCGAGCGGGACCTGCACGACGGAGCGCAGGCCCGCCTGGTCGCGCTCGGGATGAGCCTGCGGGCCGCCGAGCGGCTGATCCCGACCAGCCCGCAGGCCGCGATCGCGCTGGTCGCCGAGGCCCGGGAGGCCTCGTCCAAGGCCCTGACCGAGCTGCGCGACCTGGTCCGCGGGGTCTACCCGCCGATACTGGCCGACCGCGGCCTGGCCGACGCGGTCCGCGCGCTCGCCTTGGACGCCCCGGTCAGGACCGAGACCGACATCGACCTGCCGGGGCGGCTCGACGCGCCGGTCGAGTCGGCCTGCTACTTCGCGATCGCCGAGGCGCTCACCAACGCGGTCAAGCACTCCGGCGCCCGCCTGGTCCAGATCAGGCTCCGGCACGCCGCCGACCTGCGCTCCGCCGGCCCGGCTGGCCGGCCGACCCCCGGCATGCTGCGGATCGAGGTCACCGACGACGGCACAGGCGGCGCCGACCCGGCCAGGGGCAGCGGCCTGCTGGGCGTGGAGCGGCGCTTGGGTACATTCGACGGCATCCTGGCCGTGAGCAGCCCGCCCGGCGGGCCGACCATCATCGTCATGGAGATACCGTGCGCGTTGTCATCGCGGAGGACCTCTTCCTGCTGAGGGACGGGCTGGTCCGGCTGCTCGAGGCGCACGGCTTCGAGATCGCGGCCGCGGTCGACAGCGCACCCGGGCTGCTCGACGCGCTGCTCGAGCACAAGCCCGACGTGGCGGTGGTCGACGTCCGGCTGCCGCCGTCCTTCACCGACGACGGGCTGCGGGCCGCGCTTGAGGCCCGGCGCCAGGTTCCCGGGCTGCCGGTTCTGGTCCTGTCGCAGTACGTCGAGCAGCTGTACGCCCGCGAGCTGCTGGCCGACCAGGCGGGCGGGGTCGGCTACCTGCTCAAGGACCGGGTCTTCAACGACGACCGCTTCGTCGACGTGATCCGCACGGTCGCGGGCGGCGGCACCGTGATGGACCCCGAGGTGATCTCCAAGCTGCTCGGCCGCCGGGCCCGCGATGAGCCGATCACCCGGCTGACCGCGCGCGAGCGCGAGGTGCTCGAGTTGATGGCCGAGGGCCGCTCGAACAGCGCGATAGCGCAGCGGCTGTTCATCTCCGAGAAGGCGGTCGGCAAGCACAGCACGAGCATCTTCACCAAGCTGGACCTGGCCCCGTCGACCGACGACAACCGCCGGGTGCTGGCCGTGCTGGCCTTTTTGAATTCCTGAGCACCCCGCCGCGTCCACCCCGCGGCCCGCTGCTGTTGAACCATTCATCTATTTTCATGCCGTGTCTGGCCTTGCCGCCTCTTTAATATGGGTTACGGATTAGGGATGACTTCTCGTGTTAATGGATGAGCCGCCATTCCTGTCAACATTTCTGCGGTGATTAAAATTTCGTTACGCCTCTAGCTATCTGCCCAGGTCAAAGGGTATGCTGACGAACAGGAAGCAACTATTGGGCAACTCTATGTTATCCGTGTCGAGCTGCCCTTTACCCCCAGCAGAAGGAGCCACCAGGATGGGCGTGCAGAGTGCACAAGGACTCGACGTAAGTAACTACCAGGGAAAGTTCGACTGGTCTTCAATACCCGGTCTTTCATTCGGAGTCTACCGGATGACGCAAGGTCTTGGCCAGAACACTAACTCACCGGACCCGGACGCGCCGTGGAACAATCAGCAGCTCAAGGCGCATAGCCTGATCCGCGGTGCCTATCACTTCTTCGACCCGACCTTATCCGGCCAAGCGCAGGCCCAGTACTTCGTTACCCAGCGTTCGCTTATCGGCCTCGACAACAGCGACATGCTGTGGCTCGACCACGAGACGGCCGGCGCATCGCCCGCGGACACGTCCGCGGCGGCGGCAGCGTTCATGACCGAGCTGGACAAGCTGGTGCCGCACAACCCGCGCGGCGTCTACACCTACATCAGCTTCGCCACCGGCGGCAACTGCGTCGGGCTCGACCAGTGGCCGCTGTGGCTCGCCTACCCGGCCGCTACCGCGCCTGTAGTGCCGCCGACGTGGGCCAAGTGGACATTCTGGCAGTGGGGCCTGCGTAATGGCGTGGACACCGATGCGTTCAACGGCACCCCCGCCGAACTGCAGGCGTGGATTGCCGGCTACGCGACGTCGGCACCGCAGGCCTACGGCGCTGCAGCTAATACCTCGATTAACGCGCTGGCCAAGCAGCACGCTCGAACAGTGCCGGAGGTCCTCTGGCTTACCGCCCAAAACCGGCCGCAGGGCTTCGGCCTAGGCGAGACGGCTTACATCGGCGCCGGTAACTGGGACGCGGTCATGCCCGTGGGAATGACCGTCTGGGCGTAGCAATGAGCATGAGTGGCGGCGCTGCCCTTCTAATATCCGCAAGGAGGGCGGCTCGGGTCGGCCTGCTGGACCCGTGACGCCAGGTTGGAGCCATCTGAAGAAACGCCATAGCGACCCATCACATACCGCATTGAGGCGGCGATGTTGGCCACTGGGTCATAGATATCCGCACTGGTCCCAGGAACGTGATTACTGGCGAAGGTGTCAGGGATGCACTGGGCGACGCCTCTGGAGCAATGCAGAGGATAGCCGTCCGACTGGATTGAGCCGTGGGCGTTGGAGTCATACGAATTGATGGCATTCGCATTGCCTGAGGATTCCCGGGCGCAGAGCACTTCATAGCCACGGACCCAGTGGGCGGGCGGAACGCTCATGATCTCGCATGCATGCGAGGTCCAGGAGCTTACCTCGCCGCCGCCGTCGTACCGGCCATAGGTTACGGCACCAATGGAGATTGCCCCACCCGTGTCGACCTGAGGCGTCGGCATGACACCGCCCGGGATGTTGAGGACCTCCCTAGCTGAGATGAGGCCGGGATTAGCCACCTGCGGGTTGGCTGCCTCTAGGGCAGCCAGGCTGAGGTTGTGAGCGGTCGCGATTGAACTCATGCTGTCACCGGCTTGCACGACATATGTGACAACGTGAGCGGGGACCGGCGAGGGCTGATGAGCCGGAGCGGGAGAAGCTGGCGCCGGCACATGTACCAGCTCATTCGTGTAGATCACGTTAGGCTCGGCAATCTGAGGGTTTGCCGCCTCAAGCACCGCGAGACTGACGTTGAATTTGGCGGCAATACTGCTCATGGTGTCACCGCTTCGTATTCGGTAGTCCACTGGCCTTCTCCTTTGCTCTGATTTCTCCTATTGGCCCAGGCCGCAGCGAATGCGGGATCGGCCCAGCTCACAAAATACCACCGCCCGCGCAGCGGCACCGCTGCCCATGCCGCCGCCATGAAGGTTTCCCAGTATTGCCGTCTGAGATTCCTTAGTACCATTGCAGTGGCGCTGTTCATGTGCCGAACGCGCGATAATTCCGGCATTGTCCGGCGCGGCGGAATAGCAGTCTGGACGCGAGCCCCGGGAGCCGGGATCCCTCTCCGTCCAGAAGTTGCTTGGAAGCCGCGGTAAGCCTCGAAATCGCAATATAAAGGACCCTCGTCCGCCAGCCGTTGATCCATTCTCGTCGCCGCACCGGTATGGGCGCCCTGCGTTTCAGGCGCTTGTCTGGTTGCCACTCGTGTGATACTGTAATTATAAGTAGAAGTAACGTTTGTTCAGGCGCGCCGACTCTGGTCCGGTCAGATTTATCGGACCTGACCGGACTAGCGCTTCTGGACCTCGAAGAAGTTCCAGCTGCATTCTCGCCGAGTGATCCGGTGCTAGTCACCGGTAGAGGCTGCGCGGCGTCATCCGGCCGGTGACTGGGGGAATCGGATGGTCAAGCTGGTGCGGCTAGGACGGCGGCGGGCAAGTCGCCAGGAGCCGATCGCGATCGTCGCGTCGTCTCATGACGCGATCGTCGGCATAACTTGCGAGGGCATGGTCACCACCTGGAACCGGGCCGCGGCGCAGCTCTACGGCTACGCCCCGGAGGAGATCGTCGGCCGGCCAGTGGAGGTGCTCTACCCGCCTGAACGGCGGGGCGAGGCGCAAGAAGTGCTGCGGCGCATCCTGCGCGGCCAGGAGATCGGGCAGTACCTGACGGACAGGAAAAAGAAGGACGGGACGATCATCGAGGTGTCGTTAACCGCGTCGCCGATCGTGGACCCGGCGGGGGCCATCGTGGGTGTCGCCACGGTGTCGCGACGATTCACAGAGCTACAGGACGCCAGGGACCGGTTTGAGATCCGCGTGGACAAGGAGCGGCTGGAGGCAGAGGAAGCCAGAGAGCGGTATGAGGAGGGCGTGGACCAGGACCGCATCGACGCCAAAGACGCCCAGGACCGGTACGAGGAGGGCGTGGGCAAGGAGCGCGTGGATGCCAAGGACGCGCAGGACCGGTTCGAGGAACGGGTGGGCAAGGAGCGCGTCGAGGCCAAGCAAGCCAGAGAGCGGTACGAGGAAGGCGTGGACCAGGACCGCATCGAGGCCAGGGAGGCCAGGGACCGGTTCGAGGAGCGGGTGGACAAGGATCGGATCGACGCCAAGGACGCCCAGGACCGGTTTGAGCTCCGCGTGGACAGAGAGCGCGTCGAGGCCAGAAACGCCCAGGACCGGATCCAGGTGGAGCGCCAGGGAGCCCGGCGCGACAAGGCCTACCTGGAAGCCCAGCTGCAGCAGGCGCAGCGGCTGGAGAGCCTGGGCCAGCTGGCCGGCGGCGTAGCCCACGATTTCAACAACCTTCTCGCGGTGATCCTCAACTACGCCTCCTTCGTCTCCGAGGAACTCGGCGCCGCGACCGAGTCGGACTGGTCACAGCGCTGTGTGACGGCCCGCAGTGACGTCGGGCAGATCCAGCAGGCGGCCGGCCGGGCGGCCGCCCTCACCCACCAACTGCTCGCCTTCGCGCGCCAGGAGGTGATCAGGCCGCAGGTGCTCAACCTCAACGAGGTCGTCGGAGGGGTAGAGGACATGCTGCGCCGGACCATCGGCGAGAACATCCAGCTAGTCACCTCGCTGGCCGATGGGCTGTGGCCGGTGCTGGCCGACCCGGGCCGCCTGGAGCAGGTGCTTGTCAACCTGGCCGTCAACGCACGCGACGCCATGCCCGGCGGCGGCACGGTGACCATCGACACCGCGAACGTCATCGTGGATGCCGATTCCGTCGCCGGGGGGTCGCCGGCCCGACAGGGACACAACGTGCGCCTGCGCGTCAGTGACACCGGCACCGGAATGCCCCCCGAGGTCGCCGAACACGCCTTCGAGCCGTTCTTCACCACCAAGTCCAAGAGCGCCGGGACCGGGCTCGGGCTGGCCACCGTCTTCGGGATCCTCAGCCAGGCCGACGGCCACATCCAGATCTACTCCGAAAACGACAACGGCACCACCATCAGCGTCACGCTGCCCGTCACCGACGAGGCGCCCGTTCCGGTCACCGATCTCGTGCCCTACCAGAGGACTCCCACCGGAGAGACCGTCCTGGTCGTCGAAGACGAGGAAGCCCTCCGTGAGGTGACCAAGCGGATCTTCACCCGCAACGGTTACCAGGTGGTCACCGCCGCCGACGGCCCCGAGGCACTCGACATCGCCCGGCACTACGACGGAGAGATCCACCTGCTCGTCACCGACGTCGTCATGCCCCACATGCTCGGCAAGGAGGTAGCGGACCGGATAAAGGCGATCAAGCCAGAGGTCGAAGTCCTCTACATGTCCGGCTACGCTCGCCCAGTGCTGGCCTCCCAGGGCCGGCTCGATCCCGGCGTGGCGCTCGTCGAAAAGCCTTTCTCGGAAGCAGATCTGCTCAGAACGGCCGGACAGCTACTCAACGGCCATTTCAGCGGATTCAAGACCGTCGAGGCCCGGCCCGGCCAAGGGAGCTGATCCAGAAGCCATGCCGCTGCAACTGTTGCTCGTAGAGGACGATACCGAAGACGCGTACCTGACCCAGGCGACCCTCGAAGAGGCGGGCGTTGACGCCGAGTGGCGGCATGTCGTACGTCTGGCCGATATCGACTTTGACAGCATCGGGAGGTGGGCTGATTGCGCGCTGGTCGATCTGAGCCTGCCTGACAGCCAAGGCCTGGATACCGTCAGGAAGCTCATGACGATCGTGCCTGAACTCCCGGTAGTAGTCGTCAGCGGCAACAGTGACCAGGCACACGCACTGGCCGCAGTCCATGAGGGCGCGCAGGACTATCTCGTCAAGGGCCATATTGAACCGGATCTGCTGGCCAAGACTATCCGTTACGCCATCGAGCGAAAACTGATTGAGCATGAGCTGCAGAGATCACGGCAGATGGCCAGGCTAGGCCAGCTCGCTGGCGGCATGGCCCACCATTTCAACAATCTGCATGCCGTCATCGTGAACTACGCGGATTTCGTGGCGGAGACCTTGTCCGACGCAGCTCCATCCGGAGCTCCGGACTTTGCGCAGGCACGCAAGGACGTGGCGCAGATCCAGCAAAGCGCCGCTCGCGCCGTAGCGCTGACCCAACAGCTAACGATCTTCGCCGAGCAAGACGCAGTGCAGTCTCAGGTCATTCGCCTGAACGATGTCATCGAAGGCGCCAGGGAGTTGATTTCCGGCTGGATCGGAAGCGGGATCTCATTGGAACTCAACCTCGGCGAGGACGTGCCTGCTGTCCGGGCGGATCGTCGCCACATCGAGCATCTCCTGGCCAGCCTGGCTGACAACGCCCGCCAAGCCAACCCGGAGGGCGGACGGGTGACGATCGACACGGCCAACTTCCATAATGAGCGGCCAGGTGGCGGCCTTATGGGGCACAGGTACGCGCGAGTGCGGATCCGTGACACCGGGACAGGGATCGCCCGCGACATCATCGACCGCGTCTTCGACCCGTTCTTTACCGGCCGGATGGGAGGCCAGCATGCCGGGCTCGGCCTGGCTGTGGTGCATGCGATCATGGAACGCTGGGGCGGGCAAGCCGACGTGGCATCGAGCCCGGGGGTGGGGACGACGATCACGCTGCTCTTCCCGGCCGCTGCTGCCTAACCTGGGGCTTTCGCCAATGATCGACTGACCGATCGGTTGCACATAAGCACGGCTTCGCCCAGAACCAGATCTGGCGCGAGCTGGTGGCCACGGCCTGCGAACTAATGACCTGGATGCAGATGCTCGCCTTGGACGGCACCGCCCGGGGCCTAGGAACTCAAGCGGCTGCGGCTGTGCTCCGTCGCCGGACGAATCATCCGCGGCGGCCGCAACAAGCCGCAGCCGCAGCCCGAGAGATCAAGATCGCGGAACATCGAGGCTAATGCACCGGCAGCCGGACCACGCTAAGGAAGAACTCGTCGAACGTCTTGATCACATTGACGAACTGGTCCATGTCAAGAGGCTTCTGCACATAGGCATTGGCGTGCAGGTCGTAGCTGCGAAGGACGTCCTCCTCCGCGCCGGATGTCGTGAGGATTACGACCGGGATGCTACGCAGATCGGGATCGGCCTTGATCTCTGCCAGCACCTGTCGTCCGTCCTTCCCGGGCATGTTCAGGTCGAGCAGCACCAGGTCGGGTCGAACAGCATTGGCATACGGCGGCTTGCGGTGCAGGAAGGCCATCGCTGCTACCCCGTCAGCCACATCGTTGACTGTGATGTGGTACTTGCCCTCGTTCAGCGCTTCCTGGGTGAGCAGGACGTTTCCTGGGTCGTCCTCTACCAGCAAGATCTCGTAGGGAATTTCCGGCCGTTGCAGGATCATGGCGACACTTCCTCCTTGGGCATGGTCCAGTAGAACGTAGTGCCCTCGTTGGGTTTGGATTCGAAGCAGAGCGTCCCGCCGTAGCCTTCGACGATCTTCTTGCAGACGGCGAGGCCGATCCCAGTCCCTGGGTAGTCGGCTCGGCTGTGGAGCCGCTGGAAAAGAGCGAAGATGCGGTTGGCGTACTGCGGATCAATTCCGATGCCGTTGTCGGTGACAGCGAAGCGCCAGCCGATATCGTCGGGCGCGGCAGAGATTTCGATCCGCGGTGGCTCCTTGCCATGAAACTTGATCCCGTTGCCGATGAGATTCTCGAACAGCTGCACCAGCCGCGCCCACTCGCCTTGTACCGTTGGCAATGTGCCCGTCACCACGATGCTGGCTCCCTTCTCTTCGATGGTGCCAGCCAGGTCGATCCGCGCCCGCTCCACCACCTGGTTGCAGTCGACATCGACCGTCACCTCCGGCGAACGGCCCGCTTGGGAAAACGTCAGCAAGTCGTTGATCATCTCCTGCATACGCCGCGCGCCGTCAACTATGTAGGCGATGAACTCATCGGCCTGCTCGTCGAGCTGGCCCTTGTAGCGGCGGGCCAGTAACTGACAGAAACTGGCCATCTTGCGCAGCGGCTCCTGCAGGTCGTGCGAGGCGACGTAGGCGTACTGCTCTAGTTCCTCGTTGGAGGTCTCCAGCTGCCGGCTCCGCTCCACCAGCGAGGCGTTGGCGATCTCCAGCTGTCCGCTGCGCTCCACCAGCGAATTATTCGACGTCTCCAGCTGCCGGCTCCGCTCCACCAGCGAATTATTCGAGGTCTCCAGCTGCCCGCTCCGCTCGACCAGCGAATTATTCGACGTCTCCAGCTGCCGGCTCCGCTCGACCAGCGACGCGTTGGAGGTCTCCAGCTGCCGCTCCGCTCCACCAGCGAATTATTCGACGTCTCCAGCTGCCGCTCCGCTCCACCAGCGAATTATTCGACGTCTCCAGCTGCCCGCTGCGCTCCACCAGCGAATTATTCGACGTCTCCAGCTGCCGGCTCCGCTCGACCAGCGACGCGTTGGAGGTCTCCAGCTGCCGGCTCCGCTCCACCAGCGAATCATTCGACGTCTCCAGCTGCCGGCTCCGCTCGACCAGCGACGCGTTGGAGGTCTCCAGCTGCCGGCTCCGCTCCACCAGCGAATCATTCGACGTCTCCAGCTGCCGGCTCCGCTCGACCAGGGACGCGTTGGAGGTCTCCAGCTGCCGGCTCCGCTCCACCAGCGAATCATTCGACGTCTCCAGCTGTCGGCTCCGCTCGACCAGCGAATGCTCGGTGCGCTTGCCCTCAGTGATGTCGCGGGAGATCGAGGCCACCTCGATGACCTCGCCCGCTGCGTTGAAGATGGGTGAGAGCGCGAAGGAGACGTCTACCAGGGTTCCGTTCTTGCGGACCCGGACAGTGTCGCCGCGCGCGGCTTTCCTGGTCGCCACAGTCTCCCGGAGCATTGCGGGCACTTCATCGTCGTACCCGGCCGGGACGAGCATGGACATCGGCTCGCCGAGAGCCTCCTGTTCGGTGTAGCCGTACAGCTTCGCTGCCCCCGCGTTCCAGCTCGTGATTACGCCAGCAACGTTTGTCAGGATCGCGTCGTCGGCATACTCGACGATCGCGGCCAGCCGCTGGAGCTCACGGTTGGTCACTTGCAGGTCCAGCGCGCGAGCGAGAATTTCAGTCTCCATCTGGTCAACGTGGATCTGGAGTTCTTTCTCGACGGGCTGATGCCGGGCCTGGCGCTCCTTGAGCCGAATGTATTCGGTGATGTCTTCCGCACGGTTGATGATGTAGAGGAGATTCCTGTCAGGATCGAGCACCGGCGAGTTCACCACGCTCCAGAAGCGGGTTTCGAACTCCCCCGATCCGGGTCGTCTGATGTCGTATTGCTGCACGGCCATCGTGTCCGCCACCTTGTGCTGGCGCACCTGGTCCAGGGAGGCGCGAAGCCTGGCTACCCCATCCGACTCTGGATCATCGGGATTGTCAGGGAATGCCTCGAAGACGTTCCTGCCGATGACGTCTGACCGGGTGCTCATGCTGACCGCCAGATGGGCGTCGCTGGCGGCGATTACCACCAGATCGGGGTCCAGCACCAGATACGCCCCTGGCCATGACTCGAACAGCACGCGGAAATCCACCGACAGTCCCGCTAACCCGTAATGTTCCGCATCTGGACCTGTGGACTGAGGCGGAACGCTCGATGAACCACGGAGGAGGCTAGTTTTGTTCTTCGAACTCGATCTGGGCATTGGCGCAACACGCACCTTCAGTTATCACCCAGTCGCACAATGTAGCGAAATGGCGCCGAGGTGCCCGCGGCTTCGCAGATGCGAAGTGTAGTCACATGGTAACACAGAGAAACCACTAACGGTTCGTGGCGTCCGGCCCGGCTGCCTCCGGGCCGTCGATGGCGCGGCGTACGCGGGCGACTATCTCTGCCTCTGAAAACGGTTTCTCCAGAAAGTCGACGTTAGGCCCCAGGGCCCCGTCGGTGTCCAGGACTGCCTGGGCGTACCCGGACATGTACAAGACTGGCAGGCCCGGACGCAGGGCGCGTACCCGGGCGGCGACCTCGGTGCCGAGCATGTCAGGCATGACCGCGTCGGTGATCAGGAGGTCGATGGGCTGGTGCAGGTCACCGGCCTCGCGGAGCGCGTCGGCCGCGGTGGCGCCGTCATAGACCTGGTATCCGTTGCGGGTCAGGATCCGGCTGGCCAGCTGCCACAGGCTCGGTTCGTCCTCAATCAGCAGGATCTTCTCGCCGCGGCCGCGTGGAGGTGCGGCGGCGAGTCCTGACCCTGCAGCCGGCACCTCAGCGGCGGGCAGCAGCGCGGTGACGGTGGTGCCGAGCCCTGGCTCCGAGTAGATGTAGGCATAGCCGCCGGCCTGCATCACGATGTCGTGGACCGTCGCCAGCCCGAGTCCTCTGTCCTGACCCTCTGGCCAGGTGGTGTAGGACGGCTCAAACGCCTGGGCGAGTGTCTCGCGGGACATGCCGGTGCCGGTGTCCGAGACACGCAGCCGGACGTAACGGCCGGCCTTCAGGTCGGGCCGGCTCGCGGCGTAGGTCTCGTCCGCGAGGATGTTGCCGGTGTCGATCGTGAGCTTCCCGCCATCCGGCATAGCTTCGCAGGCATTGATCGCGAGGTTGGTAACAACCTGCTCGATGTGGCTACGGTCGGCCTTGACCGGCCACAGGCCGGTCGCGGGGACGATGATCAGGTCAACGTGCTCCGGCAGATGGCCGCGCAGCACTCGCTCGATGCCGACGACGACGCTGCCCAACTCCAGGAACTCTGAGTGCACGATGTCGCGCCGGGCAAAGATGAGGAGCTGGCGGGTGAGCTTGGCCGCCCGCCCAGCCCCGCTGCGAATCTGCTCGACGTCGGCTAAAAGGGTCACCATCCGGCTATCCTCGGCGGCCAGGGCCTTCACCTGCTCCGCGACGAGGTCGGTGTAGCCGGCGATGACGTTGAGCAGATCGTTGAAATCGCGGGTGAACCCGCCGAGCAGTCCGCTGAGACTCTCCATCCGCTCGGACTGCTGCCGCCGCCGGTCGACGCGCTCTCGCTCCGCCTCGGCCCGCAGCCGCTCTGCCTCGGCCTGCGCCGCCAGCCGGTCGGAGATGTCGCGGACGGTGGCCGAGGCCACGACGCCGGTCTGGCCGGGCAGCGAGCTCAGGCTGATCTCGACGCGGAACTCCTGGCCGTCCTTGCGCACCGCCGACAGCTCCAGGCCCTCGCCCATCGACCGTGACCTCGGGTCGGCAAAGTAGGCCGCGCGCGTGCCTGGGTGCGCGGCGCGTGCGGCGGCGGGTACCAGCAGCTCCACCGGGCGCCCGGCCAGCTCACCGAAGGTGTACCCGAACATGCGCTCGGCCTGCGCGTTCACCATGACGATCGATCCGTCCGCCGCGACGGTCAGCGTCGCGTCGGGAGATGAATGGAACAGCCCGCGGAACCTCTCCTCGGCCCGCCGCGCGTCGGTCAGGGCCGCGGCCAGCCGGGTTCGCATCAGCTCGGTGCTGCGACCGAGATCCGCGAGCTCGGCCGGGCCGACCGTGGGAATACGGGTTTCGTAATGGCCTGCGGCAACGGACTCGGCCGCCGTACGCAGTGCCGAGAACGGGGCCAGCAGCCACCGGCGCACCGCCACCACGCCGCCCACGGCGATCACGGCTACCACGGCGCACACCGCTGCCAGGGCAGCAAACACCCGGTCCTGGGCGCTGACGAGGCGGTCCGTGACACGCGTCTGCAGGCTCGCGAGCTGTGCCTGGAGCGCCGCGACCGGTAGGCGTATCGCCAGCGTGTACCGCCGGCTCGACAAGATATTGGCCTGCAGCACACGCGCACGAGCGAAGTCGCCTTGCGCGGTCGCGCTGAACAGCGGCCCGACCACCCTGGCCAGCCAGACTCGCCAGGCCACCGAAGCAGCGGCGAGCTCACCCGGCATGTGCGGATAGCCGCTCACGAGCGCGGCCACCTTCTCCTGCTGCCCTGGGATCTCAGCGCTGACCTGCCGGTACTGCCGTAACGGCATCGGCTGTCCCAGTGTCACATAATTACGAAGGACCATCTGCTGATCTAAGTACTGCGCCAGCAGCACGGCCGACGCCACGGTAGCGGGCAGCAGCCGCTGCGATAATTCCCGGCCTGCGTTACCGGCCGTGTTGGCCGCGGCCACGGCAATGACCAAAGCGGTGGCCGTCACCGCCAGCGATATGACCGCGGCGACGCTCACCCATCGCCGCAGGCCGGAGATCCATGTCACGCTCACGCCTGATCACCATCCCTGGCCGCCGGAGATCCTCGTTACAAACTCTGAGTATTTACGAAGTCTCTTTAAGTGAAGTAATGAGCCATTAAATCGGGCCGCGCACTCCCGCGACCAGCCAGACGCGGACCGATATTTGAACACTATACGTGCTAGCCTAAATACGTAGCGCTACATCATGACCAGCGCTACAGGCTGACATGCAAATGCCTCCAGAAGGGGCGGCAGGTCTGTCATGCCGGGAGGAGGTGTGCACCGTGCGTCGATTCACACGGCTGTGGCACCGGCCGGATGCACAGCCTCACGGCGAGACGTGGAGCCGCCGGACCTTGGCGGCCGCGGCCGCCTGCTCGGCCGGCCTTGGCTTGTTCTTAGCCGGGGCCGAGCGTACGGCGGCCGTCAGCCCCTGGCTCGCGGTCCTGGCGGTCACGGTCGGCAACCTCCTGATCCTGGCCCGGTTCGCCACGCTGGCCGCACGCGCGGCCACCCGCATCGGACGCAGGCAGATAGCTGCCGAGGACGAAGTGCGGGCCAAGCACACCGAACTTCAGCAGCTGATCGACAACACCCCGGCGGTCGTCTTCATGAAGCGAGTGGACGACGGCCGCTACCTGCTGGTGAACCGGGCTTGGGAACGCCTGTTCAAGGTGCCGAGAGATAAGGTCCTCGAACTGACCTCGCACCAGGTCCATTCCGTCCGACTGGCCGACAGTTTGCGAGACAACGATCTGTGGGTGGCGCGGGAGGGCAAGGCAGTGCAGTTCGAGGAGAGCTATCCGCACGGTGTCGGTGGCAGCATGCGCACCTACAGCTCGGTGAAGTTCCCGATGCGTGATAACGAGGGCCAGGTGTATGCGATATGCGGAATCTCGACCGACATAACCGAGCGGATAATCGTGGAAGAGAAGGTACGGAAGCTCAACGCGGATCTCGAGATCCGGGTGCACGAGCGGACCGCGGATATCGAGGCGTCGACCCGCGAACTCGACGCGTTCGCATATTCGGTCTCGCATGATCTGCGCGCTCCGCTGCGCTCCCTGAACGGGTTCAGCCAGGCGCTCCTGGAGGACTACTCCGGTGTCCTCGATGACACCGGGAAAGACTACCTGCGCCGCATACACCGCAACGTCCGGAATATGGGCCAGATGATCGACAGCCTGCTGAGCCTGTCCCGGGCCACCCGTGCCGACCTCAATCGCGGTGCGATCGACCTGAGCGCGTTGACCAGTGAGATCGCGGCCGAGCTGTCGGCCGCGGACCCCGGCCGGGACGTGACGGTGGAGATCGCCGACAATCTTCGCTGCACCGGCGATCCGCAGCTGCTCCGGCTGGTGCTGCGGAACCTGCTGGGCAACGCCAGGAAGTTCAGCGCGAAGACACCGTGCGCCAGGATCGACGTCGGGCAGGTTGACGTCGACGGCGAGGGCGTGTTCTTCGTCCGGGATAACGGTGCCGGATTCGACATGCGTTACGCGAGCAAGCTATTCAGCGCATTTCAGCGACTGCATTCAGCGGCCGACTTCGAGGGCACCGGAGTGGGCCTGGCGACCGTGCAGAGAATCGTTAGCCGTCACGGCGGCCGTATATTTGCTGAGGCCGAGCCGGGTAAGGGCGCCACCTTCTACTTCACGCTCCAGGCACCGACCGGAGGAACCAGATGAACTGCGCAGGCAACAAGTATCCGAGGGCCGGCACGGCGCTACTTACGCAGCGGCAGGATGCGTTGCCGATCAAAACGGGCACGATCCTGCTGGTCGAGGACAATCCCGACGACGTCACGCTCACCATGCGGGCGTTCAAGAAAAACAACATCAGTAACGCTATGGTGGTGGCCTGTGACGGGCAGGAAGCGTTGCGTTATCTCTTACCCGACGCTGCTACCGGCGCCGTCACCGCCCCGCTTCCGCTGATGGTCTTGCTCGACATCAACCTGCCTAAGATCAACGGGCTGGACGTCCTGCGCAGGATCCGGTCACACGAGCGCACCAGGTACCTGCCCGTCGTGGTACTCACCACTTCCAGCGAGGAGCGCGACATCGTGGAGAGCTACGACCTGGGCGCCAACAGCTATGTACGCAAGCCGGTCGTCTTCGAAAGCTTCATCGACGCCGTCCGGGTACTCGGCCTGTACTGGCTGCTCGTCAACGAGTCGCCGCCCGCGCCGTTCGGGACCGACTGAGTGGGCGCCGACGTGGTCCGACTGCTGCTCATCGAGGACAACGAGGACGACGCCGTCATCATTGCCAACCAGTTGCGCCGGGGCGGAATCGAGGTGAACTACGACCGGGTGGATACGGCCGGGGCGATGATCGCCGCGCTGGACCGCAGCACGCCGGATCTGGTGATATCCGATTGCAAGATGCCCACGTTCGACTCCCAGGAGGCCTTGCGCCTGCTGCGCGACACCACGAGGAATATCCCCTTCATCGTGGTATCCGGACAGATCGGGGAGGAGGCGGCGGCGGATCTCATGCGGGCCGGCGCCCAGGATTTCGTCCTGAAAAGCGACCTGGCCCGGCTGGCGCCCGCGGTGCAGCGCGAGTTGCGCAGCGCGAAGGACCACCGCGAGGAGGCCAAGGAGCGCGGCGCGCTGGAGCGCCAGCTTCACCAGGCCGACCGGCTCGACTCCCTCGGGCAGCTCGCGGGCGGCATAGCGCATGATTTCAATAACCTGCTCGGCGTCATCAACGGATACGCCGAGTTCGTCCTGGCCGAGCTTCCCGCCGATCACCCCTGCCGGCGGGACGTGGCCAGCATCGAACAGGCGGCCCTCCAGGCTGCCGCGCTGACCAGGCAGCTTCTCATCTTCAGCAAACTGCAGCCCGCCCAGCCGGAGACCCTCGATCTCAACGCCGTCGTCACCGACACCGAGCACCTGCTGCACCGCACGATTGGCGAGGACATTGACATCGTGCTGCTCCTCCAACCGGATCTGGGCGGCGTCACCATCGACCGCAACCGGTTCGAGCAGATCATCCTGAACCTTGTGGTGAACGCTCGCGCGGCGATGCCGGACGGCGGACGGCTGACCATTCAGACCACCACCACGAGCGAGCACGATCAGTCCTGGACCGGTCCACGCATCCCGCCGGGGCGCTTTGTCCGCATCAGGTGCACCGACACCGGCTGCGGCATGCCTCCCGAGGTGGCCCAGCGCGCCTTCGAGCCGTTCTTCACCACCAAAGGGATGGGCAAGGGCAGCGGGCTCGGGCTGGCCACGGTGTACGGCGCAGTCAGCGAGGCTGGCGGGACCGTCACCCTTTGGTCAGAGCCTGGTGTGGGAACCAGGGTCACGATCTACCTGCCATGGGCACCGCTCGATGCCACGCCGCCCGCCGCTGTCCGCGAAGTCGCCCGCGGTCAGGGCGAACGCATCCTGGTCGTGGAGGACAACGACGGACTGCGAGAGATTGCCACCCGGATCTTGACCCGAGCCGGTTATGAGGTGACGGCGGCGGCGGCGCGCGACGAGGCGCTGCGGGTCAGCGACGACAAGGACATCCGGCTTGACCTCGTACTGACCGACGTAATCATGCCCGGCATCTCCGTGCGGGAATTCATCGGTGCCGTGCACGCGGCGCGGCCCGGCCTCCCGGTCGTCCTCATGTCCGGATACGCCACTGATCGTGCTCGCGCTGGCGATTCTCTACCTGGCAACTTTCCGATGATCACCAAGCCTTTCCAATCCGCCACGCTCCTGCGCCAGATAAGCACGACACTGGCCAGGTCATAATTCGATCATCTCCAGGTCCACGATCAGGCTGGCCGGCTCGGCGTCGAGGCGCGCCTCAGCGAAAGAACCGACGAGCTTGTCAAGAACCAGGTCCAGCAGGCTGGGATTCGCGGTAGGCGTAAGGAATTCGACCGACGTCAGCCCCATCGTTCCGTGCGTAAGATCGTCCCAGGCCCTGGCGCCTGCCTTACGTAGCAGTTCGATGCTGGTTCCGTAGTCAACCATATAGTATACATATGAGACTAGGCTTGCGGGATCGAGCCAGGTTGCCGACGTTTTATGTATGAGTTTCGAGGTGAACAGCTCCACAATCTTGGGATTCTCTACAAGCGATGTCTCGACCAAGAAAAAATAGCTGTTCTGGCCAAGAACAACCTTGCGGTAGATGCGATCCAATAGCTTCAGCTCATCGGGTCTAGTGCTCTTCAGGTTCGAGCGCTTACCTTCATAAACATTGAAGGCCGCGGACCGAACGTTGGCCACCGTCATCTTGTCGGATCCCGCGGCTCGTTGCGCGATCGTTGCCTGGCGGAAGATATTAATGAAGTCGCGCGGCACAGCGCTCGACGCATGGCACAGTTCGGCAAGAATGCGAGGGTCCTTCATTCTTTCATTCAATATATACTTGGAGAAAGCCTCGATAGTCAAATCCCGGATCTCCGGAACCGAGGCCCCTATGTGGCGCTGCAGCAATGCAATGAAAAACTCAGTCAGCTGCTTGATGTCGTTGTCAACGAAAACAACCGAGTCAAGATCCACATCCGCGGTGATGTCGTCCCCTATTTCAAGGCCGATAGGGTTGCGCCTCTCTCCCGCAGCGCTCGGCAGAAAGAGCTTTGTCCGACCCGGAACGCAGGCCAGCTTGAGACATATTCCGCCCCGCGCTGTCAGGCGGAGAAGCTGAGCCAGTAACGGCTGGACTTCTGCATCACCGAGCGAGGACCACTCATCGATCAATATTGCCAGGCTTGAATCGCCCACCGTGGCCAGCAGCCGGCGTATGAGTTCGGTGATCTCAGCGAAAGGCAGATAGGTCTCTCCGCCGATCTTGCGCGTTATCATTTTCTTGACGCTCTTCTTGAAGTCCTTCTCGGCTGATGCCTCCAGCTTTATTCCCAGCGATCTCGGATCCGACAAGGTCGCGGTCGCATTCACGCCGGCGGCCAGGCGGCGGCTAGTGACTGCTTGGTCGAGGTCTTCGAACTCCGCTGATGCTTCTCCCATGGGAAGCATCCTGACCTTGCCTTGGGTAAGCAACCGATCGAGACGGCCAACCGCCTCGCGCACTTGCGCAAGCTGATCTCGCTTGGAGCCCGAGAAGAGCCAGTCAAGTTTGCCAGTAGGCTTAAGTTCGGCGTCTACGAACAGGGAAAGCTCGCGGACCGCGCGCCGCAAGAGCTCCACATAGAGGCCTAAGGCAATGGCAGCAGGATCGCTGTAGAGGGATATGGAGCCCTCGAGCGTGGCTCCATCGATATATACTGGCACTATCCGCAATTCGCTGAAACGGGTAAGCAGCTCATCCTCCAGGCGACGGAGGAGGTGCGTCTTCCCGGTTCCGCGACGGCCGAAGATAATCTGGCTCCGCTTGTTCTGCAGCGTGGCCAGAAAGGCTGTGTCAACGTACGTGGCCGTTGGGCTAGCAATATCCTCCGCCCGGTCCGCCAAGCTCGTCACCGCTTCGTACCAAACCCCAGCGCTCACGATGTCGGACAATGTGCCAGACCCCTCGCAATTAACCCGCGATAGCACGCTTTTTGCGGCTGCTTTCGGGCGGTAGAGGCCGTGGTGAATGACCCCTTGCAATTATCCAGCTTAACCGTTCATCGACAAGAGCGCCATAACAGCAGGTGGGCATTATGTAATGGCAGGAAAGGTCTTGCTCGCAGCGTTATGCGAAATCTGCTACCCGCGCACGGCGAGCCTGACTTGCCACTGCTGATCGGAGAAGTCGATCTGCATGCTGGCCCCGAGAGCCGAAGCCAGCTCATCGAGTGATGCCTGGGCCGTTGTCGGGTCGCCGATCGTGTCGTCCTCCCGCATTGATGTGAGGCTCAGATCGATCTGGATCAGCTGCGCATCCATCCGCACGGCCACGTGGGCCTGCACTGACGGTGTGGCTGCTTCCGACGCGAGCAGCATCAACTCGACGACGTCAGCAATGAGGGGCACCTCGATCGCGCTGGGCTTCGCTGGCCGCATGTCGTCGTCCACGGTCGCCGGAGCGGCGAGCAACCATGCGGTCTGCTGATGGATGGTCCGCGTCAGATCGGTCTCACACGGCAGGAACGGCCAGAGCTCGTCGACCAGCCAGCGCAGTGACCTGGACGCCGCATCCACCTGCCGCAGTAAGGAATCGACGTGCGGGGCTGGACTGGGCGGCACTGAGCGCTGCATCATCTGCAGTTCCAGGCTGGCCGCCGTGAGTTCCTGGATCGGGCCGTCATGCAGAAAGTCGATGAGCCCACGGCGCTCACGCGCGCGAAGCCGGCGGACGATGTCGAGCAGCTGCCGTACCTGGGGCTGACCGGCGGCCGGCTGATACCTGGCTTGCGGCACAGATGCGAGGACTCGGATGTCCGGATCCGCAGGGACGCCCGCATTCTCGTCAGGCTCCGTCACGGTACCCGGCTGCTGCAGCGCGCGCACGGCGGCGAGCAGGTCGCTTAGCTGGAATGGCTTGACCAGAACCGGCACGCCTTCGGGAAGCATGCCCGTGGCGCCGCCCGTGATCACCAGGCACCGCCTGGCCGCGGCCGGGTCCTGCGACTGCAGTGTTTCGATCAGCTCGATGCCGCGCCCCGAGCCCAGATGCGCGTCCACGAGCACGGCGTCATAGCCGGCCGGATCCATGCTCTGGGCCTCCGCGAGCGTGGCCGCCACATCGACTTCGTATCCGTCTGCGCTGAGCGCACGGCGGATCAGGACTCGCATCTCGTCGAGATCATCGACGACCAGAACTCGTTGCGCCACCTGAGTCCTCCGCCCTTGTCAGGTCGCGCGATAAGCCAGCGCCTGGGTCTGGCCAGGTCCGGAGGCGCCGCTCCGTAGCGAGCGGAGCCGGCAATGACCACCGGCTTGCCCCGATGACCCGGCGGCCCGCCAGCGCAGCCGTCGTGCGAGATTTCAATACGAAGCGTAGTTTGAAGATAACATATAGTTAGCTTAGGCGCGATGCGGAGAGCCGCCCATGCAGGGCCTCACGGTTGCGTTCAAGTCCCGGCAAGCCCGGAGGGAGCGGTCGCAGGTGAATGCCATCAGCACCGAGGGGAGCGGCGGAGGCTTAGGACGGATCAGGGTCTTTCTCCTCGACGACCACGAGGTAGTCCGCAGCGGCGTGCGGAACATCCTTTCTACCGAAGCCGACATCGAGGTGATCGGTGAGGCGGGCACGATGGCGGCAGCGCTGGCCCAGGTACCGGAGCTGCGGCCGGACGTCGCCGTCCTCGACGTCCGCCTGCCCGACGGTGACGGCGTGTCGGTATGCCGCGAGATCCGCTCGACCCTCCCGGACACGGCCTGCCTGATGCTGACCTCGTACGGGGATGATCAGGCGCTGCTTGGAGCGATCATGGCCGGCGCGGCGGGTTACGTATTAAAGCAGACCTGCGGCTCGGACCTGGTCAGCGCGGTTCGCACGGTGGCCAGCGGCCGGTCGACGCTGGATCCGGCCGCGGCGCAGTCGGTGATGGAGCGACTGCTTGAGCGGATGGACAGCGTCGACCCGCTGACTACGCTGTCAGATCAGGAGCGGCGTGTGCTGGACCTGGTCGCCGAGGGACTGACCAACCGCCAGATCGCGGAACGCCTGTCCGTAGTGGAAGAGACGGCCAAGAACTACGTGTCGTCGGTGCTGGCCAAGCTGGGCATGCAGCAGCGGGCGCAGGCCACGGCCTATGGCGCGCGGCTCACCGAGAGCCAGGCCGTCTGACCTCTCGTCTGATGAACGTGCCTCGCTACAGCGGCAGCATCTCGGGGCGCTTGGGCGGAACGCCGTCTCCCGAGGAGACGCCGCGCAGCCGCCTGGCCGCCCACGGCACGGCGTACTCGCGGGCCCAGCGCGCGTCCAGCCGCCGGGCCGCGAGCCAGTCGGCGGTCTGGGTCAAGACCGCGGCACGGGACAAGACGGCCGCCCGGGAACGGGCCGCAGTCTGGGCCGCGGACTTGGCCAGGGCCGCCGCGTCCTGGCCAAGCCGAGGCGGCAGCGGCTCGCGCCAGTCCTCGTCCACGCTCACGCCCATGACCTCGCAAGCCCGCAGGGCCACCCGCCGGTGGCCGTCCGAGCTCAGGTGCAGCCGGTCCGTGCTCCACTCGCGCGGGTCGTCCAGCACCCGCATCGACCAGAGGTCGACCAGGTGGCAGTCGGTGCGATCGGCGATCGCGCGCAGGTGCATGTTGTAGGCGGCTACCTTGCCGCGGATCAGGCGGACCAGCGGGAACGTGCGCGGGTCGAACCCGGTGAACACGAGCACCTCGCAGCCGGCCGCACGCAGATCCGCGACCGCAGCCCCGAACGTCTGCGCGAGCCCATCGGGATCGGCCCGCGGCCGGAGCAGGTCATTGCCGCCGGCCGCGATGCTGACCAGGTCGGGCGCCATGGCCACCGCAACCGGCACCTGCTCCGCGGCGACCTCCCCGACCAGCTTGCCCCGCACGGCGAGGTTCGCATAGCGCAGGCCGGGCCGGTCACCGGCGAGCCGCTCGGCGAACCGGTCAGCCCAGCCGCGATAGCCCGAGCCCTGGTGACCGGCCCCGTCGGGATGGGGATCGCCAAGACCTTCGGTAAAACTGTCCCCCAGCGCGACGAAGGAGCCGATTTCCGGCATCGTGTCCCGCATTAACTCACCTGTTCCGCTGTTCTGCCTGCCCCCGTGCAGCCTTACCCCGATAAAAGGCTAACCACGCGCTGCGGGGCGGCCCCGGTCGGGGCCGCCCCGCAGCGGTAATGCCGTGGACCGGCTGGATCAGCCCGGCGCCCCGGGCGTGATCGTGAACGGGTACCGCTGCGCGAACTGCGCGACCGAGTCGTCCCTGATCGCCCGCCACAGCTTCCGGTCGAGCCTGTTGTTCAGGTACACCGGCTGATCGTCGCCGGAGACCGGCGAGCCGTTCCGGACCTGCGCGTCCACGAACGTGCCGTCCCGGCCTCGCAGGTTGCCCAGCCGTTCCGCCAGCGACACAAGCGCTGAATTACTGAGGTTGCTGTCCACGCTGAGCGCGTGAACGACGGCGTCAAGGACCCTGAAGTTCGTCGCGACAAAGTACCTGTGCGAGGCGATCTTGTTCACGATCGCCCGGACGAGGTTCTCCTGCAGTTGCTCGCGGCCTATTTCGCTGACCGCCGTCTGGCGCACATAGGCGAGCGCGTCGGCGGTATTGAGGTCGTTTAGCCCGGCGGAGAAAGTGAAACCGAAGCTCGTGGTGGTGTAGGGCACATCCACGTCGACACCGTGCATCGCACCGACGACCTGCGGAAGCGCGCCGAAGTCGACCGCCGAATAGTGGTTGATGCGGACGTCCGTGAGCCGCTCAAGGGTCTCGATCATGAGCGAGGGCCCGCCGAGCGCTAGCGTGTCGCCGATCTCGGTCCGTCCGTGGCCAGGCACCGAGACGACCGCGTTCGCCGGGATCGACACCACGGCCCCGCTGTGCTGGCCGGCGTTGAGGTGCAGCAGTTCGACCAGCCCCGTCTCCTCGTCATTGCCGGGAATCACGCCCGTGCCGGTGAGCAGGACCGTCATGCTCCCTGGCCGCGCGGCCGGCTGGTCCTTCGCGTCCAGCGCGACGACCGGGATGCGATGGACGCTGCTGGCCAGGTGGTTGCCATAGACGAGGCCGCCGACCGCCACCGCGCCGACCAGGACTACCAGGCTGGCGCCGGACGCAATCACTATCCGCTTCAGGCGTCGGCGCCGCTTGCTCCGTGACGGGCGTTGCTCCTCAGGCCCGCGAGCCTCCGATGCCTGCTTTGTGTAGAACTCCTGTACTGAAGTGTCGGACATTTTCTGTTTCCCCCTCAAAGCCTTTTAGCTCAACCCTGCCCGGTGTTGTAAGGCCATTTCTTGTTGTTACTTAGCGCACGCTTCAAGGTACGCAGAGTAATGTAGCGGACGCGGCGGCCGTGTGCCAGCGAGAACGCGCCGCGCGCAACTCCCGGTGATTCAAGAAGGCCAATCAGAACGGGGAATTTGTGAGTAACGGTGCGTTCGGTGGCAGTATGTGGCCGCGACAGGCCAATATCGCCCGCATTCGGCTGCGAATGAGCCGGACGGCCGCAGAACTCAGCTACGACATCATCGTCTGGATCTGGGGCATGATCGCGGCGGCCTGGATCACCCGCGACGTGTCCGACGCTGCCGTCATGCAGTCCTTTTCGTTGCGCGTGGCGGCGGTCGTCTGCGTCCTTTCTCCCCTATCAGGCCTGTTCGCCGGCTTGTACCGGAGCAGGTACCAGCGCGGCAGCCTGGACGAGGTCGCTGCCGTGGGCACGGCCGCCCTCGGCACGTGCGTCGCGCTGGCCGCGCTGACCACCTTCGTCATCCCCGGCCAGCACGCGCCGCTGGCGACCGTGGCCGGCGCGACGGTGTTCGCGGTACTCGCCATGCTCGGCGCCCGTTACGTACTGTTCGCGGTCCGGCAGCGGATCCGGACGTCAGCGGCGGCGCCGGCCGCCGTCAAGGTCATCGTGTTCGGGGCGGGCGCGGCCGGCAGCCAGCTGGTGCACAGCCTGCTGGCCCAGCCGGACGCCCCGTACCGGCCGGTGGCGATGCTGGATGACGACCCGGACAAGCGGAGGCTGCGGATATTCGGCGTGCCGGTCCTCGGCGACCGCACCGCGATGGCGGACGCGGCGGCCAAGACCGGGGCCGCCGTGCTGGTCATCGCCATCGCGCGGGCCAGCACGGCGATCGGCGACCTCACCGCCCAGGCCGAGCGGTGCGGCCTGGTCCCGAAGGTCATCCCGTCGATCACCGAACTGCTCAGCGGCGTCGAGCGCATCGAGGGCGTGCGCGACCCGCGGATCAGCGACCTGCTCGGCCGCAGGCCGGTGCAGACCGATGTCGCCTCGGTCGCCGGTCACTTCGCGGGCAAGCGGATCCTGGTCACCGGGGCCGGAGGATCCATCGGGTCCGAGCTCTGCCGCCAGTTACACCGCTTCGAGCCGGCCGAGCTGATCATGCTCGACCGCGACGAGTCCGCGCTGCACGCGGTCCAGCTTGCCCTGCACGGGCGGGCGCTGCTCGACTCCGACGGGTCGGTGCTGGCCGACATCCGCGACCCGCGCCGGATCCGGCAGGTCTTCGAGCAGTTCCGGCCGCAGATCGTGTTCCACGCCGCAGCACTGAAGCACCTGCCGCTGCTCGAGCGCTATCCCGCCGAGGCCCTGAAAACCAACGTGTGGGGGACGTGCACGGTGCTCGAGGCCGCCACGGCCTGTGGCGTCGAGTCGTTCGTGAACATCTCGACCGACAAGGCGGCGGATCCGGTCAGCGTGCTCGGCTACTCGAAGCGCGCCGCCGAGCGGCTCACCGCCCACATGGCCGGCCATGCCGCAGGCACCTACCTGAGCGTCAGGTTCGGCAACGTCCTCGGCAGCCGCGGCTCGGTGCTGACCGCGCTGACCGCGCAGGTCGCCGCGGGCGGCCCGGTCACGGTGACGCACCCGGAGGTGAGCCGCTACTTCATGACCGCGGACGAGGCGGTGCAACTCGTGCTCCAGGCCGCGGTCATCGGCCGCGACGGCGAAGTGCTGGTCCTCGACATGGGCGAGCAGGTCCGGATCGCCGACATGGCCAGGAGGCTGGTCGCCACGGTGCCCCGGCAGGTCGACATCGTCTACACCGGCCTGCGGCCAGGCGAGAAGCTGGCCGAAGACCTGCTCGGCGAGGGCGAGCAGGACGAGCGCCCGTACCATCCGCTCATCCGGCACGTCCCGGTATCCCCGCTGCCGCCCGATGCGGTCAGCGGCCTGGATCCCGCCGAAGGCCTGGCCCGGCTGCGGGCCGCGCTGGCCGCCTGCGCGACAGTGGCCGACGGAGCCGAGGCTCCCCGGGCCATCCCCCCGGCGGCCCGGCCCGATCCGGACGCGCAGGTAACCCTCGGTTCGCGGTAGCCCACGTCACCCAGGCCGGCTGAAGCCGGCGGCATCGGTCACCAGGCGGCCGACGCCAGCGCAGCCACAGCTGCCGTCAGGAATCTCCTGTGATCGGAACCGCCAGGGGGTCAGGTGACGTGTTCACCGGCCGGTTGCACGGCGGCGGGTTGCATGGCGGGCGCCGGCCTAGCGGGCGCCGGCACAGCGACCGACGGGCGGCGGACCTTCACCTTCTGGGCCAGCGCGACGATCGTCACTCCGACCGCCACGGCGCCGGCCAGTACGCCCCTGGCGGGCACGACACCGTTTACGACCAGCGATCCAAGCACTGCGGCCAGGGCGGCCGTTAACGACAGCGCGATGGCGGCATGCGATGTGCGCAGCCCGATCGCCTGGAGCCGGTGCGCAATGTGATCTGTGCCCCCCTGGTTCCAGCGGTGACCGGCTCGCCGCCGGCAGAGCAGCACGGTGCATGTATCCACCACAGGCACAAAGGCAGTCAACAGCAGCGCCCCGGCGACCGTAGCGATCGAACTCCGGGAGAGATCTCCGGTGGCGCAGGTCAGCACCGCCGCGGACGAGATCACGAAGCCGAGGAACAACGATCCTGCGTCGCCCATGAAGATCTGCGCGGGGGACCAGTTATGCACGAGGAAGCCGGCGCAGCCCGCGGACAGGGCAACCAGCACGGCGGCAACATCCGGCCGGCCAGCCTCCAGTGCGAGCACAGCCAGGACGGGGGCGCTGGCGAAGGCGATCGCCGCCGCCGCCCCGTCCATGTTATCGAGCAGGTTGAAGGAGTTAGTGATAACAACGATCCAGGTCACGGTGGCGACGGCATCGATCAAGGAGCCAGCCGCGCCTGCGCGGGCGAACAGGTCGATGTGGACGCCGACGGCGACAAGCCCGGTCGCGGCGAGGCACTCGGTGACCAGCCGGACGGCCTGGCTGAGCCGCCGGAGATCATCGATCAGACCGAGGACGGATACCGCGGCGCCGGCCACGAGGATGGCCAGTGCCTGGGAGGCGCCCGGATGCCCCACTCCCACGGCCGCGGCTACCGTGCCGCCGGAAATCGCGACTCCGCCCAGGTAGGGGGTGGCGATGACGTGGATCCGGTCCGCTCGTGGCTGGTCAACCAGGCGATGCCGGATGGCAATCCGGCGCATGGCCTCGGTCAGCACAGCAACGAGGGCGAATGCCAGGACACCCGCGGCGATAACCGCGATAAACGGGCCAGGAACGGTCACGAGCGCACCAGGCCCGGACTCTCTGCTATCTCCCCGAGCGCTTCGGTGATCATCTCTTCCAGGACCTCATCGAGCGAGTGCCGGACCGCCCAGCCGGTGCGTGAGCGGAGTTTCGCCGTATCCGGGACGCGCCGCTCCATGTCCTCGAACCCCGATTCGTAGGCCTTGTCATATGGGACGAGGTCGATTGCCGATGCGCTGTTGCACCGGGCGATGATCAACCTGGCCAGGTCGAGGATGCTGATCTCCTGGGACGAGCCGACGTTGAAGGTCTGCCCGATGGCCGCCTCGTCGTCAAGGAGCAGCAGCATCGCAGCCACGGTGTCGGCGACATGGGCGAAACAGCGGGTCTGGCGCCCATCGCCGAAAACGGTGACCGGATCGCCCCGCAGCGCCTGACGGATAAGACGGGGGATGACCATGCCGTAGGCCGGGCTCTGGCGGCGGCCGACGGTGTTGAACAGGCGCAGGATAATGGTGGGCAGGCCACGCTCCCGGTGATAGGCGTTGGCCAGGATCTCGTCGACCGCCTTCGCTGTGCTATAGGTCCACCGGACGACGGCCGGGCTGCCCAGGATCCGTTCCGACTCCTCGTGCAGCGGCCCCGAGGAGTTCTTTCCGTAGATCTCTGACGTGCTGGCTAGCAGAACCTTCCGGCGGTATCGGTGGGCGGCCTCGATCACGATCTCAGATCCGCGGATGTTCGTGGTGAGTGAGCGCAGCGGGTGCTCGACGATGAGTTTCACGCCGACCGCGCCGGCCAGGTGGACCACCACATCGCACTGGTTCGCCAGCTCGTCGACGATGAGCTCGTCCAGTACCGAACCATGCACGAATCGCAGCCGTGGGTGGGACCCAACGGCATCCAGGTTGGCCAGGCGCCCGGTCGACAGGTTATCGAGGGCAATCACCGAGTCACCGCGGGCCAGTAACGCTTCCACCAGGTGTGAGCCAATGAAGCCGCTGCCGCCGGTCACCAGGTAGGTCAGTCCCCCTCCGTTTCCCATGAACCGTCCTATCTCTATAGCTAACTACACCACGATTTCCACTACGTTTCGAGATCACGATGCTACTCTACGTAACTACTCCTTGGCGGGGATCGACGCATCCTGCCGCAGGGGTTGACGCATCAGAGGTCAGCGACTCCGGCCGATCCGGCCACCCGATCGCCAAGCCAGCCGATCACCAAGGGGGATCATTGGTTACGAGCCCTGGCGTTCGGGCGCGTCCAGTGGCAGTGGACGAGGAGTCTGCGCTGAAGTCAGCGCTCGCCCGCGCCACCTTCACGGGCGTGCGCGTGGTGGGGCTCCGCATCTCGGGCTATGCGGTCGGCTTCGCCGCCAGCATCCTGATCGCCCGGGCGGTTGGCCCCACCGGCCGTGGCCTCTACGCCTACCCGGTGGCCCTGCTTGGGCTCGTGATGGCGCTCGCGCACCTCGGTCTCGAGTTCGCACAGGTCCACCTGGCCGCGCAGGGGAAGGACCTGCGCCACATGTGGGCGGACGCCACGGTGTTCAGCCTGGTCGCTGGCACCGTGTGCTGGGCCGTCGTCGCAGGCGTCGTCGCGATCGACCCGCACGTAACTGGTGGCCTGCCGCTGTCGTGGATCGCTATCCCGATGGGACTGGTGCCGTTCCTGCTGATGAGCTTGTATTGGGCGAATCTGCTCCAGCTCGACGGCCGTCTGGTGGCGGCGACGTGGGCGTCCTGGTTCGGTGTTGCCCTGCAGACAGCCGCGATAGGCATCCTGTTCTTCGCCCACGAGCTGACGCCGTTTAGCGTGCTGTTGCTCCAGTGGCTGACGAACGGGTCCGCATGGCTCTTCCTTTTGCTCGCCTGCCGCCGGGCTGGCCTCGTGAACCTGCGCGTCGATCCGGCCCTTTTCCGCCGGTCGCTGGCGTTCGGCGTGAAGGCGTATGTCGCGCAGATCTTCTTCTATCTGGTGCTGCGGATCGATCAGGTGCTGGTAGCACACTATGCCGGGTACCGTCAGCTGGGCTTGTATGCGCTCGCAACGACGGTCGCAGAGCTGCTGTGGCTGCTGACCGATCCGCTGGCCGGGGCGATGATCCCGCACGTGGTGCGAGCGCGGACAGGGGACGACCGGCGCCTCAGCTTCTCGACGGCGCGGCTGAGCCTGAGCATCCTGATGATTGCGGCTATAGGTGGATGGTTTCTGGCGCCGCTCGTCGTCCCGGTCATCTACGGGGCCGGGTTCGCCGGCGCCGTGCCGGCCTTGCGCCTGTTGCTGCCCGGCGTGGTGGCCCTGGGCGCCACGAAGTCGCTGGGCTCGGTGCTAGTCAAGCAGGGCCGAATGCTCATCGTGAGCGTACTGGGCCTCTGCGCGCTAGGCCTGAACATAGTCCTCAACCTCGCCCTCCTGCCGCGGATCGGCATTCGCGGCGCGAGCATTGCGTCCTCAGTCTGCTATGCCGGGCTGGCGCTCTCGTACGTGGCCATCTCCCGGCGCCGGGGGGTGGCTGGGTGGCGGGACCTGGTCCCGCGGGCCTCGGATCTGCACCTCTTGGGTCGAGTGCGGCTGGGCCGCCGAGCCAGCCGGAGCGCAGGCCCGCTCCGGCTGGCTCTCGTGGTCGGAAGCTTGAACCGCGGTGGGACGGAGCGGCAGATCCTCATGCTGGGCTCGGTGCTCGTCGCGCGAGGCCACCAGGTGACGGTGATCTGTCTCAACAGCGCGGGCGACCAGGGCACCGCTGCGCGCGCCGCGGGCATCCGCGTCGTCGAGGTCGGCTTTCCCGGTCTGGGGCACTCGGTGCTGCTCAACCCGATTCCGGAGATCCGCCGGCTTCGCGGAGTCTTCCGCGAAGTCTCACCCGACGTCGTCCATTGCTTCCTGTACTGGGCCTACCTGATCGGCGTGCCGATCGCGCGAAGCGTCGGCGTGCCCGTGGTGGTCAGCTCGCGGAGAAGCCTTACCGCCGCACCCCGGCGATTCCGGCTGCTGGTCCCGTGGGAGCGGGCGTGCGACCGCCTCGCTGACGCCGTCGTCTGCAACTCGAGCGCAGTGATGGAGGACGCCATCCGGCACACCCGGCTGCCGCGGGGAAAGGCGATCGTGATCCGGAACGGCGTGTCGCTGCCAGCGGAGGTCGGACCGCCGGTTACGCATCCCCAGCGCGCCGTGATCGTCGCGAACCTCATCGCCTACAAGGGTCACGCCGTCGCACTCACCGCCTTCGCACGGGTCCGTGCCCTGTCGCCGATGTTAGAGGCGCGGCTGGAACTCGCGGGCGCCGGACCCGAGGAGGGGCCGTTGCGCGCCCTGGCCCGCGAGCGCGGGATCGACGAGGACGTGGAGTTCCTCGGCTCGGTTGCCGACGTGCCAGCACTGCTGGCCAAGTGCTCGTTCACGGTGCTGCCCTCGTTGTCGGAGGGCATGCCGAACGCGGTGCTGGAGAGCCTGGCCCACGGACGCGCGGTCATTGCCTCGGCGGTGGGCGGCGTGCCAGAGATCCTGGGCCGGGGCGGTGGTGTCCTCGTCCCGCCCGGAGACGCCGACGCGCTCGCCGACGCCATGTGCGCCCTGCTCACGGACCCCGCCCTGGCGGCGCGCCTGGGCGCCGAGGGGCGACTGCTCGTGCGGAACAGGTTCGGGATCGATCGGATGGTGGACGAGTCACTGCGGCTGTACCAGGGCTTGCTGGCCGGACGATCGCCACGCGAGTCGGCCGGGCCAGAGTCCGAGGACCGCCCCGACCCTGCCCCACCGGTTCCGACCAGGCTTCCGCTGGAGAACCTGATTCGCAGTAACACAGCGCCAGCCGGGCTCCGGCCAGGTCGTGATCAATGAAAATCTCTGGGAGGACCGCCGGAAGCGCCCAGCCAGCCACCACAGGGTGGGCGATGGGCGCAGGCGACCACATGCCCGCCGCGCAGCCGCCGATGCCGCGCCGGGCGCTGTCTGCCCGGCTGGCGGGCACGGGGGTACCGCCCGTCCGGCTGGGCTACATGACCGCCGGTATCGGGGCGCTTGGCGTACTGGTACTGGCCGTCGCGTTGACGGGGCATAAGAGCACGGCGATCGCTGCGGTGTGCACGGCGCCGGTTTTCCTTGTCGCTCTTCGTCGAATCTCGGCGGTGACCCTGGCGCTTATCCCGGTGATGGTGCTGTGCAGCGAGCCACTGCATAAGACGCTGCCCTCGACCTTCCTGGTCGGCGTGCTCGCCGTGGCCGCCATCGTCCTATTCTGCATGGGCTCGCTTCGCGCTCGACCACCCCACCTGTGGGTGGCGGTGCTGGGCGTCACGGTGCTGCTCGGCTACTTCTTCCCGGCGGACCCGCTGGTGCCGGCGCGCGGAGTACTGCCGGATCTCATCTCAGTACTCGGGGGGTTGGTGGCGCTCACGATATTCATCTCGGCACCTCCCACTGCCGGTGCACTGCTCAGGGTGATCCTGGTGACCGGCACCGTGGCCGGAGTCGTCGCCAGCGCCCAGGGCGACAACCTAGAGGGCCGACTGCAAGGGCTCGGGCTCAACCCCAACTACCTGGGCGTCTACCTCGCCGCACCGGTCGTCATCGCCGCCGGGCTGGCCCTTCGCCGCCGTAACCCGCTGTGGCTGGCGCCCGGTGTCGCGTGCCTTCCTGCACTGCTGGCGTCCCAATCGCGGGAGGGATTCCTGGCCATGGTGGCCGGGCTGGCCTTCGTCCTCATCCAGGGCCTTCCGCGGGCGCTGAAGGTGCCGATCATCCTGGCCGCCGCCCTGGTCATGGCGGTATCCCCGGGACACCTCACCAGCCTCGGCGCGGGCAGCCGGTCGGTGACGGATCTAACCAGCGACAACCTCGTCCGCGTCCATGTCGCGTTGTTTGCGGTGCGCGTCGCGCTCAGCCACCCGCTGCTGGGCATCGGATTGGGGCAGTTTCCTGACTACGCGGCCGCCTCCAGCGGCTTCGGCATCTACATCACCACGACCGACGAGTACCTGTTGCTAGCTTCCGAGAACGGCCTGATCGCCCTGGCCGCCTTCCTGGTGGTGCTGTGGCTCGCGTTCAGGGGACCATGCCATGGCGACATGGCCCTCGTCCGCGCCGTGCTCCTGACCTCTGCGGTGAGCTTTCTGTTCATCGACTCGTTCGAGAGTTCCCTCGTGGCCCTGCCGTTCTGGGCCTGTCTCGGGGTTCTGCTCGCCCACCGACCTGACCAGTGCGGCATGGAGTCGGCGGCCAGCCCGGATGCCGGCGGAAAGGAAATCAGCAGATGACTGACAGCCAGGTAGAGATCGCTACGGGCACCCGCTTCGCCTTCGGGACGAACTGGAAATCTTTCGTGGATCTTGTCGACGAGACGAGAATTGACGTAGCACGCCGTTCCTTGACCGAAGCCCTGGGTGTCACCGACCTGTCGGGCCGCAGGTTCCTCGACATCGGATGTGGCAGTGGGCTGTTCTCGCTCGCCGCGCATCAGCTTGGCGCACAGGTGCGTTCCTTTGACTTCGATTCGGATTCGGTGGTGGCAGCGGCCGAGTTGCGGCGTCAGCGCGCCCCGCGGTCCGACTGGGTAGTCGAGCAGGGATCGATCCTCGACGAGCAGTATGTGGCCGGGCTCGGATCCTACGACGTCGTCTACTCGTGGGGTGTGCTCCATCACACGGGCAATCTCTGGCGTGCCGTTGATGCGGCCGCAAGGCTAGTCGGACCACGCGGCCTGCTCTTCATCTCTGTCTACAATGATCAGGGCTTCGAGAGCCGGATGTGGCGCCGGGTGAAGCAGCGCTATAACGCCTCAGGCCCGCTGACTCGTAGGCTGCTGGTCGCCGGCTCAGTCGCCTACCTGGGACGGCACAAGCCGGTCAGTGCCGTGGCCCGGATCGTCCGGCGCTTGCCTGCGAGCGGAGCACGGCCAGTCCGAGCCCGGGGGATGTCGGCAAAACACGACCTGATCGACTGGGTGGGCGGGTATCCCTTCGAGGTCGCCAGCCCAGAAGCGGTGTTCCGCCGCGTCCACCCTCTCGGCTTTGAGCTACGTCACCTGAAGACCTGCGGCGGCGGCCTGGGCTGCAACGAGTACGTCTTCGAGCAGGTCGGCTAGACGGGAGGCAGCGGCACCCTGTCCTGAGCCGCCCCGGCATCGATGAAGTTCCTGTGCCAGAGCTCGAACTGCATCAGTGCCCAGATCTGCCTGCTGTGGTCCGTGCCCTGACCATGTTCCGAGAGCAGGCTGCGGACGGCTTCGGGCCGGAACAACCCGCGGGACAGGGCCGTTGAGTCGGTGAGCACATCCCAGGACAGGTCGCGGAGGTCTGTGCGCAGCCAGGAGGCAAGCGGGATGCCGAACCCTTGCTTACGCCGGGTGATGAGATCGTTCGGCAGCCAGGGCGTCATCGCGTGCTTGAGCAGGAACTTCGTGGTCCGCGACCGGACCTTGAGCCGGCCGGGCAGGCCGGCTGCCCATTCCATCACGTGGTGGTCGAGGAACGGCGACCGTGCCTCCAGGGAGCAGGCCATCGTGGTGATGTCCACCTTGGCCAGAAGATCGCCCGGCAGGTATGTCTGCACGTCCACGTCCATCAGCCGACCAACATCGGACCGGGCGCGGGACGAGGCGAAAGCCTGGTCAAGCAACTCATAGCTGTTCACCTCGGCCAGCTGGTCGCGCAGCGCGGCCGAATAGAGCGCAAGCTTCTGCTCCGGTGTGAAGTAGGACATGAGCCGCGCGTAGCGGCGTGGCACTGGCTCCGCGAGCATCGCCGCCACCCGGCCAGCCGACCTCGGCCATGAGCCGGCCTCGGTGTGCCGGACGATGAACGACCCAAGGTCGCCCAGGGGTCGCCGGGCGAGGCGAGGCACGGGAAGCCGCCCCGTCATGTTCATCAGCACGTAGCGCTCGTAGCCGCCGAAAGACTCGTCGCCGCCATCGCCGGTGAGCACCACGGTCACGTGCTGGCTGCTCATCTTGGCCACGTAGAAGCTAGGGATCGCGGAGGAGTCGGCGAATGGCTCATCGAAATGCCACGCCAGGGTGCTCAGAATGTCGAGGGCACTGGGTGTGACGACGAATTCGTGATGGTTGGTTCCGTAATACTCAGCCAGGCTGCGCGCATGTGCGCGCTCGTCGAACCGATTCTCCTCGAATCCGATGGAAAAGGTATTGATCGGATGGGGTGTCTGGCGAGCCATAGCGGCGACCACCGCGGACGAGTCGATGCCGCCAGACAGGAATGCGCCCAGAGGCCGCTCGCTGACCATTCGCACCTTCGTGGCGTCGAGCAGCAGATCCCGCAACTGCTCAGCGGCTTCAGGAATGGACGTGACGGAGCGCTCGGTGCAATCGATGCGCCAGTAGCGGCTGACCGTGGTGACGCCGTCCTGCCAGCTCAGCACGTGTCCAGGAGGCAGCTTCTGGATTCCATCGTAGATAGACCATGGTGCTGGAACGTATTGGTAGGTGAGGTAATGGTGCAGGGCTACCGGATCGACCCGGCGGGGGACGGCCGGATCCGCGACGAGTGATTTGAGCTCCGACCCGAAAGACAGCGACGTGCCGCTGTCCCGCCAGTAGAGCGGCTTCTTGCCCACCCGGTCCCGGCCGAGCAGCAGGCGCCGGTTTGCTACGTCCCAGATGGCGAACGCGAACATGCCGCGCAGGTGATGGACGAGATCGTCACCGTAGTCCTCGTAGAGATGGACCAGGCACTCGGAGTCGCCGTTCGTGGTCAGGACATGGCCGCGGGCGCGCAGCTGCGCGCGCAGCTCGCCGAAGTTGTAGATCTCGCCGTTGAAGACGGCAGCCACCGTCCGGTCCTCGTTGTACACCGGCTGCTGGCTTCCGGCGACGTCGATGATCGCCAGCCTGCGCATCCCGAGCACGGCCCGATCGTCGTCATGGAAGCCGGACCCATCGGGGCCGCGATGGACTATCTGGTCGCACATGTCCCGGACCAGCCGGGCGTCCGGCCGGTCCGCCGACGCGATGCCGACTATCCCGCACATTGCCGCTCCAGCAGCTCAGAGTAGATACGGACGTGCTGGTCGACCATTTGATCCAGGCGCAGATGAGCGCGGCTCCAGGCCCGGGCTCGCTGGCCCAGGGTGGCTGCGCGCGCCGGATCGGCCAGCAGCTGCTCGATCGCGGCCGCGAGCGCGAGCGGATCACCGGGGGGGACCAGCATCCCCCGGTCGCGCAGGAGTTCCGGTGTGCCCCCGATGTCGGTGGCGACGATGGGCCGTCCGGCGGCCATCGCCTCCATCACGGCGTTGCTCATCCCCTCCGAGAGGGAGGGGAGTACCACCACGTCGGCGCGGGCGAGGAGCGGCCCTGTGTTGCCGGACGCGCCGAGGAAACGGACGTCGATGCCGAGCCGTTCGGCCTGGCGCTCTAAGGCCTGGCGCTCTTCCCCGTCGCCGGCCAGGAGCAGAGTGCACGGCCTGCCTCGGGCCCGCAGCTGGCCGACCGCCTCGAGCAGGTACTGGTGACCCTTGTAGGGCTTGAGATTGGCCACGCACAGCAGGACCGGATGCGAGGCCTGGATGCTGGCCGGAGCGAGCTCGGCAAAGGCGGCCTCCGGGAGCCCGTTGTACACCACGGTGATCTTCTCCTCCGGCACGCGCTCCTGGGCCCGGGTGTCCTCGGCCACGGCCTGAGCGTTCGCGATGAGCAGGTCAGTGACGCGGGTCGCGAGACGCTCGGCCGCCAGCAAGAACGGCCGGTCCTGCTTGAAGAAGCCGAGGCTCCGCCGGCCTGCCACCAGCACCGGCACCCCGGCCATCCGCGCGGCTGCGGCCGCAGTGAGGTAGCTGTGGAAGAGGAATGCGTGCAGGATGTCCGGCCGGTCCTGCCGGAGCCTGCGGACCAGACCCAGGAAGGCGGCCACGTTCCCCGGCATGTTGCGCAGTGTCGTGAAGCGGCGGAATCCAAGGTAAATGACGGGCACGCCCGCCTGCCGGAGGGCTTCCTCCCGCGGGCCGCCGCCGAACATGACCAGCACGCTGGTGTCGATTCCGCGTTCGTGAAGCCCGCTCGCGAGCAGAGCCACCTGCTGCTCAGTCCCGCCGAGGCCGAGCTGCCCGATCATCAGGCGCACCTTCGACGGCCCTGGCGTCCGCCCGACCGGCGGCACCGGGCAGGCGATCGTTCGTTGATTACTCATCATCACAGCCAGACTACTGGCAGTGACGTTAGACTGACCGCGCATTGAGGGGAGACACACATGGTTCATGAGGTCAGGCCGCTGCGGGTGATGCGGGTTGTCGCGCGGATGAACGTGGGCGGCCCAGCGCTGCAGTCGGTGACGCTCATGCGCGGCCTCCCGCCCGACCGGTTCCAGCAGAGGCTGTACACGGGATTCGTCGAGCCAGGTGAGGGCGACTATGTCGACCTGCGTGCTCCCGGACTGGCTATCCACCGGGTGCCTGCCCTAGGCCGGCGCGTCCGGCCGGCCGATGACCTGCGCGCACTGGCCGCGCTGACGGCAGAGATGCGCCGCTTCCGGCCGCACATCGTGCACACCCATACCGCCAAGGCAGGCACCCTCGGCCGGGTCGCGGCGATCGCGGCGCGGGTGCCCGGCCGCGTGCACACCTTTCATGGCCACTTATTGAAGGGTTACTTCCCGCCCCGCACGGTACGCCTGATCAGCGCGGCCGAGAGCATCCTGGCCAGGCATACCGACCAGCTGATCGCGGTCGGAGATCGCGTACGTCACGATCTGCTCGCGGCCGGGATCGGCCGCGCGGGACAGTACACCGTGGTCCCCCCGGGAACCCGCCTCGGGCCGCTGCCGGACAGCCGGGCGGCACGACAGGAACTGGGCCTGCCCGCTGTCGGCGCGGTCGTCGCGTACATCGGGAGGCTGACCCGCATCAAGCGGCCCGACCGGCTGGCCGCGGTGGCCCGCGAGGTGGTCGCCGCCGTGCCGGGTGCGGTGTTCGCGATCTGCGGCGACGGCGAGCTCGCCGGTGAACTGTCCTGTGCCGCGCACGACCTCGGCCGCTCGGTGCGGCTGCTCGGCTGGCGAGCCGACGTGGAGACGGTGTATGCGGCCGCAGACTTGGTCGTGCTCACGTCGGACAACGAGGGGATGCCGGTCTCGCTCATCGAGGCCGGACTGGCCGGAGTTCCGGTCGTCGCGACCAATGTGGGCAGCGTCGCGGAGGTCGTCAAGGACGGCTCGACCGGCCTGCTGACCGGCTGTGACGCCGGTGACCTGGCGCGGTGCGTGATACGCCTGCTCCGCGACGAAAATCTGCGCCGCCAGATGGGCTGCGAAGCGGTGTCATGGAGCCGCTCGCAGTTCGGCGCCGGGCGCCTGGTCGCTGATGTCCAGCGCGTCTATGAAGCCATCGCGGCGGCCCACGGCTGGTGGCCGGATCCCCCGGTCAGTACCAGGCCCGCGCCGGCTGCCCTCCAGGCGGCACGATGAGGATCCTGGTCACCGGGGCAGCCGGGTTCATCGGCGCCAACTTGTGCCGGGAACTCGTCGGGCGCCCGGGCATCACGGAAGTCATCGGTCTTGATGACCTGAGCACTGGAGACGCGGCCAACCTCAGCGACACGGGCACAGCCCTGGTGACTGGCAGCATCCTCGACCAGGAGCTTCTCCAGGGCCTGGTGGACGGGGTCGATGCCGTCGTTCACCTGGCGGCCCGCCCGTCCGTGCCGCGGTCGCTGCATGATCCGATGGCAACTCATGAAGCCAACGCCACCGGTTCACTGTGCGTGCTTGAGGCGTGCCGCCGCAGGTCGGTGTACGTGGTCGCGGCATCCTCGTCGTCGGTCTACGGCTCGGTCAACGCGCCGCGAAAGCATGAGGACCTGGCTACCCGCCCGCTCAGCCCGTACGCGGCCAGCAAGCTGGCCGCGGAGGCCTACCTGCTTGCCTACCAGGCCGCGTTCGGGATGCCGGGCCTGGCGCTCCGATTCTTCAACGTGTACGGGCCGCTGCAGACGGCCGGGCATGCCTATGCGGCGGTCATCCCTGCCTTCGTGGACACCGCGCTCCGCGGGGAACCACTGGTCATTTACGGGGACGGCGAGCAGGCTCGTGACTTTACGTTCGTCGGCACGGTGGTGAACGTGCTCGCCGACGCCGTGCTGGGCAAGGTGACCAGCGCCGAACCGGTGAACCTGGCGTTCGGGACCCGCACCTCGATCAACGAAGTGGCCCGGAAGGTCATCGCGGCCGTCGGCGTGCCTGCCGATATCCGGCATGCGCCACCGCGCCCGGGCGACGTACGGGACTCACAGGCTGCGTGTGACCGGCTCCGCGCGTTGTTCCCGCGGGCCACGCCGACACCTCTCGACGAGGGCCTCAAGCGAACGGTCGGCTGGTTCCGCGCTGATCCTGGCCAGGCGGGCCAGGGGCGACGCGATCGCGTCGGCGCCCGCTAGCGGCTAGCGTCCGCAGAACCCCAGCAGAGGTCAACCAGGCGGTCAAGCAGCCCGCTGAGGATCGCCGCGGTTTCGGTGTAACCGTGCTGCGGGCCACCGATCGGATCGGCCACATCGTCATCGGCGCAGTCCCCGAGCAGCGCGACCCGCTGCCTGCCGTCATGAACTCGGGCGAGCCAGTCGGCCAGGCTCTCCCCGGGCGGCCGGCGCCCAATCGCCTCGCCGCGACGGATTAGCTCCCTGATCGTGAACGCGCGCGGCCATATCGTCGGCGCGGCGACGACGGCGTAGCGCAGGTTTTCCCTCGCCATGGCGAGCGTCAGGTCGGCCCGCTCCAGGTCCCCGGCGGTCACCCGGCGGCTACGGTGCGAGGCCACATCGAGCCCGTAGCCGGCCATGGCGGTGATCACCTCGGAAGGCGGCGGCTCGCCTTCACCGAGCATGCCGCCGGAACGCACGGTCGCGGCCGATCCCAGCGCCGCCAGGCGATCGGTGAGCAGGGCTTCGGCCATCGGCGACCGGCAGACATTCGCCGTGCAAAGGATGAGCACTTGTGACCCGGAAACCATCACCTACCCAGCGTAGCGATAAGTACACTCACCGTTGTGACTCACGGCACACCAGGCAACGGAGGGTACGCATGACCAGCGAGTTCGGTTCCGACCCGACTCTTCGTTCCTACGCCCAGCTCGTGCGCAGGCGGAAATGGTGGGTCATCGCACTTGCCCTGCTCGGGTTGGCGGTCAGCCTCGCGATCTCGTTCACCGAACCCAAGGAGTACGCGGCGTCCGTCCAGGTCCTGGTGCAGCCATCCAGCCAGGCCGACGCGCTTGGCGCCACTCAGCAGCCGGTCACGCCGACCGATGTCCAGACCATGCTGCAGCTGGTGACCAGCGCCCCGGTAACCGCGGCGGTGCGGCACAAGCTGGGCGCCGCTCCCTCGGTCACGGCGGCCCAGGTGGCCCAGACCAACGTGATCTCCATCACCGCCACCGCGCGGATTCCGGCCCAGGCGGCGCTGACCGCGAACGCCTACGCCGAGGCGTTCGTCAGCTATCAGCAGACCGTGGCGCTGACCAACCTGACGCAGATCGAGACGCAGCTGCGGACCCAGATCCGGTCCATCAGCAAGCAGATCAAGCAGCTGCACGGGACACCGGGCACCGGCTCGGAGCAGACCGCGCTGATTAACCAGGAGGCAGTGCTCAGCGAGCAGCTCACCCAGATGCAGGTCAACAGCCCAGGAGAAACGGGCGGCCTGTCCCTGGTCACGCCCGCCCAGGCTCCAAGATCGCCGAGCTCACCCAAGCCGACCGAGGACGGGGCGCTCGGTCTGGTCGCGGGCCTGATCCTAGGCCTGGCGGCGGCGTTCCTGCGGGAGAGCCTGGATGACGCGGTGGCCAACAAGGAGACGGCCGAGGAGTTCGGCGGAGCCACGGTGCTGGCCGCCGTGCCGATGGTCAACTCGTGGAAGAAGCGGGATCGGCCGCTCGTGGTGTCGCTGGCCAGGCCGATGTCACCCGCTGCGGAGGCCTACCGGTCGCTGCGCACGTCGCTGCAGTTCGCGAGGCAGGAACGCGACCTGCACACGATCCTGGTCACCAGCCCGGCGGCCGCCGAAGGGAAGACCTCCACGCTGTCGAACCTGGGTGCGATGTTCGCCCAGGCCGGGCAGCGGGTGGTGCTGGTCTCGTGCGACCTGCGCAAGCCCAGGCTGGGCCAGTTCTTCGGGATAGACGAGAGTCTGGGCCTAACCACGGCAATCCTCGGCGAGCAGCCGGTCGAGGAGCTGGTCCAGGCCGTCCCCGGAGACGACAACCTGTGGCTGCTCGGCAGCGGGCAGATGCCGCCCAACCCGGCCGAGCTGCTGAACGGCAGGCGGATCCAGGAAGTGTTCTCGACCCTGCGCGGGCTCTTCGACCTGGTGCTCATCGACAGTCCTCCGGTGCTGCCGGTCACCGACGCGGTGCTGCTGGCCAAGGACGCGGACGCGACGCTGCTGGTCGTGGCGGCCGGCCAGACCAGCCGGGGCGACCTGCAGCGCGCGGCGGAGAAGCTCGGCCAGGTGAACGCCCGCGTGGTGGGCCTGGTCCTGAACGAGACATCGAGGCAGGCCGGCGGGTACGGATACGGCTACCAGTACGGCTACGGCACCTATGTGTCTGACCAGGTGCCACTGCCGGTGCCCGCGCAGCTGAACGGCTCGGCGGCGGCATCTCACCGCGGAAGCTCCCGGCGGACAAAGTAACAACCCTGGCGCAGTCCCCAGGCCGAAGCTACTGTGCTCTTTAACGGTCGTTTCGGTCGAAGGCCCGCATGAGTCGCGGGAGTGGGGGCAGGGATGTTATCCCTAAGCGTGGTCGCGTCTGCACCATTGGCCGACAGCACAGCGAGCCAGGTCTCGACCATCCTTAATGCCATAGCTCCGCTGCTGTGGGTAGCGGTCGTGCTCCTCGCCATCGTGATATTCCGGAAACCGCTGACCTCAGCCATCGGGCGCGTCAGCGAGGTCGATGTCGGCACGACCAAAGTCGTACTGCAGAATCAGGCTGACAGCGTCGCGAACACCACCAAGAAGGTGATCGGGGCCGCCCACAAACCGCCGACGGGAGCGATGGCCGAGGCCGCGGGCAAGGCCACCAGTGACCCGCCCGGATCGGTGCTTGATGCCTGGAGCGCGGTGGAGGACGCAGTTCGCGCGCCAGCAGCCGAGCAGGTACCCGGCGTGATAAGTCCTTCAGTGCCCCAAGTCGTCAACGCCTTGACGAGCAGTAAGGGCCTCGACTCGTCTCTCGTGCTGGCCTCCAAAACGCTGGAGTCGCTGCGGCAGATGGCCGCCGTGAACCCGAAGGCGATCACCCCGGCGACGGCCAAGAGTTTTGTATCCGCCGCGGATGACCTCGCCCAACTGATCACTAAGGCCGGATCGCCTGCTGAGACGCCGGCCGGCCAGGCCCCGTGACATTACCCCCACATGCCGCGGGTGTCGTAGACCACCTTGCCGGCCAGCTGGGTCTTCTTGATGGCCCGGAAACAGCTGTGGTCGACCAGCAGCGCGATCACGTCGGACTCGGCGATGGCGTGCTCGGCGTCGGTCATGACCACGTTGCCGAGCCCGTCGAACGGGGCGGGCAGCGACGGCGCGTGCGGCTCCACGACCAGGATCTTGACATCGGGCAGAGCGCTGGCGACCCGGGCCGTGATGTCGGCCGCCGGGCTCTCCCTCAGGTCCCCGACGTCCGCCTTGAAGGACAGGCCGAGGCAGGCGATCCGCGGATCGCGGAACCGGCGGGAGGTGGCGACGATCTGGTCCGCGGTGTGGGCGGGCATGTGGTCGTTGACGGCGCGCGCGGTGCGGGTCAGCCGGGCCAGGTCGGGTGCGGCCTCGACGATGAACCACGGGTCCACGGCGATGCAGTGCCCGCCGACGCCCGGCCCGGGCCGCAGGATCTCGACCCGCGGGTGGTGGTTCGCCATCTGCCTGATCTCCCAGACGTCCAGGCCGAGGCGCTGGCAGATCAGCGAGAGTTCGTTGGCGAAGGCGATGTTCACGTCGCGGTAGGCGTTCTCGGCGAGCTTGGCCATCTCGGCGCTGGCGGCGTCGGTGACGATCAGCTCGCCGTGGCAGAACGTCCGGTACAGCTCGACGGCCCGCGCGGCGCAGGCCGGCGTCAGCCCGCCGATGACCCGGTCGTTGGTCGCGATCTCGATCATGATCCGGCCGGGCAGCACCCGTTCGGGGCAGTGCGCCACGTGCACGTCCGGCGGAACGTCAGGGACGTGCGGCAGGTGCAGGTCCGGGCGGCGGGCCGCGATCAGCTCGCTGACCCGCCGGGTGGTGCCCGGCGGCGCCGTCGACTCCAGCACGATGACCTCGCCGCCGCGCAGCATGTCCGCGATCGCCTCGGCCGCCGCGGTGATGTAGCTCAGATCCGCGTGATGATCGCCGGTGAACGGGGTGGGCACGGCGATCACGTACGCGTCGGCCGACGGCATCTCCTGCTGCGCCCGCAGCCGCCCCATCGCCACCGCGCCGCTGACGGCAACCGACAGGTCGGGCTCGGCGAACGGCGTCTCGCCCCGGTTGACCCGCTCGACGATGCCGGAGTTCACGTCGACGCCGATGACCTCGAGCCCGCCGGTAGCCAGCGACACCGCGGTCGGCAGCCCGATGTAGCCGAGCCCGACGACGGCGACACTCGATAAGGTCATCACGTACAGTGCTCGCCTAGATACGCCATGTCACGCAACTTATCGTAAGCGAAGTGCTACGCATCGTCGTTCCGCCGCTTGCCCTGGACTCGGTTCGCTCGTTTGGTCCTATTTACGATCGGGGAGCGTACTGTGGAAGTACTGCCCAAGACCCCGGCAGCTGCACCCGCAGCGATAGCAGAAGCGCCGCCGGATCCCGGGGTAATTCTTTGCGTAACGACCAGCGCCGCAAGGCGCACCCGCGCCAGTGACCGCCGGGCCCCGGTCTCGGGTCGGCCGGAAGGTGCTCCGGACCGCGGTCTCGGTCGCGGTCATCGTGGCCGCCTTCGGGTTCGCGCTTCCCCATTTCGCGTCCTACCACAGCGTGTGGGCCAGCCTGCAGGCGATGACCTGGCCCTATGCCGTGCTCGTCGGCGTCACCGCCGCCGCCAGCCTGGCCTCGTACTGGTTCGGCATCTGCGCGGTGCTGCCATCGCTGCGGCTGCGCCAGGCGGCGACAATGAATCTCAGCTCGAACGCCGTGGCCAACACCTTGCCCGCCGGTGGGGCCCTGGGCATGGGGGTCAGCTGGGCGATGCTGTCCAGCTGGGGTGTGGGCACCGAAGAGTACGTGCTGTACACGATAGTGTCGGGTATCTGGAACGTCTTCGCCCGCCTCGGCCTGCCGGTCCTCGCGCTGCTGGCCCTGCTGACCGTCACCCGGCCTGATGCGGTCCTGATCGCCTCCGCAGTTGCGGGCCTGGCCCTGCTTGCCGCCGGGGCGGCCGGCCTCGGCCTGCTGCTGCACAGCGAGCGCTTCGCCCTGGCCGCGGACCTGGTACTGCAGCGCGCCGCCGCCCTCGCCTGCCGGCTGGCCCGGCGGAAGGCGCCCTCCAGCATCGCCGGGTCGCTGACCGGCTTCCGCGGCCGTGCGGCCGGGCTGGTGGCCGCGCGCGGCTGGTGGATCACCGTGACCACGGTGGCGGCCAACCTCATCTTGTGGCTGGTGCTGCTGGCGTGCCTGCGCGGCACTGGCCTGTCCCAGGCCCAGGTGTCGTGGCAGACCTCCCTGGCCGCCTTCGCATTCGTCCGGCTGCTGACCGTGCTGCCCATCACCCCTGGCGGCCTCGGGATCATCGAACTCGGCCTGGTGGGCGTCCTGGCCGCCGGGACCGGCCCCCGGGCGACTGCACAGGTGACCGCCGCCGTGCTGTTGTGGCGGGCCGTCACCTATCTGCCGCCCATCCCGCTCGGCGCAGCCGCCTTCCTGATCTGGCGGCACGCGCCCGCGCTCATCAGCAACCGTGCCCCGGCCAGCTTGCCCGCGCAGCCTGCGGCCACCCCAGCGCCCGGCTGGAGTGATCCCGCTCAGCCGGTCCCCGCCGCTTACATGGCCCTCGAACCGATCACGCCAGGTCCGGCCCCCGCGGACTGATCAGCCTGACACCGACGAGCGGCCCGGACCTCAGCTGCTGCGGTCAAAGATGATGTCCCGGATGTCCCGGATGGCCTGGTCCAGTTCGCGGATGCCTTGGTGGATTTTGGCCGCCGCAGGGTGATCGTCGATCAGGTCCAGTGCGGCATGGAGATCCAGTCCGGCCGCGAACAGCCGGCGGACGACGACGTCGGTCAGGCCCTGGGCGATCCGGTCGTGATCTTCGGTCAGGCAGAGGGCTATTTCGTCCAGGACGGCTGGCTCGTTGCGAGCAAGCAGCCGCCCGACATTGGCAGGCGGGCCCCTCGTCAGGGGAATGCGGGCCGCCAGTGGCGCCGGTATCGGGGCGTCAGGCGAGCTTGATGCGGCGATGCTCATAACCGGCTCCTTCATTTCAGCGAACGGGTCACGTACGCGGTAGCCGGTCATCTCAGGAGATCGCGATGGGGAATGATTCCCCGGGGTTTTTACACCGTCCTTTGGCAGTAGCGTCTTGCCTGCACCGTTCCGTGCACCAAAAAACTCCGGTCCGTGCTGCTTCACCGCAAATCTCGCGGATGAAGCTGCCGGGGTCCGGAGCAACATTTTCGACAATACGCCCCTTTCGCTGGCATGGGAAATTCCGCAGCTAACTGGCGGCGGCGCATGATCCCTGCGCTGATACCCGTGGCGGGCAGCGACCGGGCGAAGGCGAGCAGCGGTGCCTGACACGTGCCGAAATGTCGGTCGGCTGCGCCGATGTGCTCGCCGGACCGCATGCTCTGGGCGACGATGTTAACCACGCTGTCGATGTGTCCGACGTTGCTGGAGGAAAACGGTGAGGGTGCTGATTGTCGGGGCGGGCGTGGTCGGCACCGTTTACGGCGCCCATCTGGCCTGCGCGGGGCATGCGGTCTCGGTCCTGAGCCACCCGCCCCGAACCGAGGAGGTGACCCGGAGCGGCCTGACGGCGCATGACGTCCTCGACGGCAGCCGGGCCGAGGCCGCGGTCAGCGTCGTTCCTGACGCGGCTGGCGGCCGGTTCGATCTTGTCCTGGTGGCTGTCCGCGGCGACCAGCTCACCACCGCGGCCGCCCGGCTCACCGGACTCGCCGGGTCACCGGCCGTGGTTTTCTTCGGGAACAACCCCGGCGGGCGGGCGGCGATTACCGGCCTGGCCGCCGCCGAGATCCGGCTCGGGTTCCCCGGCATCGGCGGTGTCCTCCGGGACGGGGCCGCCGAGTACGTCCGGATCAAGCCGCAGCCGACCGCGCTGGCGGCCGGAGCGGGCCCTCGCCTCGATGAGCTGGCACGGACGCTCGGTGAGCGCGGCTTCGCGGTCCAGCGGGTCGCTGACATGGACGGCTGGCTCGCCTACCATGCGGCCTTCGTGGCCTGCGTGGCCGCTGCCCTGTACCGGTGCGGCACCGACCCGGGCCGGCTAGCCGCCAACCGGAAGGTCCTCAGCCTGATGTGCGCCGCCGTGACGGAGGCTTTCGGTGCCCTGCGGCGCAGCGGGGTGGCCGGGCTCCCCCGGAACCTGGCCGTGCTGCACCATCCGATCCTGCGGCCGGTGGCTGTCCGCTACTGGGCGCGTACCATGCGCTCCCCCATGGGCGAGCTGTACTTCGCCGCTCACTCCCGGCACGCGCAGGCCGAGATGCGCGCCCTCGGCGATCAGGTAACCGCGCGGCTGGCGACATCCCCCCGCACCAGCCACCTGCGCCAGCTCCTGAACGCACCCGCCGCCATTGAGTAGCGCCACCGGGCGCAGTGGTCCGTCACGAGCCGGAATGGCCTGCGCTGCCGGTGTGGGCCTGGCTGGCTTCTGGGCCGGGTCCGGGCGGGGGTTTGTCCCACTTGCGCCAGATGAGCCGGTGCACCGGGATGAGGCGGGGGATGTCGCGCAGGCCGGGGATGAACGGGATCAGCAGCAGCAAGACCGTGGCCAGGCCGGTCATGTAGACGGCGATCATGTCGATGTTGGCCGAGTTGGTCCAGCCGGGGACCTGGTACCACAGGGTGTACAGCCAGAGCCAGGGCTGGCCGGGGTAGCTGCCGGGCTCGTTCATCACGCCCCACTGGGAACCGGACAGGCCCAGGGCCGTGGCCTTGTTCACGAAGTACGACCCGTCCTCGATGAACAGCAGCGGCTTGGTGAAGTTGGTGCCGTAGAACGGCTGCTGGGCGAGCAGGTCGGTGTCCAGCGCGCCGCTGCGGGCCAGGGTGAGCTCGTCGGCCATCAGCGCCGGGACCGGCCCGTCGTCCGCCGTGGGAACGACGGGACTGCCGTTGACGAACTTCACCTTCGTCTCCGCGGTGGCGTAGGCGTTGGCCCACGCCAGCTGCTGCGCGGCCGACGCCGCTTTGTAGGTGGCCAGCGGGGCGCCGACCGCCGGGTCGGTGCTCGCCAGCGCGGACAGCGGGGCGATCACGAAGTCCTGCGCGGCGTTGACGGGCTGGGTGATGCCGAACCAGGTCTGCGGGGTGAACAGCAGCTTCTGCACGCTGCCGGACTGGTTGTTGTACGGCGGGCCGTAGGTGGCGGTCTCGCTGGTCCCGTTCAGCTCGGCGGCCGCGGTGCCCAGGAAGTCGGCGGGCGCCACCCGGGCCCAGGTGGCGATGGTGACCGGCGGCACGTCCGGGGACGACAGCAGCCCGGCCAGCAGGAAGGTCAGGGCCAGGATCACCGCGGTCGCGATCGTGCCCTCCTTCAGGATGTCGTAACGGCGGACCGGGCCGCGCCACGGCGCGGCGTCGGCGGCGGCGATGGCCCGCCGCCGACGCCGTCTGCTCCCCCGGGTCTCGGCGGCATGCGCGTCGATCGGGTGCGAAACCCCGCGCACCCGGACCAGCAGCACGTGCGCGCCGACGATGGCGACCAGGATGATCGGGAGCAGCACGATGTGCCACATCAGCATCTGGCCGAAGTTCATCACGTTGAAGAACGCGCCGACCCCGACCGAGTTGAACGCGTCCTTGCCGCTGGTGGAGATCCACTGGGAATCGAAGTTCTGCTGCGCCACGTAGCCGGTGAAGCACTCCACGACCGACAGCAGGAACGCGACCACGCCGGTCATCCAGGTCAGCGCCCGGCGGCCGCGCCAGGCGGCCATCCAGAACTTGGCCCACAAGTGGATGACCAGCAGCGCCATGAACAACTCGACGCTCCAGACGTGCAGGCTGTTGCAGAAATGCCCGACCGGGTTGTAATGCCACCAGTCCGGGCCGCCCAGGGCCAGCGCGAACCCGGACACGATCGCCACACCCAGCGCGGCCAGCGATCCCACCCCGAACACGTACGCCCACGACGCCACGTAAGCGGGCTGGCGGTCGGGCAGCAGCTTGCCCGGCGGCAGCGCCTTCATCGCGGCGCGGCGCACCCGGGATGTCCACATCCGCGCGGTGCCGTCGTCAGCCGGCGTGGCCGCATCGTCGCCTTCCGCATCGCCGGCCACAGCGGGCTCAACGGGATGTCCCTTGGGGAACGGGAGCAGCAAGGCCGCACCGAAAATGACGACCATCACCGCGATCAGGACCAGGTTGGCCACGGTCACATAGAAGATCGACCAGTGCACGAACGAGGTCGGCCCGTTCATGTTGATGGCCAGAAGCGGTGGCGGCTGGCGGGCAGCTCCTGTCATGTGACACCTCGGCGGACACGTATGCCACGCCGCCGGGGTCCAGAGCAGCCGGATCACCATCACGGGCACCAGCGGGCGCATCCGCCCGCAATCGTCCGTTTCTGTCAGGGTACGCCCGGGAGATCGGGACGACAAGCACCAGGGCGCAGCCGCCCCTGACCGCCATCACGTCAACCACCGGTGTCTCCATCCTCGTGAGCCACACCGGCGCCGTAATGGCCCGCCCGGGCAGGACCTTTGGCCCTACAGGCGTATCCGGTTCAGGTGTTCAGTGGGTGGAGCGTTCCTCCTGAGTGGGAGGCGGCGAGCAGCCGCGTTGGCGACTGATGTTCCTTCCTGGAGGTGGCTTCACGTGAAATATGTTCCGCCCGGTGAGCCCGGCAGCATTGTCTCGGTCGAGCCGAGGTACGAGAATTTCATTGGCGGTAAATGGCTAGCGCCGACCCAGGGCAAGTACCGGGTTGACCTGAGTCCGGCGACCGGACGGCGGATCACCGAGGTCGCGCAGTCCACCCCGGAGGATGTCGAACTGGCGTTGGACGCCGCGCACGCGGCGAAGGACGCCTGGGGTGAGGCATCGGCTACGGAGCGCGCTGTGGTGCTGAACGGCATCGCAGACGTGATCGAGCAGAACTCCGAGATGCTCGCCGTCGCCGAGAGCTGGGAGAACGGGAAGCCCGTTCGCGAGACCCTGAACGCGGACATCCCGCTGGTGGTCGATCACTTCCGCTACTTCGCCGCCGCCGCCCGCGCGGAGGAGGGCCGCTCCACCGAGATCGAGAAGGACCTCGTCGCCTACCACTTCCGTGAGCCACTCGGGGTCGTCGGGCAGATCGTCCCGTTCAACTTCCCGTTGCTGATGGCGGCCTGGAAGCTCGCGCCCGCTCTCGCGGCCGGGAACTGCTCCGTGATCAAGCCGGCCTCGCCGACCCCCTGGTCGATCCTGAAGCTGGCCGAGGTCATCGAGGATGCGGTGCCCCCCGGCGTGATCAACATCGTCACCGGCCCGGGGGCCGAGATCGGCAAGGCACTGGCCGCGAATCGGCGGATCGCGAAGATCTCCTTCACCGGTGAGACGGTGACCGGCCGACTGATCATGCAGTACGCCGCGCAGAACCTCATCCCGTCCACGGTCGAGCTCGGCGGCAAGTCACCGAACATCTTCTTCGGCGATGTCATGGCCCATGACGACGAGTTCCTGGACAAGGCGGTCGAGGGGCTGGTGCTGTACGCGTTCAACAAGGGTGAGGTGTGTACCTGCCCGTCGCGAGCCCTGATCCAGGCCGACATCTACGACGAGTTCATGGCCCGCTGCCTGGACCGGATCGGGAAGATCACGCAAGGAAACCCCCTCGATACCGCGACCATGCTCGGCGCGCAGGTCTCTGCCCAGCAGATCGAGAAGATCGCCTCATACGTCGAGATCGGCAAGAACGAGGGTGCCGAGGTGCTCATCGGCGGGAACCGCGCGAAGGTCGACGCTGAGTTCGCTGACGGCTACTACTTCGAGCCGACCGTGCTCAAGGGCGACAACAAGATGCGCGTGTTCCAGGAGGAGATCTTCGGGCCGGTGCTCGCGGTGACCACCTTCACGGACGAGGCTGACGCGCTGGCGATCGCGAACGACAGCCTGTACGGGCTGGGCGCCGGGGTGTGGACCCGTGACGGCACCCTCGCGTACAAGATGGGCCGCGGCATCAAGGCCGGCCGGGTCTGGACGAACTGCTACCACCAGTACCCGGCTGGTGCGGCGTTCGGCGGGTACAAGATCTCCGGTATCGGTCGCGAGAACCACCTGATGATGCTCGACCACTACAGCCAGGTCAAGAATCTGCTGGTCAGCTACAGCACTAAACCACTCGGCCTGTTCTGAGCCCAGATGTCTGACCTTCCCGCAGTAGCAGCAGCACGGCTCACGGTCACCCGTCCGGCCCGTGCGGCGATCAGCCGCCTCCGTGCCGCCCTGGGTGGCCCGGTGATGTTCGTGCAATCCGGTGGCTGCTGCGCCGGAAGCACCCCGATGTGCTTCCCGGACGGAGAGCTGGTCATCGGCGACATCGACGTAATGCTGGGCGACGTCGACGGCTGCCCGTTCTACATCGACGCCCGGCTCGACGACGCCTGGGGACGCGACCAGCTCGTTCTCGACGTCGCCCCAGGCCCGCCGGAGGGCTTCTCGCTCGCCGCCGGCGACGACCTGCACTTCATCACCCGCTCTTCCGCATGCACCACGCCAAGCACCACAACCGAACGGAGCTCGCCATGAAAGCCGCCGTAGTCACCGACTTCACCTCCCCCCTTGAGATCCAGGACCTGCCGATACCCGAGCCCGGCCCCGGTGAAGTCCTGGTCCGCATCGAGGCCAGCGGGCTGTGCCACACCGACATCCACGCCGCCCACGGTGACTGGCCGGTCAAGCCGACCCCCCCGTTCATTCCCGGACACGAAGGCATCGGCCGCATCGAGACGATCGGCGCAGGCGTGACGTCTCGGGCAGTCGGCCAGCGCGTCGCCATCGCCTGGCTCGGCGACGCCTGCGGCGAGTGCCGGTACTGCATCGGCGGCTGGGAGACCCTGTGCGAGAAGCAGGAGAACTCCGGCTACTCCGTCAACGGCACCTTCGCCGAGTACGCGGTGGTCCCCGCCGCGTTCGCCGCACCGGTCCCTGACAGCATCTCCGCCCGCGACGCCGCGCCGCTGACGTGCGCCGGCGTGACCACCTACAAAGCGATCAAGGTCGCGCGGGTGGCACCCGCGGAGACCGTCGCGATCTTCGGTGTGGGCGGCCTCGGGCATCTGGCGCTGCAGTACGCCCGCATAGCCGGGGGCTTCGTCATCGCCGTGGACATCGAGGACCACAAGCTCGCGATGGCTACTGAGCTCGGCGCCGACCACGTCGTCAATGCCCGAACCAGTGACCCGGTCGAGGCCATCCAGGCCCTCGGCGGCGCCGACGTCGCCGTGGCGCTGGCCGCCTCCCCCGCGGCCTTCGACCAGGCGTTCCGGTCGCTGCGCCGCGGCGGCCGGCTGGTCTGCGTCGCGCTGCCCGCCGACGACGCCTCGCTGAACCTGCCGATCTTCGACACGGTTCTGGGCGGCAAGACGGTCATCGGCTCGATCGTGGGCACCCGCAACGACCTCGCCGACGTCTTCGCCCTGCATGTCGCCGGACGGACCAAGGTGATTGCCGTGGACCGCAAGATCGATGAGGTCAACGAGTCCATCGACGACGTGCTGTCCGGCCGCGTGCCAGCCCGCGTCGTCTTCCAGTTCTGAGCCGGGAAGTCAGCTACCTGGCGCGCGACTGGATCGCGGTCAGCGCCAGCGTGTAGACGATGTCGTCCACCAGGGCACCGCGGCTGAGGTCGTTCACCGGCTTGGCCAGGCCCTGCAGCATCGGGCCGATGCTTAGTACCTGCGCGCTCCGCTGCACGGCTTTGTACGTCGTGTTGCCGGTGTCGAGGTCGGGGAAGACGAAGACGTTGGCGCGTCCGGCCACCGCGCTGCCGGGCCGCTTGGTCTGCCCGACCGACGCGACGGCAGCGGCGTCATACTGCAGCGGGCCGTCCACGGCGAGTTCGGGTTCGCGTTCGCGCACGATCCGGGTGGCCTCGGCGACCTTGTCGACATTGCCGCCCTTGCCCGAGGTGCCGGTGCTGAAGCTGATCATCGCCACCCGGGGTTCGATGCCGAAGACCCGCGCCGACGCTGCGCTCTGGATGGCGATGTCGGCCAGGCCCTCCGCGTCGGGCTGGGGGTTGATGGCGCAATCGCCGTAGATGACGACCTCGTCGGGCAGGCACATGAAGAACACCGACGACACCAGGCGGCTGCCGGGCTTGGTGCCCAGGATCTGCAGCGCGGGACGGACCGTGGCCGAGGTGGTGTGGACCGCGCCGGCCACCATGCCGTCCACTTCGCCCTGCTTGAGCATCATGGTGCCGACCATGATCGGGTCGGCGAGCTGCTCGCGGGCCATCTCTTCGGTCCAGCCGCGGTGCCGCCGCAGCTCGGCCAGCGGGGCGATGTACCGCTCGGCGACGGCCCGGGGGTCAACCACGGAGACGCTGTCGGGCAGGCGCAGCCCGAGGCTGCGGGCCAGTGCGGCCACCTCGTCTGGCGATCCCAGCAGCACGCTGCGGACGATGCCCCGCTCGGCGCACGCGACCGCGGCCTGCACGGTGCGGGGCTCGGTGCCTTCGGGCAGGACCACGCAGGCGTCGGCGGCGCGGGCCAGCTCGACCAGCTGGTAGCGGAAGGCCGCGGGGCTGAGCCGGCGGGGCCGCGAGGAGCCGGGCAGCGACTCCAGCCAGGACACGTCCAGCGCATCGGCGATGTTGTCGACCACGCCCTCGATCCGTTCCAGGTCGTCGACCGGCAGTCCCGGGTCGAGGTCACCCACCTGCGTAGCGGTCTGGTAGCTGTCGTCGTCGACGACAAGAATGGGCAGGCCGGTGGCGAACGCCGCCCGGGTGAGCTCCCACACCTGCGGGTCCGGCACGATTCCGGCGCTCAGGAGCAGGGCGGCCAGGTGCGTTCCGTTGAGCGCGGCGAGGCAGGCCGCCATGACCACGTCGTGGCGGTCACCGGGAACCACCACGAGCCGGCCCTCGGTGAGCACGCGGAGGCCGCCCGGGACGCCCTGGGCGAACACCGCCACGTCCTTGATGCGCCTGGCCAGGTCGCCCTCGTTGAGCACCTTCGGGTCCAGCTCCCGGACGAGGTCACGCACCCGCAGCCAGGTCAGCTCGGCGCGATAGGGCACCGCAGCGATGAGGCGGAGCCCGCGCCGGTCCAGCGCCTGGCGCAGCTGCGCTGCCGCAGCCGGATCCTCCGCCGGTACGCCGTTGACCACGCAGCCGAGCACGCGCGCGTGCTCGCCGGACCAGTACCCGCTCGCCGCGATGGCGAGTGTCTCAGCCAGGCTCTCGACGGCGCCGGCGACCGGGTCTGGTCCGGGCTCTTCGCCACGGTCGTCCAGGCCCTCGTCGCTCCCCCCGTCTGCCGTCGGCCAGCCGGCGACGAGCAGGACGTCGGCATCGAGCGCCCTGGCCAGCGCCTGGTTGAGCTCCATGGCGTACAGCCTGACCGGACCCGGGGTGAGCGCCTCCACCACGACGACATCGGAGCGGTCATGGACCGGCTCCAGGACCGCGACGATCTTCTCGAGCACCGCGTGCAGTCCGCCCTCTCCGAGCTGCTGCTCCAGCTGAGCAGTGGAGAGCGGATCCGGGGGACGCAGCGCACTGATGGCCGCGACGAGCGCGACCGAGCGGTCAGGGCTGCCGTCGGCCCGCGGCTGGGCCACCGGCTTGACGAAGGCAACGTTTACTCCGCGCCGGTCCAGGGCCCGCACCACCCCGAGACACGTCCTAGCCAGGCCGACGCCAGCGCCGGTAGGCACGACCAGCAGGCTGCGGACCATGACGTCATCCTGGAACGCCGCCGAGAGGCCGTCAACCACCAGCGATAACGCGGGCGGTGTCGCGGGCGATCAGCAGCTCCTCGTCGGTCGGGACGACGAGCGCCAGGACCGGGCCAGGCTGGCTGATGCGCCCCCCCGTGTGCCGCCCGTGGTCGGCATTGGCCTGAGCGTCCTCAGCCAGGCCGAGGAAACCCAGCCGGCTGAGCACCAGGCTCCGGACGACAGCGCTGTTCTCGCCGATGCCGCCAGTGAAAACCAGCGCGTCGAGCCGCTCTAGCCCGACCACCAGGCCGGCGACCGCCTTGGACAGCCGGTGCACGAAAACGTCGAGGGCGAGCCCGGCCCGCTCGTTTCCGTCAGCTGCCGCGGCCACGACGGTGCGCATGTCGTTGCCCACACCCGACAGCCCCTCAAGCCCGCTGTCGACGTTCAGCGCCCGGGTGAGCTCGTCGAGACTCATGCCGGTCCGGCCGGCCATGTAGCCGAGCAGGCCCGGATCCACATCGCCGGAGCGGCTCCCCATGACCAGCCCCTCCAGCGGGGTGAGTCCCATGGTGGTGTCCACCGATACGCCGTCGCGCACCGCGGCCGCGCTGCACCCATTGCCGAGATGGGCGGTGACCAGCCGCAGCTCGCCGGGTGGCCGGCCGAGCATGGCCGCGGCCTGCTCGCTGACGAAGCGGTGACTGGTGCCGTGGAACCCGTAGCGCCGCACCTTGTGCCGCCGGTACCACTCCTCGGGTACCGCGTAGCGGAACGCGTGCGGCGGCATCGTCTGATGAAACGCGGTGTCGAACACGGCGACTTGCGGCAAGTCGGGCGCGGCGGCGCGCACCGCCTCGATGCCGGCCAGATTCGCCGGGTTGTGCAGCGGCGCCAGGTGGCTAAACGAGCGCAACGCGGCGATAACTGCGTCGTCCACCCGGATCGAAGAACTGAACTGCTCTCCGCCGTGCACCACCCGGTGACCGGCCCCCAGCAGATCCGGGCCGGAGTGCCCGGCCTCGGCCAGGTGCTCCAGCACCCGGGCCACCACCGCCTGGTGAGTGCCCTCGGGAAGGCGCTCTTCGATGGCGGCCGCCGGAAACCACTGGACCCGCAGCACCGCCTCGGGCGTGCCAAGCCGCTCGCCCATGCCCGCCATGAGCCGCTCGCCACTGCCGGGGACCAGCAGCGCGAACTTGACCGACGAGCTGCCCGAGTTGAGCACCAGCACCAGGCGGCCAGAGCCGCCGTTAGTTTCGTTGAGAGCGGCGCGCTCTCCGGATTGTGATCCCACCTCAGCCCTCCTGGCCCCCCTCATCAGTTACGGCGCGTGGGCAGGAACGAGATGACCGCGTCGGCGAAACCGTCTGGGTCCTGCCAGAAGAGCAAATGGCCCAGCTCCGGGAAGATCATGAGCTGGGCGCCCGGGATGCTGTCCGCGAGCAGCTTGCCGTTGCCTGGATCGACGACCGTGTCCGCCGCACCATGCAGGACCAGCGTGCGAGCGCGGATGCGCCTTTGCCGTAGACGGCCTGCGTAGCGCGCGCCCGCGGCGGCCTGGGCCGACAGTGCCCGGGGGTCCGCTGGCCGAGAGCGCTGGAGTGCGACAAGCCGGTCGACGACTTCCGGCCGGCCCTGAATGGTACGCGCGGACAGGGCATTCTCCGAGTGGCGGCGCAGCGCCGCATCGCGAGTCATGCTGCCGGTCGCCGCGAACAGCCGCACGGAGGGCGCTGGCATGGGGTAAGCGAAGGGCCATCCAGGCGTCGTGGACACAAGAACCAGGCCGTCCACCCGCGACGGGTGGTCAACCGCCAGCTCCTGCGCCACCATGCCGCCCAGGCTCACGCCCATCATGTGGGCTCTGCGGACACCTGCGCCATCCAGCACGGCGACGACATCACCGGCCATGTCGGCGACGCCAAACGAACCGGCCGGCAGGTCGCTGCGCCCGCTTCCCCGATTGTCCACCAGCACGAGCCGGAAATGCCGCCGCAGCTTCTCCAGCACCGGCTCCCACCCGAAGCGGTCGAAGCCCATTCCCTGGATGAGGACCAGCCATGGCCGCCGCCAGTGCAGCAACCCGCGGAGCTCGTAGGCGATCCGCAGCCCGCCGCTGCGCGCATACCGCGTCCTCACATCACGCCTCCAGAGGCGGCCGGAAAGACTTCCCATCAGTCCGCAAGCTGGCGGAGCGGCGGGCCAACCAGCCCGAGGTAATGAATGACGCCGGTGCCTACAGGCGCGCTTCTGCGGACCATACCAAATACGGGGGTGCCTGCGCGGCCAGCAGGATGACCGGGCCTGCATGCACGCCGAGCACTCCAGCACCATCAGCCGCACGGCGGTCCGGATCGCCGGCGGACCCCGCCGCGGCTGACGACAAGTCGGGACCTTCGCCCCTTACCACCATCTGCCCGTTGAGGTACGTTCAGGAGAAGCAGCCGTCCTGATCGCTCGGGCACGGTTATTTCTCGGGGCCATCCCGAAGAATGTCGCTCCAGACCCCGGTGACGCAGAGGAGTCACGCGAGGGAAGATCTGATGAGCGACTACCGGCGGCCCGGCCTGCTTACGCCAGCAGCAAGCGCGGTTCCCTCTCTCGGCCTGGCCGGCGCCACATCCGGCGCCGGACGGCAAGAAATAGCGGGCACGCAGGAGACGGGAAGTACGCGATGACTACGACAGCAGAGCCGAAGCCACAGGGCGCCGGTCAGCCTCAGCCAGCCGGGCTTGGCACCGTCCGCGGCCGGGTGGCGTTCGTCACCGGCGGCACGCGTGGTATCGGCGCCGCCATCTGCCACCAGCTGGCCGATGCGGGCGCTGACGTCGCGGCGGGCTACTGGCGCGGCCATGAGGGCGCGGAAAAGTTCGCGGCCAGCATGTCCGAGGAGTACCCGGGGCGGATCACCGTGCATCACGGGAACATCGGCGAGGCCGACGACTGCCGGCGGGTGCTGGGCGAGGTCATCGACCAGCACGGCCGCCTGGACATCCTGGTCAACAACGCCGGGATCACGATCGACCGGACCGTGGCCAAGATGACCGACGAGGACTGGCAGAAGGTGATCGCGGTCAACCTGTCGGGCGCGTTCTTCATGGCCCAGGCCGCGCTGGAGCACATGATCGAGCGGGGCAGCGGCCGGATCGTCAGCGTGTCCTCGGTGATCGGGGAGACCGGCAACATCGGCCAGGCCAACTACGCCGCGTCCAAGTCTGGCCTGTTCGGGCTCACGAAGTCGCTGGCGCGGGAGGCGGTGTTCCAGCTCAGCCGGGCGCAGCGGCCGGTCGGTGACGGGGTGGGGCTGACCATCAACGCGGTCACGCCGGGGTACGTCGCCACCGACATGATGGCCACCATCCCGGACAAGGTGCTGGACCGGCTGCGCGGGCAGATCCCGGTGGGCCGGCTGGGCAAGCCGGAAGAGATCGCCCGGGTGGTCTGCTTCCTCGCGGCGGATGAGTCCGCGTACATCACCGGGCAGATCTGGGCCGTCAACGGCGGCCTGGACATGTGACCGGACGACATCTGACTCGCGACATCTGACTGGAGGAGTTATGGGAGACGACCGGGACGTCATGGTCCTGTCCGGCACGCGGACCGCGATCGGCAAGTACGGGGGTGGCCTGGCCGCCGTCCCGCCGTGTGATCTCGCCGCGACCGTGGTCCGCGCCGCGGTCAGCCGGGCCGGCGTGGACCCATCCGACGTCGGTCACGCGGTCTTCGGCCACGTGATCCACACCGAGGTCCGGGACATGTACCTGGGCCGGGTGGCCGCGGTCAACGGCGGGCTGCCGGTCGAGACGCCGGCGTTCACGCTGAACCGGCTCTGCGGCAGCGGGCTGCAGGCGATCGTGTCCGCGGCCCAGGCGATCCGGCTCGGCGACTGCGACGTCGCGGTGGCCGGCGGGACGGAATCGATGAGCCGGGGGCAGTACTGGCTGCCCGCCCTGCGCTGGGGGCAGCGGATGCAAGACGGCGTCGCCGTCGACGCGATGGTCGGCGCGCTCACCGACCCGTTTGACGCCTGCCACATGGGAGTCACGGCGGAGAACGTCGCCACCGACTACGACGTGTCCCGGGCCGACCAGGACGCGCTCGCCGCGGAGAGCCACCGCCGCGCCGCGGCCGCGGCCGACGGCGGGTACTTCACCGAGCAGATCACGCCGGTCGAAGTGCCGGGCCGCAAGGGCACCGTGACCGTCGACACCGACGAGCACATCCGGCCCGGCGTGACCACCGACGACCTGGCCCGGCTGCGGCCGGCGTTCGCCACCGACGGCACGGTCACCGCGGGCAACTCCTCGGGCATCAACGACGCCGCGGCCGCGGTCGTGCTGGCCGACCGGGAATTCGCCGAGCGCCACGGCCACCGCCCCCTCGGGCGGCTCGTCGCCTACGCCCACGCCGGAGTCGAGCCCCGGATCATGGGCATGGGCCCGGTACCGGCGGTCCGCAAGGTACTCGACCGGGCCGGGATGAAGATCGATGACATCGACCTGTTCGAGGTGAACGAGGCCTTCGCGGCGCAGGCCCTCGCGGTCGTCCGCGAGCTCGGCCTGCCACCGGACCGGACCAACCCGAACGGCAGCGGCCTCTCGCTCGGGCACCCGCTCGCTGCCACCGGCGCCATCCTCACCGTCAAGGCGCTGTACGAGCTACGCCGGACCGGCGGCCAGTACGCGCTGGTTACTATGTGCATAGGCGGCGGCCAGGGTATTGCCGCGATCTTCGAACGAGCATGACGGGCCCGCGGACCGCCCGCATGGCCAGCTACACCGGAGGCGGTCGATGAGCGCACGGGAAGCGGCAGGGCAGGACGCGGCGTGGCAGGACGCGGCGTGGCAGGCCGGGGTGGACGCGTGCGAGGCGCTCGCCCCGGAGGGCGGCCTGTTCGCCCGGCTGGATCCGGCTGACTTCGGGACGTCGGTGCTGTCGGTGCTGGCCCGCGCCGCCGCGCGCCCGGCCGAGGTCGGCAGTGCCTGGCTGCGGTTCGGCACCGCCATGGCCAGGGTCGGGCCGGTCGCGGCCGCCCGGTGGCTGGGGTCGGAGGTGGACCCGCCGGTACCGGTGGATGTCAAGGACCGGCGGTTCGCCGACCCGTCGTGGGAGGACAACCCCGGCTACTTCGCGCTGCGGCAGGCCTATCAGGCCGCCAGGCGGCTGAGCGAGGACTTGCTGGCCGCCGGGCGGGGCGACCCGCTGACCGACGAGAAGGCACAGCTGGCTGGCGGCCTCGCCTTCGATGCCCTGGCCCCGACGAACTTCCTGGCCACCAACCCGGCCGCGCTCAAGAGGGCGTTCGAGACCGGCGGCGCCAGCGTGCTCGCCGGTGCCCAGAATCTTCTCGACGACCTCGCGCACAACGGCGGACGCCCGCGCCAGGTCGACATGGCGCCGTTCGAGCTGGGCAGGAACCTCGCGGCCACCCCCGGGAAGGTGGTCTTCCGCAACGACCTGATGGAGCTGATCCAGTACGCCCCGCAGGGCAACCGGGTGCGTTCCGTCCCGGTGCTGGCCAGCCCGCCCTGGATCAACAAGTACTACGTTATGGACCTCGCCCCGGGCCGGAGTTTCATCGAGTGGGCGGTCCAGCACCGTCGCACGGTCTTCGCGATCTCCTACCGCAACCCGGACGCCTCGATGCGCGGCGTGACCCTGGATGACTACCTCATCCACGGTCCGAGAACCGCGCTCGACGTGATCTCCGACATCACCGGCTCACCCACGATCGACATCGTCGGGCTCTGCCTGGGCGGCGCCCTGACCGCGATGCTGGCCGCCTACCTCGCCGAAACCGGCGACCACCGGATCGGCTCGGTCACGCTGCTCAACACCCTGCTGGACTACAGCGAGCCGGGCGTCCTCGGCGCCTTTGCCGACGAGCAGACCATCTCCCGGCTGGAAAGTGAAATGGCTCGCACCGGGGTCATGGAAGGCTCCCAGATGGCCGCCACATTCGACGCGCTGCGAGCCAACGACCTGATCTTCAACTACGTGGTGTCCAACTGGCTGATGGGCCAGAGCCCGCCCGCCTTCGACATCCTGGCCTGGAACTCCGACAGCACCCGGCTGCCCGCGGCCGTGCACTCCTTCTACCTGCGCTCGCTGTACCAGCAGAACCAGCTCGCCCGCGGCGAGCTGGAGCTCGTCGGGCAGCAGCTGTCGCTGACCGACGTGAAGAGCGACACCTACGTCGTCGGCGCGGTGAATGATCACATCGTGCCCTGGCGGTCGTCGTACGAGGCGACGCGCCTGCTCGGCGGGAGCGTCCGGTATGTGCTGTCCAGCGGCGGTCACATCGCGGGCATCGTCAACCCGCCGGGGCCGAAGGCCTGGTACGAGGTGGCCGAGCGCAACCCGGAGAACGCGGCGCAGTGGCGGGAAGCCGCGGAGCGGCACACCGGCTCATGGTGGGAGGACTGGGCATCCTGGGCGGACTCTCGGGCCGGCCGCCTCGGCCCGCCGCCGCCGATGGGCAGCGAGCTCTATCCCGCGCTCGGCGAGGCGCCGGGCGACTACGTCCGCGGCTGACCGCGGAGCCTGCCCCAGGGTTGGATATCAGCCCAGTGTGGTTTGCCGGCATTAGGTGGTCACTGCCGGCGCAGGCTGAGGAGGAACTCTGCCACGCCGTGGTCGGCGAGCGAGCCGAACAAGCCGAATCCGGCTGGTGCCTTGATGCCCCACTCGGCGAACGGGACGGAGATCGACCCTACTGCCTGCAGCGCTGATCCGTCCCGGCGGCCGGTGATCGTGACCGTCACCAGGTGCGCGGTCCCTTTCATCGTGAGCTCGCCCGCGGCCGTGGTGGTGATGGTCGCGCCCGCGGTGAAGGCGGGGCTAAGGGTGACCGGGCGCGCGAGCGTGAAGGTCGCTGCCGGGAATCGCGCGGTGTCCAGGCTCTTGGCGAGCTGTGGCTGGGTCTTGCCGCTGACCTTGATGCTGGTCAGGCCGATGCGGAAGGTGGCGCTGGTGACCTGGTCGCCGGAGATGACGATGGTGCCGGTGACGGCGCTGGTCCGGCCGACTACGTCGTTGCTGATGCCCATGGCGCTCTCGGGGACGCGGAAGCCTGCCACCGACCCTGGGCCGACCTGCCAGGTGCCGCCGGCCGGGCCCGATGGCGGGCTGACGGACGCAGCGGGCAGCGTGAGCGGAGGCGGGGCCGGCTGCTTGATGAACACCGCTATAGCCACCACGACGAGTATCACGAGCGCCACGACGCCCGCGAGAATCCACCACAGCGGGTGGCGCCGTCCCGCTGACCGGCCGCGCCGGTACCGGGTACGTGCCGGGGGATCTGTCTCGTTGGTCACGGTGAGCACCTCGTGGCAAACCGCCTGGGTCGGCGTCCAGCTGCCGCGCCGGCTTGTGCGGGGATCCGCGTGCTGGCCAGGAATACGGATGCTGCTTCCTTGACGGCGGTCATGATGTCCTTTCGGGGCGCCCGGCTTCGTGAAAGCTTGTGTTCAGCGGAGCCGGGACAGCTTGTCGGGATTGGTTACGATGTATATGCCGCGTGCCTGGTCGCCGCCGGGGATGAGGTCGAGGAATACAAGCATGAAGGGGGCACTGCCCGACATCAGCAGTGCCGAGGGTTCGCCGTTGACGCGGCGGTAGCGGATGCCGAGATCGGGGATGGTGTGCCGGAAGGCATTGCCGAGGATTACGCGGGCGACCTTGTCCCGGCCGTGCACCGGTGTTCTCGCCGCCCGCGCCTTGCCGCCGCCATCGGTCCACATGGTCACCTCCGGTGCCAGGGCCTGCATGAGGGCACTGAGGTCACCGCCCGCTACGGCGGCGATAAACCGTTCGGTCACCCGCTGGTGCACCTGCGGATTGGCCGGGTAGCGGGGACGCCGGGCTTGCACGTGCTCGCGGGCGCGGTGGTCGAGCTGCCGGATCGCCGCCGGGCTCCGGTCCAGGATGCCGGCGATCTCGGTGTGCGCGTAGCCGAAGACTTCATGCAGCACGAACACCGTACGCTCCAGCGGAGTGAGCGTTTCCAGCACCACCAGGAGCGCTATGGATACTGACTGGACCCGCATCACCGCCTCGGCCCCATCACTCATCTGGCCGTCGGTGAGGAGCGGGTCGGGTAGCCACGGGCCGACGTAGTCCTCGCGGCGGCGGCTGATGCTCGCCTGACGGGCCAGCGCGCCGTTGACCGTGATGCGTACCAGGTATGCACCCGGGCTGGTGATCTCCTCGCCGGAGGGCGCCGTGTTCCTGGAGGCCCACGCCAGCCAGGCCTCCTGTAGCACGTCCTCGGTATCGGCGACGCTGCCCAGCATGTTGTAGACAATGGAGAACAGCAGCTCGCGATGATCGAGGAAGACCCGCATCGCGGTCTCGGCCGCGGTTTCCCCCGGCTGTCCCGGCGATGCGCCGTTTCCGGGGTCGGGCATCGTGTCTCTCCTCCGGCCGCAGGTACGGCTTCCAGATCTAAGAGCATCGACGGCCTCGGAATGTGACATCGCCAGAGATTGATGTCATCTCCCGGATCTCGCGCGCATGGAGGCCCGTGCGGGCTGTGCGCGGGCGTTACGGTCCCCCGGCCAGGACTGTAGGCCAGGTGAAGGCCGGGCCGCGCATACGGCACAGACCTGCCGCGCCAGCAGTGTCGCGCAGTGCTGCAACAGTCCCGGCTATGGCAGCGTTTTCTGCCAGCCGGGGGTTGCCTGGCCTGCATGCGATCCTTGGCGCACCCGTCTGCGGACCACGGTCTGCGGGATGCCGGGTACGGCGACGGCGGGATGGTGGCGGCTACGACCCGGGCTGGGGTCGTAGCCGCACGTAGGGGAGCCGACGCAGCCCGTGGGTCTCAGCGGTGCGCGAACCAGCCGGACCGCCGGGACCGGCTCGACCGCCCGCTGAGCAGGTGGTAGGCGAGCAGCAGGACGGCAGCTCCGACGATGGCGGTGATCCATGTGGACAGATTGAAGAACCCCTGCAGGCTGTGGATGTGGAACAGCTTGGTGGCTACCCAGCCGCCTAGCAGCGCCCCGGCGACGCCGATCAGGCAGGTGAGGATGAGGCCCTGTGATCTCCTGCCGGGGATCAGCATATTGGCGAGTAGGCCTGCGGCCAGGCCGAGGACGATCCATGCGATGATGCCCATAACCGACTCCTTAAGTCAGTGATCAGGTAGGTACGCGGTAGTCAGTCATGCGGCGTAGATCGCGGTGGGAGAGGAATTCTCCCGAGGTTCTCACCGTCCTTTGGACGTAGCGTCTTGCTGGCACCGGTTCCGTGTACTGTCCAAAAAAAAATCCGGGCCCTGCTGCGCAACCGCGAATCTCGCGGAAGTGCAGCTACCGGGGTCCGGAGCAACGCTCTTAATATTACTCTTCTTTTACCGTCACGCATAGGACATTCCGCTGCCAATAACAGCAGCGCTGCAGCGATAATGCTCACGGTGATGCCCCTGAGCTGCATCTCATGACTGCCCGCAGTCGGCCACGATCTTCTGCAGGCTGGCGATGAACCTGACGGCGTCGGCCTGGCTCTCCGTGACGCGCAGCGCGGCGGTCACGGCATTTCGCACGTGAATCTCCAGGGCCGCACCGGCGGCCGTCGGCGGCTTCCACTTGACGGCCAGGATCGCTTTGCCCAGCTCGCTGCCCCAGTCGGCCAGCATGCTCAGGGTGACGCTCGCGTGCATGGAGCCGGTAGCCAAGTCGATCTTGGCCTCGCGGGCCACGTCCCTGACGGCCGCCATGACCGTCCCGCACTGCGGAGGCCACCTCGGGGCGGCTGCGGCCGACGACATGGCTCCGGCCGACGACATGGCTCCGGCCGACGACATGGCTGCGGCCTTGTGCGCGGCTAGCTGCCCGCCGCCGCACCCAGCCAGCCAGAACGCTATGGACGCGAGCATCACCGCCGACACGAACTTGCCCCGGCCGGCAGGCCGCTTGCCGTCGCATTCGCGGGTTCTCAGTTCCACACTGCACATGGGCGGCGCCTTCCTGCTTCAGCAACAAGGCGGGGGCCCGACCCGGCGGCTAGTTCGCCAGCTTCAACTCTCAACAGTACGCCGAATGCTCGCCGCCGTCCTGATCGGCCGATGCCCGTCCATCTGCGGTGCCGTGGCGGTCCGGCCAGCCGGCCTGCTGGCCTCTTTCCGTGGGCCATCCCGGCTCGTTGCGTTGACCTTGACATACGGGAGATCACCCCGGATAGCCCGGGCGGGTCTTCAGGTAGTGTCATAGAAACCGCTCCAGACCCCGGTGGCACATCTTGGTCCGACCGGAGGTGTGGCGATGCGACGGACGTCGACGGGCCGCAGAACATGACGAGCCTGCCAGCCCGCCAGCAGCGGGCCCTTGACCAGATCGAGAAGACGCTCCTGGCCGACGATCCCCGCCTCCGGTCGATGTTCGCGATCTTCACCAGGCTGACGCGGCATGAGGCAATGCCCATGACCGAGCAGGCCAGGACCAGGCTATGGCAGTTTCGGCCCCGGGCAGCGGTGCTCTCGATCGCGCTGATCGCGGTCCTGAGCGCGCTCGTGCTCATCCCGCTGGGGCCCGGCCGGTCCAGGTGTGGCGCGAGTCCCGCAGCGCCTGCGCACGGCCAGGCAGCGAGCCGGACCAAGGACTGCTCGCGCACCGCGGCAGCGATGCAGGGATGGCTATTCGCCCGCTGACCTGATCACCCCGGCGAACAAGGCCGCCATTCGAAAAGCTGCAGCTCTGCCCGGGCATCTACAGCGCAGATGGCGGCCACGGGGGCAACCGCGATCGTGATCTCGTCCGTGGTAGCGTTGAGTAGTTGCTCCGGACCTCGGTGGCTGATAGCGCTTGCTGACCGTAACCCCTGCCGAGACATTCGGAGCTTTCTATGCTGGGATTCGGAAATACCGGCCTCGCGCCTGCTACGACAAACGTGCCCGGTGACCGGGACGCGCATATCTATGATCGTTACGCCTCCGGGCTGTACAGGCAGGCGCTGCTGACTCTCGACGATCCTCACCTGGCCGAACAGGTCGTCTGTGACGTCCTCGTCGATGAGTGCACGCGTCCGCCGACGCCGGGGGACGATGAGGACAATGCCATTTATCGCCTGGCGGTGTCGGCCTACCGGCATTGCCGGGAATTGGCCGGCGGCCCGGCTCGGCAGGACCGCCGACCTGGGCAGGAACCTTCCGGTCGCGTTGTCGGCTGCGTAGATCCCGGCGGGCTTCTCACCGAGAAGGAGCGGGCCGGGCTCGGGCTTGTGCTGTTCGGCGGCCTGGGATGCATCGAGGCCAGCCGGGAGCTGGCGATCTCTCCGTCAGACATGGCGCGGCTCTTGCGCGCGGTCGTGCGCAGAGTGACGGCTTCGCCGGAGGCCTGCCTGTAACCCGGCAGCTAGCCCTGGCTCCACCCCGACCCGTGGCAGTAACCCGCCAGCGGCTCTCTGAGCAGTTCCCTGAGGGACATCGGGGCTGTCGGCCGCCGGCAACTTACCGTGAGCAAAACACTACGCATCGTTGTTTGCAGCGCTAGTATCTTGCGACGTGTCTGGGGACCTGACGAGCGTGCTAGCTGCGGTGATATGCGCGGCATTCGTCACCGCGGCCGAGCCGGTGCTGATTCCGCTGCTCCGCCGGGCGGCCGTCGACATCCCGAACGGGCGGTCATCGCACACCGTTCCCACTCCCCGTGGCGGCGGCGCGCCGGTCGCCGTGGGGGTCGCGGCCGCGGCGCTGCTGATCCACGGCACGGTCGCGGTGATGTTCGCGATGGCGGTCGCGGCCTTTGCCGCGATCGGCTTCGCCGACGACCTGGCCGGCCTGCCTGCCGGACGGCGGCTGGCCATGCAGGGCCTGGCCAGCCTGGCCGTGGCGGGGGTGCTGGTCGGCCGGATCGGGCTGCCGCCGACCGTCATGGCGGCTGGCGTTGTCGTTCTCGCGGTGTGGCTGATCGGCTTCGTCAACGCGTTCAACTTCATGGACGGCGTGAACGGCATCTCCGGGGCTCATGCCCTGATCGGCGGCGCGTTCTACGCCTGCCTGGGCTGGTGGCGACCTGACGCGTTCCTGGCCGTGGCCGGCGCGGCCGTCGCGGCAGGCGCGCTGGCGTTCCTGCCCTGGAACGCGGTGCGCGCGCGGGTCTTCCTGGGAGACACGGGCAGTTACGGGCTCGGGGTAGCGCTGGCGCTGCTCGCGGCGTACTGCGTGATCCGCCACATCCCGCCGGAGGCCGCGCTCGCCCCGCTCGCGCTGTACCTCGCCGACACGGGATGGGCGCTGCAACGGCGCATCCGGGCCGGCGAGCGGGTCTTCGAAGCGCACCGGACGCATACTTACCAGCAACTGTGCGACGTGGGCTGGTCACACCAGCGGGTGACCATGGCCACCGCGGCCGTGACCGCCGCGGTCTGCCTGCTCGGGGCGGCCAGCCTCACCGGCCACCCGGCCCTGCGGGCCGGCGCCGACCTGGCCGCGATCGGATTACTGGCCGCCTACCTGCGCTCCCCCGTCCTGCTCGGCCGGGCCCGCGCGCTGCCGCACGAGGCCGAGGTCGAGGTCGCATGACCGCGGCCCGCCCGCGCCGGATCCTCGTCGTCAGCCACTACTTCCCGCCCGAGGCGGGAGCACCGCAGGCCCGCCTGTCCGCGCTGGCCGCCGCCTGGGCCGCGGGCGGGGACGAGGTGACCGTGCTGACCGGGATGCCGAACCACCCCACGGGGGTGCTGCCGCCGGAGTACCGCGGCGCGATCCGGTGCCGCGAACGGCGGGACGGCTACCGGGTGGTGCGCACGTGGCTGTACGCCACGCCCAACCAGGGCGTGGCGCGCAAGACGCTCTCGCACCTGAGCTTCATGGTCAGCAGCGTGCTGCTGGGCGGCCGCGCGAGCGGCCAGGCCGACACCGTGGTCGTCTCCTCGCCGACGTTCTTCTCCATCGGCTCGGCGTGGCTGCTCGCCCGGCTGAAGCGGGCCCGGCTGGTCATCGAGGTCCGCGACCTGTGGCCTGCGATCTTCGTCGAGCTTGGCGTGCTGACCAACCGCCGCCTGATCGGCCTGCTCGAGCGGCTCGAACTCGCCGCTTACGCCGCGGCCGACCAGGTCGTCGTGGTGAGCGACGGGTTCCGGGCCAACCTCATCGGCCGCGGCGTGCCCGCGGGCAAGGTGCACACGATCCGCAACGGCGTCTCGCTCAGCCGGTTCCGCCCTGACTCCCCCGGCCGCGAGGAGGCCCGCGCCCGCCTCGGCGCGCGACCGGGCGACTGCCTGGTCCTGTACGCGGGAACGCACGGGATCTCGCACGCGCTGCCCGGCGTGGCCGACGCCGCCGCGCTGCTGGCCGGCCAGGCGGTCCATGTCGCGTTCGTCGGCGACGGGTCGGACAAGCCGCGGCTGGAGCGCCGGGTGGCCCAGCTTGGCCTTGATAACGTCACCCTGGCTCCGGCCGTGCCGCCCGACCAGGTTCCCGGGCTGCTGGCCGCGGCGGACATCTGCCTGGTGCCCCTGCGTGACGTGCCGTTGTTCGCGACCTTCATCCCGTCGAAGATGTTCGAGTACCTGGCCGCCGGGAAGCCGGTCGTCGGCGCGGTGACCGGCGAGTCCGCGCAGATCCTGCGCGAGGCGGGCGCCGCGGTCGTGCCCCCGGAGGACAGCCAGGCGCTCGCCGGCGCGATCAGCGCGCTCGCGGCCGACCCGGCCCGCCGCGCGGCGATGGGGCGGCGGGGACGGGCATACGTGGAGCGGTTCTTCGACCGCGCCGAGCTGGCCAGGGAGTACCGCAAGATCCTCGAGGCCGCCCGGTGAAGCTGATGGTCACCGGGGGCAGCGGCTTCCTGGGCGGATACGTGCTGCGCGCGGCGGCCACGCGCGGGCACCAGACCGTGGCCCTGGCCCGCAGCGAGGCCGCGGCCGCCGCGGTCACCGCGCTGGGCGCGCGCCCGGTTACCGGGGACCTCAGCGACGTCCGCTCGTTAGTCGATGCGTTCACGGCCGCGGCCTGTGACGGGCTGCTCAGCCTCGCCTCGCTGGGCTTCGGGCACGCGTCGGTGGTCATCGGCGCCGCCCAGAAGGCGGGCATCCCCCGGGCCGTGTTCGTCTCGACCACGGCGGTCACGACCACGCTCGCGGTCACGTCCAAACGAGTGCGGCTCGCGGCCGAGGACGGGATCCGCGCGTCCGCGCTGGACTGGACGATCCTGCGGCCCACCATGATCTACGGCGACCCTGGCGACAGGAACCTGTCCCGGCTGCTGCCGCTGCTGCGCCGCGCGCCGGTGCTGCCGGTCCCCGGAGGAAGGCACCTGCAGCAGCCGGTGCACGCGGCCGACGTGGCCGACGCGGTGCTGGCCGCCGCCGAGCGCCCCGCGGCCGCGGGACGCACCTACGACGTGGCCGGGCCCGAGCCGCTCACGTTCACCGAGCTGCTGCGGACCTCGGCCCGCGCGGTCGCCAGCCGGACCCGGTTCGTCCCGGTGCCGCTGTCCCCCCTGGTGGCCGCGGCGCGCGGCTACGAGCTGTTCAGCAGGAACCCGAGGATCCGCGTGGAGCAACTGCGCCGCCTCGCCGAGGACAAGGCGTTCGCGATCGACGACGCGGTCCGCGATCTCGGCTACGCTCCCCGCTCGTTTGCCGACGGCATCCGCGCCGAGGCCCGCGCGATGGGACTGGCGGCGTGAACGGCGAGGAACTGGCGCTCCTCGGCCGCACGGCCGTGCACCTGCAGCCGTCCCAGTTCGCGCACCGGGCGCGGCTGCGCACCCAGCGCGCCGCGCTCAGCCGCTGGCCGCAGCTTGGCCAGCGGCTGCTGGCCAGTGCGAGCCCGGCCGCTGCGGCGGGCTGGCCGACCAGTTTCACCCCGCTGGACGCCATCGCGCCACAGCGCTGGCCGGGCCTCGACGAGCTCGCGTCGGGGCGTATCAGGCTCCTGGGCGTGGTCAGGAACTTTGCCGATTCGCCGCAGTGGGAACAAGCCGACGCGCCGCAGCTGTGGCGCTACCACCTGCACTACTGGGACTGGGCCTGGGGCCTGGCGGCCGAGGCCGACCGCGGCGCGGCGAGAGCGACGTTCGCCCGGCTGTGGCAGTCGTGGCAGGCGTCCTGCCGCTTCGGGCGCGGCGACGCCTGGCTCCCCTACCCCGCGGCCCTCCGGGCCTGGTCGTGGTGCGGGCTGTACCGCGACCTGGTTGCGGGCAGCGACCTGGAGCACGATTTCCGGCGCGAGATCGCCGCGCACGCCGGGTTCCTGCGTCGGCACCTCGAGTCGGACGTGGGCGGCAATCACCTGATCAAGGACCTCAAGGCGCTGGCCGGGCTCGGGGTCTTCCTCCGTGACGAGCGGCTGCTCAGCTGGGCGCTGCACCGGCTTACCGGCCAGCTAGCCGTGCAGGTGCTGCCCGACGGCGGCCACTACGAGCGGGCCCCGGCCTATCACTGCCAGGTGCTCGCCGACCTCATCGACGTGGCCGACCTGGTCAGTGCCACCGGGCAGACGCCCGGGCCGGAGCTCACGCGGGCGATCACGCAGATGCGCCACTGGCTGGGCGCGGTGCTGACCCCGGACGGGGCCGTGCCGCTGCTCAACGACGGTTACCCGGTCCCAGGTGCGCTGGTCGCCGCGCTCCGGCCGGGCCCGCCGCCGGCCGCGCCGCTGGTGACGCTGCCCGACACCGGGCTGATCCGGGCCGCCGCCGACGGCTGGCACCTCATCGCCGATGTCGGCGCGCCGTGCCCGGACGAGCTGCCCGCGCACGCGCACGCCGACACGCTCGGCTGCCTGCTGCACGTCGACGGGACGCCGCTGCTCGTCGACACCGGCACGTCCACGTACACGGCCGGCCAGGTCCGCAGCTACGAGCGGTCCACTGCGGCGCACAACACCGCGGAGGTCGACGGCACCGACTCCACCGAGGTATGGGGGTCGTTCCGGGCCGGCCGGCGCGCCCGGGTGCACGGTCCGGTGGCCAGCGGCGGCGCTGGTCAGCTGACCGTCGAGGCCGCGCACGACGGCTACCGGTGGCTGCCCGGCCGCCCGGTGCACCGCCGCCGCTGGTCGCTGACCAGTGCCGGGCTGCAGGTGGACGACGAGGTGACCGGCGGCAGGCGGCACGGGGTGGCGGTCCGCTGGCACCTCGCGCCCGGGTCGGCCGTGCAGCTGCAGGCGGACGGGGCGGTGGTCACCACGGCGGCGGGCGCCTTCCCGGTCAGCGTCAGCGGGTCGGGCCCGGTGCGGCTCGCCGTCGAGCCGGGGATGGTCGCGACCGGCTTCCAGGCTGCGACCGTGGCGCCGGTGCTGACCTGCCGGATCGAATCAGGGCTGCCGGTGCGGGTCAGCACCTGCTGGCGCCGGAGCCTCGGCGGGATCGCCGGGACATGGAGGACAGTATGAAGAGCGTCGTTCAGCCCATCAAGGGCGGCCCGGTCGAGGTGCTCGACGTGCCCCAGCCGACCCCGGACCCGACCGAGGTCCTGGTGCGGACGGTCGCATCGGTGATCTCGCCGGGGACGGAACGCGCCGTCACCGCGCTGGCCCAGTCCAGCCTGCTGGCCCAGGCCCGGGCCCGCCCGGACCTGGTCCGCCAGGTGGTGCGCAAGGCCAAGGCCGAGGGGATCGCCGCCACCGCGCAGAGCGTGCGCGGTCGGCTGGCCCAGGACCTGCCGCTGGGCTACTCGGCCGCGGGCCAGGTGGTCGAGGTCGGCTCGGCGGTCAGCGGCCTGCGCGCCGGGCAGCTGGTCGCGACCGGCGGGGCCGGCAAGGCCAACCATGCCGAGTTCCAGGCGGTGCCCGGCCTGCTGTGTACCGCCGTTCCGCACGGCGTGCCGGCCAAGGACGCCGCGTTCACGACCGTGGCGTCGATCGCGCTGCACGGCCTGCGGCTGGCCGAGGTCGGCCCGGGCTCGAAGGTGGTCGTGATCGGCCTCGGCCTGGTCGGGCAGCTCGCCGCCCGGCTGGCCATGGCGGCCGGCTGCGATGTCGCCGGCGTCGACCCGGCCGGGCACGCCCGCATCATCGCCGCCGGAGCCGGCGTCCTGGCCCTGGACGAGCTGGGCGACCCGACGACCGAGCGGGTCCGCGCCTGGTCCCGCGGGCGGGGCGCGGACGCAGTGCTGGTGTGCGCGGCTTCTTCATCGTCGGGCCCGGTGACCCGGGCTCCCGCGCTGTGCCGCGACCGGGCTCCCGTCGTGATCGTCGGGGATGTCGGCCTGCAGCTGGACCGGACCCCGTTCTACGAGCGGGAGCTCTCGCTGCGCTTCGCCCGCTCCTACGGGCCGGGACGCTACGACCCGTCCTATGAGGCCTGGGGGGTGGACTACCCGGCCGGGCAGGTCCGCTGGACCGAGGGCAGGAACTTCGAGGCCGTGCTCGACCTGCTGGCCGCGGGCCGGCTCCAGGTGGCCGACCTGGTGACCCACTGCTACGACATCGGCGACGCCCCCGCGGCGTACGAGCTGATCGAAAAGCGGGCCGATCCGTACCTGGCGATCCAGCTGACCTACCCGACGAAGCCCGGCTCCGATGGGCCGGTGCTGCCCAGGCGCACCGCCTCCCCGGCCGGCTCCCCTGCCGCGAGCTCGACTCCGGCCATGATCGGGCGCTCTATCCCGTCGCCCCGGCTGGCGTTCGCCGGCTCGCCCTCGGCTGGCCCGCCGTCCCCGTCACCGTCTACCGTCTCGCCCCCACCTGGCCCGCTGCCGACCAGCACGCTGCCGGGCGTGGGCTGGATCGGTGCGGGGGCATTCTCGACCGGGACGCTGCTCCCGGCGTTCCGCCACGCGGGCTTCAAGCGCCTGGTCGCGGTGACCTCGGCCAGCGGGATCACGGCCCGGCGCGCGGCCGACCGGTACCACTTCGACAAGGCGGTCTCCGGGGCCTTCCCGGTCATCGACGACCCGGACGTCGGGATCGTGGTGATCGCCACCCCGCATGACACCCATGCCGAGCTGGCGACGCTGGCCCTGAAGGACGGGCGGCACGTGTGGTGCGAGAAGCCAGTCGCCCTGGCCACCGACGAGCTCGCGGAAGTCGAGGCCGCCTGGGACGCGTCCGACCGGCAGCTCATGATCGGGTTTAACCGCCGCTGGTCGCTGCCGGTGCTGGTCGCGAGAAACGTCCTCGCCGAGATGAGCTCGCCCAAGTTCCTGGTCTACCGCGTCGCGGCCGGGCCCGTCCCCGACGGCCACTGGTACACCGACCGGCGGCAGGGCGGCCGGGTACTCGGCGAGGTCTGCCATTTCGTCGACACGGCCCAGGCGCTGATCGGCGCCGACATCGAGGAGACCGTCTCGCTGCTGGCCGGCGACGGCCACGGCCGCAGGGGCGGCGACGGCCGGGTGGTGCCCGGCAACGACGCGGTCGTGTCCCTGCGCTTCGCCGACGGCTCGCTGGCCACGATCTGCTACGGCAGCGCACTGCCGAGGGCGGGCAAGGAATGGGTCGAGGTCACGTCCGGCTCCCGGCGGCTGGTCATCGACGACTTCCGGTCGGCGAAGCTGGACGGCAAGACGCTGTGGAAGGGCCGGCAGGACAAGGGCCACCGCGCCTGCGCCGCCGCCTTCCGGCAGGCCGTCACGGGCGGCAAGCCGGTGCCCACCAAGGCCATGCTCGCTACGATGCACGCCACCATCCAGGCCGCGGCCGGGATCTGAGCGCCATGACCGATCGGACTGCCGACGTCGCGCTGCAAGTGCGTGAACTCTTCGATGGCAAGGCCGCGATCTGGCCGGGGAAATACACGCCGGACGGGCGCCTCGCGGGCCGGCTGACCCGCCTGGCTGGCGCGGTCACCTACCACGTGCCCGCCGGAAGCAGTGTTCTTGACCTCGGCTGCGGCACCGGCGAACTGGCCGCCGCGCTCGCCGCCGCCGGAATGCGGGTGACCGGGTGCGACGTCTCACGGGAGATGCTGCACCGCGCCGCGGTCGCCGACCAGGCTGGCACGGTCGGCTGGGTCCAGCTCGATCCGGGCTGGCGGAGGCTTCCGTTCGGCCCTGAGACGTTCGACGCGGTGGTCGCATCGAGCGTGCTGGAGTATGTCGACGATGCAGAGGCCGTGCTGCGTGAATGCCGCCGGGTGCTACGCCCGGGCGGTGTCGTGCTGTGCACGGTGCCGGATCCTCGTCATCCGGTCCGCCGGCTGGAGCGGCTGCTCGAAGTGGCGGCCCGGATACCGCTGGCCCGCTCGGCCGGGCGCCGCTGGCCTCGGCTGGACGGCTACCTGACTTACCTGCGCATCTCGCGGCAGCGTCATTCGTCCGGGTGGTGGCACGCCGCCGCCGCGCGGGCCGACTTGCTCGATGCCCCCTACCCAGTGGACGCACCGGAACGCTCGCCGCTCCGCCTGCTCACCTTCCAGCGAAGGTCATCAGAGATACGGCCTGGCGACGGCATCGGAGTAGCCAAGACAGGTCATTCTGCTCATAGAGATCAATAACGCACTCGCTGCTTGTTCAGCGTCGCAATGTGACGGCCGGAGGTAAAGCGTGGCAAGCGAGCTCGGGACCGAGCCAACGCTCCGCAGCCACGCTCGGCCAGCGCGGCGGAAGCTGGACGGGCTCGGCGTGGTCGGCTTAGGCATCATCCTCGTGCTCGCAACGGCCGGGGCCATGTAATACCTCACACAAACACCCAACTCCCCACCCTCCCACTTGTCCCCTCTCTTCTACATCTCCTCCCCCCCCCCCTCTTTACGATCCCGGCTATCAGATAGGGATCAAATCGACGCTAGCGGTGGCTGTATCGGTCACGGCCTGCGAAGCACTCGCGCTCGTCATAGTCGGTTACATGATCGGGGTCGGCGCGGCGTTCGCTCTCACCAGCCAGGCCAAACCGACCGCCGTCGACCAGCGGTGTCCAACGTTCCGCTATCGGGACATGCGGAATGCGGGGCTCTCGCTCATGGCTGTCGCGGCGGTTTCACAACTGGCGGTTGCCGCTCTGGCCCGAGGGACCGCCTACGGCGCCAACCAGTTGGCGTACGGCTTGCCCTCGATCCTGAGCGCCGGCGCGGCGCCAGCGCTGTTGGCCGGGCTGATGCTCGTGACTGTCACCGCCCCGCAGGTCAAGCCCAGGCGGGTGTGGAATTTGCTGCGGGGCTGGGAGTGGGTAGCGCTGTCCCTCTACATTCTGGCCGTGGCCCTGATCGGGGAACGAGCGGGATTGATTGCCCCCATCGTGTACTTCGCCTGGGTATACAGCACGCAGGTGCGCGTCATCCCGCTGAGGTGGATCACCGCAGTGGCGCTGCTGGCGCTCATCGCCGGTTCGGTGCTCACGAGCTACCGGGCGAACGACGGACTGTCGCCGGGATCCCCCGGCGTGATCGCGAGGCGCGCCGTGGGCACCGTCAATTCACCGGCGTGGCTCACGCAGCAGACGGTTATCCACGTGCCGTCGACAGTGGGCTATATGCACGGCTCGACGTACCTGGCGGCCGTCGAGTCTCAGCTGCCCGGTCCGCTGGCCCGTACGGTTGGCGCGCCGACGCGGACGGCGTCAGCCGTGTTCCGGAACATCACCGGCTTCTTCAACCCGAACGAGGGGTTCGCCGAGTCCTATCCGAGTGAGGCATACCTGAACTTCGGGCTCGGAGGCTGTCTTGGTGCCGGGCTCTTCCTGGGCGCGCTGATGGGGTGGGCTTGGCGGAAGTGTCGGGAGACGGCCACGAGATCACGGGATCTCCTGTACCCCGTACTGCTTGCCGGACTCGTCTATGGGTTCCGCTCAGATGCGCTGACGCAGATCAAGGATGTGCTGTATCCCATGTTGGCTGTGTCGTTGCTGATGGGATGGCATCGGCTGCGCTCAACAGGCGTCGGTCGGCTTCCCGCAGCGGGTCAGGATCATCGGACGCCGGAAGCCATCATCAGCTGACCAGCGCGGTACGTCGCGGCTTGGTCGCAGGCTAGCTCGGCACCGCGGTGACGGAAGTACTCGCCGCCTGATATCGCCGCGCGCCCTCGGGCGCAGACGAGCAAGCCCAGGACGAGCCACAGGAGCGTCGCCGCCCGGTTCGCGGTCAGCGAGGGGATGCCCAGCGACGCGCCGATGGCGAGGACCAGGACACCTCCTGCCAGTTGCCACTCCGCTCGGCCCATCGATGCCTTCAGGCGCGCCCAGCGCGCGGCCAGCAGCACCAGCACCGCTGCAGCGAGGACAACGCCTATGATGCCGCTGACCACGAACACCTCGAGCCACAGCGAGTCGTAGGCCACGTTCAGTCCCGCCGCGCCGAACCCGGCCCACGGGGACGCATGCAGCACGTCAGATGCCGTAGGACCCAGGGTGCCACCGTCGCCGTACCGGCCGGCGGTGTACTGCGTGACCAGCGAGCCGCCGGGATGCGCAAGGGCGCCCAGCACGACGCCCCCCAGATGCCATGCGGGAAGCAGGCCCGCGGACCCAGCCAGCCACAGGGCTGCCGCTACGGCGGCGGTCACCAGGACCGCCCTGATCCGCGCCCGGCCGCGTAGCACCGTGACCACCGCGACTGGCACGGCGACCAGCAGGAAGACCTTCGAAAGGGTCAGCGTCCCCCCCGTGGCCAGCGCAACGGCGGCCGCCGTCACCAGCGCGGGACGCCGCGCGCCGCGGCGGGCGAGCCAGATCAGGCACAGCAGCGCCACCCCGTAGGCGATGCCCGCCTCGGCGGGCTGGTCGAAGATCCCGGTATACCGGCCGTTCGACGCGGCGTCCGCGGCCACCGACCCCAGCATCCCGCTACCGGGCTGGCCGATCGGCCCGCCGATGGCCGAGGCATCCCAGAAGTGCGGCAGGAAGCCAGTCACCACCGCCTTACCGGCCGTGACCTGCGTCATCTCCAGCAACGCGTTGGCGCACATCCCCGCCACGATCACCGGCGCCGCGGCGCGCAACAGCAGCACGGGCTCCGACCGGAGCGTCCAATACCACGTCAGGATCATCAGGGCCACCGGCAGCGCAAGCGCCGCGAGCGCATGAGACGCGGGCTGGGGTCCGTAGAAAGCGGGGTCGAATGGCCGGAACGCCGTGGCGATCAGCATGACCGCGTAGAGCCCGCACCATGTCAGCAGGAAAGGCACCGGGCCGCAGCGGACTTTCATCATACGCGGCCAGCCGGTGACCACGACCCAGGCGAGCAGGCCTACCACCACGATCTGCTCGGTTCGGGCACTGCCGGCCACATACGGGCCGAACACCGATAGGGCGACGATCCGCGCCTGCCAGAGATCACCGCGCGCAGCGTCCGGCCGCACCGCTGCCGGGGACGAGAGATCCAGCGGAATGCTCCCTCTACGTAATGACTCCATTACGTAAAGTAGCATGCCTCGACGGCAAGGAGAGGCGAAAGGCGGAGGGTCCGCCGCAGGAACGAACGGCTACAACTTAACGTATTAGACTGACTACGGAACGCGAAATGAGCCACTAGTATCGGCACATGAGCGAAGGCCCGCCGCGCGTGATCGCCATCGCCTCCTACGAGGCTGTCCTCGTCGCGACAGGGGCACCGGGCAGCATCTCGGTGGCGCGCAGGACCGCACTGGACATGCCTGACGGGCGTGCTGCCGCATGAACCGCACGGTTCTCGTTCTGCAAGAAGTGGTTCCGCAGTACCGAGTCCCATTCTTCCGATTCCTTGCTGATGAGCTGGGTAGTCACGGTCTCGACCTCCGCGTGGTTTCCACGTCGGTTCTGCCGGGGCCAGATGAGCTCGGTTTTCGACATCAGCGGGTCCGCGTGTCAGGAGGTGGCCTTTCCGCCCTTAAGACGGTATTCCGCGAACGGCCAGCGGCGTTGGTAGTGCCGCACAGCGCGCGCTTTGCACCCATCGCGGCGGCGGCTCGGCTCCTCCAGAGCCGGGGCCGAAAGCACCTGTTATGGGGAATGGGACTATCACGGCGCTACGGGGTAGATTCGGAGAGCGATCGTCGCCCCGTAGCGGAATATGCCCGCTACTCGATGCTTTTCACATGCGACCAGTACCTGAGTTACACGGAGATCAGCACTGCGAACCTCGTCAACAAAGGCTACGATGCAGCAAGAATTACGACCCTGAACAACGCGGTCGAGGCACTCGCCACTCCTGAACAGGCGATGACAGCACAACGCGTTCCGCTTCAGGCTCTCTTCGTCGCGTCACTTGTGGAAGATAAAGAACCGCTTGTGGCAGTCGCGCTTGTTGACCGGCTTCAGACGCTGGCCCCAGGCACGACCCTCCACATTGTTGGGGACGGTCCGCTCCGGCCTCAGTGTGAACGGGCCGCGGACGGGCGTGACTGGGTCTACTATCATGGGCCCCAACGAGGACAGAGCCTTCGAGAGCTAGCCCTCGCATCCGACATCGCCATTATCCCAGGACGCGTCGGCCTCGCGGTGCTGGAAATGGCAAGCGCTGGACTACCTTTGGCGACTTTAGCTGCCTCGCTCCACGGCGCCGAGATCGCATACTTGAAAGACGGATTCAACGGTCTCTTCCTCGCGGGAAACGTAGATACTGCGGCGCAAGAACTGACGGCTTTACTCACGGATCGGCCAGCCCTAGAGCGCATGCGCAATGAAGCACTTAGCACAGCCAACAAGTATACGGTTCGAAACATGGCGGCCAATTTCGCCGATGGCGTAATGACGTGCCTGTGTGACGACCGCGTAAGACCGCCACGCTCGGTGACATCACGCCCGACGACCAGCTCCCGGTAGGGCCCCGCAAATAGCACGTTCGAGAGACTCTAAATTGTACTTACCACGGTGTTGGGCGACGATTGCCAACGCGCCAGCGCCCAGCGACCGGTCGGAGACGTGACCGCACATTACGGCAGTGAGTGCAGCGGCCAGGGCCTCACTGTCCTCGGACGGGAACGTGAATCCAGAGTAACCGTCCACAACCAGATCCGCGGCGGCTCCAACTTCATCACTCGCGATCACTGGCGTGCCTTCAGCCATAGCCTCTTCTACGACTACGGCCCATCCGTCGTAACGAGACGGCACAACCAAGATATCCGCAGAGCGCAGTTCCTTCCTGACGTCATCGGGCTCGAGGAAGCCGAGGCAAGTGACATCCGAGGAGGAAGCCAACCCGATGATCCCTTCCAGCTCGGGAGGAAGCTCCTTTAAGCCCGCCACTCGCAGCGCTAATCGGGCCTGCAGTTCCCGCGGCATTGCGACCGTAGCCGCCAGGAGAATGTCCAGTCCCTTTCGTTTCCACTCAGTTCCAATGAATAGTGTAGTCATCTCTTGCGGGCTGGTGTTATTTCTCGGAGCACTCAGCGCAGCGCCATCGGACCCGTGCCGGCCATAGCTGTAGGGGAAATTCCTCACCTTAACGCCACGAATTAGCTGACGATAGTAGGTAGTGGCAATTGTCCCCACCGCCAGTATCATGCCCTTCTTTCCCAGCGCGAGACGGAAGGCGTTACTACGCAACCGGGTGACCGGAACCCGCGGACGTTCCATCCAGACAGCAAATGGGATCCGACGTAGTCGGCATAGCGCAATCGAGAACCAGAACTCCGGAGATCGGCTGCTTCCGCCGATTAACGTCCCGTCAAGGGAGTTATTGAGCTCGCAGGATATTTCTCGCAGTCGTTTGCCTAGGGGCAGTCGCGACACGTCCTTCACTCGCGCTTGGGCCTCCAGCGGGGTCCACTGACGACAAGCGTCGAGCTGGCAATACGTGACGATCACGTTGGCACCACTCGAGAAGAGCGCAGTCTGATAAGGGGTCAGGTAGTTCGTCACGAACACGATCGCCATAGAGTCTCCACGGAGTGAGTGGTCTTCTCCAGAATGGCGCTGATCCTTACCATCGCGGGATCATGGAGACGGGCGAGCGAAGACATCAGGGCCGAAACGCAGATCGGTGAGCATCGCCAGCGAACCGTCAGGTTCAGCAGAGTAGAGGCAGTAGCCGTGCTTGGCCAGCAACTCGGCGACTGGCTGACGGTCAGCCCCGACCGCATCCAGCGATGTCGCGTTCCACTCCAGCTGGATCAGTCTCAGCCGGTGCTCGGACAGCGCCTGCTCGCACCCGCGCAGGACCTCGATCTCGAAGCCCTCCACATCTACCTTCATCCCCGCGACGATGCGATTCCCGATGAGCGCGTCAATCGTGAGCACGGCAATCTCGGCGACGCCATCTGGATCCAGGCGATTCACGCAGTCCCGGCCGCTGGTGAACCGGGCGGTACCCGGTGTGGCCCCGGCAGCAGAGCGGATGGTCTTGATCGGGTACCCATTAAGCCTGACATTCTCTTCAAGCAGGGCGAACGTATCGTCGGCGGGTTCCAGGGCTATGACCTCGGCGCCCAATTCCGCTGCCCAGATAGCGTAGCTGCCGACGTTCGCACCGACATCAACGAACAGGTCGCCTGGCCGGAGATTGTTTCGCCAGGTGAGCATCTCGTGATGATCAGGCGGATTAGCGTAGACCACCCTTGATGCACCGGTACGGTGCAGGTCAGCCCAGATCGCCGAGTTTTCTCCTAAGCGGGCCAGGGTTCGCCGCCGCAAGACTCTGGCCCGAAACTGATAGCCAGCAGCGCGCATCACGGCCCGCGTGCGATTGCCATCATTCGACGGATGTTCCCAGACGAACTTCACGACTTTCTTCGCGTCCGCCGCCGCTGCCGCTACAGTCACGGAGCGACGATATCAGATGACTGTCCGTCACAGGCAGGTTTCACGAGTACCGCCCATCGGGGTCTTTTCTGGGAATGCATCCCGCCTTCTCTTCCGTCCTCGGTGGCACCCGGGAAGGTCCCACAGGGCCGGCGACCGTTACCCGACTCCGGGATCAGGCCGCCGCGGGATATCGGGAAGCTCTGGTGACTGCTCACCGTAACCATATATGCTCGCCGAGTGACGACGACGCTGAGAACCGCAGCAATCCCTCGCCAGATACGCGGGCGCAGCTACGGGCATTGGACTCCGCGCTATATCAATGCCCGCGCCCGTCAGGCGCTGTACCAGCGGGCGCATCCCGACACCCCGTGGCTTACTCCGGACGCCATCCGCTTACTGGACTCGATGCTGCGGCCGTCTGATATCGGGGTGGAGTTCGGGTCCGGACGGTCTACGCTCTGGCTGGCGCGGCGGTGCACCCACCTGATGAGCGCTGAGCATGATGAGGCATGGCATGCGAAGGTGTCACGCGTGCTCGCTGACCAGCAGATTACCCATGTGGACTACCGGTGCCATCCGCGCGACGAGCCCGACGCGACCGGTGACCGGAGTGCCTACGTCCAGGCCGCGCGGGTCCTCGACGACGAGAGCATCGACTTCGGCCTGGTCGACGGAGTGTACCGAGACTACGTGGCACTGTTCCTGCTGCCGAAGATCAGGCCCGGGGGCGTGCTCGTCATCGATAACGCGAACTGGTTCCTCCCATCGCCGACGAGGTCCCCAGCTTCACTGCGGCCGCCGGCTGCTCCGGCGACCGCGGCATGGGAACAGGCGGCCGCGACTCTCGCCGGGTGGCGCCGTATCTGGACAAGCAACGGCGTATGGGATACAGCGATCTTCGTAAAGACGTTAGGAGACCGGAGGCCCGTCTGAGCATGTACAACAATGGCTATTACTTATCCAAAAACCCCGGATGGCATGAAAACAACGCCGCCTGGAAAGCCTCACAGGTCTTGTCACTGCTTGATGATAGGAACTTCAAGCCTGCATCGATTATCGACATCGGCTGCGGCACCGGCGGTGTGCTGGAGGTAATCGCCAGCACCCTGAACGGGACACGGCTCGTGGGCTACGATCTCTCGTCACAGGCAATAGGAATGGTCGAGCGTTCCGATAGAGTAGAACTCAGAGTCGGGACTCCCGAAGACGTGCAAGAGCATTACGACCTGCTCCTTAGTCTCGATGTCTTCGAGCATGTCGAAGACTACATCGGCTTCCTTCGCTCGCTGCGGCCGATAGCCGATTGGTTCATGTTCCACATTCCTCTCGATGCATCGGCTCAGTCTGTCGTACGTGAGAGACCTTTGCTTGCAGCACGATCCACTGTTGGCCATCTTCATTACTTTACGCGCGGTACTGCCCTGGCGAGCCTCGAAACGGCTGGTTTCGAAATTGTCTGCGACAGCCTCCTTTTCCCTAACGACCTTCCGGATAGGCGAGCAAGAACACGGCTTGCCAATATCCCACGCGATTTGGGTCGGCGCCTTAGGCCACAGCTGTCAGCGCGGATTTTGGGCGGATCCACGCTTCTGGTGTTGGCTTCGGTATCACCCGGCGGGAGCAGGTAGGGCAGTTGTTCGACGCTAAGGTAAGCGCGGGTCATGCCCCCTCACGGCCAGTGCGGGTTCTCCTTGTGGCCGACGTGCGGAGCCCCACGACTTGGGGATGGGTCGACTCGGTCCGGTCGGCTGGCGTGGTGGTTCTCGGCGCTGACGGCCTACCGTGGCCTGAGCACAGACCTCTCAGAGCGACAAACGGGAGGTCTGGGGAGGCGAAGCAGCGGCTTCGAATGTTCGCAGGGGCGACGCCGAAGAGAGCCAAGGCGATCGGAACACTCCGCCGAGTAGTGGGGCCATTGCTGGTGCCCATCAAGGGCCGCCGGATCCGGCGCGTTGTGAAACGAACGAAGCCGGACGTCGTCCACGGCCTGCGCATCCCCTTCGAAGCTATGGCTGCCCTGGTCGCGTGTCCCCCATGCGTGCCGCTAGCCGTGTCGATCTGGGGCAACGACCTCACTCATGAAGCGCCGAGCAGTCGCCGGGCTGACCGCGCCACCCGCAGGGTACTCGCGAGGACGGACCTTCTATTTGCCGACTGCCAACGAGACATCGACCTGGCGGGGACCTGGGGTCTCCGGCCTACCACTCCAACGGTCGTCCTGCCTGGTGGCGGCGGCATCGACCTGAGGCGCCTCGCTGGGGCGGATCGAGCCGTGAGATCGCGGCCCGGCGATCTGGCGGGGTCCGACCACCGCCTGGTGGTGAATGCCCGGGGCCGTCGTCCGTACGTGCGCAACGAAGTACTGCTTGAGGCACTGTCCCTGCTGGCGGTCGAGCTCGATCCCCTTGTGCGTGTGGTCTTCGTCGACTCCGCCCACGATGTGGCTCTCCGACACTCCATCGAACGTCACTGGTTAAGGAACAGGATCATCGTCACGGAGAAACACTCGCCGGATGGGGTTCTCTCTCTCTTCTGCCGAGCCGAGGTGAGCGTCTCGATCACCGATCAAGACGGGACGCCGAACAGCCTTCTCGAGGCTATGGCGGCCGGAGCCATCCCGGTCTGCAGCGACCTCCCATCCATCCGGGAGTGGATCGAGCCCGGCCGGAACGGATTCCTGGCTGCGTTCAGCGATCCGCAGGCAGTAGCCGATGCCCTCCGGCTCGCCCTCGGTCTCACTGATGCTGAGCGCGGAGCGATCAGGACGGAGAACGGCCGGATCATCGGCGCGCGCGCCGAGCGCCGTTCTGTTGGGGAGCAGGCGGCCGAGAAGTATCGCGCATTGGTGACCCATCGCGAAGAACTCACTCTCGCCGCTGGACGGCAATGAGCTTGTACCGGCTAGCCTCCCTACGCCGAACGAGCCCTCTGGGCGTCCTGATCGCAAGTATGTTCGGGATCTCGCTGATCACCATCCTTGTTCTTCTGCCACGGATGTCTAATCTGTCTGGCAACTTCTTGTTAGGGACTCTTTGGCTCACGTGGCTGGCCTCACTGATCTGGGCATTGACGCGACCTTCGTTTTCGATAATCTTTACCGCGCTCGTGCTATCGACGTTCATCTTCATCATCGTGCCTGCGACAGGCGCTCAACTGTACGGTGACACCATACTTGCGACCCACAATTATCAGGCTGGCGTTATCCCGGCGCTGAAGATCGCAGCCCTAGCCCAAGTCACGATGCTGGCCGGCGCAATAGGCACGCGTATGCTACGACCCGTTCGCGGCTTTGATCGTATCGCCATTAACCTTTCGGCCGCTCGGCTAGACAAGGCGGCCATCATAGCGGCCGGGGTCGCAGTTTCCGGTGCGATTGGCATGAGCGTTATCGGCGGCGCAAATCTCCGCGACTTCTTCGTCTACACTACATCCGGCGGATACGGAACGTTCTGGAACGAGCTGCACGCCAACCTAGGCTTCTTAGTGGCAGTGCAGTGCGTGGGAGGCCTGGCAATAGTACTGCTTCCGCTGCAGCTAAGTATGACATGCTCCCGTCACCGAGTCCTTCCGATTGCCGTTGCGATGCTTGCGTCCCTAGTGCTGCTTGGAGGTGGTCAGAGAGGCCCGTTTATCGCAGCGACATCTGCGGCAGGACTGGTGTGGCTGAAGACAAGCAAGAAACGCCGCAGGCAGCGAAGGGCGGTCATGCTGGGGGCCTTGCTGCTGCTTCTCATTACGGGATTGACTGGAGTCGCACGCGTGGCCGCTGGCAGCCGCGAGGTCACCTTCGACAATGTGATAGGAGAGCCGTTCGGGGCCGGAAATAACCTATTCCTGCCACTTGCTGGCCTGTCGACTACAGTACCAGCAGAAATTCCGTACCTGCATGGCGGTAGCTACCTGCAGGTATTCGTGCTTCCGATTCCTCGAGCGCTTTGGCCGACAAAACCCAACGACGAAATAACCGTTGTAATGACCAGGTTTGATCCCGACAACTCAGGTTTCGCCTTTCCGGCATTTGGCGAAGGCTACGCTAATTTCGGCTTCATAGGAGTGGCAGTCTGCGGCGTCCTTCTGGGCGGCGTGGCGGAGCTTTTGCACCGCCGTCTTGCAAGTTCGCAGGACCTCAAGGGCTCCGTAGTAGCAGCGGTAGAGGCGGGCGTCTTCTTGCAGCTGTTTAGCAGAGGCGACTTTGCGCCGATGCTCACAACATATGTTGGGATTCTTGTTGTGGCAGGATATATCGGCAGGCGCCGATCGGCGGTGCTGGATCCTGTGGTCGCCGGCCTGTCACAGCGGCTGGCTGAATCTGAGGGCAGCCTAAGTGCGCCGCGAGGCGCTGTTGTTTCGGATAGAGGCTAGAGACACTCTATCTCCGTCTGTTTCCCCGCCGCCTCTAACGGTGAGGTGAAGCCGGAGGAAGTCCGAGCCGGGGTCGCCGGTGAGGACGGGGGTGGCTCCGCTAAGGTCGCGCCGACCCAGCCTGCTTAACGTATAGTTCCGGCCGGCTCTTTGTCCTGCCAGTCCGCGGCGGCCGTCTCGGCAATATGGGGAACCCAGCCTGCGCCACGGGCGTGACGTGGCAGGTGCCGTAGCGAACGGAGCATGGCCGCCAGTGCGACCCCGTATGCGACAGTTGAGGCGATCGCGGCACCGTAAACGCCGACGATTGGAAGGAGGGCGATGAGCAGAACAACGGTAAAGACGGCGGCCAGGCCTTGTGCCCATGCGACGACAGCCGGGTGGTTCCTGCCCCTGAGCAGGTCACCGGCAACCTGGCCGCAGGCCACGAAGACTGCCCCGGGGGTCAGGATCCACAGCAATGGCACGGCTCCGCGGTAACCAGCGCCAAAAAGAGCGGGGACCAGCCAGTACGCGGCCAGTGCGAGCGGTACGAGCATTACGGTGGCGATGGCTGCGCCAGCCACGATGGCGTGATGCTGCATCCTCCTGGTCGCATCGGTGACGGCCTGCTGGGCCGCCAACCGGGGGAAGGCGACGTTACCGATGGCTGCGACGAGTGGCATTGGCAGGGACGAGAGTGACACGGCGATCGCGTACCTGCCGAGATCAGCGGACGCGACGGTCTGCGACAGCACTAGCTGGTCAAGCTGAGCGTTCAGAGTGGCAGGAGTCAATGCCGCTATTTGCGCGATGCCGTACGCCGCGAGGGGCCGGACCAGCGAAATACGTCCATGTCCTGGCGCCAGCGCATTTCTACGGCAATACCAGTAGCCCCATCCAAGCTGCAGCGCCAATGTGGCGGCAAGGACGAACAGGGCCGTGTTAAGTGTGAGCAGCTTGAGGAACCACAAGGCGCACAGGATGAGCAGGCTGAGTACGGGCTGTATCGTACGTACAGCGTTCCATGGAAGAAGATGACCTGCCTGAAGCGCATATGTGTAGGCGACCCCAACGTAAGTCACGACAGAGGCACCGAACGCGATTCGGTAACCGTCCGCCACCCCAGGACTCCCGCGGGATAGGACTGGAGCGAGTAAGAGCCCTACCACCAGCGCGAACGTGCCAGTGGCAAGCATCATCCCCCGCGACGTAGCTATATAGTCTCGGGAGCGGGACGGATCTTTGGCGACGTAGAAGCACAACGATGCCGGCAGGCCCATTTGACCGATCATGCACGTGATCCCGAACCATGCCGTGATAGCCGCATACTGACCGCGCACGGTCGGCCCTAATGCACGCGCCACGATGACACTGCCCAGCCCCGTTGCCACGGTGGTGGCCATGTTAAATCCCGCGGTCCGGGCCATCAATTTGCCGGTGACTGACGAGTGAAATAGCTTCGCCCGGCCTTTCATCCGACCGACCGGGCCTGAGCGCTTGCCAGTACTCAACAGGTAAGCCCGTGGAGCAGACGCGATGGTTCCGAACCTGACGGTCCGCCCTGGCGCTGCTTGATCAAGGCCAACGTCCTCCGTGGCTCCGCTGACGGTCCCGCCAAGGCTCGTGCTGAGACACTGGATCTCGTATGCGGCCCCGCGTAAGCGTCGTAAGGCCCGCGAGCGGTGCGCTCGGGTCTATCAGAAGCAGACACGCGCTGAGCATACGAGGTTACTAATCGTGATGGCCACCTAACCCAAAGATCGCCCTCACTGTCGGCTCCGATCGCAGTGTACAGCTCTGAGCGACCCCAGAACGTAGGTGATGATGTCGCTGGCTGCCTCGCCGTGGGGCTGATGTTGCTGGTTGCCAGCAGCCACAGCGCGGTCCCCGGCACGCCTGAGGCGAGGTAAGCCAGCCACACAAATCCCTCCCCGCCAGGGTTGCCTTCTCCCCGGTGGGGGGCGTATTGGGCTGGTTACCGGACGTGAGAATTCGGTGACCGGTAGTGTGTACGGGCATGGCCAGCATCCCCGGGCGCCAGCCGTGCGCAATCCCGGTGACGCGGCCAAGCGCCTGGCGGATCGCGTTACTCCCGCTCGCGGCGGGCGTGGCCGTCCGCGTGTACGTGGTGTCTCTCGTGCAGGTGGTGAACGGGAACTTCCTGTTCCTTGATGACCAGGGTTACGACCGGATCGGGTGGGAACTCGCCCAGGCGTGGCACATAAACGTGTTCCTGCCGCCCGAAACGGCCGCTGTCACGGCGTCCTACTTCTACTACGTCTTCACCGCCGCGGTGTACTTTGCCATTGGCCGTCACTGGTTCGTGGTGAAGCTGGTCGTTGCGCTGCTGTCGGCCCTGTCGGTGCCCGCCGCGGCCTCAATCGGCATCTCCCTGGACGGGCGGCGCCTGGGCGTGAGAGCGGCGTGGCTCGCGGCCCTGTACCCCAATGCGGTTTTCTGGGGGTCGACGGGCCTGAAGGACGGCCCGATGGCGGCGCTGCTGCTCGCGGTGGCGGCGATCGCGCTCCGGCCGCTGACCGTGCGGCGCCTTGCCGCTGCCACGGCGCTGCTGGCCGTGGCTTTCCTGTGCCGCCCGGTGGAGGGTTTCATCGGTGCCGGGATGCTTGTGGTGCCGACGGCCAGCCTCCTGCGCAGCCGGCGGGGCTCCCGGGGGCCGCGGTTGTTCGTCCTGTTCGCCGGTGTTCCCGCTGCAGCGGCGCTCTTCGCCTGGCAGGCGGCCCGTTACGTGCCGCTCCTGACGGGCAGCGAGTCAACGCTGTCGCTGAGCACCGGCCCGGTAACGGTGAAGTTCGACCCGTCGGTGTTCGACTTCGCCCACGCTGTCCTGAACCCGGTGCGATGGTTCGGCGCAGGTGCCGACCCGGCGATCATTGCCGGTGCGCTGGTCTGGACGGTGATGCTGCCGGCCACGGCGCTCGGGTGCTGGCTTCTGCTGCGCTCGGGGGCGCCTGCGGCCCGGGGAGTCATCGTGTCAGCGCTCGGCTTCCTGTACCTGTACACGTGCGTGTTCCAGGGCCCGGGATTCAGCCGGCAGCGGTTCGCGGTCGAAGTCCTGTTCCTGGTGGCGGCTCTGTATGCCTTCGGGAGGCACCCGCGCCGCGCCAGCACCTGGACGGCACTGTCCGCATGCGCCGTCGCGCCGGCGGAACTGGTGCAGGCGCAGGTCATCCCGGCAAAGGTTCTGGCGCTGATGGTGGCTGCGGGCGGCGGCGGATGGCTTGCGGCGCGCGGGGCGCGGCGGCTCTCACAGCACCGTCGTGCCACCTGGGCCGGCACCCACCAGTTGTCCCCGTCGCCCACGATCTCTGCCGACTCCAGTGGCGACAGCATCAGTGACGAGGCGCCATCGATCGTCCCCGGCGATGCATTCAGCGTGACGCTGTAGACCGGGGTCGGTGTTCTTGATGAACGACCGGTAGTCGTCCTGCGGAGCCTCCATTGACGACGTGTTCGGCAGCTGACCCGCCACCGGGGCCTCATCCCTCCGAACGCGGTGCCGGGCTGCGGGCGATGCAGGCCAGGACCCGCAGCGCCGGGGACGGTGCCGGGGCCGGCAACCGGCCCGGCCAGGACATCATGTCGGCCAGCCCCGGGGAGACCAGGCTCAGCCCGTCGAAGAACCCGCGGATCTGGTCCGCGGTCCGGAACACGACCGGGGCGCTGGACGTTTTGTAGGCATCCTCGATCGCGGCGATCACGCCTGGGTGCGTGCCGTCGCTGGTGACATGCGAAACCGCCACGCAACTGCCCGGCACCAGGTACTTGATGAAAGTCCCGACGGCGGTCTCGGGATCGTCCTCGGGCCGGATGAAATGCAGCACCGCGGCGAGCAATAAGCCCAGTGGCTGGCCGAAGTCGATGAGCTGTTCCAGTTGCGGGCTGGCGAGGATCCCGTGCGGCTCGCGGATGTCGCCGTGGATCACCCCGATGCCCTCGCACCGGGCTGACCGGCTCCGGTAGCGGGCCGTGACACAGGGATCGTTGTCCACATAGACGACCCGGGCGGACGGCACCACCGAGCGCGCGACGTCATGGACAGCGGGCCGGGCGGGCAGGCCCGAGCCCAGGTCAATGAACTGGGCGATGCCGTGCCCGGCCATGTACCGCACCGCGCGGGCCACGAACCGCCGGTTCGCCCGGGCGATGCTCTCCGCGTGCGGCACCGCTGACAGGGCATTCCCGGCCGCCGGCAGGTCGGCCGCATAGTAATCCCGGCCGCCCAGCAGATAGCTGTAGATCCTGGCCGGCGAGGGAACCGCCTGGCCGGTCCGACCCGGGCCGGTGAGGAATTGCGTGGACACCTGAACAGGCTCCAACCGCACGGTGTTCGCGACGTAGCAAATGAGTGACGATCTTGTTAACCATCCCGGCCGGAGAGCCAAAAAGCAGATTCCAGGCCGATATCAGCGCAGAACATATACCGGTGATCGCGCTAGCCGACCAGTACGCACGCCGCCACCTGGGCTTCGCCTACCCGGCCCGCTACCGGATCGGCCGCAGCCCAGGCGCTCGTGCCCTGCTGGCCCGCTTGGACAGGTCCTGAGCCGGGCGAGGCGGCCACCGGGACCATGCCGGTGATCCGGGTCCCCTGGCCCGGAGCCGAGTCCACCCGCAGGCGGCCACCGAACACGGCGAGACGGTCGGCCATGTTGAGGAACCCCGCGCCCAGGCTGCGGCCCGCGGCGTCGAATCCCGCGCCATCGTCGGTCACCTCGAACGTGAGCGTTCCCGGTTCTTCCCGCACCCGCAGCCGGATCGTGGCCCGCTCCCCCGCGTGCTTGCACGCGTTCTGCATGGCCTCCAGGCAGCAGAAGTAGACCGCCGCCTCGACGTCGGCCGGGTACCGGCCGAGCGAGCCGGCCTGCACCCTGGTGGGCAGCGGGCAGCGGCTGGCCGCGGCGAACAGCGCATCGGCCAGCCCGTTCGCCCGCAGCAGCGGCGGGTAGATCCCGTGCGCGAGGCTCCGCAGCTCCCGCGCGGCGTCCCTGACCTCGGCGCCGAGCTGCTCAAGCAAGCTGGCCAGGTCCGGGTCCGGCCCGGCCAGCTTCGCGGCCATGAGCAGCCGGACTGAAAGGCAGGTGAGCTGCTGCTGGGCCCCGTCGTGCAGGTCGCGCTCGATGCGGCGGCGCTCGGCGTCGGCGGCGGCCACGATGCGCGCCCGCGAGGCCCGCAGCTCGTCGTTCTTGCGGCGCAGCTCGTCCCGGGAGTCCGGCAGCGCGGCATCGATCAGCCCGGCCAGGGCGGCCACCCCGGACAGCGGCTGCGTGATCAGCCGCGGGCCGCGCCCGGCGCCCGGTAGTCGACCCGGCCGCGCCGGCTCAGCGCGCCGAGCAGCTCGTCGACCGTGAGCAGCTTGGTGGTCGTCACCCCGTGTTCTTGCGTTCGGGGACAACATGTCCTCGGCGGGCCAAGTGAACAAGGAACCCTCCCAGCGGTCTCGCGCGGCCGGATCGGATTGGCCCTCCGTCCGGCGGTGTCCGCCGTGCGGAGGGTCCCCCTCTTCCGATTGCCGAGTGCCGGTCCGCGGCTCGACACACGTCAGCATCTCCGAACCGATGACGGAGCCGAGACCGCAGACGCACCGAACGCGGCGAGACGGTCGGCCAGTGAGGAACCCCGCGCCCAGGCTGCGGCACGCGGCGTCGAATCCGCGCCATCGTCGGTCACCTCGAACGTGAGCGTTCCCGGTTCTTCCCGCACCCGCAGCCGGATCGTGGCCCGCTCCCCCGCGTGCTTGCACGCGTTCTGCATGGCCTCCAGGCAGCAGAAGTAGACCGCCGCCTCGACGTCGGCTGGGTACCGGCCGAGCGAGCCGGCCTGCACCCTGGTGGGCAGCGGGCAGCGGCTGGCCGCGGCGAACAGCGCATCGGCCAGCCCGTTCGCCCGCAGCAGCGGCGGGTAGATCCCGTGCGCGAGGCTCCGCAGCTCCCGCGCGGCGTCCCTGACCTCGGCGCCGAGCTGCTCAAGCAAGCTGGCCAGGTCCGGGTCCGGCCCGGCCAGCTTCGCGGCCATGAGCAGCCGGACTGAAAGGCAGGTGAGCTGCTGCTGGGCCCCGTCGTGCAGGTCGCGCTCGATGCGGCGGCGCTCGGCGTCGGCGGCGGCCACGATGCGCGCCCGCGAGGCCCGCAGCTCGTCGTTCTTGCGGCGCAGCTCGTCCCGGGAGTCCGGCAGCGCGGCATCGATCAGCCCGGCCAGGGCGGCCACCCCGGACAGCGGCTGCGTGATCAGCCGCGGGCCGCGCCCGGCGCCCGGTAGTCGACCCGGCCGCGCCGGCTCAGCGCGCCGAGCAGCTCGTCGACCGTGAGCAGCTTGGTGGTCGTCACCCCGTGTTCTTGCGTTCGGGGACAACATGTCCCCGGCGGGCCAAGTGAACAAGGAACCCTCCCAGCGGTCTCGCGCCGGCCGGATCGGATTGGCCCTCCGTCCGGCGGTGTCCGCCGTGCGGAGGGTCCCCCTCTTCCGATTGCCGAGTGCCGGTCCGCGGCTCGACAACTACCGTCAGCATCTCCGAACCGATGCGAGCGGTCAGTCACGCAGCCGACACCGCTGCTGTCAGATTGCCGACACCTGGCTGGCGAACCGGCCAAGCGCCGCCGCCTGCTTGACCGTCACGGCCCGGTCGTGAACCTCGATCCAGCCCCGCCGCTCGAAACCGCGCAGCGCCGCGTTGACGCTCTGCCGGCTGCCGCCAACCTGATGCGCGAGCTCCTCCTGGCTCATGTTCAGCTGGATCACGTCGTCGTCCCTGGGCTGGCTGAGCAGCACCTTCGCGACACGGCGCGGGAGGTCAAGGAACACGAGGTCGGACGCTGCCTCGGTGAGCCGCCGGAGCGTGCCCGCGATCGAGCTCATCACCGCCTGGGTGACGGCCGGCATACGCGAGCAGAGGTCCGTGATCAGCTCGATCGGCACGAAGAGCAGACGGCAGTCCTCGAGGGCCTCTGCGTCCGCCGACCTCGGGCCACCGTCGGCGATGCTGATCTCCCCGAACATGCCGCCGGGCTGGACGACCGTGAGCGTCAGCTCCGCGCCGTCCGCGGACCGGACCACGACCTTGACCCGGCCGGAGATGACCAGGATCAGGGTGTCGCTCGGATCACCCGCGGTGAACAGCACCTGACCGCGGCGTACGTTCCGCAGCCGGGACGCCGCGGCGATCGTCTCGAGGTCCCGGGCCGTAACGGAGCGCAGCAGGTCGGTCTGGCGCAGCGCGCCGGTCACGTCGATCGCCATCACTGGTCGAGGGTAGTCGCCGTTCGTGGACTGCGCGGCCTCAGCACTATTATGAACGATCATGGTCGGGCGGCTGCGCCTCGCCGAGCAGGCGGGACTTGACCTCGCCCTTGAGGACCTTGCCGACCTTCGACCGGGGCAGGTCCGGCCATACCTCGATCTGCTTGGGCGCCTTGACGCTGCCGATCCGGTCCTTGACGAACGAGCGCAGGTCGGCCGTTGCGACGCTGCCGCCCGGGTAGGGCTGCACGACCGCGGTGACACGCTCGCCCCACTTGTCGTCGGGCAAGCCCACAACGGCGTCGAGCCAGTCGGCGAAGGCCGTGGCGCCGGGCGGGCGCTGATCGAGGCAGACCAGCGTGCCGAGCTTGGGCAGGCCCGGCGCTATCTGCCCGACGAGCGGCGCGAACGCGCCCTGGAAGATCAGGCAGGCGCAGTCGAACAGGTCGAGTAGCTCCCGGTTTTCCGCCGCCTCGTTGCGGGGGTTGACCGGCACCACACCGCGCCCGCCCGGGCTATGCCGAAGATGCAGGAGAAAGCGACGGGGTCGTTGGCGGACAGGATCGCCACCTTGTCCCCCGGCCGGATCCCGGACCGCCGCAGCGCCCGGGCGATCTTCCACGAAACGCGCTGCACCTCGGCGTAGGTCTGCGAACTTCCGGCCATGGTCAGGCACGGGGCCGAGGCGCCCAGCGAAGCGCCCTTGTCGAGGTAGTCGATCAGGCGCATGGCGGGTCAGCCGTGCACGGTGAGCGCCGGCTCACGCCCGGAGCCGGTCACATGCCCATGCCGCCGTCGACCGGCAGCAGCGCCCCGGTGATGAACCTGGATCCCTCGCCGGCCAGGAACACCACCGCGTCGGCCATGTCGGCTATCTCGCCGAGCCGGCCCAGCGGGGTCAGGCCGATAACCTCCCCGACGGCGGCCTCCGGGCTGGCGAAGAGCTCGAGAGCAGCCACGTCCTGGGCTAGCTGCATGCCCATATCGGTGGGCACAAGCCCCGGGGCGACGCAGTTCACGCGCACGCCGTAGCCGAGCTTGCCTGACTCCATGGCGGCCACCCGGGTGAGCCGGTCCACGCCGGACTTCGTCGCCGAGTAGACCCCGATCCCGGGGAAGGCGATCGTCGCGGCCACCGAGGCGACGTTGATGACCGACCCACCATGACCAGCCGGCCCGCCCGGGCGCATGGCCAGGAACGCATGCTTGATGCCCAGTGTGGTCCCGAGCAGGTTGACGTCGAGCATGCGGCGGACATCCGCCGGGTCGACGTCCACGAACAGGTTGGTGATCTCCACCCCGGCGTTGTTGACCAGGATGTCGAGGCCGTCAAGCACGCTGATGGCCTCGGACATAGCGTGCTCCCAGCTCGCGCCGTCGGTCACGTCGAGCGACACGAAGTCGGCCATCGCGCCGGACTGCCGGATCGAGTCGGCGGTCGCCTTGCCAAGATCCTCCCGGACGTCCGCGATGACCACGGAAGCACCTGCGCGCGCCAGAGCCTCAGCCATCCCGGCTCCCAGCCCGCGCGCGCCGCCGGTCACCAGTGCCTTCCGCCCGGTCAGGTCGTACACGCTCATCGGGCCCTCCTCCTCCCTGCCGTGCCTCATAGCCTGGTCTCACCTCTTGACAAGTGTCAACAGATTGTCTGACGATCGTCCAAAGATTTCTGGCCGACTGTCAAGATCCTCCGCTAGGGCGCGGCAGGCGGCTCGATAGACTCGGGCCCATGGTTCGCGGCATGCGGGCCGCAGGCTCGATGGGACAGGCAGTGACCGAGATTGCGGAGCGGAACCGGGAGAGGGTCGCGCGGCGGCAGGTCGACAAGTTCGCCGAGCGGCGGGCCGAGCTCGCCGCGGCCGCGCTGCAGACCCTGGCCGAGCTCGGCTATGCCCGCACCAGCCTCCGCGACATCGCCCAGAACTCCAAGTTCTCGCACGGCGTGCTGCATTACTACTTCAGCGACAAGATCGAGCTGATCACCTACTGCGTGCGGCAGTACAAGGCCGAGTGCGTCACCAGGTACGACAACGTCGTCGCCACCGCCGGCTCTCCGGAGGGGCTCAGGCGGGAGTTCGGAGCGGTCATGGCCGGCACCCTCCGCGACGACGCGCAGCTGCACCGGCTGTGGTACGACCTCCGGAACCAGAGCCTGTTCGACGAGTCGTTCCGCAGCGATGTCGGGGAGATCGACCAGAGCCTGGAGCGCATGATCTGGCGCGTCGTCAGCAAGCACAGCGATCTGGCCGGCGCTCCCCCGGCCGTGTCCTCCAGTGTCGCCTACGCGATGTTCGACGGGCTCTTCCAGCACGCGCTGATCCGGCATCTCGGCGGCAGCGAGACCGCCGCCGCCGATCTTCAGGCGAACACCGAGCGCATCCTGGCATCGCTGGCCGGCTGACCGGGACCGCCCGGGTGCGGTTTAGGCGAGGTCGAGTTCGTGGGCCTTGATGGCGTCGGTGAAGTCGCGCCATTGGCGGGTGGTGAAGGTGAGCGCCGGGCCGTGCGGGTCTTTTGAGTCGCGGACGGCGATGTCGTGCTTGCCAGCGGTGCGGGTGAGTACCGCGATCTCGACGCAGCTGCCGCCGGATCCGTTGCTGTAGCTGCTCTTGCGCCACGTGACGCGGGATAGGTCTGATGCGCGCATCCCGCGCCCTCCTCTCGCACCTGGCTACGTCATGCTGCTCGCCACCTGGCTGATGAACTCCGCGGAACGCTCTGGAGAGAGCGCCGACGCTCTCAGGTGGTCAAACACGAGGGTATACCGCTCGAGGTCGGCGACGGTCTCCAGATACTGGCTGCTTGTGTGGTCCTCGATGTAGACGATCGCGGTGTCGCCGGTGTCGGGGAACTGCAAGAGCTCGAACGAGGTACCCATCGACGCGTGCGCGCCCGCATCGAACGGCAGTACCTGCAGCGTCACGTTCGGGAATGCCGCTATGTCACGGAGACGGTTTAGCTGTGCCCGCATGACCGCGGTGCCGCCGACAGGGCGGCGCAGCACCGCCTCGTCCAGTACAGCCCATACGTGCAGGGGGTTGCCGGCAGTCAGCAGCGCCTGGCGGGTGGCTCTGGCCGCGAGCTGGCGTTCCACCTCGTCGGCATCCGCCCAGGGCCGTGCCGCGCGAATGATCGCGGCGGTGTAGTCCTCGGTCTGCATGAGTCCGTGGACGAGCTGGTTCTGGTAGGTGAACAGCGACTTCGCGCCGTCCTCCAGGCCAACGTAGGCCTCGAACCATGCCGGGAGAGCGTCGGAATAGGAGTGCCACCAGCCGCGGTGCGTGGCCTGGCGGCGCAGGGTCAGCAGGCCGGCGCGGGTCTCGCCGGTGACTTCGTAGAGGTCGAGGAGCCGTTCCAGGTCGGGCTGCTGGATGCCGACCCGGCCGGTCTCGATCCGGCTGATCTTCGATTCTGACCATCCGGCGGCTTTGCCAGCGTCGGTGCAGCTGAGGTTGTGCTCTTCGCGCAGTTGCCGTAACGCTGCCGCGAGTCGGCGGCGGCGGGCGGTGGGACTCGGCCGGGGTGCCAACGCAGCGCCTCCAGGGTGTGGGTCGCTATCCGTTCAGGGCGGAATTCCGCATCACGCTTGTCGATCTGCATTATGCAGTCTAAGGTGCATGTTAGCTAAGACCTCAGAATGTCACGGTCTGACGCGCCGGGCAGGCACAACCGGGTGAAATCGGAGGGGCCATGACGGACACGGCCAGCCACCGGGACCGGCACGCCGCTGCCCCGGCGCAGACATGGACCCGCGAGTTCCCGGCCCGTCCGGACCAGGTCGGCCAGGCGAGGAGGTTCCTTGCTCTCGCGCTCGACGGCTGCCCGGTCACCGACGACGCCGTGCTCTGCCTGTCCGAGTTAGCCAGCAACAGCGTGCTGCACTCGGACAGCCGCAGGCCAGGCGGCACGTTCACCGTCCGCGCCGAGGTGCGGCACGGGGACCACGTGCGGGTCGAGGTCCGCGACGAGGGCGGCCCGTGGGATGGGTGTCCCCGCGCTGACGGGCGCGCGCACGGCCTGGCCATCGTGCGCAGCCTGGCCGCCGACTCGGGCACCGACGGCGATGCGCTGGCCGGCTGGATCGCATGGGCCAGGCTCGACTGGCCCTGACCAGGACGGAGCCCTGCCGATGAACGAATGCGGTCATCGCCTCATAAGGAACCAGCGCCAGAAGCGGCGTGTGCGCATCAGGCGAGGCCAGTCACGAAGCGGGGGCCCCGGGGAAATGTTGTGGATGCACCGGCCCTCATCACCAGGGAGCAAACAGCGACCGAGGCAGTCTCCCCAGCAATGCTGGCAATGACGAATCTGCGACAACCTGGCTCCGGGCAAGGAATGTGGGCCTCTGGCCGTTCGTGCTGCCGCCCCATCGTCGTGGTCACCAAGCTGGCCGTCAATGCCCAATCCCCTACAGGCTGAGGGGGACGCGGAGGGCCTGGTCGAGCTCGGCCAGGAGCGCCGCGGGCAACTGGCCTACCCGGCTGCCGACGCGCTCCACGGCTGCCTGTTCGTCCCTATTTCGGACGAAGTGTGAGGCCTGGCCGCGACGGCACGGACCGGGCAAGCTACCATGAATGCCAGGTGGCCACGCCGGGTCGCACACGGGGGGGTGCAGAGATCTCGGTTCCGGTCCCGCAAGAGGGCATCCAGGCAAGCATGCCCGCTTCGACGCGGGAACTGCTGTCGAGCCTGCCAGCGGCGGTTGCCTACCTGGCCGGGCCTGATCTGGCCGTCGAGTTCGCCAACGACGCATATGGCCGGCTGGTCGGCCGCCGCGATGTGGTCGGCCTGCCGCCGGAGGAAGCCCTGCCGGAACTGGCCGGCCGCGCCCCCCTCGAGATCCTGAACCAGGTCATGGAAACCGGGCAGCCGGTTAACGACCGGGGGACTAGGGTCTGGGTCCGTCGGCGCGGCATGCAGCCCGAGCAGCTCTTCGCAGACTTCGCGTACCAGCCGGTGCGCGATGGCGATGGCACGGTCGCCGGGGTGCTGCTGTACGCCGCGGACGTCACTGCCCAGGTACGCGACCGGCGCCGGCTGGAGATGCTGACTGCGCAGCTGGCCACGACGGAGGAACAGTACCGGGCCACGCTGTTCGAGACCATGCCGATGGGCATCATCCAGCACGGCGCGGACGGGTCGGTCATCGGCGCGAACCAGGCAGCGTCCAACATCTTGGGCATTGACGCGAGCGCGATGACCAGCTGGCCGTTGCCGCCCATCCGGCAGGCCGAGCACGAGGATGGCTCGCCATACCGGCCGGAGGACTTGCCGGCCGTGGCGGCGCTGCGCACCGGTGAGGTGGTGGCCGATGTGGTGATGGGGATCCGGCACGCCCGGACTGGCCAGTTGCGCTGGCTGAGCGTGACAGCGGTACCCGACGCCCGGGACCATGAGGGCCGGCCGCAGCAGGTGTACTCGATGATCGCCGACGTCACCGGGCAGCACCGGATAGAGGCGGCGCTGCAGGAGAACGCCAGCCTGCTAGGCCGGTTGCGGGAGGCCAACGTCCTCGGCGTGGTGGCCTCCTCCGAACACGGGGCTTACGACGCCAACGACGCGTTCCTGGACATCATCGGGTACAGCCGGGAGGACCTGGCCGCCGGGCGCATCTCCTATCCAGGGATCACCGCCCCGCAGTCGGCCGGCCACGATCGCGAGGCGTTCGAGCAACTGCTCGCCAAGGGAGCGTTCCAGCCGTATGACAAGGAGTACCTGCACCGGGACGGGCACCGGGTGCCGGTACTGGTCGGGGGGGCGGTGGTCGACAGCGACCCCCTGCGCTGGGTGACGTTCGTCATCGACCTCACCGCCCGGCAGCGCGCCGAGCAGGAACGCGCCGCACTGCTGGCCCGGGAACAGGCCGCCCGCACCGAGGCGGACAGCGCGCGGGAGCAGCTCACGTTCCTGCTGCAGGCCAGCGCGTTTGCGGCCGCCACCCGGAACCGGCACGAACTGCTTGAGCACGCTGCCCAACTGGTGGTGCCCGGCCTGGCCGACCACTGCGTCGTGTTCCTGCCGACCGCGGAGGGCACCCTGTATGCCACCTCGATCGCCCACCGTGACCCGGATCGGGCCCCCGTTCTCGCCGAATTCCGCAACCAAAGGATCCCCACGGCCGGACCGATGGTGATCCAGATCGCCTATACCACCGGCACCAGTCAGATTCTGCGCGCGGCCGGTGCCCAGCTACCCCAGTGGCAGGAATTGGCTCCCGACCTGGGCGATACCCTCGCCCGCCTGCGGGCCGACAGCGTGCTTGCCGCGCCGCTGATGGCCGGGCGCCGCCCGGTCGGGGTTCTGTCTCTGGCCCGCGACGCCGAGCGGCCCGGCTTCACCGAGAACGACGTGAAGGTGGCCGAGGAATTCGCGCGACGCCTGGCCGATGCGATGGCCAACGCCGAGACCTCGGCCCGCGAGCACACCATCGCCGAGACCCTGCAGCGCGCCATCCTGCCGGACACTCTCCCCGCCGTCCCCGGGCTGGACCTCTCGGTCGGCTACCTGTCCGCCAGCGACGGCGTCCACGTCGGTGGCGACTGGTACGACGTCTTCCTGCTCGGCGACAACCGGGTCGGGCTGGTCATCGGTGACGTGGCCGGCCACAGCATCACCTCGGCGTCGATCATGGGCCAGATCCGGAGCATGCTCCGCGCCTACGCCATCGACCGCCCTCACCCGGGCGACGTGCTGCAACGGACCAACGCCGCCCTGGCCCGGCTGCTGCCCGACGCGCTCGCCAGCGCAATCTACGCCGTTCTCGACCTGACCACCGGCGACCTCACCTACGCCAACGCCGGGCATCCGCCACCGCTCATCATCACCCCGACCGGTCACGCCGAATACCTCGACGACGCGTCCGGCATCCTGCTCGGCGCCTGCGCCGACATCTCCTCGCACCACGGTCAGCGACGGCTCGCGCCCGGCACCGGTCTGCTGTTCTACACCGACGGCCTGATCGAAGATCGTTGCCGTGGCATCGACGAGGGCCTCAGCGCGCTGGCCGCCGCGCTCGGGCAATCCGGGGCCTGCACGGCGGACCAGATCCGCGCCGCCGCCGAGAGCCTGCTGCACGGTGAGCCCTCCCGCCCCGACGATGTCTGCCTGCTCGCCGCCCGGCTCCTGGCCTGAAGCTTCATCGTTCCCACCGGCTGTCTCCTTCAACGGCCCGAGTGCTCGCTCCCGGGCGCGGGCGTCCCGGCTAGATACGATCCCGCAGCGGGCACGAATCCACCGCTGCCCGCGGACTCCCCTGCGCTGGACGTCCGGCGCCGGTTAATCCCACCAGAAGGTCCAGACGGGTGAGCTCAGCAGATGATCGGTGATCGCGGCGATGTCGCGAAGGCCCCGCCCGGCGCATTCGTTGCAGAACGCGAAGTGCTCGGCGGCCAGGCGCTGGGCGTGCCCGGCCGTGCGCGGGGCCCGGCCAGCAGGCGGATCTCGGCGAAGCCGACTTCTAGCAGCCGGGCGCCGAACCGGTCCTCCCAGGACCGCACCACGGCGGCGGCTGGCAGCGCGTTGGCATGCTGGTCGGAGGCCATCCAGCCGATCAGCGGCAAGACATCGGCGGGCCGGCGGGGACCAGGCCGATACGCCGCGGTGGCAGCGAGCCGAGAACGTGGTCGAATGCCCCGCGGCTGAGCGCCCTGTCCCCGGCCGGGGCCAGGCCGGGAAACTGCCTGGAGAACGGCGCGCGCATCGCCGCCCATCGCTCATTCTCTTCCTCGTCTTCCTCGGCGGGCATCTCGCCGTCCCACATTTCCGTCAGCACCTCAGCGGCGTCCATGTGGTCCAGGCGGGCAGGGTCAGTCCGGTGGCTGAATTCCTCTGTGTCCCAGGGCCGCGTGCCGTCCCCGTCCAGGCTCCCCAGCAGGAACGGGACGAGCCCGGTCTCCTGATGGGCATCAGACAGAGCCGCCCAGACTCGGCCAGCATCAGGCACCGCCTGGTGAGTCACCCAGGCAACCGGCACCTTCACTTCAAGGCCGCCCCCGGCCCTGACCTGTCTACCGGCGGGCAGCCGGACCGATCCGACCCGCAGTTCCCCCTCTTCCGGCAAGCTGCTGGCGGCCATTACCCGTCCTTTCCCGCCCGGCTCTGTGTGGCGACCATGATGCCGGCTGGTCCGGACAGTTCTGCTGGAAGATGACGGGCCGCCCCAGCCTGGCCGGCCTGCCGGATGGGGAGGGCTCCCCACGTCCCTATCCGGCCGAGCCGCTACGGACTCTTAAGCAGTGCATAGGTCCTGAACCATCGACCACAAGGGGGACACCATGCACCTTCCCACTCACTCCCCGAAGCGTCTGACCGGCGTGGCCGCCCTGGCCTGCGCCGCGGCGCTGACACCGGTGGCCGCGCTCGCCGCCACCGCCGCCCCGGCAGCACCAGCCGCGGCCAGCACGCCGAGGTGTGCGACATCCGGCCTGGTGATCTGGATGGACACCCAGGGCAGCGGCGCGGCGGGCAGCATCTACTACACCCTTGAGTTCACCAACCTGTCCGGGCACGCGTGCACGCTGCGCGGGTATCCCGGGATCTCCGCGGTCAGCCTCAGCGGCCGCCGGCTCGGCGCCCCGGCAGCCTGGGGACCCCCCGGGACAACCGCGGTCAGGCTGGCCAGCGGCGCCACCGCTTACGCGGTGTTGCAGTACAGCGACGTCATCACCAGCAACAGCGGTCCTCAGCCCTGCGACGCGGTCACCGCAGCGGGCCTGCGGGTCTACCCGCCGAACCAGACCGCGTCCAAGATCGTGCCGTTCCCGCTGAAGGTGTGCACGCGCAGCGGACTGGTGTACATGAACGTGCGGCCGGTGCAGAAGGCGCAGCCGCCCGGGCCAGGGCTCTGACCGCGCCCCAACCTCACGCCACCGAAACTTCAGTAGGGATGCCCAAGATGAACGTTTCCCTGCGGCGCGCAGCCGCCGTCTCCGCCATGAGCCTGCTCGCCGTGCTCCCCTTGGCCAGCTCGGCGAGCGGCGCAGCCACTCATCCACAGCGGCGCCAGCTCGCCGTGACCACCCTGACCGGCTTCAAGGTCGTGCTGACCGCCACCCGGGAGCCGGCCGAGTCGGCGACCGTTACCGCGGCCGGCTACCGGCACACCTCGCGCGGCTGGAAGCTGATCGCGACCAAGCGGATCGGCAAGGCCAGCCAGTGGTCCTGGTACGCGACCGAAGTCTGCAGCCTCACGGCGACCCAGTTCAGGCCGCTGCCCAGCTCGGCGGCGAACTCGGACACGATCACGGTGAGCCTGCTGTGGGGTCCGGCGATCGGGTGCCAGGGGCCCTACACCGAGCGCTGGCGACCGTGACAGCGGGGCGCTCGTGATCTGGCTGGCGTTGCCGGTCAGAGCACGAGCCTCACGGTGCCGTCACCGGCCACAGCAGCCGTCACGCCCGGCCGACCCGGGCGGGGACGGCCGCGTGGCCATGGGCAGGTGCCTGCGCATGCTGATCACGACTGGCCGACGGCCGGGCCGGGGCTCAGCCAGACGGGCCGATGGTGGAGTCGGCCGCGCCGAATGCATCCCCCAGGGTGGTCAGGTCAACGGGATGCTGTGCGGGCACATGGTCCAGGAGCGGACGCAGCGCTTCCAGCGCGGTGAGGATTTCGCGGCCGACCTGCTGCGCGGAACGCATCGCATCTACCGAAACCAGGATTCCGCGGTCGCGGTACCACGAGATGATGGGGGATGTCACTTCATGGTAGAGAGCAAGGCGCTGGGCAATCACCTCTGCGGTGTCGTCGGAGCGATGCTCGAGCGCAGCCCGCGCCAGCAGCCGGCGCGTGACTTCGGCGTCGTCGGCTTCCAGATGCAGCGCCACATCCGCGGTCATGCCAAGTTCGCGGCCGATCAGGTAGGCCGCGCGAGCTTGTTGTATGTTGCGCGGGATTCCGTCCAGGACATACCCCCCTCCGGCCGCCTTGGCGGCGACCAGCGCCTCCCGCACCATGTCGAGGACGACCTGGTCGGGGACTAGGTCGCCCCGGTCGAGATACTCCTGAACGGCCAGGCCAAGATCGGTCCGCCGCGCTACGTGATCGCGCAGCAGTTCACCGGTCGCGATGTGAGGGATGCCGAAGTGCGCGGCGATCAGCGCGCCCTGAGTCCCCTTACCGGCGCCGGGGGGCGCGACCATCAGCACTCGCATACTCATCTCCTCACCTCATCCTGCCCCGCCCGGCCGCCCGGCCGATACCCCGGCTCGAGGGTGACAGCGTCGTTGTGGCACGCCGCGCCGGGAGCAGCCAGACGGGTCGCGAGTCGCTGGCCTGGCCCCGCAGACCGGTTAGCTGCCCGGTTTATCTGCGCTCTGCTGAGCAGTCTCAAGAATCGCTGGCCCGGCCTGGATGGCGGGCCGGAGGCCCATCGCGGGCTCAGCCGGCACGGCGGGACGGCCCTGATCGGTGAACTGCCTGGCGCCATTCCCGGCCAGGAGGTCCAGGACCTCGCCGATGGCGGGTTCCTGGCTGGCCGGTTCTGGCAGCGGGAGGTGGGCCTGGATCTGGTAGCGGTTGCGGCGGCCGTCTTTCTGCTTGACGACGTATCCGGCCGCGGTCAGGTCGGTGACGATGCCGTACGCGCTGCGCTCGGTGATTCCCAGGCTGGCCGCGACGTCACGCAGCCGCGCGCCCGGGTCGCTGGCCAGGCACAGCAGCACACGGGCGTGGTTGGTCAGGAAGCTCCAGGTCTTCACTCCCAGAAGCTACCATTAAATACTCTGGAAATCAATTGCTAGTTTTATCCTTCGGATGTAGCCTGAGGGCAGACACCGGGAAGCGGCAGCCGAAGGCCGCGGCAGGCCCGGCTCCGCACGGGAGCCGGCCAAGCCCTGAACGGCTCGCGGACAGGAGCGCGCATGTCATCGCCGACCCCGCCAGCACACCTCAGTAACCATCAGCGCAACACGCTGCGCCAGATCTTCCAGCATCCCGCAGGCCACAACATCGAGTGGCGTGCCGTGCTGTCGCTGCTGGGGGCGGTCGGCTCAGCCGAAGAGCAGCACGGCGGCAAGGTCGTCGTGACCATCGCATCCCAGACCGAGTACTTTGACCCGCCCCGCCACAAAGACATCGACACCCAGGCCGTTGTCAACCTGCGCCAGATGCTGACGGAGGCCGGCTACAGCGCCGACGCCACGGACACCGGGCCCAGCGGCCCGCAGGCCTGACCCGCGCTCGGCGCCAGCAGCACATTTCGTGATCGTTTCGGTTCCGGCGCCGACTCGGCCAGGCTGAGGGCCCTGTCCGAACCTGCGCGTAGGTTGCCGGGCATGGACTGGAAAATCGAGCTCGTCGCTATACCTGTGACCGATGTCGACCGCGCCAAGGCGTTCTACGTGGACCAAGTCGGTTTCCAGGCTGACCATGACTACCAGGTGACCGGCACACTGCGATTCGTGCAGCTTACGCCGCCCGGTTCGGCGTGCTCAATCGTGATGGGGACCGGCATAACCGAGATGGCGCCGGGCTCGCAGAAAGGCGTGCAAATCGTCGTCGCGGATGTCGAGGCGGCACGGGGAGAACTGATCGCGCGCGGCGTGCAGGCCAGTGACGTTGACGTTCAGCCGTGGGGCTCATTCGTTACCTTCAGCGACCCCGACGGCAACACATGGTCACTGCAGCAACTGCCACCCCGGGCCGCTGAGTAGGCCCGGGGCGCGGTGCCGCCGGGCTGCTCCGCTTGGCCTGCGTGCATGGCTCAGGCAGCCGGGGTGGCCGCTTGCCCGCGGGCGGTCCGGGCGCGGTCGGCGAGCACCGCGACCGTGGCCGCCAGCAGCGCAGCGCCGACGGCGATCAGGGCGATCTGCCAGCCGGGCATGCCGCCGACGACAGTGGGCACGGGAACCGGGCCCGGGGCCCGGTGCGCCAGCTGGTGTAGGTGCGCGGCAGCGGCGGCGGGGAGTGCCCCGGTGGGCGATTCGTGGTGCTCGGCCACAGCGGCGGCGGCCTGACCGGGCAGGGGCGGGTGGTTGCTCCAGCCGGGCGGCTCATGCAGCCCAGCGGCAGCCGGCGGTCCACTGGGGACTGTCCGGGCGGCGAACGCGGCCGGGGCCGCTGCGGCGGCGGCCAGCAGCGCAAGCGACGCCCTGGCAGCCGCGTCGGGAGAGGCCGGGGCCGGCGGGTCGGCGGCGGCCGCCACCAGGATGCTGCCGCGCGACATCGCCGGCTTCACCGGCCGCCAGGCCGAACTCGGCCAGCTGATGGCGCGGTGGGCTGAGGCGGCCGGCGGCGGCGTGGTGTCGGTTCACGCGATCGGCGGGATGACCGGGATCGGCAAGACCACCTTCGCGGTACACGCCGCGCACCGGCTCGCCAGCAGCTTCCCGGACGGGCAGTTCTTCTTGCCACTACACGCCCACACCCCCGGGCAGCGGCCGGTCGGCCCGGCCGATGCGCTGGCCAGCCTGGTGCTGACTGCTGGGGTGCCCGCGCACCAGATCCCGCCGGACGTGGACGCGCGGGCGGCACGGTGGCGTGACCACCTGGCGGGGAAGAAGATCCTGCGGCCCGCGACTACCACGCCCAGGCGCTAGCCATCGCCCGCGAACTCGGCACCCCCCCGGAACAAGCGCGGGCCCTGGAAGGCATCGCCCACAGCCACCTGCGCGACGGCCACGCCAGCGAAGGCACCGCCAACCTGGAGCAGGCCCTTGCCATCTACCAGACCATCGGAGCCCCCGCCGCCCGCCGCGTCCAGGAAACCCTCCTCCAGCTCAGGCAAGACAACCGGGCCCCGGCCCCTGAGCGGTAAGCCACCAGACCCAGACGCACACCCAAAGCTGCCGCAGCCAGTGACCTGATCCTTTCCGGGACACAGAACGGCCAATTCTGCATGCGAGCGCACGTAATACCAGAACGTCGAAAGGCGAGCAGATCGGCGGACAGTTCGTCGCGTCTTCCTGATCAGGTGGTCACATGGAGTGGCTTGTGGCTGTCGGCTGGTACAGGTAGCCGTTGTCCCGGGCGGCAGCAGGATCGTTCCCCGCCCGCGCGCGCCGCCGGCGGTACCGGATACTGGGCTGGGGAGGTCGCCATGACGGAGGCGTTCGCGGATCTGTCCACGCCGCTGGTGGCTGATGCGTGCGTGCGCTGTGGTGTTCCGCTGCGGGCCGCCGATCCGGGAATCCGGGCGGTCGTGGCCGGCCAGCGGATCGCTGGGCGGGTCCTGCCGGTGCGGCACTACGGCAGCGTGGACGTGTTCCTGGAGGCATTCGGCCGGGCCGAACCCGGCGACGTGCTGGTCATCGACAACGGCGGCCGGCTGGACGAGGCCTGCGTCGGCGACCTGGCCGTCCTGGAGGCCGAGGCCGCCGGGGTGGCGGGCCTGGTGGTGTGGGGCCTGCACCGCGACACGCCGGAACTCGCCGCGATCGGCCTGCCGGTCTTCAGCTACGGCAGTTACCCGGCCGGGCCGGCGCGGCTGGACGAGCGGGAGCCCGGGGCGCTGGTCACCGCGCGGTTCGGGCCGCACCTGGTCAGCGCCGGGGACACCGTCTTCGCCGATGACGACGGCGCGCTGTTCGTCGCGGCCGAGCACGCCGGGCAGGTGCTGGTCACCGCGCGCCAGATCTGGCAGGCCGAGCGGGACCAGGCCCGCCGGATCCGGGACGGCCAGACACTGCGCCAGCAGACTGGTTTCGACGACTACCTGGCCCGGCGCGCCGCTGACCCGTCCTACACCTTCCGGCGGCATCTGCGCGGCATCGGCGGGGCCATCGAAGAATAGGATCTCCCGAGCGCCGGGCCTCGCCCCCCAAGGCGCTATCACCGGCCATCGGCCGGCGCCGGATCACGCAGGCCCGTCCGGCGACGGCCATCTTCAGGCCCCCGCGACGTGCGGCACACGGTCCGGGCCGATGCCAGCCGGGCGATCCGGCGCCGTCATCCCGCCCGGCCGCGGTAGCCGACTCCGGCGCGACTACGGACCGCGTTCTCACAGTTCGATGCGATCCCACGCTTGGTGTCCCGGGAGATCGAGACCGAAGGTGTCGGGGTTGACGCCGAGCGTCTCGGCGGCCTCGAGCGCGATGCGCTGCACCGCCACCGTCAGCGGAAAGATCGACAGCAGCTCTCCCAGCCCGTCGTGGACAACGCGGGTCACCGGGACGCCGGAGTCTTCGGCGGCCTGTGCCACCTCGGCGATCCTCGCCGACCAGGTGCCGCCGCCGTCGAGGACGACAAGCCGGTCCTGCTCTCTCAGGGCCACCGAGGGGCCGTGCAGGAACTGTTCCACTGCGAGGCCTTCGCTCGCCACGTAGGCAGCCTCGCGGATCTTCAGCGCGCCCTCGGCGGCGGTCCACTGATTGATCCCGCCGCCGGTGAACTCCATCAGCCGCGCCGGCGGAGACGCCAGCTGACCATCTCGGTACACACGGTCGGCGACCGCAGGGACCTGCTCAAGCCCGGGGAGGTCCGCGCCCAGCGCCCGCGCCAGCTGCGCCGCTCGCAACAGCGCCCCCAGATGGCTGGCCGTGTAGGCCGACGAGCGTTCCCGCTCCACCGTGACCAGGTCGCCGCCCTCGACGCCCACGCCTGAGACCTGGATCACCTCGGCCCCTCGCGACCGGGCGCGCTGGGCAGCCTGCGCGGTGTACCGCTTGGCGCCAGTGTGGCTGAAGGCCAGCAGCGCGCCGTCCTCCCCCGGAACCGGGCCGTCAACCGCGGCATCGGCAGACTGGGCGGCGCAGGCATCGACCCCCGCCGCGCGCAGCAGCGCGGCGGCCTGGCTGGCAGCATGCCAGCTCGTTCCCGTCCCGATCGCCAGCACACGGCGGCCACGCAGCCGCCCGGCCACGGCCAAGACCGGCGCTTCATCATCCAAGATTCCCGCCAGCGCCTCAGCCTGGCGGTCCATCGTCTGCCGCATCACGCTGATCCCCGCCGGTACCGAGGACATGACGTCCCTCCCCTGCCTTGTGACCAGGAAGCTGCCGTCCGATGCTAACGGGTGGGCCAAACACACCCCGTCAGCGAACACGCCAACACCCGGCCGACGGCACGCACGATCGCGTCAGCGGCGCACGCAGGCCACCCAGATCTGCGATCAAGGCGCGCTGACTGCGGCTAAGCCGGTTTGAGGCCCGGCTAAGACCTACCTCAGCAGCAAATAGGCAATTCCTCCAATGCGCCGGGGAGGGCCTTACGGCGAGAGTCAATGGTGACCGGCGATGAGATGGCCGGAAACCGAGGAGGAACGATGAACCACAACATGACGCAGGGCGTACGGGGTCCACTGGCTCGCATCGGCCGGCGCGTCGCCGCGATCGTCGCCGAGTGCAACTACGCCCAGACCCGGCTGACCAGCTTGCAGAACACCCCGGAGCGTTTCTGACCCCAGGGGGAAACGCTCGGGCGGGGCCGGATTCCCGATCCGGATCTCGAGCCCGCTCCGGTACGAACCAGCCGCTGGCCGGCAGGGTCCACGCCTGCCGGCCAGCGCGGGTTTCCGCAACGGTTCACCGACGCTGTCCGGATAGACCGGTCGGCTGGGCTCCCGTCTGACCTGCCGCGCGCCCTATGCGGCTACGAGAGAGCGCGCCGGCTTGGCACTGCGACGGCGCGTCAGCGCTACGCGGACGGGGACCGTGACCTGACAGTGTGCAGGTAATGCAGCACAAGCGGTATATCGGGCCGCGGCACCGCCAATTCGAATCTGCCCAGTTCGGTCTGGCACTCCACCACTTCGAACCCGGCGTTACCAAGAGCCCGGCCCGGCCCATACATCCCAGTGCCAGGCACATTCCAGTCCTTGCCCCGGTCACGCCGCCGAGGGCCAGCCGAAACCACCAGCTCATCAACCTGGAATGATCGCCGGTCAGGCGACGACCAGAACGGCCGGAGCACCAGCGCCTGGGGTAGAAGGTCGGCTACCTTACGGTGAAAGCGCCTTGGGTAACCGGCGTAATCACCCCGGAACAGGCAAGCCACCCGCCGGCCTTCGCCGCGATCAATTGCTGCGAGGTCACCGGCGATCGCAGCGCCACCGGGCGCGCGGAACCGGTTCCTGAGCACATCCAACGGGGTGGTCGTGCCTGCGGACCGCCGCACAGCGCGCGGCCGCCGAGTGGTCATGAACCTCAACCGTAACGGCCCACGCTGCCAACTGCGTGCCCGGCCGACTCGCGGCAGATGAGTGCGGGCCGCAAGCAGTGTCTCACAGGCCCCCGCTTTGGTAATACCCGGTTATACTGAAGCTGTGAAGACAGCGATCTCGCTCCCAGACGACACCTACGAACAAGCCACCAGGCAAGCAGCAGAACTCGGCATCAGCCGGTCGGAGTTCTTCGCCCGAGCCGCCCGCAGCTACCTAGATCAGCTCGCCTCGCAGTCGCTCACGCAGCAGATCAACGAGGCGCTGCAGAACGACGACTCCAATGCTGCCGCTGCTGCCGCTGGCCGCCGCTACCTGGCGGGCCAGGAGGACTGGTGACTGGGCGCAGCAATATCTGCTGGGCCGATCTCGGCGCGCCGCGCGGCAGCCAACCCGCTAAACGACGCCCTGTCCTGGTCATCCAGTCCGATCCTTTCAACGCCAGCCGGCTGAACACCACCATCGCGGCCGTCATCACGTCAAATACTGCCCTAGCCGCCATGCCCGGCAACGTCTTCCTGCCCGCAGTCATCTCTGGCCTGCCGGATGACTCAGTGGTCAACGTCACCGCCCTGGTCACCCTCGACAAGACCGACCTCGAGGCACCCGTCGGCCATCTGCCGGCATCCCTGATGAACGATGTCGATCGCGGACTCCGCCGCGTACTCGGACTCTAACCACAACGCGCCCGCAGCGGCAGACGCCGATCTCTGCCGGAGGACGCCCAGTGGGAAGGGGAACGGAAAGGCCGCCGGCCTCGGGGACTCTTTCCTGCTCAGCCCGGGCCCGAAGCTGCCTGGATGCCGATCGGGGCGCTGGCGGCCAGGCCGAGGTCACGCATGGCCTTGCGGTAGGCGACGGCGACGGCATCGAAGCGCAGGTGAAGTTCGGCGGCCAGGTCGAACGGCACGCGGTCGGGTCGTTGTGATTCGACGACGACCTGGTCCTGGCCGAAGATGGTGTCTTCGAATTCGCGGATCACCCGGTCCGGCTGGCTGGTGTTGTAGTTGCGGCCGATGACTACATAGCCCGCGCAGCGGTCGGCGGCAGCCGGCTGTGAGGCGAAGAAGTACACCATGCCTCGTTGCCCGCCCCAGCCCAGCCGCAGCACGATCGTGTAGGGCAGGTGCAGTTCGTAGCGGCTGCGCCGCTGGGGCGGCCCGGCTTGCTCGTTGCCGAACACCGGGAAGTCCTCGGTGTTGGGGGCCTCCGGGCGGACGATCTCATACCGCAGCACGTGCCCGTCAGTATGCACCTGGTGGCGGGGAACCACCGGCCGCTGCGGGTCGCCGAGGAGCCCGGGATGCACCCAGGGAAAGTGCCCGAAGTCGGTGAAGTTCTCGACCTGGCGGGCCGCGTCGCAGCGCCACCGGTACGGCCCGGCCGCCACGATCGCCCACTCGCGATTTTCCAGTTCCGGGACCTCGGGCAGCGGCCACCGCGGCTCCTCCAGCGCGACCCAGATCAGCCCGTACCGTTCCTGCGCGCGGAATGCCCGGACCCGGGCCTTGGCCGGAACTACCGCCGGATCCTCCTTTTGCGGAATCGCCACACACCGGCCATCAGCGCCGTACCGCCAGCCGTGGTAGGCACACACCAGTTCGTCGCCCTGGATCCAGCCCAGCGACAGCGCCGTGCCGCGGTGCACACACAGATCGGACATCACCCGCGGCGCGCCGCTGGCGCCGCGCCAGACCACCAGCGGCTCACCGAGCAGGTCGGCGTGCGCTGGCCGGTCAGCGACGTCACTGGCGAACGCGACGGGATGCCAGCACGCGCGCTGCGCAGCCAGATCGGCAAACACCCCCGGTGAATTCATCGCCACCCCAGATAGAGAACGCCGCCGCCGGGCCCAGGCGACCAGCCGGCCTGGCAGCATTCTGAGCGTCAGCCCAGGCCCCGGTCCAGCCAGCGCCAGGCCGAAGTGCCTGGACCTGAGTAACCGAGACCAGCGGCAGGCCTACGTCGCGCACTTACCCGCGCTACCGCAGACGGCGGCCGCGACGCGATCGGCGAATAGCCCATCGCCCGCGGTGTCAGGTCATGGCGCCAGCCTGAACGGCGGGTACCGATCGGTGACCAGGACGAACGCGTAGGCGGCGACCCGGTTGTGCCAGCGGAACACGCCTTCGACGAAGCTGAATATGCCACGCGGGTAACGGCCGGTGAACAAGATCGCGAACCAGGTCACGATCACCGCGAAGAACGCGGCGATCTCCAGGAAGAACAGCACGATGTAGTGCGGGATGGCCAGCAGCCATTTGACCAGCGGCAGCCACCGGTTGAGGTCCGTGGCCGCGTCCGGATAGGCGTAATCAAGCTGGACCCACTGGTGATCGTCGGTGGACGGATAACTGTCGTTCATCAGGGCCAGGTAGGTCCACACCCGGTTGATGAAGCGCTGCAGTTCCAGGTTCCAGTCAAACCACCACCGGGGATACTTGTGCCTGAACAAGATCATCAGCAGCGGGCCGAAGAACAGCAGCCCGCCCGCGCCCGCGGGGCCGTAGTACGTCGTGGAGTGGTGGAGTGCGGAGTTGTTTCCCGCGGATTCCCAGGTCGCGGCGGAAACGGTGCCGAGCACGATCGCGATCGGGATGATCACGAATATCCGGAAGAACGAGGTCAGCCGGTTGAGCGGCCGGTCCGGGTACTCGACGGCGAACTGAACAGGATACTGAGCTGGGTACGGATCCTGATCCGTGGTCATAACGCCCTCCTCGTGGCCAGTCCCGCAGGTGTGCGAGCATGCCGGGAACCGGGGTGACCTCGGTGGTGCCCGCCGACGCTGCCCGCGAAACGACGGCCATCCCGCAGACTAAGAAAAGAACTCGCTGGTCGCTGGCCGGGCGCGGAGCCTGATGAAGGCCGCCGAGGAACTGACCCTGCACCGGGGAGGTGGTCCTCGCAGCCATTTTCGTCGCGTCGGCGATCGCGCCGTTCCGATGACTGCCTGCGCCGCGGGGGTCGCGAGCGCTGGCAGCAGGCGTCCCTGGCCCAGACTGCCCGGCTACTTGTCTGCCCGGCGGATTGGGCGTAGCGTCCGCCACAGGAAGTCATGCTTGTCTATCCGCGTGTAGACGAGATCAAGATTCCGGCTGCTCTGGACCTCGGTGGCGCGTAGCGCGCACCCTAGCCGAGGTGGCATATGGCATCACCTTCCTGTCAGCGGGTCCCGCTCTCTGTCCGCGACTCACGGGCCGTCCTCCGGCGCCACGACACAGTGCCACCAGATCACCACGACCGCTGGCCTGCTGGCGGCGCCGGTACATCATGCCGGGCATGGCGTTATTCTGGCGGCTGTTCCAATGCCTGACGGTTCCGCAGGCGCGGGTCCAGCCGAGGCTTTCGCCGCGCCGGATCCACTCGCGGATGAGGACAGGCTGCACGTGGTGTTCGGGGCCGGGCAGGTCGGTCGCGTGCTCGCGGGCGTCCTCGCGGGACGAGGCTTGAGCGTCCGGGTGCTGTCGCGGCACCGGCCGCCGGAGCTCGCGGACGGTATCGACTGGCGGGCTGCGGACGCGACCGACCCCGAAGCAGCCGCCGACGCGGCCAAGGGCGCGTCGGTCGTCTACCAGTGCGTCAACGCCCCGTATACGCAGTGGCCGGAGCTGTTTCCGCCGCTGCAGCGGGGCGTGCTGGCCGCTGCCGAGGGCAGCGACGCGCTGCTGGTGGTGCTGGAGAACCTGTACGGCTACGGGCCGACCGGGGGCAGGCCGATGACCGAAGACCTCCCGTTGGCCGCGACGACGGTCAAGGGCCGGACCCGGGCGGCGATGACCGCCGAGCTGCTGGCCGCCGCCGAGGCCGGCCGGGTCCGCGTCGCCATCGGGCGGGCCTCGGACTTCTTCGGCCCGGGCGTCACCGAGGGGTCGGTGCTCGGCGAGCGGGTCTTCGGCAACGCCCTGGCCGGCCGGCGCGCCGATTTCATCGGCCACCCGGACCTGCCGCACACCTACAGCTACGTCCCCGACATCGCCGCCGGCCTGGCCACCCTCGGCACCGACGCCCGCGCCGCCGGGCAGGTGTGGCACCTGCCCGGCCCGGCGACCGGCACCACCCGGGCGCTGCTGGACCTAGTGGCGCACGAGGCCGGGCATCCGGTCGTCATCCGGCCGGTGCCCAAGCTGGCCCTGCGCGCCCTGGGACTGGTCAACCCGATGCTGCGCGGCCTGGCCGAGATGTCCTACCAGTTCGACCAGCCCTTCATCCTGGACACCAGCAAATACCAGTCCGCCTTCGGGACGGCCGGCACCCCGCTGGCCGACGCCGTCGCCGCGACCGTCACTGCCTACGCCGCCGTACCCGGTGCCCCTGGCCGGCAAGCCTCAGATACCGACGCGGCCGAACCCCCGGCTTACCGGTCGTTCGGGTGGGCCCGAGCCACCAGCCCGCACGGCGCCACCGCAGAAGCATGGCTGCACACCGGCGAGTCCTACGCTTTCACCGCCGCCGCCAGCATCCGGGCCGTCGAGGAAACCCTCGCCCGTCCCGCATCCGGAGCCGTCAGCCCTGCCTCGGCGTTTGGCGCGGACTTCGCCCTCACCATCCCCGGCACCACCCGGACCGACTCCATCCCGGCAGAAGTGCCGGTGGCCAGCGAAGCATGAACAACGCTGCCCGGGTACGCCAGCGGATACTGGCGATCTTCCTCCCCGTCACCGCCGTGCTCTACGTCAGCTGCGAGGCCCTCGACCCCAAAGGCACCGATCAAGTGGTCACGACCGTGGCGGCCGGGCTGAAGCTGCTCGGCATCGCGGCGAAGCATCCGACCCAGCGCAGTCAGCCAAGGGAGCTGTGGTCATCTTGTTCATGCTGCCCTGGGCGATAGCGATGGCCGTGCTCGCGGCCAGGATCTGGCAGTCGGCCGCCCAGCCCGCTGCTCGCAATCTGGATCCAGCCCCCGAACCCGTCAGCAGCATCTGAACGGCGTCAGCTTTAGCATCGAGGGCGTGCGCATCGCAGGAGCAGTTCTCGGGGTGCTACTTGTCGGCGCCGTGTGGGTGAACGTAGCCATTACCCTCGTCATCCCCCGCGGCCGCATCGGGTTCATCAAGGTCGTCGACCGGTTCGTAGACCGGGTCTATACAGCCGGCGGTCGCTTCGTGAGGCAATGGGACCGGCGTGACGCTCTGCTCGCCAGCCAGCCTGTCGCCACGCTCGGCCTGCTGTTGTTCATCTGGCTGGCCGGCTTCCTGGTCGGCTACGGGCTGTTGCTGTGGCTGCCCGGAGGCAGCTTCGCTGACGCCCTTCGCGAGGCAGGCTCATCGCTGTTCACCCTCGGATTCGCCTCCAGGAGCGGCACGGAGCCGAGCGCCGCCGAGTTCCTCGCGGCTGCCTCCGGACTGATCATCGTTGCCCTTCAGATCGCCTACCTGCCCACCTTGTACGCGGCCTACAACCGCCGCGAAACGGTAGTTACGCTGCTTGGTCCGCGGGCCGGCAGCCCAGCGTGGGGGCCGGAGCTGCTGGCCAGGGCACAGATGGTGCACGGCGTTGAGCAGCTGACGGACCTCTACGAAGACTGGGAGCGCTGGTCAGCGGATGTGGCCGAGTCCCATTCGAGCTACCCGTCGCTGTTGCGGTTCCGGTCACCCGAGCCGCACAGCTCATGGGTAGTTTCGCAGCTGGCCGTGCTCGACGCCGCCGCTCTGCACCTGGCCGCCTGCCCGGCGAGCGCGCCGTTCACGGCCCGGCTGTGCGTGCAGATGGGCTTCACCTGCCTGCGGAAGCTAACCCGCACGCTCCGGATCCCGGTCGACGAGGATCCGCGGCCCGACGGCCCGGTCCAGCTAAGCTGGGACGAATTCCTGCAAGGCTGGGAGCGGATCACGTCCGTCGGGTTTCCGGTCGAGCGGACAGCCGAGGAGACCTGGCCGCATTTCCGGGGCTGGCGGATCAACTACGAGGCAGCCGCCTACAAGCTAGCGTCGGGCCTCGACGCGGTCCCCGCCCGCTGGTCAGGTCCGCGCCGCCACGCTTGGAGCCCGTTCGAACCGCGGCAGCTGGCTAACCGCACTCCCGAGCACCCCGACGGCCAGCCCGCCGCAACACCAGACACTCGGCCGGGATGATGCACAGGGAGCAGCAATGACGAAGCCGAGCACAAGCGGTCCCCAGTGGGCGATGGTGGACGAGGGCTGGGGCCGTAAGGCGGTGGACTTCTCAACGCTCAGCGAGCCAGCCAACTGCCGGGAGTACGTCGCTGTGCACCATCGGCTCGGCGTCGATGCTGGAGACCGGCTGCTCGACGTGGCTTGCGGGTCCGGGCTTGCGATCGAGCTTGCCCGCCTCCGCGGCGCTTCCTGCTCTGGCATCGATGCCTCGGCCCGGCTGGTCGCGGTGGCCCGGGACCGGAACCCGGGATGCGACATCAAGGTCGGCGATATGCACGCCCTGCCATGGGACCGGGCGTGGTTTGACGTTGTCACCAGCTTCCGGGGGATCTGGGGCACCACACCCGACGCGGTGGCCGAGATCCACCGGGTCCTTCGCCCCGGCGGACGCGCCGGGATAACGGTGTGGGGTCACCTGAAGATTTCTCCCGGGGCCTGGGCGCTGGCACCGTTCCACCTTGCCGCGGCGGAGAAGGTCGGCAACCAGGCGGTGATGGTCTCGCTCGGCCGGCCTGGTGCGGGTGAGCAACTCCTCGAGTCCTGTGGGTTCGCCGATGTTGAGCGCGTGGACGTTCCGTTCGCCTGGGAGTTCGCGGACCCGCAGCTGTATGCCCGCGCGCTGGCCTCTACTGGCCCGGCCTATGAGGCCATCCAGAACGTCGGCGAGGCTGAGTTCCATCGCGCGGCCGTCGAGCAGGCTCAGGGACGGCTGCGGGATGGCTTGCCGCTGCGGGCCGACATCAACGTCGTGGGCTACCTGGCCCGCAAACCCGAAGGAGCAGAACGCGCATGACCGGAAGCTTTCTCGAAGAACCCCCGGTGTCCGCCCCAGTGCAGGCGCTCTACGACGAAGACCTCGCCGACAGCGGCTACGTGTGGAACGTGTCCCGACTGTGGGCGCACCAGCCCGATACCCTGCAGCAGCTGTTCGAGCTGATGTCTCAGGCATTCACGCCGAGCGGTTTGAGCTTCCGCCAGCGCGGGATCCTGGTCACCGCCGCCGCCTCGGCCCTCGGTGACTCGTACTGCTCGCTGGCGTGGGGCGGGAAGCTGGGCAAAGCGTCGGACGCCGCCGTCGCGGCAGGGGTTCTGAACGGCAGCGACGCCGGGCTGACGGACCAGGAGAAGGCCATGGCCGCGTGGGCCCGGAAGGTCGCCAGGGACCCGAACGCGACGACGCCCGCCGACATCCAGGCGCTCCGCGATTCCGGGCTCGATGACGGGCAGATCTTCGCCATCACCGGCTTCGTGGCCCTTCGCCTGGCGTTCTCCACGATCAACGACTCCCTCGGCGCTCAGCCGGACGCGCAACTCGCCCAGTCTCTGCCCCAGGAGGTGCGCGAGGCCGTGCGCTACGGCCGGCCTGTAGCTACCTGAGCACCAGTGCGGTGCCCTGGCACCTCGACAGTCTGGTGCCAGCGTACTGTCCTACTGCTGTGCTACCGTAGTCCCATGGCCGTACGCAAGAAGCGCTCGATCTCGTTGCCCCCAGACCTTGACGCCGAGATCGCTGCCGCGGCCGCGCAGGCGGGCATGACCTACAGCGCGTGGCTGGCGGCTACGGCGCGCAAGGAATTCACGATCCGGGCCGGCCTGGCCGCCGTCAGCCAGTTCGAGCGGGAGCACGGGGCATTCACCGCAGAGGAACTTGCCGAAGCCAGCCAGTGGGCCGCCGATGCCGTCGGGCGCGCCAGCCGCACCGGCAGCAGCGGCCGGCGCGCCAGCGCATGATGGGCGTCACCTACGACACCGGCGCGCTCATCGCCGCCGGCCGCGGCGAGCGCCGTCAGTGGGCCCGGCACCGGGCGCTGCTGGCACGGCGGGAAGTGCCGACCGTCCCCGCGCCCGTCCTCGCCCAGTCCTGGCGCGGCGGAAGCCGCCAGGCGCTCCTGGCCCGGCTGCTGACCGGATGCGACATCGAAGCCCTCGACGACCAGCAAGCCCGCGCCGCCGGCGCGCTCGCCGCCGCCGCCGCGACCGCCGACATCGTCGACGCCTGCGTGGTCGAGGGAGCCATGCGCCGGCACGACCTGATCGTCAGCTCTGACGAAGGCGACCTCCAGGCCATCGCCGCCTCGGTCAGCCGCCACCTGGAGATCGACCACCCATAGCCCGCCTGCTCGGCCGCATCCTGGCCGCTTACGGCCGCAGCTTCGACCCGCGGGAACTGCTCGCGTACACACTCCTGCACGTGCACAGCAACCTGCCCGAGTGCCTCAGGGAGCTCCTGGCCCCGCCCGAGCCCACCCTGGATTCCCTGGCCCTGACCTGGTTCGGTACCGCCTAGACCTGGCACCGATCCAGCTGACGGGCCCTGACATACCGGCACCGAGTTCGACCTCACACCCCCACCCTTAAGGATCGTTAGAGCTCGCTGAGCGCCCGCCTGTGAACTAGCAACCCGCGCTCCACCTCGGCCAGGGCCGCTCGAACCTTGTCATCCTGTTGTTCCGCGAGCGCTGCGGCCAGGTACTGCCCGAGCCGGTCGAGATCCTCGCCGACGATCCGGCGGACCTCCTCATCGCTCGCGGCCCCATGCCAGGAGTGGGGTGGCGTTCGGCCGGCCGCGGTCGGCATGCTCGCCAGCGGCGACACGCCGAGCGCCTGGTCCTGGTCTGCGAGCAACCCGGCCCAGGCCCTCAGATCGCCGAAGAGCTGGTCGAGCACCGCGTGGAGGGCGTGCGTCTCGGGAACCCTCCGGTACGCCTGCCGCACGTCCAGGACCCCGTCAATGACCTCGCTGAGCACCAGGTTGAGGGCGGCGGCCGGATCGTCGCGCCGGGGCGAGCTCACGCCGGCACCGATGCGCGCCGCCGGCCTCGGCCCGCGCAAGGCCGAGCTACTGGATCACGCCATCTCACGCGCGGGACCTCCCTGCCTCTGACATCGCGCTCCTCTCACCCGGCCAGCCCGGATGAATCCGCTCAGTGAACCGACGAAGTAGTTATCGACAGAGCGTACCGAGGCCGACCCGCCTCGGCGGCGGCCGCGACTGGCCCAGTCCAGCCAATCCGGACGTCTCCACCGGCGACGGCCACCTTCATCACCAGACGCGACCGGGCCCTCAGCACGGGGGCCAGCCCGGGTACGGCTGCCGACCCGGTACCGGCTGGTGCCAGAATAAGGAGGTGCACACTACCCAGTTCGAGAAGGTCGGGACCGGCCGCGGCTTCTTCGCTGCCCTGGACCAGAGCGGCGGCAGCACGCCCAAGGCGCTGGCCGAGTACGGCATCGGGCGGGACCGCTACAGCTCGGACGCCGAGATGTTCGACCTGGTCCACGCCATGCGGACTCGCGTGCTGACCAGCCCGGCGTTTGATGGCTCGCGCGTTCTTGCGGCGATCTTGTTCGAGCAGACCATGGAACGCGACGTCAACGGCGTCCCGACGGCGCGGTATCTGTGGGACGAGAAGAACGTGGTGCCGTTCCTGAAGGTCGACCAGGGGCTTGCCCCCGAGCAGGACGGCGTGCAGCTCATGAAGCCCATCGACACCCTCGATGACCTGCTCGAGCGCGCGCAGCGGCACCGGATCTTCGGTACCAAGATGCGGTCGGTGATCAACGACGCCGACGAGGCCGGGATCTCGGCGATCGTGGACCAGCAGTTCGGCTACGCGAGCCGGATCCGGGCCGCCGGCCTCGTGCCGATCATGGAGCCCGAAGTCAGCATCTCCAGCCCGCACAAGGAGCAGGCTGAGACGCTGCTGCACGACGCCATCACCAAGCACGTCGAGGCGCTGCCGGAGGGCGCGACCGTGATGCTGAAGATCACCATCCCGACCCGGCCTGGCCTGTACGGCGACCTGGCGTCTGACCCGCGCGTCCTGCGGGTCGTCGCCTTGTCGGGCGGCTACAGCCGTGACGAGGCCTGCGCCCGGCTCGCACGCGATCCCACCCTCATCGCCAGCTTCTCGCGCGCGCTTCTCGAAGGGCTGACGGAAAACCAGACCGACGAGCAATTCAACGCCCAGCTCGAGTCGTCGATCGAGCAGATCTACCAGGCGTCGGTAGACAAGCAGCCGGCCAGCTCTTGAGGTCCACTCCCAGTTGTGACGGTGGTTGCCGTCGGCATGGTTGTCAGGGCAATCTGGGTGAGCTGGGACGCTATCGAAGCACCCTGGCCGGATCGAAGGGCCGCCGATGAAACTGCCACCCGTTGGTTACGAGGCGCCTAGAACAGTTTCCGAGGCTGTGGAGTTGCTGGCTGAGTACCAGGACGAGGCGAGTGTGCTGGCCGGCGGCCAGAGCCTGATCCCGCTGCTGGCGCTGCGGCTGGCCCACCCGGCCGTGCTCATCGACATCAACGGCATAGCGGAACTGTCCGGGGTGTCGGCGGCCGACGGCTGGGTGGCGATCGGCGCGATGACGCGGGAGTACGTGGCCGAGGAATCCCGGACCGTGGCCGATGCCGTGCCGTTGCTGGCCGCTGCCCTGCCGTTGATCGGTCATGAAGCAATCCGCAGCCGCGGCACGGTAGGAGGCAGCCTGGCGCATGCCGACCCGGCAGCCGAGCTGCCGGCCGTCGCCCGGGCGCTCGATGCCGAGTTCGTGGTGCGTGGCCCGTCGGGCGAGCGGGTTGTCCCGGCGGCGGAGTGGTTCGAGGGATACCTGACCACGTCACGCCGTCCCGACGAGCTCCTGACCGAGGTGCGCTTCCCGGCCGCAGGACAGGGCACGGGGATCAGCTTCCAGGAGGTCGCCCGCCGCCACGGTGACTTCGCCATGGTTGGCCTGGCGGCATCACTGACGCTTTCCGGGGGCGCGATCAGCGATGCCCGGCTGGCGTTCGCCGGCCTGTCTGATGTGCCGGTCCGGGCCGGCGGCGCGGAGGATCTGCTGGCCGGCGAGAGGCCGTCGGCCGGGTTGTTCGATGAGGCAGCCCGCCGTGCGGCCGATGGTATCGACCCGCCCGCCGACCTGCACGGGTCGGCGGAGTACCGGAAGAAGGTCGCGGCCGTTTTGGTGCGCCGGGGCCTGCGAGCGGCCGTGGACAATGCCTATGAGAGGCAGTGACTGATGGTGGACATCACCCTGAGGGTCAACGGCGCGACGTGCACGGGTTCGCCGGAGGCGCGCAAGACGCTGGCGGACTTCCTGCGGGATGACCTCGATCTCACCGGCACCCATCTCGGCTGCGAGCACGGGGTCTGCGGTGCGTGCACAGTCATCGTCGACGGCCGGGCGGTGCGCTCGTGCCTGATGCTGGCGGTCCAGGCCGCCGGGGCCGAGGTAACGACGATCGAGGGGCTGGCCATGAAGGGGGAAGGGGAGGCGGGTGGGGAGCTGGGCACGCTGCAGCAAGCGATGCGGGATTCGCATAGCTTCCAGTGCGGCTTCTGCACGCCCGGGATGGTCATGCAGGCTGCAGCGTTCCTCAGCGACCACCCGGACGCCGGCGAGCAGCAGATCCGCGAGGCGCTGTCCGGCAACATCTGCCGGTGCACTGGCTACCAGAGCATCATCGATGGTGTCCTGCTGGCCGCCGAGCGCAACCGTGAACGCTAAGCGAGGGAGCCACCGTGGCAGCAATTGCGGCTGAGCGCTATACGGGCGCCAGCATCAAGCGTTCGGAGGACCCGCGCATCCTGACCGGCGCGGGCCGGTACGTCGACGACATCAAGCTGCCGGGGATGCTGCACGCCGCGTTCGTGCGCTCGCCGCTGGCTCACGCCCGTGTGCTCTCGGTCGATGCCTCGGCCGCGCGGACGCTGCCCGGAGTCGTGGCGGCGCTCACCGGAGCGGAACTGGAAGCGATGACCGTCCCGGGGCCGGATGCGCTGATGGCTCTCATGGGCTGGGCGGGGCCCACCCCGGAGTTCACCTTGCTGGCGACCGACAAGGTGCGCTTCGCGGGTGATCCGGTGGCGGTCGTCATCGCCGAGAGCCGTTACCTCGCCGAGGACGGCTGCGAGCTGGTGGAGGTGGAGTATGACGAGCTGCCTCCGGTCACGAACGCGTCCTTCGCGCTCGATCCGGGCAGCCCGCCGCTGTTCGCCAATCTCGGTGACAACATCGCCCGCCCGCACTCGCGCAGCGAGTTCGGTGACGTATCGGCCACGTTCGCCGATGCTGACCGGGTGACCGACTTCCACATTGACGTGCACCGCCACCAGAACGTGCCGATGGAGGGACGCGGCTGCGTGGCCAGCTACGACGCCGACCTGGGTGTCATGACGGTGTACTCGGCAACGCAGAGCGTTCACGTCAGCAAGATTGCCATCGCCATGCGCCTCGGCATGGAGCAGGACAAGGTGCGCGTGCTGGCCGGTGACATCGGCGGCTCGTTCGGCCTGAAGGTCGGCGCATCCCGGGAAGAGCTCGCGGTTGCGGCTGCGTCGCGTGCTGTCGGCCGGCCGGTCAAGTGGGTCGAGGACCGCGGCGAAAACCTCACCACGTCGGGACAGGCACGCGAGGAAAGCTTCGACGTCCGGGCGGCCGTCAGCAACGACGGCGACCTGCTCGGGCTGGACGTGCAGATGGTCATCGACACCGGCGCATACCCGGGCATGGGCATGGGCGCGATGGTTCCGTCGATCGTCGAGGCGATGTTCCCGGGCCCGTACAAGCTCGCTGCCTTCGGTTTCGAGTCGACCGCAGCCATTACCAACAAGGCGACGTATGTCGCCTACCGCGGCCCATGGGCGTCCGAGACGTTCGTGCGGGAACGCGTCCTCGACCTCATCGCGAAGGATCTTGGCCTCGATCCGCTCGAGATCCGGCTGCGCAACGTCGCCCCGCGCACCGATCCGCCGGCCGTCATGGTTACCGGGCGTCCGCTCGTCGGGGTCACGACGAGGGAGTCGCTGGAGCGGATAGCCAAGCTCGTGGACTTCCCCGGGTTCCGGCGGCGGCAGGCCGAAGCGCGGGCTCAGGGCCGTTACCTGGGCATCGGCATGGCGACGTTCATCGAGGCCGCTCCCGGTCCGCGGGAGCCGGGTGGGCCCAGCGGCCCGATGGGGATGGAGTCCATGCGGCTGCGGCTCGAGGAAGACGGCATCGTGGCGCTGTTCACCGGCCAGATGCCGCACGGCCAGAGCCACCAGACGACCCTGGCCCAGATCGCCGCCGACGAGTTCGGCGTGCCGTTCGAGCAGGTCCGCGTGGTGGTCGGCGACTCCGACGTCGTCCCGTTCGGGCTAACCGGCGGCAGCCGGTCGGCCACAATGACCGGAGGCGTGGCGTTGCATGGCGCCCGGCAGCTCAAGGTCAAGGTGCTCGATGTCGCGTCGCATCTGATGGAAGCCAGCGCCCAGGACCTCGAGATCACCGATGGCCAGGTCTTTGTGCGCGGGGATCCGGCCAGCGCCATCCCGGTGGGCGAGGTCGCGCGGCGTGCGGCATCGGGCGAGTTCGGCGCCGACGTGGACGCCAATCTCGAAATCGTGGCCACGTTCGACGGCGGCGAAGGAGGATGGTCCGGCGGCAGTCACTGCGCCATCGTCGACGTCGACACCGAGACCGGCCTCGTGACCGTGGAGCGGTACGTCGTCGCCGAGGACTGCGGCGCGCTCATCAATCCCGCGATCGTCGAGGGCCAGATCCGCGGCGGCGTCGCGCAGGGCATCGGCGCGGTACTGCTCGAACGATCAGCGTATGACGAGGACGGCAACTGCCAGTCCGCCACGTTCATGGACTACCTGGTGCCGACCGCCTGTGATGTTCCGCGCATCGAGATCGAGCACCTCCAGACCGTGCCCCTGGACGCCGACGTCAACTTCCGCGGCGTCGGCGAGGGTGGCATGATCGTCGCGCCGCCGACGGTGGTGAACGCCATAGAGGACGCGCTCTCGCCCTTCGGTGTGCGGATCTACGAGCAGCACCTGCCGCCGGCTCGCATCCTGGAACTCATCGCCGCGGCGGACTCCGGTCAATAAGTTGCGGCCCCGGGGACCAATCTGGGGCGTTAAGGTCCCTGCGGTCATGGCTGGCTTCTTGTCAGAGGAGGCTGGCGAGCAGCGATGCGGCCCGGGCGGCGCCGTCGGTGGCGACCGGCCGGTAGTCGACGCGGCGGCCGATCTGGCTGGCGATCGCCGCGGCGATGTCGGCAGGTTCGGCGGTCTGGTAGTCCATGCACCGCCCGGCGCCGTAGCGCTCGAGCCGGTGGCGGACGTGGAAGTTCTGCTCGAAGTGGTGGCGGAGCGGGAAGTACAGGAACGGCCGCCGGGCCGCGGTGAGCTCCATCGTGGTCGTCAGCCCGCCCTGGACGACCGCGAGATCACAGGCGGCCAGATGGCGGTATAGCTCAGGGACGTACGGGCGGATCTCCAGCCCGTCATGGGCTGGCAGGCGGCCAGGATCGATCCGCGGGCCGGCCACCACGATCATCCGGAGATCAGGTACGCGATCCTTTGCCTCGGGGAAGGCGGCGATTACCCGCCGCAGCAGGTGGCCGCCGACTCCCGAGCCGCCCACGGTCACGATGCAGACGCGCTCGTCGGCGTGGTAGCCGAGCAGCTCGCGGTCCCCGAGCTGGCGCGGGTCGAAGCCGGTGATATAGCCGGCGAAGTCGTAGTGCTCCTCGGTCCACTCACGGATCTGCGGCAGGCCCGGACCGAAGGAGCCCGGGACGATGTCGTCGGGATCGCCGACGTAGATGGCGCGGTCACGCACCCGCGGGAAGCGGGCGATGTGCTCGATCATCTCGGCGTTGTAGTCGGCGGTCACGAAGGCCTCGCGTTCGCCGCCGTCGGCCATCGGCAGCCAGCCGACGAAGTCCGTCAGCCAGGCGTAGGCGGCACGCTTTTGCTCCGGGTTCTCGTGCAGGTAGTAATCGAGTTCCCAGGCTTCGTCGCCGATCCACAAGTCGTAGTCCTCTTCGCGGGCGAGGTCGTGGAAGACCATGAAGTTGGCGAGCAGGATCTCGTCCATCCGCCGGATGGCCTGGAAGGCGTGCAGGTCGTGCTCGGCCGACTCGGACTCGATGTGCCCGGACTCGCTGGCCAGGTGCGCGCTGGCCGGGTGGATGCGCTCACCGCGCTCTTCCAGCAGCCTGGTGACCGGGTTCTGGGCAAGCCAGTCGATCTCCAGGCCGGGATGTAGCTTGCGCAGTTCGTCGGCGATCGCCGCGTCGCGCCGGGCGTGGCCGAGGCCGATCGGTGAGCTGATGTAGAGCGCGCGCTTGCGGCGCGCCCTGCCGCGCACCCAGCGCGGGGGGACGGCCGGGGGGACGGCGAACTCGCGCAGGAGCAGGTTCACTTTGACCGGGTCACGGACGTGCGGGCCGTGGCCCGAGCCCTCGAGCAGGACGAGATCGCCGCCGGTCTCGGCCGCGAGCGCGATCCCGCGGCCGGGTCCGGTGATCGCGTCCGCCGTTCCCTGGATCACCAGCACCGGGCAGCGAACCCGGCCGCACAGATCACGTGCGGCCGGCTCGTCCAGGCCGTTACCGATCTCCGTCGCGACGAGCGTCTCGGCGGTGGTCTCCAGGCCCCAGCCGATGCAGTCTTCGGTCGGCTTGGTCGAGTGCGGCTCGGTGAACATCTGGGAGAAGAAGAACTCCAGGAAGCCGCGGTAATCGCGTAGCCAGTAGTGGAGGTTGTCTTTCGCCCAGCCCTCGTCGGTGGGCAGCACCTCGTCCCACGGGTAACGCGTGCGATCCTCCAGCGGAGAGGCGAACGGCACAGCCGGGCAGATGAAGACGGCCCCCCTCACGCGGTCCGGGTGCCCGGCCGCCAGGATGAGGGCGCGCTGCGCGCCGACCGAGAGCGAGACGATCACCGCACGCTCGGTCGCGGTGGCATCCATCACCGCCAGCGCATCGGCGGCGAACTCGTCTTCCCCGTATCCGGCCGCCGGGCGATCGGAGCGGCCGTTGCCGCGTCCGTCGAAGGTGAGCACGCGGCAGTGCCGGGCCAGGTAGGGGATCTGCATCTTCCAGTGCCGTGAATGGATGATCGACCACGTCGGCAGCAGGAAGACGGTCGGCTCGCCGGAACCGTAGACCTCGTAGTAGAGCCGCACCCCGTTGCGCTTGGTGTAGCCGGAGCTGTCGGGATACCGTGCCCGCGACTGCTCGCGGGCGGGCTCAGTCATCGGGATATCCATTGGTCGATCCAATCCAGTAGTTCGCGGTGCCCGGTGTCGATACCGCCCAGGCGCTCGACGATGATGCCGAGGTTGAACGTCATCACCAGCGAGACGAGCGCCGGCAGCGGCAGCGCGATGCCCAGCTCGCGGCGTGGCTGTTCGAACGCCTCGGTCAGCACCGCCCGCCACTCGGCGTTCACCCGGGCCAGGCGCGCGGAGATATCAGGGTTGTTCCAGGCCAGCGCCTGCAGCTCCAGCCAGATCTTCTGGTAGCTGACATCCTCGCTGACCAGGTAGCGCATCGCCGTCCGCCACTTCTCCGCGAACGGCAGATCGGCGGTATACAGCTCCCGCTGGCGGATGATCAGCCGGTCGGTGAACCGTTCCAGCGCATGCACCAGCAGGTTCTCGTTCGAGCCGAAGTAATAGTGAACCAGGCCGTGATTGATACCCGCCTCCTCGGCCAGCCGCCGCGTCGTGACGCCCGCGTAGCCGACACCGGCCAGCAGCCGCTCCGCCGCGTCCAGCAGCGCCTCCTGCGCGGCGGCACGCGCCGCGGTCTTCGGCACGGGCAGGCTCACTGCGGCAGCCACAGCGCGTCCGCTATCTTCCACCCGCCGCCGGTCCTGATCAGGTGGAGGTACTCCCGGTAGGGAGCCGGGCGGACAACGGCGCTCGCGATATCCCCGCAGACATCCGCGATGTCGATCTTCACCCACCGCTCCGCGGTCCTGGTTCCCTCGCCCTCGGCGCAGGCCTGCGACATGAGCTCCTTGGTCAGGATCGCCCCGTCGTCCTCGGCCGGGGAGCGCTTGATCAGGTCTGGGTGCAGCGCCCGGTCCATCCGGGCGGCGTCAGCGTCATACCAGCCCTCGAAGTAGTCATGCACCGTCTGGGTGATCAGCTCTTGATCCGTAGCCATCGTCGGTCCTTCCAGGCGACCGACCCTTAGCCAACTGGCTTGGTCAACTGACTAAAGATACTTCCAAACTCATCGGTCGCTGTCAAGGCTGCACCCCCGCAGCCGGGCTCAGCCTGCCGAAGCAGGCGCGATCCGCGCCGGAGATGATCTAGCCTCCGGCCATGGCCCCGACGATCAGGTAGGGCTCTGCGCCGGTGGCGACCGCCCCCGGCAGCGGGGCGTCCGGCTGCTCGTGGGAGAGGTCCTGCTCGCAGGCGAAGAACCTGATGAAGGCCCGGCGTTGCCCGCCGTCGTGGTCGCGGATGGTCCCGGCCAGCACCGGGTAGCGGGTCTCCAGCGCATCGAGCACCGAGCACTGGGTGACCTGGCCCGCGACGTCCAGCTCGACCTCGCCGTCGATGCGGGCCAGCGTCCGCAGGTGCGCGGGGAGCACGACCCGGATCATGGCAGGGTCTGCGCCTCGACCGACAGCACGGCCGGCAGGTCCCGCACGATCGGCGCCCAGTGATCGCCCGCATCGGGCGAGGCGTAGACCTGGCCGCCGGTCGTGCCGAAGTAGACGCCGCACTCCTCGAGGGAGTCGACGGCCATCGCATCGCGCAGCACGTTGACGTAGCAGTGCTGCTGCGGCAGGCCGCTGGTGAGCGCCTCCCACTCGTCGCCGCCGGTGCGGCTGCGGTACACCCGCAGCTTGCCTTCGGGCGGGAAGTGCTCGGCGTCGCTGGTGATCGGGACCACGTACACGGTGTCCGGCTCGTGCGCGTGCACATCGATCGGGAAGCCGAAGTCGGTCGGCAGGTTGCCGCTGACCTCGTGCCACGATTCGCCGGCGTCATCGCTGCGCATGACGTCCCAGTGCTTTTGCATGTACAGCACGGCCGGGCGCTGCGGATGCATCGCGATCCGGTGCACGCAATGCCCGACTTCCGCATCGGGGTCCGGGATGCCCTCAGACTGCAAGCCGTGGTTGACCGGCCGCCAGCTCTGGCCCGCGTCGTCGGACCGGAACGCCCCGGCGGCCGAGATGGCGGCGAACATCCGGCCCGGCCGGGCCGGGTCCAGGATGATGGTGTGCAGGCACATCCCGCCCGCGCCCGGCTGCCAGGACGGCCCGGAGCCGTGACCGCGCAGGCCGGGCAGTTCCTGCCAGCTCTGCCCGCCGTCGCCCGACCGGAACAACCCGGCGTCTTCCACCCCCGCGTAGACCGTATCCGGATCATCCAGCGACGGCTCCAGATGCCAGACCCGCTCGAACTCCCACGGATGCGGCGTGCCGTCATACCACTGGTGCGTCCCGGGGACACCGTCGTAGGCGAACTTGTTCCCGGCCGGCTCCCAGGTCGCGCCGCCGTCATCGGAGCGCTGGATCACCTGCCCGGACCAGCCGCTGCACTGCGAGGCGTACAGCCGGCCCGGATCCGCCGGTGATCCCTTGACGTGATAGATCTCCCAGCCCGCGAAGAAAGGCCCGCTGACGTCCCACCGCTCGCGCCGGCCATCAGAACTCAGCACGAACGCGCCCTTGCGCGTGCCGACCAGCACCCGTACACCGCTCATCTGCGCTCCTTCCAGCACGGCCGGACCCGGCAACCCCGCCCGCTCCTGCCCGGGTCAGGATCTCGCCTGACCTGGCCTGTGTCTATTCCCAGTGAGGTATCACAGCCTTCTGACACTCTGACTGCGGCCGGCCGCAAAACTCATCGCCGAGCGACTGCGCTCCCCCTGTATCGGACGGTATGTACGCAGTAACGTCGTTACTGTGCCGCATGACACGGTTGGGACCTCCGTGCACGACTGTTCATGCGCGAACCCCGAGGGAGGGCGATGATCCGGAAGTTCGCTGCTGAGTTCCTGGGCACGGCGATCTTGGTTTTCTTCGCCGTCGGAGTCGCCACGCTGATGTTCGGCTTCAAGTTCGACGGCGCCAGCGTGGCGGCGGGGGTGGTGGCCACCGCGCTAGCGTTCGGCCTGACGCTGCTATCGCTGGTGTACTTGATCGGGCCGGTCTCTGGCTGCCACGTCAACCCGGCGGTAACGATCGGGGCCCTGCTCGCACGCCGCATCTCGCTTGTGGAGGCCGCCGGCTACTGGATCGCCCAGTTCGCGGGCGGGATCATCGGCGCGCTGGTGCTGTGGGGAACGTTCAGCACCTCGCCGTCGTACAGCAGGACCACCACTGGCCTGGGAACCGACGGCTGGGGCAGCAAGTCGCTGATCCACATCGGTGTGGGCGGAGCGTTCATTTTCGAGATCGTCCTTACGGCCATCTTCGTCTTCGTCGTCCTGCGGGTGACCTCGGCGACAGGCAACGCGGCGACGGCGGCCATTGCCATCGGGCTGACCCTGACGGTTGTCCATCTGGTCGGCATTCCGGTCACCGGCACGTCAGTGAATCCGGCCCGCAGCCTCGGCCCGGCCCTCGTCGTCGGCGGCACGGCGCTCAGCCAGGTCTGGCTCTTCATCGTGGCGCCCCTGGTGGGAGGCGTGCTCGCCGCCGGGCTCCACCGGCTGTTCTACCGCGAGGAGGACGCCGGGCTAGCCGCCGAAGCGCGGCAAGCGGACCAGGCTGCTGGTACGTGACCGGAGCCAGGCGCTGGCCTGCCGGCCGGCCTGGCCGCCCCGGTCGCCGGCGGGGCGGAGGTGAACAGCGGCTTCGCCGTGGTTGCGACCCGCGCTAGACCGTCTGGGCGGGCACCGGCTCAGGCGCAGAAGTACCACTTAGATTCAGATACGGCTCGGCTTCGGGCTCGGGCAATGAAACGGCGCTGGCGCTCGGCGCGGGCTTCGGCCTGCGCGGCTGCCGCGCATCTGCTCCCCCGCCGCGGCCGCGGTAGACGAGCAGGCCGTTGACCCGATCGGGGACGGCGTCCAGGGCCGCGCGCACGGCAGGCAGGTTGCGGAACGCCTCCCATTGCTCCTCATTGTCGAAGAGCACCTCAAACACCACACCCCAGCTGTCCGCATGCCACGACCCGTCGGTGGCGCCATTCGTCAGCGCCGCTTCGATCAGGGTCGAGTCGTGTTGCTCCTGCCATCGGAAAGCAGAAAGCTGGCCGTGCATTACCTCGATCGACCACCACTCAGCCATAGTCAAGATATTACGCCTTTGTCGCTAGCCCAGACCGTCAGCCCTCGACGTGCCGTGCAGGCAGGCGGTCGGCGATGACGCCGCCAGGCAGCGGGCTGGCAGAGGAGGATGGCCCGGTGCCCATCGCGGCGGGCCGCAGGAACCGGCGGAAAGGGATCCCACATGAACTACATGCTGATCATGAAGAACGGGCAGTCTGCGCTGGTGGCCATCGGCCCGGTGTCGATTGAGTATGAGGCCGCGATGCTGCGCGACGAGATCGAGAACAGCTCGGACTGGACCGGACTCGGCATTGCCCGGATCCTCACCGAGGCGCAGGCCCGCTCCCTCATCAACGCACCGGAGCGGTGAGTGGGCCAGCGGCAGCGCCGGGGCCGCCGGGTCAGCCGCCCGTGCCGACCAGGGCCCGGTCGCCGATGGCGGCCCGGACCCGCAGCCGGGCCTGGTGCAGCCGGCTCTTGAAGGCGGCCTGGCTGACGTCGGCGATCTCGGCCGCCTCTTGCGTGGAGAGCCCTTCGACATCGCGCAATACGATGGCGGTGCGCAGCGGGGCGGGCAGCTCAGCGATGGCGCGGCCCAGGGCCAGCCGCAGCTCGCTATTCTCCGCCTGCCGGGACGGGTCATCAGCCGGAGAAGCAGGCAGTTGCAGTTCTTGTGCCCCGAGCGAGACGCCCGCCGGCCGGCGGGACCTTTTCTCCAGCGCGCGGTTGGCCTCGTTGACGGCTATCCGGTATAGCCAGGTGAAGTAGCTGGACCGGCCCTGGAAGCGGGCGATGCCCTGCCAGGCGCGCAGCATGACCTCCTGGGCCACGTCCTCGGCTTCGCCGCGGTCGCCCAGCAGCCGCAGCAGCAGCATGAACAGGCGATCGGCGTACGCGCCGGACAGCCGCTCAAAGGCCGCCACGTCCCCGGCCTGGGCACGGGCGAGCAGGCTCGCCTCCGTCTCCGCGGGATCGGGGGCGGCGGGCTCCGGGTCGCGCTGGCCGGCCAGCGGCGGCATCACGCGTTCTGGGCAGCGGGCGAGCCGCCGGATCCGGCCAGCCGGACCCGGTCGAAGATCGTCGCGGGCGCGCGAGTGCCCGCCAGCCCGTCGGGACCGTCGAGACCCTGGACCGCGTGCACCAGGGCGCGCATCGCGCGGATGCCGCGCCCGCAGTTCACGCAGTCCCGCGCGTGACGGTCAAGGCGGCGCCGGGCGCGCGGGCGGAGGTCTCCCCCGACATAGTGCGACAGATGCCGCTGCGACCACTGGTGGTCATCGGAATGGCCGGGCCTGCTCATCACATCTCCCGTCGGCTCAGGGCTGGGATTGCCCTAGTCAAGGTAGTGGACCAGCCCTGAGCCGACCGACCGCCAGGCTCAGCCGCGAGCCGGGCCGGGCTGGGCTGGGCTGTCGCCCTGCTCCTGGCCCGCCGTCGCGGGCTCGAAAGCCAGCGAGCAGGAGTTGATGCAGTACCTGTCCCCGGTCTCGGTAGGCCCGTCGTTGAAGACGTGGCCCAGGTGACCTCCGCAGCGACGGCACACGACCTCGGTGCGGCGCATGAACAGGCTGTTGTCCGGTCGCAGCTCGACCGCCTCGGCGACCGCGGGCTCGGAGAAGCTCGGCCATCCCGTGCCCGATTCGAACTTGGCGTCCGAGCGGAACAGCTCGCTGCCGCAGCCGGCGCACCGGTAGAAACCGTCCTCGTGGTTGTGGACGTACTCGCCGGTGAACGGCCGCTCGGTGTGAGCCTGACGCAGGACGCTGTACTGCAGCGGAGTCAGTTCCTGGCGCCACTGCTCGTCCGGCTTGCTGATCTCGGCGGCGACTCCCCGGCCGGTATGGGACTTACGCATTTATCGGTTCCCTTCGCTTGTCCATCACCGTGTTAGACCCGCGCTCCGGCCAAACGATTTTTCCGGCTCCGTTCACGCTGGGGTCCGCGGCTCCTCGGCGAGGGTGGCGAGCACGAGTTCAGCGACCCCCGCCATGCCGGCCGCGTCCGGGTGGTAAGGCGCCCCTCCCCGCAGCGAAAAGTGGAAGCGCCGGGTCCAGGGCGTCGCCGACCAGGCATGGTGATCGGCCGAGGCCGCTGAGGCGGCCACGTACTCGCAGCCGGCGGCTTCCGCTGCCGCCCGCGTCGTCGCCGCGAGCCGGGCGGCGATCGCGCGCCCCCACTCCGCGATCTCGGCCGGCGGCGGCACGCTGAGGTCGTCGCCGTCCGGCGGCAGGATGGTCAGGTAATCGACGAAGAGCGCCCGGCAGGCCGGGGCATGGTCGTGCAGGCGGCGCGCGATCGCCGCGAGATTCCGTTCGAGCTGCGCGAAACGCTCTTCCGTCGCATCCGGATCCCCGAACTCAGCGATACGCGACTTAACGCGCCGCAGCCTCCCCAGTGGCCACGGAAGGCTCGCCAAGGTGAGCCGCGGCAAGAAGCCGACGTCGTTGCCACCCGCAGTGAGGGTGACCAGGCGCGTCGCGGGCGTGACCGCGTCGAGTTGCGCGGGCTGGCCCCCGGCCGAGGGGGCCAGGATGTCGCCGGTGGTCGCGCCGGAATAGGTCACGTCGTGCAGATCGAGCCCGAGTCCGCGGGCGACGAGGTGGGCGTAGTTGCCGGACGACCGGCCTGCGCGGCGCGGGCTTCCGGGGGCCCGGGCCCTGATGCCCGGCCCGGCCGCGAAAGAGCTGCCCATGGCCACGTATCGGCTGCCCGCCGGTATCGGCGGCATTCGGCTCTCCCTCGTCCTTCGGCCGGGGAGGACCGGGCCCGCCGTAGCCGAGGCTGATGCTGGCCCTGGCGAACTGGACCCATCCGATCCGCCAGGCTACGCGGCCGGCGCGGCGGGAGCGAGAGTGCCGCCAGCCGCGAAGAACCGGCTTTGTCTCCGGCATGGCATTAAAGATCCGGTCTTCCCGGTCAGATCACGATAATCAGTCAGGACGGCGGCCGGCGGCTGGCGGCTGCGCCGCGGAGCTGAGGTGATGGAGGATCTGGCGGAACGACTCGACGAAGCTTTCTTCGCTGTAGCCGAGATCGGTCGCTGCGCAGAAGTCCCTGACGAGGCCCTGGACCCGCCGCAGATTGGGCCGGGGCATTGACGGGAATAGGTGATGCTCGATCTGGTAGTTAAGGCCGCCGAGCAAGAAGGTGGTGAGCTGGCCGCCACTGATATTTCGGGCCGTGACCACCTGGCGGCGGGCGAAGCCGGCCGCCGCTGCGGATTCAATGATCGGCATCCCCTTGTGGTTGGGCGCGAAACTGATGCCCAGGTACAGCGAGAAGACCGCCTGCTGTACGGCGATGAAAGCGAGTGCCTTGAGCGGGGAGAGCACCCACAGCACCACCGTCAGGTACAGCGCGGCATGCAGCACGAGGAGAGAGGCTTCTACCGCCGAGGCACGGTCCCGCCGCCGCACCAGCCGCTGGATCCCCAGTACGTGCATACCAGCGCTTCGCAGCAGCATGAGGGGGAAGAAGAGCGGCGCCTGCCAGCGCGCCAGCCACGATGCGGCAGAGCCGCGCCCGTTTGCCGGCGCGTCAGACCAGGCTAGAGCGACTCCTTCGCCGATATCGGGGTCGCGGCCCATCTCGTTGGGATGCGCATGGTGAGCGTTGTGCTTCGGAACCCACCAGCCAAAGCTCAGCCCGATGAGCGCATCCCCCACGGCGAGGCCGAGCATCCGGTTGCGCCGGCGTGCGCCGAAAACCTGGTTGTGCCCCGCATCATGGCCGATGAAGCCCAGCTGGGTGAACATCACCCCCACCAACGGGGCGACGGCGAGGGTCATCCACGAGTTGCCGACCATGACGAACAGGGCCCATGCCGCGAAAAAGGCGAAGATCGTCAGGGTGATCTTCGCCTGGTAGTAGCCGGGCCTGCGGTCGAGCAGACCCATCGCCCGCACCCGCAGCGCCAGGGCGCGAAAGCTAGCCGTCGAAGGATCGACGGCAACAGGCTGCCCGAGTGCAGTTGAGGCGCGGCCGGACGGCAGGGCAGCATAGCCGGGTGCTGTTCTCTTCGTCGCTCTTCCTCCTGGGCGTCTTCCGAGCGCACCGCTCGGGGACTTACGTCACCAGGGTCTGGAGCAACGGGGCCGCGGTCAGGGCCTACCCGGCACCGGCCGCACTTCTTCTACGGTACCTCCCCCGGACGGTCCCGCAAGGCCGGCCCAGGGTCGGAAGTTAACAAAGCGGGCACGTAGCGGGCACGCATCTGGCTCGGGAGGCTGCCACCGCGATCTAGCTCATCGACGATTGTGACGCGCGGCTATACGCTGCTTACAACAGCTGACCTCAGTTGGTGTCGTCCAGACCCCGCGATCCGATTGAGAAGCCCATGGACGTGCATGCCCTGACGATCGAGGCAGTCCGTGATGGACCGGTCTGCACGCTCCTCCTGCGCGGTGACCTAGACCTTTCCGAGGCTGGCGGGTTTCTGACCCAGGCTGCCCTCGTGGTCACTGCGCGGCTGCGGCCCGGATCAGCCCGATGACCGCGTCGAGGGCAGATCAGCTCGACAGGCTGGCGGAGCTTCCAGCCGCCGAGGCCGCCAAGCGGCATGCTCGCCGGCTGGTGAGCTCGGCAGCGCGGCTGGTGCGCTTCAGCGGGCCCGTTCCCCGATGGGCGGTTGCCGCGGCCGGCCTGTGCCCGGTCCTGCTCACCGCCGGCTGGCTGGTCGGCGACGTGGTCCAGCCGGCCTCCTACAGCCCGATCCGCAAGACGGTCAGCGTGCTGGCCGGCTACGCCGGAACCGACCGGTGGATCATGACCGGCGCCCTGCTCCTGGTCGGCGGCTGTTACTTCGCGACCGCCGCGGGCCTGGCCGGGGCCCGGCTGCCCGCACGCATCCTGCTGCTCGTCGCGGGCCTGTCCAGCATCGGCATCGCCGTATCCCCCGAACCCGTTGTCGGCTCGACTCCGCAGCACCTCGCCTGGACTTCACTGGGCGAGGTCACCATCGCGATCTGGCCCGCTTTCACCGGCCGGCGCGGATCACCGCGGCCTCTGATCTTGAGCATCCGCGGCGCTGCCATCGTGACCGCCGTGTCTATTGCCCTGCTCGGCTGGCTCGTCATCGAAACCCAGGGCGGCAGCGTCCTGGGCCTGGCCGAGCGCCTGACCTCCTCGATCCAGATCACGTGGCCGTTCGTCGTCGCCCTCGCCCTGCGCCGCCCACCTCGCCCACCCCGGCCGGCCCGGCCCGGCGAGCAACCGCAACCCATCACGACCGGAGCGCGGCCCCGGCAACGCGAGCCATGATCACAGGCGGCCAGCAGATCGGCGCGGCCAGCGGAGCATGCTGAGCAATGGCCGGCTGCTGACCGGCGCTTCCTGCTGGAGATCACGTTCGGGTTCGTCACCGGAGGCGAGGCCTGCCGGTCAGACGGGCGGCCGGGCAGGCCCGCGGCAGCCGGACTGCCGCCGTCCTGGCGTCGTCGCGGGCTGAACCGGGGGACCGTGCTAGCCGTACCTCAGGTTCGGGTGGCCGCACGGTGGATCTCCGGCTCGCGCGCGGCCAGCATCGAGATGCAGGCGGCCGGAGTAACCGGCACCCCAGGTCGCAGGAGGCATCCCGATGCACGCCCCGACTGACCATGTCACCCTCGCGGAATGGCGGCCGGTCACCACGCCAGCCGCGCACAGCCGGGCCGGTTTCGGCAATGCAGGAGATGAGCCGGATGAGGTGTCCCGTTAACCGGCCCGTGGCCAGCGTGATCCTGGCGGCCGCTATCGGCCTGGCTGCCGGCGGCTGTGCGAGCAGCGCGAACTCGAGCGTGGCGAGCTGCTTCGCTCAGCATGCGGCGGCCGGCCAGGCCGGCAGCGGGCCGGCCGCTTCGCCCAACCCGGCGGTGGCGGCGGGCTGGACGCTGCCGGGCGGCAACCTGGCCAACACGCGCGACGTCGCGAGCGCGATCACCGGTTCTGATGTCTCGGCGCTGGGCGTGGCGTGGTGCGTGCCGGTCCAGTCGACGGGTGCACGCGGCACCGCTGGGTTGTCGGATGGTTACGCGACGACGCCGGTCGTGGTGAACGGCGTGGTGTACCTGCAGGACCTGGAGTCGAATGTGACGGCGATCCGGCTCGCTACCGGCAAGGTCTTGTGGACGCACGACTACAACTCGCTGAACGGGGGCCCGGACGGCGTCACCGTGGCCGGCGGCGTGGTGTACGCGGCGACGAACCACGCCGCGGTGGCGCTGTCGGCGGTGACGGGCAGGCAGCTGTGGAGCCGGACCCTGATCGGCAACGACCGCGAGGGCATCGACATGGCGCCCGGCTACCACGACGGGACCGTGTACGTGTCGACCGTGCCGGTCAACCCGACCGTCGGCCAGTATCTCGGCGGTGCCAAGTCGGCGCTGTGGGCGCTGAACGCCGCCACCGGCGCGCCCGAATGGTCCTGGGATGAGGTGCAGGACCTGTGGGGGAACCCGGCCGTCAACTCCGGCGGCGGCCTGTGGGACCCGCCGTCGTTCGACAGCCAGGGCAACCTCTACATCGGAATCTCGAACCCGGGCCCGGTCGGCCAGACCGGGTGGCCCAAGGGCTACCCGTGGGGCACCAGCCGGCCCGGCCCCGACCTGTACACCGACTCGGTCGTCAAGCTCAGCCCGCACGGCAAGCTGCTGTGGTACTACCAGCTCACCCCGCACGACCTGTTCGACTGGGACCTGCAGAACTCGCCGGTGCTCACCACCGCGAACGGCCAGGCCGTCGTGATCGACGGCGGCAAGGCCGGCATCCTGATCGAGCTGAACGCGCAGACCGGCCAGCTGATCTGGAAGCTCCCGGTCGGCGTGCACACCGGGCCCCAGAACGCCGGGCTGATCACCGAGAACGCCACCCCGGCCTCGCCCGTCCCGCTGCCGGCCAGGTTCACCCTCGAGCCCGGCGTGTTCGGCGGCGTCGAGTCCCAGCTGGCGACCAACGGGACGACGACCTTCGCCGCCGTCAACAACCTCGCCGTGCCGCTGTCGGTGAAAGGCGTGACGGAGGGCTATCAGGCATTCGAAGCCTCGATCCCCAGGGCAACCGGCCAGATGATCGCGGTCAACCAGGACACCGGGAAGATCGAGTGGGACGACCAGCTCCCCTCCTCGCCCTACGGCGCCGCCACCATCACCAACAACGTCGTGTTCACCACGACCTACAACGGTTACCTGTACGCGTTCAACGCGGCCACCGGCGCCATCCTGCTGAAAACACCGCTGTCCGCCGGGACGAACGCGCCGGTCACCATCGACGGCGACTACGTCATCGTCGGAGCAGCCAACGCGCTATCGAAAGGCCAGCAGCCGCTCATCATCGCCTACAAACTCGGAGCCAAGGGCGGCAAGCTCCCCGACACCGTGCACTGATCTGGGAACCCGACGGCACAAGCGGGCAGGCACCGCCCCCGGGCTCGCTCACGCCGACGGCCTGACGACCACCGCGCTGCCGTAGGCGACGACTTCGGCCCGTGCCTTGCCGATCTCGGAGGAGTCGAAACGCATCGCGATCACCGCGTTGGCGCCGAGCAGCTTCGCGTTCTCGATCATCCGGTCGATCGCATGCCGGCGGGCGTCTTCGAGAACCACCGTGAACTGCGAAACCTCGCCTTGGCGCAGCGACGAAATCCCGCCGGCGACGGTCTTGCTGAAGCCCATCGCGCGCACCACCAGGCCAAACGTGATGCCGAGATTCCGTTCCACCACCTTGCCCGGCAGCTCGAACGCAGTCGTGACAGGAAAAGCAGCAGCCGTGGACTCCGGGGTGCCTGCCGTACTCGTCGTATCAGTCATGCAGGGCAGTACACCGCCGCCGCGCACGCCGTGTCAAAGAGCCGCGCACCACACCCGGGGCCTGCCACCCGCCCTGGATCTCGGGTCGTCCGGCCGCCGCGGTTACGGCTCCGTTGTACCTGACGCTTCCGCTTGTGCTTGTGCGATCAGAGGGCCGTACATCTCCGCGTAGTCCTCGTCCGCCCCATGGTCAGCAACGTCGCGGCCCGGCCGCTCAGGCACCTGGCCAGCAGCGGGAACGGCCCCCGTTCCCCGATGGCGTCGCAGACAGCGGTGAAGTGGTGCAGCGCCCCGGCCGGATCGGCCGAATCGAGCGACGCCTGACCGAGCCAGGTGTGCCCGATGCACCACGCGTCGCTGCCCGCGGCGGCGCGGTCGACGGCCTCGCGCAGGAGCGGCACCTGACTCGCCAGCCGGCCCCGGACCTGCCACCACCGCGCCAGCGTGGCGGCCAGCCGCGGTGCTACGGCCGCATCATGCGCCATGGCCCATTCCAGCGCCTGGCGTATGGTGGCGTCCTCGGCATCCAGCCACCGGGCCGCGGCCACCTCGCCGGCGCTAGCCGTCAGCCCCGCCGTGGCGTCCTCGGCCACCCGCAACGCGTACTCGGCCAGAGCGGCCGCGACGGCGTCACCCTCGCCGGCCTCGGCTAGCAGTCCCGCCCCGTAGGCTCGCAGCGTCTCCAGCATCACATACCGGGACCGGCCATCTGGATCAACCCGTGGCGGGACCAGTAGCGAGCAGTCCACCAGCCGCAGCACGGCCCGTCCGGCGCCGGCCCCGGCCACCGCCTCGGCCCCGTCCAGGGTGAACGGCCCGGGGAACACGGACACCGCGCGGAAGATCCGCCGCTCGGGGTCATCCAGCAGCTGGTAGCTCCACTGCACCGCGGCGGCCAGCGATTGCTGCCGCTCCTCGGCCAGCCGGTCACCCTCCGCCAGCAGCCCGAACCGGTCGTCGATCCGGTCCAGCAGCTGCGCCACGCCCAGCGCGTCGACCCGCGCCGCCGCCAGCTCGATCGCGAGCGGCATCCCGTCCAGCCGGGCGACCAGCCGCGATACCACTGCGGCGGTCTTCTCATCAAGCGCGAACCGGGGATCCACCAGCCAGGCCCGGTCCGCGAACAGCGTCACCGCCTCGGACTGTCCCGCGGCAGCCTGGTCATCGGGATCCGGCAGCGTCAGCGACCCCAGCCGGTACCGGACTTCCCCGGCTATCCGCAGCGGCTCCCGGCTCGTGGCCAGGACCCGCACGTCATCGGCGCCGAGCAGGAGCCTGCCGCACAGTTCCGCCGCCGCGCCGATCACATGCTCGCAGTTATCCAGCACGAGCAGCAGCTGGCGTCGGGCCAGCGCGCGCGTCAGCGCGTCGGCCGTCGCCACCGCGGGCAGACCACGGACCCCCAGCGCCGCCGCCACCGCGGCCGCCACCTGCGCCGGGTCCCGCACCCCCGACAGCTCCGCCAGCCACGCCCCGTCGGCGAAGCGCTCGGCCACCTGCTCCGCCACCTCGCCGGCCAGGCGCGTCTTCCCGGCACCCCCAGGCCCGGTCACTGTCACCAGCCGGTGCTCAGCCAGCTGGCCAGCGATCTCGTCCACCGCCGCGGCGCGGCCCACGAAACTGGTCAGCGCAGCGGGAAAGCCGTGCATGCTTTCCAGCGCGTCGGTCACCGCAGAGCCCTCCACAGCGGTCACCATAACCGCGGCCCGCCGCTGCGGTACAGCCAGGCCATCGCGGCCGCGTGTAGCGTCGGCTGCGCCCGGCGGCGACAGCGAGCCGGGTCATGGGCAGCTCCCCGCGGCACCCGCCGCGGCTTGAGGGAATGAGGTCAGCGTGCCGCATCGGTTCCCGGCTCTGATCGCCGAGCCTGCGCGCGGGGTGGGAAGACTGTGGCTGACCGGGGCCCGGGTGTTCGACGGTACGGGCGGCCCGGTTCGCGACGGCATGGCGGTCCTGGTCGAGGACGGGGTCATCCGGCGGGTCACCGGCGCGTCAGAGCCAGGTCCGCCCGGCGCCCGCCGGCTGGACGTGGGGCAGCGGATGCTGCTGCCCGGGCTGATCGATGCCCATACGCACGCGGCGGGCCACGTCCCGGAGACCCTGCGGGGCGCTGAGCCGGAGCTGCCCGGTGCCGCCGCCCATTTCCTGCAGGCCGAGCTGCGGGAGTACCTGCGGCTGGGGGTCACGACCATCCGGATCACCGGCTCCCAGGGTCAGCGGCCGCAGGAGGCCCGGCAGGCGATGCGTTACGGGGCGTTCCGGGGGCCGCGCCTGCTGACCTGCGGGAAGATCATCTCGGCCACCGCGCCGGGCGGCCGGTTCTACGGCGAGATGTACCGGGAGGCGGACGGGCCCGACGACATGCGGCGGGCGGTCCGCGAGCAGATCCGGGCCGGGGCCGATTTCATCAAGGTCATGGCCACCGGCGCGCGGTCGAACGAGATGGAAGACCCGGACCCGCTGCAGCTGACCGAGGCGGAGCTCGCCGCGGTGGCCGGGGAGGCGCGCCGGATGGGCTGCCGGCTGGCCGCGCACGCCGAGGGACTGGCCGGCTGCGAGGCGGCGATCGCGCACGGCGCGGACACCATCGAGCACGGCATGTACCTGCATCGGCGGCCTGACCTGCTGGCGGCCATGGCCGACGACGGCCAGGTGCTCGTGCCGACGCTGTCGGGCTATTACTGGATGGCCGGCCTGGGCGACGCCGTCGACCCCGCCGCGGCGCAGCGCGTTCCCGAGATGCCGCCCGCGCTGGTGGAGCTGGCCGATCACAACATCGAGCAGGGCGCGGCCAGCATGCGCGCCGCACGGGACGCGGGCGTCAAGATCGCCCTGGGCAGCGACATGAGCCTCGGCGTGGCGCTGGAGTTCCAGCGGATGATCCATCACGGGCTGACCCCCGCCCAGGCCCTCACCGCGGCGACGCGGACCGCGGCGCAGGCCCTGGATCTGGGCCAGCGGGTCGGCACCCTCGAGGAGGGAAAGCTCGCCGACCTGCTGATCGTCGACGGTGACCCGCTCGCCGAGCCGGAACTGCTGGCCGACCCCAGCCGCATCTGGCTCGTCCTGCAACTCGGCGTCCCCGTCGCCGGGCGGGCTCTCGAGCACGACATCCCCGGCTCATCCTGAACGCCGCTGCCCGTGACCGACCCGGGACCCGGGCCGCGCGCCAGTTTTGGATGCGATTCCCGCCGGGCACGTGCAGCAAGGTGAGACGACCAGAATGAGCGAAGAGGTAGAAGATTCTCTTCAGGATCGAGCCACCAGCTGACGCCACCATGGAGGAACCTGATGCGAACAGGCAGCGGCCAGGCTGACGATCCGCCAGCAGCCGGCCAGCAGGCCGAGCCGGCTATCAGTTCGCCGTTCGCTGCCACCTGGCGGGTCGCTTGGCATAGCGATCTCGCCGCGTGGCTCGACCAGCTTGGCTGGCTCCGGACTCTGAGTGACTGGCTGACCGGCGTGCTGGGGCCAGTCCGCGAACGGCACCAAGACAATCTTGTCGTTGAGCTGCTGCATGGCGGCCGGTGGGTCGGCCACCCGCTGCATCCAGCACTTAGCGACCTGCCCATCGGGCTGTGGGCCGGCGTCATGGTGCTGGATGCTGCGGACCGCGACCCAGCTCCCCGGCGCGGAATCGACGCCGCAGGCATGCTCAGCGCGGCCGGCATCCTCGCCGCGGGAGCTACCGCCCTGACCGGTCTGAACGACTGGGCCGTCAGCAACGATCAGGACCGCCGCATCGGGCTCTTCCACGGCCTCCTCAATACAGCGGCCCTTGGGCTGCAAGGTGCCTCCCTAGGCACCCGGATGGCCGGCCACCGCAGCACGGCCCGCGCTTTGGGCGCGGCCAGCTTCACGGTCACGGCCGCGGCCGGTTACCTCGGCGGTCATCTCGTCTTCACCAAAGGTGTGATGGTCAACCGGGTGGCGTGGACCATCGGGCCGCGGCGGTGGACCCGCGCGCTGCAGGAGGCCGACCTGCCTGACGACTCGCCGACCGCCGTCGAGGCCGAGGGCCGTCAGGTCATGCTGTACCGCCACCGCGGCCGCCTCTACGCCATCGACAACATCTGCAGCCACGCCGGTGGCCTGCTCAGCCGCGGCCCAGTCGCAGACCTGACCGTGACTTGCCCGCTGCACGGGTCCTGCTTCGCGCTCGCCGACGGCTCCGTCAGCCGTGGCCCGGCTAGCCAGCCGCAACCCGTGCTACCTACCCGGATCCGTAACGGCTGGATCGAAGTGCGCGGCAGCCAGCCGGCACCCCGGCGGCCCGCAACTGGAAGGACACAGCCATGACGTTCGTAGTCGTCGCGAACCTCGACGACCTAGAGGTCGGCGACACCATGCTCGTTGACGAGCTGCGCGAACCGATCTGCCTCATCCGCCTCGATGATGACGACGTCAGGGCGATCCACAACACCTGCACCCACCAGCAGCAACCCCTTCACGAGGGCACCCTCCAGGACGATGACACGCTGGTCTGCGGCGCCCACGCATCACGCTACGACCTGACCACCGGCGAGGCCGTCGGCGTGTTTGCCTGCGGCCCCATCCCGGTTTACGCATGCAGGATCGAAGACGACGCCATTCTCGTCGACATTGACCAGCAGCTCAACGACGCACCCATCCCCCGTCCTCCAGCACCCGGGTCGCTGGGCGTGCGCTAACTCCGGGCAAGCCGACGATGAGGACAGGCCCGCTGGCGCCACACGGGGCGCATGCCAGCCAGCTACTGCGGGTCTTCCTGGGCGAGCATGTGGCGCTCGTCGGGGACAATATGATCTCGCTGGTGCAGGGCTAGCCCTCGAGCGTAGCGGCGGGCAATGTCGGGCATTACTGAGCTGGCACCCACCCCGAAGACTGTGCCCGGATAGTCCAGCGGTCCCATGATGGCGTGGATGCGCTCCCAGTCTCCCGGTGCCACCAGTTCGGCGGGCTGCCCGCCGGCGAACCAGCCCATCGGTACCGCCGTACCGGCCGGGACGACGGTATTGACGTAGACCACCGCATTGAACTCGACCTCCGCGCCGGTTTCGATGCGGGCGCCGTTGAACACCATGGCGCCCGTCGCGATCCGCGACCCGCCCTCGATCACGCAGCCGGTGAGGTGAGCGTGCGGCCCAACCAGTACGCCGTCACCGACGCGGGTTTCCTGGCCTGGCACGCCCCGGACGACCGCGTTCTCCATGACCACACAATTCCGCCCGATCTCCACCGGGCCGCCCTCGGCGGTGATCACGGCGCCGAACAGCACCCGGCTGTGCGGGCCGACCGTAACATCGCCGGCCAGCACAGCCGTCGGCGCGATGTAAGCCGACTCCGCTACCTGCGGGGTCTTCAGCCGGTGCTCCACGAACAGCGCACCACGCCCTACCACTGGCTGGGGAACCGGATATTCGACCGCATTCACATTCGTCACTCCCATGCCGTTTCCGGCGCAACATGCCGGGCCATGGGGGCGCATCTTGCCCGACGGCCCTGGCCCCAACGCCGTCTCTCAGCCTAAGCCAGAGCGACGGCGAGCGCCCCGGCGCTTCTAACCAGGGAAGTTGCGCCCGCTGCTGCCGGTCAATCGCGGCACCCCGCGTCCGACCTCGCTCACCGGACAACCGGGCGCGGTGGCCCGGGCTCCGCAGCGGCCAAGGCCGAACAACGAATCATCATCGAACTGCTCGAGATCAGCACCGCGTGAGACACGATCTCGACCCGCCCGCGTTCCGGCCCTCCTACGTGCTCCCGCGCCAGGAGCGCCGGGCTGGTCAGCCGCGGTGGGCGGCCGTCGCCCGGCTGCGGCGGGCAGCGGTCCCGGGGGCGGTTTGGGGGCGGCGGGAGCCGATTGCCTGGGGGTATCTGAAGAAGCCGGTGGGGTCGTACTTCTGTTTCACGCGGACCAGCCGGTGGTAGTTGGCACCGTAATAGGCTCGCCGCCAGTCCTTCAGCGTCGGATCGGGGAAGTTCTGGTAGGAATGCCCGGGGGGCGTATCGCTGAAGATGTCGTCGTAGAACTCGTCAAGCCAGTGCAGGTTCGCGGCGGCGACATCGGGGGGGTCGTAGTCGGCCCAGCATGTTTCGGCAGCGAAGATGAACAGGCCGTCTCGGTGCACGAACGCGGTCGCTTCCGGTGGTACCTGGTTGATCTCGCCGCCAAGGGCGAACATCGCGAACCCGGCTCCGTCCTTGTTTCCGCTGCCCGGCCAGTCGAGCAGCCGCTCGGCGGCCGCGCTGACCTGGAGGCCGGTGAGGAGCGTTCGGGAAGTCAGGACCGCTGACTTGCCGGCGAACCGGTCCACGGGCGTGGTCGCGCTCAGCAGCACGCTCGCCTGGCCCGGGGTGACCTGGCGGATGGCTGCGCTGTTGCGGGCGCGCTCGGCCGCCGTTCCGATGGCCAGCAGCGGGGCGAGGATGGCGCGCAACTCCCCGGCGCTGCCATAGTGCTGGCCGATCACGTTGACATTGGCGTTCGCACGGATCTGGCCCCTGGTCCGTCCTTGGGTCCCGATTCCCAGGCGGCAGTGGAACCGCTTGTTGTCCACGGTGTCCTGGACGATCTGCTGGGTGACCGCGATCACCGGCAGTATGGACTCCAGGCTCCAGCGGAACTGGTAGAACCCCACGGTGCCGTGAAACTGCTCGTACCTGAACGTGAACGAAGTGTGCACACCGAAGTTGTTTCCCGCCCCGCCGCGGCAGGCCCAGAACAGGTCGGGATGAGAGTCCTCGCTGGCCTCGACCACCCGTCCGTCGGCGAGCACCAGGGTCGTGGCTATGAGCCGGTCGCAGGTCAGGCCGAACATCTTGTCGCTGAAGCCGATACCGCCGCCCAGCACCAGCCCGGCGACCCCGACCGTGGGGCAGCGGCCCGTCGGCACGAACATGCCCCGATCCTCCAGCAGCGGGTGCAGATCGCTGTTGGTGACCCCCGCCCCGACGGTGACGGTGCCCGCGTCATGGACGACCTGCATCGGCCCGTAGGTCCGCAACCGGGCCGTGCCCGGCAGCGAGGCGGAGACGATGGTCCTCATCCGGGCCATGTTCAGCAGCAGGCCCGTGGTGGTGGAGTACCCGGCGTAGTTGTGGCCCAGCCCGGAGCGGGGGACGGCAGGAAGACCCACCTGGCCAGCCCAGCGGAGCGCTTCGCGGACGTCCCCGGTGGTGGCGCAGGCGACGATTCCGGCGGGCTTGGTCCCGGCGTACCGGTGGTTGAACGGGATCGCCAGCGGCGGGTAACCGGAGTCCCACGGCCGGTAGAGGGCGGAACGCGAGGACAGCGCGTCAGCCAGCCGCTTCCAGTCCCGGCGGCTGACCCGCTCCGCTGCCTCGGGTGCCGCACGGGCATCGGAGGGCGCCTGCAGGGCGCCCAGCCCGGCAGCGAAGGCGCTCAGGGTGCCTCCCTGCAACACGTCCCGCCTGCTGATCACTGTGGCTCGCCCCGCCAGACGGTAGTCACGGCTGCCTCTCCGCCGGTCAGTCAGCGGGTCGTTGACTGGCACCGGCGCTCCGGGCACCCTGCCCGCAGCCCCGCCAAGCGCCCGCTTGCGCCTAATCCCCCGCACCTTCTGGCGCTCATCGTATCTGCTTGATTACTCTACGTGGCCATCTTTTCTGGCCGGAGACGCGCGGGGTTGCCGCCGGCCAGCTCGTCCGCGCACTGGCCGATGACGCACGAGCCGCCGCCCGGCGAGCAGCGGAAAAGCTGGCCGTCGCCCCCAGCCCGCCGCGAGCTTTGGCCAGGCTTCTGCGAGATGGTTCGGAGGCTGGTGGGGAGGGAACGGATCAGGGACACGCAGGGACACGTTAGGTACAGGAGCGACACGTGAGAGTCTTGGTGCTGGGTGCCGGGTTTGGCGGGCTCGAACTGGCGACCAGACTCTCGGCGGAGTTCGGCGAAGACCTCGAGGTCGTCCTGATCGACCAATCCGGCGGGTTCGTCTTCGGGTTCTCCAAGCTCGATGTCATGTTCGGGCGCACTGCCGCCGAGGAAGTGCGCCACTCCTATCGTGATCTGGTCAAGCCTGGTGTGCGCTTCGTGCAGACCACCATCCGGGCCATCGACCCTCAGACGCGCCGCGTCGAGACCGATGCAGGGCCTTTCGATGGTGAGGTGCTGGTCGTCGCCCTCGGGGCTGATCTCGATCCCGGTGCGACCCCGGGGCTGGTTGAAGCAGGACACGAGTTCTACACGACCGAGGGCGCCTTTGCCCTGCGTGATGTGCTGTCCAACTTCGAGGGTGGCCGGGTGATCGTCGGCGTCACCTCCGCGCCCTTCAAGTGCCCGCCCGCTCCGAGCGAAACGGCGTTGCTGATGCACGACTTCCTCGTGGGACGCGGGCTGCGGGATCGCTGCGAGATCTCCCTCGTGATGCCCCTGCCGGTGCCGATCCCGCCATCGCCGGCCGCGTCGGAGGCGCTGCTCGGTGCCTTCGCTGAGCGCCATATTGGCTGGTACCCCAGCCAGCTGATACGCGAGCTCGATCCCGCCAGCCATGTGGCCCGCTTCGCCGACGGCACCGAAATGCCCTACGACCTGTTTCTCGGAGTCCCGGCCCATCACGTGCCAGCAGTGGTGGCCGAATCCGGCATGACCGTCGATGGATGGATTCCCGGCGTGCCGTGTGCATAAAGGGCCCGGGCCATCCCGGCCATACAGGACCTATCTAGTTACCATTGTGCTTTCCTGCCCAATGCGGAGTTCACAGTCAGCGGCCGCGGCATGCACCGAATTAATGTGACCGGCCGGCGCACTGCCTTACGATGGAAAGTAAATTCGCAGCCGGCAACCGGCCTGGTGAACTGCCGCGCGGGTTCCGAAGATTTGCCGGATATCCCGCACCTGAAAGGGCGTGAATGTCAGGGACCGCCAGCCTTCCTCATATCGCGGTCGTAATAGGAACCCGCCCGGAAATAGTGAAGCTTGCCCCTATCGTGCGCATACTCGGACCGCGCGCCAGGCTCATCCATACCGGCCAGCATCGCGACGATGAGCTCTCCGGCGTGTTCCTGTCCGCCGCCGGGCTGCCCGACCCCGAGATGCTCTCCGGCATCTGCGGCGAGCCCCGGCCTGCCCAGATCGGCAGGATGATCGAGCGGCTCGGCAGCATGTTCGCGGACCGCCCTCCGGCGGCCGTCTTAGTCCAGGGCGACACCAACACCGTCTCGGCCGCCGCACAGGCCGCGAACTACGCGGGCGTCCCGGTCGTGCACGTCGAGGCCGGCCTGCGCTCCCATGACCGCGGCATGCCCGAAGAGATCAACCGGTGCCTCACCGGCGTCCTGGCCGACCTGCACTGCGCCCCCACCAACCGCGCCGTGGCCAACCTCCGCAACGACGGCGTCCCGGCGGACAAGATCGCCCTGACCGGCAACACCATCGTCGAAGCCACCCTGGCCATGCTGCCCGACGACACCGCGGCCAGCCAGATCACCGCCCGCCTGGGCGCCGAGCCCGGGCACTACGTCCTGGCCACCATCCACCGGCCGGAGAACACCGACGACCCGCAGCGCCTGCGGATCATCCTCGACGAACTGAGCAAGCTGGGACTGCCCGTCCTGCTCCCCCTGCACCCGCGCACCCGGGCCGCCGCGCACCGGCACGGCCTGGGCGCCGAGCTCGACCGGCTCCGGCCCATCCCCCCGGCCGGCCACCGCACCTTCCTCGCCCTGGCCCGCCACGCCCGCCTCCTGGTCTCCGACTCCGGCGGCGTCCAGGAAGAATGCACCGTCCTCAAGCGGCCCCTCATCGTGGTCCGCAACTCCACCGAGCGCCCCGAATCCATCGACGCCGGATTCGCCCACCTGGTCCCGCCCGGCCCCGTCATCGGCGACCTCGGCCGCCAGCTGATCAGCGACCAAGGACTCAGCCACCGGCTGGCGGCCATCCCCTGCCCCTACGGCGACGGGAAAGCCAGCCACCGGATCACCCAGCTCCTGCGAACCTTCCTCCGCTGACGCGGCTCACGGGTGCTGGCTAGCGGGCCCTCGTCAGGTACATCGCCATGATCATCCCCCTTGATCGCCGAGCGTGACAGCAGCTACCTGGCCTCCGCAAGGTCCATGCCCGCGTCGCATCGTCGATCGCGATGTACGCCCTGCCGCGTTGTGGCCGGCCGCCCGCGGGCGTACCGTCGGTCCGTGACCTGCCCGGAGTGTGGTTTCTCTTACGAGGTCGTCGCGCCGGAGGCGGTGCCATCCAGGCTGCTGGCGTTGCGTTCAGGATTCTCGGACTTGTTGGCCGGCGTTGACCCGGCGGTGGCATCGCGGCGGCCCGAGCCGGCCGTGTGGTCGGCGCTCGAGTACGCCTGCCACGTCCGGGACATGCTTCTTGTTCAGCGGGAACGCGCGGTCGCCGCCCAGGTGGAGGACGTTCCCAGGGTCGCCCGGATGCACCGCGACGAGCGGGTGGCGCTGTGCCGCTACGGCGCGCAGGCCGTCCCGGATGCGCTGGGCCAGCTGGCGATGGCGGCCGAGTTGTGCGCCGCCGTGTTCGGGGCACTTGACGAGACCGGCTGGGCGCGGCGCCTGGTCTATCCCTGGCCCGAGGCCACCGAGCGCGACCTGGTCTGGGTCGGCCGGCACATCGTGCACGAGGGTCAGCACCACCTGATGGACGTGCGCAACGTGCTGGCCGCGCGGTGAGCTAGCCGGCGCGGACCGGGCGGCCGGGCTGGACGTCGGCCACGATGCCGCCGTCCCGGACCACGAAGGTGCCGTTGACCAGCACGTGCCGGATGCCGGCCGACGGGCGGGTGCTGTCGGAGTAGCTGGACCGGTCGCTGATCGTGGCCGGGTCGAACACCACGATGTCGGCGTCGCTTCCGGCCTGCAGCCGGCCCTTGCGGCGCATGGCCGGCACGCGGTCCTGCAGTACCCGGGCCGGCAGCAGGCTGCATTTGGCGAGCGCCTCGGCCAGGCCGAGCGTCCCGCCGTCCCGGGTCAGCAGGCGCAGCGCCCGGGAGAACGTCCCCGCGGCCCGCGGATGCGTGACCGCGGCGGCGGGCAGCGGCCAGGCCAGCGGGTCGGGCTCGGGACCGGTCCAGGTCAGCGGCATGGCGTCGCTGGCCACGATCGCGCCGGGGAAGGTCAGCGACCGCATCAGCAGCCGCCGGTCGGCCGGGTCGTTCTCGTCCAGCAACTCGATGATCACCAGGCCGCCGGGGTCGGCCCGCCTGAGCTCACGCAGCCGTGCCTCGCTGGCAATCCGCTCGCCGGTCGGCGCGTAGGTGAGCGACGACGGCGTCAGGTCGCGCTCGCCGAGCCGCTCGGGCGCGAGGAACGCGGCGCCGATGCCGGTCATGCCTGACCCGTACGGGTAGGCCTCGGCGGTGACCCGGGATCCTTCGGCCTGCGCCCGTTCGACCACGCCGAGCACCCGGTCGATGTGCCGCTGCGAGGTGCTGTTGACGTGGCAGTAATGCATGTGCGCGCCGGTCTCGCCGGCCGCGCGGGCGATCTCCTCCGCGCCGTCGATGAGCGTCTGCGGGACCAGCTCGATCATGTCCCGCGCATGCGTGAACGTGGGCGCGCCGGCCTCGGCGGCCAGGGCGGCGACCCGCAGGTACTCGTCCGGGCTGGAGGCCGGCGCGTACCCGACGAGCACGCCGATGCCCAGCGCCCCGTCGGCCAGGTCGGCCGACAGCCGCCGGAGAATCGCGGTGATCTCGGCGGGCGCGGCCGCGCGCTGCCATTCCCGGCCCGCGAGGTTGTCCAGGAACGTGCCCAGCGTGGCGCCCGGCGCGATCCCGGCGACCGCCTCCATCCGGGCCAGCGCCCAGGACGCGGCGAAGCCGTAGTTGACCGGCCGGCCCTCCGCCGCGGCCGCCCGGTAGGCGACGTCCACCGGGGAGACGCCCGCTTCCAGCTCGAGCGCGGTGGTGACGCCGTCGAGGGCCTGCAGCCGCAGCCCGGCGATGGTGTTGACGTGGCTGTGCAGGTCGACGAACCCGGCGGTCACGACCAGGCCAGCGACGTCGTACTCGGCCCGCGGGGGACGCGCGGGGCGCAGCCCGGTCCCGACCTCGGCGACCCGGCCGCCCGCGACCGCGACGTCCGCCGTCGCGTCCAGGCCGGATTCTGGATCGATCACGCGGCCCCCGCGCAGCACGATGTCCCAGGCTCCCGCCTCAGCTGGCCCGGCCATCTCCCCTACGCCACTCCCGCCTCTTCGGCCGATGTGCGGAGCCGCCGGCCGTTCACGATCTCGATGCCGATGCAAATGAAGTGATCCTTCTCCCCCGGTGTGCAGGAGACCAGCGGCAGTCTGAGCAGACGGCCGATCTCCCCCGGGTCGCTGGCCTGGCGGGACCGCCCGATGACCGTCACGCTCCATCCGCACCTGGCCACGGTGTCCAGTGTGTCCGCCTCGAAGGCCACCACGTCCCCCCGCGCCGCCGCCGTCAGCGTCCCGCCGGCGCCCGAACGGATGACGATCTCGCCGCCGCTCAGGGCAAAGTTCACGGGGTCGACCGCGGGCAGGGCCTGGCGCGTGTAGACCATCCTGCCGACCGGAACGGAGCCCAGGAGATCGAGGCTTTCCTGGCGCGAAAGCCGCTCCAGGCCGACGTCGTTCACGGATGCGCCGTCTCGATCGCGCTGCCTGACGTCCTGTTTGACGGTCATCGCGGGATCCTCTCCGGTGAGGCCGCAGCCGTTGCCGCCGCTCTAGCGGTGCTCTCGCGCGGGCTTCTTGCCCCTCTGGCTACAGTCTTGGCCCGGGCGGTCCGCCGGGCTAGGGCATTTGGTCCCTTGCTCGCGGGCGTTGGTCCCGGCCAGGCGTCTCCCTGGTCGCGGTGGCCGGGCCCGCCGGGCCGCCGGGCTATGGTTACCGGTACGGGCATGGCCGAACTGACCGGTGGGAGCCGCCAGTGGAGGCATCACGGCGACCGGTGCTGCCGCACCTGCGGCTTGATGAGCTGCTGGGCGAGCTGCAGAACCAGCTGCAGGCGGTAATGGCGGCCCGGGACAGGGTGCATGCGCTGCTCGATGCGGTGGTCGCGGTGGGCAGCGATATCGAGCTTGAGGGCGTGCTGCGGAGGATCGTCGAAGCCGCGGTCGGGCTGGTCAACGCCCGGTACGGGGCGCTCGGGGTGGTCGGGGATGGCGGCCGGCTGGCCGGGTTCGTCCCGGTGGGATTTGACGACGCCCAGATCGCCAGCATCGGTCACTGGCCCGAGGGCCGCGGACTGCTCGGGGCGCTGATCACCAGCCCGGTGCCGCTGCGGCTGGCCGACCTTTCGGCCGACCCGAGGTCGTCCGGTTTCCCGGCCGGGCACCCGCCGATGCGGTCGTTCATCGGCGTGCCGGTGCGGGTCCGCGATGAGGTCTACGGCAACCTCTACCTGACCGAGAAGCAGGAAGGAGCCGACTTCGACGCCGAAGACGAGGAACTGCTCCTGGCCCTGGCCACTGCGGCCGGGGTGGCGATCGAGAATTCCCGGCTGTATGAGGAGGCCCGCACGCGGCAGCGCTGGCTGGCGGCAGGCGCCGAGGTCACCCGCCGGCTGCTGTCCGGCGCGGAGCTCGGCGATGTGCTTGAGCTGATGACCCGGCAGGCGCTGGAGCTCTCCGGCGCCGATCTGGTGGCACTGGCACTGCCCGACGCCAGCGGACGGCAGATGGTGGTCGAGTACGCCTCTGGTGAGGGTGCCCGGCAGGCGCTGGGCATAGAGCTGCCGGACGGCGAATCGGTATCCGGGCAGGTGCTGGCCACCGGCGAGGCGGTGACGGTGGACGACTTCGCCGGCGACGAGCGGGTCGCGGCTGCGGCCCGCGAGCACATGCCGCTCGGCCCGGCGGTAGTGATGCCGCTCGGCACGGCAGGCAACGTGCGCGGCGTGCTCACCGTCGGCCGCCGCCGCGGCGCGATGCCCCTGCCTTCGGCCTCGGTGGAGCTGGTTGCCGCCTTCGCCGCCCAGGCGGCCATCGCCCTGGAGCTGGCCGAGCACCGCCGCGACGCCGAGCGCCTCCTGGTGTTCGAGGACCGCGACCGGATCGCCCGTGACTTGCACGACCTGGTCATCCAGCGGCTGTACGCGACGGGGATGTCGCTGCAGGGCGCGATACCGCTGATCGACAAACCCGCGGTGGAACAGCGGGTAAGCGGTGCCGTGGACGCCCTCGATGAGACGATCACGGATCTCCGGTCCGCCATCTTTGCGCTCCACTCGCGCCGCGACGTCAGCCCCGCCGGCCTGCGCCGCCAGATCCTGGACATCGCGGAGGAGATGGCCGGACCGCTCGGCTTCACCCCGTCGCTGCGGATCGACGACACGCTAGACGAGGATGTGCCGGAGGAAATCGGCGAGCAGATGCTGCACGCGCTGCGCGAGGCACTGGCCAACGCGGCCAGGCACGCCAGGGCTAGCCAGGTGGACGTGACCATCTCGACCGGCACCGACCTGGTCCTGCAGGTCCGCGACAACGGGACCGGCATCCGTGACGGCGCGCCGCGCAGCGGTCTTCGCAATCTCGCCGAGCGCGCTGAGCAGCTGGGCGGGACGCTGAAGGTCGGACCCGCCGACGGCCGCCGGGGAACCGAGATGTACTGGCGCGTGCCGCTGCCCGGCACCAACCCGCTGCCGGAGTGATCCGGCCGGCCGTCAGGTCCGGCGCTGGCTGACCAGCCTGCCCCGGCGTCCCGGCCATGGAAGTGACCTAGGTCCTGCGGGCCGGTGCCGGACGGCCCTGCCCTGGCCCGCGTACCGGGGCACATCATCGAGAGGAGCGACACGGGCAACGTGCTCGCCGGTTTATGGAGGTCATTATGGCCAGCACTGTAACTACGACCGGAAGGAACGTCCCGTCGTGGCCGAAGGCATGACCGGGACGTTCACCGTCAGCCGCAGCTGAGCTGATCTCGCCCGGCGCAGCGGTCCGGGCGCGTCAGTAGGTCAGTGCGGCCGGGGCGAGGCGGGCGGTCACATCACCGACCAGGCCGGGATCGCGGGGATCCAGCGCGCGGACCGGAGAGCCCGGGCGCAGGTCAAGGCCGGAGAGCTCGACCCAGATCAGGGACGGGCTGGTATGAGACCAGAAGTAGTAGGTCAGGTTGGTGAGGTCGACGGCCGAGGTCCACCAGGTCGGGTACACCCCGAAGTCTTCGTAAGGCGCCCCGGGCGGGCACGAGACGGTGCCGGCGATATTGACCACCCCGGCTATGGCCTCGGCGAGATCCTTGGGCTCAGGCAGGTAGTGCAGGAAATAGGCGGCCCGCACGAAGCGGTCGGTGGACTCGATTCCGCCGGGTAGCGGCCGGTCCCCGCCGAAGGGGCGGTACCGGCGCAGGTGTTCCAGCTGCTGGTCGAAAGCCGGATCGTTGGCCATTACCTGGTACTCGGGACCGTGATGCACGCGGAGTCTGCCGTCGATCGGCTCGACGATGGCGGAATCGCCGCTGGCGTCCTCCAGGGCCAGATGGCAGCCCAGGTCCTTCCCCCGGACCGGAGCCGACACGATGGGCAGATCACGCAGCGCCGAGACTGCCTCGTCCACCGTCGCGCAGTGGTCCAGGACCCACTGCGCCCACAGCAGGTTCGGGACGGCGCCCGGGGTGCCTGGCGCCGCGAAGCCGGCGGAGCCCAGGTACAGCACGTGCGCGGCCAGGCCAGCGCTGTTCACGGCGTCGGTCGTGCCGGAGTCCCACATGCTCAGGCCCACGACACCGAACCGTGCCTGCCAGGCCGCGTCGCCCGCTGCTCTCCTGGTGCCCTCGGGCACGGCCCACAGCACGGGATCGTCGCTGACCTGCCAGTCCATGGTGCGCGAGGCGACCTTGGCCACGCTGTTATCCGACCAGAACACCCTCGTGCACATTCCTCGCCCTCCGTAGCGTGCCGGTAACTCTAAGTATGGCAATGGCACGCGAGCGGCCGTTCCCCCGGGCGGCCGCGCATCGGGACCGGACGCAGTCAGGCCGTCGCTTCCGGCCAGAGCGCCAGCAGCTGCGCCGGGCTGATGTTGCCGCCGCTGCAGACGATGGCCACCTTCCGGCCCGCGAACCGCGCGGGCGCCGCGAGCACCGCGGCCAGCGCCGCCGCGCCGGCCGGCTCGACGAGGTTCCGGGTTTTCTCGATCATCACCCGCGTCGCGCTCTGCAGCGCGTCCTCGGAGACCAGCACGAAGTCGTCGAGACGGTCCCAGAGAATCTTTTGCGGCAGTTCGAACGCAGTGCGGGTGGCCAGTCCCTCGGCCAGCGTGGTCGTGGTGCCGGTGACAAGAGCGCGCGCCTGCCAGGAGCGCTGCGCCGCCGGGGCGGCCTCGGACTGCACGCCGATGACCTGGACCGACGGCCGTACGGCCTTGGCCACCACGCAGGCACCCGCCGCGCCGCTGCCTCCGCCGACCGGGACGACGATCATCTCGGTGTCCGGCTGCGCTTCGAGGATCTCCAGGGTGGAGGTGGCCACCCCGGCGATGAGCGCCGGCTCGTTCCCGGAGTGGATGTACCGGTAGCCGTGCTCGGCGGCCAGCTTCTCGCAGTGCTCGCGCGCGTCGTCGAAATCGCGGCCGTGCAGGACCACCTCGGCGCCGAGGGCCCGCATCGACTCCACTTTCACCGGGTTGGCCTGCTCCGGCGCGCAGACGATCGCGCGGACCCCGAAGAGGTTCGCCGCGTAGGCGACCGACTGGCCATGGTTGCCGGTCGAGGCCGTGATCACGCCGCGGTGCCGCTCGTCGGCGCTGAGCTGGCTGACCAGGTTCACGCCGCCGCGGACCTTGAACGCACCCACCGGCTGGTGGTTCTCGTGCTTAACCCGCGCCCGCGCTCCGGTCAGCTCGTCGAGCGCCGGATAACGGTACAGCGGGGTCGGGCGCAGGTAGGGGGCGATGCGCTGGCGGGCGGCGAGCACGTCAGCAAGGTCGGGAACAGCAGAGGCGCTCATGGGCCGTTTCTACCACGGGCTCGCCGGAGCTCTGAATGGCTGGCGCGCTCGTGGGGCTAGGGTTGGAGCCATGCCGGATGATGAAGCCGACTTCAGTTCTTCCAGCGGTTCCGGTTCGCCCGGCTCGGATACCGAGGCTGAGCGCGCGCCGTTCATCAATGCCGGGCTCGAGCCGTGGGTCGAGGATGTAACTGCGCACTTCATCCGGGTGAGTCCCACCAGTATCTTTGGCGTACGCGTCCGCCGGGCATGATGTCAGCAGCGGGCCGTCGAGTGGAATTGCTCGACGTAGGACGCCAGTGGCTGACGGAACGGCACGGGCGCGGTAGTTGCGCGGCCGGGGCGCGACAGGACTTGACGATGGATGACCCATACGATCTGGAGCGTTTCGTCGCCGCCCAGGACGCGGGCGGCACCTACGACCGCGCCCTCGCCGAGCTGCGCCGCGGCAGCAAGACCAGCCACTGGATGTGGTTCGTATTCCCGCAGATCGCCGGTCTCGGGCAGAGCCCGACGTCGCGGAGGTTCGCGATCTCCTCGCTGGGCGAGGCCCGGGCCTACCTGGCCCATCCGGTGCTCGGCCCGCGGCTGACCGAGTGCGCGAGCATCGTCGCGGCGACGCCGGGCCGCACCGCGGAGCAGATCTTCGGGGACCTCGACGCGCAGAAGCTGCGCTCGTCGGTCACGCTGTTCCTGCGCGCCGAGCCCGGCCAGCCGGTGTTCGCCCAGGTGCTCGGCCGGCACTTCGACGGCCTCCCCGACCCGGCCACCGACCGGCTCATCGGCGGCCAGGGATGACCGGAATGCGTGGTCGCTGTGGCCCGAGTTCGATCGGGGGTCAGCGGCGACGATTCGGTCACGCTGATCCCGTCGGCACCAAACCGCAGCGACCTGACGGAGGCCAGGCGGCTTTCTCCGCCGTAGGGATCGCCGGGTACGGTGCAGACCATGGCATCGGGCCTGGCGGTAGACGCGTTCGGCGCCGAGGCGGAGCGCTTGTCGGAGATGGTCTCGGGCGCGACTTTGAGGTGGCCTGGCGTGACGCCTGGACGCTGATACGCCGCGGCCGACAGCGCGCTCATTGAGCGCCATGGGCTGCGCCGGCTGGTCCTCGGCTGACTAGAAACCTCGGCTCGACTTCGCCGTCGCCGAGGGCGAAGGATGGCACCGTGGAGTCGCTAGCGCAGCTGCGGGAGCGGCGGGGATTCGAGTGCCGCCTGACGCCCGACCGGGCGCTGCGGTCACTCGACGAGGCGGATGCGTTCCTGGGCGACCGCGGGCTACTGACCCGCACGGCGGACTGCGCGCTGCCCAGCCTGTACGAGGCATGCCACGAGGCTCCCTTCAAGCCGGGCCGCCCCGGCTTCGCGACGTGGCCGGAGACGAAGTGGCCGTGGTTCGGCGAACTCGGCGAGCGCGGCTACCTCGTGCCCGCGGTCCACCGGGCCAAGAACATGCTCGTGACCGGCGCGGTGGCGCGCCTGCTCGACCCGATCTGCCGCGCGGAGATCGAGCGCGCCCGGGCGGCCGACCGCGGCTGGGCCCGGCTGCTCGACCACCTGGCCGCCGCCGGGCCGTCCAGCCTCGACGACCTGCGCACCGAGCTCGGGCTGACCCGGCACGCGCTGAAGTCGCTGCGGGCGCCGCTTGAGCGGTGCGGCGCGATCGTCTCGCGGTCGATGCTGGTCACCGCGGGCGAGGGGCACCTGCACTCGAGCGAGCTCGCGCGGTGGGACCAGGCCTACTCCGGGCCTAGCGTTAAGAGCACTGATCCCGGCCGGGCGCTCGGGGAGCTGATCGCCGCGGGCGTGCGGGCGTCGGTCGTGGCGCCCGAGACCGAGCTGCGGCGCTGGTTCTCGTGGCCGTGGTACTGGTCCGGCACGCTCGTGGATGATCTCGTCCGCGAGGGGCGGCTCCGCCGGGTGGACGATCACGTGGCGGCGGCTGACCCTTAACCGGCATCCGCGGCCGGGCCGGATGCCCCGGTGCGCGGTTCCCCGGGAGTCATATCCGCACACCCCGGTCGAGGATATTCCAGATATCGGCCACCGGCTTGCCCGTCGCCAGTCCCCGGTACTCAGGATGCGGGGCCCCGACCACCAGCAGATCCGACCTGGCGAGCACTTCATCCATCGGCAGCAGGCTCGGGTCGCAGGTCACGTACGGGTCGGCGCACAGCACTGTTCCGGCCTTGAAAGCGAGGATCCGCTTGAGCTTGTACGCCAGGCTCGACCGGATGTCGTCAGAGGCTCCCTTGAACGCCATGCCCAGGATGCCAACCGTCATCGTCGCCAGCTCGAAGCACTGCTCCAGCCGGTGCACCACATACAGCGGCATGCCCTCATTGATGGCCATCGCCGTGTGGCCGAGGGCGAAGTTGTTGTGGTTATAGGCCGCGAGCTGCATCGTGTCCTTGAACAAGCACGGCCCGGCGGCGAACCCGGCCGACGGCATGTCTGCGGCCCTCGGGTAGTCCTCGGTCAATCCCTGCCGGATCCGCTCGAAGTCCAGGCGCTGGTCGTTGGCCATCATGTACAGCTGGTTGGCGGTCGCGAACTTGATGTAGCGCCACGCGTTGGTAAACAGCTTGGCTAGCTCAGCCTCTTCCGGGGACATGACGACCAGCTTCGATGTCAGCAACCCGAACAGCCGGCTGGCCCGCCCCACACCGCGTGGCGTTCGTCCTGAGACGATCTGCGGCAACTCGAACAGCTCAGTCATCGCCTTTCCCTCGGCGATACGCTCCGGGCAGAACGCGACGTCCATCTCGATGCCGAGCCCGGCGACCATCTTCTCCACCATCGCGGTCACCCCGGGATACACAGTGCTGCGCAGTATGAGGATCTGCCCCGAGCGGAAGTAGCTGGCGCAGCCGACGAGAGCGGCCGGTATGGCGGCCTGGTCGGGATTGAGATGCGCATCCACAGGCGTGCCGATAACCATGATCACATGCTCAGCGCTCGCCACGATCGCAGGGTCGACCGTGGCCTCCAGGGACCCCGCCGCCAGGACCCGGCGCAGCACTTCCGCCGCTCCAGGCTCCGCGAATGGCACCCGGCCGACATTGACCGTCTCGACGGCCGCGCGGCTTACGTCGTAGATGCCGACCCGCGCGCCTCGGTCCGCGAACGCGAGCGCTAGCGGCAGTCCCACATGCCCGCAGCCCCCGACGACCACCACGTCAAGCTCGAAATTATGCCCGGCCAGCGGCTCGGTCACAGCATTTCCCTCCATCATGTCGACGCCTATCCTTCCCCGGCGAGGAGGGGAGATTCTGGCTGAGGCTCCCAGCAGTGAACATGCTGGACTTACAGCAGCTCTAGGGCTCTGTCGCCCTTTCGCGCACGCTTAAGTCGATAACATCTAGATATATAGCTGCCCCAAGTGTTCGATTTGGACCCAAGAATGGCTCCTGCCGTGCAGAGAAGCCGTTGCAGTATGAGGTTCTCACATGTCGAAGCGTGGCGGCTACGTTATGTTGTTTCCTACATCTGATGCCATCCGCAGGGGACAATCGTGTTCAAACGAGCGACCGGAAGCACTTCGACTGGCAAGTCCGTAGAATGCCTTAACATCGAACCCCGGCGGTGGATAAGGACAAATAATGGGGCAGCATGACGTCCTCATTGAGAGCGGATGCAATGTTACGCTACCGTGCTTACCATTGATCATTTCGTTTTCGCCAAGAAGCGGAAATGTTGCGCTACGCTGATTCTCGTCATATTGCCATTGTCAGCATTTGTCCAGGGAATAGCGAGGCTGGCGGGCCGCTTGCTCGCATGCTGAGTTCTACCGGGCCGCGCGCCGCATACCCGGCAGATCCGGCTCAACCAGGCACAGAGGCCCGGGCCGCCGACTCACCAGACACTCACCTAGAAGGAAGAGCCATGCCGTCGCAGCACAAGCACCAGAACATGGCGAAAAGGCAAGCCAGGCGCCGTTACTGGGGCATGCTCGCGCTGGTGTCGGTGCTCGCAGTCGCCGCCGGTATCCTGATCTCACTCTCGGCCGACATTCACCCGATTGCCTACCGGACCTTTTCGGTGGTGCGGCGCAAGCCGGTCTTCCCTGCGAGGGAGCCGATCTACTTGGTCGAGCATGGTTTGCCACCTGACTCAAGTGTGCGCCATTCGCTACCGCCGACCACTTCGGCGAGAGCGATTGTGGTGTCACAGCACGGCATTACGCTGCTGTCCGCTGGTATAGAAATCCGCGAGATCCACGAAGCGCATCCGGTGATCAACTTGGTCCAGGTTACGAAGGCACTGCATGCACGCAGCTGGATCCAGGAGTCGGCATCCGGCACGGTTACCTTGCTGGCGGCCCTCATCATCCATGGGGTCGATTTCACGCTCGCGGGGGATCACGTCAGCCAGGTGCGCCTAGCCGATATGCCGAGTGTCTTTGTCGGGGTGGAAAGCGGTGTACTCAACATCGACAACGTGGTCGTTCGGTCCGCCGCCGGCTACCAGCCCCCGGGCGGGTACTATCATCCGTTTATCATGGCGTCTGACCGGTCGGCGCTCAACGTGACCGACAGCCAGTTCATCGGTCTCGGCTGGAACTGGCTGGCCAGCTACGGCGTGTCATGGATGCAAGGGTCTACCGGCCGCATCACCGGGAGCACGTTCGAAGACGGCTTCATCGGCGCGTACTCCGATCACGCGGTGGACCTGGCCTTCCGTTACGACACCTTCAAGGATAACGGCCTGTACGGGCTGGACCCGCACACTCACAGCACGGGCCTGAGCGTCGAGCACGTGATTGCCGAGGACAATAAGGCCCACGGCATCATTTTCTCGCAGTACGTGACGAACAGTGTCATTGCCTACTCAATCTCGCGCGACAACGGCGAGGACGGGATCATGATGGACCTTGAGTCCAGCCACAACCGGATCGTCGACGACATCGTCACCGGTAACACCGGTGACGGGCTGGTCTCGACGGCCTCGGGGGATAACGTCTACGACGGCAATGTGGTGAGTCACAACCGGATCGGCGTACGGATCAGCCCGGCGGACGCCGCATCTACCATATGCCAGCATAACCGGATACTCGCTAACGGCCTCACGAGCCAGGGCGTGTCGCTCGACGGCTCGAACATCGCCACCAACAACGGCGGTCAGTGGAACTGGCCGATGGTTCGCGCGACGTGGACGGCAGTAGGCGCGTTTATCGTGCTGTTTGCCATCGCACGCGGCCTGGTCGCCTGGCGGCATCGGCGCAAGCGGGTACCGGTTGCGTCCCCGCGTCGGGAAGTCTCAGAAATACCGGTCGGCGTCCTTTAAGCAGGGCCTCACGCCGGGACCGGCAAAAGGGACTAACCGTGGTGGAGCGCGTCGATATCCCAGCCTATTTCGCCCGACGCGCACTCGCCGTGGGAGCGGGGAACCAGCGAGAACACCAACGTCCTGCCCCGTGAGTAGTCCCCGAAAGGCACCGATATCACCGGTGTTGCATTATCTCAATGCCGTCGCCGAGGAGCTAAACGGCCGCTCCGGTGTTATACTCGAATTCAGGACGCCAGCAGAGGTGTTCGCCGGTCTTCTCGTCACCGATAATCGCGGTGACGAGTTCAGCTCAATTGTTTCCTCCGATTGAGACCAGGATCAGGTGCGTTACACTATTATGGGCGTTGTCGCCATTTTGCTCTTGATTGGAGTGGTTGTTGTGAGTACAGAACAGGATTCGCCGGGTGGCACCAGACAGGATTCGCCGGGTGGCACCAGACAGGATTCGCCGGGTGCCGCCAGTTCCGTTGCTGTCGCGGATCCGTCGAGTGTCCTAAACCTGAGTGACTGGAAGCTGCAGATCCCAGTGGCCATTAGTGGCTCGGATCAGCCGGCACAGGTGAGTTGGCCTCAGCTGAAAGAGTATGAGAGCCAGTACTTTCACTTGAACCCGGCAGGCAATGGGGTGGTGTTCTGGGCCAACGTGGGCGGTGCGATCATCCCCGGGGCGATATTTCCTCGCACCGAGCTGCGGCAGATGACCGGCAACGGTAACCAGGCCAGCTGGTCGAATACCACCGGGACGGCCACGATGACGATCCGTGAAGCCATTACGCATCTGCCGACGGTCGTCCCAGCAATCGTCGCCGGGCAGATCCACAACGCGGAAACCTACGTGGCGCTCATCCGGCTGGATGGCAACAAGCTATGGGTCAAGGCGGACGACACGTCGGCAGGCGTGCTTGACGAGAACTACGTTCTCGGCACCGTCTTTACGGTAAAGCTCGTGGCGACCGGTGGGCACATACTGGTCTACTATAACGGCGCGTTGAAGGTCGACTTCGCCAACGCTTGCCAGACGTGCTACTTCAAGGCCGGGGCGTATCTCCAGTCCAATATGGGATACGGCGATAGCTCTGACGCCTACGGCGAGGTAGTTATCTATGCCCTGCAGGTCAGCTACAACTAACCCAGCCGCAGCTCGTTGCAAGACGCGTGAGCCCTCGGACCGTCCCGGTTCGGGGGCTCTATGGTTGGGCGAGAACGCCGTCCAGTGGCCGGGGCACCCGGTTCAGATCCACGGCGCCGGGGCCCTGCGACCGCCTCAGTCGGCGTCCATAATCCTGTTCCATTTGCGGACCATGAGGAACTTCTTGGGTCGCCCCTTCAGCAAGCTATACGTGATGATCATGAGCGGCGAAAGAGCAGTGATCGGGGTCAGGACGGTGGCGGCCATCGTTTGGAGGACACGGAACCGCCAGAAGCCGAAGGTGGTCCGGCTTTCTCGGTTGGGCTCACCTCCTGAATTGATCCACCCCATCAGGCCGTAACTGGCGAACCAGCAGACGAGTGACAGCTCAAACACGTGGTGGGCCTGCGGCGGCACCTTGGCGATGCCGAGGAACAGCAGGATGGCGCCAGTGGTGCTCGAGAGCACGGCCAGATATCCCCAGAGGTACTTGAAGCCCTTGAAGGTGGCGGCAGCGCTTGGCATGATGTCGCGGCTACGAATGGCATCAAAGTTACCCCACGTCCACCTCTGCCGCTGCTTCAGGCTTTCCTTGAGGGTCCAAGGAGAGATCAGCTGGATGGCGGCCAGGAAGTAGCCCCAACTTAGGCCCATGTAGGCGGCGTTGGTGCCAAAGACGAGATCGTCTGAGGCGACGATCGGACGGTTCCAGGTGACGATCTCCTCGGCCATACCCGTCATGCACAGACCCTCGCCGTGTACGAAGAGAGGCTTTTGGGTGACTCCCTGGGTGCACGAGCAATAGATCAAGCAATTGCGCGTCCGGATGTTGTCCAGATGACTGAGGATGAAATGCTTCCATGTACCGGCGGCGAACCACCGGCTTGGAATCGTCACGCCCTGGCAGAGGTCGTAGTCGGCGGCAAAGGCCTTGTAGACGTACTTCTCGGACGGCAAGGTGTCGTCGTCTACCAGGAGGATCTTCACATCGGGCCGGTTGAGGCGGAGATACTGGCGCAGCCTCCGCGTGTATTCAAGCGCCCGGGCCTTGTCGATCGGGAGGCAGACAAAGTCGGCCGGGACCACGATGACCCGGTCGGCGCCCGTGTACTCGGTGAAGTGCCCCGGTTCGACCGCGACCCAAATCTCGTAACTCATCGTTAGCCTGTAGCTGCGCAGCTTGTCGATGGTCCGTTGCACCACCTTCGGCTCCTCGCCCACGGTGGTGATCTGGATGATTAGCTGGGTGAACTTTCCCGGAGGCGCCGTCAAGTAGCCGAATGCGGCCCAGGTAACGCCGAGGGTGGCCATGACGGCTTCGACGAGCGGGGTCAGGAAGAACATGAGCAGAAACCATTGCAGGACGTGCAGCGGCAGTGAGTTGGTCATGGCTACACGCCTCCATAGGCATCAACGAAGGTCACGTCGTGGCCCGCTTGGCCGGTTCGCGCCGGTATCTATACGGATTAGCTTTGGTTGGACGTGCGCTTGAGGCAACGAGCCCGTTCAGCTTGCTGGACCGCTGCGCTTCCCACCGCACGTCAAGCCCTCGACCAGGGCAGCGCGGGCCCTCCGTTGAGGGAACGATACAAGTTCTGCAAGCCGAATGTGGCGCAAACTCGAACTTTCTCAATCTCCGCGTTAAGGCGTTGCCTGAGGCCAGTGAGTTTGGCTGGACATAACATTATCATATGCTATTAATACGTTTATTCGATGCCGCTTTCAGGCGCCTATTCATCCCTGAAGGCCGGGGCGTGCGGAGCATCCCGGGTCCGTGCACATCTCCTTCGTTGGGACGGGAGAAAGGCGAATGCGATCCAGCTACTCCGCGACCACGCCGGTGACTACCACTCGCAGCTCGCGCGGCGGGACCAGGCCTACTCCGAGCCTAGCGTTAAGGGCACTCATCCGGGCCGGGCGCTCGGGACCTGATCGCCGCGGGCGTGCGGGCGTCGGTCGTAGCGGGCACGTCCGGCCGGCCCGCGCTTTACGGTGTCCTGGTGGCCATGAAACTGGCGCTGGTCGTCAGGACGGATCTCGGCATGGGACGCGGAAAGATCGCGGCTCAGGTCGCCCATGCGGCGGTGGCGGCCGTGCTGGCCGGCCTGGGCGGAGCCGAACTCGATGCCTGGCTCAGGGACGGGCAGCCCAAGGTGGTGCTCAAGGTGGCGACCGCCGAGCAGCTGCAGGACGTGGTGCGGCAGGCCCGGGCGGACGGGCTGCCTGCCGAGCTCATCAGCGACGCCGGCCGCACCCAGGTGACGCCGGGGACGCTGACGTGCTGCTCGGTCGGGCCCGCGGACAGCCACAGGATCGACGCGGTGACGGCGGGGCTGTCCTTGCTCTGAGGCTACGGCTCGGCGGCGGCCCGGTCATGGCGGTGCGGCGGGCAGGGCCGGGCGGCTGTCGCCGGCCAGCCGACGCAGCACCCGCCGCCACAGCGCCCGCCATCGGCCGCTGCGGCGGGCGGGCCGGGCGGAGACCGAGCCGCTGCCGACTCGGCCGGAGATCTTGACCCGCAGCTCCACGGGGGCGTCAGGCCCGGCCGACGGGACCACCTTGACGCTGCCGCTGCTCACTGTCACGTCGTCGGCGTCCACCACGATGCCGGGGCGGGTGATGAGCTTCAGGCTGCCGCTCGCGATCTGGGCGTCGATTCGCAGCTCCGGCACGGCGATCACGGCCTGCCGGAAGTCGAGCCGGACCGAACCGCTGCCGATGTCGATCTCCAGGCGTCGAGGCACCACCCAGGACCTGTCCCGCTTGGCGGTGCCGGAGCCGCACTTGATGCGAGCCAGGTCCTCTGCTACGGCAGCGGTGGTCAGGTCGGCGAGTAGCGGCTCGAGGTCGGCCAGCGTGCGAGCGGTGAGCGCGGCCTCCAGCCGCTGGTCGAGATCGTCAGCGGTGAGCCGACCGTCGCCCGCGGCTGTCCTGAGCACTTCGACTGCCCGGTCCCGGTCTGCGTGCGAGGCCAGCAGCCCGGCCGGGCGGCCAGGCTGCTGCGCGGCGGGAACGGCCACCCGCGCGGCCAGGAACGCCGCCTCGACCTGGTAGATCCGCTCCGGCCGGCTGAGGTCCTTCAGCTGGTGCGTCCCAAGTTCCCGCAGGCCCACGCCCCCGGGCAACTCATCAGACAGCAGCTCCGCCGCCGCTCCGGACACCAGCACCTGGCCGCCGCCGGCGACCGCCAGCAGCCGCGCGGCCCGGTTCACCGCCGGCCCGAAGTAGTCCCCGTCACGCTCCTCGCAGACCCCGGCGTGCAGGCCCATCCGCACCACGATCGGCCGGCTGGTCGGCCACGACTGCGCGGCCAGGTTCCGCTGAGCGGCTAGCGCCGCGTCGAGCCCAGCCCGGGCCGCGGAGAAAGCCGCGCAGAACGAGTCGCCGACAGTCTTGAAGACGTAGCCGCCGGCCTGCTCGATCGCGTCGCGCAGGATCTCGTCGTGGCGGCGCAGCGCAGCCGCCATCGCGTCCCGCTCGGAGTCCCACAGCCGGGTGGAGCCTTCCACGTCAGTGAACAACAGCGTTACGGTTCCCGACGGCGCGCCGCTCATCGACGCCCCGCCAGCGGGGATAGCGTCACCGGGACCACCTCCAGACGTCGATCTCCTCGAAGTCTGCCGGATGCCAGGAGTACACGGGAAGACCTCGCCGAGGCCGGACCGGCGCGACCTCCGCTGGCGCGTTCTGCGCCGGAGCTTCACGGGACGGGCACCCGAGCAGCGGCTTGACCCGGATGTCGGAAGCAGCCCTTACGGCGAGCGTTGCGGTGCAGCCCGCCATGCGCCAGCCGGTCGGCAGGCTTGCCGGGTTCGCTGGCCATTGCGAGCATCGCGCAACGCTCTGGAGTGGCAGATCCGGACGTTACGTGACTGAAGGAGGCCGCCACTTGAGCACCTGGGCTGGGCCGCCGATCCGATCAGGAATCGAGAAGCGCCACGGCGTGGTCGGGTCTAGCCTTTCGACGGAGGGTCGGCAATGACGCCGAGCCCTACCCGTCAAGAAGGGAAGCGCGCGAATGCCCGGGAAGAATGCCAAGGCCGAGTCCGACGGCTTCAGCGCCGAGGAGCGCGCCGCGATGAAGGAGCGCGCCGCCGAGCTGCGCGCCGAGGGCAAGAAGGGCGCCAAGAAGGCGGACGGCCTGCAGGCGGTCCTCGACAGGATCGCGCAGATGGCGCCGGAGGATCGTGCGCTCGCCGAGCGCGTGCATGTGACGGTGACCGCGACCGCGCCCGAGTTGTCGCCGAAGACCTGGTACGGGATGCCCGCCTACACGAACGCGGACGGCAAGGTCGTCGTCTTCTTTCAGGACGCGGGCAAGTTCAACTACCGGTACTCGACCCTGGGCTTCCAGGAGGCGGCGAACCTCGACGACGGCGACATGTGGCCGGTGTCGTACGCGCTCCACGACTGGAGCCCCGTGGTAGAGAAAAGGGTCGTCGAGCTGGTGAAGGCCGCCATCTCCTGACCGCGGCCGCGACCGCCGCGGCCCGCGCGGTCCTTGGGTACTGCGGCTTCTGACGGCTCCGGCGCAGCTAGTTGGCTTTTCTTTCATTGGCTCCGGCGGGGTGGCTGAGGTTGGCGGCGCGCTCGTAGGGCCGGGTCGTTGTCTCGCCTGCCGTCCGGGGCCGGTCAGATGAAGTAGTGGCCCTGTTCGATGTCCTCGATGAGGCCGGGGTGGGTGGGGTTCCAGCCCAGGAGTTCCTGGGTGATGGTGCTGGAGGCGGACATGTCGGTGCTGAGGAGGTGCATGAGCATGCCGCCGTATTCTTCGGGGGGCCGGGACCGGGCGAGAAGAAGGGCCGGAGTGACGGCGCCTTACCTGTAGATTTTCCGGGCAATGGATGCACCGAGCACGCCGATGCACCAGCCTGCGAAGACGGCCCAGATGGTGGTACGGGATGTGCTGTGCAGGTCCCATACCATGAAGCCAGCCAGGAGGACTGCCCAGACGATTAGGCCTCCGATGACCCACACGGCGTAGGGTGGCCGATCCTCCACTGGCCTGCGCCACGCGGGTGGCCAGGGACGCATCTGGTGCAAGAGGATCCTCACGGTAGTGCCTCAATTCTGACCCCAAAGGCGCGGAGGTGGCAGTACGCCCATTGGTTGATCAGGCGCCGTATGGCGTGTCGCGGGGAAGGTAGCCACCACCCGCTCACGCCCTTCACAGCGGTGTTGTCGCTGGGTGCGCGCATCGGGATGCCTCCTGTCGCCTGCGGTGTCGGTCACCCGACCACCTATAAACATGATATCACTTTGATAGATGTTCGCAAGGGGCTTGAGGCCCCGCTCGCGCGGGCGGCGCCGACAGCGAGCGACTAGCCGTGTTGCCCAGGTGGCTCATCCCCGCTTCCCGATTTTCCGGCGTCGGCCGGAACCCGCCGAAAGCGCTCCGCGTCGCTGCGCGATGGCCTGCGGCCACTCCCGACTGAACCCGGCCGAGAGTCGCCGGAGTGGCAGCCCTCGGGATGAGCTACCGTCCGGTTCGCAGCCCCGGCCAGGGACGGAGGTCAGTTTGCACGTACTGCTTCATCGTGAGCTACGTCGGCGTGGCCTATCCGCCGGCTGAGTGACCTTGACTCATTCCTATATCAGAATATATTTGAGCCGTGGCCCGCTCCCCCACGACCTCGGACGTCTTCAACGCGATCGCCGAAGTGCGCCGTCGCGAGATCCTCGACGCGCTGATGGCAGGCGAGAAGGCGGTCGGCACGATCGTGGCCGACCTCTCGCTGTCCCAGCCTCAGGTGTCCAAGCACCTGCGGGTGCTCAGCGAGGTGGGACTGGTGAAATGCCGGGCGCAGGGGCGTCACCGGCTATACAGCCTGGAGCCCGCGCCTCTGCGGCCGTTGCACGAGTGGCTGGCCAGGTACGAGCAGATGTGGAATGAGCGCCTGGACCGGATGGACGACTACCTCCAAGAGCTACAACAACCAGGAGAGCAGCAGTGACACCTAGTAGGCACGGATCGGCACACATCGAATTCCCGAACGAACTCGACGTCCTCATAACCCGAGAGTTCGACGCTCCGATCGCTCTCGTCTTCGACGTAATGACGAAGCCCGAGCATGTGAGCAAATGGGGCGCTACACCCCCGGACCAGACGAAGGAGTGCTCGATCGACCTTCGCGTCGGAGGGACCTACCACCACGTCTTCGTAGCCGGCGACGGAACCGAGTGCTCGTTCCGCGGAACCTACCTGGAGGTCGAGCCGCCGATCCGGACCGTGAAGACGTGGCTGTTCGACGGCTGGCCAGATGCGGAGGCGGTCGAGACCATGCAGCTGCACGAAACTGACGGAGTGACGACGCTAACGATGAGGCTAGCGTTCCGCGACAAAGCTGGCCGTGACCACATGACCAGGTTCGACGGCCAGCAAGACAGCTTCGACCAGGTGGAAGATATCCTCAGGTCACTACTCGGACCGACTGGAACGTCGCCGTCTTAAAAGCCCGGTTATACCTCGTGGTTGACGCAGCCTTGGTAACAAGCGCGGCATAGCGCTAACCACGGGTTTGAGCAGGTCGCCAAGGCTGCTGTTGGCCGCGGCAGGCCTCGAAGTGAGTGATCTTCGCTCTCAGCCTGTCGGCTAACGGATTAGGCTGGCTGAATACTTATACGAGGTCGCTGGACTGCGGGAGCGGGGCCGAGCGTGCCCGGCCGAGCCGGCCGATACTCAGGTACATGATGCCGCCAAGCGGAGTCTGGGCGAGGCAGATGAGCGCCCACGCCCATTTGGGCAGGTAGCGCACCTGGCCGGCACGGGCGATGTCGGCGAGGCAGAGCACATCGAAGCCAGCCGCCAGGCCCAGGCCGAGCGGGAGCAGCCAGCCGGGCAGGTTGGAGAACGCGCGCCCCAGCGAGATCAGGAGGATGACCAGCAGGAACCAGCTAGCGAGGCCGACGGTTGCGCGTACTGCCACATCGGGAAGCCGGGCCCGCATGGCGCCGTTCCGCCATGGCGAGGTCGCCGCGGGCCGGGCATCTCCGCCGGCCCGGCTCAGCCGCCGGGCGGTCCAGGCGAGGCCGGCCGAGTAGGCGAGCGCCCGCACGGCGCGCCGGAACCCCGGGCGAATGTTCTGGTCGTTCAGGATGGCCGGCAGCTCAGCTGCCCATTCCCGGTAGCGCTCGGCACGCATGTCCTCAGGGAGCCGGCGGCAGGCAGCACCGATAAGCCGCTGACAGATCCGCTGGACGCGCGGCGCCCGGTTCACTGCGTGCCTCCCGGCGCTGGCCGTGCCGTGGCGTGCCCGGCGCGCCGCAGGGAGCCGGAGGCCCGGGCGAGCTCGAGGTGGGCGACGCGGGCGCCTTCGGCGGTCAGCCGGTAGTACTTGCGTGGCGGCCTGCCGTCCGCGTCCTGCCGCTGCGGTTCCCACTCAGAGGCCACCAGGCCCTCCTGCTGCAGGCGGGCAAGCATCGGGTACAACGTGCCGCTGGGCAGCTTCGCGGCCTTCATCAGGTCATAGCCGTAGTGCGAAGCAGAGGGGTCAGCGATCAGTACCCGCAGCACCCGCTCCAGCGGCCCGGTTAGCTTCATACCACCAGAGCCTACACATGTAGGCTACATATGTCGAGAACGGGCCCCGCGCTGGCCACCTTGGCTTGCCGGGAGCGTTGCTGCCGCCGGTACCTGCTTGGCCCTGACCAGATCCGGGTTCAGCTGGGCGACTTCAAGCCGCCAACCCATAGCTGGGGCGTCAGGCCTGTTTGCCACGAGGGCCGGAACTGTATGATCAAGTATCAGGGATTACCTGATACAGGGGGGACGAAATGGCTGTACTGGTGAGGATGACGGCTGCCGGAATGGATGCAGCCACGTATGACCAGGCATCGACGCAACTGGCCGACCTGGTCAAGAAGCAGCCCGGCTTCTTGATGCACGTCGCATATCCAAGCCCTGGCGGGTTCTCCGTCGGCGAGGTCTGGGAAAGCCGGGGACAGTTCGAGACGTGGTTCAACGAGAACGTCAAGCCCAACGTGCCCGGTGTCCAGCACGAGGTGATCGAGCTGCACGCGGTCGTGCAGCCATAGGACGCCGGCGGGAGAGTTCCGTTCCGCCGAATGCATGTGCCCCGTTGCTCTCAGGCGGGCCGCGGCGAACTCGACCAGCGCGGCCCATGCGGCCAGAGCGGGTATGTACGCTACCAGCCCTTGACAAAGAACGGCTTACGCCGATGACAGTGCGTTCGGCGGCGCCGCCGAACGCCACCACCCACCCTGCCAGGCGGCATGCCAGTATCACATGTGCGAAGCTGTGAATATCGCTATCCCGGGAGGAGGTCTGCATGACTGACGCCGCGCCGGAGCCGGAAGGTTCCGAGGAAGAGATCAAGCGCAAGTTCCGCGAGGCACTGGAGCGCAAGCGCGCCAAGCATGCGGACGCGAACGCGGCCCGCGGTGGCAAGGACGCGGGGAAGGTCCACGGCGCCCGCGGCCTGGCCCGGAGCCGACGTTCGTTTCGCCGCAAGACCGGCGGCTGAACGGCTAACTCAGCGCATCATGCAGCGGCCGGACGACCACCGGATGAGCGCAACAGCGCTCCTTGCCGAGGCCGGTGGCTCTCTGGAGAGCTTTCATTTCGCACTCGGCCAGGATGACGCCTACATCATCTGCGACCTGCCGGACAATGTGACGGCAGCGGCGGTTTCGATGTCTGCCCGAGGGCTGGGTAACCGTGACTGCCACACGGCGCAAAGGGCTCGTGATAACCGCTCACCGAGCCGCCTCCTTTGCCGTGAGAAGTGCGACCATGCGGCTGACCGGCATGCCGCTGGCTGCAGGGTCGACCGTGCTGCAGCGATGAAACTTCAGTTCGACCCTCCGGGCTCGTAGCAGGTGGCACTCGGACCGTCGTAGGGCGTTGGCGAGGCGGCGATCCGGGACGCTGGTCAGGTGCCGCGGGGGCGCAGGGAGGTGAGCAGGCGGCGCCCTGCGGCCGCGAGCCTAGGTGCGGCATGCTCGAGCTTGTGCGTTCGCGCGTGGCGGGCGGCGCGGGCCAGTGCGTCTCGCTGGGCCTGGCTGCACAGCTCGGCGGCCCGGGCCGTGGCCAGGCGGTAGCTGATGATGGGGTGCATGGCGGTCTCCTTGTCGTGTGTGGATGGTGGTGCTGGGAAGACTTGATGATGCGCAGCGCGCATCGTGGCCGATGGGTCGAAGTGCTGGCGGCTGCCTAGGGTGTGCTCGCGTCGACATCGGCATAACCGATGGCTATTCGCCCGCGAGAGGTGTCTCTCCGGTCGTCGGATCGATCAGCGCTCGGACGAGCGCGACGTGGTCTGCGCGAAATCCGCCGCGGCGGGCGTGCTCGCGGATGGTTTCGGCGTTGCCGGCGAGGTACAGACAATAGATCTTGTCGTCGGTGACGAAGCTGTGAATCCATTGCGCTTGCGGTGCCATGCTGGCGAGATCCTCCTAATAGATACCGGCCGCCCGCGAAACCGCCGACGCGCCCGGCGGGCCCTGTCCCCGCTCCTGGAGGTGGTGATCCGGTGAAATGCCGCAATCCATCGCTCGCCACGAAAGCCGGGCTTGGCGCAGGCTCCACGCTGCTCGGGCTTGGATGGCGGCCGGGGGGGCGGTCCGTGACGGACAATGAGCAGCTGGTCCGGGCGGTCTGGGCACACCCTCGCGGCCGGGATCTCGCTCACCGATTCTGCTGCGGCGGCGATGGATTCCGGCCAGAGCGCGGATCACAAGTAAGGTGACTATGCATATGTCCAGTCCCAGGCCCGTCGTTCACCTGGAGCTCCACACCGGTGATCACGCACGGGCGAGCGCGTTCTACGCGAAACTCTTGTGCTGGCGCCAGGCGCTGATCGAGGCCGGGTCCGGGTCCTACCTCGCCCTCGGCCTGGGAGGCGGTTTCGGCGGCGGCATCGTCGAATGCGGCACCGTGCGCCCGCTATGGCTGCCTAACGTCCAGGTCGACCAGATCGAAGAGTCCACCGAACGCGCGCGCCAGCTCGGCGCCTCGGTGCTGCTGGCGCCGCGCGAGGGGCCGGCCGGATGGCGCAGGGTCATATCGGCGCCGCAGTGCGGCGAGCTCGCTATCTGGCGGCCAAAACCATGACGACCGAGCCTGAACACGGGACGAAAGCCGCTCGCATGGCGCTGACCGCGAGTGAGGAGCGAGAGCTGCTCGAGGCCGCCCGGCGGAGCGACGACGACGCCTTCGGCCGGCTCGCCGGACCGTACCGCGGCGAGCTGCACGCCCACTGCTACCGGATGCTCGGCTCGGCCGCAGACGCAGAAGATGCACTGCAGGAGACGCTGCTGCGCGCCTGGCGCGCCCTGCCGCGATTCGAGGGCCGGAGCTCCGTCCGTTCCTGGCTCTATAAGATCGCGACAAACGCGTGCCTCAGGGCGATCGAGCGGCGGCCCAGGCGAGTGCTTCCGGTTGACTACGCGCCCGCCACCGACCCCCGCGACAACCCCGCCGAGCCAGTGGCCGATGCGGTATGGCTCGAACCCTACCCGGATGAGCGGCTCGGGCTCGGCAGCGGCCTGGCCAGCCCGGAGGCCCGTTATGAGCAGCGCGAGGGCGTCGAGCTCGCCTTCATCGCGGCACTCCAGCACCTGCCCGCGCGACAGCGCGCCGTGCTGATACTCCGCGACGTACTCGGGTTCTCAGCCCGCGAAACCGCCACTGCGCTCGAAACCACACCAGTCTCGGTCGACAGCGCCCTGCAGCGCGCCCACAAGACAGTAGACAAACGACTGCCAGAGCGAAGCCAGCAGGCGACGCTGCGCTCATTGAACGACGGCGCGCTGAGACTCGTCGCGCAGCGCTACGTCACCGCCTGGGAGCGCAACGACGTCGACGCGGTCGTTGCCATGCTCGCCGAAGACGCGAGGCTGACGATGCCGCCCGTACCCACCTGGTACCGCGGCCGCGAACAGGTCGCCATCTACCTGGGCGGCGGGCCACTTGCAGGGACGAGCCACTGGCGCCTCATCCCCGCTCGCGCGAACGGGCAGCTCGCCTTCGGCCGCTACGCCTGGAACGACAAGACACAGACCTTCATGCCGCGCGCCATCGACGTGCTCACCCTGCACGGCGCGCAGATCCAGGAGATCACCGCCTTCCTCACCCCAGACGCCTTCCGCGGCTTTGACCTCCCCGCCATCCTCGATGAATCGGGAACCAACTCGTAGACGCGCCGCTCGCGAGCCAGCCGGCGCCTCCGCCTCTCACATCCGCTCGATGTCAGGTGTCAATGTGATGACGCCCGGGGCGGTGTGACCGCTGGTCGGCTCGCGGAAGCCGCAGACCCGGAACCCAACGGTCCGAGCCGGCCAGGGGACCGGAGGTTGATCACCAGCGCAGGCAAGGATCATGAACCCCCCGACTCGGCTCAAATTAATGCGCATCCCAGGATGGTGGTCGACGGGCCGCCGGGCGTAACAGCGGGGTCGTCGATGCCGTCACTCCTCAGGAGCGTCCGGGGACGCCCGCTTCAAGAGCGGCAAGAGCGCAGGGCAATGCGTAAATGGTGGACACGACGGCCAGGGCGATGTCCAGATCGGGGCGGACGTTGCGTCTTTGCAGTCCCCAGACCTTGGTGCCTCGCCGCCGGACCCACCCCATGGTGCGATTGACCCATCGTTCGTACTCCTGGGAGACGGCACTCATGCTGTCAGCCTGGGAGCCGATCTCGTTGACGCGAAGAGCAGAGACATCGCTGCGTCCGGGCCTCCAGAAGAGCACCGGCGAGATGTTCGAGTCGATCAAGCCGGCTTCGTCGCCCGGAGACAACTGTTGCCAGTTGAGCCGGTTGAACACTCCGGCTTTGGTGGGCTCGTTCATCGCGGCGTCACCGGGCCGGATGAGCGAAGGTGGCCCGAACGCTGTTGACACCACCGTCACATGAACACTTGCCAGGGCTTGGCAGCGGCTGAGCGTTGCCCGCGACGGGTCGAGGACCGGCCAGGGGCTCAGGGTGACCGATTCAGGTTCGCCGAGGTAGTTAAGAAGAGACTCCTGGTCCCGCGCGGTCGCGAAGTAGTGAATGGCTGCCACCACCTGCCAAGCGTGTCACGTGATCGCAAGCGGGCCTGCTGGCCGCGGTCCGCCAAACCGGGGTCGAGGTCCATCTGCTGCCGGGCCGCGGCCGTCACAACCTCCAGCTTGGCATCATTGTTGATGCGCAAATCTGCTGACCAGCAGGCGGGAACCTGCAGGTCAGCGCAACGGGTCGGCAACGTGACGCCAGATTCAGGTGATGATTACAACCGCATGCATGCGGATTCGCTGTTCTGCATAACCATGAACCCTAGGCAACGCACTACTTTCGGCAATGCAGGGCGTCTCCTGCGGCTTGAGTGCAGGCGAGGCGGGCTTGACCAGCTGCCGGAGGTCTTGCAGGCGGCCAGGACGCAGTTCGGGTGCGGGTGGAGCGCCGGTGAGGGCCCGTTCGGCGGCATCGTGAGTTCGCTCGCGATGCCGTGCCTGCCGGCGTAGGTTGCCGGGACGACCGCGCGCAGATTGTTGACCGGAGGCTTTCCTGGCACCGATGCTGCATGCTATGCCCGGGTTTCTCCGCGTCAGTGAGGAGCATTCATGCCGCACATCGCCCTGAACTCCGCCGATCCGGGGATCCGCGGCTTGCTGCGCTACCGGCCGGAGACGGCCCGCCCGCTGAGCGAGCTGACCGAGGTGCTGCTGCGCGGGCCGGGCACCCTGACCCGGGGTGAGCGGGAACTGATCGCGGCTTATGTGTCGGCGCTCAACGACTGCCGGTACTGCGCGTCGTCGCATTCTGCCTGTGCCGCGGCCCAGCTGCCGGGGGGCATGGCGGTGGTCGAGCAGGTCCGCGCCGACCCCGGCAGCGCGCCGGTATCCGCCAAGCTGAAAGCCTTGCTCGCGATAGCCGCGGCGGCAGCCCGCAGCGGGCGCGCCGTGACCGCCGAACACGTCGGCCAGGCCCGCGCGGCGGGCGCGACGGACGTGGAGATTCACGACACGGTGTTGATCGCGGCCATGTTTTGCATGGTCAACCGGTACGTCGACGGGCTGGCCACGACCGCACCCGACGATCCTGCGGTGTACGCCGCCGGGGCACAGCGCCTGGTCACGCACGGCTACCTGCCGCCACCGGCAGAGCCCGGTCACGAAGGCTAATCACAGCGCCTGGCCCGGGCGGGCCACGCGTAGACGGCCAATGAACCTGCCCAGGTGGCGCGATCACTGTTCACGGACTGCGGCTACTTGAGCGGATGGGCTGGCGGGCTGTGTCCGGGACGATTGAGAATGCTCGACCTAACTGCATACCACCGACCTGGTGCCGCTTAAGAGTTCCGGCTATCAGGACTGGCTGTCGTGCGGCTGGCGCGCTTTTCGGGTGGTGACAATCCTGCGTTTGCGCAAAGACTCGAGCCATTCCTGCCCGCTGAGCAGCCGCGTGGTCTTGCCCGACCTGACCTCGCCCGCCGCGGCAACTGCCATCGCGACGCTCGCAGCGGTCATATCATCAGGTGCCTCATACACGACGACCACGTCATACTCGCCAAACGGAAAACCCGCCACCACGATCGTTGCTCCCAGATCCTCCAGGGCAGGCCCGATCACTTCCACCGGGTCTTGCGGCTCCTTAAGCTGATCCGCCATTGACCTGGCGGTATAGGAGGCCTGGTACATGTAAAGCGGCATCGAGATTCCCCTTGGGCGGGAACAGGCGGAAGATCACCAGCCAGTCCGCGTGACTCGCGGCAGCTTCTGCCGACGGGAGCACGGCAACGGACTGAAGACCACTGCGGTCCAAAGATCCTAGACCGGCCCAGTCGGGCAACACCAGCGTCCGCCTCGCATACCAGCCTTTTTTGCTCAAACTCGCCAGAGCCCTCGAACCTAGCTGCCTGGCTAGACTCCGGCCGATGCTGCAGCTGGGGGGCGCGGTCGGCGGCATGAAGGGACACCCGGGCGCTAGCCGTTGAGGATCTGCTCCCTCAGGATGTCTGCGTGCCCGCAGTGCTGGGCGAGTTCGCGCAGTACGTGGAGGTACACCCAGCGCAGCGGGAGCGGGCCGCGCCAGTAGCCGTAGACCCTGTCGTCCAGACCCAGGGATGACGTCGCACGCCGTGATGACTCGCATGCCTCGCGGTGTGCTTGCTGGACGCTGGCGATGGTGTCGTCGTCATGAAGAATGAACGACTCGTCCGAGGTCGCGGGGATACCGATCTCAGCACGTGACCGGCATGTGACAGCTTCGTCAAACCAGACCTTCTCAAGGAAGGTCGCATGCTTCACCAGGCCCAGCAATGTGGTCCGAGAAGGCACCAGCGACTGGCGCGCCTGCTCCTCGGTCAGCCCGTCCAGGCAGCGATTGAGTTCACCACGGTGGTCGTCGAGGAATGCCTCGAACTGGCCACGGGCTTGCTGATTGATGACATCCTCAGCGAACGTCGCTGGAAGGGAGGGCATAAGCGAAGCATTTCAAGAGCGCCGCCCACGAGCAAACTGCCGCTCACGCAGAAGCGGAAGTCTTCGGTGCGGTCGGCAACGCACATACAACGCCGGGAATTACCAGATGGCCAACCCTCCGGACCATCTGGGCAACTCCCCTGCCCACCTCGCCGACCTGGTCGCCGCGTGACCGGGCAGATCACGAGGCGCCCGCCGATCGTGGCCGCCGGGTCACGTGGCCCGGCGACTGCCGTCGCGACGGGCATGCCGTGGGCCCGGCACCATCAGGTGCCGGGCCCACGGCTGGCTGTTATCCCTTGGCAGGCCTGGCCTGCCGTGGCTCAGGCGGCGCGGACGTGGGTGGCCTGCGGGCCCTTCGGGCCTTGAGTCACCTCGAACTCCACGTGCTGGTTCTCCTCAAGGCTACGGAAGCCGTAGCCGTCAATCTCGGAGTAGTGCACGAAGACGTCCGGTCCGTCGGTGCGGGAGATGAAGCCGTAGCCTTTCTCCGCGTTGAACCACTTGACGGTTCCCTGTGTCATGTCGCTCCTTACAGGGGCTGGATACGGGTCCGCACGGTGCGGTCCCCAGGCCGGTTCTCGACGCGACTTTCCCCAGATCCCTGAAGCGGCGCGCCCGCAACATCGTTCTCCGCGAGCGTGCAGGTGACACGAACACACAAGACAACTACGACCACGTAGCGCAACCGATCTGGTGCCCGGTTCATTCCCGCCCCGCGGTTGCAAAAGCTCCGCCGTGGGAGACCGCGCTAGATCGGGCCGTTCTGCGCGCCGCGGCTGATCAGCGGAGAAGGCCTGCGGCGGCGCCCAACGGCGGCTCCGGGAACACGGCGTGTGCTATGCAGGCACCGTAACGATGAGTTCGGGACTTCGCGCCCGTCGTACGGGTGCAGCCCGCATCCGCCGGCTCGGTACCAGCCCAGCGGCGGCCGGTCGGGCACCGACCGGGGGCAGCGGGCTCGGGCACGGGAAGGAAGCTATGGCGGGACGGCTCGACGGCAAGGTCGCGCTGATCACCGGTGCGGCCAGGGGACAGGGCCGGAGCCACGCGGTGCGGCTGGCCCAGGACGGCGCTGACGTGATCGCGGTGGATATCTGCCGCCAGATCGACTCGGTCGCCTACCCGATGGCGACGTCGGCGGACCTGGCCCGGACGGTGTCGGAGGTCGAGGCTCTGGGCCGCCGGATCGTTGCGGCGGAGGCCGATGTCCGCGACGCTGCCGCCCTGCGGGCCGCTGTGGCCAGCGGTGTAGCGCGGCTGGGCTCGGTGGATATCGTGGTGGCCAACGCAGGCATCGGGATGATGTCCGCCAGCGCGGGCGAGGAGCAGGCGTTCCGTGACCAGGTCGAGGTCAACTTGTTCGGCGTCTGGAACACCGTCCAGGCCGCTGCCCCGTTCATGATCGAACAGGGCCGGGGCGGCGCGATCGTCTTGACCGGGTCCACGCTGGGCCTGGTCGGCCGCGGGGGCGACGGCCGCGGCGGAACGGACGGCTATTGCGCCAGCAAGCACGCCATCGTGGGCCTGGGGCGTACCTGGGCGCACTGGCTGGCGCCGCACAACATCCGCGTCAACTCCGTGCACCCGGCCGGGGCGAACACGCCGATGGTGATCAACGAGGCGGTGGCCGAGTTGTTCGCGAACGCTCCGGCGTCCAGCGGAGCCGACGTGGGCAACCTGCTGGATGTCCAGCTCATCGAAGCCGTCGACGTCAGCAACGCGATCGCGTGGCTGGTCTCTGACGAGGCCCGGTACGTCACCGCCGTGGCGCTCCCGGTCGACGCGGGATTCACCGCCAAGTAGCCGCCCGCCCGAACAGATCAACGCGCCATGCTGTCGTCCGCTCATAACATGCATGTGCGGAAATCTGGCCTCGGCTCGGGTCCACTTCTGGCCGCCGGTCCTGGTTCGCCCGGGTACCCGCCCTAGCCGAAAGCCGGGTCACGATCCCGGTCGCGAGGGCCGCTCGAACCGTCGACGCACGCCGCACTACGGCGAAGAGGGTGTGGCTCCGGCGTAGTCGCGGGCCAGCACGGAGTTGATGGCCGCCACCACTGCTGGGCTGGTGGTGCGGATGCCGAGTTCCCGGTTGTAACCGAGGCTGGCCGCTGAGAAGTTCTCCGATCCCACGAATGCCTGCTGGCCGGACAGCCCGGCGTCCGCGACGATCGCCTTGGCGTGGATGTACAGGGCACGGCTGGAATCGGGATACAGCCGGATGTGCGCCCCGGCCCGCGCCAGCTCGCCGAAGGCCGTGTCCCATCGGGAGTTCTCCGTCATGGTGATAGTCACGTTCACGCCGCGCCGCGCGGCGGCACCGAGGGCAGAAGTGATGGCGACGTCGTCCATTTCCTCGTTCTCCACGGCCAGGGAGTGCCTGGCGCCCCGGATGACCGCGAGAATGGAGGCTTCAGAGTTGGTCGGCGACCAGACCAGGTCGGCGCCATCTGGCGGATTGACCGCGTGACCCGCGAAATCAGCGTTGAACGTCGCGACAATGGCGGCCACGTCGGAGTGGTTGGTGTCGGTAACCACGAAGTCCCGGGTGCCGGGGTAATCCTCAGCCACCAGGTTCAGGGTCATGATGACCGAGGTAGTGTCGTCCACGGTAAGCGTCTTCTGGTGGTACGTCGTGCCGGCCGGCGCCCACACCACGTGGACACGATGGGCGGCCAGCGTCGGCGGCCAGGTCGGCGTCTGCGGTCGGGTCGCGCAGTTCGTACATGGTGAGGTCGACCGAGCTGCGCGCACTGGTGATGAGCTTGTAGATGGGCCCGATTCCCGCTTGCGGCTCGGTCAGCACGCTGAGGCCGGCTGCGGCGGGCGCAGCGGGCTGGGCCGCGGGCGACGCGGTGGCGGCAGGGGACGGCGCCGGGCGCGACGCGGAGGGCTGGGCCCCCGGCTGGGAAAGCGTGACCTTGCACGAGCTCACGCCGAGGGCGAGCGCCACGGCAGCGAGCACAGTCAGCACGGTGCGGGACATAGCGGTAAACAATGCCCGGCCGACCCGGTGCCATTCATGCTTCTTAGCGCTTCTTAGCGCGGATGTGCGGGCCCAGCAGGGTCAGGCCGGCCGGCGACAGCCGGCCGCTGGCGGTTCTCGCCTGGTGTCAGGGGACCAGCCGCCCGCCCAGTGCAGCCCGTGCTAGCTCGCGGTCGCCGTCCCAGGTGAGTGCGGGATCGTCGGCGGCGAGCCGGCCCCAGAGCAGGAGCAGGAGGTTCGCGGCGGTCCCGCTGACCGCGGCGACCGGGTCGCCGGGACCGAGGGTCCGCTGCGACCGCGTGTCGATGGCGTCCAAGCGGACCGCGTGCGCGGGAGCGCCGGTGCGGCCGAGCCGGACCTGGCGCGGGGCCATGGTGTCGATGACCTCGGCGACCCCGTCGTCGGCCAGCGCGGGGTCTAGGTGGCCGCCGGTGCCGAGCGCGTGCTCGGCATCCCAGCGGTGGACCAGGGTTTCCAGGCACCGGCGGCGCTGCCAGAAGCCGACGGTGGGTGGCGGGGCGATCGTCCAGGCGCTGGCCGACGGGTCGGTGTCCAGGGCTGCGAGCAGCACGTCGCAGGTGCCGCCGAACCACCTGGCCAGGGCGGCCGGGTCGCGCGGCGCGGCAGGAGCCTCGTGGTCGCCCCGCTGCTCAGTCACCGCGACCGCCGCCCACAGGTTGCCCCCGCCGAGGTGGTTGGCCAGGTCATACAGCGTCCAGTCGCCGCAATGCTCGACCCGGGCCTCGCCGAGGGGGGCCCCGCCCGAGACGGGGGCCCCGCCCGAGACGGGGCCCCCGCCCAGGCAGGCCTCGAAGGCAGCGAGCTCACGGCGCAGATGGGCCAGGTAGTCAGCAGGGTCCATGCCCTGATTATGGTGGTGTTCCGCGGCGAGGTCGGCCGCTGCCGGGACTGGGGGTGCCGTGCTCTTCGCTGCGAACCTGTCGATGCTGTGGGCCGAGCTGCCGCTGGCGGAGCGTTTCGAGCGCGCCGCCCGGGCCGGGTTCGGCGCCGTCGAGCTGTGGTGGCCAGGCACCGAAGCCGCGCAGGCGCTGCCCGGGCTGACCGCGCGCTGGAAGCTGCGGCTGGCGCTGATGAACTTCGACGCTGGTGACATGGCGCTTGGCGAGCGCGGGCTGGCCGCCGATCCCGGCCGCCGCGAGCACCTGCGCGCCCACGTGCCCGCCGCCCTGGCCATCGCCCGGGCCTGCGGCTGCCCGCGGCTCAACCTGCTGATCGGGCTGCGTCAGGAGCGGTACTCCCTTGACGAGCAGCTCGCCTGCGCCACGGACAACGTCGCGTGGGCAGCCGGCCTGGCCGCCCAGGCCGGCTGCGAGGTGATGATCGAGGCCATCAACCCGATGGACAACGGACCGTGCCTGCTGACCACCACCGCGGCTGCGGCCGGCTTCATCGCGGACGTGGCCCGGCCCAACGTGCGGCTGCAATACGACGCCTACCACATGCAGCGGACCGAAGGCGATCTCACCTCGACCCTCGACGCCTACTGGCACCTCATCGGCCACATCCAGATCGCTGACGTGCCCGGCCGCCATGAACCGGGCACAGGCGAGATCAACTATCCGTTCCTCCTCGATCACATCGACGGCAAGGGCTACCAGGGCGCGATAGGCGCGGAGTACCGCCCGTCCACACCTCGGACCGAGGATTCCCTGGGCTGGCTGGAGGAATACCGCAGAACGCGCAGCCGCAGGACGTAAGGGGCCCCAGTGACCCGAACCCGTCACGCACCCATCGGCGCGGTCAGTTCGAGCTGGACGCCGTCGGGATCTTCGAACGAGAGCACGTCGATGCCGAACGACTGCAGACTGGTGATCTCACCGTGGGCGACGCCATGCTGATCGAAGAGCCGCACCGCCTGCTCCAGGTCTGCGCGGCTGGCGACGCCGAAGCTGAGATGATCAAGGCCCACCCGGTCCGGGTCGAACCGGTCGCCGGCCGGCGCCATCGGCCGCAGGCCCATGATCAGGTTGCCGCGGCTCATGACCACGCCGCCGAAGAGGACCTTGAACGTCGCCGCCGCCGCCGGGTCGCCTGGCGGCGGCGATTCCACCACGACCTCGAAGCCGAGCAGGCTGGTGTAGAACTGGCGGCTCCGCTCCACGTCGGTCACGGTGAGCCGCAGGTGATGGATCTCACCGGTCGGAATCTGTCCGGGCACTGGTTACTCCCTTCCCCGCGCGAGACCTGCCACGCGAGCTACCGGGGAGCGTCACCCATCCGGTACTCGTGGGTGCGCTCGTCTAGCTGGTGCTTGAGATCGTCATCGATCGTGAACTCGGCTGCCGCCAGGCTCGGGCCGAGCTGCTCCGGGCGGCTGGCCCCGATGATGGGGGCCGTGATCGCCTTGTTGGCCAGCACCCAGGCGACCGCGAGGGTGACCAGGCTCACTCCGGCCTCGTCGGCCAGCTGCCGGAGGATCTCGACCGTGTCGAACTCGCGTTCGTGCCAGTAGCGGTCCTGGTACATTTTCCCGGCGTTGCCGAGCGTGAAGCGGCTGCTGTCCGGGGGCGGGTTGGCGCGCGAGTGCTTGCCGGACAGCAGGCCGCCGGCGATCGGGTTGTAAGGAATGACGCCGATGCCGTCCTCGCTGCAGAACGGGAGCATTTCCCGCTCGATCTGGCGGAAGAGCAGGTTGTAGCGCGGCTGGACGGAATCGAGGCGGGCCAGCCGCAGCGTCTCGGTCCGGCCGACGGCCCGCACCAGCTGATAGGTCAGGAAGTTCGAGCAGCCGATGTAGCGGACCTTTCCCTGGTGGACCAGGTCATCGAGGGCGCCAAGCGTCTCGTCGATGGGCGTGTCCGGGTCGTAGCCGTGGAGTTGGTAAAGGTCGATGTAGTCGGTCTGCAGCCGTCGCAGCGAGGCCTCGGCCGCGGCCAGGATGTGCTTGCGCGAGTTGCCGGCATCGAACGGCGCCGGCCCGGTCGGGACAAAGCACTTGGTGGCCAGGATGAACCGGTCCCGCTTGCCGCGCAGCCAGCGGCCCAGGATCTCCTCGGTCACGCCCCGGGTGGCCAGATCCCCGCCCAGCGGGTAGGCGTCGGAGCTGTCAAGGAAATCGACACCGCCCTCGGCCGCCCGGTCGAGGATGGCCCCCGACGTCGGCTCATCACACTGCAGTCCGAAAGTCATCGTGCCCAGGCACAGTCTGGAGACCTTAAGGCCGGTCCGGCCGAGTCGGGTATGTTCCACACCCGCACGCTACCGGCCCGCCCGACCGTCGCTGCTCCCGGGCGGTACGTTGAGGACGCCATCACCTGAGGCAGGGACCTTGAGTCATCAGACGGGCCTGAACGCCACGGACGGCGGCCAGTCTGGCTCGGCCGGGGTCGTCGAGCTGCTCGGCGACGTCGACCGGCCACGCGCGTGGATGTTGCTGGTCAACGGCATCCCGCAGTCGCACGTTGATCTTGATGATCCGCGGTACCTGGATTTCGAGTACGTGCGGCGGCTCGGGCACGTGATCGACCTGGCCGCGCCATCCGGGACCCCGCTGCGGGTGCTGCACCTCGGCGGGGGCGGCTTGACGCTGGCCCGTTACGTGGCCGCGACCCGGCCGGGCTCCAGCCAGCTGGCGGCCGAGTCCGATGCGGAGGTGGCCAGGGTCGTCCGGCAGCGGCTGCCGCTGGACCAGCCCAGCCGGTCCCGGACCAGGCCGGCCGGATCACCGTCCGCGTGGCCGATGCCCGCGCCGTCCTGGAGCAGGTCCCGACCGGCTCGTTTGACGTGGTGGTCGCGGACGTTTTCGCCGCGGCGCAGACCCCCGCCCACCTGACGTCGGCGGAGTTCACCGCGGCCGCGGCTCGGGCGCTGGGCCCGTCGGGCATTTACGCGGTGAACATCGGCGACGGCCCGCCGCTGGCGCATGCCCGCGGCCGCGTGGCCGCGGTGCGCGCGGTGTTCCGGTACGCCTGCGTGATCGCCGAGGCCGGGGTTCTGCGCGGCCGCAGGTTCGGGAACCTGGTGGTCGTCGCGGCCAGTCATGAGCTCCCGATCGGCGGACTGACCCGCCGGATCGCGGCCGATCCGTTCCCGGCGCGGCTGGTCGAGGGCGCCGCGCTCGACCAGTTCATCGCCGGATCCAGGCCGATCACCGACGCGAACGCCGGGCCGTCTCCGCTCCCGCCGCCGGACGCCTTCGCCTGACCGCCCGGAGCCGGGTCCAGGCCGCTCGGCGGCTTACCCGGCCTGCTGGCTCCACCGGCCCCTGTGCACGGCGTCGGCTATTAGCTTGTGCCGGCTGCTCACGTCGCGCGGCGGCTCGTCGCTAAAGCCGATAGAGATCGCTCCGATCGGAGTGAACTGCGCTGGCACCTCGAACGCCTCGCGGAAGGCATCAATCCGGTCGGCGGGGATGCCGAAGAAACACCCCCCCAGCCCGACGTCGACCGCGGTCAGCAGCATCAGCAACGACGCGAACCCCGTGTCGATATCGCAGAACGGCGCGGGCCACCAGGCATCGGACCGGTCCGTGAAGCCCTTGTCCGGCCGGGCGTGACGGTCGAGGTAGGCGTCCTTGTTGGAGTGCGGGATGATCAGCAGCGGGGCGTCCACCTCGGCGGCGAACCATCCGTCCGGGTCGGTCGGCGGCCGGACCGCGTCGCGGAACCTGGCCACATCGGCCGGGGTGTCCAGCACCAGGAAACCCCAGCCCTGCGAGAACCCCGCCGACGGGGCCCGCAGGCCATTCCGCACAATTCGGTCTACGACTCTGGCCGGCACCGGCCGCCCCGAGTCGTAGCTGCGCACCATCCGCCGACTCCGGACGACATCCTGGAATTCCACGCCAGCAACCTACAGCCAAGCAGTCCCGCGCCGACGCCGGTCGGCCCGGAGGCTAAGCATTCTTCCAGCCGGGGTGCAGGACTGGTTCAGTGACCGACCTAGCCCCGCCGCTGGGTCCGGCTTGGCGATCGCGGCTCGTGGTGGATGATGGGGAGCGTGATGGTGGTCAGGATCTGCCGGGCGCTGGGACGGCCGTGACCTCGCACCTTCCGCTCGGCGACGTCCGCGTCATCGACCTGACGATCGCCCGGGCCGGCCCCACCTGCGTCCGCCAGCTCGCCGACTGGGGCGCCGACGTCATCCGTGTGGAGCCACCGCCCGACCCGGCCGCGCCGGAGTTGACCGGCAGCAGGCACGGTTGCGACTTCCAGCAGCTGCACCGCAACAAGAGGTCGCTGTCCCTGAACCTGAAGGCGCCGGGTGGACACGAGGTGCTGATGCGCCTGGTTGACACCGCCGACGTGCTGATCGAGAACATGCGCCCCCCGGTCAAGAACCGCCTGGGTTTCGACTTCGCCACCGTTCATGAACGGAACCCGCGCCTGGTCTACGGGTCGATCTCCGGCTTCGGCCAGGATGGCCCCTACGCCGACCGTGGCGGTGTCGACCAGATCGCCCAGGGCATGGGGGGCCTGATGAGCGTGACCGGGCTGCCGGGCAGCCCGCCGACCCGGGCCGGGATTCCCGTGGCCGACCTGTCGGCGGGCCTCTACCTCGCCGTCGGCGTGCTGGTCGCCCTGCACGACCGGGACAGGACCGGGGTCGGGCGCTGGGTGCAGACCTCCCTGCTGGAATCGATGATCGCGATGATGGACTTCCAGGCCGCCCGCTGGACCATCGACCGGGAGGTTCCGCCGCCGGCCGGCAACCACCACCCGATGAGCGTCCCGATGGGCTGTTTCCCCTCCGCGGACGGATACGTCAACATCGGGGGCGCAGGCGGGCGGCTGCTGGACAGCCTGTGCCAGGTGATCGGCCTTCCCGGCCTCCCGGGCGACCCCCGCTTCGACTCGGCGGCCAAGAGATCGGCGAACCGGTCGGAGCTCAACGCGCTGATCGCCGAGCGGCTGCGCACCCGGACCACGGCCGCGTGGGTTGAGGCGCTGAACAAGGCCGGCGTGCCCTGCGGGCCGGTCTACCGGATGGATGAGGTGTTCGCCGATCCGCAGGTCGAGCACCTGGCCATGACCGGGCCGGTCGAGCATCCGGCGCTCGGCCGGCTGGACATCCTCCGCAACGCGGTCCGGATGACCGACGCGCCGGACACCGTCCGGACCCCGAGTCCAGACGTGGGCGACCACACCGATGAGGTCCTCGCCGAGCTGGGCTACCAGCAGACGGAGGTCGACCGGCTCCGCGAGCAGGAAGTGATCTGAGAGGAACCCCATGACGTCATCAAGTCCGCCCTCGCGGCACGACACCGGGACCGACCAGCTGCTTGTCGAGGTGACGGACGCCGTCGCCGTCGTGAGCTTCAACAACCCCGGCAAGCGCAACGCCCTGTCCAGCGAGATGCGGGCCGCGCTGCCGGGCTTGCTGGAGGCGCTGCAGGCCGACAGCGGAATCCGTGTCGTGATCGTCACCGGCTCCGGGGACAAGGCCTTTGCCTCGGGCGCCGACATCTCCGAGTTCGGCGACCGGCGCACCTCCCCCGCCGCCCGGGCCGAGTACGACCGTGTCTCGGCGGCACTCAACCGATCCTGGCACAGCCTGGAGAAGCCCCTCATCGCCATGATCCGCGGCTTCTGCATTGGCGCCGGCCTGTTCACCGCCCTGCAGGCCGACATCCGCATCGCCTCCGACGACAGCCAGTTCGGCGTCCCGGCCGCCCGGCTCGGGCTCGGCCCCGGCTTCGCCGCTGTGACCGCCCTGGTGGACCTGGTCGGCCCGTCCTGGACATCGGAGGTCCTGTTCTCCGCACGGCGGTTCTCGGCGGCCGAAGCCCTCCAGATGGGCCTGGTCAACCGCGTCGTCCCGGCCGCGAGCCTGCGGGATGAGACCATGAACCTGGCCGCGAGCATCGCCGACAACGCGCCGCTCACCGTCACCGCGTGCAAGGCGGCGATCCGCGAAGCGGGCCTGCGCCGGCCGGCAGGACATGGCCCGGGTCGAGGCGATGATCGAGGCCTGCTTCCAGTCCGACGACTATCGCGAGGGCCAGGCCGCCTTTGCCGAAAAACGCCCGCCATCATTCACCGGGCGCTGACCCGGGCCGATGTCGAAACGGAGCCACGGCTGTGTCCTTTGGCTGAGAGCGCCACCGGGGCCTGGGAACGGAAGGACGAGCAGTCATGGCTCGGCTAACCACGGCCGGCCCGCTGGCGGCGCAGGCTGATCCGGTACCCGAGGCCGAAGAGCAGGGCCAGGCCCAGGGTGCCGAGAGCGATCCGCGCCGGCTTACCGGGCGGCGGCGTACCGTACACGTGATGGCTCCCGTCCTTGATTACACAACGTATTCAACGCGAGACATTACGTTACTCTAAGTAGTCGGGCGGGCCGGGGGCGGATGCCTGGGCGAAGACGCCGGCCCCGCACGGCGGGGAACGGCCGGCCCCAGGATGAGCATGAGGAGCCCCAGGCTCAGGGCAATGCACACGATGCTGATCAGGGTGCCGAGCACCAGCTGGCCGACCTGGTAGCCGGTCCCGATGCCATCCATCCGGATGACCAGGGCGATTACGCCGATCCGGACCAGATCGCCGGCCACCATCACCGCGGACGCCGCGGCGATGGCTTTCGCGGCCCGCCGCGCCGGGAGCCGGCGCGGCAGGACCAGGACCAGGCCCAGCCCGCACAGCGGAGCGATCAGCAGCGCCGTGCTGCAGTCGGGCGTGATCACCAGGCCGAAGGCACCCGGGGTCCCCGGCCCGAACCAGATGACCGGAGAACGGGACGCGGCCATGGTGGGCGTGAGGAGGTTGTAGAGGTGCGCGGCGGCCTCGGCCTCGAGGTGGCGGACCTGGTACTGGAAGACGATCAGCACGAGCGCGGTCCCGGCGAGCATGGCGACCGCGAGGACACGCGTCGTGACCTCCAGTGGCTGGCGGCCCGCACCGTGCCGACCCCGTGACCAGGGCACCCGTCGCCGCATTAGCTCGCAGACTCCAGCTGAACGTCTGTCACTCTTCGTGATCAACAATGAGCGTAGAGCTAGCAGGAGTCGGCGGCAACCACAACCGCCGTTCGCGCCGCCGGCGCGCGGGGCGTCCACGCCGAACCGCAGGCCGCGCGAACCTGGCTGGCTGCTGGGCGGCCGTCGCCCGGTGCATGGATGCGGCCGGTATCGGCTGCTCCCCGTGCCGGCCGGCGTGGCGAGCGTGAGGTACACCTGGATGGGTAAGGGATGCGGGACGCTCGGAAGACTTTTACTGGAGGAACCATGAAGCCTCTGAAATGGGCGGCCGCGCTCGGCATCGCGACCGTCTGCGTGATCTTGTTCCTCAACAAGGATGACGTGATGCGCTACCAGAAGATGCGGCAGATGTTATGCAGCCAGCCGCGCGTGTTTTGCAGCCAGCCGCGCGCGGGCGGCAGTAACCCCCGCTACAGCCAGTCTTTGCGCTTGAAGACGACGTAGAGCACGCTCGCCATGACCACCATGAGGCCGAGCGAGGCCACCACTCCCCAGGTACGACCGAATCCGGGATACGGGACGTTCATGCCGTAGATCCCGGTCACCAACGTTGGCACGGCGATAATGGCGGCCCAGCTCGTGACCTTCTTGGTAATGACGTTCATGCGGTTACCCTGGATCGTCAGGTTCGTCTCCAGGATCGTGGTCACGAGATCACGCAGGCTCTCTGTCCACTCGGTCGCCCACAGGACATGGTCGTAGACGTCCTGGTAATGGGGATGCAGGGGCTCGGTCACCACCCGCAGGTCGCGGCGCATCAGCGAATTCACCACCTCGCGCATGGGCAGGACCACCCGGCGCAGCACGACCAGGCTCTTGCGCAGTTCGAAGCTCCGCCGCTGAAACTCAGGTTAGGCGCGACCGCTCTACGACGGTCCGTTGAACCTGCCCAGCCGGCCATACCGAGATGCCCGGCGGCGGACAGCGCGATAACTTCGTGTGATTGCTGTCCTGCTCCAGGGGCCCGGTCTTGCCCTCCTCCGCGCCGCCCTCATAGCGGCCGGGGAACGGGGAAATATGAGGACAGCTGCCCTAGGGAGGTCGCGTGTCGGCTGTCACTAGCACACCAGGCAGTGCCGGTGTCCAGCAGCGAGGGCCGGCCCTGGGCTGCAGCCCGGCTGGGGTGTCAGCCCCGAGCGCCAGGAGGCCATCGCTGAGGTGCTGGGCGGCCTGGTCCCGCCGGCCGGGCGCCTGGCGCCGGTTCAGCTGCGGGCGGTCACGTCCGGCCTGGCGGCGCGTCGCGGCCTGTGGGCGGATCTGGTCGTCCGGGACCCCGATGTGCGCTGGTACCTGCCCCTGCACCGGTCCAATTCCTGCGATGTGTGGCTGCTGGCCTGGGAACGCGGCCAGGACACCGACTGGCATGACCATGGCGGGTCGTCGGGGTCGTTCGCCGTGGCCGAGGGCTGCCTGGCCGAGCAGTACCGGGCCCCGGGCGGCCGGCGGATCGCCCGCAGGCGCCTGCTCGCTTCCCAGGCGGTAGCGTTCGGGCCCGCGCATGTCCACGACGTCGCGCATGGCGGTGATGGGTCGGCGACGAGCATCCATGCGTACTCGCCGCCGCTGATGGCGATGACGTACTACCGTGCCACCGGCTACGGCTTGATCGCCAGGGAAACTGTCGCAGTCGACGGCCCGGAGGGCGCACGGGGCCAAGGCGGCGCCGACACCGCGCTCGCCGCCGCCTCGGCGTCGGCCGCCGGGCTCAGCTCCGGCTCGCTGCCGGCCGGCGCGCCTGGCATTGACGAGCTGCTGGCCGAGGCCCGCAGCGGCCTGGCCCGGCTCCGCCCGGAGACGGCGTTCGCGGTCCTGACCGACGGCGCCGTGCTGGTCGATATCCGACCCCTGGAGCAGCGGATCGCCGAGGGGGAGGTCCCGGGGGCGATCATCATCGGGCGTAACGTGCTGGAGTGGCGGCTGGACCCGCGCAGCGAGGCTCGCATTCCCGCGCTCGCCCGGGCCGATGCGCCGATCATCGTCATGTGCTCCGAGGGCTACGCCTCCACCCTCGCCGCAGCCACACTGCGGCGGATTGGCCTGCGCGAGGCCACCGATCTCGACGGCGGCTTCCAGGCCTGGAAGGCAGCCGGCCTGCCAACGAGGCCGGCCCAGCCGCCCGGCCCGACCACGTGCTGATCGACCATGCCTGCCGGGATGGCGATCTGCTACTTTCATGGCCCGCCAGCTGACCAAGGGAGTCCTTCCGCAGCGCTGCCAGCCGTAGGCTTGGCCGGTGGAGAGGCGTGACGCTGGTGGCGTCCTGATCACCGGGGTGTACGGGTCGGGCAAGAGTTCGGTCGCTGCGGAAATCGCCTACATGCTCGAGCAGAGGCACCAGCCCTACGCGCTGCTCGACTTGGACTATCTGAGCTGGGCGGGCACCGGCAGCGGCGATCGCGCCGAGGAGTTCGGCCTGCTGCTGCAGAATCTGGCGGATGTGGCGGGCAACTACCGCCGGGCCGGGATCCACTTGTTCGTGCTCGCTTACTTCCTGCGCGACGGCACCGAGCTGCAGGCGCTGCGGAAGGCAGCGGGGCTGCCGCTGCGTGTCGGACGCCTCGAGGTCCCGCTGGCTGAAATCGAACAGCGCCTGGCCACCGACATCACCAGCGGCCGCCGCGATGATCTGCGGCACGCAGCATCATCGATCGCGGCCGCTGAGGGCGTGGGCATAGAGGATGTGGTGATCACCAACGACCGTCCCATCGAGGTCGTGGCCGAGGAGTTGATGACCTTCCTCGGATGGCTCTAGCCCCCCGGAGCGGCGGCCAGCGTCATGGCGCCGCGGTCGCAGTCCCCTGCTCTGCTTCTCTCGCCGCCTGCGACCCAGTCGCGACCAGCGGCCGTCCAGCGTCCACCGGCCGGATAAGGGGCGTGACCTGGCTCCGGACGAACATTCCCAGGAGCGCGGCGGAGATGCCTACGACCGCTCCGATCTGCGCGTTGGTCCAGTGCCACCAGCCGAAGGCGATGCCGACCGCGATGAAAGCCTGGATGAGGGCCTGCGTGACCGCCGATTCCTGCCTGACCCACGTCACGATGGTGCTGAACACTGTCCGCACTGTTCGCTCCACATGCTCGACGTTGCTCCGCAGCGACCGAAGTACGTAGCTGGCCTGGTCTTTGCAGAGCCTTGGCGCGAACGATACGTCCGCAGCCGCCACCAAGCGTGGCATTTGAGCCAGGTGAAACCTCCCGGCTCAACACGCGTAGGCCGATATGCCCGGCGTGGTTCTGGCGGCTCCGTCGCAACCGCAGGTTGTGTGCCAATCTGTCGCTTACTCATCTGCCGAAGCGGCGGCTGGCCAGCCGGGTCATGGCGGCCCATGCCTTGCCGGGGGCCCCATTGAAGCCGCGCCGGGGAACGGAGAGGCGGCGGTGGGCCTGACCGGCTGCGCCGGGCAGGCCGGTGGCTGGCTGATCGGCCACGTCTGCTGGCCCGCTGGGGGAAGATTTGGCCGGGGGCCGCCGGTCGCGGGCCAGCAACCGCATGGCCGTGGCCGGCAACGCGGCGGCGGACAGCAGCCCCGCGGTGAGCAGCGACGCACTGGTGGCAGCGGAGATATTCCCGGTGGCCAGGCCGACCTGACTGGCCACGATCACGAAGGTGAGCGTGGTGGCCTGCATCAGGCCGGCCACGGCTGCGCGGCGGCGGCCGAGGAAACGGGTGTACAGCAGCGCGGGCAGCCCGCGCACCACCAGCAGGGCGAGCAGGAACAGCGGCACCTCCGCCAGCGCGGCCGCGTGTCCGAGCAGTGCGGGCAGGTCGAACCGGACACCGGTGGCGATGAAGAAGATCGGGATCAAGAACCCGAACCCGATCCCCTGCAGCTTGGTCTCGAACTGCGGGTGCGGGGCATGGCCCTCCAGGTCGATCATGCGCACCAGCAGCCCCGCGGCGAACGCGCCCAGGATCGAGGCGAACCCGAACCGGTAGGCGAGCACGCCAAAGCCCAGCGCGAGCGTCAGGGCGGCGCGCACCCGCAGCTGGGCGCTCTGATCGTCCAGCCGGTCCAGCAGCCGCTCCAGGCCCGCCAGCCGGCGCACCCGGCCCAGCGCGAGGCCCACCACCGCCAGCAGGAGGAGGAATGTCGCCAGTGAGGCGATCCGCTCAGCCGACGTCTTGGAGGCCGCGGAGAACAACAGCGACAGCAGCAGGATCGGGACCACCTCCGCGAGGGCAGCTGCTGTCATCACCAGCTGGCCGAACTGTGTGCTTTCCTGGCCCGCGTCCTTCAGCACCGGCAGCAGCAGCCCAGCGGAGGTGGAGATCAGCACGATCGCCAGAAACAACGGCTGGCTGGCCAGCCCGGCGAGGCTGAGCCCGAAGGCGCAGAGCACGCCCAGCACCGCCGACACCGCGTAGGCCACCCCGGCCAGCCGCCCCGGCGGTCCCCGCAGCCGTTGCACATCGATCTCCAGGCCGGCGAGGAACAGCAGCATCCCCAGGCCGAGATCGCTGAGCACCTGCACTGCCGCGTCCACGTGTACCCAGCCCAGGACCGACGGGCCGATGACTATCCCGGCCAAGACCTCCAGCACCGCTCCAGGCACGGGGAGACCGGGCCACACGCCGCAGACGGCGGGGACGGCCACCGCTACCAGCCCAATGACAAGGACGCCATTGAACGAGATAGCCATGACTCAACCTTGCGCCTTCCGCGCGCAAGATGTCACGGCCTGCTCACCTGACGAGCCGCCGCTCGGCATTACCGGCCCCCGGCACCGCCGAGGCAGCACCGCGCGGCCCGAGCGGCTGACGGGCAGAGTGGCGGGTCGGGCGCGCAATGGTGGTGGACGAGCTGACCTGGGTGGCGGGGGGCAGGTGTGGCAGCTTCCTCTCATACAGTGGCAGAGCTAGTCCTGCACGCGATCGAAGGGATGTACACGCCCGTGGGTCACATGGCCACGCAGCAGGCCGGTTCCGGCGGCCTGACAGCGACCGAGCACCGTCTGGACAACGGCCTGCGCCTTGTGCTCTCCGAGGACCACTTGAATCCGGTCGCGGCGGTCTGCCTCTGGTATGACGTTGGCTCGCGGTACGAGGTCAAGGGCCGCACTGGCCTGGCTCACCTCTTCGAGCACCTCATGTTTCAGGGTTCGGCGCAGGTTAAGGGAAACGGCCACTTCGAGCTGGTCCAGGGCGCTGGCGGCTCGCTGAACGGGACGACGAGCTTCGAGCGCACCAACTATTTCGAGATCATGCCCGCGCACCAGCTGGAGCTGGCGCTCTGGCTGGAGGCCGACCGCATGGGCTCGCTGCTTGCGGCACTCGACGAGGAGTCTCTGCAGAACCAGCGGGACGTGGTCAAGAACGAGCGCCGGCAGCGTTACGACAACGTGCCCTACGGCACCGCGTTCGAGCGGATGACCGCGCTGGCCTACCCCGAGGGCCACCCGTACCACCACGTTCCCATCGGCTCCATGGCCGATCTGGACGCGGTGACGCTGGACGACGCGCGCGCGTTCTTCCGTGCGAACTACGTGCCGAACAACGCGGTCCTGGCGGTCGTCGGCGATATCGACCCGGAGCAGACGCGTCGATGGGTCGAGAGGTACTTCGGCTCCATCCCGTCGTACGACGGGAAGGTGCCGCCCCGCGACAGTGCGCTCCCCGACATCATCGGCGCGGAGCTCAGGGTGGAGATCCGGGAGGAGGTCCCGGCGCGCGCGCTCATGGCCGCCTACCGGATGCCGCGCGACGGCACGCGTGAGTGCGACGCGGCGGAGCTGGCGCTCACCGTCCTCGGCGACGGCATGGCGTCCCGGCTCTACAACCGGCTGGTGCGGCGCGACCGGACCGCCGTCACGGCCGGTGTCGCGCTGATGCGGCTCGCTCGCGCCCCCTCGCTGGGCTGGCTGGACGTGAAAGCCTCCGGCGGCGGCGAGATCTCGCAGATCGGGGCCGCCGTCGACGAGGAACTGGCGCGGCTCCGCGCGGAAGCGCCGGACGCCGGGGAGATGGAGCGGGCGCAGGCCCTGGTGGAACGCGAATGGCTGGACCGGCTCGGTACAGTGGCCGGCCGGGCCGACGAGCTGTGCCGATATGCGGTGCTGTTTGGTGACCCGCAGCTCGCGTTCACCGCCGTCAACCGGATCCTTGATGTCACCGCCGAAGAGGTCCGGGCCGTTGCCGCGGCGCGGCTGCGCCCCGACAATCGCGCGGTGCTGGTATACGAGTCGGTGCCCCCCCAAGACACAGCGGACCCGGCCGACCGCCAGGCCGCCCCAACCGATGAGAACAACAAGCGGGACGGAATCGGGCGGTGACCGACGCGCCCGTGACCATGGACTTCCACCCCCGGCCGGCGGCCGGGCAGGCGAAGCCCTGGACGTTCCCCGTGCCCGGGCGCGGCGCCCTCGCCAGCGGGCTGACCGTGCTGTGCTGCCACCGGCCCGGGCAGCAGGTGGTGGCCGTGCAGATCTGCCTGGACATGCCGCTCGACGCGGAGCCCGACGGGCTCGACGGTATCGCCGCGATCATGCTGGGTGCGCTGTCTGAGGGCACCAGCAAGCACACCGCCGAGGAGTTCGCCGCCGAGATGGAGCGCTGCGGCGCGACACTCAACGCAAGCGCCGACTACCCGGGCTCACGAGTTTCGCTAGAAGTTCCCGTCTCCCGCCTGCCCAAGGCGCTTGGGCTGCTCGCCGAGGCGCTGCACAGGCCCATGTTCCCCGGCAGCGAGATCGAGCGACTGGTGCGCAACCGTCTCGACGAGATTCCGCTGGAGATGGCCAACCCTGGCCAGCGTGCGGCCAAACAGCTGGCCCACGAGCTGTTCCCGGCGTCCGCGCGGCTGTCCCGGCCACGCGCGGGAACTGAGGACACCGTCGCACGGATCGACGCGGCGAGCGTCCGCGCGTTCTACCAGGCCCACGTGCGGCCTGCCACGGCGACCGCGGTCGTCGTGGGCGACCTGGCGGGTGTCGACCTCGACGCGGTGCTCGCCGGCACACTCGGCGGATGGACCGGCGATGCCGCCAAGCCGGCGCCCATGCCGCCGGTCACCGCCGACGACACCGGCCGTGTGGTCATCGTGGACCGGCCTGACGCCGTCCAGACGCAGTTGCTCATCGCCCGGCCCGGCCCGGACCGGCACGACCGGATTTGGCCGGCCCTGGTACTCGGCACATACTGCCTGGGCGGCACGCTCACGTCCCGGCTGGACCGGGTCCTGCGCGAGGAGAAGGGCTACACCTACGGGGTACGGGCTTTCCAGCGGGTACTGCAGTCCCCGGCACCGGACGCCGCAGGCCGTGTTATGGGTGTGTCTATGTTCGCCATCAGCGGTTCCGTGGACACGGCGTCGACGGGTCCCGCGCTGGATGACGTGTGGACGGTGCTGCGCACGCTGGCCGCGGAAGGGCTGGCCGAGACGGAGCGCGACGCGGCGGTGCAGAACCTGGTGGGTATCGTGCCGCTCAAATACGAGAGGGCAGCGTCGGTCGCGGGCACGCTGGCGGATCAGGTGGAAGAGCACCTGCCGGACGACTACCAGGCTCAGCTATACGCGCGCCTGGCCGAGACGAGTGCCACCGAGGCAACAGCCGCGGTCATCGCGGCGTTCCCGGAGAGCCGCCTGGTCACGATCCTGGTCGGCGACGCATCTCAGATCAAGGCTCCAGTGGAGGCCCTTGGGATCGGCGACGTCGAGGTAGTAACAGGCTGACCCTCCAGAACCCGGCAATCTCGCGGTCCTGCAACAGCTGTATGCCGCGAACCACTTCGAGGCGGTGAGTAACGAACTGAGTAAGAACGGCCGCTGACACTTGCGGACGCCTGTGAACGTCCACCGGTTAAGGTTCGTGGCATGACTGGTCCGGCGAGCTACATCGAGCCTCCAGCCCCGGCGTTCCTGTTCGACCTGGACGGCACGCTCATCGACAGCGTGTACCAGCACGTGATCGCCTGGCGGACGGCGCTGTCGCGGCTGGACATCGATCTGTCGGTATGGCGGATCCACCGGCGGATCGGGATGAGCGGCGGGCTGTTCGTGTCCGCGCTGCTCCGGGAGACCGGCCGGACCCTGTCCGACGAGGACATCGCGATGCTGCAGCAGGCGCACGCCGAGGAGTACCTGGCCCAGGCGGACTCCGTGCGCCCGCTGCCCGGCGCGGCGGACCTGCTCTCGGCGCTTACCGCGAGGGGAGTGCAGTGGGCGATCGCGACCAGCGGGTACCGGGCCACCGCATTCCATGCTCTGGGCATGCTGGGCCTGCCCGATGACGCCCCGATGATCACACGTGACATGGTCAGGCACGCCAAGCCGGACCCGGACCTGTTCCTGGCCGCCGCCGCCCTGCTCGAGGTGGATCCCCGGCACGCCTGGGTGGTCGGGGACAGCGTCTGGGACCTGCTGGCGGCCCGCCGGGCCGGGGCGCTCGGCATCGGCCTGATGTCGGGCGGGTACGGCCGCGAGGAACTGGAGCGAGCCGGCGCGTATCGGGTGTACGCCGACCCCGCCGACCTGCTGGCCAGGGCCGACGAGCTCGGCGTGCGCGGGCTTGCGCCGGTGCCGCGCTCCGGGTAGCGGGCTGCGCGTCAGTCGCCGTCGCGTGCGGCCAGGGCTCTGGCCGCTCCAGCGCGCCGCAGCCGCCGGTCCCGGCCGGGCCGGCCGGCGACGGCGGGCCAGGCCCGCTGCCGCGCGGGGACGCGCGCGGCCGCGGGGAAGGGCCGGACCGGAAGCGTGATGGCCGCTTCCAGGGTGGCTAGCCGGCGCAGGAACGCATAGGCAAACCAGGTCGGGATCCAGCACAGGCTGCGCCATTGCCGGCGCTTGACGGCGAACGGCACGCTGATCAGGACGGGCACCGCGCCCGCCGCGATGTACACGCCCGCGAAGGTCACGATGTTCTGCCGGTAGCTCGGGTGGGTCAGCGCGAGCTCCAGCATGAAGATCGGGGCCACCAGGCCGGTCTGCAGGGAGAACCAGGAGAAGCCCCGCCGCATCGTCCAGAACCACACCCGCGGGCCGGCCGAGCCGCTGCGCAGGGGGACATGCCGGGCGTAGACATGGAACCCCGCCCGCGCCCAGCGGGTCCGCTGCTCGACGAACTCGGCGGCCCCACGTGGCACGTCCTCGTAGCACCGGATCCGCGGATCGATCACGGAACGGTACCCCTGCCGCCCGAACTGCATGGTCAGGTCGGTGTCCTCGCCATTCATCCGCACCGGGAACCCGCCGCACACCGCGGCGGGAGTTCGCCGGAAGACCGTGAACGTGCCGGGGATGACCACGACGCCGTCGACCACGCTCTGTCCCAGCCGGGCGAACCGGAACTGGAACAGCGCCTCGAGCGTCCGCAGGCGATGGAACCAGGTCACCGTGTCCTGCCGGGGCTCCTGCATGGCCCCGACCATGCCGATCTCCGGATCACGGAACCACGGGACCGAGTAGACCAGCGCGTCCGGGCCCATGACGCAGTCCGCATCGATGCGGACGCAGATCTCGGCGCCGGTGATCGACAGCGCCCGGTTGAGCGCGGCGGACTGACCGCCGTTCGGCGCGGTCAGGACCCGGCCGCGAGCCCAGCGAAAGGCCGCGATCTCCCGTTCCGCAATCTGCTCGGTGCGATCCACCGACCCGTCGTTCGACACGACAACTCTTACCGGCCCCCCGTAACGCTTAGCCGCGACGTCGATCGAGCGAAGCAGCCGCGCGATGTTCTCTTCCTCGTTGTAGGCGGGGATGATGACGTCGACCGGAGGGCGCCCGTGGCCGGGGTTCGGAAGCCGGTGGCTGCTCCACCAGAGCAGCCACAGCGGAATGAGCATGATCGCCAGCAGCAGGCACACCGCGTACAGCGGCAGGAACACCTGCCACGCGGTGGTGAGGTTGGCGGGCTCGGACAGGACTGCGTACGCCACGATGAGCAGGGCCACCGCGGACATCAGCGCGCAGCAGGTGACGATGCTGTCCCACGGCCAGCGGCGACGGCTGACCGGCAGCACCGTCGCCCGGGGCAGCGCAAAGCTGGTGAACGTCAGGCGCATCACGACCAGCCCGCCGACGAGCAGGTTGGCCAGGGTGGCCTCGATGCCAAACGGCCCGACCGGCAACCTGGTGGTGACCCCGACGGTGATCATGAGCGCCTGGGTGAGCAGGGACATGCCCAGGTAGAGCACCGCATGCGCCAGCATGACCAGGCGCCTTCCCGGCAGGCCCGCACCACCAGGGAGATGCCGACGATGTAGGCGACGGCCAGGTACAGGGTGGCCGGGTGCAGGCGCGCGACATATCCGTTGACCGTGGCCGGGTCATGCGTGATGGCCACCGTCACGTCGCGCACAGCGCTGATGTAGGCCGCCGGAATCGACGGCCGCTGCCAGCCCACGAACATCAGGCCGAGCACGGCGGCGATGCCGAGGAACGCCCAGGTCCGCGGGCGGAATCTCGACGTCGGTACATACCGGGGGATGACCACGGCCGACAGGCCATCACCGAGATCATCGGTGCTGTCCGCGCAGACGGGCAGGACGCAGGCGCACGCGAGTACCGCGAGCAGGCCGATCGTCGCCGCAAGCAGCGACATATCCATTAACCGATCACCGCGCCTTCGCTCGGTACCCCGTTTTCGCCCGCTATCACCGATACCGCGATAGGCACGGGGTCCGTAATGCAGCGATGAACCTACCAGAATTGGTTTGGGATGATCTGCGGATCAGCGGGATTACCGAGGTAATGAGGATTGCGACTGAGTTGCCTCGTATTGGACGTTCTGGCCGCCTGACGGTGAACCTTATTGCTGGTTCGCGCGTCATCATCGTGTAATGTGAAGCCGTCGCGTAGAAAGGAGCGCGGCGGTCGCTGTCATGCTGAGGTGTGGCCCGATGAGACGTTCCCGGCTCGCCGGTGGCGCCACATAAATGGGTAGCAGATTGTCGAAAGCGGGCTGAGTTGAATCCGTCCCCGGTTCAAGCCGACCATCAGGAGTCGGTTGACCCCGCATCCCTGCGGCTGAATGGCTATACGACCAACCTGCGTTCCGCCCAGACACGGCCGGACCGGGAACGGGCCCGCCGGCACATCACCCGCCCGCAGCGGGTCGCCGCGGCGCTGCTCGCAGGCGCATGCATCTTCGGGGCGGCGTGGTACGTGCCGCGGATCGTCGCCGCCGACGGCAGCTCGCTCGCCGGCACCGTGACGAGCAACGGCGTCATTTACCTCAACTTCTCCAGTTCCGGGCAGCTCGCGACGCTGACCGCGCGCATCGGCCAGAAGGTCAGCAAGGGGCAGCTGCTCGCTACCGAGGCCGCACCGGCCACGGCCGCGGTCCTGGCGGCGGACCGGGCGGCGATCTCAGCCGACAAGAGCGAACTCGCGGCCGCGAGTTCCGGCGGCACCCCGGCGGCCATCGATTCCGCGCGCGCCCAGCTGGCCAGGGACGACGGCGAGCTGGCCGTCGACCGCGCTGACGCCGCGGGAACACGGATCGTCGCACCGTCCGCCGGGACCGTGGTCGCCGTCAACGGCCAGCCGGGCGAGACCGCTGACCCGGACGGCATCCGCGACTACGCCGCCCAGCCCCAGGGCACTCCGATCACGCAGCGGCCGCTGTTCTCCCTGTTCCCCGAGGGGCCGCAGTCCACCGTCGCGGCCGATGGATCGGCTTCCGCTGTGTCCCTGCCGGTCATCGCGCTGCGTACGTCAAGTACCTGGCAGGTGAGCGTCCTGGTCCCGGAGAACTCGATCGGCGACGTCCGGACGGGTCAGCTGGTCAGCATCGCCGTGCCGGCCGCTGGCATCGCCGCGATGCCCGGCCGGGTCCAGGAGCTGCTGACCACGCCGGTAGCGACGTCGCAGGGCACGGGCTACCAGGCGGTGGTGACCGTCCTCGACCAGCGGCCGGACTCGCCGCCCAGCGGCATGGCCGCCGACGTACAGCTCGGCTCATGAGCGGCTCCGGCCCGGCCAGCGGGCTCGCCGGCCAGACCCCGGAGGTCGGCATCTCGCCGGCCGCGACGCGGCCCGGCGGCGCAACCGCGTGGATGCTGGCCCGGCCCGCGCTCGCCGAGATGCTAACCGATCCCCTGGTCCGCGCCGGGCTGGAAACCTCGCAGGTTTACGAGATCTTGCAGCCGGGCCAGCCGCCGCTTCCCGGAGTGGCCGCGACCATTGCCGTCACGTTCTCGGCGGTCGCGCAGCTCACCGCCGCGCTCACCGGTGGCCAGCTGCCCGCCGGGACGCGCGCCATTCTCTACGACCCCGAAGTGTGGTCCTTCACCCCAGCCGACGAGCAACGCGATCCCGTGGCCGCCGCCGCCACCGCCGCTCAGCTCGCGCACGCCCGCGGGCTGCAGCTCATCGTGTCCCCGGCGCTGGACCTCACGACCGTCATGGCCGCCGCCAGCAGCGCGTCGAGGTGGCAGCAGTTCCTCGACCTGCAGCTGGCCGCCAAGATCGCGAAGGTGGCCGACATCATCGACCTGCAGGCGCAGAGCCTCGAGCGCAGCGTCGCTACCTATGCGACCTTCGTCAAGGCCGCGGCCGCGCAGGCCCGGTCCGCGAATCCTGAGGTGACCGTGCTGGCCGGGCTGTCGACGAATCCGCCCGGCGCCGCCGTCGACAGCCAGCAGCTGGTCGCCGCGATCCAGGCCAGCCGGACGACCGTCGACGGCTACTGGCTGAACATCCCGACTCCCGGGCCGCGCTGCCCGGGCTGCGGTCCGGCCCGCCCTGACGTGGGCATCGCGACCCTCCGGGCGGTGCTGTGACGTGGCATTTTCGCACACCTGCACATTTAGCAACTAACCATTCTCAATAAGCGCCATGTTAATCAGCGCCGACTAATATTATCCCGGCACGGCCGCCGTGAGCCGAAGCCTGACCAGACCCGAAATACAAATAGCGTCTCGTATCGCAGAATTATCTCCGGCCTTCCCCGCGGGCTGACGCGGCCGCGTCATCTGGCCGCCGTCAGAGCTACCTGGTTCGCGGCTACGGGTACCACCTGTCCGTCACCGGCTTTTTCGGCCACAAGACGGAATGGGCCGTCAGGATCTTCCAGTTCAAGTACGGAATCGGGCCTGACGGCATCGTCGGCAAGTGGACACCGAACACCCTGGTGAACAACGCATGGTAAGACCGGCTCATCCGGCAGGCGCCCGGGCGGCGAGCCGATGCGGGCGGCACAGCCGCCCGGCTCTCCGCCGGGTTGTTGGCATTTCGGGGCCGCGCCGCCCCGGAGCGCGGAGGGGAGGTGGCTGGACGGAGGAGCCGGAGGTGGCTGGACGGAGGAGCCGGAGGTGGCTGGACGGAGGAGCCGGAGGTGGCTGGACGGAGGAGCCGGAGGTGGCTGGACGGAGGAGCCGGAGGGCAGCCGCCGGCCCGTAGTGAGCGGGCCGCATGGATCCTGTTAGGGATCATCGCCGGGCCGCATGGGTCGCGCTTAGGCACGGCCCTTGGCCTGTTCAGAGCGATTCACTGGGACGGTTCCGCGCGTATGCCTAGGAGGGTTCCATGCTGGACCTGCTCTTTATCGGCCTGACGATCGTCGCCTTCGCCGTGCTCTTCCTTCTGGTCAAGGGGGTCGAGCACTTTGAGCGTTGAGAACTGGATCGGCCTGATCGGCGGCGTTCTGCTGACCATCTACCTGTTCGTGGCCCTCGTTATGCCTGAGAGGTTCTGATGAGTAGCACAACTGCGGGCTGGCTCCAGTTCGCACTGCTGGTCGCGGCCTTGGCCGCGTGCTACGTGCCGCTCGGCAATTACATCGCGCGCATCTTCACCAGCGACAAGGACTGGGCCGTCGAGCGCGGTTTCTACAAGCTGATCGGCATTGACCACAGCGCGGACCAGAAGTGGTCCACCTACCTGCGCAGCCTCCTGGCGTTCTCCTTCGTCAGCGTGCTCTTCCTGTACGGGATCCAGCGCCTGCAAGCGTACCTGCCGCTCAGCGAGCACATGACTGCGGTCACCCCCGATTTGGCCTGGAACACCGCCGACTCGTTCGTGACGAACACGAACTGGCAGAACTACGCCGGCGAGGCGACCATGGGCTACCTGACGCAGACGGCCGGGCTCATGGTGCAGCAGTTCATGTCGGCCGCGGTCGGCCTGTGCGTCGCGATCGCGATGATCCGGGGCTTCACCCGGTCCCGCACCGACAAGCTGGGCAACTTCTGGGTGGACGTGACCCGGTGCGTGGTCCGGCTGCTGATCCCGCTGGCCGTCGTCGTCGGTCTGATGCTCATCGCCGGCGGCGCGATCGAGAACTTCAACGCCTACCACACGGTCACCACCCTGTCCGGCGCGCACCAGACGATCGTCGGCGGCCCGGTGGCCTCTCAGGAGAGCATCAAAGACCTGGGCAACAACGGCGGCGGCTGGTTCAACACAAACGCCGCGCACCCGTTCGAGAACCCCAACCCGTTCACGAACTGGCTTATCATTTTCAGCCTGCTGCTGATCCCGTTCGCCACGCCCCGGGCGTTCGGCCGGATGGTCAAGGACAACCGGCAAGGCTACGCGCTGGTCGCGGTCATGGTCATCATCTGGGCGGCGGCCGTCGGCGGGATCAGCCTCTTCGAGGCCCACACCAGCATCGGCGGCACCGCCACGGTGCTCGCGGGCCACACGGCCGAAGGTACGGAGGTGCGGTTCGGCACGCCCGGCTGCTCGCTGTTCGCGGCGTCGACGACGGTGACCTCCACCGGCTCCGTGAACTGCTTCCATGATTCGCTGACCCCGTTCGGCGGCGGCATCGCGCTGTTCGACATCGCGCTCGGCGAGATCGCCCCCGGCGGGATCGGGGCCGGCATGTACGGCATCCTGATCCTGGCCACCGTGACCGTGTTCGTCGCCGGGCTGATGGTCGGCCGCACGCCGGAGTACATCGGCAAGAAGATCCGGCCCGTCGAGATGAAGTACGCGGCGCTGTACTTCCTGACCTTGCCGGTGATCATCCTCACCGCGTCAGGGCTGTCCATCGGGACGCACATCGGGCAGGACGCGATCTTCAATCCGGGGCCGCACGGCCTGACCGAGATCGTGTACGCGTTCGCCTCGGAGGCCAACAACAACGGCTCCGCGTTCGCCGGCCTGGGCACGGCCGCGCCCTGGTACCAGGTGGTCGGCGGCTTCGTGATGCTGTTCGGCCGGTTCATGCCGGAGATCTTCGCCCTCGGCCTGGCCGGGTCCCTGGCCAGACAGCAACCGGTGCCCGCAAGCGCGGGCACGCTGGATACCCGGACGCCGCTGTTCGTCGGCATGGTCGTCGGCGTGGTCCTGGTTCTGGTGGGCCTCACCTACTTCCCGGCCCTCGCCTTGGGCCCGTTCGCAGAAGGACTGCACTGAGATGGCTATAACGACGACCCCCCAGGCCCCGGAGGCCGGGGGCCGCAAGCCGGCCGAGGACCGGAGCCGGATCGGGGGTGGCCTGCTCGACCCCGAGATCCTCTGGAAGTCGCTGCCGGGTGCGTTCAAGAAGCTGGACCCGCGGGTCCAGATCAAGAACCCGGTCATGTTCGTGGTCGAGGTCGGCGCCCTGCTGACCCTGTACACCGCGATCTTCAAGGACACCCAGCCGGCCTTCAACTGGACGATCGTGGTCTTCCTGTGGCTGACCGTGGTCTTCGCCAACCTGGCCGAGGCCGTGGCCGAGGGCCGCGGCAAGGCGCAGGCCGAGACGCTGCGGCGGACCAAGCGGGAGACCGTGGCCCGGCGGCTGATCGGCTGGCAGCCGGGGCAGAAGGAGGTCCGCGAGGAGCCGGTCCCCGGTACCGGGCTCAAGGTCGGCGACCATGTCATCGTGGAGGCCGGGGAGATCATCCCCGGCGACGGCGACGTGGTCGAGGGCATCGCCTCGGTCGACGAATCCGCGATCACCGGCGAGTCCGCGCCGGTCATCCGCGAGTCCGGCGGCGACCGGTCCGCGGTCACCGGCGGCACCAAGGTGCTGTCCGACCGGATCGTGGTGAAGATCACCTCCAACCCGGGCGAGACGTTCATCGACCGGATGATCGCCCTGGTCGAGGGCGCGGAGCGGCAGAAGACGCCGAACGAGATCGCGCTGAACATCCTGCTGGCCTCGCTCACGATCATCTTCATGCTGGCCGTCATCTCCCTGCAGCCGATGGCGTTCTACTCCGGCGCGCCGCAGACCCTGGTCATCCTGGTCGCGTTGTTGGTGGCGCTGATCCCGACCACGATCGGCGCGCTACTCTCCGCGATCGGTATCGCGGGCATCGACCGGCTGGTGCAGCGCAACGTGCTGGCCATCTCCGGCCGTGCGGTCGAGGCGGCCGGTGACGTGAACACGCTGCTGCTGGACAAGACCGGCACGATCACCATCGGCAACCGGCAGGCCACCGAGTTCTTGCCGGTCAACGGGGTGTCCGCGGAGGAGCTGGCGAGCGCGGCGCAGCTGTCGAGCATGGCCGACTACACGCCGGAGGGTCGCTCCATCACCGTGCTGGCCAAGGAGAAGTACGGTCTGCGCGAGCGACCCGAGGGCGAACTGCAGGGTGCCGAATTCGTCGAGTTCACCGCGCAGACCCGAATGAGCGGCATCGACCTGGCCGACGGGCGGCAGGTGCGCAAGGGCGCGGCGTCTTCAGTGGCCCAGTGGGTCCGCGACAACGGCGGCACCCCGCCGGCCGAGCTCGGCGGCATGGTCGACGGCATCTCGGCCGTCGGCGGTACCCCGCTGGTGGTGGCCGAGAAGAACCGGGACAGCGCCGCCCGTGCCCTCGGCGTGATCTACCTCAAGGACATCGTCAAGGAGGGCATCGCCGAGCGGTTCGACGAGATGCGCAAGATGGGCATCAAGACCGTCATGATCACCGGGGACAATCCGCTCACCGCCAAGGCCATCGCGGACGAGTCCGGCGTGGACGACTTCCTGGCCGAGGCGACGCCGGAAGACAAGATGGCGCTGATCAAGAAGGAGCAGGAGGGCGGCAAGCTGGTCGCGATGACCGGCGACGGCACCAACGACGCCCCGGCGCTGGCTCAGGCCGACGTCGGCGTGGCCATGAACACCGGGACCTCGGCCGCCAAGGAGGCCGGGAACATGGTGGATCTGGACTCCAACCCGACCAAGCTCATCGAGATCGTGGAGATCGGCAAGCAGTTGCTGATCACCCGCGGTGCGCTGACGACGTTCTCGATCGCCAATGACGTGGCCAAGTACTTCGCGATGCTGCCGGCCATGTTCTCGGTCGCGTTCCCCGACCTGTCCAAGCTCAACATCCTGCACCTGCACAGCCCGGAGTCGGCGATCACCTCGGCGATCATCTTCAACGCGCTGATCATCGTCGCACTGATCCCGCTGGCGCTGCGCGGCGTGCGGTACCGGCCGGCCTCGGCCCAGTCCATGCTCCGCAGGAACCTGCTGATCTACGGCGTCGGCGGCCTGATCGTCCCGTTCATCGGGATCAAGCTCATCGACCTCATCATCCAGTTCATCCCAGGGTTTAGGTGATCGGCACATGAACCGCCTTCCCAACATCGTCCGGCAGCACATCGCGGCCCTGCGGCTGCTCCTGGTCTTCACCGTGATCACCGGGATCATCTACCCGGTGTTCATGTGGGGGATCGCGCAGGCGGCGTTCAACAAGCAGGCCAACGGCTCACTGGTTACCTACAACGGGCGCGTAGTCGGCTCCAGCCTGCTCTGCCAGGAGTTCGTCGACGCCAAGGGCAACCCGCTGCCGCAGTACTTCCAGCCCCGGCCTTCCGACGCGGTCGTCTCGGGCGCGAAGAATGACTACGGCTGCGACCCGCTCTACTCCTCAGCGTCGAACCTCGGGCCGAACAACCCCGCGCTCGTCACGCTGATCAAGCAGCGGCAGGAGCAGATCGCGAAGTTCGACCACGTCAAGATCTCCCAGATCCCGGCCGATGCGGTGACCGCATCGGGCTCCGGCCTCGACCCGGATATCTCCCCGCAGAACGCCGCCATTCAGGTGGACCGGGTCGCGGTGGCCAGGCACGTCAGCCCGGCGGCGATCATGGCGCTGGTCAAGCAGTACACGCAGGGCCGCGTTCTCGGGTTCCTCGGCGAGCCGCGGGTCGACGTGCTCACCCTGAACATCGCGCTGGACGAGAAGTACCCGGTGCCGTAAGGCCACCCGGCGGACGATGGCACAGCGGCAAAGGACGGTCATGACCGAGGCGCGCGGGCGGGCGGGAAACCCGCCCGCGCGCCCCGACGCCGACCTGGCCCCGCGGGTGCTCATCGTCGAGGACGAGCCCGCGCTGCTCCGCGCGCTGCGGATCAACCTGCGCGCCCGTGGCTATGACGTCGCGACCGCCGCCACGGGCGCCGGCGCGCTCACCGAGGCGCGGCGGCGCCCGCCCGACGTGGTCCTGCTCGACCTCGGGCTCCCCGACATCGACGGCGGCGAGGTGATCCGTGAACTGCGCGGGTGGTCCAGGGCCCCGGTGATCGTGCTCTCCGGCCGGGCGGGCTCGGGCGACAAGATCGGCGCCCTGGACGCCGGTGCCGATGACTACGTCACCAAGCCGTTCGACATGGAGGAGCTGCTCGCCCGGCTGCGCGCGGCGCTGCGCCGCGGCGACCAGTCGCCCGGCGGCACCCGGTTCAGCATCGGCGCGTATGAGATCGACATCACCGCGCACACGATCGTCAGGCAGCCGTCGGGCCCCGGCGCCGCCAGCCCGGGCGACCTGCACCTCACACCCACCGAGTGGCGGCTGCTGGAGGTCCTGCTGGGCGCGCCCGGGCAGCTGGTCAGCTCCGACCGCCTGCTCGGCGAGGTCTGGGGGCCTGGATTCGAGCGCAGCACCCACTACCTCCGGTTCCACATGGCCGGCCTGCGCCGCAAGCTGGAAGACGACCCGCACCGGCCGCGCTACCTGCTGACCGAGCCCGGCATGGGCTACCGCTACCAGCCATAATCGCCGCGCCGGGCCCTAGCGCCCGGCACCCAGGGAGGACGGGCGGGCACCGGCGTTCAGAAGCGCGAGCCGGACGGGCTCGGCACCCGCCGGCCGGACTCGGCCGCGGCGATCGCGTGATCGACCAGGTTGACGAGCACGTCCCGGCTCGATCCCTGGTCCCGCGCGTCGCACCGGACGATCGGCACGTCCGCGTCGAGGTCGAGAGCGCGCCGGACCTCGGCATCGTCGTGCGAGCGTGACCCGGCGAAGCAGTTGAGCGCCACAATGAACGGCGTGTTGCGCCGCTCGAAGTAGTCGATGGACTGGAAGCAGTCGGCCAGGCGCCTGACGTCGGCCAGGACGACGGCCCCGAGCGCCCCGTGGGATAGGTCGTCCCACATGAACCAGAAGCGCTCCTGCCCAGGCATGCCGAAGAGGTAGACCACCAGGTCGGCGCTGATGGTAATCCGGCCAAAGTCCATGGCCACGGTCGTGGTCCGTTTGGTCTCGACACCGGTGATCATGTCGATGCCCGTGCCGGGACCGCTGAGCTCTTCCTCGGTCCGCAATGGCAGTATCTCCGTGAGCGCGCCTACAAGCGTGGTCTTGCCGACGCCGAAGCCGCCCGCGATGAGGATCTTGACGGCCACCGGAGCTGGATCTTCAAAGTCGTCGTAGCCCATCGGCCACCTCCCTGAGAAGCCGTATGTCGGTGAGCCGCTCCGGTCGCGGCCGGTGAATTCTGATGAGTTCTCGGTCGCGGAGGTCCGCGAGCAGGACGCGGATCACACCGAGCGGCAGGTCAAGCGCGGACGCGAGGTCCGCCACAGACATGGGGACCGCGCACCGCCGGAGTAGGGCCAGATGTTCCGGTTCCAGGTCGGCCGGGTCCGGCACGGACGTGCGCAGCGAGTAAGCCATCGATATGACGTCGAGGTTCTCACCCGTCGGCTTGGTGCGGCCGCGGACTAGCGCGTAGGGGCGTACCACAGGGCTGAACCCCCGGTGGGGCCGCAGGTCATTACTGGGATCCACGGCTTGGGTCACATCGCTTCGCTGGCTCCGGTCACCGGCCGGCCCGGCACCGCCATATGCCGTCCCACCTGCTTCACGATCATGGCCATTTCGTAGGCGACGAGGCCGACATCTGCTTTGGAGCCGGCCAGGACGGCGAGGCAGGTTCCCTCGCCGGCGGCGGTCACGAACAGGAAGCTCTGGTCCATCTCGATGACGGTCTGGTGGACCTGGCCGCCGCCGAACTGGACCGCGCCGCCGTTGGCCAGGCTCTGGATCCCGGCGGCCAGAGCCGACAGGTGCTCGGCGTCCTCGCGGCTGAGCGCGGACGAGGAGCCCAGGGCCAGGCCGTCCCGGGACAGAACGGCCGCCTTCTGCACGTGGGCCACGCGGCCGACCAGGTCGTCGACGAGCCAGTCGAGATGGCTGTCGGTCCTCGTGGTCCGTTGCAGCGGCTGCTTGGTGAAGTTCATATTCATTGGCTGTCCCCCTCCTGCGGGAAGTCGGGGTGGGTGGGTGGGTTGAGACGGTCCTGTTCCCGGCCGGTCTCGGAACCGCGCCGCCAGCCCCGCTGGAAGGCCGACATCACGCTGCGCGCCGTCTCCGGCGAACGGGAGTTCGCCGCCGCGCCCGCGAGCGAGGGCGAAGCCGTCGGCTCCCGCAGTTGCGGCGCCAGGCTCATCTGGCGGATTCGCTGCGGCAGGCCGTTCTCGGTCAGCCCGAATCGTGAGCCGCCGGAATGCGGCTCGTCCAGGGCCGTGGCCACCGAGGACGATGCTGGCCCGGTGTCCAGCTCGGTCAGTCCGGCGTCCAGCTCGGTGACCAGTCCGGCGTCCAGCTCGGTGACCAGTCCGGCGTCCAGCTCGGTGAACGGCTCCGGCGGATCGTTCCTGGGGGTGATGGCGTGGGGGCGCTGGACCTCCGGCGGGCTGACCGCGGACAGCTCCCACCGGCCTGACCCATGGGGCTGCCCCCCGTTTGCGGACGGCGCCGCGGCCGCGGGCGGCGCGGTGACCTGGGGGGCGGCCGTGGTCAGTTGGCCGCCTGAGCCACGGCCCGGGACTGCGCCGTCGCCGAGGGCATGGGCCGGAACCACCAGAGTGAGCGGGATCACGACGATGGCCGTCACACCGCCGTAATCCGAGGACCGTAGCTTCGCGCGGATGCCGTGGCGCTGGGCGAGCTGCGCCGCGACGAAGAGGCCGAACCGGTCCGAACCCGATGGGTCGAACAGCGGCGGGTTGGCCAGGCTGGCGTTGACGGCGGCGAATTGCTCGTCGTCCATGCCTAGCCCGCGGTCCTCGATGTCGACCGCGAGGCCCTTGGCCACCAGTTCCCCGGTGACGCGGACCTCGGTGTTGGGCGGGGAGAAGATCGTGGCGTTCTCCACGAACTCGGCCAGCATGTGGATCACGTCCGCGACCGCGCGACTGGCCAGCGCGGCCGGTGTCCGGCAGACCACCCTGACCCGCGTGTAGTCCTCGACCTCGGCGGCGGCCGCGCGCAGCACATCCACGAACGGCACGGCGTCGCGGAAGGCGCGGTTGGGCGAGTCGCCGGCCAGGACGATCAGGCTCTCCGCGTGGCGGCGCATGCGAGTGGTGAGATGGTCAATGCGGAACAGGCCGTCCAGCTCGTCCGGTTCCGCGGTCCGCCGCTCCAGCGAGTCGAGCAGCGTCACCTGGCGTTCCAGGAGCGCCTGGCTCCGCCGGGCCAGATTCCGGAAAACGTCGTTGATGCCGCGGCGGACCCTGGCCTCGTCCACGGCCGCCTCGACCGCTGTCCGCTGCGCGGTGTTGAATGCGGCCTTGACCTGGCCGATCTCGTCCGGGCTCGGTTCCAGGGGCGGCACTTGCCCGGCGACGTCCACGTTCTCGCCGGCGCGCAGGCGCCGCACCACGGCGGGGAGACGGACGTTGGCCATCTCCAGGGCCGAATCCCGCAGCCCGCGCAGCTGCCGGGTCAGCCGGATGGCGATCCACAGGGACAGGACCAGGGACACGATGACCGCGGCCAGGCCCAGGCCGCCGACCAGGTAGAGGCTGCGGAGCTTGGCGGCGGCCTGCGACCGGGCGCTGGCGGCCAGGCCCGCTTCCGCCTGCCCGACCGCATGCTCAGTCTGCGTGCTGATCGTGGTGACGACGGCGTTCCACGTGGCCGGGCGTACCGGGGGCGGGCGGTGCGGGGAACTGCTCGCCACGAGCTTGTTCTCCATCGCGGTGAGAGCGGCGGCCGCCGCCGGGCTCACGTCGCGGTTCAGGTCGCTCCGGTCCGGCTGATCAAGGTAGGAGTAGCTCTGCTGGTACAGCAGCCGGTGCGCTCCGACCAGCGACACGAACACCTGGTGGTCGCTGGCCGGGAAGACATGAGCAGTGAAGTTGCCGTTCAGCAGCGCGCTCTCCTGCTGCAGGTACTCGTTGGATACGGCTAGTTCAATAACGGCGATCGCGGGAAGCACCTGCGCGGAGTTGCCCTCCTGGATGATCGCCTGCTCGAGTACCAGGTAGCTGGCACCGATCATGTTGTTATAGGCAGTGAACGCCTGCTGGCCGCCGATGGAATGGCTGGCGATCCCGGCCCGGAGCCCGGTGAGGCCGGCCAGGCCCTCGTCGACCTCGGCGATGGCCTTCTTCCCGCCCGCCGACACGCTCTGCCGGACAGCTACCGAGTCCGCCGCGGTCATGAAGGAACGGACGGCACGGTCCGTGACCGCCTGCCGGCCCTGCAGCGCCGCTCGCGCGGCAGGCGTCGGCCGGATGTAGTAGAGGATTACCTGGGCCCGCTCCTGGCTGAGCGCCTGCTGCAGGGTCGCTACCGGCAGCCTGAGGTTGTCCATCACCACCTTGGACCGGATCAGCGTGAGGGCGCTGTTCAGCGACGTGGTGACGGTGTAGGCGAACGAACCAACTAACAAGATCAGTGGGACCAATACGAGCAGCGCAACTCTCAGGAGCACGGATCGGCGCCGCAGGCTCATGGTGGCCCTCCTCGCGTTTCAGGAGGTAGTGACGATTCGGAACAGTAACAGTCAACGCCCAGTGTTGGCACAATAACCGAGAGTTTCATGAAATTTGAAGTATGCAAGTTGCATCTATTGGTTGATAAGCACGCAGGCCGGTGTTCCCCCGGCGCGATCCGGGCTGGGACCGGTTGCCGACCGGGGTCGGCCGGGGCCTGCAACGTGGCCGGGAGCCGGCGGCGCGCATGGAGATCGTATGCGCCCCGCCCGGCGGCGCATGGACTTCGTTTGGGCGGACGGACAGGCCAGAGCCGGCGTGCCCTATCGTTCAAGAGAGGAAACATATTCACAGGTAAACCAGGACTATCTTGCCGACAGCGATGAACGAGACTGACCATGCCAGCCGCCCGGCCCAGCCGGCCTCCGGCGGCCGCGGTCAGCTGAGGATCTACCTCGGTTCGGCCGCCGGGGTGGGCAAGACGTTCGCCATGCTCGGCGAGGGGCATCGGCGCGCCGAGCGGGGTACCGAGGTCGTCGTGGCGTTCGTGGAGACGCACGGCCGGCCGCACACCGCCGCCCTGATCGAGGGCCTCGAGGTGATGCCGCGCCGACGTCTTGGCTACCGTGGCACGTCGTTCGAGGAGATGGACATCGACGCCGTGCTGGCCCGGCGGCCCGAGGTGGCGCTGGTGGACGAGTTCGCCCACACCAACGTCCCGGGGTCGCGCAACGAGAAGCGCTGGCAGGACGTCGAGGAGCTGCTCGAGGCGGGCATCGACGTCATCTCGAACGTCAACATCCAGCATCTCGCGTCGCTGAACGACGTGGTCGAGAAGATCACCGGCGTTCCGCAGCGGGAAACGGTCCCTGACGCGATCGTCCGCGCGGCCGACCAGGTCGAGCTCCTGGACATGACGCCCGAGGCACTGCGCCGCCGGATGGCCCACGGCAACATCTACCCGGCCGAGAAGATCGACGCGGCGCTGACGCACTACTTCCGCGCCGGGAACCTGTCCGCGCTGCGCGAGCTCGCCCTGCTCTGGCTGGCCGACAAGGTCGACGACGGCCTGCAGCGGTACCGCGCGGCGCACGACATCCACGGGACCTGGGAGGCGCGGGAGCGGGTGGTGGTCGCGCTCACCGGCGGGCCCGAGGGTGACACGCTGATCCGGCGGGCCGCCAGGATCGCGGCCCGCTCGTCCGGCGGCGACCTCCTCGCGGTCCACGTCACCAGGTCGGACGGGCTGACCGGCTCGAATCCGGCCGCCCTGGCCGAGCAGCGCCGCCTGGCCGAGTCGCTGGGCGGCACCTATCACCAGGTCGTCGGCGACAACGTGCCGGAGGCGCTGCTGACCTTCGCCCGGGCCGAGAACGCGACCCAGCTCGTGCTCGGCGTGAGCCGCCGCAACTGGCTGTCGGCGCTGCTCACCGGGCCCGGCGTCAGCAACCGCACGATCCGCGGGTCCGGCGACATCGACGTGCACATGGTGACGCACGGTGAGATGGGCCGGGGCCGGGGACTACCGCGGGCCCGCGGCGGGCTCCCGCTGCGGCGCAGGCTGGCCGGCTACGCCCTGGCCGTCCTTCTCGCGCCGCTGCTCACCCTGTTCCTGGCCAGCTTCCGCAGCAGCATCAACCTGACCAGCGACGTCCTGTTCTTCCTGGTCGCGGTCATCGCGGTCGCCCTGGTCGGCGGGTTCGTCCCGGCCGTCCTGGAGGCCGTCGCCGGCTCGCTGCTGCTCAACTACTACTTCACGCCGCCGATCCATAAGTTCACGATCGCCGAGGCGAACAACTGGCTGGCGCTGGGCATCTTCGTGATAGTCGGGCTCGTGGTCAGCTCGGTGGTGGACTACGCGGCCCGGCGCACCAAACAGGCGGCCCGGGCGGGCGCCGAGTCTGAGCTGCTGGTCACCGCGGCGGGGAGCGTGCTGCGCGGCCAGCAGGCCCTGGCCGCGGTGCTTGACCGGGTGCGGGAAGCATTCGGCATGGAGTCGGTGACGCTGCTCGAGCGCGAGCCTGGCTCGGCCGGCGCCCGGCGCGGGCCGGGCAGCTGGGCGCCGGTCGCGACCTCGGGCGGGCCGGCGCTGGCCCGGCCGGAGGACGCCGACGTGGACGTCCCGATCACCGACAGCCTCACCCTCGGGCTGCGCGGCCGCGCGCTTCCCGCCAGCGACCGCCGGATCCTCGGCGCGTTCGCCGCCTATGCCGCCGCCGCGCTCGAGCAGCAGCGGCTGACCGCGGAGGCCGAGGCGGCCCGCCCGATCGCGGAGGCTGACCGGATGCGGACCGCGCTGCTCGCCGCGGTCAGCCATGATCTGCGCACGCCGCTCGCGTCGGCGAAGGCCGCCGTGACCAGCCTGCGGTCCCACGACGTCCAGTGGGCGGAAGAAGACCGCGACGAGCTCCTCGCCACCGCCGACGAGTCCCTGGACCGGCTCGCGCACCTGGTCGACAACCTGCTCGACATGAGCAGGCTGCAGGCGGGGGCGCTCTCGGTATTCCCGCGGCCGGCCGACCTGGAGGAGGTCGTCTCCCGGTCGCTCGACGACCTCGGGCCCGCGGCCCGGGAGGTCATGGTCGAGATGCCCGAGGACCTGCCCGAGGTCCGGGTCGACCCCGCGATCCTGGAGCGGGTCATCGCCAACGTGACGGCCAACGCGCTGCGGTACTCCCCCGCCGGGTCGCCGCCGCTGCTGCGGGCCAGCACGCTGGGCGACCGGGTGGAGCTGCGCATCGTGGATCGCGGGCCCGGCATACCCGAGGCCGACCGGGACCGGGTCTTCGTGCCGTTCCAGCGGCACGGCGACACCGACAATACGACGGGCGTGGGGCTGGGACTCGCCCTGTCCCGGGGCCTGACCGAGGCGATGGGCGGGAGCCTGGAGCCCGAGGACACCCCGGGCGGCGGGCTGACCATGGCGATATCGCTGCCGGTGGCGCCCGGGCCGGCCGCTCCCGCTGGCGGCGAGCCGGGCGGGCGGGCCGAGATTCCGTCGGCGGCAACGGCCGCGGGCCCGCCCGACCGCGGCTAGCCGTGGCACGGTTATGCAGTGAAGACAATCCTCGTCGTCGACGATGAGCCACAGATCGTCCGGGCGCTCCGGATCAACCTGCGGGTCCGGGAGTACGACGTGTATACGGCGGCCACCGGAACCGAGGCGCTGGAGCAGGCCTCGCGGCACCCGCCCGACCTGGTCATCCTGGACCTCGGCCTGCCGGACCTGGACGGCGTCGAGGTGATCCAGGGGCTGCGGGGCTGGACGGCCGCGCCCATCATCGTGCTGTCCGGCCGGGCCGACAGCACGGACAAGGTGGAAGCGCTGGACGCCGGGGCGGACGACTACGTCACCAAGCCGTTCGCGATGGAGGAACTGCTCGCCCGGATGCGCGCGGTCGAGCGGCGGGCCACCGCCGGTGGTGACGGGGACGAGCCGCGGATCCGGCTCGGGGACCTCGTCGTCGACCTCGCCGCCAAGCGGGTCATCCCGGACGCCAAGCCCGATGACCGGCCCGGCACCGGGCCAGCGGCGCCACACGAGGCCGACATCAGGCTGACCCCCACCGAGTGGCACCTGCTCGAGGTGCTGCTCCGCCATCCCGGCAAGCTGCTCGGCCAGCAGTATCTGCTCAAAGAGGTCTGGGGCCCCGGATACGCCGACGCGGCCGGCAACCTCAGGCTCTATATGGCCCAGCTGCGCCGCAAGCTCGAGCCCGATCCGGCCCGGCCAAGGTGGCTGCTGACCGAGCCGGGCATGGGGTACCGGTTCCAGCCCGACCCGGAGGACGCCGGCCTCGGGCCGAACGATGACCGTGCGTGAGCGGTCGCTGCGGGCCACGCTCCTTATGGCCCGAAGCATGCGTGCTTCCGCTTGGCGCGCAACTGCGCGGCCGCGTCAATGGCCTTTGCTGCCTGACTAGCCATGTCTATGCGCTGGCGGCCCCGATTCTGTGCCGTTGCAGTATTAGGAGTTAGCGGCGGACTGCGGTCTTTCCTGTAAACGATGACTTGTGCTTCATCTGGACCATATGCGCCGTGTCGGCGGGGGCGGACCGGATGCCGGTGATGTTATCTGGGAAATACCCGCGAACTGCATACGGATGTCTTTCTGGCCCGGGCTGGTGTATTCCGTCTTTCGCGATCTGCGGCATAAAGCTGGCTCATATCCTGGGAGCGCTGGGGCGGTCACGGGAAACGGCCAAGGGGGAATCCTATGAGGCACGCGCATATCACGCGCGCTTTGCGCGCCGCCGCGGTCGCGGCCGCGGCCGCGGTGACGTCGCTGGCCCTGGCCGGCGCCACCGGCCCGGCCAGTGCCGCCTCGCAGGCCATCAGCAGGGCGGTCGGCCCCCCGCACGCGGCCTGGGGCGGCGATGCCCTGACCGGCCCGGCCTCCTACCAGCGGACCGCGAAACCGGTGACCGCTTATGTCGCCGATGCGGGCTCGGATACGGTCACCCCGATCCTGGCCGCCACCAACACCGCCGAACACCCGATCACGGTCGGGGACTCGCCCTTCCTCATCGCGGCCACGCCGGACGGGAAGATCGTCTACACCGTCAATACCTACGAGAGCACGGTTACCCGGATCTGGACCGCCAACAACACCGCGAGACATCCGGACCCGGTCGGGTACTTGCCCTCCGCCATCGCGATCACGCCGGACGGGAAGACCGCCTACGTCGCCAACACCGGCTCGGATACGGTCACCCCGATCCGGACCGCCACCAACGCCGTGGGACACCCGATCACAGTCGGGAGCTACCCCCTCGCCATCGCGATCACGCCGGACGGCAAGACCGCCTACGTCGCCAATTTCTGGGCGGGCACAGTCACGCCGATCCGGACCGCCACCAACACCGCAGGAGACCCGATCACGGTCGGGAGCCACCCCTCCGCCATCGCGATCACGCGGGACGGCAAGACCGCCTACGTCATTTCTGATTCGGGGGTGACCCCGATCCGGACCGCCACCAACACCGCGGGACCCCCGATCCCGACCGGGAGCGACGGCTCCTACGCCATCGCGATCACGCCGGACGGCAAGACCGCCTACGTCCTCAACTCGGGCACGGTCACCCCGATCCGGACCGCCACCAACACCGCAGGCCGCCCGATCCCGGTCGGGAGTGGCCCCGACGCCATCGCGATCACACCGGACGGCAAGACCGTCTACGTCGCCAATGCAGGCGACGATGAACACCCGGGCACGGTCACCCCGATCCGGACCGCCACCAACACCGCAGGACGCCCGATCCACGTCGGGATCGACCCCATGGCCTTCGCGATCACCCCGGATGGGAAGACTGCCTACGTCGTCGATGCAGGCGATGATGAAGACTCGGGCCGGGTCATCCCGATCCGGACCGCCACCAACACCGCAGGGCCCCCGATCATGGCCGGGCCCGTCCCCAACGCCATCGTAATCGCGCCATAACAGCCCGGCTCCCGCCACGACGGCCCAGACCCGCCCTACTCGAGGTCAGATCAATTACGGCTGCGCGCCGCGGTGGACGGCGGCGTGGCCGGGCTGCGGTACGGGATGGGCGGTGTGGCCAGGGGCAGCGCGGCCAGCTGCATCAGCAGCAGCACGTTGTCGTCGCCGGCCGTGCGGTTCATCCGCAGTCGCCCGCAGCGCGTACAGCGGTGAATCAGCATCCAGCGGCGTTCGCCGCGGACGGTGACCGCGATCGGCTCCATGCCGCCGGGGCAGTCAGCCTTCCGGTCACCCGGGACGTTGCGGTCCAGGTGCTTGGACCACAGGCAGCTGGGACAGTGATTGCGGTGGGACGTGCCGGGGGCGTCGAGCGAGACGTCTACGCCGCAATGCCCGCACTGAAACGAGCGAGGAAACGACAAGTCTGGCGACCTTTCAGAGCAGTGCCTCGAAGCTGGGCAGACATTTCGCCTCCTCTCGTGCTTACCTGGTGATGCCGCTGGCGGCAGGCCAGCGACGACCATCATGGACAACGGCGCGCCATCCGTCAAGCAAATATCCTCGCCTCCCAGGCCGACCTGCGCTTCGGCGTCCCGCCCGATAGCGAGGCCGGCGGCTAGCCGCCCGGCGAGGTCGTCTCGGGCGACGCTGCGGCCGGGGCTGATATCGCGCCCAGTTGGTAGCGCAGCCTGGCGATGACCACGTTGACCGTGCCCCGCTGGATGGCCCGCTGGAGTATGAAGCCGCGCTGGTTGTGCAGGATCCACTGCCACCAATGGGCCGGCTGCACCTCGGGGATCAGCACGAACTTCCGGTCATGGCGATCCTCGCCCTCGAGCTTGCGCAGGTATTTGACGATCGGCGGCGCGAGGGCGCGGTGCTGCGAACGCAGCGTGATCAGCGGCACGTTCGGATGCCAGGCCTCCCACTGATCACGGAAATCCACGTCCGCCTCCTCGTCCTCGGGGTCGGCGAAGCAGACCGTGATCGCGACGACCTCGTCGCCGATCGACAGCGCCGTCGAGATCGCCTCCGCCGTCAGCCGGGACATCCCGCCCACCGGGACCACGACCATCGAGGAGAGCCGCTGCGGCGGCGGGGGCTGCTTGCCCAGCTCGAGCAGCGCGCCGATCCGGTCGTAGGTGACGTGGATCCGGTTGAACATCAGCACCAGCAGCGGGACCACGATGACGACCAGCCACGCGCCCTCGGTGAACTTGCTGACCAGCTCGATGGCCAGGGCGGCGAAGGTCAGCACGGCACCCAGGCCGTTGATGGAGGCGCGGGTGATCCAGCCGTCCCCGTGCTGCTCGTGCCAGTGCCTGACCATGCCCGTCTGGGAGAGCGTGAACCCGACGAACACGCCGATCGCGAACACCGGGATCAGTGCCTGGGTGTCCCCCTTGGCCACGACGAGCAGGATCGCGGCCACGACCGCGAGCACGCTGATGCCGTACCGGTGCACCTGCCGGTCCGCCTTCAGCCGGAACAGGTGCGGCAGGTTGTTGTCCCTGGCCAGCAGGGAGGCCAGGACCGGCAGGCCGCCGAACGAGGTGTTCGCGGCCAGCGCCAGCAGCACCGTCGTGATCAGCTGGATCGCGTAGAAAACGATGTTGCGCCCGACGGCCGCGGCCGTCAACTGGGCCAGCGTGGTCTCGGTCGCCGACGGGGTGAGGTGGAACTTGCGGATCAGGATGGAAATGCAGATCAGCATGGCGCCGAGCAGGATCCCGAGCCACATCTCGGTGTGCTGCGCACGCCGGGCCCGGGGCTGCTTGAACTCGGGCACCGCGTTGGCGATCGCCTCCACACCGGTAAGCGCCGAGCAGCCGGACGCGAACGCCTTGAGCAGCAGCAAGAGGCCGACGGACGCGGTGACCTGCGGCAGGTGGCCGGCCAGCAGCACCTCGGGCTGGGACCGGAGCAGCCCGCCGAGGATCACGACCGCCATCGAGATGATGAACGCGACCGTGGGCACGATGAAGACCCGGGCCGACTCCGCGACGCCCCACAGGTTGACGCCGGTGATCAGGGCGAGCACCCCGAGGCAGAGCCACACCCGGGCCCCGTACAGGCCGGGGAACGCGGACCAGAGCGCGGCGACGCCGGCCGACACCCCGACCGCCGCGTTGAGGATGTAATCGACGATCAGCGAGGCGGCGGCGATCAGGCTGGCCTGCCGGCCCAGGTGCCGCGCGGCGACCGCGTACGCGCCGCCGCCGCCCGGGAACGCCTCGATCACCTGGCGGTAGGAGACGACCAGGACGGCGAGCAGGATGGTGATCGCGATCGTCACCGGCAGCGTGTAGTCCAGGGCCGCGGCCCCGGCCGCGGACAGGACGATCACTATGGCCTGGGGCCCGTACGCCACGGACGACAGTGCATCGAGCGAGAGGGCGGCCAGTCCCTCGAAGGCGGTTAGCCGGTGGCGCTCTTCCCGATCCTCCGCGGTACGGACGGTCATGACGGCCATGAAAGCACGCGCGGGAACCAGGCGTCCGCCCGGCTCGCCTGGCCTGAGGAAAAGCTAGGCGTTTAATACCGCGATAGCGATGATGACGAGCACGACCGCTACGGCGATAACGACCCCGGCCAGCAGGGCGACCTTGCGTCCCGGCGCCCGCATGCTCCACGGCGACTCTGGCTCGCTGCCGGGGTGGTTGGCGAACGCACGGAACTCGGCGGTGCTGCGCGAGGTGTCAGCGATCGCGGAATCCTCGGTGCTGGCGGGGAAGTCGGTGTCACGCTCTGACATGGGCATGACCATAGCCGATCACGAGCAGGAGAATGGGCCGGTCAGCCTAGATCCGCGCGAAACCGGGCCGTAGGGGATGCCCGGGCGCGGGGCGGCCGGGCGCGGGGCGGGCCTGCTCGCTAGCCGGCGCCGGGCGGCAGGGCGTCGGGGCGGTGCACCAGCCGTGATAGCACGATTACGCTGCGCGTGCGCACGACCAGGGGCTCCGCGCTGATCCGCTCTACCACCTGCTCGAAGTGCCGCATGTCGGCCGCCCTGATATGCAGCAGCGCGTCCGCCTCGCCGGTCACCGTGCAGGCCGCGATGACCTCCGGATGCTTGCCGACCGCCGCGGCGATCTCCGAGGGCGACGTCCGGCCGCGGCAGAACAGTTCCACGTAGGCCTCGGTGGTCCAGCCGAGTGCAGTCGGGTCGATCCGGGCCGAGAACCCGGTGATGGCCCCGGAGGCCCGCAGCCGGTCGACCCGCCGCTTGACCGCGGGCGCGGACAGCCCGACCTGGGCGCCGACCTCGGCGTACGTGGCCCGGGCGTCGTCGACAAGCGCGGTGACGATCCGCTTGTCCAGCTCGTCGAAGGCCACACTCAGATCCTGCCACCGGCCAGGCCGCCCAGGAGCAGGCTGGTCAGGGTGTCGATGATCTCGTCGTCGGAATACCCGGAGGCGCCGGAGGGCAGCACCGCGTAGCCGAGCATGGCGAGCATCCCGCCCATCGCCGCGGCGACCAGCGTGGGGTCGCCCGGCAGGTCATGACCGCGGCCGCGCAGGTATTCCAGATGCTCGCGCAGCATGCCGGTGTCCTCGACCAGGCGCGCCCAGGCCTGGCCGGAGCCGAGCCCCTCCGCGATCGCCGACTCGTACACGGCGACCATGACCGGGAGGTTGGAGCGCATCACCTGCCACGCGACCGCCAGGTGCGCCCGGAGCTGCCGGGGGTCGGTCAGGTCGTGGTCTCGCGGGTGGTCCTGCTGCCCGATGTCGGCGCTGGCCTGCGCGCGCATGTCCGCCAGCAGGGCCTGGAGCAGGTCTTCCTTGCTGGCGAAGTGGTCGTAGAACGAGCCGGTGGCGCGCCCGGCCGCGGCGGTGATGTCAGTGATCTTCGTGTTCAGGTAGCCGCGTTCCAGGAACTGGCCGCGGGCCGCGTCCTTGAGCGCGGCCGCGGTATCGGCGGCCCTGGCCTTGCGTATGCCCACCCGAGGTCCCCTTCCGGCTTGACGTCCGCTGCGGTCTCCAGCATACTGAACGAAAATTCGCCGAATCTTAATTCAGTGAACTGAGATTCGGAGGACGGGCGGATGGGTGAGCTGGGATTCCGAGTGCAGTCGATCCGGGGAGCGGGTGAGTCCGGGATGAAGGTCGTGATAGCGGGCGGCGGGGTGGCCGGGGCGGCCAGCGCGATCGCGCTGGCCAAGGTGGGCGCGCAGGTCACGGTGTACGAGGCGCATGCCGACCCGGCTGGCCCGGTCGGCTCGTTCCTGAGCCTGGCCGCCAACGGGCTGCGGGGCCTGGAGGTCCTCGGCTGCCTGCCCCAGGTGCAGTCGGCCGGGTTCGCCGTAGCCCGGCAGCGGATGTGGGCGGGCAACGGGAAGCTGCTCGGCGACGTCGCCCGGGGGCGGCGGCCCGGCGACCCGCTGCACAGCGTGACGGTGATGCGCGGCGATCTCGTCGCGACGCTGCGGGACGAGGCCGTCCGCGCGGGCGCCCGGATCGTCACCGGGCGGCGGCTCGCCGATGACCGGCTCCGCCCGGCCCGCGGCGACGGGGCCGACCTGGTCGTCGGGGCCGACGGGATCTGGTCGGCCGCCCGCCGCATCCTGGACCCGGCCGCGCCGGAGCCCGCCTACGCCGGGCTGTACAGCGTTTCCGGTGTCTCAGCCGGGCTGGCGCGGGAGGAGCCGGGAGCGTGGAACATGATCTTCGGCCGCCGGGGCGCCTTCATCTACCTGCCCGCGCCCGACGGCACCATCTGGTGGTCGGCCCAGGTTTCCGCGCCGGTGCCGCCCGGCGAGCTGGCCGACGTGGGTCCGGGGCGGCTGGCCACGGTGTTCCGCGACGCGGAACGGGCCGTCGCCATCCTGCGCGGCGCCCGGAGCGTGCACGCCGCCACGCTGCACCACGTGCTCGCGCCCGTCAGCCGCTGGCACGGCCGTGACCTGGTACTGGTCGGCGATGCCGCGCACCCGGCGGGCGCCGGCCAGGGCGCCTCGATGGCCATCGAGGACGCCGTGGAACTGGCCAGGCAAGTCCGCCGCCACGCCGTGGTCGCGGACGCGCTGGCCGGCTATGACCGGGCCCGCCGCGGCCGGGCCGGTCAGATGGCCAGGACCGCCGCGGCCAACCGCGACGCGAAGACCTCCGGGCCGGTCGCCGCCCGGCTCCGCAACCTGCTTATGCCGCTCTTCTTCGGCCGGCTCTACGAACGTGCCACCGGCTGGCTCTACGACTATGACCCCGGATCGCTCGAGTTCGAGGGGGAGCCCGCTGGCCGGGGGCCGTCGCGTTAAGGCCCGTCGTCTATCCATTTGCGGGCGGTGGACGGGACGAAGTCATGGAGTTGCTCAAGCAACCGCGCCGGGCGATCGTCGAAGTAGATGCTGCCGCGGTGCTCGGGGAGGACGAAATCCTCGGCGACCATGCGGTCGAGCTGCGCCCGGAGCGGGTCGAAGAACCCGTCGACGTTCAGGAAGCCGGTGGGCTTGTCCTGCAGGCCGAGCTGGGTCCAGCTGATCGTCTCGGCGGCCTCCTCCAGCGTGCCGAGGCCGCCGGGCAGGGCGAGGAACGCGTCGGATCTTTCCGCCATCAGGGCCTTGCGCTGGTGCATCGAGTCGACCAGGAGCAGCTCGCTCAGGCCCTTGTGCGGCACCTCGCGCACGCTCAGGCTGCGCGGGATGATCCCGGTGACCTTCCCGCCGGCCGCCAGGGCGGCATTGGCCACCGCGCCCATCAGCCCGACCTGAGCCCCGCCGTACACCAGCTGGATACCGCGCTCGGCGATGAGCCGCCCGACGGATTCGGCGGCGCTCAGGTACTGGGGAGCCCGGCCGCGGTTGCTGCCACAGAACACGCACACGCTTTTGAGATCGCTCGGCACGCTCCCATTATCCCGTGCCGATCTGCGCTCAGGAGAGGCGGCGGCGGACCCACCAGAAGCAGAACCCGGCCCGGGCCAGCGCCAGGGCCAGGTAGATCGGCAGGCCCGGCCGCAGCGTTCAGGTAGTGTTGGCGCCCGTATGCCAGCCTCCGCGTCACCGCACAGCCCGTCCGCCGTCGCGTCCAGGCTCCGCGCCGCCGGCTGCGTCTTCGCCGAGGACGAGGCGCGGCTGCTCATCTCGGCGGCGCAGACGCCCGCCGACCTCGCGGCCATGGTGGACCGGCGAGCCGCCGGGCTGCCGCTCGAGCACGTCATCGGCTGGGCGGAGTTCTGCGGCCTGCGGATAGCCGTGGACCCCGGGGTGTTCGTGCCCCGCCGCCGCACCGAGTTCCTCGTCCGCCAGGCCGTCGCGCTGGCCCGCGAAGCCGCCGGGCCTGCGGGGCTGGCCGGGCCGCTGGTCGTGGTCGACCTGTGCTGCGGCTCGGGCGCGGTCGGCGTCGCGCTGGCGGCGGCCCTGGGCCCGGCGGAGTTGCACGCCGCCGACGTCGACCCGGCCGCCGTGGCGTGTGCCCGCCGCAACGTCGCCGCCGTCGGCGGCGAGGTCTACGAGGGCGACCTCTACCAGCCGCTGCCCGCCACCCTGCGGGGCCGCGTCGGCCTTCTGGCCGCCAACGTCCCGTACATTCCGACCGACGCGATCGGGCTGCTCCCGGCCGAGGCCCGGCTGCATGAGCCGCGGGTGGCGCTCGACGGCGGCGCCGACGGGCTCGAGGTGCTGCGCCGGGTGGCCGCCGGCGCGCCGCAATGGCTGGCGCCAGGTGGCCACCTGCTGGCCGAGACCAGCGAGGCCCAGTCGCCGCACGCCGCCGAGATCCTGGCCCGGTGCGGGCTTATCCCGCGGGTGGCCAGTTCCGACGAGCTGAGCGCCACCGTGGTCATCGGAACCAGGGCTGCCTAGGGCGACGCACTTTGTGTGCGCTAGTGGCTGTTCCCACAGCCACTAGCGCACACGAACCTGCTGGCGGGCACTAGTCGCCTGTGCGCCGCCGTCGGCCGCGCCGGGTCCGCGGGGTTTAACCGCCGAAGTCGGCCGCCAGCTTGGCCAGGTTCGGCTGGCCGAGGCCGACGCCCTCGTTGTAGGGCTCGCCGGGGTTGCCGGTGTAGTAGATGTTGTCGTTGCTGGTGCTCGCCTGATTTAGCTGGGTGAACGGCGAGTTGGGGCTGACCGCGGCGGCGTACAGATACGGGTTCCAGAACCCCACCCGGTGGCCCAGGAGGCTGTCGATGACCGCGGTGGAGCCATTCAGCTGCGGGTCGACGAAGCTGGTGCCGCCGTACTCGTTCAGGCCGCCGACCGAGGCTCCCCAGACTAGGTAACCGGTCTGCGGGTCGGCGTTTGTGGCCAGGTCCGGGATGGCCCGGCCGGAGCCGAAACCGCTGGTCACGCTGGGCGTGGGGTTGAAGTTCCAGGCGGTGGGCTCGACCAGGCCCGGGGCGACCGTCGCGTAGTCGGTCGGGGTCAGGTACTCCACCGCGTGGAAGGTGTTGGTGCCCGGCACGCCCCGCTGGTAGGACGGGGTGGGCTCGATCGTGCTGAACCCGCCGCCGCTGCCGACGACCAAGCTCTCCGCGGCCTCGGCCAGGGGGATGGTCTGGACCTGCGCGACCGGTGCCCACAGGTAGTCCCAGCCCCAGATGCGGTTGGTCGTGGTCGTGGCCGTAGCCGTGCCGTCCGGGCCGGACAGGTACGTGGTACCCGGCAGCGAGGTGCCGCCGCACGCGGTGATGTACGGGCTGTCGGCGGGCGTGTCCGCCGACAGGTTGGTGGTGCCGATGTCCTCGGAGGCGGTGTAGGCGCCCGCGTCGGCGGAGGAGGTGAACCCGGACTGGCCCTGCGCAGCCAGCTCGAGGAAGGCCTCGTCGAACGCCCGCACGTAGCCCGCGGACTCCGTGCCGGACAGGATTGATGCCACGATCGCGGTCTCGGACTCACCCCAGCTCGCCGAGACGCCGCTGGCGAGGTTCTGGCTGGCCGCGGTGAAGAACGCGTCGGCGAACCCGTAGTCGGTGTTCGGCGCCTGGTAGGAGATCACATTCGCGCCGGGGGCGAGGGCCCCGGACTGCTCGATATCTATGTCGGTCTCGCCCGAACCGGAGTCGGCGCTCGGCTCGCCCGGGCCGCCGTCGACGTTGTCGACGGTGAAGGTGCCGGTGCGGGTCACGTGCGCGATGTTGGCCCAGAAGTACTCCGGCGCGCCCGGGTCGACCGCGGCCAGGGTGACGATGCCGACGGTCTGGCCGGAGCCGTCCGCCCGCGCGTACAGCGGGTCCAGGTTGTACATCCTGGCGAAGTCGGCCGGCAGGTGGCAGCCGTTAGTCAGGCCGAAGTCGGCCACGCAGCTGTTCGAGCTGCCCTGCTGCGGCTTGTCCTCGCTGGCCGGCTTGGCGGTGTCGGAGACGTACGGGCCGTAGTTGGACAGCCCGAGGATGGCCGTCACGAAGCTGGCCAGCCGGTATGGGAGCAGCGGCGCCTGCGTGTTGGTGTACACGTGCTGCTCCGGTCTCGGGCCCCACCCGCCGGTACCCGGTTGCTGGGGCACGGTGGCGTTCTTCTCGGTAATGGTCAGCGCCTGGTTGAACTCGCCCGCAGTGCCGGTGGCCACCACGTCCACGTTATCGGCGTAGACGTCGGTGCTGATGCCGAAGGACGCCAGGTAGCTGGTCAGCGCGTCGATGTTGGACGAGGGCTGGCCGTACCGGGCGGCGAACTGGCTGACCGACAGGTATCGCGAGCTCGGGATGCCTGCCTCGACCTGGGCCTCGAGGGACTGGATGTTCTGCTCTTTGAGGATGAACGACACGGTGACCGGCGTGTCTGGCGGGGTGTCACCGAAGACCTGGGTGCCTGGCAGGTCGGCCGGACTGATGCCCGAGGGCACCTGTGTGGGTGTGTTCGGGCCCGGCGTAGAGGCAGAGGCGGAACTTGCCGCCGAGGCGGCTGCCGACCCGGCGGCCAGTAGCAGCGTGACCGCGCCGGCGATGATGGCCGTCCGTGCTGGCCTTAACCTGGGTCTGTTCATGATCGTTCTCCCCTCCTGGCGGGCAGATGCTGGCCCGGCAATTACCATTCGCAGCAAAATGGTGAGGAAACTCTATTACCCGGAACTCACCACGAACAGGGCCCAGCGCGCCCCAGCCACCAGGACGGCCGGATTGCGGCACCCCTCCGGCCGGGCCGTCACCGCGACCTCCATCGACGACGTGTTCGGTACTTAAGCCGCCACCCAGCCAGGCGGCATGGTCGTCCCGCTCGGTGCTGCGTCGCTATTCACGGGCGGAGTCGCGGGCCCCCCGCAGCGTGATCACCGTGACCCCGGCCGCGAAGACCAGGGCGGCGCAGATCGCGGCGCCGCGGTCGTGCGGCGGCCTGGCCGGCCAGATCCACGGCGTGGTCCAGTGCCCGGCGAGGGCGGGCCCGGTGATCCCCAGGTAAGCGATCGGCCCGATCCAGGACAGGCCGCCACCGAGCACCGCCGCCGCCAGCAGGGCGATGCCGGTGAAGCCGGCGACGTCCCGCACCAGGCCCGCCAACCCGTAGGCCAAGTGCGCCGACGCGGACCCGGCGGCCAGCGCGCCCACGGCGGCCCCGGCCAGCACCACCGGGACGGCCAGCCGCAGCAGCGGCAGCCAGCGGCCGGTGGCGCGTTCCGACTCCCCGAAGGGGCTCCTGGTGGTGACGCCGATCACCGCTGCGGCCGCGGCTTCGATGGTCAGCGGGATCTGCCGGGAGAACACCCCGGTGTGCGGCAGCCAGTGCAGCGCGGTCCGCAGCGCGGCCGCCGCGGCCGCGAGCACGAGCAGGCCGGTCAGCACGCGGCGGCTGGCCGCGTGCAGGCGCACCAGGCGCCCGCTCGCCCACAGCGTCCCGGCCGGCCGCGTCCCCCGCGGCACGGCCAGGTCCGGCGCCGGCCTACCCCGGCCGCGGTCACGGTAGCTCGCTAAGGGTGATCCGGCCGGCCCGAAGCGCGGCCAGGTGAGTGACGAGCCACGCGTGCCGGGCCGCCGCGGGCAGCGCGGCGAACCGGTTGCTCGCGGCAAGTTGCTGGCCTGCGGAACGGGACGAGGCTGGCGGTAGAAGGTTGCTGGACGGAGCCGTGTTCCTGGACGGGGCCGTGCCGCCGGGCGGCCGGGGCGGGGTCAGCTTCAGGACCCGCTCCAGTGCCCCGGCGATCGCCTGTTGCGCCGCATACCCGGGGCCTGGCCCGACGTTGATCCCGGCCACGCCGGTGCTGCCGCCCGGCCCGGGCGACAAGCCGACGAGGTCGTTCAGGATCGATGACCCGTACTGCTCGCGCAGGAAGGCGGTGAACTGGGCCGCCGGGGTGCCGCCCTCGCCGGGCAGGGTCAGTCCGCTGAGCGGCAGCAAGAGCACGGACGGGCGGCCGCTGACCACCGGCCCGCCGAAACTGATGCCGTTGCCCGGCGCCGGCCGCACGCTCGTGACGGCGACCTGACTGACCCGCGCCGGTGCGCCGGGCAGGCCGGCTATCTGGTCGAGCACCGGGCCGAGGGCGGCCGTCACGTCCGGCAGGAAGGCACGGTAGGCGGGCTGCAGGCAGACCGGGACGGCCGTGTGGCTGCAGACCGGCGCGTACGGCGTCGGCCGGTCACTGGCCGCGTCGTGCAGCGCGGGGATGACGATCCCGTGCGCCTCAACCCGGGCGGTGCCGGCCAGCCCGACCGCGGTACCGGTCGCCGCCAGCCCGGCCACGGTGACCGCCACGGCCGCGCCGCGCCGCCAGCGCCCGCCCGTGGCGGCGGCCAGGCCGAGCGCACCCAGCGCCGCGGCGGCGAGACCGGCCAGGAACATCAACTGGGCGATGGCCAGGTCGGGTACGTAAGGGTAGAAGATCCCGTAGGAGTCGGAGGGGAACGGGCCCTGCACGTTCAGCGGCCAGATCTGCGCGTACGTCACGTTGGCCTGCAGCGCGAACGCTCCCCCGCCGAGCGCCAGGAACACCGCGACCGCGGCCAGCGCCGCGGTGAACCGGCCAGGCAGCAGCGCACCGGCGGCGAACCCGAGGGCGCAGGACGCGGCCACGGTCGCGGCGCCGACCGCTACCGGCCACCACAACGGGCCGCCCCAGGCGCCCTGATGTGCCGTTACCCCGTACACGACCGCCACGCCGACCAGGTAGACCGCCTCGGCCCAGCAGGTGGCGGCGGCCCAGGTGGCGAGCTGACCCGTCCACCGCGGCACCGCTGTCGTGCCGACCAGGTCGGTGAGACCGCGGCGGCCGTCCCGCGATCCGGCCCAGGCCGCCGTGCCCGCCAGCAGCGGCGCGAACGCGAGCATGGTGTGCGACTGGATGATCCCGCTGCGGATGTTCCAGAACGGAGGATTGGTCATGCTCGGCCGGTAGGTACTGAACCAGAACGCCACGGCGAGCAGCGGCAGCATCCACAGCATCGGGCTGCGGCGCAGTTCCAGGCGGAGCAGCCGCCCCGGTGCCGCCAGCGGAACCCGCCGGGCCCGCCGGGCCGGGGCCGGGAAGACGGCGGCGGTCATGCCCGTGCTTCCGCGATGGATCGTGCCGCCGCGAGGACGGCGCTGTAGCCGCGTTCCAGCGGGGCGTCGCCGGCCGCGTCGGTGCCGTCGGCGCGCGCGGTCAGCTCGCCCGGGGTCCCGCAGAACACGATCTTCCCGGCGTCCATCAGCGCGACCCGGGTGCACGCCGCGCCGACGTCCTCGACCAGGTGGGTCGAGACGATCACCGTCGCGCGCAGGCCCAGATCCCGCAACATAGCCCGGAACGCCACGCGCTGTTCCGGGTCGAGTCCGGCCGTCGGCTCGTCGAGCAGCAGCAGATCCGGCTCGTTCACGATCGCCTGCGCGACACCAACCCGGCGCAGCATCCCGCCGGACAGGGTCCGCAGCTTGGACCGGGCCTTATCCCCCAGGTCGACCCGCTCGACCGCGGCGGCCACCGCGGCCGGCACCCGCCCCGGCGGCATGTCCTTGAGCAGCGCGAAGTACTCCACGAACTCGGCCACCGTGAACGAGGGGTAGTAACCGAGGTTCTGCGGCAGGTAGCCCAGGCGGCGGCGGATCTCCCGCCGCGGCCCGTAGGAGCCCGGGTCGCGGCCGAGCAGCCGCAGCGTGCCCGAGGTGGGCGGGATCACCGTGGCCAGCATCCGCAGCAGCGAGGTCTTGCCCGCCCCGTTCGGCCCGAGCAGCCCGAACACCCCGGGCCCGGCCGCCAGGTCCACCCCGGCCACCGCCTGGGTCCGGCCAAACCGCCGGGTCAGGCCGGCGATCTCAACATTCATGACGTTCCCTTCGGAATCCGGGTCGCATACAGCACGACGCCGCCGCAGATCGCCGCGAACGCCAGGTAGGGAAGGATCAGCGCGGTATTGCTGACCGCGGCGGTGAGCCGCCCGTCCGCCGCCTGTCCGGACAGCACGATGATGGCCCAGCCGGCCAGGCCCGCGGCCACGCCCGCGTTGGCCGACCGGGCCACGGTCGCGGCGGCCAGGGCCAGCGCGCACACCGCAGTCATCGGGACCAGCCAGCCGAACGTGATGCCCACCGCGGCTCCCGACGCGGCCGACGCGGCCAGCCCGAGCGCGGCGTCCATCGCGAACACGGCCAGCGCCCGGACCAGCAGCACCATCCGGTCGCTGACCGCCATGCTGCGCGACAGCTCCCAGGCCGGGTCGATGCCGGGACCGTAGGCGTAGGCGATGCCGGCCGCCGCCACGGCCGGCGCCAGCAGCGCGACCAGCGGCCGGCCGGTGCCCAGCGTCACGACAGCCCCGACGGCCAGCACCACGGGGCTGGCGATCAGCCACGGCACCAGCAGCGACGGCGTGGTCACCAGGGCGCGGGCCAGGCCCGGCGACCGCAGCAGCCGCCCGGCCGCCCGCTCAACCGGCCCCGGCCGCCGCTGCCACACCACGGTGGTCGCGCCGGCCTGGGCCGCGCCGCGCGCGCTGACCACTATGACCAGCTCGGCCTCCAGCCGGGCCTCGAATCCGCTCAGTGGCTGGCTCGCGTCAGCGGCGTTCACGACATCACCTCCGATTCGATGGCGAGCTGAAACGTGGTGGACCGCAGCGCCCGCCGGGCGCGGTGCAGTCGCACCCGGGCCGCCACCGGGCGGATGCCCAGCGCCGCGGCTGCCTCGACGACGGAGAGCCCGTCCACGGCGACCAGCTCAAGCACGGCCCGTTCGCCGTCCGGGAGGGCCTGCAGTTCCGCGTGCATCTCCCGGACCTGCCGGGAAGCGTCGATCTTCGCGACCAGGCGGTCGACGTCGTCGGCGTCGAGCAGCCGGCGGCCCGCGATCAGGTCCTCGGCGTGACGTTCCCGCCCGGAGCGGCGGAACTCGGCGGCGACGACGTTGCGCGCGATCCCGTACAGCCACGTCCGCGGGCCGCCGAACGACCCCCGGTAGCGCGCTGCCGACTCGATCACCGCCAGGAACACGTCCGCGGTGAGGTCGGCGGCCAGCTGCGGGTCCGCCACCCGGCGCGTCACGAACCGGGTCACCTCGCCGACGTGCGCACGGTAGAACTCGGTGAACGCGGCGGGATCGGTTCCGATCGACCGCACCGGCGGCTCGGCCCGCGCTCCCATCAGCGGCACTCCTCGATCGCTGTCACGCCCGTGAGTGGTCGGCGCACACAGCGGCGTTACATCATCCTGCATTGAATAAGGTGCGACATGCGCCAGATGGTGTTCGACGACTACGTTCGCGAACCAGCTCGACGTCATCAACGGCGCCCATCCGCCCGCCCGTGACGCAGCCCAGGTACGCCCGCTGCGGCCCGGCGGCGGCTGCGCGGTGGCGATCACCAGCCGCCATCACCCGGCCGTGGAACGTTTCCCAGCCGAATTCAGCCCGTCAGAGACCTCCGTCGTCCCCGGGTGGCTTTCAACGTGACCGGCGTCAGGCGTGGGCCTGGCGGGTGTATGGGGCGCGCCGCTGACGGAACCTGGCCAGTGTGAGCAGGGCGATGGTGAGGATGGCTGCTGCGGTGATGGTAATGGGCAGGTGGGTGGTCCATCCGGTGGGGATGGGACCGCCGGAGAACTGGATGGTGGCGGCGGCGGTGCGCGCGGTGAGCCCGCTGACCAGGGTGATCGTAGCTGTCCATGGGCCGTTGGGGATGCGGTTGGCCGGGGCGAAGGTCATGGTCCATGACTGGCCGGGCGCGAGGGTGGTGACCTGCTGCGCGCTGAACGGGCCGGCGCTGGTGCCGCCGGGGCCGCCGGTCAGGCGCACGGTGCCGTCCAGGTCCACGGCCAACCCGCCATTGTTGTGCACCAGGGCGCTGATGTAGGGCCGGCCGCCGGCCGACCGGTGCCCGGTGATGGAGGTGATCGTGAAGTTGGTGGGTGGCACACCGCCGGGGCCGATGTCCAGGTACACCCGGATGCCGACCCGGTCCACCTCTCTGATGGCGAAGCCCGTGGCCATGTGCAGCCGGGAGATCTGCTGGGCCCAGATCACGCCGTAGTGCTCGCCTCGGGTGGGCTTGCGCGGCACCCTGATCGTGACCATGTCCATGACGCCGGTGTGCGGGCGGAGGGTGAGCGACGGGTGCTGGATGGTGATCCAGCCGGTCAGCTCGCTGCGGGTTTCGCCGGCATCGCCGATGAAGTACCCGTGGGTGATCTGGGCCGCGTCGGGGTAAACGGTGAAGTGCGCTGTACGCGACTCCTGGTTCACGACCCCGATCCTGCGGCGGATGACCGCTCCCGGCCGAAGGTGGTCGATGATGTAGCGCAGGGCGCGCGGGTTGTGCGCCTCGGAGACCGGGACATCGACCAGCCGCACGCCAAAGCGCTGCATGGCTGGCCCGGCAGCCGGGCTGGTCGCGGCGAGGGCGGCCGCAGCCGGGACCAGGGTCCCGGCTGCCGCTATGAGCATCAGCGTGCTGAGCAGGCGGCGCACGTCTTCTCCTGATTCTCCGGGGGGCTGGGTCCTGGCTGCGCGGTCTAGGTCACCGAGTGCGTCAGCGTTGCGGTGTAGGTGCCGGTGACCGCGGCGGCGGGCACGGCCACCGCGACCGTCGGGTCCCACGAGGCAGTGTTGTCCCCGTTGCCGGACGACGCGCTCATGACCGTCTGCGGGGAGTTGGACAGCGTGATGGTGGACGGCGTGACAGTGATTGTCCCGGTGGTCGAGACCGTGCCGGGAGCATAGGTGGCATCGCCCGCCGGGATGGTCTCAGCGCCGGTGCCGGTGCCGGTGGTGAAGTTACTCGAGGACGAGGTCACCGTCCAGGAAGCGTTGAGCAGGGCCCGGTTGTCGGCCACCGTGATCGTTCCGATCGGACCGGCGATGGTGCTCCCCGGCGCGCCCGATCCCAGGCTCGCGGCGGTCGGCGCGGTGATCGTGAGCAGGCCGCTGGTGACCGCGAACGTCACCGTGGTGCCCGGGTCGCTTCCGGCCCGCGCATTCGCGGCCGCCTGCCCGGCGTGCATGACCGGGCCGGCGGTGGCGGCCGATGCCGCGGCCGGGGCCAGCCCGGCCCCGATCACGGCCGCGGCGCCGAGGGCAAGGCCCACTGACTTTCTCATGAATCCCCCCGATACGGCCCGGCGCGCCGGACCTTTTCCAATGGACGGCTACTCGCCAGTCCAGGTTCCCCCAAACTCAGCTACGGATAGTACTTGGAATGAAGCACCGTATAGCTGCAACCGGCCGATTCATGCGAGGGATTTTGCCGGGGCCTGCCCCGGACAACCATAAGAGTCTAGACGCCTAGCCTATAGAGGACCAGAAATATCCTAATAGAGAACCAGAAATATCCAGTCGAAGAAGAAGGCGGCGGGCTCACGTGATCACCGCCATTGTCCCGGGGTGACAAACCGCTGTCACCCGTCATCTCTGCCCATAGCATTTTTGGTGTGCCGGCGCCCGTGACGTAGCTGCTAGGGTGCGGCTCAAAGCTCCTTTCCGCGGCACGCCGCCATTGTCGCGATGCGTTTTCATGGGAATCGGGCGGCCGGTAAGCATAAGGTCCGGGTGTGGGAAATGCACGGTACGGGAAAATTCGCGTGCCCCCGGCTTCTCAGAACTTAGCAGGAAAGGGAGGAGCGGGTTTTGACCAGCGGGGGGACATGGCCGGGGTGGCGCTTTGTCCGGCGGCGGTTCGGCAATGGGGCATGGCAGCCCGGTATGGCCTGGCACGGAAGAATGCGGCACCAGATGTTGCGGCACACGGCAGCGCTGGCGCTGGTGGCCAGCGCCTGCGCTGCCGTCCAGGCGGTGTCCCCGCCCCCCGCGTCCGCGGCGTCATCGCACGCGACCTTGATCGCGGCCGGTAATGCCCACGCGTGCATGATCCGGGCCGGCCAGGTTTACTGCTGGGGCGCCAACGGCAACGGCCAGCTGGGGAACGGCTCCACCATCAACAGCAGCGTTCCGGTGCCCGTGTACACCGGAGGGGTGCTGTCGGGCAAGACCCTGATCCAGGTCGTCGCCGGCTTCAGCCACACGTGTGCGCTGGACTCTTCGGGCGCCGCGTACTGCTGGGGGTTGAACAGCAGCGGCCAGCTGGGGAACAACAGCGTGACGCAGAGCCTGGTGCCGGTCGCGGTGACCGTGTCCGGGGTGCTGTCCGGCAAGACCCTCACCCAGATCACCGCGGGCAACTCCCATACCTGCGCCCTGGACGCCTCGGGTACCGCCTACTGCTGGGGCGCCAACGGCAACGGCCAGCTGGGGAACAACACCACGACCAGGAGCCCCGTTCCGGTCGCGGTGAGCACCTCCGGGGTGCTGTCCGGCACGACCCTGACCCAGATCACCGGGGGGTCCGCCCACACCTGCGCGCTCGACAGCACCGGCCTCGCGTACTGCTGGGGCGCCAACGGCAACGGCCAGCTGGGGAACAGCAGCACCACGCAAAGCCTCGTGCCGGTCGCGGTGACCACCTCCGGGGTGCTGTCCGGCAAGACCCTGACCCAGATCAGCGCCGACGAAAACGGGATGTATACCTGTGCGCTCGACGCCGCCGGCGCCGCGTACTGCTGGGGTGCCGCCTCCTTCGGCCAGCTGGGGAACGGCGGCGTCAGCTCAACTCCGGGCGTGCCGGTGGCCGTGGTTACCTCCGGTGTGCTGTCGGGCAAGGCGCTCACCCAGATCGCGACCGGTTCCGGTTCCACGTGCGCGGTGGCCAGCACGGGCGCGGCGTACTGCTGGGGCCAGGGCGTCAACGGCGAGCTGGGGAACGGCTCGGCCGTCAGCAGCAGCGTGCCGGTGGCGGTGACGACGTCCGGGGCGCTGGCGGGCAAGACGCTGTCGCAGGTCAGCCTAGGCACCAACTTTGCGTGCGCGCTGGACTCCGCGGGCGCCGCCTACTGCTGGGGCCTGAACACGTCGGGGCAGGTGGGAAACCCGGCCACGGCCACCCACTTCCTGGTGCCGACCGCCGTAACATCCCAGGCGGCGGTCTCGGCCGGGTACACGCATGCGTGCACGATCAGCAGCGGGAAGGCCTACTGCTGGGGAGACAACAGCGATGGCGAGCTGGGGAACGGCAACACGGCCAGCTCCAATGTCCCGGTCGCGGTGGTCACGTCCGGGGTGCTGGCGGGAGTGACCCTCACCCAGGTCAGTGCCGGCTTCTTCTTCACGTGCGCGCTGAGCAACACGGGCGCCGTGTACTGCTGGGGCTTCAACAGCGACGGTGAGCTGGGGAACAACTCGACCACTAACAGCAGCGTCCCGGTGGCGGTCACCACGTCCGGGGTGCTGGCCGGGGTGACCGTGACCCAGATCACCGCGGACAGCGGCTATAACGCGTGCGCGCTGGGCAGCACCGGCGCCGCGTACTGCTGGGGGAAGAACAACGATGGCCAGCTGGGCAACAACACGCTCACCAGCAGCAGCGTCCCGGTAGCGGTCACCACGTCCGGGGTGCTGGCCGGCAAGGCCCTCACCCAGGTCACCGCGGGCAACGATCTCACCTGCGCGCTGGACAGCACGGGCCTCGCATACTGCTGGGGCGACAACACCCGGGGCCAGCTGGGGAACAACTCGACCACTAACAGCCCCGTGCCCGTGGCCGTGACGACCACCGGGGTGCTGTCCGGGGTGACGCTGACCCAGATCAGCGCGGGCAACGCCTTCGCGTGCGCGCTGGGCAGCACCGGCGCCGCCTACTGCTGGGGTTATGACGCCAGCGGACAGCTGGGAAACAGCTCCACCACCAGCAGCAGCGTCGCGGTCGCCGTAACGACCACCGGGGTGCTGTCTGGGGTGACGCTGACCCAGGTCACCCCTGGTGCCAGCTTCACGTGCGCGCTGGGCAGCACCGGTGCCGCCTACTGCTGGGGCCTCAACGGCAACGGCCAGCTGGGAAACAACTCCACCACGAGCAGCGCCGCGCCGGTGGCGGTGAGCGCATCCGGGGTGACGCTGACCCAGGTCAGCGCGGGCAACACGGCCACCTGCGCGCTGCGCAGTACGGGCGCCGCCTACTGCTGGGGATCGAACTCCAGCGGCCAGCTGGGGAACAACAGCACGACGCAAAGCCTCGTGCCCGTGTCGGTCGCGCCGCAGGGACCCACCGGGGTGACCGCGGTCGCGGGCGATGCCACGGCGGCCATCTCGTGGACCGCGCCGGTCTTCCTGAACAACGGCAGCATCACCGGCTACACAGCCTCCGCCGCTCCCGGCGCGGCGTCGTGCTCCACCACCGGGGCGACCACGTGCACGATCACCGGCCTGACCGACGGGACCACGTACTCCATCACGGTCACAGTCACTGCCACCTCGGGCACGGCGCCCAGCGCCCCGGTAACCGTCGAGCCCGCCGGCTTCCTGTCGATTTCGGTGCCGTCATCCGCGACGCTGCCAGCGGCGGCGCCGGGCGCCACGGCCAGCGCCGCGCTGGGCACGGTGACGGTGACCGACAACCGGGCGCTGGGCAGCGCCTCCTGGATGGCGACGGTGACCGGAACCGCGTTCATCACCGGAAGCGGCACCGCCCAGCAGACGATCCCGCTGGTCCAAGTCACCTACTGGTCAGGGCCTGCGACGGCAACCTCCGGCAGCGGCACCTTCACTCCAGGCGAGCCTGCCGCGGCGAACGCGGTGAACCTGACCGTGCCCCGGGTGGCCTTCAGCCTGACCGGCGGCGGCGGGATTAACTCGGCGTCGTGGAACCCTACCCTGTCGGTCCAGGTGCCAGCCGCCGCGGTCGCTGGCACCTACACGGCGACGATCACCGAGTCAGTGTCCTGACGTCGGCCCCCGGCCGGACCAAGCTCCCGCGAATCTGTAACCGGCCATAACGCAAAGTGTTAGCTTGATTACGCTCTGTTAGATGGACGGGCAATGGGGGAGGAATGGCGCTGCACTTATCATCCCGGCGACTGGTGTCCTGCGCGCTGGCCGCAACGCTGATGATCTGCACAGCCGTGGTGGCAGTTGCGGTGCCCGAGGCGAATGCTGCCGCGGGCACGGTGCTATTCAACCAGCCGTTCCACGACAACACCGTGGACGGCCCGGCGGGCTCGGTATCGTTACCAGCCACGCCGACCAAAACCAACGTCGCCTGCCTGTCTGCCGCTGGTAACGCCGCAGCCAACCCGCTGCCCAGTTGTACCACGGCCACTGATCCGCAAGGTTCAGGCAAGCTCCGCCTCACCTCGAACGGGACCGGCCTGGAAGGCGGGGTCTTCGCCAGTACCAGCGTCCCCACCTCGCAGGGCCTGGACGTGACCTTCAACTCCTATCAGTACGGGGGCAGTTTCGGGGCGGACGGGATTGCGTTCGTGCTGGCCGCCGTTGATCCAGCCAATCCGGCCACGCCCTCGGTCATCGGGCAGTCGGGCGGGGCGCTCGGGTACTCAGCCCAGAACTCCACTCAGGCGGGCCTGAGTCACGGCTACCTGGGAGTCGGTATCGACGCCTACGGCAACTTCAGCGACAAATTCGAGGGAACGGGCTGCACCGACCCAGCCAACATTTCCCAGCGAATGCCCGGCCAGGTGGTAGTGCGCGGCCCCGGTAACGGGACCGTTGGCTACTGCGCGCTGCAGAGCAGCGCGGCGACGGCGACCTCGCCGGCGCTGACCCTGCGGGCCACCACCCGGGCTGCGTCACTAGTACCGGTCGAGGTGGTCTACAACCCCAGTTCATCACCAGTGACCACAGCGTCCGGACTGGTCGTGCCGGCTGGTGACTACGACGTCACGTTCACCCCGGTGGGCGGAACGGCCAGGAGCCTGGTCGGCGCCCTGCCGGTCGTCCCGGCCGGGCTTTACCCGTCGAGCTGGGTCAGCGCGAACGGGTTCCCGAAACAGCTGGCGTTCGGCTGGGTGGCGTCCACCGGCTCCAACACCGACTACCACGAGATCGACAACGCGGTGGTGACCACGCTGAACCCGGTCCCTAAGCTCGCGGTCTCCCAGACCAGCTACGCGGCGGCGTCGCTGTCGCCGGGCAGCCCGGTCACCTACACGGTCGCGGCCAGTTCCTCGGGCGCGCCGGAGAACTCGCCAGTGACGGTGACCGAGACCCTGCCGAGCGGCGTTCTCCCGGTCGCCGCCTCGGGTACGGGGTGGGTATGCGGGGCGCCGAGCGGGCAGCAGATATCGTGCACGAACAGCACCAGCCCGTTCACCAGCGGCACGATCACCGTGAACGGGGTCGTGACCTCCAGCAGCGTCACCCCGGCGCTGATCCAGACCAGCACCACCGCGATCGCGTCCTCGGCCGACGCTAACCCGGCGACGTCGTCGAGCGCTCCGCCGGGCACAGTGCCCGCCGCGCCGAATGTCACCGGCATCAGCCCGACCAACGGCCCCGCCGCGGGCGACAACGACGTCACGGTCAGCGGGACCAACCTCGGCGGGGCGACGGCCATCGAGATCGGCACCACAGCGGAGTTCACGGCCGGCACGCCGACCACCCTCGTGCTTTGCTCATCCCCGGCACCCGGCTGCTTCACCGTCACCGGCGCCACGAGCCTCGACATCTCGGACATGCCAGCCCACGCGGCCGGGTCGGTGCAGGTCAGTGTCGTGAGCGTGGGCATCTCCGGGACCGGTGCGTATACCTACAACCCAGGCCCCGCCCTCCTCTTCCCCGCGCCACCGGGTGGTGAGGTCGGCGTGGCCTACAGCGACCAGCTGACCGTGACCGGCGGGACCAGCCCGTTCACCTGGTCGGTGAGCGCTGGCACCCTTCCCCCCGGGGTGACCCTGGGCGCCTCAACCGCGCTGCTGTCCGGCACGCCGACCACCGCGGGCAGCTACTCGTTCACGGTGAAGGTCACCGACCATTCCGGCCTGAGTGACACCGAAGCGGTAAGCCTGGCCATCATCTCCGGGCCGGCGCTGAACTTCCCGGCCCCGCCGGCCGGCTGGACCAACACCGTCTATAGCGACACGCTGACCGAGTCTGGCGGCACCGCCCCGTTCACCTGGTCGGTGAGCAGCGGGAGCTTGCCCGCCGGGATCAGCCTCAGCGCCGACGGGACGCTCAGCGGAACGCCGACCGCGATCGGCACGTCCAGCTTCACGGTCAAGGTGACCGACGCCAACAGCCAGAGCGCCACCCAGGCCACCGGCATCACCATCAGCGCCGGGGTGTCGACGACGTTCGCCGCGCCTCCGGCCGGGCGGGTCGGCGTCGCCTACACCGACACGCTCACCGCTACCGGTGGAACGGCTCCCTACACCTGGTCGGTGAACGCGGGGAACCTGCCGCCCGGGATCACCCTCACCTCCGCGGGCGTGCTGGCGGGCACGCCTACCACGGCGGGCAGTTACCCGTTCACGGTCAACGTGATCGACCAGAACAACGGCATCGCCACCGCCTCGATCACGCTGGTGGTCAACGCCACCCTCACCCTGACCTTCGCCGCTCCCCCGGCCGGTCAGGTCGGCGTGGCTTACACCGACACGCTCACCGCCGCCGGCGGCGCCACTCCTTACACCTGGTCGGTCAGCGCCGGGACCCTGCCCGCCGGCCTCACCCTGACCGCGTCCACCGGGGTCCTGGCCGGCACCCCCACCACGGCAGGCACGTTCAGCTTCACCGTCAAGGTCACCGACGCCAGCAGCCAGACCGCCACCAAGGCAACCTCGATCACGATCGCCGGCGGGCTGCTGTCGATCACCGCACCCGCCAGCACGGCCCTGCCCAGCGCCCCACCCGGTGGCACCACCAGCGCGCAGCTCGGCACCGTGACCGTGACCGACCAACGGGGGATAGCTAGCGCGTCGTGGACGGCAACGGTCACCGGGACTACGTTCGTGACCGGCGGCGGCACCGTCCCGGAGACGATCCCGCTGACCCAGGTCACCTACTGGTCAGGTCCCGCCACGGCCACCACCGGGAACGGCACGTTCACCCCGGGCGAGCTGGCCGCGGCGAACGCAGTGAACCTGACCGTGCCGCGGACCGCCTTCAGCCTCACTAGCGGCAGCCCCGTCAGCTCGGCTTCATGGAACCCGACCTTGTCCGTCTCGGTCCCCGCGGCCGCGGTCGCAGGCACCTACACCGCCACCATCACCCACTCAGTAGCCTGACCGAGCAGCTCAGGGCACAAAACAGCGATCCAGCAGTGGACGCTCAATTGATGTAACGGTCGATCATGGTCATGAGCTGGTCGATGTCGAATGGCTTCGGGAGAAACTCCGAGGCGCCGATCGCGAGGAGCTCATCGCCGGCTTTTGCTGAGTCGCCGCTGACGACAATGACGGGTATGCCGGCGGTGGCTTCTGAGGAGGCGAGCTGCCGCAGGACTTCGCGGCCAGTGGCGTCGGGGAGGCGATTGTCGAGCAGGATGAGGGCCGGCCGTTCGTCGATGGCGGCCTTGACGCCCTCGCGGCCGTTCGCGGCCACGTGCAGCTCGATTTGGGGGCGGAGCTTGCGCAGCATCTGTTCAACCAGGCGGCGGGTGACCGCATGGTCCTCGATGTGCAGCATGGTGCGGTTCACGGGGCTGGCCTTTGGGGGCCGTGAGGGGGCGGCGGCGGCGGGGTTCATGCTGGCGGCCCTCGCGTCGCGGTCGGCGCCTGGTGGTCCTGGGCGGGGGTCGCGAAGGAGTCGAGCATCACGCCGAGCTCGGCGAGGTCGAGGGGCTTGGTCAGGTAGGCGAGCGCACCGCCGGCCAGGAGGCGGCGGATGACACCCGGGGTGGCATCCGCGGACAGGACCACCACGGGGATGGCCGCGGTGACCGGTTCGGCCCTGAGTTCTTTGAGCACCTGTTCTCCGTGCAGGTCGGGCAGGTGGAGATCGAGAAGAATGAGGTCGGGAACGTCCCGGACGGCACATTCGAGGCCGGCCCGGCCGGACCTGACCCCCTGGAACAGCGTGTTCTGGCGGCTGTTCAGGAACCGGGAGACCACCTCGATGTTCGCCGGATTGTCCTCGATGTACAGGATGCTGACCGTGGCTCCGGCCAGGACGGGCGGCCTGGCCGGTGATCCGGACGCCGCCTGGGGGGGCGGGACGCCGGTCACGCCCTGGGCGCGCGGAAGGGCGAGGGTGAAGGCGGATCCTTCGCCGAGGACACTCGATGCGCTCAGCTGGCCGCCCATGGCCTCGGTGAGGGCCTTGGCCAGCGGCAGCCCCATCCCGGTGCCCTCGGTCGCGGTCTGCTCGGCGCCCAGCCGCTCGAACGGGACGAAAACACGGTCCAGGTCGTCCTGGGACAGGCCCTGCCCGGTGTCAGCGACCACGACGCTGACCCGGCTGGCGCCCTGTTCCTGGCTGGTGATCGTGATGGTGCCGCCCTGGCGGTTGTACTTGACGGCGTTCGACAGCAGGTTCACCAGCACCTGTGAGAATCGCCGCCGGTCGGCATGAGCGGCGAGGGCCGGGCCAGCGCAGTGGTGGACGATCGTTACCGAGCGCTCAGCGGCGAGCGGGCCTATGAGCTGGCTGATCTCTTCGACGAGCGGGAAGACCCAGACCGGTTCGAGGGAGAGGCTGAGGTCACCCGATTCGATGCGGGCGATGTCAATGAGCTCGTTGATGAGGCCCAGCAGGTGACGCCCGGCTCCCAGTATCTGCCCGGCGCCGTCCTGGTCTTCGCCGCTGAGGTCGGACAGCAGGAGCAGCTGGGAGAAGCCGATGATGGAGTTGAGCGGGGTCCGCAGTTCGTGACTCGTGCTGGACAAGAACGCGTTCTTGGCCTGCGTGGCTTTCAGCGCCTCATCCCGTGCGGCCGTCAGCTCGGCAGACCGGCTGGCGAGCAGCTCTTCCGCCCGCACATGTGCTTTGGACAGGCGGCCGATCTCGTCATCCGCGTGCGGCCTCGGTGCGAGGGGTTGTCCCTGTCCCAGCCGGTCCGCGTTCGCCGCGTTCGCGGCGACCCGGCGGGCGATGCCCGAGGTGAAGAGGGCGACGCCGGCCAGCCCGGCGAGCAGCCCCAGCAGAAGGGCGGCGACGTCGAGAATGGTGATCGTCTTTTGCAGGCTGCCGATCTTATTGCTTCGCGGGGCCTCCAGGGCCGTCGGGCCGCGGACGAGGCTGGCGACCTGGCGGCGCAGCAGGTCCATGGTCATTTTCTCGTTCTCCAGCGTCGGACGCAGACCCCGGCCAGGCACGCCGGCGGCGACGGCCAAGCGTAGCTGGGCCAGCTCGGCGAGCACCTGGCCCGTGGTCGCATCGACGACCCGCTGCTGGCCGCTGTCACCTTCGGTGACAGCGGCGTTCCGTAAGGACTTCCGCTCAGCGCCGATCCGCGTCAGCGCCAGGTTGTACGGGGCCAGGAAGAGCGGGTCGCCCGTCATGCCGTACCCGCGGACACCCGTTTCCGCGTTCACCGCCTCGGCCAGGACCAGACCGGCGGCGCTGCTCACGTTACGGGCGGCCATGGCGACGCTCCGCTCCTGGCTCTCGTCGTGCGTGAGCGCCAGGCTGGCCGAGGTCGTGCAAATCAGGGCGAACAGCGGGACCGCCACCACAATCAGGCCTTTCGCCCGTAGCGGCCGGTTGAGCCACCACTGCCGGAGCCACCACGGGCGGATTGCCATCTGCGGCGCTAAACGCGCTTCACGTGATCTCATGGCCCCTCCGGCAACTATGTAAAATAGCCAGCTGACTGTTACAGCACTGGCGCAACTATTTAAATGTTACAACACTGGCCGTTACCCTGAGCGCGCCTAAATGCGTGTTTAACACGAGGCGTTCTTTTGATCCGGTGCAGATAAATTTTCTGTCTTTCGGACGTCCACCGGTAGCGCCTTACATTTCATGTCCTTACATGCCATGCGCACTGCGACGATAGAGAGCGTCTATATCCGCGATCCCGACGGCACGTCATCGAGATCAGCAACTACGTTCGCTGGCTATTTGCTGTCGTGCAGGTTCTGCGCGCTGGGCCCGGGCGGCGGGATGGCCGGCCTGCGCGGCGGCCTCCCGTTCGGTCTCGGCGTTGATCTCGCCGCCCACCAGCACGGCCAGCCCGGCGCCGTTCACCGGCCTAACGCCGGCGCGGCGCCGGACCGGGCTACGCTCCGGGATGTGGCCCGTACCGTGACGAAGGGTGGTTCGCGCCGTGGCTCGCACGCATGGCTATGACATCTCGGTGACCTGGACCGGCAATCGCGGCACCGGCACCAGCGGGTACCGGGCGTATGACCGTGACCACGACGTCAGCGCGGACGGCCTCCCGGCGATCGCCGCGAGCTCGGACCCGGCGTTCCGCGGCGACCCGGGCCGCTGGAACCCCGAACTCGAGTTCACCGCCGCGCTGTCTCAGTGCCACATGCTCTGGTATCTGCATCTGTGCGCCGACGCCGGCGTCACCGTCCTGTCCTATGCCGACGACGCGCACGGCGTCATGGCGGAGGCCGATGACGGCGGCGGTCACTTCACCGAGGTGGTGCTGCGGCCGCGGGTGACCGTGGCCTCGGCCGACATGATCGAGGCGGCCACGGCCCTGCACGGCGAAGCGCACACGAAGTGCTTCATCGCCAACTCGGTGAACTTCCCGGTCCGCCACGAGCCGGTCGTCACGGCCGGCGGCTAGGTCCCGGCGGCGCCACCAGCGCGCCGCGCAGCGCTTCGATGTCGCGGCGCGCGAGGCCGTTGCGCAGCAGGTAGCCGGTGACGGTGCCGGACCGGGCCCGGATGCGGGCGAGCGCCTCGTGGATGACGCGGGGCTGGGCGCCGAGCGCCCCGAGGTCAAGCCAGCGGCCGACGCCGCTGATCGCCCGGATCCGGCCGATCGCCCGGGCGGCACCGGGATCGAGGTAGGCGTCGCTCAGCGCGTAATCGGCGGCGATGATCTCATCAGGCACGCCGATGACCTCCAGGACGACCGCCGCGACCAGCCCGGTGCGGTCCTTGCCCGCGGTGCAGTGGATCAGCCCGGGAAGCGCGTGGCCGGCGCACAGCCGCCCGACCGCCTCGGCGATCGCCGTGCCGCAGTCGTCGATCATGTACCGGTAGATCGCGGCCAGTTCCGGCGGCAGCCGGCCGATGGCCCCGGCGTCGAACATCGGAACGTGGAAGGTCTGCGCCCCGGTGCCGTCCAGCGCGCTGGGGGTGGCCTTGACCTCCTCCCCGGTGCGCAGGTCGATCACCGTCCGCAGGCCGAGACCGGCCAGCACCGCGCGCCCGGAGTCATCGAGCCGGTGCAGCGCGTCCGAGCGCAGCAGCGTCCGCCACCGCACGGTCCCGCCGCCGGCCGCCGGATACCCGCCCAGGTCGCGCAAGTTCGTGGTGCCCGGCAGCCTTATCCGCCGGTCATCCCCGCTGCTGGTCATCTGGTCCATCCGTGGCCAGCTACGGCTGGGCCGGACGGCGGGAGTGCGCGATCACGTAGGCGATGTCCCGCGGGTAGTAGCGGGCGGCGCCCAGCATGATCAGGCCCCCGAGCGCGTAGAACGGGCAGACGGCGACGATGGCCCAGCGCAGGCCGAGCGCCGTGTTCGGCGCGATCAGGTCGGAGATCACGCCGATCAGGTACGGCCCGGCCCACGAAGCCGTGCGCACGACCAGCCGCACCGTCGCTCCCCTCCCCCGCAACTCCGGCAGCACGACGTCGGTGCACAGCGCCTCGGCGGGCGCGATCGGGATCGTCAGCAGCACGCCGCCCACGAACAACAGCGGCGCGCTGACCAGCAGGCTCGTGCTCGCGAACGCGGGTACGAGCACTAATGTCGCGCCCATGGCCCCGAAGGCCGGCACGTAGACCCGGGCGTTGACGTGGCCCCGGCGCAGCAGCCGGTCGGCCAGCAGGCCGCCGGCCAGGATGCCGACGGCCGATCCCGCGCCCAGCACGGTGGCGAACCCGCCCGCCGCCGCGGGGCCGAGGTGGTGCACCCGCTTGAAGTACTCCACGCCCCAGAACGACAGCCCGTTGAGCAGCAGCTGCGACACCGTGAAGAACATCGTGCCGAACCACATGGTCGGTATCCGCAGCAGCGCGCGCAGCGCCCCGAGCTGGCCGGCGGACAGGTCCGGGTCCCCGTCCCGGCGCGGTTCCGGCAGCGAGATGAGCCCGCTGGCCGCCAGGGCGGCCGCCTCGGGCCCCTCGATCCCGGCGATGGGCCCGGCCGCGGCGATGGGCCCGGCCGCGGTCCCGATCGTCGCCTCGAAGGCCGCGTCCTGGCCGCCGCGACCCGGCTCGGGCAGGAACAGGTAGCCGGCCGCGACGAGCAGGCCGACCGGCACCCAGATCCAGAACGCCCACTGCCAGCCGCCCAGTTGCACGGCCACGCCCCCGCCGACCAGGCCGAGGAACGCCCCCGCGATGGCGCCCGCCTGGTAGATGCCCATGGCCTCGGACCGCCTGCGGACCGGGAAGTAGTCGGACAGCAGGCTGATCGCCGCCGGCGGCGTTCCCTCGGTCGCACCGGCCACCATCCGCGCGGCGAACAGCACGGCGAAGCCGGCCGCCAGGACCCCCGCGCCCATGGCCGCGGCCCAGATGGCGCACACCGCGGCGAGCAGCCACGTCCGCCGGTGCCGGTCGGCGAGCACGCCGATGGGGATCGCGCCAATCGCGCCGCAGATCGCCATGCAGAACGGAATCAGCCCCAGAAGCTGATCCGACACGCCGAACTGACGCTGGATGCCGCCGACCGCCTGGGCGAGCGAGGACTGGTCCCCCTGTGCGAGCATCGTCGTCGCGGCCAGCGCGGCCAGCGGTGCGAGCGCCGCGCCACCGGCGAGCCGGCCCCTGGCCCGGCCGCCTGGCGACGGCGCGGCCGTCGACAGACTGACCGCCCGGCGTCGCATGACCAGACGCTACCGTTGATCTCCGGGAGGATCTATGGCACGACTTGGCGGGATGTATGGGCCCGATGCCACATTTCTTGGCGTACCACGGGCTGATCTGGCGGATGCCGACGCCTGGGCCGGCACCGACATCATGATCATCGGCGCGCCGTTCGACGGGGGGACGTCGCACCGGCCGGGGGCCAGATTCGGCCCGCAGGCGATCCGGTTCACCGACTACCTGCCGCACGACGGCTCCCGGCCGCACCTCGCCCTGCGCGTCGATCCGCTGGCCGAGCTCCGGGTCGCCGACGCGGGTGACATCGAGATGCCGTCGGGTGATACCGAGCTGTCCTTGCGCCGGCTCGAGGAGGCCGTGCACCAGGCCTGCGCGGGCGGCGCCATCCCGGTGATCCTCGGCGGTGATCATACGATCGCGCTGCCCGACGCGACCGGGGTGGCGCGCCACGTCGGCTGGGGGCGCGTCTCGATGATCCACTTCGACGCGCACGCCGACACCGGCGACACCCAGTTCGGCTCGCTGTACGGGCACGGCACGCCGATGCGCAGGCTGATCGAGTCGGGCGCGGTGCGCGGGGACAGGTTTCTGCAGGTCGGGCTGCGCGGCTACTGGCCCGAGCCGGAGACGCTGGACTGGATGGCCGGGCAGCGGATGCGCAGCTTCGAGATGACCGAGGTCGTCTCGCGCGGCCTGGATGACTGCCTGTCCGAGGCGATGCGCATCGCCACCGACGACTGCGACGGCGTGTTCCTGTCCGTGGACGTCGACGTGGTCGATCCCGGCATGGCGCCGGGCACGGGAACCCCCGAGCCCGGCGGCCTGAGCAGCCGTCAGCTGCTCGACGCGGTCCGCAGGATCGCCATGGAGATACCGCTGGCCGGCATCGACGTGGTGGAGGTCGCGCCGCCGTACGACCATGCGGAGATCACCGCGTTCCTGGCCAACCGCGTGGTGCTCGAGGCCCTGTCCGGCATCGCGTGGCGCCGCAAGCACTCCGCCTCGCCCGCGTCCAGGCCCGGCCACGACCCGGGCCGCCCGCTGCTCGCCGACCGCGGGCCGGAGGCCAGCTGATCAGGTCAGATAAACCCGGCCCCGAACACCGGGGCGAACAATCGAGGCGATCTATACTCGGCGCATGCTGGACGTGACCAGGCTCCGCGTGCTCGTCGCGGTGGCCAGGTACGGCTCGGTGACCGCCGCGGCGCGCGCGCTGAACTATGCCCAGCCGTCGATCAGCCACCACATCGCCCGGCTGGAGGCCGAGACCGGCGCCCGGCTGCTGCAGCGGGCGGGCCGGGGCGTGCGCCTCACCGACGCGGGCCGGCTGCTCGCCGAACGGGCCGAAGAGATCATCGGCCGGCTGGACGCGGCCGAGAACGAGCTAGCGGCTCACGTGGGACTGCGCCAGGGCCGGGTCCGGCTGGCCTCTTTCCCGTCCGCGCTCGGCACCATCGTGCCGGCCGCCGCGGCCCGGCTGGAGGCGGAGAGCCCGGGCATGGACCTCATGCTGGCCGAGGCCGAGCCGCCGGAGGCCCTGCGCATGCTGCGGGCCGGATACGTGGACGTGGCGCTGGTGTTCCGCCACTACCAGCAGGATGCCGACCCGGAGCCGCCCAGCGCCGAGGAGGAGGGCGCGCGCGGCCGGCTGCTGCTCGACGAGCCGGTCCATCTGGTGACGCCGATCGCTGACACCGGCCCGCCCGACCTGGCCGCATACGCGAAGCACCGCTGGATCGCCGGCTGCGAGCGCTGCCGGGGCTACCTCATCCGCCAGTGCGGGCTCGCCGGGTTCACCCCCAAGATCGCGTTCACGACCGACGACTACGTGGCGGTCCAGGCGCTGGTGGCCGCGGGCCTGGGCGTCACCACCCTGCCGGGCCTGTGCCTGCGCGCGGCCCGCCACCCGGGTATCTGCGCCGTGCCGCTGCCCGGCGCCCGCCGCCACGTGTTCGCGATGACCTACGGCGAGCCGCCGGACCCGCCGGCCACGGCGCGCCTGATCGACGTGCTCGCCCTGGCCGCCGGCGCCGAGGCCCCCGCCGCCTGACCGCTGCCCGGCCCGGCCGGCCGCGGTGGGGGAGGCCAGCGGGGGGCGTAGCGTTCGGGCCCGTCAAATGGCGCGGCCGTGTTCCTCCCAGTACGGGGCGCGGAGCCGCCGCTTGAGCAGCTTGCCGCTGGGATCGCGGGGCAGTTCATCGGTGAAGTCGATGCTCCTGGGCCACTTCATCCTGGCCAGCCGCCCGTCGAGCGAGGCCAGGATCTCCGCGGCCAGCTCATCCCCGCCGGTGACGCCCGCCGCGGGCTGCACCACGGCCTTGACCTGCTCGCCCCAGTCCTCGTCCGGGATCCCGAACACCGCGACGTCGGCGACCTTGGGATGCATGATGATCTCGGCCTCGACCTCGGCCGGGTAGATGTTCGCGCCGCCGGAGATGATCATGTCCGACTTCCTGTCGCACAGGAACAGGTAGCCGCCGTCGTCGAGATAGCCGATGTCGCCGACGGTGAAGAAGCCCCGCAGCCGGCTGGCCGCGGTCTTTTCCGGGTCATCCTTGTAGCTGAAGTCGGAGATCCCCATCTTCATGTAGATGGTGCCGGGCAGGCCGGGGGGGCACGGGTCGCCGTTCTCGTCAGCGATCATGACCTCGCTGATCGGCCAGGCCGAGCCGACGGTGCCCGGCCGCGTCGCCCAGTCGTCGGGGGTGGCGATCGTGCCGCCCCCCTCGGTGGCCGCGTAGTACTCGTATACGCACGGGCCCCACCAGTCCAGCATCGCCTGCTTGATCCCGATCGGGCACGGCGCCGCCGCGTGGATCAGCCATTTCATCGACGACAGGTCGTAGCGGCGCCGGGTCGGCTCGGGCAGCGACAGCATCCGCTTGAAGTGCGTGGGGACCATGTGCGTGTTGGTGACGCGGTACCGCTCGACGAGCGCCAGCGCCTGCTCGCCGTCCCAGGAGTCCATGTACACCAGGGTGTGCCCCATGTGCAGGGCGCTGCCGCCGAACACGGTGACCGCCGTGTGGTAGTTCGGCGCGGAGACCAGGTGCACGTTGGGCGGCCCGGCGGTGATCCCGAAGAACTGCAGCAGGCCCGTGCCCAGTTCCGCGGCGTCGTCCGGGTCCAGGCCGGACAGCGAGCGGCGGACCCCCTTCGGCCGGCCCGTCGTCCCCGAGGTGTAGTGCATGGTGGCGCCGGCCGTGCGGTCCGCGGGCATCGCCTCGGGCTGGCCCGCGCGCAGCGCGGTCACCGGGGTGAACCCCGGCACCTCGCCATAGCAGAACCGCGCGCCGGCGCCGATCCCCGCCTGGTCGGCGGCGGCCGCGCCGATGCCGCCGAACCGCTCGTGCACGAACACCGCCTTCGCCTCGCAGTCCCGCATGATGTAGGCGATCTCCGGCGCGGTGAAGTGCCAGTTGATGGGCGTGAGGTACCAGCCGGCCTGCAGGGCGGCCAGGTAGATCTCGAGTGCGGCGGCGCCGTTGGGCAGCAGCGACGCAATGCCGTCTCCGGGCTGCAGGCCGAGCGCCCGCAGCCCGTGGGTGATCTGGTTCACCCGGGCCAGCAGGTCACCCGCCCGGTGCCCGGTTCCGTCGGGCTCGATCACGGCGGTCCAGTCCGGACTCTGCTGAGCACGGTTCCAGAATCCCAGCGATCCCACCGCTCACCTTCCCCAGATCCGGCCGGCCCGCAGGTCAGGTCGTGGAGCCGACCGGCTCATCGCTCTCGTAGGCAAATTCGTCGCTGTCTCGCTGGCCGAGGGTCAGGGTAATCCCGACGATCAGCAGCGCCACGCCGAGGAGGAGGCCGACCAGGGGGGCGATATCCTCCACGAACTCGATCTTAAGATGCGACGAGTTGACCGTGTTGACCGCGCTCGTGATGCTCTGCGGCGTCGCCCTGAGGTCGCCCTGGTACAGGAGCAGCCTGGTGGCGCCGGTGATGTCCTCGAGCGAGAACGTCCGGTTCTCGGCCACGTCGACCGGTGCGCCGGTGACCGGGTCCACCCAGAAGGTGTTCGTCTCGGTGATGTACTCAGGCAGCGTCACCGACGGCAGCTTGCCGAAGCCGACCAGGTAGCCCGGCACCGTCTGCGAGGCGAACTGCTGGTTGGTGACCTGCTCCACGAACTTGTAGGTGGTTACGCCGTCGATCGTCGAGGTGCCCTCGTACCGGTACGGCTCCGGCCGGAGCAGGCTGACGTCGAACACCTGGTAGGTCTGCTTCTGGGTATTCATCGGCCACACAAAGGCCAGGCCGGACTGATGCCCCTTTCTCGTGCCGACATTCGAGATGGTGACATACGCCCCGCAGCAGTCGCCGATGGCGCCGCTGCGCCGGTCGAACGCGGAGCGCTGGGCCACGTACTCGATGGGCGCGCTGTCCGTGGTGTCCTCGACCGCCGTGAAGTCGTTCCATACCGCCGTCGACGACGTGCCCGCGCTGACGTCACCCTCGACCGTGCTCGTCGCCTTGGCATCGACGCCGGTCAGTTCCCTGAGCTGCTTCTGGCTGAAGTAACTGACGTCCCGGGCGGTGAGCGTGGTCACGAGGTACTCGTTCAGCGGGAACTTGATCACCTGGCCGGGGAGATAGAAGCGCAGCAGCACCGCGAGCGCGAGGAAGAACGCCCCCAGCCCGGTCAGGACCAGCCCGAGCACACGACGCATCGATCCCTCCCGGGATGGTTCGCCAGGACATCCGGCCCTGAGCCAAGGTTTCGTGCGAGTTCCGGCCAGCTTACTGGCCAGTAGCATCGACGTCACGGGCCATCTGGACACAAAAATGTAACGTGTTCTAGTTCTGGGCCTTCCTCAGGGGGCACCCGGCCCCCGCGGGATCACGGCGTGCCGTAGTTGTACAGCTGCTTGTTCGGCGGGTTCGGCGGGGAGCTGATCACCCCGCTCGTCGTGAAAGCGGCCCCCACGGCCAGCACCGCACCCACCGCGAGCGATGCGATGATCAGCGCGAGACGTGACACGGTGATCCTCCTTGAGCTGGATCCCTCCGGTGCCAGATGCCGGTTACTGCACCAGGCAGCACGCCGGACAAGACTAGGAGGTGCCTACGGAAAAGACAATATGCACGGGCAACAGTTACTTTCCGCCCGTTCATCGGGGCCTTCCGCCCGTTCATCGGGGCCTTCCGCCCGTTCATCGGGGCCTTCCGCGCTCTCACTGGTGCCGCCCTGACGCCGCGGGAAGGCGGAAGACGACCAGGTCGCGGCTGGCCATGACCAGGTCGGCGCCCGGCAGCCGGGCCCGGGCCGCGAGGCCGGGGCCCTCCCGCGACAGCAGCGGGCCCGCGTCGACGATCACGTACAGCACCCCGGCCGCGCGCAGCGCGGCGGTCAGCGGGCCCCGCGCCGTGACGATGCGATTCAGCCGGATCGAGCCGGCGCTCTCCTGGGCCAGGGCCAGGTTCCCGACCTGCAGCCCGTCGTTGGAAATCACCTCGCGGCCCAGCAGCCGCGACCATGGGTCGTATACCGCCTGGCCCCCGTTCCACGGGTAGCGGCGGTAGGCGGCCCACGGCAGCAGCAGCACCGTGCCCCGGGCCGGGTCCCCGTCGATGACCTGCCGCGCCCGCGACCAGTCGGCCGGATACGCCGATGGGCGCAGCCTCCCGGCCAGCCCCCAGGCCATGCCGGGCAGCAGCACGACCGGCGCGAGCACGGCCATCGCGGCCAGCGCCGCCGCCGCGCGGTCAGCACCGGCCGGGGCGCGCGGTCAGCGGCCGGGCGCGCGCGGTCAGCACCGGCCGGGCGCGCGCGGCCGGCGTCCCGCCGCACGCGCTCGGCGATCCAGGCGACCAGGGCGCCGAGCCCGATCGCCTCGGCCAGCGCGAGCGGCGCCAGGAACTGCTGCCCGTCCCGCAGCACGGCGAAGCCGGCCCAGACCGCCACCAGATCGCGCAGCGCCGCGCGGCCCGGCGACGTCACCCCGATGGCCGCGATGGCCAGGCCGGCCAGCGCCGAGATGCCCAGGCCGGGAGACACCCGCCGCACCCGGGCCAGCAGCAGGTACCCGCCGAGCGACGCGGCGACCACGAGCAGCCAGACGACCGAGTCCCCGCCGCCGTACCCGCGCGGAACCGTCTGCGCGTTCCAGATGCCCGACAGCATGAGCAGGCTGCCCAGGCGGCCGAACGGCGTGTCGGCGCGTGCGGCGAAGGCGTCGACGCCGCGGGGGTCGGTGTGCACCGGCACCGCAAACGCCGGAATCAGCCACGGCAGGCTCAGCAGCGCCGCGCACGCGGCCACGGTCGCGAGGCGGCGCACGCGCTCGCCACCCCTCCCGCGGCACAGCGCGGCCGGCACCGCGGCCATCCCGGTCACGGCCATGGCCGCGAACCCGCCAATCGCCGCCGGGGCCAGAACGCATAGCAGCCGGGTCGGTCTGGTCCGCACCGGACCGGTGCTCAAGAGCCGGAGCACCCACGGCAGCCCGGCGTAGCCGAGCAGCAGGGCCCACTGGCCGATCAGCAGCCGCTCGGCGACGTAGGGGTTCCACGCGTAGCACACCCCGGCCGCCAGCCGGGCCAAGAGCGGCACGCCGCCGCCGGCCCGGTCGCGGCCGTCCAGCCGCTGGCCAGCAGGGCCGCGGCGCCCGAGCACGCCAGGACGAAGATCAGCAGCAGGATGAGCCTTTGCAGGAGGTCGGCGGGTATCAGCAGCGACGCGACGGCCACGGCGGCATCGCTCGGCACGGCCCGCGGGGGGCCGCCGGTCAGCCCGATCAGCGCCGCGGAGAACGGCATCCTGGGCACGAACACCATGTCGTAGCTGAGCAGGAAGCCAGGGGCGAGCCCGGGCCCGATCGCGAGCAGCCCAAGCCCGAGCCCGGCCAGCGCGGGCCAGGCGTGCTGCGCGGATCCCCGCGGCCTGCGCACCGGCGGCGCGGGCGCGGCGCTGTCCCGCGCGCGCAGCCGGGCCGCGGCGCCGTCGGCCAGCGTTCGCAGCGTCATGGCTTGCGGGCGTGAACCAGCAGGATCGATGCCGCCGCCGGCCAGGCGCAGAATGCGCGGTCGACGGGCCGCAGCGCCCTGGGCACGTCGTGGTATCTCGCCCCGCGCACGCGGATGGCGGCGAAGCCGCGAGCGGCTAGCAGCGCCACCAGCGCTCGTCGGGTAAACAGGTGCAGGTGACCGGCCACCTGGCGGCCGGGCCTGCCGTAGACGCCGCGCAGGCTGACCTCTGAGAAGATCGGCTGCACGCCGAGCGCGATCAGTCCGCGGTTGTACCACGCGGCCAGGTTCGGCGTGGACAGCAGCAGCGAGCCGCCCGGCTTGAGGACGCGGAATACCTCGTCGAGCGCGGAGTCGGTATCGACCAGGTGCTCGATCAGCTCGCTCATGATGACGACGTCGGCCGACTCCGGGGCGAAGGGCAGGCCGGGCGCATCCACGCCGGCCCGCACGACCGTCAGGCCAAGTTGTCGCGCCCGGCCCAGCGCCCCGGCCGACCAGTCCAGGCCGATCATGCGATGCCCCGGGTTCCGCTGCGCTGCGAGCATCGCCGCGGCGCCGTCACCGCAGCCCACGTCGAGGACGCACGCCGGGCCGCCGCGACCACCCAGGGCCAGGGCCAGCAGGCGGGCCATCCGCCGCGCCCGGTCCGGCCCGGAACTCGCCGGGACCTCCGGGTTCTCGTAGAACTCCCGCAGCGCGCCCGGTGCGCCGCGATCCGGGGCGGCCGCGGTCGTCACCGGTGGCATCGCGCTCCTCTCACCGGCGCCGCTCGGGGCCGCCCGCCCGGGCCAGGGCCTCGTCGGCCACGCTGGCGAAGCCCTCGACCGCCGCCGACCAGTGCAGCCGCAGCGCCCGCTCGCGTGCCGCGCGGCCGAGGACCTCACGGGTCCGGTGGTCGAGCGCGAGGGAGGCCCACGCGGAGGCGAACCGGCCCTCGCTGCGGACCAGCAGGCCGGTCTCGCCATCCACGACCGAGTCCCGCAGGCCCGGCACGTCGAACCCGATGCCGGGCGTGCCGCGGATGGCGGCCTCCGCGATCACGATCCCCCAGCCCTCGATCATGGCCGGATGCAGCAGCATCCAGGCCGCGCACAGCAGCCGGTGCTTTTCCTCCTCGGACACCCGCCCGGTGACCACGACCCCCGGCCCGGCGAGCGCCTCGATGCGCGCCCGCTCGGGGCCGTCCCCGGCGATCACCAGCTGGCCGCCGACCACGTGCCGGACCCGCTCCCAGAGCCGCAGCAGCAGGTCGATGCGCTTGTAATCGGTCAGCCGGCCGAGCGCGAGGAACAGCGGCTCCGGCGATCGCGGCGTCAGCGGCTGCGGCGGCTCGACGCCGTTACAGACCTGCCGGATCTGGTCCTGCCGCACCCCGATCTCGGTCAGCGCCGAGGCGGTCGACGACGACACGGTGAGGAACAGGTTCTTCCGGTGCGCCCTCGGCATGAGGACGGTCTCGGTGAAGCGGCCGGCCGCGGCCAGCACCGGGGGCAGGCGGACTCCCCACAGCTCGGTGTGGACGTGGTTCACCAGGCACACCATCGGCCGGCGGGACCACAGCGGGGCAAAGAACGGCATCCCGTTGCAGACCTCGACCACCAGGTCGCAGTCGCGGAGCCGCCGGTGGTACGCCAGCGGCGCCCGGAGGAACTGGGTGTAGCTCCCGCCGCTCCTGATCACCTGGTACGGGCGCGCGCCGACCGGCCCGCCGCAGAGCAGCGTGACCCGATCGCCGCGGGCCGCCATCCCTTCGGCCAGCCGGTCAACGAGTACCTCGGAACCGCCGGCCCTGGGATTAGCCAGATCACGCCAGGCCACGAACAGGATATGGCGCGCGGACCGCGCCGCCGGCCGGCCAGCGGACGGGGTCGTGACGGCGGCCTCCGGCGCGGGCCGGACCCGCGGCCGCGGCACCGGGCCGAGACCCGCTAGCGGCGCGGTGGGCCCGTGAGTTCCGGTGACCGTGGGCGCGGCCGATCCGGCCGCGGTGGCCGTGTATATCGACGGGCTGGGCGGCTCGTGACTCACGCGACCTCGCTCCACCTCTGGTTGCGACACCGCACCAGAGCTATCATTACTCGCAGGTAATGTCTACCGGACAATGGAGCATAAGTTCTGGTAATTTCGACAAGTCGCTGATGTCTGGTCCAGGGTTCCTGAGCGCGGTTCCCGGCGAGTTAAGACGTGCCGTGAATCGTTAGTTAAAGGCGCCCTAGTGGCGGGGACCAGTCGCCCGGCGATGCAGGAAATGCCGCGATCCAGAGGACCTCCATGAGCCTGCTGCCACCGCCACTTCGCCGATCCTCGCCCGCTGCCGAGCCGGACCAATCCCCGGCCGGGGCGGAATTCTGGCGCCGCCACCGCGGCCTGCTCAGGTCGGTGCGCCTGTTCCGGCTGTTCCGCAAGGAGCAGACCGAGCCGGAGAGCTTCTACGCGAGCCTCGCCGAGGACACCGTGTGCCAGATCGAGGGCTATTGCGACCTCGCGGGCCGCACGGTCGTCGATGTGGGCGGCGGGCCCGGGCACTTCACCGCCGCCTTCGCCGAGCGCGGTGCCCGCTGCTACCTGTTCGAGCCAGATTCCGCCGAGATGCTCAGCCGCGGCACCGCTCCGTCCGGCGCCGTGCTCGCTGACGGCTACTGGCTTCCGGTCCGCGACGGCGGCGCCGACCTCTGCCTGTCGTCCAACGTGCTCGAGCACGTCCGCGACCCGCTCGGCCTGATCGACGAGATGGTCCGCGCCACCAGGCCCGGCGGGCTGATCTACCTGTCGTTCTGCAACTGGTACTCCCCGCACGGCGGGCATGAGATGTCGCCCTGGCACTACCTGGGCTCCCGGTTTGCCGAACGCCGCTACGTCCGCCGGAACGGCCGCCCGCCCAAGAACCGCTGCGGCGTCACCCTGTTCCCGGTACACGTGGGAGCCATCCTGCGGCTGATGAGATCGCGCCGCGACATCGGCATCGTCGACGCGCGGCCGCGTTATTACCCGCGCTGGTGCAAGGCGATCGTTCGGATCCCGGGGCTCCGCGAGGTCGCCACCTGGAACCTCGTGCTGATCCTGAGGCGCATCGAGTGACCGCCCCGGCCATTCCCGGGCCCCCCGCTCGTCCTGCCCACCCCGCTGATCCCGCCGAGGCTGCTCGCTACCAGCCGGACGCCGGGGACACGCGCCCGGAGCCCGAGCCCGACGCGGGCCGCCCGCGGCGGTGGTCCGCTGCGAGCTGGCGCTGGTTCCTGCTGGTCTGGCTGGTCGCCCTGATCGTGCTGGCCGCGAACGACCCGGGCCGGATGATCTTCGACACCAAGCTCGGCGTTGACATCAACGCGGCCGAGTTCATCGAGCGCCTATGGCCGCTGTGGAATCCGCGCGAGTGGTTCGGCACGCTGCAGAACCAGTACATCGGCTACGCGATCCCGACGGCCCCGTTCTTCCTGCTCGGGCAGGCGCTGCAGGTGCCCGTGTGGGTGATCGAGCGGCTATGGCTCTCGCTGCTGATCGCCACCGGGTTCTGGGGCATGACCAGGCTCGCCACCACGCTGCGGATCGGCTCCGACGCCTCCCGGCTGCTGGCCGGCATCGTGTTCGTACTGTGGCCGACGTTCACGATCGTGATCGGGTCCACGTCGGCCGCGGCCCTGCCGGGCCTGCTCGTGCCGTGGGCCGTGCTGCCCCTGGCCACCGCGTTGCAGGGGCGCCGATCCGTCCTCACCGGCTGCGCTCGCTCTGGCCTAGCCATCGCGCTGATGGGCGGCGTGAACGCGGTGTCCACGATCTGCGCGCTGGTGGTGCCCGCGCTGTACCTCCTGACGCACACGCGCGGCAGGCAGCGGGTCAAGATCTGCCTGCTGTGGGGGACGGCGGTGGCCGCCGCGACCGCGTGGTGGGCCGTTCCGCTGCTGCTGCAGGGTCGCTACTCGTTCAACTTCCTGCCGTACGTCGAGCAGGCCGACACCACCACCAAGACGATGTCGGCCGACGCGTTCCTGCGCGGCACCGGCAACTGGACCGCGTACCTCGACCTCGGCACCCCGTGGCTGTCGGCGGGCTGGGCGATGGTGGCCAACCCGGCCACGATCGCCGCGTCGGCGGTCGCGGCGGCCGGCGGCCTGGCCGGCCTGGCCCGGCGCGACATGCCCGAGCAGCTGTGGCTGCGGCTGTGCGTCGGCCTCGCGACGGCGGCCGCCGTGGCCGGCTACGCCGGCGCGTTCGGCGGGCCGCTGCACGGGCTCATCCAGAGCGAGCTCAACGGCACGCTCGCCCCGTTCCGCAACGTCAGCAAGCTGGAGCCGGTCGTCGCGCTGGCCCTCGCGCTCGGCATCGCGCACGCGTACGGTGGCGCCAGCCGCCGTGCCCTGCCTGCGCCGAAGGGATCCCCGCACATGGCGGCGGGGACACTGCTGGCGCCGGTGACCGCGTTGTGCCTGGCTGGCCTTGCGCTGCCGTACCTGACGGGCCAGATCCTGCAGCCCGGCTCGTTCACCAGCGTGCCCCGGTACTGGTACCAGGTGGCCGACTTCCTCGCCGCTCGCTCGCCGGACCAGACGGCGCTTGTCGTGCCGGGCGACAGCCACGGAGTCTATCTCTGGGGCGATCCGATCGATGAGCCGCTCGAGCCGCTGGCCAGCTCGCCCTGGGTGGAGCGCAGCCTGGTCCCGTACGGTGGCGCGGGATCACAGGTCTTCCTCGACACCGCGGAGACCGCGATCGAGTCCGGTCAGCGCGTCCCCGGGCTGGCCGCGTTCCTGGCCCGGGCCGGCGTCCGGTACGTGGTCGTGCGCAACGACCTCAGCCAGGACCAGCTGGGATACACACCGCCGCAGACCGTGCTGCAGACGCTGACCTTGTCCGGGTTCAGCCGGGTCGCCTCGTTCGGCCCGCTGATCACCGGCGGTCAGACCAATCCGGGGGCGGCCCACCAGGTCCAGGCCTACCTGCCGCGGTACCCGGCCGTCGAGGTGTTCCAGGCGGCCAGCGCCGCCCAGCGGCCGTCCTCGCCGGCCGTCGCGCTGCCGGTCAGCGACACCGAGCTGGTCAGCGGCGGCCCGGACTCGCTGCTGCAGCTCACCGGGCAGGGCCTGCTCGGCGATCAGGCCGCGGTCATCGCCGGCGACAAGCTGGCCGGCCTGCCGGCGCTGTGGGCGGTGACCGACGGCCAGCGCCGGCAGGACACCGCGTTCGGGCTGATCAACACCAACACGTCGGTCACCTACACCGCCACCGAGACCAACCCCGTCGATGACCCGCTCGGCGGGGCCGGGGGCCCGCCGCGCCAGATCCTTCCGGTGCCGGCCGCCGGCCACCAGACTGTCGCCGTGCTGTCCGGCGCGGCCAGCGTCACGGCGTCCTCGTACGGTTCCTGGCTGACCTACCAGCCGCAGTACGACCCGGTCAACGCCTTCGACGGGAACAGCGCCACCGCATGGGCGGAAGGCAACCCGGACACGCCCGTCGGCCAGTGGATCCAGATCACCTTCGACCGCACGCTCGACCTGCCGGCCAGCATCGGCGTCCAGCTCCTCGACGACGGCTTCAGCCGGTCCATTGCTAACCAGCTCACGGTCAGCACCGCGGCCGGCAACGTCAGCACGGCCACAACGCCGACCAACGCCGTCCAGCAGCTGGGCGTGCGGCCGGGCCCGACCAGGTGGCTGCGGATCACGATCACCGGGGCGAACAACGTCATCCCGGGCAATCCCGGCGCTGGCCTCAGGGACGTGCTGATCCCTGGCGTCCGGGTGACCCGCTACCTGGAGCCGGCTGAAGACAGCGCGGCGGGCAAGTCGGCGCCGGCCGTGGCGTTCTCCTTCCACCAGTCGGCGCCCGCCCCGGCCGGCGTGGCCGACCGCGCCGCGACCGTGCCGCTCGCCCGGATCTTCACCCTGCCCGTGCCGCTGCGGCTCGGGGTGACGGCGTCGGCCGTCGCCCAGCCGAGCGCGGCGCTCGACACCCTGCTGGGCACGCTCGCGCGGCCGGGCAAATCGGCCCTGCTGGTGAGCGCCAGCTCCACCTGGGGCGACCTGCCGGAGTTCGGGCCGGACAACCTGTTTAACCAGGGCGCCGTGCCGTGGATATCCGGGTCGTCGAATCCCGTCATCAGCCTGAGCTGGCACCGTGCCCGGCGGATCTCCGAAATCGTGGTCCAGCCCGCTTACGGTTTCGCCGCCGCGCCGACAAAGATCAAGGTCACCAGCTTCTTCGGCACCCGGGAGGCCACGATCGGCCTGGGCGGCGTGGCCAAACTGACGCCGCCGCTGACCACCAACCAGCTCGACGTGAGCTTTCCCGGCTGGGCCGCCAACGCGCAGCCGGGGACGTCGTCGGGGCAGCCCGTACTCGGGCTGGCCAAGCTGACGATCCCGGCGCTGGCCGCGCTGCACGTCGCCGCGCTCGATCCCAGGGCCGGCTTCAGCCTGGCCTGCGGCAGCGGACCGGTCATCAGCGTGGACTCACGCGACCTCGCGACCGCCCTCAGCGGCACCCTCGGGGAGCTGGCCGGTGGTCTGCCGGTCGACGTGCGGCTGTGCACCCCAGGTTCCTCGGTCACCCTCGGCAGCGGCCAGCACCGGCTGTACGTGGCACCCGGGCTGTTCACGACCACCGACGTGGCGCTGCGGTCGGCTGCGTCCGCCCCCCCGCCCACCTCCTCTTTCCCTTCCCCCTCCGCTGCCGCGCCCGCCCGCGCGCTGCGCGTGCTCAGCTGGCAGCCGGACAGCCGCGTCGTGCGAATCGGCCCGGGGCGGGAGACCTACGTCGAGGTGCACCAGAACGCGAACCCCGGCTGGGAGGCCACGCTCGACGGGCACCGGCTGGCGTCGGCGACGCTGGACGGCTGGCAGCAGGGCTTCATCGTGCCGTCTGGCGCCGGCGGCGTGATCACCATGACGTTCGCGCCGGCGACCTGGTACCACATCGGCCTCGCGCTGGCCGCCCTGGCCTTCATCGGCCTGGTCGCGGTCGCCGCGGGATGGCGGCGGTGGATGTCCTACGTGATCCCCGCGGCCTTCTTCGCCGTCCTGGAGACCGGCACGATCCTGCTGCTGAGCGGGACGCGCCTGGCCGCGGTCTGGGAACCGCTCGAGGTCCTGAGCCTGCTCGCCGTCGCCGTGGTCGGCCTGGCCTACGTCCGGTTCCGCCATCAGCCCGGCCGGGTGGCGCCCGCCGCGCCCGACGCGCAGGACGCGCACGACGCGCACGACGCGCACGACGCGCACGACGCGATCATGCCGGGCCGCCCCGGCGAGGCGGCCCGGAAGTGGAGGGCGAAGGGGAAGTGGACGGGGAAGGGGAGGTGGGCCAGGGGCCGGGCGGGCGGCATCCTCCGTTGGCTGCGGCCCTGGACCGGCCCGGCGGCGGTCGCCGTCCTCATCCTGCTCGTCGGCGGGCCCGTGGTGCTGGCCGTGCCGGTGCTCGCGGTCGTCGCTGCGGTCCGGCCGCGGTGGCTTCCCGTGGTCAGCCTCGCGGCGATGCTGGCCGCCGGGCTCATCGCCGCCACCGCGGCCGCCCCGGCCACGCTCGGCGGCGGCGCGTTCGGGCCGGCCGGCCAGGCCTGCGCGCTGCTGGCGCTGGCCGCCGCCCTGTACCCGGCCACCGCCGCGCAGACGGCCGACCGGAGCTGGCGGCAGGCCCGCCCGCTGCCGGGCCGGGGCACCAGATCGAAGCTTGCCGCAAGCGACCGGCGCCAGCCGCTCAGCATCGGCGGCCGGCGGTGACTCCCGCGGCGCGCGGTACCCGGCCCGCGGCCGGGCCGGGTCCGGGGGCGGTCCAGGCCGACTCTGGGGCGTCGGCGTACCGGCCGGTCTTGCGGCGAGCGCCCTTCGGCATCGCGGACGAACTGAGCTGTTACTACGACGCTCCGGCCGAGCCATGCAACGTGCACGTCGAGGTGCGGGTGCCGGGGCACCTGGACTCCCGCGCGCTGCGCGACGCCACGGCGGCGGCGCTGGCGGCCCAGCCGCGCGCGCTGGTCCGCCGGGCGCCGGGGGCGTGGTGGCGGCGATACGCGTGGGAAGCGCCGGCGCAGCCGGACTGCGATCCGGTCACGACCGCTGCCTGGGCCGACGAGGGCGAGCTCGCGCGGGTGCGGGCGCGGTTTCTGTCCGCCGCGCCGCCGCTGCGCAGCTCGCCCCCGCTGCGCATCCTGCTCGCGGCCGGTCCCGGTGAGGACCGGGTCATCCTCAACACGCACCACGCGGCGCTGGATGGCCTGTCAAGTCTCGAACTGCTGCGCAGCGTCGCACGGCACTACCCGGGCGGGGCGGCCGAAGACCTTCCGGCGGGTGACCCGGGCGCGCCCCGCGTGCTCCCGCACGCCCGGCCGCCAGGTGAAGCGGGAAGGGAAGGTGGGCACGGCAGTGCAGGGGGAAGGGGGGGTGGGCGGGAGGGACGTGCCGCCCGGATCGCCGCCGACCGGCCGCCGGGCCGCGCCGCCGCCCTGCCGGGCTACGGGTTCCTGCTGCTGCCCGGCCGGCCGGTGCCCGCCGGGCGCCGCGTCGGTGGCGGCACCGTGAACGACCTGCTGATCGCGGGGCTGGTCGTGGCCATCGGCCGGTGGAACGCCGCGCACGGGCGGCCGTCGGGCCGGATCCGGATCAGCATGCCGGTCAACTCCAGGCCGCAGGGGCAAGCCGGAGCCGCGGGCAACCTGTCCCGGCTGGCCGCCGTTTCGGTGCCGGTGCCGGTGCCGTCTGGCGGCCGCGACCTCGCCGAGCTGGTCGCGGACGTGGCCGCGCAGACCCGCGTGGCCAAGCAGCAGGCCGGGCCGCAGGTCGATCCGGTCAGCCGGGCGCTGGCCGCGGCGTGGTGCCCCCCGGCGGTGAAGCGCGGGGTGCTCCGGCTGGCCCTGCGCACGGCCGGGCCGCTGGTCTGTGACACGTCCCTGGTCTCCAACCTCGGCGTGGTCGGCCCGCCCCGTTTCGGCGCCGCGGCGGTGACCGGGATGTGGTTCTCGACGTCCGCGCACATGCCGCGCGGTCTCTCGGTCGGCGCGGTCACGGTCGGCGGGCGGCTCCACCTGTGCCTGCGGTACCGGCGTGCCTTGTTCAGCGAGCCGTCGGCGGCCCGATTCGCCGACCTGTACGCGACGGCGCTCACAACTCTCACGAGCCAGGGAGGCGCCGGTGACCGGTAGCACGGACGTGGGTCTTGGGCTGGCCCTGCTGTCCACCACGGCCTACAACTACGGCCTGATCGTGGAGAAGCAAGCGCTTGGGCAACTCCCGGCCATCGGCGCCGGGCGGATCGTGTCGTTCGTGACGAGCCTGGCCACGTCGCCGCGGTGGCTGGCCGGGTTCACGCTGATGCTGTTCGGGCTGGCGTTCCAGGTCCTCGCGCTGATCTTCGCGCCGGTGACCCTGGTCCAGCCGGTGATCGCCAGCGGCGTGGCGGTCGTGCTCGTGCTGTCCCGGCTGGTGCTCCACGAGCGTCTTGGCCGCCTGCAGTACGCGTGCGTGGCGGTCATGGCGCTGTCGGTGGTGCTGCTGGCGCTGTCGGCCGACGGCGCCCCGGCGCAGGTAGGCCACCAGGTCAGCGGGGTGCAGCTGGCGGTCATCGCGACCGCGTCCTGCCTGCTCGCGCTCGCTGCCGCGGTCAGCGCGCTGCGGGCGAGCGGGCGCCGGCACGGGCAGCCGGGCAGCGGCGTGTCCTTCGGCATCGCCACCGGGCTGCTTTACGGCGTGGCCGCGCTGGCCATCAAGGGGGTGTCCGGCACGCTGCTGCACGGCCGCGGCATCGGCGGCACCGCGCTCGCGCTGCTGTCGTCGCCGTACCTGTACGTGATGGCCGTGTGCTCGGCAGCCGGCCTGCTGCTGTTCCAGACCGCGTTGCAGCGCTGCCGGATCTCGATCGTCGCGCCCGTGTCCAATGTGCTGGGGAGCGTCTACTTCATCGTGGTCGGCAGCTGGCTGTTCCACGAGCGGCTCCCCACCGACCCGGTGCGGCTGGCCCTTCGCATCATCGGCATCCTCATCGCCTGCGGCGTCGTGGTGCTGCTGTCGAGGCAGCCCGACATGGCAGCGCCCGCGCCGGGCGGGCCGGGCGCGGCCGCCCGGACCAGTCAAGACGAACCTGGCGCAAGGAAGGAGAGGCTCATGGCTTTCGACGAGACACTGCTTGAGATCCTGGTCTGCCCCATCGACAAGCGCGGCCTGCTGTACTTCCGCGACGAGGCGGTGCTGTACAACCCGCGGCTGCGGCGCAGCTACCCGATCGAGAACGGCATCCCGGTGCTGCTCGCGCAGCAGGCCGCGGCGGTCGCCGACGACGAGCATGCCCGGCTGCTCGAGCGCGCCCGCGGCGGTGCTGCGGTCGAAACCCTGGCCGATTAGCTCAGTACGCGGCCGGGATCACCAGGCCGGTCGGCGAGGGCACGATGATGCCGGCCTGCACGTCGCCGACGCACAGGCCGCGAATGGCCGGGCTTGAGATGGTGACGCTTGCCGCGCTGCCCGAGACCGGCAGGTACCCGTCGTGCAGGCCCGGGTCAATCGAGAGCTGGTGCGTGCTGCTCCCGTAGCGGATGATCATGTTCGCGCCGGCCGCCGCCGAGTCGGCCAGGTACGCGATGCGCAGCACCTGGGTGTGCGGGTCGGCCGGCCCGGGGAACGTCGCGACCACCCGGCCGCGCGAGGCTGGATGGCACTGCCGCCCGGCCGCGGGCGGCGCGCTGGTCTGGCCGTATATCGCGGCCATGCGCAGCCTGCCGTCGGCGCCGAACACCATCAGGTGATCGATCGTCCCGGCCGGCCGCGACGTCCAGCGGATCCTGGCCGCGGCCGCCGCGTCCTCCATCGGGCCGATCACCCTGGAGGTATCGGCGTACGGCCCGAACGCGCCGATCATGATCGCCGAAGGCACCGGCGAGTCGGCAATCACGGTCCCGGCCGGGGCTTCCGCCACCGCCGCCCGGGCGTTGTCGGTGTACAGCCGGGTCAGCAGGCCCGAGGTTGTGCCCTGCAGGTCCTGGATCGACCACACCGAGCCGATGATGAACGCGCCGACCAGGCCCGCCGCGGCCAGGCGGCCGGCCTGGGTCCCGGTCAGGACCGCCGCGCGCCTCCGGTTGTCCGGCTGCCCGGCTGGCGGCAGGAACGCCAGGCCAAGGCAAATGACCAGGATCGGGACCGCGTCAGACACGTACCGGGTCTGCAGCGCGAGCGCCCCGGGGCCCATGTCCATGACCCGGCCGAGCAAGACCGGGGTAACGTCGGCCGCGACCAGCCATCCGGCCAGGATCCCCCAGGCACGCCAGGCGTAGGAGCGCAGCGCGATGCTGGCGATGATGACGGCCGCGGCCACGATCAGCGCCAGACAGGCCAGCGCGGCGGGCGGCGCCGCGGAGGCGTACTGCGCGTCCTCGGTGGGGAGCCACTGCCATGGCCCGCCGATCGCGCCCGGCACGAACGTGTTCTTCAGGAGCTCCCAGGTGAATGTGAACACCCCGGCCGCGCCCGAGATCGCGGGCTGCACGGTCGAGGTGCGCAGCGCCTGCGCGAACACCACGGCGTAGACGGCCAGGATCAGCGCCTCCAGCAGCCAGGACTTCCAGTACCTGATCAGGCACCGGCCGATCGCGCGCGGCCAGGGCCCTTCCATCAGGAACCCTGAGGTGATGCCGAGCAGCAGCAGCGGCAGGATCAGCGCCTTCTCGAAGAAGAGCAGCCCGAAAACCAGCCAGGCCGCGGCCGCGACCGCGTGCCGGAAGCGGCCGGTCCTGACGTAGTGCACCTGCGCGTTCAGCGCCATGAAGACCGCTATCTGCAGCGGCAGCAGTTCGATCGCCGCCGACCACCAGCGCAGGTCCAGCATGGTCAGCGGGCAGAGCAGGTAGACCAGCAGCAGCACCAGGATCGCCGGCCGGTCCCCGAACAGCGTCCGCAGCAGCCGGAGCGCCGCCAGGCCCGCCGCCGCCAGCATGATCACGGTGATCGCGGACGCGAACGCCCAGTTGTACAGCGCGATCCTGGCCACGACCCAGACGATCGCGTAGACCCCTGGAAACAGGTGACCTGCGCCGACAAAGGTCAGGTAACTCCAGCTGAAGGAATGGCCCAGCCCCAGCTCGAGAAAGTGGAAGTCGTCCTGCCAGAAGAAGTAGTTGCTGATGAAAAAGGACTTCCAGATCAACTGCGCGGCGATCAGGGCGAGGCCGAGGATCACGACGCCGCGGTTGCCGGCCCACGTCGCGAGCTCGGGCCAGTCGATGACGTTCGCGATCTCGCCGCGGCGGTAGGGGACCAGATGATCCTGCGGAGGACGTTCCGGGAGTCTCTCCGGGCGGCGCTCCAGTTCTCCGCCGGCCTGACTCACGTCTCCGCCGGTCTGACTCACGGCGCACAGCCTAACGGCAGGCCCGGATGATTACTACTAAAGAGTAGTACAAAGGGATCTGCCCCCTACTAGGTAGAAAGTGACATGACTGCGACCTTAGGCAGCAGCCGCTCTTATGCCTCGAGATCCACGCCTCCGGCCAGGTCCGACGACGCGGCCAGCGCCGGGTTCAGCGTGACGGTGACGATCACTCGGCCAGCTCCGCTGCGACCATGGCACCCAGCTCCCAGCAGGCCTCCAGGTCAGCCTGGGCCGGCGGGCCGGTCACGCACACCGGCGGGCGGGCGCGGCGCCACTTCAGGCCGGTCGCGATGGCCTCAACGGCACGGACCGCGCCGCCGGTGTCGCTGGCGCCGTGCACGTACAGCGCGTACGGCCGGCGCTGCGTCGCCTCCAGGCACGGATAGTAGATGCCGTCGAAGAAATGCTTGAGCGCACCGGACATGTAGCCGATGTTCGCGGGCGTGCCGAGCAGGTAGCCGTCCGCGGCGAGCGCGTCGGGCGCGGCGGCGGTCAGCGCCGGCCTGATCACGACCTCGACGCCCGCTATCTCGTCGTTTCCCGCTCCGGCCAGCACGGCCTCGAACATCGCCTGCATCGCCGGGGACGGCGTGTGGTGCACGATCAGCAGGCGCGGCATGAGGCCCGCTCTAGCAGCACTGAGTGATCTTGGTCAGGAACGGGCGTCCCGTGCATGTTCCGTGATCATTCCGCGGGCTCGCCACCGACAGCCCGCGACCGGAACATCCTATTGTCGATGATCTGCCTGGCCTTGTCGTGCGAGTTCTGCTGCATGTGACCGTAGATCCGGAGCGTCACCGCCGGGTCGTGGTGACCAAGGTACTCGGCCAGCTCGATGACGCCCGCGTGCACAAGCGCTGGTTTCCAGGTGTGCTGCCTGTAGCTGCGGTAGCGGATGAACTCGCCGTCCTCGTCGGTCACTGTCGGCACGCTGCACGAGCGGAATCCCGAGCCGCTCCAGCTTGCTCGCCAGCCGCCGTTTGGCGACCGCGTCGAGCTGTCCCCGGACCCGCAGCAGCGGGCGCCCGGGGCTCCCCGCGTCTAGGTGAGTGCGGTCACGTGCCCGGAACTCTCTATCGTGCTCGAGGCGGCTTGCGTGAGGCAATTGTGACGGTGGTCCCGGCCGTGTTAGCGTCTGCCTAGTCGCTCCGGACCCCGGTGGCCTTTGTCTCTCGCTGACCGCGAATGCCGCCGGATTCTCGGAGCCTTTCTGATGCTGGGATTCGAGCAGTCGAGCCTGCCTCCCCCTGCTGCTGCGGCTGCTGCCGGAGCAGCGGCAGCCGGGCACGATCGGGAAGACGTGACTGCGGCCGCGAGCCAGCCTGTGTTCATACCTTTGCTGGGGGTCAGGGGCTCGCCAGCCGGGCCGGCGAGCGCCGGCCAGAGCGCAGCCGAGCTTGATGCGCTTGAGGTGGACCTGCCGGAAGAGTTCCTGCAGAGACTGCGTTCCTACCGGGTGACCAGGCGCCGGTTCCTGGCTTACTGCGCAGGCCTGACTTCGGTGCTCGCGCTGCCGGCGGCACTGACCAGATCGGTGGCCGAAGGACTCGCGGCGACGGGCCGGCCCCGTGTCATCTGGCTGGAGTTCCAGGACTGCGCCGGCTGCACAGAGTCGTTCCTTCGGGCCAGCGATCCCGATGTCGGACAGCTGATCCTGGATCTCATCTCGCTCGACTACCAGGAGACGCTCATGGCGGCGGCCGGTGTCCAGGCCGAGGCAGCGAAGACGGCTGCCATGGCCACTCCTGGCTATCTGCTGGTTGTCGAAGGCTCGATCCCGTCCGGTGACGGCGCGGGGGCCTGCACGATCGGCGGCCGGGCCGCGACCGACATTCTGGCCGAGGCCGTGAAGGGAGCTGCCGCGATCATCGCAGTGGGCACCTGCGCGACGTTCGGCGGCATCCCGAAAGCCCGGCCGAATCCGACCTCGGCGGCGGGTGTCAGCGACCTGGTCTCGGGCGTTCCCCTGGTGAACTTGTCGGGCTGCCCCCCGGTAGCCGACAACATCACCGCGACGATCGCCCACTACCTGAGCTTCGGCACGTTGCCGGCCACCGACGGCCTGAACCGGCCGCTGTTCGCCTACGGCGACCGCATCCATGACACCTGCGAACGGCGCGGGCACTTCGACGCCGGGCAGTTCGCCCTGGCGTTCGGGGATGAAGGCCACACCGCGGGCTGGTGCCTGTACCGGCTCGGGTGCAAGGGACCCAGCACCTACAACAGCTGCCCGTCGACCCGCTGGAACTCGGGCACGAGCTGGCCCGTGCAGGCCGGGCACGGCTGCGTGGGCTGCTCACAGCCGGATTTCTGGGACTCGATGACGCCGTTCTATTCGGTACTTCCTGACGTCTCCGGCTTCGGTGTCGAGGCGACCGCCAACGAGATCGGCAAGGCCGTCGTCGTGGGGACAGGGGCGCTGTTCGCGGCGCACGGCGTGGGCAAGGCAATCCAGCACCGCCTCGCCGGCCGGCGCGCCCGCCGCACGCCCAGTGAACCCGCCGCTGGCCCCGACGCTCCGGCCGGCCCTGAGGTGACGCCATGAGCCAGCGGATAGTCGTGGACCCGGTGACCAGGATCGAAGGTCATCTGCGGGTCGAGGCGCAGGTGGCGGACGGCCGGGTGACCGACGCCTGGTCGTCGGGCACCATGTGGCGGGGGATCGAGAAGGTACTCATCGGGCGCGATCCTCGGGAGGCGTGGCTGTTCGCGCAGCGCATCTGCGGGGTGTGCACCACGGTGCACGCACTGGCCTCGGTGCGCGCCGTCGAGGACGCCCTGGGGATCACGCCGCCGCTGCCGGCGTCGCTGCTGCGTGACCTGATCGCGTGCAGCCAGATCGTGCAGGACCACACGCTGCACTTCTACCAGCTGCAGGCCTTTGACTGGGTGGACGTGCGGGCAGCGCTCCGCGCTGATCCGGTCAAGACCGCCGCCATCCAGGCCAGCATGTCGGACTATCCCAACAGCGGGGCAAGCTACTTCCAGTCGGTTCAGGCCAGGCTCACGGCCTTCTTCGACGGCGGCAACCTCGGCCCGTTCACCAACGGCTACTGGGGGCACCCGGCCTACCGGCTGCCGCCCGAGGTGGACCTGCTTGCCGTGAGCCATTACCTCGACGCACTGGATTTCCAGCGGAACTACATCCGCATCCAGGCCTACCTGGGCGGCAAGAACCCGCACCCGCAGACTTATCTCGTCGGCGGCATGGCACGCCCGATCGACCTCAACAGCGAGGCCGCGCTCAACGACGAGGGCCTGGACCAGCTCGAGACGCTCTTCCAGCAAGGCATCGATTTCGTCACCCAGGCGCTCCTGCCTGACCTCCTCGCGATCGCGTCCTATTACCCCGACTGGGCGGCCATCGGCGCCGGGGTGGGCAACTACATGGTCTTCGGGGACTTCTCCTCGACCGGGGCGCCGCCCCGAGGCGGCACGCTGGACAACCCTGGCTTGTTCTTCCCGGCCGGCGTCATCTACGGCAGGGACCTGTCGAAGATCGCGCCGCTCGACCCGATGCGGCTCACCGAGGAGATCGCCCGCTCCTGGTACAGCTACCAGGCCGGAGACGACAAGGCATTGCCGCCGTATGCGGGTGAGACAACCGCGAACTACACCGGTCCGACGCCGCCTTATGCCTTCCTGGACGTGGGCCAGCGCTACTCGTGGCTGAAATCACCCCGGTACGACGGGGCGGTGATGGAGGTCGGGCCGCTGGCTCGGGTGCTCGTCGCCTACGCCGACGGGCGGCCGCAGGTGACGCAGCTCGTCGACCAGGCCCTCCGGCAGCTCCGGCTGGGGACCAGCGCGCTGTTCTCCACCCTCGGCCGGGTCCTGGCCCGCGGGGTGGAGACCGTCCTGATCGCCGAGCACGCGCTGACCGTCCTCGGCCAGCTACGCCAGCAGATCGCCTCCGGCAACACCCAGACCTTCGATGACTCCAGATGGGACCCGGCGACCTGGCCGTCCGCGGCGCGCGGCTTCGGCCTGCACGCGGGCCCGCGGGGGGAGCTGTCGCACTGGGTGGAGATCGCCGACGGCAAGATCTCCAACTACCAGGTCGTCGCCCCGACGACGTGGAACGCCGGGCCGCGGGACGCGGCCGGCCAGCCAGGCCCGTACGAGGCTGCGCTGGTCGGCACGCCGGTCGCGGACCCCTCGCAGCCGCTGGAGATCCTGCGCACGCTGCATTCCTTCGACCCGTGCATGGCCTGCGCGGCGCACATCCTCGATGCCAGCGGCAACGAACTGCTCAGGGTCCAGGTCCAGTGACCACCACAGCGGGGCCTTCGCCGCCTGCCGGGACCACGCCACCGGCAGAGCACACGGCTGCGGGGACACCCGGCCGGGACGGTGCCAGGCCCGTCACGCCCAGCGGGGACGAGATCGTCCGGGTCAAGGTCTGGGACTTCCCGGTGCGGATGATCCACTGGACGCTGGTGGCCAGCATCGCGGTCCTGGCCGTCACCGGGTTCTATATCGCTGACCCGCTGTTCGGCTCATCCAGCACCGCGGGCTTCACGATGGGGATCGTCATCACGGTCCACATCACGGCCGGCTGGATCTTCACGACAGCGCTGCTGGCCAGAATTTACTGGGCCTTCGCGGGCAACCGGTGGGCACACTGGGACCAGCTGCTGCCGTTCAGCCGTGAGCGCCGGGCGAAAATCCGCCCGAGCATCGAGTACTACCTGTTCCGCCGGCTCGAAGCCCCGCCTGTCGTCGGCCACAACCCGCTTGCGGGCGCCACCTACGTCCTGCTGTACGGAATGCTGATGCTGCAGGCCATCACCGGGTTCGCGCTCGAGGCCCTGGCCAACCCGCACGGGCTGATGTGGGACCTGACCGGCTGGGTCTACAGCGTCCTGCCGATCCCGTACATCCGGCTGCTCCACGACCTCGTCATGTGGCTGACGTTCGGCTTTGTCATCCATCACGTGTACTCCGCCTGGCTGGTGGACAAGGAAGAGCGATCCGGGGAGATCTCCTCGATCATCACCGGCTGGAAAAGCCTTCCCCGCAGTCGCGTCGACGCCGAGACAGCCGGCGCAGCCCGTCCGCGCAGCCGGCACATCCGCCTCCGGCGAAAGACCGCAGCAGGCGAGGGAAGGGCCCCGCGTGGTAACCCCTGAGCGGTCGCCCGTCCTCGTCCTGGGTGTCGGCAACATCCTGTACGGCGACGAGGGCGTCGGGGTAGCAGCAGCTGCGGTCCTGGCGGCACGCGACCTCCCCGGCGTCGACGTGCTTGACGGCGGGACGCTAGGTCTCTCGCTCCTGTGCGAGGTCGAAGGCCGCGATAGCCTGCTGCTGCTCGACGCCGTGGCCGGCTGCGGCGGGCCGCCGGGCTCGGTCTTCGTTCTCGGCCCCGAAGCGCTGCACAACGGCTTCCGGCTGTGCCTGTCAGCCCACCAGCTCGGCGTGCCCGAGCTCCTCGCCACCGCATCGCTCACCGGCCGCGCGCCCGGCCGCGTCGCGGCGATCGCCATGGCGCCCGCCGCACTGGACCTGGGCGTCGGCCTCAGCGCGACGGCACAGGCAGCACTCGGACTGATGGTGCAGTGCGCCGTCGGCGTGCTCCAGGACTGGGGAGTGGCCTGCCATGCATGAGTGGAGCCTGGTAGCCGACGCAGTCGCCGAGCTGAACTCCCGGGCGGCAGGCATGCCACTGAGCAAAGTCACGCTCCGGCTAGGCCCCCGAGCAGACCCCGACACAGTACGGGCCGCCTGGGAACAGCTCACCGCAGAAAGCACCCTGCGCGAGTCCGAACTCGTCCTGGAACACAACGACGACCTCCTGCGCTGCCTCGACTGCGCACGCGAGTTCCGCGGGCAACTGCCTGACCAGTGCCCGGACTGCCGCGGCGACGGGCTCGTGATCGAGAGAACTGCGGACATCACCCTTGGCGCGCACCAGCCAGGCGGTCCCCGCGCGCGGAGGACTGCAAAAGCGGCGCCAGCCGAAGGTAGCTCGTGAGCGGCCCGGCAGGCCTCGGCGACCAGGTACTCGCCGCGTTCCAGCACGTGCACCAGACAGCATTCGCCGGAGACCCAGCGGTCAACCCTGCGCTCGCCGTCGCCGTCACCGACCTGCTGATGGCCGGCGACACACCGACCATCGTCCTGCTGACGCCCTGGACCCTCAACGGCCTCGCATTCCCGCCAGACCGGCAGCTCCCGGCCCGCTGCGAGATCGCCGGCGCGACACGGCTCATCTTCCGCAACCACCTCGCCGGGCTCGGGGAGTACTACTCGGTCAACCTGATCCCCGACGTCTCCGGAATCGCCACCCAGGCCGAGGCGCTGAAGCTGGCACTCAGCCTGGCCGAGCCATGGCGAGACCTGATCGCGACATCACGGGGCACCGAGGCGGTGACGAACCCAGCCCGGCGGCGGCTGCTCGACCCCAGGCAATGGCAACCCTGATGGCCGCAGCCATCAGCATCGCCGGCTCAGACGCGGCCAGTACGGGCGGCGTGAGTCTAAGACCAGGCCAGCCGGGAACCCGCCGCACCGGAAGCCATCCGGCCAGGATTCTGGCCGTCCGCGAGATGCGGACCCGCAGGCGAACGACGGCTCGCTGGCATCAGGCCGCCGCCCATCGTCATCGGCGGCTGATCTGATCACCGACGCTTGCCTGCGGGGCCTGCGCTTGACGTCAACCTGGCTGTTCATGGCGTCGCTTTCGCCGGCACTGGCACACTGGGATCCGGCAGGTCCCGGGGGACCCGCGATGGCAGGCGGGCGAGCACGAGGAGGGCGCCGCCAAGGGCGACGGCGGCGCCGACCGCCAGCGCCACCTCGTTGCCACCCATGAAGGCGGCGCGGGCAGTATGCGCCAATAGGGCCCCGGCGGCGCCGCCGGCACGAGCCGCCACGGCGAGCGCACCGCCGAGTGAGCCGAGGATGGTGTGCGTGGCAGCTGCCGGCACGTGCCGGCCGGCCAGCGCTGTGGTCATGTGATCCTGGTAGCGGGTTGACAGCACACTCCCGATCACGGCGACGCCCAGCGCGCCGCCGACCTGCAGAGCCACGGCGTTAGACGCTGATCCGATCCCGGAATCGCCCTGGGGGACCGAGCCCACGACGGAGTTCGTCGCCGTCGGCAGCAGCAGCCCGGCCCCCAGCCCGATCAGCAGCAGGCCGGGCACCACGTCCCCGTAGGTCGTGGCAACCGTAGACACCGCCGAGATCTGCCACAGGCCGCCGGCGATCGCCGCCAGGCCGGCGGCAACGGTGAACTTGATCCCGATGAGGCGAGCGAGGATCGGGGACAGCGGCGCGCTCACGCCGAGCACGGCGGCCATGGGCAGGATCCGCAGCCCCGCCTGGAGGGGCGAGTAGCTGAGGTCGAACTGCAGGAACTGAGTCTGCACGAACAGCGCCCCCAGGAGCCCGAAGACCCCGAGGCTCTCGGCCGCTGCGGCCACCGAGAACCGGCGATCGGAGAAGAATCCGAGGTTCAGCATCGGATGGCTGCTGTGGGCCTCCCAGGCGACAAAGGCGCCGAGAACAACGAGGCTGGCCAGCCCGGCTCCGATCACTTCCGCTGAGGCCCAGCCCCTTGCCGGAGCCTCGATGATCGCCCACAGCAGCAAGCCAAGGCCGGTGATCGACAGCCCTGCCCCCCAGGGATCGGGCCGGTCGGCGGCCGGGTTCTTCGAGTCGGGCACCAGCACTAGGGCTGCGGCGAACGCGGCGACCACGATCGGGACGTTGACCAGGAACACTGAGCCCCACCAGAACCGGGCGAGCAGCAGGCCGCCGGCGATCGGGCCGATCGCGATACCCAGGCCGATGGTCCCGGCCCAGACACCAATGGCGCGGGCCCGCTCCGCCCGGTCGCGGAACACGTCGTTGATGATCGACAAAGACGGGGGGATCGTCAGCGCCGCGCCGGCCCCCATCACCGCCCGCCAGCCGATCAGCAGGTCCACCGCCCCTGAGAACGCGGCGCCGATCGATCCCGCGGCGAAGACGGTCAGGCCGATCAGGAAAAACCGCTTGCGCCCGAACCGGTCGGCCAGGCTGCCGCCGACCAGCAGCAGGCCCGCGAACACCATCGCATAAGAGTCGACGATCCACTGCAGTTCGCTTGAGGTAGCGGCCAGCTTCCGGACGAGGGTAGGCAGGGCCACGTTGAGGATCGTGTTGTCCACATTGACGATCAGCGCCGAGGCGCAGACCACCACCAGAATGGCCCACCGGTGCCCACGCGGCGCCGCCGGAAGTCCGGGCGCGGAGACTACTGCAGCGGAAGATCGCACCACCGGAACTCCCTGGAGGCCCATCGCGACGGTTGATGTTGTACCGCCGGGGTCCCGGGCAGTTGCCTGGTGCACAGGCCGCGCCACAAGCGCGCGGCCGAACCGGGCTTACGAGTGCCTCAACGGTACCTCCCGGACATGCCCGCGGCGAAATAAGCGCTGCCGGCTCCCTCCGAAGCAGCAGCCGCCAGATCCGCAGTGTTCAAGCGGCCAGCGGGCCGGCACGGAGGCCGACCGTCGTTAGGCGGGGCTCAGTCGACCCGGGCGCTCCTGCCGCCGGGCCGGCCGGAGGGCCGCAGGCACTTGGAGGTAAGCCGGCTTTCGTTGAAGTGCGATATGGCCTGCCGTAAAGTGAGTGGCAGCACGGCGGGTAGTTCCGTGGCCGTGCTGGACTCTGCTTAGCGCCTTGGGCAGCCTCCGGGAGCGTTGCTCCGGACCCTGGTAGCGCAGGTTTGGCATTAGTCCATGAGACGCCTGGTTCCGGGCTGGACGACCGCCCACGGTCTGTCGCCCCGTACGGGCTCGACGCCTCTCAGCTAGAGGAGAAACGCCGTGACCACTGTCGTCGACGGCGCGCCGGCACCCGTCGCGGTGCCCGGAACACGAAGATGGTGGGCCCTGGGCGCTCTGGGCCTGGCCGGCCTGGCGGTGGGTGTCGACGGCACGGTGCTGAGCGTGGCGCTGCCCACGCTGTCCAGGGCGCTGCACGCGTCGGAGTCGGACCTGCAGTGGTTCTCGTCGGGATACTTCCTCGTGCTCGCCGCGGCGATGCTCCCGGCTGGCCTGCTGGGCGACCGCTATGGCCGCAAGAAGGTTCTCCTCATTTCCCTGGCGCTGTTCGGGATCGGATCGGTGGCGTGCGCGTACTCGACGTCGGTGGCGGAGTTCATGGCGGCCCGGGTGCTGGTCGGGCTCGGCGGCGCCGGGCTGATCGTGATGTCGTTCTCCGTCGTCACGGTGCTGTTCGGCAAGGCGGAGCGGCCGAAGGCCGTAGGGGTGATGGCGGGGGTCACTTTCGTGGCGTTCCCGATCGGGCCGATCCTGGGCGGCTGGCTGCTCAGCAGCTACTGGTGGGGCTGGGTGTTCCTGATCAACGTGCCGGTCGTCGTGGTCGGCTTGGCGGCCGTCGCCGCCCTGGTGCCGGAGTCCCGCGCCTCGCAGCGCCCGGGCCTCGATCTCGTCGGGGTGGCGGCCTCGGCCGCCGGGCTGGTGGCGGTGACCTACGGCCTGATCAAGGCCGGCCAGGACGGCTGGAGTGATGCCGGTGCCCTGGCCATGATGGTCGCCGGCGTGGTGTTGCTGGCCGGGTTCTTCGGCTGGGAACGTCGGCTGACGCGCCGGCCGGGCGGCCAGCCGCTCCTCGATCTGAGCCTGTTCAGCTCGGCGTCGTTCACCTGGGGCGTGATCCTGGCGGTGCTGCCGATCCTGGCCTTGCTCGGCATCTTGTTCACCATGCCGCAGTACTTCCAGGGCGTGCTCGGCACGAATGCCATGGGCTCGGGCCTGAGGCTGCTGCCTCTGGTCGCCGGGCTGATTGCCGGAGCCGTTCCCGCGGCCCGGGTCGTCCGCCTGGTCGGCGCCAAGGTGGCCGTGGCCGCCGGGTTCGTCCTGCTCGCGGCCGGGCTGTTCACCGGAGCTATGACCAGTGCCGGTTCCAGCGGCCTGTTCGTGGCGGCGTGGATGGCTGTCGCCGGGCTGGGGACGGGCATCGCGATGGCCACCGCCATGTCCGCCGCGCTGGTCGAGTTGTCGGCGGAGAAGAGCGGCGTCGGCTCGGCGGTGCTGCAGGCGGTCAACAAGACCGGTGGCCCGCTCGGCATCGCCATCCTCGGCAGCGTGCTGAGCGCGGGCTATCTTGCCCGGCTGCACCTGCCGGGTCTGCCGCCGACCGCCGCCGCGGCCGTCCGCCAGAGCGTCTTCGGCGGTGTGGCGGTCGCCCAGAAGCTCCACTCGGCGTCGCTGCTCGCGTCCGTGCAGGCGGCCTTCGTGCACGGCATGGACCTGGCGCTTGTGGTGTCCGCCGGCTTCGCCCTGGCGGGCGTCGTCCTCACCTTGGTCTTCCTGCCGGCGTCGAATGCCCCGAAGACGACGGTGCAGCCGGTCATGGACCCAGACGGCGAGGCTGCCGGAAAGCGGCCAGCAATCACCGGTCAGGCTGCGTGAACGCAAAATGGCGAAGACCCGGGCGGCGATTCAAGCCTTTTGCGGCCAGGCCAAGATCGTGCTGGCGGACCAGCTTCGCGAAAATGACGGGACATCTCCCCGCCGAAGTCGTGGGTCCGGTGACGTCTCGCAGCAGCCCCGCAGGCGGGTCGAGTGAATCCGCCATCAGTGACCAGCTGCTGCGCGAGCTGTCCCACCTGGAGCGGGCCGACCTCCTGCGCCGCGTCCAGATGCTGACTGCGTCAGAGTTCAGTGTGAGTCAGCGCAGGCTGACCGCCAGGCGCTGGTTCATCCGGTTCCTGGCTGCTTGCTGTCTCGTCCTGATTCCCTGGACAATCGGGCTTGCCGTGTCCTTGCCTCGCACCTACGTCGCCGCCAACTGGCGAGTTCTCTGGACCGGTTTCGACGTCGTACTGCTCGGCTGCCTCGCGGTCACCGCGTGGGGCCTGTGGAAACAGCGCCAGATCGTCGTGTCGGCGTCGATCATCACCAGCGTCCTGCTCTTGTGCGACGCAGCGCAGCGGCGGCTACCCTGACCGCATGCTCACGGCCGCGTCCCGCACCCGGCCGGCGGCCGCGCGCACGCGCGCGGCCGCCGCCGCGGGAGTCGACGCGTGCTGCGTGATCGTCTTCGTCGCGATCGGCCGGGCCAGCCACCACCACGGCGAGTCCGTCGGCGGGCTGGCCAGCACCGCATGGCCGTTCCTGGCCGGCCTCGCGGTCGGGCTGCTGGTCACCCGGGCCTGGCGGCGGCCAGCCGCGATCGTCCCGGCCGGCCTGGGCGCGTGGCTGGGCACGGTCGGCGTCGGGATGCTGCTGCGGGTCGTCGCGGGCCAGGGCACGGCGCTCGCGTTCATCGGCGTCGCGCTGGCTTTCCTGGGCCTGTTCCTGCTCGGCTGGCGAGCCGTGGCGGCCAGCTACGCCAGGTGGCGGGCCACCGCGCCAGGCCGCCGTTGAAGACCAGCCGCAGCTCCCAATGGGTTCGCGCGCAGCTCCGCGCGCCTCCGCCCGCCGCCCCGGCCCTTGCCCGGCGCAACCGGCCCACCGTAGACTGAACATTCAGTCAATGGCGTCAGGAGCGCGCAATGGCCGATCAGGCCGTCTCAGTCGAGTCACCAAGCAGTACCGAAACCTCCCCCGCCGCCCAGTCTGCTCAATCCGCGGGCCCCACCCCCACGACCCCCACGGGCTCCGGGGCCAGCTCCCCCGCAGGCCCCGGAGCCCCGGCCCGCGTCGATGAGATCATCGCCAGGCAGGAGGACATCTTCATCGGGCGCCAGCGCGAGTCACGGCGGCTGGCCGGCCGGGCCGACCGCGCGCTCGCCGGAGGCGTCACCTCCAGCTGGCAGATCACCCGGCCACAGCCCGTCTGGCTCAGCCACGGCAAGGGTTCCAAGATCTACGACGTCGACGGCAACGAATACGTCGACCTGCACGGCGGGTATGGCGCGGCCCTGGCCGGGCACGGTCATCCCGCGATCGTGGAGGCTATACGCGGCCAGGCCGCGCTCGGCACGCACTTCGCCCAGCCGACTCCGGCCGCGATCCTGGTGGCCGAGGAACTGGCCCGCAGATTCGGGCTGCCGCTGTGGAGGTTCGCCAACTCGGGCACCGAGGCGACGATGGACGCCGTCCACCTGATGCGGGCCATCACCGGCCGCGACCTGATCATCAAGGTCGAGGGCGGCTATCACGGCCATCATGACTCGGTCCAGGTGTCGGTCTGCCCCGATGCTGAGGACGCGGGACCCGCGCACAAGCCCGCCCAGGTTCCCTCCAGCACCGGGATCCCCCAGGCCATCATCGATCTCACCCTGGTGGCCGGCTTCAACGACCTGGAGACCGTGACCCGGCTGCTCGACGAGAACCCGGGCCGGATCGCCGGGATGATCATCGAGCCGATCATGATGAACGCGGGGATCATCCTGCCCGAGCCCGGGTACCTGGCCGGGCTGAAGGAACTGCTGCACTCCCGCGGCGCGCTGCTGACCTTCGACGAGGTCAAGACCGGGCTCACGGCCGGCCCGAGCGGGGCGACCGGGGTAACCGGCGTCACGCCGGACATCGTCTGCCTCGCGAAGGCGATCGGCGGCGGCGTCTCGGTGGCCGCCATCGGCGGCACCGAGGAAGCGATGGGACACGTCTCCGACGGCCAGTACGAGATGGTCGGGACGTTCAACGGCAACCCGCTGGCCATGGCCGCCTGCCGGGCCATGCTCTGCGAGGTCGCCACGCCCGCCGCGTACGAGCGGATCGAAGCGCTGCGGCAGCAGGCCGTGGCCGGCCTCCAGCGGGAGATCGACAGGAACGGCCTGCCCGCGCAGGTGGTATCGGTCGGCGCCAAGGGGTGCGTGGTGTTCAGCGCCGACCCGGTCCGCGACTTCCGCGGCTTCCTCGGCATCAACGACTCCTACAGTCACGCGCACTGGCTGTACCAGCACAACGGAGGAGTCTTCCTGCCGCCCTGGGGGAAGATAGAGCAGTGGCTGATCTCGGTGCAGCACGACGAAGCGGACATCCGCCGCTTCACCGAGAACTTCGCTGCCTTCGCCGCAGATCTGCACGCCTAGTCCGGACCGTTACGCGGAATGCCTTGCGCCCGATGCCCGACAGTAGTAGTTCTAGGCGGTAACACCGTGCATTGACCGAATGTTCAGTCAAGGTCCTTCTTGAGGACCGCTGGAGGGTGGCATGCACCCACGAGAAGGCTGGCCGGCTGACGAAGCCGGCCACCCGGCTGGCCCACCAGGCGCAGTTTCCTGCGCGGCGGGGCGGCCGCCGGGCTGCTGGCGGGCGCCGGGGGCACGCTGCTCTCGGCCTGCGCGTCCGACCTGTCCGGCAGCGTGAAAGTGCCGCTGCCGCGACCTAACAACCCGGTGACCTGGCCCACCTACAAGGGCAACGAGCCGATCGCCAGCGGCCTGCAGCCCGAGCAGGGCGCCACGCTGCAGATCTTCAACTGGGTCGCCTACGTCAACCAGGCCTGCGTGAACAGCTTCGCCAAGAAGTACAACTGCAAGGCGCAGGTCACCACGTTCAACACGATGGACGAGGCGCTGGCCAAGCTGCGCAGCGGGCTGAGCTTCGACGTGTTCATGGGCGTCACCGTCGACGTGCTCGGCCAGCTGATCGAGTCGAAGCTGATCCAGCCGCTCAATCACAGCTACCTGCCGAACATCACCCAGGAGTGGCCGGACTTCCAGAACCCGTTCTACGACCAGGCCTGGAAGTACACCGTGCCGTACACGATCTACACGACGGGCATCTCGTGGCGGAAGGACTACGTGCACGAGAACCCGTACACGATGAAGAACCCGTGGGCCATGCCCTGGCAGTCGAAGTACAAGGGCAAGGTGGCGATCCTGGACGACTACCGCGAGGGCATCAGCCTCGGCCTGATGAAGAACGGGATCTTCAACCTGAACACCACCGACTACCGCCAGATCTCGCTCTCCCGGCAGTCGCTGCAGGACCTGTCCAACCTGGTCAACGTGCACATCGACAACAACGACTACACCGAGATCCCGAGCGGCCAGATCTGGATCCACCACGCCTGGTCCGGCGACATGGCGGCGGCCGCCTCCTACATGCCCAAGGGGGTCTCGGTCGACGTCGTCGGGTACTGGTTCCCCACCGACGGGAAGGGCCCGGTGGCCAACGACACGCTCACGATTCTCCGCTCGTCGACCAACCCGGTGCTGGCCCACCATTTCCTCAACTACTTCATGGACCTGAACAACGCGCTGGAGAACATCAGCTACAACGGCTACATGCAGCCGCTGAACGCCGTCACACCGCAACTGCTGGTCAAGGAGCAGATCCTGCCGCCGAGCCTGGCGTCCACCGCCGTGCTCCCGTCCTACTTCCGCCGCGGGGTCGGCGAGCTCCAGCTGCCGGTGGACGCGGACGCGCTCTGGCAGCAGGCCTGGCTCGTCGTGAGCAACGGGATGTGACATGACAACCGCACCGCCCAAGTCACCGCCCCCGCCGGCCGGGCCCGCCACGGTCCGCCAGGCCGCCGAACCCGGCCGGGAGCAGGAGGCCCAGCAGTCCAAGCGGTTCTGGATCTTGCTCGCCATCCCCGGGATCCTGTGGCTCTTGCTGCTGTTCATCGTCCCGTTCTACGCGGCGCTCGCGATCGCCATGGGGCAGCTCAACTCGCTGACCGAGGCACCCATCGCCCAGTACAACCCGCTGCACTGGAGTTCGTCGAACGTCATCAACGTATGGCACGACCTGTTCGGCGTGGCCGCGTTCGCGGCCCCGATCGCGCTCCGGACAATTGTCTACGTCGCGGTGGCGTCGCTGTTGTGCCTGGTGCTCGGCTACCCCGCCGCGTACTTCGTGGCCCGCTTCGCCGGCCGGCGCAAGGGCCTGTACCTGGTGCTGCTGATCGCCCCGTTCTGGATCAGCTACATGATGCGGATGCTGGCCTGGATCGACCTGCTGCAGACCGACGGTTACGTCAACAAGGGCCTGTCAGACCTGCACCTGATCACGCAGCCGGTCGACTGGCTGGGCGGGAAGCCGCTGACCGTCATCCTCGGCCTGGTCTACGGCTACATCCCGTACATGATCCTGGTGCTGTACGCGGGCCTGGACCGGATCGACCCCGCGCTGATCGAGGCCGGGCGTGACCTCGGGCTCGGCCGGGTGCGGACGTTCGTCCGGGTCACCCTGCCGCTGTCCCGGCAGCCGATCCTGACCGGCCTGCTGATCACCGTGCTGCCGATGCTCGGCGACTACTTCACCAACCAGCTACTGTCCGGGGCGCCGAACACGTCGATGATCGGCAACCTGATCGAGGGCCAGCTCGGCACGCCGGGACTGCAGGCCCAGGGCGCGGTGCTGTCGCTGCTGCTGCTGCTGGTCCTGCTGATCCCGATGATCTACTACGTGAGAGCGACCAACCGAGCGTCTCGGGAGGCAGGATGACCGCGACCGGCGCGACGGCGGTAACCGGGCCGGCAGGCGCCACGGCCAAGACCGGCGCCGCCAGGCGGCGCCGGCTTCCGCCCTGGCGTAACCCGTGGCGCCACGCCTGGTTCCTGGAGGGCTTCACCTGGCTCTACCTGATCTGGTCGATCGTGCCGCTCGCGCTCGCGGTGCTGTTCTCGTTCAACAACGGCAAGTCACAGGCCGTCTGGCAGGGCTTCTCCTGGCGCTGGTACTTCACCGACCCGGTGAACTCGGTGCTGCACAACCCGGCGCTGCACGCCTCGGTGATCCAGACGCTGCGGCTGTCGGCCCTCACCACCCTCATCGCGGTCCCGCTCGGCGTGGCGTTCGCCCTGGGCATCAACCGCTGGTACGGGCCCACCGCGGCGACGTTCAACTACGTGATGATCCTCTCCTTCGTCGTCCCCGAGCTGATCTTCGGCGTGGCGATGTTCTTCGCCTTCACCGCGCTGTTCAGCTTCGTGCACCTGGGCACGCTCGCGCAGGTCCTGGCCCTGGTCAGCTGGAACGTCAGCTGGTCGGCGATCATCGTCCAGGCCCGGCTGGTGACGATCGGCCGGCACTACGAGGAGGCGTCCGCCGACCTCGGTGCCACCCAGTTCCAGACCATGCGCCGGGTGATGCTGCCGCTGCTCAGCCCGGCCATCTTCGCCAGCGCGGTGCTGGTCTTCTCCAGCGTCATCGACGACTTCGTGATCGTGGACCTGTTGTCCTCGAACGCCGGGAACACCCCGATGTCGGTCTACATCTACGCCCAGCAGCACGGCGGCAACGGCGGGCCGGCGCTCAACGCCCTCGGCACGATCATGCTGGTGATGTCCTTCATCATCGTGATCCTCGGGTACTTCGGCTACCGGTTCATGACCCGCGGCGAGCGCGGCGACGCCAAGCAGGCCCTCACCACGATCGCCGGAGCCTAACCAGCCGCCCGCGGCCCGGCCACGGCTCAGCTGGCCTTGACCGCGTCCTCGTCGAGGCCGATGTCGGCCAGCGGCGGCTCGTCGTGCTCGGCGACCTCGCCGCCGCCGGGCAGTACCCGCAGCGCGTCCGGGGCCAGGAACGCGTGCACCGGGGTCCCCTGGGCCAGCTGATCCTGGGTGCCGTCGTTCTGCGTCAGGGCCTGGAGTTCCGCGCCCGGCGCGAGGCGCAGGAAGATCTGGGTGGACGACCCCAGGTAGACCAGCCGCTCGACCATGGCCGGGACCCGGTTGGGGCCAGCGGAACCGAACTCCTCGATCCGGACCCGTTCCGGCCTGATCACGGCGTGCGAGCGGTCCGGGGCGTCCGTGCCGCCGTGGTCCACCTGGAGCAGGGATTCGCCCAGCTTGGCGCTGCAGCTAGCGCCCGGGCCGCGCGAGACGATCTCCACCGGCATCAGGTTGGAGACGCCGAGGAAGTCGGCCACGTAGGTGTCCGCGGGCTCCTCGTAGACCTCGTGCGGGCCGCCGATCTGCACGATCCTGCCGTCGCGCATCACCGCCAGCCGGTCGGACATGGTCAGCGCCTCTTCCTGGTCGTGCGTGACATAGAGGAACGTGATGCCGACCTGCTCCTGCAGTGCCTTCAGCTCGACCTTGAGCGAGCGGCGGAGCTTGGCGTCGAGCGCGCCGAGCGGCTCATCGAGCAGCAGCACCGAGGGCTTCAGCACCAGCGCCCGGGCCAGGGCCACCCGCTGCTGCTGGCCGCCGGACAGCTGGCCGGGACGGCGCTTGGCGAACGAGCGCAGCTTGACCAGGTCCAGGGCGTCGTTGACCCGGCTGGTGATCTCGCCCTTGTCCAGGCGGCGATTGCGCAGCCCGAACGCGACGTTGTCGAACACGTCGAGGAACGGGAACAGCGCGTAGCTCTGGAAGACCGTGTTGACGTTGCGCTTGTGCGGCGGGACCCCGGACACGTCGGCGCCGTCGAGCATGATCCGGCCGTCGGTCGGCTGCTCGAAGCCCGCGATCAGCCGCAGCGTGGTCGTCTTCCCGCAGCCGGACGGGCCAAGCAGCGAGAAAAACTCGCCACTGGCGATGTCCAGGTCGATCGAGTCGACGGCGATATCCGTGAACCGCTTGGTCAGCGAAATCAGCTCAATCCGGCCACCGGCCATCTCGGTCACCTGCTTTCTTGATGAGCTCCGCTCGGCTGGCCAGCCCGGCGATCCGCGACGCGCCCGGCGTGGCTGCCATTCCACGTGAATCCCAGTTGATCGGCAATGAATAGCATGCATAGCTCGAAAGCCCGCGCCGGGTCAACCACGGGATCGGCGAGGGCGATCTGGACGGCCATCCCGTCCAGCAGTGTGGACAGCATGATCGCGAAGCTGCGCGGCTCCACGTCCCGGAACTCGCCGGCCTCCTGGCCAGCGCGCACCAGCGAGCTGATCAGGTCACGCCAGCGCTCGTCCGCCCGCTCCCGCAGGCCGGCCACCTCCGCATTGCGCGCGGCCAGGGCCCAGAAATCCAGCCAGAGCGTCCACGAGACGTGCGGTTCGGGGTCCGCCTCGGGGAGACAGCTCATGGCCACGATTTCCTCGAGCCGCGCCGCCGCCGTGGGCAGCTCGGCCAGCCGGCGCTGGCCATCGGCGTACCAGGTGTCCTCCGAGTACCTGATGGCCTCGGTCAGCAGCTGATCCTTGGTCTTGAAGTAGTAGATGACCAGGGCCGGGCTGATTCCGATCCGCTCGGCTACGTCGGCAATCCTGGTGTCGGCGTAGCCGCGGTCGGAGATGACCTCGAGCGCGGCGCGCAGCATCTGCTCCCGGCGGTGATCGGCGGCGCCCGCAGCCCCAGCCGCATCTGTCATCGCGACGTTCCTCGACATCCAGCTTCGTTCATTCTGGCCTCTTGTGGACACGGTAGCAGGTTTCTAGACTGAACATTCAGTCAAAGATGTAAGTGCGGCCAGGACAGCCGGCTGGCCGCGGACGGAACTCTCGGAAGGCGGACTCATGGCGGCAACATACGACGCCATCGTGGTTGGCGGAGGGCACAACGGTCTTGTCGCCGCCGCTTACCTGGCCCGGTCGGGCGCCAGGACGGTCGTACTCGAAGGCCGGCCCAAGACCGGCGGCGCGGCGACCACCGAGGCGCCGTGGCCGGAGGCGCCCGAGTTCAGCGTCACCCGGCTCTCGTACGTGATGAGCCTGATGCCGCCGACCATTATCAACGATCTTGAACTCCCCCGTCATGGCTACAGGATTTACCCGATGGGCCCGTATTACCAGGCATTCCCCGAGGGCGGGTCGATCAAGTTGTACGCGGACGACGCGCAGCGCAACCACGAGGAGGTGTCCAAGTGGTCCAAGAAGGACGCGGACGCCATGCCCCGGTGGGACGCCTGGCTGGCCGGCCTGGCCGAAGTGCTCGGCCCGCTGCTGCTCACCGTTCCCCCCGCGATCGGATCCCGCAAGCCGCGCGACCTCGCCGAGACCCTGCGACTGGCCTGGCGGCACCGGGGCCTGGACGTGCGCACGATCGCGGACGTGACCAGGCTGATGACGATGAGCATCGCCGACCTGCTCGACGACTGGTTCGAGTCGTCGCAGGTGAAGGGCGCGCTCGCGGTCAACGGCGTGATCGGGACGTGGCCGGCCCCTACGAGCCGGGAACCGCGTACGTGATGGCGCACCACTCGATCGGCGACGTCGGCGACGGTCATCTCGGTAACTGGGGCTTCCAGGAAGGCGGCATGGGCGCCGTCTCGGCGGCGATAGAGCGGGCCGCGCGCAGTCACGGCGCGGAGATCCGCACCGGCGCGAAGGTGACCCGCGTGATCGTCGACGGCGACCGGGCCACCGGCGTGGTGCTTGAGAATGGCGACGAGATCCACGCCGGGGTGATCGTCTCCACACTGCATCCCCGCACGGCGTTCCTCGAGCACATCGGCGAGGACAGCCTGCCAGAGGATTTCGTCAGCGACATCGAGCACTGGAAGTCGCGCAGCGGCGTGGTGAAGATCAACCTGGCGCTGGCCGAGCTGCCCGACTTCACCGCCGATCCCGGCTCTAACCTGCAGGAGCACCACACCGGCTCGGTCGAGATGGCGCCGAGCATGGAGTACATCGAGCGGGCCTTCCAGGATGCCCGCGAGGGCCTGGCCGCGCGCCCGTTCAGCGACGGGGTGATACCGACGGCGTTCGACAAGACGCTGTGCCCCGAGGGCAACCACATCATGTCGCTGTTCACCCAGTGGGTGCCGGCCGACTGGAGCGAGGAGCCGCACACCGCCGAACTCGAGGCCTACGCGGACCGGATGATCGACTGCTACAACGAGGTCGCGCCCAACTTCAAGGCGTCGATCCTGCACCGCGACATCGTCGGCCCCTACGAGATGGAGCACGAGTACGGCCTGATCGGCGGCAACATCTTCCACGGCGAGCTGTCCCTGGAACAACTGTTCCACATGCGCCCGGCGCCCGGCTTCGCCGACTACCGCACCCCGCTCGCCGGCCTGTACTACGGCAGCTCGGCCACGCACGCTGGCGGCGGGGTCTGCGGCATCCCCGGCTGGCAGGCCGCGCGGGCCGCGATCGCGGACAAGAAGGCGGCGCGGCGGGCCGGTCAGGTCCGGAGGATCATGCGGCGATCATGACCATCCGACCCAGCCAGGAACGCGACGCCCCGGCCGCCCAACCGGACCCGGCTGCGCCGGCCACCGTGGCGCCGCCGCCCCGGCCGCGCGCGGCCGGGGCGGCCCTGACGGCGATGCTGGAGGCCCGCAGCGTCGCGCTGGTCGGCGCCTCGGCGCGGCCCGGCACGTTCGGGCAGCGGATGGTCGAGGAGGTGGCCAGGAGCCCGTCGCGTCCCGAGATTCACCTGGTCAACCCGAGGTACCCCGAGATTGCCGGCCGAAGCTGCGTCCCGTCCCTGAACGATCTGCCCGGCCCGGTGGACCTGGTCCTGCTGGCCGTGCCCGATGCGGCGCTCGAGCAGCAGCTGGCCACGGCCGCCCGGCGCGGCGACCGCTCGGCGGTGATCTTCGGCAACGCCCACGAGGACCCCGCCCCCGCGCCCGAGCGCGGCGCCGACCCGTCGGCGGGCCTGCTGCGCGACCGCCTGGCCGCCATCGCCAGGCAGGCCGGCATGCAGTTGTGCGGCGCCGGGTGCATGGGGTTCGTGAATGTGGCCCACGGCCTGCGCGCGATCGGCTACACCGAGCCCGACCCGCTGCCCGCGGGCCCGGTCGCCCTGATCACCCACTCCGGCTCGGTGTTCTCCGCGATGCTGCGCACCCGCCGGGCGATCGGCTACACCCTCGCGGTCTCCTCCGGCCAGGAACTCGTCACCGCGGCGGCGTCCTACCTTGACTACGCTCTCGGGCTGCCCGGGACCAGGGTCCTGGCCCTGGTCCTTGAGGCGATAAGAGAGCCCGGCCAGCTCCGCCTGGTTCTCGCCCGGGCCGCCGAACGCGACATCCCGGTCGTCCTGCTCACCGCCGGGCGCTCGGCCAGCGGGCGGATGATGGTCGCCGCCCACTCCGGCGCGCTAGCCGCTGACGACGGCGGCTGGGAGGCGCTGGCCCGCGCCTACGGCATCCACCGCGTCGGCGACCTCGCGGAGCTCGCCGACGCCCTGGAGCTGTTCGCGATCGGCCGCCGTGCCGCCCGCCGCAGCGGCCCCGGCGGGCCGCACGGCCAGGCTGGCCAGCCCGGCATCGCGACCGTGCACGACTCCGGGCTGGAACGCGCCCACGCCGCCGACCTGGCCGAGGACATCGGCGTTCCGTTCGCCGCCATCGGCGAGGCGACCAAGGCCCGGCTGGCCGGCGTGCTCGACCCGGGCCTGACGCCGACCAACCCGCTCGACGTGTGGGGCACGGGGGCGGATACCCGCGGCCTGTTCACCACGTCCCTGCTCACCCTGGCCGAGGACCCGTCGGTGCAGGCGGTCGCCCTCGCCGTCGACCTGGTCCGCGAGCTCGACGGGGACGAGTCCTACCGGCTGGCCGTGCTGGACGCGGCGGCGCAGACCACCAAGCCCGTGGTCGTGCTCGGCAATCTGGCCGGCGCCGTGGACCTTGACCTCGCCGCCCAGCTCCGGCAGCACGGGATACCAGTGCTCGAGGGGCTGCGGACCGGCCTGCTCGCGCTGCGGCACCTGCTCGACCACGCCGACCGCTCCCTCGCTACTGCGCCCGGTCCGCCTGTCCCCGCCCGCGTGCCCGCATCCGCCGACCTGCCCGCATCCGCCGGCCCACCCGCCCGCGCCCAGCCCAGCCGCCGCGACCGCGGGAGGGCGCTGCTGGCCGACGGAGTCGCGGCCGGCGCACCGATGCTGGCGCTGCTGAGCGAGTACGGGATCGCAACGGCGGCCGCGCTGCAGGCCAGCGACACTGGCGGCGCGCTGGCGGCGGCCGAGACGATCGGCTACCCGGTGGTGCTCAAGACCGCCGATCGTGCCATCACGCACAAGTCCGATGTCCGCGGCGTGGTCCTCGGCATCCCGGGCCCCGCGGAACTCGCCCGCGCCTACGCGGACCTGTCGGCCAGGCTGGGCCCGCTGGTGCTGGTGTGCGAGAGTGTGCCGGCCGGCACCGAACTGGCCGTCGGCATCGCCCGCGACCCTGACCTTGGCCTGCTAATCGTCGTCGGCGCGGGCGGGGTGCTCGTGGAATTGCTTGCTGACCGCGCGGTCGCCCTACCCCCGGTGGATGAGCGGACGGCCCGCCAGATGATCAGCGAGTTGCGGGCCAGCAAGCTGCTGGCCGGGATCCGCGGCGCGCCGCCCGCCGACCTCAGCGCGGTCGTCCGCGCGATCACGAGCGTCTCCGCGCTCGCGGCGGACCTGGGCGACAAGCTCCTGGCGCTGGACGTGAACCCGCTCATCTGCGGCCCAGGCGGCGCCGTGGCGGTCGACGCCCTGGCCGTGCCCACCGACGCTCTGACCAGGTTCAGCGCCGACCTTTGACAGCTCCGGGTTACCCGCCCCGGCGGTTAATGCTGCCGATCGCGTCGTAGCCGGCCGCATTCTTGCGTGCCCGCCAAGCACCCGGGGCCAGCAGCGCCCGGCCCGGGTAACCGGGCCGGGCGCTGCGTGCCGGTTCGGGACGCGCTCAGGTGCCGCGGTTCCAGGTGATGCTGAAGGCCGCTCCGCTGTCGGTCAGCGCCGATGGCGTGGCCATGTCATTGCCGGACGAGTCCTGCATGATGATCTCGGTTGTGGTCCACAGCTTGCTCGCGGCCAGTGTGCCGTGCAGGCCGTCGCGGGCGGTCACGTCGGAACTGGCGAAGTTCACCGTGCCGAAGTCGGCTAGGTTGATCCCGCCGGCGACGGATCCGCCCGGATCCTCTTCGATCGTTTCGGCTGAGTTCCTGTCACAGGCGCTGCCGCTCGGGCACGGCTGGTCGGTCTGCATGGTGGATCCGGTGGTCTCGTCGTCCAGGAACAGCTGGTACTCGCTGGTGGTGCTGTTGTAGTAGACCGACACCCAGATCTTGTCACCGGGGCTGACCCCGGAGAACACGACGGGGTCGAGGGGATACATCTCGTACCAGGCCTGGTTCGTCGCCGGGCCGCTGCTGGAGTCGCAGAACGAATCGACGCCCGTCTGCTCGACCGTCGAGCTGCTGAACCCGTCGAGTCCCACCCACTCCGCTGCGTACGTCTGCCCGGCGGATCCGATCGCCACCTTCGCGCAGTTGATGCTCGGGACGGTGAAAGTGCTCGTCACGTAGCGGAGCGCGACATTTGCCTTGGCGACGGCGGCATAACCCGACCAGTTCTGGCTGACGTCGGTCGTGTTCCTGGCCAGGTGCGGCAGCACCGTGCGAGGGAGCCGGGCCCCCGGCACGATGTGGAACCCGTGCAGGTGGAGGCTGGGCGTCGGGGTCCCGGACGCCATGCTTGCCGAGGCGGCGGGTGCCATCGCGACAGCGGCTGCGGCCGCTGCGGCAACGACGATGAGTGGTCTTAGCTTCACAATCGGGCCCTTCTGCGGGACATCAGGACATTGCGCTGTTTCGAGCTGGTGTCACATTGTGCCGGAGCAGCAGATTGGCCGCGGTGTTTCCGGATAAACGGAACTAATGTGGCAGAAGGATGCCGAAATTGTTTAGCGGGACCAGAGTAGTGACCGGGTCAGAAGAGATGAGGGCCCCAAAAGATCAGCGGGATCTGAAAGTGAGCAGAGTGAAATACGGTGCCAGTGTTAACGAGGTGGCCTGCCCGAGGCGCGGGTAAGCTGCCTCCGCCGTCGGCTCATCCCCGCGGCTTCCCGGCCGGCCCAGCCCACCGCCAACGCGGCCGGCCCAGCCCCTGTCAACGCGGCTGGCTCGCCCGCCGCCAACGCGCCTGGCCCAGCCCACCGCCAGCGCGTCGGGCCGATGACCGGCTGCGCGCCGGTGCCTTCAGAAGATGACGTAGAGCTTGCGGATCGTCTGGTGGATCTGCCAGGTGCCCGCCCAGCCGCGCGGGAAGACCGCCGTGTCGCCGGGGCCGATCTCCTGCGGCGTGCCGCCGTCGGGGGTGACGGTCATCCGGCCGGACACAATGTGCACGAACTCGTTGGTCTCCAGCTTCCAGTAGGAGGGCCCCGGCGTGCACTCCCAGACCCCGGTCTCCTGCTCGCCGTCCTGCCACAGGGTGAAGCCGGACGTCTGCATGGGCTCGCCGGTCGCCTCTTCCAGCGGTCCCCAGTCCTCAAGCTCGGCGGTCGCGGCTTCGGCCAGGAAGGGCGTCTGGGGCGCAGTGTCGGTCATCTGGGTGGTCCTCTCTGCAGGATCAGGAAATGGTCAGCCGCCCGGCGCCTGTGGGGCGCTGGACGGGAACGGCAGCGCGATCGGGTCGGTCGCCAGGCGGCTGTTGCCCTCGGCGTCGAAGCGGTCCAGGCCCAGCGAGGCCGTGTCCACCACCTCCGAGCTGCCGGTCAGGGCGACATCCGCCGCGGCCTTAGCGACGCCCGGCCCCCACATCATCCCGGCGCCGCCCGCACTGGCCACCGTCAATCCGTTCAGGGCGGCATCGTTGATGAGCGCGGGCCCGATGATGGGCAGATGGTCGGGGGTGTAATCGATGGTGGCCGCCCAGACCCGGCGCAGGCCGAGCCCGCGGGTGACCGGGACGAGGTCGGCGAGACGCGCGCGCATGCTGGCCAGGTACTCGTCGTCCACCCGGGTGGCCGGGCCGGGGCGCTCCTCCGGATTGCTCATGCCGAACAGCAGCCCCTTCTCCTCGGGCCGCCAGTACAGGCCCGCGGAGAGGTCGAAGACCATCGGAACCCGGGCGGGATCCAGGTCCGGGTGCGGCTCGGTCACCGCCACCTGATGCCGCACCCCGCCGACCGGGACCTTGACCCCGGCCAGGCTGGCGACCTCGGCGAGCTCGGGACCTCCGGTGAGCACCACCAGCGGGCTGTCGATCCGGCCCTGGCTGGTCTCGACCCCGGTGATCCGCCCGCCCCGGGTGACCAGGCCGGTGAAGGCCGTGTGCTCGCTGATCATGACCCCGCTGATGGCCAGCGCCACCGCGTAGGCGGTCACGTTGCGGGGCGGGGTGAGGTAGCCGTCTTCCGCGCAGAACGTGCCGCCCCGGGTGAGCCCGGGCGCGAGCGTGGGGTTGAGCCGGTCGAGTTCGTCCGGCTCGAGCCAGCGGACCGAGAGGCCGAGCGTCTTCTGCATCGTCATGCGGGCTCGCGCCGCGTCCACGTCTGCCTGCGTGAAACACGGCAGCAGGTAGCCCTGCGGGGTGAACCCGGAGTCGATCCCGAGTTCTTTGCGCTGGCCCAGGTAGAAACGGCGGGACCACTCGCCGAGCTGGACAGCCCAGATGGTGCCGCCCTGGGTGCGGACGACTCCGGCGGCGCGGCTGCTCGCGCCCTGGCCCAGGGTTCGTTTCTCCAGCAGGACCACCTGGTCGAGCCCGCTGCGACGCAGAAAGTAGGCGCACCAGGCGCCGACGGTCCCGCCGCCGACGACGACCGCGTCGGCCGTGGCTGGAAGCATTGGCACGGCCTCGATTCTGGCCTAGACTGAACGTTCAGTCAAGCCTGCCTCACTGGAGCTGACCTCCACCCCGCTGGAGCTGAGGAGCGCGATGTACGGCCTGTCAGTCGAGGACCTGCAGATTCAGGAGCGCGCTCGGACCTTCGCCGACGAGCTGATTCCGTTCGAGGTCACCGCCGAGATGAACGGCGGCGAACTGCCGAAGGACGAGGTGGCCGCCCACGCGGAACGGGCCAGGGAACTCGGGCTCGCCGCCGCGAACATGCCGCGCGAACTCGGCGGCGGGGGATGCAGTTCGCTGCAGCAGGTCCTCATCCAGGAGCAGGTCGGCCGGGTCACCAACGCGCTCGCCTGGTCGGCCGCCACCCCCCCGTCCTGGCTGCCCGCGGTCGCCACGCCGTACCAGATGGAGCGGTTCGTGCGGCCGGCGATCCGGGGCGAGCGGGAAGAGTGCTACGCGATCACCGAGGAGGGCGCGGGCTCGGACGTGGACGCGATCGAGGCGACCGCGCGGCGCGACGGCGACGGTTACCTGCTGAACGGCGAGAAGTGGCACGTGACGTCCTACAACTCGGCCGACTTCGCGTTCTTCCAGGGCAAGCTGGTCGGCGGGGCCCACGACGGCGAGCACGCGATGTTCCTGGTCGACCTGCCCAGCCCGGGAGTCCGGGTGGTGCGCACGCCGGCCTACTCGCACACGATCAGCCATCATCACCCGATCGTGGCGTTCACCGACGTCCGGGTCCCGGCCGCGCATCTGGTCGGGGCCGAGGGCGACGGCATGACCTTCGCGTACGAGTGGTTCAGGTTCGAGCGGCTGATGGTCGCCGCGCGCTGCCTCGGCGCGGCCGAGCGGCTGACCGCGGAGATGACCGGCTTCGCGGTCTCGCGCCGGGTGCAGGGCAGGCCGATCAGTGACCTCGGCCAGATCCAGGCCATGCTCGCCGACAGTCTGACCGAGCTGTTCGCGGCCCGGTCGCTGACCTACGAGACCGCGCGGGCCATCGACGCCGGAGCCGACGTCAAGGTGCAGCATGCCCAGTGCTCGATGGCCAAGCTGTATGCCTCCGAGATGGCTGGCCGGGTGGCCGACCGGGCCGTCCAGGTGTTCGGCGGCCGAGGCTACATGCGCGAGAACGTGGCCGAGCGGTTCTTCCGTGAACTGCGGGTGGAACGGATCTGGGAGGGCACCAGCGAGATCCAGCGCGCGATCATTGCCGACCAGATGGTCAAGCGCGGCCCCGCGGCGCTGGCCTGACGGCTTCATCAAGCGGACCGGGCCGTCGAGCACTTATCCTGCGACATGGAAGGCTGGTTACCGGAGCGGGACCGACATGGTGGAGACAACGGGATGAGCGAGAACCCGCCCAGTTCCGGCGCCGAGCCGGTTGACCTGCACACCGACCGGCCGCACCCAGCGCGCGTTTATGACTACCTGCTCGGTGGCAAGGACAACTACGCCGCCGACCGGGCCGCCGCCCAGGAGGGCATGAAAGCCAATCCCAACTCGCGGGTGCCGCCGCGGGAGAACCGCGCCTTCATGCGCCGCGCGGTGAGCTACCTCGTCGGCGAGGCCGGCATCAGCCAGTTCCTTGACATCGGCACCGGCATCCCCACCTCGCCCAACGTGCACGAGATCGCGCAGAACGCCAACCCGGCGGCGCGGATCGTGTATGTCGACAACGACCCCATCGTGCTCTCGCACGCCCGGGCCCTGCTCACCTCGGGCCCCGCGGGCAAGACCGCCTACATCGACGCCGACGTGCGCGACGTCGGGAAGATCCTCACCTCGCCTGACCTGCTCGAGACGCTGGACCTGAGCCAGCCGGTCGCGCTGACGCTGTTCGCCGTCATGCACTTCATCCCCGACGCCGATGACCCCTACGGCCTCGTCGACCAGCTGCTGGCCAGGCTGCCGTCCGGCAGCTACCTGGCGCTGTCCCATCTCACCGGCGACTTTGACCCGGCCGCTTGGGAAGGGGTCGCCGCGGTGTTCCGGCGCAGCGGCGTGACCATGCAGGTCCGCTCCAAGCCGGCCGTCGAGCGTTTCTTCGCCGGCCGCGACGTGATCGATCCCGGGGTGGTGTCGCTGCCGCGCTGGCGCCCGGACCGGGTTGAGGTCGGTGAGGCCAGCGAGCCAACCGACGCCGCCGTGTCGGTGTACGGGGGCGTCGCCCGCAAGCCGTAGCGCGCCTCCGCCTCGACCTCCGCGGCTCCGGGCTCCGGCACCGCGGCTCGGCTCGCCAGCTGCCCGAGGCGGGACTTACTCCGGCAGGCTGGCCTCGATCGCGGCGACCAGGTCCGGGTCCTCGGGATCCGTGCGCGGGCGGAACCGCCCCAGGATCGTGCCGTCCGGGCCGACCAGGAACTTCTCGAAGTTCCACTGGATGTCGCCCGCCTCGCCCTCGGCGTCGGGTACCGCGGTCAGCTCGGCGTAGATGGGATGCCGGCCCGGGCCGTTGACCTCGATCTTCTCGAACAGCGGGAAGGTCACGCCGTAGTTGACCGAGCAGAACTCGCCGATCTCCTCGGCGGTTCCCGGCTCCTGGCCGCCGAACTGGTTGCAGGGAAAGCCGACCACAGAGAACCCGCGATCGCTGAACCGGTCGTGCAGCCGCTCCAGTCCCTCGTACTGCGGCGTCAGCCCGCACTTGGAGGCGACGTTGACCACGAGCAGCGTCTTGCCGGACAGGTCGGCGAGCGAGCCAGGCTGGCCGGACAGGGTATTCACGGGAAAGTCGTGCACGGTCACGTGGCTGATTCCTTTACTGGCGAGAGAGAGTTGGCCGTCGAGAGACCGACAACGCATCGGCATGAACAGCGCCATCCGCCGATCTCTTCCGCGACCATGCCGGGCAAGTGGGGAGGCTGGACCGCCTCGTGCCGCCGGCCAGTGGGTCATGACCGCTGTCCCGTGGTCCGGCTTGGCGGTCAGGTCGCGGCAGCGGTTCTCGTCCCGGGGTTCCAGACCGGCTGGCCGAGGTAGCCGCGGGCGACCATGGTCACGAACTGGTACACCGCGTCCTCGTCAGGCGACAGCGGCCCCGGCCGCGCGTGGGCGGAGGTGAGCCCCCGCTGCACGGACTCGCAGGCGTGCCAGTCCTGCTGGTTGGTGATGTCCCAGAACTCGACCGCGTAGCCGGGATCGAAGCCGGGCTTGTCCACGGCCTCGGGAGCAAAGCCCCAGGTGCACTCGATCATGGTCCGGTCGGCGGCCAGCGGCATCAGGCGGTGGGTCATCACGTAGTCGGGGTGCAGGCTCAGCAGGACGTTCGGGAAGATGTTCACGTAGATCACGGTGCGCAGGCCCTTGGCGTCCAGCCCGCGCAGCGGGACCCCGAGGCTGGTGCCGTCCAGCGACATGGTGTCCATGCCGTCCCGCAGGTCCATCCAGCCGCCGACCCACGCGCCCTGCGCGGGATAGTTCTCGCCGCTCTTTGGCGGGCTGACCTTGCACAGCTCGGGATGGATCATCGGGCAGTGATAGCACTCGTGGTAGTTCTCGGTGAGGATCTTCCAGTTCGCCGCGGCGTCGTACTCATGCCGTCCGGCGATGACGAGTCGTTCCGGCTCGTACGGAGCGACCAGTTCGTCGAGCACCCGCAGTGAGTCGGCCAGCGGCGGTGCCTGGCCGGAGCCGTCCACGAAGATCAGCCCGTGCCACTCGGCCACGGGCAGCTCGGCCAGGCCCCAGGCCGATTGGTCGAAGCCCTCGCGGCCCTTGAAGCCCGTGGCGAAGCGCAGCCCGCCGGACAGCGAGTAGGTCCAGGAGTGGTACGGGCAGATGATCGTGTTCCGCTGCGCGGCCGTGCCGCAGGGCAGTAGCTCGTGACCGCGATGGCGGCAGGTGTTGGCGAAGGCGTGCAGCGTGCCCTCATCGTCTCGGGTGAGCAGCACGCTCCCGGCGCCGACCGACTCGGCCCGCTGGTCACCCGGCTGGGCCAGCTGCGAGCTGAACCCGACGCAGGTCCAGCCCGCGCCGAAGAAGTGCTTCTGCTCCCAGGCGAACACCGCCGGATCCACGTAGGCGGTCCTGGGCAGCATCACGGACTCGCCGAAGGCCTGCAGCGACCGCGCAAGCCCGGCCGGGTCGATGGGGGCGGCAGGGTAACCAGCTTGACTGACCATACAGTCAAGGGTAAGCGGGGCCCGGGGGCGGTGTCCAGCGCGCGGACGGGCCCGTTCGGCGCGGCGGCCAGGCTGTTCCGGCGCGGCGGGCGGGCTGTTCGGGCGCGGCGGGCGGGCTATTCCGGCAACGGCGGGCTGCCCCACGCGGCCGCGCCGCGCTTCCCCGAGCGATATCACAGCTCTCGGACCAGCAAATCGGCACATATGTGCAGTGCCTTATGTATCACGGTCGCGCTGGGCTGTTACTTGGCAGATAAATCGTGCGTATCAAGTCGATTTCTCGCTCACTCGCTGGATGAAATTGGTTAAGCGGGGCCGGATCTTGGTATTTCACGGTAATTTATTTTCGAATCTGGCATCCGGCCCTTGCCGACCGCTGGGCGGGCGGATTCGACAAGATGTCAACGCACGGAAGGCCCGACCGGTGATCGGCATCCCAGACCAGCCCAGGCGCGGCAGGCCCTTACACCCGCCGCTGACCGATTTCCCGATCGCGGCCTACATATTCGCCGCGGCATTCGATGTAATCTCGACCATCGGGGGCCCGCACCGTGGCTGGGCGACCCAGCTCTGGCACGCGGGCACCTTCGTGCTCGTGGGCGGGCTTGGCATCTGCCTGCTGACCATGCTGAGCGGGTTCGCCGACCTGTTCAGGTTTCCCGATACCCGGCCGCGTGTCACCCGGACGATTGCCACGCACGTTGCCGTGATGGCCGCCGTCTTCATGATCGGGTCGGGCGACATCGCCTGGCGGCTGGCCGAGTACCGCAGCCAGGCATCGACGCCGACGGGCATACTCGTCCTTTCCCTGGCCGCCGCCGCCGGGGTCTGCGTCGGAGCCGCCTACGGCGGGACGCTCGCGTTCCGTTATGGCGTCGGCGTGGCGATCGGCGCACCCGGCCAGACAGCGGCACAGCCGGCGGCGCAGGGTCCGGTCGGCAACGTCGTCCCGCTGGTGCCCGAGCAGGCTGCGCGGCACCGGTTGCGGCGCGACAAGTGACCAGGCGGCAGCGGTCAGCACGCGACCGGGCCTCCGGTACATCCACGGGTGCCTGTCGGCGTGCCACGCGCTCGGCGTGGCCACGCTAGGCAGCCTGTACCTGACCCTGGCCGCCCCTGGCCTGCTCGGCCCGGCGCACGCGGCGTCGGTCATCCTCGGCATCCTGGTCCTGAACGCGCTCGGGGTCGCCGCCATGAGCCGGGGCCTGCCCGAGCCGGATCGGGGGGGTTCGGCCGGCTCGGGCAGCCGGCGAGAGACGGGATCTCAGGAAGCCGGATAGCCGCGCGGGTCGAGCAACTCCGCGAGGTGCAGCGCGGGCCAGCCGCCCAGCTGGCCCGCCTGGGTGCGGCAGGAGAACCCGTCGGCCAGCAGCAGCGTTCCCTCCGGCGCGGCCCGCAGCGCCGGGAGGAGCGCCTGCTCGGCGACGGCGACCGACACCTCGTAGTGCCCCCGTTCCATGCCGAAGTTGCCCGCGAGGCCGCAGCATCCGGCCAGGGCCTCGGTACTGGCGCCGGCCGCGCGCAGCACGGCCAGGTCGGCGTGGTAGCCCATGATGGCATGGTGGTGGCAGTGCGGCTGGGCGATGATCCGCTGCCCCGCGAGCCGCCCGCCCAGCCAGGACAGGTCCCGCGGCACCGTGCTGGCCAGAGGGCCGGTGCCGGTGCCGGGGCCGGGGCCCGTGCCCAGCAGCGTCTCGGCCAGCGTCCTGGTCGCCGCAGCCACGGCCCGGGCCCGGGGGTCGCCGTCCAGCAGCTCGGTGAGGTCGCCGCGGAGCACCGCCGTGCAGGACGGCTCAAGGCCGACGATGGCCATGCCCTGCTCGGCGTAGGGGGCCAGGCCGGCCACCGTCGCCCGCAGCCGGGTCCGTGCTCCCCCGAGCTGACCGGTGGAGATCCAGGTTAGGCCGCAGCACACGGAGCGGTCCGGCACGACCACCTCGAATCCCGCCTCGGCGAGCACGAGCGCGGCGGACTCGGCCACCCGGGGCGAGAAGGCACGGGTGAAGGTGTCGGCCCAGATGACCACCCGACCGCTGGACCGATACGCGGGCCGCCTGGCCAGGCCCGGGGAAGGAGCAGCGCGCCCGGGCACCGCTGGCTGGCCAGCGGGCCGGGCGAACTCGGGAAGCGGCCGCCGGGGGTCGATCCCGCCGAGGAACCGCACGATCGCGGCCACCGGCCGCGTCCGGAGCGCGGCATTGGCCAGGCCGGGCGCGACGGCGGCCAGCCGGGTCCAGCGCGGCAGCCAGCCGAGCGCGTAGTGGCTCCGGGGGCGCAACCGGCCGCGGTAGGCCTGGTGCAGGACCTCGGACTTGTAGGTCGCCATGTCCACCGAGACGGGGCAGTCACGGGAGCATGCCTTGCAGGACAGGCACAGGTCAAGGGAGTCACGCACCTCAGCAGACCGCCAGCCGCCGGTGACCAGCGAGCCGTTCGCCAGTTCCTGGAGTACCCGGGCCCGGCCCCGCGTCGAGTCCTTCTCGTCGCGGGTGGCGAGATACGAGGGGCACATGAAACCGCCCGCCGGCCCGTTGTCGGCCCGGCACTTGCCCATCCCGACGCACCGGTGCACCGCCGCGGACAGGTCCCCGCCATCCGCCGCGAGCGCGAACCCGCCGGGCGCCCGCAGCGGCCCGGCGGCCGGCAGCCGCAGGTCGGCGTCGACCGGCCGGGCGTCGACGATGACCCCGGGGTTGAGCAGCCCGTCCGGGTCGAACAGGCCCTTGAACGCGGCGAACGCGTCGATCGCGCCCCGGGAATACATGATCGGCAGCAGCTCGCCCCGGGCCCGCCCGTCGCCGTGCTCGCCGGACAGCGAGCCGCCGTACCCCGCGACGAGGTGAGCGGCATCGACCAGGAACGGGCGCAGCCGTTCCGGGTGGTCCGCGAGCGGCAGGTCGATCCGCACGTGCACGCAGCCGTCGCCGAAGTGGCCGTAGAGCAGCCCGTCGAGGTGGTGGCCGTCGAGCAGGGCCGCGAAGTCGCGCAGGTACGGGCCGAGCCGCTCGGGAGGGACAGCGGCGTCCTCCCAGCCCGGCCAGGCCGGGGCCCCGGCCGCGGTCCGGCTGCCCAGCCCGGCGCCGTCCTCGCGGATGCGCCACAGCGTCGCCGCCGCGGGACCGGCCGGGACGACGAGCGAGTCGACGGCCCCGGCGGACGCGGCCAGCGTGCGGGCCGCGGCCAGTGCCTCGGCCTCGCTGGCCCCGCCGACCTCGGCGAACAGCCAGGCCGACCCCTCGGGCAGGGCCGGCACCGCGTCGTTCGCCCGGTGCGCGCGGACCACGTCGACCAGGCGGGCGTCGATGCCCTCGAGCGCCAGCACGGCCTGCCCGGCCAGGCCGGGAGCATCGTCGGCGGCGGCCGGCATGTCCGGGTAACCGAGGACGCACAGGGCGGTCGCGGACGGTACCGGTACCAGCGACACGGTCGCGCCGAGAACGATGCAGCAGGTGCCCTCGGTTCCGGTCAGGGCCCGGGCCAGGTTCCCTGAACGCGACGGCAGCAGGTGCTCGAGCGAGTAGCCGGAAACCTGGCGGCGGAACCGGCCGAACTCGCCGCCGAGCGGCACCAGCCGGCCGGCGACGAACGCGTCGAGGCCCGGAACCGCGTCGCCGCCTGCTCCGGCGCGCAGGCGCCGGCCGCCGCCGTCGAGCACGTCCAGGGCCACGACGTTGGCCGCGGTGGTGCCGTACGCCATCGCGTGCGCGCCGCACGAGTTGTTGCCGATCATCCCGCCGACGGTGCACCGGGAATGCGTAGATGGATCGGGGCCGAAGCGGAGCCCGTGAGGTTCCGCGGCCCGCTGCAGCTGGTCCAGGACCACTCCCGGCTCGACCTCGGCGGTGCGCGCGCCCGGGTCGATGCTGACCACCTGGTTGAGGTGGCGGCTCATGTCGAGCACGACGCCGGGGCCGACGGAGTTGCCCGCGATCGAGGTGCCGCCGCCGCGGACGGTCAGCGGCACGGCCAGCTCGCGGCAGATCGCCGCGGCGGCCAGGACGTCATCGGCTGACCGAGGGAAGACGACCGCCTGCGGGACCACCCGGTAGTTGGAGGCATCCGATGAGTACTCGGCCCGGCGGCGCGGCGAGGCATCCACCGCCGGCCGAGCTCGGCCCGCAGCCGGCCCACGAGCTCTCTGGCGGTGATCGGAGTGTGCGTGGTCACCCCTACAGTCCTATTCGAATCCGCTCCCCCCGCACAGACCCAGGCTTGCGCGAGCAGACCCGGCTGGGGTTCTACTCGCTGCTATTGAGGCCGTTGCAGCTGGCATCCGCGTCATCGACGCTATCGCCTGGGCACGGCAGATCCTGGATCTGTACGGAGGGGGCGCTGACTGCACCTCCAACAATGCTCAGGGTCTCTACTGAGCACTCTTGGAGGTGGCGGGAATCGAACCCGCGTCCTTCAGTACCTCACCAGGGCTTCTCCGGGCGCAGCCTGCGCTGCTTATTTCTCAGCCCCGGCGGTCATGCAGGCCAGCCGCCGAACGGGCTCAGCCGCTGTTAGATGTCCCGTCTAGTCCCGCGGCCGGGCCAGACGGTGGATCCTCCTAGCTGATGCCAGACACCGGGCCGGAGGCTCTCCCGGGCTGACAGTCTCTAACTAGCGGGTTAGGCCGCTAGGGCGAGACGAGTGCGCGTTGAGTTGGCACTTATCACAGTGCGGCCACAGGATTTACGAGGTCGTAGTCGCAACCCTCGGCCCGCTTCCCCTGGATCAACTACCGAAGTCGAAACCAGTCACCCCCTCTTGAGTTGTACTGCCACGGTACCCGAGTCGTACCAGCAAGCGGAACAACGGGCGCCGCAGAACTACGCCAGAGCGGCAGAAGGCCAGACATGAGAAACCCCCGTGGGCGCTGGCGGTGGCCGAAATGCGCCCACGGGGGCCGACCGGCAGGGTCGGGGCCGGTCCTAAACGCCCGGGCCTCCCCCGAGATGAGGCCCGGTCTCATCACGATGACTGGGCCGCAACCCCCCAAGCGGCACCCCAGTCACTAGGTAAGACGCCACTACGCAGCGCTACAGTTGCTCCCCGTTACCAAAATACGGGCAACGATAGGGTCACGATCGCGCCTGAAGCTCGGTGAGGAACCGGCCGGCCAGCAGTGCGGCCGAGGTGCCCGCCGACCTGGTCAGCTCGAGCACGGCAAAGGCCACATTCCCCTGGAACCCGACGAACCACGCCGCGCGCAGCCCACCCGACCCGTCCGGGGCGCTCCCCACCTGCCCGTAGACCGGCGCGGTGCCGACGTTGGCGGCCTGGCCGGCGCCGCTGGTCACGGTCGACCGCATCAGCGTCTGCAGCGCCGAGACGACCTGCGTCCCGAACGGGACCGTCGGGGTCAGCCCCGGATCGGGCGGGCTGGTCACAAGCGAGGGCGGATGCCAGGTCCCGGACTGCACCACCGCGGCGGCGATGGCCATGTCCAGAGGGCTGACCTGAACGCTGCCCGTCCCGATGGAGTCCTCGGCCAGCTCGGCCTGGTTGCCCGGCGTCTGCATGGCCCCGGGGAACGCGCTGAGCGGCAGCTGCCACGGCTTGCCCAGGCCGAAGCCGGCGGCCGCTACCCGCAGCTCCTTGGCGGACAGGCGCAGCGACAGGCCGGCGAAGGCGGTGGAGCAGGCGTTGGCGAAGTCGGCGCGGAACGTGCCCTGGTTCGGCACCGGCGGATCGTTGGTGAAGTTCTCGCCGCCCACCGGGTTCGAGGCACCGCAGGGAATGGGCGTGTTCACGCTGATCAGCCGGGTGTTCAGGAGCGCCGCCGCCGAGACGATCGTGAACGCCTGACCGGGCTGATACTTGCCGTCCAGGGGCTGGATGGCCGGCAGGCTGCCGGCCTGGCGGTCAGCCACGGCGAGCATGTGGCCGGTGGTCGGCGAGATGGCGACGATCGCCGCGGATCCGCCCGCCGACTGCAGCGCCTTGTTGGCCGCGTCCTGCACGCTCGCGTCGATGGTGGTGCGCACGTCCGTGCCCGCGTGCCCGGGCCAGTGTTGCAGCACGGACACCACCTGGCCCGCGGCGTTCTCCACCACGACCTCCGTCGTCGGCGCGCCGACGAGCGTGCGCTGGAAGGTCTGCTGCAGCCCGGACAGGCCCACCGTCGTGCCCGGCCGGTACGGGATCCCTTCCTGCTGCAGCAGGCTGTCCGCCTCGCTGCCGACGGCGCCGGACACGGCGGTGGCGATGCTGTCGAATAGCCGCAGCCGCTGCGGCTCGACGATCAGCCCGGGCACCCGGGAGAGCCTGCGGCTCAGCCGGTGGTAGCCGACCGGGCTGAACCTGACCAGCTCGAGGAATCCGGCACCCGGCGCCTCTGTGATCCAGCCGAGCACCTGGCCCGCGGTCAGCCCGGTCGCCCGGGCCAGGCCGTTCGCGGTCTTGACCGGGTCCCTCAGGCGGTCGGGGACGACCCCGACGGTATAGACGAGAGAGAGCGGCGCGAGCGGCGCTCCCTCCGCATCGAGCAGCTCGGCCCGCATCGGCACGGTGCCCACCACGGCGAGGCGCAGCCCGGGCCGCAGGCCGGGAACGATCACGGCCGGGCTCCACACCACCTTCCAGCCCGAGCCCGTCCGGCGCAGGTCGAAGGAGCCGTGGTAGTTCCAGGGCGCGCCCCCGCGGCCGAGATCGACGGACGCGTCGAACCGCGCCGTGGCGGTGTCGCCGTGCTGCGTGACGGCGACCATGCTGAGGGTGACGGCGGCCGCCCCGACTTCCTGGTAGGCGTCCTGCAGCGCCGCGGCCACGCCCACGGGAGCGCCGGTCGTCATCGCCGCGGCGGCGGGGTACTGGCCGTTCTCCCAGTCGAGCAGAAAGGCCTGGACGGTGGGCTCGGCGGTCGGCTCGGGCGTGGCCCAGCCGAAGGCCAGGCCGGCCAGCAGCAGCGCGGTCGCCCCGGCCGCGGCGGCCAAGCGGACCCGCGCGGAGCGCGGGTGAACCCTACCCACCCGTGTTTCCCCGACTCGTTTGCTATCCGCCCGAGCTCCCCTAGCCCGGGTCCCCCTAGCCGGCGTACCCCGTCCGCTCACCCTGGGAACGGGCTTGCCGGCGTGCGCCCCTCGGTTATGCGTGCGGACCATAGCCCAGCGCTCCGCTACCTTCGCCGCCGCAGGGCACGATCAACCTCTCTGGCAGCGTCCCTGCGCGCTAGGTCATGGCGCTTGTCATAGGTCCGCTTGCCGCGGGCCAGAGCCAGCTCGACCTTGGCCTTCCCGTCTTTGAAGTACAGCGAAAGCGGGACCAGAGTCAAGCCGCGCTCGGCGGTCGCCGCGGCCAGTTTGTCAATCTCCTTGCGGTGCATGAGCAGCTTACGGGTTCGGCGCGGCTCGTGGTTGGTCCACGTGCCCTGGGTGTACTCGGGTATGTGCACGTTATGCAGCCACAGCTCGTGGTCGCTGATCTGGCCGAACCCTTCGGCCAGCGAGGCTCGGCCGGCCCGCAGCGACTTCACCTCGGTGCCGGTGAGCACCAGCCCAGCCTCAAAAACGTCCTCAATGTGGTATTCGTGCCGTGCACGGCGATTCCTGGCGATGACCTTCTTGCTCTGCTCGGCGGCCACATTCCTGTCCTGCGCGTCACACGCGCAGGTAACGCCGCAGGGTGAGGAACGACGTGGCCCCGGTCAGCAGCACGCCGAGGATCATCGCCAGGATGATGACCTCGATCAGGTCCGTGCTCGTCAACTGCACGTTGAATGGGAAATACTGCTGCAGCGTATCAAGCCACAGCGATTTCACCGCTATGAGCAGGCCAGACGCCACCAGCCAGCCAAACATGCCGGCGATCACGCCCTCGACCAGGAACGGCAGCTGAACGTAGAAGTTGGACGCGCCGACCAGGCGCATGATGCTGGTCTCCCTGCGGCGGTTGAACGCCGACAGCCTGATGGTATTGGCGACCAGGAGGATGGCCGCGATGATCAGGATGATCGCGATGACCACGACCGCGTTTCTGGCTCCGTCCAGGAGCTTGTAGAACTTGTCCAGAATGGCGGAGTTATCGACGATCTGGTCGACCCCCGGCTGCCCGTCCACGCTCTCGGCCACGATGGCCGTGTCGGCCTGCGTGTTCTTGAGCTTCACCTCGAAGGAGTTGGGGATCTCACCCGGGGTGACCGAGTTCACCATCGAAGGGAACTCCGAGCTGAACTGCCGGTAGGCCGCCGACTGCGACACGTAGGTAACGCTCGAGACCTGCGGCAGCCCGGCCAGCGTCTGGTGAATCGACGCCAGCTCGGCCACCGTGGCCGGCCCGTTCTTGGTGCACTGCGGGCTGGAGCTGACCCTGGTGCACAGGTAAATGGAGAGCTGGACCCGGCCCTGCCAGAAGGTTCTGGTGTCGTCGACCTGCTTGACGAACAGCAGCCCGGTGCCGAGCAGCGACAGGCTGATCGCGACCACCACCACGAGGGCGATCGTCATCGTCAGGTTCCGCCTGAGGCCAATCCACACCTCATGAAAGACAAACTGCGCGCGCATTGTCGCTGACCCCTCGGTAGTCTGCCCGTCGGCCGGTCAGTAGGCCTGACCGTAGACCCCGCGCGACTGATCCCGCACCACCTTGCCGTATTCAAGCTCGATGACGCGCTTGCGCATGGAGTCCACGATCGCAGCGTCGTGCGTGGCCATGACGACCGTGGTGCCGGTCCGGTTGATGCGGTCGAGAACTTTCATGATTCCGATCGATGTCGCCGGATCGATGTTCCCGGTCGGCTCGTCGGCGAGCAGGATCATCGGCCGGTTCACGAACGCTCGTGCCATCGCCACCCGCTGCTGCTCGCCGCCAGACAGCTCGTCGGGCATCCGGTCGCGCTTGCCCTCGAGGCCGACGAGGTCGATCACCTCGGGAACGACCTTGCGGATGAACCGCCGCGGCTTTCCGATGACCTCGAGCGCGAAGGCGATGTTCTGGTAGACGTTCTTGGTGGGCAGCAGGCGGAAGTCCTGGAAAACGCAGCCGATCCTGCGGCGCAGGTGCGGGATCTTCCAGTTGGTGAGCCGCGCGAGATCCCGGCCGGCGACATGAATCCTGCCCTCGGTCGGGCGCTCTTCCTTGAGCACCAGCCTCAGGAACGTCGACTTGCCGGATCCCGACGGCCCGACCAGAAACACGAACTCGCCCTTCTCGACGTCGAGGCTGACGTTCTCCAGGGCGGGACGGCTCTGATTCGGGTACGCCTTGGTCACATTATCGAAGTGGATCACGGGCCCATCACACGCGCTCGACGAGTTGCGGACTGCCTGCCATGGCGCTTATCGCGCCCCAGTTTGGCCATCGGACAGTCTAGGGGGGAAACTGGCTTAGAACGTCCAACATCGTCGAAGTGACCGGGTAGGCGCCGGCCCGGAGGGAACCTAGATGAGCTGCGAGCACCTGATCTGCGCTCAGTGCGCCGGACCGGTGGCCGAAGGACGGTGCCCGGTCTGCCACGCGGCGCGGGCCCGGATGCACCACCATAACGGGCCCAACGTGACCCTGCCGCTGGTCGCCGTGGCCCTGATCGCGCTGCTGCTGATGATGCTGGCCCTGCACCTGGCGCACTGACGCGCCGGTAGGTGCAGGGGGCCGGAGGGCGGTTTCCGCGGCCGTTCGTGGCCGCCGCGGGCTGCTCCGCGGCCGTTGACGGCCGTCCGCGGCCCGCTACGCGGCGGGCAGGCCCGGCTACGTACGGCGGTGACGCGCGGTCACGGCCAGCAATTCAGTCACGCGGACATCACAAAAGCATCCCAGCCTGGGACTATTCCTCCCGATGCGCTAGACCGCACCCGCCCCGCCGTGCTGCAGTGAGCGATACCGATCACGTGGTGTGATTACCGGTGGGCCGCCTTCACTTGGAATGGGCCCGCCGGTCTCGCCATTCTGGTCCAAAGCGCTCGGAAGGAATCCCAGCCATGAGGTCAGTGCCCGCGCGGCAACTTAGATCACGAATCAGGCTCCACCGTCGGCTGCTGGCGGCGGGTACGGCAGCGCTGACGCTCGCGCTCGTCGCGGCAGGCTGCAGCAGTAACAGCAGCTCGACGTCGTCGGGGACCACACCGGTCCAGGGCGGCACGGCCGTATGGGCCGAGCCGCCGTCGAGCCTGCCGAGCTACATCTTCCCGTACGTGAACAGCTCCAACATCAGCAACCTGAACCTGTTCGACTTCCAGTACCTGATGTACCGGCCGCTGTACTGGTTCGGCCAGAACGGCCAGCCGGTGGTGGACAACACGCTGAGCCTGGCCAACCCGCCGGTGGTCAGCGGGAAGACGCTGACGATCACGCTGAAGCACTACATGTGGTCCAACGGCACCCCGGTGACCGCGCAGGACGTGATGTTCTGGCTGAACATGGAGCTGGCCGAGCCGGCCAACTACGGTGCCTATACCGGCTTCCCGGCGAACATGACGGGCATCCATGTCGTCAGCCCGACCGAGCTGCAGATGACGATGACCAAGTCCTACTCGCCGACCTGGGTCCAGTACAACGACCTGAGCCAGGTCGTCCCGATGCCCGCGGCGTGGGACAGGACCGCCACCGGCCCGAGCGACTGCGCCAGCAACGTCAAGGACTGCGCGGCCGTGTACAACTACCTGGCCGGCCAGGCCAAGGACGTGACCACGTACGCGACCTCGCCGCTGTGGGGCGTCGTGGACGGGCCGTGGCGGCTGAGCGCGTTCAACGCCGACGGGCACATCACGTTCGTGCCGAACAAGTCCTACTCCGGACCGGTCAAGCCGAAGCTGGCGGCGTTCGAGGAGGTGCCGTTCACCACCGACGCGGCCGAGTACGACGTGCTGCGCGCGCCGAACTCCACGACCAAGATCGACTTCGGCTACCTGCCCGACGAGGACGCCCCGGCCAAGCCGGCCAACGCGGCGCTGGGCTCCAACCCGCTACCGGGTTACACGCTGGCCCCGCTGTACCCGTGGGGCATCGACTACTACGCGATGAACTACCAGTCGACGATCTCCGACCACGGCGCCATCTTCAAGCAGCTGTACTTCCGGCAGGCGCTGGCCTACCTGATGAACCAGGCCGCGATCATCTCCGGGCCGCTGCGCGGGTACGGGGCGGCCACGGTCGGCCCGGTGGCCGCCACCCCGGCGACCAAGTTCCTGTCGGCGACCGGCAAGAAGGGTGACCCGTTCCCGTACAACCCGGGCAAGGCCAAGAGCCTGCTGACCAGCCACGGCTGGACCGTGGCCCCGGGCGGGACCACCACCTGCACCGACCCGGCCAAGTGCGGACCCGGGATCACCATGGGCACCGCGCTGAACTTCAACTTCCTGTTCCTGACCGGGACCGCCTGGGTCCAGCAGGAGATGACCCAGCTGCAGTCCAACGCGGCGGCGCTCGGGATCAAGCTGAACCTGGAGCCCAAGACGCTCGGCGACGTGCTCTCGGTGGCCGGGGGCAACTGCGTGGTCGTCAAGGCCCCGTGCAACTGGGACCTGGCCAACTGGGGGTTCGGCTGGTCGTTCTCCCCCGACTACCTGCCCACCGGCGATGAGCTGTTCCTGTGCGGGGCGGTCGCGAACTCCGGCGGGTACTGCGACAAGACCAATGACTCGCTGATCAACCAGACCCTGACCAACGACAACCTGTCGCTCTTCTACAACTGGCAGGACTACCTGGCCCCGCAGCTGCCGGTCGAGTACCAGCCGAACGCCGCCTACACCCTGACCGAAGTGGCCAACAACCTCAAGGGAGTCCTCCCGCAGAGCCCGACGCTCAGCATCAACCCGGAAAACTGGTACTTCGTGAAGTAACTGGGGCCGGACCCAGGGCCTGGCTACAGGCCCTGGGTCCGCAGCCAGCGGATCTCGGCGTCGACGAAGTCGTCGATCTCGCCGTCCATCACCGCCGTGGTGTTCCCGGTCTCGACGCCCGTCCGCAGGTCCTTGATGTTCTGGTACGGGTGCAGCACGTAGTTGCGGATCTGGGTTCCCCAGCTGCCGGCGTGATCCCCGCGCAGCTCGGCCATCTTCGCCTGCTGCTCCTCCCGCTTGCGCTCGAGCAGCTTGGCTTGCAGCACCGCCATCGCGCTGGCGCGGTTCTGGATCTGGCTGCGCTCGTTCTGGCAGGAGACCACGATCCCGGTCGGCAGGTGGGTGATCCGGACCGCGGAGTCGGTGGTGTTGACCCCCTGGCCGCCCGGGCCGCTGGACCGGAACACGTCGACCCGGATCTCGTCCTCGGGAACCTCGATGTGGTCGGCCTGCTGGACGACCGGGATCACGTCCACGCCCGCGAACGAGGTCTGCCTGCGGCCCTGGTTGTCGTATTTGGAGATGCGCACCATGCGGTGGGTGCCGTGCTCGCCGCGCAGCGTGCCGTACGCGTAGGGGGCCTTCACCGCGAACGTGGTCGACTTGATGCCCGCCTCCTCCGCGTAGGAGGTGTCGTAGATCTCGGTCGGGTATCCGTGCCGCTCGGCCCAGCGCAGGTAGATCCGCCGCAGGCCCTCCGCCCAGTCGGCCGCGTCGGCCCCGCCCGCCTGCGCGTTGATGGTGATCAGCGCCTCGCGCGCGTCGTACTCGCCGGCCAGCAAGGTCCTGATCTCCAGCTGGTCGATCTCCTTGCGGAGCGCGGCCAGGTCGCGGGTGGCCTCCTCGCGGGCGGCGTCGTCGCTCTCGCTCTCGGCCAGCTCGAACAGCACCTTGGTGTCGTCCAGGCGGCGGCGCAGGCCCTCCAGCCTGGCCAGCTCGCCCTCGAGGTAGGACAGCCGGCGGGTGATCACCTGCGCCTGCTCCTGGTCCTCCCACAGTCCGGGCTCTCCGGCACGCTCGCGAAGCCCGTCGGCTTCCTTCCGCATGGCCTCCGGGTCCAGGACTGCTTCCACGCTGGCGAGTTTCGATGACAGTTCCGAGATTTCGCCCGCAGGGTCCGTAGCCATGCCGGAAAGCCTACGTCAGGCTGGCATGTCCGCTTGTTGCCGTGCCCGGATCTGTAGAAGCTATCGTTTGCGAAGGAGACAAACGTTAGCCGCGGCGGCCAGAAAGGGATCAGCCATTCCTACAGAAACCGGCCAGTCGGCCCTCACCTTCGACCGGGTCCAGGCGGCCGCGGCCCGGCTGGCCGGGGTGGCCCACCGCACCCCGCTGCTCACGTCGGCGACCCTGGATGCCAGGTGCGGCGCCAGCGTGTGCCTCAAGGCCGAGCCGTTCCAGCGGAGCGGATCCTTCAAGTTCCGCGGCGCCTACAACCGCCTCAGCCTGCTTGACGCGGACGAGCGGGCCAGGGGGGTGGTGGCGTATTCGTCCGGCAACCACGGTGCCGCAGTCGCGCTTGCAGCCTCGCTGCTGGGCATCCACGCGGTGGTGGTGGTCCCGGAAACCGGCTCGCCCGCCAAGCTGGCCGCGATCGCGGGCTACGGCGCCGAGATCCGCCGCTATGACCCGGCCACGGAGCAGCGGGAGGAGGTGGCCGCGGTCCTGGCCGAGGAGCGGTCACTGACGGTGATCAGGCCCTTCGACGACTATGACGTCATGGCCGGCCAGGGCAGCCTGGGCGTGGAACTGGCCGAGCAGGCCAGCCAGCTCGGCCTGGTGCTCGTGCCGGTGGGCGGCGGCGGCCTGGCCGCGGGGGTCGGGACCGCGATCAAAACCCTGCTCCCGGGCGCGGCGCTGATCGGCGTGGAGCCCGCCGGGGCCGACGACACCAGCCGGTCACTGCGCGCGGGCCGCCGGGTCAGCCTGGACGCGGTGGACACGATCGCCGACGGCCTGCGGGCGCGGGCGCCGGGAGAGCGCACCTTCCCGATCAACCAGCGGCAGCTCGATGACGTCGTCACCGTGGACGACGCGGCGATCGTCGAGGCCATGCTGTTCTGCTTCGCCAGGCTCAAGGTGGTCGTCGAGCCCAGCGGCGCCGTCCCGCTGGCCGCCCTGCTCACCGGGGCGGTGCAGCCGGAAGGACGGCGGACGGCGGTCGTCCTGTCCGGCGGCAACATCGACCCGGCCGACTTCGCCTTCCTGCAGTCCAGCGCCGCCTAGCCGGGCAGCGCGCTCGCGGCCACCAGCGTGCGGACCGCGCGGACCGCGACCGACAGCGTGGCCACCGTGAACCGGTCGGTTTCCCAGATCTCGGTCAGCGTCTGGCCCGCCCGGCGCACCGCCGAGTCGTTCCGCTGCACCCAGGCGGCCAGCCGGTCCTCCGGCTTGCCCGGCCCGGTCACCTGGAGCACGTCGGCGGCCAGTGACGCCTGCGCGCTGTACAGGTCGTCGCGGAGCGCGGCCCGCGCCATCGTGTTCCACCGGTCGTCGCGGGGCAGCGCGGTGATCCGGTCCCGCAGCCGGGTGATCTGCAGCCGGTCGGCCAGGTCGAAGTAGACCTCCGCGGTCTCCTCGACCGGGCGGCCGACGGCCGCGGCGATGTCCACGATGTCGAACGCCGAGTAGGCCGGGACCATCGCGGCGACCCGCTCGGCCAGCCCGAGCGGCGCTCCCCGGGAGGTGAACGAGTCCCGGCGCTCGTCGAACCCGGTCAGGTCGCTGCCGGTGAGCAGCTTGGGCAGGCCGGAGGCGACGGTCAGCACGCCGTCGGCCAGGAAGTCGATCGTCTCGGAGATGTCGAACGGCGGGCGGCGGTTGTGCAGCAGCCAGCGGGCCGCCCGCTCGGTCAGCTTGCGGCCCTCCAGCGTGAGCAGGATCTGGACTGCGGTGTCCGCCTGGCCGTCCAGCGCCTCGACCTGCGCCCAGAAGCCGGCCATGTCGAACACGTCCCGCGCCACCAGCCAGGCCGCGGCGATATCGGGCACGGATGCGCCGGTCTCCTCATTGAGCCGGAACGCGAACGTGATGCCCGATCTATCCACCATGTCGTTGACCACCACGGTGGTGATGATCTCCCGGTGCAGCCGGTGGGCGGCCATCCGGCCGGAGTAGCGCTCCCGCAGCGGCTCAGGGAAGTAGCCGGTCAGCACGCGGCGCAGGTACGGGTCGTCGGGCAGGCCGGAGGCCAGCACCTCCTGCGCCGCCGCGATCTTGGTCTGCGCGAGCAGGACGGAGAACTCCGGGCTGGTCAGGCCGGTGCCAGCGGACCGGCGCTCGGCGACTTCCCGGTCCCCGGGCAGCACCTCGAGACGGCGCCGGATCCGCCCGTCGCGTTCCAGCTTGCGGATGTACCTGGCGTGTACGTGCAGCATCTGCGGCGCCTGAGCCGTGGCCGCGGCCAGGACCCGGTTCTGCAGGTAGTTGTGGGTGAGCACCAGGTCGCCGACCTCGCCGGTCATCTCGTGCAGCAGGGTGCCGCGGTCGGCGGGCGCCAGCTCGCCGTCCCTGACCACGCCGTCAAGCAGGATCTTGATGTTGACCTCGTGGTCCGAGGTGTCGACGCCGGCCGAGTTGTCGATGAAGTCGGTATTCACCCGGCCGCCGCCGAGCGCGTACTCGACCCTGGCCTCCTGGGTCAGCCCGAGGTTCCCGCCCTCGCCGATGACCCGCACCCGCAGCTCGGACGCGTCCACCCGGACCGCGTCGGTGGACCGGTCCCCCACGTCCGCCTGGGCCTGCGTGGTCGCCTTGACGTAGGTGCCGATGCCGCCGTTCCAGAGCAGGTCCACCGGCGCGCGCAGGGCCGCCGAGATCAGCTGGTCCGGCGACAGCGCGGTCACGCCCGCGTCAAGGCCGAGCGCCGCCCGGGCCGGCGGCGAGACCGGCACCGACTTGGCCGACCGCGGCCACACCCCGCCGCCCTCCGAGATCAGCGCGGTGTCGTAGTCCGCCCACGAGGACCGCGGGAGAGCGAACAGCCGCTCCCGCTCGGCGAAGCTCGCGGCCGGGTCCGGGTCCGGATCCAGGAACACGTGCCGGTGATCGAACGCCGCCACCAGCCTGATGTGCCGGGACAGCAGCATGCCGTTGCCGAACACGTCACCAGACATGTCGCCGACCCCGACGACGGTGAAGTCGGCCTGGTCGACGTCGATCCCCAGGGTCTGGAAGTGGTACCTGACCGACTCCCAGGCGCCCCGCGCGGTGATGCCCATCTTCTTGTGGTCGTAGCCCTCGGAACCGCCCGAGGCGAACGCGTCCCCGAGCCAGAACCCGCGGCCCTTCGCGATCTCGTTCGCGGTGTCGGAGAACGTGGCCGTGCCCTTGTCGGCGGCGACCACGAGGTAGACGTCGTCGCCGTCACGGCGGACCACCCGTGCGGGCGGGACCACGCGCCCGGCCTCCAGGTTGTCGGTCACGTCGAGCATCGCGCTGATGAAGTTCCGGTAGCAGGCGAGTACCTCGGCCTGGTAGGCCTCGCGGTCGCCGGGGTCGGGCAGCTGCTTGCAGACGAAGCCGCCCTTGGCGCCGGAGGGAACGATCACCGAGTTCTTCACCTCCTGCGCCTTGGCCAGGCCGAGGATCTCGGTGCGGAAGTCCTCCCGGCGGTCCGACCAGCGCAGTCCGCCCCTGGCCACGCCGCCGAACCTGAGGTGCACGGCCTCGAATCTGGGCGAGTAGACGAACAGCTCGAACGCCGGCCGCGGCGCCGGCAGGTCGGGTACCTGCGCGGCGTCGAGCTTGACCACGAGATACGGGGCCTGCGGCCGCGGGTCCGACGGCTTGGCGAAGTAGTTCGTCCGCAGCGTGGCCTGGATCAGCCCCCAGTAGGCGCGCAGGATGCGGTCCTGGTCGAGGCTGGCCACGTCGTCAAGCTCGCCCCTGATCTCCTCGGTGATGGCCTCGCTCCGCTCGGCCCCCCCGGCTGCCGGTCCGGGTCGAACCGGGACTCGAACAGCCGGACCAGCAGCCGGGTGATGGTGATGTTGGAGCGCAGCACCCGCTCGATGTAGTTCTGGCTGAACGTGCTGCCCGCTTGCCGCAGGTACTTGGCGTAGGCGCGCAGCACCACCACCTGGCGCCAGGTCAGGTGCCCGTCGAGCACCAGGGCGTTGAACCCGTCGTCCTCGACGTCTCCGTGCCAGAGCGCGGTCAGGGCATCCTGGACCAGGTCCTTGACCGACGTGATGGACGACGGGGCGCGCGGCGCCGCCTCCTGGCCGCCCCCGCTCCGGCGCAGCCCGAAGTCATAGATCCAGAACGGCTCGGCGGCACCGAACTCGTACGGGTGCTCGTCGACCACCTCGACGCCCATGTGCTGCAGCCGCGGCAGCACATCGGTCAGCGTGATCGGGGAGCCGGTGCGGTAGATCGACAGCCGCCACACCCGCTGCTGGCCGTCGCCGCCGTCCGCAGGCTCGGCTGGTGGCGACTCGTCGATCGGCACCCCGCCCACGTAGCTTTCCGACTCCCAGAGGTCGAACGCCACGCTCTCGCCCGACTCGCGCAGCTTCAGGATCTTCTCCAGGTCGTCGACCGCGACGCTGGCCGGAACGTCGGTCTTGTAGGTCTGCGGGATCTGGCCGCCGCTGCACATCGTGAGCACCGTCTGGGCCCGCTCCGCGCCGAGCTGGCAGAGGGCCTCCTCGGCCAGGTCGTCGTCCCAGGACCGGATCGCGGCGGCTATCTGGGCCTCCAGCTCGGCGGCGTCCACGTCCGGCAGCACGTGGCCGCGCTTGGCCCGGACCACGATGTGCAGCCGCGCCACCGGCGACTCCCCGACCATCACGCTGTAGTCCACCCCGGCGCCGTCCAGCGCCATGCGCAGGATCTCCTGGGTACGCAGCCTGACCCGGGTGGTGTACCTGTCCCTGGGCAGGTACACCAGGCAGGACATGTACCGGCCGTAGATGTCCTTGCGCAGGAACAGGCGGGGCTGGGTGCGCTCGCGCAGCCGGAGCACGCCCTCGGCGACCGGGATCAGCTGCGCCACCGTGGTCTGGAACAGCTCCTCGCGCGGGTAGCTCTCCATGAACTCGCCGAGGTCCTTGCCGTCGTGGCCGTCGGCGGCAAAGTCAAAGGCCGCGAGCATCTCGGTGAGCTTGCGCCGCAGCACCGGGATCCTGGTGATGCTCTCGGTGTAGGCGTCGTGGGTGTACAGGCCGAGGAACCGGTATTCGCCGGTGACCTGCCCGCCGGCGTCCAGCCGCTTGAGGGCCACGTAGTCGAGGTAGCTCGGCCGGTGCACGGTCGAGCGGGAGTTCGCCTTGGTCAGGATCAGCAGCTGCGGGTCACGGGCCCTGGCCCGCACCTCAGGGGGAGCGCGGCGAACGACTTCGAGCCCTGCCGGTCGTGGCGCAGGATGCCGAGCCCGGTGCCGGCCACGCCGCGCAGCGTCATCCCGTCCGGCCCGTCCAGCAGGTCGTACTCGCGATAGCCGAGGAAGGTGAAGTGACCGTCGGCCAGCCAGCGCAGCAGCGCCTCGACCTCGGCCGGGGATTCGTCATCGGGGGCGGGGCCGTTATCGGGCCTCGGGCCACCAGGAACCATGGCCAGCTGGTCGGCCAGCTGCACGGCCTTGGCCTGCATCCGGGGCCAGTCCTCCACCGCCACCCGCACGTCGCCGAGCACCCGTTCCAGGTCCCGCTGCAGGGCGGCGGCCGCGTGGTCGGCCAGCCGGGCGATCTCGATATGCGTCCACGACTCGGCTATCTCGTCGTGGGCCGACCGCTCCCCGTCGACCAGGCCGATCACCTCGCGCAGCGACCCGGTGACATCCCTGCGCACCCGCAGCTGGGGATGCACGACCAGGTGCGTCGTCACCTCGTGCCTGGTCAGCTCCATCCGCACCGAGTCGACCAGGAACGGCATGTCGTCGGTGACGATGTCCACGACGTCCCTGGCCGCGGCGCAGGCCGCGTCCTCTCCCCGGCGGACCCTGACCAGGGCCCGCCCCTGCGGCCGGTAGCCGGCGAACCGGGCCTGCCCGACCGCTATCGCGGCCAGGCGCTCAGGCCCGGCCGCGGCCAGGTCCTCCATGGCGACGTGCCGGTAGTAGGCGCGCAGGTAGCCGAGCACGTCGCCGCCGACCTCCGCGTCGACGCCCGCGGCCTCGGCCGCCGTGGCCTTCAGCAGAGCTTCCTTGTCCTCACCCGAACTGGAACTGTCAGCCATCGGTTCCCACTCCTTTGTGTCCCTTACGGCCGCTACAACCAATCTCGCAGTTCCCACAGCAGCGGGTAATACCGCATTGGCACTCTCTTGTGCAGATACGGTGCCCCGGTTGACCCGCCGGTGCCGGACTTCGTGCCGATTTGCCGCTCCACCATCTGCACGTGCCTGGCCCGCCAGAGCCCGGCCAGCTCGTCATGGGTCAGCAGGTCCTCGGCCAGCTGCCACAGGTCGTCATGGCTGGCCCGGTCCCTGGCCACCGCGACGAGAGACGCCAGGATCTGGTCGTCGTCCGCGGCCGGGAGCCCGCGGGCCCTGACCAGTTCGGTGTACGCATCCCACAGGCTCGGTTCGGCGAGCCGGCGGGCCAGGCGTTCCCGTTCCGAATCGGTGAGGGCCCGGAAGCGGTTCACGAAGCTGGGATCCTTGGCGCCGGACAGGAACTCGAGCTCGCGGAACTGTACCGACTGGAAGCCGCTCGCGGGGGCCAGCGCGGCCCGGAACTGCAGGAAATCCTGCGGTGTCATGGTCTCGAGCACGTCAACCTGGCTGACCAGCAGCCGCTCGATCACGTGAGCCCGCCGCAGCAGCTGCCTGGCCCGCCAGGTCTCGGCCGGCGACATCGCGTCGCGGGCCGCGGTCAGCTCGTGCAGCAGCTGCTTGAACCAGAGTTCGTACGCCTGGTGCACGGTGATGAACAGCAGCTCGTCGTGGGCGGGCGGGATCACCTGGGGCAGCTGCTGGGCCAGCAGCTCCGGCAACCGCAGGTAGCTGCCGTAGGTTAGCCGCCCGCCCTCCTCCCCGAAGCTCCGTCCGGTCATCGCCCCCCGCTCGGTCACTGAGCGGCCCCGGGGACGAAGGACGCCAGGACCTCCGGATTGGCCAGCGCGTCCGGGTCGGCCGCTTCGGCCAGCGGCGTGCCCAGCAGGATCTTCCTGACCGGCACCTCGAGCTTCTTGCCCGACAGCGTCCTCGGGATGCCGGGCACCTGGTGGATCTCGTCGGGGACGTGGCGCGGCGACAGCCCGGAGCGCAAGCCGGACCGGATCCGGCCGGCCAGGCCGTCGTCGAGTTCGCGCCCCTCGGCCGGAACCACGTAGAGAATCAGCCGGCCCTCCTGGCCCAGCCGGCCGGTGTCGATGACCAGGCTGTCGGCAATCTCGGGCAGCGCCTCCACGATGCGGTAGAACTCGCTGGTCCCCATCCGCACGCCGCCGCGGTTCAGGGTGGCGTCGGACCGGCCGTAGATGATGCAGCCCCCGTCGGGCAGCATCATGATCCAGTCACCGTGCCGCCATACCCCCGGATACTCGGCGAAGTAACTGTCCCGGTAGCGCTCACCGCCCGGATCGTTCCAGAAGCCGACCGGCATCGAGGGCATGGGCTGGGTGATGACCAGCTCGCCGACCTCGCCGGTGACGGGCTGGGCCGCGGCGTCGTAGGCCTCCACGCTCGCGCCCAGGAACCGCCCGGAGATCACGCCCGCCCGCACCGGGAGCAGCGGGCAGGGCCCGACGAACCCGGTGCACAGGTCGGTGCCGCCGGAGAACGAGCCGAGGACGAGGTCGCTCCCGGCGGTGGCCACCGCGTCGTAGACCCAGCGGAACCCCTCGGGCGGGAGCGGGGACCCGGTCGAGCCGATGCCGCGCAGCCGCGACAGGTCGTGGTCGGCGCCCGGCCGCAGCCCCGCCTTCATGCAGGCCAGCAGGTACGGCGCGCCCGACCCGAAGTAGGTGACGCCGGTCTCGTCGGCCAGCCGCCACAGCGCGTCGGTGGCCGGGTGGGTGGCGCTGCCGTCATACAGCACCGCGGCGGCGCCGACCAGCAGCCCGGCGGCCACGTAGTTCCACATCATCCAGCCGGTGGTGGTGTACCAGAAGAACGTGTCATCGGGGCCCTGGTCGTGATGCAGCCCCATGGATTTCAGATGCTCAAGCACCACACCGCCGTGACCGTGCACGATCGGCTTGGGCAGCCCGGTGGTGCCCGACGAGTACAGCACCCACAGCGGGTGCTCGAACGGCACCTCCTCGAACTCGGCCGGTTCTGCCGCGCCGCCGCCGGGGAGGGAATCCCAGTCGAGCCGCACCGGAGCCGCGTCGCCCGCAGCCCCGGGCGCCTGATCAGCCCGGTCGGCATCACCATCCCCGGCGGCCTGGCCAGCCACGGCCGAGTAATTCACCGTGATCAGGGCGGCCAGGCTGGGCAGCTCGGCCGCGATGTCCTCGACCTGCCGCTGCCGGTCGAACCACTTCCCGTTGTACGGATAGCCGTCGACGGCGATGAGGACCTTCGGCGAGATCTGCTCCAGGCGGTCGATCACGCTGCGCGGGCCGAAATCCGGTGAGCACGACGACCATATGGCGCCCAGGCTGGCCGTGGCGAGCAGGCCCACCAGCGCCTCGGGGATGTTGGGCAGGTAGGCGGCCACCCGGTCGCCCTTGGTCACGCCGAGGGCACGCAACCCCGCGGCCACCCGCGCCACTTCGGCGGCCAGTTCCCCGTAGCTATACGTTCCGGCCCGTCCTGACTCCGACCGGTAGATCACCGCGGTCCGGTCCGGATGCGCATCCGCCATCCGCAGCGCGTTGCGCGCGTAGTTGAGCGTGGTCCCGGCGAACCAGCTGACGTCCGGCATCGGGCCGCCGGACAGCACGGGCCCGTCGCCGCGGCGGCCGAGCACGCCGAAGTAATCCCAGATCGAGGCCCAGAACTCGGCAGGCTCGGCCACCGACCAGCGCCAGATCTCGTCGTAGCTGCCGAGATCCGGGCCGCGGCCGTCGCGGAGCCACGCCGCGTAGTCGGTGATCCGGGCGTCGCGGATCGTGCGCTCGGTCGGGCGCCAGAGCGTCTCGCCGTAGTCGCGACCGCCCAGGACGGCGGTGACCTGATCGTCGGATGGCATAGGCATCAGCATGCGGCGTCCGGTGCGTCCTCGCAACGACGGCCAGCTCAGCGGGGCCGCCGCGACTCGCGCACGGCGACCGCGTAGCGGCGCAGGGCGATCAGTGACCAGATCGCCTCGACCACGCCGAATGGCCAGGCGCCGGACAGGAAGCCGTAGCTGCTGGCCAGCATGCAGCCGAGCGCGAACGCCAGCACGAACCCCCGATGACGGCGCTCGAGCGCGTACATCGTCATCATGAAGGTCAGGGCGGTCACGCCGTAGATCGTCAGGGTCAGGCCGGTCATGGTTGCGACTAAATGCTAGTCGAACGCGGGGAGCTCTTCAGCCGGCCCACACGGCGCGGGTCAGCAGCTCGACGGCACCGACCACGGACTCGGTGTCGGCGAGGTCCTCGAGCACCACGTCCGCGCCTGCCTCGCGCAGCTCGCCGCCGCTCGAGCGGCCGCTGGCCACCGCCACGCAGCGGGCGCCCCCCATCCTGGCCGCCTCGACGTCCCTGACCGCGTCCGCGATGTAGACGGTCGAGTCCGCGCCGATGTCCTCGCCGTACTTCTCGGCCGCGCGGCCGCGGGACCTGAGCAGCTGGGCACCCATGGGGTAGATCTCGGACCCGTACCCGCCGATCTCGAAGTCGAAGAACTCGTCCATGCCGAAGGCCTGGAGTTTCGCGGCGGCGTTCGGCCTGATCGTGCCGGTCAGCACCGACTGGATCACGCCCGGCAGGCTGGCCACCGCGGCCACCGCCTCCCGGGCGCCGGGCAGCGCCCGGCCCTGCGTGGCCAGCTGGCCGAGCCGGGCACCGAACGCGGTGGCCAGATCCATCGTGTACCGGCCCAGCAACTCCTGGCCGCCGACATCGGTGCGGTCAGGGACCGGCCCCGTGCTGGCCTCGTTGAGCGCCAGGGCCTCGAAGAAAATCTCCGAATCCGTCCGGCCCGCGGTCTGCGGCAGCGCCACCAGCGGGCGGCCGGTCACCCGGCGGAACGCGTCGGCGTAGGCCTCCCTGGAGACCCGGGCCACGTCGACAAGGGTCAGATCGATGTTCCACAGAACCAGGCGGTAGATGGGAGGCCTCCGCTTCGTCGAGCGCGACAGCGGTCATCGGACGGCGGCCGGGCCGCGCGTCTGCCGTGCACGCCGAGCCTATCCGCCCGCGCGGGCTGGCGACCGCATGTCAGCCGGCCCGCGGGCCCGCAGCCGACCCTCGCCCGCCCCTCCAGTCCGCCCGCCCCCGCATGCCCCGCCCGCCCCGCGAGCCAGGGCCCGTCAGCCCATGTGCGGGGAATCCGCCCGTCTGCGCTAGTCCCCCCCGCTGTCTGCCTCAGTCTTCTCATCCTTAGCCTTAGATCCGCAGCGGACCACTTCGATCCAGCCGAATCCAGGGCGCTCTGCGCTCCCCAATTGGCTCCCGGCCCTCGTTGGAGCACGGGACCCCACGTGCGTGGGAAGGCATCCGGCGGCCCTTGGTCACCCATCCGCACTACCGGAAGGACAGCCCGCGATGACCATCCCATACCAGCACACCGAGCAGCCGACATCCCCGCCGCAGACCTACAACCAGGCGTCGATGCGCTACGGGCCCGGCACGCTCTACGCAGCCGAGCGCTACCACGAACTGAACTTGCGTCACCACCTGGCGCAGGCCCGCGAGGTGCTGAAGGCGCGGCGAGTACGACCCGGCCAAGCACGGCACCGCGGCGTCGCAGCCGCTGAGCACCGCCGAGCACCTCGAGCTGCTGGCCACCGCCGAGTACCTGTCCCGGGCCTACAAGCCGCATAGCGAGGTCGACAACGCGCTGCAGGCAGGGGCGAGCTGGGATCAGGTTGCGGAGGCCCTCGACACCGACCAGGTGACGGCCCGCGCGAATTACCAGTCGTGGGCGCAGGGCCAGCACGACATGGCCCTGGCGATCACCGACAAGATCATGCGCAGCGACGCGACGCCGCACACCGCCGAGCTCCACCACTTCGAGGCAGGCGACGCCTGGCGGGTGTCCTGGCTCCCCAGGCGGCTCATGGACCGCAACGCAGCGATCACGGCCATGACGCTGGCCGATGCCACGACCGCCTGGGCTAGGGTCTGGGCCTCACCCTTGGGGCGGTGTATGACCCTTTGTGAGCAGCGAAGAGAAATAGCAATAAGGCGCCGTAGCCGCGCCCGCCCCTTCTCGGAGCGCAATTCCACGGCCACCGCGACGGCTGCTGCCAGCATGGCGACGGCGGCGAGCAGCCCGCCGGCGGACGCGGCCGGGTTACCGGACAGCACGGCGGCCGCCGCGACCACGGTGGCGAGTGTCACGGTGGATACGATCCCGGCCAGGGTGAGGGTGAGACTAGCGGCGGCCGGGTCGGCGCCGCCCTCACGGAACTGCCGGTAAGCCTGGCGGCTGGCCATGCCTGAGCCGATCACCGGCACGGCGATGCTGATGGCGTTGGCGGTATAGCTGGAGGCCAGAATCCAGGCCACCGTGAGCCGCGCTTGGCTGGCTTGCAGCAGCGCGCGGTAGAGCAGTGCCAGGGCCAGCATGGACAGCACCTCGACCAGGCTGGCCGCCGCCACCCAGGCCCAGGCGAGGTCCCCGATGTTGTGAAATCCCTCGCCTATGGCCGAGCGCTGGGAGTACATGGCAGCCGCGGCGCCCACGCAGATAGCTATGATCGCCAGAGCCCGAACCGTAGACGTGCGGGTCTTCTTCACCGGGCTGGCCAATCGATCGGCGTACTTGCTCGCATCCACCGTCGCAGCGGGGGAGCGCCGGGTGATGCCGCGTGTTGCTGGCCTTCGGCGGCTGGGCGGTGGTCATGCGCTGGGGGCGGCGGGTTCGTTGTGGGTGACGCGGTCGGGGTAGTCCTTGGAGAACTTGAGCATGTACAGGCAGATCACGAGCGGGACGGCCAGGCCGAGCAGCAGCTCGGGCAGGCGGCGTGTGGTGTGCCCGTTGATGGCCGCGGCCCCGACCCGGGACAGGCCCACCGCGAAGATCGCCACGCCCCACCCGGCGCTGAGCACCCGGTTGATCTTCTTGAACGTCGGCGAGGACCAGTAGGCCTTCGGGACCGACTCGCGGGCGAACTGCTCGGTGAACGGGATGACCGGGACCAGGACCAGGATGATCGTGCCCAGGATGATGCCGACGCCGGCGCCGCCCCAGGTGGCCAGCCACCGGTCGTCATTCTTTCCCAGGGTGAAGCCGAGGATGGCGATCAGGGCGAACAGGACCAGCGAGCAGGTGTTGAGGATCTTCGGCGGCCAGATGGGGTGGCTGGTCAGGATGGCGATCAGGGCGACCGCGGCCGCGGCCAGTCCGGCGACGCCGATGTAGCCGTGCGGCAGGAAGCGGGCCAGCACCGAGAAGACGACGAGGGGCAGGAAGGCGAGGATGAGCGTTAGTGATTTCATACCTGCAAACCTAAGGACGCCCGGCCGGCGAGACATCAGCCGAGTGGCGGATCTACGCCCCAGCGAAGCGCGCGATCTCGACCCTGGACCGCAGGCCGGTCTTCTGCAGGATGTGCGAGACGTGGGTCTGCACCGTGCGGGGTGAGACGAACAGCCGGGTGCCGATCTCTCGGTTCGTCATCCCGTCGCGCACCAGCTCGGCGATCCTGACTTCGGTCGCGGTCAGGCTCGCCCAGCCGAAGTCAGCGTTACGGTGTGCCTCCCGGGAGCCCCGGCGGATCCCCAGCGCGCGCGCCCGCCTCAGGGCGCGGTCCCGGTCGGGGACGACGCCGATGCGCTGGTATCCGGCCAGGGCCGCGTCCAGGGCGGCGGTGGCGCGGTCCCGGTCCCCGGCCGCGGCCGCGGCGCAGGCGAGTTCCTCCCGGGCGAACGCTTCGGCCGTCAGGCGGCCGGCTCCGGCGAGCTCGGCGGCCGCGTCCTCGATTGCGTCGGGATCGGCGCCGAGCATGCCGTGCACCAGGCGCGCCACGTTGGGCGGGCACAGCGCCTGCACGTCACCGCCGAGCTGGCCGGCCAGCCGGCGATCCATCCCGGCCAGCGCGACCCGGGTGACGTCGGGGGCCAGGTCGGTGGTGCCAGGGCCTGGATGTGCCCGGGCCGTGGACCACAGCGTCCGGGCCAGTGTGCCCGCCTCGCGGCTCGCCCCTTCGGCTTCCAGCACGGCCAGCTCGGCCCAGCCGGGGCGGTCGTGCCCGAACTGCAGCGGCAGGCCGCGGTGCCGGAAGGATTCCAGCCGGGCGCGGGCCTGCCTGGTGCGGCCGCGGTGCGCGTCGATGTAGGACCGGAAGCCGACCGGCAGCGAGATCCAGCCGGTGCCGGTCTCCTCCGCCCGCTCCAGCGCGGAGTCCAGCTCCGCTACCGCGTCGTCCCAGTCACCGGCGGCGAACGCGATCCCGCCGGCCGCGAAGCCTAGGAACGGGTCGACCCAGGGGGCCTGCCGTTCCGCGGCTAGCCGCCGGGTGCGGTCCAGCGCTGCCCGCGCGGCCGCCGGGCCGGAGGCGGCCAGCTCGAACATCGCGGGCAGCGACAGCGAGGAATTGCGAGACCGGAAACTGTCCGTGCCCGGGAGGAGCGCCTCCCGGGCCCGCAAGTGGTCCAGCGCCGCCTCCGGGCGGCCAGCCAGGAAGGCGGCGCAGGCGATGGAGGCCAGCAGGTTGGCCTGGGCGTCTGTGTCGCCGGCCGCGGCGAACCGGGCCATCGTTGCCTCAAGCTCGGCGGCCGGCGGCCCCTGCCCGGCCAGGACCAGCAGCCAGGCCCGGGTCCCCTCGAGCTGGCGGACGGTGGCGGCGGGCAGCCCGGCGATGGCGGCGGTCCGCTCGATCACCTCCAGGGCCGCTGTCGTGTCCGCCCGGTTCATCAGGGAGCGGATCAGGATCAGCTGCATCCGCGCCGCCACCGAGGGATCGGTGACCGTCGTGATCCGGTCGCGGATCAGCGTCTCGGCGGCTTTCCCGCGGCCCTGGCGGAACAACGCGTCCACGTGGTCCAGCAACAGCGGCTCGGGCAGGTCCGCCCCGATGGCGGCGACGTCACCGAGCAGGTCGGCGGTGACCTCCGGCGCGTACTCGCTGGTTGCCGCGACGGCCTCGTGCAGCGCGGCCACCAGCGCCGGGTCGGTACCGGTCCCGGCCGCCTGCAGCAGATGGTCGGCGACCAGGGCCGGCCGGTAGCCGGCCGCCGCGAGTACCTCCGCGGCTCGCCGGTGCGTGGCGCGGCGTTCCGGCCCGGCCAGCTCGCCGTAGGTCACCTCGCGGAACAGATCGTGGGTGAAGCCGACCGTGCCGGCCGGATCGCGGCGGACCAGGCCGGACGCGATGGCGCGCTCCAGCGGCTCGTCCATCGCGCCGTACGGGCCGGGCAGCAGCCTGGCCAGGTCTTCGGCGCCGATGTCGGTCCCCCAGACCGCGATGGCGGCCAGCACATCGCGGGTGGGCTGGTCCAGCTGGCCGAGATGGGCCCGGATCACCTCATCCAGGCCGGTGCCTCGCAGGTCGAGCTCGAACCTCGCCTCGATCAGGTCCGGGCCGGCGTCCGTCAGGGCGCCCGCGCGCTGGTACGCGCGCAGCAGTTCGGCCACGAACAGCGGATTGCCCGCGGCCAGTGCGAGGATGCGGCGCAGCAGACGGCCGGGCCACCGGCCGGTCCGGTCGTAGACCAGGCGCTCGACCATCATCCGGCCCATCGGCGGCAGCCGCAGCCGCACCTGCACCTGACCGATGAGCATCGCCAGCGGCTCGCGAGAGGGGTACGGCCGGGTATTGACCAGCACGGCCAGCGGCAGGCTGCGGCTGGCCCAGACCAGCCGGCGGATCAGCGTCAGCGTGGCCGCGTCGAGGTTGTGCGCATCCTCGGCGCACAACACCACCGGGCCGTCCGCGCACAGCCCGTCGACCCGGTCGAACGCCGCCTCCCCCGGATCCCCGCCCCCGGGCATGTCACCCGCAAGCGCCCCGGCCCCGGCGAACGGGGCGTTGCGCCGTCCCTGCTCGCCCGCCACGATGAGGACCTTCGCCTCACCGGGCGGGACGGAGTCCAGGATTCTCCGGGCCAGGAAGGTCTTCCCGATACCCGCCGGGCCCTCGATGAGGATGCTGACCCCGGTCGGCGTGCGCCGCCGGGCCACGTCGAGGACCAGCTCGTGTGCGATCCGCTCTACGGCGGCACGATCGGACGGAAGTGACCGGGTACTGGTCACACCTGTCACCCATCCAGCATAAAGCCAGGCCCTCCGGGGCGACAGATGCTCCTACGGCTGCTGAGGCGGCAGGTGGTCTGCCAGCCAGTCCAGCATCTGGGTGTGGGTCAGCTGGCGGCCGGTGGGCTGGCAGTGGAAGTTGGCTCCCTGCGCCTGGGTGAACCCGATGATCTCCTTCTCACCCGGCAGCAGGCCGTAGAGTTCTCGGGGCTGGCCGGGGAAGAACTGCTCGTTGTCTGGGTCCAGGATCAGCATCGGGGTGGTGACCTGGCCGGCCACGTGGCGGACCTGGTACTTGCGCACCTCGGTGAACAGGTCGAACGGGTCGGCCTGGCCGTACGGCTTGCTCCGGAACGCCATCGTCCGGGCCGTCTCCGGGCTGGCGTTGGCCTGCGCCTTGGCCATGGCGGCGTTGAACGCGTCCTTCTGGCCCGACTCCAGCAGGTCTAGCAGCGCCTTGGGCAGGTGCACGGTCCACCCCGCCGACACATCCACCACGCCCGGATCGGTGACCGCCGCGGCCATCCGGCGCTCGAACGCGACCGCCCTGGTGATCCAGTAGCCACCCTGGCTGACGCCGTACCCGGTCAGCGCCGACGCATCCACGTCGGGCCGCGCGACCAGGACGTCGATGACCGGCGTCAGCACCGCCTCCCAGTCGTGGCGGAACGGCACACCCCGCTCGAACAGCATCGACTGCTGCCCCGGACCGTCGAACACGAACACGTTCCAGCCCCGGGCCAGCGCCTCGGCCGCGCCGTTGCCGAACAGGCCGGGCAGCGACTCATCGCTCCCGTTGGTCATCACCAGCGTCGGCCGCGCCGCCCCGGTGGCGTCCGGCCGGAGCAGGTACCCCGGCAACGTGGTGTCCTCATACGGCACCTGCACCCGCACGAAACGACCCGCCGAGGCGTCGATCACCTTCTCCCAGCAAGCCCGGCCCTGCCGGAAGGTCGGCAGCAGCACCGACTGGTCAGCAAGCCCGTCGACGAAAATCAGCGCCTTGCCGTAATACTCCGCCGCGGCCAGCAGCGCCCAGCTCGCGGTGGCCAGATGCCCGCGCCCCAGCGCCTGCTCGCCGCGAGCGGCCAGGTCCGCAGCCACTCCCGTCCAGGAATCGAACCAGCTCAGCGGGTCGCCGTCGGTGATCTTGTCCAGGGTCGCCAGGACCAGCCCGACATCGCCGATCCCCGACACTGTGGAGCCCAGCGCGATTCGTGCCTCGTAGTCGAAATCGGCGTCCGCGAAGAAACCGCCCGGCGCGCTCCTGCTGCCACTCATGCCACCGTCACATCCTTCTGATTGCGGCGGCGAGCCCGATGCCCACCGCGTCGTACCCATCGTTGATGGCGCGGCCGGAGGAGACATCGGCCATGCGGCGGATTCAGCCCGGTATACGCCCGGGCTACGGGCCGCGGCCGTCCCGGCGCCGGAGCCGAAGCCGGCGTAACCTGTCCCGCCCCCAGCGGGACGATAACCCACAACAGCCACGCATCGGTCGTTACCAAGAAGAGCGGGATCGACAGCCCGAAGCCGGCCATCAGGACATAACACTGCCGGGTCATGCCGGTCACCACCGGCCGCGGGGCGCCAGGCAGCTGCCCGTGCGAGACCATGTGCCGCAGCATCGCCAGCAACGCCACGGATTCCAGCACCTGCAGCAGCGCGTAAAAGCCGAACCGCAGCGCGTGGACATCGAGGGTCGGGTGCCCGGGCGCGGTCAGCATCTTGGTCGCGAACGGGACCAGGACGATCGTCAGCAGCCAGGCCATGTTCAACGTCCGCAACCGCGGATCGAAGCGCCTGGCGTAGCGGAAGACATCGTGATGATTACCCCACGCCGCGGCGATCACCAAGAAGCTGATCAGGAACGCCGCATAATGGCCGTCGCTCCGTCGTACCGAGGACCAGAAAGCAGACACGGTGTCCCCTTCGGGCACCGGCAGATCCAGAGCCAGCAAGGTGATCGCGATAGCCACCACGGCGTCGGAAAAAACGGTCAGCCGCTCCATGGCACGCGATTCAGACTCCCGCTCCTCATCAGACACCAGCCGATCATCTCCCCCAGCCCGCCTGTCAGCACCGCGATCCCCGACCTCGCCCGCACACCTGGCCGCTGAATACCACGAATGTTCCGTCCGGCCAGTGAAGTCACGCGTCCAGCCACCCTCGCTGAGCAGCAGACGGCTCAGCGAGTCCCCAGGCGACGCCTGGAATTCCCAGCCGCGCTACCCCCGATATCGCAGTCTCGGCCACCTGACACCAAACCCGGCCAACGCCGCCCAGATCAACCGGTTCGGCGCCACACCAACAGCATCCAGCCCGGACAGTAACACGCGCCCATATCGGCGGCTCGGTGAGCGTTCTCGTCGCCTCTGACGCGATTTGCCGCAGCTGGCGGTTCTATCCTCTCGGCTCCGCCGGATCTGGCGGTGGCAGGCGGTCCCGCGTCTATCGTGCCCGTCCTGGCGAGGCCGGGGCGGGTTGTCCATGTCGAGGCGAACCCGGCCGTCAATCCTCGCGGAGCATCCCCGGCGGTCTCCCCGGCGGCGCTGGGCAGGTCCGGCCGTGGCGGATATCCGGCAGCCGCCGTGCCGCCGAGGCCAGCCCTGGTGGCCGGCCGGAGGGCTCAGCCGGATGTACCGGCGGTGGGGCCGGTCGCGCCGAACGCGTCCCCTAGGCCGGTGAGGTCAACGGGAAGCCGTGCCTGCTCAGGCACAAGGCCCAGGAACGGGCGCATCGCTTCGAGGGCGACGAGGATTTCGCGGCCGACCTGCTGCGCGGAACGCATCGCATCCACAGAAACCAGGATTCCGCGGTCGCCATACCACGCGAGGATGGGGGATGTCACTTCCCGGTAAAGAGCAAGGCGCTCGGCAATGATGTCTGGCGTGTCGTCGGAGCGATGCTCCAGCGCGGCCCGCGCGAGCAGCCGGCGCATGACTTCGGCGTCGTCGGCCTGCAAGTGCAGCGCCACATCCGCGGTCATCTCGAGTTCGCGGCCGATCAGGTAGGCCACGCGGGCCTGATGCATGTTCCGCGGGATTCCGTCTAGGACAAACCCGCCTCCGGCTGCCTTGGCGGCGACCATCGCCTCCCGCAGCATGTCGAGGACGACCTGGTCGGGAACGAGTTCGCCGCGGTCGAGATACGCCTGAACGGCCTGGCCGAGGTCGGTCCGCCGCGCGACGTGATCGCGCAGCAGTTCACCAGTCGAGATGTGGGGAATGTCGAAATGCGCGGCGATCAGCGCGCCCTGAGTTCCCTTGCCCGCGCCCGGGGGCGCGATCATCAGTACTCGCATTACTCATCTCCTCCCGTCATCATCCCGCCCCGCAGGCCCGGTCGATAGCCCCGTACACCAGGCCGGGCCCGGCGCCCGGCACCGCTGGGCCGAGCGCCCGGATGGCGGCCGGCTTGCCGGCGCTCGCCGCCGCAAACGCGCACGCCTAAACCCCCAGTTATGAGCGACAGAAGCCGAGGACGCTCGTGTTCATGCCTCACGCCATATCGGCGGCGATGTGCGCGAGTTGCATCGCGAGTTGACCACGCTCTGCGATTAGCGTCGGACACGGTTGCGCAGAGCGTGCGCACCGCTCATTGACAGCGGCCGGTACCGAGCGCCAAGTATGCGGGTCCGGGCTGCGACGATAGTGGCGTGTTGTCTGACGCTGCACTTTCGGCCTGGTGCCGCGATGTGCTGGGGGCGGGCGCGGGCCGGGTGCTGTTCCGGCGGCAGCACCTGTCGCAGGTGCTCGGCATGGAACTAGCTGATGGCCGCCGGGTCGTCGTCAAAGCCCGACCGTTCGAGCAGCGAATAGCCGGGTGCACCCTGGTTCAGGCGGCGCTGGCCCAGGCGGGGTTCCCGTGCCCGGCCCTGCTGGCTGGCCCGGACCAGGTCAACGGTCTTGCTATCACCGCCGAGACCCTGATCCCCGGCGGCGTTCGCCTCCAGCCTGCCCGAGGTGCAATGCCGTTCGCTGCGCTGCTCGCCCGCCTGATCAAGACAGCGCCGCCGGTGGCGAGCGTGCCGCCGCTGACGCCCAGCCCGCCGTGGGCGGGCTGGGATCATCCCGGCAGGCGGCTGTGGCCAGACAACGACGACCGCGGCCATGACCTGAACAAGGTGAGCGGCCCGCAGTGGGTTGATCGGGCCGCCAGCTTGGTCAGGCAGCGGATGTCCGCCGTGCGGACGGCTCGCTGTGTCGGTCACGGTGACTGGGAATCACAGAACATCGCCTGGCGCGACGGCCAGCCGCTGGCCGTTCACGACTGGGACAGCGTGATCGCCCAGCCGGAGGTAGCCATCGTGGGTCTGGCCGCCGCGGTATGGCCTGCCGCCGGAGGACCCGGCCAAGCCGCGACCGTGGACCAGACCGCGGATTTCCTCGATGCCTACCAGATAGCAGCAGGCGCTATGTGGACCGGCCAGCAAGCCCAGCTGGCCTGGACGGCAGGGCTGTGGGTGCGGCTGTTCAATGCCAAGAAAGATGCAGCCGACGGCGGCGGCCTTCAGCTCGACCGGCTGGCAGCCGAAGTTGCCGAGCGCCTTCGCAGAGCAGGGCTCCCGGCCCACCAGGCCGTGCCAGGCGCCTGACCAGACATCAGGAGTGCGCCGCCCGGCGAGCCGGTGGCAATCGGGGCGGGGCAGCGGATGGACCTCCAGCACAGGACGTGACCTGACTCCGAGCCCGGCGCGCGGCCGGATCGCCGAGTCTGGTGCGGTCGATAGCTGTGTGCGCCGTGGGGTGGCTGCATGCAGATCGGCCAGTTATGGCGCGCGTCCTGCTTCCCAGAGGGCGCCTAGCGCCAGGTCTCTGCGCCCTGGCGTGCCGCGTGCGAGACTCGGGTTTGTGATCGAGGCTGCGCAGGGCTGGGAGAGGGCGGTTGCGTTCCTCCTCCAGTCCGATGAGCCGCCATCCGTTTCCTCGCCCGGCGGGATCTGCTGGATGAGGATGGCTGCGAGGACGCGCCGGCTATCTTGTCCGGCCGGGGGGTCCATGGTGTCCGCCTGCGAGCAGACCGGGCGCTCCGCCGAACAGGCCACAGCGGGTACCAGGGTTTCTGGGGGCCGGGGCTGGTGGGTGGGTCCGCGGCGGGCCCGCGCCGGCTCGGGAACCGAGCCGGGCGTGACATCCTGCACGTACCGGTGCATCACGGCGACGATACGCAGCAGGCTGCGGTTGACCTGCTGAATGTCGACCTCGCGGCCAGCGGTCCGGCGCAGGCGGCCGGCTGTGCCGAGGTGGCCGCGCTGACCAAGCCGCATGCGCCGACGCCATCCGCTGCGCCGAGACGATTCACGCCCTGCTCGCCGAGAGCAGGCGATGAGGCAGCCCGGCAGCGTGGCGCAGGCGCTGCTGAGTTCTGGGGGTGGGGGTCATCTCACCTCTCCTGCGGTGATGGGTACGCAGAGCATGACGGCGCGGCGGGCCCCGCCCGTGGCAGAGCCCTCGCCGGCCACATCAACTCCAGCGTGACCCGCAACGTCTACCGGCACCAGATCGCCGACAAGGTGAGCAAGGCTGCCGCCGCGATGGACCAGATTTTCGGCGAGGTGAGCGGCTCATGAAGCAGATAGGCTCCCCCGCTTGGCTCCCGCAGCCCTGCCGCAAGGCCGCTGACCAGGCACGGAGCCGTGATTTCGTCAGCCCATGTGCGGGTGGCGGTAGTCGACCGGCGGGACGAACAGTTCCTTGATGGTCCTGGTGTTGACCCAGCGGATCAGGTTGAAGATCGAGCCCGCCTTGTCGTTGGTGCCGCTGGCCCGTGCCCCGCCGAACGGCTGCTGGCCGACGACCGCGCCGGTCGGCTTGTCGTTGATGTAGAAATTGCCGGCCGAGAAGCGTAGCGCCTCGGTCGCCTCCGCGACCGCCGCCCGGTCCTGCGCGATGATCGCGCCGGTCAGCGCGTAGGGAGAGATGTCCGCCGCCTGGGCCACGATCCTGGCGTAGTCCGCGTCGTCAAAGACGTGCACTCCGAGGATCGGCCCGAAGTACTCGGTCGTGAATATCTCGTCGGTCGGATCGGTGCCCTCCAGCACCGTGGGCTGCACGAAATAGCCCTCGGACGCGTCGGTCTCCCCGCCGGTGAGCACCCGGATGGACGGCCGGGTCTTGGCCCGGGCCAGGGCGTCGGCGTGGGTGGCGAGCGCCGCGTCGTCGATGACCGCGCCCATGAATAGCGACAGGTCGGTCCCCACGTCGCCCATGGTCAGCGACGCCACCGTGGAGACGAACTGGTCGCCCATCCGGTTCCATACCGACCGGGGCACGTACGCGCGCGAGGCCGCTGAGCACTTCTGGCCCTGATACTCGAAGGCTCCCCGGACCAGCGCCGTGACCAGGACGTCCGGATCGGCCGACGGATGGGCGATGACGAAGTCCTTCCCACCGGTCTCGCCCACGAGCCGCGGGTAGCCGCGGTAGCCGGAAATGTTCTCCCCCACCGTGCGCCAGAGGTGCTGGAAGGTCCCCGTGGACCCGGTGAAGTGGATCCCGGCCAGGTCCTGGTGCGCCAGCGCGACCCGGGAGACGGCCCGGCCGCTGCCGGTCACCATGTTGATCACCCCGGGCGGCAGCCCGGCCGCCTCGAGCAGGCGCATCAGGTAGTACGCGGACAGCTGCGAGGTACTCGACGGCTTCCAGACCACGACGTTGCCGAGCAGCGCGGGCGCGGTCGGCAGGTTGCCGGCGATGGACGTGAAGTTGAACGGGGTGATCGCCAGCACGAACCCCTCGAGCGGACGGTACTCGAGGCGGTTCCAGGAGCCGGCCGCCGACGCGGGCTGCTCGGCCAGCAGGCGCCTGGCGTAGTAGACGTTGTAACGCCAGAAGTCGATCAGCTCGCAGGCGGCGTCGATCTCGGCCTGGTAGACGGACTTGGACTGGCCCAGCATGGTCGCGGCGTTGATGGTGGCCCGCCACGGCCCGGCCAGCAGGTCGGCGGCACGCAGGAAGATGGCCGCGCGGTCATCGAAGGACAGCTCACGCCACCCGGGCGCCGCCTGCCTGGCGGCCTCGATGGCGGCGGTCACGTCCTGGTCGGTCACGGTGCCCAGCTGGCCGAGCACGTGCCGGAAGTTATGCGGCTGGACCACGTCGACGCGCTCGCCGGCCCCCATCCGGTGCTCGCCGCCGATCGTCATCGTCAGATCGGCGCGCTCCCCGGCGAGTTCCTTGATCCGGTTCTCCAGCACAGCGCGCTCGGGGCTTCCCGGAGCGTAGCTCCTGATCGGCTCGTTTACTGGAACGGGGACGTTCGTCACGGCATCGAACACGGACTGCTCCCTGCGTTAGCCGGCATCAATGGCAGCAGGATTATCGTCGCACGAGCGCGGGGCGCCCGGCTCAGCCGGTCACGTGACCCAGCTCCTGGGTCGCGTACCAGAGCAGCTCGTGGCCTTCGGCCCCGTCGACGGTGAACCTCGCGTCCTCGTCGCCGCCATCCGCGGCCGGAAGCGCGGCGATCGCGGCGTGAACGTCTGACGTGGCGCTCGGATCGTCGATGTGGCCGGAGACGACGTCGTCGAGCCCGACGGCCACCCTGACCTCGACCAGCGCCGGCTCATCGAACCCGGCGACGCCGACGACCTGCTCGTCCGGTATCTCCGCGGCGAGCACCACCCGCCGGGGCGGAGCGCTGGGATCCTCATGCAGCAGCCGCAGCGAGGCCCGGGCCGCCTGCGTCAGCGCGACGTATTCGAGTTCTTCCTCGTCGCCGCTTGAATACCACTCCCGCAGCGCGGGAGTGACAGCGAAGCCGCGCACCGGCGGTGCGCCGGTCCCGGCGTCCCCGAGCAGCTTGGCCAGCGTCGGCATCGTGAAGGGCAGATACACGCGCATGGGGTCCCCGCGGAAGAGAAGAGATGAGGACGAGTGTGCCAGTGATGCCGCGCCGGGGCGGGAAAATCGCCCGCTCCGGTCAAAGCGGCCCGGCGGTGCTCAGCCGGCCTGCCGCCGATCCGTTGCGCGGCGGCCTGGCGCGCGGCGCCTGAGATCTGGTCAGCGCGTCCAGGACGGCCATCACCGCCGCGTCGAGCGGCTCGTGCTCCCAGACCCGGACCACGTCCCAGCCCGCAGCCGACAGCGCGGCGTCCGCGGCCCGGTCGCGCTCGACGTTCCGGCGCAGCTTGGGTTCCCAGTACCAGACGTTGTTCGCGGGCTTGCTGCCGTGCTCGGGGCACGCATGCCAGAAGCAGCCGTCCACGAAGACTGCGACGCGGCGGGCCGTGAACGCGATGTCGGGCCTGACCCGCTTGCCGTCAGCCAGATCGAGCCGGTAGTCCTTCCGGTACCGGTAGCCCTGGCGGTGCAGCGCCCGGCGCAGCGCCATCTCGGGCTTGGTGTCGGTGCGCCGATTGGCGCGCATGTTGGCGGCACGTCCTTCGCTGGACGGGCGCGGGTACTCAGGCACGGGCCTCAGCGTAGAGCTCCGCCCCCCGACGGCTCAGCCCAACCGAGGCGCTAGGCCGCGGCGCGCTGAGCTAGGCCGCGGCGCGGTCGGCGGGCGCGCACGGCGTCGGCCGGTCAGGTCAGCGGCAGCCCGAGCAGGTCGGTCAGCCAGGCGGCCGTCGGGCCGGGCTCACGGTGATGCAGCCCGACCAGGCCGACGGCTTCGGCCGCAGCCACATTGGCCGCGACATCGTCGATGAACACGCACTCCTGCGGCTCAAGGCCGAGCAGCTCGGCGGTGTGCCTGAAGATCCTCTCCTCCGGCTTGCGCATGCCCACCTCGGCCGAGATCACGACGACGTCGAACAAGTCGGGAAAAAGGTCCCGGGGATAGTCGCCACTGCCCCACGAGTTGGACAGCAGCGCGGTGCGCAGCCCGGCCTGCCGCAACGCGCGGATCAGGTCGAGCATCGCGGTCTGCAGCGCCGACGCCGCGAACATCCTGGCCAGCAGCCCATCGGCCTGCACCGGCCGGCCGTCGATGTGCGTCAGCTGCTCAGCCAGCTGCCGCTCGAACTCCTCGTTGGTGCACTCCCCGCGTTCCAGCGCATGGATCGGGTTATCGGCGCCGTCGCCGTACGCATCCGTGACCCAGGACCGCATGACATCCGTGTAGCTGTCCCGGTCGATTTGTTCTGCGCGGAGCCAGGCGTCCACCGTGTCCAGGATGGGGTTGGTTACCACCCCGCCCCAGTCGATGATCACACCGCGGATCTGCGGCTTGGTCGGACCGGCTGATGGGGTGTCGTCAAGCACGAAATCGATCGTAGGTGACCGCCGAGGCTTGATCACCGCAACTCTTCACGCGCTCCAGTCATGATCACGGTGGATATATCCCGAATTGTCTGCACAAGGGCGAGTGAAAAGTGAAGATGATCATTGAAATGGGGCTGGCGTGGGCGGTTAGGCGTGGTGCAGACGGGGGCGGGGGTTAGTTAGGCGGGGGCGGGAGGGGCGGGCGGAGGCGGCGGGTTTGGGCCGCGCGGGGGGCCAGGTCGGCGTCGGGCGGGTAGCGCACTTCCTCGAGGCAGAGGCCGCGGGGGGCGACGACGACCACCGCCGGGTCGCGGACTCTGGCGGCCAGCACCTCGGCCGGCCAGGCGGCCGGGCGGCGGCCGTCGCCCACCGAGAGCAGGGCGCCGACCAGCGCGCGCACCATGTTGTGGCAGAACGCATCGGCGGACACGGTGGCCACGGCAATCCCGGGAGCTGGCCTGGTCCACTCCAGCCGCAGCAGTTCCCGTACCGTGGTGGCGCCCTCGCGGCGCCGGCAGAATGCGGCGAAGTCATGGGTGCCGAGGCAGGCCAGCGCGGCGTCGTTCATGCGCGTGATGTCGACCGGGCGCGGATACCAGAGCGTGTCGTGCCTGCGCAACGGATCGGCGGCGGCCGGGTCGTCGCACACCCGGTAGGAGTAGCGCCGCCACAGCGCGGAGAACCGGGCGTCGAACCCGGCCGGGGCGGCGGCGATGGCCGGCACCCTGACGTCGGCTGGGAGCACCCGCGCCAGCCGGCGCGCGGCCGTCGGCGCGGCCGCCGGCCAGCTTTCGGCCGGCACGTCGGCGTGAGCCACCTGGCCGCGCGCGTGCACCCCGGCGTCGGTACGGCCGGCCACGGTCAGCTCCGGGGCGGCAGGCAGCGCCAGTACCCGGCCGAGCGCCTGTTGCACCACGTCCTGCACGGTGCGCAGGCCCGGCTGGCTACTCCAGCCGTGAAAGCTTGAGCCGTCGTAGGACAGGTCGAGCCGGAGCCGGGTGTCCGTCCCACCAGCCCGGACACCCGGGGGCGACAGCGTGCCGCTCAGGGCCGTGACCGGCCTACTGGCTGGCGTCCTCTGGCTCGTCGTCGTCCGACTCGCTGTCATCCGACTCGTCGTCATCGGACTCGTCGTCTTCGCCGGCCTCCGCCTCGTCGGTGGCCTCGGCGCTCGCCTCGGCCTCGGTCGAGCCCGCGTCCTCGGCGAGGGCCTCGGTCGAGTCCGCCTGGTCGGCGGGCTCGTCCGTGGCGGCGCGTTCTGGCTCCTGATCCGTGGCCTCGGCCTCCGCCGGAGCGGTGGCTTCCGCCTGGGACCGGCGCGGACGTGCGGTGGCCGGCTGGCCGCGGCGGGCCCGGCGGCGGCGCGACTGCGTCTCCGTCTCCTGCGGGACCAGCTCGATCACGGCCAGTGGCGCGTTGTCGCCCTTGCGCGGGCCGATCTTCGTGATCCGGGTGTATCCGCCCTCCCGGGACGCGAAGCTCGGCCCGATCTCGGAAAACAGCGTGTGCACGACGTTCCGGTCGGTGACCGTGGCCAGCACCTTGCGCCTGGCGTGCAGGTCGCCGCGCTTGGCGAAGGTGATCAGGCGCTCGGCCACCGGCCGCAGCCTGCGTGCCCGTGCCTCAGTCGTGGTGATCTTGCCGTGCTCGAACAGCGCGGTAGCAAGGTTCGCCATCATGTGCCGCTGGTGGGCGGGGCTGCCACCCATCCGACGGCCCTTGGTGGGCGTGGGCATCGGAGCGTTCTCCTCGGTTCGGTGCCGGGTCGGTCCCGGGGGCCGTCAGTACTGCTCGGTCTCGACGTAGCTCTCGTCGTCGTCCGCCCCGTAGCTGTCCGCCGCGGTTCCCGGGTCGAACCCGGGCGGGGAGTCCTTGAGCGCGAGACCCATGTCGATCAGCTTCTGCTTGACTTCCTCGATCGACTTGGCGCCGAAGTTGCGGATGTCGAGCAGGTCCTGCTCGCTGCGGGCGACAAGCTCGCCCACGGTGTGAATGCCCTCGCGCTTGAGGCAGTTGTAGGAGCGGACGGTCAGGTTCAGCTCCTCGATCGGCAGCGCGAGGTCGGCGGCGAGCGCGGCATCGGTCGGCGACGGGCCGATGTCGATGCCCTCGGCGTCCACGTTCAGCTCCCTGGCCAGGCCGAACAGCTCGACCAGGGTCTTGCCCGCGCTGGCCACCGCGTCCCTGGGCCGCATGCAGGGCTTGGTCTCCACGTCGAGGATCAGCTTGTCGAAGTCGGTGCGCTGCTCGACACGGGTCGCCTCGACCTTGTAGGTGACGCGCATCACCGGCGAGTAGATCGAGTCGATCGGGATCCGGCCGATCTCCTGGCCGGGCTGCTTGTTCTGGGCGGCGGACACGTAGCCGCGGCCGCGCTCCACGGTCAGCTCCATCTCCAGCTTGCCCTTGCTGTTCAGCGTGGCGATGTGGAGATCCGGGTTGTGCACCTCGACGCCGGCGGGCGGCGCGATGTCGGCCGCCGTGACCGGGCCCGGGCCCTGCTTGCGCAGGTACATCGGGACCGGCTCGTCATGCTCGGAGGAGACGACGAGTTCCTTCAGGTTCAGGATGATGTCGGTGACGTCCTCGGTGACCCCGGGAACGGTGGAGAACTCGTGCAGCACTCCCTCGATCCTGATGCTGGTGACCGCGGCACCGGGGATCGAAGAGAGCAGGGTACGGCGGACCGAGTTGCCGATCGTGTAGCCGAATCCCGGCTCGAGCGGCTCGATCACGAAGCGGGACCGGAACTCGCTGGCCTGGTCCTCGGTGAGGCTGGGACGCTGGGCGATGAGCATGGGTACTTCCTTTCCGCGATGCCCGTTATATGACTATCGCGACTCTGCTGACGGCTTCCGCCGCCCTCTGCCGTGACCGCCGCTGATGCGGCGGGCACTACTGCCTACATCTTCGAGTAGTACTCGACGATCAGCTGCTCCTGGACCAGGGTGTCGATCTGGGCCCGGACCGGGAGCGCGTGCACGAGAATGCGCATCTTGTCGGGGATCACCTCGAGCCACGCCGGGACGGTGCGCTCGCCCGCCTCGGCGCGCGCCACCACGAACGGGGTCAGCTCCCGGGACTTTTCCGCGATCTCGACGATGTCGCTCTCGCGGACCCGGTACGAGGGGATGTCGACCTTGCCGCCGTTGACCCGGACGTGCCCGTGGCTCACGAGCTGGCGGGCCATGTCCCGGCTCTTGGCGAAGCCGGCCCGGTAAACCACGTTGTCGAGGCGGCTCTCCAGGATCTGGAGCATCGCCTCGCCGGTCCGGCCGCGCGTGCGGGTGGCTTCCTCGTAGTAGTTGTGGAACTGCCGCTCCAGGATGCCGTAGATCCGCTTGGCCTTCTGCTTCTCCCTGACCTGCAGCAGGTAGTCGTTGTTCTCCCGGGCCCGGATCCGGCCGTGCTCGCCAGGCGGGTAGGGCCGGATCTCAATGGGGCACTTCGGCGAATCGCACTTGGCGCCCTTCAGGAACAGCTTGGTCTTCTCGCGACGGCAGCGCTTGCAGTCCGGACCGGTGTATCGAGCCATATCTGTCGTTTGCTCCCTTAGACCCGGCGCCGCTTGGGCGGGCGGCAGCCATTGTGCGGAACCGGGGTGACGTCCTGAATCGAGCCGACCTCGAGGCCGGTTGCCTGGAGCGACCGGATCGCGGTCTCCCGGCCCGAGCCCGGACCCTTCACGAACACGTCGACCTTGCGCATGCCGTGCTCCATCGCGCGGCGGGCGGCGGCCTCCGCCGCCATCTGCGCGGCGAACGGCGTCGACTTACGCGAGCCCTTGAATCCGACCTGCCCGGACGAGGCCCAGGAGATAACGCTCCCACCGGGGTCGGTGATCGAGACAATCGTGTTGTTGAACGTGCTCTTGATATGGGCGTGCCCGTGAGCGATGTTCTTCCGCTCTTTACGGCGTACCTTCTTGACGCCGGTGCGACTCTTCGGAGGCATCCTGTTCCTCAGTTCCGGAGGTGATCGGACCGCTCTGGGCGGACTACTTCTTCCCGGCCTTCTTCTTGCCGGCCACGGTCTTCTTCTTGCCCTTCCTGGTGCGGGCATTGGTCTGCGTGCGCTGGCCGTGCACAGGCAGCCCGCGGCGATGACGGACGCCCTGGTAGCACCCGATCTCCACCTTGCGGCGAATGTCGGCCTGCACCTCCCGGCGCAGGTCACCTTCGACCTTGTAGCTGGCCTCGATCCAGTCCCTGAGCCGGACGAGATCGTCATCGCTGAGCTCGTGGACGCGGGTGTCCCCGCTGACCTCGGTGGCCTTCAGAGTCTCCAGCGCACGGGTGCGGCCGATTCCGTAAACGTAAGTGAGGGCGACCTCGAGCCGCTTGTCGCGCGGGAGGTCGACGCCGACGAGGCGTGCCATCGTGGGCAGTTCTCCTTCTGGTCGCGGAGGTCCTGCGCGCCGCTTCCCGCCACTGCCCAAGCGTCCTGCCCGGACGGGCCCCGGCCTCCTCCGGGGGTAGTCCGTACCCGGCCGGCGGCCGGATACGGACTGCGGTGCATGTCTTGCCGTGCTGCTGTTCTGCCTGCTGTTTCTCTAGCTGGGTCCTGCGTGGCCTGGCTCAGCCCTGACGCTGCTTGTGCCGCGGATCAGAGCAGATGACCATGACACGGCCATGCCGACGAATGATCCGGCACTTGCTGCAGATCTTCTTCACACTCGGCTTGACCTTCATTGCTTGCTCCTCAGGACGTCGGGGCGGCTTCCCGCGGCCCCGGCATCTCGTTACTTGTACCGGTAGACGATCCGCCCACGACTGAGGTCGTAGGGGCTCAGCTCAACGACAACCCGGTCATCGGGAAGGATCCGGATGTAGTGCATCCGCATCTTTCCGCTGATGTGAGCCAGGACCTTGTGCCCGTTGTCTAGCTCCACTCTGAAAAAGGCATTCGGGAGTGACTCCACTACCGTGCCCTCGATCTCAATGGCGCCGTCTTTCTTGGGCATATCCTCCGCGCTTCGCTGATAGGTCGCTAGCCTGCCTGTTGCTTCGTGCTAGCTGGTTCGTGCCTGTTGGTTGTGTTCGTCAGTCGGTGGTCGTCGGTCCGGTGGTATGGCCGTTTGCCAGCCGTGCCAGGGCAGAATCACGTGATGATCGTGAGGCTTGCCCCGCCCGGCTCGTGCCTGCGCACACCTTCCGGATCCGGGTGGCTCCGACAGATGGCTACCTTCACGCTGCATACCTACATCGCAGGTGCGAAAGCAGCTCACGGGCCGCAGCAGAGTCTACGCGACACCCGCCGCCAATGCGAACCGGGGTCACATATCTCCTGTGCGAACGGTAAAACATGGCCCGGCGCCCTGATATTCCCGGCGCCAGGTCACCGGCCGCCGGCCGCCAGGTCACCGGCCACCGGCCACCGGCCACCGGCCACCGGCCGCCGGGCACCGGGCCAGGCCGCCGGTCAGCGGTCCGGCGCGTCCCCGCCGATCTGATCGGGCCCGCCGCGGATCTGGCGGCCGCCCGGGCCGCCGCCCGGGTGGCTGCCGGTGATCCAGCGGCCGAGCATGATGGCGCCCCACGGCCCGGCGATCCACAGCGGCCAGACGTACCCGGCGCCGCTCAGGGCCCAGATCACGAAGAAGACCAAGGTGACGCTGAACCAGCTGCCCCAGGCGGCCGCCCAGGCCGGCGAGAACCGGCTGTGCCGGGCCAGGGCGCCCCCCGCCGCCTGGAAGTAGGAGCCCGAGCCCGGCAGCTGCCTGCGGTAGCTGGGCGGGAGCGAGGCATCGGGCAGCCGGTACAGGTCGATGGCCGGCAGGTCGGACATGAGCTCGTCGAGCTCGCCCAGGGTCTTGGCCGCGTAGGCCTTGTCGAGCCGCTCGTTGAACTCCTCGATGGTCAGCCGGCCGGCCGTGTGGTGCTCGCGGAGCAGCGTCACCGCGCGCTCCCGGTCGTCGTCGGAAGCGCGGATCCTGGGGTCGGATGCCATCAGGTCCTCCTCAGCTCCTCGAGCGCGCCTCCGGCTGGCGCCTGCGCCGTGCGGTCCTCGGGCCGAGCCTCGCCGCGCTCGGCGCGCAGGCGGTCGAAACCGCTGCTGCCGCCGTCCTCGGCGGTCAGCACCCAGGGCCCGGTCTCGGTGATGGCCACCGTGTGCTCGAAATGCGCCGACCAGGTACCGTCCGCGCTGACCACGGTCCAGCCGTCGTCGAGCAGGCGCGTCTGCGGCCGGCCCAGGACGAGCATGGGCTCGATCGCGAGCGCCATCCCCTCGACCAGCAGCGGCCCCTGACCAGGCCGGCCGTAATTCGGCACCGCCGGGTCCATGTGCATCTCGGTGCCGATCCCGTGGCCCACGTATTCGCGCACGATCCCGTAGCTCCCGCTGGCCCGCGCGCTGGTCTCGACCGCGTGCGAGATATCGCTCAGCCGGTGGCCCGGCCGGGCCTGGGCCAGGCCGCTCCACAGGGCCCGCTCGCACGCCCGCAGCAGGTCGGCCAGATCGTCGCTGACCGGCCCGACCGCGACCGTGCGGGCCGCGTCACCGTGCCAGCCGTCCAAGATCGCGCCGCAGTCGATGGAGATCAGGTCTCCGGCCGCGAGCCGGACGGCGCCGCTCGGGATGCCGTGCACGATCTGGTCGTTCACCGAAGTGCAGATCGTCGCCGGGTATCCGTGATAGCCCTTGAAGGAAGGGACGGCACCGGCGCCGCGGATCTCCCGCTCGGCGATGGCGTCCAGGTCGGCGGTGGTGACGCCGGGCTCGACCGCGTCCGCCAGCACATCCAGCGTGCGCGATACCACCAGGCCGGCCTCCCGCATCGCGGCGATCTGGCCTGGCGTCTTGATCTGGATCGGCAGTTCCCGCCTGGTCCGCATGGCGCCTCCGGATTCCCCTTCCCACGTTACCGTCGCGGGTCAGTGCGCGGGCAAGCCGCGGTCCCGGTATGCCCCCGGTCAGCGGATGAAACGCCGCAGCGCGCTCAGCGCCCGGTCGGTTATCTCCTCCACCGGGCCGGTGGCGTCGACCCCGAGCAGGATGCCGTCGTCCGCGTAGAACGTGATCAGCGGCTGGGTCTGCTGCTGGTACACGTCCAGCCGGTGCCTGATCGTCTCCTCCCGGTCATCGTCGCGCTGGAAGAGGTCGCCGCCGCAGTCGTCGCAGCGCTCGCTGCGGGACGGCGGGTCGAACAGCACGTGCCACACGTGCCCGCACCGGCGGCAGGTCCTTCGCCCGGAGAGCCGCCTGACCACCTCGTCGTCGTCGACGACCAGCTCGAGCACGAGATCCAGCCTGGTATCCCACTCGGCGAGCATCTTCTTCAGCGTCTCGGCCTGCGAGACGTTCCTCGGGAACCCGTCGAGCAGGAAGCCCGCCTGCGGGTCGCCCTCCTGGAGCCGGTCGGCGACCATCGCGATCGTGACCTCGTCGGGTACCAGGTCGCCGCGGTCCATGTAGGTCTTGGCCGCGCGGCCGAGGTCGGTGCCGGTGCTGACGTTGGACCTGAAGATCTCACCTGTCGAGATCGTCGGGATCGATAGGTGGGAGGCGATGAACTGGGCCTGCGTCCCCTTGCCCGCACCGGGGGGCCCGACGAGGACGACTCGCACTACCGCAGGAAACCCTCATAGTTACGCTGCTGCAGCTGGCTTTCGATCTGCTTCACCGTATCCAGGCCCACCCCAACCATGATCAGGAGGCTGGTGCCGCCCAGCGGGAACTGCTGCGAGGCACCGGCCAGCCCGATGGCCAGCATCGGAATCAGGGCGACGACGCCCAGGTAGACCGACCCGGTGCTGGTCAGCCGGCTCAGCACGTAGCTCAGGTACTCGGCCGTCGGCCGGCCGGGGCGGATGCCGGGTATGAAGCCCCCGTATTTCTTCATGTTGTCCGCGACCTCGGTCGGGTTGAACGTGATCGAGACGTAGAAGAATGTGAAGAAGACGATCAACAGGAAGGTGAAGAGCATATAGAACGGATTGTCACCGTAGGTGAGGTGGACCACGACCCAGTCGGCCCAGGGTTTCGGGTGGGCGCCGTTCACCCCCCCGAACAGCTGCGCGGCCAGCTGCGGTATATACAACAGCGACGAGGCGAAGATGACCGGGATGACGCCGGCCTGATTGACCTTGAGCGGGATGTAGGTCGAGGTGCCGCCGTACATCTTGCGGCCGACCATGCGTTTCGCGTACTGGACCGGGATCCGCCGCTGGGCCTGCTCCATGAACGCCACGAACCCGATGACCGCGACGCCGGTGACCAGGACGAGGCCGAACACGAACGCGTGCTTCTCCTGGTAGATCTGCTCCATCTCGCCCGGCATCTGCGAGATCACCGTGGTGAAGATCAGAATGGACATGCCGTTGCCGACCCCGCGGTCGGTGATCAGCTCGCCCAGCCACATGATCACGCAGGTGCCGGCGGTGATGGTGATCACCATCGTGGCGATGTTGAACACGCCCTGATTCGGGATCAGGTTGTTGCATTTCGTGGTGCCCGAGATGCCGTACAGGGTGCCGGAACGGGCCAGCGCGACGATCGCGGTCGACTGCAGGATGGCCAGGCCACACGTGAGATACCTGGTGTACTGGGTGATCTTCGCCTGGCCGCTCTGGCCCTCCTGCCGCAGCGTCTCGAGCCGCGGGATGACCACGGCGAGCAGCTGCAGGATGATGCTGGCCGTGATGTAAGGCATGATGCCGAGCGCGAACACCGACAGGCGGTAAAGCGCGCCGCCGCTGAACAGGTTGACCAGCTGGAACAGGCTGGTGTTGCTGTCCTTGACCAGGTTGAGGCAGGAGTCAACGGCCTTCTCAGAGATCCCGGGGGTCGGCAGCGAGGCGCCCAGCCGGAACATGGCAATGATGAAGATCGTGAACAGCAACTTCCTGCGCAGGTCAGGGGTGCGAAATGCCCGTACGAACGCGGTCAGCATGCCCCATCCCCGAGTCGGTGCGTCGACGTCATTACCGCTCCTTGTTACGGGAGGGTGCTCGCTGGTTGCAAGCAGCGACTCCCGCGCCGCAGTCTAGCTCGCTCCGAGTACTCAGACGGCCATGCGCGAAGCCGGGCCGGGCCGCACGCGTGCGGCCCGGCCGGCCGCGCATGTCCTGGTCACCTCAGAGCTCGGTGACCGTGCCGCCAGCGGCGGTAATCTTCTCCCGGGCCGAGGCGGAGAACGCGTGCGCGCTCACCCGCAGGCCCTTCGGGGCCGCATCCCCGGCGCCAAGCACCTTGACCAGCTCCCCGGGCCGGACCGCGCCCTTGGCGACCAGGTCCTCGGGGGTCACGTCCCCGCCGTCCGGGTACAGCGCGGCCAGGCGGTCCACGTTGACCACCTGGTAGGTGGTCTTGAACCGCAGGTTCGAGAACCCCTTCAGCTTGGGCAGCCTGCGAGACATCGGCATCTGGCCGCCCTCGAAGCCGGGTGACACCTGCCCCCGCGCCTTGCTTCCCTTGGTGCCGCGGCCCGCCGTCTTGCCCTTGCCTCCCTCGCCCCGGCCGACCCGCGTCTTCGCGGTGTGCGCGCCGGGAGCCGGGCGCAGGTGGTGGATCTTCAGGCCCCGGCCGGGGCTGCTGCCCCCGGCCGCCTCCCCATCCGTCTTCGTTGCCATGTCAGTCGACCTCCTCGACGGTGACCAGATGCCGCACCGCCTTGACCATGCCGCGGAACTCCGGCCGGTCCGCCTTGACCACCACGTCGCCGATCCGCCGCAGGCCCAGCGAGCGCAGCGTCTCCCGCTGCACCCGCGTCCCGCCGATCCGCGACTTGGTCTGGGTGACCCTCAGTTCTGTCATCGCTGCTCCCGCTCGCCCGCTGCGGCCGGCACGGCGGCGGCGGCCGCCGCCGCGGCCCGCGCCCTGAGCATGGCGGCCGGGGCGACGTGCTCGATCGGCAGGCCCCGCCGGGCCGCGATCTCCTCGGGCCGGTTCAGGCTCTTCAGCGCGGCCACGGTGGCGTGGATCACGTTGATCGGATTCGACGAGCCCAGGGACCGGGACAGCACGTCGTGGATCCCGGCGCACTCGAGCACGGCGCGGACGGGCCCGCCGGCGATGACGCCGGTTCCCGGGCTGGCCGGCTTGAGCAGGACCACGCCCGCCGCGGCCTCGCCCTGCACGGTGTGCGGGATCGTCCCGCCGATCCTGGGCACCCGGAAGAAGCCCTTCTTGGCCGCCTCGACGCCCTTGGCGATCGCCGCCGGCACCTCCTTGGCCTTTCCGTAGCCGACCCCGACGAGCCCGTTCCCGTCGCCCACGACGACGAGCGCGGTGAAGCTGAAGCGCCGGCCACCCTGGACCACCTTGGCCACCCGGTTGATGGCGACGATCTTCTCCAGGTAGGCGGTGCCCCGGTCGGCAGCGCCGCTGCGGCGGTCGTCGCGGCGGTCGCGCCGCTCGCCGCCGCCGCCTGAGCCGCGCCGCGATGCTGGTGGCATTAGATATTCCCCTTCTTACTGTCCATGGTGGCGATCACGGTGCCGGCCGTCTGGATGCTGGCCATCACAGGGCCAGCCCGCCTTCGCGGGCGCTCTCGGCGAGCGCGGCCACCCGGCCGTGGTAAGCGTGGCCGCCGCGGTCGAAGACCACGGCGGTGATGCCGGCTTCCGCCGCGCGCTCCGCGAGCAGCGCGCCCACCTGCTTCGCCTTGGCCGTCTTGTCCCCGCTGGCGCCGCGTATCGACGCCTCCAGGGTGGAGGCGGACACGATCGTGCCGCCGACGGTGTCGTCCACGAGCTGGGCGAACAAATGCCGGGCCGAGCGGGTGACCACCAGCCGCGGCCGCACCGCGCTTCCCGAGACCTTCTTCCTTACCCGGAGGTGACGCCGCGCGCGCGAGGAGGCGCGCGCGGCGGTGCGGCCGGTGATGCGGCCGTGCGCCCGGGTCCTGGTGCCAGACATCTCTTACTTCCCAGCCTTTCCGACCTTGCGGCGGATCTGCTCGCCCTGGTACCGCACGCCCTTGCCCTTGTAAGGCTCGGGCTTGCGGAGCTTGCGTATGTTGGCCGCGACTTCGCCGACCTGCTGCTTGTCGTTTCCCTCGACCACGAACCTGGTCGGCGTCTCGACCCGCAGCGTGATCCCCTCCGGGGCGGTCACCGGTACGGGGTGGCTGAAGCCGAGCGCGAACTCCAGGCCCTGGCCCTTGGCCTGCACCCGGTAGCCCACCCCGACGATCTCCAGCGTCTTGCGGAATCCGTCGGTGACGCCGATGACCATGTTGGCGATCAGCGAGCGGGACAGGCCATGCAGCGCCCTGATCTCCCCCTCGTCGTTCGGCCTGGTCACCGTGATGGCGCCGTCGGCCTGCGAGACCTCGATGGGCTCAGGCACGGCCAAGCTCAAGGTTCCGCGCGGCCCGTTCACGGTGACCTCACGGCCGTTGATGGTGACGTCGACGCCGTCCGGGATGACGACCGGCGTCCGTCCGATTCGTGACATCTCGGTGTCCCTACCAGACGTAGGCGAGGACTTCCCCGCCTACGCCCTTCTTGTTGGCCTGCTTATCGGTCATCAGGCCGGCCGAGGTCGAGATGATCGCGACGCCGAGGCCGCCGAGCACCCGGGGCAGGTTGTCCTTGCGCGCATACACCCGGAGCCCGGGCTTGGAGACCCGCTTGAGCCCGGCGATCGAGCGCTCCCTGGTCGGCCCGAACTTGAGCTGGATGGTCAGGTTCTTGCCGACCTCGGCGTCCTGCACCTGCCAGCCCGCGATGTAGCCCTCCTGCTGGAGGATCTCGGCGATGCGAACCTTGATCTTGGAATGCGGCATGGTCACGGTGTCGTGGTATGCCGAGTTGGCATTGCGCAGACGGGTCAGCATGTCTGCGACCGGGTCGGTCATGGTCATGGCCTGGAGGCCCTCCTCGCCGCGGTTTCCCTTCAGGACCTTCGGCGTGGTCGGTGGGCGCGGGTCGCGCCCAGGTCTGGTCGGTTATGCGCCTGGTGGTCGCCCGGTAACGGGCTACCAACTGGACTTGGTGATGCCAGGAAGCTCCCCGCGGTGCGCCATCGTGCGGAAGCAGATACGGCACAGGCCGAACCTGCGGTACACGGCGCGCGGCCGCCCGCAGCGCGAGCACCTGGTGTACCCGCGCACAGCGAACTTGGGGGTGCGCTTGGCCTTGGCGATCAGGCTCTTCTTCGCCACTCGTCAGCTCTCCCTAAACGGAAATCCCAGCCGTCGCAGCAGCGAGCGGCCCTCGTCATCGTTGATGGCGGTGGTGACGACGGTCACGTCCATGCCGCGCTGCCGGTCCACCTGGTCCGGGTTGATCTCGTGGAACATGAGCTGCTCGGTGAGCCCGAAGGTGTAGTTCCCCCGGCCGTCGAACTGCCGGTCGGAGAGGCCGCGGAAGTCGCGGATCCTGGGCAGGGCCAGGGTCAGCAGCCGGTCGCAGAACTCCCACATCCGGGTCCCGCGCAGCGTGACGTGCGCCCCGATCGGCATGCCTTCCCTGAGCTTGAACTGGGCGACCGATTTCCTGGCCCGGGCCACGGCCGGCTTCTGCCCGGTGATGATGGCCAGGTCCTTCACCGCGCCGTCGATCAGCTTGGCGTCCCTGGCCGCCTCGCCGACGCCCATGTTGACGACGATCTTGGACAGGCCGGGGACCTGCATCACGTTGGCGTAGCCGAACTCCTCGAGCAGGGCGGGCGCGATCTCGGCGGCATAACGCTCCTTGAGCCGAGGGGCCGGAACGCTAGCCTCGGGGTTGCTGCCGTCGCGCGCCTCGGCTGGCTTGCCGCCGTCGCGCTCCGCGGCGCCCTGGCCGCCGCGCGCCTGCTTCGTCTGTGTCGCCGCCATCAGATGTCCTTACCGCTGGGGCGCGAGATCCGGATCTTCTTGTTGTCGTCGTCGCGCCGGTAGCCCGCGCGGGCGGGCTGCTTCGTGTCCGGGTCGATCAGCTGCACGTTGCTGACGTGGATGAGCGCCTCCTGATGGATGATGCCGCCCTCCTTGGCGCCGCGCCGGCCCTGATAGTCGACCTTCTTGTTCTTCTTGATCATGTTCACGCCGTGGACGAGCAGCCGCTGCTTGTCCGGGAACGCGGCGATGACCGTGCCCTCGCGGCCGTTGTCGCGGCCCGCGATGACGATCACGTGATCGCCCTTCTTGATCTTCATTCCCGGCGGCTTCACCACGCGCGGCTTCTTGGCCGCCGAGGCCTTCCTGGCCATCACAGCACCTCCGGGGCTAGCGAGATGATCCGCATGAACCGCTTTTCCCTGAGCTCGCGGCCGACCGGACCGAAGATGCGGGTACCGCGCGGATCCCCGCCGTCCCTGATCAGCACGGCCGCGTTCTCGTCGAAGCGGATGTAGGAGCCGTCACCGCGGCGGCGCTCCTTGCGCGTGCGCACGACGACGGCTTTGACCACGTCGCCTTTCTTGACCCCGGCGCCGGGCAGGGCATCCTTGACAGTCGCCACGATGACATCGCCGATGCCCGCGTATCGCCTGCCCGAGCCGCCCAGCACGCGGATGCACAGAATCTCCTTGGCACCCGTGTTGTCGGCGACCTTGAGCCGCGACTCCTGCTGGATCACGTCAACTCCTGCTTCGAACTGGTATCTGACCGTGGGCCCGCACGCGGGCCGGGCTGTCTCTGAGTCTTGTTGTTCATGTCGTGCGGGATGGGCGGGCCTACTTCGCCTTCTCCAGGATTTCTGTCACCCGCCAGCGCTTGGTCGCGGACAGCGGCCGGGTCTCCATGAGCAGGACCCGGTCACCGATGCCGCAGGCGTTCGCGCCGTCGTGCGCCTTGTACTTCTTCGTACGGCGGATGACCTTGCCGTACTTAGGGTGCTTGACCCGGTCCTCGACCTCGACCACGACGGTCTTGTCCATCTTGTCGCTGATCACCAGGCCCTCACGTACCTTGCGGTAGCCCCGCGAGAGCTCGCCGCCGGAGTCACTCATCCTCATCCGCCTCCTCGTCCAGGCTCACGATGCCGAGCTCGCGCTCCCGCTTCACCGTGTAGATGCGGGCGATCTCCTTGCGCACTGCTCGAAGCCGTCCGTGGCTTTCCAGCTGGCCGGTGGCCGCCTGGAAGCGGAGGTTGAACAGCTCGATCTTCGCCTCCGCCAGCTTGCCGTCGAGTTCTTCCTCTGTTGAGCCCCGCAGATCAGCGGCGGCCAGGCCCTTGGCCATCACGCCTCACCGACCTCTCGCTTGACGAACTTTGCCGTCCATAGGCGCAGCATCGGGAGCTTGTGCGTCTTTGACATCACGCTTCGCCCACCTCACGCTTGACGAACTTGCACTTCATCGGGAGCTTGTGCATCGCGCGACGCAGCGCTTCCCTGGCAATCGGCTCGGAGACGCCCGACAGCTCGAACATGACCCGGCCCGGCTTCACGTTGGCCACCCACCACTCGGGGGCGCCCTTGCCCGAGCCCATCCGGGTCTCGGCGGGCTTCTTGGTCAGCGGGCGGTCCGGGTAGATCGTGATCCACACCTTCCCGCCACGGCGGATGTGCCGCGTCATCGCGATACGGGCGGCCTCGATCTGCCGGTTCGTCACGTATGAGTGCTCGACGGCCTGGATGCCGTACTCGCCGAACGTCACCCGGGTGCCGCCCTTGGCCGCGCCGTGCCGGTCCGGCCGGTGCTGCTTGCGGTGCTTAACCCGCCGCGGGATCAGCACGTCTCAGCCCTCCTCGCCTGCGCCAGCGCCTGCCGCGCCCGCACCTGGGCCGGACGCCGCGCCGGCCGGAACCGCCGCCTGCTCCCGGCCGTCCTGGCCGCGGTCGTCGCCCCGGTCCGGGCCGGACCCGGTCCAGTCCGGGCTGCCGGGACGCCGTCGCCCGCCGCGAGGCGGCGGGCGGTCCCGGTCGCGCCCGGCCCGCTGGCCGGCCCGCAGCGCGGCCGCGGCGGCCTCGCGCTCGGCGCGGGTCTGCGCGGCCTCGCCGCGGTAGATCCACACCTTCACGCCGATCCGGCCGAACGTGGTCCGCGCCTCATAGAAGCCGTAGTCGATGTCCGCGCGCAGCGTGTGCAGCGGCACCCGTCCCTCGCGGTAGAACTCCGACCGCGACATTTCCGCGCCGCCCAGCCGGCCCGCGCACTGCACCCGGATGCCCTTGGCGCCGCCCTTCATCGCGGTCTGCATCGCCTTGCGCATCGCCCGGCGGAACGACACCCGGCTGGACAGCTGCTCGGCCACGCCCTGGGCGACTAGCTGAGCGTCGATCTCGGGGTTCTTGACCTCGAGGATGTTCAGCTGGATCTGCTTGCTGGTCAGCTTCTCCAGGTCGCCGCGGATCCGGTCGGCCTCCGCGCCGCGGCGGCCGATCACGATGCCGGGGCGGGCGGTGTGAATGTCGACCCGCACCCGGTCCCTGGTCCGCTCGATCTCTACCTTCGAGATGCCGGCCCGCTCCATGCCGCGCTGCAGCATCCGGCGGATCGCGACGTCTTCCGCGACGTAGTCCTTGTACAGCTTGTCGGCATACCACCGGCTCTTGAAGTCGGTGGTGATGCCTAGACGGAACCCGTGCGGGTTCACTTTCTGGCCCACTAGCGGGTCCTCTCCCTGCGGTTTGAAGCACCGCGCTCGTCGGAAACGACGACCGTGATGTGGCTGCTGCGCTTGTTGATCCGGTAGCCGCGGCCCTGCGCGCGGGGCCGGAACCGCTTGGCGGTCGGCCCCTCGTCCACCCAGGCCCGGCTCACGACGAGCGCGGACGAGTCGAGCCGCGCCTGCTCGGCGTTGGCGATCGCGCTGGCCAGGACCTTCCGCACCGGGTCGCTCGCCGACTGCGGCGCGAAGGCGAGCGTCGCCTGCGCCTGGTCAGCGGGCATCCCGCGGATAAGGTCCACCACCCGGCGGGCCTTGCGCGGCGTGATGCGCACGTACCGCGCCTTTGCCCTCGCTTCCATCAGCTGTCTCGCTCTCTCTCTTCTCTCAACCCACGCCTCCGCGCTGCCCGGCACTAGCCCTACCGGCGGCTGCGCCGGTCGTCCCGCACGTGGCTGCGGAAGGTGCGGGTGGGCGCGAACTCACCGAGCTTGTGCCCGACCATCGACTCTGTGATGAACACCGGCACGTGCTTGCGGCCGTCGTGCACGGCGATCGTGTGGCCCAGCATCGCGGGAACGATCATGGAGCGGCGGGACCAGGTCTTGATCACGTTCTTGGTGCCCCTGTCGTTCTGGACATCCACCTTCTTCATCAGGTGGTCGTCCACGAAGGGGCCCTTCTTCAGGCTACGAGGCATTATCGGGTGCTCCTACCGCTTCTTCTTGCTGCGCCGGCGGGTGATCATCTTGTCGCTGGCCTTGTGGGCCTTGCGGGTGCGCCCCTCGGGCTTCCCCCAGGGGCTGACCGGGTGCCGGCCGCCCGAGCTCTTGCCCTCGCCGCCGCCCAGGGGGTGGTCGACCGGGTTCATCGCGACGCCGCGGACGGACGGGCGGCGCCCCTTCCACCGGTTCCGGCCCGCCTTGCCGAGCTTGATGTTGGCCTGCTCGGCGTTGCCGACCTCGCCGATGGTCGCCCGGCACGTCACGTCCACGCGCCTGATCTCGCCGGACGGCATGCGCAACTGCGCCTGCTTGCCCTCCTTGGCCAGCAGCTGCACGCCCGAGCCGGCCGAGCGCGCGATCTTGGCGCCGCCGCCCGGCCTGAGCTCGATGGCGTGCACGACCGTGCCGGTCGGGATGTTGCGCAGCGGCAGGCAGTTACCCGCCCTGATGTCCGCGCCCGGACCGTTCTCGATCGTGTCCCCCTGGGTCAGCCCGGCCGGGGCGAGGATGTAACGCTTCTCCCCGTCGGCGTAGTGCAGCAGCGCGATCCTGGACGTGCGGTTGGGGTCGTACTCGATGTGCGCGACCTTGGCCGGCACGCCGTCCTTGTCGTTCCGCCTGAAGTCGATCAGCCGGTAGGCGCGCTTGTGCCCGCCGCCCTGGTGGCGGGTGGTGATGCGGCCGTGCACGTTCCTGCCGCCGCGGGAGTGCAGCGGGCGCACCAGCGACTTCTCCGGCTCGGTGCGGGTGACCTCGGAGAAGTCTGCGCCGCTCGCGCCCCGCCGGCCCGGAGTGGTCGGCTTGTACTTGCGGATTGCCATGTGTGCTCTAGCTCCTATGGATCGCCCGGCTAGATGCCCGGGCTGCCGAAGATATCGATCCGCTCTCCCTCGGCGAGGGTCACGATGGCGCGCTTGGTATCCGGCCGCTTGCCCCAGCCGAACCGCGTCCGGCGCCGCTTGCCCGGCCGGTTGATCGTGTTGACGCCGGTCACCTTGACCCGGAACACGGCCTCGACCGCCTGCCTGATCTGGGTCTTGTTGGAACCAGGCGCGACGAGGAACGTGTACTTCCCGTCATCCGCCAGCCGGTAGCTCTTTTCCGAGATGATCGGCTTGACCAGGATGTCCCGCGGGTTGCCGCTCTTGCTCACGACCTTGCTCACGACGCAGCGTCCTCAGCTTGGGTGGGGGGTTGACGGGAATCGGTGCCGGCCCGGGCCACGAACGCGGCCAGCGCCGCCTCGGTGAACACCACGTGATCACTGACCAGCACGTCGTAGGTGTTGAGCTGGCCCGAGTCGAGCAGGTGCACGCCCGCCACGTTGCGCAGGCTCTTCCAGGTGACCGTGTCACCGGTGTCGGTCACGACCAGGACCTGCGCGGCCGATGGCGCGACGCCGGTCACGGTCACGAGCACGGCCAGCGCGTCCTTGGTGCGCGGCGCGTCGCCCTCGGTGAAGCCGCTCACCACGTGCACGCGGCCGTGGGCGGCGCGGTCGGACAGCGCCCCGCGCAGCGCGGCGGCCTTCATCTTCTTGGGCGTGCGCTGCTCGTAGGACCGGGGCACCGGGCCGTGCACGACGCCGCCGCCGGCGAACTGCGGCGCGCGGATCGAGCCCTGGCGGGCCCGGCCCGTGCCCTTCTGGCGGTACGGCTTCTTGCCGCCGCCCCGGACCGCGCCGCGGGTCTTGGTGGCGTGCGTGCCCTGCCGGCCTGCGGCCTGCTGGGCCACGACCACCTGGTGCATCAGGGGCAAGTTCACCTTGGCGCCGAAGATCTCCGCCGGGAGCTCGACGGTCACCTCGTCCGAGCCGGACGGGGATACGACGTTAACTGTTGCGGTCATCGGCTCTCCTACCGGCTGCTCGCGGCCGGGGTCTTGACGGCGGTGCGGACCAGGACCAGCCCGCCGGACGGCCCGGGGACCGCGCCCTTGATCAGCAGCAGGCCGCGGCCGGCGTCGACGCCGTGCAGGGTCAGGTTGGGAGAGGTGGTGCGCACTCCGCCCATCCGGCCGGCCATCCGCACTCCCTTGAACACGCGGCCCGGGGTGGCGCAGCCGCCGATGGAACCGGGGGCGCGGTGCTTGCGCTGGGTGCCGTGCGAGGCGCCCAGGCCCTTGAAGCCGTGCCGCTTCATGACGCCGGCGAATCCCTTGCCCTTGCTCCGGGCCGTGACGTCAACCAGCTCGCCCGCAGCGAAGGTCTCCGCGGTGACCTCCTGGCCGAGCGTGTAGTCCGAGGCGTCGTCGGTGCGCAGCTCCACCAGGTACCGGCGCGGCGTCACCCCGGCCCGGACGAAGTGACCGGCCTCCGGCTTGTTCACCTTGCGCGGGTCGATCTCCCCGTAGCCGAGCTGAACGGCCGAGTAGCCGTCGGCGTCCGGCGTCCGCACCGCGGTGACGACGCAGGGGCCCGCCGCGACGACCGTGACCGGAACGATCTTGCCGTCGTCGGCGAAGACCTGGGTCATGCCGAGCTTGGTGCCCAGGACCCCCTTGATCTGCTTGGTCATATCGGTGCGTCCCTCAGAGCTTGATCTCGATGTCGACGCCGGCGGGCAGGTCAAGCCGCATCAGCGAGTCGACGGTCTTCGGCGTGGGGTCGATGATGTCGATCAGGCGCTTGTGCGTGCGCATCTCGAAGTGCTCACGCGAGTCCTTGTACTTGTGCGGTGAGCGGATCACGCAGTACACGTTCTTCTCGGTGGGCAGCGGCACTGGCCCGGCGACCTTCGCGCCGGTGCGCGTCACCGTGTCGACGATCTTCCGCGCCGAGCTGTCAATGACCTCGTGGTCATAGGCCTTGAGCCGGATGCGGATCTTCTGTCCCGCCATGGGGCGACGTCCTTCTTTCGTGGTACCGCTGTGTTGATCTCGGGGTCCTGTTCGCAGTGCGGCGGCCGGGCCTTGGGCGGCCCGGCCGCCGCACGACGGCTTGCTACTTGTTGATCTTGGTGACCCGGCCGGCGCCGACCGTCCGGCCGCCCTCCCGGATCGCGAACCGCAGGCCCTCTTCCATGGCGATCGGCTGGATCAGCTCGACCTTCATCTCGGTGTTGTCACCCGGCAGCACCATCTCGGTGCCCTCGGGCAGGTGCACGACACCGGTGACGTCCGTGGTGCGGAAGTAGAACTGCGGCCGGTAGTTGTTGAAGAACGGGGTGTGCCGCCCGCCCTCGTCCTTGGACAGGATGTAGACCTGGCCCTCGAACTCGGTATGCGGCGTGTTGGTGCCCGGCTTGATGACGACCTGGCCGCGCTCCACTTCCTCGCGCTTGATGCCGCGCAGCAGCAGCCCGGCGTTGTCACCGGCCTGGCCCTCGTCGAGGATCTTGTGGAACATCTCGACCCCGGTGACGACGCTCTTCTGCGCCTTCTCCTTGATCCCGATGATCTCGATTTCCTCGCTGGTGTGGATCTTGCCGCGCTCGATCCGGCCGGTCACCACCGTGCCGCGGCCGGTGATCGAGAAGACATCCTCGACCGGCATCAGGAACGGCTTCTCGACGTCGCGGACCGGCTCGGGGATGCTGTCGTCGCAGGCCTCCATCAGCTCGTAGACCTTGGCCCCCCACTCCTCGTCACCCTCGAGCGCCTTCAGCGCCGAGACCCGGATCACCGGGACGTCGTCGCCGGGGAACTCGTACGTGCTGAGCAGCTCGCGCACCTCAAGCTCGACCAGCTCGAGGATCTCCTCGTCGTCGACCATGTCGGCCTTGTTCAGCGCGACCACGATGTACGGCACGCCGACCTGGCGGGCCAGCAGCACGTGCTCGCGGGTCTGCGGCATCGGGCCGTCGGTGGCCGCGACCACGAGGATCGCGCCGTCCATCTGGGCCGCGCCGGTGATCATGTTCTTGATGTAGTCGGCGTGACCCGGGCAGTCCACGTGCGCGTAGTGCCGCTTCTCGGTCTGGTACTCGACGTGCGAGATCGAGATCGTGATCCCGCGCTCCTTCTCTTCCTTCGCGTTGTCGATCTGGTCGAACGGAGTGAAGGGGTTCACGTCAGGGAACTTGTCGTGCAGCACCTTGGTGATCGCCGCGGTCAGTGTCGTCTTGCCGTGGTCGATGTGTCCAATGGTGCCGATGTTGACGTGCGGCTTGGTCCGCTCGAACTTGGCCTTCGCCACTGGTGTCTCTCCTCGTTGCGATCGTGATTGTCGTCGTATCGTCTGCGGTCGCCGGCTACTCGCCGCGTGCCTTGGCGATGATCTCCTTGGCGATGCTGGGCGGGACCTCGGCATACGAGTCGAACTGCATGCTGAAGTCCGCCCGGCCCTGGGTCCGGCTGCGCAGGTCGCCCACGTAGCCGAACATCTCGGCCAGCGGCACGAGCGCCTTGACAGCGCGCACCCCTGACCGGTCCTCCATGGCCTGGATGTGGCCCCGGCGGCTGTTCAGGTCGCCGATGACCTCGCCCATGTAGTCCTCGGGGGTCCTCACCTCGACGGCCATGACCGGCTCCAGCAGCACCGGGTCGGCGTAGCCCGCCGCCTTCTTGAACGCCATCGAGCCGGCGATCTTGAAGGCGAGCTCGGAAGAGTCCACCTCGTGGTACCCGCCGTCGGTCAGCGTGACCTTCACGTCGACCATCGGGTAGCCCGCCAGCACGCCGAACTCCGCCGCCTCCTGGCAGCCGGTGTCCACCGACGGGATGTACTCGCGCGGGATCCGGCCGCCGCTGATCTTGTTCTCGAACTCGTAGCCTCCGCCGTCGCCGCCGGTCGGCTCCAGGTTGATGACCACCTTGGCGTACTGGCCGGCGCCGCCGGTCTGCTTCTTGTGGGTGTACTCGACCTTCTCCGCTTTCTTCCTGACCGTCTCCCGGTAGGCGACCTGCGGGCGGCCGATGTTGGCCTCCACCTTGAACTCCCGCCGCATCCGGTCGACCAGCACCTCGAGGTGCAGCTCGCCCATGCCGGCGATGATCGTCTGCCCGGTCTCCTCGTCGGTCCGGACCTGGAAGGTCGGGTCCTCCTCGGCCAGCCGCTGGATGGCCGTGCCGAGCTTGTCCTGGTCGCCCTTGGTGCGCGGCTCGATGGCCACGTTGATCACCGGGGCCGGGAACGTCATCGACTCGAGGATCACCGGCTTGGCCTGGTCGCTCAGCGTGTCGCCGGTCGTGGTGTCCTTCAGGCCCATCACGGCGACGATCTGGCCCGCGATGGCGGACGGGCGCTCCTCGCGCTTGTTGGCGTGCATCTGGTAGATCTTGCCGACCCGCTCCTTGCGCTCCTTGGTCGAGTTCAGCACCGACTTGCCGGTCTCCAGCGTGCCGGAGTAGATCCGGATGTAGGTCAGCTTGCCCAGGTGCTGGTCGGACATGATCTTGAACGCCAGGGCGGCGAACGGCTCGGCCGGGTCGGCGTGCCGCTCGATCTCGACGTCGTCGTGCCCCACCGCGTGGCCCCTGATGGACGGCACGTCCAGCGGGCTGGGCAGGAAGTCCACGATCGCGTCCAGCATCGGCTGCACGCCCTTGTTCTTGAACGCGCTGCCGCACAGCACCGGGGTGATCGCTCCGGCGATCGTGGCCCGCCTGATCGCGGCGATCAGCTGCTCTTCCTTCGGCTCGGTGCCGTCCAGGTAGAGCTCCATCATCTCCTCGTCGTTCTCGGAGATGGCCTCGACCAGGGTGTCCCGCCACTCGCGGGCCGCCTCCTGGTAGTGATCGGGGATCGCGACCACGTCGTAGGCGTCGCCCTTGCCGTCGGTCGGCCAGAGCAGCGCTTGCATCCGGACCAGGTCGATGACGCCGCGGAAGTCCGCCTCCACGCCCCACGGCAGCTGGATCACCAGCGGCGTCGCGCCGAGCCGGTCGGAGATCATCTCGACGCAGCGGTGGAACTCCGCGCCCACCCGGTCCATCTTGTTCACGAAGCAGATCCGCGGCACGCCGTACCGGTCGGCCTGGCGCCACACGGTCTCGGACTGGGGCTCCACGCCCGCCACGCCGTCGAACACGGCCACGGCGCCGTCCAGCACCCGCAGCGACCGCTCCACCTCGACGGTGAAGTCGACGTGACCCGGCGTGTCGATCAGGTTGATCGTGTGGTCGCGCCACATCGCGGTGGTCGCCGCGGACGTGATCGTGATCCCGCGCTCCTGCTCTTGCGCCATCCAGTCCATCGTGGCGGCGCCCTCGTGGACCTCGCCGATCTTGTAGTTGATGCCGGTGTAGAACAGGATCCGCTCGGTGGTCGTGGTTTTGCCCGCGTCGATATGCGCCATGATCCCGATGTTGCGGACCCTGGCGAGGTCGATGGCGGTCTGCGTGGCGGCCACGGTTCGAATCTTCTTTCCTGAGTTAGCGGTTCGCGTTGCGTTAAGGGCGGTCTTGGTGGTTGGGGCCGGCTACCAGCGGTAGTGGGCGAAGGCCTTGTTGGACTCGGCCATCTTGTGGGTGTCCTCGCGGCGCTTGACGCTGGCCCCGAGGCCGTTGCTCGCGTCGAGCAGCTCGTTCATCAGCCGCTCGGTCATGGTCTTCTCGCGGCGCTGCCGCGAGTAGGTGATCAGCCAGCGCAGCGCCAGCGTGGTGCTGCGGGAGGCCCGCACCTCGACGGGCACCTGGTAGGTGGCGCCGCCGACCCGGCGGCTGCGCACCTCGAGGGTGGGCTTCACGTTGTCCAGGGCGCGCTTGAGCGTCACCACCGGGTCGTTGCCGGTCTTGTCCTTGCACCCTTCCATGGCGCCGTACACGATGCGCTCGGCGAGCGAGCGCTTGCCGTTGCGCAGCACCTTGTTCACCAGCGCGGTGACCAGCGGTGAACCGTAGACGGGGTCGGTGACCAGCTGCCGCTTGGTCGCGGGGCCCTTGCGCGGCATGTCAGCTCTTCTCCTTCTTCGCGCCGTATCGGCTGCGGGCCTGCTTGCGGTTGCGGACGCCCTGGGTGTCCAGGGAGCCGCGGATGACCTTGTAGCGCACGCCGGGAAGGTCGCGCACCCGGCCGCCGCGGACCAGCACGATCGAGTGCTCCTGGAGGTTGTGGCCCACCCCGGGGATGTAGGCCGTGACCTCGATCTGGCTGGTGAGCCTGACCCTGGCCACCTTGCGGAGGGCCGAGTTCGGCTTCTTGGGCGTGGTTGTGTAGACGCGCGTGCAGACCCCGCGGCGCTGCGGGCTGGCCTTGAGCGCCGGAGTCTTGTTCTTAGCTACCTTGTCCTGCCGGCCCTTGCGGACCAGCTGCTGGATCGTGGGCAACGCGTCTCCATCTTCTCGGCGCGCCTCCCGGCGCGATTTCCTCGCGCCTTGCGGCGCAGCCGTCCTTCACTTGTACGTACCTGGCCTGCGGGTTTCCTCGCCTGCCCGGCCCCCGCAGTCGGGCGTGTCGCCGCGTTCACGGCGCATCCTCCTGGCCCGTAGCCGAGCCCGGACGACGAGAAAGGGAAAGTCCTCCGCACGACTGGCCCACGCGATCCCCGGCCTTCCGGCGTCCGGGACCACGGTCCACAGTCATGCTGCGCCCGCGAATTACGGGCACGGAGAGCTAGATTACCCACGCTTGACGCAGGCGTCAAAGCGAGCCGGGCACTCGTGTCGTAAGCGTAACCATTCGCGGCCCCGGTTTCATTCCCCGGGCCGCGAACCGGGCCGCGTGTCGCGGTCACGACAGCAGTCACCCCGGCCACGCAGCGGTGACCGGGGTGACCGAAGCGACTCGTTACCTGTTGTAGGTGCCGAAGTCGTACTCCTCGAGCGGGATGGCCGCGCCGGTGGCGGACGGGCCCGGCCCGAACGGGTGCCGGGGCACGCCGTCCTGGCTGGCGTCGTACCCGTCGCCGCCGTAGCTGTCGCCGCCGTAGCCCGCGGCCGGGTACAGCGAGGACCTGGCCTCCTCGGTCGGCTCCACCCGCAGCGAGCGGTACCGCTGCATCCCGGTGCCGGCCGGGATGAGCTTGCCGATGATCACGTTCTCCTTGAGGCCCACCAGCGAGTCCGACCGGGCGTGGATCGCCGCGTCGGTGAGGACCCGGGTGGTCTCCTGGAACGAGGCGGCGGACAGCCACGACTCGGTGGCCAGCGACGCCTTGGTGATCCCCATCAGGACCGCGCGGCCGGACGCCGAGGTGCCGCCCTCTTCGACCACGGCCCGGTTGACCGCCTCGAACTTCGGCCGTTCCACCAGCTCGCCGGGCAGCAGCTCGGTGTCGCCCGACTCGAGCACGTTCACCCGCTTGAGCATCTGCCGGATGATGATCTCGATGTGCTTGTCGTGGATCGACACGCCCTGCGACCGGTACACCTCCTGCACCTCGTGCACGAGGTGCAGCTGGACCTCACGGGAGCCCAGGATCCTGAGCACCTCGTGCGGGTTGACCGTGCCCTGGATCAGCTGCTGGCCGACCTTGACGCGGTCGCCGTCGGACACCAGCAGCCGGGCCCGCATCGAGACCTGGTAGGCGACCTCGTCCGAGCCGTCGTCCGGGACGACCACGATCTTCCGCGTCTTGTCCTGCTCGTCGATCCTGACCGTGCCCTCGAACTCGCTGATCGGCGCCAGGCCCTTGGGGATCCTGGCCTCGAACAGCTCCTGGATGCGCGGCAGGCCGTGGGTGATGTCCAGGCCGGCCACGCCGCCGGTGTGGAAGGTCCGCATGGTCAGCTGCGTGCCGGGCTCGCCGATCGACTGGGCGGCGATGATGCCGACCGCCTCGCCGACGTCCACCCGCTTGCCGGTGGCCAGCGACCGGCCGTAGCACTTAGCGCAGACCCCGTACTTGGCCTGGCAGACCAGGACGCTGTAGGTGCGGACGGCGCCCACGCCCGCGGCCACGAACTGGTCGATCATGGCCTCGGTCATGTCGGACCCGGCGGTGACCAGCACGTTGCCCTCGGCGTCCTCGACGTCCTCGGACAGCGTCCGGCCGGTGCCGGTGTTCTCGATGTTGGGCAGCTTGCGCAGGTGGCCGGCGGAGTCCTCCTGGGCGATCCGCATGGAGATCGACCGGTCGGTGCCGCAGTCCTCCTCGCGGACGATGACGTCCTGCGCCACGTCGACCAGGCGCCTGGTCAGGTACCCGGAGTCGGCGGTGCGCAGCGCGGTGTCGGCCAGGCCCTTGCGCTGGCCGTGGGTCGAGATGAAGTACTCGACCACGGACAGGCCCTCGCGGAAGCTGGACGTGATCGGCCGCGGGATCGTCTCGCCCTTGGGGTTGGAGACCAGGCCGCGCATGCCGGCGATCTGCCGGACCTGCATCGGGTTGCCGCGGGCCCCGGAGTTGACCATCATCCAGACCGGGTTGGTCTCCGGGAACGCGGCCTCCATGTCCTGCGCCACGTCGGCGGTCGCGTGGGTCCAGATCTCGATCAGCTCCTGGCGGCGCTCATCGTCGGTGATCAGGCCCCGGTCGTACTCCCGCTGGACCTTGTCGGCCCGCTTCTCGTAGGTGTCCAGGATCGCGGCCTTGTTCGGCGGCGCGATCACGTCCTCGATCGCGATCGTGACCCCGGCCCTGGTGGCCCAGTGGAAGCCCGCGTCCTTGAGCGCGTCGAGGGCCGCGGCCACTTCGACCTTGGGGTAGCTCTCGGCTAGCTCGTTGACGATCGTCGAGAGCTGCTTCTTGCCCACCTCGTAGTTCACGAACGGGTAGTTGTCGGGCAGCGTCTCGTTGAACAGGCACCGGCCCAGGGTCGTGCTCAGCCGCAGCGGCTGGCCCTCGGACCAGCCCTCCGGCGGGGTGTACCCGAACGGCGGCGTGACGTCCCGCAGCCGGACCTCGATCCTGGCCTGCAGGTCGAGCTCGCCCCGGTCGTAGGCCATCAGGGCCTCGGCCGGGCTGGCGAACGCGCGGCCGTTCCCGGGCGCGTCCGCTGCCTCCCTGGTCAGGCAGTAGATCCCGATCACCATGTCCTGGGTGGGCATGGTCACCGGCTTGCCGTCGGCGGGCTTGAGGATGTTGTTGGTGGACAGCATCAGGATCCGGGCCTCGGCCTGCGCCTCCGCCGACAGCGGAACGTGCACCGCCATCTGGTCGCCGTCGAAGTCGGCATTGAACGCGGTGCAGACCAGCGGGTGAATCTGGATCGCCTTGCCCTCGACCAGCTGCGGCTCGAAGGCCTGGATGCCGAGCCGGTGCAGGGTCGGCGCGCGGTTCAGCAGCACCGGGTGCTCGGTGATGACCTCCTCGAGCACGTCCCACACCACCGACTTGGCCCGCTCCACCATCCGCTTGGCGGACTTGATGTTCTGCGCGTGGCTGAGGTCGACCAGCCGCTTCATCACGAACGGCTTGAACAGCTCGACCGCCATCTCCTTGGGCAGGCCGCACTGGTGCAGCTTGAGCTGCGGGCCGACCACGATGACGCTGCGGCCCGAGTAGTCGACGCGCTTGCCGAGCAGGTTCTGCCGGAACCGGCCCTGCTTGCCCTTGAGCATGTCGGACAGTGACTTGAGCGGGCGGTTGCCCGGCCCGGTCACCGGCCGGCCGCGGCGGCCGTTGTCGAACAGCGAGTCCACGGCCTCCTGCAGCATCCGCTTCTCGTTGTTGACGATGATCTCGGGCGCGCCGAGGTCGAGCAGCCGCTTCAGCCGGTTGTTCCGGTTGATGACCCGGCGGTAGAGGTCGTTCAGGTCGGAGGTGGCGAACCGGCCGCCGTCCAGCTGCACCATCGGCCGCAGGTCCGGCGGGATCACCGGAATGCAGTCAAGCACCATGCCCAGCGGGCTGTTGGTGGTGTTCAGGAACGCGGACACGACCTTGAGCCGCTTCAGCGCGCGGGCCTTGCGCTGGCCCTTGCCGGTGCGGATGGTCTCCCGCAGGTTGGCCGCCTCGGCCTCGAGGTCGAAGCTGCCGACCCGCTCCTGGATGGCCTGGGCGCCCATGCCGCCGCGGAAGTAACGGCCGAACCGGTCGCGCATCTCGCGGTACAGCAGCTCGTCGCCCTCCAGGTCCTGGACCTTGAGCCCGCGGAACCTGTTCCAGACCTCCTCGATCCGGTCGATCTCGCGGCCCGCCCGGTCGCGGATCTGCCGGCATTCCCGGTCGGCGCTCTCCCGGACCTTGCGGCGCGCGTCGCCCTTGGCCCCGGCCGCCTCGAGCTCGGCCAGGTCCTTCTCCAGCTTGGACTGGCGGGCCTCGATGTCGGCGTCGCGGCGCTGCTCCAGCTGGCTCTTCTCGACGGTGATCTTCGCCTCGAGGCTGGGCAGGTCGCGGTCGCGGGCGTCGGTATCCACGTACGTGATCATGTACGCGGCGAAGTAGATGACCTTCTCCAGGTCCTTGGGCGCCAGGTCGAGCAGGTAGCCGAGCCGGCTGGGCACGCCCTTGAAGTACCAGATGTGCGTGACCGGCGCGGCCAGCTCAATGTGGCCCATCCGCTCCCGCCGCACCTTGGCCCGGGTGACCTCGACGCCGCAGCGCTCGCAGATGATGCCCTTGAACCTGACCCGCTTGTACTTGCCGCAGTAGCACTCCCAGTCCCGGGTCGGGCCGAAGATCTTCTCGCAGAAGAGCCCGTCCTTTTCCGGCTTGAGCGTGCGGTAGTTGATGGTCTCTGGCTTCTTGACCTCGCCGTGCGACCAGAGCCTGATGTCGTCGGCGGTCGCAAGGCCGATACGCAGGTCGTCAAAGAAGTTGACGTCTAGCACGTGTTTTGTCCCCTGGGGTAGTTCGGATCAGACCTCTTCGACGCTGCTCGGCTCGCGCCGGGACAGGTCAATGCCGAGTTCCTCCGCAGCGCGGAAGACATCCTCATCGGTTTCCCGCATCTCGATCGCCGCGCCGTCGCTGGAGAGCACCTCCACGTTCAGGCAGAGCGACTGCATCTCCTTGATCAGCACCTTGAATGACTCAGGGATACCGGGCTCGGGGATGTTCTCGCCCTTGACGATCGCCTCGTAGACCTTGACCCTTCCGAGAATGTCGTCGGACTTGATGGTCAGCAGTTCCTGCAGCGCGTACGCGGCGCCGTAGGCCTCAAGCGCCCAGACCTCCATCTCGCCGAATCGCTGCCCGCCGAACTGCGCCTTACCGCCGAGCGGCTGCTGGGTGATCATCGAGTACGGGCCGGTCGACCTGGCGTGGATCTTGTCGTCCACCAGGTGCAGCAGCTTCAGTATGTAGATGTAGCCCACCGCGACCGGGTCCTTGAACGGCTCGCCGGTCCGGCCGTCGAACAGCCTGGCCTTGCCGCTCGCGCCGACCAGCCGGTCGCCGTCCCGGTTCGGCAGCGCGCTGCCGAGCAGGCCGGTGATCTCCTCTTCCTTGGCTCCGTCGAAGACCGGCGTGGCCACCTTGGTGCCGGGCTCGGCCGCCCCGGCGCCGATCTGCCGCAGCCGCTCCTGCCAGTCGCCGTCGCCGTCGACGTTCCAGCCCGAGTTCGCCACCCAGCCCAGGTGGGTCTCGAGCACCTGGCCGACGTTCATCCGGCCCGGCACGCCGAGCGGGTTCAGCACGATGTCGACCGGAGTGCCGTCCTCGAGGAACGGCATGTCCTCGACGGCGAGGATCTTGGCGATGACGCCCTTGTTGCCGTGCCGGCCGGCCAGCTTGTCGCCGTCGGTGATCTTCCGCTTGGCCGCCACGTAGACCCGGACCAGCTCGTTCACGCCGGGCGGCAGCTCGTCGCCGTCCTCCCTGGTGAACACCCGGACCCCGATGACCTTGCCGGATTCGCCGTGCGGCACCTTCAGCGAGGTGTCCCTGACCTCCCGGGCCTTCTCGCCGAAGATCGCGCGCAGCAGCCGCTCCTCGGGGGTCAGCTCGGTCTCGCCCTTGGGCGTGACCTTCCCGACCAGGATGTCGCCGGTGGTCACCTCGGCACCGATCCTGATGATGCCGCGGTCGTCCAGGTCGGCGAGCACGTCCTCGGAGACGTTCGGGATGTCCCTGGTGATCTCCTCCGGGCCGAGCTTGGTGTCCCGGGCGTCGACCTCGTGCTCCTCGATGTGGATCGAGGAGAGCACGTCGTCCTGGACCAGCCGCTGGGACAGGATGATCGCGTCCTCGTAGTTGTGGCCCTCCCAGGGCATGAAGGCGACGAGCAGGTTCCGGCCCAGCGCCATCTCGCCGTGGTCGGTGCACGGGCCGTCCGCGATCACCTGGCCGGCCTCGACCCGCTGGCCCTCCTCGACCACCGGCTTCTGGTTGAAGCAGGTGCCCTGGTTGGACCGCCGGAACTTGGCCACCAGGTAGGTGCTCCTGGTGCCGTCGTCGTTGGCCACCGCGATGAAGTCGGCGCTGGCCTGCTCGACCACGCCGGGCAGGTCGGCCACGATCACGTCGCCCGCGTCGGTCGCGGCCCGGTACTCCATGCCGGTACCGACCAGCGGCGCCTCGCTGCGCAGCAGCGGCACCGACTGGCGCTGCATGTTCGAGCCCATCAGGGCCCGGTTCGCGTCGTCGTGCTCGAGGAACGGGATCATCGCGGTCGCGACCGACACCATCTGCCGCGGCGAGACGTCGATGTAGTCCACGTCGTCGGGCCCGATGTAGTCGACCTCGCCGCCCTTCCGCCGGACCAGCACGCGGTCCTCGGTGAACGTCCCGTCGGGCTCGATCGGCGCGTTGGCCTGCGCGATGACGTGCCGGTCCTCCTCGTCGGCGGTCAAGTAGTCGATCTGGTCGGTGACCTTGCCGCTCTTCACCTTGCGGTAGGGGGTCTCCACGAAGCCGAACGCGTTGACCCGGCCGTAGGAGGACAGCGAGCCGATCAGGCCGATGTTCGGGCCTTCCGGCGTCTCGATCGGGCACATCCGGCCGTAGTGGCTCGGGTGCACGTCCCTGACCTCGAACCCGGCCCGCTCCCTGGACAGGCCCCCGGGGCCGAGCGCGGACAGCCGGCGCTTGTGGGTGAGCCCGGCCAGCGGGTTGGTCTGGTCCATGAACTGGGAGAGCTGGCTGGTGCCGAAGAACTCCTTGATGGACGCGACCACCGGCCTGATGTTGATCAGCGTCTGCGGCGTGATCGCCTCCACGTCCTGCGTGGTCATCCGCTCCCTGACCACCCGCTCCATCCGGGCCAGGCCCAGCCGGACCTGATTCTGGATGAGCTCGCCCACGGTGCGGAGCCTGCGGTTGCCGAAGTGGTCGATGTCGTCGGTCTCGACCGGCACGAGGCCGTCGCCCGACTTCATCTCCTCCTCGCCGGTGTGCAGCCGGACCAGGTACTCGATCGTGGCGACGATGTCGTCCTCGGTCAGCGTGCCCTGGCCGATCGGCAGGGACAGGCCGAGCTTCTTGTTGACCTTGTACCGGCCGACCTTGGCCAGGTCGTACCGCTTCGGGTTGAAGTACAGGTTCTCCAGCAGCGCCTGCGCCGACTCACGGGTCGGCGGCTCGCCCGGGCGCAGCTTGCGGTAGATGTCGAGCAGGGCGTCGTCCTGGCCGGTGGTGTGGTCCTTCTCCAGGGTGGCCCGCATCGACTCGAACTGGCCGAACCGCTCGAGGATCTTCGCCTCGTCCCAGCCGAGCGCCTTGAGCAGGACGGTGACGCCCTGCTTGCGCTTGCGGTCGATCCTGACCCCGACGCTGTCGCGCTTGTCGATCTCGAACTCCAGCCAGGCGCCCCGGGACGGGATCACCTTGCAGCTGTAGATGTCCTTGTCGGAGGTCTTGTCGACCTGGCGGTCGAAGTAGACACCCGGCGAGCGGACGAGCTGGGACACGACGACCCGCTCGGTGCCGTTGATGATGAACGTGCCCTTGGGCGACATCAGCGGGAAATCGCCCATGAACACGGTCTGGCTCTTGATCTCGCCGGTGCTGTTGTTGATGAACTCCGCCGTCACGAACATCGGGGCGGAGTAGGTCATGTCCTTCTCCTTGCACTCCTCGGCGGAGTACTTCGGAGGCTCGAACCGATGATCACGGAACGAGAGCGACATGGTCCCCGTGAAGTCCTCAATCGGGCTGATCTCCTCGAAGATCTCTTCGAGGCCGGACTGGTCGGGGAGGTCCTTGTGGCCGGTCTTCTTCTCCGCGTCGATCCGGGTCCGCCAGCGCTCGTTGCCGAGCAGCCAGTCGAAGGAATCGGTCTGGAGGGCGAGGAGGCTGGGGACCTCAAGAGGTTCGTTAATGCGAGCGAAGGAAACGCGACGTGGACCAGAAACGGTGGCTGAAGCGCTGCGCGAGGCTGCCAACAGGGGTCCTTCCGAGCTTGTGGCGGACGGCTAGCGCGAGCACGCGAAACGCCCTGCGGACACGCCGCGAGGGATAATCGTGGTTGCCGAGGACGTCACAGTGCAGCGCAAATTAGCAGTGTAGCCTACGGGCACACCGCTGGTCAACTGTACGCCACTATGATGTTCACGGTTGCAACGCAGCATCGCTCCTCCGCCGCGAAACGTCAAGCCCAGAGGCCCTAGTGTCGGCCGAACACGGTACGTGACGAACGTCACAACCATGTCAAGGTTTGGCCTCCATCGAGCCCGGGTAGGTAGCCCTTTCAGGCCTGCGCGGCGTGATTCCACCGCTGGCCGCCCGCTGGCGGCTCCGGGGACGACAAGCTCCTGACCTGCGACCGCACCCTCTTCCACGGCACGCGTCTGCCCGCCACGGGCTCCCGTGGCGGGCAGACGGGCCTGGCGTGCTACTTGACGGTCACGGTGGCGCCGGCGCCTTCCAGGGCCGCCTTGGCCTTCTCCGCGGCCTCCTTGTTGACCCGCTCGAGCACCGGCTTCGGCGCGCCGTCGACCAGGTCCTTGGCCTCCTTGAGCCCGAGGCTGGTCAGGGTCCGGACTTCCTTGATGACCTGGATCTTCTTGTCGCCCGCGGCCTCGAGGACGACGTCGAACTCGTCCTTCTCCTCGACCTCTTCCGCGGCACCTCCGCCGCCGGCCGGAGCAGGCCCGGCCACGGCCACCGGCGCGGCGGCCTTCACGTCGAACGTGTCCTCGAACTGCTTCACGAACTCAGAGAGCTCGAGCAGCGTCATCTCCTTGAACGCGTCGAGCAGTGCGTCGTTGCTGAGCTTCGCCATCGTGGTGCTTCCTCTTTCTTGTTCCTACGTAGTGCCGGTGACCCGCGCCACCCGCATGTCCTCGTGGTCAAGGCCAGGCTCGGCCCGGTCAGCCTTCCTGGGCCTCGGCGCTGGCCTGGCCGTCCGCGCTGGCCTGGCCGTCCGCGTCGCCCTGGTCGTCCGCGCCTTCCGCGGCGTGGCTCTCCGCGCCTTCCGCGGGGCCCGCCTCGCTGGCTCGCTTCGCCTCGAGCGCCGCGAGCAGCCTGGCCATCTGGGTCGGCAGCGCCGCGAACGTGGCCGCCGCGCCCGACATGGACGCCTTGATGGCGCCGGCCAGCTTGGCCAGCAGCACCTCACGCGATTCCAGATCGGCCAGCTTGACGATCTCGTCCGGGGTCATCACCTTCCCGTCGAGAACGCCGCCCTTGATGACCAGGAACGGGTTGGCCCGGGAGAAATCACGCAGCCCCTTGGCCGCCTCGACCACGTCACCCTGCACGAACGCGATCGCCGACGGACCGGTGAGCAACTCGGTCAGTTCCCCGGACACGCCGGCGTCGTTGGCGGCGATCTTCGTGAGCGTGTTCTTGACCACAGCGAACGTGGCGTGCTCGCCGAGCGACCGGCGCAGTTCGCCGAGCTGCGCCACGGAAAGACCGCGGTACTCGGTCAGCACCGCGCCCGCCGAGCTCTGGAACCGCTCGGTCATCTCGGCCACTGCGGCCACCTTCTCCGCCCTCGCCATGGGCCTCCCTTCTCAGCCCGGTCACCCGCATGGCGGGGCCCGGTTTCTCGTCCCGGTCGCCCCGCGTGGCAGGGCTTCGGCTACATCCGGCGCCGGCGAAGGGCGGGTGAAATGCGAACGCCCCGGCACAGGTGCGCCAGGGCGGAACCGGGTTCCTGGGCGTTGCCCACCGGAACCAGCGGCGTAGCTAGGTCACCTGCGCGGGCCGCCCGCTCTCGCGGGGCCTTCGGTCACCACGCGGCATGCGCGGCGACGGCCGACGGTCTTTGGCACGACCCAGGATACGCGGCCAGCGATCCGGCCGCCAATCGGTATTCCGCACGCCCGCCCCCAGAGCCGGCGGCGGGAGCCAGCTAGCTGGCGGCGGCGTCCTCGAATTCCTCGGTCAGCCCGCGCGTGACGCTCGGGTCGACCGGGACCCCCGGCCCCATCGTGGTGGCGAAGGTGATCTTCCTGAGATACCGGCCCTTGGCCGCGGCCGGCTTGAGCCTGACCACCTCGTCGATCGCGGCGGCGTAGTTCTCCACCAGCGCCCGGTCGGTGAACGACGCCTTGCCGATCACGAAGTGCAGGTTGCCGTGCCGGTCCACGCGGAACTCGATCTTGCCGCCCTTGATGTCGCTGACGGCCTTGCCGACGTCGGCCGTGACCGTCCCGGTCTTGGGGTTCGGCATCAGCCCGCGGGGACCGAGAACCCGGCCGAGCCGTCCCACCTTGCCCATCAGGTCGGGCGTGGCCACCACCGCGTCGAAGTCGAGGAAGCCGCCCTGGATCCGCTCGATCAGGTCGTCGGCGCCCACGTAGTCGGCGCCCGCGGCCTGGGCCTCCTCGGCGCGATCACCGGTGGCGAACACGAGCACGCGGGCCGTCTTGCCCGTCCCGTGCGGCAGGTTGACGGTCCCCCGGACCATCTGGTCCGCCTTGCGCGGGTCCACGCCAAGCCGCAGCGCGACCTCGACCGTCGGGTCGAACTTCGTGGTTGATGTCTTCCTGGCCAGCGCCACCGCCTCGGCCGGGCTGTAAAGCCTGGGCTCGATGAGCTCGTCGGCCTTGCGATATGCCTTGCTGCGCTTCATCAGTCGTTCTCCTTAGTTGTTGCGGAGGTCGTGGTCATCGGGCCAGCGCCTGGCCCTGCCACTGGTCACGGCCGCGATCAGCCGACGACCGTGATGCCCATCGAGCGGGCCGTTCCCGCGATGATCTTCTCGGCCGCGTCCATCGAGTTGGCGTTCAGGTCGGCCATCTTCACCTGGGCGATCTCGCGGAGCTGGGCCGAGGTGACCGTGCCCACCTTGGTCTTGTGCGGCTCGCCGCTGCCCTTCTCGACACCGGCGGCCTTCTTGATCAGCTCCGGGGCCGGCGGCGTCTTCGTGACGAAGGTGAACGACCGGTCCTCGTAGATGGTGATCTCTACCGGGATGATGTTGCCGCGCTGCGACTCGGTGGCCGCGTTGTACTGCTTGCAGAAGTCCATGATGTTGACGCCGTGCGGGCCGAGGGCCGTGCCCACCGGCGGTGCCGGCGTGGCCTGTCCCGCATTCAGCTGCACCTTGACGACGGCAGCGATCTTCTTCTTCCTAGGAGCCATTTCCCTCGGGTCCTTACCTCGCTGAACTAGCTGGTCTTCTGGGTTGGTCCGGCGCCACGCCCGCCTGCGATCAGATCTTGCTGACCTGATCGAAGGACAGCTCGACCGGTGTTTCGCGGCCGAAGATCGAGACGAGCACCTTGAGCTTCTGGGTGTCGGGGTTGATCTCGTTCACGGTCGCGGGGAGCGTCGCGAACGGCCCATCCATAACGGTAACGGACTGGCCGACCTCGAAGTCCACCGAAGCGGCGCGCAGGGTCTCGGCCTTCTTCGCCGCCTTCTCCTCTGGCTCGGGCGCGAGCAGCACGGCCACCTCGTCCAGGCTGAGCGGAGACGGCCTGCTGGACAGCCCGACGAAGCCGGTGACCCCCGGCGTGTTGCGGACCGCGGCCCATGACTCGTCGGTGAGCTCCATCCGGACCAGGATGTAGCCGGGCAGCACCTTCTCCTGGACCTGCTGCCGCTTGCCGCTCTTGATCTCGGTGACCTCGTGCGTGGGCACCTCGATCTGGAAGATGTAGTCCTCCATGTTCAGCGACTGGGTCCGGCTCTCCAGGTTGGTCCTGACCCGGTTCTCGTATCCGGCGTAGGAGTGCACCACGTACCAGTCACCGGGCAGCAGCCGCAGCTCGGCCTTGAACTCGGCGACCGGGTCGGCCACCTCCGCCTCGGACTCGTCCGCCGCGTCAGCCGCAGCCTCGGCATCTGCCGCAGGCTCGGCCTCGGCTTCTGCCTCGGCCTGGGCCTCGAGCGCCTGCTGAGCCTCGAGCGCCGCCTCAGCCTCGAGCTCAGCCCCGGCCTCGGCCAGGGATTCAGCCTCTGGAGCGCCCATCACCTCAGGAGTGTCGGGCTCGCCTTCGCTGTGCCCATCAGGGTCATGCTCGGCCGGCTCTTGGCCGACCTGCAGTTCGGACTCGGACACGATAACTCTTTCTCTTCGCTCTTCATTCCGGCGTTAGCCAGGCTTTCACTGGCCGCGCGCGACCCCCGCCGCCGGGCCGTGCGGTCGCTCCCGGCGCGCGGATCCCCTGCTCAGCCAGTCAGCGCGTCAGCCGAAGACCTTCGTGATCAGCCAGGTGAACCCGGTGTCCAGGCCGGTCACGAGGCCCATCATGACCAGGATGAACACGATCGCCACCGTGGTGTAGGTGACAAGCTCCTTGCGGGTCGGCCAGATGACCTTCCGCAGTTCTGCGATGACCTGCCGCAGAAAGAGGGCCGGGGTAGTCCGGTCCGGCTTCTTCGCCGGACGTCCGGACTTGGCCGGCTTCTCCGCTGCGGTGCCACGTGTCTGAGTTGCCATGTCCTCACCTGAGCAGCACTAATCACTGACCGGCTGACGCCGTGGACCCGCAGCGTGCACGGGTCGCACCCGCAGGGCAGGAGGGACTCGAACCCCCAACCGCCGGTTTTGGAGACCGGGACTCTAGCCAATTGAGCTACTGCCCTGTGACGGCACTGCCGCGGCAGGCACTTTCCCGTGACGGCTTCCGTGCCGTCCTGCGGGCATGCACCGACCACCTGGTGGACCGCCACCAGTTGCTGAAGTCTACGTTGCCGGAACCCCCGCCGTCGAACCGCAGCGCGCCAGACCCGATCCTCGCACCCGCCGCGCGGCGGCCGGGGCCGGATGCCAGGATGGATGGCATGGCTTCTTCTCAGCACCGGATCTCGGCCAGGGTCGCGGCGATCACCGAGTCGGCGACGCTCGCCGTGGACGCCAAGGCCCGCGCGCTCAAGGCCGCGGGCCGGCCCGTCATCGGCTTCGGCGTCGGCGAGCCCGACTTCCCCACCCCCGACTACATCGTCGAGGCGGCCCAGCGGGCCTGCGCCGAGCCGAGGTTCCACAAGTACTCTCCCGCGGCCGGCCTGCCCGAGCTGCGGGAGGCGATCGCGGCCAAGACCCAGCGCGACTCCGGCTACCAGGTCGCTCCCGGCCAGGTGATCGTGACCAACGGCGGCAAGCATGCCGTCTACCTGGCCTTCGCCACGCTGCTCGACCCCGGCGACGAGGTGCTGCTGCCCACGCCGTACTGGACGACCTACCCGGAAGCGATCGAGCTGGCCGGCGGGACGCCGGTCCCGGTGCTGACCGATGAGAATTCGGGCTACCTCACCTCGGTGGCCGATCTCGAGGCGCACCGCACCGAGCGCACCAAGGTGCTGCTGTTCGTCTCGCCGTCCAACCCGACCGGCGCGGTGTACCCGCCCGGGCTCGTCGCCGAGATCGGGCGCTGGGCCGCCGCGGCCGGGATCTGGGTGATCACCGACGAGATCTACGAGCACCTGGTCTACGGCGACGCGCGATTCTCCTCGATCGCCACGGCCGTGCCCGAGCTGGCCGAGCGGTGCGTGGTCCTCAACGGGGTGGCCAAGACCTACGCGATGACCGGATGGCGGGTCGGCTGGATGATCAGCCCGCCCGACGTGACCAAGGCCGCCGCGGACCTGCAGTCCCACATGACGTCCAACGTCTGCAACGTGGCCCAGGCCGCCGCGCTCGCCGCGGTCTCCGGTGACCTGTCCGCGGTGGCCCGGATGCGGGAGGCGTTCGACCGCCGCCGGCTGCTGATGACCGGCATGCTGAACGAGATCCCCGGCGTGATCTGCCCGCTGCCGCACGGCGCGTTCTATTGCTATCCCTCGGTCAAGGGGGTTCTCGGCAAGGAGCTCGCCGGGCGCAGGCCGGACAGCACCACCGAGCTGGCCGAACTGCTGCTCGACGAGGTCGACGTGGCCGTGGTGCCCGGTGAGGCGTTCGGGACCCCCGGCTACTTCCGGCTGTCGTGCGCGCTCGGCGACGCCGACCTTGAGGAGGGGATCACCCGGCTCGGCAAGCTGCTGGCCCAGGCCCGCTGACGGCCAGAGCCGGGCCGCCGATGCCATGGCCCGCCCGCTCGCCACACTCCCCAAGGCCCACCTGCACCTGCACTTCACCGGCGGGATGCGCCACGCCACGCTGGTGGCGCTCGCCCGCGAGCACGGAGTGCACCTGCCGGATGCGCTCGTCAGCGACTGGCCGCCGCGGCTGAGGGGGACCGACGAGCGCGGCTGGTTCCGGTTCCAGCGGCTGTACGACATCGCGCGGTCGGTCGTCCGCACCGAGGCCGACGTGCAGCGGCTGATCCGCGAGGCCGCGCAGGACGAGCGGGACGAGGGATCGGGCTGGCTGGAGATTCAGGTCGATCCCTCGGGCTACGCGGCCCGGCTCGGCGGCCTGACGCCCACGGTGGAGCTCGTGCTCGACGCCGCCGCCGCGGCGACCGACGCCACCGGGGTCGGCATCGGCGTGATCATCGCGGCCAACCGGACGAGACACCCGCTCGACGCCCGCACGCTGGCCCGGCTCGCGGCGGCCCACGCCGGGCGGGGCGTCGTCGGCTTCGGCCTGTCCAACGACGAGCGCCGGGGCGCCGCGGCCGACTTCGCCCCGGCGTTCCGGATCGCGGCCCGCGCCGGGCTGATGGCCGCGCCGCACGGCGGCGAGCTGGCCGGCCCGGCCAGCGTCCGGGCGTGCCTGGATGAGTTGCACGCCGACCGCATCGGTCATGGCGTCGCCGCGGCTGATGACGAAGACTTGCTTGAACGCATAGCCACGGCCGGCATCACGCTCGAAGTATGCCCGTCGTCCAACGTGGCGCTCGGGGTGGCGGCCACCCCGGCCGACGTGCCGCTCCGGTCGCTGCTTGATGCGGGGATCCAGGTGGCGCTCGGCGCCGACGACCCGTTGCTGTTCGGCCGGCGGCTCACCGCCCAGTTCGAGCTCGCCCGGCAGGCGCACGGCCTGTCCGACGACGAGCTCGCGGAGCTGGCACGGATGTCGGTACGCGGTTCCGCGGCGCCCGCGGAGGTCCGGTCGCGGCTGCTGGCCGGGATCGACGCCTGGCTCTCGGCGCCGGACCCGGGCGGAACCAGGCCCGGTGCTCTCAGTCGCCAGAACCAGAGCGGGTGAGCTGCCGGCACACCTCGGCCGTCGAGGTCTCGGCGCGCTGGTAGTTGTCGTGCGCCGCCTGCAGCTTCTGCCCGTGGTGCGCGATGACCGCGGACAGCTGCGCGTTCAGGCCGCCGATGGCTTCCGTCACCGTCTGCAGCGCGCCGTCGATTTCGCCGCTGCCGCCGTCGGGGCAGGCCTCGCCCATCGGCATGACCGCGGCGAGCGTCTTCGACTCGGAGGTGAACACCCCCGACGCCGCCTGCAGGTCCGAGATCACGACCCGGAAGCCGCCGCTCATCGTCCGTCCTCCGCGTCCGTGATCATGGCCCTCCGTCTCCTCGGGCGGGCCGCCCGCCGCGCTGCTTTCGCACGTCCTCCGGTCAGCCGCCGATCGTCGGGGGGACCTGTCCCGCTTCCCCGGCCCAGAGGTCAGCGTCCTCAGCCATCCAGGCCTGGCGGCGCCGCTCCCGCTCCGGCCGGCCGCCGCTGCCGGAGCCCGCCATCGGGAACCCGCCTGCCCCGGAGCCGGAACCCGCGTCCGCCATGGCCCCGTCGGTTCCTGCCGCGGCGCCGTCGGCTCCGACGAAGCCGGTCGCCCCGGTGTCGCCGGCCCCGAGACCGCTGTCGGCGAAGCCGGCGTCCAGGCCGCCCGCGCCGACGCCGCCTGGCCCGGTGCCGATCATCCCGTCGGAGCCGATCACCGCGCTGTCGCCGGGGGCGGCACCGGTCAGGTCCTCGCCGATCAGCCCGTCACCCCCGGCGTTGCCGCCGATGCGGCCGGCGCCCGTGCCGTCGCCGCCGAAGGGATCGGTGCCGACGCTGCCGACGCCCACCGGGTTCGGGCCGACGCCGACCGGGTCGCCCACGCCGGCCGGATCGCCGGCCGGGGCCGTGCCCACGCCGACCGGGACCGGGTCGGCGCCGACGCCCACCGGGTCGCTGCCGTCGCCGATTCCGCCCAGGTCGCCCGGTTCGCCGTCGCCGGGTTGTCCGCCACCAGGGCCGCCGCCGCCCGGCATCGGGACTAGGCCGACCGGATCTGGCCCGCCCGGGCCAACGGCCCCGCCGGGCGACCCGCCGCCGGGGACGCCGCCGCCGCTGCCGATCCCTCCGCCCGGGCTGGTGCCGGTGCCGGTGCCTGGGCCGCCGCCCGGGGGCAGGCCGGCCAGATGCGTGGGCGCACCGGGGCTGGCCGGTCCGGTGCCGAGGCCGCCCGTGCCGCCGACGCCGCCGGTCGCCCCGGAGCCGCGCGGAGTGACGCCGCTGACGCTGCCGCCGCTACCGCCCCGAACCCCGACGCCGCTGCCCGCGCCGCCTGCGAGGCCCACGCCGCTGGCGGCCGCGCCCGCTCCGCCGCCGGGACCGATGCCGCCGGTGGTGGCCGGACTGTGCCCCGCCGACCCGCTCAGGGCCGGCAGGTTCACGGTGACGTTGGACGGCAGGCCGCCATTAGCCTGCACGAGCCGGTCGTTGAGCTCCTCCATTTTCGCCTGCGCCGCTTCGTTCTGCGGGTTGCGGCCGAACAGGCTCTCGATATCGCCCACGATGCCGTTGCTCGGTGCCGTGTAGTTCTTGTACGTGGGCAGAATGCCGCCCAGCCACGTGAGCACGTCACCGGTCTGCGTCGCGGCATCGGCCAGCGTCATGGCCGACGCGTGCAGCTGCTGGAAGCTGGGCAGCGCCGATTGCGCGGCGGCTCCGCTCCAGTTGGCCTGCAGCCTGGTCACGTGCGTGATCAGGGATTCCGCGATGGCGTGCAGCGTACTGGCCGCGTCGGCGTGCGCCTTGCCGGCCTCGGTGACGGCCGCCGGGTCAAGCATGCTGAACAGCTGCTCGATCTCCGCGGCGGTGTATCCGCTGGCGGAGCCCGCCGTGACCGCCATGGTCTTGACTTGGTACGAGTGGCCGGTTATGGCGCCGTACCCGTTGTTCTCCTGGGCACGCATTGGTGGCCTCCTCTGCTCCGCCTGGTCAGCCCACAGCGCCGCTCGGCGCGGCGTCCGACCCGACGTTCCGCGCCGCGGCCGCCGTGATGTCCTCGGTGTCGCCGTAGTTGCTCGCCGTCTGGCGCAAGTAGCCGATCACCTGGTCGTAGACGGTATTCAGCTCCTGGTAGAACGTTGAGATCGCGTACCACGCGCTCCCCGCGTTGTTTCCCATCGCGTCCGCGGTGGACCAGCCGCCGAGCGTCGCGCCGCCGGCACCGCCGTTGTAGAGCGCCTGCAAGGTGGACTGCAACTGGCTCAGTTCGGTGGCCATCTGACTGGCCACCGCCTTCAGCCCGTCCCGGTTCACGCGCAATTGCCCGCCAAACCTGATGTCCGCAGGAAAGGTCGACTCGGGAAGTTTGGGCGGCCGGTAATTGTCAGCTTTCAGCGTGCCGTCGGCGTTGTATTCCCGGGCCTGGTTGGCCGCCGCCGCCTGGTCGAGCTTCTCCTGGTCCTCAAGCGCCATCACGTCGCCGATCGCGCCCATTACGAACCTCCGCTGCCGATGCTAGTCATGTCGTCTCGTGCTATCCGGACCGGTTCCTCGGGACAGCACCCGGAGGAACCGGTGCGGTGCCGCCAGCGCGGCGCGCGGCGCCGCCCCCGCGTCATTGCCACATGGCCTGGTTGACCCGCTCGGTGTTGGTGTAGTTCTCATTGGCGACGCCGACCACCTGGCCGAGCTGCGACACCACGGTCGCCATGTCGGCCGCGGCGGCGTCCCACTTGGCCTTCGCCGCCCAATAAGCCTGCTGAGCTGCGCCGCTCCACTGGGCCAGGCTCGACTGGAGCTCGGACTCCAGGCCGCTCAGCGTGCTCTGCAGCGACTGGTATACCGAGGCGAAATCGGCCTCTCCCGTCGCCATCGCACCGAAGCTCACTGCGGTGTATTCACTCATCACGTTTCTCCTTGCCTCATCCAGGAACGCATGCCCTGCGGCTCCGGGCCGAGCCCGCGGCCGAGCCGGGCCACCGCGACGCTTTAGCCGTTCAGCGCGGCCGAGATCTTGCTCACCGACTGCGTGTTCGCCGTTTCAGCGGCGTTGTAGTTCGCGTGGCTGCCCTGAAGCCTCTCGTGAATTCCGTTGAGGGCATTGATCACGATGGCAAAGTCGGAATTGAACTGCGTGTAGGCATTGCCGAATGCCGTCGCGGCCTCCCCTTTCCAGGCTGAGGCCAGATCGTCGTTGATGCCCGTGAGCCGGCTCTGCAGGCTGCGGATCGTGCCCAGAGCGCTCTCTACCTGATTCGCAGCAGTCACCATTGCTGCTCTGTTAACAGTAACTTCGCCAGCCACCGCCGACCTCCTGTCTCTGCCGGTGTACATGGTCCCTTGCGTGCCTGATCGTGCCCGCCGGTGGCGGGTCGTCATGCTGGATTCCCTGCCCCGTCGGTCCCGGGCAGGCCGCCGACGCTCCCGCCTCAGAACACCACCAATTCTGGCCAAGCCCCGACAATGGTGTCAACCAGGACAGCTGACTACGTTACGTGTTCAAGAAATCGCGCCACGGTCATGGCAATGACCTGCGGCCATTGCCATCATTCCGGGAGCACCGGGAGAACGGACCGCGATCTCATCCGCCGGGCGACACGGTCTTGGTCGCCTGCGCCGGATCGAGCGCGGGACCGGCCGGGATCAGGTCAACCACGCCGGCCGGCAGCAGCACCGCCTGCGAGAGGCGGTAGCCGAGCAGGCCGGCCACCTCCGTCGAGGCCAGGGCATACCTGTGGCCGTTCGTAACCAGGAAGTAGCTGATCGCGCCGCTGTCCTGGCCCGCGCCGGGAGCGTCTCCGACCAGCGCCCCCGCTCCCGGCGGGAGCGCCACCCGATCGACGCCGCCGGGGAAGTCCGTCGGCGCGCCCCCCGGCGGCAGCTGGCCCCCGGTCTCGACCTGCGCGGCGAGCGCGGCGCCGGCGCCCGCGTAGACGACGCACAACGGGGCGGATGAGCTCGCCGCGGTGAAGGCGGGGACGCTGGCCGGCAGCCCGCCGCCCGGGATGACGGACGTCGACAGATGGCCGGTGACCTGCGACGGGTCCAGCGTGGCCGGCGCCGGTGCGCCCGGCTCGAACTCCAGCAGCCGGGCCTGGGTCTGCGAGATCCGGGCCAGGCCGTTACCGAGCATCACGTAATCCTCCGTGCCTCCGGCGACGGCGACCCCGTAGACCTGCCCGATTCGGGCCGGGGCGCCGGTGGGCCCGGGCCCCGTTCCGCCCTCGCCCGGGATCACCGGCGCCGCGAAGGCCGGCCCCTGGGGCAGCGCGTCCAGCCAGATCGACGGCACCGTGGCCGGCTGGGTGCTGGTCAGGTCCTTGAGCACGCTGGGCTGGATCGGCATGCGCTGGGCGTTCCAGATCACCCAGTCCTGGCCCTGCGCCTGCGTCAGCAGCGCGCCGCTGCCCAGCGGGGTGCCGCCGGTCTGCATGCCGCCGGCCAGGGTGGTGGTGGTCTGCAGGCCGAGTACGGCGGTCTGCGCGCACACCGACCAGGGCTGCTTGATCAGCAGGCTGGAGTCCGGGAGCGGCGGCAGCCCGGGAATGCCGATCTCCGGGCCGCGGGGGAACTTGGCCAGGGATGCCTGGCTCACCGTCACCTGGGTTACCGGCGAGCTCTGCAGCGCCAGCCGGGCCGATGCGTAGTTCAGCACCGGGCACAGGTACTTGCCGTTCTCGCAGAACACGTACGGCTGGCCGGTCTGCTTGTCGATGGCCAGGGTGCCCCCCTGGTCCTGCAGCGACGAGCTCCCGTGCCCGAGCAACCCCCAGATGAAGAACAGCACCGTGACGATCACGGCGACCAGGACGCTGGAGAAGGCCGCGACGTTCAGCCTGCGCAGCGGCTGATCCGGGGTGTCGGGCTCGCCGCGCAGCAGCGCCAGGGATGCGCGCTGGGTCATCAGCCGGTGGGCCTGGAACAGGTCCCTGCGGCTCTGCATGGTCAACGGGGCCTCCGCGGTACGCCGGTCACCAGGTCAGCCCAGGCCGCGGACGTAGCCGAAGACACCGGCGACGGCCAGCGCGAGCGGCAACAGGGTGACGATGAGCAGCGTGTCAGCGATGTCGGCCATGCGGCCCCAGAACGGCGAGGGCCGGTGCGCGGGCAGCCACATGCCGACCGCGACCACCAGCGCGGTGCCCCCGATCAGCGGTCCCAGCGCCAGGGCCAGGTGCTGCGCCTGGGTGGATCCGTGGATGGCGCCCGCGGCCAGCAGCACCAAGCCCCCGTAGGCCGGAACCATCAGCCAGAGCCGCTGGGCGAGGCCGCGGAACAGCCGGGAACGCAGCAGCAGCGCGCAGGCCAGCACGGCGCACATCACCATGGGGAGCAAACTGCGGGTCAAGGCCAGCGCGATCTCGGCGCCCGCGGCCACCAGGCCGATGCCGGACGCCGCGCCGGTCACGAACCTGTCCGCCGCGGCCGTCCGGTCGAACACCTCGGCGCCGTCCACCGGGAGCGTGTCCCGCCGCAAGTCATCGGCATTGCGTGGCACCTCCGGCAGCGACATCCGGGCCATCCGGAAGGAGATCGCGGGAATCAGCGGCGTGAGCGCGAGGGCCGGGACGACGATGACGGCGGCGGCACCATCGAGCCCGATGCCGGAGGCGTACCCGATCCAGGCGCCGATCACCCCGAGCAGCGCCGCCGCCACGACGCCGAAGAACAGGGATACCTCCGCGGACGCCGCAGCCGCCACCACGGCGGCCAGCGCGGCCGCGGCGAACGCGGCCAGCAAGTGCACGGCGCCCAGGTGCGCGAGCCCCGACGACCTGGCCGGGACGAGCAGCCCGGCCAGGAACGCATAGGGCACCGCCGTGTAGCCGAGCAGCGCCCCGGCCCGCGAGTCACCCACGGCCCTCGACACCGCGGCGACCGCGGCGAGCAGCACCACCGCGACGGCCGCGGCCGTCACCGCAGGCAGTTGCCACGGCGGTCCGGATCGCGCGATGAAGACCGCCCCGGCGGCCAGCGCCGCGGCGCCAGCGCCCAGTGCCACCCAGCGGGCGTCGCGGGGCGACCACCGGCCCGGCCGGTCGTTCAGCCCGGTCGCGATCACATCGGCGACGTCGTCGAACGCCGCGGGCGGCAGCTGGGCCCGGTGCGGCCTGAGGTAGATCATCTCGCCGTCGCGGAGGCCAGCCTGGAGCGGGGTCATGGCCGGCGCGAACGGCTCCTGGCCCAGGCGCTGCAGCACCCACCCGCCCTTTTCCCCGACCACATCGGGCCCGTCGAGGCCCGCGTACCTGGCCACCACCGGGAAGAGATCGGCAAATGACACGTACCCGGGAAGCGCGATGTCGACCCGCCGGGACGGCCCCACGACGGTGATCCGGCACAGGTCTGTTCCGCCTGGCGAGCTCATCTGCCTCCCTCGCAACCCTGTCATCGGCCGGCGTCGTCGACCCGACCGATGCCCCCGTGATCGCGGACCCGCCGCCCGCCGCGCCGTGGTGCTCCGGGCTGCTCGCCCGTTGGCCGCATCGCCCGCCCCGGCGGAAATGCGGCCGTAGAATGATAACTCGCCTCAGCGCGGACCAACCGGTCTAATCGCTGCACGGCCGTGGCCGTAAGGATCCGAAAGGGCGGCCCCTGTGAGCACCCTGATCGTCCGTCGCGCCGAGCGGGCTGACCCGCCGGCGCTGCCGAGCGGCGAGATCGTGCTCGAACCTCCGCCCGAGCTCCCCGAGGCGGCACCCGACAACTTCCGGCAGACGCTGATGTACCTGCCGATGGTCGCGATGATGGTCGGGATGGGGTCCATGTTCGCCGGCCAGAGTTCCAACACGATTGTGTACGTGGGCGGCGGCGCCATGGCCCTGGGCATGGGCGGCATGATGATGGCCCAGATGGGGCGCGGCAGCGGCGACAGGAAGGTCAGGCTGAACGGAGCGCGCCGCGACTATCTGCGCTACCTGGGCCAGGTGCGGCGACGGGTACGCGGAATCGCCGCGGCGCAGCGCGAGGCCCTCGAGTGGGTCAGCCCCGATCCGCACGCGCTGCCCGGGCTGCTGATCGATCCCGAGCTGCGGCGGATCTGGGAGCGGCGCCCGTCCAGCGACGATTTCGCCAAGGTCCGCATCGGGACCGGGACGCACCGGCTGGCAGTCCGGCTGGTGGCGCCGGACACCAAGCCGGTCGAGGACCTCGATCCGCTCTGCGCGGGAGCGTTGCGCCGGTTCATCCGGGCCCATAACAGCGTCCCCGACCTGCCGGTCGGAATATCGCTGCGGTCGTTCGCCCGGATTGCGCCGGGAGGCGAGCCCGAGGCCGTGTACGCCATGCTCCGGGCGATGATCGCGCAACTCGCGATCTTCCACTCCCCCGATGACGTCCGCATCTCCGTGTGCGCCTCGCGGGACCAGATGCGATGGTGGCAGTGGATCAAGTGGCTGCCGCATAACATGCACCCGACCGAGGCCGACGCCGCGGGACCGGTCCGCCTGATGGCACCGAGCCTGCCGCAGCTCGAGGCGATGCTCGGCGCCGACCTGGCCTCCCGCGCGCAGTTCTCGCCCGGCCGGTCGGCGACGCTGCCGTTTCACGTAGTGATCGTCGATGGCGGGGAGGGGATCACGGATTCCAGGCTCGGCACCGACGGCATCGAGGGCACCGTCGTCATCGACCTGGTCCGAGGGCCGGCGCTCGCGCCGGGAACGGTGACCGCGCCGACCCTCCGGCTGAACGTCACCGCCGGCGGCACGGAGATGCTCACCAGGGACCGGACGGGCGTCGAGGTTCGCTCGTCGATAGGCCTCCCCGACACGCTCTCGCTCGTCGAGGCCGACGCATTCGCCAGGCAGCTCGCACCGCTGCGGCCGGGCGTCGGCGGCCCCGCCGACGACCCGCTGGCGGCCAACACCACGCTGACGGCGCTGCTCGGGATCTCTAGTCCGCTCGTACTCGATGTCCCTGCCCTGTGGCGACCGCGGTCGCCACGGAGCCTGCTGCGGGTGCCGATCGGCAGCGACGCCGAGGGACAGCCGGTCGATCTGGACATCAAGGAGTCCGCGCAGGGCGGCATGGGCCCGCACGGCCTGGTCATCGGGGCAACCGGCTCAGGCAAGTCCGAGCTGCTCCGGACGCTGGTGCTGGGCATGGCCCTGACCCATCCTTCCGACGTGCTCAATTTCGTCCTGGTGGACTTCAAGGGCGGGGCCACATTCCTGGGGCTTGACCGGCTGACCCATGTGTCGGCCGTGATCACCAACCTGGCCGACGAGCTGCCGCTGGTGGACCGGATGCGCGACGCGCTGAACGGCGAGCTGGTCCGCAGGCAGGAGCTGTTGCGCTCGGCGGGCAACTACGCCTCGCTCCGCGACTACCTCAAGGCCCGCGAGGAGCGACCGGAACTGCCGCCCGTGCCGACGCTGTTCGTGGTCATCGACGAGTTCTCCGAGCTGCTCTCGGCCAGATCGGAGTTCATCGACCTGTTCGTCATGATCGGGCGGCTCGGCAGGTCGCTCGGCGTGCACCTGCTGCTCGCGTCGCAGCGCCTCGAGGAGGGCAAGCTGCGCGGCCTGGACACGCACCTGTCCTACCGGATCGGGCTGCGCACGTTCTCCGCCATGGAGTCACGCGTGGTGCTCGGCGTGCCCGACGCCTACGAGCTGCCGCCGCAGCCGGGCAGCGGCTACCTGAAGTTCGACACCGAGGGCATGACCAGGTTCAAGGCGGCGTACGTCTCCGGGCCGGCCATCGCCGGGCCCGCCCGCGCGTCGCGGCGCCGGATGCGGCCGGTGATCGTGCCCTACGGCCCCGGCTATGTCCGGCCGGAGGCGCTCGAGGACGAGCCCGCCGCCGACGAGCGCCCCGAATCGGCCGAGAGCCTGCTCGACGTGGTGGTCGCGCAGCTCGCCGGGCACGGCCGGCCCGCGCATCAGATCTGGCTGCCGCCGCTGGACGTGCCGCCCACGCTCGACCAGCTATTGCCGCCGCTGTCGATCACGCAGCGCTACGGCTGCGCGGTCGACGACCCGGACTGGCGCGGCAGGCTCCGCGCGGTCACCGGGATCGTGGACCGGCCGTTCGACCAGCGCCGCGACCCGCTATGGGTTGACCTCTCCGGGGCCGCCGGTCACGCGGCCGTCGTCGGCGCGCCGCGCAGCGGCAAGTCCACCATGATGCGGACGCTGATCTGCTCGCTGGCGCTGCTGCACACGCCGCGGGAGGTGCAGTTCTACTGCCTCGACTTCGGCGGCGGGTCGCTCGCCGGGCTATCCGTGCTGCCGCACGTCGGCGGCGTGGCCACCCGGCTGGACGCCACCCGGGCCCGGCGCACGGTCGCCGAGGTTCAGGGCGTGCTCAGCCAGCGGGAACGGGCCTTCGCGGAGCAGGGCATCGAGTCGATCGCCGCGTACCGCAGGATGTGGGCCAGCGGCGAGATCGCCGGCGACGGATTCGGCGATGTCTTCCTCGTCGTGGATGGCTGGCTCACCCTGCGCCAGGATTTCGAGCAGCTCGAGCAGGCGGTCACGGCCATCGCGGCCCGGGGACTCGGCTACGGCGTGCACGTGCTGGCCGCCACCGGCAAGTGGTCGGAATTCCGGCCCTCGATCCGCGACCTGTTCGGCTCCCGGCTGGAACTGCGGCTCGGCGACCCCTATGAGTCCGAGGTCAACAGGAAGCTGGCCATGAACGTGCCCGAGTCCTCGCCAGGCCGCGGCCTGACCCGGGACGGCCTGCACTTCCTGACCGCGCTGCCCCGCATCGACTCGCAGGCCGCCGTGGACAGCCTGGCCGACGGGGCGCAGAAGCTGGCCGAGACCGTGGCGGTCGCGTGGCCGGGAGAGCCAGCGCCGCAGGTGCGGTTGCTCCCTGAGGCTTTCCCGGCGAGCGCGCTGCCCGGCGCCGCGCAGACCGGCACGAAGATCCCGTTCGGGGTGGACGAGAGCTCGCTGTCGCCGGTGCTGCTCGACTTCGGCGCCGACGCCCACTTCCTGGTCTTCGGCGACACCGAATGCGGAAAGTCAAACCTGCTGCGGCTGATCGCGGAGAGCGTGGTCGACCGCTATACGCCCGACCTGGCCCGGCTGATCTTCATCGATTACCGCCGGTCGCTGCTTGACAGCGCGGACACCGAGCACCGGATCGGCTACGCCGCATCCTCGGCCGCCGCCGCCCCGCTGATCAACGAGGTCCGCGAGGCGATGACCAAGCGGCTGCCGCCGCCCGACCTGACCCCGCAGCAGCTGCGCAGCCGCTCCTGGTGGGAAGGCTCGGACCTGTTCCTGGTCGTCGACGACTACGACCTCGTCGCCGGCGCGAACAATCCGCTGCTCCCGCTGGCCGACCTGATCTCGCAGGCTCGTGACATCGGGCTGCACCTCATCCTCGCCCGGTCGGCGGGCGGTGCCGGGCGCGCCATGTTTGACCCGATCATCCAGCGCGTCCGCGAGATGGGCTCACCCGGAATGATCATGTCGGGCAGCAAGGACGAGGGAGCGCTGCTCGGCAGCGTCAAGGCCCAGGCGCAGCCGGCCGGACGCGGCTACTTCGTCGGCCGGCGGACCGGCAGCCAGCTCGTCCAGGTCGCGCTGCTTGAAGACGGCCCCGCGCCCGCCAAGGGCCAGCACGCCGCGCGCCCGGCCGCCCCGCCGCCGGACACCGCGGATGCGGCGCCCCGGCCGGCCAACGCCGAGGTCGGCGTGCCCACCGGCGGGCACACGGTTCCGCGCCGGCCGATCTAACCGGCTACGCGCCCAGGGATCTGGCCGCCTGCGCGCCCGGGGATCTGGCCGGCTACGCGCCGGGGATCTGGCCGGCTGCCGCCCGGCTGGCTGCTACCGAGGGTCGTCGGCCGTCTTGCCTTCTGCCGGAATATCCATCGTCCCGGCGCGCCAGCGACGCCGCCGGCCCTGGCTGATCACCAAGGCACCCAGGGCCACGACGGCGACCGCGCCGAGCGCGCCGGCCGTGACCTCCAGCGCGGTGTCGATGACGGACCGGTCCGGTGGCGGCGCCTCGGACACCAGCACTCGCTCCGGCCTGGCCGAGACAGACGATCCCGGCCCGGCGCCGGACGGCAGGATCGCGGTGACCGCCTGGACCGGGTTGACCAGGCCGTCGCCGGTCCCGGGGCCGGTATTGCCGTTCGCGGTCTCCTCGATCCTGCTGACGACCCCGGCCACGCCCAGGCGCGGATAACGGGCGCGGACCAGCGCGGCGACCCCGGACACGAAGGCCGTGGCGAAGCTCGTCCCGTCGAGCTGGGTGTTGTAACCCCCGGGCCAGTCGCTGGTGACGTTCACGCCCGGCGCGGTCACCGCCACGTGGGAACGCAGATCGGAGAAGGACGCCAGCGAGCCATCGCTGGCCACCGCTCCCACCGACAGCACGCCCGGATAGCTCGCGGGATAGAACGGCCCGGCGCCGGTCTCCTCCGAGTCGTTCCCCCCGGCGGCCACGATGACGGATCCGTTCCTCAGCGCGAACGCCACCGCCGCGGCCAGCACGGGACTGTCCCTGGTGGTTATGGAAACGTTGATGACCTGCGCCCCCAGCGAGGACGCGTCGCGGATCCCCTGGGCCAGGGCGGCGCTGCCAGCGGAACTGCTCTCCGCGTTCTGCACCTTGACCGACAAGATCCTCGCCTCGGGGGCCACGCCTTCGAACGGTACGCCCCGGGCCTGCAGGTCGGTCGCCGCGATGATGCCCGCGACATCCGTGCCGTGACCCATGCAGTCCTGCACGCCGGTGTTGGTGAGGTCGATGGCTCTCACCTTCCCGCTGAGCTGGCGGCTGAAGTCCACCCCGCTGTCCACCACCGCGACCGTCACCCCCTGACCCTCGGTCAGGGGCCACACGCTGCTGAAATCCAGCGCCTGCTGGGCCCAGGGCAGAGTGGTGACGCGCGCGGTAACCCCCTGGGTCGGCGAGGGGCAATTCACCGTCGGCAGGGGCTCCGACGGCTTCGGCGTGGGCAGTGCCGGCAGAGCTGGGCGCGTCGGCTTGACTGGCTTCTTGGGCGACGGATTGGGCGTCGGTTTAGGCGACGGTTTGGCCGCGGCCGGGGACCTCGGCGCTGTCACCGACCGGGTCGCCGCGGCCGCGGGTGCCTGGACGGCCGCGACCAGCGCCAGCCCGAGCACCGCGAGGGCGAACCGCCTCATTCGCGCCGCCTCCGTGAACAAAAGATCCCTCGAATCCGGAGCACATAGGCTACGTAATGGGTGCGCTCCTGCGCAGCTGTCGTGACCCATCTGACACAGGTCATTCTCCGCAAATGTGCGCCGGGTTCATTCTCCCCCGACCGGCCCGCTGGCCTCTCCCCCGACCGGCCAGCTGGCCTCTCCCCCGACCGGGCGGCCGGCCGTGACCTGGCTGCTGGTTGCCGTCCTGGCCGCGGCGGGCGTGGTGATCGGCTGGTGCCTGCGCATCGTGGTCTTCCGCTACTCAGTCCCGGCCGGCGAGCCGCCGCGCGGTTCCTGCCCGGCGTGCGGGCGCCCGGCCGGCGGCTGGCGGCGGCCCGCCGCGAGCCCGTCAGGCCGCTGCCCGGCGTGCCGGGCGCGGATCGGACCACCGCCGCTGGCTCTGGAGCTGTCCGTGGCGGTCCTGCTTGGCGGGCTCGCCGCCCGGGTTCACCCCGGCCTCGTGCTCGCGGCGGCGTGCTGGCTGGCCGTCTGCGCCGTACCGCTGGCCTGGATCGACGCCGCCGTCCAGCGGCTCCCTGACGTGCTCACCGCGCCTGCCTACGCCGGAACCGCGGGCTTCCTGCTGCTGGCCGCCGCGACCAGCGGGCACTGGCCCAGCCTGCTCCGCGCGGCAGGCGGTGGGCTGGCCCTGGCCGCCGCCTACCTGGCTCTCGCCGTGATCAGCCGGTCCGCCATCGGCCTCGGTGACGCCAAGCTGGCGGCCAGTCTGGGCACGATGCTGGCCTGGTCCGGCTGGTCGGCGCTGGTCGCCGGCACGTTCGCCGGGTTCCTGCTCGCCGGCGTCTACGGGCTCGGCCTGGTGGTGTCCCGGCGTGCCACCCGCGGGCAGCGCATTCCGTTCGGCCCGTTCATGATCGCCGGGACCTTCCTGATTCTCCTGGTCGGGAACATCGCGGGTGCTTAGGTTCCGCGCCGCGTTCGGCCCGGGATGAGGCGGGCTCGGGCCGCCCTCGGCTGAGGTCGTCCGCAGTTAGAGTTCGGCGCCGACCAGGACCGGCTCGCTGACCAGCTCGACCCCGAAGGCCTGCCGCACGCCATCCCTGATTTCCCGGGCCAGCGCGACCAGGCTGGCGGTGCTGGCGCCGCCCGGATTGATCAGCGCCAGCGAGTGCTTGGACGAGATGCGCGCGGTCCCGCCCGCCGGATATCCCCTGGTGTAGCCGGCCCGCTCGATCAGCCACGCGGCCGGGACCTTCACCTGCCCGTCGGCCGCCGCGAAATGCGGGACGCTGCCCGCTCCGGACCCGGCCGCGGCCCGGCGCTGCAGGTCGGCGAGCTGGCGGCGGTCAAGAACCGGGTTCGTGAAGAACGATCCGGCGCTGCGCGTGTCCGGGTCGCCCGGATCCAGCACCATCCCCTTGCCGCGGCGCAGCGCGAGCACGGCCGAGCGGGCGTCACCGAGCGGCACCCGCCCGCCGTCGCCGACGCCGAGAACCCGGGCCAGCTCGCCGTAGCGGACCGGCGCCGACAGCGGATCGCGGGCCAGCCGGAACGTGACCCCGAGCACGACGAACCTCCCGGTCGCGGCGGCCGGGTCCCGCGCGGCCCGGCGGCTGGCCGGGGCGGCGCTGCCGCCCTGGGCCTCGCGGCCCGCCCTGGCGCTGCGCTTGAACGCGCTCGTCCGGTACCCGAAGCCGCAGTCGGCGTTCGTCAGCTCGGCCACCGTGTCGCGCAGCCGGTCGTAAGCGCGCACGGCGACGGTCGTCTCGGCGACCTCCTGGCCGTAGGCGCCCACGTTCTGGATCGGCGTGGCACCGGCCAGGCCGGGTATGCCGGAGAGGCACTCGAGCCCGGACAGTCCCTCGACCACGCACCGCTCGACCAGCGAGTCCCAGTCCTCGCCCGCGGCCACGGCCACGGTCACGCCGCCGCCGTCAGCGGTGATCGTCACGCCGCCCGTGGCCACGTGCACGACGGTGCCGGGGAAGCCCTCGTCGGCCACGACCAGGTTGCTGCCGCCGCCGAGGACGAGCACCGGCTCGCCGCCGGCATCCGCCTCGCGCACCTCGGCGATGACCTGATCGTCGGTGTCGGCCTCGATGAAGCGCGCGGCAGGTCCGCCGAGGCCGAGCGTCGTGTATCCGGCGAGCATCACCTGCTCACGCACCGTCACCGCCATGCTTCCCTCTCCTGGTCGATCCCTGAACACCCGCAGGTCAGCCCGGGCCATGAGCCTACGGACGCGCCGCCAGGTCAACAACACCGGGCTGGCGTCCCGCCGGCGGGACGGCGTTGCCGATACGGTAGCCCCGTGGAGGTCAAGCGCGGGGCGGCTGTCGATGGCTGAGGGGCTGACCGCCGCGGGGCTGGCGCGGCTGCACACGGCCGCGCAGCAGCACGTCGATGACGAGCGCCTGCCCGGCCTCGTCGCGCTGGTCGCCCGGGGCGACCAGGTCCATGTGGAGGCGCTGGGCCGGCTGGCCGTCGGCGGTGCGCCGGTGGCCAGGGACTCACTTTTCCGTATCGCCTCCACGACCAAGCCGATCACCGCGGCCGCCACCCTCACGCTGGTCGACGAGGGCCTGATCACGCTCGACGAGCCGGTCGACCGGCTGCTGCCCGAGTTGTCCGGCCGCCAGGTGCTGCGGCGGCCGGACGGGCCGCTCGAGGACACCACGCCGGCCGTACGCGCCATCACCGTCCGGGACCTGCTGACGTTCACCTTCGGCTTCGGCGCCGCGGTGGAGTTGTTCGCCGCTGACACGCCATGGCCGGTGGTCGAGGCGGCCGACGCGCTGCACCTGGCCACGTTCGGGCCGCCGCAACCGGACCAGCAGCCCGACCCCGACACGTGGATCGCCGGCCTTGGCACTCTGCCGCTGCTGGCCCAGCCCGGAGAGCGGTGGCTCTACAACACCGGCGCGTCGGTCCTGGGCGTGCTCATCGCCCGCGCGGCCGGCCAGCCCTACGGCGAGTTCCTTCGCTCCCGGGTCTTCGAGCCGCTCGGCATGCGGGACACGGCGTTCTTCGCCACGGACACCGGCCGTCTCGCGACTTCGTACCGCGGGACGCCCGGCGGGCTGGTCGTCTGGGACCCGCCGGACGGCGCCTGGAGCCGCCCCCCGGCGTTCCCTGACGGCGCCGCCGGGCTGGTCTCCACCGTCGATGACCTGCTGGCCTTCGCGCGGATGCTGCTGCGCGGCGGCCCGCCGCTGCTGTCGGCGGATTCCGCGCGCGCGATGACGACCGACCAGCTGACCCCGGAGCAGAAGGCCCGCGGCGGTCTGGGCCCCGGCTTCTTCAACGGCCGCTCGTGGGGATTCGGCCAGGCCGTGCTCGCGAACGGCTCCTACGGCTGGGACGGCGGCCTCGGCACCTCGTGGCTGGTCGACCCCGCCTACGACCTGGCCGTGATCGTGCTCACCCAGCGCATGTTCGAGAGTCCGGAAACGCCGCAGGCGCACCGCGACATCCAGGTCGCGGCCTACGCGGCGCTCGCCTGACCGCGCCGGCCCGTCAGGCGAGGAGCGTGCGGGCTCCGGGCCCGTCCGCGCCGAGCACGCCGTCGGGGTTGGTCAGCCGACGGCGGGCCGCTCAGGGCAGCCGCACCACGGCCCGCGCCCTGGTGAGCACCTTGGCCTCGCCCGACCTCGCGGTGAGCGCCAGGACCACGCGATTGCCGTCCAGCTTCTCCTCGACGGTACCGCTGACCGCGATCGTCGCGCCGGCGTCGTCGTCGGGCACGACCACGGGCGAGGAGAACCGGACGCCGAAGTCGACGACCGCTGCCCCGGGCCCGGCCCAGTCGGTGACATACCGCCCGGCCTGGGCCATCGTGAACATGCCGTGCGCGATCACGTTCGGCAGCCCGACCGACTTCGCGATCCGCTCGTTCCAGTGGATCACGTTGAAGTCGCCCGACGCGCCGCAGTACTTGACCAGGCTGAGCCGGGTGACCGGATAGCTGGCCGGCGCGAGTTCCTGGCCCGCCTTCACGTCGTCGTAGCCGACCTGCGCGGTCATGCGGCACCACCCCGTTCCACCAGCGTCGAGTACGCGGTGCACAGGTGCTCGCCGCCGACCGTGCGGATCTCGGTCTTGGTGGTCATCAGCACGTTGCGGCCGGCGTCCTTGATATCCGAGATCGACGGCTGCGCCGTGACCACGTCGCCCGCCATGAGCTGGCGGGAGTACTCGAACCGCTGCTCGCCGTGCACGACCATGGCGTAGTTCAGGCCCAGGCCGGGGTCGGCCACGGCCTGGGCGCTGCCCGCCATGCTGATCACGATCGCGAACGTGGGCGGCGCGATCACATCGGCGTACCCGGCCGCCTGCGCGGCGGCCCGGTCGCGGTACAGCGGGTTAGGGTCCCCGATCGCGTCGGCGAATTCGGCGATCTTGACCCGGCTGACCTCATATGGCGCGGCGGCCGGGAACGTGCGGCCGACATAGTCGCGGTTGATCGCCATCCGGCCGCCGCCTACCGCGTCTCGCGGTGCGCCCGGTGGCAGCGGCAGTTCGGGCAGTACTTCATCAGCTCGAGCCGGTCGGGATCGTTACGCCGGTTCTTGCGGGTGATGTAGTTGCGGTGCTTGCATTCCTGGCAGGCCAACGTGATCTTGGGCCTAACGTCTGTCGCAGCCACGATGGCATGCCTTTCTCCCGTACGGACTTCCGGTCAGCTCGCGGACACCTGGGTGTCTCTCCCGGCGAGTCGCCACCCCTCAGTGTGCTTAAAGGGTAGCGCCCGCGCCATCAGCGAACTGGTAGCGGAGGCCGGACTTGAACCGGCGACACAGCGATTATGAGCCGCTTGCTCTGCCTGACTGAGCTACTCCGCCCGACCGGCCATCCGCTGCCAACGGTCTGAAGGGCGGACGGCCGGAGCCTCCCGGCCACCGCCGGGACGCACCTAGCTTACCGGGATCCGCGAATGACACCATCGTGTCACCACACCCACCGGAGCAAAGATGCCGAACCGCTCAGGCCAGATCCTGACCAGCCACGTCGGAAGCGTCTCTGATCAGCTTAGGGATCGTGAGTGAGCCGGGGTGGCTCGCCCAGATCCGGTTCCCACCGGGGCGGGGTGGCGTGGAGGTTGAACCCGGCGCCGAGCGCTGCCCCCGCGTGGCTGATGCCGTCTGGCGGGTGTGCTGATCGTTGTCACGTCCTGGTTCCGGTGAGCTGCGCGGGGCAGCTGCCCCCGCCGGCCAGGTCGGTCGGGGGCGGCAGAGTGCCGGAGCGGGGCCAGGCAGCGGGGACAGCGCGCGGACGTGCCGCGCGCCGGGACGGTGACCACCGCGATGCCAGTTTCCGCGGCCAGGTGCCGGATCCAGGCGGCGATCTGCCCGCGGACCGTCTGAGACAGCCGGGTGTTCAGGGTGCGGCCCATGCCCTTCGCCTCCATCGAGCGGAGATCTTCCAGGTAGATCACGCTGGCCCCGGCCGCGACAGCCTGGTCCACCGCCCACCGTGCTGCCGACCGGGCCAGCGCGTCGTTGAGGTTCGACCGGCGCTCGCTGACCTGGCGGATCTCTTCGGCCAGGATGACCCTCTTGGCGTTCAGCGGGTGCGCCTCGTCGCCCGCGATAAGACGGTCATAATGGCTGGCCTTGGCGTGCAGCTGCTCGCCGTGGCGTCGCAGCCGGTGCTGTCTGGCCAGCACCCCGGCCGCCCGGTACTGCGCCCCGCTTCCCAAAGCCGTAATCGTCCCGCCGGCGTCCAGCCGGGCCGCCCCCGCGCTGAGCAGCGTGGTGAGCCCCCAGTCCACGCCGAGCGCCACCGCGTGCCCGTCGCGGCGAGCCGCGGGGACCGCATAAGTGAACGCGAGGTCAGCGCGGATCTTCCCGCCGGCGTAGTCCGCCGCCAGCAGGAGACCGGCATCGACCTGGTCAACGACGGCGAGTACGGCCACTCGATGGGCCAGCGTTACGACTACGGCTCGTGGTGGTCCTACGTCTTCCAGCGCCTGGACGGTCTTGAGTTTGCCGAGGTGAACCTGCGGCAGGTGCCGCCGACGCCGCCCAAGCCCGGCGGGATCGGGCTCGGCAGCTTCATCGACCGCCGGGACCGCCAGCTGTCCAACGAGGCCTACGGCGCCTCGCTCCCGGACACCGGCGAGAGCAGGCACGCTCCGGTGTGCCGCGCCCCCATCAGCTACCGGAGCCAGGACGCGGTCCAGCAGGACATCGCAAACCCGAGGGCCGCGCTTGACGCTGCCGGGCTCACCGACGGCTATCGCCTGGGCCAAGCTCGAGTCCCTGGTCGGGGGGGCCGAACTGGCCACCAAGCGGCTATGGGGCTGAGCCGACGATCTGCGAGGATCAGGGCATGACGGCAGACACCATCAGCTTCCCCCGCCAGCAAGCCCGGACCCTGCACTTCACCCTGGGCGTCCCGCACGCGTTCTCGATTGCCCCGGACGGCAGCCGCATCGCGTTCTTGCGGGCCCGGTCGGGCACCGACCGCAGCACCTGCCTGTGGGTGCAGGACACCGCCTCCGGCACCGAGCGGGTCGTGGCCGACCCTCAGGAACTGCTGGGCGGCGGCGCGGAAGAACTGGCCCAGGAAGAGCGCGCCCGCCGCGAGCGCGTCCGGCAGGCCGCCGATGGCGTGGTGTCCTTCGCGGTCGACGAGGCGGTCAGGCTCGCTTCCTTCACCCTGTCCGGCCGGCTTTTCGTGGCCGACCTGCTGCCGGGCGGTCCCGAGTCTGAGGCCGAGGTCCGCGCCCTGGCCACGCCGACCCCGGTGCTCGACCCGCGCCCCGACCCCACCGGCGCACACGTCGCGTACGTGGCCGACGGCGCGCTCCGGGTCGTGGCCGCGAACGGTAGCAGCGACCGGGCCCTGGCCGCGCCCGAGGCCAAGAACGTGACCTACGGCCTGGCCGAGTTCGTGGCGGCCGAGGAGATGTTCCGGACCCGCGGGTTCTGGTGGTCGCCGGACGGGCAGCACCTGCTGGTCGCCCGGGTCGACACCTCTCCGGTGGCCCGGTGGTACATCTCCGACCCGGCCAATCCGGACCGCCCGCCGATCGAGGTGGCCTACCCGGCGGCGGGCACCGCGAACGCCGACGTGAGCGTCATGATCGCCGGGCTGGACGGCTCGGTGACCCCGGTCCAGTGGGATTCCGCCACCATGCCGTACCTGATCACCGCGCACTGGTCGCGCGGCGGCCCGCCGCTGCTCCGGGTGTGCTCCCGCGACCAGCGGACCATGCGGGTGCTGGCCGTGGCGGACGACGGCACCACGGAGCTGGTCTGCGAGGACACCGACCCGGACTGGGTCGACGTAGTGGTGGGCACCCCGGCGTGGACCCCCGGCGGGAAGCTGGTCCGGGTGATCCCCCGCGACGGCGCGTACCGGTTGATGGTCGGCGACGAGCCAGTGACGCCGACGACCGTGAACGTCCGCGAGGTCCTCGACGTCGGCGAGCAGGACGTGCTGTTCACCGCCACTGCCGAGGATCCGGCCGAGCAGCACGTCTACACCGCGGGCCCGGGCGGCACGACCCGGGTGACCAGCGAGCCCGGCGTACACTATGCGGCCGCCGGCGGCGGGCTGCTGGTGACGTCCTCGCAATCGCTCGGCTGGTTCGGCACCCGGGTGCGGGCGCGCCGCGGCGGCGACGAGGTCGCCGAGATCCCGTCGCACGCGGATACCCCGGTGCTGGCCCCGGAGGTGACGTTCTTTACCGCGGGCCCGTACGAGCTGCCGTGCGCGCTGCTGCTGCCGCGCGGGCACCGGCCCGGCTCGGCGCGGCTGCCGGTGCTGTGCGACCCGTACGGCGGCCCGGCCGCCCAGCGCGTCCGCTCCTCGCGGATGGCGTACCTGACCTCGCAGTGGTTCGCCGACCGGGGGTTCGCCGTGCTCATCGCCGACGGCCGGGGAACGCCGGGCCGCGGGCCCGAGTGGGACCGCCTGATCCACTACGACCAGTCGACGCCGAACCTCGAGGACCAGGAGGCGGCGCTGCAGGCGGCGGCGGCCGCACATCCCGACCTGGATCTGTCCCGGGTCGGCATCCGCGGCTGGTCGCACGGCGGCTACCTGGCCGCGCTCGCCGTGCTGCGGCGGCCGGACGTGTTCCACGCCGCCGTGGCCGGCGCTCCGGTCACCGACGAGCGCCTCTACGACACGTTCTACACCGAACGGTATGAGGGTCATCCGGACGAGCGCCCGGAGGTATACGAGCACGACTCCCTCATCACGGACGCGCCGAAGCTGGAGCGCCCGCTCATGCTCATCCACGGGCTCGCCGACGACAACGTGGTGGTGGCACACACGCTCCGGCTCTCCTCGGCGCTGCTGGCCGCCGGGCGGCCGCACACCGTGCTGCCGCTGTCCGGCGTTACCCACATGCCCCGGCAGGAGGAGGTCGCGGAGAACCTGCTGCTGGTGCAAGTCGAGTTCCTGAAGAACGCGCTCGGCGTGGACGGCTGACCGGGCCGGTCCCAGCGCCGGTCCGCGAATCCGGTGCACGAGCTCATCGCCGCCCGGCGGGCCAGGTCCGGCCGCGCTGGAGCGCCGCCATCACCACGGTGGCGGGAGCCCGGGACTTCGGCCGGCGAGTAGATGCTCGCCCCGCCTCGGAAGTGGGTAGGTGCCCATGGTGCCTGTCCGTTCAGCCGCCCTCGCCCGCCCGGGGCCCGCCGTCCGCCTCGGCGGGACCAGCGGGACTGGCGGGATGCTGCGCATAGTCGAAGGCGGCCACTGCGAGGACCACGGCGACCGCGCAGGCGCCCAGCGCGAGGGCGGAGACGTGCGGCGCGGCCAGCCCGAGCAGCGCGAGCACCGCCACTCCCCCGATCCGCGGCCAGGATGGCCGGCGCCAGATCACGGCCTTGAACGCGGCATGCCCGGCCAGGAAGAGGCCGATGCCGCCGAGGATCAGCCAGGCGGTCGGTGCGTGGCCGACCGCGCCCGGGTCGGCCAGCGTCAGCTCGTCGGCGGCCGCGGCGACGATGATCCCGGCGACCATGACCGGATGGATGAAGTGGTAGGCCGAGCGGCCGAGCCGCCCCGGGTCGTCCGACGCGGCGATGATGCGGGCCCCCTCGTCGGCGCTGCGGTCGAAGTACAGCCACCACAGGCCGACGCTGCCGACCACCGAAAGTCCGAACGCGGCCATTTCCGCGATGGTGACGTGGGCCAGGCCGGACAGCGTGGCCCCGGTGATCACGATCGACTCGCCGAGCGCGATCAGCACGAACGCCTGGCACCGCTCGGCAAAGTGCCCGCCCTCGATCGTCCAGTCCCGAGTGGACGACCGGCCAAGTCCCGGCGTGTAGAAGCCGACCGCCCCGCCGAGCAGGTCGACGCCGACGGCGGCGATCCACAGCGCCGCGCGCGCGTCCGGCCCCGCGATCCCGCCCAGCACCGCCAGCGTGCCGCTGACCAGGCACCACGACAGGATCCGCTGGAAATTCCGCTGCAGCGGCCGGCCCCGAAGCGCGATCACCGTGAACAGGCTGCGCCCTATCTGCATCACCGCGTAGGCGATGCCGACGGCCAGCCCGCGCGTGGAGAACGCCTCGGGCAGGGCGGCCGACATGACCAGGCTGGCCCCCGCGAGCCCGAGCAGCAGCAGCCGGACCGCGATCCGTTCCGGATCGAGCCAGTTGGTCACCCAGGTGGTGTAGACCCATACCAGCCAGACCATGGCCAGCAGCAGCGCGGCCCGGAGCGCTCCGGTGACCGTCGGATGGTCCAGGAGATAGTGCGAGAGCTGGGTCACGGCGAACACGTAGACCAGGTCGAAGAACAGCTCAACAGCGGTGACCCGCTCGGCGCCGGCCCGCGCCCGCATCAGATTCAGCGGCCTGGCGTGCTGCACGCGGTCTGCTCCCGTCTCCCTACGTCCCACCCGAGCCGAGTTATGGTAGGCGAACCTCCACCGGAAGTTGGGTGCCCGGGCCATCGCGCCCGCGAGGACAAGCTCGGCAAGATGGGGCGGAATGACGGGGACGAGCGGGCGTGAGGGATGCTAGATCCTTACAGAGACAACAGCTTGTCAGCGAGGTCCAGGCGGGTGACGTGTTCGTGAAGTGTCGCGACAGCGCGTCCCCGGGATGCTCGGATACCGCGCTACGCCCCGAGCCGGGTGTCGAGGCACCCCACGATAAGGGTCTGACCAGCCTGATCGCCCGCGTGGTGCGTCTCGGCCACCTGCGATGGTACGCCGTGCGGCCGGAGCACGGGCTGGCGTTCGACCGCCGGCGCCTGATCGTCTGGTACGCGGCGTTCGCGGCTTATGCCGGTGCGGTCGCCATTTTCAGCGGGGGCGGTGCCGACCAGGTCTGGGGATGGTGGGCCACCGGCGGGTATGCCCTGACCGCGATCCTGGCCATACGTTCGCGCGGCTTCGCGGTGCCGCTCCTCGCGGCCCTGGGCGTTGCCCTGCTGGCGCCCATGGCCTGGCTGGTCATACGCGCCCCGGCGACGGCTGACGTCAGCGTGGTCACCCGGTCGGCGGTCCTGCTACTGCGGAACGGGAGCCCCTACCTGTCCGCGGGGCAGCTGGCCAACTGGCAGTCCTACAACCCGTACCTGCCCGCGATGGCGCTGTTCGGCCTGCCGAGCACGGCGGGTCTCCCCGCCCTGATCGGCGACCCTCGGCTGTGGCTGACCGCCGTGTCCGCGGTCCTGCTCGGGGCCTCGTTCTGGATGGTCGCCCCGGACCGCGCCTCGCGCTGCGGGGGCTGCCGCCGGACGGCGGCCTGGTGCGCCGTGTTCGCGGTGGCCTCGCCGGTGCTGGCCCTTCCGCTGGCGGTCGGCATCACCGATCCGCCGGTCATCGCGCTGATGTGCTTCGCGCTGGCCTGCGTGGCCAGGTACCGCGTTACCCGGTCAGCACGGCTGCTGGTCGTGGCTGGCCTGGCCATCGGCGTGGCCTGCGCGATGAAGGCCACCGCCTGGCCTGCGCTGGCGGTGATCGTCGCGCTGCTCGCGGCCTGGGACGGCATGCGCGTGGCGGGCCGGTTCGTCGTCGTGTCCGTCGTGACCACCGCGGCCCTGATCGCCGTGACCGCGCCGGGGCTGCTGGCGACGCCCGCCGCGCTGCTCCAGAACATCGTGCTTTACCCGCTCGGGATGACCCTGCACAAGACCCCGGCGGCCAGCCCGATGCCTGGTCACCTGCTCGCCGACACCGGCCAGGCCGGCCATCTGGCGGCCATCGGGCTGCTGATCGCGGCCGGGCTGGCGGTCGCGATTTCGCTGGTCGTGCGGCCGCCGGCCGACGTCCCGGCCGCCGCCAGGCGCCTGGCCATCGGGCTCGCGCTGATGTTCGCCCTCGCTCCCGCCACCAGGTTCGGCTACTTCTCCTACCCAGTCGCGCTGCTGGGCTGGTCGGCCATGACGAGCCGGGACCGGAAGGCCGGGCATGACCACACCACCGTCCAGCCCGCGGGACCCGCGCCGCCCGCGGTCGCCGCGCCGCCCGCGGACACCGTCGAGCGCGCCGGGCCGAGTTCCGGCCGCAGCGAGACGTTCCGCCGGGCCCTGCATTACCTGCTGCCGGAACGAGCGACGCTCGGCAGAATCCGCCACCGGGAGAAGGCCGATCAGCATCCGATGACCCCATAGGACAAGGGGTCGCACAGCTACGCCGCCGCGATGCCGTCGCGGCATATGTAACAGCACTGTTATAGTTTGGGTATGGCTGCTGAACCGCTGATTCTGGGGCTGGGCACGCGGCTGCGGCACGTCCTCGAGCTGCTCGATGGAGATGTCGCGCAGGTCTATGCCGACCTGGGCCTGGCCGACTACCGGCCGCGCTTCAGCCCGGTGGTGCGCGCCCTCATCGCCCTCGGCCCGAGTTCCATCCGCGACCTCGCGCGGGCGACCGGCGTCACACACTCGGCGGCCAGCCAGACGGTGGCGCAGATGAGCAGGTGCGGCCTGGTCGCGCTGGAGCCCGGCGACGACGCGCGGCAGCGGATCGTCCGGCTGACGGAGAGGGCCAGGTCGCTGCGGCCGATCATCGACGCCGAGTGGGCGGCGACCGGGGCCGCGGCCGCGGAACTCGACACCGAACTGCCGGCGCCGCTGGGCGAGATGCTGACCGCTATCATCCGCGCGGTTCAGCGGCGTCCCATGCGCGAGCGGATCGCCGACGCGGCGCGGGCGCTGGGTGACCCGGCGCTGGCGCCGCTGCTGGCCGACGCCAGCCGTGGCTGAGCGGCCGTTGCCGCGCCGGAGCCTGCTGGCCGACCTCCGGCCGCTGCGGGAGTCGCCGCCGTTCCGGCGGCTCTGGATCGGCACCTCGGTCTCGTCGCTCGGCGGCGCGATGACCGGCTTCGCGGTGATCTTGCAGACCTACGACCTCACCCACTCGTCGGTCGCTGTCGGTGCGATCGGGCTGGTCCAGGCCATCCCTGCCCTGGTCATCGGGCTGTTCGGCGGGTCGTTCGCCGACGCCGCCGACCGCCGACGCCTGGTGCTGGCCACCAGCGGCGGCCTGTCCGCGGTCTCCGCGGTCTTCGCCGTACAGGCCTTCCTCGGCCTGCGGCAGCTCTGGCTGCTCTACGCCCTCGCCGCCGTTCAGGCCGGGCTTCAGTCCGTCGACGGCCCGGCGCGCCGGACGTTCCTGCCGCGGCTGCTGCCCGCCGGGCGCGTCGCCGCCGGCGTCGCACTGAGTCAGCTCGCCTTCTACATCAGCTTCCTCGCCGGCCCGGTGCTGGCTGGCGTCGTCACCGCCGTGGCCGGCCTGCGGGTGTGTTACCTCATCGACGCGCTGAGCTTCGGCGCGGCGTTGTACGGCGTCGCCAGGCTGCCGCCGATGCGACCCGAGGGCGGCCAGGCCCGGCCCGGGTTCCGCGCAGCGGCCGAAGGCCTGCGCTACATCTGGCGCCATCCGGTCCTGACCGCGGTGTTCCTGGCCGACCTCGACGCGACGGTGCTGGGCATGCCGGTGGCGCTGTTCCCGGCCCTGAACGCCGAGCGCTTCGGCGGCTCGCCGCAGACGCTCGGGCTGCTCAACGCGGCCCTGGCCGCCGGCGGCCTGCTCGGCTCCGCCCTGTCGGGCCCGGCCGGGCGCGTTTCGGGAAAGGCCCGCGTGATGCTGGTCACGGTCGCGATCTGGGGTGCCGCCATCACCGGCTTCGGCTTCGCCCGCATCCTCTGGCTCGCGCTGCTGCTGCTCGCCCTGGCCGGGGCCGCCGACACCACTACCGTGATCTTCCGCGGCAGCATCGTCCAGGCCATGACCCCCGACCGGCTCCGCGGCCGGATCACCGCCGTCGACTACGTGGTCGGCGCGGGCGTGCCCAGCCTCGGCAACTTCGAGGCCGGCGCGGTCGCCTCGCTCACCTCCCCCGCGATCAGCGCGGTCAGCGGCGGCGTGGCCACCGTGATCGGAGCGCTGCTGATCAGGCTGGCCTTTCCCGCCGTGGCCCGCCACCACGTGCCGGCCGAGCCCGCCGCCGTGCGCTCCCCCGCTGCGGAGGCTCCCGTCGCGGCGCATGCCGATGCCCGCGGCGGGCGGCGGACCGGGAAGCCGTAGGGTCGGGACCGTGGCAGGCTCTGCGACCGCACCCTAAGAGGGCAACATTGACCACGATTCCTCCGCCGATGTTCAGTTTCCCGCTGTCCGACGAGGCGGTCCTCGTTCTCCGGACCGCCTCGATCACCGAGGCCTACCAGGCCGTGCTCGCCGCCAACCAGAAGCGGCTGGCGCGCTGGGAGCCGTGGGCCGTCAAACCCCCGGTGCTTGACGAAACGCGCTCATTCCTCGCCGCGGGGGCGCGGAACTGGCTTGACGGCTCGGAACTGCCGGTGGCGATCGCGGTCAGGGAGGACGGCCAGTGGCACCTGGCCGGGGCGGCCAGCCTGCGGATCAACGCCTATGCGCGAAGCGGGGAGATCGGCTACTGGATCGACGGCGGTCACGAGGGCCGGGGCCTGATCACGAAGACCGTGGCAGCCCTCCTCGACCAGGCGTTCGGACCGCTCGGCATCGAGCGGGTCACCCTGCACACCGATCCCGCGAACGAGCGCAGCCGGGCCGTGGCCCGCCGTCTCGGCTTCGTCGAGGAAGCCCGGCTGCGGCAGGCTACCGCCTTCCCCGGCGAGCGCCGGGACGAAGTCGTCTACGGGCTGCTGGCCGACGAGTGGCGCAAGCGATCATCCCGGTCATCCTGAATACCGGCCCTTGACCCGGTCGCCCGCCGGGTCGAACGGCGGCCGCAGGTGGACGGTCGCCTCATGCAGCTGCCCGCCCACGTTCACCTGGTAGCGCCCGGCCCGGGCCACGTCCGGCGTGACCACGTCCCCGGCCGGGTGGCGGATGTAAGCCAGGCCCACGCAGGCGCCGACGGCCTCGCCCCACGCCCCCGAGGTCACCTGCCCGACGGCGACCCCGTCCCGCAGCACCAATTCCCCGCCCCAGATCATCGCGGCCGGATCGGCCAGCACGAGAGAGACCAGCCTGCGGCGGGGCCCATCCGCCCGCGCCTTCTCGACCGCCTCCCGGCCCAGGAACGAGATGCCGGTCTTGAGCTTGCACGCGAACAGCAGCCCGGCCTCGACCGGGTTGTAGTCGGGGGTGAGCTCGCGGCCGATGGCCCGGTACGCCTTCTCGAGCCGCATCGACTCGATCGCGTAGTAGCCGCCGTTCACCAGGCCGAGGCCGGCCCCGCGGCGGTCAGGTCCTCGTAGGCGCCGACCGCGAACTCGGCCGGAACGTAGAGCTCCCAGCCGAGCTCTCCGACGTAGGTGATCCTGGTCGCCCGGACCGTGGCGTAGCCGAGGTCGATCTCGCGGCTGGCGCCGAACGGAAACGCCTCGTCGCTGAAGTCGCTGCGGGAGACCAGCGCCAGCAGGTCCCGCGACCTCGGCCCCATCACGCCGTAGACGGCGTACGCGCCGGTGACGTCGACGAGCGCGGCGTGCGCGCCGGCCGGGATCCGCCTGGTGATGTAGTCCTTGTCGCGCTCGGTCGCGGCCGCGCTGCTGACCAGCAGGAACTCTGTATCGGAGAGCCTGGTGACGGTGATGTCGGCCTCGTAGGTGCCGCGCGCGTTGACCATCCCGGTATAGACCGTCCGGCCCGGCTCGACCCCGACGTCGGCGGTGCACAGCCACTGCAGCACCTGCTCGGCGTCCCGCCCGGTGAGCAAGTACTTGGAGAACGACGTCTGGTCGAACAGGGCCGCGCCGGTGCGGGTGGCGCGCTGCTCGGCCGAGGACCACGGCTGCCAGTTCTGCTTTCCCCACCCGTACTCGATGGCCGGGACCTCGCCGGCCTGCGCGAAGAAGTTCGCGCGCTCCCAGCCCATCCGGCTGCCGAAGCAGGCATTGGCCTGCTTGAGCAGGTGATAGGCGGGCGACCGGCGGAACGGCCGGGCGGTGGCCAGCTCGCGGTTCGGCCACGGCAGCGCGTAATGCAGGCCGAGGACCTCGCCGACCCGATCGTGCAGCCACTGGTTGTTGCCGTTGAAGCGCGCGAAGCGCCGGATGTCGACCGCGGTCAGGTCGAGGCTCGGCTCTCCCTCGATGATCCACTCGGCCAGGGCCCGGCCCGCGCCGCCCGCCGACGCGATGCCGACGGAGTTGAAGCCGGCGCCGACGAAGAAGTTCCGCACCTCCGGGGCCTCGCCGAGGATGAACTGGTTGTCCGGGGTGAAGCTCTCCGGGCCGTTGTAGAACTTCTTGATCCCGGTCTCGGCCAGGGCCGGGATCCGCGCCATCGCGCTGTCCATCAGGATCGCGAAGTGGTCCCAGTCCTCGTCCAGCAGCCGGAACTCGAACGGGTAGGGCAGCGCGTCGGGTGCGACCCACGGCTTGGCCTCGGGCTCGAACCCGCCGACGACGAGCCCGCCCACCTCCTCCTTGATGTAGGTGTAGCCGTCGGGATCGCGCAGGATCGGGAAGTCACGGTGCACCCCGTCGATGCGCTCGGTCACCACGTAGAAGTGCTCGGCCGAGTGCAGCGGCACGGTCACCCCGCACATCGCGCCGACCTGCTTCGCCCACTGGCCGGCGCAGTTGACCACCACCTCGGCCTCGACGTCACCCTGGTCGGTGCGGACGCCGGCCACCGCGCCCCGGGAGCGCAGGATGTCGGTCACCCGGGTCCGCTCGCGCACCGTGACACCCAAGTTGCGGGCGCCCCGGGCCAGCGCGGCGGTCAGGTCCGTCGGGTCGGCCCGGCCGTCATCGGGCAGCCAGATGGCCCCGGTCAGGTCGGCGACATTCATGATCGGGTAGAGCTCGCCCGCCCGCTTCGGGCTGATCAGCTCGCACTCCAGCTGATAGGCCGCCGCGGCCGCGGCCGTCCGGCGAAGCTGCACCATGCGGTCCGGGGTCCGGGCGACCGTGACACCGCCGCACCGCCGGAAGCCGGTGGCCAGGCCGGTTTCCTGCTCGAGCCGGGCGTAGAGCTCCGTGGAGTACTGAACCAGCCGGGTGCCGTTCTCCGAGGCGCGCAGCTGGCCGATCAGGCCGGCCGCGTGCCAGGTGGTGCCGCAGGACAGCTGGCCCTGCTCGAGCAGCAGGACATCGGTCCAGCCCATCCCGGCGAGGTGGTAGGCGACGCTGGTGCCGATCACTCCCCCGCCGATGATCACCACCCGGGCGCGGCCGGGGAGAGCGGGCGAGGGGACGCGGTCAGTCATCCCGCTGGACGTCCTCGAGCAGGCTGGCGAAGTCATCGGCGGTGAAGCCCGCCGCCGCGCCCTCGAACCGCTCCATCGCCCACGACCAGAAGTCGAAGTCGAGCGGGCTCGCGGCGTCCTGGATCGCGCCCCACAGGGTCCATCCGTACCTTCCGGCCAGGCCGAGCAGCCGGGCCCGGGCCAGCTTGCCGCGCAGCGGCTTCCCGTAGTACGCGGTAATCAGGTCCGCGAGGGCGTCCACCGGGAGTCGGCACTCGGCCCAGATGTTGCCGAGCTCGAAGCAGGGGTCGTTGTTGCCCGAGTACTCGTAGTCGATCAGCCAGATCCGGTCCCCGTCGTCGATGAAGTTGGCCGCCAGCAGGTCGTTGTTGCACGGGACGGTGCCGGCCGCGCTGGCCGCCAGGGCGGCTCTCGCCGCGTCGAACCGCGGCATCAGGTCGTCGTACCCGGCCGGGATCCGCAAACCGCGGGACCGCGCCACAGCCAGGTACCGCCGCTGGATGTCGAACATGTCGAAGTCGTTGCCGAACCGCTCGCCCGAGTGCAGCCGCCGGCACGCCTCGGCGATGCGCGGGATGTTGCCCGGGGCCGCCACATCGGCGTTGCCGAACGTCCGGCCCTCGATGTAGCCGATGATCAGCGCGTTGTCCTCGGGCCGGTACTCGATGACCGGCGCGCCCGCCCCGGCCGCGGCGGCGGCCACCGAATTGCGGTACTCGCTGTCCCGGTCGATCGCGAGCAGATCGGTGCCCGAGGCGGAGATGCGCGCGACGAACGTGCCGTCCGGCGTGGTCACCTTGTAGTTGCGGTTGGTCAGCCCGCCGGGTAGCTCCTCGACCGCGCGGGGCTTGGCGGACAGGCTCGCCGTCCGGTCGAAGAGCGCGCCGAGTTCGGCCAGTGACCGGGCGGACGCGCCGGCGGCGAGAGCCTGCCGGCATCCCGGTGCCGCTGATCCTCAGCCATCCGCCCACTCCTAGCCGCCTAACGTCTAGACCCTAGCGGACCACGACATGCCACCGGTGTCTCCGCCCCTGTCCGGATCTTCCCTCATGTGACGCCTGCGCTCAAGGAGCTTTTTGATTCCGGAGCGTGCCCGAAAGAGTATGGACAGTTTGCCGCGCGCGCCCGTACGCTACGCGTCATCCGCGCGGTCCCGTCTCACCAGGGAGGCCACCGACATGAGCACCGGTACCCAGGTTCCCGGCGGGCAGGAGCGGGACACCGCCGACCTCCTGCGCTTCGGCTACAAGCAGGAGCTCAAGCGCGGGCTCGGGCTGTTCAGCTCGTTCGCGGTCGCGTTCAGCTACATCTCGCCGTCGACCGGCATCTTCACGCTGTTCGCGCTCGGCCTGACCACCCTGGGCGGAGTGTTCATCTGGACCTGGCCGGTCGTGGCCCTGGGCCAGTTCCTCGTCGCGCTGAACTTCGCCGAGGTGGCCAGCCACTACCCGGTGGCCGGTCGGTCTTCCAGTGGACGAAGTACCTGGCCAACCGCAGCTACTCGTGGTTTACCGGCTGGATCTACCTGTTCGCGGGCATCATCACCGTCACCGCGGTGGTCGCGACCCTGCCGCTGGCGCTGATCCCCGCCCTGAACGGCCTCGGCTGGCACAGCCTGGGCGCAGGCGCGCCGGACACCCTGCTGCACACCCAGGAGGTCGTCGCGCTGATCACCCTGGTCGTCATCACGGTACTGAACATCTACGGGGTGCGGCTGGTCGCGTTCATCAACAACACCGGCGTGCTGTTCGAGATCCTCGGCATGTTCGTCTTCGCGCTGGTCCTGCTGGCCTTCCACAACCACCAGGGATTCAAGGTCGTCACCGACAGTGCCGGCTTCCACGTCGGGCCGAGTTCGTTCCTGGCCGCGATGTTCATGAGCCTGTTCGTGATCTACGGCTTCGATACCGCGGCCACGCTGGCCGAGGAGACCCGCAATCCACGCCGGAATGCGCCCAAGGCGGTCCTGTTCTCGGTGATCGGCGCGTTCATCATCGGCGGCGTGTTCCTGCTCGGCGCGCTGGTCGCCATCCCGAACCTGCACACCGCGACGTCAGGCCTCGGCTGGAACCCGGCGCAGGTCATCGAGGCCAACTTCTCGTCGGCCTTCGCGACGATCTACCTGCTCGTGGTCTCGGCGGCGATCTTCGTCTGCTGCCTGTCGATCCTGGCCGCGACGATCCGCCTCTGCTTCGGGATGGCGCGCGATAACCAGCTTCCGTTCTCCGGGCCGCTGGCCCGGGTGTCGTCCAGCCTGCACACGCCGGTCTGGACCTGCATCGTGGTCGCGCTGCTGTCCGCCGTGCCGTTCATCAAGTACGCAGGCGTCGCGATCATTGCGATCGCCGCCACCGGGATGATCTACCTGAGCTACTTCCTCGGCAACATCGTGATCATGTCGGCCCGCGCCCGCGGCTGGCCCAAGACCAGCGCGCCGTTCCGGCTCGGCCGCTGGGGCCTGCTGGTCAACGTCGTCGCGCTGCTGTACGGCGGGGCCATGATCGTCAACTTCGCCTGGCCTCGCATAATCAGCAACCCGGAGCCCAGCCAGACGGGCGGCTTGCTCACCTTCGGCGTCAACTTCCTCAACAAGATCCCGATCCTGTGGACGGTGGCGATCTTCATCGCGCTGATCGGTGCCCTCTACTACCTGATCGTCGGGCGGACCAAGGCCTTCGCGCCGGTGACGCTGCCTTCGGACGACGACCTGCCCGCCGTGAGCGGCCCGCCTGCCGCACCGCAGGCCGGCGGCTGACTGCCCCGGGGAGGGTGCGGTTCGGCCCCGGGCGTCCTGACCGCCCGGGGCCGATGCCGGTCGCACCGCCTTGGCCGGCCCTGTTGACGGGGGGAAGAGACAAACATGCCGCCACCGCCGGGTTCCGGGCGCCGCAGCGCCCGGCCTGCGCTGCGGACTAACGCGAGGCAGCCGCCGGAGATCGTGCGCGGGCCGGGGACGACGGTGCACGCGCAGATCGAGGACTGGCTGGCCGGCGAGATCGCGGTCGGCGCGCTGGTGCCCGGCGACCGGCTGCCCACCGAGCATGACCTGGCCGCCTGGTTCGGCGTGAGCCGCATGACGCTGCGCCACGCGCTCGCCGAGCTCGCCCGGCGCGGCCTGGTGACCCGCGCGGTGGGGCGGCATGGCGGCACCTTCGTCGCCGCCCCCAAGCTGGAGCAGGACCTGACCACCCTGGCCGGCCTCTCCGAGCAGCTGCGCCGCCACGGAATGGTGGCGGGGGCGCGAGTGCTCACCGCGAGCCAGCGGCCGGCCGGCTCGGCCGCCGGCGCTGCGCTCCGGCTCGGCGAGAACGACCCTGTGTACGAGGTCAGGCGGATCCGGCTCGCCGACGGCCGGCCGATCGTGCTGGAGCGCTCGCTCTTCCCGGCCGCCCGGTTCCCCGGCCTGCTGGACTGCCGGCTGGACGGCTCGCTCTACGAACTGCTCGAGGTCAAGTACGGGCTGCGGCCGCACCGGGCCAGGGAGAGCATGGAACCGGTCACCGCGGGGGTGCGCGAGGCCGAGGCGCTCGAGGTCGCGGAGGGCGCTCCGCTGATGCTGGTCGAGCGCACTGCCTACGCCCGGTCCGGTGAGCCGCTTGAGTTCGCCAGGGACCTGTTCCGCGGCGACCGCACCCGGGTTGTGGTCTGGACCTCCGAGCTCGCCGGAGATCTCTGAGCAACCGCCCCCTGTCGGGAGTGTCACGCCCCCCGGTGCGCGGGCCGGCGTCGGGCGAGCCGTCGCGGGTAGCATCCCGTTTCCGCGGTGGCGAATTTGCCGACGGCCTCGGCGAACGCGGCCAGGTCGAACCCGTCCAGGTGGTCGATGACGTTGGTCCGCACACTGGCCAGCGCGTGGGGGTATGCGTGGCGGAGCCGTTCGAGGCCTGCGCCGGTCAGCGTCGCCGTCATCCCGCGGGCGTCCGCGGCGGCCTGCTCGCGCTCGACCAGTCCCTGGCGCTCCATGCGCTCGATCAGCCGGGTGACGCCGCTCGGGGACAGCGTCGATTCCACCGCCAGCTCGTGCATCCTCATCGAATTGCCCGGCGCCTCCGACAGGTTCACGAGCACGATGTACTCGGCCAGGCTAAGGCCGCAGCCGGCGAGCAGGTCGGCATCCAGTGTCCTGGGTACCACAAGTACGGCACGTGCGATCGCGCGCCAGGCGGCTTCCTCGTCGCGGTCGAGGGGAGTGTTCCGTGCCTTCGCTGCTCGCCCCATGGTCGGACTCTACCCGGAATCTTTGCTTGACGCAGCAAACAAATGCCTGATAGCTTTCAGCACGACATCGTTTGATTGATCACGCAAAGACTCGCAGGAGGGGCGATGGCAGTTACCACCGAGCAGCTCGAAGCCAACAAGAAGCTCGCGCGCGACTACATCGGCCAGGTGTTCAACCAGCACAACCCGGCCAGGGCGGCCGACTTCGTGACCGGCGACGTCGTCTGGCATGGCGGGGGCCTCGGCGACGTCGCCGGACCGGAGAATCTGGTCGGCCTGCTGGAGTCGTTCATCGGGGCGCTGCCGGACCTGTACGCGGCCGAGCAGGACATCATCGCCGAAAACGACCTGGTTCTCGTCCGGCTCATCGTCAACGCCACCGTCAAGGGAAGCCTGCTGGGCGTGCCGGCCGACGGCAAGCCGGTCCGGTGGAACGCGTACGACGTCTACCGGGTCACCGAAGGCAAGATCAGCGAGGAGTGGGCCGGCGACGACGTCGCGACGATCATGGCCCAGATCGGTGCCTTCAACCCGCCATGGGCGGCCTGACATCTCCTCACCAGCAGCTGACCGGCTTACGCTGGGGCGCGGTCCGCCGGTCTCCGCACTGCACGGGCGGACTGAGCCCGAACCCCACTGTCGAGGCGCCGTCCAGCACGCGAGCGAACCCTGCATGAGCGGAGCACTAAGATGCACTTCCCCCGGTGCTGCCCGCATCCACACGGTCACGACGCTCCCAACGGCCACCTTTGGGCGACAAGGTTGCCGACCATTAGGCAGGCTTGCGCACCTAGCCCAAAGGGCTAGTCAATTAGACAGCGCTCCCGTGGTTCTGCCCGGGTCTTGGAACCCGGGTCAGGAAGCATCAGACCGGTGAACATGAGTCGGCTCACGAGGACCGGGAGGAGCGAGAACAGCTGGGAACTGGCGGAGAGGAGGGCTGGGACGTGCAGCCAACTGGTGCGACTATGAAAGCAGTGGTCCTCGACGGACCCGGACCGCCTTCGGCGCTGCATATACGTCAAGTCCCCCGGCCCTATCCGCAGCGAGGCTGGGTCCTGATCTCGGTCAGGGCTTTCGGGCTGAACCAGTCCGAGCTTCACATGCGCCTGGGCCTCGCGGGAGGGGTGACCTTCCCGCGGGTACCCGGGAGTGAGGCGGTGGGTGTCGTGGCCGGGTGCCCCGGTGGTGAATTCTCCGAGGGTCAGCAGGTGGCTACCTTTGGGGAAGGTATGGGCCGCGCCTTCGACGGGGGTATGCCGAGTACTGCTGTGTGCCAGTCGCGCAGGTCGTGCCCTTCCGCAGCGATCTCGACTGGACCACCCTGGGCGCCATACCGGTGATGCTGGCGACGGCCAGCGGTTCACTCACAATCGGCCTGGACGCCAAAGAAGGCCAATCCCTGCTGATCCGGGGCGGGACGTCCTCGGTGGGGATGGCGGCAGCGGTGCTGGCCAAACGGCTCGGGATGCGGGTGCTGTCCACCACCCGGCAGGAGGGCAAGGCGCCGGCCCTAACAGATATCGGGGTGGATGAGGTCATCCTCGACGACGGCCAGGTAGCCGGCCGGGTCCAGAGCATGGTTCCCGGCGGGGTCGACGCCGCCCTCGAGCTGATCGGCGCGCCCACGCTACCGGACACGTTGCGGTCGACTCGAGTCCACGGGGTGGTGTGCTTTACCGGAATGCTGTCGAACCAGTGGATAATCGACAAGTTCTACCCGATCGAGTACATCCCTCGAGGCGTGCGCCTTACCTCGTACAGCGGCGGGGCTGCCGACCTGCCGCCGGCCGTTCTCCAGGGGTTCATCGACGCGGTCAGCCAAGGCGCAGCCGTGGTCCCCATCGGCGCGGTGCACCACATCGATCAGATCGTCGAGGCCCACACGGCCATGGAGGAGGGCCGGGTCGCCGGGAAGATCGTGGTGCTGACTTGATATGGCAACCTCCGGCTCGGCTTCCGGCGGCCACCCGCGTATCACGCCCGGCGCCAGCGCCACCCCGCCCCCGGTGGCGGGTGAGCAGGTGCTCGCGCGGCACTTCCCGGTCGGCGCTGCGGCGGCCAGCCGCGGAGGCCAGAACCGACGCGGTGCCGAGAACCGCCGTGTACTAACGGTGCCGGGTCCACCGGGGCCCGATGGACGCCCAGCCCGTCTCCCAGGCGGCCAGCCGCCGCCGGTCCATCAGCCACCGGACCACGCAGCCCACGCCGAGCAGCAGGACCGCCAGGCCGGCCGGGGCCAGTACCTCCGCGCCGATCACCCGCCGCACCAGTTCGGAGTGCCCCAGCGGTGAGCCGGTGGGCTGGCCCGAGCGCCCGACCCAGACCCGAATCGTCCGGCCCGCCAGGGTTCCCGGGGGCGCCGGAACCTTCCCGGCCACGTATCGTCCGCCGGGCCCGGTCCACCTGGCCAGCGCCTGGACATCGGCATTCCAGAATGTCCGCAGGGTGATGCTGGGCAGCACCGGCGCGGCCTGGAGCAGCACCCCGGGAACCTGATGCCATGACCGCTGGGCGCGCTGCTCAAGCAACCCCCCGCGCTGCACCCATCGGCCTGCCGCGGCCCAGGAAAACGGCGCGCCCGCCAGGAACACCGCGACCAGCGCGGCCGTGATCCACGCTTCGATCCGGTCTGTACGGCGCCGCAGCGCATTCCTGCCCATCCAGAACCGCCGGGCGAGCCGCGTTCGCCGGCCCGTCCTCACGAGCCGCCCGATCCGCACCGCTTGCTCCTCCGCATACCTTCCCCATGCCCCGGCCCATTGTTACTCCGGCTGGGCAGCGACCTGCAGCCGGGGTAGGCCCTCGCTGACCGGCCTGATCAGCGGCACGATAACCGAGTCGGTGTCCTGGCCCCTGGGCGTTACAATGACGGCCATGGCTTACCAACACGCCAGCACGACGACGCCGGGCGAACCCCGGCGCGATGCGGCGTGATCTGACCACGACGACAGGGCCCCGGGAGCAGGCATCCCGGGGTTTTTTCGGCACAGCAGCCACGAGATGGTGCCTTACTCGCGGGGCCTCGGACCACTCACGGAGGCACCGATGCACACCCCCCCTACACCCGCCGATCACGCCGGCCACCTCGCCGACGGCCGCCTCGCCGCTGATCACCGGCGGCTCGGCCGCGAGCTGAAGCTGTTCGCCACCGACCCGCTGGTTGGCGCCGGGCTGCCGCTGTGGCTGCCCGACGGCGCGGTGATCCGCGCCGAGCTGGAACGCCTGGCCGCCGAGGAGGCGATCCGCGGCGGCTGCCAGCGGGTCTACACTCCGGTGCTGGCCAAGCGGGCCCTGTTCGAGCGATCGGGCCACTGGGCCAAGTTCAGCGACGACATGTTCCCGCCGATGCGAGTCGGCGACGAGGAGTTCGTGCTGCGGCCCGCGAACTGTCCGCATCATGCGCTGGTCTACGCCTCGGAGCAGCGCAGCTTCCGTGATCTGCCGGTGCGCCTGGCCGAACTCGGCAGCATGTTCCGCAGCGAGCTGTCCGGCGTGCTCGGCGGGCTGGCCCGGGTCCGGCAGATCAACCTGGACGACACCCACGTGTTCTGCGCTCCCGGGCAGGTGCAGGACGAGATCGCTCGCGGCGTGGAGGCGGTGCGCCGGTGCTACCGGCTGCTCGGCATCGACGTCGCCCGCTACCGGCTGTCCCGGCGCGGCAGCGGCGACGGCTACCTGGGCGGCGCTGACCTCTGGGCGGACGCGGAACGTCACCTGGCCGCGGCGCTCGGCGACCTCGGGCTCGACTACGAGGACGCTCCCGGTGAGGCCGCGTTCTACGGGCCGAAGATCGATGTCCAGGTGACCGACGCGGCGGGCCGCGAGGAGACCTTGTCGACCGTGCAACTCGATTTCAACCAGCCGGAACGCTTCGACCTGTGCTTCATCGGCTCCGACGGCGCGAGGCACCGGCCGGTGATGATCCACCGCGGGGTACTGTCCGCCATGGAACGGCTGGTCGCGCACCTCATCGAGGCCTGCGACGGGGCGTTCCCGCCCTGGCTGGCCCCGGTGCAGGTGCTCGTCCTGCCGGTCGCCGACGCGCACGCCGGGCAGGCGGGCGCGGTCGCCGACCGGGCCCGGGCCGCCGGGCTGCGGGCCGGCTGTGATCCGGCGGACGCCACCCTGGGCGCCCGGATCCGCCGTGCCCGCCAGCGCAGGATCCCCTACATCGCCGTGATCGGCGACCGGGAGGCGGCCAGCGGCGTGGTCGCGCTGCGGCTGCGCGACGGCAGGCACCTCGACGGCATCCCGGTCGAGCGGCTGATCAGCGAAGTCGCCGGCCAGGTCGCCGACCGGTCCGCCGGCCTCGGCTTCGGGTAGCCAGGAATGCCGACCACGGGCACGGCCAGCGCGGCGACCGGCGTGATCAGCATGACGCTGCTGACCGCCGTGGTGGTGCTCGGCGTCCTAGTGAACCGGCAGGGGCGGCTGCCCGGCCTGCCCCGGTTCGCCGGCCTGCACCTGCACAGGTACCTCGCGCTGCTGGCCCTGGGTTTCCTGGTCGTACACATTCTCACGGCCATCGTCGCGCCGTTCGCCGGCATCGGGCTGGCCGTCGCGGTTGTCCCGTTCGCCTCCGCCCGCGACCCGTTCTGGCTAGGCCTGGGGACGATCGCCTTCGACCTGATGATCGCGCTCATCGCGACCAGCCTGGTGCGGCGTCACATCGGCTGGCGGTCCTGGCGCGCGGTGCACTGGCTGGCCTACGCGTGCTGGCCGACCGCACTGGCCCACAGCATCGGCACCGGCCCCGGCATGCGCAGCGGGCGGCTGCTCGACCTCGCGGCCGGGTGCGTCCTCGCGGTCCTGGCCGCGGCGACCTGGCGGCTGATCGGCACCGTGCGCGCCGCGCCGCGGGCCCGGCGGGTGCCCGGCCTGGCGGCGGCACCGGAACCGAACGCGGCACCAGAACCGGTCGCGGCACCAGAACCGGTCGCGGCACCAGAACCGGTCGCGGCACCAGAACCGAACGCGGCACCGGAGCCCCACGCGGCGCCGGAACCGGTCGCGCCCGGGACCAGGCAACTGCGCGTCAACCCGATCGCGTGCTCGGGGCACGGGCTGTGCGCCGAACTTCTGCCCGAGCTCATCACGCTGGATCAGTGGGGTTACCCGGTGCTCGCCGACCAGCCGGTGCCTCCCCGGCTCAGCCGGCGGGCCGCGCGCGCCGTCACCGACTGCCCGGCGCTCGCGCTGCTGCTGACCGACGCCCGGAAGCCGAGTGGCTGACCCGTGGCCAGCTGACGACCCAGGGCCGGGCCGTCCCGCGGCCCGCCGGGCGGGCTACTGGCGCTCGGCCAGCAGGTAGAGGTCACGGGCCGGCTTCCCGAAGTATGCGCTGTAGGACGCCCACGCGTAGTCGCCGCCCTGTTCGTAGCCGCCGATGACGCCGAACACGACACCCGTGCCGTTCCTGCTGTCATAGCGGATAATCCACGGGCCGCCGCTGGTGCCGTCCCGGTAGTCGCGGCAGTAGAACTCCATCTGATCCGTTTCGAGGGCAAAGCTCCTCGTCGCGCATTCCACGGGCCTGCTGCCGGTGTCGTTGTAGCCGATGACCTCGATGGGACGGCGGTACGGGCGGTTGATGCCAAGCCGCAGCCCGCCGGTCACGAGCTGGATCGGCCGCCCCGTGCCGGCGGGCGGGGTGACGGCGAGGAAGGCGAAGTCCAGGTTCGGGTTCTTCGACCGCACCCAGCCCGCGGCGACGGTGATCGTCTTCACGGCCCACGCGCCATAGGGCTGGCGGCCATTGTGATATCCGGGGACGAACTCGATGTTGGTCGCGTAGGTGCGGGAATATACGCAATGGGCGGCCGTAAGAATCAGGCTCTCGGTGCTGCTGTCCACGACGCTGGCGGTACAGAAATGCCCGGCCGTTCCGGTGGTGAGGAACAGGGCGCCCACGGTGGGCACGCCGTTGAACTGCTTGGCGGTCGGTGTCCCGGGCGGAGGGCCGACCGCGGTGCCCGCGTTGACGCCACGCTGCGCAGGCGTGGCGGCCGCCATGCGCGACGACGTCCAGAACGCGCGGGCGGCCTGCTGCGCGGCCGAGCCGACGGAGCGCACGACCCCGGTAACCGGGGGCGGGACCGTGCTGGACGCCGTGGCCATCCCGGTGAACGCGGACGTTGCGGCCACCGTGCCCAGTGCTAATGCCGGCGCGACCGCCCGGCCCCAATACCGTTGTGCCCAGATGCGCACATGCCCTCCGTGGCGTCATTGACCATCGAACATATCGGCACAATGAGTGATATCGCTAGGCCAGGGTGGTCACTGGCATCAACCAGGCGCTGCTGCAGACTGAGCGTATGCCGACTGGTGCGGGAGCGGGCCGCGACGACCGCTACAAGTGGGTGGTCCTGTCGAACACCACGCTGGGCGTGCTGATGGCGACGATCGACATCTCGATCATGCTGATCGCGCTGCCGGACATCTTCCGCGGCATCCACCTCGACCCGCTGGCCCCGGGCAACAGCTTCTACCTGCTGTGGCTGATCTTGAGCTTCATGGTCGTGACGAGCGTGCTGGTCGTGAGCCTGGGCCGGCTGGGTGACATGTACGGCCGGGTGCGGATGTACAACCTGGGCTTCGTGGTCTACACCTTCTTCTCGCTGCTGCTCACGATTACCTGGCTGAGCGGCACGGCGGCGGCGCTGTGGCTGGTCATCATGCGGATATTCCAGGGCGTGGGCGCCGCGCTGCTGCTGGCCAACTCCGCCGCGATCCTGACCGACGCCTTCCCCGAGGACCAGCGGGGCATGGCGATCGGCATCAACCAGGTGGCCGGGATCAGCGGCGCGTTCATCGGGCTCGTCCTGGGCGGCCTGCTCGCCCCGATCCAGTGGCGGCTGATCTTCCTGGTATCGGTGCCGGTCGGGCTGTTCGGCACGGTGTGGGCCTACCGCAGGCTCCGGGAGGTGCCGCGCCGGAGCACCGCACGGCTCGACTGGCCGGGGAACGTGACCTTTGCCCTGGGCCTGATCGGGATCATGGTCGGCATCACCTACGGCATCCAGCCCTATGGTCACTCGACCATGGGCTGGACCAGCCCGTTCGTGCTCGGCTGCCTCGGCGGCGGCGTGGCCTTGCTGGCGGCCTTCGCCCTCATCGAGAACCGGGTCGCGGATCCGATGTTCCGCCTAGCGCTGTTCAAGATCCGGGCCTTCACCGCTGGCAGCCTGTCGTCCCTGCTCGCCGCCATCGGCCGGGGCGGCCTGATGTTCATCCTGATCATCTGGCTGCAGGGGATCTGGCTGCCCCGCCACGGCTACAGCTTCAGCCAGACCCCGCTGTGGGCCGGGATCTACATGCTGCCGCTGACCGCCGGGTTCCTGCTGGCCGGGCCGGCCTCCGGGTTCCTCTCCGACCGCTTCGGCTCCCGCCCGTTCGCCTCGGGCGGGATGATCGTCGCCGCGGGCTCGTTCCTGCTGCTCGAGTTGCTGCCCGTCGACTTCTCCTACTGGGCCTTCGGCCTGATCCTGCTGCTGAACGGCCTGGCCATGGGCGCCTTCGCCGCCCCGAACCGGGCGGGCGTGATGAACAGCTTGCCCGCCCAGCACCGCGGGGTCGGCTCGGGGATGAACTCGACGTTCCAGAACAGCGCCCAGGTGCTCTCGATCGGCATCTTCTTCACGCTCATGATCGTGGGCCTGTCCGGTACGCTGCCGACCACGCTCTACCACGGGCTCCTGGCGCACGGGGTGCCTGCCCCGGTCGCGGCCAAGGCGGCCCACCTGCCCCCGGTGTCCACCCTGTTCGCCGCCTTCCTCGGCTACAGCCCGGTTCAGCATCTGGTCGGCCCGGCCGTCCTGGCCCGGCTGCCCGCTCACCAGGCGGCCATCCTGACCGGCCGGCGATTCTTCCCGGCGCTGATCTCCGGGCCGTTCGCCAGCGGCCTGCACGCCGCGTTCGACTTCGCCATCGCCGCCTGCCTCGCCGCGGCGGGCATGTCCTGGCTGCGCGGCGGCAAGTACCACTACCAGGAGGGGCCCGAGCCGGCCGCCCAGGTCACGCGGATCGCGGGCTAGCCAGCTGCTTGCCGCGGGCCGGCTAGGGTGTTCGGCCATGCATGGCCAGCAGGCCGGCAGCGACCAGGGCGAGGCCGTGCTGGCTCAGGCGCTCGCCGCCTACCGGACGGCTTTCGGCTCACGCCTGATCGCCGCCTACGCGCTGGGCAGCCTCGCGCACGGCGGCTTCAGCCCGCTGGTCAGCGACGTTGATCTGGGGCTCGTCCTGGCCGATCCGCCCAGGCTGAAAGACCGCCTGACCGTTCGCACGGTGGGCAACGCCGTGCGGGCCGGCGGATCGGCGCTGGACGGGCGGCTGTCGGTTTTCTGGGGAACGCCAGCCACCTTGCAGGGGCGGGCCGGCGGCGGCCGGTTCCCCCCGCTCGACCGGCTGGACCTGCTTGAGCACGGCCGCCTGCTGGCTGGGACGGACGCTCGTCAGGGCGTGGCCCGCCCCGGTCGGGACGAACTGCTCGTGGGGGGCGCCGAGTTCGCGCTCGGCTACCTGGGCGAAGCGCCGCAACTGCCCGAGCGCCTCCGGGGCTGGGCCCTGCGCGGCCCGCGGCGCGACCATCCGGTGCGGGAAGTCCGCAGCCCCTCGCTGCTGGCCTCGCGCGGGCCCCGGCGGGTCACCAAGCTCGTGCTCTTCCCGGTCAGGTTCCTGTTCACCGCGGCCACCGGCCGGGTCGGCACCAACGCGCTCGCGGCGGAGCACTACCTGTCCAGCGCGCACGCGCCGGCCGCCGATCTGGTCGCGGCGGCTCTCACCTGGCGCGTTCAGCCGCCTGGGGCTGAGTCGGCCGAGCTCCTGAGCCGGGAGCTGATCCCGCTGTACGTGCATTACATCGACGACCACATCGTGCGCCTGCGCGCGATCGACCGCCATCGGCTGGCCGACCGCTTCCGCCGGTGGCGGGCCCGCCTCCTGGCGTGATTTGTCTAGCCTTGTCCTGCCGGCCGCCACGCCGCCCCCCGTGGCCCGGCGCCGCAGCGGAAATGGTTGCAGGGCAGCGGGCGCCCATCCGCCCGCAGGCGGCACCAGGGACAAAGGTGATCTGGATGGGCCAGTCCGCGATTCCGAGGCCGGGCTTCTGGCGGAGCTTCTCGCTCGCCGGGCAGGGGGTGTGGCACGTCGTCCGCACCCAGCGCAGCATGCGGGTCCACCTGCTGGCCGGGCTGGCCGCGGTGACGGCCGGCCTGACCCTGCGCATCGACGCCGTGGACTGGGCCTGCGTGCTGGCGGCCATCGGGCTCGTGCTCACCGCCGAGGCGCTGAACACGGTCGTCGAGGCGCTCGTCGACCTGTGCACCGACGAGTTCCATCCGCTGGCCAAGGCGGCCAAGGACATGGCGGCGGGAGCGGTCCTGATCTCTTCGGCGGCGGCGCTGGGCGTGGGCATCGCCGTGTTCCTGCCCCGGCTGCTCCGGGCATCGGGCTGATCTCGGCCGCTTGACTCTCACGCAGCTCCCCCGGCCACGCCACGTAATCCCGCGATGCCATGCTGGCCAACGCCGACCGCAAGACCCCGTAGTGTCTGAGCCGGGGACGAGGAGCGGATCGGGGAGAGCATGAAGCGTTCATGGCTGGTCGCTGCCTGCATGGCCGGATGGGGCGTGGCGCGTCTGGCGGGCGCCGACCGCTGCCCTCGCATCGAGACTCCCGCCGCACCGCTGCTGTCCTTCACCCCGCACGTGGCCGCGGCGGCCCTGCTCAGCCCGCTGGTGCTGCGGCGCAAGGGCCCGGCGGCGGCCGCCGCGCTCACCGGGACCGCGCTGGCCGCCGTGGTGCTGCCGCGGACGATCAGGCAGGCGCAGCCGCTGGCCGGCGGGCCGGTGCTCCGCGTCGTCACCGCGAACCTGATGCACGGACGGGCCCGCGAAGACGCGATCGTCAGCCTCGTCCGGCGTAAGGGCGCCGACGTGCTCTTCCTGCAGGAACTCACCGAGGCCGCGGTGAACCGGCTCAAGCAGGCCGGGCTGACCGACCTGCTCCCGCACGAGATGATCGACGTCAAGGGCGACAGCGCGCGTGGTTCCGGCATCTATGCCCGGTTCCCGCTGGGCAACGGGCTGAGCATGACGCCCATCTCCCTGGCCCAGCCCACGGCCCGGCTTGAGCTTCCCGGCGGCCAGCGCGCCGACCTGATCTGCGTCCACCCGCACCCGCCGAAACCGCCATGGTCGCGGCGGAACATCGCCCGGTGGCGGAACGAGCTGACGGTCCTTCCGGCCCCCGCGGATCCGGCTGCGGACCCCCCGCGCGTGCTGGCCGGGGACTTCAACGCCACCGCCGATCATGCGCATTTCCGCGATCTGCTGCGCCTGGGGCACGTCGACGCGGCCCGCGAGATGGGCCGGGGGCTGGTCCCTACCTGGGCACCCACATCATGGGGCAGCCCGGGGCTCCTCACGATCGACCATGTCCTCGTTGATCCCCGCTGCTCCGTGCTGGCGGCCTCGGTGCATCCGCTGCCCGGCAGTGATCACCAGGCGGTCTACGCGGAGTTCCGGCTCCCCGGCTGACCAGCCGCCTCCTGCGTCAGCTGGGCGAGCCAGTCGCGGCTGGCCGCCGCGATCCGGGCCGGGATCCCGAGCTCGCCGAGCATCTCGGCCGCGGCGGCCATCTCGTCGGTGCGCCGGGCCGCGTGGGTAATGCTGCCCTGCTCGAGCCGGTCCAGCATGTCCATGCCGATGTCCTCGGCGATGTTCTCGCGCAGCCAGTCCTCGCAGCCCGCCGCGCGGCCGGCGCGCAGCGACTCGACCACCGCGGCCGCCATCCCCTTGTAGAACACGCTGCGGCACAGCTTGCGGCTGGCCGCGGCGCCCGCGGGCCCGGGGATGACCTCGGCGTTCCCGCCCAGGCTGGTCAGCGCCGCGGCGACCGCGGCCGCGGCGTTCCCGCTCACGAGCATCGGCGTCCCGATGCCGCGGCCCGGCACCGGCGCCATCATGGCCACGTCGGCGAACGCGGTCCCCCGCTGCTGCGCCATGGCCGCGACTCGCTGCTTGAGCTCGGCCGACGAGGTGTTGAGGTCCGCGAACAGGACGCCGGGCGACAGGCCGGGCACCGAGGCACGGAACGCCTCCTCGGCCTCGTGCGCCGTGGTCAGGCTGAGCACGAGATCGGCCCCGGCGCACGCCTCGGCGTCACTGCCGGTCGCGACGACCCCCTCGGGCGCGGCGACCACCGGGTCGTAGCCGCGCACGGTCACCCCGGCGGCCAGCAGGTCGCGGCCGATCGTCGACCCGGCCTCGCCGAGCCCGAGCACGGCGACGACCTTGACTTCGGTTTCCTCGCTCACCGCGCTCGCTCTCCCATCGCGCTCCTCACGCTCCAGCTCCTGCCGTCACCCGAAGACTGCCACCCGGTCGCGGGACTCCGCCAGTTGCGCCGGGCGGGTCAGCTCCGAACCCCCGCAGTTCATCCCGGCCCTGAACGCCGCCACCAGCGCCGCCCAGGCCGCCGACATCTACGTGGAGGACTTCGAACAGGCCGACGTGCCCGCGACCGGGACCCGCGAGGCCGCCGCCGAGGCGGTGGCGGCGGCCTGCGGGTTGTGACGCCCGGGCAGGCTCAGTCCCGCGGGATGATCGGCAGCGTGATGTAGGACGGCTGCCCGGTGTCGTGGCAGATGGTCTGGTCGGCCAGGACGAAGTCGCGCTCCGTGGCGGTGGCGGCGGGCGCGCCGCTGCCCGGGTTGCGGTCGAAGCAGGGAAAGTTCGAGCTGGACAGGTCGACCCGGATCCGGTGGCCGGCCTTGAACACCTGGCTGGTCGCGATGAGGTCGATCGGGTACTCATAGACGCGGCCCGGCGTGATCGGGTTCGCCTGGCCGGTACCGTCCAGGTAGCGTGCGCGCACGATGCCGTCGGCCACGGCCATCGCGCGCCCGTCGGGCCAGACGTCGACGAGCTTGGCGGTGAAGTCGGTATCCGCCGCCGACGTCACCGCGTGCAGCGTCACCTGGAGCGGGCCGGTCACCTCGACGTCGCCGTCGAGCATCTCGCTGGTGAACGACAGCACGTCCGGGCGGGCCTCTATCGCGCGCTGGTCGCGGGCGCCGCCCATCCAGCTCACCCCGCCGTCCGGCCCGCCGTTGATCAGCGTCGGGCCGCCCACGGTCGGCACCGGGTCGGCCGGGTCGTAACGGAAATGCGAGGCCGGAGCGCCGGGCTGCGGCGGGTCCGCCGACAGTGACCCGGCCGGATGCAGGTACCAGCGGGTCCACTGGGTGCGGGCGAGCGGCCAGTCGTCCTCGTCGCGCCACACGTTGTCGCCCATGACGAACAGCCGGACCCGCGGCCCGTCCCAGTCCCCCGCCGCTTCGCCGGAGACGAACCGGCGCAGGAACCCGATCTGCAGCTGCTCGACCTGGGCCGCCTGCGCCGACGCGAGCAGGCCGAAGTTCAGCTCCCCCGCAGTCCCGGTCTGGTCGCCGTGCAGCCACGGGCCGACGATCAGGGCCTGGTTGCGGCGCGCGTGTTCGGTCGCGGCGGACCGGCGCAGCGTCTGGTAGTTGTCCAGCGTCCCGCCGAGGAACAGGTCGAACCAGCCGCCGACGTGCAGCGCGGGCACGGCGATCCGGTCGCGCCTGGCCACGTAGCTGAGGTCGTCCCAGTACGCGTCGCGCTGCTCGTGGTCGAGCCACTTCTGCCAGGCGGGCAGGATCCGGCTCACGGCCGGCGCCTCGCGGGCGGGCAGGTGCCGGTAGCTGGCGGCCAGGCCGGCCATGTGCCGGAACAGCGCGGACAGGTCGGCGGACACGTCCTCACCCGCCGCGGCCCGGTACTGCAGCATCTGCGCCGACTTGAGCGTGTACCAGCCCAGCAGCTGGCCGAGCTGCAGCGCGCCCTGCCGGTAGGCGAGGCCGCCGAAGTAGTCGGCCGGCGTCACCACGGGGGCCAGGCACCGGAGCGCCGGTGGCGCCGCCACGGCGGCCGCGAACTGGACCATCCCGAGGTAGGACGGCCCGAACATGCCGACGCGCCCGTTGCACCAGGGCTGCCGGGCACACCACTCGATGGTGTCCACGCCGTCGTCGGGCTCGTTCTCGAACGGCGTGAACTCCCCGTCGGAGGTTCCGGTGCCGCGGCAGTGCTGCAGCACCACGGCGAAACCGGCCTCGATGGCGGGGAGCACCGGCACCATGCGGACCATCGGCTCGCCGTACGGGGTCCGCACCAGCAGCACCGGGAACGGCCCGCCCCGGGCCGGCCGGTAGATGTCCGCGCGCAGGATCGTGCCGTCCCGCAGGCTGGCCGGCGCGTTGTGCTCCGCGACTATCGGCTCGGATGACAGGTTCAGCTTGGCCACGCTGGCGCTCCTCGGACTGACTCGGAGTGACTCGGGGCGAGTGGGCAGGCGGCCGGGCGGGGCCGGTTGTGGGGACGGCAGGCCCGCCCGGCCGGGCTCAGTGCGCGAGCTCCCGGACCTGCGGCATGACCTCCTTGGCGAACAGCTCAAGGCTGCGCTCGGCCTGGTCATACGGCATCCCGCCGAAGCTCGGCAAGACGATCAGCTCGAAGTCCCCCAGCACGCCGGCGATCGCAGTGATCTGCTCCAGGATCTGCGCGGGCGTGCCCCACAACGCCGACGCCGCGTAGGCCGCCGACGCCTTCTCCAGGCCGGCCGCGCGCAGCCCCTCGGCCAGCTCGGCGTACTGCTCGTACCCCGCGGTGCGCGCGAAGTGCTCACCCGCCATCTCGTAGTGCCGGACGTTGGACGCGAAGAACGCGGCAATGTGGCGCTGCGCGCGCTCGGCGGCCACGGCGCTGTCCTCGTGGCAGTACATGTTCACGTTGAGCGAGATCGGCGGCGGCGTGCCGCCGTGCGCGGCCCGGTACTGCTCCCGGTAGCTGTCGTACACCGGCATCAGGTGCGGCACTGGCCTGGTCACGATCGACATCAGCGACGCGCCGAGGTTCACGCACGACGCGACCGAGTCCGGCGAGCCCGCCACGCAATACAGCCGGTCCCGGAACGACGCGCGCGGGCCGGGCCGCAGCCGGGTCCGAGGCTGCGGGTAGAAGGGGCCGCTGCCCTCGATGTATCCGGTCTCCAGGGCCTCGGTGATCATCGCGGACGCCTCGTCGAACCGCGCCCGGGACTCGTCCATCGGGATGCCGAACGGCGCGTACTCGATCCGGGACAGCCCCCGGCCCATGCCGAAGATCGCGCGGCCGCCGGACAGGATGTCGAGCATGATCATCTTCTCGGCGACCCGGAGCGGGTCGTTCCACGGCAGGATCACTGCGCCGGTGCCGAGCCGCACGTGCTGGGTCCGGCCGGCCAGGTGCGCGAGCAGCACCACGTTGTCCGGGCACATCGCGTAGTCGTCGAAGTGGTGCTCGACCGCCCACAGGCTGTCGAAGCCCAGCCGGTCGGCCAGCTCGGCGATCCGGATCTCGCCGGCGTACATCTGCTCGTCGGACAGCTCGGTGTGCAGGTTGCCGAATCCGAGGTTGACTCCGATGTGCAGCACGGGGGGCTCACCTCACAATCAGGGTTCCTGTCCATCATTACCGTTGCCGTTGAGTTGCTGCTAGTAGCGCAGCTCATACGGCACCCCTTTGGGGGTTTGGGTTCGGCGCTTCGTCGCCACGAGCGGGACCGGGTCCCGTCTTACCGTCGGCTCGACGCTTGGCGCGGGACCCGACTGGTCCCGCGGCCTGCCACCCGCAGGTGGGATAGCGGGCAAGATTGACCGCGGCGTTGTCGTCGCGGTGATGATGAGCCCCGCAGCCCGGGCAATCCCACTCCTCCGCCCAGCCGATCGCGGCCTGATGGCCGCAGGCCGAGCAGATCTGCGAGCTGGGGTAGAACCGGTCCGCCTCGACCAAGCGGCACCCGTACCAGGCCTGCTTGTAGCGCAGCTGCCGCCGGATCTGTCCCAGCCCGGTGGCAGAGAGGTCCCTTCTGCGCGCCCGCGCGCCAGGCAGTCCTTTCTGGCGCAGCATCCCGGCCAGGTTCAGCGTCTCGACCACCACCGTGCCGTGGGTCTTGGCCAGGGCAGTCGTCAGCTTGCTGATCGTATCGGCGCGGGTATCGGCGATCGTGCGGTGCAACCGTGTGATCTGCCGGTTCGCCTCCTTGTAGCGGATCGATCCTTGCGAGCGCCGAGAACGAGCCCGGCAGGCCCGGCGCAGCTGCGCCAGGTTGGTCGCATCGCGCGATCATGGTGATCCTGGTCCCGCTGATGCTGGTGCTGTTCATCTCGAGCCTGGACCAGACGATCGTCTCCACCGCGCTGCCGACGATCGGACGGGACCTGCACAGCCTGACCGGCGCACCGCTTCTACGAGCGGCTCGGCTTCGTCGCGTCCCACGAGGGGATGAAGCTCGCGCTCTGAGCGGCTCCTCTCCCGCGTCGGGGACCGGGCCGGCAACTCCGTCAGGACGGTCCTGGTCCTGCCTCGGTGTCCGCGTGACCGGCCCGCCCGGCCCGCCGGTCCGGCGCCGCGCCCGGCCTGGTGGCCAGGCGGGCCGCCTTGGTGGTCAGGTAGTGCCGTTCGCGCAGGTTCGTGGTGCGGGCGGCCGCGGCACCGAACTCGGCGATCGCGTTCTGCACGTCGCCGGCCTGCTCGAGCAGGTGAGCCCGCACGGAATGCAGGCGGTGGTGGTCGCCGAGCCGGTCCCCGAGCCCGTCGAGCAGCGCGAGGCCGGCGTCCGGCCCGCTGACCATCGCCGCGGCCGCGGCCCGGTTGAGCCGCACCATCGGATTGCCGGTCATCGATTCGAGCAGGCCGTAGAGGGTCAGGATCCGGGGCCAGTCGGTGTCGGCGTGACGGCCGGCCTGGTCATGGACGGCGGCGATGGCCGCCTGCACCTGGTACTCGCCCATCTGCCCCCGCCGCAGCGCCTCGGTGACCAGGACCGTTCCCTCGAGGATGAGCCGCCGGTCCCACCGGGTCCGGTCCTGCTCGGCGAGGGGGATCAGCTCGCCGTCGGCACCGCTGCGAGCCGGGCGCCGCGCGTCGGTCAGCAGCATGAGCGCGAGCAGTCCGGCGGCCTCGGGATTCTCAGCCGCGGCGGCGCGCAGGCTCCGGGCCAGCCGGATGGCCTCGCCGGAGAGGTCGGTGCGGGCCAGGTCGGGGCCGCTGCTGCTGGTGTAGCCCTCGTTGAAGAGCAGGTACAGGACGTGCAGCACCGAGCGGAGGCGTTCCGGGCGCTCGTCGGGCGACGGCAGCGCGAACCGCTCGCCCGACGCCTTGATCTTGGCCTTGGCCCGGCTGATGCGCTGGCCCATGGTCGCCTCGGGAACACCGAACGCGGTCGCGATCTCGCGCGTGGTCAGGCCGCCGACCGCACGCAGCGTGAGCGGGATGGCCAGGGCCGGCGTGAGCGACGGGTGGCAGCACATGAACATGAGGATCAGCGTGTCGTCGCGTCCCGATGGCCGACCGGGACCCGCCGCCGACCACGAGGCGGCCAGTTCCTCCCGGCGGCGGCGGGCGTCGTCGCTGCGGTAGGCATTGGCCAGGCGCCGGGAGGCCACCCGGATAAGCCAGCCAAGCGGGTTGTCGGGCACCCCTTCCGAGGGCCACGTGGCGGCGGCGGCGATGAGCGCCTCCTGCACGGCGTCCTCGGCATCCGCGAAGTCCCCGTAGCGGCGGATGACCCCACCGAGGACCCGCGGTGCCAGCTCGCGCAGCAGGTCCTCGATGCCCGGGACGGTGGTCATCCGCTGTTACCCGTGGTCACAGCTCAGGGTCGGGAGCGCTCAGCACCTCGCGTACCTCGATCGGCTGGCGGATCGGCACTCCGGCGGGCCCGGGCGCCGCCGACACCCGGGCGGCGATCTCGATGGCCCGGCCGGCCGATTCGACGTCCACCAGCCGGTAGCCGGCCAGCAGTTCCTTGAACTCGGGATACGGGCCGTCCGTGATCACCGGGGCGGTGGTCCCGTCGCTGACCACGAACCTGGCCAGGTCCGGTCCGGCGAGGCCCTGGGCGTCGACCAGCTCGCCGAGCTCGGCGAGCTCGGCGTTGAGCGCTTGCTGGAACTCGATGTGCGCCTTGATGTCCTCCGGGCTCCACTCCGTCATCGGGGGGCAGTCCGACTCGACCGGCCCGTAGTTCTGCAGCAGCATGAATCGCATGCCTCTATCCTCCCTGGTCGGGCGGCGCCCGCTGGCGCCGCTCACCCGGGTGTCACCGCTGCGATCCGGTTCTCGACATCGGCCGGGGAGGTTCGCCGCGCCGCGCGCCATGCCTGGCTCCTCACCCACCTGCCCCCCTTGCCCGCCGCCCCGGGGCGCACCAGGAAAGGTTGGCATCGCGCCAGCATTCTGGTATACAGGTATCGGTAAACCCGCTATAGCGGTAAGCGGCCTCTTCTGCAGGCCGCCCAGGCGATTCCGTCGCCGAACGATTCGGTTTCCTGAAGCCTCCTCCGCCGTCCCGGTCTACGTCCGGGATCCGGTGTAGCGCCCGTCAAAGCCTTCGGATCTTTTCCGGCGGATGTTCACCCGCAATGCCGGGCGCCGCGCCTTTACTCCATACTGCCGCGGCGTTATTCAAGAATGCCCAAATTCAGGCTGCCCGGCGCCAAGTCCCTCGAAAGGAACTTTCATCATGACGACCATTACCCACCAGCAACCTGCGCCGTCGAGCGCGCCGGACAGCCACGACGGCGCGACGTTCCCGGTGTCGGGAATCCTCGACGTCGGCGACGGCCAGGCGTTCATCCGGACGTCCGGCTACCGGCTGGGCCGAGACGACATCTACGTGCCCGCTGCCGAGATCCGCCAGTACGGCCTGCGCCGAGGAGATCACGTCGCCGGAGCCGCCCGGATGCCCGGCCAGGGGCAGGACGGCCGGCCGACTCGCCGGTCCAAGCCGGCCGCGAAGCACGGCTCGCTGGCCCGGGTCGACGCCATCAACGGCATGGAACCCGGGCAGGCGAAGGCACGGCCGGGCTTCGATGAGCTGACACCTCTTTACCCGCAGGAGCGCCTCCGCCTGGAGTCCGGTTCCGCGTCGCCCATGGCCCGGATCATCGATCTGGTCAGCCCGATCGGCAAGGGCCAGCGAGGCCTGATCGTGTCCGCCCCCAAGGTCGGCAAGACGACGGTGCTCAAGGCCATCGCGGCAGCGGTGGCCGCCAGCCATCCGGAGGTGCACCTGATGGTCGTGCTCGTCGGCGAGCGGCCGGAAGAGGTGACCGACCTGAGGCGATCGGTCGACGGCGAAGTGATCTTCTCGACCTTCGACCAGTCCGCCAGCGACCACATCATGGTCGCTGAGCTAGCGATCGAACGAGCCAAGCGCCTGGTCGAGCTCGGCCAGGACGTCGTCGTGCTCCTCGACTCCATCACCCGGCTCGGCCGCGCTTACAACCTGGCCGCGCCAGCCAGCAGCCGGATACTGGCCGGCGGAGTGGCGACATCTGCGCTGCAGCCGCCCCGCCAGTTCCTCGGCGCCGCGCGGAACATCGAGGAGGGCGGCTCGCTGACGATCCTGTGCACGGCCCTGGTGGAAACCGGCTCCCGGATGGACGACGTGTTCTTCGAGGAGTTCAAGGGCACCGGCAACATGGAACTGCGGCTGCGCCGCGAGCTCGCGGAAAGGCGGATCTTCCCCGCGGTCGACGTCGCCCCGTCCGGGACCCGCCGGGATGACCTGCTCATGCCGCCCGAGGAACTCGCCGCCGTAGACAGCCTGCGCCGGGCGCTGGCCGGGCTCGATCCGCAGCAGGCGATCGAACTGCTCCTGGACAAGACCCGCGACACCGCGTCGAACCCCGAGTTCCTGCGCCAGGTTCAGCGCAGCACCCCGCCGCGCTCGCGTGCCGACCGCGCCGGCTCCTGACCGGGCGGACGCTCATCCCGCGGTGGCGTCGCCGGGCCAGGCGACCGGGCGGACGCTGGCCGCGTGCCGTCGCGCCAGCTCGCGGTAGATCTCAGGATTGGTCTCCACCCACTGCCGGGCGGCCCCGGTGATCTCGCCGACGATCCGGGCCGGGACCCCGACGGCGAGCATGCCCTCGGGGATCATCATCCCCGGCGGGACCGTGCAGCCCGCCGCGACGAGCGCCCGGCGGCCCACGACCGCACCATCGAGCACGGTGGCGCCGTTGCCGACCAGCGCCTCCTCGTGAACGACCGCGCCGTGGACCACGCACAGGTGGCCGATGGTCGCGCCCTCGCCGACCTCGGTGACCGGGTCGCTGCCGCCGTGCAGGACTGAGCCGTCCTGCACGTTGGCGCCCCGCCGCACGACAATCGGCCCGAAGTCGGCGCGCAGCACCGCCCCGTACCAGACCGATGCGTCAGCCGCGACGAGCACGTCCCCGACCAGGGTGGCGGTAGGCGCGATCCACGCCTGCGGGCTGACCTTCGGCTCCCGGCCCTCAAATGCGAACAGCGGCATCCGCCAATCATGCACCAGCCTCCGGCGGTCATCTGATGATGCCCGGGTCACGACTCGGGGGCCGGAGCTGGCCCGGCGGCGACGTCGGCGGTCCATCGCGCTTCGACCTGGCCCAGGCGCCAGTAGGCGAGCGCCGCGGCCCAGACGGCGACGAACAGGCCGGCGATGCAGAACCCGGCGACGTTGATGTTGAAGTTGGCCATCAGCGACCAGAACGCGCCGTGCAGGTGCGCCTCGGTGGTCAGGATGCCGAGGATCTCGATGGTGCCGATGATGAACGCCGCGCCGATCGACAGCCCGGTGATGACCAGGTTGTAGTAGACCTTGCGGACCGGTTTGGCGAACGCCCAGCCGTAGGCGAAGTTCATGAAGCAGCCGTCCAGGCTGTCGAACAGCATCATGCCGCCGGAGAACAGCAGCGGCAGGGCGAGCACGGCGTAGTAGGGCAGGCCCTGGATCGCGGCGTAGGCCGTCGCCGCGAGCAGGACGACCTCGGTGGCGGTGTCGAAGCCGATGCCGAAGACCAGGCCAACGAAGTACAGCTGCCAGGTGTGGTTGATGGACTTCATGAACCGGCCGAAGAACCGGTACATCAGCCCGCGGGCCTGCAGCTGGACCTCGAGTTCCTGCTCGTCGTAGGTGCCGCGCCGCATATCGCGGAAGACCTTGAAAATGCCGGCCAGCACGATCAGGTTCAGCACCGCGATCAGGTACAGGAATCCGGCCGAGATTAGCGTCCCGGCCGCCCCGCCGGCCGTTTCGTAGGCCGAACTCGGGTTGACCACCGCGCCGAACACGGCCCTGGCCGCGATGGTGATGCCGACGCCGACCGCCACGATGACCGTCGAGTGGCCGAAGGAGAAGAAGAAGCCGCTGCCCAGGGGGCGCTTGCCGTCGGCCATCAGCTTGCGGGTGGTGTTGTCGATGCAGGAGATGTGGTCGGCGTCGAAGGCGTGCCGGAAGCCCAGGAACCACGCCGTGATGGCCACCCCGAGCCCCACGCCCAGCCCTCTGCTGCCGCCCTCCCCCTGGTAGTCGAAGTGGTGCGGCATCACGCACAAGACGTAGATGCACCAGCCCGCGGCGTTGACGGCCAGGATGAACGCGAACATGCCGACGAGTCGGCCCCACTCACGGGCCGACAGTTCCGTGCGAACCCTGCGGAACGACGCTGCCACCGACCGAACCGCCCTTCATCCGAGGACTGGTGTCCGCCGCGAACCAGGCCAGGCGACCGGACTCATCCCCGAAGGGACATCACCGTTGCGGGACAGTGCCGGATTCGCACCGGACTTCGCTGGGCTGGCTGCCACCCCAGGCACGCCGCCTGAGGCCAGCAGCACCGTACTAGGTCCGTCAGATGGCCGTCAAGCCTGATTGGATGATCAGCTATCCACTTGAAGATATGTCATACTGGGGCAGTGCACTTGCTGACCGCCGAACACTCCAGTCACCGCGTGATCGACGCCGAACGGGTCTGCCAGGCCATCGCCGCACTAGGCGACGCCGACGCGATCCAGGCCCGCGCCCGGCTTTTCGCCGTGCTGGGCGACCCGACCCGGCTCTCGCTGCTGACGTGCATCAAGGCGGCCGGGCCGATCAGCGTCTCTGACCTGGCCGCCGCGACCGGGATCAACGACACCACGGTCTCCCAGACGCTGCGCTACCTGCGCGCCAGCCAGATCGTCCGCACCGAGCGCGACGGCCGGGTCATCCGCTACCAGCTGGCCAGCGCCAGCATCGCCGCGCTGCTGCCGGGCCGGTAGCGCCGCAATGGCACCAAGCTGCACCGGCGGGCAGGGCAAGCCTGGATATTCCCGAATGTGACCCAAGTCACACTTGTGATTAGCGTGGTTTCTGCCTTGGCGTGTTCGTTTGTGGGACATCGTAGTGACCCGACAGCACCCAGCGTGCGCGACGGCCACCGCCCCCGGTGATTCCGTCGCCCTGAAACCGCACGGCGTCCGCACGCCGCTGGCCGTGGGACCAGCCCCGGTCGGCCTTCCGGGTGACAGCCGAGCGCAGCGAAGCGCCCGACCGAAGGCATCAGCCGTGTCGCGCCCACCCGCCAGGCATCAGAAGCCGTCGCGGCATTCGTCCGCTCGCCAGGACTCATCCGCTCGCCAGGACTCGCCCGCCCGCCAGGACTCGCCCGCTCGCCAGGACTCATCCGCTCGCCAGGACTCGGCCGCCCGCCGGGACTCGGCCGCTCGCCGGGACTCGGCCGTCCGGCCCCTGGCGCACGCCAGGCACAAGAAGCAATCGCCGGCCCCGTCCAAGCTGCAGCAGAAGCCGGTGCGGATCGCCGCCGCCGTGGCGGGCTCGACCCTCCTCGCCGCTGCCGCCGCGCCCGTGGTGGCCCACTGGCACGCGCTAACACCGCATCCCGCCGCCCTGGACCAGGGCGGCGCCCTCGCCGCCGGCGGCGCCAATCCCACCCTCGGGGCCAGCGCGGGCGGCGGGATCCCGGCCCAGCCCGGAGCCACCGAGAACGCCCTTGGCCAGTGGGCGCAGGTCCCGGTGGCCAGGTTCACCGCCGCGGCCCAGGCGGCCGAGCGCGCGGCGGCCCGGCGCGCCGCCGCCCGGCGCGCCGCCGCCCAGCACGCGGCCCCGCCGCAGCAGTCCCAGCCGCCTCAGCCAAAGGCCACGGCGTCATCCGGCTACCGCAACCCGCTCCGCAGCGTCAGCGACCTGGTCATGGAGCGCGTCGACATGGGCGTGGACTTCGGCGGGGCGGGCCCGGTTTACGCGCTCGGCGACGGGGTCGTCACCAACGCCACGGGAAACTCCGCCGGCTGGCCGGGCGGAGGCTGGATCACGTACCGGCTGACCGATGGCCCGGACGCCGGACTGACGGTCTATGTGGCCGAGGACGTCACGCCGACCGTTCAGGTCGGCCAGACGGTGACTTCCTCAACCGTGATCGCGAACATGTTCAACGGCGGCGATGGCATCGAGACCGGCTGGGCGACGTCCGACGGAAGCACGGCGGAATCGCAGCTGCCGGCGGCCGGGGGCGTCGGCGGAAACGGCCCCTTCCCGACCATGGTCGGGCTGAGCTTCGAGGCCGTACTTGAGAGCGTCGGCGTTCCGGCCGCGCCCAACGCCAGCCAGCCGGGCAACGGGCTGCTGCCTTCGGGCTACCCGGCCACCTAGCTCTCGGCGGCGCCCTCGCCGAACTGCGCGCGCACGGCCTGGAAGCCCTCCCACGTCGCGTCGAGCACGCGCTCCACATCGCGGTCACTATGGGCTGCGGAGATGAACCAGTTGTGCCGCGGGTGAATGATCACGCCGTGGTCGGCCACCGTCCCGCAGAACGCGTTGGCCCGGCTGAGGCCCTCGTCGCCGACGAACCTGAGGTTCGGCATCGCGGGCGGCCCGGTCAGGCTGATCGGCAGGCCGGCCTCGGCCGCCTGGCGCTCGATGCCGTCCCGCAGCATGGTCCCGATCCGTTCCATGGCGGGAACGGCGCCCTCCTCGCGGATGGCCGTGATGGTGGCGATGGCCGCCGCCATGGGGACGGCCTGGAACCAGAACGATCCGGTCACGAAGATGCGGGCGGCGGCGTCGCTGAACCTCGCCGACCCGAGCACGGCGGCCAGCGGGTAGCCGTTCCCGATGGCCTTGCTCCACGCGCTCAGGTCCGGCGCGACGCCGATCGGCTCCCAGCTGCCCCCGTCGTGCAGCCGGAAGCCGGCCCGGACCTCGTCCACGACCAGTGCCGCGCCGGTCCGGTCGCACAGCGCCCGCAGCTCGCGGGCGAACTGCGGGTTCACGAGTTCCTGGTCGAACCCCGCGTCATGCTTGAACGGCGACACGATGATCGCGGCGGCTTCTCCCCCGGCCTGGTCGAGGGCGCGCTGCACGCTGCCGATGTCGTTGAACTGGTAGTAGATCATGTTCGCCCGGTCCTCCGGGGTCACGCCGTCCATCCGGACGGTGCACCACGGCGCCGCGCCGTGATAGGCGCCCGCCGCCGCCAGCACCTTGGCCCGCCCGGTAGCCGCCCTGGCGATGGTCAGGCAGATCGTGGTGGCGTCGGTCCCGTTCTTGGCAAACATCGCCCAGTCGGCATGCGCTACGCGATCAACGAGGAGTTCCGCCGCCTCGACCATGCAGGCCGCGGGTCCGGCCTGGGTGTCGCCGTCGGCCAGCTGCGCGGCGACCGCCTGCTCGACCTTGGGGTGCTTGTGTCCCAGGATGATCGGGCCGAAGCTGCACATGAGATCGACGTACTCGTTGCCGTCCACGTCCCACACGTGCGAGCCCAGTGACCGCTGGTAGAACTGCGGGTATTCCGGGGGCAGCGCGACCGCGCTCATATGCCCGTACATGCCGCCGGGAATGACCGCCCGGGCGCGCTGCCGCAATTGAGCGTCTCGCACCCGGGTCCGGGTCCGGCTCCGGTTGATGGTCTCGGTCACTTCTCCAGCCTCCCTAGCTCGCCAGCAGTTGTCTGGCGGCAGACTCGACCCCTGCGGCATCCAGCTGCGTTCGCTCCGGGGTTCCCCGCGGCGGGTAGGTCAGTCTCGCTCCCCGCACCCAGCACTCCCGACGTACCATCATGGGCGGTCCCATACCGTATTTGATACCGGACGTCCGTACTGGAACCTGGCCAGAGTATCGCGAGCCTGGCTGGCCGGCTCTCCGCGCATTCTCGGCGACGCGGAGCTCGACGACGTGCGCGAGGCCGCCCGCCGCTACCGTTACCAATGGACAGGAGCCTGATGGTCAGCGTTCGCCGCGGGCGAGTGGTCAGTCTCGGGGTCCACATCGTCGACATCCTGGGCCGGCCGGTCAGTCACATCCCGCCCGGACAGGGCCGCGAGCTGCTCGAGGAGATCCGGATCACCGCGGCGGGCACGGCCGCGGGGACCAGCGTCGACCTGGCCAAACTGGGGGCGGAGGTCGTCGCCATGGGCGCCATCGGCGACGATCTTCTGGCCGACTTCCTGACCTCGGTGCTCGGCCGCCACGGCATCGACACGCGCCTGCTGGCCAGGAAGCAGGGCGTGCAGACATCAGCGACGATCCTGCCGATACGCGCCAACGGCGAGCGGCCCGCGCTGCACACCCCCGGCGCGACGTCGTCGCTGGCCAAGGAGGACATCGACCTGGCCACGATCGCAACCGCCGACGTGCTGCACATCGGCGGCCCCGATGTGCTCGGCCGGTTCGGCGGTGAGTCCCTGCTCCAGATACTCGAATTCGCCAGGAGCCGGGGGGTAACGACGACGATGGACGTACTCGCCTCCCGCGACGCGACGGCCTGGAAATGGCTCCAGCCGCTGTTTTCCCGCGTTCAGTACTTCCTGCCGAACGACGAGCAGCTCGCCGCGCTGACCGGGATAACCGACCTGACCGAGGCGGCCCGCACGATACTCGGCCTCGGGGCCGAGGCGGTCCTGGTCAGCCGGGGTGCGCTGGGCAGCGCCCTGGTGACCGCGGATCAGCGCATCGACCTGCCCGCGTTTCCCGCGCCGGTGGTCGACACGACCGGGTGCGGCGACGCGTGCTCCGCCGGGTTCATCACCGGCCTGCTGCGCGGCTGGTCGATCGAGGATGCCGCCTGGCTGGCCATGGCCGCGGCGTCGCTGGTGGTCACCGGCCTCGGCTCCGACGCGGGCATCGTCGACTTCGACGGAACCTTCGAGGTGCTCCGCCGTCATGCGCCCAGCGCGGTGCTGCGCCGGGTGGAAGCCAAGCCCTGAGGCGCCGCCGCGCCGGTCAGGCGTCGGCCAGGATGCGCAGGATGACCGGGCGATTCGCGCCGTCCGCCGCGTCGAGCACCGGGGCCAGCTCCTCCTCGCGGAGTTCCTCGGCGGCCTCCACGATGATCACCAGCGGCCCGTCGCCGCCGTCGGCACCGCTGACGGCGTCCTGAACCTCCTGCCGGTCCCTGAGCGCCTCGGGCGACAGCACCGACATGACGACCTGGCCGGCCCGGGCGGCCCGAGCCGCCCGTCCGCCGCCGCCGGGATGTGGTCGAGGACGACCCGCCCGCTCGCCATGCTGGGCGGCGGATCCGCGCGCAGGTGCCGGTCGACCGCGCCGTCGCGGGCCAACTCCACGATCAGACTTATATCGCTCGTCATAGCCCGGCCAGCCTATCGGGCCGGCTCGGCCAGCGTCAGGCCGAAGTCTGCGTCGGCGTCGGTCCAGAACCGCAGGATCCGCATTCCGGCCGCGGCCAGCTCGGCCTCGACGCCCGAGCGGCGGAACTTGGCCGAGATCTCGGTGCGCAGCTCCTCCCCGGCCGCGAACGAGACCACTAGGTCGAGATCGCCGATCGTGACCTGCTGCGCGCGCTGCGAGCGCAGCCGCATCTCGATCCACTCGTTCTCGGCATCCCACCGGGCCACGTGCCGGAACGCCTCGACGTCGAAGTCCGCGTCGAGTTCCCGGTTCACGACGACCAGGACGTTGCGGTTGAACTCGGCGGTCACCCCGGCGGCGTCGTCGTAGGCGCGCAGCAGCCGGCCGGTGTCCTTGACCAGGTCCGTCCCGAGCAGGAACGTGTCACCGGGGCGCAGCACGGCACCGACCTGGGCCAGGAAATCCGCGCGGGCCACGGGCTCGAGGTTGCCAATGGTCGAGCCTATGAACGCCACGGTCCGGCGCCCGCCGAGCGGGATGGCGCCGATGTCGCTCTCGAAGTCACCGACGAACGGCGCGATCCGCAGCCCGGGGTATTCCGCCGCCAGCGCGTCGCTGGCCTCGGTGAGCACGGCCGGGTCGACGTCGAACGGCACGAACTCGCGCAGCGTCCCGCCGTCGAGCAGCGCGCGCAGCAGCAGCCGGGTCTTGGCCGAGGTGCCGCTGCCCAGCTCGACAAGCGACTCGCACCGCGATCGCTCGGCGATCTCCCCCGCGTGCCGCCGCAGGATCGACGTCTCGGCCCGGGTCAGGTAGTACTCGGGCAGCCTGGTGATCTCGTCGAACAGCTCGCTGCCGCGCGCGTCGTAGAAGTACTTGGGCGGCAGCGTCTTCGGGTCGGCGGTGAGGCCGACCCGGACGTCCGCGCGCAGCGCATCGAGGTACTGGCCGCGATGGGCCTGGACACGGTGTTCCACTGGCATCGGGTCATGCCTCCAGTTCAGTGACGGCCACGGCGCCCGCCGTAACCTCGACGAGGTGGTGCTCGGGCACGTCGGCCCAGCGCGGATCGTCGTCGTAGGGCTCGCTCGCGACCACGACGCCGTCGTCGGCGGCCAGCACGCTGAGCGAGTCGTTCCAGCGCGTGGCGAGCACCCGCTGGCCGTCGGTGAGCAGGAGGTTCAGCCGCGCGCCGGGGTCGCGCCCGGACACCTCGGCGACGAACTCGCCGAGTCGCTCGGGGCCGAACTCGAACAGGTGCGCGGCCAGCTGCGCGGAGTCGCAGGCCGACTCCGCCGCGGGATGCGGGCCGAGCACGGCCCGGTCGACGACGCCGTTGTGCGACAGCAGCCACCGCCCGGACTGGAACGGCGCGGCGGCGGTCTCGTCCGCGGGCATCCCGGCCGTGGCCGAGCGCACCGCGGCCAGTACGCAGCGCGAGGAGATCACCGGAGCCACCGACGCGAACGACGCATCGCCCCACATCGGCCGGTTAGAGCGCCAGCGCGCGGGCTCCGGCCTCGATCCCGGGTAGAACCCGACGCCCCACCCGTCCGCGTTCATCCGGCCGTGAAGCTGGCGCCTCGGCGCATAGGACTGCTCCAGCAAGCCGTGCGCCGGCTGGAGCAGCAGTTCACCGAGCGAACGCGGCGCGCCCAGCCAGGCGAGGTGACGGCACAACTCAGGCGTCCCCCGCGTCCCAGGCCAGCCTCACGCCGGTGAAGATCTGCCGCCGGACCGGGTGATCCCAGTTGCGGAACGAGGGTCGGATCGTGGTCGCGGCCACCGCCCAGGACCCGCCGCGCAGCACCTTGTAGTCCCCGCCGAAGAACGGCTCGCTGTAGTTGCGGTAGATCATCGGGGTGAAGCCGGGCCACGGGGTGAAGTCCGACGAGGTCCACTCCCACACGTCGCCGATCATCTGCTCGGCGCCGTAGGCCGACGCGCCCTGGGGGTAGGCCCCGGCCGGCGCCGGGCGCAGGCCCAGTCCGCCCAGGTTGGCCAGCTCGGCGGTGGGCGCCGAGGACCCCCACGGCCAGGCGCGCCTGGCCTTCGCGGCCGGATCCCAGGCGCAGGCCTTCTCCCATTCGATCTCGGTCGGCAGGCGAGCGCCCGACCACTTCGCGAACGCCTCGGCCTCGAAGTAGCAGACGTGCTGCACCGGCTCGTCGGGCGGCACGTCCTCCTCGACGCCGAAGCGCCAGCGGGTGCCCTCGCCGGTCCAGAACTTGGGCAGCTCCAGGCCCGCTTCGACGCGGTACGCCCAGCCGCGCGCCGACCACAGATCGCTGCGGTGGTATCCGCCGTCGGCGATGAACTCGGACCACTGCCGGTTGGTCGCCGGGACCCGCCCGATCCAGAACGGCGCGACGTCGACGGGGTGCGCGGGCCGCTCGTTGTCGAGCGAGAACGGCTGGCCGATCGCGTCGACGCCGAGGATGAACTGACCGCCGGGCACGAACACGCGGTCGCCGGTGACCGGGCGCCCGGACGGCAGCTCGCGCCGCCCGATCAGCACCGGCGGTCCCTGCCGCAACTGCAGCGTCGCGAACATCGTCTCGTCGTGCTGTTCTTCGTGCTGCACCACCATGCCCGCGGTGAACAGGTCCTCCTCGGGCGTGCGTTCCAGCAGGTCGAGCACTCGCCCGCGGACCTCGTAGTCATAGGCGCGCGCCTCGACCGGTGGCAGCAGTGGCAGTGCCGGGCGGTCGGCGCGTCGGTGCCTGAACGCGTCGTACAGCGAGTCGACGTCGGGAGCCAGCATCCCTGGCCGAGCGGGGTCGCCGCCGCGCAGCAGCCAGAGTTCCTCCTGCTGGCCGATGTGCGCGAGGTCCCAGACGAGCGGGCTCATCAGCGGATCGTGCTGGGCCAGCAGCGTCGGCTCGTCCAGGTCGGTCAGCTGCAGGGTACGAGCGCGGGCGCGCTCCAGGTCGCGGACGACGTCCTCACGCATGAGTCAGCTCCTCGAAGGTGGCGTGCGGCCCGATCTCGGCGATGCGCCGAGCCAGCAGGTCGCCCGGACAGCGGCCGGACTCGATCAGCTCGGCCAGGTCGGCGACGGCGGGGACGAGCCCGGCGGGAACCCGCTCGGCGGCGATGGCCAGGCAGCGGCGGGCGGACTCGGCGAGCACGGCGTGACCGAGGCCGTCGCGTGCCGCCTCCGTCCACAGCTGCGCGGCCCGCTCCGTTGCCTCGGTCGCCATATCGGCCGCGACCGGGTCGTCCATCAGCGTCGTGGCGACCGCGGCGATGGCCGGCCACCACCGGGACGCGGTCATGTCGAGGTAGCGAAGCTCGAGGTAGCCGCGCAGCCGGACCGGCGGAAACAGCGTCGTCAGGTGGATGTCGAGATCGGCCGCCGTGGGGGTCCGCCCGCCCAGCCGGACCGCGCCGCTCGCCCACTGCTCGAACGGGACCGGCGTGCGCACGGCGGCCATGTCGTCACGGCCGTTCCGGACGAACGCCACCGGTGCGCGGAGCGCGTAGCGCGCCCAGGCCGAGGCGGGGTCGAGCGAGTCGTCGGCCGCCGGGTCCGGGGCCACGCAGCCGGGTACCGGCCCGCACGTTCGCGGGTCGAGCCCGCCCCACGCCCGCTGGCGGGCCGACTTCCAGCCGGTATCGCGCCCGCACAGCCAGGGTGAGCTGGCCGAGATCGCGACCAGCGTCGGTCCCAGCCGGTGGGCGCGGGCCACCCGTTCCGGCCAGCCGCATTCCGGCCCGGCCTCCAGGTTGACCTGCATGGCCGCGGTGGAGTTCATCATCACCGCGGCCGCCGGGCCCCGGCCGGTCGCGGCGTAGTGCTGCTCCATGGCGCGATACCTGGGCCGCGGATTGACCCGGCGGGGCGGCCGGAGCGGATCGGCGCCTGCGGGCGCGATGCCGAGGCGAAGCTCGGCCAGGGCCTGTCGGGCGCGCTGCTCGTCGTCCCGCAGTTCGGCGACGGTGGTCACGATGTCCGCGGCTGGCGGCCCGGACAGCTCAAGCTGGCCGCCCGGCTCCAGCGTGACCGCGCACCGCCCGGCGGCGGCGCAGACCGCGCCCGGCATCGGGTCGACCCGGTCCCAGGCCACGCGATCGGCCACCGAGTCCAGGTCCACGAGGTGGCTCTCGATCTCGAGCCCGACCGGCCCGACCACGGACGGGGTGAGTGCCGCCCGATGCGATCTGGCGTAGGCATCGTCAACGGTCAACGGCTCGGCCTGGTCGGCGGAGCAGACGGTTGCAACACGCGGGACGGTCATGACGACCCCCTCCAGGTCCGGGCCGGCGGACTGGCGAAGTCCGCCGCGGGTCGGTGCGGGGGCGACCAAGTTGCAGCCGTCCTCAGTTGGCCGCCGGGTTTCTGGGGCGGCCTACGCGACTATTTTATCTCGTCCGCCATGCGCCTCTCCCGCCCCCGCCATCCGGCGCACCTCAAGAGCGGCCCGCGGCCGGCCGGGAACCCCCTCCAGCGACCGTTGACCGCGGCCGGCCGGGAACCCCCTCCAGCGACCGTTGACCGCGGCCGGCCGGGAACCCCCTCCAGCGACCGTTGACCGCGGCCGGCCGGGAACCCCCTCCAGCGACCGTTGACCGCGGCCGGCCGGGAACCCCTTCCAGCGACCGTTGACCGCGGCCGGCAACGGGTCTATGGTCCGGATAACCATAATGAGACAGACTTGTCTATCTCTTCTCTGCCCGACGACGACCTAGGGAAGACGAGGCGCCATGACCGACTACGACCCCCGCACCGCGACGGGAATCCCGACCGAACCCGTCGGCTCACTGCCCCGGCCCAGCGAGCTTCAGCAGGCCTACGGCCGTTACGACGCCGGGGAGATCACGCACGACCAGCTCGAGGCCGAGCAGGACCAGGCGGTCAGGGATTCCATCGAGCGCGGCGAGGCCACCGGGGAACCGATCATCTCCGACGGCGAGCAGCGGTGGTCGAGCTTCGCCACCTACGCCATCACCGACACGCTGGCCGGAACCGGCCTCGCCGACCACCTGGCCGGAGACGGAGGACAGTATTTCGCGATCTTCGCCGACGGGCACCGCCGTCAGCTGCCCCGGCTCACCGGCGGGCCGTTCCGGTACAAGACCTACGCCGCCGACACACTGAAGAAGTCCATCGGGCTGGCCAGCAAGCCCATGAAACAGGCCGTGATCGCCCCGTCGATGCTGGCCCTGCTGTACCCGCTCGACCAGGAGCTGCCCGGCTACCCGCGGGTTAGCTTCGAGGAAGATCTGGTCAGCGAGTGCGAGAAGGACATCAGGGCGGCGTTCGCCGCCGGTGCCGCCCGGGTATCCATCGATTTCACCGAGGGGCGGCTGGCCACCAGGGCGGATCCCCGCAATCCGTGGACCGGGCGCAACATGCTGCCGCATTTCATCGACCTCAACAACCGGGTCCTCGACCGCTTCAGCGCTGACGAGCGCTCCCGGATCGGCATCCACACCTGCCCGGGCGGTGACCGCGACTCGGTGCACAGCGCCGATGTCGACTACCACGACCTGCTGCCGAGCATGTTCGGCATGAACGCCGGGTACTTCCTGATCCAGCTGGCCAGCGAGCGGGACCGCGACCGCGTCTACGGGCTGATCGGCGAGTACCTCAGGGACGACGCGGACGGCGTGCCGCAGTTCGCGTACATCGGGGTGATCAACCCGCTGAACCCGCGGGTCGAGAGCGCCGGGGAGGTCCGCGACGCCCTGGTGCGGGCGTCGAACTTCATCCCGAAGGAGCGCCTCGGCTCGACCGACGACTGCGGTTTCTCGCCGTTCAGCATCGACGAGAAGCCCAATCACGGCTCTCCGGACTACGCTCGCGACGTCGCGTTCCAGAAGATCACGAACCGGGTCCAGGGAACCAGGCTCGCCGCCGAGAAGCTCGGCGTCAGCTAAGCCCCCCAGCCCCAGCCCGCGCCAGCCCGCGCCAGCCCGCGCCAGCCCGCGCCAGCCCGCGCCAGCCCGCGCCAGCCCGCGCCAGCCCGCGCCAGCCCGCGCCAGCCCGCGCCAGCCCGCGCCAGCCCGCCCAGCCCGCGCCAGCCCGGGGCGGGCAAGGGGCGGCCCGGCGTTTGTTTCGGGTCCCGCATCAAGATCACGTTAGCGGGGAGCTTTCTCAGTTCCATCGACTGAGAAAGCTCCCCGCTGATTGGTTGGCGCCGGGCAGGTGTGGCCGCACTTACCTGACGTGCGGTCGGCCGGGCTAGGCGCCCGGTCGGCCGGTCCGCGAGTGACCGATGCGCTTGGGGCCGGGCTGGCCCGGCGATGACTTTCGCGGAGCTGCTGAGGCATCAGCGAGCGGTTCGGCCCGGCGATTACGTGACCGATGATGTCCTAGCCGGCGCCGCACTCGCGCAGCAGCAGCTCGCCCACCTCGCGGGCCCGGGCGGCGGCCGCCGTGTCACCCTCGTGAGCGGCCATGATCGACCCCTTCATCAGGATGTGCCACTTGCGCGCGAACGAGTCGGTGTCGGCAATCCCCGCCGCCGCCGCGAGCTCGGCGATATAAGCCCGGATGTTCGCCAGGTGGCCGACCGCGGCCTGGTGGACCGGATGCCCGGCGTCGTTGACCTCGATCATCGTGGTCAGGAACGAGCAGCCCTCGAAATCCGGCTGGCTGAACCACTCTGAAAACACGTCGAATATCGCCAGCAGCTGTTCTCGGGGCGTTGTGCCGCGCCGCCGGCTCTCAGCCTCAAGCCACTCACGCGTCCACAATTGCTCCCGGCGGCGCAGGAAATCGAGAATCAGGTCATCCTTGGACGGGAAATTCCGGTAAAGCGTCATCTTCGCGGTGCCCGCCCGGGCGATAACCGCGTCAACCCCGACCGCCCGCAGGCCATCCCGGCTGAACAACTCGTACGCGGCGCGGCTCACCCGTTCGCGCCCGGTCTCCCGGGCGCCGGGTGAGCGTTCATCCGGGCCTCGCCGGTTAGCCATGGCAGATTGTACCTGTACTGCCCGGCCCAGGAATTACGCCGGGCAGCGGGCCAGTTCATAGGCAAATCCCATGATCTGCTGAAACCCGCCGGCCGCCGCGCCGGCGCCCAGCGGCGAGAAAGCGACTCGACGATGCCCCCCACCTTGACGATGCTTGCCTCCGCCTGCGGCTGGTCCGGCCCGATGATCGGGCGAGAGCGCCGTGGGGAGCAGGCGCGCGGTTGGCATGGGCGACGTCGGACCTGGCGGGCGCACGGGCCTCCTGCTGGCGGCGGTCGTCCCCGGCTGAGAAGAACGGGCCGCTACACGTGGTGTAGCATATTGTAAGTGACTGATTACTATCAGTTTCAGAATGCACCCCTGGGGGGCCCGTGAGATCACGCGAAACGCGCTTATCCCCGTCGCCTCCGGCCCATCCCGGCTGGTTCCAGCAGTGGTGGCTCGACCGGTCAGTGCGGGCCAAGGGGATGATCGTCGTCGCAACGCCGCTGATCGCCCTGCTCGGTGTTACCTCGGCCAGCCTGGTCCTGCAGGCCAACGAGCGGCAGGAGCGCCGGGTGGCCTTGACGGCCTCGAACCTGAGTAACTCCGCCAAGCAGGTCCTGGCCGACGCGGTGAACGCGGAGACCGGGGTCCGCGGTTACGCGGCCACCGGCGACCCGCTGTTTCTTAACCCGTACAAGCTGGCCCTGACCCGCATCGCCGCAGACCTGGCCACGCTTCGCGCCGCGGCCGCCGCCGCGGGAGACAGCCGCCAGACCCGGGTGGCGGAAGCGACCACGACGAAGGCGATGGCCGAGTTGGCGCAGATGCGATCCGCGCTCGGCAGGGGCGTCTTAGGCACGGCACTGCGGCCTCAGCTGGAGAACGGGAAGACGACCATGGACCTGCTCCGGAGCCAGGTCGCGGGCCTGGCCGACGGCCCGGCCGCCGCCCAGCCGGCCCGGCGTGCCGAGATCACCCGGATGGAATCGGACATCGATACGCTCACCATCGCCGGCCTGGCACTGGGCCTGCTCGCGGGCGTGCTCGGCATCGCCCTTTTCACCTCGGGCATCGCCCGCCGCGTCACCGCGGCCGTGGCGAACGCCGACCGGGTAGGGCAGGGACAGGAGCTAGAGCCGGTGCCGGGCGCGGGTGACGAGCTCGGCCGGCTAGCTAGCTCACTCGTGCGGGCCCAGGAACTGCTCACGACTAGGTCCGCGGAGCTGATCACCGCCAGGGACGAGGCGCTGACCGCGACGCTCGCCAAGAACGCGTTCCTGTCCAGCACCAGCCATGAGCTGCGCACCCCGCTGAACTCCGTGCTCGGCTTCACCCAGCTGCTGCAGTTGTCCGACCTCAGCGAGGAGGACCGGGACAGCGTCGAGCGCATTCTCGCGGCCGGCCGCCACCTGCTTTTGCTGATCAACGAGCTGATCGACATCGCCAGGATCGAGTCGGGCGAGTTCAGCCTGTCGGTGGAGCCGGTGCTGGTACCACCGCTGGTCGAGGAGACCTGCCAGCTCGTGGCTCCCCTCGCCGCCGGCCGCTCGATCACGATCAGCCGGCACTGTCCGCACCCCGGCCTGGCGGTCCGTGGCGACCGGCAGCGACTATGCCAGATCCTGGTGAACCTGGCCTCCAACGCGATCAAGTACAACCGCGAGGGTGGATCCCTCACTATCAGCTGCCAGCCGGACGGCCCCAGCCAGGCCAGCCTGGTGGTCGCTGACACTGGGCCGGGAATAGCAGCAGACGACCTGGACCGCATCTTCGCCCCGTTCGAGCGGCTTGGCGCCGGGCAGACCGCGATCGAAGGCACCGGGATCGGCCTGCCGCTGGCCCGGGCCTTCGCCGAGGCCATGGCCGGACAGCTCACCGCATCCAGCGTCCAGGGCGAAGGGTCAACCTTCACCCTCACCATGCCACGGGCCCCGGACATGGTCCAGATCCCGGCCCAGCAGGACGGCGTCCGGGCTTCGGAATCGCTGACCGCGCCGACCGCGCCGAGCGGGGCGGTTACCCGCATCCTGTATATCGAGGACAACCCCGCGAATATCGAGGTGGTCGCCAGGTTCCTGAAGTCAAGGCCGAACCTGCGGCTGCAGTCGGTCATGTCCGGCCGGGTCGGCGTTGAGGTGGCGATCCGGGAGGTTCCCGACCTCGTACTGCTCGACCTGCACCTGCCTGAACTCAGCGGCGACGAGGTCCTGCGGCAGCTTAGGGAGGCGCCAGTCACCGCGGGCATTCCCGTCGCGATCCTGTCCGCCGATGCCGCGCCGGCTGTCACCCACGACATGCGCACCAGAGGCGTGATCGCCTACCTCACCAAGCCGCTGGACCTGGCCGAGCTCGGGCGGCTCATCGACTCTTTCGTGGCCGGGCACCAGCGCGAGACCGGCACGGCCCCCGGGGCGATACAGCGATGACGAACCGTACGGTGCTGTACATCGACGACAGCGAGGACAACATCCGCCTCGTCCAAGGCATGCTCAAGCGCCGCCCGGGCGTCGAGCTGCGCACGGCCACGACCGGCCGGGACGGCGTCAAGGCGGCAGCCGAAGATCCGCCGGCCCTGATCCTGCTCGATAACCACCTGCCCGACGCCAACGGCCGGCAGGTCCTGCGCGAGCTTGCGTCCGCGCCGGTGACCGCCGCGATCCCGGTGATCATCATCAGCGGCGACGCCAGCCGCGAGACGATTAGCGATCTTCGCGGCGCCGGCGCCGTCGACTACCTGGTCAAGCCGTTCGACATTCACCGGCTCATGACCGTGATCGGCCGCTACGTCGACTGATCGCAGCCAGGGCGCCGGGCCGCTGGCGGCTCTGGTCGCGTGGTGCCGGGCGGCCAATAACCTTGTGGTCATAAAGCGCGGTGGGAACAGTCGCTCGTGACCACAAATCGGCTGGCGCCCGCGCATCGGCTGGCGCCCGCGGCGCTTACCAGCCGATCGCGGTCCCGTAGGCCGCCCATCTAGTCGCTGTCGTTATCTCGGCGGGCGTCAGCACTTCCACGCTGGACACGAGACGGACGCCGACAACCGCATCGAAGTTGTTTTTCTGCGCCCATTCAGCAAGGCCGTCCCTGGCCGATCCTGGATTTGGGTGATCGCGGCTCGTCAATATGCATGATCGGTTTATCGTATGGCCCTGGTACTGGGCCTCGACCAGGCTCTCAGTGGTCGACATGGGGATAACTGTCTGCATCCCAGCAGTATCGCAGATTCGGCCGGCGCTACCCGGCGGTCTGGCGGGCCAGCAGCACGACCCCGGCGTCGTCGAGGGTATCGAAGTAGATGAATCCCGAGCCGTTGTCCCGCTGCCCGCGGGCCAGGACGTGCAGGCCGAGCGGGCCAGCGGCCGCCGCCGCCTCGTCCACGTCGGCCTCGAAGCCAATGTGGAAAACGCCCTCCCCGCGGGAATCGAGGAAACGCCGCTGCGGGCAGTCCAGCTCCGGTGGCTGGCAGAGTTGTAGCTGCATGTGGCCGAGGTTCACGAGCTTGTACCTCAGGGCGTAGAAGGCGTCCGGGTTGGGCGCTGTCAGCCGCGTGTACTCGGTGAGCGGCGGATAGTCCTGCCACGGGCCGATGCCAATCGACTCGTAGTAGGCGACGCTCCTGTCGATGTCGCGGACGACAATGCAGATGTGGTGCAGTTCGCGGAATGGCGTCGTTATCGGGGCGGTCACCGGTGCGCCTCCAGGGTCAGGGCGTCGAGCACGCGGGCATTGAATTCGTCCAGGCCGATCGTCTCGGCCCCGGGCGGGGCGAGGTCGTAGGTCGGGGCGGCGCCCGCCAGCACGGTGTCCAGGGCGCGGCGGACCCTCGGGTGCAGGTCGAGTCCGGCCAGGTCCGGGCACCAGGCCAGCAGGTCGGCGAGGGCCAGCCAGGCGCCGGCCGGGTTCGAGCGGCGGCTCCCGGTGCGGTGCGGCGACGAGCCGTGCGCGGGCTCGAACAGCGCCGTGGCTCCGTGCCCGAACGCCCGGTCGGGGTTGATCGCCGCCGATCCGCACAGCGCGGGCGAGCCCGCCCGCGCGCAGACGACGTCGGAGAGGATGTCGCCGAAGATCCCCTCGGTGACGATGACCGACGGCAGGTCCTCGCGGGCGACCAGCTCGTAGGCGGCCCGGTCCACGTTGACGTCGGCGAACGGAATGCCGGACGCCGCGGCCGCGGCGTGCGCGACGCGCCGCCACAGCCGGGACGTGGCGAACACGCTCGCCTTGTCGACGCTGATCGCGCGCCTCGTGGGGTGCTGCCGGGCGTAACCCACGGCGATGTCGAACACCTCCCGCACCCGGGCGGGCTCCAGCACCAGCAGGTCCTCGGCCGGGCTGGCGCCGTCGCTCTCCACGTGGCGGTCCGGGCCCGCGTACGCGCCCCCGGTGATGTTGCGGACGATGGTGACGTCCTGTGCCCCGGGGACGCGCACGGTGCGCACGCTGATGCGCAGGTCGAAGAGGTGGCGCAGCGTGATCAGCGCGGCCTCGGGGTTGGGGCACTGCTCGGCCGTGACGCCGGGATGCGTGCCGACCGCGCCGGACAGGATGACGTCGGCGCGGCGGCAGGCGTCGATGGTCTCCGCCGGGAGGATCGAGCCGGTCTCGGCCCATCCGGTGGTCCCATACGGCCAGGGCCCGGTGATCAGGACCGGCGCTCCGTCGCGTTCGAGCTGGCGCAGAAACGCCACCGGGCCGTCCAGGATCTCGGCGCCGATCCCGTCGCCCGGCAGCAGCGCGATCGTGCTCATGGGAGCACCAGGTTCCGGGTCTGGGTGGTCATGATGGCGGCGGCCCGGTCCGGGCCGACGCGGCGTTCCAGCGCGTGCAGCCAGGGGGCGACCGCCACCGCGGGCGGGTCATGCCGCGCGTGGCCCAGGTCGCCGCCGAACGCCAGCAGCGACGTCGGGTACCCGGCGGTGAGCGTAAGGCAGGAGTGGCCGGCGTCGCCCAGAAGGTCGGGCAGGATGCCGAGCTCAAGGTACGCGCCCAGGTCGCGCAGGGCCGCGGCGGCCGTCTCGGTCCAGTGCAGGAACGCCATCATCGGGTGGTTGACCAGCAGCCGCCGCACCCCGCGGCGCCGGGCCTCGGTGAACAGGACCACGGTCTCGGCGGCCGAAAGGTGACCGCTGGCCAGCAGCAGGTCGTGCTCGGCGACCACGTCGAGCACGTCGAACCACTCCGGCCGCAGCCTGGCGTCGTCGATCACCTCGACCAGCCGCAGCTCGAAGCCGCGGTGCACGGCCAGCTCGGGCGACGCCGCGCCCGCCTTATGGGTCCGCGCGGACACGGTCGGCATCCACACCACGCGCCCGCCGAGCCGCGCCGCGACCTGCACGGCGTCCGGGTTGGCCCCGCCGACCGGGCTGTTCAGGACGACTCCCCCGAACGTTTCGCCGCCGACCACCGCGGCGCGCTCGACGGTGCTGCCCTCGTGCGCCTTGAGCACCACGGTGCTGAAGCCGACCGCGCGCTGGGCGGCGACCGTGGCGCGGTCGTCACCGTGCCGTGGCAGCAGGCTCGGCGCCGCGTGCACGTGCAGGTCGGCCAAGTCATGCGCCCAGTCGGGGAGCGGCGTGGCGTTAAGGGCGGTCATGACAGCTCGACCCAGTCGAGGACCGGCTGCTCGCCGAGCAGGCGGCGCTGTACCTTACCCGCCGCGGCGTCACGGGGCAGCGCGCCGACCCGGGCGACCGCGACCGGCCGCATGAACGCGGGCAGGTCCGCGATCCGCCGCCGGAGCTGGTCCAGGGGCAGCGGATCGCCGACCGCGTAGAGCACGACCTCCTCGTCGACGAGCGCGCCCTGGCGCTTCCACACGGCGTGGTCGCCGAGCCCGGTGACCGCCGCGAGGTGGTTCTCGACGTACGGGATCGGCACGAACTCGCCCTTCACCCGGATCGACTCGGCCGCGCGCTCGAGGAAGACCAGGTAGTCCTGGCCGTCCACGCGGCCGAGGTCCCCGGTGTCGAACCAGCCGCGGCTGTCGCGCGCGGGATCGAGCCCGGCCGCGATGACGTAGCCGTCGAACAGCGCGGCGTGCTCGCGCTCCCGCACGAAGATGACCCCGCGGTCGTCGACGCGCCAGTCGATGTCGGCGCGCCCTGGACCGCCGTGCCTGCTGGCGTCGGCCGGGATGTCGCCGGTCGCCAACCACCGGGCCAGGTGGGAGATCCCGCCCGCCTCGGTCGAGCCGTAGCCGGACACCGCCGCCGGGATGCCGAACCGGGCCAGGAACTCGGCATCGGCATAGAACATCGTGCGCACCCGGTGCCCGGCGGCGTCCCGGCCGGAGGTGGCGCGCTTGAGTATCTGCACCGGCGGCGCGTGCAGGATCAGCACGGTGACGCGCTCGCCGACCACCGCGGGCCAGAACGCGCTGGCCGAGAACTTCGCCGTGGTCAGCGCGTCGGCGCCGGTGAGCAGCGAGGTGATGATGCCGTAGCCCATCGGGTTGATGTGGAACAGCGGCAGCGGCGCGAGCACCCGGTCGGCCGGCCGCAGGTCCAGCGCGGCGGCCATGGCCGCGGCCAGCCTGCGGAAGTAATCGTGGGTCTGCGCGCAGAACTTCGGCAATCCGGTCGTGCCCGAGGTGTGCATGTACGACGCCACCGCGTACCGGCCGGCGGCCAGCCCCGGCAGGGCCGAGGGATCGGCCCGGCCGGCCTCCCGGGCCAGCGCTATCTGGCCGGGCCCCAGGACCAGGTCCGGGGCCAGTGGCGCGAGCATGCGGTCGGCGAGCTCGCGCGGGTAGGTGGGGTTCACCAGCGCGACCGGGGCTCCGGCGAGCAGGCAGGCCAGCCAGCTGAGAAGGTAGTCGGTCGAGGTGGGCGCGATGAGTGCGACCCGCTGCCCGGGACGGAGGCCGGCGTCGAGCAGGCCGCGGGCCCGCCCGGCGGCCAGCTCGACGGCGTCGGGCAGCGCGAGCTGGTCGTCGACGGTGCCCAGCCGCAGGCCGGGCCGGGCCCGGGCCTGCTCGACGATCGCGCCCGCCAGGTTCATGCCAGGCCCTCGTGGCAGGGGTCCTTCAGCACGCGGCGCGCGATGTAGTTGCGCATGATCTCGGCCGAGCCGCCCGCGACCTTGAGCACCTTGATGTCGCCCGCGATGTCGGTGTACGGCTCGCCGAAGTACAGCCCGTGCCCACCGGTCAGGCTGTACGAGGTCTCGGACGCGTGCTCGGCGGCGGTGATGGCCAGGTGCTTGGCCGTGGTCGTGCGCAGCGCGATGTCCTCGCCGCGCTCGTGCGCCAGCGCGGCGTCGTCCCGGGCCAGCGATGCCGCCTGCAGGGCCGTCCACGCGTCGGCGACCATCCACTGGATGCCCTGGAAGTCGGTGACCATGCCGTCGCCGACCTGCCGCCGCGATGCGTAGCGCAGGCCGAGCTCGAGCGAGCGCCGGCCGAGGCCGATCAGCTCCGAAGCGTTGCCGAGACGGCTGATGTTGAAGGTGGACAGGAACGTCTGCAGCCCGGCGCCCGGCGGGCCGAGCAGGGCGGAGTCCGGTACCCGCACCCGGTCGAAGATCACGTCGGCCGTGCGGATGAGCCGCAGTCCGACGGGATCGGTCACCGCGGTCTCGATGCCGGGCAGGCTCATGTCGACCAGGAAGCTGGTCAGCCCCTCCTCGGCGATCGCGTAGAACAGCGTGACGTCGCAGTCGGCGCCGAGGTTGACGTGCGTCTTGGCCCCGGTGAGCAGCCAGTCGCCGCCGTCCCTGGTCGCGGTCGACTCCATGCCCTTGAATGACGAGCCCGCGTTCTTCTCGCTGATCGACTCGGAGAACACCGCCTCGCCGGTCGCGATGCCGCGCAGCCAGCGCTCCTTCTGCTCGCCGGTGCCCCAGTCGAGCAGCCAGCGCTGCCCCTGCGCCGCGATCTGCCCCGACACCAGGCCGTGCCGGCCGACCTCCTCGCTGATGACCACGTACTCGCTGACCCCGCCGCCCAGGCCGCCGTAGGAGGGCGGCACCAGCGGGCCGAGGTAGCCGAGCTTCCCGAGTTCGCGGTAGAGCTCGCGCGGGAATCGCCCGTGCCGGTTGGCGTCGTCGAGCTCGGCGCGGTGCCGCTCGCCGAACGCCGCCAGCTCGGCCGCGGTGGCCTCGATCCAGGCGGTCCTGGCCGGGTCGGCCAGCAAGGTCGGGTACATGAGTTCTCCCTGGTCAGAGCGCCATTCCGGCGGCGCAGGAACACCAATCCACCGGCATCAGAACACCAATCCCAGCTGGCCCGCGCTGGCCGGGGCGGCGAACCGGTCCAGCCGCAGTGCGCTCACGTCGACGCTGGTGATCGCGCCCGCGGCGACCTGCTCGGCGACCAGCCGCCCAATCTCCGGCGCCTGCATCAGGCCGTGCCCGGAGAACCCGCAGGCATTGATCCAGGTTGGCGCGGCCGGGTCAGCGCCGAGGATGCCGTGATGGTCCGGGCTGTTCTCGTAGGTGCCGGCCCAGCAGCCGGACCGGTCGAGCGGCAGGTCGGCCAGCCAGCCGAACCTGGCGGTCGCGAGCTCAAGCACCGACTCCATCCACGGCCAGTCGACGCTCACGTCGTACCCGTCCGGCTGGTCCGGCCGCGCAGCGCCGAACAGCAGCCGCGGTCCTTCGCTGCGCACGTACACGCCGGAGCCGAGGTCGATGGTCATCGGCAGCGGGCCGGCCAGCGCGCCGGGCGCGGTGGCGTAAATGTTCCTGCGGGAGTGCGCGACCGGAACGGTCAGTCCGGCCAGCGCGGCCACCTCGCCCGCCCATCCTCCCGCCGCGTTCACGACGTACCGCGCGTGGCAGGCCCGGCCGCCCGCGGTCACCGACCAGCCGTCGCCCCGGCCGTCGGGGGCGATCGCGCTGACCGGGTGCCGGAACAGCACCTGCGCGCCCGCGGCCCGGGCCAGGGTCAGGTAGGCGGCGGTGGCGAGGTGCGGGTCGACCACGCCGTCGGCCGGACCCCAGGTCGCGCCCGCGACGCCGTCCGGAGTGAACGGGGTGATCCGCGCGGCCGCGGCGACGTCGAGCACGTCCACGGGGACCCCGTGCTCACGCTGCAGCTCCACCGCGGCCAGCTGCGCTTCCCAGGCCGCGTCCGGTACCACCAACAGGTAGCCGGCGGGCCGGTAGCCGACGTCGATGCCGTGGTCGGCCGGAAACGCGCGGAACGCGCGGATGCTGCGCCAGGACAGCTCAACGTTGAGCGGGTCCGCCCACTGGGACCGGATCGAGGCGAACGACCGTCCGGTGCTCCCCTCGGCCGGGCCGCCGAACGTCTCGACCACGAGCACTCGGAAGCCCGCACGGGCCAGGTGATAGGCGCAGCTGGCGCCGACCACGCCGGCGCCGATCACGATCGCGTCGGCGCTGGTATTCGTACTCATCGGGCTCCTGACCGGGGAATTGCCGCCGTGACACGACGCTAGGGGCGCGGGCGCCGCGAAGCTTCGGCGCCGGCGCGGAAGAAACCGCGCGGTCTTCCGACAAATGTCGAAGACGGCCCGCGCTGGCCGGCACGGGCCACCCGGCCGGGCCGGGCTGACCGGCTACGGCTTCGCGGCGCCAATTCCCATAACTCCGGTAAGGGAAAACCTTCCCTTACACCCGATTGCCCAGAGAACGGCCGCGATTAATGGCTGCTGCGGGAGTAATTCCCGAAAGGCGCCGGGAGCATCGGTGACATTCACTGTCTTCAGCCCGTGCCAGCGAGGTATACGACCGCCATCGCGCTATAGTCCGGATTCGGACGCCGAATGAGGCCAGCCAATAGAAAGGACCTGGAAAGTGAGCTCTACCGCCAGCACCAATCGCGCGGCCAGCGCCGATGAACCACGGCGCCGCGCCCCGGGCGGGCGGTCGCGGGGCGCCCGGCTGCGCCTAGCCGCAGCGGCCGCGCTGGCCGCGGCCGCCGCGCTGACCGCGGCTGCGCCGGCTGGTGCCAGCACGAGCAGCTCCGGCACCGCCAGCACCGCGACCGCTCCCGGCCGTCCGACTGTTGTTCCGCTGGCCCTGCGGGCCATGCCGGCCGGGACGGTCACCTTCGGCACCGGGAGCCATGGCCGCCTCACGGTGCACGCAGACGTGTTCGGGCTCACGCCCGGCTCGTCCCACAGCGTGAATCTCGTGAGTCCCGGCTGGACCGGAACCATCCGGTTCCGCCCGCTCACGGCCAACCGCGTCGGCCAGGCCGACAGCACCCTGCTGAGCAACTTCGCCGGCCGCCTGCCGCGCGGCGGCCGCCTGGTGATCCGCATGGGCGTGCACGGCGGCCGCGTCTCCAGCGAGCCGATCGCTGAGACCAGACCACTGAGCCGCCCGGGTCGGCGGCCGCTCCGGCTGATCCCGGTCGAAGTCAGCCCGGCCGGTATCAGCTACGGCACGCCGCGAGGTCGGGCCACCATCGCCTATGACGCCGGCCGGCACACGCTGACCGTCACCGTCAACGCCAGCGGGGTCACTCCGGGGCCGCACGCCGCCCACATCCACCTCGGCAGCTGCCGGAGCCAGGGACCGGTCGAGTACATGCTGCGGGATCTGATGGCCAGCCGCCAGGGCCGGATCGTGCACGCAGTGCGGGTATTCACCAACGTGACCACGCCGATACCAGCCAGTGGCTGGTATCTGAACATCCACCAGGGCAACAGCGGCGACATCCTCCGCAACGGCCAGCCGACCATCTTCTTCCGCCCGCTCATCTGCGCGAACATCGGGACCGGCGCCATCTTCTCGATCCTGAAGGCCGGGGACGTAGTCACCGGTGTCCGGGGCACGAGGAACGGAAACGTCATACTGACGGGCGGGGCGGCGACTGGGAGCGGCACGCAGAATGATCCGTTCCTCTACCGGGGTGCTCTCAGCAGCGCCGCGGCGGGAGCAGCGGTGTCGGTGCGGACGCCGCCGTTCCCGGGCGTGACGTCGGCGACGTTCTACGGCCCCGATACCCACGCCTACAACCCGGCGACCATCCCGAGGGGCCAGGTTCGCGCCGTCGGGAGCTACGTGTCGTCGTCGGCTCCCACCGGTGTCCTCAACCAGGGCATGATCTACCTCGGGCCGGTGCGCGGACCGGGCGGGTCGTGGACATCCATCGACGTGCCAGCCGATGGCGCCGATACGGTCGGGCACGTGCGGGCGTGTCCCAGGGCCCGTGCGCACTGCTTCGTGATGGACACCATCGCGCACAGCACCATGGGCGATCTGGTGGTAGGCAACTACGACCTCAACCCGACCGTGCCAGGCGGCGTGATCTCGGCCAATGCCTTCATCTACAACATGTCCAGGCATCGGTGGACGCTGCTCGACCTCGGCGGAAGCATGTCGAGCCAGACCACGCTCTACGGCATCTGGCAGGACGGCGGCAGCAGCAGCCCGAACTACACCCTGGCCGGCGGGTCCGCGGCCAGCGGCCACAAGCGGGCCTTCCTCATGAATTACAACGAGCGGAGCGGGACTTTCGGAATGCCGAAGTACTTCCGCTTCGGCAACGGCCCGACGCTGGTCACGCATTTCGAGGGGATCACCGCCGTGCCAGGCGGTTTCAACCTCGTGGCCCTGAGTACAGGTCAGGGTCCGTCGATGGCCTTCATTCCGGTCAACGCCCGCACCGGATCCTTTGGCACGGCCAAGTGGTATCCCGTCAATGTCATGGCCAGCTCGCTATGTTCGAGCGGATGCGATGTTGTGACCGGCAATACCGTGTTTAGAAACCAGGTGATGGGGCTCTACGCCGCAGTTGGCGCCGATCTCCCCGGTACCTACCTCGCCACCGTCGCCGGGCGGTAACGACGGCCGGGGCCCAGGTAACTCTCCCCGGGCCTGCTCATCGAACAGCGAACGGTCCCCTGCTCCGGCCGGGGGCCGTTCGCTTTCCGGCGCGACCACCGGGCCCCGCCGGCCCGCGCCTGCGCTCCTGACCGGCTTACCTGGCGGGCGGCCCGGTGGCCGGGATCGACCATGCCCGCCGCCGGGAATAAATCTGTGAGGCTCCTCATTATGAGGAGTATCAACGTGACCTACCTCACGGTGAGGCAGGTCAGCGTCGGTGCAGGTCAGAGGGGCAGTCATGATCACGCCTGAGCAGCTAGGTGAGCGGTACATCGCGGTCCATCACCGCATGTTCCGCGCCGTCAACGACGAGATGAGCGGATGCGGCCTGTCCATGGCCCGGACCAAGGTGCTGTCGCGGCTCCGCGAGCAGGGGCCCACGCGGCAGAGCGTCCTGGCCGTCGATTTCGGGCTGTCCCCGCACTCCATCACCGACATCGTCGACGCGCTGGAGCGCCAGGGCCTGGCCGAGCGCCGGCCGGACCCCACCGACCGCCGGGCCAAGCTCGTCGCCATCACCGAGGCGGGCCAGGCCTGCCTGGGCGTGGCGTCGGCCGCCCGCGAGCGGCTGCTCAAGCAGATCTTTGGCGCCCTGAGCCAGGAGGACCGGGCCAGCTTGCTCCGCTTGCTCGATGTCCTCGACGACGCAACCCGGCCGCTGATCACCTCGCCGGCCGCGCCCGCCACACCGATGGTCCCGGCATGATCGCCGGGCTCCGCACGACCCGCGCCACCCAGACCAGCCACGCTTCTCACCCGGGGGTATAGCCCGTCATGTCATCCGTGTCTTCTGCCGCAGGCGGCCACCGCGCCGCAGCCAGCGACCACCGCTGGCTCATCCTGGTGATTGTGGCCGTCGCCCAGCTCATGGTGGTGCTCGACGCCACCGTCGTGAACATCGCCCTGCCGTCGGCCCAGCACGCGCTGGGCTTTCCCAACAGCGACCGGCAGTGGGTGGTGACCGCTTACGCCCTGGCCTTCGGCAGCTTGCTGCTGGTTGGCGGCCGGCTCGGCGACATGTTCAGCCGCAAGCGGGTCTTCATCACCGGCCTGGCCGGGTTCGCCCTGGCCTCGGCACTGGGCGGCGCCGCCCAGTCGTTCGAGATGCTCGTGATCGCCCGGACGCTCCAGGGCGCGTTCGGCGCCATCCTCGCGCCCGCCGCCCTGGGCACCCTGGTCAGCACGTTCCGTGAGCCGCGCGAGCGCGGCCGGGCGTTCGGCGTTTTCGGGTCGGTCGCGGTCGGCGGCGGCGCGGTGGGCCTGATCCTCGGCGGCGTCCTCACCGAGTATTTCTCCTGGCGTTGGTGCCTGTACGTCAACCTGATCTTCGCCGCGATCGCGATCGCCGGCGCCCTGGTCTACATGCGGGGCAACCGGCCGGACAGCCGCCCCCGGATGGACTGGGTGGGCGCCGTGCTCGCCTCGTCCGGGCTGTTCCTCATCGTGTTCGGGTTCTCGCACGCCGAGGTGGCTGGCTGGACCGCCGCCCTGACCATCGGCTCGCTGGTCGGCGGCGTGCTGCTGCTCGCGGCGTTCGCCTTCGCCGAGCGCCGGGTCAGCCACCCCCTGCTGCCGCTGCGGGTGATCCTCAACCGGGCCAGGGGTGGCTCCTACCTCGCGGTTGGCCTGACCGGGATCGCGATCTTCGGCGTGTTCCTGTTCCTCACCTATTACCTCCAGGAGGTCAAGGGCTACAGCCCGGTGGCCAGCGGGCTGGCTTTCCTGCCGATGATCGCCTGCATCCTGCTCAGCTCGAACACCTCCAGCATCGTGCTGCTGCCCCGGCTCGGGCCGCGGACGCTGATCGCGGTCGGCATGCTGGTCGGCGGCGGCGGGATGGCCTACCTCACCCAGCTCACCGTGACCTCCAGCTACGCGGGCAGCGTCCTGCCGGCGCTGCTGGCCATGGGCCTCGGCTTCGGCATGATCTTCTCGCCGGCCATCAACACCGCCACCACCGGCGTGGCCCGGCAGGACTCGGGTGTGGCCTCGGCGCTGGTCAACACGATGCAGCAGGTCGGCGGGTCGATCGGGACCGCGGCGCTGAGCACGGTGGCGCTGACGGCGACGGCGACCTACCTGGCCGCGCACCACGCGGGCCCGCTGGCGCCGGCCACCGCCGCGGTGCACGGCTACACCCTGGCGTTCACGGTGTCGGCGGCGCTGCTCGGCCTCGGCGCACTGCTGACCACCCTGCTCATACCGTCCAAGAGCCGGCTGGAGGAGCTCAGGAACGCGCCTCCGGTCGCTGTCGATGTCGCTCCGGCGCGCCACCCGGCCCTGGCCGAGGCCATGAGCACCCAGTCCGCCGACCCGTCCCGGCTACCGTGAGCTGATCGCCGAGCGGCAAAACCGGGACGGTCTTCCGACAAAGTCGGGGCCCGTCCCGGCGGCTTACCCGGCCGCCGCATCCACCGGCCGCCGCATCCATAGGTGGAGGTAGCGCGGGTAAGGCGGGGGATGCTGGCCTCCGGGCCCGCGGGGGCTGGGCCGGTACGAAGAGGCCAGGCACCACCCTCGCCGGGGCGAGCCGAGGTGGCGAGCATGAGGTTATGCGATACGACAGCTCAGTAACCTCGGTCTCCTGGATCCCGTCGGAGGCGATCGAGAGCATTCTGCATTACGGGATGGATGTCGGCCTCGGCCACTACGACGATCCGCCGCCGGATGTCCTTGGCGACCTGGAAGAGTGGCGGGCCGCCGACCGGTTCCGGTTCGCCAACCAGCTGCGCGCCTGGATCGAGGTGGACGACTCCGGCCACATCACCGGCTGCGGCTACGGGAAGGGCGGCTGCCTGATCGGCTCCACCACGGTCACGCTCGGCGGCCTGCAGCACTGCTTCGCGGCGGTCACGCTGCCCGACCTGCGCGCCGAACCCGAGCGCGGGGACGGCTGGGTCCGGTTCGTGCAGACCGGCGGCGGCCGGGCCGGCCTGCCGATGCCCAGGAAGGTGCGGCGGCGGCCCTACGTGCAGTGGAATCCGCCGCTGGTGTGGACAACCCTGTCGCTGACCCTGCACGCCGACGGCCGGGCCGAGCCGGCGCTGGCCGGCGCCAGCGGGTTCCCCCGGCACTGGGTGTACAACCACTCCCGGCGGCTGTGCCTCAAGTCCGGGCTCACCGACTGGCGCGGCTGGTTCGGCACCTCGTTCGGCCGCCGCACCCCGTGGGGCGAGCAGGACTCCCCGGCCCTGGTCACCGCGGTGGAGACGGCGCTGGAGCGGGCCCTGTCCACGCAGCTGATGCGCGGCGGCGCCCAGCCGCGGATCCGCCGCGTCAAGCCCGGCACCGCGCTGGTCCGCCAGGGCGAGCCCGGCACCGAGATCTACCTCATCCTGGACGGGGTGGTACGCGTCGAGCGGGACGGCGAGCGGCTGGCCGAGTACGGCCCCGGCGTGCTACTCGGCGAGCGCGCCCACCTCGAAGGCGGTACCCGCACCTCCACGCTGACCGCCGTCACCGCGTGCCGGGTCGCGTCGGCCGACGCCAGCCAGTTCGACCGGGCGGCGCTGGAGGAACTCGCCGGCGGCCACCGCCGCGAAGCGGCGGCCCGCAACTGACCGAAGCAGTCAGCCGGACGCGTCAGCGAGCCACCATACGACCGGGTGCTCACCGAGGCCCGCGGGAGGGTCTGCGGCTAGCGCGACCAGGGCCTTGCGGAGTCGTTCCAAGCCCGGCCGCGTGCGGGGGAAGCGTGCATGGTGGCAGTACACGATCCCGAGATGATTCGGGACAAGAGCCACTGCCGCTCCGAACGTCAAGAGGCGAGGGCGCGCTGTTTTACCCGGTCGGCGAGCCTGGCGGGGAGCGAGGTGAGCAGCGCGATCAGCGGCTTGGCGCTCGCTGGTACGACGTAGCGCAGCCGTGGGCTACGGTGCTCGGCGGCATCCGCGATGGCGGCAGCGACCTGTTCAGGGGCAATTCCCTTGGCCATCTGGCCGGCCAGGTACCTCGCTCCGCCTGCGACCATGCTGGCGTAGGCGTCAGGGATCTGCCGGCCCGGCGTGCCGTGAGCGTCGGCGGCCTCGCCGAGGCTGGTCGCGACGAATCCCGGCTCGATGATGACGACCTTGATGCCGAAGCCGGCCACTTCCTGGCGCAGGGCGTCGGACAGCGCCTCGACCGCGTACTTGGTGGCGCCGTAGACGCCCATGCCGGGGAACGTGGTGCGGCCGACCAGCGAGCTGATGTTAATGATGCGGCCGGACCCGCGTGCCCGCATCGCCGGCAGCACGGTGCGGGTCATGGTGAGCAGCCCGAACACGTTGGTGGCGAACTGGCGCTGCACGTCCGCGCCGTCGAGGACCTCGACCGGGCCGGCCAGCGCGAACCCCGCGTTGTTGACGAGCACGTCGACGCCGGCCCCGCCGGTGGCGGCCTCGATCTTGGCCCAGGCTCGGCGCACAGAGTCCGCATCGGTCACATCCAGGCCGACAGCCTGGATGTTCGGCGTGCTGGCGGCCAGGCCGGCCAGCACCTGCTCCCGGCGCGCCGCGGCGAAAACGAGGTGTCCCCGCCGGGCGAACTCGATCGCCGTTGCCCTTCCGATTCCCGAGCTGGCGCCGGTCACGAGCACGCTGAGCTGGCCTGCCATGGTGTCTCCTCGGTCAGGCGCAGCCACCCGTCATGCCGCGCTGGAAACAGATCGGTTTACCTAAGGCACGGTACACCGATCTGTTTCCGCATGCCACCTCGGCGCGTAGGCTCGTGCCCGTGAGCAAACCACCCACGCCCGGTCCCCGCCAGCGGCTGCTGGACGCCGCGGCCGACCTGTTCTACCGGCAGGGCATCGGAGCCGTCGGGGTCGACCTGGTGACCAAGGCGGCCGGGGTCTCCAAGCGCACGCTCTACCAGCAGTTCGGCAGCAAGGATCAGCTCGTCGCCCAGAGCCTCGATGCGCACGGCATGGCCGTCCTCGGCATGTACCTGCCGACCGGGGGCGAGGACGCACCGCCCCGCCAGCAGATCCTGGCCGTCTTCGACCAGCTGGGCCGGTGGACGGCATCGGATGCGTTCCGCGGGTGCCCGTTCGTCAACACCGCCACCGAGCTGGCCGACCCCGGCCATCCGGCCCGGCAGGTCGCCCGCGATTACAAGATGCGGCTGCGCGATTACTTCGCCCGCCAGGCCGGACGCGGCGGCGCCGACGATCCGCAGCGCCTGGCCGAGCAGCTGATCGTCATCTTCGACGGCGTCATCGTGCAGGCCGTGATGGGTACCGCCGTACGCGCCGACGCCACGCGGGCCGCAGTTCAGGCGCTGCTCGACACGCAGCGCCTGGCCTAGCCTTGGCCATGATGATGCGCACTCAGATGCGGTCCCCGTGACCGCGGTACTTGTGGCCAGGAACCTTCAGGCCGCGGTTGGCGATCGCGTGCTGTTTTCCGGTCTCGACCTGGTCGTCGGTCCTGGCGACGTCATCGGCCTGGTGGGCGTGAACGGGGCTGGCAAGTCGACGCTGCTGAGGATGCTGGCCGGGCTGAGCGAGGCGCAGGCCGGCACGGTGACGGTCAGCCCGCCGGACGCCTCGATCGGGTATCTGCCGCAGGAGCCGGACCGCCGCCCCGGGGAGACCGTGCGGCAGTTCCTCGCCCGGCGCACTGGCGTCGCGGCGGCGGATGACGCGATGCAGGCCGCCGCAGGCGCGCTGGCCGCGGGGACGCCGGGCGCGGAGGACGACTACTCCCGCGGGCTGGAGCGGTGGCTCGCGCTGGGCGGCGCGGACCTGGACGAGCGGGCCGACGCCGTCGTTGCCGGGCTCGGCCTGAAGGTGCACCTTGATCATGAGATGACCGGGCTGTCCGGCGGCCAGGCTGCGCGAGCCGGCCTGGCCTCGCTGCTGCTCAGCCGGTATGACGTGTTCCTGCTCGACGAGCCGACCAACGACCTGGACCTCGACGGGCTGACCAGGCTGGAGGAGTTTGTCGCCAGCCTTCGCGCCGGGACCGTCCTGGTCAGCCATGACCGGGAGTTCCTGACCAGGACCGTGACCAGGGTCGTCGAGCTCGACCTCAGCCAGCAGCAGGTCATGGCGTTCGGCGGTGGCTACGCGGCCTACCTGGCCGAGCGCGAGGTGGCGAGACAGCACGCGCGCGCGGAATACGACGAGTACGCCGGCCGGCGCGCGGGCCTCCAAGAGCGCGCCTGGACGCAGCGCGGCTGGATGGAGAAGGGGGTCAGGAATGCCCGGCGCAAGCAGCCGGATAACGACAAGATCGGCCGGAAATTCCGCGCCGAGGCGTCCGAGAAGCAAGCGGCGAAGGCGCGCCAGACCGAGCGTCTGATCGAGCGGCTTGACGTCGTCGAGGAGCCGCGCAAGGAATGGCAGCTGCGGATGGAGATCGCGGCGGCACCGCGGGCGGGCACGATCGTCGCCTCGATGCGCGGAGCCGTCGCTCGGCGCGGCGCGTTCACCCTCGGCCCGGTCGACCTGCAGATCGACTGGGCCGACCGGGTGGCGATCACCGGCGCGAACGGATCCGGCAAGACAACTCTGCTGGGCGCCTTGCTGGGCCGGATACCACTGGATGAGGGGCATGCCGCGCTGGGCCCCGGGGTCATCGTCGGCGAGGTCGATCAGGCCCGCGACCTGTTCCTGGGCCGCGAGCCGCTGATGAGCGCCTTTGGCGCCGCCGCTCCGGGCATGACGCCAGCGGACATCCGGACGCTGCTGGCCAAGTTCGGCCTCCGGGCGGCGCACGTGCTGCGGCCGGCCAGCACGCTCTCCCCGGGCGAGCGCACGCGGGCCGCGCTGGCGCTGCTCCAGGCCCGCGGCGTCAACCTGCTGGTCCTGGATGAGCCAACGAACCACCTCGACCTGCCCGCGATCGAACAGCTGGAGTCGGCGCTCGCGACCTACCCGGGCACGCTCCTGCTGGTCACGCATGACCGCCGGATGCTCGATGCGGTGATGACCAGCCGGCGGATCGAGGTGGCCGACGGCCGCGTCACGAGCCGCTAGATCCAGCCGGCCCAGCCGGCCCAGCCAGTGCCGCCGGTCCAGCCGGAGGACTCGCGCTGCCATTAGGGGCGCCGGCCCGTTGCTGTTGCTCTAACAGCAGCGCCGAGCCGGCGACTCTAATGACCCGGCCGGACCGCTAGCCGGAAGTGCCCGATATATGAGGTATGCCAGATCTAGAGGCCAGATTTGGCTCCGCGTCCGGCACATCCGGAGCATGCCAAACTTCGGATGGGTCATTTCTAACCTTTGGGCTATGCCCTAATCTGCGGGAAGCCGCTGACCGGGGCGTGATGCCTGACGCCCCTCAAAAGGCGCCTCACGATCGCGTCCGCGCTGGTGTTCGTGGTCGTCGGGCTCCTGACCGCGGGTTGACACGACGCTAAGCGCGCGGGCGCGGTGAAGATTCGGCGCCGGCGCGGAAGAAACCGCGCCGTCTTCCGCCAAATGTCGAACACCGGCCGGTCTATCTACCTCACCAGGAGAGTCCCAGCGGCTGCGGCTGATGCCCTGAACTGCCGACCAGCTCGGTAAGTTGCCCGGTGGCAAGGTCGATTCGGGCGCCGATGCCGGTAAAGCTCAGGTTGTACACGAGAACGTAGCGTCCCGAGGGTGTAACGCTGATCTCGCACGGCGCGACGTTGATACGGCGCCAGGCGTGCACGACGCCGAGCAGGCGCCCGCTGGCCACGTCGTAAGCGGCCAGGGTGGCGGTGTGCGAGGCCTCCGAGCAGGCGAGCATGACGGTGCCGCCGGGGTTCATGGCGATGCTGCCGTTCACGTCCACGTGCAGCCCGGCGGGCAGTACCACGCGCGTGCGGCGCGTGGCCGGGCCGGGCTGCGCGCTGGCGGGCATGCTCCGGACGGTCCCGTCCCCGCCGTAGATCACGGTGTTGACGAAGCCCAGCATCTGGCCGTTGGGAGAAAGGGTCAGGCTCCAGGCGCTTTCGGATTTCAGGTCCCATACGCGCACGTGCCCGGTCAGCAGGTTAATGACGCCGACCACGCCGACGGGGTGGTGGCCGCCGGGGGTGACCATGCCATCGGATGTGGTCACCGGGCCGCCGGTGCACGGGGTCGCGGAATACGCGACCATACGGCCGTCGGCGCTGACCGACAGGTCATTCGTCGGCAGGATCTGACCGCTGATCTTCGGCACGTTCAGTGGTGTCAGGGCTGCCTGATGGCCCTGCGCGGTCAGCCGGAGCCGGTACAGCCACGTCTCGCATCCACCGCTCTGCGCCTCTGCGGCGACGATAAAGGTCCGGTCATCGGCGGTGGCGGCGGTGTCCCGGTAGAACAGCCCCTTCCCGGGCGGCGCGAGCGTAGCGATCAGGCGGCCGGTAGCCGCGCTGAACACGCTAAGACCAGAGTCCGGGCTCAACCCCACGAGGAACGGAGGCGCCGCGGCCGCGGGATAACGCTCGAACAGCACGCGGTCAGACGGCGCGGCTGGACCGGCGCCTGGCCGGCCCGCCGCGGCCAGCCAGGCGATCACCGCCGCGCCGAAAACCATGACCGCCGATGCCGCAACCAGCCAGGCCTTCAGCCTGCGGCGCCACGTGCGAGCCGAAGGCAATGGATCCGCAAGGCCGCCACCGTGCCGGTCCTCATCGGCGATCATGGTTGCTCCTGTTCTCTCCCTGCGTCCCTGCGTGACCAGGGGCGGACCGGGTTCGCGGTGCCGACGGGGTCGTTAAATCGGGACGGCCGTCCCTTGATCTTCGGCTTGCGGCCAAGTCCGACCAAGAGGCGGCCGCCAAAGGCCGTTCGAGCGGCCAGGACCTTCCCTGTTGTCAGATGGTGGTGATCAGCAGGTAGTTGCCTTGCCGAAGTAGACCCAGTTCAAGACCTCATCGGGGCTTCCGCTTCCGGTAGGCGGATAGCAAAGATTGATGGTGCCTGGCTGGCCCGAGCTTATGAAGATGCGGGCCGTCCACTTATTGTGAAATGATCCGAGAACCGGGTTCGGGTACCAAGTGTGTATCGGATAGAACGTATCCTTTGAATAACCATTGGGGTTCGCCGCGTAATAAGTACCGGTAAGATTCGGCTTGGTCCAGAAGCACGCGTTGCCGTTAGGGCACGTCGAGGCGATCGCCGGGGCGGCCGATAGCGCCGCGGTCGCACCGACCGCTGCGACCAGCATCCTGACGCCATTTCGTCTCATGTGAGTTCATCCTTTCCTCAGGTCTCGGCATATACCTCATTTTTTTGCATGATAATTAATCTAAATAAGCACATCCTTTCTGTCGGGTTAGGCACAGGTACGGCGGTGGTTTTTCGGCAGCGGGTTCCGGACGGTGCCAGCATGGTCGTTTGGGTATGAGCAGGTCCATGGGGAATGACCGGCGGGTTCACCGGCGGAAAGAAGGTGAAACTGCCGGAGGCTATCCCGCCGCGCCGAAGCTGCCCGCAGCAGCGTGCCGGAGGCAGCCGTGTACTTGATGGAGGAGGGACGCCGCCGAGGCGACGGCCTTCTGGTCCTACCGCCTGTGTTGTCTCGGCCTGCTACCGGACCGGCTCCGGACCGGCGCCTACCGCTCCTGGTGCCGCCGCGCCGCGATCCGGCTTATCCAACTGCAGACGCAGGTTCGCTCCGCGATGGCTGCGCAGCTTGGCACGGACCCGGAACGCGTCGGGGTGGCGCAGGTTATCGAGGATGGCCAAGGATTCGTGCCAGGCGTCGCAGGTCGCCTGGCTGTCGCCCGCCGCATGGTGGGCATCGCCGAGGCGGACCAGCGTAACGGCTTCGAAATAGCGGTCCTCCAGGTCCCGGAGCAGGCGGCGGGCATGCCGATAGCAGGCGATGGCATCCTGACTGTGACCGAGGAGGAGGCGGGCATGCTGCAGTCCTTCGGTCGGCATCGCTCACGTCCAAGTCGAGCGTGCCGGTGAGCGGCGGCATTCATCCGGCGTTGCTGAGAGTTCGATCAATGGCGCAGCTAATTTGGCAGTCAGGGTGACCGGGCATGCAAAGGCTGGCTGCCCTCGCCTGCTGACGTGAGCTGGCGGCGGACTTGGCCGGCTTCGGGGGCACCGAGGTCGGTGTAGAGGGCATGAGCCTGCTGCCAGTGGCGGCGGGCCAGGCCGAGGTCGCCGTGGGCGTGGTGGCAATAGGCGAGGCCGTTATGGGCACGGGCTTGCTCGTGCCTCTCGCTTATCTGGCTGGCTAGGTCGAGCGCGGCAGCGTGCTGGATGCGGGCGTCAGAGGGCCTGCGGGTGGCGAGGAGGATTTCACCGAGGCCGTTGAGCGCCTCGGCTTCAGCGACCCGGTCGCCAGTCTGGCGCGTCAGTGCCAGGGCCTGCCAGTTGCGATCAAGTGCCTGCTGGTAGCGGCCCTGCCTCAAGTCGACGAGGCCAAGCGAAACCATGGCGTGGGCTTCACCGATCCGGTCACTGGTCTCGCGGGCCAGTGCCAGGGCCAGCTGAAGGTGGCCGGTGGCCTGCTGATAACGGCCTTGCCGAAAGTCGAGATTGCCGAGGTTTTCCAGCGCGCGGGCTTCACCGACCCGGTCGCCGGTCTCTCGGAACAGGGCCAGGGAACGCTGGTGGTGGCTGATGGCCTGCCGATAGCGGCCCTGCCGCGCATCGACGGCACCGAGGTTGGTCAGCGTGCGGGCTTCACCCGTTCGATCACCGGTCTCGCCGTGCATGGCCAGGGCCTGCCGGTAGTGGTCGGTGGCCTGCCGATAGCGGCCCTGCTGAAAGTCGAGATTGCCGAGGTTGGTCAGCGTGCGGGCTTCACCCGTTCGATCACCGGTCTCGCCGTGCATGGCCAGGGCCTGCTGGAGGTGATCGGTGGCTTGTTGGCAGCGGCCCTGCCGCAAGTCGACAAGGCCGAGGTTGGTCAGCGCGGTCGCCTCGGCCGCGCGATCGCCGGTGCAGTGGGCGGCGTTGAGGGCGTGGGTGTAAAGGGTGACAGCATCGAGGTAGTGGCCGCCGGTGTCGAGGTAGCGGAACAAGATGGCGGCCAGGCGTGTCGCATAGGCCGGCCAGCCATGCGCGGCGGTATGCGCGCAGGCCGCGACCAGACCGGCGCGTTCGGTGTCCAGCCAAGCCCATGCTGCGTCTGGGTCTGCCACCGGCGGGGCGGGGGTGGATTGCGAGGGCACGCCGGGCCGGCGGTGGCGCTCGGCCGGGAAAAGGGTATCCATTGCTGCGGCGGCGGTGTGCAGGTAGCGGTCGAACAGGCGGGTCAGTGCCGCCCGTCGCTCCTCTTCGCCATCCTGTTTGGCGGCGAGTTCGCGGGCGTAGGCACGCAGCAGGTCATGCATGCCGTACCTGCCAGGCCCGGCGGTGCAGATGAGGTGCGCGCGGGCGAGAACGTCAAGCATGTGGGCGGCCCGCTCCACCGTGGCACTGGTGAGCGCGGCCGCCCCGTAGCGGTCAAGGTCGGGGCCAGGGTGCAGGCCCAGCAACCGGAACGCGCGGGCCGTGTCGGCGTCCAGGTGCCGACAGGACCAGGAAAACACCGCCCGCACCGCAGTACGCGGGTCTCCGCCAGCATCCAGCAGGTAAAGACACCGCTGCTGGTCAGCCAGCTCACCGGCCAGGTCCGCGAGGGGCGCGGCGGCGCGGGCGGCAACGAGCTCGGCGGCCACCCGGAGCGCCAACGGCAGCCGCGAGCACTGATAAGCCAGCGCCGCGGCCGCACTGGGATCGGCGTCCACCCGCCCGCCGATCAGCGCCCGTAGCAAGCCGACCGCGTCGGCGAGCGGCAGCAAGTCCAGGTCCAGCCGGCGGGCGCCATCCCGGGCCACCAGCCCGGCCAGTGAATCTCGGCTAGTCACCACCACTGCGCACGCCGGGCTGCCGGGCAGCAGCGGCCGGACGTGCTCCACGTCGGCGGCGTTATCCAGTACCACCAGCATCCGCCGCCCGGCTAGCAAGCTACGGTACCGGGCGGCGCGCTCGTCCACCTCCACCGGTATATCCTGGCCGGCCACGCCAAGCGCTCCCAGGAACCCGGCCAGCGCATCAGGCGCGGGCATCGGCTCGCCGGGGTCATAACCCCGCAGGTTCACATACAACTGCCCGTCCGGGAAACGCTCAGCGACCTGATGCGCCCAGTGCACCGCCAGCGCGGTCTTGCCCACACCCGCCGCCCCGCCGATCGCCGAGATGACAACCGGCGCTGGAGACTGCCCTCCGGAATGGCTCAGCAGCCTGGTCAGCGCCCTCAGCTCATCTGTCCGGCCGACGAAGTGCCGGACCGCCGCCGGCAGCTGCCGGGGCACAACCTGGTCGTGCTGGGCGCTGTACCCATTTCCGGCTCGGTCAGCCAGGACAGATGCCGGGCTGCCGGGCTCACCGGGACCGCCGGACGATCCGGCCAGCCCTAGCACACCGGACAGCAAATCCACCGAGCGGCGGTGCGGCCGCATAGTGCGGCCCCGTTCCAAATCACTGATCGTCCGCACGCCGAGCCCAGACCGCGCGGCAACCTCCTCCTGGGTCAACCCGGCCGCTATCCGCCGGCTCCGCACGACCTCCCCAAATCTGCCGTGCACGCCCGCGGCACCGCCCACCCCACATACCCCAATCCACCCATAACCAGTGCCCCCGCATCACCGGCGATTGTGCCACAGCCGGAGCGGCCCCGCCCCGCCGCGCAACGTCCGTTTCGGCCTGCGCGGCATTAGTGTGAACGTGCCGTTGCCGTTGCTAATACCGCAGCAACGGGCCGGCCACATTATTGAACCGCCGGAGACCGCGGTGCCGGGTGAGAATTATGCCCGATTTGCCGGTACCAGGACGGGACGGTTGCGGGGCGGACCGGATTTCGGGCCGTCACGCCTGGGCTGAGGACATGTCCTATTCCTGGTCCTCGTGTCCGCAATGCCAAGCCCGCGCGGTCAGTGCCCGGCGAGCCGGAATGCGGCCAGCCGCAGCGCCATCTGCAGGGCGTCGCGCTGCGGGCTGGTCTTGAGATTGACGCCGGTCAGCGCCTCGATGCGGTCCAGCCGGTAGTAGAGCGTGGTGCGGTGGATGTGCAGCTGCGCCGCCGCCCGGGCGATGTCCCCGCCGTGGTCGAGCACCGCACGCGCGGTGATCATGAGGTCCGGCCGGGCCCGCCGGGCCAGCACCTCGGCCCCGGGATGGATGTCGGCCACGGCCAGATCGGGCGGCGCGGCCGCGATGAGGTGCCACGCGCCGAGCGCGTCCCACGCCGGACGGGGCAGCACGGCTCCGGCCCGGAGGGCCTGGCGGGTCAGCGCCGCCCGGCGCCGGGCCAGGCCCAGCTGGGCCAGGGGCAGCGGCGGCCCGCTCGTGGCGGTGGCCCGCGGCACCGGGTTGACGTGGACGCTCATGTCGTCTGGCAGCGGCCAGCCGCTGCCGTCCCTGGGAGCGTTCACGGCCACGGTCGAGGCCGGGTCGAGTTCCTCGAGCGCGATCAGCTCCCGCGCGGCATTGTCGTCGGCGCCTGCCGCCAGGCGCGCGAGCAGCACGGCCCGGCGGCGGCGGCGTCCGGCGCTGGTCATCGGCGTCTGGGCCAGGTACATGGCGGCCAGCTCCGCGCACGCGACGATCTGCGGCAGCTGGGCCTCGGTCACGCTCTCGTCGCCGTTCAGTACCCAGAGGTAGCCGAGCAGTTCCCGGCCCGCGCGCAGTGGCACGCACCACCTGGGCAGCATGTCGGCTTCCGGCGCCGCCGGGGTGCGGACCGGGCCGCGCGCCCGGGCCAGCCCGAGCCTGGCCACCACGGCCCTGGCCGCGGGATCGACCTCGTGCTGCAGGATCGTGCGCATCCGGGTGCCGTCGACCTGCCCCTGGGCGCTCCACCAGATCGGCCGGTGCCTGGCGTCCTCGATCAGCACCGGGTGGGCCAGCGACGCCCCGAGCTCATCCACGGCCGACTGCACATCTCGCACGCCCGTCACCGCCTCAGTGGTGGTCCGGGGAGGGATGCCGGCGTGGGCACCCCGGACCAGCATCCCCCCGTATTTCGACAATCGTAGGAAACCGGAGCAGGAAGTTCCGCAGCGGAGCCGAAGCCCGCGGCCCGCGCGGCTGCCTACAGTTCGGGTGTCGTGGCCAGATCGGCACGCCGCTATACGTTCCCGGAGGTCTTCATGACCGGTGCCGCGGGCCGGACCGCGCTCTTCCCGATCGGGCCTACCGCCCCGCTGGCGTTCGCGGCCGGCTCGCCGGAGCGCGCGCGGGTCGCGGCCGCGCTCAAGGAGGTCGGTCAGGCGGACTACGACATCGCCAACTTCATCGGCGGCCAGGAGGTGCGCACCGGCCGGCGCGTGCCGGTCGTCACCCCGCACGAGCACTCCCGTGAGCTCGGGCACGTGCACTGGGCCGGCCCGGCGGAAACGGGACAGGCGATCGAGGCGGCCCTGGCCGCCTCGGCCTGGTGGGGCCGGCGGCCGTGGGAGGAACGCGCCGAGCCGTTCCTGCGGGCCGCGGACATGCTGCAGCACGGGCCGTGGCGAGACCGGCTGAACGCCGCCACCATGCTCGAACTGTCGAAGACGACGTACCAGGCCGACATCGATGCCGCCTGCGAGACCGTCGACTTCCTGCGCGCGAACGTCAAGAACATGCTCGACATGTACGAGGTGCAGCCCGGGTCCCAGCCCGGGGTGTGGAACCAGGCCGAGTACCGGCCGCTGGAGGGCTTCGTCTTCGCGGTCTCGCCGTTCAACTTCACCTGCATGAACAACCTGGCCTTCGGCCCGGCCGTGCTCGGCAACACCGTCGTCTGGAAGCCGGCCGAGAGCGCCTCGCTGGTCATGCACCTGTCAATGCAGTTGCTGCGCGAGGCCGGGCTGCCCGACGGCGTCATCAACATCGTCTACGGCGACGGCCCGGAGATCGGCGCGGTGGCCCTGGCCCACCGCGACCTGGCCGCCGTGCACTTCACCGGGTCGACCGCGACCTTCCAGCACATCTGGCGGACGGTCGGCGCCAACATCGCCTCGTACCGGAACTACCCGCGGGTGGTCGGCGAGACCGGCGGCAAGGACTTCATCCTGGCCCACCCGACCGCCGACCTCGAGGCGCTCGCCGTCGCCTGCGTCCGCGGCGCCTACGAGTACCAGGGCCAGAAGTGCTCGGCCGCGTCGCGCCTGTACGCGCCGCGGAGCCTATGGCCCGAACTCTCCGAGCGCCTGGTCGCGCTCACCGAGTCGGTGGTGGTCGGTGACCCGACCGAGCCGCAGACCTACCTCGGGGCCGTGATCAACGCCCGCCAGTTCGGCAAGCACGCCGACGCGCTGGCGCGCGCCCGGAGCGAGAACCTGGTCGTCGTCGGCGGCACCACCGACGACTCGGTCGGCTGGTTCGTCGACCCGACCGTGCTCGAGGTCTCCGACCCGGCCTCGCCGTTCCTGACCCAGGAATTGTTCGCGCCGGTGCTGACCACGTATGTCTACGACGACGACGCCTGGGACGAGACGCTGCGCCTGGTCGACGAGTCCACCCCGTACGGGCTCACCGGCGCGGTGTTCGCGGCCGACCCGGATGTGATCAGGGACGCCGGCGACGCGTTGCGTTACGCCGCCGGAAACCTGTACATCAACGACAAACCGACCGCTTCGGTCGTCGGCCAGCAGCCGTTCGGCGGGGCGAGGGCGTCCGGCACCAATGACAAGGCCGGCACCGTCTGGAACATGATCCGCTTCGCCAGCCCGCGGTCGGTCAAGCGCAACCACCTTCTGGTGCGCGACTACCGCTACCCGCACCTCGAGCCGTGATGTAGGGCGTGAGCCGCCCTCCGGTGGGCAGGCTAACCCGGGGGTTTGCCAACGGAGGGGGGCCAGGAGTGAGCCTGGTGGAGCCGGTGGAGGTGGCGCCGCGCCCGGTCGCCCAGCTGGAGCGGGTTATCGGTGCCGAGCGCCACGCGCGGCTGGTCGAGGCGGCCGGGCTGTTCCGGAAGCAGATGGCCGGGCGGACCATATGGAACGTCAGTTCGACCGCCGTCGGCGGCGGGGTGGCCGAGATGCTGCATGTGCTCATCGGATACGCCGAAGATCTCGATATCCCGGTCCGCTGGCGGGTGATCACCGGCGACGCCGAGTTCTTCGTGATCACCAAGCGACTGCACAACCAGATCCACGGCGAGGTCGCGGGCGGCCCGCTCGGCCGGGCGGACGCCGACCATTACGCGCGGATGCTGGCCGCGAACGCGGCCGAGCTGCTGGACGAGATCCGCCCGGGTGATCTCGTGCTGCTGCACGACCCGCAGACGGCCGGGCTGACCTCGGCTCTTGCGGGCGCGGGCGCCCGGGTGGCGTGGCGCTGCCACATCGGCGTGGACTGGCAAAACGACGCAACCCGGGCGGCGTGGGCCTTTCTGCGGCCGCACCTGGCCGCCGCTGACGGATACGTCTTCACGCGGCGTGAGTACGTGCCGCCGTGGGTTCCGGGCCAGAAGGTGGCGATCATACCGCCGTCGATCGACCCCCTCTCCCCCAAGAACGAGCATCTCGACGACGACACGGTGCGGGGCATCCTGGGCCGGATCGGCGTGCTGGACGGCGCCACGCCAGACGACCGGACGTCCTTCTCGCGCAGCGATGGCAGCGTGGGCTTCGTGACCAGGTACGCGGAGATCACCGGCGAAGGCCGCCCCGGTCCCGATGATCCGCTGGTGGTTCAGGTTTCCCGGTGGGACCAGCTCAAGGACATGGCCGGGGTCATGCGCGGCTTCGCTGAGTACGTCGTGCCCGGCGGCCCGGGCTACCTGCTGCTGGTCGGCCCGGCGGTCGCCGGGGTGACCGACGACCCGGAGGGCGCCGCCATCTTCGGGGACTGCCTGCTGCAGTGGCGCAACCTCCCGGCCGCGGCCCGCGCCCGGGTCCTGCTGGTCACGCTGCCGCTCGACGACGCCGACGAGAACGCGGCGATGGTCAACGCGCTGCAGCGGCACGCCACGGTCATCGCGCAGAAGAGCCTGGCCGAGGGGTTCGGGCTGACCGTGGCCGAGGGCATGTGGAAGGGGCGGCCCGTGGTCGGGTCGGCGGTCGGCGGGATCATCGACCAGATCGCCGACGGCACCGGCATCCTGCTGCCCGACCCCCGTGACCTGAAGGCCTTCGGGGTGGCGGTCCGCGAGCTGCTCGACGACCCCGGCGCGGCCAGCGCGATGGGCCGCGCCGCTCAGGCCTACATTCGCGAGCACTACGTGGGCGATCTGCACCTGCTCCGCTATGCGGGCCTGTTCAGTTCGCTGATCCCGGAGGAGTAGGCCGCTGCCGTTCTGGGCGCCTGTAACTTGAGCGGAATGAAGCGCAGCGCCGATCGCATCCTCACCACCCACGTCGGCAGCCTGCCGCGGCCGGAAGCACTGCTCGACCGGATGAAGAATGGTGAGCGCGGCCACGAGATGGAGCGGGCCGTCGCGGAGGCCGTGGCCGGCGTCGTGGACCAGCAGGTTGCGCACGGCGTCGACGTGGTCACCGACGGGGAACAGGGCAAGACGGGGTTCTTCGCGTACATCGGCGAGCGGCTGACCGGCTTCGAACCGCGGCCGGGCGCCCGCCGCGAGACATGGAGCGCCGAGGTCGGCGCGTTTCCCGAGTACTACGCGGAGTATTTCCGCCGGGCCATGACGGGCGGGTCGGTGGTGACGCCGCAGCCGCTGGTCTGCGTCGGCCCCGTCTCCTACCAGGGTCACGCGGCGATCGCCGTCCAGATCGCGAGCCTGCGGGAGGCGGTGGCGCGGCACCCCGGCGTCGAGGCGTTCATGCCGGCCACGGCGCCGAGCGGCGTGGGCATCATGACCGGCAGCTCCGATGCGGCGAACGAGCACTACCCGTCCTACGCGGACTACCTGTTCGCGGTGGCCGACGCCCTGAGCGAGGAGTACCGCGCGATCGTCGACGCGGGTTTCCTGCTCCAGGTCGACGACCCGTCCCTGACCGACGTCCTGGGCGACCGCTCGCTCGATCCCGGGGCCGCCGGCGAGCGGGTGGAGCTGTTCGTCGAGGCGACCAACCGGGCGCTGCGCGGCATCCCGCCGGACCGGGTCAGGTTCCACACCTGTTACGGCATCAACGAAGGGCCCCGCGTCCACGACGTGAGCCTGGCCGAGGTGATCCCGTGGATGCTCAAGGTCCGGGCCACGGGCCTGTCGTTCGAGGGCGCGAACGCGCGCCACGAGCACGAGTACCACGCCTGGGAGACGGCCAGGCTCCCGGACGACCGCGTGCTGCTGCCCGGGGTGATCACCCACGCGAGCAACATCGTCGAGCACCCGGAGCTGATCGCCGAGCGGCTCACGCGCTACGCCCGGCTCGTGGGCCGCGAGAACGTCATCGCGAGCGCGGACTGCGGCTTCTCGTCCCAGGCGACCTACCGGCCCGAGGTCGATCGCCGGGTGATGTGGGCAAAATTCGACGCGATGCGCGAGGGCGCGGCGCTCGCGTCCGAGCGGCTCTGGCCATGAAAGGCAGGAACGGATGAGCGATCAGGCCGCCGACCGGCAGGCGATCCGTGAGCTGATCGAGAACTGGGCGGTCTGGCGCGACGCGGGCGACTGGGAGCGGTTCCGGACCCTCTGGCACCCCGACGGCCGGATGATGGCGACCTGGTTCCAGGGTCCGGCCGCGGAGTTCATCAAGGTCAGCCAGGAAGGGTTCGCGCGGGGGGTGCGGATACTGCACTTCCTGGGCGGGACTTCCGTCGACGTCGCGGGCGACCGGGCTGTCGCGCAGACCAAGATGACGATCTCCCAGCGCGCCGCCGTCCACGGCGTGCCGTGCGATGTAGTGTGCACCGGCCGCTTTTATGACTTTATTGAACGCCACGCCGACCGCTGGGTCATCGTGCTGCGCCAGCCCATCTACGAGAAAGACCGGCTGGACCCGGTCGATCCGGCCACGCGTATCGAGCTCGCCCGCCAGGAGCTGGAAAAGTTCCCCGAAGGGTACCGGCACCTGGCCTACCTGCAGGCGGGGCTGGGCTACCAGGTCAAGCCGGACATGCCCGGGCTGGTCGGGCCCGAAGTGGAGGCGCTCTACCAGCGCGGGGCCGGGTGGCTGGCCGGAGACCCGTGCTATTAGGCCGTCAGCGGACCGGCCAGTAGGCCGTCGGCGGCAACCATCATCACCTCGTCGGCCGGCGTCCGCGCCCAGGCCTGACCGCCCTCGGGCCCGGTCGCGTAGTTGCGGCTTCAAAGATCCGTCACCTGACCGATGTCTCCGTTTGCAACTTGCAGCAGGATTTGTAGTGCAACCGACCGACACTATCGGCTTGGCAAGGAAATCAGATGAATACGAGGGCGCCCATCCGCCCCACCGTGCAGCGCCCGCGCCGCATCTCGCTGACCGCAGGGCCGGCCGCGGCGGCCGCCGCCCGCCGCCAGGTCCGAGCGGCGATTGACGCCTGGGATGCCCCAGTCGATCCGGAAGTAGCGGTCCTGCTCACGAGCGAACTGGTGACCAATGCCATAAGCCACGAGACGGGCCGGAGCGTCACGCTGACCATCAGCTGCATCTGCGGCCAATTACGCGTTGATGTCCACGACACGTCGCGCTCCGCGCCGGTGCCGGTCGAGGCGCCCGCCGACGCGGAGACCGGACGAGGCCTGATGCTGGTCTCCAGCCTGTCGACCGACTGGGGTTTTCACCGGACCCCGGGGGGCAAGGCCGTGTACTTCACGCTCGCGTTCCAAGAGGATTTTTGATGACGGCGGCATCCGCGACCCGCAGACGCGCGTGGGTCCGGTGAACGGACAACCTCCCCAGCCATTCACCGGGCCCGCGCGGCACGCCATTCCGCCCGCGCGCCGCGATCACCTCGACGCGATGGTGCGCAAGGCGGCCTCGCGGGCGATGTCGGTACGCGAATGGACGTCGAGCTTCTTCAGGATGTGGGAGACGTGGGTCGCGACGGTTCGCCGGGATAGCAGCAGCTTGGCCGCGATCTCCGGGTTGGACAACCCCGACTCCACGAGTGCGGCGATCTTCGTCTCGGTCGGCGTGAGGCTATCCCAGCCGCTCCGCGCCTGGCGGTGTTTCGCGCGCGGGCCGCGGCGGATGCCATAAGTGCGGAACCTGGCCTGCAGCCGGGCGACATCCGTGGCGGCGCCAAGCGAGGCATAGATCTCCAGGGCACGGGTGAACGCGGCCCGCGCCTGGCCGCGGTCGCCCGCGCCGACGAATTCCCCGGCCGCCGCCTCCAGCGCCTTCGCGCTGAGTAGCGGCCAGCTAGCGGCGCCATAACGATCCGCGGCGGTGAGCAGCCCGGTGGCATCGTGCTCCAGCAGACCGCGGCAATAGAGCGCGTTCGCCTGCCGGTGGGGGATCTCCGACTTATCGGCGAGTGCCGCGGCGTGGCCGGCCAGAGCCTGCGCGGTACCCTGGTCGCCGATCTTCGCAGCCAGGCGGACGGCGTCGGCCAGCAGGTCCTCGATCTCCTCGAGTTCTTCGGTTGTGTCGGCGAACCCGGCCGTGAGCACGGCCAGCGCCTCCGGGAGCGCGCCGAAGTGCTCGCAGTCCAGGCTGCGCGCGAGTGCCAGCGGCCCGATAACGCGGTTTCCGATCCGCTCGGCACGCGGGGCGGCAGCAGCGAGGTAGCGGCGCGCCGCGGTGATCTCGCCGCGGTGGAAGCAGATCACGGCGGCGATGCCGAGATCGCAGCTGGCCGCGATGGGCTCCTTCAGGTCTTCGGGCAGGATCTCCACCTCAGCCATCGCATCGGCCCACCGCCCGGTAACGAAGAACAGCTGGCCCAGGGCGCTATGCGCCTGAACCAGCCGGATTACCATGCCGACCTGGTCGGCGAGGTGGCGGGCCTGCCGGGCCGCGGCGAAAGCCTCCTCGTAGCGGTCGAGGTCGCCCAATGTGACGGCCTTGTTGATCTGCAGCAACAACCGCAGGTCGGTCAGGGCCGGCTCGGCCTGGGTCACGGTCAGTGCCCGGTCGAACAGCGGCAGCGCGTCGGTCATCTGCCCCTGCACCGCGGTCACGATCGTCAGCACGTGCAATGCCCAGCCCATGGCCCAGTTGTCGCCCGCCTCCGATGCCACTGCGAGCGCGGTGGCGGCCACGCGGCCGGCCTTCTCGACCTCGCCTAGGTTGTCGTGCGTACGTGCCGCGAGCACGAGCAGCCGTGCGCGATGCCGGGCCGAGATTCCGGGAGAAGCCAGGGCCCGATCCAGCGTGGTCAGAGACTCCGTGAACCGGCCGACCCGCATCCGGCACTGCGCTAGCGTCCAGTGCAGGTCAACGAGGAGATCGGGATCGACGGCATGCGCCAGTGCCCGGTTGGCCACCTGCTCGGCCTCGGTCACATCACCGACCCGGTAAAGAGCATCAGCGAGCCGGCCCATGAGAAAGTCATGCTGAGCCGAGCCGGCCGCGGAGCTCTCGACCGCCTGGCGGAGGAGTTCTGCCGCTACCTGAGGCGCCAGACCGACCAGCGGCTCCGCGGTACGGGCCAGCCAGCTCAGTATCCACTCGTCCATGGGCCCCGTCGTGCCGCCAGGCCCGCCAACTGCCCGCAGCAGTTGCCGGGCCACCCGGTCCGCCGCTGCGCCGGCCGCGGCCAGGGCTCGCCCCGCGTCACGGTGCCAGGCGGCGCGCACCGGCACCGGTATTTCGTCGTACAGCGCCGCGCGGATCAGCGGATGCCGGAACCCGAGACCGTTACCGGATTCGGCCAGCACGCCTGCGGCGCGTGCCTCATCGACGGCCGGGATCAGGTCCGCCACGCCGCGACCCAGAACGATCGCCAGGTCCGGCACGGCGAAGTCCACGCCCAGCAGGGCCGCCGCCCGTACCACCTCACGGGCCGGCCCGGAAACAAAGCCGAGGCGGTCCGCGATGGCCGCCGACAGGGAGCTCGGTGCGGCACCGTTCGTCAGCTCGGCGGCTCCCGAGCCGGTCACGGTTACGCTGGAGCTACGGGCCAGCGCGGCGAGCAGCTCAGTGACATAGAGCGGGTTGCCCGCTGCGCCGTCGGCGAGCCGCAGCAGCTTGCCGTCGGGCTTGCCGCCGACCAGGGCGGCCACCAGTTCGGCCACCGCCGCTTCGGTCAGCCCGGTGAGCTGCAGCCGTGTGCTATCGCCCACCGCTCGCCGCAACGCCAGCAGGTCATCCCGCTGTGGCACCGGGCGCATCATTCCGATCAGCAGCAGCGGTACCTGCCGCACCGACCTGGCCAGCCGCCCCCACAGCGTGACGCTGGCCTGATCTGCCCACTGGAGATCGTCGATGACCAGGATCGTCGGCAGCACGGCGCACTGCTCGGCGATGAGCGCCAGCAACTGCTCCGCCAGCGCGGCTGAGACATCCGTGCCGCGGTCGGCGCTCAACTCGCCGCGCAAGAGCCGGACGATCGTATTTCGCCGGGGATTGGCCGAAGGCTCGCGTACCCGCAATCCCTCTAGCAGCGGCAGCAGCGGTAAGGCCTGCCCCAGTTCGTCACCGGCACCCCAGAACACCTGACAGCCGAGATCGGCCGCCTCGGCCAGAGCGGACCGCACCAGGGTGGACTTGCCGATTCCCGGCTCGCCCTCGATAAACACCGAGCTGCCACGCCCCGCAGCCACCTCTCGCACCAGCCTGGCCAGCATCGCTAGCTCGCTGTCGCGGCCGATTAGCGCACCAGCCGGGGTCACGGTGGGCATGAGGCGAACTTTACTACTAGAACATTTGGGGAACAAGCGGTGTTTTCGGGCGCAAATTCACCACCTAAAAAGAGCTTTCCTGCGAGAACGGCATCGCCGATCTCCCCGCATCATGCGATGCAAGTTGCCCACGTTCTTGCAGCGCACAAGAGAATTAACATCTCTCAGCATGAATAAATGCATATTTCTTCTAATAAAACAACGGCAGCCCTCATGCAGATTTTAGTATTTAAGAAACGGTATGAATTAGCCAGACTGGGGAAACAATCCGACAGGGCGTACACGCGCCTGTGGGTCGGCCGGGCCGGGACACCTGGCTGCTGACCTGGGGAGTCGCCATGGAGGAATCATGCGCGTCGGGCGAGCTATCATCATCCCTGCCATCCTAGCCCTCGGCGTAGCCGGATCGGTCCTGACCGCTTCGCCAATATCCGCGGCGGCCACGCACGCGGCCAGTGCCCACGTGCAGGTGACTGCCTCTTCCGCCGCCCCCGCAGTTCTCTATCGCAATTGAACTAAGCTCACGTACGACTGACTGTGGCACGGCTCCATCAAATCCCGTCATAGATCAATCGTCCGGTTTAATCATGGCACGGCTGGTTCGTTGCGCTAGGCGTAACTGGCCGCCGCGGCCCGGTCGCGAGTTCCGGCCTTGGTCAGCAAGTGATATGCGCAGATATTCACAGCTGCCTCACTTACCACTGTGGTATCGCGATCCTCATATTGCACAGCGCTCGGCGCTAGGTGCCGTCCCTACCGACGGGACGCAGCGCGGCAACGGCCAGTACGCCGGACATAAACCGCGCGCACAACCAGTCAGGCTCCGCACCCGGGCGAGATCGGCGGCGTGCAACTCCCCGCTATCACTTGATCTCGCGAGCATCCGGCCGGTGGCCCGGATCTGGCGCCGTGGCTGTCCCGTCCATTCGACCGGGCTACCCCCGTGCTGCTGTCGATGCCATCTGCTTCAAGATCAGCAATGGCGCGCCGGGCCAGCGCACGCACGGTAAAGTGTAATGAGAGTTTCATGGCACTTTCTAGGTAAAATCAAGGTGATCTGTCACGCCGTCGCGCCTGCGCAGCGCCCAGGAGGAGGGACGCCGATGACCGTCCCAGGAAGCCCCACGGTACGGCGACTTCGACTTGCCGCGGAGCTACGCGAACTCAGGGAGAGCAAGGGCAAGAGCGGGGATACCGTCGCCGCGGCGCTGAAGTGGTCGCCTTCCAAGATCAGCAGGTACGAGCGGGCCAGGACCGGCCTGCATCCGCGGGAAGTCGAGAGGCTGCTCGACTACTACCAGGTGACCGGGGACCACCGCGACCTCCTGCTCGCGCTGGCCGAGGATGCGGCTCATAAGGGCTGGTGGGAAGAATTCGCAGACGCCCTTTCTACCGACTATCAGCAGTTCATTGGCCTGGAGCACGAGGCAAGTTCGATCGATATATGGCACATTGACGTTATCACCGGCCTTTTGCAAACAGAAGCTTACGCCAGGCACATAATTGGCAACTACAGCCGAGTCGAGCCGAACCCGCCTGGCATGGTGGAACGGCTGGTCAGGGTCCGGATGCGGCGCCAGCAGATACTGAGCCGCGAATCAGGCCTGCAACTGTCCGTCGTGCTCGATGAGTCGGCCTTGAAGCGCCGGGTCGGCAGTGATTTAGTGATGTACGAGCAGCTTCAGCGGCTCGCGCGCGAGGCTGACCGGCCTAACCTGACGTTGCAGATCCTCCCCCTTGACGCGCAGCACACAGTATTCGGGGAGTCGTTTGTTATATTCCGTTTCGGATCGGATTACGATGCCACGCTCCATGACGTGGTTAGCGCCGAGCATTTGAAAACCGGCTTCTCCGTGGAAGGCGAGAGAGAGACCTACTTGCATAGGATCGCATTTCAGATGCTCCTCGACACATCGCTCGACCCAGCGTCATCTAGAGCGCTCATACTAGAGACGGCCGAGTCGCATTGGAAAGGTGGCCAGCGGGCCCGCTAATCCGGCGACAGATGCGGATAGTTCACTAGTAGCTTCCGCTCGAGGGTCTTCCTGTCGTTGTTCGCGGGCGTCGGCCGATGCGGCCGCCCGCTTCCGCGCGGCCGCGGGTACCGCCCCCGGACCGGGGGCCGGTCCAGCCGCTCCGGATCAGCCCGGCCGTCAGCACCCGATGTGGGAGTAATTGGCCACTGACACCCCAATACCGCAGGTCAGCGCCATATCGCCGGGCGCCTCGCGGGCTGAGCGTGACGATCGCCATACGGCAGGCTACATTCTGGCCCTTAGCTTCTCATTTGTCCCTCTAACGAGCATCGCCCCCAGTACTCTCCTCTCGTGATCAGATACCCCAGATGTCAACGAGGACCACCCGTTTTACAGACAGACACGATACGTAGCTGATAGGATACCCTGAGTAGTTAACCCTGAGGCCATGAGACTTACGACATTCTGCGAGGTAAGAAAGTGGAAAGACTTACACCCGAGGGCCAGGGAAGGCCCGGTTCAGGTTCTCCCTGGACCAAGAGTTCTTTTAGTTTCGCTAACGGTAACTGCGTCGAAGTGGCGGGCCTGCCCGATGGCGGGATCGGCGTCCGTGACAGCAAGAACACCGAAGGCCCGGTCCTCCGCTTTACATCAGACGAATGGACGGCATTCCTCGGCGGAGTGCGAAACGGAGAATTCGACAGGTTCGGCAGCAGCTGACCGCCGCGGGCAGAGCTCCGTGGCGCCCGGCCCGGGCCAACCCGTCGATCAGAACCGAAGGCGAAGGTCCCGAAAGGGACCTTCGCTTTCGCACGTGTGGTCATGGACTGGCCCTAGCGGCGTCCGCGCGTTTTGATCGTGACTCCGGCTACGATCATTCGGCGCGGGTGTATGTCTGGCTGGCGCGCACATGCGTTCTGGAGGAAGAGCGGGTGACATCGACTGCTATCCCGGTACTGCTGCGGCGTGGGGTCAGGGCCGTGGCCGCGGGGCGCGTGGCGCTCGGCCTGACCGCCCTGGCCTGGCCTTCGGTCCCGGCCCGCCCTTGGGTTGGCCCGGCCGCGGATGACCTGGCCGCACGAGTGTTCGGGCGTGCCCTGGGAGCGCGCGACCTGGCCCTGGGGCTTGGCGCGCTAACCGCGCTGCAGCGACCGGCGTCCCAGCCCGGATCGGCCTGCGCGTGGGTCGCCGCGGGCGCGCTGTCCGATGCCCTCGACGTGGTGGCCAGCCTGGCATCGTGGCGCGAGCTGCCGCGGCGGAGCCGTTGGCTGGTCGCCGTGTCCGCCGGCGGCGCAGCACTCATCGGCGCTGCGGGGACGCTGGCCGTGCGGCCGGACCGGAACGGCACGTCCGGCTGAGGCAGTCCGCCGCCATGGCCCGCCGGACGGTAAATCCGATCGGGAATCCGCGCGAACGCGAGCTACCCCGGGCCTCTTCCCTAATCGAACTCGCTGGGCAGCGCGGGGTCACGATGGTGAGCCAGGGCTCGCTCGAGCTGCCGTTGATTGACGCGGCCCAGGGACAGCGGCGGCAGCGCATCGACATCGAACCAGCCGACGTCGAGAGTTTCCAGGGCGGCTGGCGCTTGCAGCGTTCCGTCGCTGCGGCAGAGGAAAAACAGCTTGTAGACGTGAACCGGCAGGGGCGGCGGATTGCCTTGGAGCTCACGATCCCAGCAGGCGATCAGCTTCACCGCCGAGCTGTGGTACCCGGTCTCCTCGAGAATCTCACGGGTGACCGCAGCCGAGGGCGCGTCCCCGGGATCAGCCCAGCCGCCGGGCAGCGACCACCGGCCGTCGGTCTTCTCGCGCATCAGGAGCACTCGTTCCTGATCGTCGAAGATGGCGCCGCGTACGTCGATCTTCGGCGTGGCGTAGCCGGAATCACGGCCGAGCACGACGGCGAGTTCGTCGGCCGGCTGGCCGCTGAGCGCGGACAGCAACTCAGCGGCCAGCCGGCTCACTTGCCGATAGCGGTCCAGGTCGTAGGGGTCAGCGGTGAACGTCAGCCCGTCCTGGGCCAGCGCAGCGAGCTTGATCCCGATCCGGCGCACCGCGTCCGCAGATGTCCTGGCCACCCAGGCATTATGGCCTCGTCCAGCCGAGCACCAGCCCGTCATCCGATGATCGGTCCCGGCTCAGCCCGACCCCGCGGCCGGGAGGCTGCCGGTCTCGCCAACCTCGCTGGCCAGCGAATCCGGAGCGCGCATCCGCCACGCGTCGGTCACCAGCTCCGCCAGGCGATCGACACCGACCGCCCCCAGCCGCAACATCACCAGCGGCCAGCCCTCATAGCCAGGCACAGTGAAGAACAGGTCGGGCTCGCCGAGGAGCAACGCCTGCTTCTCCGCCTCATCGCCCACGTACAGCACCGCGATGTCGGTACGGATGACCCGCGGCTGGCCCGGTCTGCGCTCGGGGTAGGACCAGACGAATCCCTGGCCGGCGACCCGGAAATCAAAGCCGTCGCTGTCAATCTCGGCCACGTGGGGCAGGGCTAGCGCCAGGCGGCGCACGTCGTCGGCGTCAGCCATCACTATCCCGGCGGGATCGCGGCTCATGCATACGAACATGCTAAGCGTCAGCTCAGACAGCGGGGCGTGGCGCCGATGCGGCGGAGCGGTCCGATCGAGGCGATCAGCGAGCGGGCTCGAGCAGCACCTTGACGGCGCCCGTGCGCCGCGAGTTCTTCACGGCCAGCACCGCCTCGGCCCAACGCTCGAGCGGGAAGCGGTGCGTGATGACCGGCGTCAGATCGAGGCCGTTTGAGACGAAGTCGAAGTAGTGCTCCATCGCGTGCTTGGCGACGCCGCCCACGTCCTCGACGCCGAATCCGTTCGAGCCGATGACGCGCAGCTCCTTGAAGTACAGGAGAGTCCACTCGAACCGCTTCGGCGGCTCGACGCCGGAGATGACGAGCATGCCGCCCGTCGTGAGCAGCCGGAGCGAGGTCTCGACCGTCTCCGTCGAGCCGATCGTGTCGTAGACGACGGCCGGGCCATCCTGCAGCCAGTCGCGCTTGCTCCATGGCTCGAGCGGCGTCGTGGCGACGCGGCGCGCGACCTGCGCGACGAGCTCGTCGGGCCAGGAGGACAACACGGCGTGAGCGCCGAGGCGGGTCGCTAGGGCGGCCCGGGCGCCGGGCCGCGTCGCCGCCCACACCTCGCTGGCGGGATACAGGTGGCGGAGCAGCGCGATCGCCGCGAACGCGAGCGTGCCCGAGCCGTAAACGAGGACCGTCTGGCCGGCGGAGGGCGGCGCGAGCAGGATCGAGCGCAGCGAGACGCTGACCGGATCGGCCAGCACGGCCGCCTCGTCGGAGACGTCCTCGGGAATGGCGAACAACTGCGAGACGTGCGCTCCGAAACGCTCAGCGTGCGCCCCGGCCGCTGCCGCGCAGTTCCCGAGGTGGATCGAGACGGGCAGGTCGCCGGAGCGGAAATTGCGGCACCAGGGGTAGCGGCCGGCCCGGCAGGCCCCGCACGGCGGGTCGATACCGCGGGGGACGCACGACAGCCACGGGTTGAGCACGACGCGCTCGCCGGTATCCGCGCGGCGCCCGACCACCTCGTGGCCGAGCACGTGCGGGAAGGACACGAGCGCCGTGAGCGGGTTGTCGCGGGCGCCATTCAGGACGATCTGCTTCACATCGGAGCCGCACAGGCCCGAGAACGTCGTCTCCACGCGCACCCAGTCCCCGGCCGGAAGCGGCAGCTCGTCGACGTCCTCGATACCAACCGGCGCGAAGCGGGAGACGAACGCGCGCTCCCCCACGCGCCCGCCGACGGCCGCAGCCGCCTCACGGGCGAGGTTGTGCCGGAACACGAGCGCCTTCACGTCGCCCCTCCTTCAGCGGCCAGGGGTCAATCTGCGCCCGGCGGGGAGGTCAGGTAGCTGACGATCATGTCCCCGACCAGCCGCCGGTAGTGCTCGCGGCGGCTGGCATCGAGCAGATCGACGCCGAAGATCGCTCCGAACGTGTACCGGTTCGACACGCGGAAAAAGCAGTACGCGCTGATCATGAGGTGCACGTCGATGGCGGCGGCCGGGCGGCGGAAGGCGCCGGTGGCGTAGCCACGCCGCAGGATGCCTTCCGCCACGGCGAGCGCGGGGGCGTTCAGCTCCGCCAGTGCCGCCGACTTGGCGATGAACTCGCCGCGGTGAATGTTCTCGATCGCGACGAGGCTGATGAAGTCGGGATGTGACTCATGGTGGTCGAAGGTCAGCTCGGCGAGAGTGCGGATGGCCGATACCGGGTCCAGGTGGTCGACATCGAGCTGTCGTTCGGCGTCCCTGGCGGTTGCGTACGCCTGCTCGAGTACCGCGATGTACAGGTCTTCCTTGTTGTTGAAGTAGTAGTAGATCATCCGCTTGGTGGTGCGGGTCTTGGCGGCGATCTCGTCGACCCGTGCTCCTGCGTAACCGCTCCTGGCGAACTCGCTCAGCGCGACATCAAGAATCTCCCGGCGCGTCCGCTCCGGGTCCCGCTGTCGCCCCGGCTCAGCCATTGACGCGCCTGGCCGTGACCTTGTGGTCATGCTCGCTCCACCTCTCGTCGTGACCATACAGGTACCGAGACTGCGCCTGGCCCCCGGTGCTGGGTTGCGGCAGGCGGGCACCTGGCCGTCCGGGGCTGGCCGTCCGCCGGGCCATGGCCGGGTCGCGAGGCGGGGACTTTCTCGCGCCGCGCGGGCCTGGCCGCCCAGGCCCGGGCCTGGCGCCTGCCGTGGCCGGATCGAGACCGGGCGCCAAGAGGTGCTGGCCAGTCTTGACTTCCGCCCTAAACTGTATACAGTTTAGGGCACGCGGCGGCGTCCGGACACGCCTGCGATCCCTGACCACCGGCGGGAGCCGGTGCGCGGGGCGGCCAGTTCACCGTGTCCGCATCCCGTCGCAACCGGCACCGCCTGTCCTCCGGAAGGCGATGCACTCATGACCTCCACGACCACGAGCACCGCTGACGGCACGGTCGACGCCGCGACGCGGCAGAAGATCGTCGACTCGCTGCGCGGCAGATTCAACGGGGCGATCATCGCGCCGGACCACGCGGACTATGAGTCCGCCCGGCGCGTCTGGAACGCGATGGTCGATAAGCAGCCTGGCCTGATCCTGACCTGCACGAGCACGCCCGACGTCGTGGCCGCCGTCGAGGTGGCCCGAGAATACGGGCTGGCCCCGTCGGTGCGGTGCGGCGGCCACAACGTCGCGGGCAAGGCCCTCTCCGACGGCGGGCTGACCATTGATCTCGGCGGGCTGCGCCAGGTGACCGTCGACCCGGGCAGGCACCTCGCCTACGTCGGCGGCGGCTGCCGGCTCGGCGACGTGGACGCGGCGACAGGAAAGCACGCCATGATCGTCCCGGCGGGCATCATGTCCGAGACGGGCGTGGCCGGCCTCGCCCTCGGCGGCGGGATCGGCTGGTTCTCGCGCAAGCACGGGCTGACCTGCGATCAGTTCGTCGAGCTCGAGGTCGTGCTCGCTTCCGGCGAGGTGGTTACTGCTTCCGCGGACGAGAACCCGGACCTGTTCTGGGCGCTGCGCGGGGGCGGCGGCAACTTCGGCATCGTCACCCGGTTTACCTTCAACACCTTCGACTTCGGCCCGATGATGCGGATCGGGGTCTCGCTCTATCACCCGGACGAGGCCGCCGAGGCGCTGCGCGAGTACGCCGCGATCTACCCGACGCTGGGCCGGAACGTGGGCTTCCACGCGGCGCTTAAGCACGACATGCCCGCCCTGCCGTTCGTGCCGCCGGAGCTCGTCGGCGCGCGGATGCTGATGCTGATCTCCATGTGGCTGGATGACGCGGATGACCCCGCGGGCTCCGAGCTCATCGAGAGACTCGGCTCGGTCGGCCAGCCGGCCGTGACCGCCTCCACCGTGCTGCCCTTCGGCGCAGGCGTGCAGCACCTCATCGACGAGGAGTTCTGCGACGGCCACCGGTACTACACCAAGGAAGCCCACCTGCAGTCGCTGCCCGACGAGGCGATCGACAAGCTGGTGGAGTTCTGGAAGGACATGCCGATGGGCGGCGAGGTCGAGATCCTCGGCCTGGGCGGCGCTATCGACGACGTTGCCGAGGACGCGGCCGCGTTCTCTAACCGGGCGTACCTGATGTGGCTGAACTTCGCGATGGCGTGGGACGACCCGGAGCTGGACGCTGACTATATAGCGCAGATCCGCGCGTGCGCGGCTGACCTCAAGCCGTGGACCGGGGCTGGCGTCTACGTCAACATGCTGAACGCCGACGAGCTGGACCGGGTGGTCGAAGCCTACGGCGAGGACAAGTACGCGAAGCTCGGCCGGATCAAGGCGCAGTACGACCCGGACAACCTGTTCCGGGTGAACTACAACATCGCGCCGCGCTGACGACCGGCCGCACTGGCCAGGTCCCCGGTAGAGACCATTGCCCCACCCATGGCAATCTGCATACAGTTAGCCCTGGAACTGCATACAGTTTGCTCGCGCAGACGGGAGCCCGTGATGAGCCGCAATACCCCCGCCATCTTCGCCGACATCGACGCGTTCGACCCGGACAAGTTCGTCGCGCACCTGACCGAGGACGTCACGTTCCGGTTCGGCAATGCTGAGCCGGCCGTCGGCCGCGCCGCGGTGCGCGAGGCCGTCACGGGGTTCTTCAGCACCATCGACGGCCTGACCCATCACATCATCAACGTCTGGGACGTCGGTGACGTGTCGATCGCGCAGATCAACGTCGAGTACGTCCGCAAGGACGGCAAGCACGTGACCGTGCCGAACGCCGACATCCTCACGTTCGACGGTGACCTGGTCCGCAACTGGCAGATCTACATCGACGTCGCGCCCGTTTACGCCTGAGGAACGCGCCGTGATCGAGCTCACCGACATCGCCTACGTCAGGTCCGGGGTCGCCGACCTGGACAAGGCGGTGACCTTCGCGACCGAGATCGTGGGGCTGGAACTGGTCGCGCCCGTCGCACCGGCGATCGGCGCCAGCCCTGGTCCCGAGGCCACCGGCGCCCGGCCGGCGGCCAGGTCAGCCCAGCTGCGCGCCGACGGACGGCATCATTGCCTGGCCCTGGTCGAGGGCGGGTCGGGCGTGATCGCCTCCGGTTTCGCCGTGGCCGATGAGGACGCGCTCACGGCCGCGGAGACCGAGCTTGAGCGGTCCGGCTTCACGGTCAGCCGCGGCTCGGCCGCGGACGCCAGGGACCGGCGGGTCCGGTCCCTCATCGGCTTCAGCGATCCCTTCGGAAACCGGATCGAGCTCGTCAGCCAGCAGGAAACCATCACCAGGCCCGTGCACTTCGCCCGTCCGGCCGGCATCACCGAGTTCGGCCACCTGTGCCTCGATGCGCCGGACGTGCACGAGGCGTACCGGTTCTGGAGTACGCACTTCAACGCCCGCGTCTCCGACTGGATCGGCGACGCGGCCTGCCTGATCAGGATCGATCCGGTGCATCACAAGCTCGCGGTGTTCCGGGGCGACGGACCGGGGCTATGCCACATGAACTTCCAGGTCGCGACCATCGACGACGTCTTCAGGAACTGGCATTTCCTGACCGAGCGCGGCGTGGAGATCGAGATGGGCCCCGGCCGTCACCCGCAGTCGACCGCGGTGTTCCTGTACTTCCTCGGCCCCGAGGGATTCACCTACGAATACTCCTACGGCGTGCGGCGCATCGAGAACGAGGCGGCCTGGCGGCCGAGGACCTTTGATCCGGACGAGCCGGGCTCCATCGACATGTGGCTGGGCCCGACGCGCAAGCCGAGCACCCAGCCGCAGCTAAAGGACGGCTGACGAGACGCCCGCCGACGGCGCGCCGACCAACGGCGCGCCGCGCTCCACCAGGTCGAGCGCATGGGTAACCGCGTTGATCTCGTAGGCGGGTGCGCAGTCGGTGAGGACCCGCTCGGCCGTCCTGGCCAGGTGGTGGGCCAGCCCGGACAGGGCGGCATTGCCGTCACCGGAGGCCAGGGCCTCCAGGATCGCGGCGTGCTCGGCGTCGCCGGACGTCTGCCAGCTGGCGGGCTCGGACAGCTGGTAGATCCGGATGTACCGAGTGGTCCGGTCGGCGAACGCGGTCAGCTGCCGCTGCATGACGGCGCCCGCCCCCGCGGTGATCAGCCGGTGGAACTCGCCGTGCGAGGCGAACCAGATTTCGAAGTTTCCGCTCTTCGCGGCCTGCCGCATGGCCGTCAGCATGCGCTTAGCCGCACGCTGGTGCGCAGCGGTAAATTCCTCCAGCGTCATCGACAGCGCGAGCGTCTCCAGCAGGATGCGGCTCGCGTACACGTCGTCGAGCTCCTGCGGATCGAGGCCGGCCACCCTCGTGCGCTGGTTGGGCTCGATCTCGACCAGGCCTTCTTCCTGGAGCATGCGCAGCACCTCGCGCAGCGGCGTGCGGCTGACGCCCAGCTGGTCGGCCAGGGCGACCTGCGACAGCTTCGTTCCGGGCACGAGCGTGCCATCCAGGACGCACTCGCGCAGGTAGGCGTGCAGGGCCGGAATGGCCTGCCGGGCCTCCGGCAAGTCGACCTTGCGCAGCCCGGGCACGAGCGTAGGGGTTCTGGCCATAACACCATTCTCGCCGATCAAGGCGGCAGAGTGCATACACATCCGGCCGCGCCGGCCTTGACGTTCCATCAAAACTGTATACAGTTTATCCATGACCACGGACCGCGCGGAACTCCTGGGCCGCGATTACTGGCTGGTCCGTTCGTCGCCGCTGGAGACGACCACGAGCGCGGATGTGGAGCGTGTCGCCGGTGAGCATGTCGCCTGGCTGCTGAAGCTCGAGGCCGACGGCGTCGTGTTCCTGTCGGGCCCGCTGATCAGCGGGCCCGGCGTTGCCCCCGGCGCGGGCCTGACGGTACTGCGGGCCGCCAGCGCGGCCGAGGCGGCCCAGATCGCGGGAACCGATCCGTTCGTTCAACGCGGGCTGCGGACCTTCGAGGTCTTCGGCTGGCGCGTCAACGAGGGCGCGGTCCAGATCCGGCTCTCGCTGGGTACCGGCCGGTACACGTGGGACTAGGCAGCCAGGCCCGGGCCCCGCGGATGCTCCGGAGCTCCTCGCGGGAGCACGGCGGCGCCATGGCAGGAAGGCGGTAGGCGACGTGGAGGTCGCGGTCATCGGGCTCGGCAAGATGGGCATGCCCATCGCGCGCAACCTGCTGGAGCGCGGATTCGCGGTGACCGGATACCGCCGGTCGCCCGACGATGAGCTGGAGCGGGAAGGCGGGAAGCTCGCCGCCTCGGCGGCGGCGGCGGTAGCGGAGGCGGACGCCATCGTCTCGATCGTGCCCGACGCGGACGCGGTCGACGAGGTCGTGCTCGGACCGGCTGGCACGCTGACGACGCTGCGGCCCGGCACCGTGCACCTGGAGATGAGCACGATCCCGGTCGATCGCAAGCTGCGCGTCCGGGACGCAGTCCGCGCGGCCGGCGGTGACCTGCTCGACTGCCCGATCAGCGGCAGCCCGCAGATGGTCGCGCCGCGGCTGGCGACCACGTTCGCATCTGGCGACCGGGACAGCGTCGATGCCGTCCGCTGCGTGCTCGATGCGATCTCCGGGCCGTGGGTCTACACCGGCGAATTCGGTACCGGGGCGAGCATGAAGTACGTGGCGAACATGCTGCTCGCGACGCACGTGGCCGCCGCGGCCGAGGCCATCCTGCTGGCCCGCGCCCTGGGACTCGATCTCGGGCTCGTCCAGGACACGCTGGAGAACTCCATCGCCTCCTCGACCATCTGGCGCCAGCGGGGCCCGGTCATGGTGGCCAGGCAGTGGATCCCGGCCCCCGGACCGATCGGGACCCTGCACCCCATCCTCGAGCAGATCGCCGCGGCGGCGGCGGGCGCCGGCCTCGACCCGCCCGTCTTCGGCTCGGCTAAGACGCTCTTCGACAAGGCCATGGCCGATGGCTGGGCCGAACTCGACATCGCTGCCGTGCACGACCTGCTGGCCGGCGAATCTACCCACCAGGAGCAGGCGGAATGAGCTATTCGCTCGTCACCTACCGTGACGCAGGTGAGCCGCGGCTCGGTGCCCTGCTGGCCGGGAGCGACCTCGTCGCGCCGCCCGAGCTCAAGCGCTGGTCCTCCATGCTGGAGTTGCTGGATAACTGGCCGGAGGCGGCGAGCGTGCTGGCCGGGCTCTCGCTCATGGACGCCCCGCGGGTCGAGTCCGGTGACCTGCTCGCGCCGATCATCTGGCCGCGCAAGGTGCTCTGCGCGGGCGTCAACTACCGCAAGCACATCCGGGAAATGGGCGGTGAGGTGCCCGGCGAGGACTGGCAGCCGTTCTTCTTTCTCAAGCCGCCGACGACGACGGTGACCGGCCCGGCGGACCCCATCGTGATCCGCGATGGCGAGCGGGCCCAGTACGACTGGGAGGCCGAGCTCGCGGTGGTGATCGGAGCCGGCGGCCGGGACATCCCGGTGGGCCGGGCCCTTGAGCACGTGGCCGGCTACTGCGTCGCTAATGACGTCACCGCGCGCGGTTACCACCGGCGCAGCGCGGTCCCGGCCGAGCCGTTCAGGTTCGACTGGCTCGCCGCCAAGGGCATCGACACCTCGCTGCCGCTCGGCCCGGGCATCACGCCGGCGTTCTTCGTGGCTGACCCCCAGGACCTGCGGCTGCGCCTGTGGGTGAACGGGGAGCTTCAGCAGGACGAGTCCACCGCGGACATGATCTGCCGCGTCGATCAGCTCATCGCCACGGCGAGCACTTACGTGACGCTCGAGCCCGGCGATGTCATCGCGACCGGCACGCCGTCGGGAGTCGGCGCCGGCCGCGGTCTGTACCTCAAGCACGGCGATGTCGTGACCGTCGCGATCGACGGCCTCGGCCAGATATCGAACCGCGTCGTCGACGTGGAGAGGAGCCAGCAATGATCTTTGTAACGCACCGGTTGCCGGTGAACGAGGAAGGCGAGCCCCGCCTGGCGCCGGGGGACGTCTGGGACGGGCTGGTCATGAAGGCGAACAACGCGCTGCCGTTCGTGCCCAGCATGACGTCCTGCGAGGTAACGACGCGGCACGGCGACCACGTCTTCGATCGCGACATCGACTTCCGCGGCCAGCGGATGACCGAGCGGATCACGCTGGAAGAGCCGCACCGCGTGGTGTTCACCCGTATCGCCGGCCCGGTGCTCGGCACGATCGCGAACGAGATCGAGCGCGACGGGGACGAACTGTTCTTGCGGTTCAGCTTCGCGCTCGTGGTCGGCGGCGTCGAGGGCGGATCGGCGCGGGAGAAGGAGTACGCCGACGGCATGACCGGCGACTACCTCAAGGCGGTCGCGGCCACCCTGGCCGCCATGCGCCGGATCAAGGCCGGAGAGGCCGTCTCCGCCTGAACTGGGCCCGCGGCCACCTGGCCGCTCCGGTCCGGGGCCGGGCCGGGCCGCCGGAATCGGCTGCGTCCGGCTTCAGGGCCTGGGCTCGGAGTTGGCCAGGAAGGTTTCCGGCGGCGGCGCGCCCCACAGGTGCGGCGGCACGTCCCAGTCCCCGGCCACCCAGCAGTCGTCAATCTGGTCGATATCAGAGAACCACTCGATCCAACTGCCCCAGGGATCGGGGTTGTAGTGGAAGAAATTGGAGCCGATCGTGTGCCGGCCGAGGCCCCAGCCGGCCTCCCGGCCGCGTGAGCGCATCCGGTCGGCCCCGACGGCGATCGCGTCGATAGACGGAACCTCGAAGCTGGCGTGATGGAAGCCGGGATGGGTGGAGTTGATGAACCCGAAGATGTGGTGGTCGCCGGGGCCGGCGTTGAGGAATGTCACGAAGTCGTGGTGGATGGTGTCGCTGACCTGCAGGCCAAGCACCCGGGTGTAGAAATCCGTCATCGCGGCGGGCTGCGCGGTGAACAGCAGCGAGTGCCCGAGCCGCCGGGGATTGACGTCGGAGGTGGCCTCGCGCCAGGCGGCGGTGCCGATGCGCTGCCTGCTGGACCCGCAGTTGACCAGGATCTCCGCGACCGGCCGGGCCGGGGCGGGCTCGGCCTCGAGCAGTTGCACGGCCGTGCCGTCCGGGTCGCGAATCCAGGTCCCGGACTCAGCCGCGCCCGCCGGCGGCTCGATCACCGCCGTGCCGGCGCGCTCCAGCGACCCGAGCACCTGGTCCAGTGAACCGGGCCGCAGCGTGAACGACACGTGGTGCAGCCGCTTGGCCGGGCCCGGCATCATCCGGACCTGCTCCTGGTTGCGGCCGGGACACTGCGCCACGAGCGCGCCGTCTTTGTCCGCGGTCTCCAGGCCGAAGTCCTGCAGGAAGCCGTCCGCGACCTCCAGGTCGGGCACCTCGAGCGCATAGTGATGAAGTCCTGAGATCACGGCTTTCCCTTTCTTCGCAAAACTGCATACAGTTTAACGGGTGGACAAGCAAACGCAACAGGCCAGGGACATGGTCGTCCAGGCCGCCCATGCCCTGTCCGGCCTCGGCCTGGTCACGGCTTTCGGGCACGTGTCACAGCGCGCTGGTGACCGCATGCTCATCACGCCCGCGGCTGACCTGGCCTGCGTGACCGCCAGTGACCTGCTCGAGGTTGGCCTGGCCGCCACGTCGCTGCCGGCGGGCGCGCCGGCCGAGGCCTGGGCGCACCTCCGGGTGTACGCGGCCCGGCCCGACGTGGCCGCCGTCGCCCGGGCCCAGCCTCCCGCCGCCTTCGCCGCCGCGGCGGCGACCGCCGCACTGCCGCTGCTGCATGGCCAGGCGTGCTGGCTCGGCGCGACGGTGCCGGTCCATCAGGATGCCCGGCTGCTGCGCTCGGCTGCCCTCGCGGCCGCCGCGGCGGTCACCCTGGGCCGGTCGGACGCCCTCCTGCTGCGCGGCAACGGCGCGCTCACCTGCGGGGCGGCGCCCGGGCACGCGGTGGCCAGGATGTGGCTGCTGACCGCCGCCTGCGAAGCCTGGCTCGCGGCCGCCGCCGCGGGCCCGCCCCGGCTCATGGACGCCGGGGAAGCCGAGTCCTGGCGCGCGGTCCAAGACGAACTGCTCCCCCGGCTATGGCTGCACCTGCGTCGCAAGACAGGGCTGGCCTGACATAGGGCGGGCGGAAGGTGACGAGCTCGACCCCCCGGACGATGCGCATCCGTCAGTCAGTCCTCGGTATAGGTATAGGTGTACGGGTTGTCCAGGACCCTGGTCTCCGGGATCTCCGGGTGCATGCCGTCGTTCCACGCCTCGGGACCAAGTTCGCCCTTCAGGTAATCGACCGTCTGCTCGACCACCTGCCGCGCCTTGGCCAGGTCAGTCCCGACCAGGCGGTGGTCGTACTTGACGACCCGGCCGTTGACCACCACCGTGTGCACGTCACCCCGCTGAGCCTGGAACACCACGTGCCCGTAGGGGTTGAGCAGCGGGAACATCACCGGTGACGCGTCGTTCTTGATCAGCACGACGTCGGCCTTCTTGCCGGGCTCCAGGCTGCCGGTCACCGAGTCCAGGCCGAGTGCCTTGGCCCCGCCCCGGGTGGCCCAGTCTACGACCTGCTCGGCCCGCAGCTTGTGGTGGGTCACGGTCTCGTCCCTGGCGTGCGCCTCCAGGTGCTCGCGGGCGCGGTCCGCGCTGAGGGTGGCCCGCATGGCCGAGAACAGGTCCGCGCTCCACCAGACGCTGGTGTCCATGGACAGCGAGATGCCGATGCCGTGCTCGCGCAGCTTCCAGGTGGGCGGGTAGCCCTGGCCGGCGCTCTGCTCGCTCTCCGTGGACAGCGACGCGGAACCGCCGGTCGCCGCGATCCGGTGGTAGGAGTCAGCCGACAGGGTCGCCGCGTGCACGTAGATGGACGAGGGGGTCATGAAACCGTGCTCGTGCATGAGCCTGATGCCGTCGTCGGTGGTCACCTTCCACACGCCGGCGTGGGTGGTCACCGGCACGTTCAGGTCGCGGGCCACCTCGAAGGCCGCCTGCTCAGGGAACTCGGGGCTGCCCGGGACGTCGAAGGCGATCTGGAAGCCGAGCATGTCGTTGCCGCCGCTGAACCGCCTCGTGACGAAGTCACGGAACTCCGGGGTGGTCGACCACTCCCACGGGGCCTGCTGGATGTTGCCGTAGGCCAGCACGAACCGCCCGGGCACCTCGCTGAGAGCGTCCGCCGCCGCTTCCGCGTGGTCAATCGTCTGGAGGTTGTGCGACCAGTCCACCGTGGTGGTCACCCCGGCGTCGATCGCCTCGATCGCGCTGAGCAGGTTGCCCGCGTAGATGTCCTGGGCCCGGAACGACTTGCCCCATTGGAGGTAGTTCCATACGAAGTACTGGGTGAGCGTCCAGTCCGCGCCGTAGCCGCGCATCGCGGTCTGCCACATGTGCCGGTGCGTGTCGATCATCCCGGGCATGATCAGGCCCCCGCTGGCGTCGATCTCCACGGTGCCCTCGGGAACCTGGAGGTGCTGGCCGACCGCGCTGATCCGGTCTCCCTCGATCAGCACGTCCGCGCCGTGCTCGACGCGGTGAGCGTCGTCCATGGTGAGCACGATGGCGTTGCGGAACACCAGGCTCCGCCCGGCCGTCCATTCGGGGTTCGCCGGGTCAGGGCTTTCTGCAGCAGTCATGGAAGGACTCCGTTCTCGGACGAGCAGGCACCGGCAAACCCGGACAAGTGTCCGTATCACGGCCTCGTCGCGGTGACCGAGGATACTCCCGTTCTATTACCGGGCGGCCAACTCGACAGGCGGCGGCAGGCACAAGTCCGTGCACACCGCCGGGCGGGCTACGGGCGGGCAGGCTCGCGCCGGTAGTGGTGGTAATGCCGGCTGGACGCCTTGGTGCAGATGAGCACGAGCACCGCGAGTTCGTAGAGCCACAGGGCTGCGGTGGCGGCCAGCTCGGCCGGTGCGTACGCCGCGGCCCCCTGGCCCAGGACGAAGAGCAGGCTCGCGGTGGTGAGGTAGAAGAACAACGTGAAGACGGCCCTGGCCCAGTTGTATCCCCGGCCGTTCGCCCAGGCCATCCACAGCCACAGGACCATGGCCAGGGGCGCGGCTGTTTCGATGGCGGTGAGGTGGATGAGCAGTGCGTGCCACTGTGCCGGGTCACGCTGGGCCATCGCCGACCTGACGTGGCCGGCGGTCGCCACGTAGGTGATCACGGCGGCGAGCGAGACCGCCGGGCCGGCCCACATGAGCCGGATCGCGGCCCGCATCGGGCCCGGCAGCGCTGCTCTTGGGCGCAGGCGCATCGACACCGCGCCGCGGACCAGGTCCGCGGACTCGGCCAGCCCGGGCCGCCGCTGGCCGTCCCGGGCGCTGTCCATCAGGACCCCGAGCATCTCCTGCTCACTGTCGTGCCGGTAGGCCCGGGGATAGCACGCCAGCAATCGCAGGTACCGGCGCTCCAGTTCGGCTGAGTCACTCATGTCGCCATCCCTCCGGCCAGGTTGAGCCGCGACAGCGCGGCCGTGGCGTTGGCATGCAGCCGGGCCGCTTCGGCGGCCAGCCGCCGGGTGCCTGCCGGGGAGAGCCGGTAGTACCGGCGCAGCCGGTTGTCCACGATCTCCTGCCGGTCCACCTCGATCAGCCCGTCGGCCCGCAGGCGGTCCAGGGCGGTGTACAACGTTCCGGCCCGCAGCCGGACCCGGCCCCCGGAGATCTCCTCGACCTCGGTCATGATCCGGTAGCCATGCTGGCTGCCGTCGGCCAGGGCGGTCAGGATCAGGAAGGTCGCTTCCTGCATCGCACGTGTAGCCATACAGACAACATATACCGTTGAACTAACTGTTACAACTCCGGAACGCCGCGGCGCCCCGCCGGCCAGGGCTGGCGGGGCGCACGCGTTCGGGGGACGTGTCGTGAAGGCCTTGGACTTCACTATGCGCTGCGGCGCTTCAGTTGCCTGACGAGCCAGATGACCAGGAAGATCATCGCCGTCACCTCCTTCCGGCTGCGTGGCGGTCCGTAACGGGAGCTAGGCACCGGGCGGTCACGGCAGATCCCAGGTGGCCAGGGACATCTCGCCCCGCGTGGTAGCGGCCAGGGCGGCATCGAGCCGCGCGCTCAGTTCCCCGGCCGTCAGCCGGCCCTGAGCGAAATGCTCGGCCAGTGCCGCGACGGTGGCGTCGCGGTCGGCGTCGCCGATCCGCAGGTCAGGCCCGGCTGCCGGGTGACCCGCCCCGGCGGCGCGCCGCCCCGCACCCGCGCCCGAGAGCCGGTAGTAACGGCGCAGCCGGCGGCCCGCGATCTCCTCCCGGTCCACTCCGACCAGCCCGTCCGCGCGCAGGCGGTCCAGGGCGGTGTACAACGTTCCGGCGCGCAGCCGGACACGCCCGCCGGAGATCTGCCGGACGTCGGTGATGATCCCGTAACCGTGCTGGCTGCCGTCAGCCAGAGCGGTCAGGATCAGGCAGGTCGCCTCGTGCATCGCCCTTGCAGTCATACCTACGTTATATACCGTTGAACTATCGGTAGCAACTGGGCCCGCGGCCGCGCCGCCGGCCTCAGATCAAGACCAGGGGTCCTTCCACGGCCACGCGTTCGTGTTCCTCCCCGCAGCGTCGGCGGCGTGCTGGGACGGATCCGTGCCCCGCGCTTTGAATGTGGCAAGAAGATCACCTCGGCGGCCGCTATCGCGTCTGGTGCCGAATAAGACCCAGACCAGCCCCAGCGTCGCAAAGAGACCAGAGCGCTGCGGGCCGGACCCCGCTCTCAAAGCCACACCGATGATCTTGTTCTCAGCCGCTCCAGCAGGGTTCCTGACGGTATAACCCGCACGGCTCACCTGCCGGACCGGCCGCGGGGTCACGGCGTGCTTAGCAGTCCGCACCGGATGCACGGCCTGGCCCACCCGCCGCGGCGTCGCCTTGCGCACCGTCTTGCGAGCTAACCGGCGCCCGAGTCCCATGATCATCCCCCCGCCAGGCGCGCACGCCGAAGCGACACATCCCCAGTAACCTTCCGGCCACCGATGCCTCGCAATTAGACGTCCACAACGAGGCGGCGGTGTACCCCGTACTGCTGCTTGGCAAGTCTGACAGGGGCGCAGATACTCCATCGATGCCTGACCACCAAGCCCTCCGCACACTGCCATACCTCTAGTGCCGTGCCAGGCATCGTTTGCCTCGGCGCGAATGGCGCAGACCCGGCGATCTGGGGCAGTTCAACTCGGAGCGATACCGTGCGGTTCTGTAGCCTCAGAACTCCAGTCCCCCTAGCGCGGCCGCCGGACTACGACCAGAGTTCAGCCCGGCGCGACCACCAGGCCTCGGCGGCGGTCATCGCGCCTTCGGCCTCGCGGATGCCATCGCCCACGAGCCCTGCGGTGGCAGCCCAGTGCAGGGGTACAAGAGCTACAGCCCCGGGGAGCCAACGGTGCTCGTCGCGAGTCAGCGGTTCCGGAGCCGTGCTTTCGTAGGCGTCGAGCAGTCGTCGCGGCTCGAGCAATTCGCCGCCCTGTGCGACCTGGTGCAGGCTGCCCGCGATGTCGTACAGCCGCTCCCTGACCCTCGCGAAATCCAGGTCGAAGGTGGCCCATGAGCCGTCTGACAGTTCTCCCGCGTTGCCCAATTTGTAGTCCCCATGAATCGGAGCGCATGGCAGTTCGACCTCCTTCCGGAGCTTGGAGAGCTCGCCAGTCAGTTGGCGCATCCGATGCACGACCGGCTCGCTGCGGGGTCCGAGCCTGCGGCGTGTGAAGCCGACCGAGTAACGCAGTTGGCCGAAGGTTCTGTGGTCGTCGAGGGGTTCGGGCGGGCTGGGCTGCCAGACTGCTTTGAGCGCAGTGTGAACGCGTCCGAGCTCCTCGAATAGGCGGACGTAGGAGTCCTCTTCCGTCCGTGGCTGGACGTGATCGATGAACTCCTCAAGCTCAGCCCAACGATCAGCGACCCTCAGGAGGTCGCAGCCGGAAATCGGAATCGGCCGAGCGACGCGGACTTGCGTCCGCTGGAGCCGTTCCCGCAAGCGCCGCAGTCCCGCGACTCGCCCGCGGCGGACCCAGGGCCTGTGAACCCGGAGGACAACCGGCGGCTCAGCGTCTATCCGCAGGTTGAGGTTGAATTCACCGCCAATGTCTGCCCATCCGGCCCCGCGCGCGACGCGGTCGATCAGGGCCGAGACGGCCGGATCATCTGGGCTGGCTCTAGGTCCGAACCAGCGCGGCAAGGCAGGGGGAGAGGTCAAAGCTTCGATTCCGGTCATGGCAATGGCCCGCCAGCGCACCCGACGGAGGGTCCGCCGGCGAACCCATCCTCCTCGACGCGGGTCGATCGTGCCACGCATGTGCCGGTAGGCGACAGGGCGAACGTTGGATGACGCGGCACTAGCTGCCGGTCTCACGCCCGAGCGCTCTGGAGGCACCCATGTCAGGCAGGATCACCCGCATCGCAGTCACCTACACCGTGGACACCCCCGATGGCCCCAAGATCACCTTCCACGGGTTAGAGCACATGGTGCGCCACATCCGCCCCGAACGCGTGAATGACTTACTGGACGACCTGACCGTCATCTGCGAGGAACTGATCGCCGTCCGCGAGCCCACACCGGGCAGCGGGCTAACCGGATTGCCGAGGCGAACGCAGTGACCAGTGAGGAAGCCAGCGCCTTGTTTCAGATGCGGTGTACCTGGGACAGCTGCCGCATCACCTTCGCTGACGGCGTGTGGAGCGCATGGCGGTGCAGCAATCCCACCAACGTCCTGACTGCCGACGCCCCCAGTCAACTGAACTGGCAAATCCGCGTCGACTACGGTCAATGGCTGCAAGAGCCGTCACAGTCCTGACCTCCGTATAGCCAGCCAGGGCGCAGCACCGCATAGACGTACAATGCGGGCAGTATGGACGCTGCCCCGGCACCACCACCGCGCTCGCGGGCACCGGCCCGCTATCCTCGCGCCGTGCAGACCCGATCTCGGCCGGGCCGTCCCGGGCCGTCGGCTGTTCCTGTGTTTTGGTGGCGGCGCTGAGCTGGTAGCCGGCCTGTGCCGAGAACGCCGTCCGGCTCCTGGCCCGGCGTGCCCCGGCCGCCGTAGAACCCGAAATCACCGGCCCGGGCCAGCCCGAATCATCACAGGTACTTGCTTAAGTCATTAATGGGCCACCATGCTTACCGGCCGCTGGTCGTCGGAATGGCGCTGGCCCTAAACACTGTCTTAAAGATGTATTACGCGCCCTGGGCCACCGGCTTGCGGACACGCGGGCCGCCTACCTGGACTAACTTCCGCCAGAACCGGTTTACTGTCCCTTGCCAGCGGAGGCGCGGCGGGGGCGCCGGGCAGGTTTCAGCGCGGGACGCCTCACCAGTCGCAGGGCCGCTCGATCGACGAGATAAGGGATCCTGCATGATGGACCAGCAAATTACGTCGCGGCTCGAAGCCGACCTATTCCTGCTGCACGCTCCGAGCGTCTATGACTTCCGCGAACGCGACGACATGCTCTTCGCCTATCTGAGCGACAGCGACAGCGTCAATGTCACCTCGATATACGAGATGTACCCTATCGGCTGGTTCTCGATCAAGCAGCGGCTGGCTGACCACGGATTCGACGCGAAGATCGTGAATGTCGCCTCGCTGATGCTCATGCATCCTGATCTGGATGTCAAGAAGCTGCTCAGCCGCTTGGAAGCGCCGATCTTCGGATTCGACCTGCACTGGATGACGCAATGTCACGGCGCCATCGAGCTCGCCGCCCTCCTGAAGGAGGTGCACCCTGACGCGCTGACCATCTTTGGCGGTATCTCGGCAACCTACTATGCCAGCCAGCTGATCGGGTACCCGAGCGTCGATGTCGTCGTTCAGGGTTACGACACCCTCGAACCGGTCACCGAACTGGTCACCAGGGTCCGGCAGGGCCGCCGGGACTTCCGCTCCATCCCGAACCTGCTGTACAAGGCGGGCGGCGAGGTCCAGGCGACCGGCTTCACGCACAAGCCGGCGACCAATTACAACGACGCGCGCAACGACTGGTCGTACTACCAGGAGACGGCCGTCGCGGGACCGTCGGTGTCCAAGCTCATCATGACCCTGCCCAATACCGGTTGCGCGCATGACTGCGGCTGGTGCGGCGGGTCACGGTTTGCCTACCGCAACATCATGGGCGTCCACAAGACCCTGATCCAGAAGGACAACGACCTCATCATCGAAGAGCTGCGCACGATGGGAGAGGCGGCTAAGCACACCTCCATATACGCCCTTCAGTGTTACTCAGAGAACAAGGTGCGGATGCACCGTTACCTGGACGCGGTGAAGGAGATCGGCTACAGCAGCGTCTCCTTTGAGCAGTTTAACCTGACGCCACCCGATACGCTCAGAAAGATGGGTGAGTCAACGGCTGCCTATATCATGCTGTCCCCCGAGTCCCACGACCCGAAGATAAGCGCGGCGGCGGGCCGCGGGACGTACACCATGGAGCAAATGGAGGACTGGATTCCCCGAGCTCTGGACGCCGGGGTGAAGGGCATCATGATCTGGTTCTTCATCGGCATGCCGTACCAGGACAGGCAGTCAGTTCTGGACACCGTCGCGTACTCCGAGCGGCTGATACGCAAGTTCGGAGGCTGGGACGCCCTTCCGCTTATCTGCCCGATGGTGCCGTTCCTTGACCCCGGGTGCCGGTTCTTCGAAGAGCCGGAGCAGCATGGTTACCGTATCTTCCACCGCACGCTGGAAGAACACCGCCAGGCCATGGTGGAGCCGCTGTGGCACCGGCGGTTGAACTACGAAACACGCTGGCTGGACCGGCGCCAGCTGCAGGACGTCTCCTACGAGGCGATTGCCCGCCTGGTGGAGATCAAAGGCGAGCACGGGGTGCTGCCGTCCGAGTTCTGCCACGCCATCCTCGGGACCATCGACGAGACTCGGCAGCTGCTCGGGGAAATGGAAAGAGCGCTGCTGCTCGACGGGACGTTGCCCGCAGCCCTCCGGGACGAGATGCGTTCCTACAACCGTAAGATCCTGGCCTATTCGAGCGACCAGATCATCCCGGTACGGCGGCCTTTCGGCGGCCGGTGGTTCGACGACGCCACTGTCCCGCGTCAGATGATCGAGGACATCATGGCCGTCCCGGCCGGCCGGTGATCAGGCACAAACCCACCCCGGCCATTGCATAAACCACATCCCTAGGCCAGGGGCCACGGAAGCTAGGCCATTCATTACTGGCATTTTAATAGGCCGCTCTGTTTACCTGTCTCGAGCCGCGGGAATGGCGCCTGACACGCGATACAGTGCCGTTGAGAGCTGTATCCCTGGACTGAGAGGAGTTCCCATCCATGGGACTGCCTGCCCCTCCTGGCGCCGACTGCCTGCCTGGGGACTACAGCACTATTCCGTCGCCGTTCTCGATAGACGACTCGACCTTCCGCGCCCTGGGCCATCAGCTTGTGGACACACTGGCCGCCTACCTGGACAGGCTTCCGCAGGAGCCCGTTTACCGTCCCTTGCCGGCGGAAGTACGGCGAGAGCTGGAGGAAATGGTTATTCCCGCCGAGGGAGCAGCGGCCGACGATGTCATCGAGGGCTTTCTCCGCCTGGTGCTGCCATACGGCCGCGGCCAGAATCATCCGTGTTTCGCTGCGTTTGTTGATCCGGCCGCATCCAAACTGAGCATGCTTGCGGCATTTGCCTCGGCGGTTACCAACACGAGCGGCGCCGGCGGTAATTACGCGGCTATATACGTGGAGCGAGCGGTCATCCGCTGGCTCATGGAGCTCATCGGCTTCCCCCAGGACGGAAGCGACGGGGTCCTCCTCGGCGGGGGATCGGACGCGAACCGGCATTGCCTGGAAGTGGCCAGGTACTGGGGCGCCCAGGTCAACGGCTGGGACATCCGGGCGGACGGCCTGCACGGGCAGCCCCGGCTCACCATGTACATGTCGGCCGAGGGCCATTCCTGCCTGGAGAAGGCGGCCTTCACGCTCGGGCTCGGAGCCCCCCGCAAGGTCATGGCCGGGGAGGACTTCCGCATGGACCTGGCCGACCTGCGGGCCGCGGTCGCGGCCGACCGCCGGGCCGGGCACCGCCCCTTCCTGGTCGCGGCGAACGCCGGGAGCGTGAAGACCGGTGCCATCGACCCGCTCGGTGATCTCGCCGAGTTCTGCCGTCAGGAGGGTCTCTGGCTGCACGTGGACGGCGCCTATGGCGGCTTCGGGGTCCTCGACCCCCGCCTGGCGCACTGGTACTCAGGGCTGGAGCGCGCCGACTCGGTCGCCCTCGACCCGCACAAATGGCTGGCGGTGGCCATCGGCTGCAGCTGCGCCATCGTGCGGCGGGGCTCGCTGCTGCAGGACACCTACAAGCTCATCCCCTCCTATCTCAGCCTCCCGCCGGGACAGGGGTTCGCCGGCGAGGTCTGGTACTCCCATCGCAGCGCCGAGCAGACCAGGGATTCCGGGCGGGCACTGAAGACCCTCTGGAACATCCAGCAGGCCGGGAAGGCCGGGCTGGTGGATCACGTCCGGCGGCACATCGACCTGGCGCGCTACCTGGAGGAGGTCATCGAGGCCAGCCCGGACCTGGAGCTGCTGGCGGCCGGGCCGCTGACCGCGGTGTGCTTCCGATACGCCCCGGCCAGCCTGCGCGGCGACGAGGCGGGCCTGAATCTGCTGAACCAGGCGATCATGGAGGATCTCCAGGTCGGGGGGCGGGCGTTCCTGGCCGGCACCGACATCTGCGGCCGCTTCGCGCTGCGGTCGTGTGCCCTCCACTACGCCCTCGACGAAGGGCACGTGCACGCGATCGTGGACGCCGTCAGGGATGCCGGGCACGGCCGCGTCCCCGCGGGCGCGCCGGAGCAGGCCGGGGATGAGCTGACCGCCCTGATGCCGCGCCGCGCACGGGTCGAGGAGGACGCCCAATGCGCATCGTAGCCAGCCGTCCCCCGGCCAGGTCCCGGGCCGGCAAGGCGCTCGTCCGCCCTTCAGCGCAGGCCCGCTTGACGCTCGCACTGGCCGGAGGCAAGGCGGCGGGGACCGCGGCCCGGATGCTGCGGGTCGGCGGCGGGACGAGTTTCCCCGGCATCGTGGCCCGCCGGATCGATCCTCACGTGCTGCGGAAGGCCACCGCCGCGAGCGATGCCCGCAAGGTAGTCGTCACCGGGAGCAACGGCAAGACGACGACCTGCCGCATGCTCGCCGTGCTAGCCCACGCCGGCGGCCTGAGCGTCACCCAGAACCGGTCTGGCTCCAACCTGTTGCAGGGAGTGACCTCGGCCGCCGTGCGGGGGACAGACCTGCGCGGCCGGATGGACGCGCAGCTGCTCCTGCTGGAGGTGGACGAAGCGACGGTACGACTGGTCATGCCGGAGGTGCAGGCGGACACGTTCCTGGTCACCAACATCTTCCGCGATCAGCTGGACCGCTTCGGCGAGCTGTACTCGATGGCGAGAGGGCTGGAAGCCGTCATCGAGGCGCTGCCCGCGTCGGCCACCGTGGTCCTCAACGGCGACGATCCCCTGGTGGCCAGCTTCGCCCCCGGGGCGCGCGCGCGCCGCCTGTACTTCGGCATCCGGGCCGACGGCGCCGGCCAGGAGGTGCCCGAGCACGCCGCGGACACCATCCGCTGCGTGCGCTGCCAGCACCTGCTGAACTACCGCGCCGTGTACCTCTCCCACCTGGGCGATTACCACTGCCCGGCGTGCGGGAACGCCCGGCCGCGGCTGGACGTCGCGGTGACCGCGATCCGGCCGTCGCCGGAAGCAGGATCCGAGATCACCGTCGAGACACCCGCAGGAACCTTTCCGCTGCAGGTGCCCCTGCCCGGGCTGCACAACGTTTACAACGCGGCGGCCGCGCTGGCCGGCGGGATGGCGCTGTCACTTCCGCGGCCGCTGCAACCCGCCGAGGCGCGGCGCGCCATGGCCGGCCTGCGCCCGGCGTTCGGCCGCCTGGAGGAGATCCAGGCTGGCGAGCGGCAGGTGGTGCTCGCCTTCGTGAAGAACCCCACGTCCTACAACGCCACCCTCCGGGAGGTGCTGCAGCGGCCCGGCCGGAAGCACGTCCTGGCCGCGCACAGCAACACCGTGGTCGACGGGGAAGACTTCGCCTGGCTCTGGGACGTTGACCTCGAGCAGCTTGTGCCGCAGCTAGCGAGCCTGGTCGTCAGCGGGACCAGGGCCGAGGAGGTCGCGCTGCGGTTCAAGTACGCCGGGGCCCGCCCCGAGGTCACGCAGGTGCTGCCCGGTCGCCCGGCGGCCCTGGACGCTGCCCTGAACGGGACGCCACCAGGCGAGTCGCTGTACATCTTCGCTGGCTACACCCCCATGCGCGAGCTGCGCAGCACCATGCAGCGCCGCGGGTGGGTGCCGCCTTCCTGGAAGGAGTGACGATATGACCCGGGCCCCGATAACGGTCCGCATCTGCCATCTCTACCCGAGGCTGCTCAGCGTGGCCGGGGACCGGGGAAACCTGTTCGCCCTCATGCAGCGCTGCACCTGGCGGGGGATCCGCTACAGCGTGACCGAGGCCGACGTGGGAGCGGTCCCTGACTTCGCCCAGTGTGACCTGATCCTGCTGCACGGCGGCCAGGACCGCGAGATGACCGTGGCGGCCAGCGACCTCGCGGCGAAGGCCGGCCCGCTCCAGGAGGCGATCGAGGCCGACGCCGTCGTCCTCGCCGTGTGCGCCGGCTACCAGCTCCTGGGCCGGCACTACGCCCCGCCGGAGGGGCCGCCGCTGCCGGGCCTCGGCGTGCTTGACGCGGTCACGGAAGGCGGCCCGACCCGCTTCATCGGGCACGTCGCGGTGGACTGCGATCTGGGCTCCGGCGGGCAGCGCCAGCTCACCGGGTTCGAGAACCACAGCGGGCGCACCCGCCTGGGCAGCGGTGCCCAGCCGCTCGGGCGGGTGCTGGCCGGGGCGGGCAACAACGGGGAGGACGGCACCGAAGGCGCCCGCTACCGGGAGGTGTACGCCACCTACCTGCACGGGCCGGTGTTGCCGAAGAACCCGTGGCTGGCCGACCACCTGCTCGCCCGGGCCCTGGCCCACCGCTACCAGGATTTCGGCCCGCTTCTCCCGCTCACGGATCAAGTGGAGGCGCAGGCGCACGCGGCCGCGCTCCGCCTGGCCCGGCGACCGGCGCGGGGGCGCCGGGCCGCCGGGAGGCGGCGGGCGGCCGCGGCCGCCGTGTCCCGGCTCGGCCGGCCATTGCGGGCGCCAGCCACGGCTCGCGGGAAGGCCACCATGGCGGGGAAGGAGACGCGGTGGACTTCTCACTGAGCGCCGAGCAGCGCGAGCTGACGGAGGCGGCGGTCGCCTTCGCCCGGCGGGAGCTCAACCAGGATCTGGCCAAGCGCGAAGATGCGGGCGAGTTCCCGCGGGAGGCATGGCAGGCATGTGCCAAGTTCGGCATCCAGGGGCTGCCGGTCCCCGCCGAACTGGGTGGGGCCGGCAGCGATACCCTCACGACGGCCCTGGTCATGGAGGCCCTCGGATACGGGTGCCAGGACAACGGGCTTCTGTTCTCGCTCAACGCGCAGATGTGGGCCGTCGAGCTGCCGCTGGTGATCTTCGGCACCCCAGCGCAGCAGCGGGCGTACCTGCCCGGGCTGGTGTCGGGGGACATCATCGGCGGGCACGCGATGACCGAGCCAGAATCCGGCTCCGACGCGCTGCAGATGCGCACCCGCGCCGAGCGGCGCGGTGACCACTACATCCTGAACGGGGCCAAGCAGTACATCACCAACGCTCCCGTCGCCGACGTGCTGCTGGTCTACGCCTCGGCCGCGGGCCGCCCCGGGCTCACCGGCCTCTCCGCTTTCCTGGTCGACGCCGCGACGCCCGGGCTCGCGGTCAGCAGCGGCTTCGAGAAGATGGGCCTGCGGACGTCGCCCATGGGCGAGATTGCGCTGACCGACTGCCTCGTTCCTGCGGAGAACCGGCTCGGGCCGGAAGGGGCGGGGATGGCCATCTTCAACTCGTCCATGGAGTGGGAGCGGAGCTGCCTTTTCGCCAGCGCCGTCGGCGCGATGCGGCGGCAGCTTGACGCGTGCGTGCGATACGCGCGCTCGCGCGAGCAGTTCGGCCAGCCCATCGGGAAGTTCCAGGGCGTGGCCGGCAAGCTGGCCGACATGTATGTACGGCTCGAGGCGGCCAGGCTGCTCATCTACCGGGTCGCATGGCTCAAGCAGCAGGGCAGGTCCGCCCCGGCGGAGGCGGCGGCCGCGAAGCTGTTCACCAGCGAGGCATGGGTGCGCACCAGCCAGGACGCGATCCAGACCCACGGGGCCTTTGGCTACATGAAGGACGCGGGGATAGAGCGCGATCTCCGGGACGCGCTGGCCAGCACCATCTACTCCGGCACCTCGGAGATCCAGCGGGTAGTTCTCGCCCGGATGCTCGGGCTGTGAACCCCGGGCCAGCCAGAAAGGAAACATGATGGCGTATCTGCTGCAGCATCTGCTGGCCGAGGCTGCGGCGCGGCAGCCGCAGGGCCCGGCGGTCGCGTCCGGGGGCAGCGTGCTCAGTTACCAGGAACTGGACCGGCTGAGCAACAAGGTGGCCCGGGCGCTGCTGCGCCTGGGCGTGGCGCCTGGCGACCGGGTGGGGATGCTCGCCCCCAAGTCGGCCGCCTCGGTCGTCGGGCTGTACGGGGTGCTGAAGGCCGGTGCCTGCTACGTGCCGCTCGACGCGAAGGCGCCCGCCGAGCGGCTCAGTTACGTCGCGGCGGACTGCGGCGCTGCCGTGATCGTGGCCGACGAGGCGAGGACGCCGCAAGCGGCCGCCCTGGCCGAGGGTGCGGCCACGCCGCGCGGCGTGGTGGTGGTGGGGACCGGCCTTCCCGGCCGCGGGGAGGAGCCTGATGCCGCGGCTCGGAGCGACCGGGGCGCGGCCATTCTGCCGTGGACCGCGGTGGCCGCGGAGTCGGAAGAGCCGCTGGCGGAGGAACGGGCGATCGAGACCGACCTGGCGTACATCCTGTACACGTCGGGATCGACCGGCACCCCGAAGGGGGTGATGATCTCCCACCGCAACTCGCTTACGTTCGTCGAGTGGGCCGCGGCCGCGGCCGGGCTCAGCGAGCAGGACCGCGTCTGCAGCCCCGCACCGCTCCACTTCGACCTGTCGGTCTTCGACGTCTTCGCCACCTGCCGGGCCGCGGCCTGTCTGGCCGTACTGCCGGACGGAGCGGCCACCTTCCCGGTATCGATCGCGGAATGGCTGGGCGCCGAACGGATCTCGGTCTGGTACTCGGTGCCCTCGGTCCTCACGCTGCTGGCCTGCTACGGCAGCCTGGGGCGGTTCGATCTGACCCGCCTGCGAGTGGTGATCTTCGCCGGGGAGGTGTTCCCGCCCAAGTACCTCGCCCGGCTGATGGAGGAGCTGCCGCATCCCCGCTACCTCAACTGGTACGGGCCGACCGAGACCAACGTGTGCACGGCGTTCGAGGTGCCGGCGGACGCGGCGGGCGCCGGGCCGGTTCCCATCGGCAAGGCCTGCGCCAACACCGAGGTGTTCGCGGTCACCAGCGAAGGCCGCCGGGTATCCCGGCCCGGTGAGGAGGGCGAGCTGTACGTGCGCGGTCCCTCGCTGATGCGCGGGTACTGGGGACAGCCGGCGAAGACCGGTGAGGCGATGGTCAGGAACCCGTTCCGGGCCGAGCCTGGCGAACTCGTGTACCGGACCGGTGACCTGGTGACCCTGGAGCCGGCCGGCAACTACGTCTACGTCGGCCGCGGCGACAGCATGGTGAAGATTCGCGGCTACCGGGTGGAGCTGGGCGAGGTGGAAGCCGCGCTGTACCGGCATCCGGCCATCCGGGAGGCGGCGGTGCTGCCGGTGCCGGATGAGCTGCTCGGCAGCCGCCTCCGGGCGGTCGTCGCCGCCGTGCAGGGGGAAGGGGAGGTGGCCGGGGCGGGCGATCTCACCCGCGAGAACGTGCTGGACCACTGCCGGCAATGGCTGCCGAGCTACATGGTGCCGGACGTAGTTGAGTTCCGCGAGGCGCTGCCGAGAACCTCGACCGGCAAGGTCGACCGGGCCGGCCTGGCCCGGGAACGCCGCGAGCCCGAGCCAGCCGGAGTCAGCCTGCGAAACGGAAGTTAGCCAACCCACACGGAAGGAAGTTGATCAGTGGAGACGGTCATCAACGACTACATCAGCCGGGAAATCGTCCAGGACCCGGCGCTGCTGCCGCTGGCGGACGACGCGTCACTAATGGAGAGCGGCATACTCGATTCGCTGAGCCTGCTGCGGTTGGTGGTCTTCCTGGAAGAGCGGTTCAGGATCACGGTGGGCGACGCGGATCTGCTCCCGGACAATTTCGGCAGCGTGGACGCTATCTGCGCCTACCTCCGCGCCCGCGAGTCAGGAAAGGCGGGTGCCGCGCATGGGTGACGGCCGCGCGGAGAGGCTGCTGCGCAGCGTGGAAGGCGTGGCTTACTGGGCGGCAGCCGCGCCGGTCCTGGCCCGCCTGCCGGCCGCCGTCGGCTACCGCATCGCATGCTGGCGCGGCGACTGGCTTTCCCGGCGCCAGGTCGGGAAGCACACCGAGCTGGCCCGCAACCTGCGGCAGATGCTCGGCCAGGAGCTCAGCCCGGCGGCGACGGAGCAGGTGACGCGGGACTGGTTCCGGCTCGCCTCCTGCGAGGCGGTCGACGTGATGCGGCTGCGGCGCCGGGCCCGGCCCCTGCGGCGGCTGGTCGAGATCCGTGGCCGGGAACACCTGGAGGCCGCGCTGGCCGCGGGCCGGGGAGCCATCCTTTGCTCGGCCCACTTCGGCTCCTACAACAGCGGCTTCTCGGTGCTGCACGCCAGCGGCTTCCCGGTGACCACCATCGGCCGCTGGCAGTACAAGTACACGGCTGGCCTCTCATCCGCCGAGCGGCGGTTCTGGGACCTGGTCTACCGCCGGGTGCGGCGCCACCGGCGGCGGCCGAACATCGAGCCATGGCCTGGCCGGCTCGAGGTCGCGGCGCTGGCCGCTGCCGCGCTCCGCGCCAATGAGGTGGTGACGATCTGCATCGACGCCCCGCCGCTGGACAGCGACCGGGCCCGCGCCGTCGAGGTTCCCTTCCTCGGGCGCCGGGCCGGGCTGCTGCCGGGGGTCGTGACTCTCGCGCAGATGACCCGCGCGCCGGTGCTCATGTGTTTCCTGTACCGCTCGGCTGACTACCGTCACCAGGTGCTGGAGATCTCCGCGCCGGTGCCGGTGGGCGGAGACACGACGGCGGCCTTCGAGCGCTGCGCCGCCGAGGTGAGCACTGCGATCCGGCGAAGCCCAGCCCACTGGGTCTACTGGGCGAGCACGGCCGATCTGGCCAACCTCGCACTGAGCCCGCCGGAGCGGGACAGGTCGCGCTCACTCGTGGCCGCCACCTGATCGCCGCGTGCACCCGCGACGGGTCGCCCGCCCGACCAAGTAAGCATGATCATTTCGACTCTTCACTCGCCGCGTCATCCAAACCGGGACATAGTTACCGAGATAATGACTGGAGGCGTGAAAAGATGTGTTGATCATGCCTGAGGTGCCTTTGTCGACGTTGATGTCGTGGGCCTGGATCGCGTTCGCGATCGAGGCGGACAACACCGTCGAGGCCGCGGGCGCGGAGCGTGTCGGCCGCCTGTTCCGCATCTCGATCTCGATGTGGGCTAACGGGCTGCGGTTCATCGACGACCAGGGCATCACCGTTGATGAACTCCGGGAACGCGCCAGGGCCGGGTGCAACATCGGCGGGCTCGAGCGCTGGGGATGGATCACCGTCGGTGACGCCGGCGCCGGGCGCCGCGACGGTTACGGCAGCCATCGCGGTGTGCAGGGAGACACCGTGCTGCGTCCGACGCGTGCTGGTGCCTACGCACGGCGGCTGTGGCCGCGGGCCGTCACCGACGTCGAGCAGCGGTGGCGGGCCCGCTTCGGTGCCGGCGTGGTGGACTCGCTGCGCGAGGCTCTGCTGCCATTGGCCGGGCAGATGCCATCGTCGCCGCCGGTGGTGCACGCGTCAGATGGCTTCTATACCCACGTCATCACGGGCCCGGCCGCCGACGGGGACGTCTCGCTCGCCGGGCTGCTGGGGCAAGCGCTGACGGCGCTGACACTCGAGCATGAACAGGGCTCGGCCGCATCCCTGCCGGTCGCGGCCGACGTCCTGCGCGTGATCGATAACCGCGTCGTGGCGATCCGTGACCTGCCGCTGTTGTCGGGTGTCTCGAAGGAAGCCATCGCCATGGCGACCGGCTACCTCGGCCGGAAGGGACTGGCTGTGCTGCCGCCCGAACGGTCCATCGCGCTGACTCCGGCCGGCCGCGACGCGCTCGACGACTACCGGGCGCGGGCCGCCCGCCGCGGCGACCAGGAGCTGCGGGACTGCCTCGAGGCCATCGCGACGCAGCGCGAAGCGCTGGCCGCAGGGCTTGGCCCGCCCGCGGGCGGCTGGCGTGCCGAAAGGCCTTATCTCGCGCAGACGCAACGCGTACTCGCTGACCCGACCGCGGCGTTGCCATGGCACCCGATGGTGCTGCACCGCGGCGGATGGCCCGACGGCTCCTAGACACCCGGCGCCGCGCATCGACCAGGCTGGCGAACCCGATGATCCCGGTCGCCGGGTCACGGACCGGATCGGCCAGGGCCACCTGCAGGTTCCCGAGGTCGGCCACGCCGAGCCGGCTCACCAGCCCGGCGGCGCGCAAAGCGGCGGGCATCCGCTCGCACCCGGCGAACGCCCCGGAGGAATCCACCGGCACCCCGGCCACGCAGTCCACGCGCATGGCCCCATCCTGTCCTAGCCCCGGGCGGTCGCCCAGAACGCGCACTGGTGCTCGGCGGTGAAGTCGGTCTCGACCCCCGGCGCCGGCGGGATCAGGGAAATCATTCGCTGGCTGCCGCTATGGAATTGCGGCCACGGCGGCTCACCGGGCGAGGACGTGACCCCCTGCTTGGCGAAGTTCGTCCAGTACCGTTGCATGCTGGCGGCTAGCCGCTGCTGGGCCGGGGTAAGCGTGCCGGGGAGCAGGCTGGCGTTCAGGTCGAAGAGATACTGGAGCTCCGAGGCGTGCGCGGCCCCGTAGGAGAAGCCGCTGATCGGGGGCAGGAAGCGCTCTGGCGCGTGCTCGTCGTTGAATTCATAGGCGAACGTCGGCACGAACCGGGACAGCGCCTCGTCCATGGTGAGCGCCGGGCAGGCGAAGATCGCGTCGGTGCCGACGGCGCCGAGCGCCTCGGCGGGACTCGCGAAGCTGCTCAGCGGGTAACGGGCCGCGACGACCGCCGCTTCCGCCGACGAGACGCTGGCCGTTGACGCAATCATGCTCTGGTAGTTGGCCGCCGTGACCGGCCCGGTCAGCGGCGTGAAAATGGGGATGAACAGCCGCCACTCGTCGTGGTTGGTCCCGTTGATCACCGGCACACGGTTGAAGTGGCCGCTGGCCAGGGCGGTCCCGATCGATTCGGGGAGCACCGCGCCGTCGATGTCCGGTCCGACCGTGCCCTGGTCATCCAGGATGGTCTGCACCGGCAGGCCGCGCAGGCAGGCGGCCGTCTGGCCGGTGCAGCCGGCCTTGGCGGCGAATGCCTCGCCCGAGGCTTCGGCCGTCGCCAGGCTCGGCTGGAGCGGGGAATAGGAGCCGCTTTCGATGATCGCCTTGGCGAACAGGCCACTGGCGGCCGGCGACACGAGCTGCTCCAGCACGCTGAAGCCGCCGGCCGACTCGCCGAAAATGGTCACGTTGCGCGGGTTGCCGCCGAATTGGCCGATGTTGCGCTGCACCCAGCGCAGGGCCGCCTGCTGGTCCATCAGGCCGTAGTCGCCGGAGGGGCCGCCCGGGCGGGCGGCCAGGGCCGGGTGCGCCAGGAAGCCGAGCGCGCCGAGGCGGTAGTTGACAGTGACGACGATCGCTCCGTCGCGGACCAGACCGGCCGGGTTGTAGTCGTTGCTCTCGCCCGCCGTCAGGTCGCCGCCGTGGATCCACACCATCACCGGAAGGTCGCTGCTGATCCGCGACGGGGTGTAGACGTTCAGGAACAGGCAGTTCTCCGACATGCTGGCCAGGCCGAACGGGCCGCCAAACTGCGGGCAGTGCGGTCCGAACCGCGTGGCGGAGCGCACGCCCTTCCAGTGCGCGGCCGGCTGGGGAGCGCGCCAGCGGAGCGGGCCGACCGGCGGAGCCGCGTAGGGAACGCCGAGAAACTCATCGACCGCCCCGGCGGCCTGGCCGCGAAGGCTCCCTTCGGCAGTGGCCACGATCAGTCTCCTGGCCGGGCCGGGGGGCCTGGCCTGGCTCGTGCTCGGGCCGACGGCGGTCGTGCAGGCGGCCAGGGCGGCAACGGCGACGACCCCGGCGGCCAGCCGGGCGACCAGCCGGGCGACCAGCCGGGCGCGGGCCCGCCAGACGACCCTGTCGCCCATCATCTGCGTCTGTGTCCTCAGGAGAGCCACGTCCTTCCTGAATAGGGCGACGACGGTGATTGGGCGAGCATCTGTAGCGGCAGGTAACCAAATCTACTGCCGGGTAGCTTTTCTGGAAACCCTGGCCCGGGAGGCGCGACGATCGCGGAACTGCTACTCGTTCTGGACGGGCCGGTGCCAGTGTTCAGTGCGCAGGGCATGGGCCGTGGCGTGAACGTTCAGGTGAAAACCCGCTCCAGGGCGGCCAGGACCTCAAGCAGGCCTGAGCGGTTGCTGATCAGTTGCGTAGGGGCCGTCGCCTTTGTGGTCGACCGGTGCGGCTGTGGTCTCGCCGCGAAGCCAGGAGATGGCGGCCTGGATGCCTTCGCCGTACTGCGGCGGAGGGTAAGCGGCGGGGTCGACGGGGCAGCCGCCTGGGCGGCCCTGCATGACTATGGGACCGGCGGCGGCGTCTTCGTAGGTGAGGTCGTAGGTCGTCGGCAGGCCGACGGTGCGCTCGCACAGCGGTGACGCGTCGCATTCGCCGAGTACCCAGGTCAGGAGGTCGCGGACGCCGCGCAGCCAGGCGGCGTTCATCCATCCGGTGGCCCAGCGCCAGGGATGCCGTGCGTCAGAGGGTGACATGGCCTCGGGCAGATCGCATGCTTTCAGTCCGAGCCAGGCGTGGTCGCGGACCTCGCGGATTTCGTCGTCGGTGCGGGCGTAGTCTCCTCGGGCGCCGATGAACCGCCCGCGGTTGTCGTCGTCAAGGGGGATCTCGTCGGTGGCGCCGACCAGCCAGGCCAGGATGCCGCGGGTTTCACGGAGCTGGTCGCGGAAGTCGGCAGGCACTCCGGCCGGTGCCCTGGAGCCTTCGGGTCCCGCCTCGGCCTCGGCCAGGATCTCGGCGCGCGACGGTGGCTGGCCCGGTGCCAGCGACAGCGTGACCGGAGAGGGCCTCGTTCCGGTCAGCGCCCACTCCCACGCCAGGGCCGCGCGGCCTTCAGCGCCCGTTTCGCGCAGGCTTTGCGCGAGCACAGCTCCGATGTGGTGGCGGGGCCTGACGATAGCCCGACTGAGCTGCTCCGGCACGTGCACGATGGTCACGGATTCCACGATAGGCCTGGTCGGTGACGTTATCAGCCTGGCTCCGCCTTGGCGGCCCCGGCCGCTGGCCGTTCAGCGCCCGCCCGCAGCTTCCCGGCACGAGGTGCTCCTCGGCCGCTGAGCGTCTCCCGCACTTGACCACCCGCGCGAGCCCATGAGTGACTTGGCAAAAGGAGCTCCCATGATCGAAGCCGAACGCCTTGCCCTGCGCCGCCGGTACGCGGAGGAGCGGGACAAGCGGCTTCGAGCGGACGGCAACGATCAGTACCTGGAGCTCAAGGGCCAGCAGTTCAGCCACCTGCTGGATGACCCCGCCGCCCCGCGGACCGAGCGTGATCCCAAGCGCGACCACGTGACGGTCGCCTTCGTCGGCGGCGGCTTCGCCGGGCTGGTGACCGGCGCCAGGCTCAAGGAGGCCGGCCTCGAGGACGTGCGGATCGTGGAGAAAGGCGGCGGTTTCGGCGGGACCTGGTACTGGAACCGCTACCCCGGCGCGCAGTGCGACACCTCCGCGATGATCTACATGCCGTTGCTTGAGGAAACCGGGCATGTGCCTTCGGAGCGGTACGCACACGCGCCGGAGATCCGCGCGCACTGCGACCGGATCGCCAGGCATTACGGCCTGTACGACTACGCCCTCTTCCACACCGAGGTCACCGATCTGGAGTGGGACGGTTCCGGCTGCCGCTGGATCGTGCGGACGAACCGGGGAGACGAGTTCACGGCCCAGTTCGTGGGTATCGGGACGGGACCGCTGCACGTCCCGAAACTGCCCGGGATCCCCGGCATCGAGACCTTCGAGGGCCACGCTTTCCACACCAGCCGGTGGGACTACGCCTACACCGGCGGCGACCCGGACGGCGCCCTGATGGATCGCCTGGCCGACAAGCGGGTCGCCATCATCGGCACGGGGGCGACCTCTATCCAGTGCATCCCGCATCTGGCCAGTGCGTGCGGGGAACTGTTCGTCTTCCAGCGGACGCCGTCGTCGGTGGATGTCCGTGATAATCGGCCCATCGATCCTGAGTGGTTCGCGGGGGTGGCCGCGCCCGGCTGGCAGGAGCGCTGGCTGGAGAACTTCGTCGCCAACATGGCCGTCGGCGAGTTCCCCGACGAGGACCTGGTCAACGACGGATGGACCGACCTCGCCAAGCGGATCCGCGGCCGTCTGACGGCGCCGCGCCCGGGCCCGGCTGGAATGCAGGAACTGCTGACCGACTTCGAGACCGCCGACTTCGAGAAGATGAGCGAGATCCGCGCCCGAGTGGACGCACTCGTGACCGATCAGCAGACTGCGCAGCGGCTGAAGGCCTGGTACCGCCAGCTGTGCAAGCGACCCTGCTTCCACGACGAGTACCTGACCGCGTACAACCTGCCCTCAGTGCACCTGGTGGACACCGACGGCCAGGGCGTCGAACGGATCATCCCCGCCGGGGTCGTCGCGGCCGGGGCCGAGTACCCCGTCGACTGCATCATCTACGCGTCTGGCTTCGAGGTCGGCACCGAGGCGACCAGGCGGTACGGGTTCGACATGACCGGCCGGGAGGACACGAAGCTGTCGGACTACTGGTCGGACGGGATGCGCAGCATGCACGGGGTCCACGTCCACGGGTTCCCCAACGCGTTCCACGTCCAGCTGTGGCAGGGCGGCAACGTCGTAGCCAACGTGCCGCACAACCTGACCGACTCAGCCAAGACGGCCGCGGCGGTCGTCTCCTACATGGTCGACAACGGCTTCAACGTGGTCGACGTGACCCGGGAGGCGGAGGACGCCTGGATGGAGCTGCTCAGACCCAACCCGGTCATGACCTCGTTCCTGGCCGACTGCACCCCGGGCTACTACAACAACGAGGGCCACTTCGATGGGCGGCAGTTCCCGCTGGGCGGCGGGTACCACAAGGGCGCCACGGCGTACTTCCGCTATATCGACGAATGGCGCAAGTCTGGCGACTTCGCCGGCCTGAAGTTCAGCCGCGAGTGACGGTGGCGCCGACGTGTGCGGCTACTGTCCGCCCAGCCCGAATGCCTCCCCCACCGCAGTGATGCCCGCGGCGTCGGCGAAGGCGAAGCTGAAAATCACTTCGTCAGCGCCGGCCTCAATGTGACCTGCGACCAGGCCGGGAATCTCGTGCGGCTGGCCGACGGTGAATCCGGCCGTCTCTTCGGCCGAGCCGCCCGCCGCCAGCATCTCGCGCACCTCGGCCGTGTTCTGGCTGGACGTGGTCAGGATCAGCGGGGTCATCCAGGTCACGCCGACCTCGGCCGGATCCCGGCCGACCTCGGCGCAGTGGCGGCGCAGCACGCCGATCTTGCGGGCCAGCGTGCCGACGTCGCCGGTGACGTTGCACTTGTCCGCGTAGCGGGCCACCAGCCGCAGCGTCCGCTTCTCACCGCCGCCGCCGATCAGGATCTTCGGCCCGCCTGGCTGAACCGGCCGGGGCAGGTTGCGGGCGTGATCGAGCCGGTAGTGGGTGCCGGTGAAGCTCACGTCGTCGCCGGTGAACATGGCCCGGCAGACCTGGACCGCCTCTTCGAGCATGTCGAGGCGTACCCGGTCACTCGGATAGTCGACGCCGAGGGCCTGGTGCTCAACGTCGTACCAGGCGCCGCCGATGCCGAGGATGGCCCGGCCCCGCGAGATGACGTCCAGGGTCGTGATGATCTTGGCCAGGATGCCGGGGTTGCGATAGGTCACGCCGGTGACCAGCGTGCCGAGCTGCACCCGCCGGGTGCGGGCGGCCAGCGCCCCGAGCAGGGTGTACGCCTCCAGCATCGGCTGGTCCGGACCGCCCAGGGGCGGCAGCTGGAAGAAGTGATCCATGACCCACACCGAGTCGAACCCGGCGTCTTCCGCGGCCGTCGCCAGGCCGGCCACGTGCTCGAACAAGTCGGCCGGGTCAAATCCGGAGAAGTTGGGCAGCTGCACGCCGAATTTCGTCACAACGCCACAGTAGTGACTCGGCAAGGACGGGCGGCCACGCACGCTCCGCTGTTCGCCCTGCGCCGAGAATGGCTGATCCGCGCGGCGCCTTAGTTCTTGCGGCCCACGCCGCCCCACAGCCCGGCCGGGCTCTTGGCCTCGAGCTCCGACGCGGGCCGCCATTGCTGAACTCGCACCAGCCCCGGCTCGACCAGTTCCAGGCCGTCGAAGAAACGCGCGACCTGAGCCCGGTCGCGCATGGTCACCTTTTCCGCCATCGTCTGGTTCAGCCGCTCGGCCAGCTTGCCCTGCGCCTCGGCCTCGATGTCCGAAGCCGGGTGCGACAATGCCAGGTGGCTGCCCGGGGGCAGGGCGTCGAGCAGCGTCGCCACGATGGCGTAGGGATTCTCGGCATTGTCCACGTGCTGCAGGATCGCCATGAGCATGACGGCCACCGGGCGGGAAAAGTCCAGCGTCTCGGCCGCGGCGGTCAGCACCCGCCCGGTGTCGCGGAGGTCCGCGTCCAGGTAGCTGGTGACCCCGTGCGGTCCGCTGGTCAGCAGCGCCCGGGCGTGGGCGAGCACGACCGGGTCATTGTCCACATACACCACCCGGCTTTCGGGGGCCACGGACTGAGCGACCTCGTGGGTGTTGTTCGAGGCCGGGATGCCCGTGCCAATGTCCAGGAACTGCCGGATGCCCGCCTCGCCGGCCAGGTAGCGCACCACGCGGGCGAGGAAGGCCCGGTTGGCGCGAACCGAGAAGACGATGTCCGGGTAGGCGGCGATCGCCTCCTCGGCGGCGGCTCGGTCGGCGGCAAAGTTGTCCTTACCGCCCAGCCAGTAGTCGTACACCCGCGCGATATGCGCCACGCTCGTGTCAAAGGCCGGGCGCTGCGCGCCGCTGACGGCAGCGTCATCCGGTCCTCCGCTAGTTCCTTGCGTGCCTTCGCTGCTCAACTTGTGCGCCTTTCTCGCGGATCACCGGCCAAGCGATGCGCAAGGCGGCGACCCCCGCCATTAACGCATCGCGCGCGACGAGCCTACGCCGCAGCGGGCCACCCCGCCGCTGCCGCGCAAGCCGCCAGAACTCCCCCGCGGGGACGGCATCGCTGCCACGGTGGCAGCCGGCCGGCCGAACCTGAACGGGGCCGCCGCTGTCATGGCCCGTCACCAGGCTTCCCGAGCGGCTGCTGAGACGTATGGACTTCGGGTATGTGTGGCGTGAAGGTTGATATCAGGACCAGCCCTGGTGGCGCAGGAGCCGGAAGCGCTGACCGGGGCCACTGATCTCAAAGCGAGAGGAGCTGGCATCATCATGGACCAGAAGCTCGAGGTGGTCATCATCGCCGTCTCGGACGTCGGCCGCGCCACGGAGTTCTACGGGAGCCTCGGGTGGAGGCAGGACGTCACGCCGTCCGGCATAGTCCAGTTCACGCCGCCCGGCTCCGGGTGCTCGGTCCAATTCGGCACGAACCTCACATCGGCCGCTCCCGGTTCGGCCAAGGGCTACCTCCCCCGGTCGCGGACTGGGCCGCAGACGGATACCGGGCGACGGCGGCACGCGAGCCGACCGCGGCCATAATGTCCCCAGCAACCGACGGAGGTAACGATGAGCTCGAGCAGTGACTATGACGTGATCGTTTTCGGCGGCGGCGCGCCCGGCGAGCACTGTGCTGCGGCGCTGGCGGCGCGCGGACTGCGCGTTGCTCTCGTCGAGCGAGAGCTGGTCGGCGGCGAGTGCTCCTACTGGGCTTGCATTCCGTCGAAGTCGCTACTGCGCCCGGGCGAGGCGGTACAAGGCGCGCGCGAGGCCGCCGCGACCGCGCAGGTCGACGTCCAGGCCGCGCTGGCCTGGCGGGACTACATGGTGTCGGATTGGTCCGACGCCGGCCAGGAGCGCTGGCTGGCAAGCCGGGGCATCGGGCTGCTGCGCGGCACGGGCCGGCTCGCCGGCACCGGCGTGGTCGAAGTCGACGGCGTCCGCCACACCGCGGAGCACGTCGTCGTGGCCACCGGTGCAGCGCCGTTCGTGCCTCCGGTACCGGGGCTGCGCGGGCTCGACGGCGTCTGGGGCACCCGGGAAGCGACGAGCATGAAGGCCGTACCGCGCCGCCTGCTCGTGCTGGGCGGGGGGCCCGCAGGCGTTGAGATTGCGCAAATCGTGCGGCGTCTCGGCGGCGAGGCGGTGGTCATCGAGGGTGCCGACCGCGTGGTTCCCCGCGAGCCTGCGCCGCTGGGCGAGGCGCTCGCCGAGGCCCTCCGCCGGGACGGGATCGAGCTGAGCCTCGGGTTGCATGCCACGGCCGCGCGGCGGGAAGGTGACGAGTTCGTCCTGCAGCTCGATGGCGGTAAGGAACTGCGTGGCGACCGGCTGCTCGTGGCCACCGGCCGGCGGCCGCGCGTCGAAGGAATCGGCCTGGAGACGGTCGGTGTCGAGGCCAACCCGCGCGGGATCCGGGTCGACGACCACCTGCGCGCAGGCGAGCGCCTTTGGGCGATCGGCGACGTCAACGGCATCTGGCCGCTGACCCACGTCGGCGAATACGAGGGCGACGTGGTCGCGGCGAATATCGCCGGCGACGCGCGCCCGGCGAACTACGAAGCCGTTCCCCGGGTCACCTACACCGATCCGCAGGCCGCGGCGGTGGGCGCGACCGAAGCGGAGTACAGCGGCACCGCGCCGGTGTCCGAGGTGCCGAAGACCGCCACCTACACCCACGACTACGCCAAGTCCAACGGGTTCCTGACGCTGCTGTCCGACGGCCAGCGCCTGACCGGCGCCTACGCACTCGGGCCCGAAGCCGGCGAGTGGATGCAGCAGGCGACGCTGGCCATCCGCGCCCACGTCCCGCTCGAGGTGCTGAGCGACACGATCCAGCCCTTCCCGAGCTTTTCCGGCATCTATAACGCGGCGGTGATGGCGCTCCGCATGAAGGTAGCGGACATGCCGATGCCGGCCGGGCCAATGGACGCACAGATGGCGGCCCATACCCACGGAGGTGGATCATGACTAGCCCAGCCACTCCCGGCGCCGTCCAGCGCGAACCGGAACTGGCCGGGCAGACCGTCGTCGTGATCGGCGGCAGTTCAGGCATCGGGCTCGAGACAGCCCGGCGCGCCCGGGCTGAGGGCGCCGATGTCATCCTGACCGGCCGCAATCCCGACCGCCTACAGGCCGCCGCGGCCGAGGTCGGCGCGCGGCAGACCGCGGCCTTTGACGCCACCGACCCGGCTGCCCTCGACCGGTTCTTCGCTGACCTGCCCGGGGCGATCGACCACGTGATGGTCACGGGCCCCGGCCCGTACTACGCGCCCCTGGCCGACCTTGACCGCGAGCGCGCGCACCGCGATTTCGATGCGCATCCGTGGCTGGCCGTTGCCGTGGCCCAGCACGCCGTCGGCCGGGTGCGGCCCGGCGGCACGCTGCTGTTCATGGTCGGCACCGGCGGCCGCCGTCCGGGTGTCGGCCAATCGCTCATCTCGCTGGAAAGCGCCGGACTGCCCGCCCTGATCGCCAGCCTGGCGGTCGAAGTCGCGCCGGTCCGGGTCAACCTCATAGCCGCCGGCTTCGTGGACACGCCCCTGTCCGCCTCGCTGCTCGGCGATCAGATCGAGGCGCGCCGCGACCAGCTCCGCGCCACGCTGCCCATCGGGCGCGTGGTCGGTCCGGCCGACGTCGCCGCGCTCGCCGTCCACATCATGAGCAACACCGCGCTCACCGGCGCGACGTACGACATCGACGGCGGGGAGCAGCTCGTCTCCTGACTAACACGACGGCTCTGGGCCGGAGGAGCCGCTCGAGCTGTTGGCTGGCGCAGATACGGCGCTGGCGACGGCCGGGAAACACGGCCAGCCACCACGGCAAATCGAGTGGCGACAGCCAGAATGGGAGGGCCAGATGGCGTCCACGCTGGAGCAGGTCGGCAGCCTGCTGCTCGAGGCAGGCGAGATCCACCATCGTGTGTACCGGATTGTGGAGGGAGCCGACGACGATTGGGCGTCCTGGTATGCCGGGTGGCTCATCGAGCTCTCCGAGCTGCCGGCCCTGCTCGGCACCAAGCCAGTTCGCAGCGAACTGATCTATCTGCTCGTCAGCTTGGACAAGCAGTACGCAGCGGAAAACCCGGGCGAGCCGTGGGAGCGTTATTACGCGCCGCAGATCATCGATCACTTCAGGCCGCACTAGGCCGCGGGGCCTGGCCGCGGGGCCTGGCCGCGGGGCCTGGCCGCAGGCCGGAGTACCCCTGCGGTTGCCCTGGCCGCCAAGCGGGTAGTGGTGCCGTGTGATGAGCCTCCCTCCATCGTCTAGCGCGGTCAGCCGCGCATACCGGGAGGAGCTCGGCCCCGGTCAGCGGTCCGCGCTGCTCAGCTGGCTGGCTTTCACCGGCACCTTTGCCGGGCTGCGGGCGCTCACCTACAGCATCCGGGCCGGCCAGGGGCCCTTCGGCAATATCAGCGTCGGCGGCGAGCACCTGCATCACTACATGTGGGGTATCGGCATGCTGTCCGGCGTCGGCGCGGTCGCCGTCCGTGGCGAGGAACTGCACCGCCGCCACCCGGCAGTGGCCGTAAGCTACGGCGTCGGCCTGGCCCTCATCGTCGATGAGTTCGCCCTGCTGCTCGACCTCAGGGACGTCTACTGGGCGAGGCAGGGCCGGATCTCGATCGACATCGGGGTCGGCGCCATCGCCCTGGCCGGGTCCTACTTCGCGGCGCTGCCGGTGCTGCGCAGACTGCAACGGGAGCGGAAGCAGAGGGCGGTTGCGCCCCAGGCGCCCGTACCCGAGGCGGCGCCCGAGCCTGCGGTGCGGGCCCGGCGCGGTGCCCAGCCCACGATTCCGTGACCGGCCGGGCACGAGCTGGGCCGCCCCGGCTGCGGGCCGGGTGAAACCGGAGCGCCCTTATGGACGATGAAGCGAGATCGGCGCTGATCACCGGCGCATCAGCGGGCATCGGCAGGGCCTGCGCCGAGGCGTTGCAGGCGGCCGGCTGGGCCGTCACGGGGGCAAGCCGGCGGGGCACGGCCCCGGCCGGGTGCGCCGGGCTGGTCATGGACGTCGACGACGACGAATCGGTCCGCGCAGGCGTGGCCGGCATGCTGGCCCAGCGCGGCCGGATCGATGCGCTGGTCGCCGCCGCCGGGTGGGGCCTGGCCGGCGCCGTCGAGCAGTGCCCGGTGGCCGATGCTCAGGCCCAGCTGGAGACCAATTTCTGGGGCTGTGTCCGGGTGGTGCAGCAGGTCCTGCCCGCCATGCGGGCCCGCGGCGGCGGGCGCATCGTGTTGCTGAGCTCGATCGGCGGCCTGATCGGCATCCCCTTCCAGGCCTTCTACAGCGCCAGCAAATTCGCCCTGGAAGGTCTCGGTGAAGCCCTCGCCTACGAGGTTGCGCCCTTTGGCGTCCAGGTGACGCTCGTCGAGCCAGGCAACGTCAAGACCGACTTCACCACCAGCCGCCGGACCTCAGCAACCGCCGCCCGAGATCCACGGTACGGTTCCGCCTTCACCAAGGCCCTGAGCCTGATGGAACACGATGAGGCCAACGGCGTGCCCGCCGCCGAGGTAGCCGCCGTGGTGCGGCGAGTCCTCGAAACCCCGCACCCGCCCCGGAGGGTGTCGGCAGGCAAGCCGACCGAGCGCATGGGCCTGCTGGCCAAACGGCTCCTGCCATTCCGCCTCTTCCAAGCCGCAGCCAGGGACGCCCTCGGAGTCTGACGAGTGCACCCTGCTCTTCGGGCGCAACTAAAGGTGGTTCTGCGAGCTGGACCTGGGCCACAGCGATGACCCCCGGCCGACTCGATTTCACGGGTCTCCGTTCGCTGTCTTGGTGGCGTTCGGAGTGTCCGCGTGCTGGTCAGCCATCGGTGTGAGCCTGCCGACGCTGCAGAAATCCCCGGGTCAGGTCGGCGATCACGCCGGGCTGCTCGTCGAGAGCGAAGTGGCCGGCGTCGAGGACGTGCACCTCGGCGGCGGGCACGTCCCGGCGGTAGGCCTCGGCCTCCTCGACCTGGAACGACGGATCGTAGCGGCCCCATACGACCTGCAGTGGCGGCTGGTGCTCGCGAAGCCAATCCTGCCAGGCCGGGTAGCTCGCGACGTTGGTGCGGTAGTCGTAGAACAGGTCGGTCTGGATGTCCTGCTGGCCGGGCCGGCTGAGGAAGGCGAACTCATCGGTCCACAGGTCTGGGTCGTAGTTCTCCGCGTTCGGGCTGGTTCCCACGTGCCGCTGCCGCGTCGCCGCGAAGGAAAAGAAGTTCTCCCGCAGCGCAGCCTCGTGTGTCTCGCGGTCAGCCCAGAACTCGCGCCGGGTCTTCCACAGTGGACCGAGCCCGTCTTCGTGGGCGACGGCGTTCTGGACGATGAGCGCTTCGAGCCGCTCGGGATGCGCGATGGCGAGCCGGAATCCCACCGGGCCGCCGTAGTCCTGCCCGACCAGGGTGTAGTGGCGCAGACCGACAACCTCGGTGAAACGGCCGATGATGGCGGCGAGATGGTCGAAGGTGTACGCGAACTCGGCGTGGCCGGGTGCGTCGCTGTGCCCGAACCCGGGATAGTCCGGTGCGACGAGGTGGAACGGGCCAGCGAGCCGGTCCAGGAGCGGCTGCCACATGCGGGACGACGAGGGAAAGCCGTGCAGTAGCAGGATCGTGGGCGCGTCCTGCGGCCCGGCCTCGCGATAGAAGACAGACAGGCCGTCGACGGCGACGGTGCGGTACGCCGTGCGATACATGGGTGTCTCCGTTCACGTCAGGGGCGCTTCGGCCCAGTCGTTGGCTAGGGCTGGCCTGGTCTGCTCGGCAACGCTGACCGCGCTGATCTCGGTGTGTCCGTCTGCAGGCTACTGCTGTAGGCAGCCGGTCAGGCCGGCCTCGGCCACGAGGTCGGCAGCCGCTTCGTGCGGGTCATCCTGCACCGCCTGCCAACCACCCGCACCTGGCTCCTCGACATCCGCACCCAGCCCGAACTCCTGGCCTGACGCGTGAGAGCTGAGAGAATATTGGGCCCCATAGCCCGGGGGTGTGACGCCGCGGGGGGAAGGGCCCAACTAGGGGTGTGAGCCAGAAAACGCCGCCGTCGCTGAACTCACCGCCGTCCCGCCCGGCGCCGCCGGACAGCGGGCCGGCTGATGGCGGCATTGCCGAGTTCGAGGCGCTGTACCGGGCGAACGTGGCGGCGGTGACCGCCTACTTCGCGCGGCGCAGTGCGGAGCCGCAGACCGTGGCCGACCTGACCGCGGACACCTTCGTCCAGGCGATCACCTCGTTCGCCACCTTCGACCCGCGTAAAGGCACGCCACGTGCCTGGGTGTTCGGCATCGCCCGGCGGATCTACGCCGCGCACTGCCAAGCACACAGCCAACAGCGGAGCAGGGTGGAGCGGCTGGCGGGCCGCCGGGAACTCGCCTCCGACGAGGTCGGGGACCTGATCGACCGGATCGATGCCGAACGCTCAGGCCGGGCGCTGGTCACCAGGCTGACCACGCTCCCCGCCACCGACCGGGCGGCGGTCGAACTGGTGGACCTGGCAGGCCTCCAGGCCAAAGAAGCGGCCCAGGTGCTCGGCATCGCGCCGGGCACACTGCGGATGCGGCTGATGCGGGCCCGGGCCCGGCTGCGCAAAACGGCCAGCCCGGATCTGGCGCACGGCACCGATCCTGCGAGTGAGCCAGAGGTGAAGACATGACGAAATTCGAAGATCAGCTGTACCAGCAGCTGATGGCCGAGCACGGGCACCGGCTGCGTGCCCCGCAGCGGCCAGCGCCAGCCCGCCGCCGGGTCCGGCGGCCGGTATGGCTGGCCACCGGCGCGGCCGGCGCGGCGGCCGCTGTCACCGCCGCGGTGATGGCGCTGGGCAGCGCACCCGCCTTGGCCGCGTACTCGGTGACCCGGCACGGCAACGGCACCGTGACGGTGGCGGTTAACCGCCCATCCGGCGTGGCCGGAGCCAATACGACCCTGCATGCGATGGGCGCCCGGGTGGTGGTTGTCCCGGTGCGGCCAGGCTGCCCGCCGATCGGGTCGCTGCCGCACCCCCGGCCGGCCCCGCACCCGGCGGTGTCGGTCATGACCGGGGTGAACGGGCACGGGCATCGCTCCGTCACGGTCAAGGTGGGCAAGGGCGGCATCCCCGCCGGGGACACGATGATCCTGGCGTTCACCGGTAGCCCGCGCGGTTCGCTGGGGGCCGGGGGCATCATCACCGGGCGCGTGCCCCGCTGCGTGAGCCTCCCGCCCGCGCCGTCCGGTGGGGGCGGCTCCGGCTGACCCAGGAACCCGGCCCCGCGCGGCGGTTGCCGGCATAGGACTGCTCGAGGCCACTCCTGATGCTGGCCACGCCGGTCATGGGGTCTCCTTCTGGATGGTGCCCCAGTCTCTGGCCGCAAGGTAGGGCTGGAAGGTGGTCGCGATGGCCTGCAGGTCGGCCGGGCGCTTGGGCCGCTGCACCTCATACAGGTTGGGGAAATCCAGCCAGCCGGTCAGCAACTGCCAAAGCCGGAGGGCAGCCTCGCCGGACGGCGGCTCGATCAGCACCGGCCCGAACAGGGCCTGGTCGTCGCCGAACACCAGGGTCGGCACGCCCCAGCAGCCCAGTCCGGTAACCCGGTCATGGTCGGCCCGCACCTCGTCGTTCGTGCTCGCATCACCGATCGCCTGACCCACGAGGGCGGGATCAAGCCCGAGTTGCCCGATGAGGGATTCGGCTACCTCCCGCCGATGCGGCTTTCCCCCGTCCACATGCAGCGCCGTGCCGGCGGCCAGATACCAGCGGTCCAGTAGTTCGGGGTCGATGCGGCGCAACAGCGCTCCGATCCGCATCATCGACCAGCCGTAGGACCACTCGCGCTCCCATGGGTGTTTCTTTCCCACGGCACGGTTGATTTCCTCGAGACTGAAGAAACGCCAGCGGACCTCCAGGCCGAGCCGGTCCCTGACGTCGCGCATCCAGATCGATGCCTGGTACGCCCACGGGCACATGATGTCGAAGTGAAAATCGACTGAGGTGACTGGCGTGCCCATGGCAGAAGATTACGGGCCTTCAGGATTACCGGCGCGCAGCCAGGTACCGCGCGAGGTGGTCGATCACCTCACGCGCGTCGTCCTCGATGCCGTAAATGAACGTGGATTTGCGCCGCCGCAGCACGGGCAGCCCCAGCGCGTACAGTCCCGGGCTGTCGACCACACCACCCTCGTGGCGCAGCTGGCCCTTCGCGTCAACCACGGGCACGTCGAGCCATCCGTAGTCAGGCCGAAAACCCGTCGCCCACACGATCGCGCGGATCTCGCCGCTTCGCAGGTCGAGCTGCAACGGCGTCGACTCGGGCACACGGGTCGGCGCGAAGCGCTCGGGAAGGCCGACCTCAGCGCCACGGCCGCTCGTCAGAGCCCACTCGTCGAACGCGTCCAGCAGGCGCTGCATCTTGAGATCCGCGAGCGCGAACACGTTGCGCAGGCCGCCGGAGAAGAGCGCGCGGCCGTCACGTGCCGCCGCCCAGCGGCCCACCAGCTCGACGCCTATCGAGGTAAGCGCGTTCAGATCGAGCGTCGCCCGCTCGGGGGTCCCGACGAGCTGGGGTGAAGGCAGCCGCCGGGCCCGGGTGAGGTCCTCGACCTCGTCGTAGCGCTCGTCCCACACGCCCGACGCGTCCATCCACCACAGCACATCGCGTCCGCGGTAGGTCCGCGGCAGCCGCACGTGCTCCCCCACCGAGAGGGTCACCGGCCGGCCCGAACGCCTCAGCTCGTCGGCCAGCTGCACGCCGGTCGCCGAGGCTCCCACGACCAGCACGCCGCCGTCGGGGAGCCGGCCGGGGTGGCGGTATCCGAACGGAGTCAGTTGCTCGACGAACGGCGGCACCCCATCGCTGAGCGACGGTACCGCCGGCCGATTGCAGGCACCGCTGGCGATGACCACGGTCCGGGCATGAATCTCGCCGCGGCTGGTCGTCAGGTGGTACCCATCCTCGGCCTGCCGGACCGACGTGACGTTCACGCCGGTCCGGACGGGAGCAGCCGAGACCTTGGCGAAGTGCTCGATGAACTCGGTCACTTCGCCCACCGTCAGGTAGCCGTCTGGATCGAGCCCCTCGTATTGAAGGCCCGGGAGGCGGCTCTGCCAGTTGGGCGTGAGCAGCCGCAGCGAGTCCCAGCGTTCGCGGCGCCAGGAGTTCGCCACCTCGCCGCGCTCGAGCACGACGTGATCGATTGACCGGTCGCCGAGGAAGTAGCTTGCCGCGAGGCCCGCGTGCCCCGCGCCGATGACGACCGTGGTAAAGCGCTCGATGGCTGCGCCCCTCAGGCGACCTCGACGGTGACGTTCGTCGGGTTCGTGAGGGCGTCAAACACGGCCGACCGCTTCTGGGACTGCGCCACCAGCGCCTCGATCTCCTGCCGCGACGCGTCCGCGTCAATGGTGAATGTCACCTTGATGTCGTTGAAGCCGTTGCGGACGTCGCTGTCAGCACCGAGGATCCCGCGGATGTCGTGCCCGCCCTCGACTGTGGACTCGACCGAGCGAAGCTGGATGCCGCGGTTCTCCGCGACGGACGCGATACCCCCGGTCAGGCAGCTCGCCAGGCCGACGAGGAGGTACTCGATCGGCGTGATGCCGTTGTCCTCCGCCGCGAAGACCTCGGGGTGGTCGGCTTCGAACGACCACTCTTCCTTGTGGCTCTGCTCCTCGCCGAGGCCGAAGAAGCTCTGGACCTTGATCGTGCTGTGCACGCCACTCTGCCACTTGGCAGACGCCCGCCAGGTGAACTGAGCGGCCTCAGGCGCGCCCTTCAGCACTTCGCGCGCGTCGAGCAGTGCCTGCACGTTAACGCCGTTGGTGACGGTAGTCATGGCCTTTATACCCTTTCGCTCATATCCCCGATTCCCCACCAAGATGCTTGACAATACCTTGACGAGGGCAAGCTACGATAGCCCCTATGGCGGAGCCAGCCTCGACGCTCGCGGCCGGCTCGGTCGGGACGGTCGAAACACAGTACCTCGATCTGCCCGAGCCGGTGCGGCTCGACTGCGGCCGGGAGCTGCACCCGGTTCGCGTGGCGTACGAGACCTACGGTGCCCTCTCACCCCAGCGCGACAACGTTATCCTGGTGTGCCATGCGCTCAGCGGCGACGCCCACGCAGCGGGCTTCGCGAAGGCGCCGATCGAAGAGAGCACCCGTGACGGGTTCGCGGCCGAGGACCGCGACGGTACCGTCGGCAAGGCGCTCGGCTGGTGGGACGGGATGATCGGCCCCGGCAAGGCGTTCGACACCGACCGCTTCTTCGTCGTCTCCACGAACCTGCTCGGCGGCTGCCGCGGGACGACGGGACCGTCATCGGTCGACCCGGCGACAGGCAGGCCGTACGGACCGGACTTCCCCGTGATCACCGTTGCGGACATGGCTCGGACCGAGCGCGCGTTCCTTGACCAACTGGGCATCGAGCGGCTTGCGGCGGTAGCCGGAGGCTCGCTCGGCGGAATGCAGGCCCTGGAGTGGGCGATCCTGTTCCCCGACCAGGTCGATGCCATCGTGCCGATCGCCAGCACGCATGCCCTCCAGCCGCAGGGCGTGGCCTGGAACTCGATCGCGCGTGACGCGATCATGCGCGACCCGGCCTGGCAGGGCGGCCGCTACTACGACACCGGCCGCGCGCCCGAGGCCGGCATGGGGGTGGCGCGGATGGTCGGCCACGTCACGTACCTGTCCGCGCTGGCGCTGAGCGACAAGTTCGGACGGCGGCTGCAGTTCGCCGACGACATCCGGTACACGATCACCGAGCCGGAGTTCCAGGTCGAGAGCTACCTGCGCCACCAGGCCGACTCGTTCGTCAAGCGCTTCGACGCCAACACCTATCTCTACACCTCGCGCGCGCTGACGTATTTCGACCTGGCGCGGCAATACGGCAGCGGATCGCTCACCCAGGCGCTCGAAGGCGTTCTGGCTCGGACGCTGCTGATCTCGTTCAGTTCCGACTGGCTGTACCCGCCGTCTGCGTCGACGGAGATCGCCGACGCGCTTGCCGCTCTCGGCAAGCCGACCGAGTGCCACGTGATCGAGGCGCCCTACGGCCACGACTGCTTCCTGCTCGAGGAAGCGCGGCAGACGCCCATCATCCGCCAGTTTTTGAGCAAACACAGCCTGGCCGAAGGCGGGGACCGGCAAGTGACGTCGAGGAGGATGTCATCGTGATCGACAACGGCTCCCGGGCCGAGGAACCCCGCGCGTTCGGGTTCGAGACACGGCAGCTGCACGCCGGGCAACGGCCCGACCCGAACACGGGCGCGCGTGCGGTGCCGATCTTCCAGACGACCAGCTACGTGTTCGAGGACCCGGAATCCGCGGCGGCCTACTTCAACCTGCAGGAATACGGGAACACGTACTCGCGGATCATGAACCCGACCGTCGCGGTATTCGAGGAGCGGGTGGCCAACCTTGAGGGCGGCGCGGGCGGGGTGGCGTTCGCCAGTGGGATCGCCGCCCAGGCGGGCGCGCTCTTCACGCTGCTCGAGCCGGGCGACCATGTCGTCTCGTCCCAGGCGCTCTACGGCGGGACGGTCAACCAGTTCAAGCACATGCTGCGCAAGATGGACGTGGAGCTGACCTGGGTCGACCCCGACGATCCGGACGCCTGGCGGGGCGCGATCCGCCCGAACACGAAGGCGTTCTTCGCCGAGACGATCGGCAACCCGGCCGGGAACGTGCTGGACATCGAGACCGTGGCGGACATCGCGCACTCCCGCGAGCTGCCGCTGATCGTGGACAACACGTTCGCCACGCCGTACCTGTGCCGCCCGATCGAGTGGGGCGCCGACATCGTGATCCACTCGGCGACCAAGTTCCTCGGCGGCCACGGCACGAGCATCGGCGGCGTCGTGGTCGAGTCCGGCACGTTCAACTGGTCCAACGGGCGTTTCCCGGTCGTCGCGGACCCGTCGCCGGCCTACCACGGCCTGCAGTTCCACGAGACCTTCGGGACCTACGGCTACCTGATGAAGCTCCGGGCCGAGACCCTGCGCGATCTCGGCGGGGTGCTCTCGCCATTCAACGCGTTCCTGTTCCTGCAGGGGCTGGAGACGCTGTCGCTGCGGATGGAACGCCACGTCGACAATGCGCTGGCCGTCGCGGCCTTCCTCGAAACCCACGAGCTGGCGTCGAACGTGACCTACCCCGGCCTGCCGTCGAGCAGGTACCGGCCGCTGGTGGAGAAGTACCTGCCGCTCGGCGCCGGCGCGGTGTTCTCGTTCGACTGCGCCGGCGGCCGGGACGGCGGGCAGGACCTCATCCGGGGCGTGACGCTCTGGTCCCACCTGGCGAACGTCGGCGACGCGAAGAGCCTCATCATCCACCCGGCCAGCACCACGCACCGCCAGCTCAGCGACGAGGAACTGCAGGCGGCCGGCGTCGGGCCGGGGACGGTGCGGCTGTCGGTCGGCACCGAATCCACCAGCGACCTGATCTGGGACCTGCAGCAGGGCTTCGCGCTCGTCGCCGCGACAGCGGGAAAGAAGGCGGCGAGGGCATGACCGATCTCGCCCGGTACCAGGACCCGCTGACGATCCAGCGCGTAATCCACACCGCCAAGACGATCGCGATCGTGGGCCTGTCCGACAACGAGCTGCGGGCCAGCTACTTCGTTGGTTACTACCTCAAGCGGCACGGCTACCGCGTGATCCCGGTGAATCCCCGCCAGACCGAGATCCTCGGGCAGAAGTGCTACCCGAGCCTGCTGGACGTGCCCGAGCCGGTGGACATCGTCGACGTCTTCCGCGCGCCGGACGCACTGCCGGGGATCGCGCGGGAGGCCGTGGAGATCCAGGCCGGCGCCCTCTGGTGCCAGTTCGGCGTGATCAACGCCGAGGGCGCGCGGATCGCCGAGGACGGCGGCGTGACGGTGATCATGGACCGCTGCCTCAAGGTTGAGCACGCGCGCTACCTGGGCCGGATGCACTGGCTGGGCTTCAACACCCAGCGCATCACGTCCGTCCGTGCCGGGCTCCAGTAGCTGACGAGAGACGGTGACAAGGGCTCACCCGGAAACACCCTGTGCCCCTACCGCGGCGGCGCTGACCCTGATCCGGCACGCCACCGGGCCAGCGACAAATTTGCACTCTGGCGCCATTGGCGCCATAATGGCGCCATGCCCAGCGTTCAGATCAAGGACGTGCCAGAGCGAACCCACGCCGTCCTGCGCCAGCGCGCAGCCGCCGCGCACCAGTCCCTGCAGGAGTACCTGCGAGCCCGGCTGATCGAAGAGGCAGACCAGCCGACGATGGAGGAGATCCTCGACCGGGCCGGCGGGCGATCGGGCGGGTCGGTCCCGCTCCAGGACGCGGCAGCCGCGATCCGCGACGACCGTGATCGTCGCTGACGCCAGCATCCTGGCCGTCGCCCTCGCTGACGACGGACCAGACGGCGACCAGGCCCGCGCCCGGCTGCGCGGCGAGCGCGTGATCCTGCCCGAGCTCGCCGACCTGGAAGTCGCGTCGGTGCTGCGCCGCCAGCTGGCCGCCGGCGCCCTCGACGCCCGTCGCGCCGGCCAGGCGCTTGACGACCTCGCCGCGCTGCCCGCCCGGCGGGCGCCGCACCGCCCGCTGCTGGCCCGGTGCTGGGAACTACGCGACAACCTCACCATCTACGACGCGGCCTACGTCGCACTCGCCGAAGCCATGCAAGCCACTCTGCTCACCGCCGACCGCCGGCTCGCCAGGGCACCAGGATCCCGGTGCCCCATCGAGATCCTCCAGCCCGCTCCCCCAACGCCCGCACCAGAGCCGCCATCTAATCGCGACGGCTGAACACCTCAGGAGCAGAATAAGGACATGGCCTTGCAGCTGGCCTCCGAGGAGCCAGAAGCCGGACCATGGCGTGTCGAGCTGCTGAGCACAGTCATCGAGGCGACAGTCCGGCACGGACCGGGCCAGGCTAGCTCCGGCCGTCCGGTCGTCCTGGCCGTAGACGGGCGCAGCAACGCCGGGAAGACCACGCTCGCGGCGCGGGTTTGCCGGGTTGTCCCCGGATCAGCCGTCGTTCACACTGACGACATCGCATGGGAGCACTCCCGCTTCGGCTGGGCTGAGCTGCTCATCGACGGGATCCTGGTGCCTGTGCACCAGGGCCGGGCGGTCAGCTTCCGCCCGCCGCGCTGGGCCGAGCACGGCCGCAAAGGATCTATCAAGGTTCCTGCTGGCTGCCCGCTGCTGGTCGTCGAAGGGGACGGTGCCGGGCGCAAAGAGGCAGCGCACTTGCTCGACGCCCTGATCTGGGTGCAATCCGATGAGCGCGAGGCCGAACGGCGGAGCCTCTCCCGGGCGGAAAAGCCGGACCCGATGGACATCGCCAACATGCCCGCAGATGGGTCGCCTCCCGCCGACGACGAGTGGATGGCCGAGGAAATACCGTTCAACGCCGCTCAGCAAACCTGGGAGCGGGCCGACGTCATAGTCTGCGGCACTCCGGAACTCCCCTGCGACCCCGTCACCGAGATCGTCGTCGCACCGCCACTGGTCCCAGCGCGCTGACCGGATGGACGATCGTCTCAACGGCTTCCGGGCCGATCGCCTCGCGGGCATGCCACCCGGCATGAGCCTGTTCAAGCTGGGCCGGGTAGGGGCCGACCTGGAAGCCATCCCCCGCTGCCGGGTAGACCTGATTCCGGCAGGCGACCTCAAGCCGGGCGCCCGCGCCCGGGTCGAGCGTGATCCGGTCGCGCTCTCCCCCGCTGGCCGCATCTCCCTGCTGAAAGACGCTCTCGCCCGCTACCTCGGGCGAGAGCTAAGGGCCCGCATCCATGCGCGCTCGTCAGGGCCGGGCTTGGGGTTCGGTGTTCATATCCGGTGCGGTGTCCGGGGCAGTGGCGGGCACGGACTCCGCGCGGGGCGCTGGCTGAGCGTCACTGGCCTGATCGCGGGCCGCGGTCAGCATCTTGGCCAGCGAGGCCGCGGCCAGCAACCCGCCACCTGCCACGACCAAGGCCGTCAGGCGGCGGCCGAGCGGCGGGCTGAGCCGGAGCCGGCCCGGCCCGGCTGAGGCCAGGGCGGCGGCTGCGGCCAGGTTGGTCAGCGGCAGCTCGAATCCGCGGTTCGCGGCGAGCGGCCCGCTGGCGCGGTGGGTCACAGACGCCACCGTCATGGCACCCATGATGGCCAGCGGGCCGGCCGGGTCGGCGACGCCGGCCGCGGTCAGCAGGCCGCCGCCGAGCTCGGTAGCTCCGGCCAGGGCGGCCATCGGCTTGCCGGGGGTAAGACCGATCCGCTCGAACCCGGCCCCGGCCCGTTCCAGTCCTGAGCCGCCGAAGGCCCCGAACAGCTTCTGCGCCCCGTGCACGGCCAGATAGGAGCCGAGCACAAGCCTTGTGCCGAGCAGCATCAAATCACGCATGTCACTTTCCCTTCGTGTCAAAGTCATACTCGATGCCCGCCTTGTGCGTCAGGCCGCGCGCAGGGCGGGCGCGATGTCGGTGGCGTAGCGGGCGATGGATTCCTCGACCAGGCCAGACGGCAGACCGCCCCAGTCGACCTGGGCAAAATGCGGTCCAGGCTGAGGCCCTTGACCGCGTCGAGGAGCTTGTCGGTGACCAGCACCACGGCCGGCGACGAGGTGAAGAACTCCGCGCTGTGATGCTCGCCGACCGCGAACACGTCCAGGCCCAGCTGGTCGGCCAGCACGGCGTAGCCCAGGACCTCGGCCATCCGGTCCACCGGCCGGTGCCGCCGGCCAGTGCGCTGATCACGCTGCAGGTCACCCAGCGACAGGATGCCCAGTTCCACCAAGACTCCCGCACTCCTTCACCGGACGGAGCAGAGCCGCCCGGGCGCCGGATCGGGCCCGCCGGCTACTCTTGATCCGACACGAGAATATCCGATCTAAGAAGATACTGACGGCGCGGGTACCCTGAGAGCATGCACGCAGGGCCGTCCATCCGGACCGGCACAACCACCCAGCCCGCCGACCTGACCTGGCTGCTGCACCGCGCCGCGCAGCGGATGCGGGCCGCCCTCGACCAGGTGGCCAGGGCGGAAGGGCTCGCCGGCGTACGCGACTGGATCGTGCTGTCGGCGCTGATCGCCGGGCCGGGCCGGACTCAGCTGGCCCTCGGTCACGCGCTGGGACTAGACAAGACCACCTTGACCTCGCTGCTGGACCGGCTGGAAACGGATGGGCTGATCATCCGCAGCCTCGACCCGCACGATCGCCGAGCCCGCATCCCCGAGGTGACCACGGCCGGCCGGCGGACCCAGGCGCGGGTGACCCGTGCCCGCGACCACGCTGAAGCCGAGCTGCTCAACGCGTTCAGCGCGGAAGAGCAACGCCTGCTGCGCGACCTGCTCGCCCGCCTTGCGGCCGGCCAGTCGGGCGACTGCTTGCCATCCGGCGGTTCCTGCATCTAGCAGGCCAGCCGTCGAGCTCACCACGGTGATCATTAACCGCAAGCACCGAAGGCTGCGGATCGTCAAGCTGGAGAACCTGGACGGCCTGGCGTCAGGAACCACTGGCCACAGGCCACGTGATTCGCCCCCTTCCGCTCGGCGGATATTCTGAATGACATGGACAGCCGGGCGAGTGACAAAATCCCCGGAGCTAGGGTGCGCTTCAAACGACACGCACCAGCCCAGCCCTCATCCGATGCCAGGCCACGGGAGTGGCTGGCGCTCGCTGACGGAACTGTCCAGGAAGCCAAGACCGAGGGGCCTGCTCTGGCCCTGGTCGGAGAGCCGCTGCCGTACCACCCAGGTCGCGCCGAGCGGCGTAGCGGCGTGCCTACAGAGGTCATAACTTCCGACCACGTGCCTAATTCCTGTACCTGCTCGTGGGCGTATTCTCAGGGAAAGCTGACCTTGAAGCACTATAACGCGGCATGCCCGGTGCACCTGGCGACCATTGGTCGCTAGTGCCGGAAACGCCCGCAAATACCATTCCTGGGGTGCATCTGGAACGCGAAGGGAATCATGATCACCAGTCGGAAAGTGGCCCGCGCCGACCGGGAGCGGCAGGCTGGCCGGAACGGCTACCGGCGGCTCCTCACCAGCGCGCGCTAGCGTCAGCCGATCGGGCAGTCCGGCTTCGCGCTCACCGCTGCGGAGTTAGGCCTTACCATCAGGCAGGACTCATCGACAGCCTGGAACGCCCCCGCCGGTATCCCCTTGAGCAGGGACACCAGAGCGTCCGGCCATTGCGGGAAGGCGCTGCCCTGGAAATACCAGTTGCTGCCGTTGTCGGCGAGGATCAGGCCGTAGTTCTTCATCTCCACCAAGATCGCCTTGGCGTCACGGCAGTACGGCTCGGAATCCCGGCAGAATCGCGCCACATCGAAGCCTGCCCTCAGCCGGAACCGGGCGCCCATCGGCGGCACGTCCGGACTCGGGTCGGAACTCGCGTCGTGGCGGGCCGGCCACAGGAAAGCCGCCTGGGTGACCTGCGCGGTGAACCTGATTGCGTGCGTGATCGGCTTTCCGGTCCGTACCGCCGCCCGGACCTGCGCGAAGTTCAGCAGGCCGGGAAGGATGGGCAGGCCCGCCGCGTCCGCTGACGTCCAGCCGGCGGGACGCAGGCGGTTGGACCGCAGGTGCCAGATGGCGCCCGAGCCCGCCGTCGAGCCGTTCGCCGAGTACCGCGCATCCCACAGCTCATACAGCGTGCAGGTGCTGGGGTTCACCATGATGGCGTGACGGTCCCCGCCAGCTTGCGCGCCACCCTCGATCGGCGTATCAGGGCCGAACGGATAAGGACCCTTGTCGCTCTCGCCCGCATACAGGAAGTTGATCTTGACTAGCGGCTGCGCGCTGCCGACCACGGTGAACGGGATGCCAAACGGATAGCCCCCCGCATTCGGGCCGAAGTCGGGGTGCAGGTCGGTCGCCGACGAATCCATGCTCGCCAGCCACGCCGCGCTGTGCTCGTCCACCGGCAGCTTGGAGATGTTGGTGTTCCACACGTTGTTGGCCGGGAACATGGGACAGTTCGGCGCACCGGGAACAACCGTTGCCATGACCGGTGCCGTCGTCACATGCGGCGCCGTTCCCACGCTGGCTCGCGCCGTTCCGGGGGGGGCTGGCACCGCCTCCCGCGCGCTCTCCTGCACACTGCGGTGCACGCTGGTCGTGGATGCGGCTCCGCAGCCGGCGACGAAGGCCGCGGCGACGGCGACCGCGACGACGCGGCGGCCTATCTGACACCTCGTGACATGTCCGTTTAGCCGGCGCACCGTCACATCCTGGCACGGGGAGCGGGCGGTATTCCTCGTCCCGTGGAACTAACCGCAGACGCTCTCCTCGGTCAAGTAGGCGCAGGCGATGGCCGCGGGGTGCACGAGCGTTGCTGCCCCCGGGGGCCTGTTCACTTCTCCTGCGGGACAATCACGACGGGGCATGCCGAGTGCTGGACGACTTCGGTGCTTACCGAGCCCATCAGCAGCCGGGCAACACCGCTGCCGCCGCGTCCCCCGAGCACTACCATGTCGGCATCTTGCGAAGCATCGACCAGCTCCTTGACCACAAAACCGTTTACAGCGTTTACAGTCACCGAGGCGGGCCTGGCATCGCCCAGCCGGCCGGCTGCCTTTTGCGTCATCTCGTCAGCCGCCTGGTGCAGTTTTTCTAGCAGCGGACTGTCCGCCGGACCGACCACGGGGATGTGGCCCCAGTAGCTCTTCGAGACCTCGTGCACTGCGATGACCGTGAGCGGGGCATGCAGAGCCGCTGCCTGTCTCATCGCCCAGTCAAGTGCGTGTTCGGAGTTAGGTGAGCCGTCTACGCCCACAACGATTCCAGGCATTGCCTGCTCCTTCCCGTTGCCAGGCCACCGCTCTGGCGGCCGTGAGTTCCCTGTATCCATGATCGGGGCGGCAGGACTGGCCGGCCAGTCCCGGTGATCACGAACGCCTGACCGGCACCTTGCACCGAGAGCTCCTCAAGATCACCAAAGATAGCGGCTAACGGGATCGTCTTACTCGGAAGGGCTAACAGGCGGCCGGTACAGCGGGCGATGGATTCCAAGAACATCGCATATACGACTCTAGCGGCAAGGCGACCTAGGCGCCGGGCGAGGCGGCGTTCAGGGTTCGGCGTCGCCGCCGAGCTCGTTGAGGCTGACCAGGTGCAGAGCGAGGTCCTGGATACGGTCGAGCAGGGCGTAGAGCCCGGAGTCATCGCGGACTGCGGCAGTGATGCACGTGCGGCCGCGGCTGGATTCAATCGCCGCGTCGCCGAACAGGGCGGCGAGCAGTGGCCCGCATTCACCGCGCAGGATGATCTGGTAGCGGTAGCCGGTGTTGCTGGGCACGGTCTCGATAGGGCATCCCTCAGTCCGGACGGGCCCGGACTGCTGTCTGTCCGTGCATGGCGTAGCGGCCCTCAGGAACAGGGCCGGGCGTGCTTGGCGGGGTGCGCGCTCGGGCCCGCCCCAGGCCGGTCTCCACGGCATGCCGCCGGAAAGGGCCGCCTGCAGCATCACCGATCAGGCTGACCTCTTACTGAACACTACCTGTAAGTAACCTGGACGCCAGGGCGAAGAAGCCGTCCTTGGACCGCGGATCTGACGCGTCGGCGGCAACGCGGAGCGAAGAGCCTCGTGGTCACAATACGTACTGCTCTGTTACTAAGAGTAGTAGCATCTTGAAGGCCCGCTAGGCACGGCGAGGAGACGGTACTGATGGTGGCACGGGCGACGACGGGCGGGGCGGTCTTACGGCCGGCGGCGGTCGCGGCGCTGATCTTGCTGGCGGCCGGGCTGGGCGCGCTGGCGCCGGCGCCGCAGGCCGCGCTCACCAGCACGCCGGGCGCATCCTCGGTGTCGACTGGATCCCCTCCATACGTGCGCCCTCGAAAGCGGTAAGGCCTACTGCTGGGGCGTCAACGACTACGGCGAACTAGGCGACGGCAGCACCGTCGGCTCCATCGTCCCGGTGGCGGTGGACACCCGCGGCGCGCTGGCCGGCAAGACCCTCACCCAGATCTCGACTGCTGATGGTGACACGTGCGCGCTGGACAGCGCCGGCGCCGCCTACTGCTGGGGTTACAACGGATCTCGGCTCACTCGGCGACGGCAGCACGGGCTACTCCGCCGTCCCGGTGGCCGTGGACACCAGCGGCGTGCTGGCTGGCAAGACCCTCACCCAGATCTCGGCCGGCGACTATGACGTGTGCGCTGTGGACAGTGGCGGCGCCGCGTACTGCTGGGGCGCCAACACCGGCGGCGAGCTCGGCGACGGCAGCACCGCAGCGAGTGATGTGCCGGTGCTGGCCGGGCCGCAGGCACCCACGGGTGTCACCGCCTCGCCCGGAGACACGACCGCGACGGTGTCCTGGACTGCGCCGGGCAGCCTGGACGGCGGCACGCTGACCCGGTACACCGCCACCGCCGCCCCCGGCACCGCCGGCTGCACCACCACCGGCGCCACCTCCTGCACGCTCACCGGCCTGACCGACGGCACCACCTACACCATCACCGTCGAGGCCGACACCACCGTCGGCGACTCCGGCGCCAGCCCGCCCGCCACCGTCACCCCCGTCCACTCCGGCGGCGGGCGCCCCGTCTTCACCAGCCCTCCCGCCGTCACTGCCGCCTACGGCGCGAGGCTCGCCTTCACCATCACCGCCGCCGGCAGCCCGCCGCCCCGGATCACCCACTCCGCGGCCCTGGCCGAAACCGGGCCGCTGCCCGTCGGCCTGGCCCTCACCAGTAAGACCCACACTGCCGTGATCGCCGGCACCCCCGCCGCCGGCACCGCGGGCCGCTACCCCATCACCATCACCGCCGCCAGCAGCTCCGGCAAAGCCACCACCCACCTCACCATCACTGTCACCCAGCACACCCAGTAAGCACAGCGTCTCGGGGCGTTGGCGCTGCTCCCCGGCCCGGTGATCAGAGCCGGCCAGGCGGGATGGGCCTGCCTTCCGGGACGAGGCCGCGTTGCGCCCGCCCCCAACACGACATATCTTGATTTTGGCTGGGCTGATGAAGGGGAAGCGACATGACGGTCTGGTACACGGCCCGGACGATGGGCTGGCCGGCGAAGGCGGTGATCGCCGCCGTTCTCCTCGCCGGGCTACTCGTGGCGGCCGTGCCGGTGGCGCTGCTCGCCGGCGTCGTCATGATGCTGCTGGGACACATCGTTGGCGGGCTCGCGCTGTTCGGCGCCTCGATCCTGGCGGCCGCTGTCGCCGTCGTGATCGCAGGCCTGAGCGGCGTGCGGCAGCTGCGCAAGCTGGCCGGCCAGCGAGGCTACCCGGTCGTGCAACTTGGCCGGGGCGAATACCACTTCGACTGACGGCGCGGCTGGCTCTACCTCACCGCAGCCGCGCCCGGCGGCGCGGGCCCGCTCGCGTGAAGCGGTGCTACTCCCGGGACCGGTCTGTGCGTCAGCCCTGGACCGGCGCAGGCCAGAGACTGCCCAGGGCCTCGGCCATCTCCGCCCTGACCGGCGCCCCGGAGAGCACCACGTCGACCATGGTCAGGGAGGTGTGGATGTGGCCGCGGGCCCGGATATGCCGCACCGGAACGCCGGCGGCAGCCAGCGCCTCGGCGTAGGCTCTGCCTTCGTCGCAGAGGGGGTCGAACTCGGCCGTCACCACCACGGCCGGGGGAGGCCGGCGAGCGTGCCCCGCAGCGGGGAGGCCTTCGGCTTCGCCCGGTCCGCCTCGTCTGCGTAGTGGTCCCAGAACCACCGCATGAGGGCGGTGGTCAGGACGAAGCCTTCGCCGTTGCCGGAGTAGGAGGGCCGGCCGAGGTCGCAGTCGGTGACCGGGTTGAGCAGCAGCTGGCTGGCGATGTCCGGGCCGCCGGCGTCGCGTGCGAGCTGGCACGTGATGGCCGCCAGGTTGCCTCCGGCGCTCCAGCCGGCCACGGTGAGCTGCCCGGGGATGCCCCCGAGCCCGGCCGCGTTGGCGGCTATCCACGCCGTCGCGGCGAACGCGTCGTCCGCCGCTGCTGGAAAGCGGTCTTCCGGGGCGTGCCGGTAGTCCACCGACACCACCACCGACCCGGTGCGCACGCAGAGGTCCCGGCAGAACGGGTCGTCCGAGTCCTGGCTGCCCAGGACCCAGCCGCCGCCGTGGAAGTAGGCGATCAGCGGGTGAGGACCTCCCGATGGCGGCCGGTAGAGCCGGTATCGGAGGTCGCCGGCCGGGCCCGGCAGCGTGGCGTCGGCGATCTCGCCAACCTCCGGGCCCGGGGGCCGGGTCGTGGCGGTGGCCTCGGCGAAGGCCCTGGCGTCGGCGACGCCCATGGTCTCCATGGGGGGCAGCCCCAGCGAAGCGATGAAATCCAGCACGATCGTCACGTCCGGCTGGAGCCGGCGGATCACTCCGTCGTTGCACCGTGACCCGGCCGGCCCGTCGAGCCGGAACCCGACAAAGCCCTTCTCGGCCACCTCGTCGCAGGCGCGGCGGTAGGCGTCCACGCCACCGATGTACGGCAGGAAGACCCTCGGCTTCCCCGGTACGTTGGCTCCCATGTACCAGGAGTTCGCTCGCGGGTAGAGCGTGATATCGGCGCAGTCCTGGTTGTGCCGCACCCAGCCCGCCTCGGCCAGCGGAGTCGGCTCGATCCTCTCCAGATTCTCCGTCCGCAGGCGCTGCAGACACTCGGCGATCCAGTCGACGTGCTGCTCGATCGACACCACCATGTTCGACAGCACCGACGGGCTCTGCGGGCCGGTGATCATGAAGAAATTCGGGAACCCCGTCGTCATCAGGCCGAGGTAGGTGGCCGGGCCGTGTTCCCATTTGTCCTCGAGGGCCACGCCGTCCACCCCGGTGACAGCCACCGACACGAGCGGGCCGGTCATCGCGTCGAAACCGGTGGCCAAGACGATGGCGTCGAACTCGAACGACTCCTCGACCGTGTCGATCCCAGCCTCGGTAACCGTCACGATCGGTGTCCTGCGCAGGTCGACCAGCCGGACGTGGGGCAGGTTGAAGGTCTCGAAGTAGCTCGTGTCCAGGCACGGACGTTTGGTGCCGAACGGATAGTCCTTCGGGCAGAGCACATCGGCGACATCCGCGTCGCTGACAATCGCCCGTACCTTCTCCCGGATCATCTCGGCGACGAGCTCGTTGGAGACCGGGTTGAAACCCTGGTCGCTGAACACCCCGAGGATCGCGAAGAGCTCGCCGGCTTGCCACGCCGCCTCGAAGCGCTCGCGGCGGACATCTTCGGGTGCGGTCAGGCCGCTGACGTCAGTAAGCTCGGCCGGTACCCCGCCCCGGGACCAGCGGGCGGCCTCGCGGTAGCCGTCACGATCCGCGGCGAGCTGGGCGAGGCGGTCCGCTGACGGGAGGCCGTTGTGCGCGGGTATCGAGAAGTTCGGCGTCCGCTGGAAGACGGTCAGCCGGACGGCTTCCCCCGCGATGAGCGGGATGCACTGGATTCCGGAGGAGCCGGTCCCCACGACCGCCACCCGCTTCCCGCTGAAGTCCACCCTTTCATGGGGCCACCTGCCGGTCAGGTAGACCTCGCCTCGGTAGCGGCCGACGCCCTCGATGTCGGGCGTCTTCGGCAAGGACAGGCACCCGCTGGCCATGATGTAGTACCGGCAGCTCACCTCGTCGCCGTGGCCGGTGCGCAGCCGCCAGCGCCGGGCGGCCTCGTCCCAGACGGCACCGGTGATACAGGTGCCGAACCGGATATCCCGCCGGAGGTCGTACCGGTCGGCGACATGCTGGAGGTAGGCCAGGATCTCCGGCTGAGTGGCGTACTTCTCCGACCAGGTCCAGTCCTTCTCAAGCTGGGCGTCGAAGCTGTAGGCGTAGTCGGTCGTGGGCACGTCACAGCGGGCACCGGGATAGCGGTTCCAGTACCAGGTCCCCCCCACGTCGCCCGCCTCGTCGAACGCTATGGCTGAGAACCCGAGCCCGCGCAGCCGGTAGAGCATGTACAGGCCGGAGAACCCGGCACCGACCACCGCGACGTCGACCTCGGCGGGCAAAACCCCGCTCCCTGACCCAGCCATCCAATGTCCTCCCGCCGCATTCCAGCGAGCCGCCGGACTCTACCTCGCCTTCACTATTGACCGCTTGCCGTAATGCGTCTAGATCTGCCACCGCAACATGACCGGCCCGAGCGGGCAACCCCGCCCGGCAGGCGGGGCCGGGAACCGACGCCCGGCCGCAGCCAGGCCAGCTTGCTACGTGGCAAGTCGTTCTAGCGACTGCACATGGGTTTCTTGCACCCTGAGGATCGCGTCCTTGCCGCGGAACAGCACGACCCAGCCGTCCTCACGCTCGACCTCGTCGATGTCCTCGAACGTCTCCTCAACTACTTGGCCTTCTTCTCCGTAGACCATCTGGTATGTAGCCATGTTTGATGCTCCCACCACCGCCGTCGACCCGAACCGCATTCCGGCTGACCATAGCCCGTGCCGGCGGCTCCTGCGCACAACGACATGCTGAGCCGGCGTAGCGCCAAGCCGCTCCGATCCGGCCAGGGCTGCCGGCGACGTCCGCCGCGCCGGGCGCGCGTCCGGGGCGGGCTTTCGAACCGTACGCTGGTGGGCGTGAATGAGGGCTTGGCGCAGGCTGCTGTCGGTGCGCCGCTGGTCACGTGTCAGGTCTCCGCTTGCCCCGCGCTCGGTCCGGCAAAGCCGTGATCGAGGAGCTGGCCCGGGAGCGTCTGGGCTTTCAGCAGCTTCGTCCCGGCCAGCTGGGCGCGGTGGAGGCGCTGGCCGGCGGCCGTGATGTGCTGGCTGTGCTGCCGACCGGGGGCGGGAAGTCGGCGATCTACGAGCTGGCGGGGCTGCTACGGCCCGGGCCGGTGGTCGTTGTGTCGCCGCTGATCGCGCTGCAAGATGATCAGCTGGCCCACCTGCGGGCGGCTGGGCTGCGAGCGATCGTAGTGAACTCGCAGCAGGCGGCTGGTGCGCGGGCGGCGGCGCTGCTGGCCTCGTGCGATTCGGACACGTTCGTGTTCCTCGCGCCGGAGCAGCTGGCCAACGGGGAGACCCGCGACACGCTACGGCGGGCCGGGCCGGGGCTGTTCGCCGTGGATGAAGCGCACCTGATCAGCCAGTGGGGCCACGACTTCCGCCCCGATTACCTGCTGCTCGGCGCGCAGGCCGGGGCGCTCGGCGCGCCGGTCCGCCTGGCCCTGACCGCGACCGCCGCGCCTCCGGTGCGGCAGGAGATCATCCGGCGGCTCGGCCTGCGCGATCCGGCGGTGATGATCGGGGACTTCGACCGGCCGCACCTCCATCTCTCGGCGCACCACGTGAGCACCATTCCCGACAAGGAGCGCGAGCTGGTCCGCGCGGCGCGGGAGTTCGCTGGCCCGGGGATTGTCTACGCGGCGACGCACGCCAGCGCGCAGGCGGCGCACGATGCGCTCGCGTCGGCCGGGGAACGGGTGACGCTGTATCACGCCGGGCTGTCCGGGCGCGAGCGGCACCAGGCCATGACGGCGTTCCTGGACGGTTCGGCCCGCGTCATCGCGGCCACGGTGGCGTTCGGCATGGGGATCGACAAGCCGGACGTCCGCTGGGTGCTGCACGCCGACCCCCCGCCCTCGCTGGATGCGTACTACCAGGAGATCGGGCGCGCAGGCCGCGACGGCCAGCCATCGCAGGTGCGGCTGCTGTATCGCTATGACGATTTCGGGATGGCGCGCCACCTGATCCCGAGAGGGGTGTCCGGCGCGGCCGTCGGGCGGGCCGCGGCCGCACTCGCGGCCGGGCAGGGGACCGGGCCCGCCGCGCGGCAGCAGACGGGCGTGCTGGCCCGGCTGGCCGATCTCGGCGCGGTGGCCTGGCAGGCGGACGGCGACGTCCGCTGGACCGCGGCGATGACCGTCGCGGCAGCGGTGGAGGCCTCGGAAGCGGAGACGGAACGCGAGGACGAGGTGGAGCGCACACGGCTGGCGATGATGCGCCACTACGCCGAGCACACCGGCTGCCGTCGTTCGTTCCTGCTGACCTACTTCGGGCAGGATTACCGCGGCCCCTGCGGGAACTGCGACAACGATCTCGGGCCCGCCGAGGCTGCGCCGGCTGAGGCCCCATTCGCCGTGGGTGCACGCGTCGTGAGCGAGCGCTGGGGCGAGGGCACGGTGCAGCGGTACGACGGCGACCAGGTCACCGTGCTGTTCGACGAGCACGGCTACCGCGATCTGTTCATGCCGGTCGTGTTGGAACGCAGCCTCCTCCGGCCCGCGTAGGCCGGGGCGCACCAGGTAGGGCATCGCTGTGGTTGACTGCCGCCGACGATCGCACCACGATTATGCCGACAGCCACCTCAGAGGAGCGGTCGCATGATCCTGATCAACATCACGATTCCGATCCGGCCCGACAAGATGGACGAGTGGCTGGCGCTGGCCGATTCCTACGCCCAGGACGTCAACTCCGAGGACGGCTGCCTGTTCTTCCAGTTCGCCCGGAGCCTCGCCGATGAGAACGAGTTCGTCTGCATCGAGGGCTTCAAGGACGCCGAGGCCGGCGCCGCCCACGTCAAGCAGCCGTACGTGAAGAGGTTCTTCGACACCGCGCCCGACTTCGTGTCTGCGCAGCCGCAGATCATCTACGTCGACACGCCGCATGACGGCTTCGGTCCGATGGGCGAGATCCAGCCTCGCTGACCGGCCACTTCGGGCTCCGCCCGGCACGCTCGCCCACTTCTCCACCATGACCAGCCGGTCGGGCGCCTCGTTCAGGCTGTACAGCTCACATCCGTCCTCGGCATGGACCTGCTCGATCGCCTCCTTGATCGCGTCGATCACCGCGGCGCGGTGCTCGGGCAGGGGCAGGATGGTGGCGACGACAACGACGGGTATGCGCTCTCCTTGGCCAGCCGGCGAAGATCGCGCCCAGAACGGGGCGCCATGTCATCGTAGGCGCGGGCCGGCCGCCCGGCCGGCGAAGGAGGATGGGTGATGACGAGCGGTTCCTCCCGGCTGAGTTGCCCGGCCAGGCAGATCACTGTCAGAACTGACCCGGTGGCGTAACGCTGCTGGCTGAGAGGAGAACGGATGACTACCGACGCAGGCGGGGCCGCAGGGCCCGAGACCGGGATCAAAGCCGAGAAACATCCCAGAGTCGTGCTTTCGGTGAGCCGGGCGTCACTCACCAGCGACGGGCGACTGGCCGCCGAGGGCACCCTGGAGGCAGCCGACCACCGGGAGCCGGTCAGCTTCACCGCTGATATCACGGAGGCCCGGCCGGACACCGTCACCCTGCGCGCCGAACTCACCGTCGACCGCAGCCGGTTCGGCATGACCTGGAGCCCCATGCGGATCTCATCCATGCAGGCGACCGGCTCCATTACCGCCCGATTCACCCGGACAGCCAGCGGCCAACGCGAGCCCTGATGGCTGTCGGCCGCCGGGCGGCGGCCCTGCCTCGGGCCCTGGCCTCGGCGCTCGCGGGCCTGCCGCAGGAGCGAGTTGGTGGCGAGATTCTGGACGGCGGGGTCTCGCCGGGCGCGGTCTAGTGGAGGTGCGCGGCGCCCCAGCAGGTGACGCCGTTGTGGCAGTCCTCTAGGGCCGCGAGCGCCTTCCTCAGTTCGGGGGGTACCCCCTTCGAGGCGATGTTGTCCAGTTCGAGCGGGTCGGTGGCCGTGTCGTAGTACTCCTGGTTGCCGTTGTCGTACACGACGTACAGGGCATTCTCGGTCCGCACCGCCTCGTAGGAGGGCGGGTCGGCTTCGGCATTGGTCTGGGCGTCCGGATCACCCGGAAGATCGTCCGGGCCGTGATGCTCGATCAGGATGGCCTGCCGCCAGTCCTTCGGCCGTTGTCCGTGCCACAGCGCGGCGAGGCTGCGCCCGTCGATGGTCTTGCGGCTCCTGAGACCGGCCAGTGTCTCGAACGTGGGCGCCAGGTCGATGTTGGACGCGAGCTGGGTGACCGTGCGCCCGGCCGGAACGTGCGGGCCGCTGACGATCAGCGGCACGTTGATGTCGGTATCGAAGGCGGTCTGCTTCCCCGGTGCCAGCCGGTACTCGCCCATGTGGAAGCCGTTGTCGGAGCTGAAAACGAGATAGGTGTTCTTGGCCACGCCCTTGGCCCGCAGTTCGCCCTCGATATGGCCGATCATGTCGTCGACGGAGAGGTCGGCCTCGACCCGTTCGCGGTACACGCTGGTGATGCGCGCCTGCTGCGCCGGCGTCAGCGGCTCGCGCCGCCCCAGCCACGGCGGCGGGTTGACGGGCAGCCGGTCGTAGGCGGCGTTCTTCGGGTACTGCAGGTGCGCCGCGGCGCTCGCGTAGCGCGGCGCCGGGACATACGGAGCGTGCGGCGCGAACGTCGCGACCTCGAGCATGAACGGCTTGTGCGATTTGGCGGACGAGGCAATGAACGAGGCGGCCTTGGCCGAGAGCACGTCGGTCAGGTAGTCGTCCGGCGCGTCCCCGTAGTAATGCTGCGTGCCGTTCTGGTTGAGGCTGTAGTTGAACTCCCCGTAGCCGTTGCCCGCCGCGTCCCATACGTCCCAGCCCGGCGCGACCGGGTCGGCGGGATCGTAGCCGTTGAGGTACTTGCCCATCAGCGCGGTGCGGTAGCCGGACTTCTGCAGCGCCACCGCGAACGACTTCGGCTGGTCGCCGTGCGCGTTGTAGGACTGGTACCCGCCGTCGTTACCCGTGTTGGTGAAGACCCCGTCATCGTGGGGATACTCGCCGGTGAAGATCGCCGACCGCGACGGGCAGCACAGCGAGTCGACGACGTAGTAATGCGAAAACGTCATCCCGGCCTTCTGCAGCGCAACCACGTGCGGCATGTGGCTGACCAGGTTCCAGGACAGGTCGTCGGTGAGGACGAAAACGACGTTCGGCCGCGGAGCGGCCGCCGAGTGCGCACCGCCGAACGGGCCGCAGCCAGATCCGGCAAGAACAGCGCATAGGGCACTGGCCATCACCAGAGCGATTTTCCTGTTCACTGCCGGACGAGGATAGAACAACCGAGCCGCCGCCCAGCGGCGGGGTAACGCCGGCCGACCGCCGGCGACCTCTCCCCGCTGACCGCCACCACCGCCACCATCGCCCTGGCGAGCTGAACCTCCGCCGTCCGGCCGACGTGACGTATTGCGCACCGCGTCAGGTCAGGGCGGGGCCGAGAAACCCGCTCATCCCGCTTACCCTGCTCACCCGGTGTTGGGCCGCAGCTGCAGGTACGTCACCGGGCTGTTCTTGCCGAAGAAGGAGATCACCTCGGAGAGCGCGAAGCGCTGGGGGCCGCCCGGCCCGCCGTGCGAGACCACCGCTGGATCGCCCTCCTGGGAGCCGCCTTGCAGCATGGCCACGACGTGCACGCCGGGGTACCCGCCGAACACGACGAGGTCGCCGCGCCAGGTCTTGTTCAGCTGGATGTGCACCAGGTTGTTCAGTATCGTCCCGGTGTAGCCCTGGCCGTCAAAGTCGGAGCCGTTCGGGTCCGGATTGCCGCTCCACTTCGCCATGAGGGTAACGAATCCGGAGCAGTCCGTCGTGAACGGAAGAGAGAACGGTGGCAGGTTGACCGGGATCGGCCGAACCTCTCCGTAGAAGATCTTGCTATTGTGTGCGATGGCCCAGTTGCTGTCGTTCACCATGTCTTGCCGATACACCATGACTGTTTTCACCGTGCGTCCTCCTTCAATTCGCATTCAGGTCCATGATCAGGGCCTCTGGCTCAGCGTCGAGACGCGTATCCGCGTACGAGGTGATCAGCTTGTCGAGCGCGAGGTCCAGAAGGCCGGGGTTCGTGCCGGGCGTGAAGAATTCGACCGACATAAGTCCCATCGTGCCGTGCATGAGCAGTAGACGCCTCGGAGGTTTGGCCTCTTTAAGGCACGATCGGAGCATGCCTTCTGCCACGGACGTCAGCGGCAATGTGGGTAGACAGTTTTTTCGAATACGAGCCGTTGTTCTCGAGTGTTATCTCAGCTTAACCGCTCGTCGGCCATTGCGCCACCCGCTGGCCCGAGGGAAAAAAATAGGTGTCACCCGGCGCCATCCCGGTAATTGGACATTGCTTCCAGGAAAGGAATATCCGACTGGCGCCTTATGCGGGATCTGCTATCACCGCCACCCATCGAATGGGATAATGCGTGATATCCAGTGCCGGCGGCCCTCCCGAATCCGGATACCGAGGCGAGACATCTCGCTCGCGCCATCGCTGCGGTATCTGCGCCTGGCCGCCTGGCCTGACCGATCATGACCGCTCTGGGGTAAGACAGCAGCGATCAGGCCGGACCCGATCTTGGTAGAGCCAGGTCGATGGCCTCGTTGAGGCTGAGGGCCATGCCCTGGGCGTAGCCCCGCTCCAGCTGCTCGTCGCCCAGGTGCGCGCATGCTTGGTCGAGGCTGTCGTGGCGGTCACGCGCCTCGAGCAGCGAGGGTCAAGACGAGCCGCCGCCTGATTCCCGTTCCGGTGCTGGTGCCGCGCGCGGCAATGCCGACGTGGTGGCGGCGGTGATGAGCTCTTCGATCCGGGCCAGCCGCTGGCCGAGTTCGGCCAGCGTCACTTCGGGTGCGGCCGGCTCCGGCTGCGGGCCGGGCCGGGCGCTGCTGGGCCCTTGTGCGACGAAACTCGATGCCACCTGAGCGGTGACCACCGCCAGCGTGAGCAAACCGATGCCCATGACGAAGCACGCCGTGATCCGCCCCGGCGTGGTGACCGGCGTGTAGTCGCCGTAGCCGACGGTGGTGACCGTCGCCGCCGACCACCACAGTGCCTCTCCCAGGGTGTGGATGTTGGACTTGGGCGCGTGGCGTTCGAACAGGTACACGATGACCGCGCAGTCGAGGACCAGCACCGATGCGGCCAGCAAGAAGCGGCCGAGGTTCCCGCGCTTAAACACCGACCGGACCAGCCGGAAACTGAAGATCACGCGCGCCGGCGGCCAGAGCACGGAGATGATTCCGAGCGGATGGGTGAGCGCATAGTGAACATGGCGGCGGGCCAGGGCACTGCGGATGGTCATGTCGATCCCGTAGACGACCGAAAGACCGAACCGGGCGGCCAGCACGATGTCCCTGACGCCATGGGTGGTGCCGAAGTCGCCGGGAGGGACCACAGCGATCCACAGCGTGGCCAGCGCCAGCAGGTCGAGCGGTGTCCGGGTTCTGGCTTCATAGGCGGCCAGCCGGCCGTCGGAGTCGTTCAGCTTAGCCTCGTCACCGGCGCCGTGGCCCGGCCGCTGCGCATGAGCGTTCATGGCCATCAGCGTTGCACCAGAGGAGCCGCGGCAGCGAGTTTCTGCTCGCGAATGAGGCCGCGGAGTCTGCCACCTCGCCGGTTTCGTCGAGGGATGCTGGCCGGTAGTCCGCCGGGGGGCGGCTCGGCGAGGGTGGGCGAGATGAACGATCGGGCCAGGGCGTCCGCGGGCGTGTCTCGTCGGTGGCGGGGTGCCCGTACTAGCCTGAGTCCATGCTGGAAGACCAGCAGCCTGATGTGCCCATCGTGCCGCCGACTGAGCCCTTGGCCGGTGTGGCGCCCGCGGACGCCGTATCAGCCGCGGTTCGATCACCGGGCCACGCCTCTGGGCGGATGCGCCGGGTCGTGGGCCATGGGCGTCAGTGGCTGACCGCAGAGCAGACACGGCTGCAAGAAGAGCTGCAGACCCGCCGCCAGCGATCAGGCATGGTGGACGCGGGGTTCGCAGTTCAGGACCTGGACGCCAGCGTGGGAGGCGGCATCCTCGCGGGCGCGCTCGCCTTTAGGCTCTTCCTTTTCATGGTGCCGTTCGTGTACGTGGTCTTCACGGTTCTGGGCGCGGCATCTCATGCCCTGAGCCATGACCCAGCGCAGCTAGCGAGGAACGCCGGGATCACCGGGATCCTCGCGAACGCCGTGGTGAAGGTGGAGGACCAAGCTGCGTGGACCCACGTCACCCTGATCCTCGGGGCGGTGGTGGCGCTGTTCCTCACGGCGGGCAACCTGATGAAGGCCCTCTACGTCGTGCACTGGCTCATCTGGCGGGTGCACCGAGTGATGCCCGCCGGGCTTGTCCCGAGGCTGGCCCTGATCGGCTGCGCCGTCGCCGTGTCGGCTTTCAGTATCGCCGTCAACGACCTGCGCAGCTCATCGGGCATCACGGGAGCTGTCGTCGCGGTCCTCGTGATCACCGCATTCGCCTTCGCCGTGTGGTGGTGGGTGTCCTGGAAGCTGCCCCATGCGCCTGCTCCAGCACGCGCATTCGTCCCCGGAGCACTGCTCATGGCGATAGGGACGGACGTGCTCCATCTGCTCACGACGTACTGGATCGGCCACCTGGTGGCGAGGAAGACCAACACATACGGAGCGGTGGGCGTGGCGCTAGCCGTGCTGTTGTGGGTCTACATCCTCGGACGGATCATGGTGGCATCGGCTGGGCTCAACGCCGCCCTGTGGTACCGCCGCGAGAACCGTTAAACACGTGGCCACATCGCCTGGGGCGAGCACTGGCTTGTGGCCGTGCCGCAGGATGGGCGATAGCTCCTGCGCGGTCTCCTGGAACGAGCCGTCGTGCGTTGGCACGCACCCCCTCGACTTGTGCTATCGCAGCGACTTGAACGCCGCCCGGATCTCGGTCGCGAACAGCTCGGGCTCCTCCCAGGCGGCGAAGTGGCCGCCCCGGCCGGCCTCGTTGAAGTAGACGAGGTTGGGGTAGGACTTCTCGACCCAGCTTCGCGGGGCCGCGAAGATCTCGCCGGGGAACGTGGTGAAGCCGACCGGAAGCTTGACCTCCGGAGGAGCCTGACCACCCGCAAGAGCCTGGGCTCGTCCGCCCTCCCAGTACGACCGGGCCGCCGAGGCGCCCGTGCCGGTCAGCCAGTACACAGTGATGTTGTCGAGGATGTGGTCCCGGGTGAGGCCGCCGGACGGCTGCCCGTCGACAAAGGCGCGGGAGATCTTGTAATAGGCGTCGGTGTCGTGGTCAAGCATCCAGGCCGCCAGGGCGAGGGGGGAATCCAGTAGCGCATAGCCGATCGTCTGCGGCCGCGTGGCCTGCTCCAGGAAGTAGCCGAAGCCGCTCGCCCTGAATGTCTTGGTCTGCTCGAGCGCCGCGCGTTCGGCCTCGGTTTCCGCCGGCATGGCGCCGCCGCCCAGCGCCGTCACGAGCAAGTTCATGTGGATGCCGGCCAGGCCCTCGGGCGCCTGGCGGCCCATCGCGTCGGTGACGGCGGCGCCCTGGTCGCCGCCCTGGGCGACGTAGCGGGTGTAGCCCAGGCGGCGCATCAGCTCCGGCCACGCCTGCGCAACGCGGCCGGAGTGCCAGCCGATCTCGGCCGCCTCGCCGGAGAAGCCATACCCGGGGATGGACGGCAGCACGAGGTCGAACGCGTCCCCGGCGGAGCCGCCGTGCGCAGCCGGGTCGGTGAGCGGGCCGACGGTCTCGAGCAGCTCGATGACCGACCCGGGCCACCCGTGCGTCATGATCAGCGGCAGCGCGTTCTCGTGCCGCGACTTCACGTGGATGAAGTGGACGTCCACCCCGTCGATCTCGGTCTTGAACTGCGGCAGCGCGTTCAGCCTCGCCTCGCACGCGCGCCAATCGTAATCGGTCGCCCAGTAGCGGGCTAGCTCCCGGATCGTCGCCAGCTGCACGCCTTGCGACCGGTCGGCGACGAGCTCTCGGGAGGGCAGGCGCGTCGCCGCGATGCGCCGCCGGAGGTCGGCCAGGTCGTCTTCCGGCATGTGGACCTCGAACGGGTGGATGGTGAGGTCGGTCGTGGTCGTCATGCTGTCCTCCTTCTGCTGGATTCCTCACCCTTTCTGCCGGGCGGGGCGAATAGGACCGGGGAGTTTCTGGGCGGGAAGGGCGCCGACAAGGCCGTCTGCGCGGCAGGTAAGTCAGGCCCGGAGGCCGACAACGTGGTCGCCCTTCCCGTATAGGTCAGCTTGCGCGTTGCGGGAGGAGCGGTCAAGTCGTCTTGGCCCTGTAGCGAACGCCGCGGCGGTGGTTCAGGCGGGGTCAGGGATGATCCAGCCGCCACCGCCCGTGGGTGCCATCAGAGCCCTCAGCGGGCTCGACGTCCTGCCCGGCCACCAGCGCGAGCAGCGCCAGCGCCTGCGCCGCACGGTCATCCATGCCGCCGCCGCCCATCACACTGTCCGTCAAAGCGGGGCAAGCCCAAGTGTCACCAGCGGAACCACCGTGTGAAGTGCGCCAGCACGTGATCAAAGGCCCATGGCGCCTGCTTGATGCCCGAGCAGGTGTTGCTGTCCGCCTGACCAAGACAGTTCCTTGGCCCTTCGTTGTCCCGCTGGATCGCCCAGATGGACAGGAGGTTCATGTGCATCTTCTGCTCGAACGCCAGCATTACCCGGGCGTCATGAACTGTCGTGGTCTCGTCCTTGCCGAAGTCAGAGATGCCCGGCAGCATCGTCATGGCCTCCATCCGCCAGATCTGCCGCGAGCTCAGATGCGGATACAGCCTGGCCAGTTCGGCATGTACGGCATTCGCGCACGTGATGGCAGTCTGGCTCATGTTCATGACGCCTTCGTGCGGCAGGTAGTAGTCGAAAACCATGATGTTGACCGAGTACACCCGCACGCCGTCGGCGATGGCGTTCCGCAGCACGGATAGCCCGGCCGGACCCAGCCCGTTCGGTTCCACCGGCAGCGTGAACTGGATCTGCAGCCGGGTTCCGTGCTGGGCTGCCCACCGTTGCGCGACCGCGATCGCCTCGTCGCGCCGGTTGATGCCGGCCGCGTAGGTTTCGGCGTTGGACTCGACATCCATGTCCAGCCGGGTCACACGCAGTGTCTGCACCACCTGCTCGTAGACGGCCGCGATCTGCTGCACGCTCGTGCACGAGTCGGCGATCTCGGTTCCGTGATCGTGCGATCCGAATGTGTCAGCGCTGTATCCGCCGAAAGACGGGATTACGTTTCCGCCAAGCTTGCGCAGGCTCGCGATGTCGGCGTTGTAATAAGTCAGCGGCTGGCTGGCCGCGCCGTTCCAGTCCACGGCGCAGGACTTGGTTCCCTTGGACTGAATGAACGCGATCGTCATGAACCTCGCGCCAGACGCCTTGGCCGTCGCGGTAATGCTGGGCGTATCAGGAGCGAGGTAAGACTCGTAATACGGGGCGTACAGACGGTGCGGCAGGGGCCGCAGCCCGTCCAAGCGGTGCGCGGGTGCCGCCGACACCGCCGCCGGCGCGCTGGCGAGCAATGCGACGGCCGCCGCCGCGACCATAACCAGCCGGGATCGAGGTTGCATAGCATCTCCTGACAGCTCGCCAGGCTGACCGGACCGGTGGGCCGCCACCAATGCGGGTGCACCATGGCCAGATGCAGTCTATTAGGAAAGTTTCCTAATGTTCAGGGGGCGGCGAACTACCGCAAGGACATCGCGCGAGCGCTGACCGCGGCGACTTCAGCCATGCCCGGTGACGGTCGCAGGCGTCCCGACGATGCGGCCGCTCCGGCTGGCCGCGGTCGGCGACTCCGGGGGGCGCCCCGGAGTCGCCGCTGAATATCGGAGCGTCGCGTTGTTCGCCGGGTTCCTAGAGCTCTTCGGCGAACTCCCGGTAATGCCGGCTGATCCGTTCGCTGGTGCCGTAGTAGGCGTGCCGACTCATATCCGCGCTGAACCGGCTCGCCGGCGGCGTCCGGCCGAGTGCCTCGGCCATCGCGCGGATGTGGTGGGGTGCGCAGCCGCAACAGATGCCGAAGTAGTCGACTCCGAGCGCAGCCGCCGCCGTAGTGAACGCGCCCATCTCGTAGCGATTGGCTAGAAACGGGTCTAGCGCGGTCGGGAATGGCCGCCCATCCGGGATCAGGTCGCAATCTTGGTCGGTGAGCGATTGGAACGTTGGCTGGGCTTCTGTCGTGCGGTACGGCACCGGCAAGGCGGCGATGTAGCCGTCGCACGCGGCGCGGATCTCACCGAGTAGCGGCAGCATGGTGGCGGGCCCGCGGATGCAGTTCAGCCCGACCACATCGGCCCCGGCGTCTTGCAGGCGACGGCATGCCTCGCCAATCGGGGCGCCCCCGCGGACGATGGGCTGGCGATGAATAGTGAGTGTGACTACCGCATCGAGGTCGTGCGCCTTGATTGCTTCCAGCGCGAGCAATGCCTCGCCGGGATAGTCGATGGTCTCGGCGATCACGAAGTCAACGCCGGCCTCGGCGGCCCACCCGACCTGCTCAGCGAATATGTCGCGGACGGCCTCATGCGTCGTGGGATCGTTCGGGTCGTAGACGTTGGTGTTGCAGATATTGCCGGCCACCAGGGAGTCGTGCTCGGCGCCGACCTCCTTGGCGATACGCAGCGCCTGCCGGTTCAGCGGCTCGAGGTCACCCTCGCGGCCGATCACCGCCAGCTTCTCGCGGTGGGCGTAGTAGGTGAACGCCTCAACCACGTCAGATCCGGCATGCACGAATTCTCGGTGCAGTCCGGCCACCATATCGGGCTCCTCGAGCACCACCTCTGGCACGAACGCCCCGGCCTGCAGGTAGCCGCGGCGCTCGAACTCGAACAAATACCCCTCGGCGCAGATCACTGGCCCGGCGGCGAGCCGGTCGAGAAGCTTACCCATGCACGACACCTCCAGGGTCTTATAGTCGGAACGACTGTACCGGGAAAATTTAGACGTAGGGATGCCTCGATGAAATCTTCCGCGCAGGTGGTCGTCATCGGCGGTGGTGTGGTTGGCGCCTCGGTCCTGTACCACCTCACCGAACTGGGCTGGACGGATGTCGTGCTCGTCGAGCGCAAGGAACTCACCGCCGGCTCGACCTGGCACGCTGCGGGCGGCATGCACACGCTCAACGGTGACCCTAATGTCGCGAAGCTGCAGCAGTACACCGTCGAGCTTTATCGCGAGATTGAGCAGCGCTCCGGCCAGAGCTGCTCCATCCACATGCCTGGCGGGCTGATGCTGGCCGGCGACCGGGAGCGGATGGACTGGCTGCGGATGGCCCAGGCCCGCGGCCGCTACCTCGGCATGGATATGGAGATCATCTCGGCGGCCGAGGCCAAGCGGATGTTCCCGCTTCTGGAGGAGCAGTACTTCATCGGCGCGCTCTTCGACCGGGCCGAGGGTCACGTCGACCCGACCGGGGTCACCCGGGCCTATGCCGGCTGCGCGCGGCAGGCCGGCGCCGAGATCTACCAGCACACCTGGGTGAGCGACCTTCGCCAGCGCCCCGACGGCACGTGGGACGTCATCACCGGCTCCGGCGAGATCCACGCCGAGCACATTGTCAACGCCGGTGGGCTGTGGGCACGTGAGGTGGGCCGGATGATCGGCCTGGAGCTACCTGTGCTCGCGATGGAGCACATGTACTTGATCACCGAGGACATGGGTGAGGTGGCCGAGTACAACGCGGCCACCGGACACGAGCTGCCGATGGGCCTGGACTTCGACGGCGAGCTCTACATCCGCCAGGAGGGCGGCGGGATGCTGCTCGGCACGTACGAGCAGGCGTGCGTGCCCTGGTCGCCCCTCGAGACGCCGTGGACCTTCGACCAGCAGTTGCTGGCTCCCGATCTCGACCGGATCGCCCCGTCGCTGGAGATCGCGTTCAAGCACTATCCGGCGCTGGCTGACGTGGGAATCAGGAAGGTGATCAATGGGCCGTTCACCTTCGCGCCGGACGGCAATCCGGTGGTCGGCCCGGTGCCCGGCGTGCGCAACTGCTGGGTGGCCTGCGCGGTGATGGCCGGTTTTTCGCAGGGCGGCGGTGTCGGCCTCACCCTCGCGCGCTGGATGGTCGACGGCGATCCGGGTGAAGACATCTGGGCGATGGACGTGGCCCGCTTCGGCAACTGGGCGAGCCTCGCCTACACCAATGCCAAGGTGCGGGAGAACTACAGCCGCCGGTTCCGTATCACCTTCCCCAACGAGGAGCTCCCGGCCGGCCGGGCACTGCACACCACGCCGGTCTATGACCGGCTCACCGCCCACAACGCGGTATGGGGCGCGAGCTTCGGGCTCGAGCATCCCCTGTGGTTCCAGCGGCCCGGGGAGGAGCCGCGCGAGGACGTGACGTTCCGCCGCTCCAACGCCTACCCGGCCGTCGCTGAAGAATGCACCACGGTGCGCGAACGCGTCGGGCTCACCGAGTGCTCCAACTTCGCCAAGTACCGCGTGACCGGCGCCGGCAGCGCCGGCTGGCTGCGGCGGCTGTTCACCAACCGGCTGCCGCGAGTCGGCCGGATCAACCTCACCGCCGCCCTGGATCGGGGCGGTCACATCGTCGGCGAGTTTTCCGTGGCACGGGTCGGTAGAGACGATTTTTTCCTGTTCGGCTCGCAGATCGCCGAAGCGCATCACTCGCGCTGGTTCTTGGGGCACCTCGCTGACGGCGTGCGGGTCGACGTGCTGGGCTTGTCGCTGGTGGGCCTCTCGCTGGCCGGTCCGGGCGCCCGCGACGTGCTGCAATCGGTCACCGACGTTTCACTGGCCACCGAGAATTACCCGTTCATGACGTTCCGCCGGATCGACGTGGGGATGATCCCCGCTTACGTCGGCCGGATGACCTACACCGGGGATCTTGGCTACGAGATCTGGGTCGCACCGGAGTACCAGCGAGCACTATTCGATCTGCTGTGGCAGGCCGGGAAGGCATACGGCATCGGCCTGTTCGGGTTCCGGGCGTTGATGTCGCTGCGCATGGAGAAGATGTTCGGTACGTGGGCGCGCGAGTACCGTCCGATCTACACGCCGGTAGAGGCGCGAATGCACCGATCGCTCAAGCTCGATCACGACTTCATCGGCCGCGCTGCGGTGGAGGCGGAACTGGCGCGCGGCCCGGCTCGAACGCTCGGCTACTTCGACGTTACCCCCGATCCGGCGGAACCCGCCGACGTCGTCGGCGACGAGCCGATCTGGCACGACGGGGCGGTGGTGGGCTGGGTGACGTCCGGCGCGTATGCGCATTACAGCCGGCGCTCGCTAGCGTTCGGCTATGTGCCGAGCGAGCTCGCGGTGCCCGGCGCGATGTTCGAGGTGGAGATCATCGGCCAGCGCTGTCCGGCGAGATTGCTACCCGAACCGGTGCTCGACCCGGCGGGCCATCGCATGCGCGTCTGATGGGACGCCATCCTGACCCCGAACGACGGGCCCAGCTGCTGGACGAGGTCGTCGGCTATCTCGGCCGGCACGGCGTCGCCGGAGTGTCACTGCGGCCAGTTGCCCGCGCACTGAATGTGTCGGTCAACGCGCTGGTGCATCACTTCGGCAGCAAGGACGAACTGGTGGTCGCCGCGTTGAGACGGGCCGCTGAGATTCAGCGAGGAGTCGAAGGGCCGTGGCGGCGGCAGGTACCTCGCATCTCCACGGCGGAGCTGCAGCGGCGCTGGTGGCGGTGGATCAACCGCAGCCCGGAGCACTTGGCGCTGGTGCGACTAGGTCTAGAGGCCGCCACGCTGGACGCCACGGTCAGCGGTCTGCCCGGTGATGTGCGTGCGGAGCAGATCTCGTTTTGGCGCGAGGACATCGCCGACGGCCTGATCGCTGACGGCATCAGGCCCGAGGACGCCGAACGCGAGGCGTCGCTGGTAAAGGCGACGTTCACCGGCCTGGTGCTTGACCTGCTGGCCACCGGTCACCGCGAGCGGCTCACCGACGCGCTTGAATGCGCCCTCAGTCGCCTCGACGACCTGCGGCAGACGGCCCTGTGAGGGTGGCCGCAGGCAGACTCAAACCGCACACACCCGGCCGTGTCGCGTGCCGGGTCCAGCGTGATGTAGTCGTCTTCCCGGCCCGGTGCCGCATCGACGAGCACCTCGCGCAGCAACCAGCGGAGGCCCCAAGTGCACCAGCCATACGGGACCGTCGTGAGGTTGACCCCAGAGGCTCAGCCGATCTGGGCATCACACTGAGTGATGGGGAAGGTCGGGAGAGAACGCTCGCCGAGCCGCCGTTCGGTACGTTTGCCTGGTCGTCTGCGCTCATGCCTGCTCGGGCGGGGTCGCTGCTGGCGCTGGGGTTGTACGACCTGCGGAGCCGGCGCCCTGCTGCTGAGCGAAGTCCTTGCTGCGGATGGCGGCCAGGGAGACCGCGCCCGACACCAGCGCGATGATGGCCGCAACCAGCAGGATGCGGTTCAGGCCGGTGGTGAAGGCGGCCCGGGTGATTACTCCCACGGCCTGCCTGGCGTGCTCGGGTAGCTTGCCGATCACGTGGGTGATCTCCCCGGACTGCACTGCGGTGGCGATCTGCGGGCCCCGGCCGGACAGGCCGGGCACCCCGGCCACCCGGGTCAGCACCTCGTCCCGCACGTCGTTGGAAAACAGCGTCCCCAGCAAGGCGATGCCGGTGGCGATCCCGACCTGGCGGAAGGTGGAGTTGATGCCCGAGGCCATGCCGGCCTGCTGCGGCGGCACCACGCCGACAGCGGTGGAGGCCAGCGGCGGGTTCACCAGGCCGACTCCGAGGCCGCTCACGATCATTCCGGGGATCAGATGGGTCCAGGACGAGCCCGCGTCGAGCCCGCGCATGAGCAGCAGGCCCACGCCGACCATGATCAGGCCGGGCCCGATCAGCAGCCGGACCGGCACGCGCGAGGAAAGCCTGCCGGACACCGTGGCGGCCACCAGGATGCCTCCGGACAGGAACATCACCCGCACGCCGGTGGCCAGCGGGGAGTAGCCCAGGATGTCCTGCAGGTACAGCACGAGATAGAGAATCATCGCGAAGATCGAGGCGCTGAGCCCGAACGCCGCGACCGACCCGCCGCTGAAGGTCGGCAGCCTGAACAGCGTCAGGTCGAACATCGGGTGCGCCCGGCGCCGCTCCACGACGACGAAGGCAACCAGCAGCACTGCCGCCGCGGCGAAACAGCCAAGCACCAGGCCGTCGGTGAAGGACCGCTGATTCGACTCGATCAGGCCGTAGACCAGGCTCGACAGCGCCACCGAGAACAGCACGAAGCCCGGCCAGTCGGGCCCGCTGGCCTGCGGCGCGCGTGACTCGGCCACCATTCTCATCGTGATGATGACGGCCGCGATCCCGATCGGCACGTTCACGAAGAAGATCCACCGCCAGGACAGGCCGGAGGTCAATATGCCGCCGGCCAGCGGGCCGATGGCGACGGCCAGTCCGGTTACCGCTCCCCAGACCCCGAACGCGGTGCCGCGGTCCTTGCCGCGGAAGGCATCAGCCAGCAGCGCCAGCGATACCGCGAACATGATCGCCCCGCCGACTCCCTGCAAGGCGCGAGATAGCTGCAGCATCAGCGTGCTGACCGCAAAGCCGCACAGCGCCGACGCGCCGGTGAACAACACCAGGCCGATGAGCCACAGCAGGCGGCGGCCGTACATGTCCGCCAGGCTGCCCGCGGTCAGCAGGAACGCCGCCAGCGTCAGCGCGTAGGCGTCAACGATCCACTGCAGGTCGGAGAAGCTTGAGTGCAGCGCCTTCTGGATATCGGGCAGGGCGACATTCACGATCGTGATGTCCAGCAGCAGCATGAACGTGCCGAGGCACACCGCGGCCAGCGTCCACCACTTGTTTCCGCGCTGACCAGGATCCCCGCCGCCGTCCCGGGCCCCCTGGTCGCGGCGGCGCTGATCTTGCCCGGACAGATCGGCATGGGCTTCGGTCACGAAGGCTCCGTTGGCTTAGGAACAGATTTACCCGGACAGGTCCTGATGGCGACACGGTCAGCGCGAGCGCCGGGCCCGCCAGCTCATCCCCGCTGATTCACCGCAGACCCACTGCTGCAATGCCAGGACTGCCCGGTGAATTCCCAGAAGTCCCGTCCTGCCCGGCGCGTACGCCCGGCCAGACAGCAGAATCGCGGCCCACGCCGTTGCCTGCCTGCCTGGCGGGCTGGCCAGGTCCCGCCAACCCACGGGACCAGCGTTGGAAAGGGGTCAGTTTGGGCCGACGTTGACAACTGTCTGTCTTGACGATGTGCAAGCACGGCGCGACGGCAACGCTTCGCATGAGCAGGCGGCACATCACGGCTGCGTGCCGTTCACTGGAAGGAGAACTGCATGAGCATGAACTGGCTTGAGGGCATGCCTCCGCAGATGGGCGATCCCATGACGGAGCAAATGGGCACGCCGATGATGAAGGAGCGGATGGGCGGCCCGATGACTGAGCAAATGGGCGGCCCGATGGCGGAGCACATGGGGCGGCCGATGGCGATGCCCGTATTCGCCGGGCAGAAGCTGATCGTGGTCGGCGGCAGCAGCGGCATGGGGCGCCAGACGGCCGCCGACGTCGTTGCCGCCGGCGCCAGCGCCGTCGTGATCGGCCTCGATGACGCGCAAGTTAACGACACAGCGACGGAACTCAGTCAGCACGGCAAGGCCTACGGCATCGCGGCTGACCTGACCGACCGGATGGTGGTGGAGCGCGTCCGGCAGCAGCTGGCGGACGAGCACGCCGACGCAACGCTGCTCGTCAATGCGGCCGGGCTGTTCATCCCCAAGCCGTTCCTGGACCACGACGCCGCTGACTACGACTCCTACCTGGAACTGGACCGGGCCATCTTCTTCATCACCCAGACCGTGGCCCGCGGCATGGTGAGCCAGGGCCGCGGCGGCTCCATCGTGACCATCGGCAGCATGTGGGCGCATCAGGCCATCGCTGCCACCCCGTCGTCGGCGTATTCGCTTGCTAAGGGCGGGCTGCACGCTCTGACCCGCAACCTGGCCCTTGAGCTCGCGCCGCACCAGATCCGGGTCAACGCGGTCGCTCCGGCCGTCGTCGCGACGCCGATCTACGAGCGGTTCGTGCCGAAGGACAAGCTCGAGGAGACGCTGCACAGCTTCGACGGCTTCCACCCGCTCGGCCGGACCGGCACCGTGCGGGACATGGCCAACGTCATCACGTTCCTGCTGTCTCCCGCCACCAGCTGGGTCACAGGCGCCATCTGGGATGTCGACGGTGGCGTCATGGCCGGACGTAACTAACAACCAGATCCATCTCGTGTCGAAGGGGAGTCATGAAGCCCATCTTGAAGCTGGCTGCTGTCACTACGGCCGGAGCGGCAGCTGCCGCGCTGTCCGCCCTGCCGGCCAGCGCAGCTACCGCGCGTGCCTGGCCAGGACAGACACCTGCGGTGTTCGTGCAGACCGACAACGCTGCTGGCAACACGATCGTCGCCTACACACCGACCGCCGCGGGCGGACTGCAGCAGGTCGGCAGCTACCCGACCGGAGGAAACGGGGGAGCAACGATGGGCTCCGTCGTCGACCATCTGTCGTCGGAGGGGTCGCTGGCCTTTGACCGGCGGGCCGGGCTGCTCTACGCCGTCAACGCCGGCAGCAACACGATCACTGCGTTCCAGGTCCGCGGCGACAGGCTGGTCCGCAGCCAGGTGATCAGCTCGGGCGGCCAGTTCCCCGTCAGCATCGCCGTTCACGGCAGCCAGGTATTCGTCCTCAACGCGTGGGGCGGCGCCTCGGTGGCCGGCTTCCTCCAGGTCGGCGGTTACCTGATCCCGGTGCCGTCCTGGACCCGCGATCTCGGCCTGGGCACCAGTTCCTCCACCGTGTTCACCGGGACGCCCGGCCAGATCGGGTTCACTCCCGACGGTTCACAGCTGGTGGTCACGACCAAGAACGCCGCGAACACGGTGGATGTCTTCCGGGACGGCCTGTTCGGCCCGTCCGCCGAGCCCACCGTGACGTCGCTGCCGGGCACCATCCCGTTCGGGTTCACCTTCGACCAGTACGGGCACCTCGCGCTCGTCGAGACGGGCGCCGGCGCCGTAGCCACCTTCGCAATAGCGTCCGACGGCACGCTCACCCAGCTGGGCAGCGCCGCCACCGGGCAGGCCGCCACCTGCTGGATCACGGCAGCCCCGCAGGGCACCCTGTACGCCTCCAACGCCGGCAGCGGCACCGAGTCCACGCTCAGCACCGAGCCGGACGGCACCATCACCCAACTCGGCACGACACCGACCGACCCCGGTACCACCGATGCGGCGGTGTCCTCTGACGGCCAGTACCTGTACGTGCAGGCCGGCGGACCCGGCAACGTCGACGCCTACCGCATCGGCCCAGGCGGCTCACTGACCGAGACCGGCTCGGTCGCGGTCCCGGGCGCCATCGGCGGCGAGGGCATCGCCGCCTCCTGACCGCAGCACCGGCCGACACCGGGCAGCGCTATGCGCCCCGCCACTCATGGCTGGCGGGCCGCCGGCGCTGCCCGGCCGCCACCTCCCGGCATCCCGGGCGCTCGTACAGCTCCGTCTTTGCCGACCTCGACATCAGCTTGTTGCCCCGAGCCGTGCCAGCCGCCACCACCTTGATGAGGAGAAGCATGTCCCATCATTTCGACAGCCCGACGGCGATCGAGGACGGTCGGCTCAACCTGGGCGACCTATACGTGTTTCCGGAGGCGCCGGGCACATCGACGCTCGTCGTTACCGTCAACCCGGACGCCGGGCGGTCCAACCCGACCACGTTCCGGCCGGATGCCCTGTACGAGTTTGTCATCGCCAGCGATGGCGGCACGCGCGAAGACCGGGCGTTCCGGATGAGCTTCGCCGAGCCGGACGCCGACGGAAACCAGGAAATGCAGGTCCGCTACGCTGTCGGCCCGCCGAGCCGGTCAGGCCTCGAAGGCAGCGAACTCGGCGTCGGCCACACCGGGGAAGCCTTCGCGCTGAGCAATGGCGGATCAGCGTGGTTCGGCCTGGCGCAGGACCCGTTCTGGGGCGACGCCGTCGCGCTGTTCGCGTTCAATCACGGCCTGGCCGACAACCAGTACCGTCCCGAGCTGTTCACCGGGGCGCCGGGCAACCTGCTGGCTGGCCGGAACGTCACCGCCATCGCCCTTCAGGTCCCGGACGTCACATTCGGCGGCACCGACGTCGCCGTGTGGGCCCGGATCAGCCTGTACGGGCACGCCCCCCAGCGGCAGGTCAGCCGGGCCGCCCATCCGTTGCTGCGGTCGTTTTTCTTCCCGCAGCCGGGCGCAGACACCGAGGCACTCAACGCCAGCTCGCCGGCCGGCGACGTCGCCGCGTACACCGACGTGGTGCGGCGTACTGCCGTGCGTGTGGCAGAACTGAGTCGAGCCGCCAGCCCCGACGAGCACGCTGCGACGCTTGTCGCTGCATTCCTGCCCGACCAGCTCCGGTACCGGCCCGGCCAGCCGGCGCGCTTCGCGCCCGGCACGGGAAACGGGCGCGGCCTGCACGACGACGCGTTCGGAACCACGCTGTCGCTGCTGGTCGGCCGTCCCCTTGGCGTGACCACCTCGCCCTACCCGGTGGTGCCGCAATTCCCCCACCTTGCGCCCGCCGGGCACGACCACATCCCGGCTCTTGCGGACCTGCTGGGGCTGCGCGAGCACGCCGCGGAACCGCCGCCCAGCTGACGCCGGGCCGCGCCGCCATCCCCGCGCGCAGGAACTTGCCGAGCAGATGACCCAGCGACCGCACTTGACCAACAAGTGCATGGCCGTGGTCTTCCGCCAGCGCGGCGGCCTCGGCTAGATCGAGCAGCAGGACCTAGCCGAGGCCTTGCTGGTGGCGTCGTTCCCGTGCCGCCGGGTCAGAAGGTCATGGGGCACCAGGGTGCCGGTTCCCACGACATCGCGGTCGACAGCACCGCGAGGGAACCTGGCGTCGCCTCGGTGACCAAGCCCGCCTTGGCCATGGCCCCGAGCCCGGTGCCGCCGAGGTACGCGGCGCCCAGCGCCCACACGGGCAGCACCAGGTCGGCCGGGGCGGTGCTCCGTTCGCACGTGGCGCGCAAGCCCGCGGGAGTAGCACCAGCCTCCGCGGCCAGCCGCCAGCGGCCGGTGTTCTGCGGGCACAGCTGGTCGGCGACCTCGATGACCACGTCGACCGGGCAGGCGTAGTGCCGCTGCGCCAGGGCGCTGCTCACGTCTACTAGCCGGACCCACAGGCCATCACTGACCAGAGACCGGACCCGGCGCGGGTCGGCCAGCAGGTACAGCAGCGGGTCATCCACCGGCCGCATCCTGGCGTGGAATTCGCTGATCAAGTCCCGGCTGAGCAGGTTGTTCCAGAGCGCCGCAGTTGCCGCAGGGTCGGTGGCGATCGCCTCGCTCACCTCAAGGACGCCCTCCGGCAAGCCTGCGTCCTCGTCCCAGCGTTCCGTCGAGGTGAACACCGCATACCCGCGCGGGCCCGAGTCGCCCTCGGCCAGCACGCAGCGTATCTGCCGGGATGACTCGCCGTCGGAGTGCAGCTCGGTGAGCAGGCGGTCCCACCATGGCTCGGTGCGGGCGTACAGGCCGGGCCGCTCGGCCAGCGCCAGGTCGTAGACCTGAGCCAGCTCGGCCCTGACCGACAGCGGTTCGACGATCCGCAGCCGCAGCCCGGGATCGGCCGGTATACCGGGCGCCAGCGTGCCCTCCCCGCGCTGCAGCCGGTAGGCGGCGTGCCAGGAGGCGCGCCCGTAGCCGTATCGCCCGTAGATGCCTGATTCGGAGCCGAACAGCACGGCCACCGCCTCGCCCCGCTCGCTCACATCGGCGAGCTGGCGGCGCATCAGCGCGGACAGGAGACCCTGGCGGCGGTGCGAGGGAAGCACGGCAACCAGGCTCACCCCGGCGACCGCGGCCATCGCGCCAGGCACCCGCATGTGGAAGCTGAACACGCCCGTCCCGCCGACTATCGTGTCGCCGTCGAACGCGGCCAGGGTTCGGCCGAATTCGAGGCGGGCCAAGAAGTTGGCGTGAGCACGCCCGGACATCGGCGTGCCATGGGACGCGTGCTGGTCCACGGCGAGAAAGTCAGCGAGCTCGTCTTCGGCGACCGGGCGGATCGGGTAGGTGGCCATGTCCGCCTTCCTACCAAGCAGACACGCTCATGCCCACTCCTTATCGCGCGGGCGCCCCGGGCGCTGTGCGGGCCTGGCCCGAGAACCCTGACGAGTTCAATCGCATCGCTTCACTCAAACCGGATCCCGGTGCCACGGTGGTTCTGCGGGCTGGTTTGTCAGCCGTTTTCCTGCCTGAGGAGGGTTGGGAGCATTACTTCTCCCCGCCGGGCCTTGCGCTCGGGACGGTCCAGACGAGGGCTTTCACTCGCTGGGTGACCGAGGGATCGATTTCAATCCCGAGAGAGCTCGAGAACACCATGCTCCAGGCCAGCGCTGGCCTTCTTGGCGGTCGTGTACGTGTCATGGTTAGCCCGGGCCTGCTCGTCGAGATCAACCACATGCCCGACGCGGGACGCTCGCTCAACAGGGGGCGGAGAACGAGACGGCCATTCACCGAGTGGTGCTCCAGCCGTGCATGCGCCACTGCCGCGTTGGAGAGGGGAAGCGTCTCGACGTTGGCCTGGGCGAGGCCGGCGGCCGCGGCACGGATCGCAGCTGTAGCGCGGGTCGCGCGAGGTCCTTGTGGCGCGGGAGGAAGAACCCCACCGAAAAGCCGTGAACGGCCAGGTTCCCGAGCCAGATCCGGTTGCTGTCGATCTGGTGATTCCAGTCTCCGCTGGCGTTGCCGACCGGGAGCAGGCGTCCCATCGGCGCGAGCAACCCGACGCTGGCGGTGCGGACGGAACCGCCAACGGGGTCGATGACGATATCGAAGCGCTTGCCCGCCAGGCGTGCGGGCAGCTCAGCGGAATCGATGATCTCGTCGTACGGGAGTTTTGTTTGCCTTCCGGCGCCCAGGTCGCTGGCGCGGACCGTGCCGACAACTCGGAGGCGCCTAGCTGGCGTGCGATGCCGGGGAAGCCGACGGCCAGGCCTCCGAGGGCCCCATGGACCAAGACCCGCTCGCCGTTGCGCATGCGGGCGGTCTGCGTCACTGCGAGGTGCGCCGTTGCCGCGTTCGGCACCACGGCGACGGCCAGCGCGGGGTCCAGACCGGCGTCCTTCATCGATGTGACGAACGCCGCGTCGCTGACGAAGATCGAGGCATAGCCCCCGTGCCGCCGTTAGCCGGCAAGGTGACAACGGCTCGCCGATCTCGAACCCGGCAACGCCTTCGCCCAGAGCACGCACGGTGTCGGCGACCTCCGCCCTGGCAGCCCTGCCCGGCCGTGAAGGCATCTACGAACGCCCCTACAGCCTGATCTGCGCGCGGCGGCCGACCCACGGTCGAGACGCACTCTCGGCGAGCAGAACAAGTCCTCTTTGCTGCCGCTGTCAAGTAGTTGTCTGGGTTGACCTTCGCGGATGCCTGACGCCGGGCGGGTGTGATCGGCTTGTGGCGCCCGACGTATGATGGCGGTTGGGCATGTCCCCCGCGCAGGCGTTCCGCACGACAGGCAGCGCAGGAAGACCGTTGCTCATTGATGGCAGCACTGCGCGCCCGCCGCGGTGCCGTGACCGGAGATGAGGCAACGATGGCGAAAGCAGTCGGAATCGACCTGGGTACCACCAATTCGGTGATCGCGGTGAGCGAGGGGGGCAAGCCGACGGTGATCCCGAATGCGGAGGGGTCGCGGACGACCCCGTCGGTGGTGGCCTTTACCCCCCAAGGGGAGCGCCTGGTCGGCCAGCTGGCCCGCCGTCAGGCGATCCTGAACCCGAAGGGCACGATCTACTCGGCCAAGCGCTTCATCGGCCGGCGTTTCGATGAGGTCAAGAGCGAGCTGAACGCCGTGTCGTTCGACGTGGTGCCGGGGCCGAACGGAGAGGCCCGATTCGAGATCCGCGGCAAGCAGTACGCGCCGGAGGAGATCTCGGCCCTGGTGCTGCGCAAGCTCGCCGAGGACGCGTCGAAGTTCCTCGGCGAGAAGGTCACCGAGGCCGTCATCACCGTCCCCGCGTACTTCAATGACGCACAGCGGCAGGCGACCAGGGACGCGGGCCGCATCGCCGGGCTTGAGGTGCTGCGCATTATCAACGAACCGACCGCGGCCGCGCTGGCCTACGGCCTGGACAAGAAGCGCAACGAGACGGTGCTGGTCTTCGACCTGGGCGGCGGGACCTTCGACGTCAGCATCCTCGACATCGGCGAGGGCGTGGTCGAGGTGCGGGCCACCGCCGGTGACACCCACCTGGGCGGGGACGACTTCGACCGCCGCATCGTTGACTACCTGGCCGATGACTTCCAGCGGGAAAACGGGATCGACCTGCGCAAGGACCCCCAAGCCCTGCAGCGGCTGTTCGAGGCGGCAGAGAAGGCCAAGGTCGAGCTGTCGTCGGTGACGCAGGCCACCATCAGCCTGCCGTTCATCACCGCGGACGCCTCCGGGCCCAAGCACCTCAACAGCACGCTGATGCGCTCGACGTTCGACCAGATCACCGCCGACCTGGTCGAGCGCACCAGGGCGCCGGTCCAGCAGGCGCTGGCGGACGCGAAGCTGACCGCCAACGACCTCGACGAGGTAATCCTGGTCGGCGGGGCCACCCGGATGCCGTCGGTGCAGACTATGGTCCGCAGGCTGACCGGCGGCAAGGACCCCAACATGACGGTCAACCCGGACGAGGTCGTCGCCCTGGGCGCCGCGGTTCAGGCCGCCGTGATCAAGGGCGAGGTCAAGGACGTCCTGCTGCTGGACGTGACTCCGCTGTCGCTCGGCGTCGAGACGCTCGGCGGGGTCATGACCAAGATCATCGACCGCAACACCACGATTCCCGCCCGGCGCACCGAGACGTTCAGCACCGCCGAGGACAACCAGTCCGCGGTCGACGTGGTGGTGCTGCAGGGCGAGCGGGAACGCGCCGCCGACGACCGGGTCCTGGGCCGGTTCCGGCTGGAGAACATCCGGCCGGCCCCGCGGGGGGAGCCGCAGGTCGAGGTCACTTTCGACATCGACGCGAACGGGATCCTGAACGTCTCGGCGAAGGACAAGGACACCGGCGCCGAGCAGCGGATCACGATCAGCGAGTCCTCCAACCTGGACAAGGCCGAAGTCGACCGGATGATCGCGGATGCCGAGCGGCACCGCGACGAGGACCGCCGCCTACGCGAGCTGACCGATGCGCGCAACGCGCTGGATGCCGCCGCGTACCAGGTGGAGCGGCAGCTCGCCGACCTCGGCGGTTCGGTGCCCGTGCACGAGAAGGCACGGGCGGACAGCCTGGTGGCTGACGCGCGGCAGGCCCTCAAGGACAATGCGCCGCTGGACCGGCTGCGCGACCTCACCACCGAACTCCAGCAGGTCTACCACAGCCTCGGCGCCACCACCTCCGCCTCGCAGGACCAGCCCAGCGCCCCGCGCGATGATGATGACGTGATCGACGCCGAGTTCACCCCCAATGAGTAACATGACCGGCGGGCGGCAGCCCGGGCCAGGCGGCGGCGAGCCGCCGCACGTCCGGCATGACTCCGGTTCCGAGACCGGACCGCCCACGACCGGCCCGCCCGATACTGGCCCGCACGGGGCCGGCCGGACCGACAGCGGAGGCGGCGCAGGCGGTGCCGCCACCGTGGCCGAGCTGGAGGCCCGGCTCGCCGAGCTGGAGGCCCGGCTCGCGGGTCTGCAGGCCCGGCTCGCAGAGGCCGAGGACCAGAAGCTGCGCGCCCTGGCTGACCTGGACAATCTGCGCAAGCGGTATGCCGCCCAGGTGGAGCGCGCCGAGGCTGATGCCCGCGCCCAGGTCGCCAGGCAGTGGCTGCCGGTCGTCGACAACCTCGAGCGCGCGCTCGAGCACGCCGCGGCCGATCCGCGCACGATCGTCGAGGGAATCCAGGCCGTGCGGCAGCAGGCCCTGGGCGTGCTGGCCAGCCTCGGCTTCCCGCGCCGGGACGACACCGGCGCGACGTTCGATCCGGCCCGGCACGAGGCGGTCGCGGCCACGTACGATCCCCGCGTCCCTCCCGGCACCGTCGTGCAGGTCGTGCGACCTGGCTACGGCGAAGCAGACCGCCAGCTGCGCCCCGCGCAGGTCGTAGTGGCCAAGGCGGACTGATGCCGGGCGGACCGAGGGCTGATCGCCGTGACTTCTACGAGGTTCTGGGCGTGCCGAGGACCGCGACCCAGGACGAGATCCAGCGGGCCTACCGCCAGCTGGCCCGCCAGAACCATCCCGACGTCAACAAGGATCCCGGCGCCGAGGACCGCTTCAAGGAAATCTCCGAGGCGTACGACGTGCTGTCCGATCCGCAGACCCGGCGCCGTTACGACGCCTTCGGCCCGGACTTCCGGCAGGTGCCCGAGGACGTGGATCCCGAGGCGTTCCAGCGCAGCCGGGCCGGCGCGGGGCCGGCCAGGCCGGGGGCCCGGGGGGGGCCGGCGGGTTCGGCACGGGCCTGGGCGGCGACTTTGGCGGCATCAATATAGAGGACCTCATCGGCGGGATCTTCAGAGGCCAGGGCTTTGGCCCGATCCCGGGCGCCGACCAGGAAGCCGAACTCGAGCTGACCGTGGAGGAGGCCTTCCAGGGCGGCCACCGTTCGGTCACCCTGGACGGTCCCGGCGGCCGGCGCACGCTTGACGTCAGGATCCCGGCCGGCGTGACCAATGGGCAGCGCATCCGCCTGGCTGGCCAGGGCGGCCGCGGCAGCGAGGGCGCCCCCAACGGTGATCTGTATTTCGTGGTGCGGATCGCCCCGCACCCCCGATACCGCGTCGAGGGACGCGATCTGTACGTCGATCTCCCGCTGGCGCCGTGGGAAGCCGCGCTGGGCACATCGGTGGCCGTAGAGACCCCGCGCGGTGAGATGAAGGTCAAGGTGCCGCCGGGTACCTCGACCGGCAAGCGGCTCCGGCTCCGGCACCACGGCCTGCCTCACCCGCGCGGCAACGCCGGGCACCTGTACGCCGAGGTCAAGATCGTGGTGCCGGCCAAGCTCACCGATGAGGAGCGTCGGCTCTTCGAGCAGCTGGCCGCGGTCTCCACCTTCGACCCGAGGAGGCGGTAGTGGGCTACGCGCTGGTCCTGGTCCGGTCGGCACGCCTCAACCTGGAGGCGTTCGCGCGGGCGACGGGCACGCACCCGGACCTGGTCCGCAGGCTCGTCGCCCTGGGCATCCTCGACGCCGGCCGCGACGCCGCCGGCGAGCTGTGGTTCGCCCCCAGCCAGGTGGCGGTCATGGGTCGGGTCCAGCGGCTCCGCGCAGGATTCGGGCTCAACTACGCGGCCGTCGGGCTGGTCACCGACCTGCTGGACCGGATCGCGGTACTCGAAGCGGCCCTGCGGGAGGCCCGACGGCCGGGAAGGTGAACATGGACCCCAGCCACCTGACGCAAAGGTCACAGGAAGCACTGCACGACGCGCAGACCAAGGCGCTCCGCTTCGGGCACACCGAAGTGGACGGCGAGCACCTGCTGCTGGCCCTGCTCGATCAGCAGGACGGCATCGTCCCCCGCCTGCTGGCTCAGGCCGGCGCCGATCCGGACCAGTTGCGGACGGCGCTGGAGGCCGAGCTCGCCAAGCGGCCCAAGGTCACCGGCCCGGGCGTCACCCCGGGGCAGATCCACGTCACGCAGCGGCTGGCCCGCCTGCTCGATGCGGCCAACCAAGAAGCGGACAGGCTCAAGGACGAGTACGTCTCGGTGGAGCACCTGGTCATGGCGCTGCTTGACGAGGGCTCGGCGACTGCCGCGGGGCGGCTGCTGCAGGCCGACGGGCTGACCAGGGACGGCTTCCTGCAGGCGCTGACCAAGATCCGGGGAAACCAGCGGGTCAGGTCCGCGATGCCCGAGACCGCCTACGAGGCACTGGACAAGTACGGCACTGACCTGGTGGCCGAGGCCGCGGCGGGCCTGCTCGACCCGGTCATCGGGCGTGACGCCGAGATCCGGCGGGTGATCCAGATCCTGTCCCGCAAGACCAAGAACAATCCGGTGCTGGTCGGCGATCCGGGGGTGGGCAAGACCGCGATCGTGGAGGGCCTGGCCCAGCGGATCAACCGCGGCGACGTGCCCGAGGGGCTGCGGGACAGGACGATCTTCAGCCTCGACCTGGCCGCGCTGGTGGCGGGGGCCAAGTACCGCGGCGAGTTCGAGGAGCGGCTCAAGGCGGTCCTGGCCGAGGTCAAGGCGGCGCAGGGACGCATCTTGCTATTCGTGGACGAGCTGCACACCGTGGTCGGGGCCGGGGCGGCCGAGGGCGCGATGGACGCGGGCAACATGCTCAAGCCGATGCTGGCCCGCGGCGAGCTGCACCTGATCGGCGCGACGACGCTGGATGAGTACCGGCAGCGGATCGAGAAGGACGCGGCGCTGGAGCGCCGGTTCCAGCCGGTGCTGGTGGACGAGCCGTCGGTGGAGGACGCGATCTCGATCCTGCGCGGCCTGCGGGAGCGGCTGGAGGTGTTCCACGGCGTGAAGATCGCCGACAGCGCGCTGGTCGCGGCGGTCACGCTGAGCCACCGGTACATCTCCGACCGGTTCTTGCCGGACAAGGCGATCGACCTGGTCGACGAGGCCTGCGCGATGCTGCGGACCGAGATCGACTCGATGCCGGCCGAGCTGGACGAGCTCACCCGCCGGGTGATGCGGCTGGAGATCGAGGAAGCCGCGCTGGCCAAGGAGACCGACGCGGCGAGCAAGGCGCGGCTGGAGGACCTCGGCAAGGAGCTGGCCGACCTGCGGGCCGAATCCGACGCGCTGCGGGCCCAGTGGGAGTCCGAGCGGCGGGCCCTGCGCAAGGTCCAGGAGCAGCGCGAGGAGCTGGAACGGCTGCGCCAGCAAGCCGACCAGGCCGAGCGTGACTACGACCTCAACCGGGCCGCGGAGCTGCGGCTGGGCCGGATCCCGGACCTCGAGCGGCGCCTGCAGGCCGAAGAGGAGCAGCTCGCCGTCCGGCAGGGCGGCCGGCGGCTGCTGCGGGAGGTCGTCACCGAGGACGAGATCGCCGGGATCGTCGCGCGCTGGACCGGCATCCCCGTGGCGCGGCTGCAAGAAGGCGAGCGGGACAAGCTGCTGCAGCTGGATGAGATCCTGCACGAACGAGTGATCGGCCAGGACGAGGCCGTGCAGCTGGTCTCCGACGCGATCATCCGGGCCCGGTCGGGGATCAAGGACCCGCGCCGGCCGATCGGGTCGTTCATCTTCCTCGGCCCCACCGGGGTCGGCAAGACCGAGCTGGCCAAGTCCCTGGCGGCGGCGCTGTTCGACAGCGAGGACAACATGGTCCGGATCGATATGAGCGAGTACCAGGAGCGGCACACGGTCAGCCGGCTGCTCGGCGCGCCGCCCGGGTACGTCGGCTATGAGGAGGGCGGGCAGCTGACCGAGGCGGTCCGGCGCAAGCCGTACTCGGTGGTGCTGTTCGACGAGATCGAGAAGGCGCACCCGGACGTGTTCAACACGCTGCTGCAGGTCCTGGACGACGGCAGGCTCACCGACGCGCAGGGCCGCACCGTCGACTTCCGCAATACGGTGATCATCATGACCTCAAACGTCGGCTCGGAGTACCTGCTGGACGGGGTGACCTCGGGCGGGGAGATCGAGCCCGACGCGCGCGAGCGCGTCATGGCCTCGCTGCGTTCCGCGTTCCGGCCCGAGTTCTTGAACCGCCTGGACGAGATCGTGCTGTTCAAGCCGCTGACCCTCCCGGAGATCGAGCGCGTCGTCGACCTGATGTTCAACGATCTGCGGGCCAGGCTCGCCGACCGGCAGATGACCCTCGAGCTCAGCCAGGAGGCCCGTAGGTACATCGCGCAGCAGGGCTTCGACCCGGTCTACGGCGCCCGCCCGCTGCGCCGCTTCATCAGCCGCGAAGTCGAGACCCGGATCGGACGTGCCCTGGTGGCCGGCGATGTCCGCGACGGCGCCGTCATCCGCGTCGGCCTGGCAGATGGCGAGCTCGCCGTGACGTACGGCTGAATGCATCGACGTATGCCAAGTACTGGGACTTCCCGAATGACGTAATCGCCGCTGGAGTAGACAATTACGTTTACTCGACTCAGATCACGAATACCGAGACGGCGACTACTTCGACCGGTGCCATTCCTGCCTCTACTGGCGGGACTAGCTCCAGTTTTTTGGATGAGGCCGTGGCAAAGGGTAATGCTCGGAATTCACCTGGACCTAGGCACTCAGGTCCTCCAAGAGCGATACGTGGATCTTAATCGGATAGGGCTCTTTGGCTTTTTCCGTGGGTCCATCAGAACCGGTCACCCGGAAGCGTTCTACCGGACCACCGCCATTACCACTGCCTAATCCAGGCCAACCAGAAGAAGGGTGCGAACATGGAAAACCTCTTTCCCAATGGTGGCCTAGGGTTCACCGGTCCCGGTGCGAAATTCGCGTCGTTGACAAACACGCTAACCGGCTCTCTCCACGCCCGGAGTGACTTATTCCTGCACCGGCACATCCGGTGGGGTAAGCGCAGTCTCCCCGAAGTCCAATGTCCCGGCCGATTCCGGATTCCTGGTAGTGGCGGTCACGCTGAAGTGCTCGAACACTGTTAACAGTGTCCTGGTGCCTATCAGCGTCGCATTCAGCGACGCCGCAGGTAATGCCGTACTGACCTGGACCCCCGTTGCCTCTGCAGCTGCAGCTAGCCCTTCTGCGATTCTGTATTCCAACGTCGTGGCAGTCCCTGTTGGGGCCAGCACGGCTATCGTCACTCTCGGCGCTTATTCGTGGACTTCGACGGGCGCCTATACCGAGGTAATGTCGTCTCCCCAGGTTCTGGTGGCTTAACATGACCGTGCGATATTTGCCTAACCCCCGGCCTACGGAAGCACTGACCAGTTACACCAATGGACAGATTTGGGTAGCCGCCGCTGGCAGCAATAAGGGCGGGCAGCCGATATCCGACACCAATCCGAACGGAACCTACGAATCGGTTGCCGCAATGTCGATTACCGCCGCAGTCGCAAAGACCCTGTCTGGTAATCCCAGGCGCGATTAGCAAACTGGCGGGGTAGCGACCGGGGTTTCTCTCCGATGGCCTCAGAGTCCGCCGTAACCCCGCCAGCCAATTCTTTGGGTGTGCCTCCACACAAAGCGACTTGACCCCCTACCTTCCTTACCAGGGTTCGGTGGGGGTTTCGTCGTCTCTACGTCCGGAACGTTCCCCAGTTGGGTACGACCCGGACCAGGTTGTCAGCCTCTAGCCGGCGCAGTGCTTTGACAATCGTGTTCCTGGCCACGGCGTAGTGGTCGGCCAGCTTCCCCACTGCGGGCAGTGCTTCCCCGTGGTCCCACTCGCCGGCGAGGATCCTTCGCCGCAGGTCCGCCTCCACGCGTTCGGACGGCAGATCGGCAGACCGTGGCGTCGTACACAGGGCTTGAGATAACACTGTCTACGACGCAGCTCGAAGGCCCGAATTGCTACATCGGAGACACTCGAAACTGACTTGAGATTACTACGGCGGGTCGGCGCGCGGTCATCCAGCGGGCTTCGCCCACCCAGGCCCGACCACCCCGCCGCTGACCTCTCCCAGCAGCGGATCAAGCGGCGGGCTGTCCTCGGCGGCCTCATCCACGAATTCCAGCGAGCCGCGTAAAAGCCCAGGTCAAGACCAATGGCCGAGTTCTGGAACCCCGCAAGCTAACCGATCTGGCGATGTGGGCGGCCTGCCCACCTGGCGAACATGGCCTCCGTGGTAGTAAATGGGATCGTGTCGGAGGGCCCTGGCGCGGAGAGCGTTCCTGAGACCAAACCGCAGCCGGAGCTGGTCATCGGCCTGCTGGCCGCACCTGGACCCGCGTCGGAGCTGACCGAGAGCCTGGTCGGGGAGATCGCCGACCGGCTCGCCGGGCAACTGCCCGGAGTCCGGTGGCGGGTCGAGTTCGTCTCCGACCGGCTGGTGCAACCGCCGACAGACCTCGGCGAGCTGATCGCGGCGGGGCGCAGGATGCTCCTCGAGCGCGGCTGGCACCTGGCGGTATGCGTGACCGACCTCCCGCTGCAGACCGCGCGGCGCCCGGTGATCGCCCACGTCAGCGCGACCCACGGCGTCGCGGTCCTGTCCATGCCCGCGCTCGGCCCGGTCTCGGTGCGCAAGCGCACCGTCGAGACGACCGTCCGCCTGGTCGGGCACATGCTCGGCGACCTGGACCAGGCCGAGGGCGCCGCCGAACGGCTCCCACTGGCCGAGGTCGTGACCCGCCGCATGCGCGAACTGGGTGCCCGCACGGAGCGGGGCGAGCAAGGGGTGGGTTTCGTCGCGCGGGTCGTCACCGGCAACATCTGGCTGCTGCTGGGCATGCTGCGCGCCAACCACCCGTGGCGGCTGGCGCTGCGGCTCATGCGTGCGCTGGCGGTGGCCTTCGCGGCCGGGGTGTTCGCGCTGGTGACCAGCGACATCTGGCGGCTCTCCTACTATCTCGGGCCGCTGCGCCTGGTCGTCATCGCGCTGGGCTCGGTGGCGGCCATCACCGTGACGATCATGGTCACCACCGGGCTGTGGGAGCGCAGCCCGCACCCGGCCGCGCGCGAACAGGTGGCCTTGTTCAACATCGTCACCGCGGCCACCGTCGGACTGGGCGTGGCCGCGTTGTACCTGGCCCTGTTCGTCGCCATGCTCGCCGCGGCGCTGCTGCTGGTGCCGGGCAACCTGCTCGGCCTGGTCCTCGGGCACCCGGCCGGCGTGGCCGACCAGGTCAGCCTGGCCTGGCTGGCCACCTCGATCGCGACGCTGGGCGGCGCGCTCGGCGCGGCCCTAGAGTCCAGCGAGACCGTGCGCGAGGCGGCCTACACCTACCAGCCGGACACGCAGATCGACGCCGTCGCCGGCCCGCGCTAAGCCGTTCGCGGGCTCAGCGGTCCGTTGGGCTCAGCTCTCCGTGGGCAACCACGGCTGCTGCCAGCGCGGGTGGCCGCGGACCAGGGCTTCCGCCTCCTCGGCCCCCAGGATCCGAACAGGTAGGGGCGGACGTCGGGCGGGTGGTCGAGCAGCGGCTGCACAATGCGCCAGGTCTCCTCGACGCTGTCCTCTCTGGCGCGGCCCAGCAAAAGCCTGACCCTCCAGCAGGCATCCGCGCTGCTCGCCGCCGCCACCGACACCCGGATGCACGCCTACATCGCCCTCTGCCTGGCCACCGGCATCCGCACCGAAGAAGCCCGCGCCCTGCGCTGGGAACACATCACCCCTCGGCAACCCCGGCGCCGACCCGCCCCTCCCGGCCAGCGCCGCCGTCTGGCGCTCGGTCCGCGCCCACGGCGACACCAAGACCGAGAAATCCCGCCGCATCCTCGCCCCGCCCCAGCTCGCCGCTGACGCGCTCCGCGCCCACAAGCAGCAGCAAGCCGCCGACCGCCGCGCGGCCGATCATCACTGGAGCGAGCAGGATCTGGTGTTCGCCACCAGGACCGGCGCCGCCCTGGACGCCGCCAACGTCCGGCGTGAGTTCCGCGCCATCTGCACGGCCGCGAACATCGGACCGGGCTGGACCCCCCGCGAACTCCGCCACTCGTTCGTCTCGCTCATGTCCACCTCCGGCATCCCCGTCGAAGAAATCGCCCGCCTCGCCGGCCACGCCAGCACCCGCACCACCGAAGTCGTCTACCGCCGCGAACTCCGCCCCATCCTCACCACCGGAGCCGAAATCATGGACACCATCTTCAAACCACAAACACCTGAGTAAGCCAACCGCGGGCTCGGATAACACCTGGTTGCTCCATGACGGACCGTCACAAGGACTACCGCTTCGGCGTGATACGAGGTCGGCCGCACTCGTTAGCGGATATCGACGATCCGCTATAATCGAGTCGTGGATCAGGTGACGGAAATGGCCGGGACTCTGCTGCGGCGGGTCCGCACCGGCGCTGGGCTGTCGCAGGCCGAGCTGGCGGCCCGGGCGGGCGTCACGCAGAGCGTGATCAGCGCTTATGAGTCCGGGCATCGCCAGCCTGCGCTGCCGACCTTGGCCGCCCTGATCGAGGCGGCCGGCTACGAGCTGATCGTCGACGTCCGCCGGCAGCCGCGGCGGCTGAGCCGGCTGTCGGGGCCGGTAGGCCAGCGGGTGCGTCGCAGGCGGCAGGACCTGATCGCCGCGGCAGCCGCCCATGGCGTGACCAACTTGCGCGTGTTCGGCAGCGTCGCCCGCGGCACAGACCGGCCCGACAGTGACCTGGACCTGCTCGCGGACCTGCCGCCGGACATGGGACTGCTCAGCCTGGGACGGGTGCAGGCCGAGCTGGAGGCCATCGTCGGCAGCCAGGTCGACCTGGTGCCAGCCGGTGATCTCAAACCCGGTGTCCGCGCCCGGGCCAGCCGTGACCTGGTGGCCCTGTGACCTACCGGGACCGGCAGCGGCTGGCCGACATCCAGGCCGCGATCGACGCGATCCGCTCCCACCTGCAGCGCGGCGACCTGTCCGACGGCCTGGTCTTCGACGCGGTCCGGATCCGGCTGCTGGAAATCGGCGAGGCCGTCAAGGCCCTGCCCGCTGACTTACTCAATACCCAGCCCGGCATCCCGTGGCGCCAGATCACCCGCATGCGCGATCACCTGGCCCACCGCTACTTTGACACCGCTCATGCGATCTTGCAGGCGACTGTCGATGACGACCTGCCCGAACTCGAACGCGCCATCGCCGCGCTGGCCAAGACCCTGCCCGATGAGGACCAGCCTGACCGGGACGCCACAAGCGAAGGCGCGCCCGGCGAACAACCCCCAAGCGAAGAACCGCCAGCGAATTCACCGTTTGAGGCCAGATAGTTCACGGGCACGAGTTCTCCCCGCTGGTCGCGTCCTGTTCAATGACGACTTCCCCGCTGCACCACCCCTACAGCCAGGACCCGCAGCCGGCGAGTCTGTTCACGCAATGTCCCCCTCCCCCATGGCACTGCACGCGATATCCGCCTTACACGTGCCATCACGCAGAGCCTTACACGGGCCACTACGCAGAACGGCACGGAGGACATCCCGCTCGCGCCACATCGGCGATCGCATGGGAGGTCTCGATGACCATCCGGGCTCCCTCTTCCTGGAACTCTGGCGTATACGTCTTGCATTTCCCTGGCACTTGATTCCGTCCTTTCGGCTAAGAATCCTATTAAGGATCGCAGTCTGGAAGATCAGGGCACCCAGGTGCGCTTCGGCAGCTCGGCGAGCCTAGTTGACGCGATCTGCACACGGGGATATAAGCGACGATTAGGGATGTGTCCCGGAAGGAGACGGAAATGGCGGATCGAGTAGCTCACGTGGTCTGGCCCAAGCCGAGGCGTCGCTTTAGATTTGGCGTGGGCCTAGCGGCGGTGTTCATCGTGGCCGCGGCGCTGCTGGCGAGTGGGCCGACCACGCCTTCGTCTGCCGCTCGCACGGTCCGTGCGAGTGCTCTAACGGCTGACCAGCAGTCGATTAGCGCGAAGGTCAGCGCCCTGCTGGCGCGGATGACTGTCGCCGAGAAGTTCGGCCAGCTGGAAATGGCGGGTCCGGACGGGCCGAACGGCACGCCAGGTGACCTGCTGACCGAGGCGAGGAATGGGCAAATCGGCTCGGTCCTCGACCTCGTTGGCGTCAACAACATCAACCAGGTTCAGCAGCAGGCGCTGGACTCACGGCTCGGAATCCCGCTGATCTTCGGGCTCGACGTCATCCACGGTTACAAGACGATATTCCCGGTGCCGCTCGCCGAAGCCAGCAGCTGGGATCCGGCGCTGGTGGAGAACGACGAATCTGTGTCGGCCTCGGAGGCCACCGCGGACGGGATCAAGTGGACGTTCAACCCGATGGTCGACATCAGTCGCGATCCGCGCTGGGGCCGCGTCGTCGAGGGCGCGGGCGAGGATCCGTATCTGGGCGCCGCGATCGCCGTCGCGAAGGTTCGCGGCTACCAGGGCAACAACTTCGCTGCCCCGGACAAGATGGCCGCGACCGTCAAGCACTTCGCCGCCTATGGCGCCCCGGTCGCCGGGCGGGAATACAACACGGTCGACATGTCCACCCAGCAGCTGTTCAACGACTACCTGCCGCCCTACAAGGCGGCGGTCGACGCCGGCGCCGCGACGGTGATGGCCTCGTTCAACTCGCTCAACGGGGTGCCCAACACCGCCAATGCGTACACGCTGACGACGATCCTGCGCGACGAATGGGGTTTCGGCGGCACGACGCTCAGTGACTACCAGGCCGTCCAGGAGCTGGAAGCGTTCGGCTACGCCGCAAACGGGGCGCAAGCGGCACAGCTGGCACTGACGGCCGGGATCAACATCGAGATGGCGGTGCAGGTGGGAAGCTCCAGCCCGTACTCCACCTACGACAACTACGGACCGCAGCTGCTCGCGTCCGGGAAGATCACGATGGCCCAGCTCAACGACGCGGTCCGGCACGTGCTGACGCTCAAGTACCTGGCGGGCATGTTCTCGCACCCCCTGACCGATCCGACGCGGGTGCAGACGGCGGAGCTGACGCCCGCGAACCTGGCCGCGGCGCGGAAATCGGCGGACGAGTCGATGGTCCTGCTCGAGGACCGCAACCACGCGCTGCCGCTGAGCACCAGCACGCCGTCGATCGCGGTGGTCGGCCCGCTCGCCGACGACGCGCTCGACCAGCTCGGGCCCGACGTGCCGATCGGCTACGACACCACCCCGGGCGATTTGGTCTCGGTTGACAAGATCGTTTCGGTTCTGAACGGGATCAAGGCGGCGGTGCCGAACGCCAACGTCACCTACGCGCAGGGCTGCGACACCAGTTGCACGTCCACGTCGGGGTTTGGCGCCGCGGTCAGCGCTGCGCAGTCGGCGGCGGTCACGGTCGTGGTCGTCGGCGAGCCTTCCTCGGACAGCGGTGAGGCATCGTCGCGCACGATGCTCGGCCTGCCCGGCCAGCAGCTCGCACTCGTGCAGGCGATCGCGAACACTGGCAAGCCGTATGTGGTCGTGATGATGAACGGACGGCCGCTGACGATCGACTGGCTGGCCGCCAACGCGCCGGCGTTGCTGGAAGCGTGGTATCCCGGCTCCGAGGGCGGCAATGCGGTTGCCGACGTCCTGTTCGGGAAGGTCGACCCCGGTGGCAAGCTGCCGATGACGTTCCCGGTGGATGTCGGGCAGATCCCGATCTCCTACAACGAGCTGCCGACCGGCAGGCCGTATGACCCCAACAACAAGTACACCTCGAAGTACCTCGACGCGCCGAACGCGCCGCTGTACCCGTTCGGCTACGGACTCTCGTACACGACGTTCTCGCTGTCGAGCCCGCACCTGTCATCGACCAGCGTGTCGGCGAACGGTCCGCTGACCGTCAGCACGACCATCACCAACACGGGGGCCGTCGCCGGCGATGATGTCGTGCAGCTCTACCTGCACGAGAGCTACACGAGCATCCTGCAGCCCGTGGAAAAGCTCGAGGGCTTCCAGCGCGTGACGCTGGCGCCGGGACAGTCCAAGACGGTCACGTTCACGCTCGGTCGCCAGAACTTCGGCTTCTACAACGATCAGGGCCAGTTCGTGGTCGAGCCCGGGCCGTTCGACCTGTGGGTCAGTGACAACTCCGATGTCGGCACGCTCACGCCGTCAACGTTCACGGTCAACTAGGACGTTGGCCGTGGGCGCTGGCAGTTACCTTCCCGGCACCGTCCGCCGCGTACGAGTCTGGGCCGCGCCGCTGATCGCAGCGTGCGCGCTCTTGTTCGCGGCGGGCGTGCCGGGACAGGCTCTCGCCGACCAGGGCGGCGGCGCCTTCAGCGCCCGCCAGCGCCTGGTGCTGCACAGCATCGCCGCAGACACGTGGAAGTTCTACGCCGCCGACGTCGACCCCAGCACGAAACTGCCGCTGGACAACCTGGGCCCCGACGCCGTCCGCGGCACGTACACCTCGGCGGCGGACATCGGCGTGTACCTATGGGCCGTCGTCGCTGCCCGCGATCTGGGCCTGATCGACCGCGCACGGGCCGATTCGCTGATCAGCGCGACGCTCGACGAAGTCGCCACGCTCAAGCGCTACGACGGCTTCCTCTACCAGTGGTATGACACCAACAACGGCAACGTCCTCTTGAACCCCGGGCAGGGCGACTGCACAGAGACGACCCCGGCCCAGGACAATTGCTGGTTCGTCTCGGCGGTCGACAACGGCTGGTACGCGTCCGGGCTAATCGAGGTCCGCGAGGCGCTGCCCGAGCTCCGCGGCCTGGCCGACCGGCTCCTGGACCCAATGAACTTCGCGATCTTCTACGACAACCGGGCCCAGACGGACTGCAACGTCAACGCGGCGCTCGGCAACCAGCACACCGGGACGATGTACGGGGGCTACTACGTCGACCAGGGGCCAGCTCCCTACCACGTCGACACGCTCTACAGCGACCCCCGGATCGCGATCTACATCGGGATGGGCATGCACCAGATGCCCGGCGACGTCTGGTGGCGGACGTGGCGGACACTGCCTCCCAAGCAGTGCCCGACGGACCCGGACTACTCCTCGCAGGGCCAGTGGCCGGTGCCGGGGTACTGGCAGACCTACACCGACCCGCAGTCAGGCAAGAAGTTCAACGTCTGGGAGGGCCACTACACCTACCCCGGGACCTCGCTGACGTTCGTGCCCACCTATGCCGGCGGCATGTTCGAGGGCCTGATGGCCAACCTCGTCGTGCCCGAGACGACCTGGGGCACGCACAGCTTGGGTCTCGACGACCTGCGCTGGGCCGAGGTCCAGGAGAAATACGCGACGCAGGTCCTGCACTATCCGGTCTGGGGCATGTCGCCCTCCAGCACGGCGGACGACACCGGGAACTATGGCGGCTTCGGCGTCGAGGGACTCGCGTTCCCCGCCGGCGAGGGCTTGGCCCAGTGCACCACCTGCGCGACCGAGGATACCGTCAGCCCGCACGCGTCGGTGATCGCGCTGCCGGTACTGCCCCAGCAGGCCTACGCGAATATCGAGGCCCTACGCAGTCTGTATCCGGGCATCTACAGCTCCGACGGTGGCTTCTACGACGCGGTCAACCCCACGACCGGCTCGATCGGCCATCGGCGACTGGTCCTCGACCAATCGATGATCATGGCGGCTCTCGACGACGCCCTCAACCACGACGCGCTGCAACGGTACTTCGCGCGCGATCCGGTGTCCTGGGCCGCTCGGCTTTATCTCTCCTACGAAACGATGTCGATCGGCTAAATACGCTGACACCGACCGGAAAGGAAACCGCACAGCGCACCCGCAAAACCTCTCGACAGGGATGGCCTCCTCGGGCTCGTCATCTGATCGCGACCCGGCTTCGGCGCACGGTGCCCAGGCGGGATTAACCCGCCAAGCCAACGGCGGGGCCTACTTAGCCCTAGTCGCTGCCTGCGATCATTCAGGCTGTGGCGTCGACTGCCGGGCGTGACCCGTTCGAGTCCAGGCCCAGCGATCGTCGGACGCACGGGCGTCCGACATGCCCCTCATGCCCAGCCCGTCGGGCTCAGTGCCGGTCGGCCACGGCCAAGCCGACGGTCAGATGACGGTCTGGCGATCTCTTTCCCCCCTGTATGGCTGGACTCGAAATGCCCTGCTGAGCAGGCACCTCCGCTATTGCCAAAAGCATTTGAACCCCTGGCCCTCTCCGCGCCATCCGGGAGGCGTTGCCGGTGACAACAGAGGTCCTGCCTGGCCGAAGAACTGGCAGAAGATCGTTCGCCGGTTGAGAGCCATGGCGGGAGCCACCCGGACGAACGATCTCCCGCCTGCCCGAGAAGGCACCACAAACTCTAGAATCAAATTGCCAGTTAATAGTTTCCAGTGTAGATTGGGCAGCAGACCCCTGGGGATCAGCGGCCGCCGCCCAGCGGCCAGCGCCCAGATGGGATCGAGGTGATCCAAATGCCGTGGTGGGAGGCTCTCATCTTCTTCGCTGCAGTGCTCTTGGCAATCTGGGGATTCGTGAGCATGGTTGGTCTGAGAACACGATTTTTGTCGCGCCGGACTGACCGCACTGCCCAGGACATGTACGGCGAGTTCGCTGATTCGCCGCGTAAGCAGCGCAGGTATGCCAGAACTCACGGCGACGAGTGGCGGAACGAGTAGCCGCACGTAGGTGGCGACGTCGACGTGATCGCGTAGACGGTCTCGCGGGATCATTTCTTCCTCCCTCTGATCCGGCGGCGGCGCACGATCTGGATGGCCTGGGCGGCGCGCGGGAACGCCAGCCCGGAGGTGACCTTCATGACACGGCGCTCGTCACGGCCATGGCCGCGCTCGCGGGCGTCATGAACGACTGGGACCCGGCGCAGGGCAGCGCCGCCAGCTGGGCGTACAGGCCAGGCTGGTTGCGGTTTGACGGTGAGCAGGAAATGCGCGCCGCGCCCGGCCAGGTAGGTGGCATGACCGCGCTGGGCGTGCATCGCGTCGGCGGTGACGACGGCTCCGGCAATGTCTATGCGGTCCAGCAACACGGGGAACATGGGGATCTCGTTCATCTTCGCGCCGACCCCCACCTCGCCCAGCACGGCACCGTGAACATGATCGAGGGCAGCCAGCAGGTGATCTACGCCGTTCCGGCTAGGCCGATCACGGTGCCCTCGGGGTCACTGAAGTGCGCGACAACGAGACCATTGGGCGACGTGGCAGGACCCATGAGGCGAGTACCACCGAGCTCTTCGGCGCGTCTGAGCGCGGCGTCGACATCTAGTCTTGCGCATGCAGTGACCCGGTAGCTTGACCGCGCTCGCGCTCTCATGGCGCCTGCCGAGTGGCCCCGCCTCACCGACCGCCTGTGCCCCGGGAACCGCTCAACGTGACCGCTCCGCCGCACGACTCGTGCCGGTCGACGAAACCGTAGACAAGCTGCCCGTAATGCCGCTCGCGCGCCGCGAGAGTGGCGCTGGCCCCGCACCCGCCGCACCGCAGGCATGTCCCGTCGCCGCGCACAGCGCCGGTCGCGTCAACCTGGCCGACCGTGCTATCCGGTCCTGATGTCTGAGGTAGCTTCGCCGGCAGCACGTCAGTCACCGCCGTGACCTCGGCTTGCTCGGCGCCGTTGCACCGCCGGACGGCCCGCTCGTCGCTGACAGGAAGCCAGACGGCTGGCGGATCAGTGCTGTCATATGCGACCTCGGCTCATCTGCGGGCGCTAAGCACCGCCGAGGTCCAGAGCAGCAAAAGCCGCATCCCGTACACGCGCGGGCGCACGAGCGCAACCTTCCCGGTCGTGACGTTACGCCCAATTCTCCGGAGCGACAAGCACCGCGGCAGACGGACTAAGGCGTCACCCTGATCGGGTGGCGCCGGTGCTCGTGCCGCGCCGCGGCAGCGGCGCGCCGGGTAGATCCGAGATATTTCTGCACCAGCGCCTTGACCTCATCCTGAGGGATCGCAGGCACCCCCGGGTCTGGTGGCCGGGGGTGCCCCGTCACCATGTGGACGATGAGGGCCAGCGCACCGCCGGGCTCCAGCATGTCGTAGACGGTCTCGGCCACTGGCCGCTCGTCGGTCCAGTGGAAGGACTGGCCGAAGGTCACCAGCCGGTACGGCCCTGGCGCGACCGCGGGCAGGTCCTCGGCCAGGCCCCGGACCCACCGGATGTTCACACACTCCGCACCGAGCTACGGTGGCGTGTCTGCGGCGCTGGCGAGGTCTATGGTGTGGGCCTCGAGCCCGGCCGGGGCCGGGGTTGTACCCGCCTGGCGGCTGGCGGCTGCGGCCTAGTCGCAGTCTTGCCGGTGAGGGTTTGTTTCCCATCGATGACGGCCTGGGCCAGGTCGGACAGGCGCAGGTTGCGGGCCCGGGCATGGTCCCGCAGCAGGCTGAAGGCCTGGCTCATGTCCAGGCCGAGGCGCTCGGCGAGCTTGCCCTTAGCCTGCTCGATGACGACCCGGCTGTTCAGCGCGGTCTGCAGCTGCTCATTCAGGGTGTCGCTGTGGCGCATGCTGCGCTCGTGCAGCAGGCTGATCGTGGCCACATCGGCCAGTGCCTGGCCGACGCGTATGTCCGCCGGATCGAACGCCCCCGGACCAGCCCGGAAGAGGTTCAGCGCGCCGATGACCTGGTCGCGCAGCCGCATCGGCAGGGCCTGCACGGCGGCGAACCCGGCCTGGCGGGCCGCGGGCGCGAACCGCGGCCAGCGCGCCGCCTCGGCGGCCAGGTCCCCGGCGGTGACGGGCCGGCCCGGAAGCAGTCCAGGCACGGACCCTGGTCGCTTTGCAGCTGGAACAGCTCCAGCAGCCGGGCCGCTTCGCTGGAGGCGGCCACCACCCGCAGCTCACCGCGCGGATCGGCCAGCAGCAGCCCGGCCGCGGAGACATCCAGCAGCTGCACGCTGCGGTCGGTCAGCACATGCAGGAAGTCGATCACGTCGAAGTCAGCGACCATGGTGTCGGTCAGCTCAACGAACGTCTCCGACAGCAGTTGTCCGTCCATCCCCGCTCACCCTCCCAGGAAAAGGCAGCAAGATCCGCCGGGTGCGTGGTAAGGGCTCGGTCACGGGTCGCGCCTGCCCGGCTCGCCCGGCCAGGCGGTCGCGGATTCGCGTTTCCGCTGTTGCGTCACGGGTGCGGGCGGCGATGAACGCGGCCCACTGGCGGCCAAGCTCATTGCGTCACGCCGCGGCGGCGCGGCGGCCGGACGCCGCCAGGGAACTGCTCTCCTCACGAGCACCATGGTCACTGCCGGCGCGCGAAGCCGTCGAGCGCACCCAGCAGCCTGCGGATCAGCTTGTCGTCAGCCAGGATCACTTCGATGATGCCGGCCGGGCGCCACTGGCTGGCCCCCGCGGGCGGCCAGTCGCCTGTATCCGGTCGCGGCACTGCGAGAATCCGGCCTGGTGATCTGCGGCCTAGCCGGGTTATCCGCGTCTTCATGACTGGCCTCCGCATCTCGTGCTCGACACACAAGGGGAGCGACGAATGATCGCTCATCTGCTGGGGTCGGCCCCGGCAGGTTTCGAGGCCACAGTCAGGTACGTGACTTGAGTCGGCAACGACGGCGGAGCGTCGCTCAGGTTTTCAGGCCGGCTCCACCGGGTTTCGAGAGCAGGCCCGCGCACTTGCCGTGCCGACATGCTCAGTTTAGCTGGCTTTACGAATCGAAACCATGCCATTGGGCCGGGTTTGCGTCTTGACGTCGGCTGCGCGGCACGGGCACAGTGTTGCTCGGATCGGCCTGGAGGTGCGGAGAATGGGATCAGCGCTGCCGGAACGGACGCGCCACCGGTGGTGACCGTCACCCGGGCACTTGCCGACCGCATCGCCGGCGTCGCACAGCTGCTGAAGGGCGACGAAGTGCCGGACGAGGCGCTGCGCCGGCTGACTGACCTGGGCGTTGAGCTGGTCCCGGGATGCACTGCGGCCGCGGTGACCGTCGCCGCAGGCAGCCAGGCCCTGACCTTTGCCGCGTCCGACCCCCGGATCGACGAGTTGCACCGGCAGTTCGACGGCAGTGAGGGCCCCGTGTTGGAGACCTTGCAGCACAACGAGCCCCGCCGCGTAGACGACACCGCAGGTGAGCCTCGCTGGCCGGCGTTCTGCCGGGCGGCTGAAGAGGCGGGGTTTGGTAGCTGCCTGGTGCTGCCGCTGCGCACAGACCGGCGGCCGTCAGGCGCGGTCGCGCTCTACGGGCAGGAGCGGCACGTCTTCCAGGGGTCCGCGCACGACATCGCGCTGACCTTCGCAGCCCAGGGCGGCACCGCCGTGCACAACGCCGCCCTGTACCAGGAATGTCGCCGGATGACCGACAACCTGCACACCGCGCTTGAGTCGCGGGCGATCATCGAGCAGGCCAAAGGCATCCTGCACGCGGAATTCGGCGTCCCGCCCGAGGAGGCGTTCCAGCTGCTGAAGCGGGTCTCACAGAACACCAACCGGAAAGTGCGGGATATCTCCGCGGACCTCGTGGAGGGCCGGATAGACCGGGAGAAGTTCCGTCCCGTCCAGGGGGAGTGACCACCGAGCGCCGTCCGGGCTGGGACGCCCGTCCAGGGCGCCTGGCTGCACCCGGGGGTGATGACCATCCTGGCTGAGCGGACCGGGTCACCGCGGGCCTCTGCGACTGCGGCCGCGTGCTGGCGGTGCGGCAGGCGACTGCAACGGCATTGGGGCCATGCTGCTGGGTACGGGTTTAAAGGACCTGGTCAGCCAGCACGCGCATGTTCTGGGTGCGTCCAGGCCGATTCTGGTCAGCGGGCTGGTGGGGTGGCGGGGTGCTCGTCGAAGAAGCGGGTGAATTCGGCGCTGGCGTCCGGGCCGTGGGGGTCGGTATAGGACCCGTGCGGGACACCACCGGACCAGGCATGTCCGCCCTGGTGGATGGTCCAGCACTCGGCCAGGGTCGCGCCGGCGGGGTCCTGGTAGCAGGTGCGAGTGTAAGCATGGCCGCCGGGCACCTGCCCGCGGGTCACCGTGGTCGGCCGGGTGCCCGGGTGCTGGTGCGGGCTTGCCGCCGCCATGGCGTGCTCGATGAGGCGCGCGGCGTTGGCGGGTGCCACGATCGCATCCTGGTCACCATGGAAGACGATCAGCGGCAGGGGCAGCGCCGGGGGCCGGGCCGGGTGTGACGGGCCCTGCCTCATCGCCGCGAACGCAGAGGCCAGGTCACCGGCGGCGGCGTAGGCCAGCCCGGAGTGCACTCCGACGGCGGCGTATAGATCGGGGTAGACCGCGGCCATCACCGCGGCCATCGCGCCCCCGGCGGAGAACCCGGCCACATACACCCGGGCGGCATCTACCCCGTAGCGATCAGTGATCTGGCCGGTTATCCCGGCGATCAGTGACGGCTCACCGGCGTCGCGGCGCTGATGACCGGGGGCAAACCAGTTCCAGTAGCAGCCCGGATTTGCTGAGCGGGCCTGTTCAGGGTAGGCGACGAGGAATTTCCCACGCTCAGCGAGCTCGTTCATGCCGGTGGCGGCGGCGAAGGTCGCGGCGTCTTGAGTGCCGCCGTGCAGCATCACGATCAGAGGCAGGGCCCCGCCGGTGTCGCCGGTGGGGACATAGAGCCGGTAGGCCCGGGTGCCGGCCGCGTTGGTGCAGGAGAAAGCGTCAAACCGGCCCGCCGGTGGCGTCATGGTCGGGGACGCGGGCCGGCGCGGGCGGTGCAGACCCGATGGGCCTCGGCTGGGGAGAGCGCGGCAGGGAAGCCAGCCAGAAGGGACCTGCCTCAGTTGTGTCCCCTCGCGGGCGCGCAGTGCGGGCGGGGGGTCGAGATGGCGGCCGGGCGTGCCACCGGTCTTCTCCTCCTCACATGGCCCCTCCGGCGTCCGCCTGGTCACCACCGGGCTGGCCAGCGTTTGCTGGATCAGCGCAGTTGCCTGGAGTAGGCGGCCCTGGCGGGTCAGGCGGGTGGCCTCAGCCATCGCCGCCATCTGGCGTGAGTTCATGGCGGTATCCTTCTCGTGGTTGTCTTCGCTGGTCTGGGGGCAGGACGGCGTGCACGGTGCGGGACCGGCGGTCCGGGCAGCCGTTGTGATCACGGCGGCTCAGACGATGCGGGCCGCCAGGGCGGCCTTCACTGCTGTGGGGGCCCGGAAGGCACCCAGCACCTCCACCGAGGCAATCGTGGCCAGGGCCAGCTGGGGGGAGACATCTGTGGCGATGCTCGCCAGTCCGAGCACCCGGATTTGGATCATCTGCCCGGCGTCGCGGATCTCCTCCAGGTCGCGACGGGTGTAGTGACAGCTGCCCAGAGTGAGGGTGCGCCGGGCTGCTGTCTGGTCGAGCGCCTCGCCCCGGCTGGCGAGATGGGTGCGAATGGCCGTGCGGATGAAGTCGGTGCGGTTGGTGTAGAAGCCTTCCTGGACCAGCAGATCGATCTGCCCGAGATCCACTGGTCCCAGGTTGATAGTGATCTTCTCGGTCTTTTCGCTCTCACCCGGGGCCATCGGCCACCATCTCCATGCCATCTTCTCACCATCTATATGGATGGTAGCTTCAGGGGTGACGGCGGTGCAACGGGCCAGCGACAGTTTCGGTGCGCTATGTGTTTCCCAGCCTCCGGCAAGAACGCGGGTATAGCCGGACCGGGTGACACCGCTTCAGCTGTGCCGTCGGCACCCGAAACTGGCCTTGAGATATCGGCGGCTCCGCACGCCGACGTCACTGCGGGTCTCGTCACGGATCGCGGCGCGGCGCGCAGCCAGCGCCGATCGCCGTCATAGTGCAGCAGAACCTGCTACGGCCGGGCACACGAGTCGGCTCGACGTAGGGTGCGATCAGAAGAGTGTGCACGTCGGCGATCACCGGATGCGGCGTAGTTCCACGGGGTATCCGCATCTGCCTCTGGTGCGGCGAGGGTGCACTCGCGGCTCTGGCGGGGGAGAGGATCACGTCATGCCGGCTCAGGGTAAAGGACGACGATGACAGCCGCGATGGCCGGGACGCTGGATGAGGCCTATGAGCGGCTGCACGCGACGGGACCTGAGTTCGATGGTTTCCTGTCTAACCACGGCCCGATGGCGGCCGAGGCGATGGTCCGGCACGGCCATGGCGACCTGGTGGGTTCCTGGCTCGATGTGTACATGCGCCGTCTGGAGGAGTTCCCGCGCGGCCTAGGGCCGATCGGGTCCGACTGGCAGGACGCCCTCGGCGACCTGCGCCGGGTCGCCGACTGGACGTCGTTGTTCGGCCGCGAGATCGGCGAGCGGCCGTGGCGGCAGGTGCTCAATGCCTGGTGGCCGCGGCTGCTGCCGGGCGTGCTGGCCGCCGCCACGCACGGGGTCATCCGGGTCGGCCATTCGGTCCGTGCCCTCCTGGCGGATGGCGATGATCCCAGTCATCTTGCCGAGCTGGCTCACGGGCTTGCCTACTGGGCGGCGCGCTGGCAGACGCTGCCCGGCGGGCATGCCGCTGCGGCTGCGGCGGCCGCCGCGGGCAGGACGCAGGCGATGACGCCGCTCGAATCACTGGCCGCGGTTCCCCGCATCGCCGAGCAGTCGGGTGGTATCGGTGATCGCCTGGCCAGCCTCGGCGGGCTGCCTTCCTGGCCGTCGGCACTGGCCGGCTTCAGCGTTCCGTCCGCACCAGAGCAGATCCGCGGCCTGCTGGCCGAACTGGTCGATGCCGCGACCGTCCGGTACCTGTTCTACGGTCACGGCAATGGCATCATGCTCGTGCACTCGGCGACGGCGCCCAGCGCAGTGCTGCGTACGCTGCCCGCGCTCGATACCCGGCTGTGGGCGCCGAGTCTGGCGGCGGCCTGGGCGGCGAGCAGCGCGCTGACTGCTGTCTACGCTCCAGCTGAGCCCGCCCCGCGGGCTCAGCTGCCTGAGCCGCCTGCCGGCGGGCAATCCCGCGAGGAGACAGCCAGGGACACCTTCACGCGGGCTGTCGAGCACGGAGACGCGCACGTGATCAAGTTCGCCGACACCGCCGTCGAGGTCTTTGCCCGTACCGGCAATCATGACGCCATCGCCGCAGCCCTCCGAGCGGCACAACTGATCGAGCCCTGACGGGCGGCGCATTCATCGCCGTTCCTTGTGCTCGGCGTGTGCCTGGGTGTCACCGTCCGCCAGGCAGCGCACTCTCTCCCCTCTGGCTGGGTGTACGACTCCGTCGTGGCAGCGATCTTCTTCGCGCTCTTTTCGGCGCGGGCCGAGGTGATGTACGACCGCAGCTGCCGCGCCCCGTACCGGGGTTTCCTGATGCACACGGCCCAGGGCGAACCGCAATATAAGCTCACCGGGACGTGATGGCACTCCCGCCGAAAGGGCAGCCGTTATGGCGCTGTTCCGCTCCCGCGATGACACCATGCTGGTCAGCTTGACCAAGGGCGTACGGCTGACCCTGCCTGCCGATCCCGGCCCGGACCGCATGCTCGACGCCTGTCGGCAGTACCGCCCCGCAGCCAAGCCACATCGGAAGAACCCCGGCACGATCTATGCGGACGGAAATCACTTCTGCCTGCACCCGGCGACCGCCATCAGCCCGGAGATGGGCATGCGGGCGGGCCTGCCGGCAGATATCACATGCGCGTTCTTCGTTGACTGGGACGGGGCGGAATGGGGCAAGAGCCAGCAGGAGCGGAGGCAGCTCAACCGGGAGTACGTCGATACGTCGAAGTACCTCTTGGGTGGCCTGGCGGCGCGATTTGGCGGGTTGTGGTATCCGCACCCGGAAGAAGTGACCCAACCACTGCGTGTGTGTATATTCACCGTCCGCGAGGTGGACGCGGCCGGGCTGCTCGGCATGGCATCGCGGTACGCGCCGGGGCTGGCGCTGGGAGACCCGCGGCCCGACAACGTGATCACGTTGCTCGGCGACGGCGCGCCCGCGCAGGTGCGCTACTGGCCGCCGCGGCCAGCGGTGATGCCCAAGTCGGCGCTGGCCCTTGGCCCGGGAGCGCCCGAGGTGCTGGACCCTTCCTGGACGTTCGAAGACACCCCGCTGATCACCGTGGATGCCGGGCAAGCGGCCGAGGGGGCAGACGCAGCGGTGGCCCGCGCGGTGGGGACCATGGGCCTGGGTCTGGCGGCCGAGACCGGCGGGGTATGCGTGGACATCTTCGGGTTCAAGGTCCGCGATCCCGCCGACCTTGTCGTCCGCGCGGGGTAACGGTCAGAAAATGCTGTCCCACACGTGCGCCACCGTGTGGCCCATGTCCTTGCCCAGGTGCACAAAGTCCTGGCCCTGGCGGCCATCGACCACTTCAGCGACGTCAACGAGACCGCCGACCGCAACACGATTGCACGCACCCAGCAAGCTTCCGGCACCGCGGCGGACGGCCCCGTCGGCAGCAACCCGGGACTGAGCCTCCCTGGCCGACCCGCTCCGGGCCGGCCAGCCGCACCAGCGGCCGGCTTCACGACCGGCGCCGCCTCGCGCATGCCCGACCAGCTCGGGCAAGGCGGGTTCGTGAATCGAACGCGAGCTGCAGACCCGCGCGACGTCCCCTCCATCAGCCGACACCAGCGGCTGCCCGGCATGGTCCAATGACGCGCCAATGAATCCGCTACCGACCCGGTACGGAACCAGCGGCCTGTTCAGCCGGAGACATGAGCTTGTCCTGCACGGCTGGACCGCGCAAGCGCGCCGCCAAGAAGGCGAGGATGACGTCAGCTGGCGGCCGTGAGTGGGCGGATGCCATCGAGCGCATCGCCGAGCCGGTCCTTCTCTATCTCCAGGTCGTAGCGCGACTGCAGGTTGATCCAGAACCGCTCCGACGTGCCGAAAAACCGCGCCAGCCGCAGCGCCGTGTCCGCGCTGATGCGGCGCTGGCCGTGCACAATCTCGTTGATCCGCCGGGCCGGGACCCCGATTTCCTTGGCCAGCTGGTACTGGCTTACCGCCAGCGGCTTGAGGAACTCCTCCATCAAGATCTCTCCGGGATGCACTGGCGCCATGACCGTGTCCGCTGCCATCCCCCCTCCCTCCTAGTCGTAGTCAGTGATCTCCACGTCCTGTGGTCCGGCGTCGGTCCACCGGAAGCAGATCCGCCACTGCTGGTTGACCCGGACGCTGTACTGGCCCGCGCGATCACCTGCCAGCTTCTCCAGCCGGTTCCCCGGCGGCACCCGCAGGTCCATCAGAACCTCCGCAGCATCTAGCATCGCCAGCTTCCGCGCCGCGCAGGTCGGCGGGTGGAGCAAGGCTCATGAGCGCGAACTGCGGCCTGCATGCTCATATGCGTCGATCAGAATAGTCACGCCATTGATACCGCGCGCAAGGACGGCGTTTTCATAGATCAACCATTAGGCCAGATCGCCGACTTTGTTCACTTGAACTCAGCCGAGGTCGGTGCTGCGAGTGCGCAGATCGTCGACGGCAACAGACCCGTGGCCCAGTTCGTCGGCGAGGGTGGTGATCCGGTCGAGCCAGCGGGCCAGCAGGGCGACGCGGTAGCCGTCTGCGGCCAGGGCGCGGGCGGTTGCCGCGCCGATGCCGGACGATGCGCCGGTGACGACGGCGACCTTGGCGGGTGTGCTGTCGCTGGTCATCGTGGTCAGGCCTCCGGGATCTGTCGGCCGAGGCTTTCGAGGGTGATGGTGTCCGGCTCGGGACCGCCGCGCTTGCCGGTACCGAGCCCGTCGATGGCGGCGACCTCGTCGGTGGTGAGCTCGAAGTCGAACACGTCGAAGTTCTCAGCGATGCGGCGGGCTTGGTTGACTTCGGGATGACCGAGCGTCCCTCCTACAGGTGCCAGCGCAGCATGACCTGAGCGGGGCTCTTGGAGTGGGACTCGGCGATCTTGACGATGGTCGGGTCTTCCAGGGTGCTGGTGTGCTCGCCCTCGCGGTAGAAGGTGATGCCGCCGATCGGTGACCAGGCTTGGGTCACGATGCCGTGCTCGGCGTTGAACGCCTGCACCTCGGGCTGCTGGAAGTGGGGGTGCAGCTCGATCTGGTTGACGGCGGGGACGACCTCGGCCTTGTCCAGCAGGTTCGTGAGGTGCTCGACCATGAAGTTGCTGACGCCGATGGCGCGGACCTTGCCGTTCTTGAGCAGCGTCTCCAGCGCCCGGTAGGCCCCGAGCGTCTCATCGAAGTCGGACGGCAGCGCCTGGTGCAAGATCAGCAGGTCGATCTGGTCGACTCCGAGCTTGCCGGCGCTCTTGTCAAAGGCGTGCAGTGTCTTATCATATCCGTAGTCGCTGATCCAGATCTTGGTCTCCAGGAAGACCGCCGCACGGCCACCTTTCGACGCGTGCACCGCTTCGCCAACCTCACGCTCGTTGCCGTATCCGGCGGCCGTGTCAATGTGGCGGTAGCCGGTGTCGAGCGCGGCCGCGACCGCGCCGCGCGTCTCGTCCGGCGGTGTCTGGAAGACGCCGAGGCCGATCGAGGGCATCTCGACGCCGTTGTTCAGGGTGATGTCTGGTACTTCGCGATCCATGGTGATAATCCTCCGGATGCTCGCTGTGGCCGCGGCGCGTCAGCGCCGCGGTGTGGTCTCGCTTACCCGCGTCGACGGCGTCAGCCAGAACGGGTCAGTCGTCGTCGTGGGCGAGTGCGGATGAGAGGTCCCGGTAGGCGTCGGCCTGCGCGATCAAGTCCCGGCCCTTGCTCGCGACGATCTGGACTGCGTCAGCGCCGGCGACCCAGCGGGCCGGTCGCTCATCCTGGCTGACGAGCTTGATCAGCGCGTCGGCAAGCTTCGCCGGATCGCCGCCCTGCTTGCCGTTCATGCCGGTCCAGCTGGCGACCGTCTGCGTGGTGCGCTGCGCGTAATCCTCGATGGAGGGCTCGGCGTACGCGGTCGACTCCGGCGTGAGCAGATCAGTGCGGAAGAAGCCAGGCTCTACGACCATCGTGCGGATGCCGAAAGGCGCTACCTCCGGTGCCAGCCATTCAATCCAGCCTTCAAGGCCGAACTTCGAGGCAGAGTAAGCGGAGCAGAATTCCTGGCCGACGATGCCGCCGGTCGAGGAGATCGCGATGACCAGACCTGAGCGCTGCTGACGCATGACGGGCAGCACAGCCCGGGTGACATTCAACGGGCCGAAAAGATTCGTCTCGACCTGTGCCCTGATTTTCGGCCGTGAAGGCGGCCATCCGGACCGACTCGGGATCCCGCATCTGTTCGAACAAGGCATCGAGGTCGGAGTCGTCGATCGGCCGCAGCGCCACCTCAACCACAAGTACCCTCCAACCCTGGCCCAGCGACGATCAGCGGGGCGAACATACCAGCATCATCGGACAATCGGTGAGGACTCGACATCTGCCGCTGCCGGTGCACAGTGGGTCCGGTCGGCCCCGAGGTCGTGTTCGCCACCTTCTGCAACTTCTCGACCGCGCACGTGAGCAGGGCCATCCCGGACGCCTGGACCTTCGCCCCTCCCAGCGCCGCGCTGGAGGCACGTGAGCGAGGCTCGGCAGCGGCGCTGCGGCGGGCGTTCGCCGGCAGAGATCTCGCCGGGGCAGTGGAGACGGCAGCGGGTCTCGCGCGCGCCGCTGCAGAGTCGGCGCCGATGGAAGGCCGCGCCCTGTTCGCCGCCAACCGGGCATTGCCGTGGCCGGCGGAACCGGCTGCCGCCTTGTGGCAGGCCTGCACGCTGCTGCGCGAGCACCGAGGCGACGGGCATGTCGCAGCTTTGGCCGCCGCCGGAATAGGCGGCCGTGAAGCGAACGTCCTTCAGACAGCAGCGGGCATCGTCCCGCGCGACGTATTCGAGGCAGCCCGGCACTACGACGACGCCGAATGGGACCGCGTGTCCGCCAGACTCATCGATCGCGAGCTAGTCGGCCCTGACGGCAAGCTCACGACCCGAGGCAAGGACGTGCGGAACGACGTCGAGGATCGCACCGACCGCGTGGCCCTCACCGCCTACGACCGCCTGGACGACGAGCAGCTCCTGCAGCTGCTCGACGCTCTTACCCCGCTCGCCCGAGCTGTCATCGCCACCGGTGACATCCCGGAGGTCACGCCCATCGGTCAGCGTTTCGAACTGTGAGTACCGGCGTTCGGCCCGGTCAGCCCGCATAGGCACCTAATACCGCAGTCGTCGGCGTGTCCGCTCTTGCCGCGTTGAGGTACGTCGGGTCGCCAGTGCAGTTTGGTGCCGCGCAGCGCGGAGCGTGTATCGCGGCCCTTGACCGATCATGAGCGACGTCCCGGGTAGCGCTGCGGATCTTGGACCTGCCGGACCCTGGTCCGATGTTGATCACGCAGCGTGGTCGGCAGCTCGGTGGTGGTCGCACGAATAGCCGCGTTCGGTGCTGCGGGTGGTGTCTGGGAGATCGCATGCCGAGGCGCGCAGATCAGGGTCGTTCAGGGAGCCTGACCCGCTCGGTCATGCCGAGATCAGTAAGTCTGCCTGTCCCCGCTCGACGCATCAGGTGGCGCGGACTCCGCGGGCTCGTCGAGGCGCAGGATCGTTTCCTGGATCTCCTTGTTTCGCGCGTTGGCGAACGAGATCGCCGTGCCTATGATCGCGAATCCTGCCCTCTGCAGCACCTTGAGCGATCTCACATTGTCACTCGCGGCGCGGGCGAACAGGGGCCGCACGCGAACCGATTCCAGGAGCAGGGCGAGCGCTCGGCCGGCGATGCCTTGCCCCCAGAAGGACCTGTCGATCCAGTATGTGACCTCGGTATCGCCATCAACGACGAAGCTGGCGATGCTGCCGACGAGCCGTCCATCGACGGTGACCGCACGGGTGGTCACCTCTGGCAACGTCCGGACCTTCGCCATGTGGACATCGAACGCGGTGCGGTCATCGGGATTTTCGGCCGTGAAGGCGGCCATCCGGACCGACTCGGGATCCCGCATCTGTTCGAACAAGGCATCGAGGTCGGAGTCGTCGATCGGCCGCAGCGCCACCTCAGCCACAAGTACCCTCCAACCCTGGCCCAGCGACGATCAGCGGGGAGAACATACCAGCATCATCGGACAATCGGTGAGGACTCGACATCCGCTTCTGCGATGAGATGCGCCTCGTAAGGGGGCAGCAGGTCAGCAGCTGTTTCCTTGCCGGGCCAGGTGGTAGGTGAGAAAGGCGAACTGCCCATCGTGCTGGACGGCGGTCAACGTCAGGTCTGAAGCGAGCAGACGCCGTGGGAGCAAGGGAGCACCAGCTCCAAGCATCACCGGGGCGATTCCCAGCAGGATTTCATCGAGGAGCCCTGCATCAGCGAACTGCCCCGCCAGTTCCCCGCCGCCGACCAGCCAGATATTCCGGCCATCCGCAGCCCTTGCCATCTGTTCATGCACCGGCCGGACATCACCGTGGGCAAAGAACAGGCCAGCGCCGGGGATCACGGGGAGCTGGCGGTGAGTGAACACCCAGCATGGAACCAAGTCGTAGTACTGCCGCCAGCGTCCGGGTTCCTCGATCAGGTTCTCGTGCGCCAGGACCCACTCATACGTCGTCGCGCCCATGGTCATCGCGCCGACGTCAGCGAAAAATTCGCTGAATCGGTCTTCTTTGCCAGAACTCGTCCCTGCCTGGAACAGCCAGTCGAGCGAGTTACCCGGATCAGCGATGAATCCGTCAATACTCGTGGCTGTGTAGTACTGAGTCTTGGTCACAAGCCCAGCCAACCACCACCCGCCGACATCCGGATCTGCCGCAAGCTGGTTAGACGTTCGGGATCCGGTCTGGCTGGCTGCGCTGCGCCAGACTGGCTGCCATGGCTACCATCCGCGATGTGATTTTTGACTCCCGGCATCCGGCGTCGATCGCCCGGTTCTGGGCGGCAGCCATCGACGATTACCAGGTTGCGCCCTACGATGACGCGGAACTCGCCCGGCTGCGCAGCATCGGCATCAACGATCCCGAGGATGATCCCGCAGTTCTCGTCGAACCGGTCAGGGGTCGCGGGCCGCGCCTGTTCTTCCAGTTTGTGCCCGAAACCAGGACCGTCAAGAACCGCGTTCACCTGGACCTGCAAGCCCTCGACGCCGACGCCGAGGCCGATCGGCTCACCAGGCTGGGTGCCCGCATTCTGGCCAGGCGCGAGGACTGGATCACGCTGGCCGACCCCGAAGGCAATGAATTCTGCATCCAGCGGACAACCGGACCCAGCCCTTACCGCCAGATTGGCCAGCCTCGCCAGCGTAAGTGAGCCAGCTATCGAGTTCGATCGATTTACCGCTCATGCCGCATAGGGCGGCGCCTGCTAGGCGAGATCTTGCCGCCGCGGTTATGCCGTTCGTCGGGATCATCTACGGGTGGCTTGCCCACCAAGTCATCCAGACCATCGCGCCGCACCGCTTACGTCGGGATTGGCATCACGCTGAGTGATGGGGAAGGTCAAGGAGAACGCTCACCGAGCCGCCTATCTGCACGGTTGGTGGTTGCTCGGCGATCAGCCGCCAAGGTGCGCTGATCAGGTCCCTCTGCGTTCGGGATAGAATCTGCCGTTCTCCTTGCACCGTCAACGGCTGGGTCCTGAGCGCAAGATCGCGGCCGCGGGCAGTCACAGCTCTTCAGCAGCCGCCGAGACTCAGAGCGCGGTGAGACCTGATCGTTGGAGCCATCGGTCGATGGCGTCGGATTGTTGGGCTGCCCTATGGCCGCACAGTGCCTCACAGAGACTCCGGAATCAGGCGGCTCGGCCTGGTGCAGTGGCGCCGCGCGTCTCGCCGCAGGATCGGCCAGTGCCTGGAGGGGGTAAATTCGGAGGAGATGCATCGTCCGTCCGGGCTGGGACGGGCCAGAGGAGGCGCCCGCCGATGCGTTGGCTCAAGGTACTCGCGATCGCCGTCGCTGTCGTGATCGTCTTCTTCGTGATCTCCGCGCTGACGCACATTCTGTACCTGATTGGCGTCGGCCTACTGATCGCCGCCGCGCTCTTCGCCGCGTTCAAGGGATGGGAGCAGTACAAGCTCGCCCGCGAGCGCCACGAGGAGCGCCGTCAGCAGCGCCTGCAGCAGCGTGAGGAGCGCCGCGCCCGTCCTTCCATCGAGGCGTCCCGGCAGCAGCCCACCGGGCTCCCGCCCGGCGCCACCTCCCCCGGCTTCGACGTGGATGAGGAGCTGGCCCGCCTCAAGCGCGAGCTGCCTGGCTCATAGCAGTACGGCGCCGCGATCCGCATCCCCGCCACCTGGACTCCAGCAGATCGCTAACACTGGACCGGTCCGAGGTCGGCCTCGGGATACGTCGATCTACAGCGTGCTGAGTGACGAAGAACGTTCGCCGGGCCGCCGATCGGCATGCTGCCCAGAGCATGACAGTGCCGTTCAGGATGCGCCAGATCTGGCAATTATGCATCGGTCATCGAACGCTGAACCTGCCGACCGCAACAGCGCCTAATCGGCAGGGACCAGCTGTGCCGCTTGATACGTGCCGCCGAGCTCGCCGTCCGTAGCTGAGCGAGCGCAGATGCCACTGGCCGCCGTGGCCGACCGTGCTGCTGTTGCTAAGCCCAAGCCGACTACGACGATGATCTTCTCAAGGCGCATCCCCCGGTGATACCCGTCGGCCACGGGTTACGGACCCGAGCTTCTGGCCAGACAGTCTTGCTCGTGCACGGGGCCCGCGGCCGGCATCAACCGCTGGTGCCCTGCCCCGGCCTGTTCAACCCACGCGAACGCCACGCCGAAGCGCGTGCCATCTGGAGTAAGTCCGTGAGGCTGAGTGCCAAGTCTCCACGCCCAGCACGACGGTCAACTGACGGTCGGACGATCTTGGACGCTCTGCCAGCTGCCCGGGAACCAGGCTCTGACCTGCGATTTCGTGAGCCCCCTTACGGAATCGAACCGTAGACCTTCTCCTTACCATAGACATCAGAGCACTCCCCCACCAGGCCACCAGCTACCCAGGAAGCCATATCTAGCTGCAGATTCATCGCCAGACATCGCCCACTGTCGCCGCATGGGGCTGGCTGATGGCCCCCAAGAATGGCCCCCACCCCTGCTATCCTCGACCCGTGAGCACACGGCGCGGCTGGGGCGAAGACGGCATCTTCTTCGAGCACACCGCGCCCTGCCACGACAGCCAACGCCACCGGCACTGCCAGGGCCGCTGGCGCGGCGTCGTCAGCCTCGGATTCGCACCCGACGGCAAACGCATCCGCCGAAAAGTCTCCGGCAAAACCCGCACCACCGTCCAGAACCGGCTCCGCGCACTGCACGACGACCTCGACTCCGGCGTCCGCACCCGCCCGAACTACACCCTCCACCACGCCGCCGACGACTGGCTCCGCGAAGGCCTCGACGGCCGCTCCCCCAAAACCATCAAGAAAAACGAAAACGTCCTCGCGCCGATCCTGACCGCCATCGGCGCCCGCAGACTCCGCGAACTCACCGCAGCCGACGTCCAGCAAACACTGACCACCATGGCTGGCCGGTACTCCACCGCCGCGGTAGCCATGGGCCATAACGCACTCACCCGGGCCATCCGCCACGCCGAAGCCCGCGACCTGGTCGCCCGCAACGTGGCCATCCTGGTCGACACCCCCAAAGGCCAAGCTGGACGCCCCAGCAAAAGCCTGACCCTCGACCAAGCCTCCGCCCTGCTCGCCGCTGCCACCGACACCCGGATGCACGCCTACATCGCCTTGTGCCTGGCCACCGGCATCCGCACCGAAGAAGCCCGCGCGCTGCGCTGGGAACACATCAACCTCGGCGACCCGCAATCGGAACCGGCCGTGCCCGCCAGCGCCGCCGTCTGGCGCTCCGTACGCGCCCACGGCGACACCAAAACCGAAAAATCTCGCCGCACCCTCGCCCTCCCCCAGATCGCCACCGACGCCCTGCGCACCCTTAAACAGCAACAAGCTACAGACCGCCGCGACGCAGGCACGCAGCAAAGCGAGCACGATCTCGTCTTCGCCACCAGATCAGGCACCGCCATGGACGCCGCCAACGTCCGCCGCGAGTTCCGCGCCATCTGCACGGCCGCTGGCATCGGAACCGGGTGGACCCCCCGCGAACTACGCCACTCCTTCGTCTCCCTGATGTCCACCTCCGGCGTCCCCGTCGAAGAAATCGCCCGCCTCGCCGGACACACCAGCACCCGCACCACCGAAATCGTCTACCGCCGCGAACTACGACCCGTCCTGACCACCGGCGCCGAAATCATGGACACCATTTTCGCGGCAACAACCACCGAGTGAGCGAACCGGACAACAACCGAGAGCACTCTGACTTGAGCCATGAGACGAACTACCGCTTCTCCTGATGAGCGAGTGTCGCGCGGGAGCCGCCCACTGGTACAATAACCAGTACCACTAGTTGAGGAGGCTCCCCATGGCGATCACAGCCAGCGAAGCCCGCAAGAACCTGTTCCCGCTCATCGAGAAGGTCAACGACGACCGCACCCCGATCGAGATCACTTCCCGTCGCGGAGATGCCGTGCTGCTATCCCGAGCCGACTATGAGGCGCTGGAGGAAACGGCCCATCTGCTCCGCGTCCCGGCCAACGCCAAGCGGCTGATCGAAAGCCTGCACCAGGCCCGCTCAGGCCAGCGCGAAGAGCACGACCTGGCCCGGTGAGGCTCGTCTTCACCCCCCATGGCTGGGAGGACTACACCTATTGGCTGTCGGCCGACCGAGCCACCCTGAAGCGAATCAACCGGCTGATCGATGACGCCCTGCGCGACCCAGTCGCCGGAATCGGCAAGCCCGAACCGCTCCGCCACATGCTCGCAGGCGCTTGGTCCCGGCGCATCAGCGAGGAACACCGCCTGGTCTACCTTGTGGACGGTGATGATCTAGTGATCCTGCAAGCCCGGTTCCACTACAAATAGGCGCACGATTTTGCCGTACAGAGTGTGTACGTCGCTGACTCAGAGGTTGGTATACCAGGATTGCCTGCCCGTTTCCTGCTCGAAAGCAGGCCGGACCTGAGCGGTGTCATAGACGATGTGCAGGCTGGCGATGCGTCCATCGTCAGTGAGTTCCAGCATGTCAATCACGTCGAAGCGGGCCTTCCGCCCGCTGGGCAGCCGCCAGTCGAAGTGAAACCAGATGCTGACCAGCGTAGTGCCGTCAGCCTTGATGCCATGCGTCACTCCGCGGAGTGTCAGCCGCGATTCTGCCGTCTCGCTGAACAGCGCAACGAAAAATCGGCCGCGGCCATGGGCCCGTACAACGGCGAGTGCACCAGCGCGCCTTCGCTGAACAGGCTGATGATCGCCGTGAGGTCCGCACTGCCCAGCGCCCCGAGGTAGGCCTCGGCCAGTCGCTGGGCAGCTGCCTGACCTTCTGTCACGCCTGCCATCATGACGCAGCCTCCGGATGTTCCGCTCGTGCAAAGTTTCGCCGCGGAAACGGCTCGCTATGCCGCGTGTCGCGCGTCGGGTCCAGCATGATGTAGTCGTCTCCCCGGCCGGGTGCCGCATCGACGAGCACCTCGCACAGCGACCAGCGGGGCCCCAAGTGGACCAGCCATACGGGACCATCATGAGGTTGACCCCAGAGGCTCAGCCGATCTGGACATCACACTGAGTGACGGGGAAGGTCGGGAGAGAACGCTCGCCGAGCCGCCGAGCCGCCGATCTGCTCGGCAGCCCGGCGTCCGTCCATGCCGCACGCGAACGGCTGATCTGAGCGCGGCCTGCGGTGGCCGCCGACTCCCACATGCCCGATTAGTAGCCGTTGTCGGCGACCATCTTGCGCGAGAAGATAATTATCGGTCCGCATCTCCTTCGGGGGGAGCTATGTGGGCAAGTGGCGGTCATCCCCAGGAAGTGTCGGCGTCGAGCCCTACTTGTGCGGCGGCGGCACCGGGGCGCTGTGCATCGCGGCGCCGGCCTCCGCGGCCGGCGTTGCCGGTCTGCACCCACGGATGTCACACCGGCCTGAACATGGCGGCCAGCGTGCACGTCCTGCCAGCATCGACAACGCCTGGTACTTCGAGGGCGACGGCTCCACGGACAACCCGCTGCGGTCGCGGCTGTGACCGGCGGCCTGCGAGCTCAGCCCGGAGGGATCGGTGAGCCCGCTGGCCGGGCCCGGGCTCGGGGTGGACATGGATGAGAAGTTCCTGCGCGCTCACCCGGTCACCGAGGGCCCGGCATGGCGCTAGTGTTCTGAGTCATTCGAGGCGGCGGACGGGACGGCAGCGTGGCATCGCGAAGTAGCTCCTCCCTCGGCGGCGGTGGCCGAGGCCATTTTGCAGCCCGCCGGGCCGGGCTGCTGTTAGCGGCCGTGGTCATCAGCGCAGCCGTTACCGCCTGCGGGAGCGGCACGGCGAGCAGCCTGCCGCGGTATGAGGTGCTTGCCCGCACGAATCCGGGGCTGGGCGAGATCATCACCGACGGCAACGGCCTCACGCTGTATATGTATGTGCCCGATCATCGCGGGCCCTCGCAGTGCAGCGGGTTCTGCGCGCAGCAGTGGCCGCCGCTGGTCCTGCCGCGCGGGGTCACCCGGCCCAAGGCTGGTCCCGGCGTCCGGGCGTCTCTGCTCGGGACGGTAGGCCGGGCGGACGGCGAGCTGCAGGAGACCTACGGCGGCTGGCCGCTGTACCTGTGGATCGGCGATACCGGCCCCGGTCAGGCCACCGGCCAGGCCGATGATATGGGCCTGTGGTACGTGCTGTCGGTGACCGGTGCCGTGGACCGGGGCACGCCGCGCTGACCCCGGGCCACGGGTCAGGGGGGTGCCGGGCGGGGTGACCGTGAACTCGACGGTGATCCGCCCGGCGTACTGGAACGTGAGGGTCACCGGCACCGTGGACCCGGCCTCCAGCGCGCAGGGATCGATTAGGACGATGTCGGGGCCGAGCGGGCTCAGGCTGGTCGTGCTGCAGGCCGGGATGGCCAGCGCGGGCAGCGTGGCGGTGCCGGGCGGCTCGGTGCCGCGCCGGGCGAAGACGGCCCGGGCGGGATACCCGCGCCCGGGCGGACAGCAGCTTGTCCGGGCCGACCAGGTTCTTGATGACCAGGTAGGTGGCCAGCTAAGTGATCAAGGAATTCCAGGGCTGCGGTCCCCCGGCCGGTGGCTTGGTGCCGGTCGAGGCGCTGGCCCTCCAGATCTGTGCATTCTGCGGCTGCGGGCTGGGCTGATCAGGACGCGCGCCGTGGCTGGCGGGGGGAGCTGATCAGTACCTGTGTCCTGGCCGAGCGCACGGCGTCTGAGAGCGTGCTGATGTCGTAGGCGCCGTGGTGGCGTTTGCCGTTGACGAAGAAGGTGGGCGTGCCCGAGACGCCGCTCAGGTCGGCGGCGCGCCGAAGAGCCGCGATGGCGCCGTGGAGGCGATCCGCGCCCGCCGCCCGCGGCCAGCCTGGGGTGCCGGTTGCTGTGCCGGTCACGCCGGCCCCGCGGCGCTAGCCGCCGCGGCACGTGTCCCCGCCGCGCCGCGCCGCGCCGGCCCGCGATCGGCTGCCTCCGGCTCCCCGGCAGCATCCGTCCCGGCCGCCTGCTTCGGCCACTGACTGTCGGGCACTTCGCCGGCAGCGGAGGCGAACAACTGGAACGCAGCGGCGACTGCCGCCTGCCGGCGGACGGGAAGCCGGCCCAGGATCTCAGCAATCAGATCCCGCCGCCGCGCAGTCGCCTGGTCCACGACCTGCCTGCCCGCAGCGGTGATCGACACCTGCACCTCCCGGCGGTCGGACCGGGCCCGGTGCCGCCGGATCAGGCCCTTACGCACCAGCCGGTCACACATCCGCCCTGCCGTCGGCGGCGTCACCTCCAGCGCCCGCGCCAGGTCCACCAGCCGCTGCGGGCCGCGCGACGCCAGCACCACCAGCGCCCGGTACTGCGCCAGCGTCGTCTCCTCCGCGGCCGCCCCCAGCGACTGCTCCGCCACCGCGACCAGCGTCCGGCTCGCCGTCAGCACCGCGTCCACCACCGCGTCGTCCGGCACGCCCCGGCTCATACCCACCCTCGCTTTAATTGCCTATAACGATGATTTCACATGCACTCTATCTCCCCAGCCGAACCCAGTCCCTTAGCCGATCAGAGCGTAATCGCAGGTCCGGGACTCCGCGGACTCCGGGACTGCTGCCCGGCAGTCCTTGCATGCACCCGTGAGCTGGCATGGGCGATTGACAGAAAGGTGCCCTGGGCAATTATTGTAGAAGGCAATGCTCTCTGCTCAGGCACCGCAGTCCACCGCTCGGCTGGCGCCTTCGCCGTGCTTGGGCCAGCAGAGTGACGCACTGCTGCAATGGAGGAGTCGTGAAGCTCTTCAGGTTCAGGGCGGTGATAACCCTCGATCCGGCAGCTGGGCCTTCTGCCCGGGAGTACGCAGGCGGCACCCGGCCACTGCTGGTCCATGGCACCCGCGACGGCCAACCAGGCACTGGCAAGTTCTTCCCGGCGATGATGACCTGGGATGACGAAGAGAACCCGTTGCGACCTGGAGACCGTGCTGTCGTAACCGTCACGATCGCCGGCGCCGAGGCGCCTGCATATATCGCGGCCGGTCAGCACTTCGGTCTGCGGGGCGCCGGGGGCGGGCACGGGGTCATCAGCCGGCCGGTCTATACCGCGGCGGGTCCTAGCGAGCCGTGCGTATCTCAGCGACAATCTGCACGCGCGATAGCCGGGGCGGGCAGCCGCGAGGCAGCCGGGAAGCCCGGCGGCCGCTGGCAGCTAGCGCCCGAAGGAGGGCCGTCCGGCTCGGCAACGACAGCCCGGCCGCAGCTGGCCTGCGTTCGGCCCAGACAACGCAGGGCCTCGCCCGGCAGGCCGCACGAGGATACAGATACATAGGAGGGCAGTATTGTCATGATGATCGCCATCCTTGGCGGCGTGATTGGACTCGTGCTCGGCGGCGCGGCTCTCGGCATTCCCCAGCTTGTGCGCATCCGCCACCAGCGGCCCGACGACGACGACACGCAGGCATACCTGAAGGAAACTGGCCGGTCGCCGCAGGACATCGCGGAGGACAACGCCCGGGTGAGGCAGCGGCAGCAAAACGCCGGCAGCGACCGGTCCCCAACTCAATGAGTGACCGCTGAGACTCCGGCTCGACAGCGGGAATGAGCAGATGACTGAGTTCCGGTCAGACGCAGGTCAGCGCTGTCGGCCGCCTGAGGGCGCCGACCAGATAACGGCGTGCCCGTGCCGGCGGCCATTCCATGGACTGACGGCACTGGGCGGCCCGTGACCCGCCACGGCGTCCAGCATCAGGCGATCGTCTGGCTGATCGCGTGCAGGACCTGGCGGGGGCCCGGTCCTGGTTGTGTAGTCGCGGTGCACGTCGGTCCAGCGGATGGTCCGCGCGGCGTCGGCGATGATGACTATCGGCATAGGCAGCCCAGTGGTCCCGTCGGCGTTGACTTGGGTCAGGTCCAGGCCGAGCTGCAGCTGGGCCGCGCGGGCGCCGTCACTGGGCGCGGTCAGGATGCTTAGGTTCGAGCCGCGCAAACAACGGCCGTTATCTCTACCACGGCTGGGCTGTCTACGACGTAATGCACGCGGGCGTTTTGTGGGCTTTTTGCTGCGTCGTAGACAAGTTATCTTGACAATGTCGCCGACGCAGACCCGATGCGAATCCCCTTGTCGATGCGGTTTTTCGAATTTAGCTGCTTTACTTGAACGCTGTTCAGCTACATGTCAACGACGCAGAACCCACGCGCCCGCCGACCTTCTGGCAGATGGGGTTCAGATAACCGCCGATATGTGCGTGCGTGATGGCACGATCACAGCGGTTTCGCGCCGCGCCGAGTCGGCGATCTCGCGCTCCGTCTGGCCGCAAGGCCGTCACGCTCAGTGATCCTGCCTCAGCAATCGCGAGGCGCGCATCGCCGCCCGATCTGGCGCAGGTCACTGGCGCCTGGCATGGCTCACTGCGGCATGCATTTCTGGCTGTTCTGCGTGCTGTCTCCCGCTGGTTGCCGGGCCAGGTGTCCCGGCCTGGCAGTCGTCCATGACCTGTTGTCTCCGCGCTTGAGCGCGGGTGCGTACCGCCAGGCGACGCAGGCTAGCGCACCGAGGGGGATGGGCGCCAGGTAAGTCACAGCCCGGTAGAGCAGGACGGCCGCTGTTACCTGCCCGGCGAGTTTGTGGCCGGCGCCGCGGCCAGGATGCTGACGAGGCCTAGTTCGGTAACGCCGACACCGCCCGGCGTAACAGGCAGGACGGTCAGCAGGCGGACGAACGCGAACGCCGCAAGCGAGGTCTGCCACGGCACCTGGGACTGGGACAGGCCCACGCCGCGCACGCTCGCCAACAGGACCAGCCACAGGGCGAGGGTATTCACGGCCGTAGCCGCGGTGATGCGCCAGCCCCGCGCGCCGAGGAGCCCGGAGGCCCGCTCACGGAATCCCTGCAGGGACCCGGCAGCGGAAGACGGCGGCGCCCTGCGCGCGAGCCGGCAGGCCACCGTGAGTGCGCGCTGGACCGCCGCGTCCGCGCGGAGCGCGAAGGACCCGCTCCGCAGCAGAAGGCCGAAGCCGGCGGCCGCGATAACGAGCACGGCCAGGCCCGCAACGGCGCCAGCTAGCAGGCCAGCCTGCGGCCTGCTGACCGTCGTCATGATCATCAGGGCGATGACCGGCAGGCCCAGCCGGGCGAAGACATTCCAGATACCCGACACCAGGGTGTAGAGCACGTATCCGGCTCCGCTGACGCCCCAGCCGGAGAGCATCGTCCAGCTGATGCCCATGGCGAGGGCCCCGCCAGCCGGAAGCGTGTTGGCCGCCGCGGTGGAGCCAAGATTCACCACTGCTGCTTCGCGCAGCCGTACCGACGGCAGGATGGAACAGATCACCAGCCAGCCCGCGACCAGGCTGGCCGCTGCCGCCATGACGACCAGCAGCACCTGCGGCCACGTCATCATCTGGACGCTGGCCCATACGCTGCGGTAGGACGCGAAATGCGGGAGTGCGAAACCGAAGATGGCGGCGACAAGGACAGCGGACGCTGCGGTGCTGACCATCCTTCGCCCGCGCCGGTACCGGCCTGCGCCGGCCGCTGGCAGCCTCCGCTGCGCTATGCCGGGGCCGGTCAGCGGGGCTGAAGTCGCGCCGGGCGGTGCGCCCGTGACCAGGCCGGCAGCTGGCGAGGTCTCCTGGGCGCTGACACGCGGGCCGACGGTCATGATGACGACGGGCAGAAACCTCCGGCGGGTCGCCCCCGGCTAACTCGCGGCATCTTGCCGGTGCCATCTGCCCGCCACAAATGCCCAGCTGGCCGCAGTGAAGCCGGAGTCAGGCGGCGCCGGGCCCGCGGACGTTACCGTCAGCTGACTGGCCCGCCGCGCCGGAGCCTGCACGGGCGCACCGGAAACCGGAAAGAAGCGATCGCCGTCATAATGACCCGAAGCCACCCTTGCGCTCATCGGACGCCCCGCGATCTAGGAGATGCAGCAAGGCGGAACTCAAACAGGCGCGTGGTCTGGACCAGGTCCGGAACTCGTTCAGGCTGCCAAAAGGGATACAGCACACCCAGCATACGCCGCCGGCCACCTCGCCCCAGCGGCCCGCCGCGATGACCCCGACGGCGACGCACCGGGGACCCGCGCCGTGCCGCGGACCGGGCGACCCGCGAGCGCCCGTGTGCCCCGAAGTGCCCCGCCCCGATGATCACCCCGCCACCGAGGGCTCTGCTCGCTGCACTCGATGGAAAATCATCACGAAGAGTGACAGGCGAAAGGCCGGCGAGAACGCCCGCAGTGCCGCCGTTATTATCGGCGGCTCGGCCGTCAATTGACTGCTTCCACCGCTTCCCGAATGGCTGATCTGTACTTTGCTCGGGCATGGTCTGGCTGTCGGTAGCGGTCATCCGCGTGCTGTCGTAGCGAGCGCAGCAAGCGCCCGGTCCAGGACCTGGACCCGGGGGAGCAGGGCCGCCTGATCGGCCAGCCGCCGGTGTGCATCGGTCCCGATCTGGTTGATGACCCGGCGCCGCAGTTCGCGATAGCGCGGGACGTCGTCTCCGGTGACGGGCGGGGCGGACGGGTCGAGGCTCGCGCTGGCGAGCAGGAGCGCCGCGTCTTGCGGGCGGCCGCGTGCCTCCAGCAGTTCGGCGAGGATGCGCAGGCTTGTCCACAGCTGTGGCCATCCGCCCCGGCGGCGCAGCTGATGCAACAAGTCGGGAAACACCCGCAGCGCCTCGTCGTGGCGGCCGAGCCGGACCAGGGCGGAGATGAGCGCGATGCGTGCGACCTCGGCGATCTGCGCGGTCCCGCCGGCCTCAGCCTGGGACACAGCGAGTTCGAGGATCTCGACCGCAGCCGCGGGATCCTCCCGCAGCCGGACCTCACCCATCGTGTACGTCGCGAAGGCCCCAACTGGTCCTGCGTCCCGGGCAGCGGCCACGGCCCGCTCCGCATACTGCCGTGCGGCCGCCTGGTCCGACCGGAAACAGGCGAGAAGCGCGAACGTAGCGTGTGCGTCGACCCGCAGCGGAGCCGGCACGGCCGGGAGTTCGAGCAGCCTATGCCAGTAGCGCATCGATTCCGTGTGCTCGCCGCGGTAGACGCAGGTCACGCCCAGCGCGGTCAGCGCCAGACACTGTTCCTCGGACGTGGACGCGATCGCCAGCGCCCTAGTGCCGAGCCGGTGCGCCTCATCCAGGTCGCCGAGCTCTGCCGCATGGAGCGCGCCGGACGCTCCCGCGAGCGCGGCGACCGGCGTCGCGGGCAGGCGCGGGTCGCGGGCCACGTCCCGCGCCAGCCTCAGCAGCTCCCCGTCACGCACCCAGTGCGTGCACCAGCCCAGCGCCGCGGTGATCGCGCCGGCCACTTCAATCTCGCCCGCGTCCAGCGCCCTGCGCACCGCCGTGAGCAGGTCGCCGCGGTAGGCCAGCAGCTGGTGCAGCGGCTCGCGGCACCGCCCGCGCGGACGTCGGCGGCCGCGGCATCTGCCAGGTCGCGGATCCAGCGGGCATGCGCGATAAGCGCAGCCCCGGCCGCGCCATCGGCGCGGAGCCGTTCGGCGGCGAAGGCGCGCACGATTGCCAGCATCCGGTATCGCGCCTGGCCGCGGAAGTGCGCGACGTGCAAAAGCGACGCGTCCGCCAGATGCGCCAGGCGCGTTGCGGCCGCCGGGCCGCCGGCATGCTCGACCGCGTCGAGGTCGAAGTCGGCCGCGAACACCGACAGTCTTGCCAGTAGTTCTTGCTCGCTGCGGGTGAGCAGGGTCCAGGAGCGGTCGAGCACCGCCCGCATGCCGCCGTCGGCGTCGGCGAGCACGTCCAGGTCGCCGAGCCGGTCCAGCACCGGCACTAGGCCGATCGCCGCCGCTTGCGCTGCCGCCAGCTCGATCGCCAGCGGCACCCCGTCGACCCGGCGGCATATCGCTGCGCTGAGCGCCACGGTTTCCGCTGTCACCGGGAGGTCAGGGCGCACGCGGCGCACCCGGTCAGTGAACAGCCGGACCGGTGCGGTGTCGCGCAGCTGTTGCGCGGGCACGTCTGCGGCGTTGGTGAGCAGCGGGTCCAACGGCAGCACCTGCTCATCGCGTAGTCCCAGCCGGTGGCGGCTGGTGGCGATGATCCGCACCTGCGGGCAGGCGCGCAGCAGCGCCCCGGTCAGGTCGCGGGCGTCGGCGAGCACGTGTTCGCAGTTGTCGATCACAAGGAGCTGCGGCCCGCGCCAAGGTATCGCTGACCGCGGTGCGAGGTGTGCCGGTGCGGACATCCAGGCCGAAGGCGGAGGCGACGGCGCCGTCGACGCTGCCTGCCGGTACGGCGCCCAGTTCGGCGACCGCGACAGGCATCTCGAGC
>CAVSNQ010000018.1:0-630431 GCA_963729365.1 uncultured Actinomycetota bacterium
TTCGGCTGATGACTGCCTCCCTTATCGAGTTAGACTCCAAGCGGCTTCGCTGTCCACTGGTGGACTCCGGTGCACTTGTTGTCGGTCCCGAACTGTAAGGCAATGTGATAACCAGGCCGTTGCCACTGAAGGACGGTGTAGCCCCTGCGGAGAGTCCGGGCATTGGGTAGGCCGAGCCACTTGATTATTTCGGTAAGTGCTCTTTGATCCATGTTGCCCAGTATGCGCACTCGCCAACTCAATTCGCTTTCCATTGGCTTGCGCTCTAACACGTAAGTGCATGTATCATATCGCGAGAATCGCATTGCATAATGTGGATAGCGTTTCCAGCCTACGGTGAGTCCCCCGGTGACAGGTTCGCCGACGTACCATGCCGGGCGCCCGTATACGGAAGCAACATCTGTCAATGACCGGCCGAGGAGCCGAGGATTTACAGAGTATTCAGCAGGGATACTTCTAAAGAGCCCACGCCGTGATGGTTTGGCTGGTATCGCGTTGATTACAGCTTGCCAGTCAGTCATAGCCGAAGCTTAGGCCACGCGTTTCTAACATGTATCTGGACCAGTCTCATTTCTGATCCAGGCAAGGTAGTTGGGGTTATCATCGTCGGTTGGCTCGTCGAGATGCCCGGCACTTCGTCGTCAGATGAGGTTGGTTCCGTCATGCTGGCGGATGGCTGGCGCTGCGTTGTCTTCGAGGGCGTCGAGCACGCGGATGGCGAAGGCTTCGTCGGCCAGGCTGACGACCTCCTCGCGGGTCGCCCAGCGGAACTCGCATACCTCGTCGTTGGTAGCCAGCTCTCCGCCAAGGACGTGGCAGCGGAAGACGAGCGAGATTATGCCTCGCTTCATGTTCTTGTACACGCCGCTCAGATTGAGAGGCGCTACGGAGAGCCCGGTTTCCTCGCGAACCTCGCGGCAGACTCCTGCGTGGATCGGCTCGTCGCGTTCGAGGATTCCGCCCGGAGGTTCCCAGTGCAGGTTGTCACGGCGTCTGATCAGGAGCGCTCGCCGCTGGTCGTCAACGATCACCCCGGCGACACTGACCGAGTGCTGACCTGGGCACCTGTCCATGATGATGATGAGGTTAGCACCGCGGGAACCCGTGGCAACCCGAGGCAACCCGAGGTAGCCTGACATAGACGTGTACACGAGTTGAGGAGCGAGCGGATGAGCGCCGATGCTGTGCTCACCGAGACCATCGACCCGGCGAGTGATCGTGCCGTCTATAGGCAGATAGCCGATCACCTGCGGGCATCGGTGGTGCGGGGTCGGCTGCACGCAGGTGACCAGCTCCCCTCAGAGTCGCAGCTCATGGAGCACTACGGCGTCGCCCGGATGACCATCCGCAATGCGCTGCGGGTGCTGCAAGACGAAGGGCTGATCACAGCCGAGCATGGGCGTGGGGTCTACGTCCGCGCCAGGCCGCCGGTCAGGCGCCTTGCCTCAGACAGGTTTGCCCAGCGTCACCGCAAGGACGGCAAAGCTGCTTTCACCGTCGAGGCCGAGCAGGCCGGTGCCACTCCCCTGGTCGACATGATCAAGGTGAGAGAGGCCCGCCCGGCAGCAGACATAGCCGAACGGCTGCGGCTCACCGACGACGATCGTGTCGTCGTACGCAGCCGCCGCTACTCGCTTGACGGGCGCCCCGTCGAGACCGCCACGTCGTACATCCCGGCCGACTTGGCCAGCGGCACCCCGATCGCCGATCCCAATCCCGGGCCTGGCGGTATCTACGCGAGGCTGGAAGAGGCTGGCCACACCCTGGAGCGGTTCACGGAGGAAGTGACCGCCCGCATGCCGACGCCGGAAGAGACGCGTGCCCTGGCGCTCCCGCCCGGCGTTCCGGTGTTCCGGCTGGTCCGGACCGCATACGACATCACTGGTCGGCCGGTAGAGGTCTGCGACACGATCATGGCCGCCGACGCCTACGTGCTGGCCTACGATCTGCCTGCGCACTAGGACTTGACACGCCCTCTCGACTCCTCTATATATGTGGTAACTCCTCTACACGAGTACACGAGTAGAGGTCAAGTTAACCGCAGACGCGGTTCACGCAGAGAGGAACAGACCATGCGACTTCTGATCGACACGAGCGGCATCCAGTTCCGGGTTGCCGGTGCGGCCCGGCCGCGTCCGGACTTCAAGGACAAGGAGCGGCAGGCCACGTCGAGGGACGGGCTGCCGATCTGGACCGTGCGCCTGGACGCGATCGACACCGGGCGCGAGACCAAGGAAACCATCTGGGTCGAGGTGGCCGGAGACGAGCCCAAGCTGACCTTCGATGGTTTCGCCCAGGTCCGCGGCCTGGTGTTCGCCCCGTGGGTGGGCCGCGACAACAAGATCCGCCGCGCGTTCCGCGCCGACGCGGTCGAGCCGGTCGTGTCCGGCAAGGCCGTGCACGCTGCCTGAGCCGTCCCGGCCAGCCAGAACCATCCCCTGCCTCGCGATCAGAACAGGAGACCCTCATGACCAGCATCTACATCTACGACCCGAAGGCCATTGCGGCGCTTCCCGACCTGCCGCCGCTTCCCATCGGCGCGCTGGTGGTCGCCGCACTCAACCTGGTGGACCAGGCCGCCGACCTGCCCCAGCCGCAGGCGATCGACGTATCCGACCTGCAGCGCATTGACCTGCAATTCGCCCCCGAGGGGCCGAGCACAAGGGCGATTACCCAGTGGGCGCTGCGGTTCGGCGGCGTGCTGACCAGCGAACCCCACCAGACCGAGCACGGCCCGCAGACGTGGTGCCGCGTCCAGTTCGACTACTACGGCGTGGCCGTCACGGCCTTCGCTCATCATCCCGGCCTGACACAGGCCACCTGACACAGCAGTGCCGGGCCTGGGGGACGGTCATCCCCCGGCCCGGCCAGCCAGGCCACATCCCCTACCTCGCAAAGAACAACCAGAAGGAGACAATGTCATGCCAGCAAACGTCGAGTCCATGTTCTCGGTCCGCCAGATGCCCTGGCACCGGGAAGGCACCATCCTGGACGACTACCCCGGCGACTGGGACGCCGCCCGCACCCTCGCCGGGCTGGACTGGGACCCGGTGACCACCGGCGTCTACGCCTTCACCGGCGTCGACCCCGACGGCACCGCCTGCTACGAGCCCATCGACGGGTGGAAAGCCATCACCCGCTCCGACACCGGAGCCATCCTGTCGGTCAACAAGGAGACCTACACCGTCATCGACCACGCCGAGATGGGCGAGATCGTCGAAGCCGTCCTCGCCCAGCCCGGCGTCAAGTGGGAAACCGCGGGCGTGCTGGACAGCGGCCGGGCCGTGTGGTGCCTGGCCCTGCTCGACGAGCCCATCACCTTGCCCGGGGACAACAGCCCCACGCTGCCGTACCTGGCCATCACCAACCGGCACGACGGCACCGCCGCCTGCGCGCTGCGCGCCACCGCCGTGCGCATCGTGTGCGCCAACACCTTCCGCGCCGCCGAACTCGAAGGCGAGCGCACCGGCACCACGTTCTCATTCATCCACAAGGGCCGCTGGCGCGACCGCATCGACGAAGCCCGCCGCGCCGTGACCGGCGCCCAAGCCGAGATGCGCCGCTACGCCGACCTGGCCCGCGAGCTGCTCGCCATCCCGATCACCCCCGTGCAGCGGGAACGGTTCATCACCGAATTCATCCCCAAGCCCCCCGACGGGCTGATCACCGACCGGGTCGCCCGCAACGTCGACGAGGCGCGCACGCGCGCTGCGGCTGCTGTTCGACTCGGCCACCAACGAGCAGATCGCTCACACCGCCTACGGCCTGGTCCAGGCCGCTGGCGAATACCTCGACCATGTCCGCACCGCGCGGTCCTGGGAAACCCGGCTCAACCGGACCCTGATCCGGCCCGAGCCGCTCAAGCACCGGGCCCTCGCACTGGCCCGCGACGTCATCACGACCTGACAACACAGTGCCGGGCCTGGGGGACGGTCATCCCCCGGCCCGGCCAGCCAGATCAATCCCCTACCTCGCGAAAGAACAGGAGACCTCGGCATGTCCCACGCTACCAGCACCCTGCCCGGTGGCGTAGTCCTCGACTGGACACGTGCCCAGATCGGCCCGCTCGCACCCTGCGTGCTGTGCGGCACCCCGGCGCTGTGCCGGTCCCCGGTCAAGGACGTGCCCTGTCACAAGGGCTGCGCCGAGGCATGGATCAACGACCACGCCGCTGACGCGGCCGACCGCGCCCGGCTCATCGCCGCCTACACCCCCGGCAGGGGTGACGGCCGGTGAGCGAGTTCCGGGTCATCTACCACGAGCCCGTCTGCCCCGACTGCGGCTCGGACGACATCACCCGCGACGAGGTCGAGACCGGCGACGGCCTGACCGAGACCGCGCACATCTGCCGCGACTGCGGCGCTGCCTGGCCGCTGGCCTGCGTCACCGACTGGACCATCCCGGCCAGCACCCCCACGACTCACCCGACCCCGACCACCTGACAAGGCGGTAACCCCCATGTTCAAGACCACCACGCGCAGCGGCACTGGCCGCAACCAGCGCAACAACCCCTACATCCTCGACGACGTGTTCCTCCGGATCCACCACAGCACCGCGGGCATCGCCTGGCGGTGGCGCACCGAGCTGATGCTCCTGATCGTGACCGTGGCCGCGCTGTGGCGGCTCGCGCTGCTGATCACTGTTATCCGGGCCGCTGTGGCCCTGGCCGGGTTCGTCCTGGCCCTGATGGCCGTACCGGTCTCGCGCCGGTTCCTGACCCGCCGGTTCTGGTGCGTGCTGGGCCGTCACCGGCTCCAGCGGCTGTGCTACGAAGCACGGCTGCACACCCGGGCCGGGCGCATCCCGCTGGTGCTGTGGACCCGGCCGACCAAGGTCGGCGAACGCGCCCGCATCCTGTGCCGCGCCGGGATCTGCGCCGACGACTTCACTGCGCACGCCGCCGGAAATCGCCGCCGCCTGCTACGCCCGCGAAGCGCGGGTCACCCACAACCCGAAGTGGTCGCACCTGGTGACCATCGACGTCATCCGCCGCGACACCCTCGCGGCCAGCCAATCCGTGGCATCGCCCCTGCCCGCCCTCAGCGCCTGGCACCAGCCGGATGCGCCCGGCCGTGACCTGGCGGACACCCGCCAGACCTAACCCACGCGGAACGGCAGCGCCCCCGGGCCTGTCCGGGGGCCTGCCCTTCCTCCTGCTACCCGAACGGAGGCCACCACCATGACCACCATCACCACCACCGTCACCGTGCCGGTGTTCCCGCTGTCCATGTTCGGCCCGGTACACCTGGGCATCGACGAGCACGGCGAGACCGTCTGCGTCGACCTGGCCGAGCGCAACATGCTGCTCGGCGGCGAACCCGGCGGCGGCAAGTCCAACGCCCTCAACCTCATCGTCGCCCACGGCGCCCTGTCCGGCGACTGCAAGCTCATCCTGATCGACGGCAAGCAGGTCGAGCTCGGACCCTGGCGGCACTGCGCCGACCGGTTCATCGGACCGTACATCAAAGACGCCCTCGACTGCGCCAACGATCTCCAGCAGATCATGAACACCCGCTACCACCAGCTCCTGGCCGCAGGCCAGCGGAAGATCACCCCCCAGTCGGGGGAGCCGGTGTACCTGGTCGTCATCGACGAGTACGCCTACTTCTCCGCCACCGTCGGCACCAAAGCCCAGCAAGCCGAGTACTCCGCGCTCACCCGCGACCTGGTCGCCCGCGGCCGCGCCGCAGGCGTCATCGTCATCCTGGCCACCCAGCGGCCCTCCCACCAGGTCATCGACCCCAGCCTGCGCGACCTGTTCGGCTACCGGTGGGCGTTCCGCTGCACCACCGACTCCTCCTCCGACACCGTCCTCGGCCACGGCTGGGCCGGGGAAGGCTACTCCGCCGCCAGCATCGACCCCCTCGCCCGCGGCGTGTCCTGGCTGCTGTCCGAAACCGGCGTCCCCCGCCGCATCAAGACCGCCTACCTCACCGACCGCCAGATCGCCGAACTGGCCGCCTACGCCGCCCAGCTCCGCCGCAAGGAGGTCGCGGCATGAGCCCCGTACACGCACCCGCCAGCCAGCCCGGCTCAGACCAAGGGCGCCCGGCTGACAGCACGAACACCGTCAACACCCGCTTGACACTCAACCGGGCGCGGCCGGTCGTCGAGAACGACGCCTACGCCGCGTTCGCCCGCCGCATCCTGGCGGCCTACGCCCGCCGCATCGCCGACGGCGACATCGAATCCCTCACCCACATGACCGGCCTGGCCGACGACATCGACACCGCCATCGGCAACGCCATCACCGGCCTGCGCGACCTCGGCTACTCCTGGGCCGACATCGGCTCCCGGCTCGGCGTCACCCGCCAGGCCGCCCAGCAACGCTGGGGAGGCCCCCACCCGTGACCGTCGCGACGGTTCCCCTCATCCCCGGCCCGCCCACGGCCCGGGGATGACGGAAGCAGCCGACGACCCCGCCCTCACCCTGTCCTGGGCCGAACTCGACCGCGAGATCACGCCAGGCCGAGCGCACCGGACTGTGCGCCCGTCCCATCCGCCTCAAAGGCCGCATCGCCGCGATCGACCTGGCCACCGGTGAGCTGCGGACCATGTACGACACCGCCAGCGAACCCGACGGCGCGCTGCTGACCGCGTGCGGCAACCGCCGCGAAACGGTCTGCCCGCCCTGCTCGCAGGTCTACAAACGCGACGCCCGCCAGCTCGTCCGCGCCGGGCTGACCGGCGGCAAAGGCATCCCCGAAACCGTCGCCGCGCACCCGTGCGTGTTCGCCACCTTCACCGCCCCGTCGTTCGGCCCGGTCCACGCCCGCCGGATGCGCGGCAAGACCGTCCTGCCCTGCCGACCCCGCCGCGACGCCAACGCCCGCCGCTGCCCGCACGGCCGCGACATCTCCTGCCCCCGCCGCCACGCCGACGGCGATCCCCGGCTCGGACGGCCGCTGTGCCCCGACTGCTACGACTACCACGCCGCGGTGCTGTTCAACGCCTGCGCAGGGGAGCTGTGGCGCCGGTTCACCACCTACCTGCCCCGCTGCCTGGCCCGGCTCGCCGGGCTGACCCACCAACAGCTCCGCGCCGTGGCCAGCGTCCGCTACGTCAAAGTCGCCGAATACCAGGCCCGCGGCGTCATCCACTACCACGCCATCATCCGCCTGGACGCCCCCGGCGATGACTACCAGCCGCCCCCGCCCCGGCTCAGCGCCCAGCTGCTGTGCGACGCGATCACCACCGCAGCCGCCACGGTCAGCGTCGACGCCGCCCCGGCAGGCCACCCGCAGGTGATGCTGCGGTTCGGCCAGCAGGTCGACCCCCGGCCCATCCGCCACGGCAACGGGCTGCCCGGCACCGGAGCCAAACTGTCGCGTCTCCGCAGTCGGCAACTACCTGGCCAAATACGCCACCAAAGCACTCGACGCGCCCGGCGTCCCCGACCGGCCGCTGCGCACCCGCGCCAGCATCGACGCCCTGTCCTGCTCGCGTCACTACCGGCAGATGATCACCACCGCGTGGCAGCTCGGCGGCGGCCAGCACCACCCCGGCCGCACCCGGCTATGCAAATGGGCCCACATGCTCGGCTACGGCGGCCACTTCCTCACCAAATCCCGCCGCTACTCCGTCACCTTCGGCCAGCTCCGCCGCGCCCGCACCGAACACCGCCAACGCCAGCGCCACCCCTGCGGCCAACACGACCCCTGGGGACGGCCAATCGACGAAACCATCGTCCTGGTCCTCAGCACCTGGACCTACCAGCCGACGCAGCCGTGGTGATGGGGGCCTTTCCTGGGATGCTGCCCGGCAACGCTGGGTCGCGTCGGTCACGGTCGGCTACACGGCTAGCGGGAAGCGGATGTTCAAGCGTGCGCGAGGCCAGACCAAGACCGAAGCCCGGCGCAAGCTAAAGGAACTCCTCCGTGATTACGAGGACGGGCTGTCCATCGGGCCATACGGCTACACCGTTGCCGACGCGGTCCGCGATTGGCTGGCCTTCGGGCTGAGCGGCCGTGACGGCGCCACGGTCGAGAAGTGCACGATCTTGGCCAACACGCATGTGGTCCCGGCCCTGGGCGCTCGCAAGCTTCGCGAGCTTTCGGCTGACGATGTCGATAAGTGGCTCGCCGATAAGGCCAAGACCCTCAGCACGCGCACGCTGGAAGAGGTCCGGTCAGTCCTCAAGCGCGCGATCACCCGTGCCCAGGCCAGGGACAAGGTCAAGCGCAACGTCGTACTGCTGTGCGAGGTCCCCCAGGGCCGTCAGGGTCGGCCGTCCAAGTCTCTAACCCTCGTCCAGGCCGAAGCCCTGCTAGTCGCTGCGCGGGGGAGCAGCCTGCATGCGTACATCGTCCTGTCGCTGCTCATCGGCGCCCGGACCGAGGAGCTTCGGGCGCTCACCTGGTCTCACGTTGACCTCGATAGCGATCCTCCATTCATCAGGGTGTGGCGCTCGGTTCGTGCCGGTGGTGACACCAAGACCAGAAAGTCACGGCGCACGCTGGCGCTGCCGCAGCGGTGCGTAGACGTCCTGCGCGAGCACCGGGAGCGCCAAGCCGAGATCAGGCGGGCTGCGGGCAGCAGATGGCGGGACAACGATCTGGTGTTTCCCTCCCAGGTCGGGACACCTTCCGACGCATCACATGTCCGGCGGTCCTTCCGCCGTGTGGTCGAGGCCGCCGGGCTCAATCCGGGGGAGTGGACGCCGCGCGAGCTGCGGCACAGCTTCGTCTCGCTTCTCTCTGATGCTGGTGTCCCGATCGAGCAGATCTCACGCCTGGTCGGCCATAGCGGCACCATGACCACGGAGACGATCTACCGGAAGCAGATCCGGCCGGTTCTGGTCCGGGGCGCTGACGCCATGGACCTGATCTTCCCGACCGGGAACCATGATGCGTAGTTACTCACTTAGTTACTCGGCCCATGCAAGAGGCCACCTGCGGGGCTCGCAAGTGGCCTGTGACCTGGTCGGGGTGGCCGGATTTGAACCGGCGGCCTCTTCGTCCCGAACGAAGCGCGCTGCCAAGCTGCGCTACACCCCGGCGACCGCTGAAGAAGTCTAGCGGACAGTTCCCAGTGGCGCGCGCTCAGCTGATCCGCGGAACCAGCGTCAGCAGCGCGGCCTCCGGCCGGCAGCAGAGCCTGAACGGTGCCCACGGCGAGGTGCCCAGGCCCGCGGACACATGCAGCCACGGCTGCTTAGGGTCACCGGCATCCGCTGGGTGCCGGTGCAGTCCCCGCGCCCTGACGCGATCGATGCCGCAGTTGGTGACCAGCGTGCCATACCAGGGCAGGCAGACCTGGCCGCCATGGGTATGACCGGCCAGCAGCAGGTCGTAACCGTCTTCGGCGAACCTGTCCATGACCGTGGGCTCCGGCGAGTGCATCACTCCAAGGCGCAGGTCGGCCGCCGGGTCGGCCGTCCCGGCGATCTTGTCATAACGGTCATAGTCGATGTGCGAGTCGTGCACCCCGGCCACCTGGATGTCCAGGTCGCCAGCCTTGATCCAGCCGCGCCTGTTGTTCGCGTCCAACCAGCCTGCCGCCTCCATGCCCGCGCCCAGCTCGGCCCAGGGCAGGTCGGGCTCGTCGCGTCCCGGCGGCAGCGAACTGTCGCGCCACAGGTAGCGCGCCGGGTTCCTCGGCATCGGCGAGTACAGGTCGTTCGAGCCGTAGACGAACACGCCGGGCCGGTCGAGCAGCGGCCCGAGCGCCTCAAGGAAGGGCTGGACCGCTTCGTCGTGGGCTATCGAGTCGCCCGTGTTGACCACCAAATCAGGCTGCAGGGCATCCAGTGACCTGATCCAGGAGAGCAGCCGGTGCCGGCCGGGGGTCAGGTGCACGTCGGAGATGTGCAGGATCCGCAGTGGCCTGGCACCGGCCGGAAGCACGGGGATGTCGTAGCGGCGCAGCGCAAACCAGTTGCGCTCGATGACCGCCGCGTAGCCGAGCACGCCGACGCCGGCTGCCGCGGTGGCGATGAGGGCTTGTCGTCGCATCCACACATGGTGTCATGTCCCGGGTACTTGATTCGCCGGGGTGGCCAGGGTGCGGGGCGGGAGGCGGGCCGGGCCCGGAGACGGCAGGATGTCCTCATGGCTGGACTGAAGGATCGGCTCCGCGCGGATCTCACCGCGGCGATGAAGGCACGCGACGATGTGCGGACCAGGACGCTGCGCATGGTCCTCACCTCGGTCACCAATGAGGAGGTAGCCGGGAACGCGGCCCGCGAGCTGAGCGACGACGATGTGCTCAGGCTGCTCGCCCGGGAGGCCAGGCGGCGTCGTGAGGCGGCCGACGCGTTCGATGCGGCCGGGCGCACCGACCAGGCGGCCGCCGAGCGGGCCGAGGATAAGGTCCTGGCCGAGTACCTTCCCGCGCAACTCGGCGACGCCGAACTCGCCGCCATCGTCGCCGACGTGATCCAGGAGACCGGCGCGTCCGGCATGGCGGCGATGGGCCAGGTGATGAAGGCGGTCACGCCGCGGGTGGCGGGCCGGGCCGAGGGCGGGCGGGTGGCCGCCGAGGTCCGCCGCGCCCTCGCCGGCTAGCTCCGGCGCTCCGGCCCAGCGCCCCGGCGAGCTAGCCCGTCTGGCGCAGCGGGGACCAGGTCACTGCCGGAGCGTGGCGGCGAGCAGCCCTAGAGGGTCGTTCACCAGCGGGCCGATCGGGGCGCGCCTCCGTGCCCGCCGCCGCCACCGCCGCCGCCAGGCTTGGGCTTCTTCGGCGGCTTCGGCGGCTTCGGCGAGTTCACGCCGCTGCCCATCGAGAAGAACGGGCTGTCCGCGGGCACGTCGACGAACGGGATCGGGTTGCCCAGGTTGGCGTGCGTGAAGCTCAGCTGCCACGTCGCGCCCGGCGCGTCGTCGCCGAACATCTGGTCCGGGCACTCCAGCCCTCCGCCAAAGGCGGGATCCTCGCGGTAGCAGGCGTTGTTGCCGATCATCTCGCCGCGGGGCTGGGTCGGGTCGATCGGGTTGAAGACTGATACGTACCCGACCAGGTGGGGCGTGTAGCCGGCGAAGGCGGCGTAGTAGCCGCTGTTGGCGGTGCCGGTCTTGGCGGCGGCCGGGACGCCGACCCCGCGGCCAGCGGCGGTGCCCGGGGAGACCAGAACGCCCTGCAGGATGTGATTAGCCGCGTCGGCCACGGCGGCCGCGAGCACCCGGTGACAGTTCGCGGACATCACCGGCAGGCTCTCGCCGCTGGGGTTGAGGATCTGGGCGATCGCGATCGGGGTGCAGTAGATCCCGCGTGACGCCACCGTCGCGTAGGCCGCGGCCATGCTCAGCGGCGAGACCGGCGCGAAGCCCAGCGTGAACGCCGGGTCGTTGTCAGCGGAGTAGAACTGCTGGAGCGCCTTGTCCGGGTGCAGCAGCGACTCGCCGTTAGCCCAGGTCATCCCCAGGCTGACCGCGGTCTTGACGACGTTGCACAACCCGACCTTCTGTTCCAGGTGGGCGTAGAACACGTTGATCGATTGCGTGGTCCCGTTGTACAGCGTGAAGGTCTCGGGCTTGGGGGTATCGCCCTCGGCGTTGCTCAGTGTGTACGGGGGGGTGGGCTGGCCCGCGCAGTTGGTGTACCCGCCAATCGTGGACGGGGACACGACATTCTGGCTGAAGCCGAACGGGACGCCCTGGTTGAGCGCGGTGAGCAGGGTGAAGATCTTGCTCGACGAGCCGGTCTGCACGCCGGTGCCGCCGTCGTACTGGGTGGGCACCGCGTAGTCGACCGTGGTCTCACCGGGGCCCGTTCCGTACGGCCGGTCCACCGCGATCGCCCGGATCTTGCCGGTGCCCGGCTGGATCATCGCCTCGGTGTCGACGTTCCGGTTGGGGTTGTAGTAACCGTTGTGCGCCGGCACGACCCAGTTGACCGCCTGGTTCGCGGCGTTCTGGTCCTGCGGGATCAGCGTGGTGTAGATCTTCAGTCCGCCGGTGGTGTTCAGCTCCGCGAAGGCCTTGGCGTAGGCGGAGTTGCCCCGCATCTCGGCCATCACGTAGTCGCAGAAGAACGCGTCGGCCGCCGCTGACGGGCTGACACAGCCCTGTTCCAGCGGGGTGGTCGACAGCTTCAGGCCGAGCGGCAGCTTCTTGGTGGCCGCGGCCACCGCCGGTGATATGTAGCCGACCTGGGCCATGCGGTCGAGCACGACATTCCGCCGCGCGATGGCGTTGTCCGGGAAAGTGATCGGGTCGTAGAGCGAGGGGTTGCGCACCAGCCCGGCCAGCAAGGCCGACTCCGGCAGGGTGAGGTCGGCCGCACTGGTGCTGAAGTAGCGCTCGGCGGCCACCTGGATGCCGACCGCGCTGTTCTCGAAGTAGGCGGCGTTGAGGTAGGCGGCGAGCAGCTGATCCTTGGTCATCTCGTGCTCGACCTCGGCGGCCATCCGCAGCTCGCGGATCTTCCTGTCGACCGTCTGCGCCTGCGCGGCTTGCTGCTCCGCCTTGGTGGTCGCCGTGAGGATCAGCGCGTTCTTGACGTACTCCTGCGCGATCGTGGAGCCGCCCTGGGTGGACTGGCCGCTCAGGTCATTGGCCAGCGCGCGGACCGTACCGCGCAGGTCGAACGCGCCGTGCAGGTAGAACGTGTTGTCCTCGATCGCGATGATCGCGTTCCGCATCACCGGCGCGATCTGGTTGAAGGCGACCGGGATCCGGTAGATGTTGTTGGGGTAGTAGTACGCGATCAGCTTCCCGTTGGAGGTCAGGATCTCCGAGCGCGAGGGCAGCTGCCCGAGCGACGCCACCTTCAGGGTGTTGAATGAGTTCGCCAGGTTGCGGGTCGCCACACCGACGGCTCCGATGACGGGTACCGCCACGGCGGCCGCGAGCAGCCCGGCGCCGATGGACACGGCCAGGAGCCAGGCCGCGCTGATGCCTGCGAGGCCGGCGCGGCGCTCTGAGTTCAGCACCCAAACAGGTTACGCTGACCGTCGTAATGCGGGCACCAGGAAGCTGGATCCCGTGCTCCGGGCGGCGCTGACCGGGCGCCGGTGCCGCGCAGGCTTTTTGGCGCGGCCCGATCGGCTGGCCACCAGCGGGGGGTGAACACGGCCGTGACTAGTCACGTTTGAACGCATAGCCCAGGAGGGCTATTTGAGAAATGGGCCTGGTGGGGTCTAGCGCTGCGCGGCGGTTTTCCGTAAGTTACTCTTCCGCGACCATCGCTACCGAGGCCCGGTGTACGGCCGTGTGCCCGGACCGCAACGAGACGCCATCCGGCGTGACGACCCGATATGGGCGTGACGATCAGGAGGAGTGGGCCACATGTGGATCACGGACTGGACCGCCCGTGCCGCGTGCAAGGGAACTGATCCTGACGAGCTTTTCGTTCAGGGCGCGGCGCAGAATCGGGCCAAGCTGATCTGCCGGGGCTGCCCAGTCCGGACCGAGTGCCTCGCCGACGCGCTCGACAACCGGATCGAGTTCGGGGTGTGGGGCGGCATGACCGAGCGTGAGCGCCGGGCGCTGCTTCGCCGCCGCCCGGACGTGACCTCATGGCGCGACCTGCTGGAGAGCGCGCGCAACCAGTACGAGAGGGCAGGCGACGACGAGCTCGTCGCCAGCTGACCGCAGAGTTGCTGCACAAACACCCCAGCCCGCCGCGGCGGTAGTGGCACTGCGGCGGGTTGTCATTCGGTCGAGAAACTGTCTCCAACTGCGCCAAGCCCGGCGAGGTCATGCACGTCGTCAGGCTGGGCCGGCACTTCGGCGACGGGTACGTGCGGGTGAGCGGTCGTGAAGTGCTCGGCTACCCGGCGTTCGGCCGCGGACAGCTGCATCCGCTCGGCGTGCAGCCGCAGCGCGGCGATCGTCAGCATGTGCGGGGTTCCGTCCTGGCCGTCGGCGGCCTGCAGGGTCTCCGCCGCGGCCACGGCGCGGGCGGCCGACAGGCGAGCGGCTGGCGAGCTGTGCACCCGGTTGAGGACCAGTCCGGCCAGGGGCATGCCCTCCTGGGCCAGGCGCTCGACGAAGTAGGAGGCCTCGCGCAGCGCGTCCGGCTCCGGCGCCGCGATGACCAGGAAGGCCGTGTCCGGGGCGCGCAGCAGCCGGTAGGTATAGTCGGCCCGCTCGCGGAATCCGCCGAACATCGTGTCCAGGGCCGACACGAACGTCTGCACGTCCTTGAGCACCTGGGCGCCGAGCACCTTCGTCAGCACCCCGGTGACCATGCCGAAGCTGGCGTTCAGCACCTTCATGTACGCCCGTCCGCCCACCTTGGCCGGCACGACGAGCAGCCGGATGAGCCGGCCGTCGAGGAACCTGCCCAGTCGCTGGGGAGCGTCGAGGAAGTCGAGCGCGGACCGGCTCGGCGGCGTGTCCACGACGATCAGGTCCCACTCGTCGGCCCGGCGCAGCTGGCCGAGCTTCTCCATGGCCATGTACTCCTGCGTGCCGGAGAACCCCGATGACAGCGACAGGTAGAACGGGTTGGCCAGGATCTGGGCCGCCCGGTCCGGGTCGGCGTGGGCCTCGACGATCTCGTCGAAGGTCCGCTTCATGTCCAGCATCATCGCGTGCAGACTGCCCCCGGGCGTTGCGTTAAGGGCTCCGTCTTCATCACTGGCGCCCGCGTGACGCCGCTCTGGGATCGGAACCGGGCGCGGGGTGTTGTCCAGCCGGGACAGGCCCATGGACTGGGCCAGCCTGCGGGCCGGGTCGACGGTGAGCACGACCACGTGCCGGCCGCGCTCCGCCGCGCGCAGGCCGATGGCGGCGGCGGTGGTGGTCTTGCCGACCCCGCCGGAACCGCAGCAGACGATCACGCGGGTGCGCCGGTCATCGATAAGCCGGTCGATGTCCAGCCGCGGCGGCGTAACGTCGCTCATCAGGCCGCTCCCTGGTCGCGGAGCGCGGCCGCGAGCCGGTACAGCCCGCCCAGGTCGATGCCGTCGGTGATCATCGGCAAGTCGTAGCGCGGCTGGCCTGGCTTCCTGAGCCTGCGCCGTTGCAGCTCCTGGCCGACGGTGGCCACCGCGTGCTCGGTGAGCTCGGCCGCCAGGTCCCCGGCCAGGCGCAGGCTGTCGCCGAGGCCGGCCGCCTTGAGGCCGATCGCGAGCTCGTGCTCGTCGACCGATCCGGCCGCCACCTCCCTGAGCTCCCCGGGCGGCAGCTCCATCGGCCGGACCATGTTGATCATGATGCCGCCGACCTGTATCGCCCCGCCGGGCAGCTCGCGCAGCTCGGCGATGCCGTCCAGCACCTCCTGGACGGGCATCTCCTCCAGCGTGGTGACGAAGTGCACGGCGGTCTCCGGCGAGCGGATCACCTTCTGCACCGTGTCGGCGTGATGGCGGATCGGCCCCACCCGGGCCAGCCCGGACACCTCGGAGGCGACGTTGAGGAACCTGCCGATCCGGCCGGTCGGCGGGGCGTCCATCACGACGGCGTCGTAGACCGGCTTGCCCGCCTTCTTCCTGCGGGCGGCCTCCGCCGCCTTCCCGGTCAGCAGCACGTCGCGCAGCCCGGGAGCGATCGTGGTCGCGAAGTCCGTCACGCCGAGCTTGGTCAGCGCCTTGCCTGCGTGCCGCAGGTTGTAGAACATCTCGAGGTACTCGAGCAGGGCGGATTCCGGGTCCGCGACCAGCGCGTACACGTCACCGCCGGGCTGCGTGGCGCTGTCCGGCGCCACCGCGATCTTGCGCTCCTCGTAGGGGAGCGGGGGGCGGTCAAAGACCTGGGCGATCCCCTGGCGGCCCTCCACCTCGATCAGCAGCACCCGCTTGCCCCCGGACGCGAGCGCGAGGGCGAGGGCGCCGGCGACCGTGGTCTTGCCGGCCCCGCCCTTCCCGGTGACGACGTGCAGCCGCACGCCGTCCCAGTCCGTATCCCGTGTGCTCACCCCTTGGAGGCTATCCGGGCCGGCGCACCTGGAAGCCCCCGGGAGTCCCGCGCGCCCGCGTGTCGCCGTACGCCGCCGTACCTTGCGTCGCGCGGCTCACTAGCGGCACCCTAGCGCCACGCCCGGCGCGCCCATCCGCGCCGCTGGCGCCGGGCGGAAATGGCACTAGGCTGGGGCGAAAGTAGGGGCGTAACCGTGACCCGAGAAGAGGTGTAGGTGATGGTTGCCCTGGTGGTCATCCTGGTAATACTCGTCGTCGGCGGGCTAATCGCCGCCAGCCGCTCGCTGAAGATCGTGCAGCAGTACGAGCAGGGCATCATTTTCAGGTTCGGGAAGGTGCTGGGCGGGACTCGCGGGCCCGGGCTGACCGTGATCCGGCCGTTCGGCGACCGGATGCAGAAGGTCAATATGCAGATCGTCGCCATGGCCGTCCCGGCCCAGGACGGCATCACCAGGGACAACGTGACCGTCCGGGTTGATGCGGTGGTCTACTTCCGGGTCGTGGACCCGATCAAGGCGACCATTAACGTGCAGAATTACATGTTCGCGATCTCGCAGCAGGCCCAGACCTCGCTGCGGTCGATCATCGGCCAGTCGGAGATGGACCAGCTGCTCTCCGAGCGGGACTCGGTCAACCGGGAACTGCGCCGGATCATCGACGAGCCGACCGAGGGCCCGTGGGGCATCCGGGTCGAGCGAGTGGAGATCAAGGACGTCTCGCTGCCCGAGAGCATGAAGCGGTCGATGTCGCGCCAGGCGGAAGCGGAGCGGGAGCGCCGCGCGCGGATCATCACCGCCGACGGCGAGTACCAGGCCTCCAAGCGCCTGGCTGCGGCGGCTAACGTCATGGCCCGCGACCCGGCCGCGCTGCAGCTGCGGCTGCTGCAGACGGTCGTCGAGGTCGCCGCGGAAAAGAACAGCACGCTGGTCATGCCGGTACCGGTCGAGCTGCTCCGGTTCTTCGACAAGTTCACGCCGACCGCGGACGCGGGGCAGGAGGGGTCAGCCGCGGACTCAGCCTCGATGGCCGACTTCGGCGGCGACGACGTGGAGAAGGAGGAGGCCCAGATCGAGAGCGGTGCGCCGCTGGAGATACCCGCGGTGCCATCCATTCCCGAGCTGCCCCAGGAAGTGGCCGACGGCAAGCTGGATGCCGATCTTTCGGCCAGCCAGATCGACGCCGCCGAGATCCCGAAGCAGGAGCAGACTGCCGCCGGGACCGACCGGGCCGCGACAGAGCCGGGCGCATAGGCACCGGCCGGCCTGCACCATACGCGGGGAGGCGCCCGCTCGCCGCCGCCTCCCCGCTATGGTTCCGCTATGGCGAAGTGGGAGTACGCGACGGTTCCGCTGCTGGTGCACGCGACCAAGCAGATCCTGGACAACTGGGGCGAAGATGGCTGGGAGCTCGTGGCGGTCGTTCCCGGGCCGAACCCCGAGCAGCTCGTCGCCTACATGAAGCGAGAACGGTCGTGAGCCCGGAGGCGGGCGAGCGGTCGCCCGAGGCCAGGCTCGCCGCGATCGGGCTTACCCTGCCGAAGGTGTCGCCCCCGGTCGCCGCCTACGTGCCCGCGGTGCGCACCGGCAATTACGTCTACACGGCCGGGCAGCTGCCGGTCGTCGACGGGCAGCTGCTGGCCACCGGCAAGGTCGGTGCCGACATCGGCGCGGTCGAGGCCAGCGCGCTGGCCAGGACCTGCGCGCTGAACGCGCTGGCCGCCGTGGCGTCGGTGACCGGCGGACTCGACGCGGTCCGGCGCATCGTCAAGGTGACCGGCTTCGTGGCCAGCGCGCCGGACTTCACCCAGCAGGCCCAGGTGGTCAACGGCGCGAGCGAGCTGCTGATCGAGGTGTTCGGCGAGGCGGGCCGGCACGCGAGGAGCGCGGTCGGGATGGCGGTGCTGCCGCTGAACGCCCCGGTCGAGGTCGAGCTGATCGCAGAGGTCAGAGACTGAGTGGACGCTGGCACGATCCGGATCGGCGGCCAGCTCGGCCAGCGGGCTCTCGATGTCCTCGCGGGCAAGCAGCCCCCCGCGCAGCCGCGCGACGCGGCCACGGTGATGCTGCTGCGCCCCGCGGCCCCGGCGGACCCGCCGGACCCGCCGGACCGGCCGGCTGGTGAGGCTAGCCCGGGCGTCGAGGTCTACATGCTGCGCCGCAAGTCCTCGATGGCGTTCGCCCCCGGCGCCTTCGTGTTCCCCGGCGGATCGGTCGACGCCAGGGACGCCGACGAGCAGGTGGCCTGGGCGGGACCCGGCACCGCCGAGTGGGGCCGGGTCTTCGACGCGCCGCCGGAACTGGCGTGCGCCCTGGTCTGCGCCGCGGTCAGGGAGACGTTCGAGGAGTCCGGCGTGCTGCTGGCCGGGCCGTCCGCCGACTCGGTGGTGGCCGACACGACCGGCGCGGACTGGGAAGCGGACCGCATGGCGCTGCTCGACCGCTCGCTCTCGCTGGCCGAGATGCTGGCCCGGCGCGGCCTCGTGCTCCGGTCCGACCTGCTCAGGCCCTGGTCGCGGTGGATCACCCCGGTGATCGAGGAGCGCCGCTTCGACGCCAGGTTCTTCGCCGCGGCGCTGCCGCCGCAACAGCGCACCAGGGACGTCGGGGGCGAGGCGGCGGAGGTGGCCTGGGTGCGCCCCGGCGATGCGATCGCGCTGGGGCGCCGCCGGCAAATCGTGCTGTGGCCGCCGACCGCGGTGACCCTGTCGGAACTCGCGGCCTGCCCGGATGTGGCGGCCGCGCTGACGCCGCGCCAGGTCAGGCCGGTGCTGCCGGAGGCGAGCGTGACCGAGGGGGCGGTCTGGCTGACCCTTCCGGCGGAACTGGAGTATCCGCTGTGACCATGGAGGGCCCGCGGTGACCGCGATCGACGGCTCCGGCACGGCCCGGGCACGATGCGTGCTCGCCCCGAATCCGTCGCTGATGACCCTGGACGGCACCAACACCTGGCTGATCGCCGAGCCCGGCTCGGAGCCGGCCATCGTCGTGGATCCGGGCCCGGACGACGCCGGGCACCTGGACCGGGTTCGCGCGACGGCGGCGGCGGCCGGCCAGCGCATCGAGAAGATCGTGCTCACCCATGGCCACCCGGACCATTCCGCGGGCGCACGGCGGCTGGCCGAGCTCACCGGCGCTCCGGTGCTGGCCGTCGACCCGGCGCACCGGCTGGGAGCGGCCGCCGCGCTCGGGGCCGGCGACGTGGTGCGCGCGGGCGGCTCGGAGCTGCTGCGCGTGATCGAGACGCCCGGGCACACGTCCGACTCGGTATGCCTGCTGCTCGAGGCGGATGGCGCGATGCTGACCGGGGACACCGTACTCGGCCGCGGCACCACCGTGATCGCCGGTGACGGCAGCCTGAGCGACTACCTCGGCTCCCTGGACCGGCTGCGGGCGCTGGCCGACGAGGCGGCCCTGCGCGCGCTGCTGCCCGGCCACGGGCCGCTGCTGGGCGACCCCGCGGGGACGCTGGATTACTACATCGCGCACCGGGCGGAACGGCTCGCCGAGGTGGAGGCCGCGCTCGCCGCCGGGTGCCGGACGCTGGCCGACATCGTCGCGCGGGTCTACGCCGACGTGGACCGCGCGCTGTGGCCGTTCGCCGAGTGGTCGGTGCGGGCTCAGCTGGCGTACCTGGGCGAACGCGGCGCCCTCCCGCCCGGCCAACAGATCCCGGGAGCGTTATCGGGCCCGCTTCCGCATCCGTTCCGGGTCGAGCAGCAGCACTGACTTCGGGTGCAGCTGTATCCAGCCGCGCGCGACGAAGTCGGCGAGCGCCTTGTTGACCGTCTCCCGTGACGCCCCGACCAGCTGGGCCAGTTCCTCCTGGGTCAGGTCGTGGTTGACCTGCAGGCCGTCCTCTTGCTGGGTGCCGAACCGCGCCGCCAGGTCAAGCAGCGCCTTCGCGACCCGGCCCGGCACGTCGGTGAAGACCAGGTCGGACATGACCTCATTGGTGCGCCGGAGCCGTCGCGCCAGCGCGGTGAGCAGGTGCATGGCCACATCGGGCCGCTCGGTCAGCCAGCTCCGCAGGTCGTCGTGGGCCAGGGCGGCCAGCCGGACGTCGGTGACGGCCGACGCGCTCATGGTGCGCGGCCGCGGGTCGAACAGCGAGAGCTCGCCGAACATCTCGCCCGGCCCGATGAGGCTGATCAGGTTCTCCCGGCCGTCCGCGGACGCCCTGGTGAGCTTGATCTTGCCGTCAAGCACCACGTACAGCCGGTCCCCGACGTCGCCCTCGTCGAAGAGCCGTTCGCCACGGGCCAGGTCGACATCGGTCACCCCGGCACGCAGCGCCCTCGTCTCTGCCTCGTCCAGGCCCTCGAACAGCGGCGCTCGCCTCAGCGCCTCCTCGGCGTGTTCCACGGCACCTCCTCGCCCGCGTCCAGGCATTACTACTCAGTGTCGCCCATTCATCACCAGGACGCGACTTGCGCCCCTTCAGGTCACACTCAGGGATTTCCGCTCTCGGACTTGGCCAGCCGCGCCCGGCAGACCTCGATCTCGGCCAGTGCCTCGGCCCGGCCTTCCCATCGGGCCGCCTCCACTTCCTTGCCGGGCTCGAGGGCCTTGTAGACCTCGAAGAAGTGCTGGATCTCCAGGAGCTCGAACTCCGAGACGTCCCCGATGTCCTCCAGGTGCGCCATCCGCGGATCGGTCGCCGCCACGGTCAGGACCTTGTCGTCGCGGCCCTTCTCGTCCCGCATCCGGAACATGCCGATCGCCCGGCACCGGATCAGGCACCCGGGGAAAGTAGGCTCGTCCAGCAGTACGAGCGCGTCGAGCGGATCTCCGTCGTCGGCCAGCGTGTCCTCGATGAAACCGTAGTCGGTCGGGTACCGAGTGGAGGTGAACAGCATCCGGTCCAACCGGATCCTTCCGGTTTCATGATCCATCTCGTACTTGTTCCGCTGGCCCTTAGGTATCTCGATGATCACATCGAAGTTCACGACTCCGCCTCCCGGCCGCGTAGATGATTGACTCCGTCGCCTCGATGTCTACCCGGTCCGGGTCTGTCAGCGTCAGGGAGGCATTAAGCATTCCGGGAGAGGAGGTAAATCGGTGCGTCGGTACCGTCGCGCGGCGGTGGCGCTGCTGGCCCTGCTCAGCGTGTTCACGATGACCGCGGGCGTGGCCGTGGCCCGGATGCTGCCGCCGCGGCTCGCGTTGTGGCGGCTGCCCACGGTGGCCAGCCACCGCCTCGCCGGGGGCGGCCTGGTGCTCTCTCCCGTGTCCGACCCGGCGGGCGGCCTGGCCGGGTCGTCGCAAGCCGGTCATTCCGGCTATTCCGGGCAGGCGGCAACGGCCGCGGGCGTCGCGGCCGCGCTCTCCTCGATGCTCGGCCCGGCCAGGCTCGGCGCGCACATCGGCGCGGTGGTCGACGACCTGTCCTCCGGCCAGGTGCTGTTCTCCCGCAACGGCAGCTCGGGCTTTGCCCCGGCCTCCACCGCCAAGCTGGCCGTCGCGGTCGCCGCGCTCGACGTGCTCGGGCCGGCCGCCACGTTCACCACCAAGATCGTGGCGGGCCCGACCGCGTCCTCCATCGTCCTGGTCGGCGGCGGCGATCCCACGCTGGCCGCCGGGCACCCGCCGCCCTCGGACTACCCGCAGCCGGCCACGCTCGCGTCGCTGGCCGCGCAGACCGCCCGCGCGCTGCGGGCCCGGGGCATCCGCGCGGTGCGGCTCGGCTATGACACGTCGCTGTTCACCGGCCCGGGATTGGCCTCGGGCTGGCCCAGCAGCTACGTCACCACGGGCAACGTCACCCCGATCCAGTCGCTCGAGGTGGACCAGGGCAGGCTGACCGCGGGCGGCGCTCCGCAGGACGCTGACGTCGCGGCCAACTACCGGGCCCGGACGTTCACCCCCGCGGCCGACGCCGCGCGGGCCTTCGCCTCGTTCCTGTCCGGGCACGGCATCGCGGTGCGCGGGACGCTGAACCAGGTGGCGGCGCCGCGCGCCGCCGCCCCGCTCGCCGCGGTGTCGTCGCCGCCGCTGGCCGAGATCATCGCGTGGATGCTCACCCAGAGCAACAACGTCATCGCCGAGAACCTGGCCCGGCAGGTCGCGATCGCCACCGGGCGGCCTGCCTCGTTCAGCGGCGCGGCCGCGGCCGAGACGGCCGTGCTGCGCAGGCTCGGCGTCCGCGCCGGGATCCGGCTGGTCGACGGGAGCGGCCTGTCACCGCTGGACCGGATCACGCCCGACGCGGAAGTCCAGCTGATCCGCCTGGCCGCGTCGGCCAGCCATCCAGGCCTGCGGGCCGTCATCACCGGCCTGCCGGTAGCCGGGTTTTCCGGCACGCTGGCGCCGGGCGGCAGCGTCTTCCCTGACGTGGGACAGCCCGGGCTCGGCGTGGTGCGCGCGAAGACCGGCAACCTGCTGACCGTGGTCTCGCTGGCCGGGATCGCGCAGGCCAGGGACGGCCAGCTGTTCGCGTTCGCGTTCATGGCCGACCGGCTGCGGAGCGGCGGCCTGGACTCCGGGGCGTCCGACATGACCAGGCTGGCCACGGCCCTGGCCGCCTGCGGATGCGGCTGAGCGCTCGCCCCGGCGCGCGTTACCCGCCCGGCCAACGTACGGTGGGGGGGTGAGCAGCTCTCAGATGATCGACTGGAATGTGGCCACGTCAACCGGGGTCAGGTGGGCGCGGCCCGGACCTGCCGTCAGCATGGCCGAGGCCAGGAAGGTGGTCGCGGAGCTGCGTAGCCTCGCGGCCGCGGTGCAGGAGCCCGTCCACGAGGTCACCGGGCTGCCGGGCTCGAACGACGGCGGCAAGATCGCGGTCGTGGACCGGCCCGGCTGGATCCGCGCGAACGTCGACGGGTTCCGGGTCGTGCTCGATCCGCTGGTCGAGCACATGCAGCAGCGGGGCACGGCGCCGCCGCCCGGATCGGTGATCACCGCCGTCGGGTCGCGGGTCACCGGCATGCAGGCGGGCCTGATCCTCGCCTACCTGGCCGGCCGGGTGCTCGGCCAGTACGAGCTGTTCCTGCCCCCGGACCCGGACGCGCCGGAACCCGCCCCCTCGGATGCCCCCGCGGGCCGGCTGACCCTGGTCGCGCCGAACATCGTCATGGTGGAGCGCGAGCTCGGCGTCGACCCGCACGACTTCAGGCGCTGGGTCTGCCTGCACGAGGAGACCCACCGGACCCAGTTCACCTCGGTGCCCTGGCTCCGCCCCTACGTGCAGCAGCAGATGACGGAGTTCCTGCTGGCCTCGGACCTGGACCCGGCCTCGATCCTGGACCGGCTCAGGTCGGCGGCCGACGCGGTGGCCGGCGCGGTCCGCGGCGGCGGCGAGAGCCTGATCGAGGCGATCCAGACCCCGCGCCAGCGCGAGATCCTGGACCGGCTGACCTCGGTGATGACGCTGGTGGAGGGCCACGGCGACTACGTGATGGACGCGGTCGGCCCCAAGGTGGTGCCGTCGGTGGCCGAGATCAGGGCCAAGTTCTCGGCCCGGCGGATCAGCGGCGGCCGGATCGAGCAGGCCATCCGCAGGATCCTGGGCATCGACCTGAAGATGAAGCAGTACGAGCAGGGGGCAAAGTTCGTCAAGGCGGTCGTGGACGAGGCCGGAATGGAAGTGTTCAACAAGGTCTGGACCTCCCCGGAGACGCTTCCGACCCGAGACGAGATCACCAGCCCGCAGTCCTGGCTGAACCGGGTGGGCGACCACGGGGTGAACGGCAGCACCGCGGCCGCGGGCTGAGCGGAGTGACCGGCGATGGGCCCCCACCCCGCGGTCGCCGAGGTCCGCCTGGGCGTGCGCCGGTGCCTGTCCGGCGCTGGCCTGGCCCCCGGCGACCTGGTGCTGGCGGCCTGCTCGGGTGGCGCGGACTCGCTGGCCATGGCGGCCGCTCTCGCGTTCCAGGCTCCTAAGCTCGGGCTGCGCGGCGGCGGCATCACCGTGGACCATGGGCTGCAGGCCGGATCGGCCGAGCAGGCCGAGAAGGTAACGAAGGCCCTCGCGGCCTTGGGCCTCGATCCGGTGCAGAGCATCAGCGTCACGGTGGCCCGGCCCGGCCCGGGCGGCACGGGCTATCCCGGCCCGGAAGCGGCCGCCCGGACGGCCAGGTACCTGGCCCTCGACCAGGCGGCCAGCTCATGCGGGGCCGCGGCCATCCTGCTCGGTCACACCACCGATGATCAGGCCGAGACCGTGCTGCTCGGCCTGGCGCGCGGCTCGGGTACCCGCTCGCTGGCCGGGATGCCCGAGCGCAACGGCCGCTGCCTGCGCCCGCTGCTGGGGGTCAGCCGGGCCACGACCCGGGCCGCCTGCGCCGCGCTCGACCTCGAGCCATGGGACGACCCGCAGAACGCCGATCCTGCTTTCGCGCGCGCCCGGGTCCGCCACCGGCTGCTCCCGGTGCTGGAGGAGGAGCTCGGACCCGGCGTCACCGAGGCGCTTGCCCGCAGCGCCCGGCAGCTGCGCACCGATGCCGAGTTCCTCGACGCACTCGCCAAGACCGAAGCGGAACGCCTAGCGCCCCCCGGGTCTGGCCTCCCCCTCCAAGCCGTGGCCGCGCTGCCGCAGGCGATCAGGTCGCGGGTGCTCAGGAATGCGGCCGTGGCGGCGGGCTGCCCGCCCGGCGCGCTGACCGCGCGTCACGTCGCCGCCCTGGAGGCCCTGGTCACCGGCTGGCGCGGGCAGCGGTGGACCGACCTGCCCGGCGGCATCCGCGGCCGGCGCCGGTATGGCAAGCTGCAGTTCAGCTCGAGCATTGGGGAGGGCGCGGGTGGACGCGAATGACATGGGCGCCGACCTGGAGGATGTGCTAATTACCCCAGATCGCCTGCAGCAGCGCATTGCGGAGCTGGCCGCGCAGATTGACGCGGATTACGCCGGTCGCGAACTGCTTCTGGTCGGCGTGCTGAAGGGCGCGGTCATGGTCATGGCCGACCTGGCGCGCGCCATGCGGCTCCCGGTCCAGATGGACTGGATGGCGGTCTCGTCCTACGGCTCCGGCACGAAATCGTCGGGCGTCGTGCGCATACTCAAGGACCTCGACTGCGACATCACAGACCGCCACGTGCTGGTCGTCGAGGACATCGTGGACTCCGGCCTGACCCTGTCCTGGCTGGTCAGGAACCTGCAGTCGCGGGGTCCCGCCTCACTGCGGGTGTGTGCGCTGCTGCGCAAGCCGGGTGCCGCGCGGGTGAACGTCGACGTGACGTACACCGGTTTCGACATAGCCGACGCCTTCGTCATCGGCTACGGGCTGGACTACGCGGAGCGCTACCGGAACCTGCCGTTCATCGGGACCCTCGCCCCGCATGTGTACGGCGGTCAGGACGGCGGCCCCGCAGCGGCTGAGATAGAAGGCGGCGGGGTACAGACTGGCGGGGAACACAACGTGAGATGAAATACGTTCACGGGGTAGGGACCCGGCGAGGGCCGCGGCGCCCCAAGGTGCCTGCTGCGTGTCAGCACCAGTCGGCGCGGTGTACCGTCGGTTATTGCCGTTTATCAGGCGGGCAGAAAGGAAAGCTGCGCGTGGGCACTGGTACGCAAGGCAGTCCCGCCGGGGGTCGGCGGGACCCGAGGCTCGTCAGGAGGGGTCGGCCCGCTAGCGGCGCGGCCGTTCGCCGATGGATGTGAAGCGTTATTTCCGCGGGCCGTTCGTTGCCGTCCTCGTCGTCTTGCTGCTGTTCTTCTTCCTGTACCGGTACGCGAGCTCCGGCACCACCTACAAGCAGGCCGACACCTCGCAAGTGGTCGGCCTTATCGAGAGCGGGCAGGTCAAGTCCGCCCTGCTGATCGATTCCAGCCAGACGATCCAGATCACGCCCAAGAGCGGCCAGCCGCTGCAGGCGTCCTGGGTCGGCAACCAGGGCCAGACGCTGGCCACCACGCTGCAGCAGCAGTACGCGAAGCACAACCTGCCCGGCGGGTATACCGTTCAGGCGCCCAAGGGCAGCTCGATCTTCGACGTGATCTTCGACTGGCTGCCGTTCATCATCATCATCCTGTTCTTCCTGTTCATCATGAACCAGATGCAGGGCGGCGGATCCCGGGTGATGAACTTCGGGAAGTCCAAGGCCAAATTGATCACCAAGGACACGCCGAAGACCACGTTCGCCGACGTGGCCGGCGCTGACGAGGCGATCGAGGAACTGCAGGAGATCAAGGAATTCCTGCAGGCGCCCGGCAAGTTCCAGGCCATCGGGGCCAAGATCCCCAAGGGCGTGCTGCTGTACGGCCCGCCGGGCACCGGCAAGACCCTGCTGGCCCGCGCCGTGGCCGGCGAGGCGGGGGTCCCGTTCTACTCGATCTCGGGCTCCGACTTCGTCGAGATGTTCGTCGGCGTCGGCGCCTCCCGGGTCCGCGACCTGTTCGAGCAGGCCAAGGCCAACGCCCCGGCGATCGTCTTCGTCGACGAGATCGACGCGGTCGGCCGGCACCGCGGTGCCGGTTTCGGCGGCGGCCACGACGAGCGCGAGCAGACGCTCAACCAGCTGCTCGTCGAGCTGGACGGCTTCGACACCAAGGGCGGCGTGATCGTGATCGCGGCCACGAACCGGCCCGACATCCTGGACCCCGCGCTGCTGCGCCCGGGCCGGTTCGACCGCCAGATCGTGGTCGCGCAGCCTGACCTGGCCGGCCGGAAGGGCATCCTGCGGGTGCACGCGCGCGGCAAGCCGTTCGCGCCCGACGTCGAGCTGGACATGATCGCGCGCCGGACCCCCGGGTTCACCGGCGCTGACCTGGCCAACGTGATCAACGAGGGCGCGCTGCTCACCGCGCGGTGGAACGCCACCCAGATCACGATGGCCTCGCTCGAGGAGGCGATCGACCGGGTCACGGCCGGCCCGAAGCGCAAGAGCGTGCTCCTCTCCGAGAAGGAGCGGAAGATCATCGCGTACCACGAGGGCGGGCACGCCCTGGTCGGGCACGCGCTGCCGAACGCCGACCCGGTGCACAAGATCACGATCATCCCGCGCGGCCGGGCCCTCGGCTACACGGCGTCGGCCCCGACCGAGGACAAGTTCCTGGTCAGCCGGGCCGAGATGATGGACCAGCTGGCCATGCTGCTCGGCGGCCGCACGGCCGAGGAACTGGTGTTCCACGAGCCCACCACCGGCGCGGCCAACGACATCGAGAAGGCCAGCTCGATCGCCCGCGGCATGATCACCGAGTACGGGATGAGCGAGCGGCTCGGGGCCCGCAAGTTCGGCACCGGGGACGGGGAGCCGTTCCTGGGCCGCGAGATGTCGCACAGCAGGGATTACTCGGAGGAGATCGCGTCCGCGATCGACGAGGAGGTCCGTCGGCTGATCGAGTCGGCGCACGACGAGGCCTGGGAGATTCTGGTCCAGTACCGCGACGTGCTGGACAACCTGGTGCTGCAGCTGATGGAGCACGAGACCCTGTCCAGGACCCAGGTCCTGGAGATCTTCAGCCCGATCCGCCAGCGCGCGACCCGTGGTTCCTACACCGGCTACGGCAAGCGGCTTCCTTCCGACCGGCCGCCGGTACTGACGCCCAAGGAGATGGCCCTCACCGCCGCCCCGGACGGCTCCGAGCAGCCCGGGGCCGGCAACGGGCAGCCCGGGGTCGGCAACGGGCCGCCCGGGGCCGGTAACGGGCAGGCCCTGGGCGCCGGTCCGGAGGGGTCCCCCCAGGCCCTCGGCCCGGGCGGCGGTCCGGTCGGCTACGGCACCCCGCACGGCCCAGATGACGGCACGCCGGGTGGCTCGGCCTCGGGCCCCGCGGCGGGCGGGACTCATTGACCGAGCACGGCGATTCCTCGGGCATCGACCAGGTCCGCATCGAGAGTGCCGTACGCGAGATCCTGAGCGCCATCGGCGAAGACCCGGAGCGGGATGGCCTGCGCGACACCCCCGCGCGGGTGGCCAGGGCCTATGCCGAGCAGTTCGCCGGGCTGCGGCAGCGCCCGGAGGACGTGCTGACGACGGTCTTCGACGCCGACCACGACGAGATGGTCCTGGTCAGGGACATCGAGCTGTACAGCACCTGCGAGCATCACCTCACGCCGTTCTTCGGCTTCGCCCACGTCGGCTACATACCGAACGAGAAGGGGCAGATAACCGGCCTCTCCAAGCTGGCCCGGCTGGTGGACCTGTACGCCAGGCGTCCTCAGGTCCAGGAACGGATGACGACCCAGATCGCCGACGCGCTCATGAACGTGCTCGAGCCGCGGGGCGTTATCGTAGTCATAGAGGCTGAGCACCTGTGCATGTCGATGCGCGGCGTGCGAAAGCCTGGAGCCAAGACCGTGACCTCCGCGGTCCGTGGGATATTCCTCGACTCTGACCGGACCCGCGCCGAGGCGATGAGTCTGCTGCTGGGCCGTCGCTGAGTATTTCCTGAGCGGAACCACAAGGGCGCCGGGAGCGTCTTAAAGATGGCTGAAGAAGACCCAAGACCAATGGACGCGACTGCCTTATCGCCCGCCGGGCGGCGATGCAGCCCGCTTACCGGGAGGCCAGCTGCCGTGTTCGGGGGTTTGCCCGCATCGTCTGTCGGCGATGACTACCCTGGTGCCCTGTGACCCGGGGCTCGACCTACTTGTCCGAGATGACTGACCGCAGCGGGCCAGAGCCGGGAGAGCCCCAAACCGGCGGTACGGCGCAGGACACCGATGCGCGCGCCGAGAATGAGGCTGCCGCCGAGACGGCGGCGGCCGACCGGCAGTCGGCCGCACGCCCGCCGGACCGGAGGCACAACCGCCGCTGGGTGCCGGTTGTCGCGGCCCTGCTATCCCTGCTGATCGGCCTGACCTACATCCTCGAGGGCTTCAGGACCCGGGTTATCTACAGCCATCTCAAGCACCCGCTGCACCGGCTGACCGAGATCGCGCCGGGTCTGCTGTCGATCGTGCCCCGCGTGGCCGACGTGATCATCGGCCTGCTCCTGCTCATGCTCTCGCACGGCCTGCGCAGGCGGAAGCGGCGGGCGTGGGAGGGAGTGATGCTGCTGCTGGCCTTCAGCGTGATAACTCACGCCGTGCTGCCCGGCCGGCATGTCGTCCCCCTCATCATCACGCTGGCCGTGCTCATCGTGCTGTGGCTCTACCGCAAGGAGTTCTACGCGGTCGGAGATCCCAGGACCCGGTGGCGCGCGGGGTGGATGTTCGGCGGCCTGATCGTGGCCGACGTCGTCATCGGTCTCACCTATATCTCGGTTACCCACGGCCTGGCGGCCAGCTACCCGCCGTCTCAGCGACTGCAGTCCGTGATTTACGGGCTGGTCGGTGTCGGCGGGCCGGTCGTGTTCACGTCCGAGACGCGCAGCGACCTCTTCTCGTTCCTGATGGGCGGCCTGGGGCTGTTCACGGTGATCGTCGTCGGCTACCTGTTCCTGCGCCCGGCCAGGCGCGAGGGCAAGCTCGGCAACCAGGACGCGGGCCGGATCAGGGACTTGCTGGAGAAATACGGGGAACGGGACTCGCTCGGCTATTTCACGCTACGCACCGACAAGAGCATCATCTGGTCGGCCACGGGCAAGTCCTGCATCGGCTACCGGGTTCTCTCCGGAGTCATGCTGGCCAGCGGTGATCCCCTCGGCGACCCCGAGGCCTGGCCCGGAGCGATACACGCGTTCCTGGACGAGGCGGCGCGGCATGCCTGGGTGCCCGCGGTGCTCGGGTGCAGCGAGCTCGGCGCGGAGACCTGGTGCCGCGAGGACGGCGGGCTGACGGCCCTCGAACTCGGCGACGAGGCCATCGTCAACGTCGCCGACTTCACGCTGCAGGGCCGGTCCATGCGGAATGTCCGGCAGATGGTGACCAGGGTCGGCCGGCACGGCTACGTGGCCGAAATCCGGCGGATCGGCGACATTCCCCGCGCCGACATCGACCGGATGAACCGGCAGGCCGATTCCTGGCGCGGGAGCCCGACCGAGCGGGGCTTCTCGATGGCGCTCGGCCGCGTCGGCCGCCCCGGCGACGAGCACTGCGTGGTCGCCACGGCCACCGAGGACGGCGTGCTCCGCGCGCTCCTGCACTTCGTGCCGTGGGGGTCCGACGGGCTGTCGCTCGACCTGATGCGCCGGGACCGCGCGGCCCAGCCTGGCCTGAACGATTTCCTCATCGTCGAGACCATCAAGCGCGCGCACGAACTCGGCGTCAAGCGCATCTCGCTGAACTTCGCCATGTTCCGCGCCGCTCTGGAGCGGGGTGAGCGGATCGGGGCCGGGCCGGTGCTGCGGGCCTGGCGCGGCCTGCTGCTGTTCGCCTCGCGGTGGTTCCAGATCGAGTCGCTGTACAAGTTCAACGCGAAGTTCTGCCCGGAGTGGGTGCCGAGGTTCTTCGTCTACACCGGCACCAGGGACATCCCGAGAATCGGCCTGGCCGCGCTCGAAGCGGAGGCCTTCCTCGTCTGGCCCACCATAGAGGTGCGCAGGATCGCGCGCCGGGCCGCGCGCCGGGCCGGTCTCGGCAAGGTCAGGCGCCGCCTCCGCGCCGCGGTCCAGCGCTAGCCGGAGGATTACGGCGCACGCAGCGCCCGGTGGTCTCGCGCTGGCGCCGGGAGCCGTAGATTAGACGCCGATGACCGGTGAGGCGCGCACGGCGGCCGTGCCTGAGCGAGCAGGGCCAGCGCATCCAGCGGGCCTGCCCGGGCTGTCACGCTGCCTGGTCATGGGCGTCGTCAACGTGACCCCGGACTCCTTCTCCGACGGCGGCCAATGGTTCGACGCGGCCGCAGCCGTGGCGCATGGCCTCCGGCTGGCCGCCGAAGGGGCGGACATCGTCGATGTCGGAGGTGAGTCCACCCGTCCGGGATCGCAGCGGGCGGACGCCGGCGAGGAACTGCGCAGGATCGGCCCCGTGATCACCGAGCTCGCCGCGGCCGGCGTCCTGGTCAGCGTGGACACCATGCGGGCCGCCGTGGCCGAGTTCGCCCTCGGCGCCGGGGCCCGGCTGGTCAACGACGTCAGCGGCGGGCTGGCCGACCCGCGGATGCCGCGGCTGGTGGCCGCCGCCGGCGTCCCCTACGTGATCGCGCACTGGCGCGGGTACAGCCGCGACATGCAGGACCGGGCCGTCTACGACGACGTGGTGCGCGAGGTCCGCGACGAGCTCGGGCAGCGAGTCGACGCGGCCACCGCGGCGGGAGTCGACGAGTCAGCGATCATCGTCGATCCCGGGCTCGGCTTCGCCAAGCGGCCCGGGCACAACTGGGCCCTGCTGGCCGGGCTGGGCGAGATCTCCAGGCTCGGCGGGCGGCAGTTCCCGGTGCTGGTCGGCGCGTCGCGAAAGAGCTTCCTCGGCACGCTGCTGGCCGGCGCCGACGGCGAGCCGCGCCCGGTGGCGGAGCGCGACGACGCCACGGCCGCCGTGTCCGCCCTGGCCGCCGCGGCTGGCGCGTGGTGCGTCCGGGTGCACGCCGTCGCCGCGAATGCCGACGCGGTGCGGGTCGCCGCGCGCTGGGCGGGATCGGCGGAATCGGCGGTGAGCGCGGGTTGACCACCGACCGGATCAGTCTGCTCGGCCTGCGCGCGTTCGGGCGGCACGGCGTCCTCGACCACGAGCGCCGCGACGGCCAGGAATTCGTGGTAGACGCGGTGCTGTGGCTGGACACCCGGCCGGCGGCGGCCGCCGACGACCTCTCGCTGACCGTCGACTACGCGGCGGTGGCCGGCCGGCTGGCGGCGGTCGTCTCCGGCGAGCCCGTCGCGCTGATCGAGACGCTGGCCGACCGCCTGGCCGCCGCGTGCCTGGCCGCCGGCCAGGCAGTGCGCGAGGTTGAGATAACCGTGCACAAGCCGCACGCGCCGCTGATCCAGTCGTTCGGGGACGTCACCGTCACCATCCGCCGGGGCCGCGAATGACACCCGCAGGTCACGGGCCCGCGGTGGTGCTGGCCCTGGGCAGCAACCTCGGCGACCGGCTGGCCAACCTGCAGGGCGCCGTCGATGTCCTGTGCGCCGGGCCCGGCCTCGATGACGTCGCGGTCTCGCCCGTCTACGAAACCGCGGCCGTCGGCGGTCCGGTCCAGCCGGACTACCTGAACGCGGTGCTCGTCGCCACCACGGACCTCCCGGCCCGCGCGGTCCTGGACCGCGGCCTGGCGGCCGAGACCGCCCGGCGCCGGGTGCGCGGGCCGCGCTGGGGCCCGCGCACGCTCGACGTCGATGTCATCGTCTACGGGAACGAGGTCAGCGACGACCCGGAGCTCACGCTGCCGCATCCGCGGGCGCACGAGCGGGCCTTCGTGCTCGTTCCCTGGCACGACGTGGACCCCGCCGCCGTGATCCCCGGGCACGGACGGGTAGCGGACCTGCTGGCGGCCGTCGGCACCGCCGGCGTCCGGCTGCGCCGCGACGCCACGCTGCGACCGCCGGCATGACCCCGACCCGGCCGTGGACGCTGGTGGCCGTCGCCGTGGCCTGCGGTGTCGCGGCGTGGCTGGTCGTCAGGTCGTCCTTTGCCCAGCTGCCGACGCTGCCGTGGAGCGCCGCGCCCGCCCTGCTCGTGCTCGCGGTCGTGGAGGCCTTGAGCGGCCGGAACCTGCGGGCCAGGATCGAGGGCCGCCGCCGCGGGAAGCCGCTCGCCCCGATCGCCGTGGCCCGGATGGCGGCCCTGGCCAAGGCCAGTTCCATCGGCGGTGCCGCGTTCGGCGGGCTCGCCGCCGGGTTCTTCGCCTACACGGCCGGCCTCCTCGACCTGGCGGTCCCGCGCGGCGACGCGATCAACGCGGGAATCACGGTCGCCGCGGCCGGCATCCTGGTCGCAGCCGCCTTGTACCTGGAGCGCTGCTGCCGCGCCCCGTCCCGCAACGGCGACGACGGCCAGTGAATATGCTGATCATCGCGGTCCAGTACCCGGCAAGGACTCCAGCGACATGAATCCTGGCAACCCGAGCGAGCACCCGGCCAGGCTGCGGGTGGGCGTCGTCGGCGCGGGCCGGGTGGGAACGGCCCTCGCCGTCGCGCTCGGCCGTGCCGGGCATGAGATCGTCGCCGCCTCGGCCGTCTCCGACGCGTCCGTCCGGCGGGTGCGGCAGAACCTTTCCGGTGTCGCGATCATGCCGCCGCCCGAGGTGGTCGCCGCGGCCGGCCTGGTCTTGCTGACCGTTCCCGACGACGTGCTGCCCGGCCTGGTGGCCGGGCTGGCCGCGACCGGGGCCGAGTTCGAGGGCCGCCTCGTCGCGCACGTCAGCGGACGCCATGGCCTCGCGGTGCTCGATCCGGCGGTCCGCGCCGGCGCGCTGCCCCTCGCGCTGCACCCGGTGATGACCTTCACCGGGCGGCCCGACGACATCGACAAGCTGGCCGGGATCAGCTTCGGAGTCACCGCGCCCGACTCGCTCCGGCCGGTCGCCGAGGCGCTGGTGGTCGAGATGGGCGGCGAGCCGGTGTTCATCGCCGACTCCCGCCGGGACCTCTACCATGCGGCGCTGGCCAGCGCGGCCAACCACCTGGTTACCCTCGTCGTGCAGTCCGCCGACCTGCTGCGGGACGCGGGGGTGGCGCAGCCGGCGCGGATGCTCGGCCCGCTGCTTTCTGCCGCGCTCGACAACGCCCTGCGCCTCGGTGACACCGCCCTGACCGGCCCCGTCGCGCGCGGCGACGCTGACACGGTGGCCAGCCATATCGATGCGCTGCGAGCCAGCGCCCCCGAGGCCTTGCCCGCCTACCTGGCCCTGGCCAGGCTGACCGCGGACCGGGCGGTGGCCGCGGGAACTCTCACCGCGCTGGACGCGCAGCGCTTGCTCGCCGTGCTCGGCGGAGCGCCCCAGTGAGCCTGGTTGCGGGCCGCCCGGTGCTGGCCAGGACCAGGGCCGAACTCACGGCCGCACGCGGCGGCCTGGCCGGAGGCCCGGTCGTGCTCGTCCCCACCATGGGGGCCCTGCACCAGGGGCACCGGGCCCTGCTCCGCCGGGCGCGAGAGATCGCCGCCCCGGCCGGGCACGTCGTGGTGTCCGTGTTCGTGAACCCGCTCCAGTTCGGGGCGGGTGAGGACTTCGGCACCTACCCGCGGACCCTGGACCGGGACCTGGCCGTCTGCGGCGAGGAGGGCGCGGCGGTGGTGTTCGCGCCAGACCGGGCCGAGATGTACCCCGCGCCGCCCTTGGTCCGGGTCGATCCCGGCCCGGTCGGGCAGCTTCTCGAGGGCAGTGCCCGGCCCGGCTTCTTCGCCGGCGTGCTGACCGTGGTGCTGAAGCTCTTCCAGCAGGTCCGGCCCGACGTGGCGGTCTTCGGCCAGAAGGACGCGCAGCAACTCGCGCTGGTCCGGCGGATGGCCGCCGATCTCGACCTCGGCGTGGGCATCGCCGCGGTGCCGATCGTGCGGGATCCGGACGGGCTCGCCATCTCCAGCAGGAACGCCTATCTTTCGCCCGGCGACCGGTCGACGGCGCTGGCGCTGTCGCGCGGGCTGGCGGCCGGGGCCGCCGCCGCGGCCGACGGGCCCGCCGCCGTGCTCGGCGCGGCGGGCGCCGTGCTCGACAAGGCCGCGGCCGCCGACCCGCCGCTCGTGCTCGACTACCTCGCGCTGGCGGACCCGGTCACGTTCACCGCGGTCGGCGACGGCGACCAGGGCCAGGCGCTGCTCCTGGTCGCGGCGCGCTCCGGTGCGACGCGGCTAATCGACAACATGCAGGTCGATCTGGGCGGCAAGCCCCGGTCCCGGTTGGAGTGAGCTCATGCTGCTGACGATCGACGTGGGGAACACCAACACCGTGCTCGGCGTGTTCCGCGGCGACCAGGTGATCGAGCACTGGCGGATAGCCACGGATCCGGTTCGCACCGCCGACGAGCTCGCGGTGATCCTTCAGGGCTTGCTCGCCCAGAGCACCGAGCTCAAGGACCTTGACGTCAGCGGCATAGCTCTGTGCTCGACCGTTCCGTCCGTGCTGCATGAGATGCGGGAGATGCTGCGGCGCTATTACGCAGATGTGCCCGCGGTCATCGTGGAGCCGGGGATACGGACCGGCATTCCGGTGCGCACGGACAATCCCAAGGAGGTCGGCAGCGACCGGATCATGAACGCGCTGGCCGCCGTGCACCTTTACGGCGGCCCCGCGGTCGTGGTCGACTTCGGCACCTCGACGAACTTCGACGCGATCAGCCAGAACGGAGAGTTCGTCGGCGGCGCGCTGGCCCCCGGCATCGAGATCTCGGTCGACGCGCTCTCCCGGAGGGCGGCCCAGCTGCTCAAGGTCGAACTGACCCGCCCGAGCCGCGTGATCGGCAAGAATACCGTCGAGTCGCTGCAGTCCGGGATCATCTTCGGGTTCGCCGGGCAGATCGAGGGCATCGCCAGGCGGATGGCCAGCGAGCTGGCCCCAGGCGACCCGGACTCGGTGACGATCATCGCTACCGGCGGGCTCGCGCCGCTGGTCATCGATGAGGTGGCCATGATCGATGCCTACGAGCCCTGGCTGACGCTGACCGGCCTGCGGCTGGTCTACGAGCGCAACACGACGGACGGGTAGCCGTCCTCGGCGAAGGGGACGGGGCGGCCGGCGGGCGGCCAAACCCCGGTGCTTCCGCCGGGGCGTGGCCGGTAATGTCGGGCAGGTGACCGACGACGACCGGGAGCAGTTGCCCGAGCAGATGCAGGTGCGCCTGGCCAAGCTCGACCGCATCCGCGCCGCTGGCGGCGACCCGTATCCGGTCGGGTTCCCCCGGACGGCGACGATCGCTGAGATCCGCGAGAAGTACGCCGACCTGAAGCCGGACACCGCGACCGGCCACGAGGTCGCCGTCACCGGGCGGGTCGTGCTGTCCCGCATCGGGGGCAAGCTCTGCTTCGCGACGATCAGGGACGGCACCGGTGACATCCAGGTCATGGTCTCGCTGGACCGGGTCGGCGAGCAGGGCCTGGCCGACTGGAAGAGCGACGTTGACCTCGGCGACCACATCGGCGTCGAGGGCGAGGTGATCACCTCGCGCAGCGGGGAGTTGTCGGTGCTCGCGGATTCCTACGCGATCACGTCCAAGTCGCTGCGGCCCCTTCCGGACAAGCACGCCGGCCTGAGCGATCCCGAGGCGCGGGTCCGGCAGCGTTATCTCGACCTGATCATCAACCCGGCCGCGCGCCGGATGGCCGAGCTGCGCGCGATCGTCACCAGATCACTGCGGGAGGAACTGCACGCGCGCGGCTTCCTCGAGGCGGAGACGCCGGTGCTGCAGGTCCTGCACGGCGGCGCGAACGCCCGCCCGTTCACCACCCGCAGCAACGCCTACGACATCGAGCTCTATCTCCGGATCGCGCTTGAGCTCTACCTGAAGCGGCTGGTGGTCGGGGGCATCGAGAAGGTCTACGAGATCGGCCGGATCTTCCGCAACGAGGGCGCGGACGCTACCCACAACCCCGAGTTCACGATGCTCGAGGCGTATGAAGCCTACGGGGACTACTGGACCATCGGAACGCTCACCAGGGAGCTGATCCAGGCGGCCGCGCTGGCCGCGTTCGGCAGCACGATCGTGCACCGGGCGGACGGCTCGGAACACGACATCGGCGGCGAGTGGCCGTCGGTCACCGTGCACGAGGCGGTCTCCCAGGCCCTCGGCGAAGAGGTCACCCCCGACACGAGCGAGAAGACGCTGCGCCAGCTGTCGGCGCGGGCCGGCGTGCACCAGGAACCGAACTGGAACCGGGGCCAGGTGCTGCTCGAGCTCTACGAGCACCTGGTCGAGGCGCGTACCCAGCTGCCGACCTTCTACCGTGACTTCCCGGTCGAGGTCTCGCCGCTCACGCGAGAGCACCGATCCGACCCGAGGCTCGCCGAGCGGTGGGACCTGGTCGCGTTCGGCGCCGAGATCGGTACCGGTTACTCCGAGCTCGTGGATCCGGTGCAGGAGCGCCGGCGGCTCACCGCGCAGTCGCTGCTGGCCGCGGGCGGTGACCCGGAGGCGATGCAGCTCGACGAGGACTTCCTCCGCGCGCTCGAGTACGGCATGCCGCCCAGCGGCGGGATGGGCATGGGCACCGACCGGCTGCTGATCATGTTCACCGGGGCCAGCATCAGGGAAACGATCCTGTTCCCGACCGTCCGGCCGGAATGAGCAGGCCGAACGGCGCCACCCGCCAGCCGGCCTTGGCGGCCACGGGCCGGTGATCCGTCGCCGGACTCAGGCGACGATGCGGACCGCGCCCACGTACACGTCCCACATCACCGGCTGGATCTGCACGGGCTGGCCGAAGGTGGGCGCGTCTATCATCATGCCGTTGCCGATGTACATGCCCACGTGGCTGATGTCGGCGAAGAAGAACACCAGGTCGCCCGGCTGGAGCTGGTTGCGGGAGATGTGCTCGCCCTCGTTCCACTGGTCGCCGGTGAAGTGCTGAAGGCTGATCCCGACCTGTGCGTAGGACCACATCACCAGGCCGGAGCAGTCGAAGTCGTCCGGCCCGGCACCGCCCCAGACGTACGGATCGCCGAGCCTGGTCAGCGCGGCCCTGAGGGCCTGCTCGCCGAGCGTGTTGCCGGTGACCCCGAGATCGGGGTAGTGACCCGTCTGGTCAAAGATCTGGAGGGCCTGGCTGAACGCGGAACTGTTCAGCACGTCCTCCTTGGCCTGGATCTGGTTGACCTTCTTGGCCATCGCCGCGGTCAGCTGGGTCGCCTGGCTTTCCTCCTGGGCCGCGGTCTGCTTGGCCCGGCTGGCGGCGTCCTCGGCCGACGCGAGCAGGCTCATCGTGCCGCCCTGCTGGTACTGCAGCTGAAGCATGATCGACGCGCGATTCAGGAACTCCTGCGGGTCCGGGGCCTGCAGCAGCTGGATGGTCGGGTTGAAGCCGCCCGTCATGTACCCCTCGGCGGCGATCTCACCCACCTCCGCCTGCCCGGCGCCCAGCGCCTTCTGGTCACGCTGCGCCGTCTCGCCGGCGATCGCGGCCTCCGAGCGCGCCTCGGTCAGCTGGATCTTGAGCGCGTCGTACTGCTGGCTGAGGACATCGATCTGGTTGGATAGGGCGTTCGCCTCGGCCACCGTCGCCTTCAGGCTGGTGGGCGAGCCCACCGAATCGGCGCTGCCGATCCCGCTGGGCAGCGCGAAACTGGCCAGCGCCGCCGCGCTAGCCAGGATGCCGACGCGGCCCCACGCTCGCCGGGACCTCGCGTGGGCATGAGCCCCTCGTGAACCGGCCTGGCCGGATCGGCGATGGGGCAAGAACTCCACGTGGAGTCTCCTCTCCTAGGCCGCCTACCGGGTTAGCTGACGGGTTCGGGCCGGAGGAGCCCTACGGCTGGGCACGGCCGCAGGAGCAGACCGTGACCGGTCGATTCACCCCGGGGAGAGTGGGTCCCCGGCTCCCCGGAACACGTTTCCGCGTGCCAGGAACTCGGCGGGTCATGCGGCACACCCGGGCAGGGCAAGCCGCAAGATGGTGACAGCGATGCAGATTAATGTAAGTGGGGCAGGCGCACAGGTGAAACGACAAATTTTTAGCATCTGAGCGTGCCGTAAAGTACCCCCCCAAGGGACATCCGCACCCGCGGGATCAACCGGGACAGCTTGCGGGAAGCCTGCTCCGCATGCGACGCGCTCACATCCGTGATCGGCCCGTGATCGGCGCAAATAACGAGCCTGGGCCAGAGTAGCGACGCAATGCGTACTTGTTCGGTAACGTTCTGTGGGTAAGGCGAATTAGCGGTCCGGGTGACGTTTACGATGCTCACCGATGATGGCCGACGAGCGAAGGCGCGGGGATGGAATACACGGTCAGGCCGGCTCGCACCAGTGACGTCCGTGCGATCCGCCGCCTGGTGGACGCCAACGTCGCGTCCGGGCGGCTGCTGGACAAGGCGACCGTCACGCTGTACGAGGACATTCAGGAGTTCCTGGTCGCGGGCCGGGTCCGCGACGGCCAGGTGACCGGCTGCGGCGCATTGCACGTCATGTGGGAAGACCTGGCCGAGATCCGCACGATCGCCGTGGACGAGAGCTGCCAGGGCGAGGGCGTCGGGCACCTGCTGGTGGACGCGCTGCTCGCGAGAGCTCGCGACCTTGGCGTGAGCCGTGTCTTCGTGCTGACCTTCGCGGTGAAGTTCTTCGGTCGCCTCGGCTTCGAGGAGATCAGCGGGAAGGCCGCCTCCCCGGAGGTCTACGCCGAGCTGCTCCGCTCGTACGACGAGGGCGTGGCCGAGTTCCTGGACCTTGACCGGGTGAAGCCGAACACGTTGGGCAACACCCGGATGCTGCTCCGGCTCTGAACGCCGCCGCTCAGACCAGCCGGAGCTGCCGGCCGGCGGCCCGGCTTGACCGCCGCGCCGCCTCCGATCGCTCGAGCAGCGCCGGGTCGATCGCGCCCAGGAATGGCGAAGGCCCGGTCTCGCGGGTCCGGCCGTGCCTGGTGCGCCGGCCGGCACAGGTCAGGTAGAGCCGCGCTCGCGCCCTGGTCATCCCGACGAACAGCAGCCGCCGCTCTTCAGCGAGGTCCTGGGCGGCCATGGCCCCCGGCCCGGGGATCCGCAGCGGAAGCAGGTCCTGTTCGCAACCGGCCAGGAACACCACGTCGAACTCCAGGCCCTTGGCGGCGTGCAAGGTCAGCAGCGTGACCGCGTCGGCCCGCGGGTCGAGGGCGTCGGTCTCGGCCCCCAGTGAGATCTCGGTGAGAAACCGCTCCAGGTCGCCGCCGCAGCGCCGGGCGAGCGGAGCGAGAACCTCGCCCGCGGCGCGCACGTCCACCACCGCCGCCGGGTCGGCGGCCCTCGCGGCGAGGGTCCGCACGGCCCGGCGCAGCCGGTCAGCGACGGCCGTGCCCCCGCCGTCGCCCGGGCCAGCCAGGCGCATTTCCCTGACGATCCCGGGAACCCCGGTCCGGCGCTCGAGCAGGTCGTGTGAGCTCTTCTGGAACGGCAGCCCGGCGCGGACCAGGGCCTGGCCGAGCGGTTCGGCCTGGGCGTCGGTCCGGTAGAGCACGGCGATATCGGACAGGCCGAGGCCCTCATGCCCCGGTTCCCCGGCGCGGCCGGTGTCCAGCGAGTGGAAGGACGCCCCGCCCAGCACCCGCTCGATCTCGCGGACGATCCAGGCCGCCTCACCGCGTTCGTCGGCCGCCTCGTGGAAGCCGATTAAGGCGGTGGGCGGCCCCGGCGCCGCGGGCTGCAGGATCCGGCCGGGAACGAGGGAAGATGGCGCTATGGCCTGGAGTGCCCCGCTGACTATCGCCGGGCTGGACCGGTAGTTCCAGGTCAGCTGCTTGGTCAGCGCACCTGGGTAGTCGCGGCCGAAGCCGAGAGCCAGGCCAACGTCGGCGCCACGGAAGCCGTAGATGGCCTGATCCGGATCACCGATCACGGTCAGTCCGCGGCCATCGCCGGCCAGCAGCCGCAGCAGCCGGTACTGGGCGGCGTCGATGTCCTGGTACTCATCGACGCTGATCAGCGGCCAGCGCGCGCGCAGCGATCCGGCCACCGCGGGCTCGGCGGCCAGCAGCGCCACGGGCAGTTCGATGAGTCCGTCGAAGTCCACCAGGTCACGGGCCGCGAGGGCCTTGATGAGCAGTTCCCGGCCAGGCTCGGCGGCCGCATCGGCCAGCAGCCGCCTGCCGTCCCGGGCTGATCCCGTGAGCTCGGTGGCGACCTCAAGGAGTGCCGCGTCGTCGGCCACGCGGAAGTCGGCGGCCAGGCCGGCCAACTCGTGGTACTCGCGCAGGATCATCAGGCCCAGCCCGTGGAACGTGGTCACCGTGACGTCCGGCGAGTGCTGCGCGGCGGGATGCTGCGCGGCGGGATGCTGCGCGGCGGGATGCTGCGCGGCGGGGAGCATGGCGGCCAGCCGCGCACGCATCTCCTCGGCGGCGCGCCGGGTGAACGTGACCGCCAGGCACGACTGCGGGGCGGTAACGGAACTTGCCGCCTGACGGGCGATCCGGTGCGTCAGCGTGCGCGTCTTGCCGGTCCCCGGCCCGGCCACGATCATCAGCGGGCCTTCGGCCTCGGCCGCGGCCAGTTGATCCGGATCGAGACCAAGGCCTGAGCCGGTATCGGGCGATCGCCGCGCGGGCGAGGCTTTCTTCCGCTTTTTCTGGCCGGGCAAGCCGGGAAACCCTGATTGCTTTCCGGAAGGCGTTACTTGCTTTCCTGGCGGGCTGGCTAGGTCGAAGAGCGCGTCGGCTCCGTCAAGTTCTCCGGGACCGAACAAGGCGACGACGCCGTACTCGCCGTCGTACCCGGCCTCGCGCCGCACCTCGCCCCGGCGAAGCCGGGTCACGGCTTCCGCCAGCAGGCTGCCGCCCGCCCGGCGCAGGTCGTCGGCGCCGGTCTCGGTGAGGATGCCAATCTCGGGTCCGAGTGCCGCGACGAGCCTGCCGACTTCGTGAATGACTTTCTTACTCTTCGGCCCGATCGCCATTATTTCCCCGACTATCTGGGGCAGTTGCACGAGGTTGGTGAATCCTGGCGCGCCCGGCGGCCGATAGCCCGCTGGCCGGTCGGCCAGCTCGGTGACCCGATGCAGCACGCCGATGGTGAGTGGCTTGCCGCACTCCGGGCAGGCTCCTTCGTGCTCCCTGCTCTGGGCAGGCTCAAAGCGCACGCCACATTTCCTGTGGCCGTCGAGGTGGTACTTGCCTTCTTCCGGATAGAACTCGATGGTGCCCGCCAGCCCGCCGCCGGTTCGCAGGGCATCCGCCATCGCGAAGTAATCCAGCGATGTGTCGAAGGTGGTGGCCTCGCGGGCGAGCATAGGCGGTGAATGCGCGTCCGAGTTGCTCACCAAGCGATAGCCATCTAGTGACGAGCACCTCCAGTTCATGGGGGGATCTGAGGACAACCCGGTCTCGATCGCGAATACTTCACCGGCCAGATCGCCGTAGCAGTCCGCCACGACATCGAAGCCCGATTTCGATCCGAGCACGGCGAACCAGGGGGTCCACGCGTGCGCCGGAACCAGGTAGCAGCCCGGCCCGCCCTCGAGCGTGATCTCGAGCAGATGGCGTGAGTCCAGGCCGAGAATCGGCCGGCCGTCAGACGCCAGGTTGCCGATCTTGGACAGGGCGCGGGTGATGCGGTCCGCCGCCTCGAATGTCGGCGCATAGAGAAGGTGGTGGACTTTCCTGGTCCGCTCGCCGCCACGGTAGATCGTGGATATCTCCGCGGAGAGCATGAACCGCACCTCCCCCGTGCAACTGGGCGGCGAGGTGCGCCGCAGCCGCTCTTCGGCCTCCTGGCCCAGCCGGAACAGCCCAGGCTCGGCCGGGATCAGGGACTCCCTCAGTTCATCCGCCCATCCCGGATGCGTGAAGTCGCCCGTGCCCACCACCGTGATTCCCTTGCGCCGCGCCCACCAGGCGAGATGCTCAAGATCGCAGTCTCTGCTGCAAGCGCGGGAGAATCTGGAGTGGATGTGCAGGTCGGCGTGAAACATGCCCGTTGGTGTCCGCTCTCCCGTTATTGCCGGCCCGCGTGGCCGATCCGATACTGCCACGCGGGGCCGACAAGACGGCGGGGTTGCGGCAGTGCGGATCCCGGCCTTCGGAATCATCGAGGTCATGAGGCCGCCTCGGGTGGGCCGACGGACGGGCGCCGGGCGCGATCGGAAAGAATGCCAATAAGACAGCCGTGCGTTAGTTGGGCTCGGTCGGCCCGAGGCGCCGGGCGTGCGGCCTTGATGGCGGCGAGCCCGGGCGCTATCTGGCCAAGATCGCGGCGGGCTGAAGGGAGGTGAGCCCGGTGCTCAGCGATCTGACTGTGCTTACGCCTCCGCTTCTCGTGTGCGCCGCATTCCTCATCGCGGTGGCCGCCTTCCTGCGGCATGAGATGGGAACATCTCGGAGGCGTCGCGATCGGGATCGGTCTGGCGATATTTCGGGGGACGGCACGATTCCGGATAGCGCGAGCCGCCAAGCGAGTGCGCACTCTGAAGATGCTGATGCATCTGGAGCCGATTGACGACGCCCGATCCCAGGCTGATTACGGAGAGTTACGACCATCTTCCGGATTGCCGTCACGCGGTCGCGATGTGGAACTCCGGCCACGAATCCTTGTGACTTGAATTGGCAAACGCAAGAGTTCTGGTATATGTTTTAGCAACTCCCTAATAGCTTGGCTCAGCAGAAAGGCTGGCTCCCCATGGCGCAGAAGGTTCAGGTGCTGCTCGTCGACGATCTCGATGGGGGCGAGGCGTCCGAGACGGTATCGTTCAGCCTCGACGGCACCGCCTACGAGATCGACCTGAGTTCGGATAACGCGGGCAAGCTCCGCAAAGATTTTCAGTCTTACATCGACCACGCTCGTAAGGGCGGCGGTGGCGGCCGGCGTCGTCGCGCCAGAACCGGTCCGGGTCGTGAGCGGAGCGCGGAGATCAGGCAGTGGGCCAGGCAACGCGGACACAAGGTGAGCGAGCGCGGCCGCATTCCGGCGACGATCATCTCGGAGTACGAGGCATCGCATTAGGCGCCAGGCGCCGCGGCGAGCAGATGGCGCTCGATGCGTCCCCTCCCTCGGCGTTCGCGGTCATCCGGCTAGCCAGTCAGCCGTGGTTTAGCTCAGCCCGGATCGACGATCCGATATCCGGCAAACGCGCAATCGAGTAAGCGCAGTAGGAAATGCCAGCGGCGCATCATGCCGCGTTCGTGCGAACGCGGCGGGTGCGCCGCTGGCATGCGTTCGCGGGGATTCGCCGTTCGCGTAACGTTCCGGGCACTGTCGGCGGAAAACGTTTGCCGCCCGGCAGTGGCTCAAGCCCGTAACGTTCCATCGCGGGCCGGCGGGTGACCGCTGGCGGGCCAAATCTGCCCGCCAGGCCGCCGCGCCCGGCGGCTCACGCCGGGCCAGGGCCGCCGGGCCGCTCCGCCCGGCCGAGTCCCGAATCCGGCCGCTCCCGGAGGCTCCGGTTCCGAACCCGGCCGCCCTCCGGCGCACGCCCGGCGTTCGCTCGCGGCGTAGCGGGGAACACTGCCCGTCTAGCCTAGGTTTTATGGGATGAACGGCTTGCCGCCGGGGAACGTTTTACATGTGTGACACATTGCACGCAAGGCGTCGCCCGGCGCACCGGCTACCATGCGGAAGGAAGGGGCAGAATCTTGTGCTCCTCCCCGACCGCCCTGTGAGGGAGCGACGAGATGTTCGAGAGGTTTACCGACCGGGCGCGCCGGGTCGTGGTCCTGGCTCAAGAAGAGGCCAGGATGCTAAACCACAACTACATCGGCACCGAGCATATCCTGCTCGGCCTCATCCATGAGGGCGAGGGCGTCGCGGCCAAGGCGCTGGAGTCGCTGGGGATCAGCCTGGAGGCGGTGCGCCAGCAGGTCGAGGAAATCATCGGCCAGGGGCAGCAGGCGCCATCGGGGCATATCCCGTTCACCCCCCGGGCCAAGAAGGTGCTCGAGCTGTCGCTGCGCGAGGCGCTGCAGCTCGGCCACAACTACATCGGCACCGAGCACATCCTGCTCGGGCTGATCCGCGAGGGCGAGGGCGTGGCCGCCCAGGTGCTCGTCCGGCTGGGCGCGGACCTGAACCGGGTGCGGCAGCAGGTCATCCAGCTGCTGCACGGCTATCAGGGCAAGGAGCCCGCCGCCGCGGGCGCACCGTCGGAGACGGCGCCGTCCACCTCGCTCGTGCTGGACCAGTTCGGCCGGAACCTCACCGCCGCGGCCCGCGAGGGCAAGCTCGATCCGGTGATCGGCCGGGAGAAGGAAATCGAGCGCGTGATGCAGGTGCTCTCCCGGCGCACCAAGAACAACCCGGTGCTGGTCGGCGAGCCCGGCGTGGGCAAGACCGCGGTCGTCGAGGGACTCGCCCAGAAGATCGTCAAGAGCGAAGTGCCGGAAACCATCAAGGACAAGCAGCTCTACACGCTGGACCTGGGTGCCCTGGTGGCGGGCTCCAGGTATCGCGGCGATTTCGAGGAGCGGCTGAAGAAGGTCCTCAAGGAGATCCGCACCCGCGGCGACATCATCCTGTTCATCGACGAGATCCACACCCTGGTCGGCGCGGGCGCCGCCGAGGGCGCGATCGACGCCGCCTCGATCCTGAAGCCGATGCTGGCTCGCGGTGAACTGCAGACGATCGGCGCGACCACGCTGGACGAGTACCGCAAGCACCTGGAGAAGGACGCGGCGCTGGAGCGCCGGTTCCAGCCCATCCAGGTGGCCGAGCCGACTATCTCGCACACCATCGAGATCCTCAAGGGACTGCGCGACCGGTACGAGGCACACCACCGGGTGTCGATCACCGATGACGCGCTGGTCGCGGCCGCGCAGCTGGCGGACCGCTACATCAGCGACAGGTTCCTGCCCGACAAGGCCATCGACCTGATCGATGAGGCCGGATCCCGGATGCGGATCCGGCGCATGACGGCGCCGCCGGACCTGCGTGAGTTCGACGAGAAGATCGCCGACGTGCGGCGGGAGAAGGAGTCGGCCATCGACTCCCAGGACTTCGAGAAGGCGGCGGCGCTCCGGGACACGGAGAAGCAGCTGATCGACAAGAAGGACACCAGGGAGAAGGAGTGGAAGGCCGGCGACATGGACGCCGTCGCCGAGGTGAACGAGGAACTGATCGCGGAGGTGCTGGCCACCGCGACCGGCATCCCCGTCTTCAAGCTCACCGAGGAAGAGTCGCAGCGGCTGCTGCGCATGGAGGATGAGCTGCACCGGCGGGTGATCGGCCAGAACGAGGCCATCAAGTCGCTGTCGCAGGCGATCAGGCGGACCCGGGCCGGCCTCAAGGACCCGAAGCGCCCCGGCGGGTCGTTCATCTTCGCCGGCCCGTCCGGGGTCGGCAAGACCGAGCTCTCCAAGACGCTCGCCGAGTTCCTGTTCGGCGACGAGGACTCGCTGATCCAGCTGGACATGAGCGAGTACATGGAGAAGCACACCGTGTCGCGGCTGTTCGGCTCTCCGCCCGGCTACGTCGGGTACGAGGAAGGCGGCCAGCTCACCGAGAAGGTGCGCCGCAGGCCGTTCTCCGTGGTGCTCTTCGACGAGATCGAGAAGGCCCACCCGGACATCTTCAACTCGCTGCTCCAGATCCTGGAGGACGGGCGCCTCACCGACGCTCAGGGCCGGGTGGTGGACTTCAAGAACACCGTCATCATCATGACCACCAACCTGGGCACCAGGGACATCTCGAAGGGCGTGTCGGTCGGCTTCGGTACCTCGAGCCAGTCCCGCGGCTCGTATGACCGGATGAAGTCCAAGGTCCAGGACGAGCTGAAGGGGCACTTCAGGCCGGAGTTCCTGAACCGTGTCGACGACACCATCGTGTTCCATCAGCTCAGCGAGGAGGAGATCTTCAGGATCGTCGACCTGATGATCGCCAAGGTGGACGACCGGCTGAAGGACCGCGACATGGGGATCGAGCTGAAGCCGGCCGCCAAGTCGCTGCTGTCGGCCCGAGGCTACGACCCCGTGCTCGGCGCCAGGCCGCTGCGCCGGACGATCCAGCGGGAGATCGAGGACAACCTGTCGGAGAAGATCCTGTTCGGCGAGCTGAAGGCCGGCCAGATCGTCATGGTCGACACCGACGGCACCGGGCCGGAGGCGCAGTTCACCTTCAAGGGTGAGGCCAAGCCCGACGCGGTTCCCGATGTGCCGCCGGCTGAGATCGAGACCCGGCCGGCCGCGACCGGGGTCAGCAGCAGCGGGTCCAGCACCGGTACCGAAGGACGGCTGAGCGCCGAGTAGCGACCAGGCGGCCTGGCCAGCGCGTGCTGAATCCGGGGCCCGGTCACCATCCCAGGTGACCGGGCCCCGGACTCATTGCGTTAGCGCGGGCGCGGTGCCGGGGCGGCGCGGCCGGGCAGCGCGTACATCTGGTGTTCCAGGGCCGCGGCCAGGCCGTCCGCGACCAGCGCGGTCAGCGCCCGGGCGCGCTGGGCCCGGTCGGGCCAGGCGGCGTCAAGCCGGGCCGCTGGGACCGGTCCGGCGGCCTCTCTGAGGACGCCGAGCAGCCGGCCGCGGCACTCGCGGTCGCTGCCCAGATATCGCGGCGAGGCCGGGCGCGCCGGTCCGGCCGGGCTTCCGGCGCGGCGCCACTCGCACTGCCGCGCCACCGGGCAGCGGGCGCAGTCCGGTCTGGTGGCCGTGCAGACCAGGGCGCCGAGTTCCATCACGGCGACCGACCATCGCGCGGCGCGCCTGGGCCGAGCCGGCAGCAGGGACTCGGCCAGCGCGACCTCCGCGGCTAAGGTGCTGCGCGGCGGCAGCTCCGCGCCGCCGACCAGGCGCGCGAGGACCCGGCGCACGTTCGTGTCCAGGACCGCGTGCCGCTGCCCGAAGGCGAAGCTGGCCACGGCGGCGGCGGTGTAGCTGCCCACTCCCGGCAGTTCGCGCAGCGCGTGCACCGAGTCAGGAACCTGGCCCGCGTGCTCGCCGGTCAGGATCGTCGCGGTGGCGTGCAGCCGCAGCGCCCGGCGCGGGTATCCGAGCCGCCCCCATTGCCTGACGGCGTCACCCGGGGCGGCCGCGGCCAGGGACGGCGGGGTGGGCCACCGGGTCAGCCAGGCCGCGTGCGCGGGCAGCACGCGCGCCACCGGCGTCTGCTGCAGCATGATCTCGCTCACCAGTACCGACCAGGGCGACGCGTCAGGGAGCCGCCACGGGAGGTTCCGGGCGTGAGCGGCGTACCAGCGCAGCACTGGCGCGGCATACCCGTTCATCATGACGGACACGATCCTCGCATGGCCGGGCCGGCGGGTCGGCACTGCGGCCGGCAGTCCCTCTTGCATACTCAGCGTTATGAAGTTGAGTACGCTCCGTAGTCAATCAGCCGGACGTGAGTCAATGGCGATGACTTACTGGAGGCGGCGGTTCCTGGCCCTCGCCATCGGTCTCGGCCTTCTTTCCCTGATTGGCTGGGCGTTCTCCGGAGTTCTCGGCGCCAGCGGGGCTGGCGCCAGTGCCGCGTCCGACGGCGCCCGCGCATCCCACGGTCACGGGGTTAACGCGGGGCCGACGGGCTCCGGAGCGTCCGGGCCCAGGAGCCTGGCCCGGCCCGGCACGATGCCGTCGGCCTCCGCGCCGGCTTCGCCCCAGCCGTCCGCGCCGGCTGCCCCGGGGCAGGCCGCCCCGGGCCGGGAAATAGTCAGCCCGCCGACGCAGGCGGCCGACGCGGCACCGCGCCTGGTGCGGGCCTGCAAGCCCGGTGCCGTCGTGCTCAGCCTGTTCACCGGCCAGGACAGCTACAACCAGGCCCAGCTGCCCGAGTTCGACGTGGACGTGGTGTCCACATCGGCCAGGACATGTGCTTTCAACGTCGGGCCCAAGCAACTCTCGCTGGTCGTGCGGGCCCGCGGGAAGCGGGTCTGGGGCTCCGCCGACTGCGTCACCGGCCGCGGCAGGCTGGCCACCGACCTGGCCCGGGGGGTTCCGGCGATCGTGCCGATCTCCTGGGACCTGCAGACCTCGGCGCGCGGGTGCCAGGGAACGTCGTCACGGGCGCCGGCCGGAAACTACACGGCGTCCGCCTCGGACGGGGGCGTAGCCAGCAACTCGGTGACGTTCGAGGTTCGCTCATGAGGCCACGCGCCGGGCCCGGTCACGGTACCCGGCTAACCAGACCCTAGACGTATCGCTCCAGGATGGACGACTCCGCGAGCCGGGACAGGCCCTCGCGGACGCTGCGCGCGTGCGATGCCCCGACGCCGTTCACCTGGTTCAGGTCCTCCACGCCCGCGGCCAGCAGCTTCTGCAGCCCGCCGAAGTGCTCGATGAGGCTATCCACCGTCGGCCTCGGTATTCGCGGGACGCGGGCCAGCAGCCGGTAGCCGTGCGGGCTCACCAGGTCGTCGAGCGCGTCGGCACCGCCGAATCCGAGCACGCCGGCGACGGAGGCGACGTCGAGCAGGTCGTCGAGCGGCAGGCTCTCCAGCCGGGCGAGCACGCCCGCCGCCGCGGCGGCTCTGGCCTCCGGCGGTGCGGGCACGTAGTCCTGCGCCAGCAGCACCCGCTCCGGCCCGGTTCCGGCCACGAGCTCATCGAGGTGCAGGGCGAGCAGCCTGCCCTCGGTGCCGAGCTCCACCATGTAACCGTCGATCTCGCCCGCGATCCTGCGGACCATCTCCAGCCGCTGGGCCACGGCCGTGACGTCGCGAACGGTGGCCAGATCCTCGATCTCCAGGGCCGAGAGCGCGCCGGAGACCTCATCGAGCCTGCGCTTGTACCGCTCCAGGGTGGCCAAGGCCTGATTGGCGTGCGACAGAATCGCGGCCGAGTCCTCGAGTACGAACCGCGTCCCGTCGATGAACAGCGCGATGATTCCCATCGACTTGCTGACCGAGATCACCGTGTGCCCGGTCTGCCTGGCCACCCGCTCGGCGGTCCGGTGCCTGGTGCCCGACTCGTCGGTCGGGACGCCCGGGTCGGGGACGAGCTGGACGGCCGCGCGCACGATCGCATGCGCGGCACCGTCGAGCACGATCGCGCCGTCCATTTTCGCTAGCTCGCGCAGGCGCGTCGCGGAGAACTCGACGTTCAGCTCGAACCCGCCGGAGCAGAGCCCGGCCACGGCCTGGTCGAAGCCGAGCACGATGAGCGCGCCCGTGCTGCCGCGCAGGATCCGCTCCAGGCCGTCCCGCAGTGCCGTGCCGGGCGCCACCGCCGCGAGAGCGGCCCGGTGACGCTCGTCTCGGCCTCGGCCCACTGCAGGCCCGGGACTCCCGGGAAGGTCGGTCATTACCGTCAGTGTATCGGCGTGCGGCAGGGAGTGCCGGCGGCTTGGCGTCGCCGGTCAGCCACCCATCTGTCACCCGCCGGCTATCACCCGCCGAGCGCGGCCGCGATGGCCCGCCCGATGTCCGCGGCCTCGGTGACGTCCATCGCCGGGCACTCGCCGGGCGGCAGGGACGGCGAACCCGGCGGCACGATCGCCCGCCGGAATCCCATCCGCCCGGCCTCGGCCAGCCGCCGCTGCACCCCGGTGACCCGGCGTATCTCGCCGGCCAGACCGACTTCGCCGATCGCGATGAGCCCGGCGGGCAGGCACAGGTCGCATGTCGCGCTGGCCAGCGCGAGCGCGATGGCCAGGTCCACCGAAGGCTCGGCCAGCCGGACCCCGCCGACGGTCGCCGCGTAAATGTCCCGCTTGCCGATCGTCACCCCGGCCCGGCGCTGCAGGACGGCCACGACCATGCCGACCCGGGACGAGTCCAGGCCCGAGGTCACCCGGCGCGCGGGCTCCGCCGTGGCCTCGCAGACGAGCGTCTGCACCTCGGCGAGCAGCGGGCGCCGGCCCTCCAGGGTGACGGTCACGCAGGTCCCGGGCACCGGGTCGGTCAGCCGGGACAGGAACAGGCCGCTCGGATCCGGCAGCTCGGTCAGGCCGTACTCGCCGAGCTCGAAGCAGCCGATCTCGTCGGTCGGCCCGAACCGGTTCTTCAGCGCCCTGACCATGCGCAGCTGCGCATGCCGGTCGCCGTCGAAGTGCAGCACCACGTCCACCAGGTGCTCAAGCGAGCGCGGGCCCGCGATCGACCCGTCCTTGGTGACGTGGCCGACCAGCACCGTGGTCAGCGTCCGCTGCTTGGCCAGCGCGGTCAGCGCGCAGGTGACCTCGCGGATCTGCGCCACCCCGCCGGGAGTGCCGTCGACGGTGTCGACCGAGACGGTCTGCACCGAGTCGACGATCAGCAAGGCGGGATTCACCGCGTCCACGTGCGCGAGCAGCGCGCCGAAGTCGGTCTCGGCGGCCAGGAAGAGATTCTGGCTGACCGCCCCGATCCGGTCCGCGCGCAGCCGCACCTGCGCCGCGGACTCTTCGCCCGTCACGTACAGGACCGGGCCCGTTCCCGCGGCCAGGGCGCCCGCCTCGAGCAGCAGCGTGGACTTGCCGACGCCAGGCTCGCCGGCCAGCAACACCACCGCGCCGGGTACCAGGCCGCCGCCGAGCACCCGGTCAAGCTCCCCGAGCCCGGTCGGCCGGGCCCGGGCCACGGTGGCGTCCACGTCCGCGATCGGCACGGCCGGGGTGGCCGCCAGGCCGAGCCGGCCATTCCTGGTCGCGCCGCGCACCCGGTCGCGGCCCTGGACCCGGCTCTCGGCGACCGTGCCCCACCGCTGGCACTCACCGCACCGCCCGGCCCACTTCATGCTCTGCCAGCCGCATTCCGAGCACTGGTAGAGCGCCGCCACGGCGGCCGACTTTCCCATGCCTGGCACCGTAGCGGCCGGTACCGACAGCCGGGTTCTTGCCGCCATTCGTGTCGCAGGCCGGCATAAGCTGGCAGCGCAGGATGCCGCGCGTGCAGGACCCAGCCTGCAGCACAAAGGAGATGCCTTGGGCCAGGTCGCCCCGGTTGCGGGTGTGCAAGTGGCGCTGTCCACGTCCTCGCTCTATCCCGAGCGGACGCCGGACGCCTTCGAGGCGGCCGCGCGTCTCGGGTACGACGGGATCGAGGTCATGGTCACCATGGACCCGATCAGCCAGGACCTGGATATCTTGCGCAGGCTTTCCGACTATCACGGCGTCCCGGTCCTGGCCGTGCACGCCCCGTGCCTGATGGTCACCCAGTGGGTCTGGGGCCGCGAGCCCTGGGGCAAGCTGAACCGGGCCAGGGAGGTGGCCGAGAAGCTCGGCGCGAAGGTCGTCGTCGTGCATCCACCATTCCGCTGGCAGCGCGAGTACGCCAAGGACTTCGAGGCGGGCCTGACCCAGCTGGACGCGGAGACCGACGTCAAGTTCGCGGTCGAGAACCTCTACCCGCTGCGCGCGGCCACGCTGCGAGTGCGCGCCGCCGAGGTGACCGCGTACTCGCCGCACTGGAACCCGGTCGAGATCGACTGCCCGCACGCCACGCTCGACCTCTCGCACACCGCCGTGTCCGGGTCGGACGCGATGGCCATGGCCGACGAGCTCGGCGGCAGGCTCGCTCACGTGCACATGGCCGACGGCTCGGCCCCTGGCCTGCCCGACGAGCACCTGATCCCCGGCCGCGGCACCCAGCCGTGCGCGGAACTGCTAGCCAGCCTCGGATCCCGGGGGTACTCCGGCATGGTCGTGCTCGAGGTCAACACCCGCCGCGCGCAGACGGGCGAGGAACGCCGGGCTGACCTGGCCGAGGCTCTCGCGTTCACCCGGCAGCATCTGGCCCCCCGGGCCGACGCCGTGCATCCGGGCGCCGTGCATCCGGGCGCCGTGCATCCCGGCGCCGTGCATCCGGGCGCTACGCATCCAGGATCAGCGTGACCGGCCCGTCGCCCGCCAGCATGACCTGCATGTCCGCGCCGAACACGCCAGTCTCGACGCGGGCGCCGAGCTCGCGGAGCGCGTCGGCGAACGCGGTGACGAGCGGCTCCGCGACCGGGCCGGGCGCGGCCGCCTGCCAGGTGGGCCGCCGTCCCTTCCTGGTGTCCGCGTACAGGGTGAACTGGCTGATCACCAGCAGCGCCGCACCGGTGTCCGCGCACGACTTCTCATCACGGAGGATCCGGAGGTGGTAGATCTTCCTGGCCAGGGCGGCCGCCACCGCGGCCGTGTCCGAATGGGTCACGCCGACCAGCACCACCAGGCCCGGGCCGGCCAGGCGGCCGACCGTCGCCCCGTCCACCTCGACGCTGGCCCGGCTGACCCGCTGCACCACAGCTCGCACGAGAAGGAATTCTGCCCCCGATGACTCCGCAACCCGCGCCCGGGCGCGGGAACGCGGCCGGCAATCCGGTGCTGGCCGAGGTCGTGCGGTCCGGCTTCGCCGAATCCAGGCACCGCGGCGCGATCGTCGTGGTCGGCCCGGACGCCGTCGTGCTGCACCACGCGGGCGCGGTGGACGTGCCCATCTTCCCCCGGTCGTCGAACAAGCCCCTGCAGGCCGCCGCGATGCTCCGGTGCGGCCTCGACCTGGACTCCGAACTGCTGGCGCTGGCCGCCGCGAGCCACTCGGGCGAGGACTTCCACGTGACCGGGGTACGCAAGATCCTCGCCGAGGCCGGGCTGACCGAGGACGCGCTGCAGTGCCCGCCCGACCTGCCGCTCGACGAGACGGCTCAGCGCCAGGTACTGCTGGCCGGCGGCGAGCGGGACCGGCTGTACATGAACTGCTCGGGCAAGCACGCGGCCATGCTCGCGACCTGCGTGGCGGCGGGCTGGCCGACCGGCAGCTATACCGAGCCCGGCCATCCGCTGCAGCTCGAGATCAGGCAGACGATCGAGCGGCTGTCCGGCGAACAGGTGACCGCGGTCGGCGTGGACGGCTGCGGGGCGCCGCTGTTCGCGATCTCGCTCACCGGCCTCGCCCGCGCCTTCGGCGCCCTGGTCCGCGCCGATCCCGGTTCTGCCGAGCGCCGGGTGGCCGACGCCATGCGCGCGCATCCGGCCTGGACTTCGGGCCGCCAGCGGCCGGACCGCCGGCTGGTCCAGGCCGTCCCCGGCCTGCTGCTGAAGTCGGGCGCCGAGGGAGTCGAGGGGCTCGCGCTGGCCGACGGCCGCGCCGCCGCATTCAAGATCGACGACGGTGACGGCGGCCGGCGGGCGCGCATTGCGGTAACGGTCGCGCTGCTGCGCGCGCTGGGCGCTGATGACGTGCCCGGCGCCGGCCGCGCCGCCCTCGACGACCTGGCCAGCCCGGCTGTGCACGGCGGCGGACGCGTGGTCGGCGAGGTCAGGATCACGCTGCCTTTCTGATCCGGAAAGGCCGTAAGCCATAACGTAACGGACGCGCGCCGGTCAGTTTGCAATTGCAAGCACCTGGAGCGAAACTGGAACCATGAGCCCGGTGAATGTGCCAGCGATCGGGGCCTACATCCGCGAGCAGCGGGAGCAGGCCAAGATCTCCCTCCGTCAGCTGGCCCAGGCGGCCGGCGTCTCCAACCCGTACCTGAGCCAGATCGAGCGGGGCCTGCGCCGCCCGAGCGCCGACATCCTGCAGCAGATAGCCAGGGGGCTGCGGATCTCGGCCGAGGCGCTGTACGTCCAGGCTGGCTTCCTCGAGGACCGGCCGGAGGGGACGGGCGTGCGCGAGGCGGTGCTCAGCGATCCGGAACTGACCGAGCGGCAGAAGCAGATGCTGCTCGAGGTCTATGAGTCGTTCCGCAAGGAGGCGGCCGACCGGGCACCGACGATGCTGGTTGGCGAGACGGTACCGCCCGATGAGGCGGGCAAGGTAGCGTGACACCGTGATTTACAGTCATCCGGCCGCGCTCTCGGTGCTGGACTGGTTCTTCGAGGTCCTGGCCATAGCGGCGCTCGGCTTCGAGGGTTACGCGTTCGTTGACGCGATTCGCCGGCCCGCCCAGGCGTTCGTCGCGGTCAGCAAGCAGACCAAGCCGCTGTGGCTGATCATCACCGGGGTCGCCACGGCGATCGGCATCGGCACCGCCGCCAGTGGCAGCTTCTCGGTGGTCGGCATCCTGTCCGTGGTCGCCTTCGTGGCCGCGGCCATCTACCTCACTGACGTCAGGCCCAAGGTCAAGGACTTCCGCGGCGGGACCGGGTCCGGGACCCGCATGGGCCCGTACGGGCCGTGGTGACCGGCTGGCGCACGCACCGGCTCGAGCTCGACGACCAGACCCTGCGCGAGTGGGATGCCACGGTACTGGACGCCGGGCCGGACGGGATCGTGCTCGACCGCTCGGCCTTCTACCCCGGCGGCGGCGGCCAGCCGCCCGATCACGGCGTGCTGCTCTGGGACGGGGTGCAGACCCGGATCGAGGGAGCCAGGAAGGGCGATGACCTCTACCTGATCCCGGCCGAATCCGACCCGCTTCCGCCGCCAGGAACCACCGTCAGGGGTGCCGTGGAGGACGCCAGGCGCACCGCGCTGATGCGGACTCACTCGGGGCTGCACGTGCTCTGCGGAGTCGTGTTCCGTGACTACGGCTCGCTGGTCACCGGCGGGAACATGGAGCCGTTCACGGCCAGGATGGACTTTGACCTGCCGGTTGTCCCCGAGGGCTTCAAGGACGCGGTGGAGGCGGCCTGCAACGCGGAGATCGCGGCCGGGCGCCGGATCGACGTGCGGGTGCTTCCCCGCGCGGACGCGCTGGCCATCCCCGACATCATCCGCACCGCGACCAACCTCATCCCCCCCGACGTGCCTGACGTCCGCATCGTGGATATCGTCGGCCTCGACCAGCAGGCGGACGGCGGTACGCACGTCGCCTCGACCAGCCAGGTCGGCCAGATCCAGGTCGTCAAGATCGAGAACAAGGGGAGGGGCTTCCGCCGGCTGCGGATCAGGATCGCCGACTAGGGCGTCCGGTCATGTCACCGGCGGCCCGAGCCGCTCGCTGATGCCTCAGCCGCCCCGCAGGCCTCCATGGGCCCGCCCGCCCCTCAACCTGCTACTCACGTCAAAATGGAAGCGCCAGGAAGGCGGCGGGGATGGCCACGGTCGCGACCGCGACCACCGCGATCAGCGCGACCGCCGCGACCGGCAGCCGCGGGTCCGGCCGCAGCAGCCGGGAGACGCGCGCGGCCACCTGGCCGTCGGCCCCGCAGTCGGCGACCGGCAGCGCGCCGTTCGGCGCGTGCACCCCGCCGGCCGCGCCCACCCGGATCAGGGCCGTGGCGAGCTCCCGCGCCGGACGGTGCCGGAGCGCCCGGTCATCGGCCAGCATCTCCACGAGCAGCGCGACCGCCGCATGGGCCTCGCGGGCCACGGCGGACCAGCGGAATGCCCGCAGCAGCGCGGTAAACGGCAGCACCACCAGGTCGTGCCGTTCCCGCAGATGGGCCCGCTCGTGGGCGAGGACCGCCGCGAGCTCGGCCTGGTCAAGCAGGTCGAGGGCGCCGGCGCTGATCACGATCCTGGAACGAAGCCCGGGCACGCAGTAGGCGGTCGCCGCCGGGTGGTCGACCACCAGCGCCCCGGGAACCTTCGGGTCGCCGTGCGCGAGCAGGCTGAGCAGCATCCGCTGCCGCCGGCGGGCGCGGACCACGGCGGCGAAGGCCGCCACCAGAACCCAGCACAGCAGCAGCAACAGCACCACGCCCGCGGCCACGGCCAGCAGCCGGAGGCCGAGGATCCCGGCCAGCAGGCGGCGGGTTCCCGCTGCCGCATGCCCGTCCACCACCTCGGAGGCCAGCATGAACGCGCCTCCCGCCACACCCGAGCGCTCGTCAGCCGCCCCGAATCCGGCCAGCGCCCCGACGGCCGCCAGGCCCCAGCCCAGCCCCAGCGCCTGCCAGAGCACGATCGCCGCCGCCGGCGACCTGCGGGGCCAGCGCGCCGCGGCCAGCGCCGAGCCGGCCGGGATGCAGGCGGCCGTGAAGACGGCCAGGATGAGGGCCGCGGTCGTCACCCGAGGTCACTCCCCGGTGCCGTCACGGGCAGCGGGACGGCCCAGTGCCTCGAGGGCCCGGCGCAGCGCCGTGGCCTCGGTCTCGGACACGCTGCGGGCAAACCGGGCTAGGGCGGCCTGCCGGTCGCCGGTCTGCTCGAGCGCGCTCAGCATGAGCTCGGTCACGTACGCTTCCCTCGTCGCCGCCGCACGGTAACGCCAGGCGCGGCCATCCCGCTCGCGCCGGGCGAATCCCTTCTTGGCCAGCCGGTCCAGAACGGTCATCACCGTGGTGTGCGCGAGGTCACGCTCGGTGAGACCGCCGCTGACCTGCCGGACCGTGAGCGGATCCGGGCTTTCCCAGAGTACGTCCATGATCGCGCGTTCAAGCTCGCCAAGACGGTTCACGTGGTTACTGTACCCAGCCGAATCCGCGCATAGTAGGGCTGGGACGCCCGTCTTCGCCGACCCGGCCGATGAAGTCCGCCGCCCCGGGAATGGCCATCGCAGGGGCGGTGGTCAAGCAGTAGGCAGGCCGGGTTCGCGACAAGTACGCGAGGGCGGCCCGCGCCGGGCCGGCCAAATCGAGTTGTTACTATCGAGCCGTCGAGGACGGGCACATCCTCCTTACCCCGCACCGCGGAAACCCCCCCCACCCGGTTGTAGGGCAACGGGGATACCCGCCCTCGGCCCATTGTTGTTGAGAACGAAAATCGTGCGCCGGCCCTTATGGTCATGAACCCATCTCGGGTCGTGTTTACATTTGGCGGGTGACGGTCAGAGCGCCCGTGGCATTCCGCTGCGCCCGCGCACGGTGACCCCGCAGCAGCCGCGAGCACTGGTGCAGCCCGGCCGCTGAGCCGCTGCTGCGGTCTGGCCGCCGGGAACCGGTGCGGGCGTCGGCGGCTACGCTGTGACCACGGCCTTCCCTAGCCGAGAGGACAATGGTGTCCGCACAGTCTCCGCGATTCCGGCCGATCCTCGACCAGTTCGCACCCTACAAGCCGGGCCGGGCGCCGTCGGCCCCGGACGGCCGGGCCTTCAAGCTGTCATCGAACGAGTCGCCGTTCGGTCCGCTGCCCTCCGTGCTCAAGGTGATCGCTGAGGCCGCAGGCGGCGTCAACAGGTACCCAGACAACGGCGCGGTCGAGCTGACCGAGGCCATCGCGGCACATTTCCGGGTTCCGGCGTCACACGTGGCGGTCGGCTGCGGTTCGGTCGGCGTTACCCAGCAGCTGCTCGAGGCCGTGGGTGAGCCGGGCGCGGAGGTCATCTACGCCTGGCGCTCGTTCGAGGCCTACCCGTACCTGTCGGATCTCGCGGGCGTGACGTCGGTGCGGGTGCCGCTGCGCGATGAGACCCACGACCTGGCCGCGATGGCGGAAGCGATCACCGGGCGGACGCGGCTGATCTTCGTATGCAACCCGAACAACCCGACCGGCACCGTGGTGCACCAGGCCGAGCTCGAGGAGTTCCTCGGGCGGGTTCCCGATGACTGCCTGGTCGTGCTGGACCAGGCCTATACCGAGTACGTCAGGGACGCGCGGGTCCCTGACGGTCTTGACCTCTACCGGGATCGGCCCAACCTGGCCGTGCTGCGGACGTTCTCCAAGGCTTACGGGCTGGCCGGGCTGCGGGTCGGCTTCCTGGTCGGACACGAGCCCGTGGCGGCCGCGGTCCGCAAGACCATGCTGACCTTCACGGTGAACGCGCTCGCGCAGGCCGCCGCGATCGCATCGCTCGAGGCTGAGCCGGAACTGCTCGAGCGGGTCGAGGCCGTGGTGAGCGAGCGGGACCGGGTCCGCGGCGAGCTGCTCAGCCAGGGCTGGACCGTGCCGCCGACCGAGGCGAACTTCGTCTGGCTGCGCCTTGGCGAGGACACTCAGGATTTCGCCGACGCCTGCGATCGCGGGGGCGTCAGCGTGCGGCCGTACGGCGCCGAGGGCGCGCGGGTGTCGATCGGCGATCGCGAGGGCAACAACGCGTTCCTCGCGCTCGCGAAGGCGCATCCGCGCCGTCACTGAGGCCGAGCAGCCGGTCCGGCAGCGGGAACGCGTGCTCGACCTGGCCGGCGAGTTCGAACGGCCTGCCATGCGCCTCGCAAAGACGGCTACGACAATCCGGGCCACCGCGGCCAGCGCCGCGGCGTCACCGGTCCCATAGCCTGTGCGATGGCGGCACCCAACGCGGAGGACTAGGCAGCGGTGAAGGTTCATGTACTGCACGAGAACCCGGACTGGTTCGCGCCGATCGGCGCGGCGCTCGACGCGGCGGGCGTGCCGCACGAGCAGTGGCTGCTCGGGGACGGCCTGCTTGACCTGGATGATCCGCCGCCCGCCGGGGTGTTCTGGTCGCGGCTGAGCGCCTCGTCGCACACCAGGGAACACCCGTACGCCAAGGACCACGCCCGCGGCGTCCTAGGCTGGCTGGAGGCCCGCGGACGGCGGGTCGTGAACGGACGTCGCGCGCTTGAGCTGGAAGTCAGCAAGGTGGCCCAGCTGACCGCGCTGCGGACCGCGGGGTTCGACGTGCCGCGCACGCTGGCGGTGGCCGGGGCCGCCGACCTGCCGGCCGCGGCCGGGAAGCTGCCCGTCCCGTTCATCAGCAAGCACAACCAGGGCGGCAAGGGCCTGGGCGTGCGCCTGTTCTCCAGCCACCAGGAGTTCGGCGGCTACCTGGAGTCGCCCGAGTACCAGGCGCCGGTCGACGGGATCACCCTGCTCCAGGAGTACGTGCCGGCCGCGCAGCCGCTCATCACCAGGGTCGAGATCGTGGGCGGCGCGTTCGTATACGCGATCACCGCCGACACGGCGCGCGGCGGCTTCGAACTCTGCCCGGCCGACGCGTGCGCGGTAGACCCGGGTGCGGGCCCGGCCGGCCTGTTCGCGCTGCGTGACGGGTTTGATCACCCGATCGTCGGCCGGTACCTGGACTTCGCCCGGCTGCATGGCGTGGAGATCGCCGGGTTCGAGTTCATCGAGACGGCCGACGGCCGTATGGTCACCTACGACGTGAACACCACCACCAACTACAACGCGGAGATCGAAGCCGCGGCGCCGCGGCCCGCGCTGCCTGAGCTGGCGGCCTTCCTCGGGCGGCTGCTCGCTGAGGAGTCAACAGGGAGGCGATCCGGCTGATGCGGTTCGGGTACTGGATGCCGGTCTTCGGCGGATGGCTGCGCAACGTCAGCGACGAGGGCATGACCATCAAGTGGCCCTACATCCGCGACCTGGCCGTAGCGAGCGAGCAGCATGGCTTCGAGGTGACCCTGATCGCCGAGCTGAACCTGAACGACATCAAGGGCCACCGCGCGCCATCGCTGGACTGCTGGGCGCTGGCGCCCGCGGTGGCCGCCGTCACCAGCCAGCTCGAGTTGATGCTGGCGGTCCGGCCCAATTATCACTCGCCGTCGCTGACGGCCAAGGCCCTGTCCACCCTGGACACGATCGCGCCGGGCCGGCTGTCGCTCAACGTGGTGTCGTCCTGGTGGAAGGACGAGGCGGCGCAATATGGCGCGCCGTTCGACGTGCACGATGCCAGGTACGCGCGCACCGAGGAGTGGCTGGACGTCGTCTCCAGGCTGCTGCGCGAGGAGACCGTGACCCACCGGGGACCGCTCTACCAGCTTGAGGGGGCCGTGCTCGAGCCCAAGCCCGGCCGGGTCCCGCCGGTCTACATGGGCGGCGAGTCGCCGAGGGCGAAAGAGGTCATCGCGGCCCAGGCCGACGCCTACGTGATGCACGGGGATGCGCCCGAGGTCATCGCCGGGAAGGTCGCGGACCTGAGCGCCCGGCGGGCCCGGGCCGGGCGCCCGCCGCTGGCGTTCGGCGTGTCCGGCTACGTGATCTGCCGTGACACAGAGGCGGAGGCCCAGGCCGAGCTGGACCGCATCCTCAATGTCCGGTCTTCGCCCGAGGCCTACGCCTCCTACCAGGACTTCGTGGAGGGCTCGCAACTCGAGTCGCGGGTTTCCCTGCAGGAGTACAGCGTGTCCAACCGGGGCCTGCGCAGCGGGCTCATCGGCACCCCGGGCCAGATCATCGACCGCCTCCGCGCCTACGAGGAGGCCGGGGTCGGCCTGATGCTGCTGCAGTTCTCGCCGCAGCGCGAGGAGATGGCCCGCTTCGGCCGTGACGTGATCGGCCGCTACCCCGGCACGGCCTCCTAGGGGGCTGGGGTTTCGCCACCTAGCGTCGGCCGGCGCACGGCTCAGCGGGCGGCGCGCTTTCCCGGCTCGTCGCGCCGGCGGTGCTCGAGCTGCTCCACGACCAGCCGGTAGTACTGCCGGGGGCGGCCGGGTTGCGGCGACCGGTTCGGCGGCAGCGGCCAGGCCAGGCCCTCCTCGACCAGGATGTGCAGCAGCCTCCTGGCCGTGCGCGGCGTGACGGCGAGCAGCTGCCCGGCGGTCTCGGCGTCCACGACGAGGTTGGCGTCGGTCGCCGACAGCTTCTCGCCCAGCCGGGCCAGCGTCTCCAGGCTCCGGGACCTGCGCGCCCCGGCCTCGGGCAGCCGCGGGGCCGGAACCGGCGCGTACCCCTCCCGGCCCGGCCCGAACCCGCGTATTCCGCCCCCGGCCTGGGCCCGGCCCAGGGACGCGCGGGCGTGCGCCTCGGCCTCCACGGCGGTCCGGCCCATGCCGATCCCGACCTCTATCGTGACGCCCAGATCGTTCCGGGCGCGGTCGGCAAAGGGCGGGGTCCGGAATCCCTCGGTCGCCCGGGCCAGGGAACCGCGGGTGGCGACGATCAGGAAGCCGTGGTCGCTCGTCGGGCTGACCGCCGCATGAATCCGCTGGGCCTCCTGGACCAGGAACCTGTGCACGGTCAGGCGCAGCTCCTCGCGCGACTGCCGCGGCGAGCCGCGCCGGCCGCTGTCCCGCAAGGCCGGCACCTCCACGAGGGCCAGCGCCAGCTGCGCATCCTCGAGCCTGCGGTAACCGCCGATCAGCGCGGCGGTGCGCAGCGCCACGCGGATGTCGCTGCCCGTCGGCCGCAGCGTGACGACCGGAACCCCGGCGGCGGACAGCCGTACCGCAACGGATTGCAGGCAGGTGAACGCGACGGACGTCTCGTTCCTGCGCCAGAGCCGCTCGTGGAAGGAGGTCACCACGGCCGCGCTGCCCGAGTCCTCGCGTACGTGTACGGCCGCCGGCGGCAAGCCGAGTTCGGCGAAGGCCTCCTCGATGTCGGCGCGGCTCAGCACGTCGACGCTGGACCGGGCGGGATCAATTCCCGTTTCCCGGCTGGCCTTGAGCAGCGCGGCGTAGAGCGCGCCGCCACCGAGCGGCACGAACGTCGCCGGGCCGGTGAGTACGCCCGCGGCGCGGGCATACTCGTAAGGAACCCGGCTGGCGAACAGGCAGACGTCGATCGCGGCGCCCAGCCTGACCACCTGGTCGGCGGCCTCCTGCTCGTCCCGGTACGCGGCGGCCACCAGCCGCCGGGGCGGCCCGGCCTCGGTGCCGGCGGCCGCGCCCGCGCCCGCCGCACTGGTCTTGGCCGCGGCCGTCGTGCCGGAAAGCATGATCCTCTCCACCAGGTCGTGCGGTCCGACGATTCCGATCGTGAGCTCGCCCTGGGCGCGGCTAGACCCGTTCACGCCGGGCCGAATCTACTCGTCGCCAGCGCGGCGGCAGTGCCCGGCCAGGTTCCCCGTATTGCCTTATGCCTAAGGCCACGTAACACGTCCCATCTCCATCGGCCTTCCCGCGATGTGAGAATGCCTCTCCTATTTCGTAACCCATGGAGAGGATCGCTGGAAAGAGCCAATTATGGGTGGCTCGGCGGCCATGGCATGGATCCGATGCCGAAACTAACGAAAATGGCGTGCTCGCGGGGCCTGTGACCTGGGAGTCAATGCGCGTCGACGGCCGTCTCCACGTCGATGTCGGCACCCAGCGTCGTCAGCCGGGCCGCCACGGAAGCGTGGCCGCGGTCGATCTGGTAGCCGGGCGCGACCAGGGTCTCGCCGTCGGCGGCCAGCCCGGCCAGGATCAGCGCGATCCCGGAGCGCAGGTCGTGCGCGACGACCTCCGCTCCCTTCAGCACGCTGGGCCCGTGGACAATGGCCGCGTTGTTGGCCACCTCCACCTTCGCGCCGAGCTTGTTGAGCTCGCCGGCCAGCGTGTAGCGCCCGTCGAAGATGGTTTCCCTGATGTAGCTGGTGCCGTCGGCCAGGGTGCTGAGCGCCATGATCGGCGACTGCAGGTCGGTCGCGAACCCCGGGAACGGGCTGGTGATCACGTTGATCGGGCGCATCGTGCGCTCCCTGCGGACCTGCAGGATGGCTCCGTGGGTCGCGAACTCCACCCCCATCTGCTCCAGCTTCCAGCGCACGACGCCGAAATGATCCAGGGAGGCGCCCACCAGGCTCAGCTCCCCGCCGGTGATGGCGGCGGCCATGGCGAAGACCGCGGCGTCGATGCGGTCAGGCATGACCGTGTGCTCGACGGCGGTCAGCTTCTCGACCCCGTTGACCGTCACGAACCCGGTGCCGCCGCCGCTGATGTCGGCACCCATCTTGCTGAGGAACGAGATGACGTCGAGCACCTCGGGCTCCATCGCCGTGTTGTCGATCACGGTGGTGCCCGGAGCCAGCGCCGCCGCCATGATCAGGTTCTCGGTGCCGGTGTGCGACGGGGTGTCCAGGTACAGGTGCGCGCCCCGGAGCCGGTCGGCCTTGATCCGGATCGTGGCATCGTCCTCGTCCACCGTGGCGCCCAGCCGGGCAAAGCCGCGGTAATGAAAGTCAAGGTTGCGGCTGCCGAGATTGCACCCGCCGACGCCCTCGATGGTGGCCTCGCCCAGCCGGTGCAGCAGCGCGGGCACGAACAGCACCGAGGCGCGGAAGCTGCGGGCGATGTCGGCGGGCAGCACCGGGCTGGTCAGCTCGGAAGCGTCGACGACCAGGGTCCGCTCTGCCTCGTGAAACTTGACGGTTGCCCCCAGCGCCTGCGCCAGTTCCACCGCCCGGCGCACGTCCTCGATCACCGGGACGTTCCTGAGCACCGTGCGCCCCTTGTCGGCCAGCAGCGAGGCCGCGATCATCTTGAGCGCTGCGTTCTTAGCACCCTGCACGAAGACTGTGCCCTGCAGCGGTTGACCGCCGCGCACGCGATAGCGGGTCTCAGGGCGTGTGGTCATAGTGCTGGTGCTCCCGTCCGTCGAGTGCGCGGCATCACTATCCCGGCTATCCGGGCCCGCCGACTGCACGGCCGTGGCCTCTGGCCAATCAGACGGCAGGCCGCCTGATAGCAGGCAGCCTGATTCAGGTGTCGTCCAGTATTCCACCGCTCCCGAGCCCCCCAGACCATGACGGCGATGTTGCGTAGAGTATCTGACTAGTAACTACCCGCTATGAGCCGGGTGTTGCGATGAGTTTTTCGACCGGGCGTTCCGGTACGGTATGACCGGAGTTCCGGGGGACCTTATGGGCGCGGATTGCGTGGCGCGCCATTCCTAGCTCCATCGCCGGCCGGTGATGCCCTGGTAGGCGCGCACATATGTATCACGGGTGCGCTCCACCACCGGTTCGGGCAGCGGCGGCGGCGCCTGGCCGCCGTAGCGGTCCCAGCCGGATTCCGGTGACGTGAGCCAGTCCCGCACGTACTGCTTGTCGAGTGACGGCTGGCTCCGCCCGGGCTGCCACTGATCGGCGGGCCAGAACCGCGACGAGTCCGGCGTCAGCACCTCGTCGGCCAGCAGCAGCGCGCCGTCCGGGCCGAAGCCGAGCTCGATCTTGGTGTCGGCGACGATGATGCCGCGCCGGGCGGCCAGCTCGGCGCCGGTCCGGTACACCGCGAGGGTGATCCGCTCGAGTTCCGCGGCCACGTCCGCGCCCACGAGCCCGGCGACGGCGGTCACCGGGATGTTCTCGTCGTGCTCGCCGCGGGGCGCCTTGGTGGCGGGCGTGAACACCGGGCCGGGCAGCCGCTCGCCCTCGCTCAGCCCGGCCGGGAGCGCCGCGCCGCAGATCGTGCCGGTGCGCCGGTAGTCGGCGAGGGCGAAGCCGGCCAGGTACCCGCGGGCCACGCACTCCACCGGAACCATGGCCAGCCGTCGGCACGCCATCGCCCGGCCGGCGAACTCGGCCGGGATGCTGGCGTCCACCAGGTGGTTGGCCACGAGGCCGGCGAGCCGCTCGAACCACCACAGCGAGAGCTGGGTCAGGATCTTTCCCTTGTCCGGGATCTCGGTCTCCAGCACGTAGTCGAAGGCGGAGATCCGGTCCGTGGCCACCAGCAGCAGCACGCCGTCGTCGGTCTCGTAGAGCTCGCGCACCTTCCCCGAGTAGACGTGCCTCATGGCCTCACGCCAGCCGCTCGAGCCGCTCGAAGACGGCGCCCAGCCGCTCGACGTAGCGTTCCGGGCGGCAGGCCTCATCGAGCCTGGCCTCGTCCAGTGGCTGGCCGTCCGCGGCCGCGTGCTTGCGCAGGGTCTCCCGGAACGGCGTTCCGCTCCGGTAGGTGTCCATGGCCGCCGCCTGGACCAGCGCGTACGCGTCCTCGCGGGACATCCCGGCCGCGACCAGCTCGAGCAGCACCGCCGAGGTGTAGATCAGGCCGTGGGTCAGGCGGATGTTATCCAGCATCCGGGCCTGGTCCACGACCAGCCCGCTGATCAGGCTGGCGGTCTCCTCGAGGAGGTAATCCGTGACGGCCGCCGCGTCGGGCAGCGCGACCCGTTCCGTGGACGAATGCGAGATGTCCCGCTCGTGCCACAGCGGGATGCCCTCCATCACCGGCACGACCTGGGCCCGGACCACGCGGGCCAGGCCGCTGATCCGCTCCGCGCGGACCGGGTTCCGCTTGTGCGGCATGGACGACGAGCCTTTCTGGCCCGGGCCGAAGGGCTCGGCCAGCTCGGCGATCTCGGTCTGCTGCCCGAGCCTGACCTCGACGGCGACCGCCTCGCACACACTAGCGATCAAGGCCAGAACGCTAGTCCACTCGCTGATCCCGTCGCGGAAAACGACCTGTGTGGCGACGTCGGCCGGGCGCAGGCCCAGTTCGGCCATGACCTGTGACTCGATCGCCGGGTCGATGTTGGAGTAGCTGCCGACCGGCCCGGAGAGCTTGCCGACGGCGACCGCCTCGCGGGAGCGCCGCAGCCGGCCGGAGCACCTGGCCATGGCGAACGCGAAGTCGGCGACCCGGTGCCCCCAGATGTCCGGCTCGGCGTGGATGCCGTGGGTCCGGCCGGCCCGGAGCGTGGAGCGGTGCGCCAGCGCGTGGTCCCGCAGCGCGGCGGTCAGCGCGGTGGTCTTGGCCAGCAGCAGGCCGGTGGCCTCGGTGAGCTGGAGCGCCAGCCCGGTGTCCAGCAGGTCGGATGAGGTCATGCCGAAGTGAACGTACGCCGCGGCTTCCCGCGGGACCGTGTTGTCGGCCCAGGCGGACAGGAACGCGATCACGTCGTGGCCGGTCACGGCCTCGATCGCGGCCACCGCCTCGGGGGTGGGCGGTGGCGCGGCCCGCACCGGCGGCACGCTGTCGGCGGGCACGGTGCCCGCCCGCGCGTGCGCTTCGAGCACCAGGGTCTCGATCTTGCACCAGAGCTCGTACTTGTGCGCCTCGCTCCAGACGCGCCCCATCTCGGGCAAGGTGTACCGCTCGATCACCCCCCCATCCTGCCGCAACCCCGGAAGTGCCAGGCGCGGCGCGCCCAGCTCGGGCGGGGTCATGGCCCGGTTGGGGCGGGCGCGGTCGCGGGCCGCTCGGCGATGTCGCTGCGGTACCAGCCGCCGCGCATCCTGATCTGGCCGGCCACCCGGTAGGCCGCGGCGCGGGCGGCGGCCAGGTCCGGGCCGGTGCCCACGATGTTGAGCACCCGCCCGCCGCTCGAGACGATCCCGCCGTCCGCGGCGACCGAGGTGCCGGCGTGCAAGATGTAGGCGTTGGCGTTGCGTTCCGGCCCGTCGATACCTTCGATGTGATCGCCCCGGGCCGGCGCGCCCGGGTATCCCTCGGCGGCGAGCACGACGGTCACCGCGGCACCGGGCGTCCAGTGCAGCCGGGGAGCGTCGCCTAGCCCGCCGGTGGCCGCCGCGTGCAGCAGCCCGACCAGGGGCGTGGCCAGCCGGTCCAGCACGACCTGGGTCTCCGGGTCGCCGAAGCGGGCGTTGAACTCCACCACCCGGAGGCCGGCGGCGGTCAGGCACAGGCCCGCGTACAGCAGCCCGGCGTACGGGGTGCCGCGGCGGCGCAGCTCGGCCACGGCAGGCCGGATCACCCGGTCGAGGACCTCGTCGGCCAGGTCGGGGGGGGCCCAGGGCAGCGGGGCGTAGGCGCCCATGCCCCCGGTGTTCGGCCCGGCGTCGCCGTCGCGGGCGCGCTTGTAGTCCTGCGCGGGGAGGAGCGGCACCGCGTGCGCGCCGTCGGCCAGTGCGAACACCGATACCTCCGGCCCGTCGAGGAACTCCTCGATGACGACCGTGCCGCAGGCGCTCGCGTGCGCGGCGGCCCCGCCCCGGTCGGCGGTCACGACCACGCCCTTGCCCGCCGCGAGCCCGTCCGCCTTCACCACGTACGGCGGGCCGAAGGTGTCCAGGGCCAGGCTGACCTCGGCGTCCGTGGTACAGGTCATGGCCGCCGCCGTGGCCACGCCGGCCGCGGCCATGACCTGCTTGGCGAACGACTTCGAGCCCTCGATCATGGCCGCCTCGCGGCCCGGGCCGAAGCAGCTGATCCCGGCCTCCCGCACGGCGTCGGCCACCCCGGCCACCAGCGGCGCCTCGGGGCCGATGACGACCAGGTCGGCGCCGGTCCTGGCGGCCAGCTCGGTCACGCTCGCCGGGTCGGCCGGGGTGACCGGGTGGACCTCGGCGACCTGAGCGATGCCGGGATTCCCCGGCGCGGCGTGCAGGCCGGTGACGTCGCTGTCGGCGGCCAGGGCGCGGACCAGGGCGTGCTCACGGCCGCCGGATCCGATGACGAGGACGCGCACGGCGGCGAGCCTACCGGCCGCGACCGGGTGCGGGACGGTCAGGACGGGCGCGCCGCCAGGATCCTGCGCCGCTCGGTGGTCCCGTGGTGAGTGACGGTGACGGTATCGAAGCGACCTGCCGCATGCCGTGCTCACCGCAGGCTGCTCCGCTGAGCGCTGACGTGACCATGCTGGTTGAGCGTTTCCGGGGGCGGCTGCTGTTACCGCGTTACCGGCCTCGTCCTCAGATCAGCGGGCGGAGCTGGAGCGTCTGATCACGCCTCGGGCCCACGCCGATCCCGCACAGCGGCGCGCCGATCATGTCCTCGAGCGCCCGTACGTAGGCCTGGGCGTTGCCGGGGAGATCCCCGAACTCCCTGGCCGAGGAGATGTCCTCCCACCAGCCGTCCAGGTACTCGTAGACCGGCACCGCGTGGTGGAAGTCGGTCTGCGTCATGGGGACCTCGTCATGCCTGGTCCCGTTCACGTCGTAGGCCACGCAGACCGGCACCCGCTCCAGGCCGGACAGCACGTCGAGCTTGGAGAGGAAGTAGTCGGTGATCCCGTTGACCCGCGTGGCGTACCTGGCGATGACGGCGTCGAACCAGCCGGTGCGGCGCGGCCTGCCGGTCGTGACGCCGTATTCCATGCCGGTCTTTCTCAGCCATTCGCCTTCCGCGCCGGTGAGCTCGGTGGGGAACGGGCCCGCGCCCACCCTGGTCGTGTACGCCTTCACGATCCCGATCACCTTGGTGATCCTGGTCGGGCCCACCCCCGAGCCGACGCAGGCCCCGCCGGCGGTGGGCGAGGACGAGGTCACGAACGGGTACGTGCCGTGGTCGACGTCCAGCTGGGTCGCCTGGGCGCCCTCGAGCAAGACCACCTGGCCTTGTTCCAGCGCCTTGTTGATGATCAGGCCGGTGTCGGCCACGTAGCGCTGCAGCCGCTGGAAGTGGCCCAGGTACTCCTTGGCTGTCGCCTCGGCGTCGATCCCGCGGCGGTTGTAGACCTTGGTGAGCACCTGGTTCTTCTCGCGCAGCACGAGCTCGAGCTTCTGGCACAAGATCCCCGGGTCCAGGAGATCCTGCACCCGGATCCCGACCCGCGCCGCCTTGTCGCCGTAGGTCGGCCCGATCCCCCGGCCGGTGGTGCCGATGCGGGAGCTGCCGAGGTAGCGTTCGGTCACCTTGTCGAGCGCGATGTGGTGCGGCATGATCAGGTGCGCGTTCGCCGAGATGAGGAGCCGGTCGCAGGACACGCCGCGGTCCTGCAGCCCGTCGATCTCCTCGAGCAGCACAGCCGGGTCGATGACGACGCCGTTGCCGATGACGGGCGTGGCCTTCTTCGACAGCACGCCGGCCGGCAGCAGGTGCAGGGCGTAGCTCTCGTCGCCGATGACGACGGTGTGCCCGGCGTTGTTGCCGCCCTGGTACCTGACCACGTAGTCCACGTCGTCACCGACCAGGTCGGTCGCCTTGCCCTTGCCCTCGTCGCCCCACTGCGCGCCCACGATCACGATGGCGGGCATGTCACCAGGCTCCTTCGCGTAACGCCGAAACCCCTGCTCGCAGCTATGCATGTCCAGGCAAGCGCGACAGGGGCTCTTGCGTTGCGATGCTACCGGATGCGGCGGTCAGGTCGGATCAAGGGCTTGCGCGGCGGCCGCGCTGCTGTCGCGGAGAAAGTCGCGGCAGCGGCCCGCCTCGTCGTCCTCCCCGATGGCGGCGGCGGCGACCGCGAGCATGTGCAGCGAGCGCAGGAAGCCGCGGTTCGGCTCGTGGTCCCACGGGATGGGCCCGTAGCCCGTCCAGCCCGCCCGGCGCAGCTGATCCAATCCTCGGTGGTAGCCGGTCCTCGCGTACGCGTAGGTGGCGACCGGGTCACCGCGTTCCATCGCGCGCTCGGCCAGCGCGGCCCAGGCGGCACAGTAGGCGGGATAGCTGGCGGCCACGCTGGCCGGGTCGGTGCCGCTCCGCAGCGCCGCGCTGGCCTCGGGATTGTCCGGCAGGTAGGTGGGCGGCGGACCGCCGAGCAGGTTCTCGTGCGTCATGGCAGTCATCTTGCCCGATAGGTTTGACCACATGGCGGATGGCGACCTCGTTGCCGCGGCGAGCGGCGTGTTCTCACTCGGCGGCAACGTGGCGGTCACCCGCCTCGGGTACGGCGCGATGCGGATCACCGGCCGGGGCATCTGGGGGGAGCCCCGGGACCGGGGCGAGGCGATCCGGGTGCTGCGCCGTGCGGTGGATCTCGGCGTCGACTTCATCGACACGGCCGACTCCTACGGGCCGTTCGTCAGCGAGGAGCTGATCCGCGAGGCGCTGCATCCCTACGACAGCGTCACGATCGCCACCAAGGGAGGCCTGACCCGGAGCGGGCCGGATCAGTGGGGCACGGTCGGCCGGCCCGAGTATCTCAGGCAGTGCGTGGAGATGAGCCTGCGCCGCCTCGGCCTGGACACGATCGACCTCTACCAGCTGCACCGGATCGACCCGCAGGTCCCAGCCTCCGACCAGGTGGGCGAGCTGGCTGACCTCCGCAAGGAGGGCAAGATCCGGCACATCGGGCTGTCCGAGGTGACCGTGGCAGAAATCGGCGAGGCCCGGCTGACCGCGCCGATCGCGTCCGCGCAGAACCTCTACAACCTGCTCGACCGCAGGTACGAGGACGTACTGGACTACTGCGAGCGGGAAGGGCTTGGGTTCATACCGTACTGCCCGATCGCGACCGGCCAGTTCGCCTCGTCGTTCGGCCCGCTGGCCCAGCTGGGCAGGCAGGCCGGCGCCACCGGCGTCCAGCTGGCCCTGGCCTGGATGCTGCGCCGGTCTCCGGTCATGCTGCCGATCCCGGGCACCGGCTCGGTGGCGCACCTGGAAGAAAATGTCGCCGCCGCCCAGGTCGAGCTGACCGATGAGCAGTTCGGCGCCCTGTCGGCCCTCGCCGCCGCGGGCTGACTCCGGGCCGGGTCAGCCGATCTGCTTGCCCGCCGACATCAGGTCCTGGCAGGCCTGGACGACGCGGGCGGACATCGACTCTTCCCCGGCCTTGCCCCAGGCCCGGGGGTCGTAGGCCTTCTTGCTGCCGACGTCGCCGTCGACCTTGAGCACGCCGTCGTAGTTGGTGAACATGTGGCCGGCGACGGGCCGGGTGAAGGCGTACTGGGTGTCGGTATCCACGTTCATCTTGACCACGCCGTACGAGATCGCCTCGCGGATGTCCTCGAGCGCCGAGCCCGACCCGCCGTGGAACACCAGGTCGAAGGGCTTGTCCAGGTGGTACTCGGCGCCGACCGCGTCCTGGATCTCCTTCAGCACCGAGGGCCGCAGCCTGACGTGGCCGGGCTTGTAGACGCCGTGCACGTTGCCGAACGTCGCGGCCAGGATGTACCGGCCCCGCTCGCCGAGACCCAGTACCTCGGCGGTGGCCAGCGCGTCTTCCGGTGTGCTGTACAGCTTCTCGTTAATCTCGCCGACGACCCCGTCCTCCTCGCCGCCGACGACCCCGATCTCCATTTCCATGATCATGTGCGCGGCGGCGCATTTCTCCAGTAGTCCGGCGGCAATCCGCAGGTTCTCGGCCAGCGGCACGGCGGAGCCGTCCCACATGTGGGACTGGAAGAGGGGTTCCTCCCCGCGCGCCACCCGCTCGGCGGAAATCTGGACCAGCGGGCGCATGTATCCGTCCAGCTTGTCCTTGGGGCAATGGTCGGTGTGCAGCGCGACGTGGACCGGGTACTTCGCGGCCACCGTCCTGGCGAAGTGAGCCAGCGCCACAGCTCCGGTGACCATGTCCTTGACTGACTGACCGGACAGGTACTCGGCCCCACCCGTGGAGATCTGGACGATCCCGTCGCTGCTGGCCTCGGCGAACCCGCGGAGCGCCGCGTTCAGCGTCTGGCTGGACGTCACGTTTATCGCCGGATAGGCGAAACCGTGCTCTTTCGCACGGTCGAGCATCTGGGCGTATATATCTGGCGTCGCGATGGGCATGACGGTCGCTCCCTCTCACTCGGTACGCGTCCAGTATCCCGGCCGGTTCCGGAAACCAGCGCGGAGGCCCGGAAAAGCGCGGCCAATTCCGGGACCGCCCGGAAAACCGAATGGCCGAATCGCCGGCGTGTCGCCGGCGGGTCGCCAGCGGATTATGCAGGTTAACGGAAGGTGACGCGATCCAGGTCTAGTGTCGTCTGCATGGGACGTCACGATCCCGATCCACGGGCGCGCTTGCGGTACCTGGTTACCGGAGTGGTAGTGCTGGTCCTGATCGCCCTGGTCGTGGTGGGGATCTCCGCGCTGCACGCCCTGACCTGAGGCAGCTGAGCCTTCGGGCGGGGCGATGCTCAGCCGAGGCCCAGGTCGGCCAGTTCGTAGGCGGCGCGGTACGGCAGGCCGCGCTCGGTGACCCGCTGCCTCGCCCCGCGGTCCACGATGACGGCCACGCCCACCACGTCGGCGCCGGCCTCGAGCAGCACGTCCACCGCGGTCAGCACGGAGTTTCCCGTGGTCGACGTGTCCTCTACGGCCAGCACGCGCGCCGGCCACGTCCGGCCCTTCGATCCTGCGCTGCAGGCCGTGAGCCTTCTCGGTCTTGCGCACCACGAAGGCATCCAGCTTCCGGCCCTGAGCGCCAGCGACGTGCATCATCGCGGCGGCCACGGGGTCGGCGCCGAGCGTCAGGCCCCCGACGGCGTCATAGTCAAGATCGGCGGTCACCTCGAGCATCACCCGCCCGGCGAGCGGCGCGGCGGAGCCGTCCAGGAGCACCCGGCGCAGGTCGATGTACCAGTTCGCCCGCTGCCCGGACGCCAGCACCACGTCGCCGTGGATCACCGCCTTGGCCCGGATGGCGTTAAGCAACTCGCTACGGTCAGTCACGGCAGACAAGCCTATCCGGAGCCTTGAATGGCCAACGCTGAGAGCTAACCTGTGATCTGCGCGTTATGTCACGAGGCCGGCCATGCGCTGGTAACGTCTCGCCCCGAGGGGAAGGGCGGTATCGGGTGGATCGTTGCGCGCTGTTCGTGGATGCGGGCTATGTGCTCGCCGATGGCGCCATGGCCGTCCATGGAACCCGTCAGCGGTCCTCTGTCTCCTGGGACTACGCGGGTCTGGTCAAGCTGCTCACCGGGCTGTCGCGGGACCGTACCGGCCTGCCGGTGCTGCGCTGCTACTGGTACGAGGCGACGGTCGAGGGACGGCCCAGTTCCGAGCACGACGCGCTGGCTGACCTCCCCGGAGTCAAGCTGCGGCTCGGCCGGGTCCGCCCGGGTCGCCGCGAGGGCGCCGGGGCGGAGATGCACCGCGACCTCACCACGCTGGCCAGGAACCGCGCGATGAGTGACGCCGTCATCGTCAGCGCGGAGGAGGATCTCACCGAGGTCGTCGCCGAGGTGCAGGATCTCGGGCTGCGGGTGGTCATCGTGCACATCGCCGCCGATGGGAACTGGACGGTCTCCAGGCCGCTGCGCCAGGAATGCGATGACATCGTGGAGATTTCCGGCGCCCACCTGCGGCCTTTTGTGGACCTCATTACCGCGGCCGAACCCGCCGGCCACGATGAGCAGTACCGGAATGGCAATTACCAGCGCCGTGGCCTCTCGAACGGCCATGGAGCCGGCCTCGGCGCGGTGACCCACCAGGGCCTGCCGGCCGCGGCGCTTCCTCCGCCGCCGACGATCTACACCACCCCCGCGGTCGAGGATTACCAGCGCACCTCGGCTGGCGCGTCGCAGCCTGCTGCCGCGCACGCCCCCGCCCCGGCGCAGGCGGAGAACCCCGCTCAGCACCAGGGGCCGGCCGGGCCGCAGGCCCAGGTCCCCGGTCAGCATCAGGCGCCCACCGCCCCCCAGCATCAGGCGCCCACTGCCCCCGAACCGCAGGGGCCGGCCGTCCCTCAGGCTCAGGTACCCGCTCAGCCGCTGGCGCCCGCTCAGCCTCAGGTCTCGGCCCAGCCGGCGGCCGTCGCCCAGGATCTGGCCGCCGCGCAAGCCCAGGCCCAGGGCCTCCAGCCCGCTCAGCAGCACGCTGCTGATCCCCGGCAGGCCCAGCCTCCCGCGCACGGCCAGCCTGTCTCGCAGGCTCAGCCGCAGGCCCCGGCTGGCCCGCAGGCTCCGGCCCATGCTCAGCCGCAGGCTCCGGCGATCTCTCATGCTGCCGCCCAGGCCCAGCCGTCGGCTCTTCCCGCCGCCCCGGCTCCGGAGGCATCCTCGCCCCTGGCCGCCCCGACACCGCAGGCTGGCTATGGACAGCTGCCTGGGGGGCAATGGCAACAGGAAGCCGGCCCCAACACCGGCCGCCAGGGAGTCCCCGGTCCCCCGCTGCCACCGCCCCAGGCCGGTCAGGGGGAAGCGCGGTTCGGTCTCGGCCCGGGCGACTACGGCTCGCCGGACCAGGTCGGCTCGGCGCCGGGCCGGTTCGCTGAGCTGCCCCCGGGCGGGCGCTATGAGGGTCCGCCGCAGGGCCGGTTCGCCGAGCCCCCGGGGCCAGGCCGGTTCGCGGAGAACCCGGCACCGGGCCGGTTTGCCGAAGGCCCGGCCTCGGGCCGGTTCGCCGAGGGACCGCCGTCGGCGCGGTTCGACGAGGGCCCGGCACCCGGCCGCTTCGGCGACAACTCAGGGTCGGCCCAGTACCCGTCCGCTCCGCCGGGCGCGTTCGGCGCCGGAAGCGCCGGGCAGGCGCCTTATCCTCCGCAATATCCCTCTTCTCAGCCCGGCCAGCATGAGGCATCCGGGCTGGACTCCGGGTATTCACAGCAGCACCAGCAGGGCCCCTACAGCGGGCCGCAGCCCGCCGCCCACGCTGCCCTTTCGCAGCCCGTGCCCCAGCCCATGGCGGTCTCCCTGGCCGATGCCGTCCAGGCCGCGCACGCCGAGGGATTCGGTTTCGGCGACGCGGTGGCCCGGGACGCGCCCGCGCTGTGGCTGGAGGCGGTCCTGGCCCGTAAGCCGCGGATGCCCTCTGATCTTGAGGCCAGGCTGCTGCAGGGGTCAGCACTGCCTATCGACTCGCTGCTGCACGACGAGGTCAGGCACTCGCTGCGGCGCGGCTTCTGGGACGCGCTAGAGCGCTCCCGCAGATAGCCTGTTTCGTGTGCGCAATGCCGCGTTGGAGATCCGCTTCCGCCGGGTACCTTACGTAACGTGCCTGTTCTGAGCCGCGAGGAATTCGACGCGATCGAGTTCGACGCCGCCGCCAGTGGCGACCACCAGGCCGCAGCAAGGCGGATGAGCAAACTCGCCGTGATCGGTACCCAGACCGACTCGATGCCGCGTTCGGAGGCTTTCTTGCGGGCCGGGGAGCAATGGCTGCTGGCCGATGACCCGGCCGCCGCCGCGAGCGGGTTCCGGCTCGCGATGGCCGATGGCGGACCGGTTTTCGTGGATCCCCGGGTTCCGCTGGCCCGTGCGCTGTTCCTGCTCGGCAAGCCGGCCGAGGCACAGTCGCTGCTCGACAGGTTGCGGGCCGAGGGCCGGAGCGACCCGCGGATGTGCGATCTCGTCGCCGAGCTGCTCGTCGAGCGCTCAGACCTGTCCGGCGCGCTGGACTGGGCGACCGCGGGAGTCGAGCTGTGCCTGCAACGCAGGCGTAGCGGCGGAGGCCCGGCGCTGGGCGAGCCTGGCGACGGCGCGCTGGACGTGACCGGCGACGCGGAAGCCGAACTGCGTCTGCTGCTGAGCCTCCGCTACCGCATCCGCAACGACCTCGGGCTTCCCGAAGACAGCTACGACGGGCTGCTCGACGACGCGTGAGTCGCCGGCCGCACAGAAAGCGCGTCGGCCGCCTCGTCGAGATCCACGAGCACGGTGTCACCGTCGCTGATCTCCCCAGCCAGCAGGCTGCGGGCCAGCTGGTCACCGATCGCCGACTGGATCAGCCTGCGCAGCGGCCTGGCGCCGTAGACCGGATCGAAGCCGGTCACGGCCAGCCACTCGGTGGCGGCCGGCGTGACAGTGAGCGTCAGCCGCCGGTTGCCGAGCCGCCGGGCCAGCCTGGATACCTGGAGATCGACGATCTCCGCGAGCTCCTCGGTGCTCAGGGCGTCAAACAGGATCACGTCATCGAGCCGGTTCAGGAACTCGGGCTTGAACGTGGCCCGCACCACGTTCATCACGGCTGCGGATTTGGCCGCCTCGTCCAGCGCGGGATCGGCGATGTACTGCGAGCCCAGGTTGGAGGTGAGGATCAGGATGGTGTTGCGGAAGTCGACCGTCCGGCCCTGCCCGTCGGTGAGGCGCCCGTCATCGAGCACCTGGAGCAGGATGTCGAAGACCTCCTGATGCGCCTTCTCCACCTCGTCGAGGAGGATCACGCAGTAGGGCCGCCGCCGTACCGCCTCGGTGAGCTGGCCGCCTTCCTCGTAGCCGACGTAGCCGGGCGGCGCACCGACCAGCCTGGCCACCGAGTGCCGCTCCGAGTACTCGCTCATGTCGATCCTGACGATGGCCCGCTCGTCATCGAACAGGAACTCCGCGAGCGCCTTGGCCAGCTCGGTCTTGCCGACGCCGGTCGGCCCGAGGAACAGGAACGAGCCCGACGGGCGGTCCGGATCCGAGATCCCCGCTCGTGACCGGCGAACAGCGTCCGACACCGCCTGAACGGCCCGGGCCTGGCCGACCAGCCGCTTTCCGAGCTCGGACTCCATCCGGAGCAGCTTGCCGGTCTCTCCCTCGAGCAGCCGCCCGGCTGGTATGCCCGTCCACGCGGACACCACGTCGGCGACGTCGTCCGGGCCGACCTCCTCCTTGACCATCGGGCCGCCGTCGGGCGCCGAAGCCGCGTCGGCGCTCTCGCTGGCCACGGCGGCGTCAATCTCGCGCTCCAGAGTGGGGATCTCCCCGTACATCAGGCGCGATGCCGTCTCGAAGTCGGCGTCCCGCTGGGCGCGCTCCGCCTGCCCGGTGAGGTCGTCCAGGCGCTTCTTCAGCTCACCGACCTTGTTCAGGCCCGCCTTCTCCCGCTCCCACCGGGCGACCAGCGCCGTCAGCTGCTCCTGCTTGTCGGCCAGGTCGGCGCGCAGCCGCTCCAGCCGTTCCCGGCTGGCCGGGTCGGCTTCCTTGGCCAGCGCCATCTCTTCCATCTTCATCCGGTCGACGGCGCGCTGCAGTTCGTCGATCTCCACCGGGCGTGAGTCGATCTCCATCCGGAGCCGGGAGGCCGCCTCGTCGACCAGGTCGATCGCCTTGTCCGGGAGGAACCGTGCGGTGATGTACCTGTCGGACAGGGTGGCCGCCGCGACCAGCGCGGCATCGGAGATCTGCACCTGGTGGTGCGCCTCGTACCGGCCCTTGAGACCGCGCAGGATCGCGATCGTGTCTTCCACCGAGGGCTCGCCGACGAACACCTGCTGGAACCGGCGCTCCAGGGCTGGGTCCTTCTCGATCCGCTCGCGGTACTCGTCGAGCGTGGTGGCGCCGACCATGCGCAGCTCGCCGCGGGCCAGCATGGGCTTCAGCATGTTGCCTGCGTCCATGGCGCCCTCGGCGGCACCAGCGCCCACGACGGTATGCAGCTCATCGATGAACGTGATGACCTGGCCTTCGCTCTGCTTGATCTCGCCGAGGACCGCCTTCAGCCGCTCCTCGAACTCACCGCGGTACTTGGCGCCGGCCACCATCGCGCCCAGGTCGAGCGCGACCACGCGCTTGTTCCTGAGCGACTCGGGCACGTCACCGGCGACGATGCGCTGGGCCAGGCCCTCGACCACCGCGGTCTTGCCCACGCCCGGCTCACCGATCAGCACGGGGTTGTTCTTGGTCCGGCGGGAGAGCACCTGGATCACCCGCCGGATCTCGGCGTCACGGCCGATGACCGGGTCGAGCTTGCCCTCGCGGGCGCTGCGGGTCAGGTCGATCCCGTACTTCTCCAGGGCCTGGTAGGTGCCCTCCGGGTCCTGGCTGGTAACCCTGGCCGAGCCGCGGACCTGCTGGAAGGCGGCCAGCAGCTCATCCGGTCCCGCGCCGGCTTCCCGCAGGACGGTCGCCGCCTGGCCGCCGTCGGCGGCCAGGCCCACGAGGAGGTGCTCCGTGGAGATGTACTCGTCGCCCATCTCCCTGGCCCGCTTCTCCGCGGTGTTGAGCGCCGCGAGCAGCGGCCGCGAGGTCTCCGGGGCGCTCAGCGTGGCGCCGGCCGCCTTGGGCAGCCTGGCCAGCAGCTCGGTGGTGGTCTTCAGCACCGTCTCCGGGTCGGCGCCCACCGCATGCAGCAGCGGGTAGGCCGTTCCCTCGTTCTTCTGTGTGATCAGCGCGGCCAGCAGGTGCAGGCCGTCGACGTTCGGGTTCCCGGCCGCCGCAGCACGCCGGACCGCCTCGGACAGAGCCTCCTGGCTCTTGCGGGTAAATTTCTCATCAGCCATCGTTTGTCTCCCGCAACTCTGCGGTTCTTCCTAGGGCCGCGGCCCCGGCCTGGCCCTCGCCGGGCCCGGCCGCCCGTGCGGGCGGCTGAGCAGTTACTGATATGTCCGAGCGGCGCACCGGCACCAGGGCGGCGCTCTTGTTCCTGTTTCGCAGCAGCCCGGCCAGCCGGCCGGCCACGGCGCGGGTGGACTCGAGCTCGGCGCGGAGCTGAGTGATCTCGGCGTGCAGCTCGGCGAGCAGCATCCGGTGGCGCTGCTCCTGGTCCTCGAGCTCCAGGATCCGCTTGATCCCGGACAGGTTGACGCCCTCTTCCTGGGACAGGCGCTGGACCTCGCGCAGGGCCAGGATGTCGCGCAGCGAGTAACGGCGCCCGCGGCCCGCGGCCCGGCCGGGAGAGACCAGGCCGAGCCGGTCGTAGGCGCGGAGCGTCTGCGGGTGCAGCCCAGATAGCTGGGCGGCCACGGAGATGACGTAGACGGGCGTGTCATCAGAAAGCTCGAACTGGATCATGTCATCTCCTTCCATGTGGTCGTCCTCCTAGGTCCTGGTTCGCATTCATCCGGTCATACGGCCTTGGCGCGGCGCAGCAGCTCGTCGCGCTGGTCCTCGCCGGGTGCGATCTTCCTCAGGGTTTCCAGCGCCTCGCGGGCCTCGCCGTTGATGTCCTTGGGCACCCGCACATCCACGGTGACCAGCAGGTCGCCGTAGGTGCTGTCCTGGCGCCGCACGCCCTTGCCGCGAACCCGGAAGGTGCGGCCGTTCGGGGTTCCGGCCGGGACCCGCAGGCTCACCGGCATGCCGCCGTGCGTGGGTACCTTGATCTCCGCGCCGAGAGCCGCCTCGGGCAGCGTGATCGGCACGGTGATGGTCAGGTTGTGGCCCGACCTGCCGAACACCGGATGCGAGGCGACGTGCACGCGAACGTACAGGTCTCCGGCGGGCCCGCCGCGCTCGCCGGGCGCGCCCTTGGCCTTCAGCTTGATCCGCTGACCGTCGGCGACCCCGGCCGGGATGCGCGCCTGGATCGTCCTCGTGCTCATGGCCCGCCCGCTGCCCGAGCAGACCGGGCACGGGTCGTCGACCACCAGGCCGCGGCCGCGGCAGGTCTTGCAGGGCTCGGAGAACGCGAAGTTGCCCAGGTTCCTGCTCGCCTGCCCGGTGCCCTCGCAGGTCGGACAGACCCTCGGGACCGTCCCGGCCTTGGCTCCGGTGCCCACGCACGCCTTGCACGGCCCCTCGCCGGCCAGGTGCAGTGACACCGTGGCGCCGTTGATCGCGTCGGCGAAGCTGAGCGACGCCTCGGTCTCGACATCCGCGCCGCGTCTCGGCCGTTGCTGGGTCGTGCGCCCGCCGAACACGCCGCCCAGCAAGTCGCCGAGCCGGCCGCCAGCGCCGCTGGCCCCGCCTGGGGTACTGCCGCCGAACAGGTCGCCGAGATCGAAGCCGTAGCCGCCGCTCCCCGACCCGGGCATCCGGACGCCGCCGCCGCCGAACAGGGAACGGGCGTCGTCATACTCCTTGCGCCGCTTCTCGTCGGACAGCACGTTGTAGGCCTCGGAGATCTCCTTGAAGCGCTCCTCGGCGCCCGGATCGCCCTTGTTGGCGTCGGGGTGATACTTCCTGGCCAGCTTGCGATACGACTTCTTGATCTCGTCAGCACTCGCGCTCTTGGCGACGCCGAGGACCTTGTAGTAGTCCTTCTCGAGGAAGTCCTTGGTACTCAACGGGCTTCTCCTCGCCGGGTCTTAGTCGCCACCGCTGTTGTCAGCTGGATCCTGGTAGATGTGTGCGTCGTCTCCGCCGCCTTCGTTGCCTCGATGGCCTGCGTGGGCAGGCCCGCCTGACTCGTCTGACTCGCCGGGCTCGGCGACCGCAACCCGCGCCGGGCGCAGGATCCGGTCACCAACCTTGTAGCCGGGCTGCAGGATGCGGACGCAGGTCGTCTCGGTGACGTCCGGGGAGTAGGAGTGCATCAGCGCGTCGTGCAGCTTCGGGTCGAACGGGTCGCCGTCCTCTCCGTAGCTGACCAGCCCCAGCTTGACGGCCGCCGCCTCCAGTGACTCGGCGACCGACTTGAAGCCTCCGGCCAGCTCTCCGTGTTCCCTGGCGCGGCCGATGTCGTCGAGTATCGGCAGCAGTTCGGTGAGCACGTTGGCCAGGGCCTGCTCCCGGACGGCCATCCGGTCCCGCTCGACCCGCTTGCGGTAGTTCGCATACTCGGCCTGCAGTCGCTGCAGGTCCGCCGTGCGCTCGGCCAGCCGGGCCGCCATCATGCCCGTCTCGCCGGCCTGGCCGGCGTCGGGAGCGGGTGCGTTGTCGTCCTGGCGCCCCGGGGCGGGCGGGCCGCCGCCGGGGTTGGCCCCGGAGGCGGCCCCGGGCTTGGACACCGCGTGCCGGCCCGGCCTGGGCTGGGCCGGGCCGCGCGGTGCACCTGCCTGGCCCGGCCCAGCCTGCCGGCCGCCGTCCCGTACCTGCCCAGTGACCGGATCGATGCGCCTCCGGTCACGGATGACCGGGCCCTGGCTGTCCTCTTCGGAAGACCTCATCAGGCGGCGCCACCTTCAGCATCCGGCTTGTCCTCGTCGACGATCTCGGCCTCGACCACATCGTCGTCGGCGGGCGCGTCCGACGCGGCCTCGCCGCCGTCGGCGCCTGCCGCGCTCGCGGCCTGCTGCGACTGCGCGTAGATGGCCGTGCCCATCTTCTGGCTGACCTGTGCCGCGTTCTCGCTCGCCACCCTGATCGTCTCGGTGTCGGTACCCTCCAGCGCCTTCTTCAGCTCGGCGATCGAGGACTCGACCTCGGACTTGACGTCGTCGGGAACCTTGTCAGCGTTCTCGGCCAGGAACTTCTCCGTGGTGTAGGCGAGGCTCTCGGCGCGGTTGCGGACCTCGGCCTCCTCGCGGCGCTGGCGGTCCTCCTCGGCGTACTTCTCCGCGTCCGCCATCATCCGCTCGATGTCGTCCTTGGCCAGCGCGGAGCCGCCGGAGATCGTGACCGACTGCACCTTGCCGGTGCCCAGGTCCTTGGCGGAAACGTTCACGATGCCGTTCGCGTCGATGTCGAAGGTGACCTCGATCTGCGGGATGCCGCGCAGCGCCGGCGCGAGGCCAGCCAGCTCGAACATGCCGAGCTTCTTGTTGTACGCGGCGATCTCACGCTCGCCCTGGAACACCTGGATCTGCACGGAAGGCTGATTGTCCTCGGCCGTGGTGAAGATCTCCGAGCGCTTGGTCGGGATCGTGGTGTTCCGCTCGATCAGCTTGGTGAAGATGCCGCCCTTGGTCTCGATGCCCAGCGACAGCGGGGTCACGTCGAGCAGCAGCACGTCCTTGACCTCGCCCTTGAGCACGCCGGCCTGCAGGCAGGCGCCCACCGCGACGACCTCGTCCGGGTTGACGCCCTTGTTCGGCTCCTTGCCGCCGGTCAGCTCCTTGACCAGCTCGACCACGGCGGGCATCCGGGTGGATCCGCCGACCAGCACGACATGCTGGATGTCGCCGAGCTTGACCCCGGCGTCCTTGATCACCTGCTGGAACGGAGACTTGCAGCGGTCGAGCAGGTCAGAGGTCATCTTCTGGAACTCGGCCCGGGTGAGCTTGGCGTCCAGGTGCAGCGGCCCCTGCTCCGAGTGGGTGATGTAGGGCAGGTTGATCTGCGACTCGGTCGAGCTGGACAGCTCGATCTTCGCCTTCTCCGCGGTCTCCCGCAGCCGCTGCAGCGCCATCTTGTCCTTGGACAGGTCGGTGCCGTAGCTGTTCTTGAAGTCCTTGACCAGCCAGTCCACTATCCGCTGGTCCCAGTCGTCGCCGCCCAGGTGGTTGTCGCCGCTGGTGGCCTTGACCTCCACGACGCCCTCGCCGACCTCGAGCAGCGAGACGTCGAACGTGCCACCGCCCAGGTCGAAGACCAGGATCGTGGCCTCGTTGTCCTTGTCCAGGTGGTAGGCCAGGGCAGCGGACGTGGGCTCGTTGATGATCCGCAGCACGTTCAGGCCTGCGATCTGGCCGGCCTCCTTGGTGGCCTGCCGCTGTGCGTCGCTGAAGTAGGCGGGAACCGTGATCACCGCGTCGGTGATCGTCTCGCCCAGGTACGCCTCGGCGTCCCTCTTCAGCTTCTGCAAGATGAAGGCGCTAATCTGCTGCGCCGTGAACTTCTTGCCGTCGATGGAGACGGACCAGTCGGTGCCCATCTGGCGCTTGACCGAGCGGATCGTCCGATCCACGTTGGTCACTGCCTGCCGCTTGGCGACCTCGCCGACGAGCACTTCCCCGTTCTTGGCGAAGGCGACAACGGACGGGGTGGTCCGAGAGCCCTCCGCGTTGGCGATGACCGAAGGCTCTCCGCCTTCGAGAACAGCGACGACGGAGTTGGTCGTGCCCAGGTCGATGCCTACCGCTCGTGCCATGAGTTCAGTCCTTGTGTGTTCGTAGTCCAAAGTTGAGTCTTGTCGACGCAAGCTTGCCATGCTGCAGCCTGCCTGGCAAATGACTTGAGTCTACCCTGCTCAACTTTAGAGGTGACGCCAGCATTCCCGGGGCCCGGAGAAATTTTGGAGCGAGCAGCTCGCGCTGGCGGCCCCGGCCATGGGCCCGGCCGCCCGGCCCCGGCTGCTCGGCCGCCGAGAAATAGCATCCTCCCGAGACGAGTAAGAAGAACGGCCGGCGGATCATTCCCGGGTGACACAAGCTCACGGTTGCTCACTGACCCGCAACGGTGATCCTGCCTACCATGTAGACGGCCACATGGTCTCCGGAGCGGACGCTGGGTCCATCCGGGTACGGTCGCACTACAGCAGAGACCGGCGCGGACGGCGCGCACAACCGCCGCCACGGCGGGCAGGCGAAGGGACTCACTGGGACCCGTGGGGATGCGCGGCGACGACAAGCTACTGGGCGCCAGTGTCGCGCCGCCCAGCCCGGACCCGGCCGCCGAGCCGCAGGAGCCGGAGGCCGCCTCTGGCCGGGCGGCGCCGGAGCCGGCCACGGCGCCCGATCGGGTCCCGTGGCTGATCGCGCTGGCCGTCTTCGCGGCCTACCTCCCGATCTCGGTCTTCCGGTATCTGCGCCTCGACCCGACGTCCTGGGATCTGGGCATCTTCACCGAGTACGTCAAGCAGTACGCGCATGCTCGCGCGCCGATCGTTGACATCAGAGGGCCTGGTTTCAACCTGCTCGGAGACCATTTCCACCCGATCGTCGCGTTGATCGCTCCCTTCTTCAGGCTCTTCCCTTCCCCGGTCACCCTGCTCGTGGCGCAGGCCCTGCTGGCCGCGGTGTCCGTGGTCCCGGTCAGCCGGGCGGCAGCGGACAAGCTCGGGACCGGCGCCGGCCGTGTGATCGGCGCCGCCTACGGGTTCTCCTGGGGCCTGCAGCAGATGGTCAACTACGACTTCCACGAGATCGCCTTCGCCGTGCCGCTGCTGGCGTGCTCGCTGTCTGCGCTGGTGCGGGGACGGACGCGGGCCGCGGTGTGGTGGGCACTGCCGCTGGTGTTCGTCAAGGAGGATCAGGGGTTCACGCTCGCGGCCATCGGGCTCATCATCGCGTTCAGCTACAAGCGGCCGCGCGCCGGGCTCCTGCTCGCGGCCTGGGGCCTGGCCTGGTCATTCCTGGCCATCACCGTGATCATCCCGCACTTCAGCCCGACCCATCACTACCTGTACTGGACGGATGGCGGCGCGGTCAGCCCGGTCGGCGGCCACTTCTCGGTGACCGGACTGATCAGCCAGCTGGCCGCCGGGTCGGCGACGAAGCTGCCGACCTTGGTGTTGATCTTGCTTCCCACGGCGTTCCTCGCGTTGCGGTCGCCGCTCGTGCTGGCCGCGGTGCCCAGCCTGGCGCTGCGTTTCGTCGGGACGAACAGCTCCTACTGGGGCACGGCCTGGCACTACAACGCGACCGTGATGCCGATCGTCTTCATCGCCGCGATCGACGGGATGGCCAGGATCCGTGCGTCCGGCGCGGCCAGGGGACCGAACCGGCCCGCGGCTGTCCTGGCGCGTCACGGAGCGGCCGTGATGCTGGGCATCGCCGCGGCACTGGCCTTCCAGTTCCCGATCAGCCAGCTGTGGACTCCGCAGACCTACGTCATCGGCCCGCACGTGGCCGCGGCCAGGGCGGCCATGGCGAAAGTGCCAGACGGAGCGACGGTCGCGACCGACCTCGACCTGCTGGCCCCGCTGGCGGCCAGGACCGACACGTACTGGCTCGGCAACTTCAGCACCAATCCCGCCACCAAGTACATCGTGTTTGATACCGAAAGCACGGACTGGCAGCCGCCGCCCAGCAACGTACTGGCCTTCGTCGAAAGCCTGAATCACGGCGTGCGCTACCGGCAGATCTATGTCAACGACGGCGTCTACGTCTTCATCAGGTCCGGGGCACCCGGCGGCTAGCAGGCCGGGAAGGCCGGTGGGTACGGGAGGGCCGGGCGGGTGAGAAACCGGGTGGGTACGGGAGGGCCGGGTGGGTGAGGAAGGAGTCCCGTTGGCGCGAGCCCGGCCCGCGACCGCGTCGCCTCCGGCGGCTGCGGCGGGGAGGCGGCTGCACCGTGAGGGCTGGGCGGTCGCCCTGATCCTGGCCTGCTACCTGCTGGCCGCCGTGGCGGTGACGTGGCGGCTGTGGGCCGATCCCGCCGCGCGCACGGTCGCCGGGAATCCGAACGACGCCGACCTCTTCGCCTGGTTCCTGCGCTACGACGCCACCGCGCTCACGCATGGCCGGCTGCCCGCGCTGGTCACGGCGGCGATGAACGCGCCGCAGGGCATCAACATCATGTGGAATACGTCGCTGCTGCTGCCGGGCGTGCTGCTCGCGCCGGTGACGCTGCTGGCCGGCCCGCAGACCTCGCTCACCGTTTTGATGACCGTCGGCTTCGCCGGCTCGGCGGCCAGCCTGTTCCTCGTGCTGCGGCGCTGGGACGTCAGCATCGGCTCCGCGGCGCTCGCGGGCGCGGTCTACGGGTTCTCCCCGGCGCTGCTGCAGGCCGCCATCGGCCACTACAACCTCCAGCTGGCCGTGCTTCCGCCGCTGATCATCGACGCGGGCCTGCGGCTGTGCGTCCGCTCGCGGACTCCGGTGCGCGACGGCATCCTCCTTGGCCTGCTCGCCACGGCGCAGTTTTTCACCGGGGAGGAGCTGCTGCTGCTCACCGCGATCGCCGGGGTCCTGCTGGTGGCGGTGCTCGCCCTGGGCCAGCCGCGGGCCATACCTGGCCGGTGGGCCGCGGCGGCGGCCGGGTTCGGGGTCGCGGCCGCGGTCACGCTGCTGCTGACCGGTTATGCGCTATGGGTACAGTTCTTCGGCCCGCTGACCCAGCGGGGCAGCTCGTTCACGCCCGACTTCTACAAGAACGACCTCACCGGCTTCGTGACCCCGTCGCAGTACCTGCTGTTCCACACCGCCGCCAGCGCGGCGGCGGCCGCCAGGTACCAGGGCGGGACGCCGGAGTATCTCGCCTACCTGGGCTGGCCGCTGATAGCGGTGCTCGCCGTGGCCGCTCTGTGCTGCTGGAAACGCCCAGCCGTCCGCGCGACCGCGGTGACCCTGGCGGTGCTCGAACTCCTGTCACTCGGCGGTCATCCCCTGATCGGCGGTACCGTCCAGCCGGGCATCACCTTGCCCTGGCACTGGCTCGAAGCCGTCCCGGTGCTCGGAACCGCGCTGCCTAACCGCCTGTCGATCGTCGCCGACGGCGTCGCGGCGGCCCTGCTGGCGTTCTGCATCGACCGGGCGCGGGCCTGGGCGGCCGCGGCCGGCTGGGCCAGGGCCCGGCGGTTGGCTCCGCTGGCGACGGCGGGAGTGGTCGTCGCCTGCCTGCCCCTGATTCCGCTGCCGCTCCCAGCGGCCACCGCCACGCCGCTCCCGGCCGGCTGGTCCGCGGCCTTCACCGCGCTGCGTCTTCCCGCTGATGCCCGGGTCCTCGTCGTTCCGGTCCCGACAGCGACCCTGACCGCCGCGCTGCGCTGGCAGGCCGACACCGGCGAGCCCGGCTCGCTGGCCGGCGGGTATTTCATCGGGCCCGCGTGGAACGGCCAGGCTTACGTTGAGGGCAACGGCGTTGCGGTCACCGCCCAGTACCTCGATGGGCTCTGGTCCGGCGGCCCGCGCGCTCGCCCGCCCGCCCGCTCGCAGGTGCAGGCCGACCTGGACAACTGGCGGCCGACTGCGGTAGTCGCCGTCACCCGCCTGAACTCGGCGCTCGGGCAGTATCTGGAGCGGCTGTTCGGGCGGCCCGCCATCCAGTCGGGAAGCGTCCTAGCCTGGCGCAGGTAGGCGCTCAAGTTACCGACCGGTAGGATCACAAGCCTGATCGGCGGCGGGGCCGGCGTACGCTGGCACCCAACCTGTAGCGGGAGGTCGCCTTGGCCCTGCGCATCATCGTCGGACTCGTCCTGACCGCGGTCGCGGCCGCCCTCGCGGGCCGGAGGCTGTGGTGGCTCTACCGCCTCGGCCGGACCGGCCAGCCGGCGCCGGAACGGATCCAGGCCGTCAGGGAGCATCCCGCGCGGGACGCCGAGGCCCAGGCCACTGAGGTCTTGGGACAGCGCAAGCTGCTCAAGTGGTCGGTCCCAGGGGTAGCCCACTTCCTGACGTTCTGGGGCTTCATCATCTTGATCCTGACCATCATCGAGGCGTACGGCGACCTGTTCAGCGCCACGTTCGCGATTCCCGGGATCGGGCACTGGGCCTGGGTCGGCTTCCTGGAGGACCTGTTCGCCGTGGGGGTGCTGGTCGGCATCGCCACGTTCGCGGTGATCCGGCTGCGGACCAGCCCGAAGCGGGAAGGCCGGAAGTCCCGGTTCGCCGGGTCGCACACCGGTGCGGCGTGGCTCGTTCTGTTCCTGATCTTCCTGGTGATCGCGACGCTGCTGATCTACCGGGGCGCGCAGATCAATACCGGGGACTTCCCCTACGCGCACGGCGCGTTCGCCTCGCAGATCGTCGGGCACTGGCTGGCCCCGCTGGGCGTGACCGCGAACAAGGCGCTCGAGACCACGTTCATCCTGGCCCAGCTCGCGGTGATCCTCGGCTTCGGCGTGTTCGTGACCTACTCCAAGCACCTGCACATCGCGATCGCCCCGCTGAACGTGCTGTACTCCCGGCGCCCCAACGGGCTGGGCGCGCTGCAGCCGATGCGCTCCGGCGGCAAGGTACTCGACTTCGAGGAAGCCGACCCGGACACCGACATCTTCGGCCGCGGCAAGATCGAGGACTTCACCTGGAAGGGCATGCTGGACATGGCCACCTGCACCGAGTGCGGGCGCTGCCAGTCCCAGTGCCCGGCCTGGGTGACCGAAAAGCCGCTGTCGCCGAAGATGCTGATACTCGACCTGCGGGATCATGCGTTGGCCAAGGCCCCGTACCTGATGGCCGGATCGGACGAGGCCAGGGCGAAGCTCTCTGACTCAGAGAAAGCCGAGGCGGAGCGGCCCCTGGTCGGGGACTCGTCGGTGAACGGGGTGATCGATCCTGACGTCCTCTGGTCCTGCACCAACTGCGGTGCCTGCGTCGAGGAGTGCCCGGTCGACATCGAGCACATCGACCACATCTCCGACATGCGCCGGCATCAGGTGCTGATCGAGTCGGCGTTCCCGGCCGAGGCGTCTTCGATGCTGAAGAACCTGGAGAGCAAGGGCGACCCATGGGGCATGGGCGGGGCCAGGCGGCTCGAATGGGCCGAGGGCCTGGACTTTGAGGTACCTGTCGTCGAAGGCCCGATCGGCGAGGACGTCGAGTACCTGTTCTGGGTGGGCTGCGCCGGGGCACTGGAGGACCGAGCCCGTAAGACCACGCGGGCGATCGCGGAGCTGCTGCACACCGCGGGGGTCTCGTTCGCGGTCCTGGGCCCGGCCGAAACGTGCACCGGGGATCCGGCCCGGCGGATCGGCAACGAGTTCGTGTACTCGATGCTGGCCCAGCAGAACATCGCGACGCTGAACGAGGCCGGGGCACGCAAGATCGTGGCCAGCTGCCCGCACTGCTTCAACACGCTCGCGAACGAATACCCGCAGCTCGGCGGCGACTACGAGGTGATCCACCACACCCAGCTGCTGGCCCGGCTGGTGGCCGAGGGCAAGCTCACCCCGGTGACCCCGGTCGATGAGAAGATCACTTATCACGACCCGTGCTTCCTCGGCCGGCACAACCGGATCTTCACGGCACCGCGGGAGATCATGGAGCAGGTTCCCGGCGTGCGGGCGCAGGAGATGCACCGCTGCAAGGAGCGCGGGTTCTGCTGCGGCGCGGGCGGCGCGCGGATGTGGATGGAGGAGCGGATCGGCAAGCGGATCAACACCGAGCGGATCGACGAGGCCCTCGGCACCAACCCGGACACCATCTCCACGGGATGCCCGTACTGCCTGGTCATGCTCGGTGACGCGGTCGCCGCCAAGAAGAGTTCCGGCGAGGCCAGCCCCACGCTCGAGGTGGTGGACGTGGCGCAGCTGCTGGCCCGGTCGGTGCGGACGCCAGAGCCGGCCACCGCATCCGGTCCGCCAGCCGCCGGCCCGGGCGGCGGTGACCAGCCGGCCTCCGAGGAACCGGCCTGATCCCGAGGCCAGCGGATGGACTCCCGGCGCGCTGAGTCCTTCAGCGACGGCGTATTCGCCGTCGCCATCACCGTGCTGATCTTCAACCTGCTGCCGATCGGCCGCGATGCGCTCAGCTACCGGTCGCTGGCCAGTGCCTGGCCGCAGTACGCCGCCTACGTGGTCAGCTTCCTGACCATCGGCATCATGTGGATGAACCACCACACCCTGTTCGGTCACGTGCGGCTCATCGACCGGTCGCTGCTGGTGCTGAACCTGTTGCTGCTCATGGGCGTGGTCGCGATCCCGTTCCCCACCGCGCTGGTGGCCGAGCACCTCACCGGGCCGAACGTGTCGGGCGGTCAGCCCGCGGCGGTGGTCTACGGAGTTGTCATGATCGCGATCTCGCTCTGCTACAACGCGATCTGGGAGTACCTGGTCAGGCACGCCGAGGCACTGGGGTCCGGGAGCACCAGGCGGCAGCTACGCGACTCGATCCCGCAGCTTGGCTGGAGGCTGGTGCCGGGCCTGAGGATCCCGCGCTGGAGCATCGGCCTCGGCGGCTACCTGGTCGGCGTGCTGATCGCGGCGCTCGGCTCGGCGAGTGGAGCACTGGCCGTGTACGGCCTGCTCGCGGTCTATTACCTGTTCAATCATCTGCCCGATCCCGTCACCGAAGACGCTCCGGCGCCGCCCGCGCGTTAGTTACGGCTCAGGGTGGGGAGCGGCGCGGGTCGGCAGCCAGATGCGCACTCGGGTGCCGCGGCCGGTCCACGACTCCAGCGTGGCCTGCCCGCCATGCGCGCGGGCGATGGCCTGGACGATCGACAGGCCCAGCCCGCTGCCGCCGCTGCCGCGGTCGCCCCCGCCGTTGGCCGACTCGGCGGCGCGGTGGAATCTGTCGAAGGCCCGGGCGGCGTCCTCGGCGGACATGCCGGGCCCGCCGTCGGCCACCTCGAGCAGCACCCCCTCGGTCAGGGCGCCGAGCCGCACCGCCACCGGCGTCGTCACCGGCGTGTGGGCGCGGACGTTGCCGAGCAGGTTCGCGAGTACCTGACGGATCCGGGCCTCGTCGACGATGACGACCAGCCGAGGCGGTGCCTCGGCCCGGACCGGGCGCTCCGGCTCGACCGCCACCGCGTCGGCGACCGCGTCGCGCACCACGCCGGCCAGGTCGGTCTCGGCCAGGTCGAGCGACGAGGTCCGGTCCAGCCTGGCCAGCTCGAGCAGCTCAGCCACGAGCGTGCTCATCCGCTCAGCCTCCTGCTCGATCCTGCGCATGGCGTTGGGCAGCTGGTCCGGGCCGAGCGCTCCCTGCCGGTACAGCTCGGCGTAGCCGCGGATGGTAGTCAGCGGGGTGCGCAGCTCGTGCGAGGCGTCGGCAGCGAACTCGCGTACCTTCTGCTCGGAGCGCAGCCGCGCGCCGAACGCCTGCTGGATCCGGTCGAGCATGGTGTTGATGGCCGACCCGAGCCGGCCCACCTCGGTTCGTTCGTCCGCATCGGCGACCCGCGCGGTGAGATCCCCCCTCGAGGTGATCTCGTTGGCCGTGCTGGCCATTTCGTCCAGCGGTTCCAGCCCGCGCCCGATCAGCCAGCCGCCGCCGATCACGAGCAGCGCGATCAGCCCCCCGCCGGTGATCAGCTCGCTGATGACAACGACGCCGACCTGGCTGTTCACGGTGTCGCCGGAATGCGCGACGACGAGGACGTAGCGGCCCGGCGGCGCCGTGAACCCGGCGTTGGCCAGATCGTCCGCGACGATCACCCGCGCGACCGCGTGGACCCGCTCGCCGCTCGCGAGAGTGATCGTGGCCGGTTCGCGGGCGAACTCGGTCCGGTAGTCGGCGAGGCTCAGCTGGCTCAGGGCGGTCCCGAGTTCGCTCGCCGGCTGGCCGGGAGTGATCTGCACGATCTGGCCGGTGCGGACCGAGACGGCCACAGCCAGGAAACCGTCCGCGTTGGCGGCCAGCTTCGCCGGGCCGCGCGCGGACTCGGCGATCAGGTCGGCGTTGAACGCGTTGCTCACGCGGTTGGTCAGCACGACGGTGGTGACGGCCCCCATGATGAGCAGGAAGATCGCGGTCACGGCGATCAGCAGGACGAGCATGCGCGCGCGCAGCGACAGCCTGCGGGAACTGTTCATCAGCCCGCCTCTTACCCGCCCGCGCCGACCATCGCCGCCATCACCCGGGCCCGGCCTGCCCCCGCTCTGGCAGCCGGAGGCTGTAGCCCACCCCGCGCTGGGTGTGGATGATGGGCGGGCCGAGCGGATCTAGCTTGCGCCGCAGGTAGCTGACGTAAGTTTCGACAATCTGGGACTCGCCCGCGTAGTCCCATCCCCACACGTTCTCCAGCAGCTGGGCCCGGGTGAGCACCCGTCCCTGGTGCCGGATCAGGTAGGCGAGCAGGCGGAACTCGGTGGGAGACAGCTCAACGGGGATGCCCGCCCGGTGCACGGTCCAGCGTGCCTCGTCGAGTTCCACGTCCCCGGCGCGCAGGATCTCCCCGTCGCCGTCCTGCTCATCGCCGTGGGCGGTCCTGGACGCGCGGCGCAGTACCGCGCGGACCCTGGCCACCAGGGCCTCGACCGAGAATGGCTTCGTCACGTAGTCATCGCCGCCGAGGGCCAGGCCGGTGACGGTATCCGACGAGGTGTCCCGGGCGGTCAGGAAGATGACCGGGACCTCGTTGCCCGCGGCGCGCAGCCTGCGGCACACCTCGAAGCCGTCCATGTCCGGCAGCATCACGTCGAGGACGATCAGGTCGGGCCGGTCGGCCTCCGCCTGCCGCAGCGCGGCCTTCCCGGTCGCCGCCGTGGTCACCGAGCAGCCGTGGAACTTCAGCGCGACCTGGACGAGCTCGCGAATGTTGGGCTCGTCGTCCACGACGAGCACCTGGGGAATCTGGTCGTTGTCTGTCATGGGATATCGGGCTCATTCTCGCGCGCTGGGTGACCGCCGCGGACACCAGCCGGGCATTCCGTGAAGCATCGGCGAAGACGCCGCCGCCAGCCATCGCGCGGACACGGCATCATCCGGGGCTCGAATGCCCCGGATGATGCCCGGCAGTGCGCGATCGGCCCGTTGCCGATGGCTATGAGCCCGATGCCGAGCTGCCCGGGCTTGGCGTGCTGCCGGAACTCGGGGTGCTGCCGGAGTTCGCGGCGAGCACGATCAGCCGGGCGTCGTAGCCACCGCTGATCACGGGGCCGCCAGCGAAGACGTGCTCGCCGTCGGACAGCGCGCCGGTGCTGGTCTTCTGGCCGTCCTGGCGGATCACGGTGTTGCTCTCCAGGACCCAGGTCCAGGTGGTGCCGTCCTTGGCCTGCACGACAATGTCGCTGCCGCTGACCGACTCGATCACGCCGCGCTCAAAGGCGATGGTGCGCGGCCCGGTCTTGGTCTCGAACGTGAACTCGCCGTGGATCCCGCCCAGCAGGCGCAGCCTCCGCAGCGGATGCCCGCACCGCCGCAGGACGGCCCGGGCCGCGAACGGGTACCCGGCTGCCTTGAGCTTCGCGGCCCGGCTCAGGCAGGGGTGAGCCGTCGCGGAAGCCGTCACGAGGCTGCTGTCCGTCGCGGGTGAGCTTGGTGACGAGGCCGAGTTCAGCATGGCGTTCAGCTGTGCCGCCGGTCCGGTGGGCCCGCCCGCTGCCGGGGCAGCACTGCTCGAGAGTTCCGCGGTGGCGAATCCGCCGCCGGCCAGCAGCGCGGCGAGCGCGAGCCCGGCACCCCACCAGACGGCCCGGCCGTGCCGTCGCGGCGGGCTGGGCGGGGTGGGTGGCCCGCCGGGCTGAGATGGCTGGCCCCAGCCTGGTCCGAGCGGGCCGGGCTGACCCCAGCCGCCCTGACCGGCACGGCCCGGCCGATGGTCCTATTTCCTGCGTCGGCCAGAAGTCTTGCGGATCGCCGCTGGGCGGCTCATGCGTGTTGTCCATGACACCGAGACTGCCGCAGCGGCCTGTGACCGTAGCCTGCACATCCTGGGATCTATCTGGGAACGCTCCCCGAATATGCCCCGGGAACAGCGGCTACATGCGCTCGGGCACCGGGACGCCGAGCAGATCCAGACCGGTCAGCAGCACCCGCAGGGTCAGCGCGGACAGGGCCAGCCTGCTGCTGCGGACGGATTCCTCGGCCGCCTGCAGGACCGGGCACTGCTCGTAGAACGTGGTGAACGCGCTCGCCGTCTCGAACAGGAAGGCCGCGAGTTTGTGCGGCTCGGCGGCCTCGGACACCTGCCAGACCGCCGCGCCGAACCCGAGCAGCTGCAGGGCCAGCGCCCGCTCGGCGTCCTTGGTGAGCCGGATCGGGCCGACGGCCTCATCCGGCTCGATCCCGGCCCTGCGGAAGATCGAGCGGATTCGCGCGGTGGCGTACTGCAGGTACGGGCCGGTGTTACCGGTCAGCGCGAGCATCCGGTCGAAGTCGAGCACGTAGCCGGAGTCGCGGGCCACGGACAGATCGGCGTACTTCAGCGCGCCGATGCCGACCGCCTCGGCGATCTGGCTGCGAAGTTCCGGGTCGTCGTACCGGTCCTTGATGATCTCCTCGGCCCGCTCGACCGCCTCGTCGATCAGGTCAGCCAGCTTAACCGAGCGGCCGGTCCTGGCGCGGAACCGCTTGCGGTCGGCTCCGGTGACCAATCCGATCGCCGCGTGCTCCGCGCTGACGGCGTCGGTCAGCCAGCCCGCCTGGCGCGCGACAGCGAACACCATCTCGAAATGCTGGGCCTGCTCGGACCCGACCACGTAGATGAGGCGGTCCGCGTGCAGGTCACAAATCCGGTACCGGATTGCGGCCATGTCCGTGGAGGCGTACCCGTAGCCCCCGTCGGACTTGCGCAGGATCAGCGGCAGCGGCGAGCCGTCCCGGCCGGTGAACCCGGGCGGGAACGCGCAGAGCGCCCCGTCGCTGATCACCGCGACGCCCTTCGCCTGCAGCTCATCGCAGACGTCCGCGAGCATCGAGTTGTAGAAGCTCTCCGGCGCCAGGTCGGCATCGGTGAGCGTGACACCGAGCCGCGCATAGATGGTGTTGTAGTACTTCTTGGTGTCGTTGATCAGCATGGTCCACAGGCGCAGTGTCTCCGGATCTCCCGCCTGCAGCGCGACGACTCGGAGGCGTGACCGCTCAGCGAACGACGCATCCGCCTTGAACTTGGCGTTGGCCGCCTGGTAGAAAGCGTTGATCTCGCCCGCGGCGAGCTGCTCGTTGGCTGCTTCCTCGCCTACGTCGAGCAGATGCTCAAGCAATATGCCGAACTGAGTGCCCCAGTCGCCGATGTGGTTAGCCCGGATCACCGCGTGGCCGAGATATTCAAGGACGCGCACCACCGAGTCGCCAACGACCGTGGTGCGCAAATGGCCGACGTGCATTTCCCTGGCCACGTTCGGCGCCGAGTAGTCGACCACGATCCTCTGGGCGGGGCTGGCCGCGGCGACCCCCAGGCGCGGGTCTTCGAGCTGGGCCGTGGCCTCGGCGGCGATCCAGGCGTCACGCAGCGTGAGGTTGATGAAACCTGGCCCGCTCACCTCCGCCGCCTCGATCACCTCGCTGCCGCCCAGGTGGCTGGCCAGCTCGGCGGCGACATCGCGCGGCGGCCGGTTCAGCCGCTTGGCCAGCGGCAGCGCGACGTTGGCCTGGTAGTCGGCGAACTGGGAAGGCCGGATCACCGGATCGGCATCCGCGTACTCCGGGCCGAACGCGACAGCGAGGGCACCGCTCATCAGCTGGGCCAGCGCCTGCTGCGGATCGGTCATGAAACAAGCCTATCGGCTTGCGGCTTCAGGGACGGCGCAGGAAGTGGCCGCCGCGCGGCGGCCCGAGCCGTTCCTTGATCTTCTCCGTGATCTGGCCGCGGGCCAGGTTCGCGGCCAGCGTGCAGGCGGCCGCGGCGCCGCGGGCCGTCGCCGCCCCGTGCGCGATCACGACGGTGCCTTCCAGCCCGAGTAGTGCCGCCCCGCCGTAGGTCTCCGCGTCCATGCGCTCGGCGAGTTCCCGCAGCCCGCGTCGCTGCAACAGCGCCCCGATCCGCGCCGTCCTTGACCCGGCCAGCGCCGCCCGCAGCTGCCTGGTGGCATAGCTGGCGGCTCCCTCGAGCGCCTTCAGCGCCACGTTCCCCGTGAAACCGTCGGTCACGATCACGTCGACCTGGCCGGCCAGCAGGTCATCGCCCTCGACATTGCCAACGAAACTGATCGGCAGCCCGCCGTGCGGAGGGTCGGCGTCGAGTAGTTCGTAGGCCCGGCGGGCCAGCTTGTTGCCCTTCCCTGGCTCAGCGCCGATGGTGAGCAAGCCGACCCGTGGTTCTTCGATGCCATGGGCGGTCTGCGCGTAAGCGACCCCCAGCTGCGCGAACTGAACCAGCATCTCGGGCTTGGGATCGGCGATCGCTCCTGCGTCCAGCAGCAGCGTGGGTGCGGGCCGGGTGGGGAGCACGACCGCCAGGGCGGGGCGAAGCGTCCCCGCCAGCGGCCGCAGCCTGAGCCTGGCCGTGGACACGACTCCGCCGGTTGAGCCGGCCGAGACGACCGCGTCGGCCTGCCCGCGCCGGACGAGCTGGCAGGCCACGGCAATGCTCGACCGGGGGCGGCGCCAGCTGGCCAGCGCTCCTTCATTCATCGCGATCGAATCTTCCGCGGGCACGATCTGGATGTCGGCCAGCGCCCCGTGCTTGGCCAGCAGCGGCCGCAGCACCCCGGGGCGGCCGGTCAGCAGCACCGGTATGCCGTCCCGGGCGGCCGAGACCGCGCCGGCGACGATCTCATCCGGTGCGTGATCACCGCCCATGGCATCCACGGCGATCGGTACCGGTTGCGGACCGTCGCGCAGCGGCTGCATGACGGATTCCCGCATGCCGCCCAGCTTCTCACCGCCGGAAATGCCGCGCATGGCCGGCACTCCAGTAGCTGAGCCAGCCGGTGAGCGGCCGCTGGACAGGCCGGTGGCATGCCGGGTTCTTGATAGGGAACCATGAGAGGAAGTAGAACGTATCCAAGGTGAGGCCCGAAGCCACCGGGGAGCCATAGCAGCCGCAGGGGACGGCTAGGCCGCAGGGAACCCTCCGCACTTGCTGAATGTTTTGTAAATGTGACCTACTTGTTGGCCACAGACCGGCACAAACGCCCGCGTTTTGCGTCTGAAGGTTAGCCGGTTCAGAGCGGCGATCCAGCCGCCAGACTGATGGGACGTCCGCTCGGGCACCTCGCGCCACGGGCGGCGAACTGCCGAAGGGAGATGCGTGACTGGACTTCTTCAGATGGCGCCCGGCCTCTCGTCGCCGGGCCGCCGGTTTCGCGCCTATACGGTCAAGCACCTGGACAAACTGACCGAACGGGCAGGACTGAGCGCCGATGAGCGCCTTGCGGTCAGGGCCGTGGCCACAGTGCTGCCATTCCGCACCAACGAGTACGTCGTCGAGCGCCTCATCGACTGGGACGCGGCTCCAGACGACCCGATCTACCGCCTCGTGTTCCCGCAGGCGGACATGCTCCCTGACCGGGACGTCAGGGAAATCAGCGGATTGCTGGCCCGCGGCGCGCCGGAGGCCGAGATCAGGGCGGTCGCGCACACCGTGCGGACGCGGCTGAACCCGCATCCCGCGGGCCAGCTGGCCTTCAACATCCCCGAATTCGCCGACGAGCCGCTGCCCGGCGTTCAGCACAAATACCCGGAAACCGTGCTGGTGTTCCCCAAGCAGGGCCAGACCTGCCACGCATACTGCACCTACTGCTTCCGGTGGGCGCAGTTCGTGGATGAGCCAGATCTCAAGATGGCGACCGACGACATGACCAGGGTCACCGCCTACCTCCGGCAGCATCCCGAGGTGACGAGCGTCCTGATCACCGGCGGCGATCCGATGATCATGGGCGAGGCGGTCCTGCGGCGCTACGTCGAGCCGCTGCTCGACCCGGGGCTCGAGCACATCGAGTCGATCCGGATCGGAACCAAGTCGCTGGGCTACTGGCCGCAGCGGTTCGTCAGCGACCCGGACGCCGATGACACCCTGCGACTGTTCGAGGAGGTCGCGGCGGCGGGCAAGTGCCTGGCGCTCATGGCCCACTTCTCCCATCCCCGGGAGCTCGAGTCATCGATGGTGGCCGACGCGGTCGGCAGGATCAAGTCCGCCGGCGGGGTGATCCGCACCCAGGCGCCGCTGATCAGGTCCATCAACGACGATCCCGTGACGTGGGCCCGAATGTGGCGGACCCAGGTGCGGATGGGCATGGTGCCCTACTACATGTTCGTGGAGCGCGACACGGGCCCGCAGGGATACTTCGCCGTGCCGCTCTACCGGGGGCATGAGATATTCCGGGACGCCTACGCGAGCGTCTCTGGCCTGTGCCGGACCGTGCGCGGCCCGTCCATGTCGGCGACACCGGGCAAGGTGTGCGTCGACGGCGTCGTGGAGGTGGCGGGCGAGAAGGTGTTCGCCCTGCACATGATCCAGGCTCGCAACCCGGATATTGTCGGGCAGCCGTTCTTTGCCCGGTTCGATCCGAGCGCGATCTGGCTGTCCGACCTGGAGCCCGCGTTCGCACCGCGGTTCCCGTTCGACGCCAGCCCCGAGGAGCTTCCTGGCCTGTGGGCACCGGAGGTGCTCGCGTCGCTGAGCTGACTTGCTCCTGTATTTCTCCCGCTACGGGTACGGCCCGCCAGGTTTCTCCTGGCGGGCCGTACCCGTAACGGCGGCGGAGTCAGGCCAGGCCGGCCTGGTCCGGCGTGCGCGCCTCCACATCGGGCGCCTCGGCCCCGGCCGCGACCGGGCTAGCCTTGGCCGGCCTCGGCTCCCTGAGCAGCAGGCAGCTCACCGCGCCCACGGCCAGCAGGATGACCGGCAACAGCATGGTCGTGCGCATGGCCGCCACATAACCGAACGTGAATACGTCGTGGCCGATCCTCGCCACCTCGGCGGCCAGCTGGGCGGGCAGGCCCGCCTGCTTGGAGATCCCGCCGTTCTGGCCGGCCCCCACCTGGATGCCGTTGTTGGCCGAGTTCTGGATCTCGGTGATGAACCGGCCGCGTACGTTCGCGGGCAGCGCCACCGAACGGGCCTGGGCCTGGCTGGTCATCGTCGACACGAGCCGGTTCTGCAGCAGCGCGCCAACCGTGGCGGTACCGATGACCAGGCCGACCTGCCTGACCGTGTTCAGCACGCCCGAGGCGGCGCCGGCCAGCTGCGGCGGGATGTTGCGCATGGCCACGGTGATCAGCGGCGCGAACACGCAGCCCATGCCGAATCCGGCCACGATCAGGGGCGGCAGGAAGCTCTGCCACGAGGAGGTCGGCGTCGCGATCAGCGCCAGCCAGCCCATCCCGCCGCCGAACAGGATCAGCCCGGTCATCAGGATGTACTTGCCGCCGATCCGGTCGGTCATCCGCCCGGCCACGGGCGCGACCCCAATCGAGATCAGCGAGGCGGGCGCCAGCGTGAGCCCCGCCTTCAGCGCGGTGAAACCGAGGACGGACTGCAGGTAGATGGTGAACGGAAGGAAGATCCCCATCATGCCGACCGCGAGCACCCCGGATACCCAGTTCATCACCGAGAAGTTCCGGTCGCGGAATACCGCGAACGGCACCAGCGGCTCCCGGCTCTGGGTCAGCTTCTGGTACAGCAGGAAGACCACGAGGAGCACCACGCCCGTCCCCAGGATCAGCGGGATGCTGATGAATGAGGTGATCGTTCCCCAGTGGTACTTCTGGCCTTCGACCAGGCCGTAGCAGATGGCCAGCAGCGCCGCGCTGGCCAGCAGCACGCCGGGGATGTCGATCCGGTGCCTGCGGCCGAGTCGCAGGTCCGGGATGATGACGACGGTCAGCGCGAGCACGATCACGCCAATCGGCACGTTGACGAAGAAGATGTACCGCCAGTCGAACGCGGTCACCAGCAGGCCGCCCAGGGTCGGTCCCGCGATCGTGGCCACCCCGGCCACCGCGCCCCAGACGCCGAACGCAGCGCCGCGCCGCTCCGGCGGGAAGGTATTCGTGATGATCGTCAGGGTCTGCGGCATCAGCATGGCCGCCCCCAGGCCCTGAACCGCACGGAACCCGATCAGCCAGCCCGGGCTGGGGGAAAGGCCGCAGGCCGCCGAGGCCAGCGTGAACACGGCCACCCCGGCCAGGAACAGCGTGCGCGGCCCGATCAGGTCGCCCAGCCGTCCCGCGGTAATGACCAGGACGGCGAGCACGAGGGCGTAGGCGTTGATCACCCACAGCACGTCGTCCAGGGACGCGTGCAGGTTCGTGATCATGTTGGGGATGGCGATGTTGACGATGGTCAGGTCCAGCAGGGTCATGAAGAACCCGAGGGAAACGACCAGCAGCACCAGCCACGGGTTCCCGGCGTACTTCCGCACCGTTCCTCCCCAATTCCCAGCCCAAGGCTGTCGTTCTGCTCCGCGACCGGCCGTTCCGCGCCGAGGCCGGGCATCAGCGCCGCAAGGCGCCGGCGGGCGCTAGGCCGCGCACTTAAGCCGTAGCGCCCAGCCGGACGCGGGCATTCCTGGATCACAGCGCTCTTTTCCACCGATGCTAGACCGCGGTACCGACATTCCTCGGGGCTGGCGGGGCCGGTGAACTCGCGGGCCCGGCGGCCTTCCGAACCCCGTTCGGTCCGCGGGGAAGCCGCCCAGTAAGCTCCCGGCCATGGAACTGAACGGAACCGCGGCCATCGTGTCCGGCGGCGCGAGCGGCCTGGGCGAGGCCACCGCGCGCGAGCTCGCCGCCGCGGGCGCCCAGGTTGTCGTGGCTGATCTCAATGAGCAGCAGGGCAAGGCGGTCGCCGAGGCGATCGGCGGTCTCTTCGTCAAGACTGACGTCTCCGACGAGCAGTCGGTGCAGGCGGCGGTCGATGCCGCGGCCGCGGTCGGATCACCGCTGCGGACGGTCGTGAGCTGCGCCGGCATCGGCTGGGCGGCGCGCACGGTGGGCCGGGACGGCTCCCCGCATGACCTGGCCGCGTACCGGAAAGTCATCGAGGTCAACCTGATCGGCACGTTCAACCTGATGCGGATCGGCGCCGCAGCCATCGCCAAGACCGAAGCCGCCGATGCCGACGGGCAGCGCGGCGCGGTCATCAATACCGCGTCGGTGGCCGGCCTCGAGGGCCAGACCGGGCAGGTGGCCTACTCGGCGTCCAAGGGCGGGATCATCGGCATGACCGTTCCGGCGGCCCGCGACCTCGCCGCGATCGGCGTGCGGGTCAACACCATCTGCCCCGGCATCATCGACACGCCGATCTACGGCACCGGGCCCGCCGCTGACGAGTTCAAGGCCAAGCTGAGCGGCCCGATCGTCTTCCCCAAGCGGATGGGCAGCGCCGCCGAGTTCGCGCACCTGGTCCGGGCGCTGATCGAGAACGACTACATGAACGCCGAGGTCATCCGCTTCGACGGCGGCGTCAGGTTCCAGCCCAAGTAGCCCGGCGGCGTGCGGCGCGCCGGAGGCCGGGCCGCGGGCGGTGGTCAGCAGACCGAGCGGACGGCGTCGGCGAGCAGGGCCAGTCCCTGGTCAAGCTCGGCGTCGGCGATGGTCAGCGGCGGCATCAGCTTGACCGCCTCGCCGTCCGGGCCGGCCGTCTCCACCAGCAGGCCACGTTCGAAGGCGGCGGTGCACACCTGGCCGGCCAGCTCACCGTCGGCGAAGGCCAGGCAGTGGGCCAGGCCCCGGCCGCGCGGACGGGCCGGCGGGCCAGGAACGGACTCGGCCAGCGCGGCGAGCGCTGCGGAGACCCGCTGGCCCTTGGCCAGCGTGCTGCGCTGGAGGTTGTCGTCCTGCCAGTACGTCCGGAAGGCGGCGGTGCCGGTGACGAACGCGGGGTTGATGCCGCGGAAGGTGCCGTTGTGCTCGCCCGGCGCCCAGATGTCGAGGTCCGGGCGGATCAGGGTGAGGGCCAGCGGCAGGCCGAAGCCGCCGATGGACTTGGACAGGCAGACGATGTCCGGCTTGATGCCCGCCGTCTCGAAGCTGAAGAACGGACCGGTGCGGCCGCAGCCCATCTGCACGTCGTCGACGATGAGCAGGATCCCGTGGCGCTGGCACAGGCCGGCCAGCCCGCGCAGCCATTCCGGGCGGGCCACGCGGATGCCGCCCTCGCCCTGAACCGTCTCCACGATCACCGCGGCCGGGTCGTCCAGCCCGCTGCCGCGGTTCTCCAGCAGGTACTCGAGCCACAGAAAGTCCGGCATCGGCCCGTCGAGGGCGCTGTCGAACGGCATGGGCGTGGCATGGGCCAGCGGCACCCCCGCACCGCCGCGGTGGAATGAGCCGCCGGTGACCGAGAGCGCGCCCAGCGTCATGCCGTGGAAGGCGTTGGTAAAGGTGATCACCTGGGTGCGGCCGGTTGTCTTGCGCGCGAGCTTGAGCGCCGCTTCGACGGCGTTGGCGCCGCCCGGGCCGGGGAACTGCACCCGGTAGTCCAGCTGCCGGGGCCGCAGGACGAGCTCGTCGAAAGCGGTCAGGAACTCGCGCTTGGCCGCCGTATGCATGTCCAGCGAGTGGATGACACGGTCGCCGTTCAGGTAGTCAAGCAGGGCCGCCTTGAGCGCCGGGTTGTTATGGCCGTAGTTGAGCGCGCCGGCCCCGGCAAAGAAATCCAGGTAGGCGCGGCCGCCGGTGTCGTAGAGCCAGCTTCCCGCGGCCCGGTCGAAGACCGCTGGCCAGCCTCGGCAGTAGCTGCGAACCGCGGACTCGCGTGCGGCGAAGATTCCCAATGTTGGTCACATCCTGTTCGTGAGGGACGGCCGCGGGCTCTTACCCGCGAGACCGCGCCGGTGCGCGGGATGCCGCCTGGCGGTCCGAATGCCGCGGCAGGTAGGGAGCACGCGATGGCCCGGGCGGCGGACGGTCCGGCCGCCGGGCCGGCCGCGCGTCGGCGGCCGGGTTGCCGCGCCACCACGAGCCTGATGGAACGCGCTCGCCTTTCATGAGAAATGAATCGGCGTCGAGTACGGCGTCGTCGCTCATGGTGACTCCGTAGTGGACGAAGGCGCCGGTGCCGATGGTGCATCGATCGCCGATCGCGATGTGATCGGATTTGAACGTGCCGTCTTCCAGCGAGTGGCTCTGCAGGATGCTTCCCGCGTTAAGGGTGCATTCGCTGCCGATACTGACCAGCGTCCGCTCCACGATCGAGCAGCCGTCATCGAGAACACGGCGCCCGACCCGGACCCCGAGCAGACGCCAGACGACGGGCTTGAACGGGGTGCCGTTGAGCATCTGGATATAGGCGATGGATGGGACCTTCCAGAAGCGTTCATGCTCCCAGAAATCTGGCTGATAAATCGAGCAGAATCGCGGTTGCAGCGCGCGGAAGCCGGTGACGGCGCGCTCGACGAGGACGAAATAGCCAATGGTGAAGACGATGTCGAGCAGGACCGCCGCGATCGTGCCCAGCATGTCCGACGTGATGTCGCCGCCGAAGGGCAGGAGGGCGACGAATACGAGCACGCAAACGTAGAGCCAGCGCACCAGCAGATGCTCGCCGGCAGTGGCCATGTTGTGCCTGTTCTTGGCCTTGAGCCGGTGCCGCCGCCGCCGCACGGTGCCCAGGTGGTCGAATCGGTGGTCGGAGCGGACCGTGCGCGGGATCTCGAAGCAGGGTGAGCCGAGCAGCCCGACGCCCTCCCGGACCGGCCCGGCTATCGGGATCATGGCCTTGGTGGCCAGCAGGCAGTTGTCGCCGGTACGGCCGCCCGCGGGGTAAGCGATCCCGTTGCCGACGAAGTTCCTGGTCCCTATCGCGGCCGCGCAGACGCGGAACGAACTGCTTGAGAATTCGGCATTCATGATCGAAAGGCCGTCGGAGGCCATGGTGCCCGCGCCCACGGTGGCCAGCGTGGGCATCTCGTGCTTCACCTCCATGCCGAAGTTGGAGCCGGTCTGCTCGACCGGTGCCAGCCGGTAGCCGAGCAGGCTCAGGTAGGCGGTGATGGCCGAGCTGTCACCGAACAGGGCGGTGAAGAACCCGATGTTCGACAGCCGGGACACCGCGCGCTGGAGCGCGTGATGGAACCCGTAAAGCGGATACACCTGGCCCGGCTTCAGTGCCCGGGCCAGCCCACGGGGCACGGTGCCGACGATGACCAGACCGGCCAGCAGGAGGCCGAAGAACACGGTCGCCCCGATGGCCACCGCCTCGCAGTAGATCGTCGGCTCGGTCAGGTCCGGCCGCCCGAGCGAGCGGGCGATCAGCGAAGGACGGGACACCAGCAGGCTGGCCGCGGCCGCCGTGACGGGGCCGGCCACGGCCAGCGCGAGCAGCAGCCGGGTGACGCTGGAGGCGGCCCGGCGCACGGTGCCGCAGCGCGCCGGCGGGACCGTCCGGTAGTCCCAGCCGGCGTCGGCGGGCTGGGCCGGGGAGCCGTGCCAGCATTCGCCGGCCGGGACGGCCTGACCGGTGAGCAGGGCGGAGGCGTGCCCGAGCTGCGCTCCGTCGCCCAGGGCGGCATGGATGTCGATGACCGTCCGCTCGCCGACGAAGGCGTTCCTGCCCAGGGCGACGGCGCCGGTCTCGATGACGCCGGCCCGGGCATGGTAGCCGTTGATGAACGTGTCCTTACGGATCACGCTGCCGGCGCCGATGGTCAGCAGGTCGGTGCAGACCGGCACGTGCCTGGTGAAGATCGCCGCGCCGCGGCCGATCCTGGCGCCCAGCGTCCGCAAGTACGCCGCGTACAGGGGCGTGCCGACCAACATCCGGGCCAACGGGTTGGCGACGATCATCGTCTTGACGAGCCAGAACCGGAAATAGGCCATGCTCCAGGCCCGTATGTGCCGCCGCTTCCAGCGCCCGATGAGGAGCCACTTGGCCGCGACCGGGAGGATGCCCATGGCCAGCAGCCCGCCCCCGCCGAACGCCACCAGGCGGGCGTAGATCCCGAGCACCCCGTGGCCGGCGATCACCCACGAGGAGCCGGCGTCCACCGCCACGCAGACGCCGCCGAGATAGACAGCGAAGGCCAGTAGCTGCAGCGCGCCGCACAGGAAATACCTCGGCCTGCCCGTGAGCGGGGGCGCCGTGTGCGGCAGGGCGGCCAGGGCCGCTCGCGGGGCGGGCTGGACCGTGTTAACGAGGCGGCCAGGAGCCGCACCGTGGGGTGCAGGTAGATGTCCTTCATCGAGACCGGCGGCAGGACGCCGCGCTCGCGGATCGCGGCGCTGAACCGCGCCATCAGCAGAGAGCTGGCGCCGAGATCATCGAAGAAGTGCCCGTCAGCCGAGACGCTCTCGGCGCCGAGCACCTCGGCCAGCACGTCGGCCAGTTCCTGCTCGTCCCGGCTGGCCGGGACCACGTGGTCGCCCGGGGCAGCCATGCGGGGACCACGCGGCGCGGGCAGGCTGCGCCGGTCGGCCTTGCCGCTCGGCAGCATCGGGATGACCGGGAGCCGTTCCAGGTAGACCGGGACCATGTACGCGGGGAGCTGCTCGCGCAGCACGGCGTAGACGCGGCCGGCATCCACGGCGGGCGAGTCGCGGCGCGGGCTGTAGTACGCGACCAGCTCGACCACGTCCGGCCCGGTCCGGCAGGCGCTGACCACCGCCTGCGCGATGCCCGGCACTCGCAGCAGCACCGACTCGATCTCGGTCAGCTCGATGCGGTAGCCCCGGATCTTGACCTGGGTGTCGATGCGGCCGTGATGCTCGACCTCGCCCTCGGTGTTCACCCGGCCCAGGTCGCCGGTGCGGTAGATCCGGCCCGGCGGGTTGTTCGGGATGCCGAGGAAGTCCGGCACGAACGCGCGCTCGGTGAGGTCCGGGCGGCCAAGGTACCCCTCGGCGAGCCCGATCCCGGCGATGCCGATCTCGCCCATCGCGCCCGGCGGCCGGGCGGTGTCGGAGTGGGGATCGAGCACCACCACGGAATAGGTCGGCAGCGGCACGCCGATCGTCACCGGCAGGCTCGGGTGCAGCACCGTCCACGTCGCGGTCACGGTGGCCTCGGTCGGGCCGTAGACGTTGAGGAAGCGCCGTCCGGGCCGGTGCCACCGGGCCACGAGATCCTGCGGGCACGACTCACCGGACACCAGCAGGAAGCGCAGCCCGGGGAGGTCTTCGTCCAGCGTGGCCAGCAGGGTCGGCACGCAGCACAGCGCGGTGACCCGGCGGTCGGTCAGGAACGCGTGCAGGTCCCGTCCGAGCAGCCGGTCCCCATCGGGCCTGGGCACCAGCGTCGCGCCGGCCAGCCAGGGCACCCAGATCTCCTCGACCGAGAAATCGAACGCGATCGTCATGCCCTGGTAGACGCGATCACCCGCCGCGATCCCGTACACCTCGGCCGCCACCCGGACGAAGTTGCAGATGCTGGCGTGCCCGATCGCGACCCCCTTGGGCCGGCCGGTCGAGCCCGAGGTGTAGATCACGTAGCAGAGGTCGTCGACCGGATTCCGCACCTCGCCCGGGCCGAGCCGGTCCGGGCTCAGCCCGGCGATCTCCTCCGCCGCCTCGTCCAGGTCAAGCAGCGCGGCCGTTCTGCCCAGCGTCGCTGCGCTCCCGGCCAGGTGCGACCGCGTCAGCACCACCCGCACCCCGGCATCGGCGACGATGTACGACAGCCGGTCAGGCGGGAATCCCGGATCGAGGGGCACGTACGCGGCGTGGGCCTTCAGCGCGGCCAGCATGCCGACGTAGCCGTCCACCGCCCGGTCGGACAGCAGCCCGACCCGGTCACCCGGCAGCAGGCCCTGATCCACGAGGAACCGGGCCAGCTGGTTGGCCAGCTCGTCCAGCTCCGCGTAGCTCAGCGACCAGTCCAGCGCGTCCACCGCCAGGTGATCGCCCAGGCCCAGCCGCCCGAGCCGCCCGCAGCAGCCTTCGAACAGCTGCTCCAGTCGCTCACCCGGGCGCCACCGGATCGAGCCGTCGTACCCGGCGCAGGTCAGCACCCGGTCACCCAGGCAGGCCCGCGAACCCGGCCGGTCGAGCTGGCCGGCCCGCGCGTCACCCGCGGCCGCCGGAGCATCCGCGGCGGTACCGGGTCCAGCGGGGTGGCCAGCCACAATCGCTGATCATGGGCCTGATTCCTTAGCTCTCGCCGGATGCCTCCGGCGATCTGGCTGAAAGACCGGTTCACGCCCTATCCGCGCTCAGGATGCGCTCAGCCGGGCCAGCCTCCGGGCGGGCCGGGGCGATGCAAGAATGGCCGGATGGCGGACGCGGTTCTCACCGAGGCAGACGGCGGGATCGCCGTCATCACCATCAATCGCCCGGAGGCGCGCAACGCGGTCAACGGGGAGGTCGCCCAGGGCATGGCCGCTGCGGTCGACGAGTTCGACGGCCGCGGCGACGTGCGGGTGATCATCCTGACCGGCGCCGGCGGTAACTTCAGCGCGGGCATGGACCTGAAGGGCTTCCTGACCGGGGACTCGCCGGTCGTCGGCGGCCGCGGCTTCGCCGGGATCACGCAGCGGCCGCCGGTCAAGCCCGTGATCGCGGCGGTCGAGGGCTACGCGCTGGCCGGCGGCTTCGAGGTGGCCCTGAGCTGCGACCTGATCGTGGCCAGCGAGACCGCGAAGTTCGGCCTGCCCGAGGTCAGGCGGGGCCTGGCCGCCGGGGCTGGCGGCCTGCTCAGACTGCCGCGCCGGGTGCCCTACCACCTGGCCATGGAGATCGTGCTGACCGGCGAGCACTTCCCCGCCGATCGGCTGCACCAGGCCGGACTGGTCAGTAGGCTGGTCGGCGCCGGCCAGGCCCTGGCCGGCGCCAGGGAACTGGCGGCAAAGGTAGCTCTGGGTGCCCCGCTCGCGCTCGCCGCCAGCAAGCGAGTCATCGTCGAGTCGGCGGACTGGGACAGCGGCGAGGCGTTCGCCCGGCAGGGCGAGGTGCTTGGCCCCGTGTTCACCTCCGCGGACGCGAGGGAAGGCGCGACCGCCTTCGCCAAGAAGCGTGCGCCGGCCTGGCGCGGCGAATGAGTTCCCAGCCGCGGGCACGCACGCCGCGAGCCGACCTCGCCGCGTGAGCATCCGGCCGCGTACAGTGACTTGCACTGCGCCTATCTCCTAGGCTTCCCGGCATAGGCACAGCCGCGGGCGCGCGCCCAGGGAAGAGAGAGCAGAGATGACGGCTCCGCAGATCAGCGTCGTCGTGCCGTTCCACAACAACGAGGATTTGCTCGCGGACTGCCTGCGGTCCATCGCCCGGCAGACCCACGCCAGCCTTGAAGTCATCATGGTCGACGACGGCTCCACCGACGGCAGCGTCGGGATTGCGCGCCGCCGGGCAGAATCTGATCCGAGATTCACCCTGATCAGGGTCCCGAACGGCGGCCCCGGGTTCGCCCGCAACCGGGGCATCGAGCAGGCCACCGGGGAGTTCCTCGGCTTCGTGGACGCGGACGACATGCTGCCCAGCCACGCCTTGGAGATCATGCTGCACACCCTGCAGGAGTCCGGCTCGGACTTCGTGTCGGGCGGCGTCGACCGGGTCGGCCCGGCCGGCATCACCCCGTCGGGCATGCATGCCCGGGCCATCAAGACCAGGCGCATCGGAACCCACATCAGCAGGTCGCCGGAGCTGTTCTGGGACGTATCGGTGTGGAACAAGCTGTTCCGCAAGTCATTCTGGGACGGCCACCGCCTGTCCTTCCCTGAGGTCAGGGCCTGGGAGGACCTCCAGGCCATGACCCGGGCGCACGTGCTGGCCCGGGCCGTGGACGTGATCACCGACCCGATCTACTACTGGCGGGAGCGCGGTAAGGGCGCGCTGTCGATCACCCAGTCCAGGACGGACATCAGCAACTTCAGGGACCGGATCACCGCGCTGCGCAGCATCGACGGCTTCCTGCGCGACCGGCACTCAGGCGGCCTGCTCCGGGAGCACCAGCGCAAGGCCCTGGTGAACGACCTGTGGCTGTACGTCGGCGACCTGTCCCGGACCAGCGATGAATACAAGTGCGAGTTCATGGAGCTGGGTCGCACCTACCTGAGCCAGGTCGACCGGCGGGTGCTGGCCAAGCTGCCGTCGACGCACAAGCTCGCCTACCACCTGATCAAGGCCGGGCAGCTGGAGCAGCTGCTCGAGTTCAACGCCTGGCAGGCCGAGCAGCCAGTCAAGACCATCCCGGTGATCAGGAGATTCGGCCGGATCCGCGCCGATCTCCCGTTCCGCGCCGAGCACCGCAGGCTGAAGATACCGGGCCGGGTCTACCGGCCGTACCGGCGGGAACTCGACCCGTTCGTCCGGGTAGAGAACATCACCTGGCACTCCCGGCGGCTGGTCATCTCCGGATGCGCGTTCGTGCCGTCCATCGACATCCCCAAGCGCAGGAACGCATCCAAGATCGTGTTCTTGCGCCCGGTGAGCGGCTGGCGGCCGCCGATCATCATCCCGGCCCGCTCGCTCCGGCACGCCGAGGCCGACGCGTGGTCGGCGCAGCACAGGTACCACTATGACTGGGCCGGCTTCCGCTGCGAGATCAGCTCCCGCTGGTTCCGGCTGGGCGGTCGCTGGCTGACCGGCGAGTGGGACGGTTACGTGCTGGTCAGGGGCCACGGCGTGTGGCGGCCCGCCCGCCTGCACACACCGGTGCGCGGCCCCGCGGAGCGTCCGGAGTTCCGGCAGGTCGCTCAGGGGATCAGGTTCGGCGCCTGGTGGGCCGGGCGGCGGCTGCGGGTCGGGGTGACCAGGACCCCGGCCGTCCTGCACGGCTGCGAGCACGCGGGCAGCGAGCTCGTGATCGACGTGGACGTCGCCCCCTTGAACCCGCAATCCCGCGTCGAGCTCCTGCTGGCCCGGCCCAAGGGCGCGGCGACGCATCGTTTCCCGGCCGCCGTCGAGGGGCGGGACGGCGACCGGGCGCGGGTGCGCGGCCGGATGCCGCTGCGTGTCCTCGCTACCGCGGTCGGCCGGGCCGACCGCGGCAGTACCGAGGTCAGCAGCAGCACCGCCGGCGGCGCGCTCTCCGACGGCGGCATCGAATGGGACCTGTACGTGCAGGCCGAGGGCGCCGAGCGGGTGCGGGTGGCGTTCCCGGCCGGGCGCGCGGAGTACAAGTACCCCGCGGGTCACCAGGAGATCACCGTGGAACGGACCAGGTACGGCCACGCCATGATCGCGCGCCGCGGCCTGCGCCCGGTCATCGATGAGCACTCGTGGAGCGACGACGGACGGCTGACGCTGCACGGCAGCTACTCGGCGACCGTGGAAGGCCCGTTCGAGGCGGTGCTGCTCCGCCGGTCATCGACCGAGCAGCACGTGGTCCCGGTCGACCGGGCTGGCGACCGCTTCACCGTCGGCATCGATGCGGCCGCCATGCCGTCGTTCGGGCGGTCGCTGCCGCTGCGCGACGGAACCTGGGACCTGTTCCTGCGCCGTGAGCAGGCGGCCGGCGGAGAGCTGATCGTGCCGGGTTACGACCACTCGAGGCTGGCCGGCCTCGACGACTCCAAGCGCAACATCGGCCCGAAGAGCTACCGGTTCACCACCTCCGGGTACGACACGCCGATGCTCAGCGTCGGCCCCGCGCTCAAGCTCACCGAGCATGGCCGGGTGCAGCGGCGGGTCCTGCGCGGCGTCTACTATCCGCTGCAGCAGAAGCTGCCGCTGCGGGACTCGGTGGTCTTCGTCAGCTGGAAGGGGAAGCAGTGCGGGGACAATCCGCTGGCGATCGCGGACGAACTGCGCCGCCGCGGGGATGACCGCGAGCACATCTGGGCGGTCAGCGACTACTCGGTGCCGGTTCCCGACGGCGCGCGGACCGTGCTCACCGGAACCGAGGACTACTTCGAGGCGCTGGCCCGGTCGTCGTACCTGATCGCGAACGACGACATGGGCGGGCACTACCACAAGCGCGACGGCCAGGTCTACGTGCAGACCTGGCACGGCACGCCGCTGAAGAAAATCGGATTCGACATCACCCAGCCCCAGTTCATCAGCGGGGCGGGCTACTTCGACGTGCTGGCCGCGGACGTGGCCAAGTGGGACCTGCTGCTCTCGCCCAACCCGTTCAGCACGCCGATCATGCGCCGGGCGTTCCGCTATGACGGCGAGGTCCTGGAGTCGGGCTACCCGAGGAACGACCTGCTGCGCAGCGGCGACGCCGAGCGCACGGCCGCGGATGTCCGGCGGCGGCTGGGGCTGCCCGAGGGCAAGCGGGTCGTCCTGTACGCGCCGACCTGGCGGGACAACCAGTACTACGCGTCGGGCCGGTATCGCTTCGACTTCCGGCTCGACCTCGAGCGCGCCTGGCGGAAGCTCGGTGACGATCATGTCTTCCTGGTCCGCGGGCACCACCACATGGCCGAGGACGTGCCGGCCGGGACCCGGCCCGATTTCGCCGTCAACGTGACCGCCTACCCGGATATCTCGGAACTGTTCCTGGTCAGCGACGTCCTGGTCACGGACTACTCCTCGGTGATGTTCGATTTCGCCCCGACCGGGCGGCCCATCGTCTTCTTCACCTACGACCTCGAGCTGTACCGTGACCAGCTGCGCGGGTTCTACTTCGACTTCGAGGCGGAGGCGCCCGGCCCGCTGCTCGCCACGTCGGACGAGGTCGTGGCCGCGATCGGCGACATTGATTCCGTGGCCGCGGCGCACCGGGCCGCCTACGCGGCGTTCACGGCCAAGTTCTGCCCGCTCGACGACGGCAAGGCCGCGGCCCGATGTTGTGATCGCATCTTCGGAGGCTAGCCGCCGCCTAAGCTTGACGCCGCGCTCGACACCGCGGCGCGGCCAGGGGCCCCTGGCCTCAACCAACATAACTGCCCGGAACGGAAGTTTCCGCGCCGGTCCTGATAGCCACCGGAGATCTTCGCCGTGCCCAACGTCGCCGAGCCCGTCAGCCACCAGGCCGCCGACCCTGGCTACGGCGGCGCTGCCCGGCGGAACGGGACCGGACGGCGGCGGCCCGGCTGGCTGGTCATCGTGGTTCCCATCGCCGCCGCTCTCGTGGTGGGCGGCTACCGGCTCGGCGGCGCGTCGCTGTGGCGGGACGAGGCCTACACACTCGACGCGGCGCAGCGCTCGCCCGGCCAGATCTTCAGCCTGCTGCTGCACGTGGACGCGGTGCACGGCCCGTACTACCTGGGCATGCACGTCGTCGTCGGTATCCTCGGCACCTCCGAGGCGGCGCTCCGGCTGCCCGCGCTGCTGGCCACGAGCCTCGCGGCCGGGGTCCTGGCCGCCCTGGGCCGGCGGCTGGCGCAACTGACCGAGCGGCCCGCTCCTTCGGCCACCGGGCTGCTGGCCGGGCTGCTCTACGTGGCCGCGCCGCAGACGACCTACTACGCGCAGGACGCCCGGCCCTACGGTCTGGTCACCCTGTTCGCGGTCGCGGCCAGCTACCTGCTGGTCGTGGCCATGTCAGACGGCCGCCGACGGTGGTGGGCGGCGTACGCCGCGGCCATCGCGCTGGCCGGGATGGCCAGCCTGTTCGCGCTGCTGCTGGTCGCCGCGCACGGCGTCACCCTGCTGCTGGCCCGGGACCGGGCCCGGCTGCGGCCGTGGCTGACGGCGGCGGCCGCGGCCGTGGCCGCGCTCTCGCCGCTGATCGTCCTCGGCTACCGCCAGGACGCGACGCTGGGCTGGGTGACCCGCCCCGGCGTCGGCACGGTGGCCGCGCTGGTGTCGGACTTCTCGGGCTCGAGGGCGCTGATCACGCTGGTGATCGGGACCGCCGTGTGCGGCGTCGCCGGGGGCCTGACCGCGGTGGCCAGCCGCTGGCCGGAGGTCACCGTGGTCACGCTCGCGCTGCCGTGGCTGCTGCTGCCGTCGTTCGTCCTGCTCGCCGTCTCGCTGGTCAAGCCGGTCTACGTCGAGCGGTACGTGGTCTTCAGCCAGCCGGCGCTGGCCCTGCTGTCCGCCGCCGGGCTGGCCTGGCTGGGCGGGCGGATGGCCGGCGCGGGCCGGCCAGAGGCTCCCGGCCCTCGCCTGGGCCGTGCCGCTGGCCATCCTCTTCGTGCTCGGGGCCATGCTCATCGGGCCGCAGCGGGCCGCGCGGCTCACCTCCGCCCGGCCCGACAACCTGCGGGGAGTGTCGGCCGTCGTCGCCGCGAACGAGCGGCCGGGCGACGCCGTCTTCTATCTCCCGTCCGAGGCGCGGGTGGTGAGCACGGGCTACCCGGCGCCGTTCCGCCGGCTGCGCGACCTGGCGCTGCGGGAGTCACCGGTCGCGTCAGACACCCTGACCGGGGACCAGGTCTACGCGCCGGTGCTGGCCCGGCGGTTCGCCGGGGTCCGCCGGGTGTGGCTCGTCCAGTGGGCCGGCCAGACGTCCGTCCGGCCGGACACCAAGATCGGCCGCGAGGAGCTGCACCTGGTCGGCGGCATGCGCCTGATCAGGCGGTGGACGGTGCAATCGGTTGTGCTGAGCCTGTACGCGAGTCAGCCGTAGAGCGCAGGGAGCGTGCGGTGCGGCGCGTACTTGGCGAGCTTCTCGCGGAGCCTGCTCCGGCCGCGGTGCAGCCGCGACATCACGGTGCCGATCGGCGTGCCCATCATTTCCGCGATCTCCCGGTACGGGTAGCCCTCGATGTCGGCCAGGTAGATGGCCACCCGGAAGTCCTCGGGCAGGTCGCGCAGCGCGCTCAGGATGTCGGAGTCGGCCAGCCGGTCCATGGCCTCGGCCTCCGCGGAGCGTACCGGTGCGGACAGCCGGTCGGCGCTGGACTGCCACTCCTCCTGAAAGTCGGCGCCGGGCGCCTGGACGGGCTCACGCCGCCGCTTCCGGTAGTTGTTGATGAACGTGTTGGCCAGGATGCGGTGCAGCCACGCCCGCAGGTTCGTGCCCGGCCGGAACTGATGGAACGCGACGTACGCCTTGGCGATCGTCTCCTGCACGAGATCCTCGGCGTCGCTGGGGTTCTTGGTCATACGGAGCGCCGCCGGGTAGAGCTGGCTCATGAAGGGCACAACGTCTTGCTCGAATAGCGCCTTACGGTCCGGCGTCAGGTCCTCGGGCCTCATCGTCGCTGTGCTCCCCTCGCTGGCCGTTTACCCAGCTCACACCGTTACTTACGGAGCTGCGCCCACGGCCGTTCACGTGCGTCTGTCTCCTTATAGACGCACGTGTTTGCCACTACGATGCGTGATCTGCGCAACATTGTGGTTACGTTGCGGGATCGCTCAGCCAGCATTCAGGGTTGGGCCCGGGGTCTAGATCCAGCCGTGGTACCACATCCGCGCGAACCAGGAGCTGTACGGCACGACCTGGGCGGCCAGCACCGGATACATGTAGTAGAAGTCCCACAGGACCACCAGCAGGTAGCCGCCGGCCAGGACGGCGCCCAGGCCGCGCCGGGCCGGCGCGGCGCGGGCCGGGCCGATGATCAGCCCCAGGCACAGCGTGATGGCGATCACCAGGAACGGGTCGAAGACGACCGCGTAGAAGTAGAACTCGGTCCTGTGGTCGTGCAGGGCGAACCAGAACCACGGCAGCCACCCGGCCGCGACGCCGAGCAGCACCGCCCCGGCCCGCCAGTCCCGGCGGGCCAGCCACCACACCACGCAGGCCAGCAGCACCGGGATCGACACGATCCAGATCGCCGGCGTGCCGATGGCCAGCACCTCCTGGGAGCAGGACGGCACCCCGCAGGTCTTCGGGGTCGCGTAGTAGAACGACACCGGCCTGGCCAGGACCAGCCAGGTCCACGGCTGCGACTTGTACGGGTGGCCCGTGGTCAGGCCCAGCCCGAACTGCAGCATGTACTTGTTGTACTGATAGAGCGAGTCGAGCGCGGACAGGACCGGCGTGTGGTTGCCGTGCTGCGCCGCCCAGTTCCGGTCGTAGCCGTACGGCGAGGCGAACCAGCCACTCCAGGACGCCAGGTAGGCGGCCACGGGCACGACCGCGAACGAGACCGGCAGCCATTTCCCATCGCGCACCAGCGCGCCACGCCACGCTGCGGTGAAACCCGCCGCGCGGCGCGCGCCCAGGTCCCACACGACGGTGAGGACAACGAACGCGGGCAGGTACCAGATCCCGTTCCACTTCGACGCGACCGCGCAGCCCAGGCAGAGCCCGGCCAGGACACGCCACCAGCGGATGCCCAGGGCCGGGCCCGCGTCGTCCGCGGTCCCCTCGGCCGCGGCCACCGCGATCCTGGCCCGGGACCGGTCCCGGTCGACCACCAGGCAGCCGAACGCGGCGAGCACCCAGAACATCACGAAGATGTCGAGCAGCGCCGTCCGGCTCATCACCAGCTCGAGCCCGTCCAAGGCCAGCAGCAGCCCGGCCACGCAGCCGAGCAGGGTGGACCGGGTCATCCGGCGCGCGATCCTGGCCGTCATCAGGATGGCCAGCGAGCCGACCACGGCCACGGAGAACCGCCACCCGAACGGGGTCAGCCCGAACAGCCACTCCCCGCCCGCGATCAGGACCTTCCCGAGCGGCGGGTGCACGACGAGCTCGCCGCCCCGGGCCAGGATGTTCGTCTTGCCCTCGATGAGCAGCGTGTTCGCGTTCGAGACGTGGTTGATCTCCACGCCATGGCGCAGGATCCCGTAGGCGTCGCCGACGTAGTACGTCTCGTCGAAGACGACGGCCTTGGGCGTGCCCAGCCGGTAGAAGCGCAGGAACGCGCCCAACGCGGTGACCAGGAGCGGCCCCACCCAGCCCCAGACCGGGCTGCCCGGGATCGGCGGAACCAGCCGGTCGGCGAGGCCGGCCGCGCGGCTGGCCCGCTCGGCGGCCACAGGCTCGGTCTCGTATGCCGTCATCGGTTGCCATGTTAGGTCCGTCCGGGCGTTAGCGTGGGCGCGAGATGGAACGAGCCCATGACGAAGCCAGCGCCGGGACGCTCACGCTCGCGGCCGTGCCGATCGGCAGGCCGCAGGACGCCTCGCCGCGGCTGGTCGCCGCGCTCGGCGAGGCACGGATCGTGGCCGCGGAAGACACCCGCAGGCTGCGCAGGCTGGCCTCCGCGCTCGGCGTGCGGCTGACCGGCAGCGTGGTCTCGTACTACGACAGCGTCGAGGCGGCGCGGGTCCCCGGGCTGCTTGGTGACCTCAAGGAAGGGCGTGACGTTCTGCTGGTGACCGATGCCGGCCTGCCCGGCATCAGCGATCCCGGCTACCGGCTGGTCTCGGCGGCGGCCAGGGAAGGGATCCGCGTCACCGTGCTGCCCGGCCCCTCGGCGGTCACCGCGGCCCTGGCCGTCTCCGGCCTGCCCAGCGACCGGTTCTGTTTCGAGGGCTTCCCGCCGCGCCGGGCGGCCGAGCGGGCCCGCAGGTTCGCCGAGCTGGCCGGCGAGCAGCGGACGCTGATCTTCTTCGAGTCCCCGCGCAGGCTGGCCACGACGCTCGCCGGGCTCGCTGAGGCGTTCGGTCCCGGGCGGCAGGCCGTGGTGTGCCGCGAGCTGACCAAGACGCATGAAGAGGTCAGGCGCGGCACGCTCGGCGAACTGGCCACGTGGGCCGAGGGTGCGCTCGGCGAGATCACCATCGTGGTGGCGGGGTCATCGCCCCGGGCCCGCCGCGCCGAAGGTGCCGGGCAGGCGGGGGAGGCCGGGGCCGCCGGGGCGGCGGGAGATGGCGCCGTCGCCGGGCTCGCGGCGCGCGCCGCCGCCGGCGTGGCCGCGCGCGAGCAGGCCGGAACCCCGCGCAAGACCGCGATCGCCGAGGTGGCCAGGGAACTCGGCGTGCGCAAGCGGGAGGTGTACGACGCGGTAGTCCGGCACCGGCCCTAGGCTGAGGGAATGTCCGCAACGAGCCGCCATATTCTGACCGCGCCCGCCTGGCCGTACGCCAACGGGCCCCGGCACATCGGGCACGTGTCCGGGTTCGGGCTGCCCGCCGACATGTTCAGCCGGTACCAGCGGATGGCGGGCAACCAGGTACTGATGGTCAGCGGCACCGACGAGCACGGCACGCCGATCCAGGTCCAGGCGGACGCGGCCGGCGTCACCGCCAGGGAGCTCGCCGACCGCTACAACCGGGTCATCGCCGAGGACCTGGTCGGCCTGGACATGTCCTACGACCTGTTCACGCGCACCACCACGCTGAACCACTACGCGGTCACCCAGGAGATCTTCAAGGGCCTCTACGACAACGGCTACATCTTCCTGCGCAAGACGATGGGCGCGATCTCGCCGTCGACCGGCCGGACCCTGCCCGACCGGTACATCGAGGGAACGTGCCCGATCTGCGGGTACGAGAGCGCACGCGGCGACCAGTGCGACAACTGCGGCAACCAGCTCGACCCGGCCGACCTGATCAATCCCCGCTCGAAGATCAACGGCGAGACCCCGGTGTTCGTGGAGACCGAGCACTTCTTCCTCGACCTGCCCGCGTTCGCCGACGTGCTGGGCACCTGGCTGCAGAGCAAGAGCGGGCTGTGGCGGCCCAACGTGCTCAAGTTCTCGCTGAACCTGCTGAATGACCTGAAGCCGCGGGCGTACACCCGGGACTTCGACTGGGGGGTTCCGGTCCCGCTGGACGGCTGGCGGGACCGCCCGGACAAGCGGATCTACGTCTGGTTCGACGCCGTGGTCGGCTACCTGTCCGCGTCGATCGAGTGGGCGCGGCGTTCCGGCGACCCGGACGCCTGGCGGGCCTGGTGGCAGTCACCGGACGCCGAGTCCTACTACTTCATGGGCAAGGACAACATCGTCTTCCACGCCGAAATCTGGCCGGCCATGCTGCTCGGCTACAGCGGCCTGGGCGACAAGGGCGGCACGCCGGGCTCGCTCGGCGCGCTCAACCTGCCCACCGACGTGGTGGCCAGCGAGTACCTCACGATGGAGGGCCGCAAGTTCTCCTCGTCCCGCTCGGTCGTCATCTACGTCCGCGACTTCCTCGAGCGCTACGACGTCGACGCGCTCAGGTACTACCTGGCCGTGGCCGGGCCGGAGAACCAGGACACCGACTTCACCTGGAGCGAGTTCATCCGGCGCAACAACGACGAGCTGCTGGCGAACTGGGGCAACCTGGTGAACCGGTCCGTGTCGTTCGCCGCCCGCAACATCGGAGCCATTCCTGAAGCAGGCGCGTTGACCGACGCGGATCGGCAGCTCGTCCAGCGCTCCCGCGATGCGTTCGGGGAAGTCGGGACGGCGCTGTCTCGGTCGCGCTTCAAGGCCGCGATCACCGAGACCATGCGCACGATCGGGGAGGCCAACAAGTACCTCTCCGAGCAGGCGCCGTGGAAGCTGCGCGAGTCCGACCCCGAGCGGATGCGGACGGTCCTGCACGTGGCGCTGCAGCTCGTCGACGACGGGAAGACCCTGCTGACCCCGTTCCTGCCGCGCTCGTCGCAGAAGGTCTACGAGATGTTCGGCGGGTCCGGCAGCTGGTCGCCGATGCCGGAGATCGAGGAGGTCAGCGAGGAGGGCGGCGCGCCGTACCCGGTGATCACCGGTGACTACCACGGCGCGGCGCGGTGGCAGTCCGAGCCGATCCGGCCCGGGACGCCGCTGCAGCCGCCCACGCCGCTGTTCGCCAAGCTCGACCCGGGCCTGGCCGACGAGGAGCTGGCCCGGCTGGAGCGCGCGTGACGCCTGCCCCGCCACGGCCCGAGCCGCTGCCCGCCGAGGCGCTGGACAGCCACTGCCACCTGGACCTGATCGAGCGCCCGGTGCCTGACGTCCTCGCCGACGCGCGGGCCGCCGGGATCACGCGGGTGGTCACGATCGGCGTCGACCTGCCGTCATCGCGGTGGGCGGCGGACTGCGCGGACGCCCACGCGGACGTGTACGCGGCGGTGGCGATCCACCCGAACGAGACGGCGCGGGCGGCCGGGTCCGCCGCGGCGCGTGACGCGGTGCTCGCCGAGATCGCCGCGCTGGCCGCGCAGCCGCAGGTCCGCGCCATCGGCGAGACCGGCCTTGACTACTACCGGGACAGCGCGCCGCCCGGCGTGCAGCGGGAGTGGTTCCGCGCGCACATCGACATCGCCAAGCGGACCGGCAAGACCCTGGTCATCCACGACCGGGAGGCGCACGAGGACGTGCTGCGGATCCTGGACGCCGACGGCCCGCCGGAAAACGTGATCTTCCACTGCTTCTCCGGCGACGCGGCGATGGCGAAGCGGTGCGCGGAGTCCGGGTACCTGATGAGCTTCGCCGGCAATGTGACGTTCTCCAGCGCCCAGCAGCTCCGTGAGGCGGCGGCCGCCGCACCCCTGGAGCTGATCCTGGTGGAGACCGACGCTCCGTTCCTCACCCCGGTGCCGCACCGGGGCAAGCCGAACTCGCCCGCGATGGTGGCGTATACGCTGCGCGCGATCGCCGAGGTCAAGCAGGTCGGCGTGGCCGAGCTGTGCGCAGCCGTCACCGCGGCCGGGGAGCGCGCGTTCGGCCCCTGGGCCGCAACAGCCCCCGCTCGGCCCGGGTGAGGAAATTGCACCAAAATTTATGAAGCTACAGCTTATGAGTTCCCGCTCCGGTCCCGGCCCGTCGAGAACGAGCCAGGCCGTGGCCCTCGCCCGGGTCCGGCTCGCCCGCCCGCACACGCCGGGCGGCGATCCGGACGCGCAGCGCCGGCTCTGCCGCGGGATGCGGCCCGCCGGGACCGGCAAGCTGCAGACCAGCCTGATCGCCCGCACCCGGTTCTTCGACGAGCGGGTACTCGCCGCGCTCTCCGCCGGGGTCGGCCAGGTCGTGATCCTCGGGGCCGGCTATGACGACCGCGCGCTGCGCTTCCGGACGCCCGGCGTCCGCTTCTTCGAGCTCGATCATCCGGCTACCCAGGCCGACAAGGCGCGGCGGCTGCGGGCGATGAAGACCGGCTCCGGCGGGCCGACGCTGGCCCCAGCCGACTTCCGCGCTGACGATGTCGCCGGTGTCCTGGAGGCCAGCGGGCACGACGCCGGCCAGCCCACGCTGTTCCTCTGCGAGGGGCTGCTGGTCTACCTGGACCAGCCGACCTGCGTGCGACTGCTCGGCGCGCTGCCTGCCAGGGCCGCTGCCGGGAGCGAGCTCGCGGCGAGCCTGGCCACGCACCGCGAAGGCCTTGACTCCGGGCGGGTCGCCGCGGTGGCGAACTCCCGGCGCGGTCACCCCCGCGAGTCCTGGCTGACGATCCTGCCGGCCGCGGCCCACCGGGACCTCCTCGGCCGGGCCGGGTGGCGGGTGGACGAGAGCGTCGACGCCGCGCAGCTCGGCACGGGGGCCGAGCCGGGCCGGTCGTTGCTGGTCACCGCCCATCCCGCGGCAGGTGCCACTTCGGCTAGCCCACCAGGCCGCTAGCGTTGCGGGCGTGAACGAGATGCCCGACGAGGCTGCCGGGGCGCCCCCCGGCGCGGCCCCCGGAGCGGCGCCTGGGCCGAGGCTGCTCGGGCCTGCCGGAATCAGGCAGATCGCGGGCCGCCTCGGCATCAGGCCGTCCAAACGGCTCGGGCAGAACTTCGTCACCGACGCCGGGACCGTGCGCCGGATCACCGCTCTGGCCGGCCTGGACGCCTCAGATGTCGTGCTCGAGGTCGGCCCCGGCTTCGGCTCGCTCACGCTGCCGCTGCTGGCCGCGGCCGGCCGGGTGGTCGCCGTCGAGATGGATCCGGCACTCGCGGCGGAACTGCCGCGCACCGTGGCCGAGCGCGCTCCCGGACTGGCCGGACGCCTCCAGGTGGTGACCGCCGACGCGGCCCGGGTCCGGGACCTGCCCGGTGCGCCGCCGACGTCGCTGGTGGCCAACCTGCCGTACAGCTCGGCGGTCCCGATCATGCTGCACCTGCTGGCCACCGTGCCGTCGCTGCGCCGCGGGCTGGTCATGGTGCAGGCCGAGGTAGCCGACCGGATGAGCGCCCCGCCGGGCAGCCGGACCTACGGCGTGCCGTCGGTCAAGCTGGCCTGGTTCGCCGAGGTCCGGAGGGCCGGACAGGTGCCGCGGACCGTGTTCTGGCCGGTGCCGAGGGTCGACTCCGGCCTGGTCGCCTTCACCAGGCGAGAGCCGCCGCCGGGCGCGGCCCGCGATGAGGTCTTCGCGGTCGTGGACGCCGCGTTCGCGCAGCGGCGCAAGACACTGCGCGCCGCGCTGGCCCCGTGGGCGGGCTCGGCCGCGGCGGCGGAGCAGGTACTCAGGAAGGCGGCGGTCGATCCGGCGCTGCGCGGCGAGTCACTCGGCGTCGCCGAGTTCACGCGGATAGCCATCGCCTGCCGGCGCCCGGTACCCGGCCCGCCGGCGCCCGGCACACCGGCCTGACCGGTACGGCCGGACCCTTATACGAATCCGCCGACGATGGCGGGGTCGAGCTCAGGATGGGTGACGTAGGCCCGTCGCAGTTCCCTGGTGGCCTCAATCCAGTCGGCGTCCGCATCGAGGATGACCCCGCCGGAGCGCTGCCGGTAGGCATCCGGCTGGTCCACTCCCGGCGGGACTGCGCCGTCCTCCGCAAGCGCCCGCGCGGAGGCGATCAGGCGGCGGCGGACCCGGGAATCCGATGTGGGCGGTGTCGACGTCGCCTTCGAGACCCTGGAGCCAGTTGCAGTCCCGCGCCATGGCCGCGGCCATGGTCTGCTCCGCTGGCAGCTGGTTGGCTTCCAGGTCCGGGAGCGGCGGCGGGTTCTCGCGCGGGCCCAGGTAGGCCCAGACCACGCCGCCACGTTCCTGGCACGGATACGCGGCGGCCCGGACCTTGTCCTTGAAGTTGCTGTCCGGCGGCTCGCTGGGCATGTCCACGCAGCGGCCGGTCACGTCAAACTTCCAGCCGTGGTAAACGCAGCGCAGGCCGCAGTCGGCGTTGCGGGCGTAAAACAGCGAGGCGCCGCGGTGCGGGCAGTGGTTGCCGAGCAGCCCGACCTGGCCGGCCGAGTCGCGGAAGCCGATCAGTTTCTCGCCGAGCAGGAGCACGCGGACCGGCGGGCAGTCCGGCCTGGGCAGCTCGGCGGACAGCATCGCGGGTACCCAGTACTGGCGCATCAGGGTTCCCATCGGGGTGCCGGGGCCGATCCGGGTCACATACTCGTTCTCCTGCGCGCGCAGCATTCTCGCCTCCAGGGTCTCCCCAGAGCATTGGCCGACTCACCGATCTAGGCAATACACGCATGACTTGGCATCGTTGATCAATGTGACTCGTGACGAATATCTGAGGGTTCCCTTTGTGCTGCTGGTTGAGTCCGTCGAGAAGCCGGGCGGAAACTGGCTGCGCCGGGCTTCCTACCCTGAGCTGCCCGGAGCGGTCGTCGAAGCCGAGTCGGCCATTGACGCGATCGACGGGGTCGACGACAAGCGCATCGAGATCATCCTGGACCGCCTGGAACGCGGAATGCAGGTCCCCGTCCCCCGGCGGCCGATCTAGCTGAGGCCGGCCTATCGTGGCCTCGGGTGGCGCAAGCGCAGGTACGCCATGGCTGACACACCGCGTACGATTGGCTGATCGTGACGCCTGTGACTGTGCGGGTTCCCGCCAAGGTGAACCTGCAGCTCTCTGTGGGACCCCCGCGTGGCGATGGCTATCACGATCTGATTACAGTATTTCACGCCGTGTCACTCTTCGACGAGGTGACCGTGCGGCCCGCCGACCGGGCCAGCGTGCGGGTGACCGGAGAGGGCGCGGCGTCGGTTCCGCCCGGGCGCGCGAACCTCGCGGCTCGCGCGGCCCGCGCCCTGGCCGCGGTCGCGCTGCAGCGCCGGAGCAAGTCCGCGGTGCAGATCGAGATCCGCAAGCGGATCCCGGTATCGGCCGGCCTGGCGGGCGGCAGCGCGGATGCCGCGGCCACCCTGGTCGCCTGCAACGAGCTCTGGCACACCGGCCTCACCCTGGCGGAGCTTCGCGACGTAGCCGCCAGCGTGGGCAGCGACGTCCCGTTCGCGCTGGTCGGCGGGACCGCCGTCGGGCAGGGCCGCGGCGAGCTGCTCACCGCCGCGCTCACGACCGGGACCTACCACTGGGTGCTGGCCTTCTCCCCGGGCGCGCTGTCCACCCCGGAGGTCTACGCGGCGTGCGACCGGCTACGGGCGGCGCGCGCTTCCGGAGCCCGGAACGCCACGCCCCGGGCCAGCGGGGCAAACCAGCGCACCCGGGGCGCCACCCAGGAGGCTGAGGCAGCGCAGCCCGCCCTGAGCACGGAGCTCATGGCCGCGCTGCGCTCCGGCGACCCGGCCGCGGTCGGCCCGCTGCTCAGCAACGACCTGCAGCCCGCGGCCGTATCGCTGCGCCCGGAACTGCGCCGGACACTGGCCGCGGGCCGGGAGTTCGGCGCGCTCGGCGCGATCATCTCCGGCTCCGGCCCCACCTGCGCGTTTCTCGCCGCGGACGCCGGCCGCGCCCGGGAACTCGCGGTATCACTGACCGGCGCGGGGGTCTGCCGCGGCGTGGTCCGGGTCAAGGGCCCCGCCGGGGGTGCCGCGGTCACCGCCGCGGAAGCCGGATGAGCGTGGTCCACCCGCTGGTCACGCTCGAGGCGGCCACCAAGGCCTACGGGCCCCGGGTGCTACTCGACGGCGTGTCGCTCGGCGTGGCCACGGGAGACCGGATCGGCGTCGTCGGCCGCAACGGCGCAGGCAAGTCGACGCTGCTCGAGGCGCTGGCCGGGCGGGGCCGGCTGGACTCCGGCCGCGCCACCCAGGCCCGCGATCTGGACCTCGGCTACCTGCCGCAGGCCGAGGAGCTGACCGGCACGGTGCGGGAGCTCGTCTTCGGCTCGCTCCCTGAGCACGAGTGGGCGGCGGGCGCGCGCGGCCGCTCGGTCGTCGCCGCGCTGCTGCACGGGATAGACCCGCGCGCGGCCGTCGAACGGCTGTCAGGGGGCGAGCGCCGCCGCACAGCGCTGGCCGCGCTGCTGCTCCGGACCCATGACCTGCTGCTGCTCGACGAGCCCACCAACCACCTCGACATCGACGCGGTGCGCTGGCTGGCCGGCTACCTGCGCGAGCACGGGCGGGCCTTCGTGGTGGTGACCCACGATCGCTGGTTCCTCGACGCCGTCACCGAGCGGACCTGGGAGGTCGCCGACGGCCACGTGCATGCGTACGACGGCGGCTACTCGGCCTACGTGCTGGCCAGAGCCGAGCGGGCCCGGATCGCCGAGGCCACCGACCAGCGCCGCCGTAACCTGCTGCGCAAGGAACTGGCCTGGCTCCGCCGCGGCCCGGCGGCCAGGACGAGCAAGCCGAAGTTCCGGATCGAGGCGGCCACCGCCCTGATCGCCGGCGAGCCTCCGCCGCGCGACACCGTGGAGCTGTCCAGGCTGGCCACGGCGCGGCTCGGCAAGACCGTGATCGAGCTCGAGGATGTCTCGGTGCTGGCCGGGGAGCGCCGGCTGCTCGACCACGTGACCTGGCAGCTCGGGCCGGGCGAGCGGGTGGGCGTGGTCGGGGTGAACGGGAGCGGCAAGACCACGCTGCTGCAGTTGCTGGACGGCGTCCGGCCGGCCTCCATGGCCGCCAGCGGCCGGGTCGTGCGCGGCAAGACCGTCCGGATCGGCTACCTGACGCAGGAGCCGGCCCCGGTCGACCCGAGCCTGCGCGCCCTCGAAGCGGCCGAGCAGGTCCGTGGCTCGGTACGGCTGGCCAGCCGCGAGATGTCGGCCAGCCAGCTGCTCGACCGTCTCGGCCTGCGCGGCGAGCGGCAGTGGGCGCCGGTGGCCGAGCTGTCCGGCGGCGAGCGGCGGCGGCTGCAGCTGATGCTGGTGTTGCTCGACGAGCCGAACGTGCTATTGCTCGACGAGCCGACCAACGACCTGGACATCGAGACGCTCACCGAGCTCGAGGACATGCTGGACGGCTGGCCGGGCTCGATAGTGGTGGTCAGCCACGACCGGTATTTCCTGGAGCGGGCGTGTGACCACGTGGTCGCGCTGATCGACGAAGGCCTGGCCTACCTGCCCGGCGGGGTCGCCGAGTACCTGGACCGCAGGGACCGGTACCCGCACCCACGGGGGGGCACCCGCCCGCGGGGGGACACCCGCCCGCGGGGGGACACCCCCCGCGACCCCGGAAAACGCCCGGCGGCACCGGTCGCCGGGACGGCGGGGCGGCAGCGCGCGGCCCAGAAGGAGCTGGGCCGGCTGGAACGCCAGCTTGCCAAGGTGTCCGGCCAGGAAGCCGAGTTGACCGTGGCGCTGGCCGAGCACGCTAGCGACTACGCCAAGCTGATCGAGCTCGGCGCCGAGCTGCGTGCGGTCGAGGCCGAGAAGGCCAACCTAGAGGAGCGCTGGCTGGCGCTGGCCGAGGAGGCTTGACGGTAATCTGACCGAGCTTCCGCCGCGGTCAGGCGACGCGGGAGAATGCTGGCATGAGGGGTACACGGGGTTCGAAATGGTCGGTGGGGTCGGAGGACTCGATCTTGAGCATCGGATCGAAGGGGTCGGTCCTGTCGATCGGCTCGGTCGGGTCGGTGCTGGCGATCGGCTCGGCGGGCTCGATCCTGTCGGTCGGCTCGGCCGGGTCGGTCCTGTCGGCGTTCTCGGCGGGTTCGGCGGCCAGCGCGCACTCGGTGCTTTCCGTGCTGTCTCGCGGGTCCATCCTGGGGTGGCGCTCGAACGGCGAGGTGCTCGGCGCACCGCGGGTCAAGGCCGCGCGGCTCAGCCCAGGTCGGCGAGCAGGAAAGCCAGGGCGATGACGCCGTAGCCGATCGGCCGCGCGTGCTCACCGAGACTCAGCTCACGCCCGTCCTGGGTGCCCGCCGAGGCGGCCGGTGATGTAGGCCTCGATGGTAGGCCCGATCCAGGCGGCCACCTCGGCCCTGGTCGCCGACGCGAACGGCTCCATGCCGATCACATAGCGGGCCCAGGCCGCGCCCAGCAGCTGCGAGGACACCAGCGCCGTGGTCCGGGCGGCGGTCTCGCTGTCCCCGGCCGGCACCCGGGCCCACACCCGCTCGGTGAGGAATTCGCGCACGGCCCGGGCCACCTCGGGGGCGCTGGACACCGCCTGGGTGAGCGTGACGAACGACTTGCCCGGCTCGCCCGCGACCTCCTCCCACTGGGCCAGGAAACGCTCGGCAATGCGGGCACCGTCGAGTTCGCCGCCGCGAGCCTGAATCTGGACCTCGCGAGGATCCGCGGGCAGGTCGAGGCACGCCACGAACAGGCCGGCCTTGTCGGCGAAGTAGTGGTAGACGAGCGCGGGGTCGACGTCGGCCCGCCGGGCCACCTGCCGGACCGTTGCCGCGGTGTAGCCGCGCTCGCCGAACTCGGCTCGCGCGGCCGCAAGGATCTTGGCCCGGGTATCGGCCCCGCCCGGCCGCCGCCCAGCCGGGCTCACGACGTCCCGAGCCAGGGCAACGTCATCCCGCGCCGGGTCGGCACCCGGATTTCAGCACCCGTGAATTGGTCTGTCATAATTCACCAATGATGGATTCTACTCAGGCTGCGGGCGGGCCACAGGCCCTGCGCGGGGGCTCAGCTCGACGGCGCGAGGGCACGGCACCCGCGCGTGAATCCGGGACCCGCGCGCGAATTACGGTGCGCCTTCGGCGCATAGTCCTCGGTGCGATCGCGCTGATCCTCGTCCAGGCCGGGATCGGCATGGACGTGAACCTCTACGTGACGATCCCCACCAACCATCCGGGCGCGAACCCAAAGTTCGCCAACTACCTCGGCGGGTCGTCGCGCAGCGTCGCCTGGGCGCTCGCCCATGGTGCGCCCATGCTGATCTTCCACGCCACGCTCGGGCTCACGCTCGTCGTGCTGGTGATTGGCGTCGCCGTCTACGCCGTGCGGCTGCGGAGCTGGGTGATCGGCGCCCTGTCGGTGATCGCCGGGCTGCTGGTGATCGAGGCTGGCTTCAAGGGTGCGAGCTTCCTGGATTTCCAGAACAACAGCAGCTCGCTGATCATGGCCCTGCTCGCGTTCGGCGCCCTGGCGTGCTACTCGGCGGTTCTCTACCTGCTGACCACGCGGAAATTAGCCCGAGCGAAGCGGGCCAGAGGGCTACGCGCCCCTGGTTTCAGGCGCCTGGCCCGGCCGGCGACTAGCCGGGCTCACGACGCCACGAACCAGGTCAGCGCCTGGAGTTCACCATCCGTGAATTTCATGACATAATTCATCAGTGATGGATTCTGCTCGCGCTTCGGCTCGTCAGCGAGGGCCGCGGGGCGGCCCGGCACCGGCCGGTGAGGTCGCGACGGCCCGGGCCCGCCTGCGCCGGATGGTGCTCGGAGCCACCGTGCTGCTGCTGGTCCAGTCCGGGATCGGCATGGACGTCAATCTCTTTGTGACGATCCCGGCCGGTCATCCCGGGGCCCGGCCATCCAACTACCTCGGCGGGTCCGTCAGCAGTATCGCCTGGGCCATCGGCCATGGCGCACTCGCTCTCGCCATCCACGCCTCGCTCGGGCTGGCCCTCGCCGTGCTGGTGATCGGCGTGGCCGGTTCGGCCCTCCGGGTGCGGAGCCGGGCGATAGCGGCTTGGTCGCTCCTCGGCGGGCTTCTCGTCATCGGGGCCGGCTTCAACGGGGCGAGCTTCCTTGACTTCAACAACGACATCAGCTCGCTGATCATGGCCCTGCTCGCCCTGGGCGCCGTGGCGTGCTACTCGGTCGTGCTCTCCCTCCTCGGCGCTCAGCCCGCAGCGCCGCCACAACTGGCGGGCGGGGCCGAGGACTGATCCCGTAGCGCCTCAGGTAGCCAGCCCTGGCGGGCGGCTATCGTTCCATCGGGCGGTTATGACTGAGCGGTGTCGGGCGCCTGGCCCGCGTCGAACGGCGCGAGCAGGATCCGCAGCAGCGCGGCCAGCTCGCGCCGCTGTGCGCGATCCAGCCCGGTCAGCAGGTCCCGCTCGCTGCGCAGCAGATCCTCGAGGGCCGCGTCGACCGCGGCCCGGCCGGGTGCGGTCAGCGTCACCAGGACGCCCCGCTTGTCCTGCGGATCGGGGTGCCTGCTGACCAGCCCGGCTTCGGCCAGGCGGTCGATCCGGTTCGTCATCGTGCCCGAGGTGACCAGCGTGGCGTGGAGCAGCGCGCCGGGACTCAGCTGGTAGGGCGGGCCCTGCCGGCGCAAGGCGGACAGCACGTCGAACTCCCAGGCCTGCAGGCCGTGCGAGGCGAACGCGGCCGTCCGCGCCCGGTCCAGGTGCTTGGCCAGCCGGGACACCCGGCTGAGGACCTGGAGCGGCTCGACGTCCAGGTCGGGACGCTCGGTGCGCCAGCGCGCCACCAGTTCGTCGACCTCGTCCCGCAGGTCCCCCGGCCGTCGCCCCATGGTCATAGTCTATCTCTTGACGTCAAGATTCCGGGCCTCGCTAGCGCCCGGCGACCGGGGTCACTGCCCTTCGCGAAGCCGCCGCATGGCCTCGGGGGAGATCTGCGGCTTCGGGTCCAGCTGGGACAGCCCGTTCCAGGCCAGGTTGACCAGGTGCGCCGCCACCTCCTCGAGTTCCGGCTTGCGCGCGTCCAGCCACCACTGGCCGGTGAACGCGACCATCCCGACGAGCATCTGCGCGTACATGGGGGCGAGCTTCGGGTCGTAGCCCCGGTCCTTGAGCACGTCGCCGAGTATGTACTCGACCTGGCTGGCGATGTCGCTGATCAGGCTGGCGAAGGTACCGGAGCCCGACGACGGGTTCGAGTCGCGCACCAGGATCCGGAAGCCGTCGGAGTTGTCCTGGATATACCTGAGCAGCTCGACGGCGGCGACCTCGAACTTCTCCGTGGTGTTGTCCTCGCCGGCGAGCAGCCGGGTCGCCATCGCGATGAAGCGCTCGACCTCGCGGTCCACGACGACCGCGTAGAGCCCTTCCTTCCCGCCGAAGTGCTCATACACGACGGGCTTGGAGACGTCGGCCCGTGCCGCGATCTCCTCGATCGACGTGCCGTCCAGGCCGCGTTCGGCGAACAGCCGGCGGCCGATGTCGAGTAGCTGCTCTCGGCGCTCCTTGCCGGTCATCCTCCTGCGACCCGACCCTGACGGGGGTTGGCTTGTCACTGCCCCATCATGTCAACCGGCCGGTTAGTCAGCCAATCGCGCGGGTCGCGGCCCGCCTGGTCATCGAGCCCAGCTTCCTGGTGCCGGTGCGCTTGCCGGTCAGCCGGGTCTCGTCCGGCCAGCGGACGTCGTAGACCCAGCCGAGCTTCTCGGCCACCCAGATGAGCCTCGCGGAGATGTCGATCTGCCCCTTGAGCACCCCGTGCCTGGCGCACGTCGGGTCGGCGTGGTGCAGGTTGTGCCAGGACTCGCCGAACGACAGGATCGCCAGCCAGTTGACGTTCCGCGACTTGTCCCTGACCTCGAACTCCTCCTTGCCGAAGGTGTGGCAGATCGAGTTGATCGACCAGGTCACGTGGTGCAGGAACGCGACGCGCACCAGGCTGGCCCAGAAGAAGGCGATGACCGCGCCCTGCCAGGACCACGTCCAGAGACCGCCGATCGCGGCGGGCGCCAGCAACGATACGGCGACCAGCCACGGGAACCACCGGGAGATCCTGACGATGTCGGAGTCCTCGAGCCAGTCCGGGCAGAACTTCTGCTGCGAGGTGCGGTTGGTGTCGAACAGCCAGCCGATGTGAGCGAAGCCGAGCCCCTTGGTCAGCGCCTTCCAGTCGCTGCCGTACCGCCAGGGCGAATGCGGGTCGCCCTCCTTGTCGCTGTACTTGTGGTGCCTGCGGTGGTCGGCGACCCAGGTCAGCAGCGGCCCCTCGATGGCCAGGGTCCCGGCGACCGCGAGCGCGATCTTGAATCCGCGGGCCGCCTTGAACGAACCGTGGGTGAAGTAGCGGTGGAAGCCCATGCTGATCCCGAGGCCCGAGATCGCGTAGAACGCCACGGCGATCACGACTTCGCGCCAGCCCAGGCCCCATCCCCAGGCCAGCGGGACCGCGGCGAGGAGCGCGAGCATCGGCACGGCTACGAACACGCCGGTCAGGACTCGCTCGAAGGTGCCGCTCGGTTCTGGCTCGATTTCCGGCAGGGCGGCCTGGCGCGGGACAGGCGCTGCCGCCGTTGGCTGTGGGGGTGCCAACGTCGTGATGCCCGCCGTTGTGATATCTGCGGAAGTGGTCATGGTGTCCTCGCTCAGCGTTGGAGGTCGGGGCCAGTCGTTGAGCGCTCCGCACGTACCGGGTCCGGGGCAATGCAAATACGCTTACGTAACCGTAGGCTACGCTACCGTAGGTTGTGCAAGTACCTGGGCAAACTTTTCTCGAACATGTGGTGAAGGTCACGCCCGCAGGCGTGTGACGCTGAACTGCGGTGCGTACCCGGAATCTCAGGATCCACGCACTCGGGTCGGCCCGAGCCCGCAGGTCTGGTGACACGACATTGATCGCCTAACCAGACCAAGCAGGGCTCGGTAGGCTGTCATCGAACCCCTTCCCGGGTGGTCTAGCTGGCATGACTGCGGGTTTTGGTCCCGTCGACCGAGGTTCGAATCCTCGCCCGGGAGCACATTGGTCCGGTTCGAGTCACGGCCGGGCTCGGGGCGCCATCTCTCCGGCGGAAATGGCGGCTGCGGCCCAGCCCTCGATCTTCCGGTACAGGCCCGTGCTGCACCGGACTTCGACGCGCAGGCATCCGTGGTAGTCGTCGCCGGTGTTCTTCCGGACGGTCCTGGGGTTGTGCCGCTTGAGGGTTGGGCGCCGGAACTGCGCGCCGTCAGCTTCAGTGACTATCTGCCAGTACCGTTGGGCAGCCTGAACATCGGCGCTCTCATGGATCTGGACCTGGTATATCAGCCTGTCGCGCTCGACGCCGGCGGCCTCAAGGAACCGCAGGAACAGACCGATGAGCGCTGGGTCGCTGTTCATGAATACCACTCGGTCGCTTCGGCGGTACGGCTTGTTCTTCGCGCCCTCGCACCAGTAGGCAATGGCGCCGGCGATGAGGACCTCCCGGTCGTTGAGCTGGCCGATCTGGGCGACGGCGGCTGTGCGGACCGCCTCGCGCTCGGCCTCGCGGATGGGCCGCTCGGCAGCCCAGTACCTGCGGACGCCCTCGGCGGCTCTCTTGCGGCATTCCTCGTAGCTCAGCCCTGGCGGGCGCGGCAGATCTCTGACCCATAGTGAGACGGAGCTCTTAGAGACCCCGAGCTCAGCGGCGATTTGCTTGTAGTCAAGGCCCTGTTCGCGCAGGTCCCTGGCCCTGACCCGGAGCTCGTCCTTGGCGTTCGGCCGCCACGTCCACGGCTGCGGCGGCTCGCCGCGCAGGGCCTCGTTCAGCGTTCGGTGGCTGGTTATGGCCAGCAGCTCAGAAATCTCGCGGCGGGACTTGCCGGCCCGGCGCAGCGCAATGGCCTGCTCTCGTAACTGGGTGAATGCAAGTTTCTGGCTCATATTCGAATATTAGGACGAGGCTCTGACAAACGGGCTGGGCGGCCGCGGCGGGGGCGTTGAAGCGCGGGTGGCAGCGGCGGGGTCCGGATGCTTAACACCCGTTACCGCGTTACCCGGGGCCAAGACGACTCATTTGCGAGGACCTGTAGTTGCTGCCGGGGAGTCCGGCGACGTGCCCGCGAAGACATAGCCGGGGTGGGGTTCGGTTCCGGAGCCAGGACAGGTAAGCTCGCGGTCGGCGCGGCGAGGTCGCGTCGTGGCACGGCGGATAAGGATTTGAACTGATGGCAACAGGAACAGTGAAGTGGTTCAACGCCGACAAGGGCTTTGGTTTCATCGCCCCCGATGACGGGACGGCGGACGTGTTCGTCCACTTCTCCGCGATCGCGAGTTCCGGCTACAGGTCGCTGGATGAGAACCAGAAGGTCGAATTCGACACGACTCAGGGACAAAAGGGACCTCAGGCGGAGAACGTCCGTCCTCTCTGACGCATCACACTCTGCGTCCTCCCGCGACGCGCTGGTCAAAGCAACCGGTTGATCTGCCGGTATCAGAGGCGTGCGTTAAATCCGACAGAGTCGGATGCCGGTAACGTCCGGGCCTGCAACATCTGGTCGCCCTGACCCATACTGAGACTGAGCTCGTGGAGACCCCGAGCACAGCGGCGATTTGCTTGTGGTCAGGGCCCTGTTCGCGCAGGTCCCGGGCCCTGACCCGGAGGTCGTCCTTGGCGTTCGGGCGCCACGTCCGGCTGCCGCGGCCCGCCGCGCAGCGCCTCGTTCAGCGTCCAGTTACCTCGGCTGGGTGACCCGGGCACGCAGATGAGCGCATGCCCGGCCGGGGCGGGCGGCCGGGCGGTATCCTGCGAGGGTCGGGAGCGTGAACTGTCCGGGGGGAGTGCACCGGCGGCTATCAGGCCGAGGTGCCTGCAGCAATACCGAGGAGCCGAGCCGAGTGAGCCTGAGCGGTCCGGCCGCCGTGATCATTCTTGCGGCGGGTGAGGGCACCCGAATGAAGAACCAGACGCCCAAGGTTCTCAACCAGGTGTGCGGCCGGAGCATGCTCGGCCATGTCATATCGGCCTCCAGGGAACTCGCGCCGGGCCGTCTCATCGTCGTGACCGGGCATGGCCGCGACAAGGTCACTGCCCACCTGGCCGAGCACGCGTCGGACGCCGAGATCGTCGTCCAGGACCGGCGCGGCGGGACCGGCCATGCGGTGCGCGTGGTGATCGAGGCCGTCGGCCTGATCCACGGCACGGTGGTTGTGACCTACGCCGACACCCCGCTGCTGCGCGGAAGCACGCTCAGCGAGCTTGTCGCGGCCCACCGCGCGCAGGACGCCGCGGTCACCGTCCTCACCGCCCGGCTGGACGAACCGAAGGGTTACGGCCGGATCATCCGGGACGCCTCGGGCGCGTTCACCGGCATCATCGAGGAAGCGGACGCCACCCCGGAGCAGCGGGCCATCACCGAGATCAACTCGGGTATGTACGCATTCGACGGTGATCTGCTGGCTGACACGGTCAAGCGGGTGCCGACCGACAACGCCAAGGGCGAGGAGTACCTCACGGACGTCGTGTCGATCTTGCGCGGGGACGGTTACCCGGTAGCGACGGCCGCGTGCGCCGACCCCGAGGAAGTCCTGGGCGTGAACGACCAGTCTCAGCTGGCGTGGGCCCGCCGGGTGCTGAACGAGCGGCTGCTCGAAGCGTGGATGCGGGCTGGCGTTACGATCGTCGACCCCGCGAGCACCTGGATCGATGTCGGCGTGAAGCTCGAGCCGGGAGTGCACATCGGCCCGGGGACTCAGCTGGAGGGCAGCACCACGGTCGCGGCGGGGGCACGGGTGGGTCCTGGATGCCTGCTGCGGGATACGACGGTCGCGGACGGCGCCACGGTGGTCAACTCGGTCTGCGAATCGGCGGTGATCGGGGCCGGCGTGACCGTCGGGCCGTTCGCCCACCTAAGCGGGGGACGGGATTAGTGAGAGGGCGCGACTAGTGACCGGCATCACCGCTGCCAATCAGAAGAAGCTGCTGCTGCTTTCCGGCCGCTCCCATCCAGAACTCACCGACGAGATAGCCTCCTGCCTGGGCGTCGAGCCGACCCCGACCACGCTCTACGACTTCGCCAACGGCGAGATCTTCGTCCGGTTCCTTGAATCTGTCCGCGGCTGCGACGCGTTCGTGCTGCAGAGCCACACCGCGCCGATCAACCAGTGGATCATGGAACAGCTGATCATGGTGGACGCGCTTAAACGGGCGTCGGCGAAGCGGATCACGGTGGTGGCCCCGTTCTTCGGCTATGCGCGCCAGGACAAGAAGAGCCGCGGCCGGGAGCCGATCTCGGCCCGCCTCATGGCGGATCTGTTCCTCACCGCGGGCGCGGACCGGATCATGGCGGTCGACCTGCACACCGCCCAGATCCAGGGATTCTTCGACGGGCCGGTCGACCACCTGTTCGCGTTGCCGATCCTCGCCAGCTACGTCGAAGACAAGCTGGACCTCAACCAGGTCACCGTGGTCGCCCCGGATGCGGGCCGGGTCCGTGTCTGCGAGCGGTGGACCGACCGCCTCGGCTGCCCGCTGGCGATCATCCACAAGCGCCGCGACCCCGACGTCGCTAACCGGGTCAAGGTCCTCGAGGTGGTCGGCCGGGTAGCTGACCGGACCTGCATCATCGTGGACGACATGATCGACACCGGCTCGACGATCGTCAACGCCGCCGAGGCGCTGTTCGAGCAGGGCGCTGCCCAGGTGATCGTCACCGCCACGCACGGGGTGCTGTCCGGTAATGCGGTGGACCTGCTGAAGAACTCCAGGATCGGCGAGGTGATCGTCACCAGCACGCTGCCGATCATGAACGAGAAACGATTCGACAAGCTCACCGTGCTCTCGATCGCGCCGCTGATCGCCCGGGCGATCAGCGAGGTGTTCAGCGACGGATCGGTGACCAGCCTGTTCGACGGCCAGAGCTGAGAGGTGACCGCTGGCCCCGCCCCCCAATCACGAAGGGAGGCCAGCGGCCACCAGCTCTATCGCCCGCGGACTGCGCCCCCGCGGTGGTCCGAGGACGTTGACGAGGCTGTTCTGCATCTCGTCGGCGCCAGGAGGAGGAGTTCCTGTCGTCAGCGGGAGCAGGCCAGCGCGGTCATGGCCAGCATGACGGCGCGCTCTTGCGTCCCTATTAAGTAGCGATTGCGCGGGGGAGGCCCGGCCGCGCCCACGATGTCCCGCCGCCGGCCGGGGCGCCGATCCGGCTCCGGGAGCCGGCCGGCACGAGCGCCAGTATCCGTGACCGCGCGCTCGCGGATAAGGAGCAGCGTGGCGGCGTGGCGTTACGTCATGATTGAGTGATAATTGAGGTCTTCGGCCGCCCGGCATCGAGCCGATGGCCGGGACGCGGATGGGCCTGGCGGGATGGCGGGATGGCGGGTCCGGACGGGGCGGCAAGGTGCGGTTTCGGATACTGGGACCGCTCGAGGTCTGGACCGGCCAGGACTGGAGCGGCATCGGAGCGCGGAAATGGCGGGCGCTCCTGGCTGTGCTGCTGCTCAACCAGGGCCAGGCGGTCTCAACCGACAGGCTGATCGCCGAGCTGTGGGCCGATGCCCCGCCGGACCGGGCGGCGAACCTGGTCAGCGTGTACGTGCTCAGGCTGCGCCGCGTTATCGGCGATCCTGAGGGCCGGATCCTGACCACCCGCGCTCCCGGGTACCAGCTCCTGCTGCACCCCGGCGAGCTGGACGCGGAGAATTTCGAGACCCTGGCCGGGCAGGGCAGGACGGCCCTGGCCGGAGGCGACCCGCGCCGTGCCGCCGAGACCCTCGCCGAGGCGCTCGGGCTATGGCGGGGCCGGGCGCTTGCCGATGTGCCGCCGTCGGCGTTGGTGACGGCCGAAGCCGACCGGCTGGAGGAGTCCCGGCTGACCGCACTCGAGCTGCGGATCGATGCCGACATGGGCTGCGGCCGGCATGCGCAGCTGGTGCCCGAGCTGCGCAGGCTGCTCTCGGATCAGCCGATCAGAGAGGGACTGTGGGGGCTGCTGATCCGCGCGCTGGCCGGTGCCGGACGACACGCGGAGGCACTCGCGGCCTACGGGCAGGCCCGCGAAGTGATCTCCGATGAGCTCGGCGTCGATCCCGGGCCGGAACTGCAGCGGCTGTACCAGGCGATGCTCGCCGCCGACTTGACCGCCCCGCCGCCGCCCGCCGCGGCGGGCGCGGGTCCCCCCGCGGCGCAGTCCGAGCAGCCCGCCGGACCACCCGGCGGGCCGTCCGCCGAGGCGGCCCCGCGCCGGGCGGGCCCCGGGTCATCATCGCGGCGCGCGCCCGCCCAGCTGCCCGCCGACGTCGCCGACTTCACTGGCCGCGACGGGCAGGTTGAGCGGCTGTGCGACCTGCTGTCGGAGGCTAGTCGCAGAGACAACCCGGCGGTGGCCGTCGCCGTCGTAGCGGGCGCGCCGGGCTTGGGCAAGACCGCGCTCGCGGTCCACGCGGCGCACGCGCTGCGGCCGGATTTTCCGGACGGGCAGCTGTATGTCAGCCTGCTCGGCGGGAGCGAGCAGCCAGTGCCGCCGGACGAGGTCCTGGCCAGGTTCCTCAGGGACCTCGGGGTGGAAGGGACCCGGGTGCCGGTGGACGCCGAGGAGCGGGCCGCGATGTACCGCACCCGGCTGGCCGAACGGCAGATGCTGATCGTGCTCGACGATGCCAGGGACGCAGCCCAGGTCCGGCCGCTGCTTCCGGGAACCGGCTCGTGCGCCGTGATCGTGACTTCCCGGCACCGGCTCTCCGACCTGGCCGGCAGTCGGCTGATCGATCTTGACGTGCTTGACGACGCCGAGGCGGCCGAGCTGTTCACCCGAATTGTCGGAGCCGAGCGCGCGGACGCCGAGCCCGGTCCGGTGCGCGACGTGCTCGGCATCTGCGCTGGCCTGCCGCTGGCGATCAGGATCGCTGGCGCGCGGCTGACCGCGCGCCGCGGCTGGAATGTCGCGACGTTCGCCGACCGTCTTGTCGACCAACGCCGCCGGATGGACGAGCTCACCGCGGGTGACCTGGCGGTGCGCGCCTGTTTCCAGGTCAGCTTTGACGCGCTGCCCCGCCGGGGGAACGGTGCCGGCGTAGACCCGGCGCACGTGTTCCGGATGCTTGGCGTCTGGCAGGGGCCGTCCATCGGCCTGCACGCCGCCGCCGCCCTCATGGGCGAGCCGGAAGGGCCGGTCGCCAATGCGCTGGAAGTGCTCGTCGATGCTCACCTGCTGGAATCCCCGGTTCCCGACCGGTATCAGCTGCATGCCCTGCTGGGTGCCTACGCGGCCGAGCGCGCGCAGGCCGACGAGCCGCCGCAGGCCATCGAGGATGCGGCCCGCCGGGTGCTCGGCTGGTATCTGCGCACGGCGGACGCGGCCGCGGCGGTGGTCGCGCCGTACCGGGATCGGGTGCCGCTCGACCCGGCCGAGCCCGGCAGCCAGCCGTTGGCGTTCGCCGCGGCGGAACAGGCGCTGGGCTGGAGTGAACAGGAGCGCGCCAACCTGGTCGCGGCGACTCGCCAGGCCGCGTCCAGCGGCCTGGATGACATTGCCTGGAAGCTTCCGGTGGCCGCGACCGTCTGCTTCGACCGCCATGGCGACCGCGCGGAATGGCTGACCACGCACCGTATTGCGCTGGCCAGCGTCCGGCAGCTGGGCGACCGGCGCGGCGAGGCCTGGGTGCTGAATAACCTCGGCATGGTGCTCGGCCAGCAGCGCGTCAACGACGCGGTCGGCTACTTCGAGCAGGCTCTGGCCATCCTCCGGGATACCGGTGACCAGCGAGACCAGGCCCGGGCCGTGAACAACCTGGCGTTCTGCTACCTGATACTCGGGCGGCACGATGAGGCGGTCTCCGCGCTGTTGGACGCCCTCCAGTTGCAGCGCGAGCTGGGCCGCCGTTACGGGGAGGGCGTCGCGCTGCTTAATCTCGCCGAGGCGTACCTGGAGCTTGGGCGGCACGATGAGGCGATCGCCTGCTCGCAGGAGGCGCTCGGCATCGTTCGCGAGGTCGGCTCCGTGCGGTACGAAGGCTACGCTCTGTACAACCTCGGCCGCGCGAATCTGGAACTCGGGCGCCCGGCCGAGGCCGCCGACCTGTTCGAGCAGGCGCTGGCCACCCATCGCGCCGCGGGGGACAGGTCCGGCGAGGCGCAAGTCCTGCAGCGGATCGGCCACGCGCACGCCCAGGCGGGCCTCGCTGAGGCCCGCGGGACCTGGACGCGGGCCCGCAGCCTTTTCGAAGGTCTCGGGGAAGAAGCGCAGGCCGCCGACTTGAGCGCTCAGCTGGAAGCCTTGGGCGCCGGGCCGGGTGGATCCGGGGGCCCGCACGCCCGGAACGCCAACGAATCTGGTAATAACTAGCCATTTCCCGCTTTCTCTGGTCAAACATCTATTACGATTTCGACCACATAGCCGCTGATCGCGCAGGTCCTGCTCACCCCGAGCCAGGGCACGAGCGAGCCAGTACGAGGGGACAGATCATGGATACCAAGGACAAGGCGGCCCAGCCGGTCCCGCCGCCCGCGCCGAACCCGACGGCTCCCTTCGAAGAGGGACCCAGCGCCACGCCGGATCCGTTTGAGGAAGGGCCGGCCGCGAAGCCGGCGCCATTTGAGGAGGGGCCAGAGAAGCCCGCTCCGTTTGAGGAGTAGCGGCGGTACGGAGCGGCGGCGACTGCGCGTTGCCGCCGCTCTTCGCTGCGGGCGGCTAGCGGGTGCGAGGTCCTGGCGGGCGCGAGGTCTCGGCGCTCCCGGTTCTCGGCTAGACTCCTGAGGATCACTCTGGCGTAGAGGAGTTTTACCGTGCCTGAGGTACGCATCGCCGCCGAGCCGCGCACCGAGTTCGGCAAGGGCCCGGCTCGCAGGGAGCGGCGCGCCGGGCGGGTTCCCGCGGTCCTGTACGGTCACGGGAGTGACCCCCGGCACGTTAGCTTGCCCGGTCACGACGTCCTGCTCGCGCTGCGCACGGCGAACGTGCTGATCCGGCTCGAGGGCCTGCCGGGCGGCAGTCAGCTCGCGCTGCCCAAGGCGGTCCAGCGGGACGCGATCAGGGGCTCCGTGGAGCACGTCGACCTGATCATGGTCAGGCGCGGTGAGAAGGTCACCGTGGAGATCCCGGTCACCGTGACCGGGGAGGTGGCCCCGGACGGGCTGCTCGACCAGCAGCTGGTCCAGATAGCGGTAGACGCCGAGGCCACGAACATCCCGCCGGGCATCGAGGTGAACATCGAGGGCATGCCGATCGGTGCCTCCGTCCACGCCGGGGACCTCGCGCTGCCCGATGGCGTGTCGCTTGCGGTCGAGCCCGACATCCTGGTCCTGCACGTGATCGCCGCCCCGACCGCGGAGCAGATGGAAGCCGAGCTGGGCCTGCCCGAGGAGCCCGAGGGCGAGGCCATTCCGGCCGCGCCGGCCGCCGCGCCGCTCGCGGAGGGCGAGCAGCCGGAGGCGGCCGACGAGCAGTCGTCCTGACCTGGCCTGCGTGATCCGGTCACCGCATGACCGATGAGCGCTGGCTGATTGCCGGGCTCGGTAACCCCGGCGGCGAGTACGCGGGCAACCGGCACAACTGCGGGTTCATGGTGGCCGATGTGCTGGCTGAGCGGATGGGCGCGCGCTTCAAGCGGGACCGGTCGCGGGCGCGCGTCGCCGAAGGACGGCTGGCCGGATTCCCGGTCACGCTCGCGAAGCCGCAGTCGTTCATGAACCTGTCCGGCAGCTCCGTGGCCGCGCTGCGGAGCTTCTACAAGATCCCGGTGGAGCGGATCGTTGTGATTCATGACGAGCTCGACATCCCGTTCGGCGCCATCAGGCTCAAGCAGGGCGGCGGAGATGGCGGCCACAACGGCCTGCGGTCGGTCACTGCGGCCCTGGGCACGCGTGACTACCTGCGGGTGCGGGTGGGAATCGGCCGGCCGCCCGGCCGGATGGATCCCGCGGACTTCGTCCTGCACGATTTTTCCGCCGCGGAGCGGAAAGTGCTGCCCGAGGTGCTCGAGCGGTCCGCAGACGCCGTCGAGACCCTGCTGCGGCACGGGCTGGCCGCAGCGCAGAACGAGTTCCACACGACCGTCTTGCCTGCGGAAACCTGAGGAGGAATGACCGGCCATGATCTCTGATGACGACCGCCTCGCCGCCGAGCTGGCCGCCGAGGCCGGGCGCCGGCTGCTCGCGCTGCGAGCCGCTGGCGGCGATGCTGATGCCCTGCGGCACGAGGGCGACCGGAGCTCTCACGAGTTCCTCGCCGCCGAGCTGGCCGCGCGGCGCCCCGGTGACGCGGTGCTATCCGAGGAGGGCGCCGACGACCCAGGCCGCCTATCGGCGAGCCGGGTCTGGATCGTGGACCCGCTGGACGGGACGCGGGAATTCGGCGAGCCCGGCCGCACCGACTGGGCGGTCCACGTGGCGCTGTGGGAGCAAGGCGAGCTGACCGCGGGCGCGGTGGCGCTCCCGGCCCAGGACAAGGTCTTGAGCACGGCTGACCCGGAGGCTTTCCTTCCCGGACCGCCGGCCGGAACGCTTAGGTTCATGGTCAGCCGCACCAGGCCGCCCGAGTTCACGACGCGGCTGGCCGAAAAAACCGGCGGCGTGCTGGTGCCGCTCGGTTCGGCCGGCGCCAAGGCCGCCGCGGTGATCTGCGGCGACGCCGACGCCTACGTGCACAGCGGCGGGCAGTACGAGTGGGACTCGGCGGCGCCCGTCGCCGTGGCCCTGGCGGCCGGGCTGCATGCATCGAGGATTGACGGCTCCAAGCTCTCGTACAACCAGGCCACGCCCTCGCTGCCGGATATCCTGATCTGCCAGGCCGCGCTCGCGGACATGCTGCTCGGGGCGATCGGCTCCGTGCGCTAGTCCCGCCCGTACCCGGGCCCAACCCTCGCCCCGCCCGCCGACCCCTGGAGTCTTCCTGATGGCCACGACGCCGCGTTCCGACTACCAGCTCTCGCAGCTCGACATGCTCGAGGCCGAGTCGATCCACGTAATACGCGAGGTCGCGGCCGAGTTCGAGCGGCCGGTGCTGCTGTTCTCCGGCGGCAAGGACTCGATCGTGATGCTGGCGCTGGCCGAGCGGGCGTTCTGGCCCGCACGGGTCCCGTTCCCCGTGATGCACGTGGACACGGGCCACAACTTCGCCGAGGTCCTGGAGTTCAGGGACCGGCGGACCGCGGCGGCCGGCGCCCGGCTGATTGTCGCGTCGGTGCAGGAATCGATCGACTCCGGCCGGGTCGCGGACGAGACCGGCCGCTGGGCCAGCCGCAACCGGCTGCAGACCACTACGCTGCTCGACGCGATCGAGGAGCACCGGTTCGACGCGGTGTTCGGCGGCGCCCGCCGTGACGAGGAGAAGGCCAGGGCCAAGGAACGGATGTTCTCCTTCCGTGACGAGTTCGGCCAGTGGGATCCGAAGAACCAGCGGCCCGAGCTGTGGAATCTCTACAACACCAAGCTGCACCGCGGTGAGCACATCCGGGTGTTCCCGCTGTCTAACTGGACCGAGCTCGACGTGTGGCACTACATCTGGCGGGAGGAGCTGGAGATCCCCTCCATCTACTTCGCGCATCAGCGCCAGGTCTTCGAGCGGGACGGCATCCTGCTGGCGGACAGCCCATACGTGACCAGGGCGGAGGACGAGCCGCTCTTCGAGGCGGCGGTCCGTTACCGCACGGTCGGGGACATGACGTGTACTGGGGCCGTCGAGTCGACGGCGGCGACGATCCCCGAGGTGATCACCGAGATCGCGGCGACCCGCATCACCGAGCGAGGCCAGACTCGCGCCGACGACCGCGCCAGCGAGGCAGCGATGGAAGACCGCAAGCGAGAGGGCTACTTCTGATGACGGGCACGCAGACCGGCTCCGGCGCCAGCCAGCCCCCACCCCCCGCCCACCTCCCCATTCCCCCTTCACCGGACCGGCACGTGGACATGCTGCGGCTGGCTACCGCCGGCTCGGTGGACGACGGCAAGAGCACTCTCATCGGGCGGCTGCTCTTCGACTCCAAGGCGATCTTCGAGGACCAGCTCGCGGCGGTGGAGCGCACCAGCAAGGAGCGTGGCGAGGAGTACACGAACCTGGCCCTGCTGACCGACGGGCTGCGCGCCGAGCGCGAGCAGGGCATCACGATCGACGTCGCCTACCGCTACTTCGCGACGCCGCGGCGGAAATTCATCATCGCCGACACGCCCGGGCACATCCAGTACACCAGGAACATGGTCACCGGTGCCTCCACTGCCGACCTGGCGATCGTCCTGGTCGACGCCCGCAACGGGCTGACCGAGCAGAGCAGGCGGCACGCGTTCCTGGCCACGCTGCTGCGGGTGCCGCACCTGGTGCTCGCGGTGAACAAGATGGACCTGGTCGACTTCGACGCAGCGGTGTTCGAGCGGATCGCCGAGGAGTTCACGTCGTTCGCGACGAAGCTGGAGATCGGCGACCTGACGTTCATCCCGATCTCCGCGCTGCACGGGGACAACGTGGTGCAGCGCTCGGCCAGCATGCCGTGGTACGACGGCCCGTCGCTGCTGCATCACCTGGAGCACGTGCACATCGCCTCGGACCGGAACCTCATCGACGTCAGGTTCCCCGTCCAGTTCGTGATCCGGCCGCACCAGGCCACCGACCCCGAGCTGCATGACTACCGGGGCTATGCGGGCCAGGTGGCGGGCGGCGTGCTCAAGCCCGGCGACGAGGTGATGCACCTCCCGTCCGGGCTGACCACTACCATCCAGCGCATCGACACGGCGCGCGGCCCCGTGGCCGAGGCGTTCCCGCCGATGTCTGTTACCCTGCTGCTCGCCGATGACCTGGATATATCCAGGGGAGACATGCTCTGCCGGCCGCACAACCAGCCGCCGACCTCACAGGACGTCGAGGCGATGGTGTGCTGGATGACCGACGCCAGGGCGCTGACCCCGCGCAGCAGGCTGGTCGTGAAGCACACCACGCGGACGGTTAAGGCGATCGTCCGGGACCTGCACTACCGGCTCGACGTGAATACCCTGCACCGGGACGAGACGGCCAGCCAGCTCGGCCTGAACGAGATCGGGAGGGTGACGCTGCGGCTGACGCAGCCGGTGTTCTGCGACCCGTATACCCGCAACCGGATGACCGGCAGCCTGATCCTGATCGATGAGGCGACCAACGCCACCGTCGGGGCCGCCGTGATCACGGACACCCGGTAGCCGCCGCGGGACGCTAGCCGCCCGGCCGCCCGGTGTCGACCCATACGTATTGGGTCACGGTGTCGTTGCCGTTCGGCAGCGCCGCCGCCAGTCGGTAGGACGGGTCGGCCTCCAGGGTCCGCGCGAGCACGGCGTCCACCGACGGGGTGGTCTGGTCGTTGTAGGAGATCACGCGGAAGTAGCCGGCCTTGATCGCGGCCACGTAACCCGCGTCGCCGGTGAGGAACTTGCCCTGGGCGTCGATGTAGCCGATGTAATAGGTCGAGGTGAACTGGTCCGGCTGCGCGTCGCTGTGGCCGCGCAGGTAGTAGATCGGCACCTCGTCCACCTCGATCAGGTAGCGCGCCCGCGGGTGCAGGTACTTGGCCATGACCGCGGTGAACTGGCCGGAGTTGGGCCAGGCGTTGAACAGGTTGTTGGACTGCACCATGCCGATCACCAGCGCGGCGCCCCAGATCGCGATGCCCACCTGGGCCCGGCGGAAATGGTCGCCGATGATCCGGGCCAGCCCCACCCCGGCCAGGGGAGCGGCGAAGAACAGCCCGAACCCGACGTGCTTCTGCAGCGCGGTCAGCGTGTGCAGATGGATCTGGTCGGCGGGCGCCAGCAGCGCGGTCCCGGTGAGGACGACGCCGAGCGCGATACGCCGGGTCCGGCTGCCGGGCAGCGCGATCTGCTCGCCGGATTCGGTCCGCGGCCGGATCGCGTAGGCCACCGTGCCGATCAGGGCGAGCGCGAAACCCAGGGCGCCCCACTGGAAGCTGTCCCGGAGCAGCACCGAGGTCGGCGTGTTGCCGTCGAATCGCTCCAGGGTGGTGAACTTGACGCCCGCGAGGTAGTCGGGCCCGGCCAGGTACAAAGCGCCGGCCAGCACTGCGCCCACCGCCGCGGCGAACGCGAACGGTGGTACCAGCGCCTTGCGGCCCCGGTACGGCCAGGCGGCCAGGCCGGCCAGCGCCGCGATCGTGGGCACGAACAGCAGCGCGGCGTACTTGCTGGCCACCGCGAGCGCCGCGATCGGCGCGGCGAGCAGGTAGAGCGGCCACCGGAGCGCTGCGGTGGAGACCACGATCCAGGAGGCGATCGCGAGCAGGCACAGCGCCGGGGCGTCGTAGGTGGCCAGGTGGCCGAGGAACAGGGCCGACTCGGTCACCGAGAAGATGACCGCGGCGCACAGCCCGATCCGCTCGTTGAAGAGCTTGCGGGTCAGCGAGTACAGCAGGCCGGTGGTGGTCAGCATCGCGATCAGGCTCACCGCCCGGGCCGCGGCCAGCCCGCCTACGCTGTCGGCCAGGGCCCCGAGTACCGGGTAGAGGGCCGGGGCGCCGGAGAAGTACGAGGGGTAGTTGCCTTGCAGGGCGGCGCCGTGCAGCCAGTGCGCGATCTCCAGGTGGCCGGAGTAAAGGTAAAGCGCCTCGTCCTCGAACGCGGTGTTGTGCAGCCGCAGCGACAAGGCGGCCTGCACGCAGAGGATCGCGGCCAGCACCGCACGGCTGACCCAGGTCCGGCGGGCCGGGGACCGTACGATCCGAGCCGGCGACGAGCTGTGCCTGCCGCGGGGCATGATCAGCACGCGGGTGGTCGCGCCCGGCTCATCCCGGCCCGGCCCGCCGTCGCCCGGGTTGTCCTGGCCCGGAGCGTGGCCGTCCGCCGGCGCCTCGCTCCCGGGCTCGGCGTCCTTCCTGAACGACGGCAGCATGACGGTCTCGGCGTCGGGCGACTGGACCGGCCGCTTGTAGGCCGAAGCGCCGCTGCCGCGGCGCGCCGGGCCGGACCGCGCCGGGCCGGAGCGCGCCGGGCCAGACCGCGCCGGGCCGGAGCGGGCCGGCGGCGGACTGTTCGGCGGGCGCTTGCTCATTTCTTCGGGTTGATGAGCTGGAGGCCGGCGATGTCCCCGGCGATGGCGGCTCGGACCGCGGGGCGCGACTCGATCTGCCAGTCGATGCCGCCCTTGTCGTAGTCGAAGTAGATGAACCCGAGCAGGGGATGCCTGGTGATCGACCTGACCAGGTTGGCCGCGGACAGCACCTCATCGGGGCCGGTCTCGATCGCGGTCTCGGCGATGATCACCGGCTCGTCGGTGAACGTCCTGACCTCCGTGATCGTCGGCCTGAACAGGTCGGCGTAGGAGTGCGGCCCGGTAGTGGAGAAGTAGCCGGTGATCCCCACCCAGTCGACGTAAGCGTTGCCGGGCCAGTAGGGCTGGAGCGCTACCTGCGGCACTGGGTTGATGATGTTGGGATTCCACACCCAGATCACATTGCTGGCCCCGGCCCGGCTGAACAGGCGGTGAATGTGCCGCCATGCGGCTACGAACTCCGAGGGAGTGGTCCCTGTCGTCCCCCATGGGTACCAGTTGCCGTTCATCTCGTGCCCGAAGCTGAGCGCGACCGGCACGTTGAGCGCGCGGATCGCCTTGGCGAAGGTGGTGATGTAGGCGTTGCTCTGGCCCTCCGCGATGGCCTGGACGCTCGTGCCGAAAGGCTCCCAGGCCGCGTAGTAGAGCGCCCCGTACGACCAGGCGTTGCTGGCCGCGCGGGCGTCGAACGGAGTGCCCCAGGAGACGTACTGGCCGACCAGGTTGGGCTTCCTGCCGGTGTTCATGGCGAAGGCGTTGAGCGGCACCAGCGAGTCCGGCGCGCCGACCGCCTCGATCCCGAGGAACTTGCCGGTGGGCGGGTCGAGCAGGCCGGACACGTTGTAGGGCCGGCTGACGGCCGGCTTGCTGGTCACGGGAATACTGGGCCCGGGCTGGCCGCCCGCGCCGGAGGAGCTGTGCGGCGACAGCACCCCGCAGCCGGCCAGGAACACGGCCAGCCCGACCCCCGCGAGAACCTGCGCGCGAGGCGGTGGCCTCATGTGGTGGTCCCGGCTCTCGGCTGGATGAGGATGCGGCCGACCACGACGAGCTGGAAGAGGCCCAGCACGAAGATCAGGAAGAAGTTGTACGGGTTCATCGTCATCATGCGCCACAGGGCCAGGCCCGCCCATATCGCGGCGGAGGCCGCGCTCCAGCCGACCAGGCCTATCCACAGCCGCCGCCTGCCGTCTTGCTTGCGGCTGCCGCTGCCGGACGGCTGCCAGCCGCGCAGCCTGCCACGCAGCATGTCCCAGAACGCGAACAGGTGCCCCCATCCGGAGATCACCCGGACCGACCATGCTTCCAGGCGGTACGGCGCACGGTGCCACGTCGGGTAGATCACGCCCGCGTAGAACAGGACCGGCGCGATGAAGATCAGGTTCCGCAGCAGCAGCTCGTTGGGGATGAACAGCAGCATGCCCACGGCCAGCGCCGGGGCCACGAACGTGAACACCGCCGTATAGACATAGCCGACGAACCCGGTGAGGTAGCACAGCCGCATGTACAACGGCAGCTTGGTCCGCCAGAACTTCTTGTCCCGCAGCAGGCTCATCGTGCCCGAGCACCAGCGGTACTGCTGGTTCATGAACGCGAGGATGTTGTCCGGGCAGTTGCCGGTGGCCAGCGCGACCGGCAGGTAGCGCAGCCGCCAGCCCAGCCGGTACAGGTCGAAGCCGGTATGCAGGTCCTCGGAGTGCTCGGCCAGGGACATGCCCCGGTTCTGCTCCAGGGCGGCCCGGCGGTACACGGCGCAGCTGCCGACGCAGATCGAGCCGCCCTTCCTGGCCCTGGCGGTCTGGATGGACCGGTAGAACAGCTCCTGGATGGCCCCGGCCCCGCGCTCGACCCACGTCTGCTCGTCCAGGACGCGGAAGAACTGAGGCGTCTGCACGATGCCGACGTCGGGGAACAGGTCCAGGTACGGAAGCGTCTCGTCGAGCAGGTCGGGACGGGGCGCGAAGTCGGCGTCGAGCAGCAAAATGAAGTCGCCGTCCGAGATGCCGAACCCGAACCGGAGGTTGCCCGACTTCTTCAGCCAGCCCTGGTCCGGCCGGGTGCCGTAGGCGAAACCGAACCGGCGGGCCATGGCCTTGATCTCCGGGTTGGCCGAATCGTCAAGCACGTACGGCGTGACTTGCCCCTTGTAGCTGTCCCGCAGCTTCGCGATGTGGGTCCAGGCGTTGTGCAGTACCTCCAGCGGCTCGCCGCACACGGGCAGGAAGACGTCCACGCTCGGATACCACAGCGGCAGCCAGCCGGCCACGATCCGCTTGTGCTGCTCCAGGTCGAAAGGAAGGCTCATCCCGTCGGCCACCAGGGAAAGCAGGAAGGTGAAGATCCCGAACGCCGCGAACGGGGCGTAAATGAGGAACCACGGCGAGTTAATGACCATCCGGACCTGGCTGTACACCAGGGGCGGGAACGCGAGCGCCGAGCAGATGGTCAGCACCCACAGGTGACGCCGTACGTAGCCGTACTTCTCGCTGTCCCGCGGCGGCAGGGGCAGCACCGGATTCAAAGTGGCCTGCGCGGTCCGCCTGGTGGCCTGCGCGGTGCGCCTGGCCGGCGGGAGAGGCTTGCCGGAGGAGCCGTTCTTCCGGTGCCGGGGTGCCGTCGCCGGGCGCGTTGAACGCGGCCCTTTGACGACAATAGCCATCGCAGACTCCTCTTCCTACATCCAGAAGTCGGCAAGCTCGGGCCAGCGTTGCGGACGTGACGTACCGGCAGTTAGTAGAACAGAGCGTAGTTAGCCGCGGCCGCTCCCGAACGTGAAACGACCGAATTGCACCGCCCCGTGTGCCGATGACCAGCTGAGCCAACCTAGTTGACGAGGGTCGTCTCGATCCGGGCACGGATGGCGTCGGTGCGCGATACGGGCACGAACAGGACAGGCAGCTAACAATATCGTGTTATGGCTGCATGACGTCGTTCATGTCTGGCACTCTGTGGCAGTCGCAGGTCGGCTGACCTACCCGCATGTCCCGACTTGTCATAGACGCGTGTGCGCAAACCGGTCGAATCAAAGGGGAACAGAGTTCAGCCGTGGCGGCCGTTTCTGAGATCATCTCGGCGATGCGCGAGGCGGCACCGCCCGGGCAGCGGGTGCTTGACGACAGCGTGCAGGGAGAATTGCGCAGCCTGACGCAGGCGCTGATCGCCGCCAGGCCCGACGCGGGCGAGGAGTACACCAGGTTCCTGGCTGTGGGCCAGCGCGGCATCGCCGTTCCCGCGGCCGCGCTCGGCGCGTGGCTCGGCGGCGCGACCGTACTGGTCACCGGCGGGACAGGCTGCATCGGCTCGACGCTGATGCAGCAGGTGGCCCGCCAGCGCCCGCGACGGCTGGTCAGCGTGAGCCGTGGCCTGAGCAGCGGGTGGCCGCGGCTCGCCGGGGCGGAGTACGCCCAGGCCGACATCCGCGACCCGAGCGGCCTCGCGGCGGTGTTCGACGAGGTCCGGCCGGACGTGGTGTTCCACCTGGCCGCGCAGCGGGATCCGGGACTGGCCGAGTGCGAGATCCACCGCACCGTGACCACCAACGTGCTCGGCACCCGGCACGTGATCGACGCCGCAGAGGCCTCCGGCGTCTCCCATCTGGTGTTCGCGTCCACGGGTAAGGCGCTGCGCCCGTACTCGCGAGAGGTGTACACGGCTTCCAAGCGCGCCGCCGAATGGCTCATCGCCGACGCGGCGCGCCGCGGCCAGGCCAGCTACTCGGCGGCCAGGTTCACGCACGTGGTCGACAACTCGATCATTTACCACCGGCTGCTCGGCTGGTGCGGTGGCGGCGTGATCCGGCTGCACGCCCCGGACATCATGTTCTACGCCCAGTCGGCACTCGAATCCGTGCAGCTGCTGCTGCACGCGGGGCTCAGCGCCCGGCGCGACGGGCTCTGGGCGCACGCCATCACCGACCTGGGCTGGCCGGTCGGCCTGCTCGACCTGACGCTCGGGGTGCTGGCCAGGACCGGGTCCGAGACGCCGATCTACTTCAGCGGCTACGACCCGGGCTACGAGAGCACGCCGTTCCCCGGCCTGTACGACCCGGAGACGGCCGGGGAGGTCAGCCCGCTGCTGAGCGCGTTCGAGGCGGTCGGCGTGGATCAGGTGCCGGGCCGGGTGACCGACGCGTTCCCGGTGCTGTTCGAGCCGGGCCCGCAGCCCGACGCGGCGCTTGCGGCCCTGCAGGACGCGTGCGGCACCGCGGAGCCGGCGACGGTGCGTGCTGCCCTGGACGCGCTCTCGTGGTGGCTGCTCGACGCCATGCTGCGGGTGGTGCCGGGCGAGACGCTGACCCGGGTGATCACGCTCACCGCGCCGTTCGAGGACGAGCTGAGTTCCGCGTACCGGCGGATCCTGGCCGCCGTACGGGAGTGCGCGGGAGCAAACTTAGTCCGTGACGAGCTTCCATGATCTGAGCGACTATGTGGCGATACCGCGAGTGACAGCGCTGCGGCTGTCGCCCGACGGCTCCTGGCTGGCGGCCGCGGTGCAGACGGCCGTCGGCGAGCCCAAGAAGTACCTGACCAGCATCTGGCGGATTCCCGTCCCGGCGGCGAGGGGCGAGGCCGGGAGGCGGGACGGGGCCGACGAGCGGGACGCGGCCGGGAGGCGGGCCGGGGGCCAGGGCGGCTCACCGGTGCGGCTGACCCGCAGCGCGGAGGGCGAAGGCGACCCCGTGTTCCTGCCGGACGGCTCGCTGCTGTTCGTCTCCAGGCGCCCGGGACCGTCGGCCTGCCCGGCCGGCGATGGTGACGTCGGCCAGGACAAGCCAGCGCTCTGGCTGCTGCCGGCGGGCGGCGGCGAGGCGCGCAGGATCGCCGCTCCGCCCGGCGGCGTCGGCGGCGTCGCGGCAGCGCGGGAGCCCGCGCCGGGCGGAACCGAGACCGTCGTGTTCGCCTCGCTCACGCTGCACGGTGCCGAGGGCGCCGACGAGGACCTCAAGCGCCGGAAAGCCCGCAAGGACGCAGGCGTCACGGCCATCCTGCATGAGGCCGGCCCGGTCCGGTACTGGGATCACGACCTCGGCCCGGACAGCCCGCGGCTCCTGCTCGGCGAGCTGGCCGGGGCCGGGGCCCAGGCGGCCGGGGCCGTGTCCGATGCGGCCGCGCTGGCCGCGGACGAGCCTGCCCTCGAGACCCGCGACCTCACGCCAGATCCAGGCCGGGCGCTGGACGAGAACTCGTTCGAGGTCACCCCGGACGGCTCCGGCGTGGTCACCGGCTGGTCGGTGTGGGACGAGGCCGGGAACAAGACGACCCAGGTTGACGTCATCGAGGCGGCCACCGGAAAGCGGCAGCTGCTGCTGGCCGGGCCGGACTGCGATTACGAGGACCCGCGCGTCTCGCCGGACGGCCGCCTGGTGGCCTGCAGGCGGGCGGTGCACGACAGCTACGACGCGCCGGGCGACGTCACCCTGGTCGTATCCCCGCTCGACGGCGGGGAGGGCGCCCCGCGTGACCTGCTGGACGGCTTCGACCGGCGCCCGCAGGAGACCGCGTGGGCACCGGACTCCGGCGCCGTCTACTTCACCGCCGACGACCAGGGCCGGCGCCCGGTGTTCCGGGCCGACCTGGCGACCGGGGAGATCACCAGGCTGACCGCTGACGGCGCGTACGAGAGCGTGTGCCCGGCGCCGGACGGCCGGTTCCTCTACGCGCTGCGCTCGGCGGTGGACGAGCCGCCGACACCGGTCCGGATCGACGTCACGGCGCCGGGCGAGCCCGCCCGGCTGGCTAGCCCGGGCTCGCCGCTCGAGCTGCCGGGCCGGCTGGAGGAGATCGAGGCCACCGCCTACGACGGGTCCAGGATCCGGGCCTGGCTGGTGCTGCCGGAGGCCGCGACCCCGGCGGATCCCGCCCCGCTGCTGCTCTGGGTGCACGGCGGCCCGGTCATGAGCTGGAACTCCTGGTCCTGGCGGTGGAACCCGTGGCTGATGGCGGCCAGGGGTTACGCGGTGCTGCTGCCCGATCCCGCCCTGTCGACCGGTTACGGCCACGAGTTCATCGCCCGCGGTCACGGGCGGTGGGGCGGGCCACCCTACGCCGACCTGATGGCGATCACCGACGCGGCGGTGGCCAGGCCCGACATCGACGAGGCGCGTACCGCGATGATGGGCGGCTCGTTCGGCGGCTACATGGCCAACTGGATCGCCGGCCACACCGACAGGTTCACCGCGATCGTCAGCCACGCGGGCCTGTGGGTCCTGGACCAGATGTTCGGCACCACCGACCTGCCGTCGTACTGGCGCAAGATGTTCGGGGATCCGCTCACGCAGCCCGAGCGCTACCTGGCCAACTCGCCCAACCGGAACCTCGACAAGATCAGCACGCCGATGCTGGTCATCCACGGCGACAAGGACTACCGGGTCCCGGTGGGCGAGGCGCTGCGCCTCTGGTGGGACGTGCAGGGCCGGGTGCCCGGGGCCAGGTTCCTGTACTTCCCCGACGAGAACCACTGGATACTCAAGCCCGGTCACGTGACCGTCTGGTACGAGACCGTCTTCGCCTTCCTGGCCCAGCACGTGCTTGGCCAGGAGTGGCGGCCGCCCGGGCTACTGTGATCCACATGACGCGGGCCAAGCTGGACAAGAGGCCAGGCGACGTCGCCGCGATGTTCGACGGTCTCGCCGACCGCTACGACCTGCTCAACGACGTGCTGTCGATGGGCCAGGACCGGCGCTGGCGGCGGATCGTGGCCGCGACGGTCGCGGCGGCGCCCGGCGAGCTGGTGCTCGACCTCGCCGCGGGCACCGGCACGTCGTCGCGGGCGTTCACCGGGGCCGGGGCCCGGTGCGTCGCATGCGACTTCTCGCTCGGGATGCTCCAGGCCGGAGCCCGCAAGCCGTCGGCCAGGGTTCGGTTCGTGGCCGGCGATGCGCTGGCCCTCCCGTTCCGGGAACTCTCCTTTGATGCGGTGACGATCTCGTTCGGCCTGCGCAATGTGGTTGACCCGGACGCGGCCCTGGCCGAGCTGCTGCGGGTGACCAGGCCCGGCGGCAGGCTGGTGATCTGCGAGTTCAGTCACCTGCCCGGGCGGTTGGACGCGGTTTACTCCAGGTACCTGGCCGCGGCGCTGCCGGCGGTGGCGCGGCGGCTGTCCCGCAACGCCGAGGCCTACAGCTACCTGGCCGAGTCGATCGCCGACTGGCCCGCCCAGCCGGAGCTGGCCCGGCGGATCGCCGCCGCCGGGTGGCGCGGCGTGCGCTGGCGCAACCTGACCATGGGCGTGGTCGCCGTGCACGCCGCGCGGCGGCCCGGCTAGCCGAGACAGGGTTAGCTCGGGCCGGCCCGGCGGGCGGACCGAATTCCATCCCGGTAATTCACCCTGGGAGTGCCGGCGCGGGTAGCGAATTCCCGGGCGGCCGCCCATTTCGGATCCAAGCAGTTACTCGATAATTCCAGTAGGATAACAAGGGTAAGCGTGAGGCCATTATATTGTGAATTTCTTGTCAACCACCCATTTAGTCGCTGCGTCTTCTCTTATGTAACGACTAGGTGGACACGGGGTGTCGGCGGGACAAACTGGTGTCGGCCTACGGGGCGGTGAGGATTTGTCCGGGCAGGCTGCCGTCGGTGCTCACCAGCAGGGAGACAGGGCCGCCGCTAGGCTCGCCGCGCAGGATTCCGCGTCTTGGACGAGTGGCTACTTGCGCCTGGCAAGGCTAGTGGACTGCGGGTGCGCCCTGGCCGCCGGATTGCTCGCGTTCGAGGTTCGCTTCGATGATGGTCATGGCCCGGCAGCGTATCTTGCCCTCAGCCTGAGCATGCCGCTGATCTGGCTGGTCTGCGTGACGCTGGCCGGTGGTTACGATTCTCGCTTCATCGGCGTGGGCTCCGACGAATTCCGCAAGGTAGTGAACGCGGGGGTGTGCCTCACCGCGGTCGTCGCCGTCCTGTCCTACGCCACCAAGACCGATATCGCCCGCGGGTACGTGGTCATCGCGCTGCCGTCCGTCACGCTTCTCGATCTGTTCGCCAGGTACGCGCTCCGCAAGCGGCTGCACAAGCTCCGCAGCCTCGGCAGATGCCTGCGGAGAGTCGTGGTTGTCGGGTACGCGCCTGTGGTCGCCAATCTCGCCGCCGAGCTGCGCAGGGCGACCTATCACGGCCTGTCAATCGTGGCGGCGTGCCTGGCCGACCCGCCAGGCACGCCGGGTACCTCCGAAATCGCCGGGGTCCCGGCCGTCGTCGGCCTGGGCAGCGTGGCCGAGGTGGTACAGAGGTTCCAGGCCGACACGGTGGCCGTGCTCGCCTGCCCGGAGATGAGTGGCGTGCGGCTGCGTGACCTTGCCTGGGAGCTCGAGAAGACGGATACCGACCTCTGCGTGGCGCCCGCCCTGCTCGACGTCGCGGGACCGCGCACCACGATCAGGGCGGTCGCAGGACTGACTCTGCTGCACGTGGATCATCCGGAGTTCACCGGCGCGCGGCGCGTGATCAAGGCGGCATTCGACCGGACGGTCGCGCTAGCGGCGCTGATCCTCACGGCGCCGGTGTTCGCCTTCGTGGTACTTGCCATCAGGGTCGCGGACGGTGGTCCGGCGCTGTTCCGGCAGACCAGGGCGGGCAAGGACGGCAAGGCGTTCACCGTGTACAAGTTCCGGACGATGGTACTGGACGCTGAGGAGCGCAAGGCCCAGCTTGCCGAGCGCAACGAGAACGACGGCTTGAATTTCAAAATTCGCAATGATCCGCGGATCACCAAGGTAGGCCGCCGACTGCGCCGCTGGTCCGTGGACGAGTTGCCGCAGTTCATTAACGTGTTGCTGGGGGATATGTCACTGGTCGGCCCCCGGCCGGCGCTCCCAGACGAAGCTGCCCGGTACGGTGAGCACGTACGGCGCAGGCTTATGGTCAAGCCCGGCATCACCGGTTTGTGGCAGGTCAACGGTAGGTCGGACCTGTCCTGGGACGAATCGGTCCGGCTCGATCTGCGTTACGTGGAGAACTGGTCATTCGTACTCGACCTACAGATCTTGTGGAAGACCTGTTCTGCTGTCCTGAGGGGATCCGGAGCGTATTAGTCCGCTCCGGATCCCTTCAGGACGGCCCAAGTGCACGTCGTGCTGTGGGGAACGCGGCGATCTCACCGGACCGCTACCGGCGCTGGTCAGCCGCTGGCAACCGTAGCCGCCGTTTCTGCTGTGGCGCTGCCCTGGGCATTGCTGACCACAATGAGCACGTGGTAAAGCCCCGGGGGCAACCGCCGACCGCCCTCTCCGTAGCCCCAGTACCCGATCCGGAACTTGCCGGCGGCGTGATCCGGCCTGGCTAGCTGGTGCACCACGGCACCCTGGGCATTCAGGACGCAGACGGTAATGTCGGCGCGCTGAGTTAGCGTGAAGGTGATAGTGGTGTGGCTCCTGCCGGTTGCCGTGAAGCTCGCCGGGCTCAGGGCCAGTCCGGTTACCCCGAGCGCGGTCGGCGTCGGGGTAGGCGTGATTCTCGGCGCGGGCGCCGGCGTATTGAGCCCCGATCGGCTGACGACGGACCGCCATGCTGCCATCGAAGCGCTATCGGTGATCAGCGTATTGAGATGCCCCGTAGAGTCGAACAGGGTGCCGAACAGGGCGCCGCTGCTGGCCAGGTAGTTACCGACTTCAATCAGCCACGCTGGACGGCCCACCGGGGTTGCCAGCCCGAATTCGGCGAAGCCGAAGGGCAGGCCGACGCTCTTCGACGCGGCTATCGCCGGGCCCATGAAATCAGCTGGCGGTGTCAGTTGGGGGTCGTGGTCGGACACGGTTCCGGCTGGGTAGGCGTCCCAGCCGAGGGTGCTGATGATACCGCCGGCTGGCAGGTAATCCTTCCAGTTGATGCCCGACCGCGGATTCAGGTCCCACGACATCAGGATGAGCGTGGACTTGAGGTTGGGATTATGCGCTGCGTTGGCGAGCGCCACAATGTGCGCCCACGCGGCCTTGTAGCTGGTCACCGTGAAGTCATGCGCCGCGACGGCGGTTTCGGGCTCGTGGTAGTACGAGTAATAGATGGTGTGCGAAGTTGGCGCGGCGTCGAAGAACCGCGACAGCGCGGAGTCGTCGGCACCAGACAGAATGACGTCCGGGGGCGCCCTGAAACTTATGATAGCGGCTGAGTTGTTGACGCCGGGCGCGCCGATGGTCCACACGTTGGGATTGGGGATCCCGTTGTAGTACACGCGAATGATCGGCATGTGACCGAACTGAGACGTGGCCCTGGCGACTGCGGCTGCGTCCGAGGCCGACGCCCCGAACAACGGGGAATTCGTGCTGTTCGACGTCAGCGCTGTGCTGCGGGTGGCGTCCCGGTAGCCCAATGCTGTCGCGAGCAGCACGACGACGACGCCTACCAGGGCGATCCACCCGTGCCGCCTCGGCCTGGCATCATATTGTGGTCTTGTCTTGGCGCTACGTGGTGGCGAATGGCTTGGACGGCGCCTGCTGCGGGGCATGCCGATTCCTCTCCTCGGCCGCCTGCCGGGTTAGCTGACGGGTTCGGGTCGGAGTCGCCCTACAGCGAGCCGGGCGCTTCTGCTGGCGCGGCACGCCGATTCACCCCGGGGGGAAGTTGGGTCCCCGGCTCCCTGACCGCACAGGGACTCGGCGGTGTGCTGCCTGCTCCAGGTAGGGCAGACAGCAGCGGTATTACAGTGGTGGACATTAACGCAAACGGGGCCCGGCGACAGCCAAAACCGTGGAATCTCACTTGCCCCCGATTCCACGCCGCACGAATGATCTTTCGCAGGACTCTTGGCACGCCGCCCGCCACTGGCTGGCCGGCGAGGACCATCGCCCCGCCCAGTCGCTATATCCACAGCTCACCGGACATGATCCAAGCATCACAGGCCTGCCGGATCGGCGTCTGAAGAACACGGACAGCGTGTCGAGGCGGCCATTCGGGGCTGAGGCGGCACCGGGAAATGGGCGCGACGGCATGGAGGTCTGCTTCGTTCGCATTCCACCCGGCCCATCGCGAAGTGATCTCCAGCCACGGCTTCGTCGGCCCATTTCGTGGACGCATGCGGCCACTATGTTCGTGCACATGCTGCTTCTTGAGAATAGACGCCGACGGCTGCCCGCTGATCAAGCAGCGCCCGCGGTTGCCGAGCGACGGGACGAGCCGGGCAGCCCACAGCCGACCAGGAACGTCGACGACAGGACAGCAACCTCGACGGTGCCCGGGCGGCCGACGAACGACTCAGCTCCCCGGGCTTAGCTCGTCTTGAGAGCTATGAGCGACTTCGTCAGGCCCATCGTCTTCTCGGGCAACAGCGTGGAGTCCGGGAAGTAATAATGCATCTCGGTGCGGCTGAGCAGTTCGACTCCCATCACCCGGCGAACATTCGCCTCGCGGCTTGCTGGCGGGAAATGAACAAGTGGCCATCTCCGCGAGATCTCGACCCGCATGACCAGCGGCAGAAACTGAAAGCACGGGAAGAGCCAGTGGGGTTCAATTGGAAAGTATCGATAGGGAGTCTGTATCCAGTGCCGCGATGACAGCGAATGCACGTGGTTGGCAAATCTGGCTCGCTGCGCATGGCCGCCTACATGCTCCAGGACGGAATTCGAGTACACAAGGTCGTACTTGCTGTTGGCTATCTCCTCACTGAGGGCGCATGCGTCACCTTGGTCTACGCGCATCCAGTCGGGCACCTCGGCCGGCGGCGCCTGAAGATTAACTATGTGGACGGCTGTTGGGCGGAAAGGGGCGCGTAGCCATGTTCCAACTCTGCCACCAAGATCAATCACCGACATCGATTCGATCCCGGGAAAGCTATCCCGCAGCAGTTCCCATCGCCTGGCCCGGTAACGCTCGCCTACTGAGTCCGGGCCTTCCACTAGGTGGCTTCTTAGCTGTTTGAGCGCGCTCATACGCCCTCCGGCGATCTGATCTACAGCGCCACCATATGCCTGCCACCACGCTTGGAAGCCGGCCAGTCATGGGTAGCATCAGGGCGGCCGCAGTGGCGGAACAGGGCGCTGGTTAACAGCAGTAGTTGGCTAACTGAGCCGCAACCGTAGCATATCCGTGATTTCGGCACGCGCCGGTTAGTCGGCGGCTGTGAGCAGGTCTGACGTCATGGGCTGTGCACGGCCGCCGACCAGGCCGACCGGTACGAGCCGGGGCCGGTGGCCAGCGCCCTGGTGAGGCTGCGCCGTACCAGCGTTCGCCCGGCTGAGCGGCCCGCCCGTTCGCTCGTGACCGCAGACCGGTCTATGCCCACTGATGGCAGGTCAGCGGCTTTTCGTGTCAACTGACCCAGTGTCCAGCGCGTCATCCCTATATCGAGCGTTCGCTATGCCGTAACTGAGGGTTCACCTCGGAACTCGGGATTGCGAGGGAGGGGGCACATGCGTTGGCTGAGGCTCCCGAGAGCGCCAGATCCCGCGGGTTACGCGTGGCTATTCGATCTTCTCTTCGCGAGGACATCCACGGTGACCTGGGCCGTCGCCGGCGCGCTTCCGGCCGGCTTCGAGCGCGCAGAGCAGTATGCCGTGCTGCCGGGCGGGGGCGGGCGGAGCTTCGTGGTATCGCTTGCTGCTCGGCCGGGCACCTCCTCGGCTTTGACCTCCTACAACGCGCTCCGTTCGGGACGCAAGCGGCTCGCGCGCAGCGTGCTCGGCTTGGGGCTGCGCACCGGACTCGCCCAACCGCTGCTGCGAGACAAGATCGATATCGGCACCGCATCCGGTACCGGCTCGGCGCAGCTGGTGGACGATCTGATCGGTGAGCACCTGCAGCAGGTGTTCGGCGACGGCCGGGCCGTCATCGCCTTCGGCGTCGGCGGCGGTCCGTACCGCAAGCCAGTGCTGCAGGTATTCAGCGCGCGCGGCACGCCGCTCGGCTACGTCAAGGTCGGCTGGAATGACTGGACCCGCGGGGCAGTCCGTCGGGAGGCTGAGGCTCTGCGTGCGTGCGCGAACCATCCGATACGGGTCGGTGTGCCCGAACTGCTGGGCTGCTCGACGTGGCGCGGGCTCGACCTCCTCTTTACCGCGCCGCTTCCTCGGGGGATTCGTCGGCTGGGGACTGGAGCGCGGCTGCCCGACGTCGAGTTGCTCCGTGAGATCAGCGAGCTCTCGCCAGCCTACGTCGGCGAGCTCGGCACCAGCCCGTGGTGGCTCGACATCCGCTCCAGGATTCAGGCCGCCGTGACCGACCCGGAGGATCGGTCGGCGCTGACGCTGGCGACCGATCGCATTGAACGCGCCTTTGCCCAGGTGCCGCTTAAATTCGGCACCTGGCACGGTGACCTCGTGCCATGGAACCTCGCCCGGCTCGGTCACCGGCTGTATGCATGGGACTGGGAGAGCAGCACACCCGATGCGCCGCTGGGCTTCGACGCGCTGCACTTTCACTTCCAGGTGTCGTTCGTAGCCAGGCGGCGCGAGCTGGCGGAGGCGGCGGCGACCGCGGTCAGCAATGCCCGCCCGGCTCTCGACGAGCTGGGCATAGCCGCGGCGGCGCAGCCCCTGATGGCGATCTTGCATCTGCTCGAGTTGCTGGTGCGTCACGAGGAGGCGCACAGCAGCACAGGCGACCTGGATGACCGGTTTTACCCTGCCGTGACGCGCGTGCTCGAGCAGTCGCTCGCGGCCGTCCCTGGCGCGGCAAGTCTGCCGACGAGGGGGCGGGCCACATGAAAGTCTTGCTGGTTTGCTCATCTGGCGGGCACCTGGCGCAGCTCTACCGGCTATGGCCGTGGTGGCAGCAACAGGACCGGCTGTGGGTCACCTTTCCTGGCGCGCAGGCTGAGTCGCTGCTCGCTGGCGAGCGGGTCGTGCACCCGTTCTACCCGACCACGCGCAACGCCCCGAATGCGCTCAGGAATCTGTGGCTGGCGATCAGGCTCGTCCGCACCGAGCGACCTGATGTGATCGTCTCCGATGGGGCCGGCGTCGCCTTTCCGTTCTTCCTGGCGGGCTGGATGCTCCGGGTCCACACGGTCTACCTAGAGGTGTACGGCCGCATCAACCGGCCGACCCTGACCGGCAAGCTCTGCTACCCACTCTCGGGGCTGTTCCTGCTGCAGTGGCCCGAGCAGGCTGAGCACTATCCGCGCGGCCACCTGATCGGATCACTGCTCTTATGGCGCGGGAGGCTGCCAGCATGAATGGCCACCATGGCTACGGGGTTCTGGTGATCGTCGGCACCGACCACCACCCGTTTGACCGCCTAATAACGTGGGTTAACGAGTGGCTCGAGCAGCATCCCGAACAGGCCAGTGACTTCTTCGTTCAGTGGGGTAGCGCGGCGGTCCAGCCGGTTTGTGCCGGAGCGCAGATCCTGACAACCGAGCAGCTCAGTGCGTTGGTCAACGAGGCCAGGGTGGTGATCTGCCACGGAGGCGGAGGATCGATCTCCGACGCGTGGGCCAGGGGCCAGGCGCCGATCGTGGTACCGCGGCTGCCGCGGCTCGGCGAGCACGTGGATGATCATCAGGTCCACTTCAGTGCCAAGCTAGCTGAACTCGGGCATATCAGGCTCGCCCAGACCCGGGCCGCGTTCGCCAGTTTTCTCGACGAGGCGACCGCTGACCCGCAGGTCGGCGCCCGACGGGCTCGGATCGGCAGCCCGGATGCTGACATCGACGCGACCATCGCGCGCTTCGGAGCGCTCGTTGACGAACTGGTTAGCCGACCACGGCGCCGGTTCCCATGGCTCGGCGGGTTCCGGCCAGCGACCCGCGAACCCCGGACCGAGGTCGGCTCGCCGACCCAGGTTGACCGCCATTCGCCTGCGCCGATCTCAGGAGGGGACCACGACTCGGCGCGCACGCAAGCCTGCGCCGCAGATGCTGGATAGTCCATTGAGGAGCATTTAATGAAAGCACGAATTATCTGTGGAGCCGCCGCGCTGGTGCTAGCCGCCGCCACAGCCGTCATTCCGTCGCTGCCGGCAGCGGCCTCGCCTATGTCGGTGGGGAGCGGTCCCGGGCAGAATCTCGCCTCGGTAGCATCCCCGTCCTGGCAGACCAGCGACATTGTCTGGTCGATCGCCGCGACGGGCGGGAACGTCTACCTCGGCGGCCAGTTTACCTCGGTCCGGCCGCCCGGCGTGGCCTTGGGCGGCACCGGCCAGGTCGCGCAGGCCTACCTCGCGGAGTTCAGCGCCACCACCGGCGACCTCGTCACGTCATTCGATCCCACCCTGAACGGGCTGGTCCACGCGGTGGCCGTGTCGCCGGATGGCAGCACTCTGTATGTCGGCGGTTCCTTCACGACAGTAGACGGCGTGACCCGCGAGCATCTCGCGGCGTTCAGCACCGCGACGGGCGCCCTGATCAGCGCCTGGAAGCCAACCACCAACAATGAGGTGCTCGGTCTCGCCGTGTCCCCGGACGGCTCCACCCTGTACGTCGGCGGCGACTTCACCAAGGTCGACGCCCTCGCTCGCAGCTACGCGGCCGCCGTGCCCACCGCAGGGGCTGGCACCACGCCGACGGCCTGGGCACCTGTGCTGGACAACTCGGTGACCTCCCTCGCGGTCGCGCCGGACAATTCGCAGGTCGTCCTGGGCGGATACTTCACGACCATCGACGGCGTGACGCAACAGGCCGCCGGGGCGGTAGACCCGTCCCCCAATAACGGCCAGACCGCGCTGACATGGAACGCGAACATCGTCCCCAACAACGACTTCAACGGTTCCTGCGTTTCCCAGGTGAAGGACGTCATCATCGGGAGCGTCACCCCGGCCCACCCGGCCGGTACTGCCTACCTCGCCGCGGAGGGCACCGGAGGCGGATGCTTCGACGGGGACTTCGCGGTCCAGCTTAGCGAGGGCAACTCCAACCCCGCCCAGGACGACCCGCTCGTCTGGCAGAACGTCTGCCTCGGCGCCACCCAGGCCATCGCGATCGTCAACGGCGTGCTGTATAAGGGCTCGCACGCGCACGACTGCGCCTATGAGCCTGGCGGTTTCCCGCAGCAGCCGACAAGCGACGCGTACCACCTGCTCTCGCAGTCTCTCACTGACGGAACGGTCCAGCACTGGACGCCGAGCACCAACGCAGGCTCGGGCGGTCTCGGGCCGCGCTCCATGGCCACCGACGGCACCCGGCTGTTCGTCGGCGGTGACTTCACCGTGGTGAACGGCGTTGCCCAGCAGGGCTTCACGATCTTCGGCCCCGGCCCGGACACCACCAAGCCCACGTATCCCGCCGCGCCCAGCGCGATCAGCACCTCGGCGGGCGTCGACTCGGTGACGATCCAGGGGGTCAGCGACACGGCCGACGGCACGCTTACCTACAACCTCTACCGGGACAGCGGAAAGACGCCGATCGCAACGCTGACCGCCACGTCGTGGCCGTGGGCGCTGCCGGTGCTGCATTACCGCGACGCTGGCCTCACTCCCGGCTCGCAGCACACTTACCAGGTATCGGTCGGCAACGGGGTCAACACGACAGCTAAGTCAGCAGCGTCAGCACCAGTCCCCGTCTCCTCGACGAGCCCGACGCTGCCCTATCCGCAGACAGTCCTTAACGACAGCCCGTCCTTCTTCTGGCCGCTCAACGAGACCTCGGGCACCACCGCCAACGACGCGTCGCCCAACGGCTTCAACGGCATCTACGAGTCGGGCACCACGCAGGGCGTACAGGGCCCGATCTCAGACGGGACGAACACGCCGACCAATGACACGGCCACCGCGTTCGACGGGCAGTCGGGCCTCGTCACCTCGGCCAACCAGGTGCCGTACCCGGGACCGCAGACCTTCTCGATCGAGCTGTGGTTCAATACGACGACCAACGAGGGCGGCAAGCTCATCGGCTTCGGCAGCGCTCAGACCGGCATGAGCTCCAGCTATGACCGGCACGTCTACATGATGAATGACGGCCAGCTGGTGTTCGGGGTCTGGACCGGATCGCCGCAGACCATCGAGACACCCGACGTCTACAACGATGGGCAGTGGCACTACCTGGTCGCAACGATCGGCGCAGCCGGCATGGCGTTGTACGTCGACGGCCAGCTTGTCGGCACGAACTCCAACACCAGCGTGCAGGACTACGCCGGGTACTGGCGAGTGGGCGGCGACAACCTCAACGGCTGGAACCTCGACGAGTGGGGCGCTAACAGCCAGGGCTTCACCGAACCGTATAGCTACTACTTCGACGGGGACATCGGCGACGTCGCCGTGTACCCGACCGCCCTGTCAGCGGCGCAGGTGGCGGCGCACTACGCGGCCAACTCGCTGAGCCACTGACCCAACTCCATCCGCTGCCACCAGTTCTTGAGGGGAGATCTCGACGTACCGATGGCGGGCGCGATCACGGCACACCGGTGTCCCGCAGGCTCGTGCGGTCAGCTGGCAATCACGCTGGCCGGGGTCACGGGTGTGGCATTGATTACGCCCGCCATCGCCGGGTCGTCGGGAAGATACTTTTCCGACGGTTGTGCGCGTATTCTAGTTACTTGCGGTCTCATTGCTTACTTCCCCGGCTGGTTCGGGCTGGCGCGGCGGCGGGTGCTGGCCCAGGTCGGTGTCGCCTTGGCCAGCCTTCTCGCGGGCCGCGCGCGGCTGACGGGCTCGCAGCCGAGGCCGGGTCGGCAAGCAGCACATGTATAGCGTGATGCCGGTACGCCCGCCCGCTCGCCGCCGCCGCTCGGCCAGACGGTCAGGAGGAAAGCCCGGTCAGGCCGCTGTGATGATCGCGCTAGTAACCCTCGCTGTCGCTGCGTGTGCTGGCGGTTCCGGCGGCGCCGCCGCGCCACCGCCGATAGTCGACGCCCGCAGCTTGCTGGTGCCCGCGTACGGCGCTCTGTTCGGAGCCTGGGTTCAGCCCAGCGGCGGATCCACGGCCAGCGATGAGGAAGGAGCTGTGGCCCGCTTTGAGAGCATTCTTGGCCGACGGCTGGCCATCGATAACCTCTACGTGAACTGGACCGCGCCGATGCCGCTCAGCATCGCCCGGTGGGATCTGCGCCATGGCAGCATCCCAATGATCTCGTGGGGCGGGGCACGGACCAGCCTGATCGCCGACGGCGCCTACGATGCCCAGATCCGCGCCAGGGCGCTCCAGCTACGCGCGCTGCGCGGGCCGGTCCTGCTTCGCTGGTTCTGGGAGATGGACACGCCCGCCAACGCGGCGACCGCCGGGCCGCCGGCCACCTTCATCGCCGCGTGGCGGCACGTGCATGACATCTTCGCCCAAGTCGGCGCGACCAACGTCCGCTGGGTCTGGTGCCCGACCGCTACTAACTTCGACACAGGGATCGCGCAGCGTTTCTATCCGGGCAGCGGCTACGTGGATTGGATCGGAGCGGACGGCTACAACTGGGCCCCGGTGCGTCAGGGGCCCTGGCGGACCTTCGGCCAGATCTTCGCTGCCTTTTACAAGTGGGGCGTATCGACCGGCAGGCCACTGCTCATCGGTGAGTTCGGCGTCCTCGAGCGAGCCCCAGGCCAGAAGGCCGCCTGGTTCGCCCAGGCGGACCGCCAGCTCCGCACGCAATTTCCGGCTATTCGCGCGGTCGTCTATTTTGACTCCTACCGTAAGAACGTGCTCTTCGGCAAATATTTCGACTGGAAGGTGACGTCATCACCGTCGGCCCTGGCCGCGTTCCGCGCCTTCGCGAATGACCCGTACTTCAGCGCCCGACCACCTATCTAATGCATCTGCCCCGCAGTGCCTGACGGAGGACCAGCACCATGACCACACGACAACCCCAGGACAAGGACGGCTTCGCGGCCGAACCGCGCGCCATTGACCTGCGCGAGTACTGGCTGGTCGTCCGCCGCCGCTGGGTTCTCGTCGTCGTGACCGCCTTGCTCGGTGCCGCGCTCGGCGCGGGCTACGCGCTCCACTCGGGCCGCAAGTACTCAGCGACCGCTCAGGTGCTTGTCGCACCGGTTACCCAGGGCCCGCTGAACCTGCCCTCGCAAGTTAACCTCGAGGTCAACATGAGCACCGAGCAGGCGGTTGCACAGTCAGGCCCGGTGATCGATCAGGCCGCCAAGCTCATGCGTATCCAGCCGGCCGTGCTGCAGGCCGACGCGAGCAAGCACCTGTCCGTCGCGGTACCGACCACCTCGGACGTGCTGCAGATCACGTGGCAGGCCAAGACCGCCAAGGCCGCGCAGTCGTCCGCGAACGCGTTCGCGGACGCCTACCTGAGTTACCGGCACGCCTATCTGGCGGCCCAGATCGTGAGCCTTCAGTCCGTCCTTAGGAAGCAGGTGAGCTCACTCCAGACCCAGATCGCGCGCGCAACCGACCAGCTGAGCCGGATCCTACCGGGTTCGCCCGGACATCAGAGCCTCGCCATCACGGTCAATCAGCTGACCAGCCAGCTGAGCGACGCCAACACCGAACTCGCCTCGCTGCCCACCTACAACGACAGCGGGGGCCAGGTCATCCCGAGTTCACTTCCGCTGTCGCCAAGCGGCCTCGGGCACGTCGCGATCCTCATCATGGGCGGGCTCCTCGGCCTGATTGTGGGGCTGGTGATCGCCTTCACCCGGGACGTGTTCGACGACCGGGTGCGCGAGGCAGCGCAGTTCGAGCGCAATCTGGGAGCGGTAACGCTGGGCGTGCTGCCGCCCGCAGGGCCCCGGCTTGGCGCGCGCGGCGATGGCTGGGACAGTGCGCGGCAGCGGCAGCAAGGACGCCCCCTGACCATCGTCAGCCAGCCCGACAGCCGGGCCGCTGAGACCGTCCGGTGGCTGCGAGCGAGGCTGCTAGCGGTGGCGGCGACCCGGAACATGCGCACCGTTCTCGTGGTCGGCGCCGACGCCAGCGTTTCGTCGGGCCGCATCGCCGCCGAGCTTGGGGTGGCGCTTGCCGAATCGGGCCGGAGCGTCCTGCTTATGGCCGCCGACGTGCGCGGTTCTGTCCTACCGCAGATCTTTGACCTGCCCAATACGAGTGGGCTGAGCGACCTGCTCGACGACGGCGGCGACCCCGAGATGCTCACCACGCACCCGAAGCAAGCGACCGGGATCGCCCTCCCCCGCGGCATCTGTGAGCGGCTGGCCGTGCTGCCGGGGGGGTCGGCCACCGGGCACGAGCGTTCCGTCCTCGACTCAGGTGCGATGGCGGCGCTGTTGAAAGGGCGGCGCGAAGCCTACGAGTTCGTGCTGCTCGACTGCCCGCCCGTTAGCGACTCCGCCGACATCTTGGCGCTCGCGGCACAAGTCGACGGCGTGGTGGTCATCGGCCGTGAGGGGCGGACCAAGGGACGGGCGCTCGGCGACGTGCGCCGCCTGCTCGACCAAGCGGGCGCGCACCTGCTCGGCGGTGTCTTCATCGGCAGCGGGAGGACCGGGCGGCACCGGCACCGCAGCGCCCGCCCGCGTCTCCCAGCTAGCGAGTCGGTCGCCCGCACGGAGCGCCGCGGCAGCGGGCCGGTCGTCAAGCAGCCCCCGCCGGTCACCCAGCCGTTGCCGGTCACCCCGGATGATCCAGCCATCCAATCCTCGGACCGGGGCGGCCTGGCGAAGCGGTCGATGTGAGCACTCCGCTTGGCTACGACCGGCCCGCTGAGATTCAGCCGGGGCCAGCACACGAGACGGAACCATCCTGGGCGCCGGCCACGCCCGGCCTGCGCCTTACGGTGACCTGGCCGCTGGTGGTGCTGTTCGTGGCCTTCCCCATCTGGTGGGGGCTCGGGCTCAGCGCGTTCATCTGGGCCATCATCGCGGTCCCTATGGCGGTGGCCCTGGTGTGGCGGCGGCGCACCAAGGCCCCGGTCGCGATGGTTCTCTGGTTCGCCTTCGTCAGCTGGGTGCTGTTGTCCGGCGTGCAGCTGGACAATATCGACAGGATCACGACGTTCGTTTACCGGTTCTCGCTATACGTCGGCGCTGGCGTTCTGTTCCTGTACGTCTACAACATGCCGCGTTCCTCGCGGCTTGATGTCAGGGTGCTGCGCATCCTGACGATCTTCTGGATCATCGTGGTGGTCGGGGGCTATGCCGGCATTCTCCTCGGCGGTCATACGTTCACTCCGCCGCTCTTTCACCTGCTGCCGCACAAGCTGCGCACCAATCCCTTCGTCCAGGGACTTGTGCTGCCGGTGATGGCAGAGGTGCAGAAGTTCCTTGGCTTCCCCGTTCCGCGCCCGGCGGCACCATTCGAATATACTAACGAGTGGGGCGGGAACATGGCGGTGCTGACGCTGGTGGCCCTGGCGTCGGCCGCCGCCGCAGGCCGGGGGCTACGGCGCAGGTTCATCGTCGTCGTGCTGGCCGCTTCGGTGGTGCCGATGATTTTCTCACTGAACCGCGGGATGTTCCTGAGCCTCGCGTTTGGCATCCTGTACGTGACGGTGCGGCTCGCGATCCGCGGCCGCGTCGGGGCGCTCGTGTCAGTGCTCGCCGTCATAGCCCTGACGGCGGGCATCGTGGCTTTGACGCCGCTCGGGCATCTCCTCGCATCTAGCTTCGACAGCGCCCACGGCCACAGCAACACCACCCGTCTTAGCCTCTACCAGCAGGCCAGTGCCGGTGCCAACGCTTCGCCCATGTTCGGCTACGGCGCGCCACAGCAATCAAACCAGGTCGGCCAGCTGGCGGGGACCCCTCAGATCGGCACGCAGGGCCAGCTCTGGATGGTGCTGTACTCGAACGGCTACCCGGCGCTCGTCCTGTTCATCGGGTTCTTCCTCGCGGTCCTGTGGCAGACGCGCCGTGCCCGCGGCACTGCCGGGCTGTGGCTGCATACGGTGCCGCTTGTCGCCCTGGTGCAGATCCCCGTCTATGGCTTGCTGCGAGGTGAGCTGCAGGTGGTCATGGTCGTGGCGGCGCTCGCGTACCGCCGCTGCTGGCGGCCGGCTGACGAGGTCGCCACCCTGGCCGGAGCAGCCGACGGTAGCGTCAGCGAGGCCACCGGGACACCATCCCTCAGCTTGCCATCCGCGGCCGGGGCACCCGACGGAGTGCCAGAGCCTGCCACCACGGGACAACCTGGCTCGGCCGCGGTGCCTATCCAGTGACGAGCCGGGATCCAGGCACCTCGGCCGCGTTGACGCCGGAGATCGCTTCGGTCGCGCGAGGATCGGCGATCAATCTCGTTGCGATGATGGCGGGCGCCCTGCTCGGCTTCGCGCTGACCGTGCTGGTCAGCCGCTGGCTGCAGCCTAACGGCGCCGGCGCGCTCTTCGAGCTGATCGCGCTTTATACCATTCTTTCGAACACGCTCGAGCTCGGGGCCGACACCGGCCTGCTGCGCTGGATATCGCGGGCGCGGGCCATCGACGGCCTGTCCGATGTGCGCAGGATCGTCGCGATCGCCATCGTGCCCGTCCTGGCCATCGGTTTCGCCGCCGCGGCCGCCGTGTGGGTCGAAGCGCCGGAGATCGCGCATATCTTCCTCCGGGGCATGGTTCTGGCGCAGGCCGTGACCGATATCCGGATCGTCGCCCCCCTCCTCCCGCTCGGCGCGCTCACAGCCGTCCTGGTGTCCGCCGCGCGCGGGTTCGGCCACATGTGGCCGTTCCTCGCCATCCAAGGCCTCGGGCAGCCCGCGGCGCGCCTTGGCCTCGTTGCCGTCGCCCTGGTCCTCGGCTGGGGCCTGCGGGGAGCCCTGATCGGGTGGAGCCTCCCCGTCGTCATCGGAATCACCGCGAGCTCGCTCATCCTGGCCATGCTCATCAGGCGGGAGGCTCCGGCCATCGTGCGCAAGGTGGCACGATCGCGGGCTGCTGGCCCGTCGCGGCGCCCGCCCGCGAGCCAGGGGGGTCCCCCGCGCGTGGCGGCAGCCAGCCCGCGTCATCCTGGCCGGGACCGCGGGCGGCACCGCAGACCGCCCGGCCGCTATGCCCGGCCGCGACAGCGTCTTGGCGCTGAGTTCTGGCGCTTCACCGCGCCGCGTGGGTTCTCTGGCACGTTCCAGATCGTGGTGCTGTGGCTGGACATCCTGCTGGTTGGAGCGATTCTGTCGCGCTACGCGGCGGGGGTTTATGGAGCCGTCAGCAAGCTCGCCCTCATCGGTACCTTCGCGCTCGAGGGATCCAGGCTGGCCATCGGACCTCAGCTGAGCGCGCTCCTCGCGCGGCGTCAGACCGCCCGCGCCGCGCGGCTGCACCAGAGCGCGACCTGCTGGCTGGTGATCGCATCCTGGCCGTTCTACATATTGATCGCGATCTTCCCGGCAGTGGTGCTTGGCGTCTTCGGGCACCGCTACACCGCCGGCGCGGCCGCGCTGGTCGTCCTCGCGCTCGCGATGCTCGTCAACCTCGGCACGGGAAACGTGACCGTGGTCCTGCTCATGGGCGGGAAGAGCTCGCTGAGCGCCTACAACGCGCTGGCCGCGCTTATCGTCAACGTCGGCCTGAACCTCATCTTGCTGCCGCGCGTCGGCATCGTCGGCGCGGCGATCGCGTGGGCGGCGAGCATCGTAGTCGACAACGTGGCCCCGATGATCGAGGTCTGGCTGATGCTCGGGATCAGGCCCTTCGGCGAAGGGTACTGGCTGGTGGCCATGGCGAGCACGGCCTGCTTCGGGATAACTGGGCTGGTAGTTCGGGCGTTGCTCGGCGAGACGCTGCTCGCCCTGTTCGTGGCGACAGCGGTTGGGCTGATGGCCTTCGCGGCCGTCCTGTATGGCTCCCGAGCACGCCTACAGCTCGCCGGGCTGCTGGCGGCCCTGCAGCTCCGGCCAGCCCAGGTGGCGGCTGGTCCCCACAACCAGCAGGCAGCATAGGCGAGGAGGGTGCAATGAGACAGCCTGCTATCGATGCCGTGAACCGGGCCGGGCGTGAAGCCGCCAAGCGGGCCTTGCGCCAGTACGGCGAGTTGACGGCGGGGCTGCGGCGAGGTCCGGACTTCGTTGTCATCGGGGCCAAGCGCGGCGGGACGACGTCGCTGTACAGATACATGCTCGAGCACCCTTCGATCGTGCCGCTGTTCCCGGGCGCGCTGCATATGAAGCGACCACGCTACTACGACGTGCACTACGCCCGGGGGCTGCGCTGGTACCGCTCGCATTTCCCGCTCATGGCCGGCCGCCGCAGTATGGCGCGGCCCTGGGTGGAGCCCTCGATCGCGGGCGAGGCGAGCCCTTATTACCTGTTCCACCCGCTCGTGGCCGAGCGCCTGGCGCGTGACTTCCCGGACGTGCGGCTCATCGTCATGCTGCGCGACCCGGTGGAACGGGCGTATTCCCATTACAAGGAACGGCGCAAGCACGGCGCCGAGCCGCTCGGCTTCGAGGAGGCGCTGGCGGCCGAGCCCGACCGGCTACGCGGCGAAGCCGACCGTATCATCCGCGAGCCCGGCTATCGCAGCGTGGAGCACGAGGACCACTCCTACCTCGCTCAGGGCCTCTACCTGGATATGCTCGAACGCTGGTTCGCTCTCTTCCCGCGGGTCCAGTTCCACATCGCGGTCAGCGAGGAGTTCTACGCGGACCCCGACCGAGTCGTGAACGGTGTCTGGTCCTTCCTCGGCCTGCCGCCGCGCGAGCTTCGGAGCCGCACGCGGCACAATTACATCCCGGCTCCTGGCATCCAGCCTGCAACGCGCCAGCGCCTGCAGAGCGCGTTGGCCGGGCACAACCGCGAACTTGAGCGGCTGCTCGGGCGCACGCTGCCGTGGCCGGTCACCAGCGGCCCCGATGCGCCGGATCCGGCGGCATCAGGCCCGCCGAATCTAGCCGAACCTAGAGGACAGCCAATGGACAATATGAGCCCCGCGTCCACGCAGGCGGGCGGCACCACGGCGCGGCCCGCCACCGGGTGGCCGTCAGTAACCGTGATCGTCGCCACCCGGGACCGTCCCGAACTGCTCCACCGGGCCGTCCGCAGCATCCTGGGCCAGTCCTACCCGGGCGACATCGAGTGCGTGGTGGTCTTCGATCAGAGTGCACCCAGGCCGATGTCCGTCGAATCCTCCGACGGCCGTCGGGTGCGCGTGCTGACCAACAGCCGCACGCCCGGCCTGGCGGGCGCGCGTAACACCGGGATCGTGAGCAGCGACAGCGTCCTGATCGCGTTCTGCGATGATGACGACGAATGGGATCACGAAAAGCTCAGCCGCCAGGTCGAGCGGCTGCCGTCCGCGGAGTTCATCGCGTGCGGCGTCCGCATCCACTACGCAGGCCGCGTGATCGCTCGCATCCCGCCGCCCGAGGTCGGGTTGGCCGACCTGATTCGCAGCCGGATCACGGCCATGCACCCGTCGACGTTCGTGACCCGCCGCGATGCCCTGACCGGTATGGGACTGGTCGATGAGAAGATCCCGGGCAGCTACGGCGAGGACTATGATTTCTTGCTGCGTGCGGCCCGTCGCGGACTGATCGTCTCCATTGAGCAGCCACTCGTCGACGTGTACTGGCACAAACAGTCCTTCTTCGCCGAGGGGTGGGCGGCCAGAGCCAGCGCGCTCCAATACCTGCTGGGCAAGCATCCGGAGTTCGCCGCAGACCGGCACGGGCTCGCGCGGATGCAGGGCCGGATCGCCTTCGCGCAGGCCGCCCTGAACCGCAGGGCGGCCGCTTGCGAGTCCAGTTGGCGGGCGATCCGCAACAATCCGCTGGAGCGCCGCGCCTACCTGGCGCTGGCGGTAGCCTCCGGCGCCATACCTGCGACGTTCATCATGCGCCTGGCCAACAACCGGGGGCTCGGAATATAAACAGCGCCGACGGGCCGGGTCACAGCGCTGTCCGCGCTGGCCGGCTAACAGCAGCAAGATCACCACAGCCGCCCAGACCCCGAGATCACTAACTGCGGCTGCCCACCAGTGCTGCCTGCCCGGCTCCAGCGGAGACGAGCCGGTCCACCTTGGTCAGGGTCTGCAGGACGAACAATCCGACCAGCCACCCACCGACGACGTCCTCGGGCCAGTGCCGCCCCAGATACAACCGCGAGCCGCCCTGGGCGAGTACAAGTGCCAGGACGATCGACCAGATGGCCCGGCGCTCTGCTGGACTGCTCCAGCGCTGGGTCAGCAGGCGCGCCAGCAGCCCGAAGGTAATCACCGTACGGGCCGCGCCACCAGAGGGATAGTCGCCAGGCGGCCCGATTGAGGATTCCGCTGCAGGCTTGGTCCCCTTGACCAAGCGCTTGAGCGCTCTCTGCAGGTAGACCTCGGCCACGACGCCGCCGACCAGCAGCGGCAGCGGCTTCCAGTCCCGACGTTCGTAGGCCACGATCCCGCCGACCAGGACCGAGAACGAGCCGATGACGGCATAGTCGCCGATGGTCGTCACCGGGTCAAGCCGCCGGGACAGGGTGGCATTACGGTGTTCGCGGCAATAGTCGTAGAGCCGACGTGACTGTCGCGTCACCGATTCGCTTTGCAATGCCCGTCCCAGGCCCCATGATGTCAGCAGCGTGGCCGCGCCGCCCGTCGCAAGCGTGCGGACGACACTCGCCTGCCTGGATACACCCTCTCTAAGCACCAGCCAACGATATCCAAGAGAGTGCATGCCTTCTCCGGTAGGCCCGGAATGCCACTGACAGCGGCTCCGCTGTTTCCCGTACGATCGAGTCCCGGCCGCAGCTGGCTACAGCTTTCGGGCTTCGACATACAGCGTCGCAGCGCGTCGGCGTTCTGTGTCGGGTGCCTGGCCGAGATCACTGTCCCCGTAGTCGCGCTCGCGCGGATCGGGGAAGCCGGTGGCCCGGAAGAACAGGCACAGGGTCTCGGTGTCGAACATGGCGCAATGCCGGTGCCAGTAGAACAGCTCCTGGACGGCCAGCATGGCCGAGGGCCGACCCGGATGCAACGTCTCCAGATACGTCCGGTCAGCCCCGTAGGAACGGATCAGCTTGCCCGCGTCCGGAACGCCTACCCGTAGGACACCGCCCGGCTTGAGCACCCGATGGCACTCTTTCATCAAGACTGCCCCCGCCTCCAAGGGCAGGTGCTCCAGCAGGTGCTCGTGGAACACCGCGATGGCCGATGCGGACTCGAACGGCAGCGGGCGGGCCAGGTTCCACGCGACCTCCACGGGATCCCCCAGCAGATCGACGTTGACCCACCCGCTCTTGTGCTCACCACCGCTGCCCAGGTGCAGCCGCAGGTCAGACCGCTGCCCAAGCACTTGTGCCTTGCGCCGCTCGCGCCTTCTCAGCACGTCGGTGACCATCATTCGCGCGGTACCTCGGTAGCGCACCGGAACCAGGTTCTTCACGACTACACGCGTGCTGGAATCCGTTGGCTTAGTCTTTCTTAGCTGCTGCTGCCTGATTTCGGACTCACGAAAATAGGAATCCAGCAGGTGTCCCTGGTCACTCATCATCGCCTCGTCAGGTATTAACGTACTTTGAACGCAGCTGATGACCCCGGTAAACACATACTCCGCCGAACCCGTACGCGCAGTCCGTCGCTCGAGGACCTCAGCACGAGTCTGTGATCTTCGCGTTGGCAGCGCATTGCTCACCAGCCGGCCGTCCGGCCATGATTCTACGGATCGCAGCCCTGGCTGAGTCAACCGCAGCACCCCGGTTCCGAACCGCGACCGGCTGCGGCCCGGGACCGTGAGGCACAGCGCAAAGGCGGTCTGTACGGTGCTCGCCGTTCCGATATCGTTTGTGGGTGCTGAGGACCCTCACCAGAGTGGACGAAGTCTGCTCGGCCGCAGGCTCCTAGACGGGGTGGTCCGGCCGTCCCGTTGGCATCAGCACGACCCGCTCGGTCTAGACTGCGGGAAAGCACTTGTGAAGCCGTTCACAAGACAGGCAGGAACTCCCTCCGTGACCCAGCAAACCCCCCCAGAGACAGCCACCGGGATGGCGGACGTCATCGTGGTCGGAGCCGGCCCGGCCGGGTCGGCGACCGCGTACTACCTGGCCGCCGCGGGCCTGGACGTGCTGCTCCTGGAGAAGAGCCATTTCCCGCGGGAGAAGGTCTGCGGCGACGGGCTGGCCCCGCGTGCGGTCAAGGCGCTGACCGGGATGGGGGTGCCGATCGCGGAGAGCGATGGCTGGGTGCGCAGCAAGGGACTGCGGATCATCGGCGGAGGCGGCCGGATCGAGCTGAACTGGCCCGAGCTCTCCAGCTATCCGGGGTACAGCCTGGTCCGCAGCCGGCTCGACTTCGACGAGACCCTGGCCCGGCACGCAGAGAAGGCGGGTGCCCGGCTGCTGGAAGGCGTCAACGTCACCGGCCCTGTTCTTGACGACCGAACCGGGCGGATCACCGGGGTCACCGCGCACGAGACCGCCAACGGAGAGAAGGCAGAACGGGTATTCCGCGGGCGCGTCGTCGTCGCCGCCGACGGCAACTCGTCACGGCTTTCCGTCGCCATGGGGCTGCGCAAGCGGGACGACCGGCCGCTCGGCGTCGCGGTGCGCACCTATTACTCCAGCCCGCGTTCTGACGACGACTACCTGGAGGCGTGGCTCGACCTGTGGGACGGCGAAAAGCTGCTGCCGGGTTACGGCTGGATCTTCGGCATGGGCGACGGGACGAGCAACGTCGGGCTCGGGCTGCTGAACACCTCCGAGGCGTTCGGCAACATCGACTACCGGGTGCTGCTGCGCCGCTGGCTGGCCGGGATGCCCGCCGAGTGGGGCCTGACCGAGGAGAACCGCACGCAGCCGGTGCGCGGCGCCGCGCTGCCCATGGGGTTCAACCGCACCCCGCACTACACCAATGGCCTGCTGCTGGCCGGAGACTCCGGCGGCATGGTCAACCCGTTCAACGGCGAGGGCATCGGCTACGCCCTCGAGGCCGGCGAGATCGCAGCCCGGACCATCGTGCAGGCGCTGGCCAGGCCGACCGCCGCCGGGGCGGAGACCGTGCTGCGCACCTACCCCGGGCAGCTGAAGGACGCCTGGGGCGGCTACTACACACTGGGGCGCACGTTCGTGCAGTTGATCGGCCGCCCATCGTTCATGAGGTTCGCGACCAAGCACGGCGTCAAGCGGCCTTACGTGATGCGCTTCACCATGAAGCTCCTCGGTAACCTGACCGAGGCCAGGGGAGGCGACGCGGTCGACCGCGTTCTCAACGCGGTGTCTAAGATGACCCCGGCGGCTTAACGGTGGCCTGCCATGGCAAGGGGGTGACGAAGGGATGGGCCTGGGCCTGAGCCTGTACGTGCCGATCCTGGTGCTGGCCGCGCTGGCCGCGGTCTTCGCCGTTTTCTCATTGGTCATGGGCGCGCTGGCCGGCCCCAAGCGGTGGAACCGGGCCAAGCTCGAGGCGTACGAGTGCGGCATCGAGCCCACGCCGGGCAACACCCGCACCAGGTTCCCGGTGAAGTACTACCTGACCGCGATGCTGTTCATCGTCTTCGACATCGAGATCATCTTCCTGTACCCGTGGGCCGTCGCGTACGACCGGCTCGGCGTGTTCGGCCTGGTCGAGATGGTCACGTTCATCGCCACGGTTCTCGTCGCGTACGCCTACGTGTGGCGCCGCGGCGGTCTGGAATGGGACTAGCCCATGGGCTTGGAAGAGAAGCTGCCGAGCGGCATCCTGCTGACGACGGTGGAGAAGCTGGCCGGCTACGGGCGCAAGAGCTCGGTCTGGCCGGCCACGTTCGGGCTGGCCTGCTGCGCGATCGAGCTGTTCTCCACCGGCGGCCCGCGGCACGACCTGGGCCGGTTCGGCATGGAGCGGGCGTCGAACACGCCGAGGCAGGCCGACCTGATGATTGTGGCCGGCCGGGTCAGCCAGAAGATGGCGCCGGTGCTGCGGCAGATCTATGACCAGATGTCCGACCCCAAATGGGTGATCTCGATGGGCGTGTGCGCGTCCAGCGGCGGCATGTTCAACAACTACGCGATCGTCCAGGGCGTGGACCACGTCGTGCCGGTGGACATTTACCTGCCGGGCTGCCCGCCCCGGCCGGAGATGCTGCTCGACGCGATCCTCAAGCTGCACGACAAGATCCAGAACATGAAGCTCGGCGTGAACCGGGAGAACGAGATCACCGAGCTGGAGGAGGCCCGGCTGCGGCGGCTGCCGCTGCTGCCCAGCCTGAGCGGCTCGGCCCCGGGCAGCACGGCGGGAAGCACGGAGCGGGGCCAGTGACCGAGACGAACCAGCCGGATCAGGCTGGCCAGGCGGACGGCGGCGCGCCCGCCCCCGACCCGGCCGAGCTCGCGGGCCGGGAGCGGCTGTCGGAGCGAGTCGTGCGGACCGGCATGTTCGGCGTCCGTGGCACCCCCGACACCTCCGGCTACGGCGGGCTGCAGGTCCGGCAGCCGCCCCCGCTGTCCAGCCCCCGGCCCTACGGCTCGTACTTCGACGATGTCGCCGACGCGCTGGCCGGCTCGCTCGAGCAGGCCGGATCGAGCTTCGGCGACGCGGTGGAACGGGTGGTCGCCGACCGCGGCGAGCTGACCTTCCACGTCCGCCGCGAGCACCTGGTCGCGGTGGCACGGCGGCTGCGGGACGATCCGACGCTCGCCTTCGAGATATGCACCGGGGTCTCCGGCGTGCACTATCCGCAGGAGGCGGCCCGCGAGCTGCACGCCGTCTACCACCTGCTGTCGATCACCCACAACCGGCGGCTGCGGCTCGAGGTCTCGGTGCCCGACGCCGACCCGCACATTCCCTCGGTGATCGACGTCTACCCGGCCAATGACTGGCACGAGCGGGAGACCTGGGACTTCTTCGGCATCATCTTCGACGGTCACCCGTCGCTGACCAGGATCGAGATGCCGGACGACTGGAAGGGCCACCCGCAGCGGAAGGATTACCCGCTGGGCGGTATCCCGGTCGAGTACCGGGGCGCGACGATTCCGCCACCCGACGAGCGGAGGGCCTACGAATGAGCACCAGCGCGGACCAGGCTGATACCGCTGAGGGCCGCGTCTACAACGTCGCCGGGCAGGACTGGGACGAGGTCGTCGCCGCGGTCGACGAGTCGGGCGACCGCACCGGCGAGGAGCGCCTGGTCGTCAACATGGGCCCGCAGCACCCGTCCACCCATGGGGTACTCCGGCTGGTCCTGACGCTGGACGGCGAGACCGTGACCGAGGTGCGGCCGGTCATCGGGTACCTGCACACCGGCATCGAGAAGAACATGGAGTTCCGCACCTGGACCCAGGGCGTGACGTTCTGCACCCGGGCGGACTACCTGATGCCGATCTTCAACGAGGTGTCGTACTGCCTGGCGGTGGAGCGGCTGCTCGGCATCGAGGACCGGATCCCGGACCGGGCGACCGTGATCCGGGTGCTGATGATGGAGCTCAACCGGATCTCCTCGCACCTGACCGGCGTCGGGCCGCTCGGCCTCGAGCTCGGCGCCTCGACCGTGTTCTTGTACGCGATGCGGGAACGGGAGAAGGTGCTCGACCTGTTCGAGCTGATCACCGGCCTGCGGATGAACCATGCCTACATCCGCCCCGGCGGGGTGGCGCAGGACCTGCCGTCCGGCGCCATCGAGAAGCTCAGGGAGTTCCTCGCCGTGATGCCCAAGCAGCTCGGCGACATCCGCGCGCTGTTCGACGCCAGTCCGGTGTTCCTGGCCAGGACCAAGGACATCGCGTACCTGGACCTGAGCGGCTGCATGGCGCTCGGCGTCACCGGCCCCATGCTGCGCAGCACCGGGCTGCCCTGGGACCTGCGCAAGAGCCAGCCCTACTGCGGCTACGAGAGCTACGAGTTCGACGTGCCGGTCGTGAAGACGTGCGACGCGTACGGCCGGTACCGGCTCCGGATGGACGAGATGGACCAGTCGCTGCGGATCATCGGCCAGTGCCTGGACCGGCTCTCGGGGAAGCGCCCGGCCGACGACCCGGTCATGATCAAGGACGCTAAGATCGGCTGGCCGGCGCGGCTGGCCCTCGGCCCGGATGGCCTCGGGCCCGCGCCCGACCACATCGCCCACATCATGGGCCAGTCCATGGAGGCGCTCATCCACCACTTCAAGCTGGTGACCGAGGGCTTCCGGGTACCGGCCGGCCAGGCCTACGCGGCGGTGGAATCGCCCCGCGGTGAGCTCGGCTGCCACGTGGTCAGCGACGGCGGCACCCGGCCGTTCCGGGTCCACCTGCGCGATCCGTCGTTCAACCACCTGCAGGCGCTGTCCGCGCTGGCCGAGGGCGGCCTGCTCGCCGACGTCATCCCGGCGGTGGCCAGCATCGACCCGGTCATCGGGGGGGTGGACAGGTAAATGGCGCCGCTAGACGAACTGCGGTCCAAGCTGGCCGCTGATGCCGCCGAGATCATCGGCCGCTACCCGAAGCCGCGCTCGGCGCTGATGCCGCTGCTGTACCTGGTTCAGGCCGAGCAAGGATTCGTCTCGGCCGACGGCATCGCGTTCTGCGCCGAGCGGCTGGGGCTGGCCGAGGCGGAGGTCACCGCGGTGGCCTCCTTCTACACCATGTTGAAGCGCCGGCCGGTCGGCGAGTACCACGTGGGCGTGTGCACCAACTCGCTCTGCGCGGTGATGGGCGGCGACGCCATCTTCGCCGACCTGCTGCAGCACCTCGGCGTCTCCAACGACGAGACGACGCAGGACGGCAAGGTCAGCCTGGAGCACGTGGAGTGCAACGCGGCCTGCGACTATGCCCCCGTGGTGATGGTGAACTGGGAGTTCTTCGACAACATGACCCCGCAGTCGGCCCGGGACCTGGTCGACGGGCTGCGGGCCGGCGCCGATGTCGCGCCGACCCGCGGCGCGCCGCGGCTGTGCACCTGGAAGCAGGCGTCGAGGATCCTGGCCGGCTACCCCGACGGCCAGGCGACCGGCGGCCACACCGCGGGCGACCCCAGCCTGGCCGGCCTGCGGAAAGCCAAGCAGCAAGGCTGGACCCCCGACTCGGCGGCCAGCGGCAACGGAGGCCCGCGGTGACGACCATCCTGACGCCGGCCCTCACCGCGCACTGGGACGACCCGGACTTGTGCACGCTGGCCGGCTACCAGCGCGACGGCGGCTACCGGGCGCTGCCCAAGGCCCTGGCCATGGCCCCGGACGAGGTCATCTCGACCGTCAAGGAGTCGGTGCTGCGCGGCCGCGGCGGGGCCGGCTTCCCCACCGGCGTGAAGTGGGGGTTCATCCCGCGGGGCGACGCCAAGCCGCACTACCTGGTGGTGAACGCCGACGAGTCCGAGCCGGGCGCCTGCAAGGACATCCCGACGATGCTGAACAACCCGCACGTGCTGATCGAGGGCACCGTGATCGCCGCGTACGCGATCCAGGCGAACACGGCGTTCATCTACGTCCGCGGCGAGGTGCTGCACGTGATCCGCAGGCTGCAGTACGCGGTCGCGCAGGCCCGCGAGGCGGGTTTTGCGGGCCGCAACATCCTTGGCTCAGGCTTCGACCTGGACATCATCGTGCACACCGGGGCGGGCGCGTACATCTGCGGCGAGGAGACGGCGCTGCTGGACTCGCTGGAGGGGAAACGCGGCCAGCCGCGGCTCAAGCCGCCGTTCCCGGCGGGCTCTGGCGTGTACGCGAGCCCGACGAATGTTAACAACGTGGAGTCGATCGCCAGCGTGCCCTGGATCATCCAGCACGGCGCCAGCGATTTCGCGGAGCTCGGCACCGAGAAGTCCAAGGGCTTCGGGATCTTCTCGCTGTCCGGTCACGTGACCACGCCCGGCCAGTACGAGGCGCCGCTCGGCACCACGCTGCGTGAGCTGCTCGGCCTGGCCGGCGGCATCCGCGCCGGGCACCGGCTGAAGTTCTGGACGCCGGGCGGGTCATCCACCCCGCTGTTCACCGATGAGCACCTGGACGTGCCGCTCGACTACGAGTCGGTGGCCGCCGCCGGGTCGATGCTCGGCACCCGCTCGATCCAGCTGTTCGACGAGACGACCTGCGTGGTCCGGGTCGTGCTGCGCTGGATCGAGTTCTATGAGCACGAGTCGTGCGGCAAGTGCACGCCGTGCCGCGAGGGCAGCTACTGGGTCGTGCAGCTGCTCGAGGCTCTTGAGCGCGGCGAGGGCAGCGAGGCCGACCTGGACAAGCTGCTGGACATCTGCCAGAACATCACCGGCCGGGCGTTCTGCGCCCTGGGCGACTCGATCGAGCCATCGGTGAAGTCGTCGATCGGGTTCTTCCGCGACGAGTACATCGAGCATCAGCGCAGCGGCGGCTGCCCGTTCGACCCCGCGGCTTCCACCCTGTTCACCTTGGAGTCCGCCCGATGACAGTGCAGACGAGCCAGGGCGCGGGCGGACAGGTCGCCCGCCCCGCCGACGGCGTGACCGTCACCATCGACGGGTTCGAGATCACCGTGCCCAAGGGGACGCTGGTGATCCGCGCCGCCGAGCAGCTCGGCATCCAGATACCCAGGTTCTGCGAGCATCCGCTGCTGTCCCCGGTCGGTGCCTGCCGGCAGTGCCTGGTGCACATCGAGGGCCAGCCCAAGCCCCCGGCGTCCTGCACCACGACCTGCACCGAGGGCATGGTGGTGCACACCCAGCTGACTTCCGAGGTGGCCGAGCAGGCGCAGCGCGGCGTGATGGAGCAGTTGCTGGTCAACCACCCGCTGGACTGCCCCATGTGCGATAAGGGCGGGGAGTGCCCGCTGCAGAACCAGGCCATGTCCAGCGGCCGGGGCGAGACCAGGTTCTACGGCCCCAAGCGCACCTTTGCCAAGCCGGTCCCGCTGTCCGCGCAGGTGCTGCTGGACCGGGAGCGGTGCATCCAGTGCACGCGCTGTACCAGGTTCGCCGACGAGATCGCCGGCGAACCACTGATCGAGCTCTTCGAGCGCGGCCCGCAGGAGCAGATCGGGGTGGCCGACGGAGCCCCGTTCGACTCCTATTTCTCCGGCAACACCGTGCAGATCTGCCCGGTCGGGGCGCTCACCGGCGCCTCGTACCGGTTCCGGGCCCGCCCGTTCGACCTGGTCTCCACGCCCAGCGTGTGCGAGCACTGCGCCTCCGGCTGCCGGCAGCGTACCGACGACCGGCGCGGCGCGGTGACCAGGCGGCTGGCCGGCGACGACCCGCAGGTCAACGAGGAATGGAACTGCGACAAGGGCCGGTGGGCGTTCACCTACGCCACGCAGCCGGACCGTCTGGTCACTCCGCTGGTCCGCGCTGCCGACGGCCAGCTCCAGCCCGCCTCGTGGCCGGAGGCCATCGCGGCGGCCGCCGCGGGGCTGCTCGCCGAGCGCGGCCGCGCGGCCGTGCTCACCGGTGGCCGCCTGACCCTGGAGGACTCGTACGCCTACGCGAAGTTCGCGAGGCTCGCGCTGGCCAGCAACGACATCGACATGCGGGCCCGCCCGCACTCGGCGGAGGAGACGCAGTTCCTGGCGGGCAGCGTGGCGGGCCAGGCGTCCGGCGTGACCTACCAGGGCCTGGAGCGCGCCGGAGTGGTGCTGCTGGCCGGGTTTGAACCACAGGACGAGTCGCCCATCGTCTTCCTCCGGCTGCGCAAGGCGGCCAGGACCGGCCGCCTCGCCGTGTACTCGATCGCGGCGCTGCCCGGACCCGGGCTGGCCCTGATGTCCGGCACGCTGCTGCCCACCGTGCCCGGCGGGGAGGCCGAGGCCCTGGGCCGGCTGGCCAGCGGCAACGATCTCGGCGACGCCGGCGCCGCCGCGGCGCAGGCGCTGCGGCAGCCCGGCGCGGTGATCCTGGCCGGCGAGCGGCTGGCCGAGGTTCCTGGCGCGCTGTCCGCGGCGGCCCGGCTGGCCCAGGAGACTGGTGCCCGGCTGGCCTGGATACCACGCCGGGCCGGCGAGCGCGGCGCGATCGAGGCGGGCGCGCTGCCCACCGTGCTGCCCGGCGGCCGGGCGGTCACCGACCACGCGGCCCGGGCCGAGGTGGCGCGGACCTGGGGCGTGTCGTCCCTGCCCGCCGAGCCCGGCCGGGACACGGCGCACATCCTCGCCGCGGCCGCGGCCCGGGACATCGGGGCGCTGGTCATCGCCGGCGTGGATCCCGGCGACCTGCCCGACCCGGCGGCGGCCCTCGAGGCCCTGGCGGCGGCGCGGTTCGTGGTCAGCCTGGAGCTGCGGGCCAGCGCGGTGACCGACCGGGCGGACGTCGTGCTGCCGGTGGCCGCGGTAGCGGAAAAGGCCGGCACGTTCGTGAACTGGGAGGGCAGGCCGGGCTCGTTCCGCCCCGCGCTCGCCGCGGCCGCCGCGCGCAGCGACCTGCACGTGCTCGGGGCGCTGGCCGACGAGATGGACGTGCATCTCGGGCTGCCCGACGCCGCGGCCGCCCGGCGCGAGCTCAACGCGCTGGTGCCGGACGTCACGTCCAGCTTCCCCGACGTACCGTCCGCCATCTCCGCGGGGGCCGGCGCGCCGCGACGGCCGGCGCCACGGGCCAGCACTCCGCACACTCTCCACCCAGGCCCCGGCCAGGCGTTCCTGGCCACCTGGCATAATCTGCTGGACGCTGGCCGGATGCAGGACGGCGAGCCGAACCTGGCTGGCACCGCGCGCGCGGCGGTCGCGAAGATGTCAGCGGCGACCGCCGCCGAAGCTGGTGCCGGCGACGGCGGTAAGGTCACTGTGGCCACCGAGCGCGGTGCCATCACCGTGCCCGCGGAGATCGCGGACATGCCAGACCGGGTGGTCTGGCTGCCCACCAACTCGGCGGGCTGCGCGGTGCGCAGCGAACTCGGCGCGGGCCACGGAAGCCTCGTCACCGTGAGGAGCGCGCAATGACAGGCCTGGCCGCGGGGGCGGGGGCGGAGGGCGGCGTCAGCTACCCGACGCTGGCCGACTTCGGGCACGACCCCTGGTGGCTGATCATCATCAAGGTGCTGGCCATCTTCCTGTTCCTGCTGCTCGGCACGCTGCTCGCGATCTGGGCCGAGCGGCGGCTGATCGGGCGGATGCAGCAGCGCCCCGGGCCGAACCGGGCCGGGAAGTTCGGCCTGCTGCAGTCGCTGATGGACGGCATCAAGCTGGCGCTCAAGGAGGACATCGTCCCGCAAGGCGTGGACAAGGTCCTGTTCTGGGTGGCGCCGGTGATTTCGGTGATCCCCGCGTTCATCAGCCTCTCGATCATCCCGTTCGGGCCGATCGTCTCGATCGGGGGGGTGCAGACTCCGCTGCAACTCGCCGACCTGCCGGTGGCCGTGCTGCTGGTGCTCGCGATGAGCTCGATCGGCGTGTACGGGATCGTGCTGGCCGGCTGGTCCGCGAACTCGCCCTACTCGCTGCTCGGCGCGCTCCGGTCGTCCGCCCAGGTGATCAGCTACGAGATCGCGATGGGGCTGTCCTTCGTCCCGGTCTTTCTCTACTCCGGGTCGCTGTCCACCACCGCGATCGTGGCCGCGCAGGCGCACGGCACCGAGTTCCACTGGTTCGGTGCCGGGCTGCACTACCCGTCCTGGTTCGCGGTGCTGCTGCTGCCCTCGTTCGTGATCTACCTGATCACGATGGTCGGCGAGACCAACCGGCTGCCGTTCGACCTGCCCGAGGGCGAGGGAGAGCTGGTGGGCGGCTACCACACCGAGTACTCCTCGCTCAAGTTCGCGCTCCTCCAGCTGGCCGAGTACGTCAGCGTGATCACGGTGTCGGCGCTGGCCACCACGCTGTTCCTGGGCGGCTGGGCGGCGCCGTGGCCGATCTCGGTGTGGCCGGACGCCAACACCGGCTGGTGGCCGCTGCTCTGGTTCCTGGGCAAGGTCACGATCCTGGTCTTCACGTTCTTCTGGCTCCGCGGCTCGTTGCCCAGGATCCGCTACGACCAGCTGATGCGGCTGGGGTGGAAGATCCTCATCCCTTCGGCGCTGGCGTGGACTCTGATGATCGCGACCATCCGGGTATGGCGCCGTCAGGGCGGCAGCACCGGTATCTACATCGTGGCCGGGGGCATCGTCGTGGTGCTGATGCTGCTGGCCTGGGCCTGGGACTCCGCGGTGGCCAGACGAGCCCAGCAGGCCGAGGACCTGGACGAAGCCGACGCGTCGGCCGAGGCCGGGACCGGGGCGTTCCCTGTCCCGCCCATGGACCTGCCGCACTATCACGGGATCGGGGTCTCCCCCGCCGCCACGGGTCTCCCGGCGGCGACCGACGCCGCCGCAGCGAAGGAGGTCGCCGGTGCTTGACTTCCTCAACCCGGTCAAGGGTTTCGCCGTCACCTTCCGGACGATGTTCCGGAAGGTCGACACCGTCGAGTATCCGGAGGTGATGAAGCCGACCGCGCCGCGGTTCCACGGCCGGCATCAGCTGAACCGCTGGCCGGACGGGCTGGAGAAGTGCATCGGGTGCGAGCTCTGCGCGTGGGCCTGCCCGGCCGATGCCATCTATGTCGAGGGCGGTGACAACACCGAGGAAGAGCGGTACTCGCCGGGCGAGCGGTACGGCCGCGTCTACCAGATCAACTACCTGCGCTGCATCCTGTGCGGGCTGTGCATCGAGGCGTGCCCCACCCGGGCGCTGACCATGACCAACGAGTATGAGCTCGCCGACGACAACCGGGAGAGCCTGATCTGGACCAAGGAGCAGCTCGTCGCTCCGCTGCAGCCGGGCATGGAGGCCCCGCCGCACCCCATGCGCCTTGGCGAGACCGAGCAGGACTATTACCGGCTGGGTGCCTCGGGGATCGTCGGCGCGGGCCAGCCGGACGACGATGACGAGGCCGGAGCGGGCCGATGAACCAACCCACGGTGCTCGCCGTCGGCATGGCCCAGGAAACGCAGAGCCTGGCGTTCTGGGTGCTGTCCGTGGTCTCGGTGGCGGCCGCGCTGGGCATGGTGCTGGCCAGGCGGGCGGTGCACTGCGCCGTGCTGCTGGCCGTCGTGATGCTGTCGCTCGCGGTCCTGTACGCGATGCTGGGCGCGCCGTTCCTGGCCTTCGTCCAGGTCATCGTCTACACCGGCGCTGTGCTGATGCTCTTCCTGTTCGTGCTCATGATCGTCGGAGTGAGCTCCGCTGACTCGCTCGTGGAGACGATCAGAGGCCAGCGGGTCGCCACCATCCTGGTCGGGATCGGGATGCTGACCCTGCTCGCCCTCGTCATCGGCAACGCGGTGATCGGCCCGGCGGCACCGGCGGGCGCGGCCTTCTCGACGTCGAACTTGCCGGACCTCGCCACGCTGATCTTCACCACGTACGTGTTCCCGTTCGAGGTCACCAGCGCGCTGCTGATCACGGCGGCGCTCGGCGCGATGGTGCTGGCCTACCGGGAGCGGATCAGCCCCAAGCCGACCCAGCGCGAGCTGGCCAGGAACCGGGTGCTGAGCGGGCGGGCGGCGCCGCTGCCCGGGCCGGGAACCTATGCCCGGCACAACGCGGTGGACATGCCCGCGCTGCTGCCCGACGGCTCGCCAGCCACGCTGTCGGTCAGCCCGGTGATAGCCCGCAGGATCGAGTTCAGTCTCGGCCAGGTCCCCGCGCCACCGCCGGAGGCCCTCACCTCGGGCGAGGTGCTGCCGCCCGATGACGAGGGCGGCGAGCAGTCCAGCGATGACAGCGAGCACGAGGAGGCGCGATGGTAAGCCCGGCGTATTTCGTGGCCCTGTCGGTGATCCTGTTCGTGATCGGCGGCGTGGGCGTCCTGGCGCGCAGGAACGCGATCGTCATCTTCATGTGCGTGGAACTGATGCTGAACGCGGTCAACCTGGCCTTCGTCGCGTTCGCGCGGCTGCACGGGAACCTGGACGGCCAGGTCATCGCGTTCTTCGTGATGGTGGTCGCCGCCGCCGAGGTCGTCGTCGGGCTGGCCATCTTGACCTCGATCTTCCGGGCCCGCAGATCCGCGTCGGTGGACGACGCGAACCTGCTGAAGTACTAACCCCCGGGGGACGCTGCTTCCCCGGGGCCAACACTGAGAACAGCAGAAGGGTTAGGTAGCCAGTGACGGGCTCTGTCGCGGGCGCGCCGTCGGCCGCGGTCATGACCACGGTGGCCGCCGTCGGCGTCCAAAGCGCCGCATGGCTGCTGCTGGCCTTGCCGATAGCCGGAGCGGTGATCCTGCTGCTCGGCGGGAAGCGCACCAACTCGTGGGGGCACCTGGTCGGCGTGGCCATGCCGGTCGCGAGCTTCGTGTACGCAGTGATCGCGTTCTTCGCGATGCTAAGCTACCCGGCCAGCCAGCGCAGCAGGGACCTGCATCTGTACTCCTGGATACAAGTCGGCGGCTTCAAGGTGAGCATCGGCTTGCTGCTTGACCCGCTGTCGATCTGCTTCGTGCTGCTGATCACCGGGGTCGGCTCGCTGATCCACATCTTCGCGGTCGGCTACATGGCGAACGATCCGGAGCGGCGGCGGTTCTTCGGGTATATGAACCTGTTCCTGGCCGCGATGCTGCTGCTCGTCCTGGCCGACAACTACCTCGCCCTGTACGCGGGCTGGGAGGGAGTCGGCCTCGCCTCGTACCTGCTGATCGGGTTCTGGCAGTTCAAGCCCACCGCTGCGACCGCCGCGAAGAAGGCCTTCATCGCCAACCGGGTCGGCGACGCCGGCCTGTCGCTGGCGATCATGCTGATGTTCGCGACCTTCGGAACGGTGACCTTCACCGGGGTGTTCGGCGCCGTGCACGGCGCCAGCCACGGCGTGGTGACCGCGCTGGGACTGCTGCTCCTGCTCGGGGCGTGCGGCAAGTCGGCGCAGCTGCCGCTGCAGTCCTGGCTGCTTGACGCGATGGAAGGCCCGACACCGGTGTCGGCGCTGATCCACGCGGCGACCATGGTGACCGCCGGCGTCTACCTGATCGTCCGGTCCAACCCGATCTTCAACCTGTCGGCGGATGCCCGGCTGGCCGTCACCATCGTGGGCGCGGCCACGCTGCTGTTCGGCGCGATCATCGGCTGCGCCAAGGACGACATCAAGAAGGCGCTGGCCGGGTCCACGATGAGCCAGATCGGCTACATGATGCTGGCGGCCGGGCTCGGACCGGCGGGGTACGCGTTCGCGATCGCCCACCTGCTGGCGCACGGCTTCTTCAAGGCCGGTCTGTTCCTCGGCGCCGGGTCGGTCAAGCACGAGATGGACGATGAGGTGGACATGCGCCGCTTCGGCGGCCTGGCCAAGGTCATGCCGATCACGTTCGTCACGTTCGGGTTCGGCTACCTGGCCATCATCGGCATCCCCCCGTTCTCCGGTTTCTTCACCAAGGACCCGATCATCGAGGCCGCGTTCGACAAGGGCGGCACATCGGGAGCCATCCTCGGCACCGCGGCATTGATCGGCGCCGGCATCACCGCGTTCTACATGACCCGGGTGATGTTGATGACCTTCACCGGGGAGCGCCGCTGGGATGACAAGGTGCACCCGCACGAGGCGCCGCCGGTGATGACCTCGCCGATGGTCGTGCTCGCCCTCGGCTCGCTCGGGGCCGGGGGGCTCCTGATCATCGACAACCGGCTGGTGAACTTCCTGGCCCCGGTGGTCGGCGTGCCGCCGACCTCGCACGGGATCTTCACCGTGGTCAGCGGCGCCGCGCTCGCGCTCGTCGTGGTCGGGGCCGCGATCGCCTTGGTCATGTACGGGCGGAGCGAGGTCCCGGTGACCGCGCCGGCCGGGAGTTTCGTCACCGTCGCGGCGCGGAAGGACCTCTACGGCGACGCCATCAACGAGTCGGTGCTGATGCGGCCGGGACAGTGGCTCACCAGGCTGTCGGTGTACTTCGACAACCGGGGCGTGGACGGCCTGGTGAACACCCTGGCCGCCACCCTGGGCGGCACCTCCGGGCGGATGCGCAGGGTCGAGAACGGATTCGTCCGCTCCTATGCGCTGCTGATGTTCCTTGGCGCGGTGCTGCTCGTGGGCGCGCTGCTTCTGGTGAGGATCTAGATGAGCACATTTCCCTGGCTGACGGTCATCGGCGCGATCCCGCTGGCCGGGGCCGTCGCGGTCGCGCTGACGCCGGGCCGGTCCGCGCCGGGCGGCCCGGCGGACCGCCGGGCTCGCGACAAGCTCGTGAAGCAGCTGGCGCTGGGCTTCACGCTCGTCACGCTCGCGATGAGCATCGCGATGGCGCTGCAGTTCAAGACGAGCGGGCCGACCTTCCAGTTCAGCCAGACCTACCAGTGGATCCCGCAGTTCGGCGTGCACTACGCGGTCGGCGTGGACGGGATAGCGCTGGTCCTGATCCTGATGACCGTGGTGCTGATGCCGGTGGTCGTCCTGGCCTCGTGGAACGACGCCGAGGGCGAGTCGAACCCCGCGGGCGAGCCGCCGCCGCGGCGCAGCGTAAAGACCTACTTCGCGCTGATGCTCGTGCTCGAGACCATGATGATCGGCGTCTTCGCCGCCACCGACGTATTCCTGTTCTACGTGTTCTTCGAGGCCATGCTGATCCCGATGTATTTCATGATCGGGAGCTACGGGGTCGGCCAGCGCCAGTACGCGGCGGTCAAGTTCCTGCTGTACAGCCTGCTGGGCGGACTGCTCATGCTGGTCGCCGTGATCGCGCTCTACGTGTACTCGGCCAGCCCCGGGCACCCGGGCACGTTCCTGTTCAGCCAGCTCGTGCACGTCTCGCTGAGCACGACCACCCAGAAGTGGCTGTTCCTCGGCTTCTTCGTCGCGTTCGCGATCAAGGCGCCGCTGTGGCCGTTCCACACCTGGCTTCCCGACGCGGCGACCGCCGCGCAGCCGGGGGCCGCGGTCGTGCTGGTCGGCGTGCTGGACAAGGTCGGCACCTTCGGCATGATCCGCTACTGCCTGGAGCTGTTCCCGGCGGGCGCGCACTACTTCACGCCGCTGGTCCTGGTGCTCTCGGTGATCGGGATCCTGTACGGCGCGATCGTGGCGATCGGCCAGCGGGACCTGAAGCGGCTGATCGCCTACACCTCGGTGTCCCACATGGGCCTGATCACGCTGGGCATCTTCGCGATGACCAGCGAGGGTCAGACGGGCGGCGTGTTCTACATGGTGAACCACGGGTTCGCCACCGGCGCGCTGTTCCTCATCGCCGGGTTCATGATCGCGCGGCGGCGCTCGTCGCTCATCGCCGACTACGGCGGCGTGCAGAAGGTCGCCCCGGTGCTCGCCGGGCTGTTCCTGATCGCGGGCCTGGCCGGCCTGTCACTGCCCGGCCTGTCCACGTTCGTCAGCGAGTTCCTGGTCCTGGTGGGCACCTTCACGCGGTACGAGGTGTACGCGATCCTCGCCACCGTCGGCATCATCCTGGCTGCGATCTACATCCTGTGGATGTACCAGCGCACGATGACCGGGCCGGTACGCGAGGAGGTGGCGGGGATGCCCGACCTCAAGGCACGCGAGCTGTGGGCGGTCGGCCCGCTGATCGCGCTGGTCATAGTGCTCGGGGTGTACCCGAAGCCGGTTCTCGACATCATCAACCCCGCGGTGCACCAGACCCTGGTCCAGGTGCACTCCACCGACCCGGTGCCCCCGCACCCCGGCACCACCAGCGCGCTCACGCAGAGGAGTTCCCCGTGACCGGGACCCTGGCCGCGGTCGGCCCCACGATCCCCGCGCCGCACATCGAGTACGGCCAGCTCTCGCCGATGCTGCTGGTGTTCGCGGTCGCCGTGGCCGGAGTCCTGGTCGAGGCGTTCGCGCCGAGGGCGGCGCGCCGTCCCATCCACCTCGCGCTGTCGCTCGGCGGCTTGGCCGGCGCGTTCGTGCTGACGATCGTGGTGGCCGCCACGAGTTCCATCTTCGCGGACGGCAGCCCGGGCCGTATCGCCGCGATGGGCGCGGTCGCCGTGGACCGGCCCACGCTGTTCATCCAGGGCACGATCCTGGTGCTGGCGTTCATCAGCGTGCTGCTGATCGCCGAGTCCTCGCACGACGTCAGCCCGTTCGCGGCGCAGGCGGCCGCCGTCCCGGGCAGCGCCGAGGAGCGCGAGGGCCTGGAGGCCGGCATCGCGCACACCGAGGTCTACCCGCTGGTCCTGTTCGCCGTCGGCGGCATGCTGCTGTTCCCGGCCGCGAACGACCTGCTCACGATGTTCGTCGCGCTCGAGGTGCTCTCGCTGCCGCTGTACCTGCTCTGCGGCCTGGCCAGACGGCGGCGGCTGCTCTCGCAGGAAGCCGCGATGAAGTACTTCCTGCTCGGCGCGTTCTCGTCGGCGTTCTTCCTGTTCGGCATCGCGATGCTGTACGGCTTCGCCGGCTCGGTGCAGCTGTCGGCCATCGCGGCGGCCGCGTCGTCCCACACCGCCAGCCTCACGCTCCTCTACGCCGGGATCGCGCTGCTTGGTCTTGGCCTGTTCTTCAAGATCGGCGCGGTGCCGTTCCAGAGCTGGAAGCCCGACGTGTACCAGGGTGCGCCAACGCCGGTGACCGCGCTGATGGCCTCGTGCACGCTGGTCGCGGCGTTCGGTGCCCTGCTGCGGGTCTTCTACGTGGCGTTCGGGCAGCTGACCTGGACCTGGCGGCCCGCGATGTTCGGCATTGCCATCCTGACTATGCTGGTCGGCTCGATCGTCGCGATCACCCAGACCGACGTGAAACGGCTGCTCGCCTATTCCTCGATCGCTCAGGCCGGGTATGTCCTCACTGGTGTGGTCGCGGCGAACACGGCCGGCCTGTCCAGCAGCCTGTTCTACCTGGCCGCGTACGGAGTGGCGGTCATCGGCGCGTTCGCTGTGGTGACGCTGGTGCGGGACCAGGCCGGCGAGGCGGCGCACCTGTCCCGCTGGGCCGGGCTCGGCAAGCGGTCGCCACTGGTCGCCGGGGTCTTCGCGTTCTTCCTGATCACCTTTGCCGGCATCCCGCTGACCAGCGGCTTCACCAGCAAGTTCGCGGTCTTCGAGGCGGCCATCAGCGGCGGTGCGCTGTCGCTCGTCATCATCGGGGTGATCAGCAGCGCGATCCTGGCCTTTCCCTACGTCCGGGTGATCGTGCTCATGTTCTTCAGCGAGCCGGCTCCGGACGGCCCGGCGGTGGTCAGGCCCAGCATGTTCACGGGGGCGGCGGTGGCCGTCGGGGTCGTGGTGACCCTGGTGCTCGGCATTCTGCCCGAGCCGCTGCTCAGCCTGGCTAACCACGCCGCCACGCAGCTCTTTGTCCGCTGAGCTCCTTTTGCCCGCCGCGATGTGCTTATGCGCCTGCCAGGTCGTTGGTGTTCGCCCGTAGCGCTGCGGGCATACCTCGGATTACCCTGCCTTGCACATATCGTGGGGGTGCTCTGGTGCTTGTCCGGTTGACGGCTGATTCGCGAGCAGTGCCTGGGGACCACCGAGGGAGTCCGATTGAGCAGCATAGTTACCACTGAGCTACCAGACGCCGCCCTGGCCGCCGATGTCGTCGACGGCCTCGCGCAGGTCGAGGACGGCCTCCGCGAGGCCGCACGCGCCCAGCACGAACTGCTGGCCGAGGCGTCCGGTCATCTCATCGGCGCCGGCGGCAAGAGGTTCCGCGCTACGCTCGTGCTGCTGGCCGCCCAGTTCGGCGACCCCCAGGACAAGCGCATCGTGCCGGCCGCGGTCGCGATCGAACTCACTCACCTGGCCACCCTGTACCACGACGACGTGATGGACGAGGCGGCGGTCCGCCGCGGCCTGCCGAGCGCCAACTCACGCTGGGACAACACCGTCGCCATCCTGACCGGCGATTTCCTGTTCGCCCGTGCCTCGCGGGTCCTCGCCGACCTGGGCCCGGACGCGATCAGGATCCAGGCCGAGACCTTCACCAGGCTGGTCGCCGGCCAGGTCGCCGAGACCGTCGGGCCGCGGGCCGGCGAGGACCCGCTGAGCCATTACCTGGGCGTCGTGAAGGACAAGACGGCGTCCCTGATCGCGACCTCCGGGCGGTTCGGCGCGATGTTCTCCGGCGCGCCTGAGGGCGTGGCCGCGCGCATCACGCCCGCCTGCGAGGCGCTCGGCGTCGCCTACCAACTGTGCGACGACATCCTGGACGTGGCCAGTGAATCCGCGCAGTCCGGCAAGACTCCGGGTACGGACCTGCGGGAGGGTGTGCCGACCCTGCCCATGCTGCACGCGCTGGGCTCGGCGGGTCCTGGCGACGCCCGCCTCGTGGAGTTGCTGAGCCTCGGTGAGCTGACCGATACGGCGCTGCACGCGGAGGCGCTCGCGCTGCTGCGGGCGCACCCGGCCATGGAGATGGCGCGCGCGGATACGCGGCGGTGGGCGGAGGCGGCCAGGGACCAGATTCTCGCCCTGCCCGATGTACCCGCCCGGGCCGCGTTCGAGGCACTCTGCGAGTTCGTGGTGGAGCGCACCGGCTGACCGCGTGCTCGCGCCGCTGGCCCCGGGCCGCGGCGGCGGCTCGGGAGCCGCATTCGCTCAGAAAAAAGAAATTCTGGACGAACGCCCACGGCACGCTAGCATGCGGTCAATGAGAACCTCTGGGCGCACAGCGAACGAATCGGCGACGCTTCAGCCGCTCCCTGAGGTGACGCCGGGCGGCGCGGGCCGCCTCGCCGCCCGCAGCAGCGACTTCGTGCAGTCACTGGACCGAGGGCTGGCGGTGATCAGGGCGTTCGGGCCTGACCGCGAGCGGATGAGCCTGAGCGAGGTGGCCAACGCGACCGGGCTGACCCGGGCGGCAGCGCGCCGGTTCCTGCTGACCCTGGTCAAGCTGGGCTACGTCCGCAACGACGGCCGGGAGTTCTCGCTGCGGCCGAGGGTGCTGGAGCTCGGCTACGCCTACCTGTCGGGGCTGGCCCTGCCAGAGGTGGCCGCGCCGCACCTGGAGGAGCTCGTGGCCAGGCTGCACGAGTCCTCGTCGATCTCGGTCCTCGACGGTCACCACATCGTCTATGTGGCCCGCGTATCCACCAAGCGCATCATGACGGTCGCGATCTCGGTGGGAACCCGGTTCCCGGCGTACGCCACGTCGATGGGCCGGGTGCTGCTCGCCGACATGACCGACGACGAGCTTGACCGGTACCTCGCCGAGGCAGCCTTCGAACGGCTCACCTCCCGCACCGTCACCAACCCGGACCGGCTGCGGGCCATCGTGCGCGAGGTGGCCCGCCTGGGCTACGCGATCGTCGACCAGGAACTCGAAGAGGGCCTCCGGGCGGTTGCCGCCCCCATCCGCGGCGCCGACGTCGGGACCGCGGCCATCAACGTATCCGCCCACGCCAGCCGGGTGAGCATGGTGGCCATGCGGGGGCAGATACTGCCGGCCCTGCTGGAGACGGCGCGCCAGATCGAGGCCGACCTGCGGGCCCAGTCGTCGCCGTGAGGCCGGTACGGCTATCCTCCCGGCGGCCGGCCCGCGGCGCCCGGGGTCCGCAGCCAGTACCCGACGGGGAACAGCCGGACGTGCAGGTGCTCGTCGATCAGCCCCCACAGCCCGCGGCGGGCGAACAGGGCCACGACGATCGCGACCAGGCCCAGGATGATCAGGTACCACGCGTTGTACGAGGCCAGCGTCTGCTGTAGCACCATGTACACCACGGTGCCGATGATCGGCCCCTCGATCGTGCCCAGCCCGCCGATGATGGTCGCGAACGCCATCTCCGCGGTCCACTGCACGCTGAACACCGCGCTCGGCTGCACCTGCAGCTGGCTGATGGCCAGCACCCCGCCGCCGGCGCCGCAGCCGGCGCCCGCGACCACGAACACCAGCAGCCTGGCCAGGCCGACCCGCGCTCCGGAGCTGCGCGCGGCCACCTCGTCGTCGCGGATGGCGGTGAGCACCAGGCCGAGCCTGCCGCGCAGCAGCAGGTAGACGGCGGCCAGCGCCAGCACCGTGACGGCCAGCCCGGCCCAGTAGGTGTACGCGGTGAGCAGCGCCGGGCTGAGCCCGGCCAGGCCGGGCAGCGGCATGCCGGTCCCGCCGCCGATCGAGGAAAACTTCTCGATAATGAGCATGATGGTCGCGGCGAGCACCCAGGTGGCGATCGCGAAATACCCGCTGCGCAGCCGCGAGACCAGCCACCACATGGGCAGCGCCACGACCCCGCAGCCGATCGCGGCGACGGGGAGGGCAGCAAAGGGCGAGGAACCATGGATGGCGAGGATCAGCACGAAGTACGCGCCGAGCCCCACGAACGCCTGCTGCCCCACCGACACCAGGCCCGCGTATCCCGCCAGCAGGTTCCACATGCTGGCCAGCGTGAGCACGATGAACCCCTGCACCAGGATGGCGGTGGTGCCCGAGTACACGATGTAGGGGAAGAACGCGAGCACCACGACGACGATCAGCGCCCCCGCCCCGGTCCAGGCGACATTTCTCCGCGACCGGGTGACCCGGAATCCTCCGGCCGGGCGAGCGGTGGTGTCCGTGGCCAGGCTCACGACTGCGCCCTCCGGGTGATCAGGCCCTGCGGGCGCAGCACGAGCACGGCGAGGAACACGATGTACCCGGCCAGGAGCTCGTCGGAGATGTTGATCTGGGCGCCGATCTGCTGGGCCACGCCGAGCACCACGCCGCCGAGCAGGGTACCCCACAGGGAGCCGAGCCCGCCGATCACCACGGCCGCGAACGCGAACAGCAGGATCGTGTCGGTGCCCGTGGTCGGGTCGAGCTGGGAGTACATGCCGTAGGCGATGCCGCCCAGCGCCACCGTGGCGAACGCGACCGCCGCCGCGATGCCGAACACGTGCCGGTAATCGGCCCCGGCCAGCTGCGCGGCCTCCTGGTCGTCGGCCACGGCGCGGATCAGGCGGCCGTACTTGGACCTGGACAGGAAGTACTGCAGCCCGAGCAGCACCACCACGGCGACGGCGAAGATGACGACGAGCAGGTAGCCGATCTGGATCTGCGAGCCAATGGTGAAGGAGTCGCTGACCAGGGGCAGCCCGGTGCCGATCGCGCGGCTGTTGGCGGTGAAGAACTGGAGCAGGCCGTTCTCGATCACCACCGACAGGCCGAAGGTGACCAGCAAGGTGATGAGGACGCTGCGGTCGAGCGCGCCCTGCAGGATCGTGCGCTGCAGCACGTAGCCGAGCACCGCCATCACCGGTACCACGATCAGGAAGGACCAGAGCACGGGGATGTGGGTGACGGCGATGACGCCGATCGCGACGTAACCCGCGACCACCGCGAGGTCGCCGTGCGCGAGGTTCACGACCTTCATCACCCCGAACATCAGCGACAGGCCGCAGGCGAACAGCGCGTACAGCCCGCCGGTCAGCACCCCCTGGATGATGGCGTTTACCCAGGCCACTACCGTTCGCTCCCTTCGCCGGGCGGGCTGGCCGAGGCGGCGCCCGCCAGGCCGAAGTAGGCTGCCTCGACCTGGTCGGCGGTGACGTCGGCGGGCCTGCCTTCCAGGGTGGTCCGGCCCTCCAGCAGGCACTGGATGTGTGCCGCCACCCGAAGGGCCTGGCTCACGTCCTGCTCCACGAGCAGCACGGTGAGGCCGGTCTCCAGGATCTGCGGCAGCATGCCGTAGATGCGCTGGACGACCACGGGCGCCAGGCCGAGCGACAGCTCGTCGAGCAGCAGCACCCGGGGGTTGGCGACGAGGGCCCGGCCGATGGCGACCGTCTGCTGCTCACCGCCGGAAAGCTGGGCGGCGAGCTGGCCCCGGCGCTCTTGCATCCAGCCGAACATCTCGTACACCCGCTCGATGGTCCACGGGCCCGGCCGCGCGTACGTGGCGCCGACCTTCAGGTTTTCCTCGACGGACAGGGACCCGAACAGCCGCCTGCCCTCCGGCACCAGGCCGATGCCCCGCGTGGCCCGGCGCTCGGGCCGCAGCCCGGTCACGTCGTGGCCGTCGAACAGGACCGAGCCCGTCGTCGGGTGGTGCAGGCCGGCGATCGTGCGCAGCAGCGTCGACTTGCCCGCGCCGTTCGCGCCGATGATCGCGTAGACCTCGCCGGGCATCACCCGCAGCGAGATGCCGTCCAGGGCCCGGAGCTGCCCGTGGTGCACGACCAGGTCGCGGACGTCCAGCAGCGGCGTCCCGCTGTCCGGCCGCTCCCCGGTCACCGCCCCGTCCCCCTGCGCGGCCGGAACGGTCACGGCTCGCTCCGTTCCCCGCCGACCGCCCCGTCCGCCTGCGCGGCCGGGGGTGCCTCCAGGGACCCGCCGGCCAGCGCCGCGGTGACTTCGGTGCCGAGGAAGATCTCGCGGACCGCGGGGTTGGCCAGCACCGTGGCCGGCTCGCCGTCGCCGACGAATTTGCCGCCGGCCAGGCAGATCAGCCGGCTCACCACGGCGGTGAGCGCGCGCACCACGTGCTCGATCCAGATCACCGCGGTGCCCTCGGTGTTGACGCTGCGGACGATCTCGACCAGCTGGGCGACCTCGGGGTCGGTGAGCCCGCCTGCCACCTCGTCGAGCAGCAGCAGCGTGGGCTGCGTGGCGAGGGCGCGGGCGAGCTCCAGCCGCTTGCGCTGCAGCAGGCCGAGACGCTCGGCGGACACGTTGGCGTGGCCGGACATGCCGCAGCGGTCCAGCGCCTCGACCGCGGCCGAATAGCTGGCCCGCCGCCGCAGCCCGCCGCCCTGCTGGGCGGCGACGAGCAGGTTCTCGAACACGGTCATGTCCCCGAACGGCCGCGGCACCTGGTACGTGCGGCCGACGCCCAGCCGGCACCGCGCGGCCGCGTCCAGCTTGGTGACCGTGCGCCCGGCGAAGCGGACCTCGCCGGCTCCCGGGGGCCAGGTCGCCGGAAATGAGGCCGAACAGGCTGGTCTTGCCGGCGCCGTTCGGCCCCACGATCCCGACCACGTCCCCGGGGCCGACGGCGAAGGACAGGTCCTCCGCGATGACGACCCGGCCGAACCGTTTCGTCACGTTGTCTAGCTGGAGCAGCGGGTTGGTCATCCGCTCACGTGTTGGTCGGGAACAGGTCGGCCGTGATCTTCGCCTGCGGCAGCAGCGTGTTGTCGACGATCTGCATTTCCAGCGGGTACTTGGTCCCCTTCTGCCACTGCACGCCGGCCGGAGGGGTGATCGCCACGCCCGGGGCTGGGCCGCCGGAGGCGAAGTCCAGCGGCCCGGCCAGCGCGTGGATGTTCACGTTGTGGATGGCGTTAGCGACCTCGGCCTTGTCGTGCGGGTCGCTCACCGAGGTCAGGGCCGCGTGAGCCGCCTCGAAGAGGCTGTAGTTGCTGATGTTGGCGTTCCACTGCCCGCCGGTTGTCGACTCGAACTGGTTGGCCATGCTCTGGCAGGTCTCGCCGGTGAACGAGGAGACCCACGGCAGGGTCGGCACCCACCAGGTGTCGGTGGCGACGTTGTACGCCAAGGGGCCGAGCGCGTAGGCGTCGGTCGGGAACAGCAGCACCTTGGCCACGGTGGCCAGCTTCGGCCGGAAGCCCTGCTGCACCGACTGCTTCCACATGGTGGCGAAGTCGGGCGGCAGCGGCACGTTGGTGAAGAAGTCGGCCTTGTCCGCCTTGAACTGGGAGATCATCGAGGAGTAGTTCGTGGTCCCGTCCGGGTAGGGCGAGGACATGTCGAACGTGTAGCCCGCGGCCTGGACGATCGGCGGGAACACCATGCGGAACGCGTTGCCGTCCGAGTCGTTGGGGAACGCGGCCGCGACCACCTTGTTGGTGTGCAGCTGCGCGTGGATCCGGTCCCACATCGGGATGAAGGCCTTGGCCAGGTGCTCGGCGCCAAGGAAGTACATCACCACGTACTTGGGCTTGACGGTCGGCTTCGCCGGGTTGCCCCCGAGGTTGATGTACCAGGCCTCCCACGGGATGTTCGAGCAGATCAGCGGCGTGCCGAGCGTTTCGGCCTGGCTGGCTACCGCGTTGACGGTCTCCGGCGTGGACGACGCCAGCAGCATGTCCACGTTGTCGCTCAGGATGGCCGTCCGGGCCAGGTCCCCGGCCCGGGTGACGCTGGACTGGCTGTCGTAGGACTTGATCGTGACGGAGTAGGTCTTGCCGCCGATCTTGAAACCGTTCTTGTACGGGGTGGTCTGCTTGATCTTGGAGATCACCCAGTTGTCTGGCGCACCGAACCCGGCCAGGGCGCCGGTCAGCGGGTGGATCCAGCCGATCGTGATGGCCTTGGGGCTGCTCGACCCCGAGTTGGCGCCCTTGATGCCGGAACTGCACGCCTGGAGCAGCCCGCCGGCCCCCAAGGCGGCTGCGCCGACGCCTGCCGCGCGCAGCACGCCCCGTCGGCTGATGCTGTCGGCCGGGCTCGTGCTGTTGGATTGCGCAGTCTGGTCATTCATCCGTAATCGATCTCCTTATGATGTCGCGTCGCAGCGCGGGACCGCCTATAAGGGACACCGGTGCTCCCTTGCCTGGGCATGGCTGCTCGGCGTCGTGAGGCTAACACCACTTGAATTCCGGCGCGGCACAATTGTTTGCATTGTTTGCTTTACGGACTGCTGCTCGCTTGGTTAAGCGTGCTTATCGGCGCGCGACTGTACGGAGACCGGCTAGCCGCGGCGCCGACAGACCGATTTTGTTCGCTTTGCGAACGAGCGTGCATAACTTGAACAACATGGCACCACGCCCGTCCGCGGCTAGTCAACGGCCGTTATGTAACTGTTGTCACCGGCCCTGGGGCATGAGGCCAGGCCGAGGCTGGCGGCCGCGGCGAGGGCGGGGCGGAGAACTTCACGCCGATCGAGTAGCCCGGCAGGCACCGATGGTAGCGAGCACCGGGAAGGTTAGCGCCCCGGTCCTGGTTTCCTCCTAGGGTGCCTAGCCGGCACCCGTGCCACGCAGTCGTCGCGCGAGGAGGCAGCCGTGGGCATATTCGGTTCCCGCAAGAGCCAGATGATCACCGCGGAGGAGGCGCTGCCCGGCCGGCCGGAGCAGATGCCGGTGCCCGCGCGCCACGAGGTGCTCGACGCCCCGCTGCGGCCGCCGTACCCCGAAGGCACCAGCGTGGCTGAGTTCGCACTCGGCTGCTTCTGGGGCGAGGAGCTAACATTCTGGCAGATACCGGGCGTAGTCTCCACATCCGTTGGCTATGAGGGCGGTTTCACGCCGAACCCGACGTACGAGGAAGTCTGCAGCGGGCGGACCGGGCACGCCGAGACCGTCCGGGTGGTCTACGACCCGGCCAAGGTCTCGTACCCCAGCCTGCTCAAGGTGTTCTGGGAGTCACACAACCCAACCCAGGGCATGCGGCAGGGCAACGACCGCGGCTCGCAGTACCGCTCCGTCATCTTCTACCACTCGCCGGAGCAGAAGGCGCAGGCTGAGGAGTCGCGCGACGCCTACGCCAAGCGGCTGGCCGAGGCCGGGTACGGGGAGATCACCACCGAGATCATCCCGGCCTCGGAGTTCTACTTCGCCGAGGACTACCACCAGCAGTATCTTTCGAGCGCCAAAAACCCGTACGGGTACTGCCCTGATCACGGCACGGGCGTGTCCTGCCCGGTAGGAGTGGTTCCCGCTGACGGCTGAGGTCGCCTTCGCGATGGCGGGCGGCGGTGTCGGCGCAGGTCGCGATGACAACTACGGCTGCGCGTGGCAGGCTTAGGGTTCGGTTAGCCGACGCTACGATGTGTAGGCGATGAGCATTGCGCAGGCGCCGAGCGCCACCGACAGGCCTGACGGCCAACCGGCCGGGATCATCCATACCGAGGACCTGAGCAAGGTCTACCCAGGAACCGACTTCGCCGCCGTCGACCGGCTCAACCTCGACGTCCAGGCGGGCGAGATCTTCGGCCTGCTCGGACCCAACGGCGCGGGCAAGACAACGACGGCGGGCATGCTGACCACGCGCGTGGTGCCCACGTCCGGCCGGGCGCTCCTCGCCGGGGTCGACGTCGCGGCCCATCCGGCGCTGGCCAAACAGCTCAGCGGCATCGTGTCGCAGCAGAACACCCTGGACCGCCAGCTGACCGTGTGGGAGAACCTGTACTTCCACGGCCGGCTGTTCGGCATGGGGGCGAAGGCATCCCGGCAGATCGCCGACGAGCTGCTCGAGCAGTTCCAGCTGTCCAGGTGGGCCAAGGCCTCGGTCTACGCGCTGTCCGGCGGCATGGCCCAGCGGCTGATGGTGGCACGGGCCATCTTCCACCGCCCCTCCGTCCTCTTCCTTGACGAGCCGACGGCCGGACTCGACCCGCAAAGCAGGCTGGCGTTGTGGGATCTTCTCGGTGAGCTGCACCGCGCGGGCCAGACGATCCTGCTCACGACCCACTACATGGAAGAGGCCGACCGGCTCTGTGAGCGGGTGGCGATCATGGATCACGGCAAGATCCTCGCGCTCGACACCCCGGCCGCGCTCAAGCAGAGCATCGGCGCCGACACGGTCGTCACGCTGAAGGCCACCGGCGACACCGACCGGCTGGCCGAGGTGCTCGTCCGCGACGTGGTCGGCGTCACCCGTACCCGCAGCCTGGACGGCGGCCTTCAGCTGCACGTGCAGGGCAACGACCGGCTCGTCCCGCGGATCGCCGCGGCGGCGGAACGCGGCGGCTTCGACCTCATCGACCTGTCGATCTCCGAGCCCAGCCTCGAAACGGTGTTCATCAACCTCACGGGCAAAGAATTGCGGGAGGACTGATGACTGCATCCACGAAAACGCAGGCGCCGGCCGGAGGCAAGGGGCAGCGGATCGGCGGCGGCCCGACCCGTTCGGTGACCGCGGCGAGCTGGACCGCGCTCGGCGCGCTGATGCTGCGCGACTTCGTCGTCCTGCGCAAGCACCTGTGGGAGTTCGTGCTGCGCACGATCATTCAGCCGTTCCTGCTGTGCTTCGTCTTCCTCTTCATTTTCCCGAAGATCGGACAGAGCGTCGGCGGCGGTCACGGCCCGGTGGCGGAGTCAGCGTTCGCGACGATCCTGGTGGGCGGGGTGGTCGGGATCTCGGTCATGTTCCAGGGCGTGCAGTCGATCGCCCTGGCCATGGCGCAGGAGTTCGGCTTCACCAGGGAGATCGAGGACCGGGTGCAGGCGCCGTGCCCGATCTGGCTGGTGGCCATCGCCAAGGTGCTGTCCGGCGCGGCCCAGGGCGTGCTGTCGGCGATCATCGTGCTGCCGATGGCCTCGGTGGTGCACGCGCCCGGGGTACACGTTCACCTGGCCCTGCACTGGTGGCTGATCGTGACATTCGTGCCGCTCGCGTGCATCGCGATGGCCGGTCTCGGGCTGGTGCTCGGCACCAGCTTCGAGCCGCGCAACATCGGGCTGATGTTCGGCTTCATCATCCTGCCGATCACGTTCCTCGGCTGCACCTACTACTCGTGGACCAGGCTGGCGCCGGTCAAGGTCGGCGGGTTTCCCTGGCTGCAGACGGTCGTGCTGGTCAACCCGCTGGTCTACGTGAACGAGGGGATGCGGGCGGTGTTCACCAACGCGCCGCATATGCACCTGTACGTGATCTACCCGGTGGTCGTGGCGTTCGGGGCCCTGTTCTTGACGATCGGGCTGCGCAACTTCCGTCGGCGCGTCCTCTCTTAACCGGCCCGAACGTCTTAACCGGCCCGAACGCGACGCCCCGGGGCCGATGAGCGCCGCTCCCGCACGGCGCTGGCCAGGTGGCCAAGAACGTCGGCGGTGGTCTCCCAGCCCAGGCAGGCGTCGGTGACGCTCTGCCCGTAGGCCAGCGAGCCCGGGTCGCTCAGTTCCTGCCGCCCGCCGGCGAGGAAGCTCTCGATCATCACGCCCGCGATCCCGCGCTGCCCGTCGCCGATCTGGGCTGCGATCTCCCGGGCGACCGCGGCCTGCCGGCCGTGGTCCTTGCGGCTGTTGTCGTGGCTGGCGTCGATCATGACCGTGGGCGGCATGCCGGCCTGCCGGACTGCGCCCAGGGCGCTGGCCACGTGCTCCGGCTGGTAGTTCGGCCCGTCGGTGCCGCCGCGCAGGATCACGTGCACGTCGGGATTGCCGGTGGTGGTGACCACCGAGGCCCGGCCCGACGCGTCCAGGCCGAAGAACACGTGAGTGCCGTGCGCGGCGCGGCAGGCCTCGACCGCGACCTTGACGTTCCCGTTGGTGCCGTTCTTGAACCCCACCGGCATGGACAGCCCCGAGGCCAGCTGCCGGTGGACCTGGCTTTCCGTGGTGCGGGCACCGATCGCGCCCCAGCTGACGGCGTCGGCGATGTACTGCGGTGAGTTCGGGTCGAGGAACTCGCACCCGACGGGGAGACCGAGGTCGAGCACGTCGAGCAGGAGGCGACGGGCGGTGCGCAAGCCGCGGTGCACGTCGTGGCTGCCGTCCAGGCCCGGATCGTTGATCAGCCCCTTCCAGCCGACCGTGGTGCGCGGTTTCTCGAAGTACACCCGCATCACCACGCAGAGGTCGTCTTCCAGCTCGGCAGCGGTTTTCGCGAGGCGGTTCGCGTAGTCCACGGCCGCGTTCACGTCGTGCACCGAGCACGGGCCGACGACGGTGAGCAGCCGGTCATCGGCTCCGGCCAGGATGCGGCGCACCGCCTCCCGCGAACCGTGCACGATGGCGGCCTGAGATTCACTCAGCGGCAACTCGGCCAGCAGATCGTTCGGCGCGATCAGCGGCTGGAAGCTCGCGACGTGCAGGTTGCTGGTGTCGGTCCGGATATTCACGGCTGTGCCCTCCCGGCGGCCAGCCACCACGTCCCAGGCCAGCCGCCTCAATGACGAAAGGCAGAGACACTGTATCTCTGCCCTGCTGGCTCTGGGTGAGGACCGTCAGTCAGCGCCTGGCGGCCGGCTCACCCAGAGCCAGCCCAAAGCGCCAATACCAACGGGACATGGCAAGGGATCATACACGCTCGGCCCGGGTGACCGCGAAGAGGACATAGCCGCAGGACAGGCCGGTCGCCGCCGGATGCCTGGCCAGCCAGGACCGTGCGACCGCGGCCGGAACCTCGATGTTCAGCACCGCCGCCAGGTCCGCGCGATCGGCGAACCGCCACCGTGACCTGACCTCCAGCCGCCGGGCGCCGCGCTGCCGCCACCAGTCGTCCACGGCCCTGGCGGTCTCGTGCGGCGGCTTCGATGACGCCGCGCCGAGCAGGTCGGCGAACTGGCCCCAGCGGTAATCGTTGTCGACGACGACCAGGGTGCCGCCCGGGGTCAGCACCCGCATGATCTCGGCCAGCCCGGCGCCGCCGCCGGCTCCTCCTGGCCAGCCGGGGCCAGGAAGTAAGCGAACCTGGCGTGCGCCACGTCCACGGACCGGTCGGCGAGCGGCAGGTGCTCGGCCGAGCCCGGCAGCACCTCGACACCGGGCCGGTCCCGGATCCGGGCCGCCGCCCTCGCGCGCAGCGCCGGGTCCGGCTCAACGCCGATGACCCGCGCGCCGTCGCTCGCGTAGCCGGGCAGCCAGAATCCGGTACCGCAGCCCAGGTCGAGCACCGTGCGGCCCTCCCAGGGCGCCAGCCGGCGCATGGCGGCGAGCACATGGCCGCCCGGGTCGATGCCCCGGTTCTCGATCTCGTAGATGTCCGGGCGGCCCCCGATATTCGGCGCGAAGCGCCAGTCGGGGAACGCGGCGCGGGCGGCGGCCCGGGTGTCGGCGATGACGCTGGGGGTCAACGGCGTCCCGGCCGCGCGGGGATCTGCTCGTCGGGGATGCCCCACGACCGGTTCGGTGTCGCGGCCGGGATGACAGCGGTCGCGCCGGGGTTCAGCGCGTGGTTGATCACCTCGGCGACGTCCTGGACGGTGTCGACTCCGTAGGCCATGGTCGGGTTGTCGTCCGTCAGCACCACGATCATGTAGTTCTTCCCGTGGCCGGAGAAGCTGCCGATGCTGTTGATCCGCCAGCCCAGGGTCGGCAGGGGTAGCCAGCCGTTCTTCACGTGCACGGTCACGTCGGTCGGCGCGCCCGCCGGGACGCCCCAGCGCTCATAGGAAACGACGCGGGCCATCAAGCCCAGGACGTAGTTGCGGGAGGCGTTGCTCAGCACCGTGTTCGTGCTGGTCAGCAGCTTGAGCAGGGTGAGCTCGTCGTGCGCGGTGATCAGGGTCAGGCCCCAGTAGCCGCCCGGGCCCAGCTCGGTCTCGTTCATGCCGGCCAGGTCGAGGAAGTGCTGCAGGCTGGGCCGGCCCGTTTCCGCCCACAACGTCGAGGCGGCGTCGTTGTCGGACACGGTGATCATCTCGGTGGCCAGCTCCCGCTGCTCCGCGGTCAGGCTGCGGTGCTCCTGCTGCAGCTTGCGCAGCAGGGCGGACAGGATCGTCACCTTCACCACGCTGGCCGAGTCGAAGTGCCAGTGCGGATGGTACTTGCAGGTGACGCCGGTCACCCGGTCATCGACCGTCAGGCCGACCACGGACGAGCGCCCGTGCAGCGCCGCGAGGATGCGGGCGGAAAGCCGCGCGGCGAGGGCCGGGTGGCGGGCCGACGCGCAGATGGCCGGTGCGGCGGCGGCCGGGCTGCGCAGCGCATGCGACTCCGCCGCGGTGCCCGCCTGGGCGGCGGCCGGCGCGGCCGCGCCGAACGCCGCGACCAGCCCGAATGCCATGACCAGCCCGCCCGCGCGCACTCCGCTCGCATACCGCATGCGCCTGCCGTCCATCGCCACCTCGTCCCAGCCGCCGTTGCACCATCCATGAGACGGCCGTCCGGCCCGCTGGGTTGGCACGCGCGCCGCGTGTCGCACGGTCTTTCATGATCGTGGCGGAAGCCGGTGCCTGGCCCGATGGCAGGCTCTAGGCGGGGGCACCGCCGCGGCCGGCGCCGCCGCGGAACCGGGACACGCCTTCGACCACCCCCGGCCGGCCGAGCACGGCCATGCCGCGGGAGAACTCGTTGGCCATGGCCTCGTCATGGGCGAGCGACATGCCCTCGAGGGCTGACTGCCGGTCGCTGCGCAGGCATGTCTGGGGCAGCGCGGCAATCTCGCGGGCCAGTTGCTCGGCCGCGGCCTTGACGCGGCCGTTGGGGACCACCCGGTCGACCAGGCCCATCTGGCGGGCCTCCGCGGCGGGCACGGCGCGGCCGGTGAGGATCAGGTCAAGCGCCCGGCCCAGCCCGATCAGGCGCGGCAGCCGTACCGTGCCGCCGTCGATCAGCGGGACCCCCCAGCGGCGGCAGAACACGCCGAGCACGGCGTCCTCCTGCGCCACCCGCAGGTCGCACCAGAGCGCCAGTTCCAGGCCGCCGGCCACGGCATGGCCGGAGATCGCCGCGATGACGGGCTTGGACAGGCGCATCCGGGTCGGGCCCATCGGCGCGTGGCCGTCCGGCGCGGTCCTGTTGCTGTCCGGGCTGCCCATGGCCTTGAGATCGGCGCCGGCGCAGAACGTGCCGCCCGCGCCGAACAGCACCGCTACGGATGCGTCAGGGTCCGCGTCGAAGACTTCGAACGCCTCGGCGAGCGCCGCGGCGGTCGGGCCGTCCACGGCGTTGCGTACCGCCGGGCGGTCGAGGACGACCGTGGTGACCGGTCCGCTCCGCTCCACCCGAACGGTGGTGGCCCGGGCCGGCGAGCCCGCGGCGCCCGCCCGATCGGGCACCGCTAGCCGACCTGCCAGGTGTCGCCGCCCGCCAGCAGCGCGGCCAGGTCTCCGTCGCCCTGCCGCGCGCGTGCGGTCTCGAGCTGCTCGGACATCAGGTCGTCGTAGCTGGGCCGGGGCGCCTGCCGCAACACCCCGATCGGGGTCCGGGCTACGTCGGAGCTGTCCAGCCGGGACAGCGCGAACGCGTACGACGGGTTGGCCGCGTGCGCGTCGTGGATCAGCAGCGGGCCGAAGTCGGCGCCCGAGGCGTCGGCCGCCTCCAGCGCCCCGTAACTGGTGAACCTGAGCCCCTGGCTCTTGTCCGCGCCGAACCGGATCGGCTCGCCGTGCTCCAGCCGGATCAGGTTCTCGTCCCGCGACCCGGGCTCGGTGAGCGGCGCGAACGCGTCGTCGTTGAAGATCGGGCAGTTCTGGTAGATCTCGACGAACGCCGTGCCCCGGTGGTCGGCCGCCGCGCGCAGCACCCCGGTCAGGTGCTTGCGGTCGGAGTCGATGGTCCGCGCGACGAAGCTGGCCTCGGCGCCCAGCGCCAGCGACACCGGGTTGAACGGGGTGTCGAGCGAGCCGAACGGGGTCGACTTGGTCACCTTGCCCTGTTCCGAGGTGGGCGAGTACTGGCCCTTGGTCAGCCCGTAGATCCGGTTGTTGAACAGCAGAATCTTGATGTTGACGTTGCGGCGCAGCGCGTGGATCAGGTGGTTGCCGCCGATGGACAGCGCGTCACCGTCGCCGGTGATCACCCAGACCGACAGGTCGGGACGGGAGGCGGCCAGGCCGGTGGCGATCGCCGGGGCGCGGCCGTGGATCGAGTGCATGCCGTAGCTGTCCACGTAGTACGGCAGGCGCGACGAGCAGCCGATCCCGGAGATGATCACGAGGTTCTCGCGCGGGATCTCCAGCTCAGGCAGGAACGACTGGAACGCGGCCAGGATCGCGTAGTCGCCGCAGCCCGGGCACCAGCGCACCTCCTGGTCGGACTTGAAGTCCTTGGTGGAGAGCTTCTCGTCGGCCACCGGCACCAGGGTCAGCGCGGCCTGCCGGCGGCTGGTCTCGTCCGGTGCTCCGTCGTGAGGCCCGCCGTTCGCGGCGTGGGGGGCTTCAGACATTTGCGATCACATCCTGGATAACGCCCGCCAGCTCCGCGGCACGGAACGGGAGCCCGCGGACCCGGTTGTAGGAGATCACGTCGGCGAGGTAGCGCCCGCGCAGCACCAGCGCCAGCTGGCCGAGGTTGATCTCCGGGACCAGGACCTTGTCGTAGGCGGCCAGCACCTCGCCGAGGTTGGCCGGGAACGGAGACAGATGCCGCAGGTGCGCCTGGGCGACCTTGCCGTCGGCGAGCCGGACGCGGCGGACCGCGGCGCCGATCGAGCCGAACGTCGAGCCCCAGCCGAGCACGAGAACCTTCGCCTCGCCGTCGGGGTCGTCGACCTCGAGCGGCCCGATATCGGCGGCTATGCCGTCGATCTTCGCCTGGCGCAGCCGGACCATCTTGTCGTGGTTGTCCGGGTCGTAGGAGATCGTGCCGGCCACGTCGGCCTTCTCGATGCCGCCGATCCGGTGCTCGAGGCCCGGGGTTCCCGGGATGGCCCAGGGACGCGCGAGAGTCTCGGGATTTCTCTTGAACGGTAGGAAGGCGGGCTGGCCGTCCGCGCCGCGCCACTCGTTCGGGTTGGAGAAAGAGAACTCGTCCCGCAGCTTGGGCAGGTCGGCGACCTCGGGGATCCGCCACGGTTCCGAGCCGTTGGCCAGGTAACCATCGGACAGGATGATGACCGGCGTGCGGTACTTGACCGCGATCCGGACGGCCTCCAGCGCGGTGTCGAAGCAGTCCGAGGGCGTGGATGGCGCGACCACGGCCACCGGCGACTCCCCGTTCCGGCCAAAAAGCGCCATCAGCAGGTCGGCCTGTTCAGTCTTGGTCGGCATTCCGGTGGACGGGCCCGCGCGCTGGATATCGCAGACGATCAACGGCAGTTCCACCGAGACCGCGAGGCCGATGGTCTCCGCCTTCAGCGACATGCCCGGGCCGGAGGTGGTGGTGACGCCGAGCGCACCGCCGAAGGACGCGCCGAGTGCCGCGCCGACCCCGCCGATCTCGTCTTCCGCCTGGAACGTGCGGACCCCGAACCGCTTGTGCTTGGCCAGCTCATGCAGGATGTCCGAGGCCGGGGTGATCGGGTAGGAACCGAGGAACAGCGGCAGGCCGGAGCGCCGTGACGCGGCGATGAGCCCGTAGGAGAGCGCGGTGTTGCCGGTGATGTTGCGGTAGGTGCCGGGCGCCATCGTGCTGGGCTTGACCTCGTACTGGACCGAGAACGCCTCGGTGGTCTCGCCGTAGTTCCAGCCCGCACGGAAGGCCGCCTTGTTCGCCTCCATGATCTCGGGCTTCTTGGCGAACTTGGACTCGAGGAAGGTCATCGTGCCCTCGGCGGGCCGGTTGTACAGCCAGGACAGCAGGCCGAGCGCGAACATGTTCTTGGCCCGCTCGGCTTCCTTGCGGCTGATGTCGAAGTCTTCCAGCGCCTTGACGGTCACCGAGGTGATCGGCAGCGCGTGCAGCTGATAGCCGGACAGCGAGCCGTCCTCGAGCGGGTTCTGCTCGTAGCCGACCTTGCTCAGGTTGCGCTTGGTGAACTCATCGGTGTTGGCGATGATGTCGGCGCCGCGCGGCAGGTCGCCGATGTTGGCCTTGAGCGCCGCCGGGTTCATCGCCACCAGCACGTCAGGGGCGTCACCCGGCGTCAGGATGTCGTGGTCGGCGAAGTGCAGCTGGAAGCTGGATACCCCGGGAAGCGTGCCCGCCGGGGCCCTGATCTCGGCGGGGAAGTTGGGCAGCGTCGACAGGTCGTTGCCGAACGTCGCCGTTTCCTGGGTGAACCTGTCCCCGGCCAGCTGCATGCCGTCGCCCGAGTCGCCGGCGAACCTGATGATCACGCGATCGAGTTGCTGGACCTGCTTGGTCACAGTCGGAGGCCTCCTCCACGCGCCGAGGCCGGGCAGTGCATATAGACACTGTGGACGCGGTGACGGCGTGCATCCTTGTAGGCGCCGCCCCTGTCCGTGGCCTGGGCCGGGGCGTTGAGGTTCGTTGAAGTTAGGACTACCTTACATCCTACCGACGGCAGGCCGCCGTGGCCGGATGCGTGTCGGTCCCGTATCTGCTGGTTGCGAGCCACCGCAACAGCCTCGCGACCAGGCAAATCGTCCGGTAGGGCGGCTCCGCAATAGCCCAAGGTGCAATCTGTGACGCAAGGTGCGTCCAGACGTTGCATTACTGTAATACGACGTCCCGGCGGCTGAAGCGGTTCACCGAATGCCGCGGCCCCCACTTTCCCCTAGGGGAGCCGAGGAGACGTGATTCCCAGGACGGGCTGAGCGGTGCGCGCCGATCCGAGCGGCCGGGAGAGGCCGGCCCGGCGCGCCGGCTTGCGGCCCATCGAGCCGGTCACTGAGAGTGTCAACCTAACTGCAGTTAGACGCGTCATAATCCCGTAGTGACAGGTCAACGACTGATTGTAACTGGTGCCCTCGGCGCCATGCGGACGGACGCGGGCCGCTAGCTGGCTTGACCTCCGTCCGCCGGAGAGCTGGATCTCGCGCCCGACTAGGAGGCCGCGGAGCATGAGCGATCGTGTGCAGGGGAGTGAGACCGGCAACGTCGCCGCCGTGCCCAGGCCGCCCGAGGGCCGCTCGCGACCGGCGGCGCTCCAGCCAGGAAACGGGCGGGTCCAGCTGCCGCGGTCCGATGCCTGCCGGGCCACGGTCAGGGATGCGCTGGACGCGGCGCTGCACGGGATCCGGCTCGCCGCCCGGGACCGGCAGTTCCTCCGCAGGCTGGTCCACTGGGACAAGCGGAACGCCGCCGCCGTGGCCTCCCTGCTCTGGCGGGCCCGGCAGGCGGGCCGTAGCGAGGTGGCGCTCTCGGCCAGGCAGCTGGAGACCGTGCTGACCGCCCTGGAGGACGCGGCCGTCTACCGCACCTCAGGAGCGGCCGCGGTGGGCTGCTGGGACTGCGAGAACATCCCCGGCAGCCGCTGCGCTGACCACGCCAGGGACGCCGACCGGGCCCGGGCGTGTGCCGAGCTCGCCGCGCAGCTCGCGGCCGGTGTGGCCGGCTCGGCGACCGCGGCGGCCACGGGCGAACTTCAGCGCCCGACCGACATCTCCGGCTTCCGCCACCGGACGTCGGTGGCCTCGTGAGGCCCGCCGAGACCTGCTTCAGCCGGGCCGCGCTTACCTGTAGTTCACGAACTGCAGGGCGAGGTCGAACTCCTTGCCCTTGAGCAGGTTGATGACCTGCTGGAGGTCGTCCTTCTTCTTGGATGAGACGCGAAGCTCGTCGCCCTGCACCTGAGCCCGGATGCCCTTCGGGCCCTCGTCACGGATGATCTTCGAGATCTTCCTGGAGTCATCCTGCGAGATGCCTTCCTTCAGGCCCACCGCGATGCGGTACTCCTTGCCGGAGGCCTTGGGCTCGCCCGCATCCAGGACCTTGAGCGACACCGAGCGCCTGACCAGCTTGTCCTTGAACACATCAAGCACCGCGCTGGCGCGCTCGTCGCTGTTCGCCCTGATCTCGACGGCTTGGTCGCCGGACCAGGCGATAGACGCGCCCACGCCGCGGAAATCGAAGCGTGTGCCGATCTCCTTGGCGGCCTGGTTCAGTGCGTTGTCGACTTCCTGACGGTTGATCTTGGACACTATGTCGAAAGAGGATTCGGCTGCCACGGTCCCAGGTTAAACGCCCAGAGCGCGGCGGGCACACTTGCTCGCCCTGCAGGCTGGATCGTGTCGGCGCCTGCCGGGACGCGGATGCTGACCGGGGACGCGGGGTCCGCTATCCTTCACTGTGCCGTCCGTACAGGCGGCGCCAGGCAGGTTGCCCGAGCGGCCAAAGGGAGCGGTCTGTAAAACCGTCGGCTACGCCTACGTTGGTTCGAACCCAACACCTGCCACTACCTGCGGAAATAGCCCGTGAGCTGGATTTTCCATTGATGTTCGGCCCGGTCTCCGGCGGTCACTTCAACCCGGTCGTGTCCTTCGCCGACGCTGTCTTCGGCGGCGTGTCGTGGCGTGACGCGGCTGCTTACCTGCCCGCCCAGGTGGCAGGCTGCCTCGGCGGCGCGGTCGCGGCGAACCTGATGTTCGCTCAGGCCGCGGTCTCCATCTCGGTCAAGCACCGGGCGTCACCGGCGCATTTCCTGTCTGAGATCATCGCTACTCTCGGCCTGGTCCTCGTCATCTTCGCGCTCGCCCGGTCGGGCCGAGCCCGGACCGCTCCGGCCGCTGTCGGCGCTTACATCGGCGCGGCGTACTTCTTCACCTCATCAACCAGCTTCGCCAACCCGGCGATCACCATCGGCCGGATGTTCTCTGACACCTTCGCTGGTATCGCGCCGGCATCCGTGCCCGTTTTCATCGCCGCCCAGATCATCGGCGGGGCGCTGGCTGTCGGTGTGATCAAAGCGCTGTACCCCGGTATCACCCCGGCCACGGCAGGCGAGGTCATCATTCCCCACCAAGTACCGGATCCGGCGGGCGTCGCGGCTACAGCGGGCCAGCGTCAGCCCAACCCGTAAGCCAGGCAGATCGGAGCTTTCCCATGCATCTGGTCATGATCGGCGGCAGTGACGCGGGCATCAGCGCGGCGCTGCGCGCCCGAGAACTTGACCCGGCCGCCGAGGTCAGTGTGATCGTCGCGGACGCCTACCCCAACTTCTCCATCTGCGGCATCCCGTACTACGTCTCCGGCGAGGTCACCCACTGGCGCAACCTCGCGCACCGCACTGTTGCTGACCTGCAAGCCACCGGCATGAACCTGCGACTGGACACCGTGGCCCGGCGGATCGACGTACCGGGCCGCAAGCTGCTGGTCACCGGTGCTGACGGAACCGAGGAGCTGCTCAGTTATGACAAGCTCATCGTCGGCACCGGCGCGGTGCCGGTCCGTCCCCCGATCACCGGCCTAGCGGAGCTCGGCCCGACCGACGGGGTGCACCTGCTGCATTCGATGGGCGACACGTTCTCGCTCACGCACACGCTCGAGGACGCCGCTCCGGCCAGCGCGGTCATCGTCGGCGGCGGCTACGTTGGCCTGGAAATGGCCGATGCCCTGACCATCCGCGGGCTGCCGGTCACGCAGATGGAGCAACTGCCCGAAGTGCTGCCCACGGTTGATCCGGCACTGGGCACGCTGGTCCACGCCGAACTGGCCGGGCACGGTGTCGAGGTCCTGACCGGGACCGCTGTCCGGCAGATCAGCAAAGCCGGGCACGACCACAGCGGCCGTCTGTGTGTCGAGGCCGATGGCGCCAATGGCCAGGACGTGACCCGGTTCGCCGACCTGGTCCTGGTCGTCACCGGGGTGCGTCCCGATGCCGGGCTGGCATTCTCTGCTGGCGCGCAGCTCGGCGCCGGGAAAGCCATCGCCGTGGACCGCGCCATGCACACCAGCCTGCCAGACGTGCTAGCGGCCGGAGACTGCGTCACCACCTATCACCGGCTGCTCGGCGACACCTATCTCCCGCTCGGCACGACCGCGCACAAGCAGGGCCGGATCGCTGGCCAGAATGCACTGGGCGGCAGCAAGCAGTTCGCGGGCAGCCTCGGCACCCAGGTCGTGAAGATCTTCGACCAGGCCGCGGCGCGGACCGGACTGCGTGACCACGAGGCTGCCGCCGCCGGGTTCCGCCCCGTCACCGTCGAGTCCCAAGCTGACGACCACAAGGCGTACTACCCAGGCAGCCACCGCATCCGGATGCGCGTCACCGGCGACCGCATCACCGGGCAGCTGCTCGGCCTGCAACTCTTCGGGCACCGCCACGCCGAGATAGCCAAGCGGATCGACATCGCCGCCACGGCCATCTTCAACGGCATGACCGTCGACGCCGTCAGCGACCTCGACCTGTCCTACACCCCCCCGCTGGGCAGCCCCTGGGAAGCGATCCAGATAGGCACCCAGGCCTGGGACCGGCAAACCCGGATGGCCAGCATCTAAGGAGAACAGCCATGGTGGCCACACACGTCATGACACAGGCAGAGAGAATGGCGCTGCACGGCGCCGCCCGCGACCTGCACATCAAATTCCGTGGCATCTTCGGCCAGGAGACCATCGAATCGCTTCTGCTCGACAGCTACGCCGAACTGGCCGCTAAGGCCACCGTCACCAGATGGCTCGCTCTCGGCGCCGAGCGGTTCGCCTGCCAGCGGCTTGAAGCTCTCGCCCACGCCCAGAACCAGGCCGCCGGGAAGATGCCAGCTGTGCTGTTCTTGTGTGTGCACAACGCCGGGCGCTCGCAGATGGCGCTTGGCTGGTTCACTCACCTGGCCGGGAACAACGCAATCGCCTGGTCCGGCGGAACACAGCCTGTCTCCGGCATCGAGCCCGCCGTGATCACCGCGATGGCCGAAGCAGGAATCAATATCTCCCGCGAGTTCTCCAAGCCATGGACTGACGAATTCGTCCTGGCCGCCGACGTCATCATCACGATGGGCTGCGGCGACGCCTGTCCCCTCTTGCCCGGCAGAAGATACGAAGACTGGGAACTCGACGACCCAGCCGGCAAGACAGTGGAAGAGATCCGCCCCATCCGTGACGAAATAAGAGACCGGGTCGCCAAGCTCATCCAGCAGCTGACCCGGTAGCGCAACTCCGCGTCAGCGTCACCAGCGGATCGCTATGGCGGATCGCTTGCGGATCGCCGTGCCTTGAGCCAGGTGATCGTTGACGGATCGTCTTCAGGTGAGGCTTGACGGATTCTAGGGACGATTGTCAGTCGCGCCTACGGCCGGGTCTAGTCGCCGCCGAAGACAAGCACGGATCCGGTGGTAGCTGAGCGTTGACGGGCGAGCGCGCACAAGGCGGAGCAGGCCGTGCTGCTCGGGTCCAGTCCGGGCGCCCGCTCTGGGTCGGGTTGCTTAGTTGTAGCTCACTGACGAAGCGGGAGTAAGCATGGCTAGGCGGGCTGCTGTCCGTACTCTTCGTCCGTGACGTGGTCGCCCCAGGCGGTCTCTGGTCCGTCGCCATCTGGCGCTTCCCAGATGGCCAGATGAACCATGAAGCTGTCCGGTGAGGCCCCATGCCAGTGCTCGACTCCAGGTGCGGTGTAGATCGTGTCGCCGGGCCGGAGCACCTGGACCGCGCCGTTACGTTCCTGCACGAGCGCCGTGCCCTCCTTGATGTGGAGGTACTGGCCAAGTGCGTGCGAGTGCCACGCAGTCCGGGCGCGAGGCGCGAAGTGAACAGAGCCCATCCGGACGCGAGACGGAGTCTCCCCGGTTAGAACGATGGTCGGGTGGACGTCACCCGTAAACCAGTCGGCCGGTCCCTTCGATGTCTGTGGCCTGACTGTTTTCATGCGTGCTCCTTTCGCTCAGTTGCATTGCGGCTCCGCGCGACGGGTGCTGCAGCCTGGACGTGCCCACACAGTCGAGACGCAGGCGAACAGGGTGCTTGGACTGGATGATCCTCGCCGTCCGCTACCCACACCATAACAGATAACCGGATACTCTGCATCCGCTTACGTGTTACGATGAAGCCATGCCCGAGTCCGTCGCTCGCTCACTGCGTAAGGACGCCGCGATCAACCGCGAGCGTCTGCTCGCTGCTGCCGGCGAGTTGTTCGCGGAGCACGGACTGGACATCACGCTCAACGACATCGCCCATCACGCTGGCGTCGGGGTCGGCACGGCTTACCGCCGGTTTGCGAACAAGGAGGAGGTCATCGATGCCCTCTTCGAACAGCGTTTGCAGCAGGTGGCGGCCGTGGCGAACGAAGCGCTCGACGACCCGGACGCCTGGCACGGGATCGTGACGTTCCTCGAACGCACGCTGGGCATGCAGTTCGGCGACCGTGGACTCACGCAGATCATGAACAACGCGGCGCTCGGTGACGCCCGTGTGAGTGAAGCTCGTGATCGCATCGCACCGCTGATGACCACCCTCGTTGAGCGCGCGAAGCAGCAGGGCGTCATACGGCCGGACTTCAACCAGACCGATCTGGTCTTCATGCAGGTTGCGCTAACGGCAGTCATAGAGAGCAGCCGCGCGGTCTCGCCCGAGCTGTATCACCGCTACCTCACCATGCTGCTCGACGGCATTCGCACCGATCGGGAGACCTTCACACCGCTGACGGTGGCCGCGCTCACTGCAAATCAGACGCACATCGCCATGACGCACCAGCGCCGCGCGGGCAAGCAGAGCCAAATAATAAGCAACAGGAGAAGCACATGACAGGGACTGACAAAAACGTTTGGCTAATCACCGGCACGGGCCGGGGGATGGGGACCGACATTGCGAAGGCGGCACTGGCAGCCGGCCACGCAGTAGTAGCAACAGGGCGCGACCCGGAACGAGTCGCTGCGGCCGTCGGCCAACACGACGACCTAGCTGTCGTCAAACTTGATGTCACCAGCGTCGAAGATGCAAAGGCCGCCACCCAAGCTGCGGTTGACCGGTTCGGCAAGATCGATGTGCTCGTCAACAACGCCGGCAACTTCTACGCCGGGTTCTTCGAAGAGATCACGCCCGACGACTTCCGCGCGCAGGTCGAGACAAATTTGTTCGGGCCGCTGAACGTTGCCCGTGCGGTGCTGCCCGTCATGCGCAAGCAGCGGTCGGGGCTGGTCGTGGCTATATCGTCCACCGGCGGCATCATCGGACAGGAGTTCTGTACGGCATACTCGGCTGCCAAGTTCGGCATCGAGGGCTGGATCGAGTCACTGGCACCGGAAGTCGCTCCGTTCGGTATCCGCACGATGGTCGTTGAGCCCGGCTTCTTCCGGACCGACCTACTCACCGCAGAGTCGACCAAGTACGCCGAGGCATCCATTGACGACTACGCTGAGCGCACGAAGCAAACCGTCACCAGCTGGAACAGCATGAATGGCAAGCAAGGTGGCGACCCAGCCAAGCTGGCTGCAGCCCTCGTCAAGCTCGCCAGCCAGGAGAAGCCGCCGGTTCGTTGGGTCGCCGGGGCTGACGCCGTCCAGACGGTCGAGCAGAAGGGCAAGGACCTGATTGCTCAGGCTGATGCCTACCGTGAGGTCTCTTCTTCTCTGTCACACGCCAACGCCTGATTCGTGTCTCACATCGTGTGCCGCCAAACACAGCGCTAACCCTCTACAGCAGCGCTAACAGCACGGGCGATACCCCTGCCTACTTGCCTAGTCAGTCAGGGTTCCCCTCTGGTGCTTTCCCGGATGGCTGCCGATCAACGCTGGAGCCGGAGCGGGGTCAGCGTGGAGCGCCCGCAGCGCGCCAGCGCGAGGACGAACGACGGTGACGCCGTGAAGGCCCGGCGTATCCTCGGCTGGCCGGGTCAGCGGTGCAGGCTCCCGGCTGTCACCGTGGCGGGCCGCCGGTGCACCTCCACGCCAACCGGGCGAGGACTCCGCCCGATCGGGAGCGGATCGCGCCGCAGGTCCGGCAAGCGTCGGCACGCCCGTCCCCTTCGGGGGATAAGCGCTAGTTTACGTTGGCGGGAGCGGTCAGGACCTCGAGCTCGGCTACGCCACGGACATCGAATGGTGCTAATCGGGGCGAGCGCTGGGGATTGCTGCTATGGCTGGTAGGGCGGGGCCATGCCCCACCCCCAGCGGGGGACGGGTGCCTGCTGCACGACGTCCGCGCCGGGCTGGGAGTTGTGCATGGCCAGCCGGGTGCCCCATTCCAGGTAGCCGATCAGCGCCGCGCGGAACTCCGGGTCATCGGGCAGGCCGACGTCGTCGGCCGCCAGGCTCATCAGCGTCGCGAACCGCAACCGCTGCCCGGCCGTGATACCGAGGTCACGGTGATGCGCCAGCATGGCCGGGTACCCGCCCAGCCGCTCGGTGTAGCCGGTGGGGCCGCCGAGCACCTCACACCACCAGGTCGTCACGTGCTCCCGGTGCTCCGCGCTGACCCCGCCAGGGAAAAACGGGCTGAGCAGGTCGTCGTGTTCCACGCGGTCGTAGAAGCAGTCGATCAGCCGGGCGATGGCCGGACGGCCCTGCGCCCACTCATACAAGGTCGGCGGCTCGCTCATGGCGGAAGCGTAACACTGTAATCACCGCAGCCTCCCGGACCGCGCCGGGTGACGGCGCGCCGCCGGCCGCGTTATGCGCTGCCACCGAAGCGCGGCCTGCGCACTGGCCGGGCGTGCCTCGTGTTCTGTCCCGGCCGTGCTGGCCTGGTCGGCGCCAGCCACGCTCCCAGCGGCGGCAGCACGGCTCCGGCGATGACGTCGAAAACGGCAATCGCGCGCCTGCGGCCTGGCCCCCGGGAGTTGCCCGGCGCAATTAGCCGGTCACTGGCACATCACCGGCCGGGAAGATCGCTAGCGTGACCGGGTGCTGGGCGCAGGCTGGACGGAGGTCGTGGCCCTCGTGGCAGCGTTCGTCATCGCGGTGCTGGCGACGCCCGCGGGGATCTCGGGGGCAGTGCTGCTGCTGCCGTTCCAGGTCAGCGTGCTGGGCACCCCGAGCCCGGCTGTCACCCCGACCAACCTGCTGTACAACGTGGTCGCGACTCCCGGCGCGCTGTACCGGTACTGGCGGCAGGGACAGACGGGCGGCAGGCTCGCCCTGGTCCTCATCGCCGGAACGCTGCCTGGCGTCGTCGCCGGATCGGTCATCCGTGTCGAGCTGCTGCCCGGCCAGCACCTGTTCGGTTTCGTCGTCGCGGCGGTCTTGATCCCGCTCGGGGCATGGCTGGCGCTGACCAGGCCGACACGGCCGGACGGGGAAGTGCGCGCGGTCCGGCTGATCCCGCTGCCCGTCCTGGTCCTGCTGGCGGCGGTGGTGGGCTGCGTCGGCGGGATCTACGGCATCGGCGGCGGCTCGATCCTGGCCCCCATCCTGATCGGCACCGGCCGGCCGCCCCGGGAGGTCGCTCCTGCCGCGCTGGCCTCGACCTTCGTGACGTCGGTGGCCGGCGTGGTTACCTTCATGATCTTGTCGATTCATCACCACGGGTCTGTTTCCCCGGACTGGCCCACAGGCGTAGCGCTGGGCATCGGCGGCCTGGCGGGCGCGTATACCGGCGCCCGGATACAGCGGCGGCTTCCTGACGTCCTGATCCGGCGCGTGATGGGCGTCCTGGTGATCGCGATCGGCGCCCGCTACCTGTGGGCCGGCCTTGCCTGAGGCTTCAGCCGGCGAGGGCTGGTGGCAGCGTTGCGATGCGCTCGCCGCACCGGGCCGGGTCGTATCCGGGCAGGCTTGCCAGCTGATCGAGCAGCCACGGCGAGGCGAGGACCTTCAGCAGGCCCTGCACTTCGCGGGTGCCGGCTGGCCGGCCGGGATGACCAGGTCAAAACGTTCGGTGGCCAGCGGGACGAAGGCGAGGCTGTAGGCAAGGGCTGCGGGCTCGCTGGCGACACCCGCGTCGGCCAGTCCCGCGGCGACGGCTGCGGCGACCTGCAGGTGCCCGGTCGCCTGGGTGCCGTAACCGGGCAGCTGGCCGGCGTCGATTCCCAGGTCAGCTAGTTCGCGGTCGAGCACGCTGCGGGCCTCGGCGCCTGGCTCCCGGTTGACCAGCCGCAGTCCGCGGCGGGCCAGGTCGCCGATGCTGCTGACCGCGCCGGCCAGCTCCGGCCGCAGTACCAGCCCCTCGCGCCAGGAGCAGAAGCCGATCACCTCGCCGCCGTGGGGCAGCAGGTCCGCGGCAGGGCCGATGTTGTACTCGCTGCCGCGCCCGCGCAGGTGTGTTCCGGCGGCGTGCACGAGACCCTCGGCGGCCAGGCCGAGTGCTTCCTGGCTTGGGCACGGCCACCAGGAGCACGCGACCGGCGGATCGAGCAGGCCGAGCGGGCTTTCCAGCAGCGGCAGCGCCGGGTCGCAGCCCGCGATCACGAGCGTGGGCCGCGGCGGCCCTACGGGCTGGATCAGCTCGCCCGGGCCCGCCCCCTGGTCCGTCTGTCCGGTTCCGGCGGCCAGCCCGCCAGCGGGCAGGAACCCGGCGCGGCTCACCGTGGCGCCCGACAGCGGCAGCGCGACGAACCCATCGGCCATGGGCGCGAGCGTGACCCTGGCGTCCTTGCCGCCCAGCGGCGCGACCGTCCGGGCCACGACCTGAAGCGCGGGAACGGTCGGCCCGAACATGTCCTCGACGGTCATGCCCAGCGCGCGGCCCAGCGACAGGGCGACCCGCAGCGACGGGTCGGACAAGCCGGACTCGACAGCGGAGACAGCCTGCCGCGACACGCCCGCCATGCCAGCCAGCTGCTGCTGTGAGAACCCGCGGGCCTGCCGGGCAAGCCGTAGCCGCACGCCGCTTCCCGACCCGTGCCCGTCACTCATGCGGTGCCTCCCTGGGCGCACCGGAGCCGCTGCCGGCAAGAACGCCCTGCAGCCGATTTTCACCGACCTCCGGCAGCTCGCGATGAGTTTTGCGGCCGGCCGCGGTCAGAGTGTCCGAGGGCTGTGATACCTCACTGGGAATAGACACAGGCCAGGTCACGCGAGATCCTGACCCGGGCAGGAGCGGGCGGGGTTGCCGGGTCCGGCCGTGCTGGAAGGAGCGCAGATGAGCGGTGTACGGGTGCTGGTCGGCACGCGCAAGGGCGCGTTCGTGCTGAGTTCTGATGGCCGGCGCGAGCGGTGGGACGTCAGCGGGCCTTTCTTCGCGGGCTGGGAGATCTATCACGTCAAGGGATCACCGGCGGATCCGGGCCGGCTGTACGCCTCGCAGTGCAGCGGCTGGTCCGGGCAGGTGATCCAGCGCTCCGATGACGGCGGTCAGACGTGGGAGCCGGCCGGGAACAAGTTCGCCTACGACGGTGTCCCCGGGACGCACCAGTGGTATGACGGCACGCCGCATCCGTGGGAGTTCGAGCGGGTCTGGCATCTGGAGCCGTCGCTGGATGATCCGGATACGGTCTACGCGGGGGTGGAAGACGCCGGGTTGTTCCGGTCGGGCGACGGCGGGCAGAGCTGGCAGGAACTGCCCGGCCTGCGCGGTCACGGCTCCGGGCCGTCCTGGCAGCCGGGCGCGGGCGGGATGTGCCTGCACACCATCATCCTGGACCCGGCCCGGCCGGGCCGGATGTTCGCCGCCATCTCGGCCGCCGGGGCGTTCCGGTCCGACGACGCGGGCCAGAGCTGGCGGCCGGTCAACCACGGCTTGCAGTCTGAGGGCATCCCGGACCCCGATGCGGAAGTCGGGCATTGCGTGCACCGGATCGCGATGCATCCGCAGCGCCCGGCCGTGCTGTACATGCAAAAGCACTGGGACGTCATGCGCAGCGATGACGCCGGCGAATCGTGGCACGAGGTCAGCGGCAACCTGCCGACCGACTTCGGCTTCCCGATCGATGTGCACGCGCACGAGCCGGACACCGTGTACGTGGTCCCGATCACCAGCGACGCCGAGCACTTCCCGCCCGAAGGCAAGCTGCGGGTGTACCGCAGCCGCACCGGCGGCGACGAGTGGGAGGCGCTCACCAGCGGCCTGCCGCAGCAGCACTGCTACGTCAACGTGCTGCGCGATGCGATGGCCGTCGACTCCCTCGAGGAGTGCGGCGTCTACTTCGGCACGACCGGCGGCCAGGTCTACGCCTCGCCCGATGCGGGCGATCACTGGGCGCCGATCGTGCGGGACCTGCCGGCCGTGCTGTCGGTCGAGGCGCAGACCCTGCCATGATCCGGGTCGTGCTCCCCGCGCACCTGCGGACGCTGGCCCGCATCGACGGCGAGGTCGAGCTGGACGTCGCGGGCCAGGTCACCCAGTGCTCGGTGCTCGATGCGCTGGAGACCCGCTACCCGGTGCTGGCCGGGACCATCCGCGACCACGACGGCGGGCAACGCCGGGCCTTCATCAGGTTCTTCGCCTGCGAGCAGGACCTCTCCCACGAGCAGCCGGACGCCCCGCTGCCGGGGGCGGTCGCCACCGGCGCAGAGCCCTACCTGATCGTCGGGGCCATGGCCGGCGGCTAGATCATCGCGGACGCCGTGCTCGCTGCCCACCCGGCTCGCGGCCTGTCATTCGCTTAGCACAGCCTGCGTAGGGTGAGCAGGACGGCAGACGTGCCGGGTCTGGGGGAAGTGACGTCGTGCTAGCAGACTCCTTCGGGCGCGTTGCGACAGACCTTCGGGTTTCCCTGACTGACCGGTGCAACCTGCGCTGCAGCTACTGCATGCCCGCCGAGGGCCTGGACTGGCTGCCGGGCCCCGCGCTGCTGACCGACGACGAGCTTGCCCGCCTGATCGCGATCGCGGTGCAGCGGCTCGGTATCACCGAGGTCCGCTTCACCGGCGGCGAGCCGCTGCTGCGCCGCGGCCTGGCCGGCATCGTGGCACGCACGGCGACGCTGCGCCCGCGACCTGAGATCTCGCTCACCACCAACGGAATCGGCCTCGCCCGGCTGGCCGGGCCACTGCACCAGGCCGGGCTGGATCGGCTCAACGTATCCCTGGACACCCTGTCACCCGAGACGTTCGCGACGCTCACCCGGCGGCGCCGGCTGCCCGACGTCCTGGCCGGCCTGGCCGCCGCGGCCGCCGCCGGGCTGGCGCCGGTCAAGGTGAACACGGTACTCATGCGCGGCGTCAACGATCATGAGGCCGCGTCGCTGCTCCGGTTCTGCCTCGACCACCGATACCAGCTCCGGTTCATCGAGCAGATGCCGCTGGACGCCCAGCACGGCTGGCGGCGGGCCGACATGGTCACCGCCGACGAGATCCTGGCTGCCTTGTCGGCAGAGTTCTCGCTCGCTCCGGCCGATCCGGCAGGCCGGGGTTCAGCGCCCGCCGAGACCTTCCTGGTCGACGGTGGCCCGGACCGGGTCGGCGTGATCGGCTCGGTCACCAGGCCATTCTGCGGCGCATGCGACCGGGTCCGGCTCACCGCCGACGGCCAGATCCGCAACTGCCTGTTCGCCACCGACGAAAGCGATCTGCGCACACCACTTCGGGCCGGAGCCGACGACGATCAGCTAGCCGCCATCTGGCGCCGGGCCGTCGCCGCCAAACTGCCCGGGCACGGCATCAACGACCCGGGCTTCCTCCAGCCCGCCCGGCCGATGTCCGCCATCGGCGGCTGACCGCGCCTGCTTCGGCGAGCTACGGCGAGGAATACCGCAGATTACAGTCCCCTGATCGCACCTATCCGGTGAACCGGGGCCACCTCGCCGCGGCTGCGCGCCGCCGTTCCTCCCCGATCCCAGCATGAGACGAGCGCGGTGTCAGCACCCGCCTTGATGCACAGCTCGGCGACCTGCGCGCACACTGGCGCATTCGGGTGCCCTGCTCGTGAAAGCCGATCGCCAGACCCGCCACCTCGATCCGTCCATCGGCGACCTCGGCCAGCTCATCAAGCACGGCGGCCTCTTCTACACCGGTCAGCGGCCGCCCGCCCACATGACGCCGGATGATTTCCGCAATCCCCGCTGAGGTCAGCAGACCCCGATCCGCTCGTGGCACGCTGCCAGCAGGCCGCCTGTTATCCCTACGCTGCCATAGCGGCCAGGAACCGCATGGTCGCTGACATCGTTTCATGGCGCCATAGCGCCAGCGTGTGCTCGAAACCTTCAGCAGAACGCAGGTGATCATCAAGCGCTGAAGCAATGGGAGTGAGGTGAGCCAGCTGCGCCGACAGCAGCTCTCGCGGGTTATCGCCAGCGCGTTCCAGCAGCGCGAGCTTCACCCTCCCCCGTCATCGCCGGATTCCACCGCGGGCCGTTCTCCCGGCGAGCATGGATGTGCGCAACCTGGCTGTTGAGAACCCGCACGCCAGTCTCGCTGACCCGGTACAGCGCCTGCATGCAGCCAGGCCGGCCACACCGCAGCGCCGTGGCATAGAGCTCCTTTACCGTAGCGTCGGTCGGCCGCGGATGCTCAACTGGGCGATGCCGTGCGGTGTCACCCGGCACGATAAGTCCCCTCCCTCACCATCGGGCCGCGAAGCCCGTCGCCCCTTCTCTGCACCCCTGAGAGCCCTGTTTGAACGTCGCGGGTCCAAAGACTAGCTCTCCGTGGTGCCCGTGGCCCGCACTGAGACCGGCGGAGCCAGGGCGCCGGTCGGGCCGGATGAGAGGATGACGGGCATGAGCCCTGTTTCGCGTGGCTTCCACCGCAGGCATCAGGACCCGGCCGAGACCGCGGGCCGGGTCCCCCCGGGCCAGTACCTGACCAAGGACTTCCCGGTCTTGTCGGCCGGCCCGACTCCGCACACGGCGCTAGACCGCTGGAGCTTTTCCGTCGGCCGCGGCGGCCAGCAGAAGACGTGGAGCTGGGACGAGTTCCGCGCCCTGCCAAGCCAGGACGTAACCGTCGACATCCACTGCGTCACCAAGTGGTCCAAGCTGGACACGGTCTGGCAGGCGTGCCGGTGGACACGCTGCTGGACCTGGCCGGGCATGACGGCCCGTTCGCCATGGCCCACTGCGACGGGGGTTACACGACCAACGTGCCGGTGGCCAACCTGACCGGCGGCAAGGCGTGGGTGGCCTACGCCTATGACGGCCAGCCGCTGGAGCCCGAGCACGGCGGCCCGGCTGCTCGTCCCACACCTGTACTTCTGGAAGAGCGCCAAGTGGGTCCGCGGCCTGGAGCTGCGCGACACCAACGACCCCGGCTTCTGGGAGAACTACGGCTACAACATGTACGGAGACCCATGGCGGGAACAGCGCTACGCAGGCGACTGACCTGGCAGGTCGCCAAGGTCAGCGCGGTAACGACCGAGACCGCGTCGGTGCGGACGATCACCCTTGACGTGCCGGACTGGCCGGGCCACCAGGCCGGCCAGCACCTGGACATCCGGCTGACCGGCGAGGACGGGTACGTGGCCGAGCGGTCCTACTCGATCGCCTCGGCGCCGGGCGAGCCCGTCGCGATCACCGTGGAGCGGCTGGATGACGGGGAGGTCTCGCCGTACCTCACCGACGAGCTCCGGGCCGGGGACGACCTGGAGCTGCGCGGGCCGATCGGCGGCTACTTCACCTGGGTGCCCGAGGACGGCGGCCCGCTCCTGCTGCTGGCCGGCGGCTCGGGGGTGGTGCCGCTGCGGTCCATCCTGCGGCACCGCGAGCGTACCGGCAGCACCGTCCCGGCCCGGCTGCTGTACTCCTCCCGGACGCTGGACGACGTGATCTACCGGGCTGAGCTCGACCAGCCCGCCCGCGGCGTCGAAATCATCCACGCGCTGACCCGGCACCAGCCGCCAGGCTGGGCAGGCTACGCGCGCCGCGTCGACGCGGCCCTGCTGGCCGAGGTGGCGTGGCCGACAGGCGAGATGCCGCTGGCCTACGCCTGTGGCCCGACCAGCTTCGTCGAGACGGTGTCCCAGGCTCTGGTGCAGTCCGGCTACCCGCCGCAGCGGGTGAAGACCGAGCGGTTCGGCGCAACGGGAGGAACCTGATGGAAGCAGTCGACGGGAACGCTATCGGCGGGCTGCTGTACGAGGTCTTCGGCACCGAGATGACCGGCGCCGCCAGTGTCTGCGGGACCTGCGGCGATGCCCGGCCGGTCGCCGAGCTCGTGGTCTACCTGCAAGCGCCGGGCACAGTGGTCCGCTGCCGGACCTGCGAGAGCGTGCTCATGATCTTCGTCACGGCCCACGACCGGACATGCGTGGACCTGCAGGGCCTGGCCGTCCTCAGCTAACGCGGAGACCCATGGCGCTAGCAGCGTTACTGGCGACTGACCTGGCTAGCCGGCCAGATCGGTGACGGGTGGATGGCCAGCGAGCCAGGGCCCAAGGGCTGCTGGTCTTGCGCTGAGGGAGTGCGAGCGACATCACGGGAGAGGTTCGTCACTGCCCTGCAGCAAGAGGTGGTCTGGCTGAGCCAGGCGTCTGAGGAGGGAGCTCAAAATGGAGCGAAGGCAGCCGGACGGACGGGTCTATGAGTTCTCGAGCGGCGCGAAGGCAGTGATCCTAGAGCCACCGCCGAACGGAATGCAGCTCGCGCATGCCACAGATGAGGAGCTGGCTCGCCACGGTGTTCCGCCCCGGCCAAACCGGGCCACGGCGCCCGGCCTACACGCGCTGTGGCGTCGGACGTTTGAGCGGCCGTTGCGCTTCGTCGCCCCCGAGCTCCAGGAGTCGACCGAGGAATTGCATAGCGGTCGTCGGCCGTCGATCGGGATTGAAGGCAACTCGGCGTACACGGGGAACTGGTCAGGAGTGGTCGCGGGTCCGTTGTTCGGCGACCCGATCAACAGAGCCGTTGCCGCGTCGTGGAATGTCCCGAACGCTGTGAGCGTAGATGCAGGCGACGATCGTTGTGCTATCTGGGTTGGGATCGACGGCTACTGGTACGCCGACGCCCGGGGCAATTACTTCCTGCCGGGCCAGGGCTTCGCTCCCGGCCAGGTAGACGACACCGGGCCTTTCCCGCCAACGGGCGAACTCTCCCCGGTGCTTCAGGCCGGCATTACCTGTCTCGGCGGCGGCGCGGCCTTCGCCTGGTGGGAGTGGATTCCGCCAGGCGGCGTCAATCCTCCAGTTCTCATAAACTGCGTCATTCCTTACCCTGGTCAGTACTTTGAGACCCAGATCTGGGTCCTGTCCGAGACCACGGCAAACCTGTTCATGCTCGCGGGTGATCCATACACCGATGCAGGAAGTGTGGCCGTACTGATACCCATTTGGGCGCCGTTGCTGACCGAGGTGTGGGGCAGCTCAGCCGAATGGATCGTCGAGCGGCCGACCAAACCAGACGGCTCGTACTACACGTTGCCCGACTACGGGACTGTCGAGTTCGACACCGCGATGGCCTGGACCAAGTCAGGGAGCACGCTCTTCTCCGGCCAGGGCACGACTTTGATTATTCAAGGTGCAAACGGAGAGAATTTGTCGGAGGGACAGACGGTTCCACCCGGCCTTGCCACAAGTACGGTCGTGCAGTGCACATACGGAAATGGCTAAGCTAAGCCGTTGCCATCACGGATAGGTTAGGCGGATCAGGGGCGCCGTAGCTACGCACGCAGTCACATTCCGTAATCGGGATGCTCAAGGAGCCTTGCCGAATCGTCCTCACAAAGACCAGCCGCAGGATGGCCAGATAGCGTGGTCGCTAACAGCTGGCCGTGCTGCATGGACCTCCTGCCGCATCACCTTCCCGAAGTAGGCATAGCGAGCACGTCCTGCGGCGGGTAGTTCCGCCGCCGGCACCGGGCCGATGGGCGCAGGCGGGCGCGTCCGGCCCCGGAGATAATGGTGGTGCTGCTGCTGTATGGCCACCTGCGAACTCGGCGCCCTGCTCAGCGAACTGGCCGTGTACGAGATCAGCGTCCAGTCTGTCCGGGACGAGTTCCGGGTTTTCTGCTCGCATGCGCGGATGCGGGATGTGCCCTGCGGGGGACGTTGCTGCCCTGCGGTGCGACATCCGCATGAGGCCGGACCGTGTGACCCCACAGCCAGACCAGCCGAATTGTCGCTTCCCCGGGGGAATCTCTGGGATGGCATGTGAAAAATTGGGTCGCAAACCGGATTTCTCAGGTGGGCCGTTTCAGGCGGGCTGCGGCAGCATGTGTCAACGCAGTCGGCTCAGCAGGTAGCCAGGCCAGGGGACGGATGGAGATTCGATCGCAGAATGGGACGCAGCGGGACTTCGCTGGACTCAGCGGGACTGTTTTCCCGGGTCTCGGCGCGCTGACCTGGGCCACTCGGAATTCACGGACGCGGGGCGGACAGAATGCGGGTTTCACGCGGCGGCGAATGGAGAAATGGCAGGTCAGCGGCCATTCCGATGGGTAGGAATGGGCGTTCTGTAAAACCGTCGGCTACGCCTACGTTGGTTCGAACCCAACACCTGCCACTACCTGCGGAAATAGCCCGTGAGCTGGATTTTCCCGGACTCGCGGGCTGTTGCTTTTAGCCCGGCGAGGTCCCGCTGAGTCCATGAGAGTCCCGCCGTGTCCAGCTGTGCACGGACATATAGCGGACAGCGTCCGCGATCATGAGCCCGGTCGCGTGGCCGGATCGATATGGCGAGGAAGCTCCTGGATCTCGATGGCCGGCTGTCACGGCCAGCCCCAGAAGATCACCGGCGGGCCGCCGGTCTGGCCCGCATGGTCCGCGGGATCCGGGGGATCTGCGGCGGTCGCGAGAACCCTGCTGGTACCGGGGTATCGCCGTGGACGGGGGCGGAACCGTGTCGGCTGACGTCACGGCGCTTCATGCGGGCTGCCACGCCAAGGACACCAGGCCGCGCCAACGTGGCACGCTTGGCCTGCAGAATGCAACGACCGGCCATGGATGAATCGCCTCCCGGTTAGCCGTTGCTGCGCCAGTGTCCGCTGACCTCTTACCGACCTGCGATGTCCCTCCGGTGGACCTTTCAGGTACCTCGCGGCCCGGTACCGATGACGGCGGGAGGTCAAAAGACCCGGCGCCGACATGTGCTCTGAGACCGGGTCACCTGCTTCCCCGGCACGCTCTGTGATCGGTGGAGTTCTGCAGCTTGACGATCCCTATCCGATATGGATGGCTCACACGGCACGTCTGTTGGGCGCCGACAGCGACCCTGACATTCCCCGCGCAGTCCTGTCAGTGTGCTGGCTGGCGGTGCTGCCGGGACCGGGCGGCGTCGATCCCGGCGAGGAGCGTGTCGAGGCTGGCGGTGAATCGCTGGTCGCGGTTGTCGGCCCAGACGTGCTCGCCGAGGGCGGCGAGCGCGGGGAAGCGGTCAGGGGGGAGGGACCGGAAGAAGGCGTGCAGCTGGCGCCTGGTCGCGGTGTCCTGGACGCGCTGCTCGTTGACGGTGGTGCGGTCGCCGAGCGCGAAGCCGAGGGTGTAGTCGTAGATCAGCGAGAAGGCCAGGGCGGTCTGCCGGGCGGGCAGGCCGGCTTGCTGCAGCGGGGCGAGGAACGCCTCGGCCAGGTCGAGGGAGTGCGGCCCGAGGGGGTCGCGGGTCTTGAGCAGGGCGGCGATGCCGGGATGGTCCTCCAGGACCGCGCGCAGCCGCTGCGCGAGCGTCTTGACCTGCTCGGTCCAGCTGAGGGCGGGGTCGGCCCGGGTGTCGACCTCGGCCAGCACCCCGTCCACGGCGAGGTCGAGGAGCTGTTCTTTGCTGCGGACGTGGCGGTAGATCGCGCCGGGGACCACGCCCAGGCGGGCGGCGAGGGCGCGCATGCTGAGGGCGGCTGCGCCGTCGGTGCTGATGACGGTGAGGGCCTCGGCGACGACCCGCTCGCGGGTCAGCGCGCGACGGCGGCTTTCCGGGCCGTCGGGGGGGCTGAACCACAGCGGGTGCGGGTCGTCGCCGGGGGCTGCCTGCGGCCGGTTGGCCATGTCCGCCTCCGCGCACCGAGTTTGACTGTGAACTATGTGCACATTATAGTAAACAGTGTTACTCGGAAGCGAATGTCGTTCACCCGGACTGCATTTTTTCCCGGGTCCGCCTGGCCGCCGGCCCGGCGGGATGCATGAGGGAGAACGACATGACAGTCATGACAAGCTGGGATCTGTTCGATGACCTGCGTAATGCTCAGGACGAGCTGCTGCGCATGAACAGGATGCCAGGCCAGTGGCTCGGCCAGTTCGGCCAGCAGCCTGGCACCAGCCCGGGCGCGCAGGCGTGGGCTCCGTCGGTTGACATTTCCGAGCGCAAGGACGCCTACCTGGTGGCCGTGGAACTGCCCGGCGTCGGCACCGAGGACGTGGAGATCACCTTCCAGGACGGCCTGCTGACGATCCAGGGCGAGCGGCACCCCGCGCACGACCCCGCCGCAGAGAAGGTCTACCGGGCCGAGAGCCGCTACGGCGCGTTCCGCCGGTCGATCACCCTGCCCAGCCACGTGATGGCCGACGCCATCGAAGCCACCGCCCACAACGGCGTTCTGCAGATCCTGGTACCCAAGGCGACCGAAGCGCGCGCCAAGCACATCCCGGTCCGCGCCGGCACTGGCAAGGCCGCCGTAACGGGCAAAGCCGTGGTAACGGGCAAGGCGGCCAAGAACGGCGCCTGACGCCGCGGGCCAGGCGGGCCGCCGCCAAGCGCACTGCCCGCCCGATAAGACATCCCCTGCCGTCACTGCTCGCGGTGACGGCAGGGGATGCAGCTGTGCCCGGGCCGGCAGCGAACAAGAGTCACCAGGTGCAGACGCCCAGCCGATCGGGGAACCTGAGAGGCTCGAATATGCGATTGGGCAGATGACGTGCGGGTTCTGGTGATGGCTCTGGTCGTCATGCAGCGGTCCGGTATTCGCTGGTGAGGCCGCCGAGGACTGGTTTTCGGCGGATCCGGTGCCCGGCAAGGTCGATCGGCGGTGGCGGGGTGCCCGCTTGAGCAGGTGAGAGCTGGCCGAGGCCCGGTGAGGCGGGCGGTGTCGTAATGTCGCAGGTACTCGGTCAGTACCTGGCGCAGGTGATGCTCGTTGATCATCAGCAGTCGGCCGGGGGACCTCGCGGCGCGGGGTGCCCATCATCCGTTCGCAGATAGCATTCGCCTTCGGTGCCTGGGGCGGGCTGACGAGGATCCGGGTGCTCCCGGCGGTGAAGACGGCGTCGAACGACGCGGCGAAGTTCGATCCGCGGTCGCGGATCAGGAACCTGAATGCCCTCGAACCCATCCCAGCCGTCAGCTGCACCCGCCCCGCCCGGTCATCCCGTTGCCGGCCTCTCGCGGGAGCGGATCAAACCCGGCCCGTACCCGGCGGCCTCATCAACCAATACCAGCGGGCTGCGTAAAAGCCCCGGTCAAAGATGGTCGCCGAGTTCTGGCACCCCACAGGCGCTGGCCCTGCTGCACGCCTGCGCAGATCAGGCCTCGTCAGATACCCCAGCCTGCTGGCGGCGATGAGCGGCGGTGTGGCTGTCGGCACCGGTGCCGGCCCCGCGCTGGCGCCGCAGTTCGGTGAGCCGGGTACGTACCGGGCTGGGCGGGCGCCCTTACAGGTTGAGCGGCGGGTCGAGGGTATCCAGGACGGCGGCTTCGAATACTGGCCTAGTGGGCAGCCGAGACGCGCCATGGTGCCCGCCGATCGTCGAGATGAGCGGCGGGAGCAGCGGCGCGCGGTGATAGCCCCCGCGGGAGATGCGCCTGACCCCGCGGGGGCCCGGCAGGCTGCCCGGCCCGTTCGGCGGTCCGGGCGGCCTGGTCAGCGGCTGAGCACCGCAGTGAGCGGCCACTGTTCGCTGACTTCGCTTACCAGCCTGCATCAGGGGATGACCGGGAGGGTAGTGTCTTAGGTCCCGCGGGGCGGGGCCCTGTGTCCCGGCGGACGGCGTTCCCGCTTGCTGGCGGAATGCCCGGGTGCGCGTGGTTGCGGAGCCGGGGCGCGCGGCAGTCCTCGGCGGCCTGCCGGACCGGACGGTGGTGCTCGAAACGCCGTTCGCGGGCCGGGCACGCGCGGCCGTGCCAGGCTCTGGTATTCCCAGTGCCGCCTGCCGTTGGTCCCTGCCCTGCTCGTGCCCGGCTGGCCGGCCGGTCACCTCGTTCCAGCCCAGCTCCATCGTCAGCGAGCGGGGCACCGCCGCCGTCCGGGGCCACGGCCCGCGGGCGCAGGCGGAGCAGATCATCAGGCCGGTCGCCCATCCCGCCGCCCGGGAGGAGCTTCGCGAGGCGAGCCGCGGCCCCGCCTTCCGGCTGCCCTGGGCGTCGGGGCGGGCTTTCCGGACGCCGTCCCGAGCGCGCCGGCCGCGGCTTCGGAGCCGGCCAGGGCGTGGTATATGCCCGGGATATCGCTGGCGATGCCGAAAGCTGGTCGACGGCGTGCATCGCACCGCGGACCGAGTACTCCACCGTGAACACCACATCTTCGGGGGGATCTCTGGGTACTGCCCGAGGAAGGCGAAGTTCCTGGGGCCGTTCGGGACGACCAGCGGCCGGTCTTCGGCCTTGCGCGGCTGGAACTGGCTGGTGATGCAGGGAGGGCGGACAGCCCGCCTTACGCGGCGGCGGCAAGTCCGCGTACACCAGCCGGCGCGTCCGGCCCGGCCCGCCGCGAGCCGTGTCGTGCAGCAGGCCGGGCAGCGGCGCGGGGTCACGCCCCGGGGCCGGTCAGCGTGCATACCCCTGGCCCGCACCGCCCGTCGGCATAGCGGTCAGGGCAGCCCGCCGCGCCGCGGCCATGGCAGCCTACGCGGCCAGGGTCACGAGACCGGGGCCGGGACATGGTTCCGGCCCGCGCCGTGCGGCGCGGGCCGGAGGGTGTCGCGTGTGATGCGGTTAGGGTCAGGCGACCTCGGCCGGGATGTTCTCGACGGCCGGGGCGTCCGTGGTGCGCGGCCGGGTCTCGCGTCCGGCGACGAAGCCGAACAGCGAGCCCATCAGGGCCAGCGCGCCGAGGGCGAAGCCGACGACCGAGGAGATGTACAGGAGCTGAGAGACCTTCCACCAGCCGTAAGCGTTCAGCAGCATGCTACGCAGCGTCGTGCCCTTGAACACGGTCGCCACCTGGCCGGCCAGCTTCACGTTATTGGGAGCCGCGATCGCCGCGGCCGACAGCTGCGAGTAAGTCTTGCCGCCGCCGATCTCGGTGAGGTGCACGGCGATGAAGTTGTTGGCGTAAGCCTCGGCCTGCTGGCCGGTCAGCATCTGCTGCCCGGCGTACTGGGAGACCGACGGGACCATGCTCGGCGTGATCTCGGTGCCGGCCACGGGGTGAGCGAACGCGGCCGCCGGCGGGAAGAAGATCTGCTGCTCGGCGAGCTGGCTGCGTACGGTGTTGTGCACGTAGGTCGAACCCCAGAGCAGCAGCCCCGAAACGGCCAGCAGGATCCCTGCCAGTGCGAGGCTTGCCCAGCGGAACGCTGAAATGTGGCGCATCTGAATGCCTTCCTTCTAGATGCCGGCCCGGGGTCACGGTCCCGCTTTATCCGACGCTTCTGATTCTTCAGCCATGACCGCTCCGGCCGTCATGGCCGAACGTCCGTACTGGCCCGGGACTTTCGTCATCACTACGCGGGCCTTACGGCGGGGAGTCCAGCGCAGCCCGGCTGCCAGCCAGCCCGCGTCCCAGGCGGCCAGCCTGCGCTTGTCGAGCGCCCGGCGGGCCAGCCTCAGCGATCAGCGAGAGGGCCAGGCCGGGCGGCGGCGGACACGTCCGACGGCAGGGTGAAGCTGATCACGGAAACTTTGACGTCACGCCCGCCGAGGGCGGCCGCGGTCCCCGGGCCACGATCCGCACGGCGGCGATGCGGCCCACGCGGTCGAGTACCACGCCCTGGCCGAGGAGGTCGTCGGCGAACTGGACCTCGCATTCCACGGCTTCGGCCAGCATCTCGCGGACCTGCACGGTCATCTGTTCGTCGAACAGTTCCGGTTCCTGGCGACGGACGATGTCAACGACATCGAACGCGAACGCTATGTGCATGGACTCGTCGCGGAACACCCAGTTGGTGCCCGAGGCCAGGCCGTTGAGCAGGCCGCGAGATCGAAGGAAGTAGACGTAGGCAAAGGCGCCGTAGAAGAACAGGCCTTCGATGCAGGCGGCGAAGCAGATTAGGTTGAGCAAGAACGATCGCCGGTCGTCGGTGGTGCGCAGTTCCTGCAGTTCGAAGATCGAGCCGATCCATCTGAAGCAGAACTGGGCCTTGCGGGCGATCGAGGGGAAGTTCTCGACTGCCGCGAACGCCTGCGCCCGCTCGGTCTCGTCAGGCACATAGGCATCCAGGAGGGTCAAGTAAAACTGCACGTGCACGGCTTCCTCGTACAGCTGCCGGGAAAGGTAGAGCCGCCCTTCGGGGGAGTTGACGTGCTGGTAGAGGTTGAGCCGAGCCGGACATCACCGTGGTGGGCGAGGCCGGGACCGCGGCGTCGGCGCTGGCCCGGATCCCGGCGCTGCGTCCGGATGTGGCGGTGCTGGACGTGCGGCTGCCCGACGGCGACGGGGTGAGCGTGTGCCGGGAGATCCGCTCGGCGATGCCGCAGATGGCCTGCTTGATGCTGACCTCCTTCGGCAGCGACGACGCGCTGTTCGACGCGATCATGGCCGGGGCGGCGGGGTATGTGCTCAAGCAGATCCGCGGCTCCGACCTGGTCGGCGCGGTCCGCACGGTCGCGGCCGGGCGGTCGCTGCTGGATCCGGAGGCGGCCAGCCGGGTGATGCGCCGGATGCGGGATCAGGCTGAGTGTGCCGACCCGCTGGCCGGGCTGACCGGGCAGGAATGGCGGATCCTGGAACTGATCGGGGAGGGGCTGACCAACCGGCAGATCGGCGAGCGGATGTACTTGGCCGAGAAAACCGTCAAAAACTACGTCACCGCCCTGTTCACCAAGCTCGGCATGGAACGCCGCACCCAAGCCGCCGCCTACGCCCGCATCTTCGGAGACCAAGACCCAGCCAGACCCGAGCACCAAGGCCGAAAGCCGTAAGGGTCAGCCGTCCGCCGCTGCGACGGAGGGCGTCAGCGCGGGTGCACGACGGCGACAGGGCAGGGTGCATGATGCAGCACGGCCTGGCTGACCGAGCCGAGCAACATTTCCTGGATGCCACCCTGGCCCCGCGGGCCCACGACCAGAATCTGCGCCTCGCGCGCCGCGGCCAGCAGGGCGGCGCGCGCCCCGCCCTCGGCAACCTGCTGCTCGGGCAGGACGCGCGGACTGCAGGCGGTCGTGGACAAGGACCTGACCGCGGCGCTGCTGGCCCGGCCCTCCGCTGGGCGGCACGGCAGGCCCGCTTCACCGGGGCCACGCTGGAAGCCATCACCGGCTGGGGGTTATCCGGCGTTCTACGGCTTTGCGCCGGCCAACCACCTACTGCGTGCATCACGCGCACTGCCCGGTCACAGTCATCCGGCCGACCGGCCGTTAGCGCGGGCGACAGGCCGGGAGGAAAACCGTGCTCGCCTCGGCAACGATGGCGCGAAACGTGGCCGCCAGGATTATCTCCTCTGGCGGCCACGTCGGCGCTGCGGGGCTTACCGTAGCTGGCTCGTATCGGCGGAGCCGACCTGGCTGGCGTCCGGCCCGGCCGGCGGCGCCGTCCGGTACCACACAGCCCTCTAGCTGACCTGCCCGGATGACTTCTGGCGGTGCCCGCGGGGACCACAGTCCCTGTCCGCCTGGACACCATGCTGGTCTACTGGACGCATGTTCGTCGGCGACGAGGTGCTGCTGGATGTCAGCTTCGCTGTCGCGCGGGCCAGGCTGGCGAACCTGACGCGAGGCGGCTTGCTGCGGGACGCATCGGAACGCGCCTACAGCTTCGGGGTTGTCGGCCGGCCGGGGGCCGGAGAGCCCGCCGGGCCCGGACTGGCCCGGGTGCAAGTTCGCGAGCTGGCCGAGAGAGACGACTCTGCCGGGCTGGCCGTCCGGTGGGAGGTCATCGGCTCGGATGGTGGGCTTTTTCCGGTCCTGGACGCTGACATCACGCTGACCCCGGCTGCGGAGCGGACCACCGTGCTCGCGCTGACCGGTGTGTACCGGCCGGCCGGCGCCGGGGATGCGGTACCGGAACGCGCGATCTTGCACAGGATCGCTCCCGCGGCAATCCGCAGTTTCCTCGGCCGCGTGGCCGCCAGCATCACCGGCCACCCCGGTCCCGCCGTAACGGGCGCGGGCCCTTTCCCCGTGCCACGTGCGCGCTAGATGCCTTAGCCAGAGCGGAACGTGTACTGGCGGATCTTGTGGATCGTGTCGTCCAGCTGACCCAACGCCGTTGTGATGCGCTCACGGGCCACCTCGGCGGGCAGGTCGACCGCGGCCTGCAGGCTGAGCCCGACCTGGAACAGGCTCTGGACCACCCGGTCAAGCAGTTCTTGGTCGCGGTGAGCCTGCTCGGCAACGGCGCCGCGAGCGAGGTCCGCCAGGTCCTCGCGCCGCCGGGTCTCGGTGGCGTCACGGATGACGGCGAGAACGAAATGGCCGGTGGCGGTCGGGACGGGGGTCAGGCTGATCTCCACCGGGACGGTGGCTCCGTCCTTGCGCACCCCGACCAGCCGGGCCCGCTCGCCCATCGGCCGCGCCCGGGGAGCTTGCTCGTAGCCGATCCGGTGCACGCGGTGGGCGGCTTGCAGGCTGGACGGGACGAGAGACTCAACCGGGTGGCCTGCCAGCTCTTCGCGCTGATAGCCGAACATCTCTGCGCACCGCCGGTTGACCAGAACGATCTCTCCGCCATCGGCGGTCAGCGCCAGCCCGTCAGCCAGCGCGTCAATCAGCTGCCACAGCACGGCCGGGGTGATGGCCGCACCCGCAGGCTCACTGCCCGGTCCGGCCGGCGGCCGCCCCGCGGCTCGCGCCTTGGCCAGGAGGACCGGGCCGTTCGTGCCCGGCGGCCTAGCCGCCATCGCCGCGTCCAGGGAAGGGTAGGTGGAGACCAGGCGGTCGAGTCCCTCGATGCTGAGCACGCGCCTGACGACCGGCGCGGTGACCACGAGCCGCAGCTGCGTGCCGCTCACCGCCGCCCGCTGATAGGCCCGCGCGAGGGCGTCCACCGTGGCGTGGTCGCACGATGCCGTAGCGGTCATGTCCACGATCAGTACGGCCGCCCCGCGGTTGATCACCGATAGCAACTGCTCGCGGAGCTGGGCGACGTTGGACACGTCGATGTGCTCCGGGAGCGTCACGACCCCTGCCGGCCCGTCCATTCGACCGGGAAGCCGCCATCAGGCATGACTGCATCTCCAGCAGACCCAGGCGGCCCACGGCACCGGGGCCGCCGCGCCGGTGACGGGCGTCCCGGATGACTGCAGCATGAACGCGATCCAATCGGGCTGCGATGAGCCTCCCGAGAGTCTATGAGTAAACCGGGAACTCGGTCGCAGAGCAGGAGGACCTAGGCCCCTACCGGCGCGCCAGGGCGCCCAGGATGCTGGAGTCATGGCGGAAGCGAGCGCGCATGATTCCTCGCGGCCGGCCGTGGCCAGTGAACTGCCCCCGCGGCTGGTCGACGAGTTGCTGGCGGCGGCGACCGCCGCGCCTTCGGTGCACAACACGCAGCCGTGGCGGTTCAAGGTCAGTAAGGACACGATCGAGCTGCGTGCCGACCCGGAGCGAATGCTGCCGGTCATCGATCCGGCTGGCCGGGCCGTGTGCCTCGCCTGCGGCGCCGCCCTGCTCAACCTGCGCCTGGCCGCCGCGGTGGCGGGCCGCGAGCCAGTGGTCCAGCTGCTGCCCGATCCGGACCAGCCGCTGCTGCTGGCGACGGTCCGCCTGGCCGGGCCGCACCGGGCGGGGCAGACCGAGCGCGAGCTGCATGCCGCGATCGTCATGCGGCACACCAACCGGGGACCGTTCAGCGGACGCCCCGTGCCACCCGGCGTGCAGGCCGAGCTCGCCGATGCGGCCCGTCTCGAGGGCGGCATCCTGCACATCCTGGACCGGGACGAGACCGCCCGGGTCCTGTATCTCGCCCGGGATGCCGAGCGCGGCTTGCTCGCCGATCCTTCCTACCGCGCCGAGCTGGCCCGGTGGGCGGGCGGCCCCCGCGACCGGGACGGCATACCCGACAGCTCGCTCGGGCCCCGCTCCCCCGGCCCTTCGGCCCAGGTACGCGAGTTCACGCCGGGCCTGCCGGCAGGCCCGGCTACGCCTGGTTCGAGGAGAACCCGCAGCTCGCCGTCTTGGCCACGCGTTTCGGCGGGAAGGCGCACTGGCTGCTGGCCGGCCAGGCGCTGCAGCGGGTGCTGCTGACCGCCACGGCGCGAGGGATTGCCGCCTGCCCGCTTACCCAGCCGCTCGAGACGGCCGACGCGTGGCTGGTCCGGGACCCGCGGTCCGGGCGGGAGGAGCCGCAGATGATCTTGCGTCTTGGCTACGGCCTGCCGGTGCCCGCGACTCCCCGGCAGCCGGTGTCGGATGTTCTTGACGAGTAGCCGCGCACGCCGCGGGTGACTGCGGCGTGGGCGTAGGCCCGGGTGCCGTCGAGCAGGTCGGCTGTGAAGAAGTCGCACGCCAGGATCGCGTCGGCCTGAGAACGCAGGAACTGGAACCAGGTAGGCGCAGTCCGCTCCGGCGCGTGGCCGGTTCCGGCGTTCCTCAGAATCTCCCAGGCCGTCGACGGCGCTACCTTCACTCCCAGGCCAGCCAGCTCCCCGTGGATCCTGCGGTACCCCCAGCTGGGGTTCTCGCGGGCCAGCCGGAGGATCAGGGCCCTGATCCTCCGGCGGGTCGCCGGCAGGCCGGTCTTGCCGCGCATGGACCGGGCGGCCCATCGGTGGCGGACGATGTCGCGGTGCCAGCGCAGGATCGTGTCCGGAGTGACCAGCAACCGCAGCCCCTGACGGCGTGCTTTCGGTATCACGCCGAGCAGGGTCACCAGCAGGGCCCGATCCGCCCAAGTCAGCTTCGGGCGGCGTGGCTGCCGCCGCTGCAGGGACGGCGAGCTGGTGGCGCAGGATCAAGATCTCGGCGGTCTTCCAGGCCGCCTCATCACGCCCTGACATCCGCAGCCAGGAGACCGCCCGCATGGTCAGGAGAAAGACGAACCGCAAGCACATGACCAGCGATCATCACGGCCGGGTGGCAGAGCGAGCAACTCTGCTGGTCAGAGCCGTGGACGAGATTCTCGGCACCCACAGGCGTTGCGTGAAGCACGCCACAGGATCGAACCCAGTGCCGGCTAGGCCAGAGAGGGCTCCGCGCCGCGGCGTGGGATTTAAAGGCCGACGGCGTGCTCCAGCTCGTCGAGCTCCCGCTCCAGGCTCGCTAGCGCCAGGCGGCTGGTCGTGGTCCTCGCATCGGCGATAAGTGATCGCGCTATCTTCCGGTCGTCCCCGCGGTCCCGGAGCAACAACGTCGCGGCGTAATCCGTCGCGGTGCGCGCGGCGATGACTGCGGCGCCTATTCGCTTATTGGCTGCGAGCGCAGCCTGGAAATGCTGCGCGGCGATATCGAGTTGGCCCATCGTTCTTGCAGCCAGCCCGAGGAAGCGGCCGACGGCACCGTGGCAGGCGATGCTCGTGGTGACCACCAGGAAGCAGTCCTGGTACTGGCTTAGCAGATCGTAAAGTTGCGCTGCCCGCTCACCGTCTCCGATTGCCGCACAGACTTCAGCGGCCAGCGGGATCGTGGTTCCCCACACGTTGTCGATGGGAATCTGGTCGAAGCCCACCTGGGCTGCGACGTCGAACTCGGATCGGGCATCGGGGAGTGCCCCGTTATGCACGTGGGCAAGCGCCAGGGCGAGGCGCCAGCTCACGATGTCCGGGTACCGTGCGGCGTAGTCGGCGCAAGCCTCCACGAGCTCGCCCAGCCGACCCTGGTAGTAGCGCACGGCATAGAGCTGTATCCCGAAGTTGGTGAGTGCATCCGACTCCACTCCGGTGCTTCCGAGCTCGAACGCATCGCCCGCCAGTTGCTCGGCTTGGTCGAGATCGCCCGCCAGCTGCGACCGTGCGAAGGCCCGCAGCAGCGCAACGTAGCGGAAGTAGGGCCGGCGCAACTGCGCGGTGAGGATATCAAGCGCGGCCAGTTCCCGATCTGCCTGAGCGATCTCCCCGAGCTCGATCAGGCACTGGAACCTGACGTTGTGAGCCATCGCCCTCAGTTCGGCGTCGTCTACTTTCTGGGCGAGCTCCAGGATTTCGGAACCGACGGCAAGGCGCTCCTCCACGTGGCCGAGATCGTGGATAGCGATCTGGCGCTCGAACAGGATCCTGGCCAGCATGCCCGCGTCGCCGAGGCGCCGGGCGATGGCGATGGCCTCATCGCTCAGTCCGATAACCCGCTGGCGATCCGCCTGAAAGTACAGCTCCACGGCGAGCGCGGCGAGCACGCGGGCTCGGAGCAGACTGTCGTGGCGGGGGAGTGCCTCGAGGGCCTCGTTCAGCAGGCCGACGGTCGCGTCGTTTGGTTCGACGGTGGGGCCCTGGCTGAAGCTGCCGATCGCGGCGCGGGCTAGCCGTTCGGGATCGTGCATTGACCGGGCTTCGGCCGCGGCCGCATGCAGTGCAGCGAGCAGCGCGGGCCCGTTCCCCTCCCGCCGATGTGCCTCGGCGAGATCCAGGAGCAGATCGCACCGCAGGACGCGGTCGTGTCCGGATCGGAGCGCGCCAAGCGCGCGGTCAAACCAGCGCGCCGCGTCCTCGTGTGCGAGTTGCTCAAGTGCACGCTCGCCTGCGCGGCGGCTCCAGTCGACGGCGCGGCCGTCGGTGTCCAGCGCCGCAGCCTCGAGGAAGTGGTATGCGACCTCTGCGACGGCCTCAGGGTCGGATCCGTGCTGGCTTTCCAGCGCCTCTGCGATCCGAAGGTGCAGCCGGGCCCGGCGGGCGGCAGTGAGCGATCCGTAGAGCACGCTGTGAACCAGGGCATGTGCAAAGATGTACCGGCCCGTCGCGGCAGCTTCGACGACGGCGCCCGAACGCATGGCCTCCTCGACGTGGTCGAGCACATCGTCTTCCGAACCGCTCACTGCCTGGAGCACGTCGAGGCTGAAGTCTCTGCCGACCACGGCCGCGAGCGTCATCAGGCGAAGGGTCTGCTCAGAGAGCCTCCGGAGACGACGCTCGATTACTTCGCGCACGCTATCGGGAAGTCCGGTTCGGGCGATGCGCTCAGCAGCGTGCTCGCCGCGCATGTCAGTCAGCGCACCTGTCTCGGCGAGATGCCGAACCAGCTCGCTGATGAAGTACGGATTACCGTTGGTGTCGGCGGCAATAGTGTCAACAAGATCATCGGATGCGCTCCCGGCGGTGCGAGCCTGGACAAGCGCGCTGACGTCACTGCGTGACAGGCCCTGGAGTGGCAGCAGGCGGAAGTCGCGCTCCCGGCGGAGGGAGGCAACGACGGCCGCGAGCGGATGGTCGTTACCCACCTCTTCAGAGCGGTAAGTTCCCAGCATCATCACCCGCGCGCCCGGACATGCCCGCGCGACGCGCGCCATCAGCAGCGCCGTCGAATGATCCGCCCAGTGCAGGTCATCGAGGACCAGCAGCATCGGGGCACGCGCTGACAGCGTAATGAGGGTGCTCACGACCGCCTCGAACAGGAGATACCGCTCTGTGTCAGGCTCAGCCTTCACCGGCGGCGGGAGATCCGGTACCCGAGCGAGGAGCTCGGGCACCAGCCGGGTCAGCATCGCGCCGTCGTGTGCAAGATCGTCACGGAGCTGGCCGGTCGGCGTCGCGTCTGAGTACTGCCTGATCGCTTCCCGGAACGGCTGATACGAGATCAGGTTCTCGTCGTAGGAGCGCCCGTACAGGACAGTTCCGCCCGTCGCGTGAGCATGCTCGGCTAGCTCAGCGGCAAGGCGCGTCTTTCCGATGCCCGGCTCTCCCGCGACCAGCACCACGCTGCCCTCGCCCTGCTGGGCGGCGGCCCATGCCGATTGGAGCTGCCCCAGCTCATCCGCGCGGCCGATCATCGGCGAGCGGCTAGCCAGAGACACGGGCAGCGGGAGCTGGCCAGTCGCCTCAATCTCGGGGTCAGGCAGCGGCGCGACAAGGAGACCGTCCGCCTGGAGCTGGAATATCTCCTCCTCGCGCGACAGGCCTCTCAGGGCGCGGCGGCCTGCGTGCCGAAGTTCCACGTCAGCAGGCAGCTGATCGACAGCCAGCTGAGCGGTAATCTGCGTGAGCAGGACCTCGCCTCCGCGAGCAAGAGCACGGACTCTTGCGGTCCGGCTCACTGCGGCGCCAAAGTAGTCTCCTGCTCGTACTTCTGCCTCACCGGTATGCAGGCCAGCCCGGACCTTGAGTTCGATGCCCTCGACCCACGGCTCTGCTGACAGCCCGCTCTGCACAGCCAGCACGGCATTGATGGCGTCCGTGGCCCGAGAGAACACCGACAGCGTGCTGTCTCCTTCACCCTGCGACCTCGGCTGGCGACCATTGCAGCCCTCAATGCAGTCCGCCACGATCTCGTGGTGCCGGGCTATCACCGAGGCCATCGCTCGCGGATGCGCCTCCCAGAGGTTGGTGGACCCTTCGATATCAGTTAGCAGAAATGTCACCGCGCCCGTCGGCAGATCGGCGGCACGCCAGGCGCGCAAGCGCTCCACGATGACGCCCGCCGAAATGGGACGACGCGCCGGGTCCTGGTCAAGTGCCCGGCGGAGAATCCGGCTCAGATGCTTAGCGGCGCCAGGATCGACGCAGTCCCATATCGGGTCGTCTGCAGCGGCGGCCAAGGCCGAGCCAGGCCGGGATCCGGTCAGCAACTGTACTGCGGTGGCGCCGAACCCGGCGATGTCGCTGGCCGTCGGGGCGCGGTAACCCGTTCCCGCCAGCGTCAGCAGCACTGCGTTTCTGGCGGTGACCAGGATGCTCTCGGGCCGCACGTCACCGTGGACGAGCGGAGGCTGCTGGCCGTGGAGGTGATCCAGCGCCGCTGCTAGCTCCTCCAGGTAGCCGAACGCGGCAGAGACCGGAAGGCCAGGGTCTCCCTGGGCGGCCAGCAAGGCAGCCAGCGTTTGCCCCTCAGGCCGGTCCATGACGATCACGTACTTGTCTCCTGCAAAGAATGCGTCCCGGACGGTCGAGACGTTCGGATGCGGAGGCAGGGACATCAACGCACGGGCTTCGCCCGATATCTCGTCTCGATCGCCGTCGGGCGCCGCGAGCCGCACCCGCAGGGCAACCGGTCGCGCGTGAAAGGTATCGACCGCGTCGATCAGTTCGCCGTCCGGCGCTTCGACGGGACCGACGGGCATGTACCGCTCGCCGAAGACATTCATGTGTCTCAAGGAGTGTACGAAAGACGATGCCTGGTGAGCGAGCAAGCTGCCCGAGTTGGCGGGGTCTCGGCAACGGCGGGCTGCACGTTCGGCATCGGTCCCCTCGGGCGGCGGAGTACGGCTGGTCAGGGTTGTAGCCGTATGGGTTGGTACTCGCCGGGTTGCTATCGGCCGTCGGTCGATGATCAGGTTCTTCGGCCCGGCCGCCAGGTTGTCCTGGGCGTGCATGATGCCGCCGGGCATGCCGACCTGCAGCGGCGGCGCGAACCGCGTCAATGGCCGGGGAGCGCGCGCCGCGCGATCAAGCTCGACCGGGCCAGCCGCGCCCCGACGACCTCCCGGACTGTTGGCGGTATGGAGGGCCAGTGAGCCTCCAGGACCTCGCGATCTCGGCTCGCTCGTCATGGCCGTCGGCGCGGCTTGCGAACGGCCGGTGTGTCCGTTGGCAAGCATCACTGCGGCATGGGGCGATCGCTGAGTCATTGGAGCTCGCCAAGCGCATAGCCGACGACCTCGTCGTCCTCCATCACCGCGCCTCGCCCGAGCGCCGCCCTATAGGCAGCCTCGCCGAGCGCGCGGCGGGCGAGGATCTTGTGGGGCTCGATTACTGGATTGGGCCTGGTCAGGCCTTGCGGCTGGGATTATCGCTGAGTGGTCATTTCGGTCGTCTACCTGCTCGTACGCTACCTGCTGGGCTGCCTGGCAGTGCTGTCGCGCCGGTGCAGCGCCGCAAAGGTGATCAGCGAGTACCACCGCCATGGTCACACCCGCCAGGCAGGAGCCGGAACTGGTCCGGCGACGATGAGGCACGGTGACGGGAATGGCCTTCAGTGATCATTCCTTCTACTTCTTGACCGCCGGGATGGCTGCACTAGGTGGTGTCCCGTCATGCTCGGTAGTACGGTCAATGGCTTTTCCCAGCTCCGTCACCATGTTGCCCCAGCGCTGTCTCAGAGCCGGGAGGGAGAAGGCGCCAGCAATGCCGCGCTGCCAGCACACTCTCGCTAGTGACCTGTACGGGTGCGCGAGTAGAAGCACTGTGCCAACGATCCCGATAATGAGCGTCCCGAAATTCAGGTTGCGGAGTGGGCCACCACCAAAGTGAAACAAAATAAAAACTACGCCTGTCATGGCACACGACGCCCCTGTTATCAATCTCAGCAGAACTCGCTGCGCGTCCCCGGTGCCACTTATATCGAGTTGGATGCCGAAGAAGACCTGGGGAATCCAAATCAGAAGCACAATCGTGACGATCAGCAGGTAACTCTCGGCGTACCCGATCGTGTTATCAGTTGGGCCCGAGTTTATGAGGACGATAAATCTGATGTTGCCGCCTGCGACCATAGAAGCCACGACTCTGGCCAACGCGGTAAGTGCTTCATAGACTATTGAGTAGGCTATCAGAGCGCCCACCGCGATGGCCAGTTTCCGGGACAAACTCTCTGCCTTATGGCCCTTCTGCTTCAGGCTGTCCCAGGCGGCCATAATGAACGCCCACACGAACAGAACGATATATATAGACGTGAGTGAGAGGTCGATCGCATTGGGGCTGGCCGGCCCGGCGATTCCGGCCGTGGGATAAAGCAGAATGCTAACATTTAAGAGAATGAAGCCGAGAAGGGTTAGCCGAGCCGCCGACGTTTTCGGAAGGAACAAAACAATTATCTCTTTCCACATACCGCGCTTCGGCGTGCTCTCAGATGTGCTCATTTTAATGAGCCTTCCTCCGCGCCCAGTCGTACTCGCGCGCGCCGTGCGCCCCGGCCCCGGCCGAGATCTGCTGCCAGGACCGCAGCGCGACGGCGGCGATGGTCATCGGCCTGCTGCTGTCCGGCGGGCGTGGTCAGCGTGTCACTGCGCCGGATCGCCATCACATGCCAGATGTCCTGGTCTTCAAGCCAGGCCTGCAGCCACTTGGCCTGCCCATAGGTCTCATCGGCGGTGAGCCAGGCAAACGGCACCCTCGCGGCTGCCTCCTGGGCGATCATCGCCTGAGCCTGCCGCGGCTTGGTGATGAACTCCACCTCCTCCGGGATGCCCGCAGCGCGGCGATAATCGATAACCATTTCCGCCAGAAGTGACAGAAGAGAATTACCTGATCACGAGACCTGATCACGAGACCTCTGTCTCCCACTGAGGCTCACTGCCAGTCAGTCGGGCTAGCGGACCGCCAGCCAGCTCGATAAGTTCTGATTGACCGCCCGTACCGTCAGGATAGGTCACCAAAACGCTGGTGATGTTCCAGTTATCCGAAGTCTCCGCTCCACTCTCGTGGGATTGCATACGAATTCCAAAGCGGGATAGATTATCGGTGGTTACTCCAGGTGGCATATTCCACACGATCGGGCCATGGGTCGTATCATTATCCCAGCTAGGATCCGTTTCAGACTTGAGTATAGTAGAGTACTCTTTGGTGCGACCATTTTCAACTACGATTATGTATGCCGTTGAAGAGCTATCTCCTCGAAGGTCATCCCCGCCTGTCACGATTGTTACCTCAAGGTTAGATATAGGCGCAGTCATTGTCCACTCTTTTCGCTAAGAGGCTAGAAAGAGAATGAGAAACAAGCTAAGGCAACGAGGTGCTAGGATTCGGGGCCGCCCGTAGAAGGGCCTGTGGGCCGGCACGACGTGATTACAGGAGAGGGAGCGTGAAGGTCCCGTTGCTCCCGGTAAACCGGTTGAGCGGGTTTCCTCCTTCGTTGAGCATCACGAACGGGGAGAACTTGCCGGTCGAGTCCACCAGGGTGGCCACGATGCTCTGCATGTTCCAGTTGTCCGGCGTCTCTGGCCACGAGCCTCCCTGGATCAGGGTCAGTAGCAGCGATCCCGGGAGGTCGGCCGAAGTGACGGGAGAGGCCAGCGGGAACGTTAGGTCGGTGGTTGAGTTGTTCTGCCACGACGGCTGGCCCTTGGTCTTTAGCCATATCACCTGCGACGGCACTGTCCCCGGCGACAGGGAGACTGCGGCGGTCAGGGCGCTGTCACCCCGTAGGTCGTCCCCGCCGGTCTGGATGACGAAGCTGATCGAGTCGAATAGCCCCGCCGCCGCGGGAGCCTCGTAGTCCACGATGACTTCGTCGGAGATGATCTGCTCGCTGGTGATCGCGTCACCGAAATCATCGAGCATAGTAATCGTATCGGCCGGGTCGGATATGATGTTGGTCGCGCAGCAGAGCGCCGAATTGAAGGTGACGGGTGAAAACTCGGGCAGCTCAAGCAGCGTGATGGAGCCGTCGGAGTTAAACTGTCCAGGGCGTTCGACAATCCACTCCGCTGTCGCTCCCGCCCGCGCCGCCCCGGTCGGCTGGTCCAGCACTATGCTGAAGTTTTGTCCGGTCGTGTTGTTTCCGAGCGAGATATAACCCGCCGGATTGTTGTTACTGGAATCCGTAACGTACTGTACCACGGCCGTGACTCTGTCCCCCGGCTTGACGGACATCGCTATTGGTTGCTCGGCCACGTACGGGAATTCGCTAAGGAAGGTCTGGAGCGATACGCCCAGGGGTACTTCGCTAAACCACTCGTACCAGGTCCAGAACTGCGTCGCGCCGGTGGGATCGATGGCCGCGGTGATTCCCGTCTGGAGGACGTCGTCGGTCCCGAAACCATCGAGCCCGATCCATATGGACGTCTCCCAGCCTCCCGCCACGTCGACCGGCGTGCGCGGGGGGATCGAGATGACGGGGACAGTCCAGGTGCCGATAACGCTGTTCCAGGTCCCGCTTACCAACCCGCCGGCCCAGTTTTCACTCGTGAATCCGCCCTCGACGGGCGTGATGTTCCTAGGGACGTGCCGCCGGGGTCCCCTGGGCGAGGTCATCGGGGTCGGGAAGACCCTGCCCTCGCTCGGCCACGGCCGGGAGAATGCCCGTCGCCAGGCGGCGACAAGGCGTGGGTCGTCATCGACCGCGGGCCGCCGGACCATGATTCCGTGCTTCCACAGTTCCTGCTGGCTCGCGCTGCCAGGATCGAAGTCCGGCGGCCAGGGCGGCACTGTGTAGACGTGCGGAAGTTCCGTCGAAATTAGTTCCGGGAAGGATGGGAACGAACGTCCGTCCATGGCTTTATCCTTTCACATTACACGACGAAGAGACGTGCGTAATCGTAAGCTCCCGGGATCGACATTGTCTCTCAACTAAATCGTCTCGCGGCGGCGATAGTCAACTATCTCTGGGTCAGTCTTAACTAGCCGAGTAAGCGGCCAGCAATTTAATTGTTTAGGCGAAGGAATGCTTTATGACTGGGCCCTCGTCGGTACGGACAGCCCGCGGCATCACCTGCTGGTGCGCCGCTCCCTCGGCCCCGGGCGAGAAGGGCACCCTTGAGCTGGCCCGCTACCGCTGCTGGTCGCCCCGCCCCGACACCCTGCCCCGCGCTGACGGCGGTCGCGGGCGCGCGCTGGGGAATCGAGGACTGCTTCGCGGCGTCGAAGGGCCGCCGGACCAGGGATCACAAGGCGCTGTTGTCGTACTTGCCTCACTTGATCCTTGACGGATCGGCTTCAGTTGATCCGTTGCCCGCCCCTCGAGCTGGCCGTCGCGGTCCGCGGCCCAATTCAGCTCGAAACGCACGTTCGTTCGGCTCCCTCCGTCACGATGCGGCACCACCTGTGCCCATAGTGCGGAACTGGGATGCGGATGTCCCTAGGGAAATCCCTAGGATTTTCTGGCGCCGGCTGCCCCTAGGATCCCCAGGGTGTCGTGTTTGGCGGCCAGTTGTGACCGGGACGAGACCTGGAGTTTGGCGTAGATGCTGGCCAGGTGAAACTCGATGGCCTTGCGGCTCACCTTGAGCCGCTCAGCGGCCTGCTTGTTGGACAACCCGGAAGCGACGAGCCGGGCGACCACCAGTTCAGAGGCCGTGAGCTGGCCCGTCCCTGAACGCCGCTGGATCCGGCGGCCGAGATGGTCGAGCTGCTGCTCGGCACTCTCCAGATACGACCGGGCGCCGATCCTTTCGAAGATGCTCCGCGCTTCGGCTGTCTTGTCGGCCGCGGCCGTGAGCTTGCCGAGCCGGGCGAGGACGGCGCCGTGGGCGGCTGTAAAGCGAGCGGCCTCGAGGGGCTGGGGCAGCCTCGCCGCTATCGGCGCCGCTTCGTCGAAGGCGCGGAGCGCCATACCGGTGTCGCGGCGGTCGGCCTCGAGCAGGCCGCGGACACGGGAGGCGCCCACCAGTGCCGAGTCCCGGCCGAGCAGGCGTGCCTGAGCTTCGTAGATGGCCAGCTTCGCGGCGGCTTCCTCCAGCCGCCGGTTGCGCCACAGGGCTTCGGCCATGACCGGCCCGAACGGGAAGAGCGACAACTCGGGGACGTCGGCGGCTGCGTCAAACGCGTACGCGGCTTGGAGCATCTGCTGCGGATCGTCGAGGGCGACAGCCAGGGACCAGCGGGCGGCCGCCGCGCAGGCGCGCTCGAACTTGGATGCTGCCGGTTGGGCCCGCGCGTTGGCGGCGGCGGCGTTGCGCCGTGCGTCAGCCCAGTCGCCGCGTGCTGATGCCGCATACGCCGCGACCGCGTAGGCCATCGCGATCTCAGGGCTGTTGGCCCGGCCGGTGTCCTGGAGCAGTGAACGCGCCAGCTCCGCAGCGGCAACCGCATCGTCGAACGCTCCGAGACGGTAATAGACATCGGCCAGCAGCCAGTACGCCGCGGACCGCAAGCTGCCGCCGAAGCCGTCCGGGCGGCCCACGATCTCCTCCAGGTCACGCTTCGCTGCGTCCAGGTCGTCGGACCACGCTCCGGCGAAGCCGCGGGCGAGGCCTTCGAGCACGTGACCGTGGCCCGGCCTGGCGCCCCTGCGGGCGGCGTCGAGAAGGTTCCGCGCGTCGGCCGTTCGTCCTGCCATCGTCAGGGCGATGCAGCGGATCAGCAATGACAGCCGTGAGCCGGTGCCGGGAACGCTGGGCACCAGGGCCAGAGCCGTTTGCCAGTCCCAGTCAAATACGGCCAGCCCGGCAAGCCGCGCCGCCGTCTCCGCTGCCAGGGCGCCTTTGCTGCCTGTCGCCTGGAGCTGGTCCAAGGCCGCGCGCAAGGCTTTCCTGGCTTCGTCGGGGCGTCCCTCAAGATGGGCCAGGAATCCTCGGAGGTGATCACGGCCGGGGCTGGGTGCCAGTGCCTCGAGCAGCTCACGCCGGGAACTGACCTCATGGACCGCGCCGGCGCGCAGCCACAAGGTGCAGGCAGCCAGCAGCCGGTCTTCCCGCAGCGCTGGTTCTGCGCTCAGGTCAGCCGCGCTGATGAGATGACGGGCCGCGGACGCATGCAGGCCACTGCCCGCCTCCGCCTCGGCCAGCTCCGTCAGCTCAGTCGCCAGGGCAGCATCCGGGCCGGCGGCCGCGGCCACCCGGTGAGCGAGCGCAACAGTACCGGCCGAGAGCCGTGCCGCAGACAGGTGCAGGGCGGCGCGCCGGGCCGGGCTAAGATCGGCATAGATGGCGGCCCGCACGAGCGGATGCGGAAACTGGACCTGGCGGACACCCTCATCGTGGTTTTCGGCCAGCAGCCTTGCCGCCAGCGCCTCGCCCAGTGCCTCGGCCGGCGCCCGGACGCCGGCTAACGACGCGGCCAGGGTGAGCGGGCAGCGTTCCCCCAGCACCGCGGCCGCCGAGACCAGGTCCCGGGTCTCTGAGGCGCACGCCGCCAGGCGGGCCACCAGCAACGTCGCCAGCGACCGGGGAGCGGGCAGCGGCCCGGCGGCCGCCGCCAGCACCGCCGGATCGAGTTCCTCGACCAGGCAGCGGGTGTAGAGCGGGTTCCCGCTGGCGTGGCGCCACAGCCGGCGAGCCGCTGCCCCCGACAGAGCGCCCCCGCCCAGGGCGGAGACCAGCTGGGCTACCTCGGCTGGCCCCAGGCCGGCCAGCCGCAGGCGCTGCCCGCGGTCATCAAACAGCCGCCGCCAGCCGTCATCAACCTGCACTGGTCCCTCTGGCCGCGTTGTCACTACCGCCAGGACACGCTCCTCGCTCAGCCGGCGCAGGGCGAACCGCAGGGCTTGAGCGGAGGGATGGTCGATCCAGTGGAGATCCTCCACCACAAGTACCACCGGGCTCCCCGACGCCAGCATGCCCACCGCGTCCAGGAGCAACCCGCCCGTTGCCAGCGGGTCGGCACCCGGGCTCAGTTCGGCGAGCTGCCTCAGCGGCCCGCACCGGCCAGCCGGCGCCCCGCGAGCTAGCTGCGAGACCACCCCCCACGGCAGCGTCATTTCGGCCTCGTCACCGCTCGCGGAGATAACCAGCGAAGAAGCCGACGCGAGGAACGCCCGGACCAGCGCGGTCTTGCCGATCCCCGCCGGCCCCTCCACACACACGATCCTCGACTGGCCCTCCGAGGCTTGCGCGTAGGCCTCAGCAAGGGCGTCCAGCTCGGCTATCCGGCCCACGAAAGGCTCTTGTGACCGCGGCACTCTCACGTCCACCGCCCCGTCCGCCGACGCCCCCACAGGATGTGCCTTCGCCCGAGGATCAGCGCCGAGCGCCGATTTCGGAAACGGCCTCAGCCGACGCCTCCTCGAATAATACGTGAGGATCTCAGCAGCGGCCATAGGATATTTACCTTCACGGCCGCTCAGTTCCAGGCTAGCGTCAGCTTGGTGTATTGAAATGGCCCGCAGCCGGGTGCGCCAATACTGTGATGGATATCTCCTGGCGTCTCGGCCGTACATTCTGTGCGCGTGTACTAGTCCGGGCCTTCTCGCGCGCCTTGCCGACGATAAGGGGGAAAGCGACTGGTCCTTCAGGGCCAACTTTTGTAACAAATTTTGAACGGTATTTCAGGAATGACTCGCACGTCCACCTGATTGATTTTGATGGATCTCTGAGCCGTATTGGCACTGGCGCGGATTCCAAAGTATGCGACGTGGTGGCGGGCTGGACGAGACCCTTTCGCCGCGTGGGCCTGCTTTGACGTTTGTCTTGTGTTCACCGTCGGGCGTGAACCGGCCGGGCGGCCGGTGCGTGGTAGAGGGTGTCCGGCGGCGGGCCGCACTAACTTCCGCAGTGCGCGCTGCCCGCGCCGGCTGGAGGCCGCAGCTCGCCTGAAGTATTACGTGGCCGGCCAGTGGTGGCCGAGGTAGGGCTCTGGGTGATCCTGTGCCCAGCGGTCGAGGATCTTCGCCAGCGCAGCGGCCTGCCCACCGCCGGCAGGCAGATTCTTCTTCAGCACGAATGCGAGGACGATGTCGCGCTCGGACGCGAAGTCCGCCACGTTCTCGGTGACGACCGTCCGGCCTTCGGCCCGGGCGGTCGCCGCCACATGCGCATCCTCGGCACCGCGAAGACCGATCTCGGCGACGTGGACTGCGTCATGGCCGTATGTCTCGCGCAGCATCAGCGCTGTCCCTGCGGGGAACATCTCGTCGAGCAGGAAGGCAGTCATGCCAGCAGCGCTCGCCGCTGCTGGGACGTGCCCCGGCTTCGCTCCGCCATGGCCTGGTTCCGCTCGATTCGCTCCCTGATATCGGCGGAGTGCTCGGCGGCGTAGTCGAGGGCGATCCTGATCAGCCGGGGATGCAGATCGGACTCTGCGCTCAGCAGGCTGATCCGCTGTTCCTCGCTGCCGTCGAGCTCTTGAAGGCGTGCGATCACTTCCCAGACGTCGGGACCCGCGGCCAGCGCGGCGCGCCGGTCATGCGCTGGGCCCCGGAAGATGATCCCCGGGTAGTCGAGCTGATCAATGCCTTCCAGAATGAGCAGGTCAAGCAGAGCTGTAGCGGTCATGCCCTCGCGGGCGGCGCGTGTAGCGAGCCGGGTCCTGGCGGCGTCGCTGATGCGAAACGATGTGCTGGTAGCCATGATCAGCTCCCTTCATCTCGTCATCAGTGTACCCCGGTGTAGCTCAACTGCGGTACAACCCTCCGACTTGGTGACCACCAGCGGCCTTCGGGGGCTCTGTGGCGCGTCAGCGAACCTCGAAAACGGGTCGGTTCTGTGCCCGGAGGCGGAACTATTCTGAAATGGCCTTTCCCCTGTCACATCAGAATGGCGGGTTGGTCCCGGTGCGCCCTCGGTACGCTTGCCTGGTGGCTGCGTTGAGCAAGGCAGAACTTGCAGCGATGGCTGAGGAGGATGGGGCAATGAAGCCGCTGCCGACAAGTCACCTGCGTATTGCCCGGCCGAGTCACGATCTGCGTGCCTCCGAGCGATTCTGGGCTGACGGCCTTGGACTCGACGTGCTGTTCCGGGCCGACGACCCGGCCGGCGGAGGGCATGCCCTGCTCATGGTCGGATGGCCTGGTGCGGCGTGGCACCTGGAGCTTGTCGGCGACCCAGACGACGCGACACCAGCGGCGCCTACCGAGGAGGACCTCCTGGTTCTCTACCTCGATGGCGCGATCGACGACGACGTAGTCAGCCGCCTGATCGACGCGGGAGGCACGCAGGTCGCGGCCCGCAATCCGTACTGGGACCGGTGGGGCGTCACGATCGCAGACCCCGATGGATACCGGCTCGTTCTGTCCAGCCGCTCCTGGCCATAACGGCCCAAGGAGAGTGCTTGTGCCGCGACGACAGCCGTCCGTCGCCTGAGCCGTCGGAGACCGGGCCGTTGTTGTCACAGGGGGCGCGCCTGCGGCGGCAGCACCGTCGGCCGTTGTAGGAGCAGGCTGTTGCCCGAAATGGGTGCGGGTGGCTCGCGCTATTGCGCATCTTCGGTGGCGCCGGCGGTAGGTGAGCGCATGCGCAGTGGCGGCAATTTGTACAAGCTGTCTGTGTTGAGCTGCTGTGCATCCGCGAGCACAGAGTCTTGCTGGTCCTGTGCTTTCTCAGCGGTTTGTTTTGCCAGTTCTGACGCTAGGCCGCCGAGCTGGCGCACACCGGTAACATCTACGAGCACATGGCTCGCAGAGAGAATTACGATGCCCTCCACCCGCCGCTCTGCATGGTCAGGCGGCGAAAGAGCTGCTCCCACCTTCGTGGCCGCAAATGGGTTCGCTGGATGCACAGCAAGCTTGTTGCGCTCCTCGATCACCCATTTATGATATTTCATCACCTCGCCCTGAAGCGGCAGAGTACGCACATCTTCAGCCGAAAGCCCGAATCGCTTGCCCTTGCCAAAGCAGCGAGCGTAGGCAACCAGCGCCGCGGCCCAGAGCGCCTGCGGTATGACCAGATCCCGATCTTCCTCGGGTCTAGCCAGCTCGGTAAGCAGCCGCTTGCAACAATCCATCACGAATTGAAGATCCTGGATGATCAACGCTTGATCTGCGAGAGTTTGCGCTGATGGCACATCAAGAGCCACCGTCAGCATGGAGGGCTCCGGCGATGCCGTGTCCGTCCCGCCCATAACTCCTCGTTCCGGCTTGCTGGCACTACGACTACCTGGCTTAGATCCTCACATAGGGACAGCTCGCTTCTTGTCTCACATAGTGACAATTTACGGCCAGCGATGTGCCTGATTCCGGCACGCGCGACGGTGCTCGTGTTGAGTACCACCCCCGGCGGGGTCGCACCGTGCGCCACCCCGGGCACGACCCCTGACGACCGCGCTGAGTGACGCGTCATCGGCCACCGAGATGAGCACCAGGTCGGCGGTCGGCGGCGTCCGCGGGCGGCGCCAGGGCGTCCCCCGCGGCGCGCGCCCTGTCCGCGTTCCTGTGCTACCGGCGCAGGAACGCCGCAAGCCGGGCCGCCATCGCGGCGGCCGTCGGGCCAAGCCCGACGACCCCGATGGCCCATCCGGCCAGGTCGGCCGTCGGCCGGGCCTGTTCAGCCGCGGATGCTGGCCTGCTCATGCCCGGTCAGCTCTTCAGCACGCCGGTCGGTGACCAGCCTGAGCTGCCGCTCTGCGAAGAACCGCTGGAAGCCGGGCTCGGTGCGGAGATCCCATCCCGGTTCAAAGAGCTCGGTCAGCCGGGCCGTGGCGGCGGTGCCCGCGATGGCCTCGGCGAGGCTGGCCCGGGCGTCTTCGGCCTCCCCGACGTACTCGACGGCCCTGACGAGCAGGTCGCCCTGCTGGAAGACGGTCGTACTGGCCAGCACCGTTCCCTCCTCGGCATGCACAGCCGCCGGGCGGTCGCCGGACAGCAGCCTGGCCGCGGCGTCGCCCGTGCCGGGCCGCAGCGGGTAGGCCAGCGCCATCCTGCGTGTTGCAGCGCCCGCGGATGCCGCCAGCAGGCCGGGGTCGGTGATCTGGTGCACTACCTGGCGCATCATCGCGCGCTGAAAGAAGGCGGCGGCGGCACCCGGGTCGGTCAGGTCCCTGGGCTCGGCGAGCAGCGGGTTGAGCGCCTCCTCGGTGGCCCGGATGGCCGGCTGGGCCGCCAGGTGCCGCATCACGAGCGGGAGCGGCCCTTCGACGTCCATCATCCGCACTATCCGGGCACCCCATAGGAACACCGTGGTGCCGAGCAGCCGGGCACCGTCGCCGATCTCCGTCTGGGGCCGCGGGTAGGCCGAGAGGATCTGCTGAACTTCGGGCTCGGTACCCGGGCGCACCGGGAACGTCAGTGCGTGTCGTTCCATGAGGTATCTCCTTATCTGACGGTTAGTGATTTGAAGTCGCGAAGCAGGTCGGCCTCATCGAGCCGAGCCTGGGCCCGGGTCCTATCCGGGCCTGGCCATTGCCCTCATCGCGACGTTCCTGATACGCATCGGCGATGCCGAGTGCGCAGCGCCGCGCTCACCGGGCACCTCCCGCGGCGGCCGGAGCGGTGCGGGTCTCGCGCAGTATCGTGTAGCGCAGGGACTGCCGTGCCCGCACATGGCTCATCATCGGCATCGCCGCCTCGCGATGGCCTGGCGTGCTTTCCCAGGCCAGGAAGTCTTCCGCCGACCGCCACTCACTGGTGATCAGCCACTCGTCCGCGTCGTTCGCCGACCTGCAGACCTGATCGGACATGTGGCCGGGGACCTGGGCGACCTGCCACCGGACCGCCTCGTAGTCCCGCAGGAACGCGTCGCCGGCGCCGGGCGAGAGCCTGAGCATGAACAGGACGCGATAGCCGGCGGTGGCCTCCTGTCGGTCCTCGGCACTCATGCGACGTCCTCCCACCCGCCCGGGGCGCTGCTGCGGCGGACCGCGCCGGAGACCACGGCCACCCGCCAGCCGCCTTCGACCGTCGGATGCCCGGTGTCCGCACCGCTGCTGATCGCCTCGACGAAGCCGCCGGCCAGGCGCGCCCATTCGGCCAGCCCGATCTCGCGATGTGCCGCTGCCCCTGAGCCGGTCCCGCCAGCGGGGCCGAAGATATTGGGCGCCGCGTTCATCCCCCCACCTCCACTGCGCTCACCGGCTTATGTACCCACTGGGCACCTATCAACGCAGGTCAGCCGGGCCGGGGAGGGATTGCAGGAACAGCTTGCTTAATAGCTGCCGCGCCACGCGCCTAGTCCGTGATCCGGCAGATGACCTGGCCGGCGGAAACGGCGTCGCCGACGGCGACAGCGAGATCGGTGACCACGCCGGCGCGGTGCGCGGCCACCGGCTGCTCCATCTTCATCGCCTCGATCACCGCCACGGGATCGCCCACGTCGACGCGATCCCCCGGTGCCGCCACCTTGACCACGCTGCCCTGCATGGGACAGATGGCTTCATCGCCGGATGACGCCGCGGGAACACCCTGCAGGCGCGCCATCCTGCGCCCGAGCATCCGCCGTGCGCCTATGTCCGGCCCTCCGTGGGCTGGAACTACGACCTCCATCCGCCGCCCGTCGACCTCGACGGTCAGCCGCTCGTGCGATGGGCGGTCGGGCGGCTCGGCTGATTCAGGCTGCGGCGCACAGCCGGGGGAATCCGTCTCGATCCACCGCGTGTGCACGGCGAAGGGCGTTCCTGGGTCCGGCGGCGCGAAAGCGGGATCGTCCACCACCGCCCGGTGAAATGGCAGGACGGTGGCCACGCCCTCGACCTCGAATTCGGCCAGTGCGCGCCGCGCGCGCTCGAGAGCCTGGCTGCGGTCCCGGCCGGTCACGATCAGCTTGGCGAGCATGGAGTCGAACTCCCGTCCGATGACCGCCCCAGCAGTGACACCCGAGTCGACCCGGACCCCGGGTCCCGCCGGGACCTGCCAGGTTGTCAGCGCCCCGGGGCCGGGCAGAAACTCGCGGCCCGGGTCCTCGGCGTTGATCCGGAACTCGATGGCGTGGCCGTGAGCCGGCGGGTCGGCGTAACCGAGCTCCGCGCCGTCAGCGAGCCTGAACTGCTCACGGACGAGGTCGAGGCCGGTGATCTCCTCGCTCACCGGGTGCTCCACTTGCAGCCGCGTGTTCACCTCCAGGAAGCTGACGACTCCGTCCGCGCCGACGAGGAACTCGCATGTCCCGGCCCCCACGTACGCCGCCGCCCGCATGATCGCCTTGGACGCCTCGTACAGGCGCGCGACCTGGTCCGGCGTGAGAAAGGGCGCCGGCGCCTCCTCGACCAGCTTCTGATGACGGCGCTGCAGCGTGCAGTCCCTGGTCGAGACGACCACCACGTTGCCGTGCGCGTCGGCGAGGCACTGTGTCTCGACGTGGCGCGGCCGGTCGAGGTACCGCTCGACGAAGCACTCGCCGCGGCCAAACGCCGTGATCGCCTCGCGCGTGGCCGAGTCGTACTGCTCGGATATCTCCCCGGCTGTCCAGGCCACCTTCAGGCCGCGGCCGCCACCCCCGTACGCTGCCTTGATCGCGACGGGGAGGCCGTGCTCATCCGCGAAGGCGGCCACGTCACCGGCACCGGCCACGGGGCGCCCGGGGACGAGCGGCGCGCCCACGCGGCGGGCCACCTCGCGTGCCGCGATCTTGTCGCCGAGCTGGCGTATGGCCTGCGCCGGCGGCCCGATCCAGGTAATCCCGGCCCCGGTCACCGCCTCGGCGAACTCCGCGTTCTCGGAAAGGAACCCGTAGCCTGGGTGAACGGCGTCGGCACCGGAGCGCGCCGCCACCTCGAGCAGCTTCGCGATGTCGAGGTACGTCTGAGCGGGCGTCACCCCGCCGAGGGCATACGCCTCGACCGCGAGCCGGACGTGCGGGGCATCGCGGTCTGGGTCAGCGTAGACCGCGACGCTGTCCAGGCCCGCGTCGCGGCACGCCCGGACCACCCGGACGGCGATCTCGCCGCGGTTGGCGATCAAGACCTTGCGCATCCGTGCTCCCCCTTATGACCAGGCAATGTAGACGCCGCGGACCCGCTGCGGGCACGCGGCGGAACGAGCTGCGCGGCCGCCCGAGGGCTCCCATCCACCAGGACGTGCTTCGACGGCCTGGCCGGCGTGCTGGCTGAGATTGAGGGTCATCGGGCCTGCGGCGTCCCCGGCAGTGGTCACCCGGTGGCGCACCGTGCCGAGCCGGCCCCCGTTTCTGCCCTCCGATGATCTGGCGCAGGCCCTGGAACACGGTCTTGTCAGCATCCTCGCGCAACGAGCCGCGCTCGGCGCTGAGCGACTCGCGTAAGGTCGCAATCCGCTGCCCTGCCTCCTGGTTCGGTCGGTTTACGCTGTGCTGCCCCAGCCGCCGCGCGGGCGGGCCCATGAGCGTGAGCCCGCGTAGGACGGGGGCCGCCATGCGGGGCGGGCCAGGGCCCGGCGTGGGCACGGGTGACGCCGCCTTGCGAGCAGGACCGCGATGACCGCCGCGACCTCCTCCGCGCTGGGGTGCCCGGCCGCAGCGGGCACCCCTGGTGATGCGGCCCCGGCCGTCACGCGACCGTCGCTCGCACGGCGGTTTCGACGATGGTCTTGATCCGCTCCATCTGCACCGCCGAGTTCCTGGTGATCATCTCGGTCATCGCGGCGTCGTCCACCGGGGCGCCCGGCTTCATGTGGAAGTCCTGGACCCAGCGCATCTCGACGCCGCCATCGGTCTCGCGGTAGGTCCAGTTGATGTCCATGAACTCGAACGGGCCGGTCTCGACCCGGTACGCGTGCACGGCCCGCGCCTGCGGGTCCATGACACGCTCGGAGATCCAGCTCCATACTTGCCCCTTGTCGTCGGGGTGCATCGTCAGCCGGAACCGAACCGTGTTCCCGTCCTGCGCGATGATCTCCGCCGCCGCGTATTCGCTGAACAGGTGCGGCCACGACCCGACGTCGTTGGTCATGTCCCAGACGAGATCCATGGGTGCGTTGATCACTATCGAGCTCTCGGTGTGCGCGGCCGGCCCGGCGCCCTGGCCTGCTGCCTGCCGAATGATGGCTTCGAGGTCAGCGAGGGTTCGGCAGTCGTCGATGTCGGCGTGGATCTCGATCCCGTACTGGCGCTCGATCGCCGCGAAGACGCCGAGCAGGCCGAGCGAGTCGACGCCGAGATCTTCGAACGTCACCGCAGGATTCTGCTGCATCTGCCCGGCGTCGATCTCGACGCCGGCGATGGTCTTTACCATCTCGCTCAGATCGGCGCGGGTTGGCATTGTTGTAGCGGGCACCTGCGTTCTCCTTTTCTGTCGGTTTCCTTCTCTGGTTTCCCTGTGGCGCGGTCAGGGGGCGCGGAGCACGACCGCGGCGTTGAACCCGTCGAACCCCCGGGCCAGGACGAGGGCCGTGCGGACGCGGCCCGGCCGGGCCTCGCGGACGAGGTCTATGTCGCAGCCCGGTGCCAGTGCACCGATGCCGTAGGTGGGCGGTATGACTCCGTCGCGCATGGCCAGCAATGCGGCGACCACGTCGAGCGGCGGCCCGCCCGCGTAAAGCCGGCCGCAGAGCGTCTTGGGCACGGTCACGGGAACCCCGAACGGGCCGAACAGCCCGGCGAGCGCCACCGCCTCGGCCCGGTCCAGGCCGGGCAGCCCGGTGCCGTCGGCGAAGACGACGTCCACGTCGCGGGGCGCGGCCCGGGCGTCGGCGAGCGCGGCCTCGGCCGCCTGCCGCAGCGTCGGCGGCCTGCCGGTGCCCGGACGGGGGTCGAACGACGAGGCATACCCGGCGATCTCGCCGTACGGCTTGTCTACGCCGCGGGCAAGCGCGCTGTCCGCGCGCTCAGCGATCAGGATCGCGCCGCCCTCGCCGGGCACGTACCCGCAGGCGTCTACGTCGAAAGGCAGGTACGCGCGCTGCGGGTCCGCCGCGCGGCTCAGCAGGTCGCTCGCGATCTGGCAGGTCAGCGCGTACGGGCCGATCGGTGCTTCGGTGCCGCCAGTGACGACCACGCGCGCGTCGCGCCGCAGCGCGCGCCGGGCCCGGCCGAGCGCGTCGAGACCGCCGGCCTGTTCAGAGACCACGACGCCGCATGGCCCCTTCATCCCGTTCCTGATCGACAACTGCCCGGTTGTCGCCGCGTAGAACCAGGCGATCGACTGGAAGGGGCCGACAGCGCGCGGCCCGCGGCTCCACAGCGCCTCGATCTCGCGCTGCCCGAACTCGTTGCCGCCCGACGAACTGGCGGTAACGACGGCCATGTCGTATTCGGGCAGTTCCGCCGGCACCAGGTCGGCGTCCGCCAGCGCCCGCTCCCCGGCGGCCAGGGCCAGCTGCGTCCAGCGATCGGTCTGCACCGCGAGACGGTCCCCGCACTGCTCCGCCGGGTTCAGGCCGTCGATGAGCCCGGCGACGCGCACGGGATACCCGTCGGCTTCGAACCTGCTGATGGGGCGCAGCCCGCTCACGCCGGACAGCGTCGCCGCCCAGTACGCGCCGGTGTCGCTGCCGTTGGGCGCTATCGCCGCCACGCCCGTGATCAGGGCCCGCTGCGAGTCGTCACCCACCCGGCGCCACCATCCCTGGCCGGGCGAGCAGCATCGCCGTCTGGAAACCGCCGAACCCGCTGCCGACCGTCAGAACGGCATCGCTGCGCTGCTCGCGTGCCTGCAACGGCACGTAGTCGAGGCCGAGCTCGGGGTCGGGCTGGCGCAGGTTCGCGGTCGGAGGGACGACGCCGTGCTCAATGGCCAGCGCCGACGCTGCGACCTCGATGGCGCCGATCGCGCCGAGCGAGTGCCCGATCATTGACTTGATCGAGCTCACCGGGACCTCATACGCCCGCGCGCCCAGGCTCGCCTTGAAAGCCGCCGTCTCGTGGAGGTCGTTCTGGCGGGTGCCGGATCCGTGCGCGTTGATGTAGTCGATGTCCTCGGGGGCGAGCCGCGCACGGCCCATGGCCACCCTGATCGCCTCGGCCATTTCCAGGCCGTCGGCGGTCAGCCCGGTCATGTGATAGGCATTGCTGCGCTGAGCGTAGCCCGCGATCTCGCAGTAGATGTGCGCGCCGCGGCGGCGCGCCTGGTCGGCAGGCTCCAGAACGAAGACCGCGGCGCCCTCGCCAAGCACGAACCCGTTCCGGCTGGCGTCGAAGGGGCGTGACGCGTGCGCCGGGTCGTCGTTGCTCGGCGAAGTCGCCTTGATGGCGTCGAAACAGGCCACCGTGATCGGCGAGATCGGCGCGTCGGTCGCGCCGGCGAGCACCACATCGGCCCGGCCGTCCTCGATGAGCTCTGCCCCGTCCGCGACGGCGTCCAGCCCAGACGTGCACCCGGTCGAGATCACGCTCGCCGGGCCCTCCGCACCGCAGTCCCAGGCGACCTCGGCCGCGATCGTGCTGGGGATCAGCGCGCGGTACAGATGGCGCGACGCCCTGGCCGGGTCGACGACCCAGCGCGTGCCCATGTCGCTCACCACGACGTATTCCTGCTCAAGCGTGATGGTGTTGCCGACCGCGCTGCCGATGCTGACGCCGATGCGGCCGGGCGGCACGTTATTCAGGTCGAGCTCGCTGTCGGCCAGCGCCTCACGCGCGCACACGAGGGCGAACTGCGAGCAGCGGTCGGTCCGTTCGGTCTCCTCGGCCGTGAGGCCCTCGGCAGCCGGGTCGAAGTCGCACTCCGCCGCGATGCGCGAGCGGAACCCCGCCGGGTCGAACAGCGTGATACCGCGGGTGGCCGTCGTGCCCGAGGTGAGCAAGGCCCAGAACGCCTTCTTGCCACCGCCGCCGGGCGCCATGACGCCGATGCCGGTGATCGCGGCCACCCTTCGGCTCACCTGTGCTCTCCGGCGGCGGAAGGAGCTGGCTCGGTGTCCACGTGGCCCAGGTCGGGGCGCGGTGCCAGCGGGCCGAGGTGGAAGACGGCGAACGCCGGCTGGCCGGCATCGCTGTTTTCCAGCCGGTGACGCGTGCCGACCGGGATGAACAGGCCTTCGCCCGCGCCGACGGGCACGGGCTCTCCGTCGAGCCTGGCCAGCAGCCGGCCACTGACCAGGTAGATAAACTCCTCGGAGTACGGGTGATAGTGCTCGGTGACGCACTCGCCCGGCTGGAGCGTGAGCACTCCCATGAAACCCGAGGTCGACTTGACCGTCCCCGGGCTGAGCATGGTGCGCAGATCGCCACCGCGGCGACGGTTGGGCTCAACGTCACTCGCCGCGATCTTCGCCCATTGTGCGTTGGTCACCACGTGTCCTTCCGACGGCCGCCTCACAGCGGCGGGTTTCCGTGCTTGCGCAGGGGCAGATGCTCGTGCTTGGCGCGGAGCATGTCGAGGCCGGCGCAGATGACCGCCCGGGTCTCGCGTGGGTCGATCACGTCGTCCACGAGCCCGCGCTCCGCCGCGTAGTAGGGGTGCATGAGCTGTTGCTGGTACTCGGCGACCAGAGCCGCCCGCAGCTGGTCCGGGTCGGGCGCCGCCGCGATCCGCTTGCGGTGGATGACGTTCGCGGCGCCCTCCGCGCCCATCACGGCGATCTCGTTGATCGGCCACGCGTACGCGAGGTCGGCCCCGATCGAGCGGGAATCCATCACGATGTACGCGCCGCCGTATGCCTTGCGCACGATCACCTGGATGCGCGGGACCGTGGCCTCGCAGTAGGCGTACAGGAGCTTGGCCCCATGCCGGATGATCCCGCCGTGCTCCTGGTCCACGCCCGGCAGGAAGCCGGGGACGTCTACCAGGGTGACCAGCGGGATGTTGAACGCGTCGCAGGTGCGGACGAACCGTGCCGCCTTCTCGGCCGCCTCGATGTCGAGCACTCCGCCGAGCACCAGCGGCTGGTTGGCGACGATCCCGACGGTTTGCCCGCCCATGTGCGCCAGCGCGCAGACCACGTTACGGGCCCACTCGGCGTGCAGTTCGAGGAACTCGCCGTCGTCGGCGATCTCTTCGATGACGGCCAGCATGTCGTAGGGCTTCACCGTTGCGGCGGGGACAATGTCGAGCAGGGCGTCACACTGCCGGTCCGGCGGGTCGGCGGGCTCGTGGCCATCGGGCGCCTCACGGTTGTTCGGCGGCAGCAGCGACAGCAGCGCCCGGATGGCCTCGAAGCAGCTCTCCTCATCGTCGTGTACGAAGGTGGCCAGGCCAGAGGTGCGGGAGTGCACGTCGGCGCCGCCCAGGTCTTCCTGGCTGACCTGCTCGCCAGTCACCTGGCGGATGACATCCGGCCCGGTCAGGAACATGTTCGAGATCCCGCGGACCATGAAGACGAAATCGGTCAGCGCCGGCGAGTAGGACGCCCCGCCCGCGCACGGCCCGAGCATCACGCTGATCTGCGGGATGACGCCTGAGGCCCGTACGTTGCGCCGGAATATCCCGCCGTATCCGGCGAGCGCGGTGACGCCTTCCTGTATGCGGGCGCCGGCGCCGTCGTTCAGGCCGATGAGCGGCGCGCCCGCCGACTCGGCCAGGTCCATGATCTTGTGGATCTTCTGCGCGTGCGCCTCGCCCAGCGAGCCGCCAAACATCCGGAAGTCGTGGGCGTACAGGAACACCTTCCGGCCGTCGATCGTCCCGTAGCCCGTGATCACACCGTCGGTGTGCGGCCGCTGCTCGTCCAGCCCGAATCCCGACGCCCGGTGCCGGCGGAACATCTCCAGTTCCCTGAACGAGCCGGCATCGCACAGCAGGTCGATCCGCTCACGAGCCGTCAGGCGCCCGCGCCGGTGCTGGCGCTCGGTGGCGTCCTGGCCGGGGCCGATGAGGATTTCCTGCCTGAGCAGCGCCAAGTCGCCGGTCAGGTCATGCAGGCTGGGCTGCTCCGCCGGTTCGGCCGCCGTCGCCGCGCTGTCCCGTCCGGTCGAAGCATTCGTGGCCTGCGTCAAAGTCATTAGTGCTCCCCATGGCAGTGCGTCCGGACGGGCGTTGCGTCAACCTGGCACTCGCCAGAGATAAAATTCCTTCGCCATCGCGTCACTCGGGCTCCGCCATGTCGCGGGATCGTAGGCGGTGACGTGCTCCGACAGCTTCTTGTTGATGTCAGCGAACAACGGGTGCGCACGCACCTCGGTCAGCGGGAGAGCCAGGTCCTCGTCACTTTCAATTGAATGGAAGTAGAGGTCGTGAAAATGGTAAAGACGCCGCTCCCGCACGCCCAGCATCCGCGGAAGCTCGCCCGCGTCGGACTCCGCGAAGATATGTTTTATGGCCTCCTCGTTTCCAGGCTTCATACGGGCGACTATGAGCGTCCGTGACATGACAACCTCCCTCGCGGATTTGTTCCCATGCGTCCGTCACGCGTAAACATTCCCCTCCCGGGTGGCTGCAGATCGGCGTGAATCGGGTACGGGACTCGCGAGGTTACGGATCGGGGTGAATGGGGTACGGAACTCGACTGGTTATGGATCAGCGTGAATGCGGTACGAGACTCGTCTGGTTATGGATCAGCGTGAATGGGGTACCGGACTCGCCTGGTTATGGATCAACGTGAATGGGTACGGGACTCGCGTGGTTACGTGGACTCGGGGATGGGTGGCATCCAGCGGTTGCCGGCCAGGGCGTGGTGGATGATGGTCAGCACGTGGGCACCGTGCTTGGCGGCCCGCCGATGGCGTACCGGCCGCGGGTGATCTGCGCTGAGCGCAGGCGGCCGGACTGCTGGGTGTTGGCGGGCCGGAGGGGGCTGATCTCCTCGCTCAGATCCTGCTGGGGCTGAAAGGAGCGGGCCAGTATGTCAACCTTTATCGGTGGTGTGCGGTTAGGTGCACTCCGAGGGCGTCGTAGCCGAAGTCGGCCGCCGGATCACGCCATACCGAATGGGCGTGGTTCGCATGGCGCTGGGTGTTGTCGTACTCGATGACCAGCCGCGGGCCCTGCAGACGGTAGTAATGCGGCTGGCCTGGGTCAGTGGGCCCGGCCCAGGCCAGGTAGACGACGTCCAGCACCGCGTCGTCCTGGTAGTCCGCCTGCGGTGACAGGCCGTCCGGGACCCGTCCCAGGTAGGTGGCGAGCAGCGCGCGCAGGAGTTCCCGCTGCCCGGCGTCGAGTTCCCGAGCCGGCAGGCCCTTGGGGACGCTGGTCAGCGCGACCCGTTGAAAGTCGCCGGCGTCATAGCCGGAGGCCCGCCCGGCGTCGGCATCCATCCGGGCCACCCGCTCGGCGAGCACCGGCTCGGAGAACGGCTGCCGCCACAGATCCCGGAGGAACATCATCTGGTCGCCGTCCGCCAGGTGCGCCCGGTTGCCGCCGACGATGTCCGCCGGCGCCCGGTCGAGGAGGGTGGCGCGGCCGGCCCGTGCGGGATCGAGCGAGCGGACAAGCTCACGAGCCAGATCCTCGGCCCCGCCCAGCGGGCGCAGCGGAGCGGGACCCAGCAGGGGTGAGACCGCCGGATCCGCGCCCAGGAAGCACGGCGTTATCGAGCGAACCATGCCGTCGACGATGAGGTTGTTCAGCGAGACGTGGTGGCCGCCGAAGCGCCAGCCCCATGGCGCCGAGCCGCCGGGCTCGCCGAACACCCGCAGATAGTAGAGGCCAGGGTCACGGCCCCGTTCGCGGCCCCAGTCGACGGCCCAGCCCTCGACGTGATCGAGGACATTGTCCAGCCCGAGGATAGTGGCGACGGTGACGTACCCGGCGGTCGACAGCCCCGTGGCGACCAGCTCGTGGGCCCGGCGCTGCTGAGCCGGCCGCTGGTCTCCGAGGGTCAGGCCGCCGTGGTCGGTGGGGGTGTAGTACCAGCGCCTGCGCTCGGCGTCAGCCTCGGCGTCCGGGCTGGGCGCGCTTCCGGTAGCCACCGCGCGCTGCCCGGGATCAAGCAGGTCGAGCCAGGCGATCGCCGCGGTGGCCATGCGCGCCGCGGCCTCCCGGGCGGCAGCGTCCCGGCCCGCGCCCGCTCCGTTCGTGTTCACCTAGCCTCCTCCAGGGCATTCCCGCCGCCCCTCCGGCGTCAGGCAGTCCGACGTATCCCGTCCCATTTTCCCCGAGCGGCGCTGCGGTGGACAGATTCGGGGGGATGCCGGGTCCGCCCGTTCTGTGGTTCAATGCTGGCTGGAAGCCTGGACCACGCTTCGCGTACGTGTTGGTACTTAACGTCACCAATTCGACGGAAGCGGCAAATATGAAAATCCTCGGCAGCGCCTCGAGTCCAGTGCCCTCCAGCGCCGTCACCCTGACCGGTCCCGTGCTGACAGGTGGGCCCGGACCGCGCGGGCTGGCCGACGTCCGCCAGGCTGACCTGCCGGGCAACGGCGCGGAACAGCCCTTCGGCCGGGTAGCACGATTGGCCGCGGTGGCACTGGGTACGCCGCGAGCATTCGTCGCGATCGCCGGTGAGCCCCCGCCCGTCGGCGGGAGCTGGACCGGCGTGTGGGACGTGGCCGATCTGGAGCACCCGGTCGAGCAGTCATGGTGCCAGTATGTGATCGACTCCGGGGACAAGCTGATCATCGATGACGCCCGGACGGACCCGCGTACTCGGGCCAGCGGCGTGGCCGGGCCGGCCAGCGTAACCGCGTGGGCCGGGTTCCCGGTGCGTGACCCGGACGGCCAGGTAACGGGCGCGCTCTGCGTGGCCGACCACCGGCCACGTCACTGGAGCCAAGGCGACGTCGAGGTTCTGGAGAGCCTGGCTCATGTTGCCTCGGGTGAAGTCGCGCTGCGGCTCGCGCTGGAGCATGGCGCCGAATGTGCCGTACTGGCCCAGACCTTGCAGGAGAGCCTGCTGCCGTCCCGGCTGCCGGTGATCCCCGGCCTGCAGGTCGCAGCGCGATATGTGGCCGGAGGGAGGGGGGTCGAGGTTCTGGGGGACTTCTACGACGTGTTCCCCTCGGTGCTGGGCAGCTGGGGGATGGTGGTCGGCGACGTGTGCGGCAAGGGCGTCCCGGCGGCCAAGAGCACCGCGCTGGCCCGGTACACGCTCCGGGCGGAGGCGTACCGGGAGACCCGGCCGAGCCTGATCCTGGCCGCCTTGAATCTGGCCCTGCTGGACTGGCTGACCGATGATCCGCGGTTCCTGACCGCGATCTACGCCACGGTGCGGCCGACCCTCGCCGGGGCCGTCGTGCAGATCAGTTCCGCGGGCCACCCCCTGGCGCTAGTGCGGCGCGCGGACGGGCGGGTGCTGGAATTCGGGCGCCCGGGAACCCTGCTCGGGCTCCTGCCCGATCCCGAGCTGCATGACGCGCAGAGCCTGCTGGGGACCGGCGACGTCCTGATCCTGTTCACCGACGGGGTCACTGAGGCTCGCAACAGTGCCGACCGCGACCTCTACGGTGATGACCGTCTCTGCAACTTGGTCGCCGACCTGGGTGACATGTCCGCGGCGCGGATCGCGGACACGATCGAGCGAGCAGTCCTGTCCTTCAGCGGGGGACAGGCCAGCGACGACACCGTCACGCTGGTGGTGAAGGTGCCCGAGAGCGCTCCTCGGAATCCGCGGACGTGAGCCTCGGACTGGCGCTCGGCTGGCTTTTTGAAAGACCGCTTCCGCAGTCGCCGGGCCAGCGCTGACCCGGCGACTTGCAGCGGGGCACCGACAGACTCAGCCGGGTACGCGGCAACGCGAGCGCCATGGCCACGGCGATGATGACAAAGCCGACGGACCTAGGCCCTCCTCCGGTAGCCCCGGGTAGCTGGCCGCCGTCGGCGGCTGGGCCCGGTGCCTGTCTCCGACGCTACACTAGCAGGTAGAGACTAGCAAACGATCTCTAGAATTGAGTGGCATCATTGGCCGCAGCGAGCGGCGCCTGGGGCTAAACCGAGGACTGCTCGTGCGCTGGCAATTGCGTCAGCGTGATGCCGGGGCGGGCCGACTTGCCGACGCTGTTGAGGTGCCGCAGTGCCTGGGCGTAGGAGTCGACCAGGCTGGTCTCGCAGTAGGACAGGCCGCGCTGCTGGCAGAATGCCCTGATCATGCCCTGGGACCGCCGCAGGTTGGGCCTGGGCATGGAGGGGAAGAGGTGGTGCTCGATCTGGTAGTTCAGGCCGCCTAGGGCGACGTCGGTCAGCCAGCCACCTCGGACGTTGCGGGAGGTGAGCACCTGCCGGCGCAGGAAGCCGCTGCGGTCGGAGGCGTCCAGGATGGGCATGCCCTTGTGATTGGGGGCGAATGAGGACCCCAGGTACAGGCCGAACAGGCCCTGCTGCACCAGGATGAACGCCACCGCCTTGACCGGCGAGAGCACCAGGAACACGGCGGTGAGGTAGCCCACGACGTGGACCGAGAGCAAGCCAGCCTCCCAGGCCATGTAACGAGGGCGTCGGCTGGTCAGCGCGCGGATGCTGGACACGTGCAGGCTGACCGCTTCCAGGAGCAGCATCGGGAAGAACAGGTAGGCCTGGAAGCGGAACGCCAGCCGGGTGAGGCCCCGGGCGGCGCGCGCCTGGGATTCGCTGAAGGCCAGCACGCTGAGCGTGACGTCGGGATCCGCGCCTGGCTGGTTCGGGTGAGCATGATGCCGGTTGTGCTTACTGACCCACCAGCCGTAACTCAGCCCGATGCCGAGGTTGCCGAGCAGGAGGCCGACGATGTAGTTGGCATGCCGGGAGCGGAGGATCTGCCGGTGCCCGGCGTCGTGCCCCAGGAAGCCGACCTGGGTGAACATGGCCGCCAGGAACACGGCCACCGCTAGCTGCCACCACGAATTGCCGAGCACGGCGAAGGCAGCCCACCCGGCGGCCAGCAGCACCACCGTGAGCGTGATCTTCCAGACGTAATACCACCGGCGCCGGTCCAGCAGGTCAGCCTGCCTGATCTGCCGGGACAGCTGGGCATACTCGCTGCCTCGCGCGGCGGGCAATGAGAAGTCCGGTTGTGGCGGCTGCGCTGGCTGGGCAGGAGATAGCACCAAGAACTCCTAGGACGCACATCGCTCCGATGATGCGCCGCCGGGGTCCTGAGCAGCCGTACCCGGGCCAGCGCTCGGGGATGAGAACGCCTCGGCCTGGGTGCTTACTCTCACGATACCCGGCTCGGCCGACGGCCCGTTGTGCTCGTGGATGTGCCAGTGTGGGCATGCTGGCTAATCGAGTTGGGGAGGTGGTAGGCATGGCCGAGCCTGACGTATGGGTGGCCAAGGACGATGGCAGTGACCTCGTCCGGGCCGAGGCTATCGCGGCGGTCGGCCGTGACTACAACGGCAACGTCACGGTCCGGTTGGCCGGCGGTGAGGGATCGGCCGTGACCCTGGTGGCGGCCGACTCGCAAGACGGCGGGCACACGCCCGATGATTTTCACCGCCAGCTGATCGAGATTCTGTCCCAGTTGTCTGATACGGCGGAGACAGTGATGGTGCGTCCTGTATATGACGGACCGGAGGGCTGGCGCTGGGTCACCGGTCCGCTGTGAGCGGCCTGCCGGTCAGGAAGAGGGTGGCGGGGTCCAGGCCAGGGGATCGAGAGTGCCCTCGACGGCGGCCCGGGCGACGTCGGTGAGGCGGAGGTTGCTGCTGCGGGCGTAGGCGCGCAACCGGGAGAAGGCCTCGGCCAGATCGGTGCCGGCGCGTTCTGATATCACGCCCTTGGCCTGCTCGATCACCACGCGGCTGGTCAGGGCGGTGGAGAGCTGCTCGTTCAGGCGCTGGGCCTCTGACCGGGCCCGGTGCTGCACGATGCTGAGGGTCGCGAGGTCGGCGAAGGCCCGGGCGACGATGACGTCGGCCTCGTCCATCGGGGCGCTCGTGGTGCCGAGCAGGTTCAGGGCGCCGAGGGTCACTTCCCGCAGCCGCAGCGGCAGGGCGAACGCCGACTGGAAGCCGACGTCGCGGGCGGCGGCAGCGAATGACGGCCAGCGGCCGGAGCCGGCCTCCAGGCTCTCGTGCCCGACCCGCTCGCCGGTACGGAAGGCGTCCAGGCAGGGGCCTTCCTGGGCCTGGAGCTCGAACAGTTCCAGCAGACGCATCTCCTCGCTGGAGGAGGCCGCCAGCCCCAGGCCGCCCGCGGGAGAGGCCAGCATGACCCCGGCGGCTGAGACGCCGAGCAGGTTAACGCACCGGTCCGCGAGCCCGGTCAGCAGGTCGACAACGTCATAGTCGTCGACGAGCGTGTCCGCCATCTCGACCAGCGACCGCACTATCTCGGCTTCCCGGGTCGTACTCATGTACCCTCCTGAGCGCCCGCCAGCCCGCCTGCCTACGGGCGCCGGATCGCCGTCCAAGCCGTAGCTCAAATCTTAATAGCGGTCTGGGCCTGGCCGGGCCTGCGGGGCCTCCTGATTTCATCTCAGCCGGAGCCTGCGGGCCACGACATCCAGGGCCACATCAGTCAGCGGGCGGTTGCTGCCGAAGGCGAACGCCCGCAAGCGGATCAGCGCCTCGGCGACGCTGATCCCCTCCTGGACCGAGACCATGCCGGCCGCGTTGTGCACCGCGAAGTGGAAGTCGGCGCCGGTCTCCAGCTCCGCGGCCACCGCGCCGGGGGACGCGCCGGCCTGGGCCTCCAGCACCCAGCGGGCCGCCAAATCGGCCACGACCAGGGCGTCAGCATGCTGGTCGGTGCTGAGCGGGCCCGGGGCGTCCCGGTAGAGGTTGAGCGCCCCGAGGCGTACCGCGCCAACGCGCAGCGGGAACCCGAACACCGCCCGGACGCCCGCCCCCAGCGCTGGCGGGGCGAACGCGAACCACCGGCGGCTCGCCGGATCCGCCAGGTCAGGTTCGGCCACGACCATGTCCTGCCGGTAGGCGTCGACGCACGGGCCCTCGCCCAGCGTGTACTGCAGGTCCTCGATCAGCTCGCTCACCTCGTTGCTGCTGCCCAACGATCCGCGTGGCACGTCACCCGACATGAGCATGACACCGGCGCCACTCACACCGGCGATCCGCGGGCACACCGCGCACAGCCGCGCGGCCGGCCACTCGCCACCTTCGGAAGCCAGCTCGGCCAATATCCGGTGCAGCCGGTCGCCTGCCATATCAGCAGCACGATCCCAGCGTGCGGTCGGCAGCACCGGGGCGATCGCTCACTTGCTCGGCCCCTTCGCTCGAGAAAGGAAGCGTCGAGGGGACTGAACTCAACGCCCTTCCTGGCCCGGACCACAAGGCCTCTGACCGTCAACGTTACGCGACGGACGTGCGGGGCCACGCGCCAGTCAACGCCGTCGCGCCCAGGATGCAGGGCCGGGACCTCGCCAGTTGCCCGAGTTGCGTTCAGCGAGCGCTGCATCTGGGAATGGTGATCCTGCGCCGCGACCGGCGCATATATCAGCCCATGGCGCCAGTCCGGCCGGGGCGAGCAAGAAAGGCTGACGCTCGGGGGAGCAACAATGGCGTTGACCACTACGAAGATCACCGCAGCCTGGGCCGCGGCCGCGCTCGCGGCGGGGGCCGCGATCGCTGGCTGCGCAGGATCGGCGCCGCGGCCGGCGGCTACTGTTGCCGCCAAGCGAGTGGCCGCGGCCGCCGCCACGCCAGCTGGGCTCAGCACCAGCCAGGGAGCGAGGATCTGCCGCGACCTGAATGCGTGGCTGGCCGGGGCGTGGCCGGAGAGCAAGCCGCGGTTCAGTTTCCAGATGGAATCGGACGAGAGCGAGGCCGGGTACAGCGTCCTCGGCTCTGACCTGCTGGAGCTTGACTCGAATCTGCTGAACCTCAACGCTGGCGCGCTCCGGAAATCCAGGCCCGACTACTATCCGGTTACGGGCCTGGGCGCGCTGCAGCACGACTGCGCAGGCTACGGGGTCAGCGTCAGGGAGTCGTCCACGTGACCGGACGATCAGCACGCCAGCCGCCATCGGGCGCTGGCTTCGCCGCCTTGGTTCGCCGCCTGGGGGGACGAACGGGGTCACTGCTATCGTCGGAGGTGAGGATTTGAAGCTTGATATGGCTAATCAGACTCAACGCGTTGCCGATCCGGCCGGCTCAAAGTCATGACCAGCCCCGGGACGGTGCGGGTCAGCCGCCGCGAATCGTTCAATGCGGCACACCAGTTGTGCGACCCGAACCTATCGGACGCCGAGAACCGGCGCCTTTTTGGGAAATGCGCGAACCTCCACGGGCACAATTATGCGCTGGAAGTCGTCGTCGCCGGCCAGATCGACCAGGCCAGCGGCTATGTCATGGACATAAAGCTGCTTTCGGACGTCGTGTGCAGGCAGATTATCCAGGATGTAGACCATCGCAACCTGAATACCGACGTGCCGTGGCTCAAGGGGCTCATCCCGACGGCCGAGAACCTTGCGCTGGTCTTCTGGGAACGCCTCCAGCCAGAATTGCCGGACGGGCTGCTGCGATCAGTTCGCCTGTGGGAGACCGACAAGAACTGGGCGGAGGTCGGTGGTCAGGCCTGATGCTGCCGCGCGGCTCGGCCGGGAATTGCGGAGCCGCTACACCGCCTCCGACCTCGGCGTGCTGACCCAAAGCGAGGCGAGCCGGTTCACGCCCGATGGAAGCGGTGACCCTCGCGCCGACATCACCTTGGCCTGGGAATTGTTGTACCGGCTAGAACCTGAGCTCTATGACCGGCTGGTCCAGGCGGAGCGGCTGCATCCCCGGGTCCTCGACTGGCTGCCCGATCACTCGGAACGAATCGTGGAAGTGGGCTCGGGCGCCGGGCGGCTGACGCTCGACCTCATCGACCGCGGCCGCGAGATCGTGGCGGTTGAGCCGGCGATGCCGTTGCGCCGGATCCTGACGCGGAAACTGGCCCAAGCGGGTCAATCCGGCCGCGTGCAGGTGCGTGATGGCTTCTTCGACGACCTGCCCGTCGCTAGCGCCGCCGCCGACCTGGTCGTCGCGTGCTCGGCGTTTACCCCGGCTCCCGGTCACGGCGGCGATGCCGGCCTATCCGAGATGGAGCGGGTGTGCAGGCCGGGCGGCACGGTCGTCCTCATCTGGCCAAATAATGTCGGCTGGCTGGCCGCCCGCGGTTATGAGTACGTCACCTTCGGCGGGCCGATGGCGGTCCAGTTCGCCAGTCACGGCGAGGCCGTCGAGCTGACCGAGATCTTCTATCCCGCCGCGGCCGCAGAGGTCCGCAGCCGGCGGCGGCGAAGCGTCCCCTACGAGATCCTGGGCATCAACCCGCCGCGCGACCTCGCGTTCAAGGTGCTGCCGCAGTGAGGGTGGCGATCATAGCGCCGCTGGTGACGGCCATCCGCGAGCCGCAGCACGGCGGCTCGCAGGCGTTCGTGTCCGACCTCGCGCGTGGCCTCGTCCGCCGGGGGCACAGTGTTCACGTCTACGCGGCCTCGGGGTCGGAGATACCAGGGGTCACAGTGGTCGACACCGCAGTCGACTCCCGGTCCCTGGCCGCCACGCTCTACCGGGTCTCCGCGTCCGGCGCGCCCGACCCGGAGCCCGCCGAGGCGGCCTTCGCCAGCGTGTACGCGAGAGTGCGGGAGATCCGGTACGACGTTATTCACAACCACGCCTTCGACGCGCCCGCGGTGACGTTCGCCACCGCGTTGCGGGCGCCCGTCGTGCACACCCTCCACCTGCCCCCCGACAACGCGGTGGCGACCGCCATTCGGCAGGCGGCCCAGAGCGATGAACCGCCGGCGGTGGCCGCGGTCTCGGCCGGTCACGCCGCAGCCTGGCGCCACATCGTCCGGGTGGACGCGATCCTCCCGCCGCTGGTGCCCACGGCGTCGATTCCCTGGTCGCGCTCGGCCGGTCATGGCGCCGTGTTCGCTGGCCGGCTCAGCCCTGAGAAGGGAGCGGCCGAGGCCATCGACATCGCCCGCGCGGCCGCCATCCCGATCGACGTCTATGGCGTCGCTTACGACGCCGATTACGCCCGCACGCAGATCACCCCGAGACAAGCCCAGCCCGGCGTGACGTTGCATCCGGCGGTGCCCCGGCCATCGCTGTGGGCGGCCATGGCCCGCGCAGCGGTCGTCTTGTACCCCGCCCGGTGGGACGAGCCGTTCGGCATGGGAGCCGCCGAAGCGCAGGCGTGCGGGACGCCTGTGGTAGCGTTCCGGCGCGGCGCGCTCAGCGAGGTGATCAGCGACGGCGTGACCGGATTCCTGGTCCCGCCCGGCGACGTGCAGGCGGCGGTCGGCGCCGCGCGCAGGGTGGCTGAAATCTCGCGTTCGGCATGCCGCGTTCACGCCGAGGCGCATCTGGACCTGGAACGGACCTTGGACGATCACGAGCAGCTCTACCAGCGGGTGGCCCGCCCCGAAGCCGGAGCGCAGTCCAGTGACTGACCCGAGGCACTGGCTTGACGGACGGCTGGCCGTGGTCACCGGAGCCAGCCGGGGAATCGGAGCCGCGACCGCCGAGGCCATCGCGGCGGCCGGGGCGCACGTGATCCTCGCCGCTCGGGACGGCGAAGCGCTCGGCGATGTCGCCAGGCGCATCCGGCAGGCCGGCGGCGAGGCGACCACGGTGCCGGCCGACGTGAGCAACGCGGCCGACGTGGAGCGCCTGTTCGCCGCCGCCGAGGACCGGGGCAGCGTCGCGGCCCTGGTCTGCGCGGCCGGGGTGCTGACTTCCGTTCCCTTCGCCGACACGACGGCGGAAATCTGGCAGCAGACGCTCGGCGTCAACCTGACCGGCGCATTCTGGTGCTGCCAGGCCGCCTTCACGGCCATGCGCCAGGCCGGCGAAGGGCGGATCGTCAACATCGCCTCCCTGTCCGGCGTCTACGCGACAGAGAAGTTCCCCGGGCTGGCCGCCTACAACGTCTCCAAGTACGGCGTCATCGGCCTCACCGAGGCGATCGCGGTCGAAGGCAAGCCGCACGGCATCAGCGCCATCTGCGTGAGCCCGGGCGCGGTCGACACCCGGATGCTTCGCGAGGCCAACCCCGAACTTCGGCCCGGCCTGACGCCCCGCGATGTGGCGGGCCTGATCCTTGCGCTGCTTGACAGCCCGCTGGCCCCGGCCAGCGGCGCGAACATCCCGCTGTTCTGCAACGCCTGACCAGGTCGGCCCGCTAGCGCGTCAACGACCACAGGTCCGCGTGCTCGTCGGTGAGCAAGCCGCGGTCAGGCCTGGCTCGCTGGGCGACCAGGCGCGCGCAGGCCGCCATCTCCGAGTCGGTATCCAGCTCGGGATCGCCGCCCCGGTCGACGCCGACGGCGGCCAGCAGAACCCCGGCGGCCAGATAGAAGCCGACCAGCTTTCCTTCCTCGAGGCTGCCGCGGACGGCGAAGTCGTCCCAGCTGGCCGCGTGCCCCACGTACTCCAGCTTGTGCTCGTACTGGTCGGACCAGAAGCTGTGGATGTAGTCATAAGGGGCGTCCGAGCCCAGCATCGACCTCGCCGCCGCGGTTCCCTGCTTCTCGCCGTTGTTGAAATGCTCCACCCGGACCCGGCCGAAAACCGGGTGGAGATGATTGGCGACATCGCCGGCCGCATACACGTCAGCGGCGCTGGCCCGGCACAGCTCGTCGACTTCGATCCCGTTCTCCAGCGCGGCCGGCGGCGCCGCCCCGGCGGGCACCTCGGGCACTATCCCGACGCCGACCACGGCAAAGTCGCAGGTGATCCGCTGGCCGTCGGCGGTCACCACCGCCTCCAGCTGTCCGGTCCCTTCAAACGCTGCCACCTGGGCACCGGCCATGAGGTCGACGCCCTTCGAGCGGTGCGCCGCGCCGACTACCGCGCCGACCTCAGGGCCCAGGACCCTTTGCAGCGGGTTTCGGTCAGGAAAGACCGAGGTCACGCGCAGACCGAGTTGCGTCAGAGAGGCTGCCACCTCGCAGCCGATGAAGCCCATCCCTACGACGACCGCGTGCCGGCCGGGCACAGCCGCACGCTTTATCGCGTCGCAGTCGGCCACGGTACGGAGATAGTGGATTCCGGGCAGGCCGGCCCCGGGGATCTCAAGTCGGCGATTCTGCCCGCCCGTGGCTATGAGGAGCTTCTGGTATCCGAGTTCCCGGCCTGAGCTCAGGACCAGGGTGTGCGCGGCCGGATCCACGGACGCGACGCTGGTTTCCACCAGGCGGTCGACGTCGTGCGCCTCATACCAGCCGGCGGGCCTGACGTACCAGGCCTCGACTTCCTCCTCAGCTCGCAGGTACGTCTTGGACAGCGGAGGACGGCCGAACGGGACGCCGGGTTCCCGGCCGATGATCACGATCTGCCCGCTGAAGCCCTCCTCGCGAAGCGTGGCCGCCGCATTGCCTCCTGCTAGACCGCCGCCGACGACCACCATCGGTTCTGAGCCAGTTCCGTGAGACATGCCAGTACATCATTCCCGACGAGACCGGAGTCCGCCAGAACGCGAGTCGTCCGCGGTCGCGCGGGTCGCGCCGGCCGGGACCGGAATCTTCAGGTTCCGTGTCGCGGAAAGTCGGCTGGCTGACGCGGTCGCGCGGCCGTAACGTCACCTGCAGCGAGGGCGCCGCATGCGCTGGCGCCTCGGAGCCCGAGGAGACCGCTGTGTTCGACAGCATCATCGATCCCACTGTCGGCCCGGCCGCTGAATCCGAGCGTGGTCAGGCCGCGCTTGCCCCCCGCCCGGAAAGCCTTTCCGGCCTGAGGCTGGGACTTCTCGCCAACACCAAGCGCAACGCTGAGCAGTTCCTTGACCAGGTCGGCAGGCTGCTCGGCGAGCAGTACGGGGTGCGGACGGTCCTGTCCAGGAAGAAGCCCAACATCGTCGACACGGCGCCGGCCCAGATGCTGGATGATCTCCGCGCCGAGTGCGACATCGTGGTCACCGGGGTTGGCGACTGCGGATCCTGCAGCGCTTCCGCGGTCGCCGACGGGCTCCTCCTCGAGCAGGCCGGCGTCCCGGCCGTCGTCATCTGCAGCGACGCCTTCGTGGTCAGCGCCGACGCGATGGCGGACCTGCGCGGCGCGCCGGGCTACCGGTATGTCACGACCCCGCACCCGGTGGCGAACCTGACCCCGGACGGCGTGCGGGACCGGGCGGCGGCGGCCATTCCGGGAATTGTCGGGCTGCTGACCCGCCGGGCCATGGCTGCGGCCTCGTGACGACGGTGCCCGCCGACCCGGCCGAACAGGCCAGGGCCGCCATCGAATACTGCTATGAGCACGGCTGGACCGACGGCCTGCCCGTGGTGCCGGCCACCCGGTCCGCGGTGGAGGCGTTCCTGGCCACCACCGAGCTTCCGGCGGAGGAGATCATCGGCTCCGTGCCGCACCTGGGCCGCAGCATCACCGTGGCCCAGGCGGCGGCGAACGCGATCATGGCCGGCTGCAAGCCGGAATACTTCCCCGTGGTCCTGGCCGCCTGGCAGGCCGTGAACCTGGAGCGTTCCGTCCGCGGGGCATGGCAGTCCACCAGCGGCCCTGCTCCGCTGATCGTGGTCAACGGCCCGGTCCGCATCAGCCTGGGCATCAACTGCGAAGGCGGCGTCTTCGGCCCCGGGTTCCGTGCGAACGCGACGATAGCCAGGGCCATCGGCCTGATCGTGCGCAACGGCTACGGGATCCGGCCGCAGCAACTCGAGCAGGCGACCCAGGGCCTGCCCGGGCGGTGGTCGCTATGCCTCGGCGAGAACGAGGAGATGTCGCCCTGGGAGCCGCTCAGCGTGGTCGGGGGGGCCGCGCCGGGCGTTGACGCGGTCTCGGCCGTCCTGATCAGGTCCTGTGAGTACGTCGACAACCGGGGGACCGACAGCCCTGAAGCGGTGCTGACCGACTTCGCTGACACGCTGGCCCGGCTGGGTGCCTATCTCGGCGGGGGGCATTCCAGCGGGGGCCTCGTCCTCGGCCCCGAGCACGCGCAGCTGTTCGGACGCAACGGTTATAGCCGGGCCGACGTGCAGCAATGGCTCTTCGAGCATGCGGTACGCGACCGCGCCGACCTGGTCGCCGCCGGAAAGGGCGACAGTCCGGTGAGCGATCCGGCCGAGGCCGGTATCCCGTTCCCGATGATGCCATCGGCCACGGACATTCCGATCCTGGTCGCTGGCGCGGCCAACGCCGCGATGTCCATGGTCTTCCGCCCGTTCGGCTGGTCGCCGTGGTCGGGCCGCGCGGTGCCGGTCGCCTGGTCGCTGGCCGTCACGGAGGTGTGACGTTGGAGATCTCACTGGAGGGCAAAGTCGCGCTCGTGACCGGTGTCGGGCCCAACATCGGCAGCGGGGTGGCGCTGGCCCTGTCCAGGTACGGGGCCAGGGTGGCCTGCAACGACGTGGACGAGCCGGCCATCAAGGCGTGCATCGCCCGCATCGAGCGCAACGGCGGCGAGGCGATGGCCGCGCCCGGTGACGTGACCGACGAGGCCGCGGTCCAGCGGTATGTCGCGGACGTGCTCGCGCGGTGGGGCCGCATCGACATACTCGTCAACAACGCGGCCCTGCTCGGCGGGCGGGGCGTGCTCGACGAGACGGCCGAGTTCTTCGAGCGGGCGGTCCGCGTCTCGGCGCTGGGTTACTTCCTCAACACCAAGCACGTGGGCCGCGCGATGGCTGAGCGCGGGATCAAGGGCTCGATCATCTGCATGTCCTCGTCCAACGGCTGGACCTCGTCGCCGGGCATCATCGCCTACGCGTTCAACAAGGGCGGCGTGAACAACTTCGTCCGGGCCGCCGCCATGGACCTGGCGCCGTACGGAATCCGGGTCAACAGCTTCACCCCGACCGCGCCAAACCCGGACAACCCGGAGTTGATGGCGCAGCGGGCCAGGGCGGGGCTGGACCCAGGCGGAGTCCTGACTCAGCGGGGCGGCGGGCTCGGCGGCCCGACGGGCGACGAGCCGTGGCGCAGGCCGAGCCGGTGGTCCGGGACGCGGCCGCCGATGGTCCCGATGGGCACGACGGGAACCCCGACCGACATCGGTCACGCGGTCGCCTGGCTGTGCTCGGACTATGCCCGGCTGATCACCGGCACCGACCTGGTCGTCGACGGCGGCGCCCGGGCGAAGAACTTCGCCTATGCGCCGGCCGCGCCGGAGGGCCTGGCGGGCCCGGTGCCGCTGATCGTCCTGGACGAGACGCCAGCATTCACCGACCCGGACCCGGAGTGAGGTTCAGCCCGCCCGGGCTGACGTGCCCGAGGCGAGCAGCACGTCGTCGACGAACACCCCGGGCAGGTGGATGTCGTCCGGGTGCAACTCATCCACGGCCACCAGGTGCTGTACCTCGGCGAACGTCCGCCGCCCGGCCATGCCGGCCAGCGGATTGAAGTTCCGCGCGGACAGGCGGAAGCGCAGGTTCCCCTTGCGGTCGCCCTGGTACGCCTTGACCAGGGCGAAGTCGGTGACGATGCCGTACTCCAGGACGTGCTCGCGGCCGCCGAAAGAGCGGGTTTCCCGTTCCGTCATGCGCTCGGCGACCTCGCCGTCGGCCGTGTACCGGAGCGGGAAGGTGCCGTCGGACAGCATCGTCCCGGCGCCGGAGGGCGTGTAGAAAGCGGGAATGCCGGAACCGCCGGCCCGCAGCCGTTCGGCCAGCGTTCCCTGGGGAATGAGTTCCAGCTCCACCTGGCCGGCGAAGTGCGCGTCGTAGAACTCCGGCAGCACCGGGAACGACGCGGTCAGCCGGCGGATTCCGGCCCTCGGCCAGCAGCCGGCCGACGCCGGTGAAGTCGCTGCCGACGTTGTTGACGATCAGGTGCAGGTCGCGGCGGTCCAGGTCGCACAGGGCGTCCAGCAGCGTGTCCGGCCGCCCGGAACTGCCGAAACCCCCGACCGCGATCGAGGCACCCGACGGAACCGCGTCTAGCACGGACATGACGTCTTCACGGAACTTGTCGATCACGCTAGGTCCTTCCGACACCGCGGACGGAAGTTAACACGGCCGCGGGCCGCGGGGGAACGTGCTCTTCCGCGTCGCAGAAGCCGCTCGGGGCTTTGTCTTCCGCGAAGTGAAAGCGGTATGGCGGGCGTTATCGGCCAGGCGCATCGTGGACTAGGCCAGCACCGGAAAGGGGTCCACATGAGCATGACCACCCGCGCCGCGGTCTGCCGCGCGCCGGGCCAGCCGTGGGAGATCACCGACCTCGAGCTCGACGAGCCGAAGGCCAATGAGGTCCGGATCAAGTTCTACGCGGCCGGGCTGTGTCACTCCGACGACCACATCCAGAAGGGCGACGCGCGCATGCGCTTCCCCGTGGTCGGGGGTCACGAGGGCGCCGGGGTGGTCGACGCGGTCGGGCCGGGCGTGACCAGGGTCAAGCTCGGGGATCACCTGGTGTGCTCGTTCATCCCGGCCTGCGGCCAGTGCCGGTACTGCTCGACCGGCAGGTCGAACCTGTGTGACGCGGGGAAGAACGCGGCCACCGGCGAGTTCGCCGACGGGACGTTCCGGTTCCACCAGAACGGCGAGGACTTCGGCGGGCTGTGCGTGCTGGGCACCTTCTCGCAGTACACCGTGGTCTCCGAGTTCTCCTGCATCCCGATCCCGGCGGACATCCCGTTCGACGTCGCCGCGCTGGTCTCGTGCGGGGTGCCGACCGGCTGGGGCTCGGCGGTGCACGCCGCCGGGGTGCGCCCCGGCCAGACCGTGGTGATCTACGGGTCCGGCGGGGTCGGCAGCAACGCGGTCCAGGGAGCCGCGCTGTCCGGGGCCAAGAACGTCATCGTGGTCGACCCGGTGGAGTTCAAGCGGGAGATGGCCGCGGTGTTCGGGGCCACCCACACGTTCGCGACGGCCAAGGAGGCCCACGAGTTCGTCGTCGAGACCACCTGGGGCGAGCTGGCCGACCACGCAATCATCACGGTCGGGATCCTGCACGACGAGGTCATCCACAACGCGATCAACGTGGTGGGCAAGACCGGCCAGGTCACGATCACCGCGGTCGGCAACGGCTCGGTCGACGAGAACCCGGGCATGTTCATCGGCTACCAGCGCCGGGTGCAGGGCGCGCTCTACGGCGCCTGCAACCCGCTCGTCGACGTGCCGCGCCTGCTCGGGCTGTACCGGTCCGGTGACCTCAAGCTGGACGAGCTGATCACCCGCCGGTACCGCCTGGAGGAGGTCAACCAGGGCTACCAGGACATGCTGGACGGCAAGAACGTCCGCGGCGTGATCATCCACGAGCATTAGGGGGTAACCACCGGTGAGCATCACGACGCGCGCCGCCATCGCCCACGGCCCTCACACGGGCTGGGAGCTGGCCGACCTGCAGCTCGACGAGCCGAAGGCGCACGAGGTCCGGGTGAAGTTCTACGCGGCCGGGCTGTGCCATTCCGACGACCACATCACCAGGGGCGACGCGCCGGTACGGTTCCCGGTCGTCGGGGGCCACGAGGGCGCCGGGATCGTCGACGCGGTCGGGCCGGACGTGCGCCGGGTCAAGGCCGGCGACCGGCTGATCACTTCTTACATCCCGGCCTGCGGGGCCTGCCGGCCGTGCCTGACCGGGCACCAGAACATGTGTGTCAAGGGGCTGAACGCCGGCACCGGCATGTTCCTGGACGGCACCTTCCGGTTCCACCTCGGCGACGAGGATCTCGGCGGCTTCTGCACGCTCGGCACCTTCTCCCAGTACGCCGTGGTGTCCGAGTGGGCCTGCGTCCCGATCGCCGACGACATCCCGTGGGAGGTCGCGTGCCTGGTCGGCTGCGGCGTGCCTACCGGGTGGGGCTCGGCAGTCCACGCGGCCGGGGTGCGGGCCGGGGACACCGTGGTCATCTTCGGCGCCGGTGGCGTGGGCAGCAACGCGGTGCAGGGCGCCCGCTACGCCGGGGCGAAGAACGTGATCGTGGTGGACCCGGTGGCATTCAAGCGGGACACGGCCACCAGCGTGTTCGGGGCCACCCACGCGTTCGCGACGGCCAAGGAGGCGCACGAGTTCGTGGTCGAGACCACCGGGGGCCAGCTCGCCGACCACGCGATCTGCACGCCGGGAGTGGTCACCGAGGAGATCGTGAACGCCGCCGTGGCCATGACCGGCAAGGGCGGCAAGGTCACCATCACCGCGGTCGGCCACCTCGGCGAGCACGCCGTCCACGTGCACGCGGGCATGCTGATCAGCTACCAGCGCCAGATCCGGGGCGCGCTGTTCGGCGACAGCAACCCGCTCTACGACATCCCCATGCTGCTCGGCCTGTACCGGTCCGGCGACTTGAAGCTGGACGAGCTGATCACGCGCCGGTACCGGCTGGAGGACGTCAACCAGGCCTACCAGGACCTGGAAGATGGCAAGAACATCCGCGGCATCATCGTCCACGAGCATTGAGGGCCGGCCGATGGCTGACAAAGTGCGAGCGGCCGTACAGGTCGGGCCGCGGCAGATCGAGCTCCGCGAGTTCCCGCGCCCTCCGACCGGGCCCGACGACGGGCTGCTGCGCGTGGAGGCCAACGGCATCTGCGGCAGCGACGTCGAGACCTACCGGGGCCATCTCGGCGGACCCAGGCCCGCCTTTATCCCCGGTCACGAGCCCCTCGGGATCGTCGAGGAGGTCGGGGAGCGCGCCGCGCAGCGCTGGGGTGTCCAGCCCGGCGACCGGGTGGCGCTGGAGGTGATCGTCCCGTGCCGGTCCTGCGAGGACTGCCTGACCGGCCGGTACCAGTTCTGCCGCAACCGGAAATACGGCCACGGGGTGACGGGCGTCGACACCGAGCCCGCGCTGTGGGGCGGGCTGGCCGAATACATGTACCTGTCGCCCACCTCGGTGCTGCACAAGGTCTCGGGCAGCCTGCCGGTCGAGCTGGCCGCGATGTTCAACTCGCTGGGCGCGGGCGTGCGCTGGGCCTGCCACCTCGGCGAGGTGCAGCTCGGCGACACCGTGCTCGTGCTGGGAGCGGGACAGCGCGGCATCGCCGCGGTCGTCGCGTCACGGGCCGCCGGAGCCGGGACGATCATCATCACCGGGCTGGCCGCCGACGCGCACAAGCTGGCCTTGGCCCGCGAGTTCGGCGCGGACCACACGATCGTGGTGGACGGGGACGCCGCGGAGAACACCGTGCAGCGGGTCCAGGAGATCACCGACGGCGAGATGGCCGACGTCGTGCTCGAGCTGACCCCGATGGCCGCCGAGCCGGTCTCCGACGCCCTGCTGGCCGCCCGGCGAGGCGGCCGGGTGGTCCTGGCCGGCCTCAAGGGCAACCGCGAGATACCCCTGCGGACCGACCTGGTGATCAACCGTGCGCTCACCATCCGCGGCGCCTTCGGCGTGGACGCGAAGGGCATGGCCGACGCGATCGCGCTGATCGAATCGCGCCGCTTCCCGCTGGAGAAGATGCACACCCACACGTTCGGGCTTGACGACGCCGCGCTGGCCATCGAGACGCTCGGCGGCGAGGTACCCGGCGAGTCCGCGATCCACGTCTCGGTCCACCCGGCCGCCTGACCCGGAGGCTTGCCTTGCTCGTCGATGCGCACGCTCACCTGTTGCCGCGTGACTACCCGCCCGACGCGCCCGCCTGCTTCCCCCGGATGGAGCCAGTCGACGGGGACACCGCCCGGATGCTGGTCTTCGGCCCCATGCGGTTCAAGGCCCGCGACGTGTTCTTCGAGGCGGAACGGCGGGTGGAGGCCATGGGCGTGGCCTCCGTGGACGTCGAGGTGCTCTCGCCGATGCCGCCGCTGCTGCGCTACGATCTGCCGGCCGCCGATGGCCTGGCGCTGGCCCGGCACGTCAACGAGTTCACCGCGGAGTTGTGCTCCTTCGACCCGGCCCGGCTGATCGGGCTCGGCATGGTGCCGATGCAGGACCCGGATGCCGCCGCCGCGGAGCTGGCCGCGCTTGGTGACCTCGGGCTGCGCGGCGTGGAGATCGCCTCGAACATCCTGGACGCCTCGATCGGCGACGAGCGGTTCCTGCCGTTCTTCGCCGAGGCCGAGCGCCTCGCCCTGGCCATCTTCGTGCACGCGATGCCGGCCGCCAGCGGCCGGCTGCCCGCCCCGGCCCGGGGCACCTACGCGGTCGGGGTGGAGGGCGCGCTGGCCGCCGCGTCGCTGGTCGCGGGCGGCACGGCGGCGAAGTGCCCGGAACTGCGGATCTGCTTCAGCCACGGCGCCGGCGGATTTCCGTTGACGCTGCCCCGGGCCCAGTACTTCTGGAGCGGTGCCTGGAACGAGGAGCCGCCCGTACCCGAGCGGGCGATCGCGCCGGACGATGGGCCGTCGCCGCTTGAGTACGCCCGGCGCTTCTACTACGACTCGCTGGTCTTCGACCGGCGGGCGATACGGTATCTCATCGACCTGCTCGGCTCCGACCGGCTGCTGATCGGCTCGGACTTTCCGGCGATGCCGCGGGAGGATCCGGCCGGGCGCACGCTTCGCTCGATGGACCTGCCCCCGGCTGCGGAAGAGGACATCACCTGGAACAACGCCTTCCGGTGGCTGGGGATCAATCCGCCGCGCTGACCCGCCCGGGCGCCGCCGCAGCCATCGGCGGGTGCCCCGGCCGGCGGCGGGCGGTAGCTGCGAGCCGCTGCCCGGACTGCGGCGCCAGCCTGCGGGTGATCGCGCCGGAGGCGACCGTGAGCATATTGGCCAGCACCCGTGGCTTGGCCCGCTCGGTCTCCACCACCACGCTGATCGCCGCGGCGACGCCGCCGAACTGGTCGTACACCGGCACCGCCACCACCAGGTCGGGCAGGGTGATCCGGCCGCGAGCCACCGCGAACCCGGACTGGCGGATCTGGGCCAGCTCGCGGCGCAGCTGCATGGGGTCGGTGACGGTCAGCGGCGTGAGCCGCTCCAGCGGGCCGCGGAGCACCCGTTCCTGTAGGTCCCGCTCGCCGTACGCGAGCAGGACCAGGCCGGTGCCGGTGACGTGCATGGGCCAGCGGTCGCCCATGTGGCCGCTGGTGGGGTGGGTCGCGCAGGCACTGAGCGTCTCGACGTAGACGACCTCGGCGCCGTCGCGCACGCCCAGGTGCACGTTGCCGCGGGTGCGGTGATGCAGGTCGTCGAGGTACGGGAACGCCGCCTCGCGCAGGCCAAGCCCGCGCGGTGAGAGCGCGGCGAGCTCGAGCAGGCGCAGCCCGATCGTGTACCGCCCGGTCGGGCCGCGCTCCAGCGCGCCCCACCGGGCCAGCTCGCAAACCAGGCGGTGCGCCGTGGACAAGCTGAGCCCGGCCAGGCGGGCGATGTCGCTCAGCGACAGCGCGCGGTGCTCCGGCCCGAACGCGTCGAGCACCGCAAGCAGCCGCCCGGCCGCGTTGGCGTGCACAGCCTGCGCGGGCGTCTCTTCTGTGGCATCGAGGGGTTCCGGTATGCCGACCCCCTGGCGTGCTGAGTGGCGGGGTTTCCATCATGTTGGCACGGGCGATCCGGTTCCGCAAGAAATATGGTGGATACGCCGTAAAGCGGCAGAAACCATTCCGTGAGGCCGGGCGGTCAGCGTTTCAGCTGACTGAGCGCGGCCTGGATTCTCTTCTCGGACACCGGGCCGGGCGTGCCCAGTACCTGGGCGAACAGGCTGACCCGCAGTTCCTCGATCATCCAGCGCACCGACTGGACGTCGGCACCGGACCGGCGGGCGGCCGGAAGCTCGGCGATGGCCCGCTGGTAGGCATCGGTGGCCCGGTGCACCGCCGCCATCCGGTCGGCATCGCGGCCAGGATTCTCCGCCGCCGTGTCCAGCCGCCGGCTGATCGCCCGCAGGTAGCGAACCAGGTCAGGCAGCCGGCCCAGCCCGGTCTCGCTGACGAACTGCGGGTAGATCAGCACGGCGAACTGGGCGCGCGCGTCGGCGAGCGCCGCCGCCAGCCCCGGGCGGTCGGCGCGCCCCAGCCTGGCCTCGGCGTCGTGGGCGGCCTCGAGGACCTGTCCGGCGGCGTCCACCGCCCGGGCGGTGGCCAGCGGCAGGGCCGTCCGGGCCTCCGCCACCAGACGGGCGAAGCCGTCCGCGTCCCAGGCCGGCCCGCCCGCGTCCGCGATCACCTGGTCGGCCGCGCCCGCGACGCAGTCATCGAGCAGGGCGCCGATGCTCGGGTACGGGCTCCGGCTCATCGCCAGCTTCCGCTGCATCGGCAGCCGGTCGGCGATGGAACGGACGCCGGACGGCACGCGCAGCAGGAGGAGCCGGCGGGTACCCCGCAGCATGGCCGCGGCGGCCTCGGCCTCGGTCTGGAACAGCCGGACGTCCACCGCGTCCCCGGTGTCGGCCAGCGCCGGGTAGGCGGTGACCTGATCGCGGGTGACGACCCGGGGCAGCGCACCGATGGTCCAGTCCTTCAGCCCGGTGCGAATGATGCCGTCGCCCGCCCGGGTGAGCATCGCCTGCAGCCGGGGACGCAGTTGCCTGCGCAGCGCCTCCAGATCCTTACCGCTGGCCAGCTCGCGGTTCCCGTCCATCACCCGGAACGTGATCCTCAGGTGGGCGGGCAGCCGGGACTCCGCAAACGCGTCCCGCGGGACCGGCACGCCGCCGAGGCGGCCCAGTTCGGCGCTCAGCGCGTCGAGCAGGTTCCCGTGCGGCTGGCCCAGCCCGGCGATCACCGCGCGGGCCGTGTCCGGTGCCGGGACGAAGGCCCGGCGCAGCTCCTTGGGCAGCGACCGGATGAGCTCCGTCACCAGTTCCTCGCGCAGGCCAGGTACCTGCCAGCCGAGTTCCTCGCCGTTCAGCTGGCCGAGGGCAGCCAGCGGGATGTCCACGGTCACCCCGTCCTCCGGCTCGCCGGGAGCGAACTCGTACGACAGCGGAAGCTCGCCGTCCCACGTGCGCGGATAGTCAGCCGGCGTGACCTGGTCGGCGGCCGGGCCGACGAGGTCGGCGGAGGTGAACGTCAGCAGGTCCGGGGTCTGCGCTCGCGCCTTCTTCCACCAGGTGTCGAAGTGCCGGGCAGACGTCACGTCCTTGGGTATCCGCCGGTCGTAGAAGTCGAACAGGGCGGCGTCGTCGGCCACGATGCCGCGCCGCCTGGCCTTGTCCTCGAACTCCCTGGCCTCTTCGAGCAGCCGTTGGTTGCGGTGGAAGAACTCGTGGTGAGTCGGCCAGTCGCCCTCGACCAGGGCGCTGGAGATGAAGAGGTCTCGTGCCGCCGCCGGGTCGACGCGCGCGTAGCTGACCCGGCGGTCGGCCACGATCGGCAGACCGTACAGGGTCACCTTTTCCAGCGCCATCGCCGCGCCGCGCTTGGCATCCCAGTGCGGCTCGCTGTAGGTCCGCTTGACCAGGTGCGCGGCCAGCGGCTCGGCCCACTCGGGCTCGATCCGGGCCACCGTCCTGGCCCACAGCCGGGACGTCTCGACCAGCTCGGCCGCTACCACCCACTGAGGTGGTTTCCTGGCCAGCACGGAGTCGGGGAAGACCGCGAAGCGGGCACCGCGCCCGCCGACGAACTCGGCCGGCCCGCGCCGCTTTCCTTCCGGGTTGCGGGTCACGTCTTTCATGCCGATGTGCGAGAGCAGGCCGGCCAGCAGCGATATGTGCACCCGGTCCGACACGTCCGGCACGGTCCCGCGATCCGGGCCGGCGGTGATGCCCACGTCCCTGGCCGCCTGCCGCAGCTGCCCGTGCACGTCCTGCCATTCCCGCACGCGCAGGTAATGCAGGTACTCGCGGCGGCACATGCGGCGGAACGCGGAGGCCGACAACTCGCGCTGCTGCTCGTGCAGGTAGTCCCACAGAGCCAGGAACGCGAGGAAGTCGGATCCCGGCTCGGCGAAGCGGGCGTGCATGGCGTCCGCGGCCTCGCGGGCGTCCGCGGGCCGTTCCCGCGGGTCCTGGATGGACAGCACCGCCGTGATGATCAGCACCTCGCGGACGCAGCCGTTGTGCCTGGCCTCCAGGATCATCCGGCCGAGGCGCGGGTCCGCGGGCAGCCGGGCCAGCTTTCTGCCCACTCCGGTCAGCCGGGTCGCGCCCGCGCCGCCGGGCGCGATCGCGCCGAGTTCTTCCAGCAGCCGGACGCCGTCCGTGATGTTGCGGGAGTCCGGCGGGTCCATGAACGGGAAGTCCGCGACCTCGCCGAGGTCGAGCGCCGCCGCCTGCAGGATGACCGAGGCGAGGTTGGTGCGCAGGATCTCCGGGTCGGTGAACTCCGGTCGCGAACCGAAGTCCTCCTCGCTGTACAGCCGGATGCATATGCCGTCGGATGTCCGCCCGCACCGGCCCTTGCGCTGGTCCGCCGAGGCCCGCGAGATCCGCTCGATGGGGAGCCGCTGCACCTTGGTCCGGAGGCTGTAACGGGAGATCCGGGCGGTACCCGGGTCGATCACGTACTTGATGCCGGGCACGGTCAGCGAGGTCTCCGCGATGTTGGTGGCCAGTACCACGCGCCGCCGGTGATGGGCCTGGAAGATCCGGTGCTGCTCGGCCGCTGACAGCCGGGCGTAGAGCGGGAGCACCTCCACGTCGGCCAGGCCGGCCTGGTCGGCCAGCGCGTCGGCGGTGTCCCTGATCTCCCGCTCGCCGCTGAGGAACACCAGGACATCCCCGGGTCCCTCGGCGCGCAGCTCGCGGACGGCGTCGCAGATGGCCTGCGCCTGGTCCCTCGGCTCGTCAGTGCGGGGGGAAGGGGAGGTGCGGGGGGAAGGGGAGGTGAGGGGGGAAGGGGAGGTGAGGGGGGAAGGGGAGGTGGGTGGGGAAGGGGAGGTGGGTGGGGGGTCCGGATCGGCCAGCGGCCGGTACCGCACCTCGACCGGGTACGTGCGCCCCGACACCTCGATCACCGGCGCGTCCCAGCTCTGCTGGCCTGATTCGCCTCCGGCACTGTGCTGGCCTGATTCGCCTCCGGCAAAATGCTGACTGAAACGTTCCGGGTCGATCGTGGCCGAAGTGATGATGACCTTGAGGTCGGGCCGGCTGGGCAGCAGCTGCTTCAGGTAGCCGAGGATGAAGTCGATGTTCAGGCTGCGCTCGTGAGCCTCGTCGATGATGAGGGTGTCGTAGCGCCGCAGCTGCCGGTCCCGCTGCATCTCGGCCAGCAAGATCCCGTCGGTCATCACCTTGACCAGCGTGTTGTCGCTGGATTTATCGGTGAAGCGCACCTTGTAGCCGACCGCCGCGCCGATCTCGGTGCCCAGCTCGTGGGCGATCCGCTCGGCCACCGTGCGGGCCGCGATCCGCCGCGGCTGGGTGTGGCCGATCTGGCCGGTAGCGCCGCGGCCAAGCTCAAGGCAGATCTTCGGCAGCTGCGTGGTCTTGCCTGAGCCGGTCTCTCCCGCCACGATGACCACCTGGTTATCGCGGATGGCCGCGGCGATCTCGTCCTTCCGCTGACTGATCGGCAGCTCGGGCGGATAGGACACCACGGGCAGGCGTGCTCGCGGCTCAGCAAGCGAGGATGTCAAGGAAATTGTCTCCATAGCAACGCAGGGGACACGCACTCAGGATGACCGCGGATTCCCCTGATGCCTAACGCTTTTACGCCTGGCCACCTTCCGCGGCCAGCCGTACGCCCGGTGCCGCTTGCCCGCGGTTGCCTCGAGTGGGAGCCTGACCATAGCGGCCGGTGCGGGAGGAAATCATGACGGAAGCAAACGCGGAGTTCTGGCGGGACCTCAAGCCGATCGCGCAGGTATTTCGTCCCGGGGCGCAACCAGAGGCCTACATCTCGAACGCGGCCACCGATGACGAGCGGTTTTACGCTCCGTTGTCGGAGACGGTCGGAACTCGTCCGCTGTGGATCTCGCCGAGCCAGAACCGGTGGTGCGACGTCTTGATGGCCCGCGGCGCAGGCCTGGTGAACCGCCACTACCACCCGCAGCAGGTTTTCGCGTACACGATCAGCGGAAAGTGGGGCTACCTCGAGCATGACTGGGTGGCGACCGCCGGGGACTGGATCTACGAGGCTCCGGGTGAGGCCCACACGCTCGTGGCCTACGAGTCCGAGGAACCGATGCGGGTGACCTTCAACGTGACCGGCCCGCTGATCTGGCTGGACGAGCACGGCCAGGTCAGCGGTCACTTCGACGTATTCGACTACATCGAGCTGTGCCGGAGCCACTACGAGAAAGCCGGGATCGGCGCCGACTACATAGACCGCCTGTTCCGCTAGGGACGTTTCCGGAGGGCGGCGAGGCCTTCGCCGCTGAGGTCAGCCACTCGGCACCGGGCAGGCTTCCGGCCGTCCTGGCTCGGGTACGCCGCAAGGCATGGCTGATGCGGGCGCTTCCGGGCCGCCGCTGCTGGCCGCGCCCGCGACGCAGACGCCGCCGGGCCTGAGCAGCGCCGAGGTTGCCGAGCGGCGCTCGCGCGGGCTCGCGAGCACGGGCGGGGACCGGACCAGCCGGTCCGTCGCCGAGATCCTGCGCGGGAACATCCTGACCCGGTTCAACTTCATCCTGGGCGTCCTGCTGGCCGTGATCCTGGCCCTGGGCGAGCTGCAGGATGCCCTGTTCGGCATCGTGCTGGTCACGAACGCGCTCATCGGCATCGCCCAGGAACTGCGGGCCAAGCGAACGCTGGACCGGCTGGCCGTGCTCAGCGCGCCGCGGGTCCGCGTGATCCGGGACGGCGGCACGCGGGATGTCGAGGTCGCCGACCTCGTGGCCGGCGACCTGATCGACCTGCGTGCCGGTGACCAGCTGGTGGCCGACGGGATGGTGCGCTCGAGCGCGAGCTTGCAGGCCGATGAGTCGCTGCTGACCGGCGAGCAGGAGCCGGTGGCCAAGCGGGCCGGTGACCGCCTGCTGTCGGGCAGCTTCGTGGTCGCCGGATCGGGCGGCTATCAGGCCACCGCGGTGGGTACCGAGGCGTATGCCCGCAAGCTCGCCGCCGAAGCGCGGCGTTTCGCCGTGGTGCGCTCGGAGCTTATCGACGGGATCAACCGGATCCTGCGCTACGTCACCTGGGCGATCGTGCCGGTGGCGGTGTTGCTGATGGTCACCCAGCTGCACGCCAGGGCGACGGCGCGGGCGGCGCTCACCGGGACGGTCGCCGCGCTGGTCGGCATGGTGCCGCAGGGCCTGGTGCTGCTGACCAGCGTCGCCTTCGGCGTCGCGGCCGTCACCCTGGCCCGCCGCCGGGTTCTGGTCCAGCAGCTTCCCGCGGTCGAGGGCCTGGCCCGGGTGGACGTGGTGTGCCTGGACAAGACCGGCACCCTCACCGACGGGACAATCGCGTTCGACAGCCTGATCCGGCTCGATGACCAGGCGGCGGCCGCGGCGGCGCTGGGAGCGCTGGCCGACGACGAGAACCGCAACCCGACGCTGGCCGCCATCGGGCAGGCGTTCCCGCCGCCGGACGGGTGGGCGCGCCAGGCCGCGGTGCCGTTCTCGGCGGCGCGCAAGTGGAGCGCGGCGAGTTTCGCCGGGCACGGCACCTGGGTGCTCGGTGCCCCGGAGTTTGTGCTGCCGGGTGGCCGGCCCGAACTGCTGGCTCAGGCGGCCGGCCTGGCCGCGAGCGGGAGCCGGGTCCTCGCGCTCATGCGCACCGACCGGCCGATTGCTGCTGAGTCGCTTCCCCAGGACCTGCGGCCGGTGGCGTTCATCCGGCTGGCCGAGCGGCTGCGGCCCGACGCCGCCGAGGCGATCGCGTACTTCGCGGCGCAGGGCGTGGCCATGAAGGTGATCTCCGGCGATAGCCCGCAGACGGTCAGCGCCGTCGCGAAGGCGGCGGGCCTGCCCGATGCCGAGGACCCGGTCGACGCCAGGGACATGCCCGACGATCCGGGCGCGCTCGGCCGCCTGCTGGCGGATCACTCGGTCTTCGGCCGGGTGACCCCGCACCAGAAGCAGGCCATGGTCATGGCGCTCCAGGCGGCCGGGCACACGGTGGCGATGACCGGCGACGGCGTCAACGACGTGCTCGCGCTCAAGCTCGCCGACATCGGCATCGCCATGGGCACCGGAGCGTCGGCGACCAAGGCGGTCGCCGAGCTGGTCCTGCTCGACGGCCGGTTCGCCGCCCTGCCCGGAGTCGTCGCCGAGGGCCGGCGGGTGACGGCCAACATCGAGCGCGTCGCCAACCTGTTCGTGACCAAGACGGTGTGGGCGACTCTCCTGGCGGTGGCCGTCGGCGTCACGCTGCTGCCGTACCCGTTCCTGCCCCGGCATCTCACGATCATCGACACCCTGGCCATCGGCGTCCCGTCCTTCTTCCTGGCGCTCGCGCCTAACCGGCGGCGTTACGTGCCGGGGTTCGTCGGCCGGGTGCTGCACTTCGCCATTCCGGCCGGCCTCCTCGTCGCGGCGGCCACGTTCGCGGCCTACGCCGTGGCCCGGGCGGACGGCCTTCCGCTGGTGCAGCAGCGCACCGCAGCGACCCTGGTTACTCTGATGCTGAGCCTGTGCGTGCTGGTGCTGCTGGCCGTGCCGCTGACCTGGCGCCGGGTCGTCCTGGTCGGCGCGATGCTGGCCGGGTTCGTGCTGCTGTTCCCGGTTCGCGCGGTACGCAGCTTCTACGCGCTGGAGCTCCCGCGCAGCTATCTCGGCGACACGCTGTTCATCGGCGCGCTGGGGATCGTTGCCCTCGTGGGCTTCTGGGCGATCTCCCGCCGGCGCTGGCCGGGCCAGGTGAACTTGATCATGGCACGCTCCGGCGACGCGGATGCCTGAAGTCCTACACGGCGGCTCGCGGGGCAGGCAACGGCTGGAGCGGAAGCCAGATCTTGAACGTGCTGCCGCGGCCCTCGTCGCTGTCGACAGCGATGGTGCCGTTGTGCGCCGCCACGATATCCCTGGCGATGGTCAGCCCCAGCCCGGTGCCGGGGATCACCTGCCGGGTCGTAGTCGCTGACCGGAAGAAGCGGTCGAAAATCCGTTCCTGATCGGCCGCGGGGATGCCGACACCGGTGTCGGCGACGGCGAGTACGGCCTGGTCACCCTCGGTTCCGACGCTGACCTCGACCTTCCCGCCGTCCGGGGTGAACTTCACCGCGTTGGAGATCAGGTTGCTGAGCAGCTGGGCGATGCGTGTCGCGTCGACCGGGAGGCTGGGGGCAGCGGTGGCCGAGAGGGCCAGGTCGATATTTTTCCGCTGGGCTTCTGGGCGCATCTCCTCGACCGCGCTGGCGGCGATCTCGGCGAGGTCTGCGCGGCGCAATTCCACCGCCAGCTGTCCCGAATGACTCTGGGACAGGAAGAGCAGGTCCTCGACGAGGCGCAGGAGGCGTTGCGAGTTCCGCTGGATGACCTCGGCGTACTGGTCGGCGTTCAGCTCGCTGGTGCGCCTGTCCCTGAGCAGCTTGACGTAGCCGATGATCGAGGTCAGCGGCGTCCGCAGTTCATGCGAGACCAGGCCGATGAACTCGTCTTTCATCCCGTCCAGTTCGCGTAGGCGCTCGTTCTGGACGCTCAGCTGCTGAGCCTGGTTGGTCAGGGCCTGCTCGGCCCTCATTTGTGCCGTGACGTCGCGGGAGATCCCGAAGGTGCCGATGATCTCGCCGTTTTCGTCGCGAAGCGGCATTTTCGTGGTCGACACCCAGGCGTCCGGCCGCCCGCTGTAGGTCTCCAGTTCTACCTTGCCCACGATCGGCTCGCCGGTGCGGATGATCTGCTGCTCGTCCTCGAACGCGGCCGAGGCGTGCTTTTCGCTGAAGACATCGAAGTCCGACTTACCGATCAGTTCATCCGCGGTGCGTCCCGGGGCATATGCGGCGATCCAGCCGACGCTGACCAGGAGAAACCGGCTCAGCCGGTCCTTGAAGTACACGCGTTCCTCGCTGGTGGACAGCAGGTTGCTCATGCAGGTGAACCGAAGGTCGAGCCGTGGCTCGCTCTCCTGCCGTCCCTCCGGTTGCGGCGTGGCCGTGACCATCGCAACCCCCCTTTGCGCGCCGGGTACTGACCCCGAAGCGCGGTCATCCGGCCAGAAGCCCGCCCGCGAGCACGGACAGCATTGGACGGTACAGCATTCTATGGTTTAAGACGTTTCATCCCCCGAAGCACCCGGCCAATATTTACGATCTCTCCGCTGTCTATGTCCGTTAAACGGTTTCTAAGCCAGCGCCAGATGGTCGGCACCCCGATCGGGCCATGATCAACTCAGCTCTTCACTCGCCCCGACCACGCAAATCGCCCAAATTGGGTGATCAAATGACTGGGGCGCGTGAAAAGACGCGGTGATCTTGGCGGGGCCGGGGGCGGCCGGGGCGGCCGGGAGCGGGTGGCCGGGGACGTGGTTTGGGAGGGAAGCGGGGGAACTGGCGGAAAAAAGCGGGTTGTACTGGTTGGTCGCGGACGTCCGCGGAGGTAACTTCGATCAGTGGGAACCAGGCATCGGATCCAGGTGGTCGTGAACGGCCAGCTTCGCGCCTGCGAGACCGCGGGCCGCACCAGCCTCGCCGACTTGCTGCGCGATGACCTGCACCTCACCGGGACCCATCTCGGCTGCGAGCACGGGGTCTGCGGATGCTGCACCATCCTGCTCGACGGTGAGCCGGTGCGATCCTGCATCATCCTGGCCGCGCAGGCCGACGGGCACTGTATTACCACCATCGAAGGCGTGAGCCCGGGAGCCGGAAGGCTCAGCCCGGTCCAGGAAGCGTTCTGCCAGGCCCACGCCTTACAGTGCGGCTACTGCACGCCGGGCATGGTGCTCGCGGTCCACGCTCTGCTCGAGCAGAACCCCGCGCCGAGCCGCGCCGACATCGACGAGGCCCTGGGCGGGAACATCTGCCGCTGCACCGGATACGTGCAGATCCGTGAGGCAGTGGAACTGGCCGCGCGGCACTACCGCACCGATCGCGGTTCGGACGATGCCGGCTGAGACACCCGGCTGCCGCTGGGCGTCGCGGCCGTCCCGGATCCGTGAGGACCGCCGCTTCGTCACCGGGCGCGGCCGGTACGTCGCGGATATCACGCCGCCAGGAACCTGGCACGTCGGGTTGGTCAGCAGCCCGCACGCGCACGCCATGATCAGCTCCATCGACGTGGCCGAGGCGCTCAACGTGGACGGCGTGGCCTGCGTGCTGACCGGCGCGGAACTCGCGAAGTCCACCGAGCCGCTGCGCCAGTACCTCAGCCTTCCGGCCGTGCAGTGGCGGCCGCTGGCGGTTGAGGAGACCCGCTACGCCGGCGAGTGGGTGGCGGCCGTCGTGGCCTCCTCGCGGGCCGTGGCCGAGGACGCGGCCGAGCTGGTCAGCGTCGATTACGAACCGCTCGAGGCCGTGCTCGACCCGGAGCAGGCCGCGCGTGACAATGCCCCCCTCGTGCACGCCGCGCTGGGCAGCAACATCCTGGCTCACCGCGAGTTCACCTGGGGCGACGTGGCCGGGGAGTTCGCCAGGGCGAACTCGGTCAGCCGGGTCCGGGTGCGGTGGAACCGGAGCTCCACGGTCCCGCTGGAGACCTTCGGCGTGGTGGCCAGCTGGGATGCCGACGCCCGCCTGCTCGACGTCTGGGCGTCGGTGCAGATGCCGCAGTTCCCCGACCAGCTCGCGCACGCCCTGCGCCTGGCCACCAACCAGGTGCGAGTGCATTTCGACGTTGACGTCGGCGGGAGTTACGGCGTCAAGCGGGGGATCAAGCACGCCGTGCTGGCCGGGCACCTGTCCACGCTGCTGCACGCGCCGGTCAAGCTCATCGAGGACCGGGCCGAGAACATGCACGGCGGGGACTTCCACGGCCCGGACCGGATCTTCGACGTCGAGCTGGCCTGCACGAGCGACGGAGACTTCACCAGCATCAAGATCGCGGTCATCGACGACGAGGGAGCCTTTCCCGGCCGCTCGCCGCTGCAGCTGGCCAAGCCCATCGGCGCGATCGTGGGGCCCTACCGCATCGGGTCGGCCGGCTATACCGCCACCGCCGTCGCCACCAACAAGACCGGCCAGGTCGCCGTGCGCGGCTTCGGCCAGGCTCCGACGAACTACGCGATCGAGTCCGCCGTCGACGCGGCCGCGCGCAGCCTGGGCATGGACCGGCTGGCCATCCGCCGCCGCAACTTCATCCTGCCCGGCGAGTTCCCCTACCGCATACCGAGCGGCACCGAGTACGACTCGGGCGACTACCCGGCCGTGCTCGACAAGGTCATCAGCCTGGCCGGGACCCCGGCCCGGCCCGGGCTGGCCGCCCTCTTCCGGCGCCGGGACGAGTTGCGGGCGGCCGGGAGGCTGGCCGGGATCGGCGTGGCTACCTGCCTCGAACCGAGCGGCGGCAACGCGATCTTCGAGAACATCATGAACCCGGCCAACGACAAGACCACCTTCCCCGAGGGCTGCCGCCTGCGCGTGGACTCCGACGGTGAGATCACCGTGATCATCTCGATCTCCTCGGCCGGGCAGGGCCACGAGACGGTGGCGGCCACGCTGGTGGCCGAGGAACTGGGGCGCGATCCGGATTCGATCAGGGTGGTGCGGGCCGACTCGCTGACCGGCATGCCCTCGCAGAGTCCGGTCGGCAGCCGGATGACGATCGTGCTCGGCGAGGCCATCCACGGCGCCGCCGCGGAGCTCAAGGGCAAGCTGTGCCGGATCGGGGCGCACCACCTGGGCGTCGCCACCGATCAGGTCGAGTACGTCGACGGGGCCGTGACTACGCGTTCGGGCCCGTCACTGAGCTGGGAGGAACTGGCCGCGATCGCGCTGCGCAAGCAGCACCTGATGCCACCCGGGGAGCAGCCGGGGCTCGAGGTCGTGCACGTCGCGCACACGCCGCGCTCCGGCGAGCTGGCCGGGCCCGACGGCGTGGTGCAGATCTACCCGTGCTATTCGTTCGAGGCGCACCTCGTGCTCGCCGCGGTCGACCCTGAGACCGGCGTGGTCGATCTCGACCGGTACTACCTCGCCCACGACTGCGGGACCGTGATCAGCCCCAGCAGCGTCCGGGGCATGGTCTTCGGCGGCACGGCGCACGGCATCGGCGTCGCCCTCTACGAGCAGTTCGCCTACTCCGACGACGGCCAGCCGCTCACCCAGTCGTTCATGGACTACCTGCTGCCCAGCATCCACGAGGTGCCGCAGATCACCGAGGCCGAGCACTGCACCCCGTCGCCGTTCACCACGCTGGGCCAGAAGGGAGCGGGCGAGGCCGGGTACATGGGCGCGCCGGCCGCCGTGGCCAGCGCGGTCAACGACGCCCTGGCCGCCCGGGTGCCGGCCCGGTCCTGTCGCTGCCCATCAAGCCGGCCGACGTGTGGCTGGCCATCAGCGGCGGACCCGGATGACCGGGCCTGCGGTGGACGTGCACGCCCATGCCGTCCCGTCCGCTCTGATCGCCGACCTGGCGGCGGGCCGGGTCCGCTTCCCGCACGTCGAGGCGCGGCGGATCGAGCGCGGTCACGTCGTGGCCTTCAACGGCGGCCCGCCGACCCGGCCGATAGCGGCCGGGCTCACCGATCCCGGCCTGCGCGACGCCTGGCTGACCGGGCAGGGCATCGCCCGCCAGGTGGTGGGCGGATGGCTGGACATCTTCGGGTACGAGCTGCCCGCGGACGAGGGCGCGGACTGGGCGGCCGCGCTCACCGAGGCCCTCACCGGGCTCGCCGCGGCCGATGACCGGCTGATCCCGCTGGCCACGGTGCCGCTGCAGGACCCCGGCCGCGCGGCCGCGGCCCTGCACGAGCCGCCCGCGGCGCGCCTTCCAGGTGTCATGATCGCCACCCGCGCCGGGGACCGCGAGCTGGACGACCCGGCCCTCACCCCGTTCTGGGAGGCGGCCGACGCGGCCGGCGCCGTCGTCTACCTGCACCCGGGGTTCGCCGGGGCCAGCGCGCGCTACGCGGACTTCGGGCTGGTCAACGGGCTGGCCCGGGTCGAGGACAGCACGGTCACGCTGGCCAGGCTGCTGTACGCGGGGGTGCCTGCGCGCTACCCGGGCCTGAGGCTCGTTGTCGCGCACGGCGGCGGCGCGCTGCCGTACGTCCTCGGCCGGCTGATCCGCAACCACGTGATCAACCCCGGGGATACCGCGGACCCGCTCGAGTCCTTCGCCCGGCTGTACTTCGACAGCGTCGTGTTCGACTCGGCCGCGCTCGAGTTCCTGGTGGCCAGGGCGGGCCCGGACCGGGTCCTGCTCGGGTCCGACTACCCGTTCCCGATCGGCGATCCCGCCCCGCGGCGGGTGGTCGAGCGCGCCGCGCTGGGCGAGGGCGACCGCGACCGGATCCTCGGCGGCACCGCGGCCCGCCTGTTCGGGCGGACGGCCGCGGGGTCACGGTGAAGCCGGTCGACTTCAGCCTGCACCAGCCCGCCACCGTGGCCGCGGCGATGGAACTGCTGGCCAGCCACGGCGACGACGCCAAGGTGCTCGCCGGAGGGCAGAGCCTGGTGCCGCTGCTCAATTTCAGGCTCGCCCGCCCGGACCACGTCATCGACATCGGGCGCCTGGCCGCGGCGCTCGGCGAGCTGCGCCCGGCGCCCGCTGAGCTCGTGGTCGGCGCCATGGTCCGCCAGTCCCGCGCGGAGGCCTCACCCGCGGTCGCCGCGCACTGCCCGCTGCTGGCCGCCGCGCTCCCGAACGTCGCGCACCCGCAGATCCGCGCGCGCGGGACGGTCGGCGGCAGCCTGGCGCACGCCGACCCGGCCGCCGAACTGCCAGCGGTCGCGGTCGCGCTGGACGCGACGTTCGAGGCCGTGAGCATCCGCGGCCGCCGGGAGATCGCGGCCAGTGACTTCTTCCGCACGTACCTGACCAGCGCGCTCGAACCCGACGAACTGCTCACCGCGATCCGCTTCCCGGCCGCCGCGCCGGGTACCGGGGCCGCGTTCCACGAGGTCAGCCGGCGCCGCGGCGACTTCGCCATAGCCGGGGCGGCCGCCCAGGTGACGCTGGCGGACGGCGTGATCGCCGATTCCCGCATCTGCCTGAGCGGAGTCGCCGGCGTCCCGTTTCGTTGTCCAGAGCCGGAACGTGTCCTCCTCGGTACCCGAGCGGACCCGGCCACTCTGCGCCTGGCCGCCCGGGCCGCGCTCGACGTCCTGGATCCGCCCGGCGATCTGCACGCCACCGCTGGTTACCGCAAGCACGTGGCCGGCGTCCTGCTGCGCCGGGCCGTGGCCGAGGCGTTCGACGCCGCGAGCCTCAGCCCCAGACCTCGCGGGCGGTCTCCACGATCAGGCGCAGCTTGGCCACCTCCTGGTCGTAGCTGACGACATTGCCCTCGACCGTGGAGGAGAAGCCGCACTGCGGCGACAGGCAGAGCTGGTCAAGGGGCACGTACCTGGCCGCCTCGTCGATCCGCCGCTTGAGTGCGTCCTTGGACTCCAGGTCGCCCCGTTTCGTGGTCACCAGGCCGAGCACGACCATCTTTCCCTTGGGCACGAACCGCAGCGGCTCGAACCCGCCGGAGCGCTGGTCGTCGAACTCCAGGAAGAAGCCATCGACGGCCAGCTCGCCGAACAGCGCCTCGGCCACGAAGTCGTATCCGCCCTCCGCCACCCAGGACGAACGGAAATTGCCCCGGCACATGTGAGTGGTCACCGACATGCCGGCCGGCTTGGCCGCGAGCGCGGTGTTGATCTGCTTGATGTACCGCAGGTGCAGGTGATCGGCATCCTCGCCGCGTTCGCTGATCTCCGCTCGCTGCGCGGGATCGTTGAGGTAGGCCAGGCTGGTGTCGTCGAACTGCAGGTAGGTGCAGCCGAGGTCGCCCAGCCGCCGTACCTCCTGGGCGTAGGCCGCGGCCAGGTCGCTCCAGAACTCCTCGATGTCGCCGTAGACGTCGGGATCGAGCACCGCCGGCCCGCCGCGGTAGTGCACCATGTTCGGCGAGGGGATCGTCAGCTTCGGCGTCTGCGAGCTCGCCGCCACCGACTGGAGGTAGGTGAAGTCCTCGGCGAAGATCGTCTTCTCCAGGCTGATCTTGCTGCCGATGTGCAGTGCGGCCGGGGTGAACTCGATCGTTCCCGACGGGTTGCGGAACGTCACCGACATGTTGCCGGGCGCCTTGCTGATGCCGCCGAGCTGGTAGATGAAGTCCATGTGCCAGGAGGCCCGGCGGAACTCGCCGTCGGTGACGGACTGCAGGCCGACGTCCTGCTGCATGCGCACCACGTCGCGGATCGCTTCATCCTCGACGGCGTGCAGCTCATCGGCCTGAATGCGGCCCTCCGCGTAGTCGGCCCTGGCCTGCAGGAGCCGCTGCGGCCGCAGCAGGCTGCCGACGTGATCAGCGCGGAACGGCGGGCTGGTTCGGGCTGTCATGGTTCTCCCGCGTAGGTTCTGTTGTTTTCTGCGACGTACGTGACCAAGAATGTCACATGTCACGGGGTTGCTGCGACCCTGGATTTACGGAGGAGGGCGAGTGGTGGCCGACCTCTGCGCCTGTGACGCCGTCACGCTGGCTGGGATGCTCCGCCACCGGGAGGTGTCGGCCCGCGAGGTCATCGCCGCCCATGCGGAGCCGCTGCGTTAGCGGTAAAGCTCATCAAGCTCATTCTGCGCGGCCCGGTCCAGGGTTCCTGATATCCACTCGTCCAAGCCGAGCTGGGCCTTTCTCGCGGCATCTTGCCAGCGTTGGCGGCGCTCCCGTGAAATGGAGAGCCGGAGGGCGGACGTCGGTAACGGCTGGAAGGCCGGGCGTTCAGCATCCCCGCGGAGCTTGATCCGGAGGTCATTCCTCGACCAGCCGGATCGCTCGGCCCGGTCGAGCCAGAGATCCTGCTGGTCCACGGGCAGGGCCGCGACCTCCAGATGATGCTGGAAGCTCAGCGCACCTCGCCGGCGAGACACCTCGAACCGTCCCGCGACCCATGCGTAATTGCGCAGCGTCTGGTACTCGAGCGACGTTTCCCCGATGGCCCGCTTATAGCGATTCGGATATTTGTCCCGGCCAAAGCGCAGCCAGTCTCCGATCCACCACGCGGAGGCGTCTGAGATGATGTGGATCTGCTCGCCAATCTGTTTCCAGGTATCGATCGGAAGATCGACGGGCAACAGCAACGCCGTCCGCCTGGTCAGGGCGACGCGGTCGACCCTAAGCCGGCCAGGCTGGTTCCCGGCGGCCTGCAGTGATGACATGAGCGCCCCCGATGCGCATGTGACGGCGTGCCGCCTGCTGCGGCTTCCGGCCCCGTACTTCCTAGTCTGACGCCTCAGCAGGCCCTCATACAGTACTTAATGATGAAATGAGGGGAATCGGAGGTCAGAGGACACCGCTCAGCACCGCGACGCCGAGGCCCGGCCGCGCGGCCCGGCATGCCGGGCAGCGCGGGCCGCTGCTCGGGATGTTCAGCCAGTAGCCGTCGACGTCCGCCTGGCTGGCCTGGATCGCGGCGGTGAGCTGCTGGCTGTCGACCGCGGCGCCGGGGGGGTTGGTGGACAGCCCGGCGAGCACGGTCACGTCCGGATTGCCCGCCCGGGCCTGCGCCGCCGCCTCGCGCACGAAGGTCGCGTACGCGGCCGGATCTCGCTCGAGGCTCTGCGCCTGCAACTCCACGGCGTCGGCGATCCTGGCCAGGGCCCCGGCGAGGCCTAGATCCAGGAAGATCCGCCAGCGCGGCGCGGAGCTGCCTGGGTCCAGGGCCGCGGTCAGGTTCAGCGCTGGCGCGATCATGATCTTCAGGCCGTGCGCGTGGGCCAATTGGGCGGCCTGCCTCGCCGCGCGCACCGGATCACGCTGTTCTGTGGCCGGTGTGTATGACCATACTTCCGGGTCGTAGAGAACGGCCTGAGTTCCGGCCGGAAGCGAGTTATCAGCCAGCGTGCTGCGCAGATCGGCGACCGAGGAGAAGGTGACCACCGGCGTCGCGTCGACTCCGCTGAGCGGCTGCTCCCCGGGTTGCAGCAGCTCGTAGACGCGGGCGCGCTCCAGCCTCGAGCGGACCGAGGGGTCGGACAGTATCTGGGAGAGCGCCGACTTGGTCAGCATCCAGGTGGCTTGGTGCCCCGAAGTCCCGGTTTGGCGCCCCGAGGTCCCGGTCGAGCGCGGGGCAGACTCGCGTTGGCCAGCTCCCTGTCCCGCGCAGCCGGCCAGCGCACAGGCCACGATGGCGGCCGCTAAGATCCGGGCCGGGCGGCGCACGGCCAGCGCCAGCACCAAGAGTGACGACCTCCCAGCTGTCGGATACGCGAGGCGCGACCAGCGGCGGCCCGCTCTCGGAGCCGGTGACCTCGATGCTTGACTGCGGGCCCTCCGGCCGGAGCGAGAACTGGGCCTGCTCGCCAACCGCGGTCGCGCGCCGAATCGGATGAGCGGCCGCGGACCACAGGGAGCTGACCAGCTCACCGGCTCGCCGTTGACGGCTCTCACTGTACCGGCCCCGGCAGCGACGATACGCGTTCCGATCAGGTTCGCCAGGAGACCCCCTCGTGTTACCGGCCTACAGTGAATCAATTAAGGAGGCAGTCAGTTGCGAATTCTCGTGCTCGGAGGCGACGGCTTCTGCGGATGGCCAACCTCGCTGTATCTGTCGGACCTAGGTCACGACGTTGTCATCGTGGACAACCTCTCGCGGCGCAACATCGACAACGAGCTCGAAGTGGGCTCGCTCACGCCGATCGCCCCGATGAGCGTCCGGCTCAAGGCGTGGCGGGAGGTCAGCGGCCAGGAACTGATCTGGCACCGGTTCGACGTGGCCGAGCACTACCACCGGCTGCTGTCCCTGATCGAGGATTACCGGCCGGACGCGCTGGTGCACTTCGCCGAGCAGCGCGCCGCGCCCTACTCGATGAAGAGCTCGTGGCACAAGCGCTACACGGTCAGCAACAACATCAACGCGACCAACAATGTGCTGGCTGCGGTCGTCGAGGCGGGCCAGGACACCCACATCGTCCACCTCGGCACGATGGGCGTCTACGGCTACGGAACGGCCGGGCTGCGCATACCCGAGGGATATTTGAAGGTCGAGGTGCCAACCGATGACGGCAGGAGGGTCGAGCAGGAAATTCTCTACCCGGCCAACCCGGGCAGCATCTACCACCTGACGAAGACGCAGGACCAGTTGCTGTTCGCCTACTACAACAAGAACGACCAGGTTCGGGTCACCGACCTGCACCAGGGCATCGTCTGGGGCACCCAGACCGAGCAGACCGGCCGCGACGAGCGGCTGATCAACCGGTTCGACTATGACGGCGATTACGGAACCGTGCTCAACCGGTTCCTCATGCAGGCGGCGATCGGCTACCCGCTGAGCGTTCACGGCACCGGCGGGCAGACCCGCGCCTTCATCCACATCAGCGACACGGTGCGCTGTATCGAGCTGGCGATCACGAACCCGCCCAGGCACGGCGACCGGGTGAAGATCCTTAACCAGATGACCGAGACGCACCGGCTCCGCGATCTTGCCGAAATAGTGTCCGGTATTACCGGCGCCACCATCGACTACATCGAGAACCCCCGCAACGAGGCCGCCGAGAACGACCTGTTCGTCGAGAACCGGCAGTTCCTCGAGATGGGCCTCGATCCGATCACCCTGCAGGAGGGCCTGCTCAAAGAGGTCACTGAGATCGCGGAGAAGTACGGGGATCGTTGCGACCGCGACAAGATTCCCTGCCGGTCGCTCTGGCGTTAGCCACCAGCGCGTACCTACGCGGCCCGAGCACGGGCGTCGTCACGTTGCTGGGCGCGGTGATTGCTCTTCAGCGCGGCACGGAAACGATCAGCTGACCGAAGGGGAGCCGGCCTGCGGAGAAGGTCGGCTCGGAAGGCGCTACCGTCCTGCCGCATCAGGGAAGTACTGGATCAGAATTTTTTTCGATAAATAGTCGGAGTGCTGGTTGGGTGCGGAGGTTTTGTCGGTACCGGCCGATACCGTGGTTATGACAAACAGGACAGGCTGCCGGTGCGGAGGAGGTGAGCCGATGCCAGGCCAGGCGCCGCGACCAGGCCGGGACGGTGACCCGGCCGCCTCCTCGGCCAGCCGGGGCGGTGACCGCGCGGCCTCCGCGGCCGGTGCCCGGCCGCGGTTCGGCTGGGTGGCGGGCAGCGCGGAGACCGAGCCGATGCCGGTGCCCGGTGCCCGGCGGCGGACTGCGGGTGTGGGGTGGCCTACGGCGGTGCCGGCCGGGGCGGCCGGCGTGATCCCGGCGGGCGGGCTGCCGGGCGGGTTCGCGGGCGGCGGGCTGGCGGGCGGGCTGGATCAGCAGGTGCTGCTGGAGGCGCTAGCGGCGGGCGGGTTCCTGGACGGGCGGGGCGAGGATCAGGACGCGGTGCTGGCCGATGAGCTGGAGGCGGCCGCTGACGGGCGGATGGGTCCGCCGGATCCGGCGGCGACGGCGGCGCTGGCGGTCGAGTACATGGACCCGGGCCCGGCGCTGGCCGGGTGGCTGGGCGTGGCCGCGGCGGCGGCCGGGACGCTGGATGAGAACGGGCTGGCCGGGGTCGCGATCGCGGCGCGGAAGCTGGCGTCGTGGGCGCAGGCGGCCGAGCTGGCCGCGGTGGCGCAGATCACCGCGCGCGCGGCCGCCGCGGACCGGCGGATCGGCGTGCGGGACGACGGCCGCCCGGCCCGGGTGGGCCGCGATGCGCTGGGGCAGGTGGGCCTGGCGCTGATGCTGTCCGATTACGGTGCGGCTGGGTGGGCGGACCTGGCGGTCACGCTGGGGTGGCGGCTGCGCGGGTCCGGGGCGGCGCTGGCCGCCGGGCTGATCGACCTGTCGCGGGCACGGGTGATCGCCGAGGCCACGTCGGTGCTCACTGAGGAGACGGCGCGGGCGGTGGAAGCGGAGGTCTTGCCCGGGGCCGGGGCCCAGACGACCGCGCAACTGCGGGCGCGGCTGCGCCGCGCGGTGATCGCCGCGGACCCGGACGGAGCGGAACGGCGGCAGGCGGAGGCCGAGCGGGCGGCGCGGGTGTGCTTGTACGGCGATCAGGACGGGACCGCGACGCTCACCGGGGCGGGCCTGCCGGCGGTGCAGGCCGCGGCGGCGATGGCGCGCATCACCGCGATCGCCCGGGCGATGAAGGCGGCCGGGCAGGCCGGCGGGCTGGACCTGCACCGGGCCCAGGTGATGCTCGGCCTGCTGCTCGGCACCCTGCCGTACATCCCGCCGCCCGACGGCGCACCGCCCGACGGCGCACCGCCCGACGGCGCACCGCCCGGCCAGCCCGCGCCCAGCGACCCCGGCCCCAGCGACTCAGACCCCGGCCCCGGTCCCGGCGGCCCCGGCCCCGGCCAGGGCGGCCCCGGGCGTGATGGCCCTGGCGGCCGCGGCGGCTCCGGCCCGGACGGCGGCGTGTGCCCGGACGGCGCCCGGCCCGATGACCTGCCCGCCCCGCGAGATGAGGACGCGCCGCCCGACGACGGCCTCGACGACGCGGCCGACGCGGCCGGCGGGCTAGGTGGCGGGTCCTGGGACGGCGACGATGATGATGATGATGACATGTCCCGGGTCGCCCCGGCGCCGGGCTGGCCGGCGCTGGGCGTGATCCCGCCCGCGCTGGCCCGCCCGCCCCGGCCCGAGGGCGGCCGGCCGGTACCCGGGCTGCTGGATGTGACCCTGCCCTGGGCCACCCTGGCCGGGCTGTCCGCCGCGCCGGGGACGCTGGGCCGGATCGGCCCGGTCACCCCGGGCCAGGCCCGCCTCCTCGCCCAGGCCGCCGAGAACGACCCGGCCGCGCAGTGGCGGATCATCATCACCAACCCGGCCGGGCAGGCCATCGCGGTCACCCGCATCCGCCGCCGCGCCCGCCACGGCCCCGGGCCGCCCGGCACCGGGCTGGTCGGCCGGGCCACCGTGATCATCAGCCAGGACACCATCAGCCAGCAAGCCCATGCCGTAGTCAGCAGATCACGCCGGGCCGGCGGGCGGCGCGGACCTGACCCGCCGCCCGCCGGGACCGGCGGCCCTGGCCCGCCCGCCGGGACCGGCGGCCCTGGCCCACCCGGCGGGATCGCCGCGACCGCGCTGCGGGCCGCCGCGAGGGCCCTGGACCGGGCGCTGGCCCAGGCCGAAGCCGACGTCACGGCCGGCGGGTGCGCGCACGCCAGCGAGTCGGCGGCGTACCGGCCGCCGCCGCGGCTGCGCGAGCATGTCGCTGCCCGGGATGTGACCTGCCGGTTCCGCACCTGCGGTCAGCCCGCCTGGCGCGCCGACCTGGACCACACCATCCCCTACGACCAGCACGGACGGACCTGCCGCTGCAACCTCGGCGGCGGATGCCGGAAGCACCACCAGCTCAAGCAGCACCCCCGGTGGCAGCTGGAACAGACCCAGCCCGGCGAGTTCATCTGGACCACCCCGGCCGGCCGCACCTACACAACCGGCCCCGACATCCATCCGCTGTAGAGAGCCCTGGTGTGTACACGATCTCGTCGATGCTTATGGTCTGGAGTCACTCACGGCCCCCCGCTGAACGGTTGAGGGGTATGGTCCGCGACGGTATCGTCTCAGCGAGAACGATCGTTCTCGCTTGTCAGGGGCTTCCGTGAATCCGCGCCCGCCGTTCCCGCCGTTTACCGATCAGACCGCGCGTCAGAAGGTCCAGGCGGCCGAGGACGCCTGGAATACCCGCGACCCGGAGCGCGTGGCGCTCGCCTACACGGAGGACTCGGTCTGGCGCAACCGGGATGAGTTCGTCTCGGGACGGGCCGAGATCGTGCAATTTCTGCGCCGCAAGTGGGCGCGCGAACTCGATTACGCCCTGCGCAAGGAACTGTGGAGCTTCCACGGCAACCGCATCGCGGTGCGATTCCAGTACGAAAGCCACGACGATGAGGGTCAGTGGTTTCGCAGCTACGGCAATGAGCTGTGGGAGTTCACTGAGGACGGCCTGATGAGCCGCCGCGAGGCCAGCATCAACGACCTGGAAATCGACCCGGCACACCGGCGCATCCACGGCCCGCGACCCGAAGCCGAGCGCGGCGTGCCCTTCCCCCTGCGCTGAGGGTTGAGGTTCGCAGAAGCTGCCTTCTCCGCGGAAGCGCGGGAAGCTGCACTTGCTGTAACTCCACCCGGCGCTTGAACGTGTAAGTGGTCAGGCTCCAGGCCGCGTCCCAGTAGCTGTGCCCGTCGTTCTGCCTTTGCTCCTCCTGACTGGTTAGCTCCCAGCCGTCGGCCCCGACCCGGTTCAGCAGGTCCAGCACCCTCGGCTCGCTCTCGGAGAGATCCTCGGCCAGTTCCGCGCCCGGACCGTGCCACAAGACCGTCCGCCTGCGGTTCCTGACGCGGGAGTCATGGGTAATCGTGAGTTGGGCGTACTGCCAGACCGACATGCTCATAAGTGTCCCCGGACGGTACCGCCCGACACTCGCGACCTGCGCCCGCCCGCCGTCGCACGGGCGATGTCGCAAGTCCTGACATACCGACCGCGGTGCGGTTACCGCAGCGCCGAAGGATTGTGGCGGAATGACAAAGAGCTCCGCCAAGATGCTGACCTCAGTGAGCAGAACCCGTGAATTCGCCGTGTTAATTTTAATTTCCCGACACTGCGGGACTCCATCGGCGCAGCCCGGGTCGGCCAGGTCGGCTGGGCCGACCGAGCCGCGGTCCCCGCTGGAGAATCCGGTCACCCGTCGGCCCGGGAGGATTCTAATGCAGGTTCGCCCGCTCGCGCGTAGATTAACCACAGCAGTTTGTATTGCCGGCACGGCCGTGCTGGTGAGCGCCCTTTCAGCGGGCACCGCATCTGCACAAAGCAGCCTGCCGGTAAATTACGACTTCGGCAGCGCATACCTGTCGGGCTTTAGCTCGCCGACCGTGCCCCCTCCGGGCGCCAACAACTGGTCTTGCCAGGCCGAACGCAACCCACCCTTACCCCGTCGTGCTGGTGCACGGGACGCTCGAGAACATGGACGACAACTGGCGGGCTGCCTCGCCCATCCTGGCCAATAACGGCTACTGCGTCTTTGCGTTCAATTACGGCGGCGGATCGTCCACCGACGACTTTCAGGGCACCGGGGATATCGCGACGTCCGCTGGGCAGCTCGCATCCTTTGTCAACGAGGTGCTCGCAGCGACTGGCGCATCGAAGGTGGACATCGTGGGCCACTCGCAGGGCGGCATGATGCCGCGTTACTACATCAACTTCCTGGGCGGCGCAGCCAAGGTCGACAAGCTTATCGGGCTGGCCCCGTCCAACTACGGGACCACGCTGGACGGCCTCACCGCTCTAGGGCAGGCACTCAGCCTGCTCAGCCCGCTCAACAGCCTGCTCGCCGTGACCTGCGACGCGTGCGTGGAACAGGAACAGGGCTCGTCCTTCCTCGCCGCGCTCAACGCCAGTCCCACGGTGCCCGGCGTCTCCTACACGGTCATCGAGACCAAGGATGACGAAGTGGTTACCCCGTATACGAATGCGTTTCTGCCGACGGCGCCGAACGTCGCCAACATCACCGTCCAGAACCAGTGCCCGGTGGACGAAAGCGACCACCTGGAGATCGCCAATGACCCGATAGCGATGGCCGATATGCTCAACGCACTCGACCCGGCCCAGCCGGTTAAGGTGCCGTGCCTGCTCGTCCTGCCGGTTACCGGGCCAGTCGGCCCGGTGCCGTCGCTCTGAGCAGAAATGGCTAACTCGGGCCGGCCGGGACCGCGATGGAGGTCACGACGAGCCCGTTCCTGGCCAGCCAGTGCCCGTGGAATTCAGCTAGCTGGCGGCCGGCCAGCACCGGCCCTGGAACCAGAAGCCGCGCGGTGAACGTGCCGTCGGCCGGATTGATGCTGATCGAGGCGTCCTTGAAGCCCAGCCAGCGCTGGGCCAGCGGAAACCATGCCTTGTAGGCCGACTCCTTCGCACTGAAGAGCAGCTTGTCCCAGGATGTTCCCGGTTCGGCAGCCATGAGTTCGGCCAGCGCGGGCAGTTCCTCCGGACTGGCGATCACGTCGCGGACGCCCTCGGGCAGGGGGCCGTGCGGTTCGGCGTCGATGCCGATCGCGGCGATGTCCCTGGTGTGCGCCAGGGCGGCCGCCCGGTAGCCGGCGCAATGGGTCATGCTCCCGGCCACCCCGGCGGGCCAGCTCGGCGCGCCGTGGGGACCAGGCAGGACGGCGGCCGGGGGCAGCCCGAGCTTGGCGAGGGCCTGCCGTGCGCACCACCGCGCGGTGCCGAACTCCAGACGGCGGCTGGCCACGGCCTTCCGCAGCAGTGCCTCCTCCTCGGGATAGAGGTGCACGTCCGGGGGATCGTCGAAGGCCTCTACCGCGACAACCTGCGGCGGCACGATCTCGTCGAGCACGTCAGCCGAGTCTCTCGCTCACGGTCACCACCGTACGGCCCATTCGGCCGCCGCCGGCTCGCGCCCGCCGCGGCGCGGCCATCTGTTCCGGGAAGCCCGAGCCCTGTTTACTGCCCGAGACGCTTCGCCGCCAAGCCGATCGAGCCAGATCAACGGCCGGTCAAACATGCCGCGTGCGCCGCTCTCCGGCGCAGGTCAGTGCCTCATTGCGAGACCGGACAGGGTAAGTTCAGGTCTGTGGCTCATATGTACTGCCAGAGCGGCGGATCTGGCGCACTCGGCGGGCCTGGGCCCGACGCGACAAGGTTGAATTGAGGACCAGAATTGGATGCTAGGCCACCACTGTTCATAATATCTGGCCCAAGCGGCGCCGGCAAAGGCACCGCGCTCGACTGGATGGTCCTCTCCGGGCTCGTAAGGCGAGTGCCCACTTATACGACTAGAGCTGCTCGCCCCACAGAAAGAGATGGGATCGAATACAACTTTGTCAGCGACGAAGCTTTCTCGAAGCTCCGCGAGGAAGGGCAGCTGATCGAATATACCCGTACCTATTCGGATAGCTACTACGGATCGCCGAGTGAGCTGCTCGACAGCCATGACCCGACTGCACTCGCGGCAGAACTTGAGCCAACGGGTTACGTTAAAGTCCGCGCGATGTCTGCGCGCCGTGTGATCGGCATCTTTGTAACAACGAGGACGGAAACTGAACTTAGATCGCGGCTCGCCGAGCGAGGCCAGACGCCTGACACTGACAATCGCCTTCGCATCAGAAGCCTGCAGCAAACCTGGGCGTGGGTTTACGACTACATTCTCGTGAATCAGGATCGAGACGATTTTCTCGCAGAGCTTTCCATCGTCATCAGGAGCGAGCTGATCAGGTCACGCGGAATGCAATACATCACCGAATTGCAGCAAGAGGAGTCGATCCAGCCTTACTGACGGCGCGCCTTCCGAGTTCACCCGCGTCATTCGATCAGCCGAACCATGACGAGTCAGGTTGCCCGGCCTTCCTGGCTCGCAGGCAGGTTGAGCCGGCCCGTGCACCCGGGCCGTCGCCGAGCCGCCGTCCTAGCTGATCAGTGCCTGTCCCGAGGCCTCCGGCCCGCACTTGTTGGCCCACCTCAGGGTGGCCGAGGTCATGGGTGTCATCTGCGGGCATCCGTCACCTCCTTAATAGGCGCTGGGGATATGTGAGTCGTGAGCTTGATGCCGCACTGCCCTTTTCGCGGTGTGTCACATTGACAGCCGTTCATTTCACCTGGACTATCTGTGCCATGGCTAGAAGCGTATCTGTGGTTATGACGGACGATCTCGATGGCTCTGAGGACGCCGAGACAGTCTCCTTCGGCTTCGGCGGCGTGACCTACGAAATCGACCTTGGCCAGAAGAACCGGGCCAAACTGGAAAAGGCACTTGCCCCGTTCATCGGGGCGGGCCGGCGAGTTCCGCGCAGCGGCCGCCGTCGCGGCGCCGAGCGCGCGGGTGCCTCTCCGGCCGATCGCGGCGCCGTGCGGGCCTGGGCCAAGTCGGCCGGAATTACGGTCTCTGAGCGCGGGCGGATCAGCGCCGACATCATGCGCCAGTACGAGGAAGCGCACTAGCGCCGGCCAGCCGGGTCACTCGAGCGGCTGGTGCGCGATCGCGCGGGGCTCGCGCCCGGCGAGCAGCCAGCCCCCGGCGGCCGCCACCACGGGCAGGCCGATCAGGACCGCGGCCAGGCCGAGCCACGGCAGCAGGGCCACGTGGCCGGCGAGCAGCTGTTGCCAGGTTGACGCGATGACGGCCAGGTAGGCGGCGACCGTGCCGGCCAGCGCGCCGAGCAGGCCGAGTCCACCCGCCGTGGCCGCGGTGATGCCCCGGCGGGTCCGGGCGCTGGCCCCCGTTGCGGTCAGCGTCCGGATGTCGCCGGCGGTCTCGCTGCGGATCAGCCCGATGGTCATCGCGAGCACGCCGAGCGCGACCAGGATGCCGACGGCGATCGCGGTGTTCTGAACCTCGTTGAGCGACGGAGTCCCGTTCTTGGTCTCGATCGTCAGCCCGGCCGCGGCCGCGACCCGCCGGGCGCTGCTGATCTGCACTTGAGTAAGCGACCTGGGCGCCTGGACCAGCCAGGCCACCGTGCCCTGCCGCAGCCCGAGCTTGGCCGCGGCGGAGGCCGTGATCAGCAGGTTGGGGTCGGACTGGTCGGTGGGCAGGCGGCCGAACGTCTGGATCTGCGGGGCCGGGACGAACTTGAACACCGGACTCTGCAGCGTGGCGTTGCCGTACTGCAGCACCAGGTTGGGCGTGCCCTGCAGCCCAGGCCGCGACGTGATCAGCACGGTGCCGGGCCTGATCGCGCTCGCCTTGATCCCGTAGTGCCGCAGCAGCGCGGGCGTCGCCACGTAGATGTCCCCTGTGCCCTGCTCACCGCCCGCTCGGACCTGTACCAGGAAGGTGTCGGTCGGGGCCACGGGCTCGGTGATCGGGAGCACGTCGCGGGTGCCGAGTGTGGCGGCGATCGCGGCCGTTGCGGACTGCCCGGCCCGCTCCTGCCCCGCGGTGGGCAGCACGTTGTTGCCGCTGCTCGGGTTGTCGTTCGGTGTGTAGACCACAAGCTGGTTAGGCGGCAGGTTGGGGGCCACGTAGTCGACCGGCTCGGTGTAGCGGTCGGTCGTCAGCAGCGTGATCAGCATCGCGATGAACACGGCGAGGGTGGCCGCGGCGAGCGCCGCCCCGGAACGCGCCCGGTACCGGGCCAGGTCGCGCAGGGCGATGCGGGCCGCGATCGGCACCCGCCGGGCCACGAGCGCCACCCGCGCGATGATCACGGGGGCGAGCAGCACAAGCGCGGCGATCGTCGCCAGCAGGCCGGCCAGCGTGTCGAAGATACTCGAGCTGCCGCCCCCGTTCGTCCCTCCGGAGAACGCAAGCAGCACGATGCCGATGGCGAGCACGATGAGGCCAGGGCGCGGTGACCGGCGGCTCTGCTTCGGCTCCACCGGCCGGCCGGACAGCGCGGCCACCACGGGAACGTCGGCCACGGCGCGGGCCGGCTGCCGGGAGGCGAGGATCGCGGTCACCACCGCCAGCGCCATGGCCACGCCGACCAGCCACCACGGCAGGTTCGTCCAGGCGACGCGATGATCCGCTCTGGTGCCGAAGTACGGGGCGTAGGGGATCCAGGCGGCGATGCCGATCGCGCCGCCGAGCAGCGCGCCGATCACGCCGACGACGGCGCCGTTGGCCACCATGACCAGGCGGATCTGCTTGTCGGTCGCGCCGAGCGAGGACAGGATGCCAAGCGAGCGGAGCCGGCGCTGGGCCAGCACCGTGAAGCCCGCCACCGCGACCAGACCGATGAAGAACAGCCCCACCACGGCGAACGCGAGCGCGATCACCGCCGGGGTCAGCCCGCTGGGCGGCTGCGGCCGCAGCGGCACCACGCCCGGCGGAAAGTTGAACGTGGCGAAGCTCAGCGGCGTCGCGTCGAACAGCACGGTCACCTGGGTCGGTGCCGTGACCTGCCCGGGTGCGACCAGCGCGAACGCGTCGAGCAGGTTCTGCGGATTCTCGACGATCCCGGTCACGCGCAGGGCCCGGCCGTCGATGGACCAGATACCCCCGGTTCCTACCCTGAACGATGACGCCAGCCCGCTGGTCAAGTCGACTTCGCCGGGCCCGTGTGGGTAGTGGCCGGTCACCAGGGCCAGCATGGGCCGGCCATAGGTACCGTCCGGGTTCTGGGCGCGGAGCTGTGCGCCGGTGACCAGGCCGGTCGCGAAAACCTGGTTCTCGATCACGTCGAGGGTGCCGAAGTGCGCCTTGAGCGCCGCGATCTGGCTGGCCAGATCCGGGTCGTTTCCCGGCAGGTTGACCAGCGTGTTGGCCGACCCGAACCCGGCGTTGGCCGGCAGCGGAGTGTTCGTGCCGACCGCGGCGCCGAAGATCGTCGCAGCCACCGCGACCGTGATCAGCGCCAGCACCATCAGCTGCTGCCGCCACTCGCGGCGGAACAGCCGCAATGCCCAGCGCATCACCGCGCGCCGGGCTGGCCCGCCTCCGCCGGTCTCGGTCGGCCGTTCCAGCAGAGCAGTCACTGGCCAGGGCCTGACTGCGGGCCGGACTGCAGCAGCGACTCGGGGCTCGGCGGCGGCGCGGTCTGGTCGACGATGCGGCCGTCCCTGATGAACACCACCCGGTCCGCCCACGAGGCGAGCTGCGCGTCGTGGGTAACGACCACCGTGGCCACGCCCCGGTGGCACGCGGCGACCAGCATGCGCATCACCGTCTCCCCGTTCGCCGAGTCGAGCGCGCCCGACGGCTCGTCGGCCAGCACCAGCCGGCGGTCCCCCACCACCGCGCGGGCGATCGCCACCCGCTGCCGCTCGCCGCCGGAAAGCTCGTCGGGGAAGCGCTCGGCCTGATCGGTGAGCTCGAGCTCGTCAAGGGCCTGCATCCCGATGGCCCGGGCCTTCCTGGCGGTGAGCCCGTCGAGTTCCAGCGGCAGGGAAACGTTCTCCACTGCGGTCAGCCCGGGCAGCAGGTTGAAGTCCTGGAACACGTAGCCGATCGTGCGGCGGCGCAGTCTGGCCTTCTCGCCCCGGGACAGCTTCGACACCGTCGCGCCGCCGACGAGCACCTGACCTGTGGACGGCTCCTCGAGGCTTCCCGCGATGGTCAGCAGCGTGCTCTTGCCCGATCCGCTCGGGCCCATCACCGCCACCAGCTCGCCGGCCTCGACGGACATGTTGACGTCCTGAAGGGCCTGTACCTCGGTCGGGCCCTCGCCGTAAACCTTCGCGATATGGCGTAGCTCAAGAAAACTCATCGCCGTGCTCCTGCTCTGCGCCGCAGCCTCGGCATGGCCTGGTCGGCCGGGGCTGGCGGTTCGGCTTTGGCCCGCCTGAAGCGGCCGTCGGCGGTGTCCAGCCACCGCACGACCGAGTCGAGCCGGAACAGCTCGGCGTCGACCGCCAGCGCGAAGCTCAGGTCGAACTGCGCCTCGTCCTCCTTGAGCCGGGTCCACTGCTGCATCAGTTCCACGAGGTACCTGCGGTGCACCTGGATCACCTCGTGCACGTCCACGCCGGGCACCCGCCAGGCGACCAGGATCTTGATGACCAGCTCGTCACGCGGCGGCAGGCTCAGGTCCGGCGGCGTACGCAGCCAGGCGGCGAGCTCGCCCTGGCCGTCGGCCGTGATCCGGAAGCCCTTCTGCGGCCCGTCCTCGGCGCCGTCGTCGGACTCGACGAGCCCGTCCCGCTCGAGCCGTTGCAGCGTGGTGTACACCTGGCCGACGTTGAGCGGCCAGACCTCGCCGGTCCGTTCCTCGAACTCCTGGCGGAGCTGGAGGCCGTACTTGGGGCCCTCGCTCAGCAATGCGAGCAGGGCGTGCCGCACGCTCATGATGGTATGCAACCTAGAATCATACTGAGTATGCTACTCACAACTTCGAGCCTCGGCAAGTAGCAACCTGGGCGCTTGTAGCAGAGCGCAATCATTTCGTCACTGTGGGTATAGTGATGGCTGGTGGGGGTTTTCCGCGACCGGGTTCGGCGCGCCTGCCCACCGGGACGGGGGCGGCCAGATGAGCGCATCGGCGGCCGACACGGACCTGCCGACCTCCCCGCTGCTCGACCGGGTCAGGCGGGGAATCCTGGGCGATGGCGAGCTGATGGACGGGCCCTTCGGCCCGCGGCGGTTAACCTACGCCGACTACACCGCCTCCGGGCGGTCCCTCGATTTCATCGAGGACTTCATCCGCGAGGCCGTGCTGCCGTGGTACGCGAACACCCACACCGAGAGCTCGGGGACCGCGCGGCGGACGACGCGGCTGCGCGAGGACGCACGGCTGATGATCCGCGACGCGGTCGGCGGCACGCCGGACGACCTGGTGATCTTCTGCGGCTCCGGGTCGACCGCCGCGATCAGCAAGCTGATCGGCATCCTGGAGCTGCGCATCCCGGCCGGCCTGGACGCCCGGTACCGGCTCTCGAGGCTGATCCCCGAGTCCAGGCGGCCCGTGGTGTTCGTCGGCCCGTACGAGCATCACTCCAACGAACTGCCCTGGCGCGAGTCGATCGCCGACGTCGTGGCCATCGGCGAAGATCCCGACGGCCATGTCGACGTGGCTGACCTGCGCCGGCAGCTCGTCCGCTTCGCTGGCCGGCGACTGCGCATCGGCAGTTTCTCCGCGGCCTCCAACGTCACCGGCATCCTCACCGACACCCGTGCGGTGGCCAGCCTGCTGCACGAGCACGGCGCGCTGTCGTTCTGGGACTATGCCGCGGCCGGTCCCTATCTGCCGATCCGGGTTGCCGCGTCCGCGCTGGACGCGAACGACCACAAGGATGCGGTGTTCCTGTCGCCGCACAAGTTCCCCGGCGGCCCGCAGACGCCCGGCGTGCTGATCGTCCGCCGTGAGCTGGTGCGCAACGCCGTGCCCACCGCGCCCGGCGGCGGCACGGTGGAGTTCGTCGACACGGCCGAGCACAGCTACACCGGCGACCCGGTGGCGCGCGAGGAGGGCGGCACCCCGGCCATCGTCGAGTCGATCCGTGCCGGGCTGGTGCTCGGCCTCAAGCAGGCCATCGGAACGGACCTGATCCAGGCCAGGGAGGAGTGCCTGTGGCGCCGCGCCCTGCGCCGCTGGGGCAGCAACCCGCGGATCGAGATCCTCGGCAGCCGCCGGGCCCGGCGGCTGGCGATAGTGTCGCTGCTGATCCGCCACGGGGAGGGGCGCTACCTGCACCACAATTTTGTGGTTGCGCTGCTGAACGACCTGTTCGGGATCCAGGCCCGCGGCGGCTGTTCCTGCGCGGGACCGTACGGGCACCGGCTGCTCGGCATCGACCCGGCCCGCTCGCGTGCGCTGCGCGAGGAGATCAGCCACGGCTGCGACGGAGTGAAGCCCGGCTGGGTCCGGGTCAACTTCAACTACTTCACCTCGGCCACGGCGGCCGACTTCATCATGGACGCGGTCGACATGGTGGCGGCGGATGGCCACCGGCTGCTGCCCGACTACCGGTTCGATCCGCGCACCGGACAGTGGCACCACGCCACCGGCATCACCAAGCCGCCGCTGCGGCTGTCCGAACTGTGTTACGGGCCGGACGGTGAGCTCGCCTACCCGACGTGCCGTGCGCGTGCGGAAGAAGACGTCTTCCCCGACTACCTGCGAGAAGCCCGCGAGCTGTTCGCGAGCCGGGCGGCTGTCGTGCCGGACGGGCCGACCGGGCTCGGCCCCGGCTTCGAGGCGCTGCGCTGGTTTCCGCTGCCGCCCGCCTGCCTCGGCTCACCGCCACCGGCCCGCCCGGCCGACGCGGTAGTGCCCGCGACGGCCGGACAATAATGCAGCGCCGGGCCGTCCCCCTCCCCCTGGGAACGGCCCGGCGCTGGCTCTCCCTAACCGGCGATGGCTCTGGTCAGCTCACAACGAGCGTCTCGGTGCCCGTCGACGTGAGGTTGACGTCGTCACCGGAGTACACGGCGTTGATCGTGTACGTGCCGGCGGCAAAGGTGTGCGTGCACGTAGCGACGTTGTTCTCCCCCTTGGACGGGTCGGTCGGCGATACGGCGCCGCAGCCAGTAATGACCGTGCCGCCAATGTAGAAGGTCACCGATCCGGAGCCGTCAGGCGGGGAGATGTCGGCTTCTCCCGCACTCACGATGTCCGCGCTCAGGGTCACGGAACCCGCGGCCGCCGTGGCCGGGGTGACGGTGGTCGTGGTGGTCTCCTGCACGGGCAGCACCTCGACGGCGGAGACTGACCGGGTGTGCGCCGCGTTACCCGTGTACGTGGCCTCATAGTCGACGAGCCCGTAGCTGGGCGTCGGGGGCGTCACGTCGCAAGACGCGGTCCCGTCGACCACGGGGGCGCTGCACAGGTAGCCGGGGTCCACGGGAGCCACAACGTTGGTGGGCGCGACATTCACCGACCCGGTCGCGGCCGGGGTGCCGGCCGGAACGGCGACATGTACCGTGATGACGACGGTCAGGCCGTCCTTGACGGGATCCGGGGCCATCTTGGTGATCGCCGTGGTGCTGGCGGAGCGCACTTCCCTCAGGCGGACGATGCCGGAGGTTACGGCCTTGTGGGTGGCGTTACCGCCGTAGTAGCCCCGGACCCGGTACCGGCCGGCCGCGCCGAGCCGGGCCCGGCAGGAGGTCTTTCCGTGGGACAGCTTTCCGGCGCACAGCTTCGTGCTTCCGGACTTGAACGTGACCCTCCCGGTCGGAGTCTTGCCCGTTGACGTGACGGTGGCCGAGAACTTCACGAGCGCGCCGACATCGGCCGTCTTGGGACTGATCGACACGCTGATCTTCGAAGCGTGCTTGGCCGCGTGCGCGGTGGCGGCGGACGCCACGCCCGCCCACAAGCTACAAGTCGCTGCAGCCACGGCCGTCACCGACAGCACCCGGATGACGCCGGTGCCTAGGCGATTGCGACGGCGAGCGACCCCCGACGTCGGTACCCGATCCGTGGCCGCACCCGGCAGCCGGTTCAGTCTCATGCGGGGTTCCTCCTGAAATCACACCGATGGAAGCAATGACTCGGGTGCGGCCATCGGGTGGTTCCACCCCAGCTACCGCGTTTCCCTCAGGAATAGGACGCCTGATAGGGGTCCGCCGTTTACGCCAGCTTCAAGTGTGTTCCGTCGAATCTGATCAGTTACCGGATGACTTCGCCAGGTATCCGAAGTGACGCAATGGCTGCTGGCCGGGACTGATCCGAGGCCTGAGTCGGACGGGCAGCGACGGGCACGCCATCACAGACGGCCCGTCGCTGCCCGGTCGACTCGCTACTCGCCCACGCCGTCATGGGCCGCTGGGATGCAGCGTGAGGAGCGGGAAGCACTCCGAGTCCGGACGGTGGCCTCGGGTGGGCAGAGGGATGTGGGGACCTAGCTCTGCACCACTCGGCAGGCTAGGCCACCCCAGTCACAACACGACAGAGACGAATATCTCTGGGGGGACGGGAACCCTTGGGGGGCCCATGCCGCAGGACATGGGCGATCACAGCCAGGCCCGCAGGTCGGCGATGTCGACCAGTGGCAAACCCCAGCGCAGCGCTGGGCACTCGAGGTCCGCGGCGCCGGCCGGCCGTCAGTCGATCAGCGTCGTCTTCGGCCGTATCACGCAGAACTCGTTTCCCTCGGGGTCGGCCAGGACCGTCCACGACTCCTCGCCGGTCTGCCCGATGTCCACCCGGCGCGCGCCCAGGGCGAGCAGGCGCTCGATTTCCTGGTCCCGGTCAGCGGCACTGGTCGTGAGGTCGACGTGGAGCCGGTTCTTGACCGTCTTCGGATCGGTGACCGGCATGAAGCACATGCCGACCGGCGCGTTCACATCGGGCCCGATGACGATCTCGCGCTCACGCTCGGACAGGACCGCCCAGCCGAGCGCCTGCGTCCAGAACCGGGCCAGCTTCGGCAGATCATGAGTGTCCACCACGACGTGGTGCAGTGTCACAGGCATGGCATCAGTATGCGCAGCCCGAGGTGAGCAGGCCGCGGCCGATGCACTATGGATTTCGTATAATATGAAAATCATAGTAGCTGGCCAAGGAAAGCAGGAGCCATGAAGCTAACGATCTTCGGCGCCACTGGCGCTACCGGGACATGCCTGGCCGAGCAGGCCGCCGCGCAAGGCCATGACGTCACAGCGGTCGTCCGGGACCCCGCCCGGCTGGCGATCGCCGACCGGCGCCTGCTGCGAATCGTCACCGCCGACGTCATGGACCCGGCGGCGATCACTCCCGCGGTGGCCGGCGCCGACGCCGTCCTGTCCGCCATCGGCCCGCACGGCTCCGGCCCCACCACGGTCAGCCAGGACAGCGTCCGCAGCATCATCCTGGCCATGCAGGAGACCGGTGTCCGCCGGCTGCTGACCGTCAGCGGTTCCGTCGTCACCGACCAGGGAGAAGGCCCGGTCATGCGCTACCTGCTCAAGCCCCTGGTGCGTGCGACCAGCCTCCGCCGCGTCTGCGCCGACATGCGCAGCGCCGAGGAGCAGGTCCGCCGGTCCGGCCTGCAGTGGACGATCATGCGCCCACCCCGGCTGACCGCCAAGGCTGCCGCGGGCACTTATCGCACGGCGATCGACCGCAACCTGCCCCGCGGGTTCACGATCTCCCGCGCCGACCTGGCCGCGTGCATGCTCGAGTTGGTCGACGACGCCGGTGCTGTGCACCGGCACGTATGCATCGCCAATTAATTGGGCGAATTGCATTGCGGCCTGCGCATTGGCGGTCGCGCGGCCGACAGTAACGGCGATAGTGTCATGCATTGGGCCTACTGACGATAAGGACTGGAGCGGCATGCGCAACCCCGTCCGCGTGACGGTCATCGCCATAGCCGGCGGGGTCATTGCCGGATCAGCCATCGTCGCCTGGTCGGCCGTCGCCTCTGTGCCGCGCTCCGCATCGTCGGCCGTCAGCAACGTCGGTTCAGCTGTCGCTCGTTCCACGGCGCGCGGGGCCCGGCCGTCGGCGTCCCCGACCCCGTCGGCTACGCCTCCCCTCAGGGTGGTCGGTGCGCCGCTGGGCGTGAAAGCCAAAGGCGCGGTGCTGGCCGACGCCACCACGGGCACGCTGCTGTGGAGCCGTGGCCTGGATACCGAGCTGCCGATCGGCAGCATCACGAAGGTGATGACCGCGCTGGTAGTGATCCGCGCCGGGGACCTGAGCCGGGAGATCCGGGTGCCGAAGGCGGTCATCGCCTACGTGTCGAAGTACGGAGGGGAGAGCGCGGGCCTGCATCCCGGCGACGTCCTCACGGCGCAAGAACTGCTCGAAGCGATGCTGCTTCCGTCGGGCTGCGATGCCGCTTATACGCTGGCCACCGCCTACGGTCCGGGAATGACGGCGTTCCTGGCCAAGATGAACGAGACCGCGAAGCAGCTGGGCATGCTGCACACGCATTTCACCAGCCCCGACGGGTTGCCTTACCCCACCGAGTTCTCGACCTACTCCACCCCCGCCGACCTGCTCACCCTGGGTCTTGCGGCCATGAAGTCGACGGTGTTCCGCTCGATCGTGGCCCAGTCCTTTTACCAGCTCCGCAAGGGTCCCGGACATCACGCCTACTGGTGGAACAACACGAATGACCTGATCGGCTTCTATCCGGGAGCCAACGGCATCAAGACCGGATTTACCAACGCCGCCCTGCACTGCCTGCTGTTCTCGGCATCGCGTGGCGGCCTGAACTTGATCGGCGTTGTCCTCGGCAGCCCGGCGACCAGCCCCGCGGCCGGCGCCGAAGCCGCCGCCAAGATCCTGAACTGGGGCTTCAGCCTGCCGCGGACGTAGGGCGGATGGGCGATCGCCTCCATCCGGCGGCGGCCGGTACGCCATGACGCTAGCCATACGCTAGCGGTGCGTTACCGTCATTGGACGGCTTTGCGGTCCAATCTGCAGCGCGGGGCCGTTCCCTGCCATCGCTCCGTGGAACGGTCCCGCCTCCGCGGTGGCCCGTCAACGCATGCTCCGAGGCGGCACGCACCGGTTACCACAAGTCGGGCCGGACTTTCTTGGGCAGTTCCACCATGACCGCCCGTCCGTTGCCGCAGTATGACAAACCAAGGGCGGCCGGCCCGCGGCGAAGCATGCCACGGCCCCGGCCACGGCAACGAGCCATGACTCCAGGCGCCCAGCCCCGCGGCGCCGCGGCCGGTGGGAGAGCGAATGAAGACCAGGGCAGCGGTCCTTCGCGATGTCGGCAAGGAATGGGAGGTCATCGAGCTTGACCTCGACCCGCCCAAGGCCGGGGAGGTGCTCGTTCGCTTCGTGGCGTCCGGGCTGTGCCACTCGGACGATCACCTGCGGACCGGCGACATCCCGGTCAGGTATCCCATCGTCGGCGGCCACGAGGGGGCCGGGATCGTCGAGGAGGTCGGCGCGGGGGTCACCCGGCTGAAGCCCGGTGATCACATCGTGTGCTCGTTCCTGCCCGCATGCGGCCACTGCCGGTTCTGTGCTCGTGGCCAGACCAACCTGTGCGACCTCGGCGCCCTGTTCGTCGACAACTGCCTGCCCGACGGCACGTTCCGGTTCCACGCCGAGGGTCAGGACTTCGGCCAGATGTGCCTGCTCGGCACGTTCTCTCAGTGGTCAACGCTGTCCGAGTACTCGTGCATCAAGGTGGACGACGACCTGCCGCTGGAGACGGTGGTCCTGGTCGGCTGCGGCGTGCCGACCGGCTTTGGCACCTCGGTCAATCTCGGCGGCGTGCGGCCGGGTGACACGGTGGTGATCTACGGCATCGGCGGGGTCGGCATCAACGCGGTGCAGGGCGCCTCCATCGCCGGAGCGATCAACATCATCGCGGTGGACCCGCTCGCGAACAAGCGCGAGATGGCCGAGGAACTCGGCGCCACCCACAGCGCGGCGGATGCGGAACGGGCCCAGCAACTGGTCACCGAGCTCACCCGCGGAGTCGGAGCCGACCACGCCCTGATCACCGTCGGCGTGGTCACCGAAGACGTCATCGACGCGGCCTTCGCAGCCATCCGCAAGCGCGGCACCGTGGTCGTGACCGGGCTGGCCGGGCCCGGGCAGAAGAACATTCACCTGTCCAGCTTCGAGCTCACCCTGTTCCAGAAGCGGATCGAGGGCGCGCTGTTCGGCGGCGGCAACCCGTTCGACGACATCCCGCTGATGCTCGACCTGTACCGGGCCGGCCGACTCAAGCTGGACGAGCTGGTGACCAACACATACCGGCTGGACGACGTCAACCAGGGGTACCAGGACCTGCTCGAGGGCAGGAACATCCGCGGGGTCCTGATCCACGAGCACTGATCCGGACTAACCCGGCCGCCCGGAACGCTACGCCACCTGCATGGTGTTTCCGGGGGCCTGCGGGGGGCGGAGCCCCCGCAGGTGGTTTCCGGGGGGTGCGGCGGGCGGAGCCCCCGCAGGGGGTTGGCTCCGGGGGGAGTGCGGGGGGCGGAGCCCCCCGCAGGTTCAAGCACGCGTACGCGACTCTTCCAGCGCGCGCGCGACGAGCACCCTGGCCAGGTGCTCACGGTAGCCGCGGCCGGCGTTGATGTCCTCGGGCGGGCTCGACCCCTCGGCGGCGTGGGCGGCGGCGTCCCGCGGCCCGGCTCCCCCGGCCAGGGCCCGCTCGACCCCGCTGGCCCGGACCGGCGTCTGGTCCATGTTCACCAGGGCCACGCTGTCGCCCTGGACCGCCACGCCGACGATCGCGTAGTCGATGGCGCGCTTGGTGAACTTCTGGAACGACCACTGGCCGGCCGCCCGCGGCTTGGGGATCCGTATCTCCGTCAGCAGCTCGCCGGGCTCCAGGGCGGTCTCGAACAGGCTCTGGAAGAAACTACCGGCCGCGATCTCCCGGCTGCCGGACGGCCCGCGGGCCACCAGCGTCGCGTCCAGGGCGAGGACCACGGCGGGCAGGTCGGCCGCGGGGTCGGCATGCGCCAGGGAGCCGCCGATCGTGCCGCGGTGGCGGACCTGAGGGTCGCCCACCTGCGCGGCGGCGTGCGCCAGCAGCGGCAGCTCGCTGGCCAGCAGGCCAGACCGCGCGAGCTCGTCGTGGGTGGTGAGCGCGCCCACCGCGATGTGGCCGTCCTCCTCGCGGACATAGCGCAGCTCGCGGAGCCTGCCGATGTCGATCAGGACCTCGGGCACGGCTAGCCGCAGCTTCATCAGCGGCAGCAGCGAATGGCCGCCGGCCAGGAACTTGGCGTCCTCGCCGTCCTGGACGGCCAGGTCCAGGGCCTCGTCTACCGACCAGGCCCGCTTGTAGGTGAAGGATGCCGGGATCAACCAACTCGCCTCTCGCTCGTCGCCGGGGCAGCGGCCAGCACCGCCCTGACGATGTTGTGGTAGCCGGTGCACCGGCACAGGTTGCCTTCCAGCGCCGACCTGACCTCCTCCTCGGTGGGAGAAGGGTTCTCGGCCAGCAGCGAGACGGCCGCCATCACCATGCCCGGCGTGCAGAACCCGCACTGCAGCCCGTGCTCGGCCCGGAAGGCGCTCTGCACCGGATGCATCTCGCCGGAGCCGTCGGCCAGCCCCTCGACCGTGACCACCTCGCACCCGTCGGCCTGGGCCGCGAGCACTGTGCACGACTTCACCGACTGGCCGTCCAGCAGGACCGTGCACGCCCCGCAGGAAGTGCTGTCGCAGCCGACGTTGGTCGCGGTGAGGTTGGCCACGTCGCGCACGAAATGCACGAGCAGCGTGCGATCGGCCACCTCGGCCTCGACCTGGCTGCCGTTGATCGTCACAGTGACCTTCACTGGACCTCCCCGTTCCCGCGCTGCGTTGCTTCGCTGATCGCGGCCCAGACCCGGGCCGGCGTGGTCGGCATCTCGATGTGCCGGACGCCCAGGTGGCTGACCGCGTCGATGACCGCGTTCTGTGTGGCCGGGGTGGCGCCGATCGTCCCGGCCTCGCCGATCCCCTTGACTCCGAGCGGGTTGATGTCCGTCGGCGTCTCGCTCTGGACGAGCTCGAAGCTGGGCAGCTCGGCCGCCGTGATCGCCGCGTAGTCCGCGAGCGTGCCGGTGAGCGGGTTGCCCTCGGCGTCGTACAGCATCTCCTCGAGCAGTGCCTGCGCGACCCCCTGGGCGATGCCGCCGTGCCGCTGGCCCTCGGCCAGCACCGGGCTGATCACGGTCCCGGCGTCGTCGGCGGTCACGTGCCGGATCAGCCGGGCCTTGCCGGTCTCGGTGTCGACCTCGGCCACGGCCAGGTGGGTGCCGAACGGGAAGGTGGGCGCGCCCCCGATGTACTGGACATAGGCCACCAGGCCGTCCTCCCCGGCGTGACTGGCCACGTCAGCCCAGGTCCGGCTGGTGGCCGGGTCGCCGCGGACCTGCCACACCCCGCTGTCGGCGTCCAGCTCCAGGTCGGCCTCGGCGGCCTCGAGCATGTCCGCCGCCACTCGCCGGGCCTGATCCTTGACCTCCAGCGCGGCCTTGTACACGGCGACCCCGCCGAGCTGCAGGGATCGCGACGCGTACGTCCCGACGCCCTCGGGGATCAGGTCGGTGTCGCCATGGATCACGGTGACCTTCGCCATCTCGATCCCCAGCTCGGCCTCGACCAGCATGGCCCAGGCCGTGTGGTGGCCCTGGCCGTGCGCGGAACTGCCGGTGTAGACGGTGGCCGTGCCGTCGCCGTGCACCTCGAGCCGGGAGGTCTCCCCGCCCGCCGCGTCCGCGGCCGTGATCTCCACGTAGCTGGCCAGCCCGATGCCGAGCTGCAGCACGTCTCCCCGCTCGCGGCGGCGGGCCTGCTCGGCCCGCAGCTCGGCGTAGCCGGCGGCGTCCAGCACCTTGTCCAGCGCGGTGACGTAGTCCCCGGTGTCGTAGACGGCGCCGCCCGGCGTGGAGTACGGGAACTTGTCCGGCGGGATCAGGTTCTTGCGGCGCACCTGAGCCGGGTCCATGCCGATCTCGGCGGCGAACAGGTCGACGGCCCGCTCGATCGCGGCCGTCGCCTCCGGGCGTCCGGCCCCGCGGTAGGCGGAGATCGGCGTGGTGTTGGTCACCACCACCCGGTACCCGGTCTCCACGTGCGCGATGTCGTACGGGCCCACGGCCATCAGGTTGGTCAGGCCGGGCAGGAAACCGCTCATCCGCGCGTAGGCACCGGTGTCCTGCGCGACGTCGAGCCGGTAGGCGAGGATGCGCCCGTCCCTGGTCCCGCCGATCTTGAAGGTATGCTCCTGGGCGCGTCCGTGCGTCATCCCGACCAGGTTCTCGCTGCGGGTCTCGACCCAGCGGACGGCCCGGCCGGTGTGCTTGGCGGCCCAGGCGACCAGGATCGCGTCGCGGTCGGCCCCGACCTTGGCCCCGAACCCGCCGCCCACATCGGGGGCGATGACCCGCATCGCGTCCAGTCCCAGGCCGAGCACTCCGGCCAGGATGAACCGGGTAATCTGCGCGTTCTGGGTGCTGACCCAGAACGTCAGCTTGCCGTCGGCCCAGCGGGCGGCAGCGGCCCGGCCCTCCATCGGCATCGGGGCCAGCCGCTGGTTCACGATGGTCCGCTCGACCACGACGTCGCAGCCGTCGAAGGCGGTCTCGTCGGCGGGTGCGTCCTTCGTGACCGCCACGTTGGACTCGGTACCGGGGAACAGCAGCGTGCCGCCGTCCAGGCCGCCGGCGATGCCGATCACCGCGGGCAGCGGCTCGTAGTCCACGCTGACCAGCTCGGCCGCGTCCTCGCCCTGGTAGTCGTCGTCGGTGAGGACCATCGCCACCGGCTCGCCCACGTACCGCACCCGGTCGACGGCCAGCAGCGGCTCGGACCACGGCCCGCCCATCGGCAGGGGGGCGCCTTCGGTGCCGTCCCGGCCGTCGTCCGGAGGTGGCGGCGCCAGGTCGTCCAGGTCCCGGACGGTCAGCACGGCCACCACCCCGGGTGCCTCGCGCGCCGCGTCGGCGTCGATGCCGGTGATCATCGCGTGGGCCACCGGGCTGCGCACGAACGTGATTCGCGCGGCGCCGGCGAGTTCCGGCACCCGCAGGTCGTCGGTATAGGTGCCGCCGACGGTCAGCAGGCGCGGGTCCTCGGTCCGCACCACACGGGTACCCAGGATGCTCATCTAATTGGCCTGCCTTCCGGTGTTTGGCCTGGTCAGGCTGCGGTCGGCCGCCCGGCGCCGCAGTCCTAGCATTCCGGCATCGGCCCGGTCACAGGTACAGCCTCTCATCGATGGGTATGCCCTGCTCCTGGCAGTACGTCTCGTAGTGGTTGATGAACCAGAACACGTCCACGGTTTCCATCACCCGGTCCTCTTCGTCCAGGAACTCAAGCGGGCCGTTCAGCCAGAAGAACGTCTTCATGCCCTTCTCCGAGTACAGCGTGTGGGTCCGGCCCGGGCTCTCCCTGACGAAGTCGCCGGCCTTCGCCACCCACGAGTACTCCCGGTACAGCCACGTGCCCTCGATCACGTAGCCGGACACCGGCCCGCGGTGCCGGTGCCGGCCGAGTTCGCCGCCGGCCTGGACCCAGAGCACATTCGCCGCGCTGCTGCTGCGGACATCGAAGGTGAGGTGCTTGATGTAGACGTTGGGAATGAACGGCACCCATGGCGAGCCGTCGCCGTCGACGTAGCCCTCCTTCGGAGCGTACTTGTCCCGCATCTTGTCGACGCGGGCTTCGATCCCGATGTAGTTGGCGATGACGTCGTCTGCCGTGGTGGTCATGTCACTTCCCCTTTTCTCTGCGCTGTTCCTTCGCGGCGGGGCGCTGCACCGCCCCTGATCAGCAGCGGATCACCACCTTCATTACCTCGGCCGGATGGCTGATGGCGAAGCTGATCGCCTGTGGCGCCTGGTCCAGGTCGAATTCGTGGCTGATCAGGCGGGCCAGCGGCGCGCCGTTGCGCTCGACCACGGCCACGGCGTCGGCGAACTCCGTAGCGCCGCAGCAGCTCACCCCGAGCAGGTCGAGTTCCTTCTCGGTCAGCACGCCGACCCTGATCGGCGCCTCCTCGTTCGACATGCCGACCTGAACCGCCCGCCCGGCCGAGGCGACCATGCCGACCATCGCCACCGTCGCCGCCGCCGCGCCGGTGGCGTCGAAGGCCACCGGCGGCCCGGCCGGACCCGCCCACCGGCGCGCGAACGCGACCACCTCGTCGGCGTCACGCCACCGGAAGGTCTCGGCGCCCATCTCGCGGCTCAGCGCCAGGCGGCTCTCCCTGAGGTCGATGACCAGCACTTCGGCGCCGCGCTCGCGTGCGACCAGGCAGATGCACTGCCCGATCGGCCCGGCGCCGAGCACCACGGCCCGCTCGCCCGGCCGGATCGCCGCCCGGTTGACCGCGCGCACGGCGATCGACACCGGCTCGGCCATGGCCGCGATCGCGGCATCATCGGCCGCGATGGGGAACACCTGCGCCTGGCCGATGGCCAGCCGCTCCTGCAGGCCGCCGTCGAGGTGAATGCCGGTCAGCACCAGGCGGTCGCACGCGTTCGGCCGTCCGGCCCCGCAGGGATAGCACTGTCCGCACGCGTGCAGCGGCCATACCGCGACGCGCTGCCCGATCTCGAGGTCCGGGCGGCAGCCCGGGCCGAGCGCCGTGATCGCGCCCGCCAGCTCATGGCCCTGAATCCGGGGGAACCGCCCGCCGCCCGCCGCCTCCGACATGTGCCCGCCGAAGAAGTGATAGTCGGAGCCGCAGATCCCGACCGCCTCCGGGCGGATCACGACCTCGCCGGGTCCGGGCGGCCCGGGCTCGGGCCGCTCGACGACCACCATGGAACCGATGCCTTCGGTGACCGCCGCGCGCATAAGCTCTTGCCCCCGGGCGGGGTCATGTCGGGGTCCGGTCGGTCATGTCGGGCCCGGTCGGTCATGTCGGGGCCCGGTCGGCCTGGTCGGCCTGGCCGGCCTGCGGCGCGGGAGGGTCCTGGCTGCCCCGCAGCAGGTAGGCCGACCTGAGCAGCTCGGGCTGCTCCCGCAGTTCCCTGGCGGTCCCGGAGAAGCGCAGCCTGCCGCCCTCGAGCACGTAGGCGCGGTTGGCCAGGCCCAGCGCGACGGTCGCGAACTGCTCGATCAGCAGCACCCCGATTCCGGACTCGGCGACCGCGCGGATCGTCGGAACCAGACGGCTGATGACCACTGGCGCCAGTCCCAGCGAGAGCTCGTCGATCAGCATGTAGCTGGGCTGCGAGACGAGGGCCTGGGCCAGCACGACCATCTGCTGCTCACCGCCGGACAGGGTCCGGGCCGTCGCCGAGAGCCGCCGCTCCAGCTCGGGGAACAGCTCAAGTGCCCATTTGCGCCCGGCCTGGGCCTGATCGCGGGGCAGGGCATAGGTGGCCACGCGGATGTTGTCCTCGACGGTCAGCTCTGTGAGCAGCCGCCGGCCCTCGGGGACGATCGCGATCCCGGCCTGGCGGATCCGCTCCGGCCGGCGGCCGGCGAGATCGCGGCCCTGCAGGAACACCGAGCCCGCCTGCGGCCTGAGCACGCCGCCGACGGCCAGCACCAGGCTCGACTTCCCGGCCCCGTTCGGCCCGAGGAGCGCCGTGACCTCTCCCGCCGGTATTTCGATTGAGACGTCGCGGACCACAGGCCGGCCGCCGCGCTCGACGGTGAGATCGCGCAGGCTCAGCACCCCACCCATCTCCCCATCCCCCTTCGCCGGCTCGCCAGGGGCCTGGGCCGAGTCGGTCGTGGTCCGGGGCGCCTCGCTCACGCCACCTCCGCGGTACCCAGGTAGGCGCGGATCACCTGGTCGTCCCGCAGCACCTCGGCGGTCGGGCCGGACGCGATCAGCTTGCCGAAGTCGAGCACGGCGGTGGTGTCGCAGCAGGCGGACACCAGGCTCATGTCGTGGTCGACGAGGATCGTCAGCGCGCCGGCCTGCTCGGGAATCTGGCGGATCACCTCCGCGAAGTGCCTGGTCTCGTCGTCGGGCAGGCCGGCGGCGGGCTCGTCGAGCAGTACCAGCCGCGGCCGTCCCACGACGGCGCGGGCGACCTCGACCAGCCGGCGCTGGCCGGCCGCGAGCGTCTGCACTTTGGCGAATGGATCGCCCTCGAGCCCGACGAACGCGATCGCGCCCAGCACATCCTGGCGCCGGGAGGTGCCGCGCAGCCTGGAGTGCTCGTGCACCATGGCGACGTTGTCGTACACCGACAGCTCCTCGATGGCCTGCTCGGTCTGGAACGTCCGCCGCACTCCCCACCGGGCCCGGCGGAAGTGGACCATCGACAGCAGGTCCTCGCCGAACGCGCGCACAGTTCCCGCGGACGGCCGTACGAAGCCGCTCAGGACGTTAAAGAAAGTCGTTTTGCCGGCGCCGTTGGGGCCGATGAGCCCGCACGTACCGGACTGGAAGGTCACGCTCATGCTGTCCAGCGAGGTCACGCCGCCGAAGCGGACCGTCAGGTCCGCGACCTCGATCGCCCCGCCCGCTCCGCTGCTCACGCCGCCATCACCCCCCACCACCGCCAGATGCCGCCAGCCGGCGCAGCAGGCGGCCCAGGCGGGCCAGGTCCTTGGGCACCTGGTCGGCCAGCCCGGCCGGCGCGGTCGTCAGCACCTGCAGCACGCCGACGCCGAACAGGATCGTCAGCCAGTCGGCAGACACTCCCCAGTTGTTGAGCAAGGCGGGCAGAAACTCCAGCAGCAGCGCAGCCACGATCGCGCCCCACAGACTGTAGGCACCGCCCATCAGCACCACCGCGAACAGGATGATCGAATCCTGGGCCGGGAAGTCGAGCGAGTACAGGTAGTGCACCGCGCCGGCGTACACGCCGCCCGCGACACCAGTGATGAACGCGGCCAGCGCGAACGCCCACAGCTTATAGAGGGTGGTGTTGATCCCGGCGGCCAGCGCCGCGGGCTCGCTCTGCCGGATCGCGGCCCAGGCCCGGCCCGGCCGCGTCCGGATGTGCACGAACGCGAGCAGGAACATCAGCGCGGCGATCACCACCGAGTAGCGGAAGTAGGCGGGGTCGCTCGCGGCGATGCTCGGACGGCGGATCGGCGGGATGTGGACCAGGCTGCCGTTGTAGCCGAGGAAGCCGTGACCCCCGTTCGGGAAGTTCGTCGTGTCGAGCACGATCGCGATCGCTCCGGCCAGCATCAGCGTGATCAGCGCCAGGTACAGGCCGCGCAGCCGCAGCGCCGGCAGCCCGAGCAGCGTCCCCGCCGCCATCGTGATGAGGCCCGCCTCCAGCACGACGAGCAGGAACGGCTGCGATGTGGCGAACAGCAGCCTGGCGGCCACCCACGCGCCGATCGCGAGCACCGCGACCTGCCCGAGCGACACCAGGCCGACCCGGCCGACCAGCACCCCAAGCCCCAAGGCGACCATGGCGTAGATCGCCACCTGGGTCATGGTGTCGATGTAGTAGAGACTGATCAGCTGCGGCAGCGCGAACAGCACGAACAGCAGCAGCACGGCGATCACGACCGCGCGGGTCAGCGTTCCGCCATCCGGCCTGCGCAGCGGCGAGCGCGGCCGGGTGCTCGCGGGCCGGACCGCGGTGTCAGCCACTAGACCGCCTCCCCGGGCACCACTAGACCGCCTCTCCGGGCACCACTAGACCGCCTCTCCGGGCACCACTAGACCGCCTCTCCGGGCACCACTAGACCGCCTCTCCGGGCACCACTAGGCCTCCTCGCGGGAACGCGATACCACGCTGCCCCGCGAGAACGCGAGCAGCGCTATGGCGGCGAGCACGAACGGCGTGATGTCGTTGTAGTTGCCGACCGCCGAGATCGGGGTCAGCAGGTTCTGGACCAGGCCGATCACCATCGCGGCCACGAACGTGATCGCGATCGAGCGCAGCCGGGCGATGAGCGCCGCGGCCAGCGTGTCGATCACCAGGAACGTGAGCGTCGTAGCATCGAGCGCGACCAGGTCGGCGAGCAGTATCCCGGCCACGCCGGCCAGGATGCCGCAGCCGAGCCAGGCCGCGGCCTCCACGCGCCGCACCGGCACGCCGAGGGTCGCGGTGATCTCGCGGTCGTTGGCCATGGCCCGCATCGCGGTCCCGAGCTTGGTGTAGCGCAGGAACGCCGCCGTCACCGCCGCGATCACGACGCCGAGGCCGAGCGCGATCACCTGGGTCCAGGTCACCTGGACCTGGCCCAGCCCGAAGCCGCCGTTGTCGGTCGGCAGCGTGATCGCGCGAGACTCTCCGCCGCTGGTCGTCCACAGCAGGTCCATCGCCCCGAACAGGACAAGCAGCAACCCGAGCGTGGCCGTCGCCTTGACCAGCGGATCTCGCTTAGCCAGCAGCGGGCCGAATATCGCCCCGTAGCCGAGCGTCACCAGGGCGCTGAACGCCACGCACACCAGCCACCCGGCCCAGCCAGGAGCGCCGGCGTTGATCAAGGACCACGCGATCAGAGCGCCCATGGCGCCGACGGCACCGAACGCCAGGTACACCACCCCGGTGGCCTGGTACAGAACGACCATCCCGACCCCGGACAGGGCGTACACCCCGCCCAGGGCGAGACCGCTCACGATGAACGGCTGGAAGTCCTGCCAGCTCGGCATCTGTCAGCCTGCCGCGGGCGCTCTGATCGTTTCCGCTGTCATCTCAATTCCGCTGGGTTGTCACGGCGCCAGGCTGGCCGTGCCCGCGAGCGCGCGGTACTGCGCGATCTGCGGGTCGACCGACGAGATCAGTGTGCAGCCCTGGGCGGTCACCATCTTGCCGTTGTCTGGGGTGACTGTGTAGTCCTGGTTGTTGGGGATGTGCATCGAGTAGTTGCCGTACGTCCAGAGCTGGCACAGCATCCCGGTGTTGAAGTTCATCACCGCCTTGAACGCGGCGTTGACGCTCGCCACCGTGTACGGGCCCGTGATCGTCTCCAGCGCGTGCACCGCGACCTCAGCCTCGACGTAGCCGAACTGGCTGAAGCTGCCGATGCCGCCGGAGACCGCCTTGCCGTACTGCTTGAGTATGGCCCGGTAGAGGTTCATCGTCGGCGTGTTGGTCCCGTCCGCCGGGGTCAGCTCGGCGTTCACGAACAGCTTGCTGTTCCACTTCGGACCCAGCGCCGAGGCGAGGAAGTCGGTGTCACAAGGCGTCGAGCAGCCCCACAGCTTGACCCGGTCCTCTATGCCGAGCTTCTGCGCGGCCTGGAGGATGACCAGCGCCTCGGGCGGGGTGAAGTTGAGCACCACGGCGCCATCCGGTCCCGCGGCGTCGACCTCCTTGATCGCCACCGAGTCGGCGTCCGAGATCGGCACGTTCTCGGTGAACTGCGTGATCGGCACGTGCGCGGCGGAGGCGAGCGCCGCCGGGCCGGCCGCTATGTACCCGGTGCCCGGGACGTTCGACTGATCGAACACGATCTTGTTGACGTGCTGCGCCAGCGCGTACTGCACCGCCCCGTCGGAGCTGTAGCGCGGGCCCATGTTGACCGCGGCGCTGTTCGGCGTCGACCAGCACTCGGGAGCGATTCCCGAGTCGATGATGTAGTACCCGAGCTTCTGCCAGTAGCTGGAGTCGATCGAGCACTCGATGATGCTCGTGTTGCCGACGATCCCGACCACATGGTCCGTCTGCACGAGCTGCTTGGCCTCGGCCGCAATCTGGGCCGGGTTGGTCTGCTCGGTTTCGATGTAGTACTTGATCGGATGGCCGTTGATGCCGCCGTTGGCGTTGACGCAGGCGAAGTACGCGTTGGCCATGTTCGGGATGTCGGTGAAGGACGTCCCAGGCTGGTTGGTGGCGATGACGCCCAGGGCAATCGGCGTACCGGTGGCGGCCACGCCCGGCTTGGTCCCGCACTGGGTGGTGCTCACCGCCGACGAGCTCGGCGTGCTACTTGATGGTGTGCTGGCCGGGCTGCTACTGCTGCTACTGCTGCTGCATCCCGCAGCGGCCAGCAGTCCGATGGTCCCGACCAGCGCGACGACTGCCCGCGCACTTAGCGCATGTTCCCGCATTCTCACCAGCCCCACCTCCTGGTGGTGACGGCACGACGTGCCCCTTTTGGCCAGGCGGGCAGGCGCCCGTCCAGTCGTCGCCAGGGGCGTGAGACGACGACGCGCGAAGCGTAGTACGTGACAAAATCTTCGTCGGGAGTACTTGATTTCGCCTTGGATGCTAGATGTCGGCCGACACGAGCGCAAGGCTTCGCCGGCGATCGTGGCCGCAACGAAACGATCTTGTGTCCGCGCGCAAACCGGCGGCCAGGCCTTGTGACTACCCGACAAACGGCCGGCTGGGGTCACGCGGTGCGCAGTGGTGCCGGCCGGAAGTGCCGGTCGAGCTCATTGGCGTAGGCCCGGCCTAGTGGCCGGCCGTGCTCGGCGAGCCAGTCCGTGAACACGATCTCCCCGCTCGCCGGCCAGCCGTCCAGGTCAGGGGTCGTCGACGACCGCCGCTTCCTGGGCCGGCGCCTCCGCGGCGCCGCCGATGTCCTGCTGCAGCCCGTAGCGCAGGCCGATTATGGCCACGATCGCCGCCGCCGCCATGACCCCCGCCATCACGTACAGCACGACCTCCGTGGACTGGGCGAAGTCGACCCGGAAGAAGTGCGGGATCGACGCGACGCTCCCGTTCCCGCTTCCGTGCGCCTGCGCCAGGGTCGCCGCCTCGGCGCTGGCCCGGCTGCTCGGCACGCCCAGCGAGATCAGCGACGTGGTGAGGTGGCTGCGCATCTCGGTAACCAGGATCGTGCCGAGGATGGCCAGGCCCATGCTGGCCGCGTAGTTGCGGACCGTCTGGGTGATGCCGGTGGCCTCGCCGTACGAGAGCCGGCTGGCCCGGTTGACGGCGTCGGTGCTCGCCGGGCCGAGCATGAATCCTATGCCGGCCCCGGCCAGGACGATGTACCACTGCTGCGCGCTGAAGCTGAGCGAGGTGACGTGCCCGGCCCACAGGAAGAATCCCACCGCGCCCAGCACGCAGCCGATCGTGACCGGGCGCTTGGCCCCGACGCGGTCCAGCAACCGCCCGCCGATCTGCGCGGCGATGACGAAGCCGATGAAGAAATACAGCAGGATGATGCCGGCCTGCGAGGACGACTTCCCCAGCGAGATCTGGGCGTACTCGCTGCCGAAGAAGAACACCGGGATGAACGTCAGATTGGTGATACCGAGCACCATGTTCTCGACCAGGAATGGCCGGATGCGGAAGATGCTGACCCGCATCAGCGGCGGCTCGGTACGGACCTCGACGAAGTAGAACACGACCAGCAGGGCCAGGCCGACGACGATCGACCCGATGATCGCGGGATTGCGCCAGCCCCAGATCGAGGACTGCTGGAAGCCGAACACGCTCAGCGCGACGCCCGAGGCGATCAGCACCAGTCCCCGGTAGTCCATCTTGGCCGGCTTGTGCTCCGTGACCGGCTTGGAAATGAAGATCAGCGCCAGGGCGATGAGCGCGACCGGGATGTTCACCCAGAAGATCGCGCGCCAGGTCCACTGGGTGAGGTAACCGCCCAGGACCGGGCCGATCGCGGTCAGGCCGCCGGCGATGCCGAAGAACAGGGCCAGGGCCTTCCCGCGCTGCCGCAGCTCGAAGGTCTGCACCACGATGGCCAGCGCGGCCGGGAACATGATCGCCCCGCCAGCACCCTGGACCACGCGGAAGGTCACGATCCACGCCTCGGCGAAGGTTCCCTTCGGGGTCAGCCCGCACAGTGCCGAGGCGCCAGCGAAGATGATGACGCCCAGGACCACCATCTTCCGGTGGCCGACCGTGTCGGCCAGCCGGCCGCCGAAGGCAAACAGCGCGCTGAGCGACAGCAGGTAGGCATTGACCACCCACTGCACGCCGGTGCTGGTCAGGCCGAGTTCCCGCTGTATGTTCGGCACGGCGATGGAGACGATCGTCTGATCGATGAAGGTCATCGCGACGGCGAAGATCATCGCCGCCAGGATCAGGTTCCGCGAGCGGCCGCCGGTAGCGCTGCTGACTGTCATGGCCCCCCTCAAGACTCGGCCGGGCATGGCCCGGTGTCAGCCTCTCATGTTGCCCTCCAGCCAGGCCATTCAGGTGATTCTGCCCGGCCTGAGGCGGCCGAAGCGCCACCCCTCGCGGGTGACCGCGGCTCGTCAGTCGGCCGTGGCCGGGCGGCGGGCCCGCCGCCCGGAACGGCCCGGGGGGGCCATGAATGGTTCGAGCGGCAGCTGCGACGGCGGCTTGACCTCTTCCAGTCGCAGGTAGGTCACCAGCCGTTGCCCGCCCCTGGTCGCCAGGGCGGCCAGGACCTGCTGCAATTCGGTGACATTCCTGGCTACGACGGTGAGCAGGTAGTCCATCTCTCCGGTCACGTTGTCGGCGGCGACGATCTCCGGCAGGTTCCGGACCTGGTCCTCGAACACGCGGGTCGCGCGCGCGTCGTGACTGCCGAGGGTGGCGCCCACGTACAGCTGGAGCGGGAATCCGGCCGCCACCGGATCGAGCCGGGCACTGATGACGCGGATGACCCCCGACTCCTTCAGCCGGCGAACCCGGTTCAGCGTGGCGGCCGGGGACAGCCCGACCAGGCGGGCCAGTTCAACGTTGGTCCGGTCCGCGTCCGCCTGCAGCTCGCTGAGCAGCTGTATGTCAACGTCGTCAAGCTCGACTGCCATACTGCCAAATATTATCTCGTTTAAGTGAGTGAAGGACGGTTTCCGTACCGTCGTCGGTGATGCTGGGTGCATGACCAACAACCGCCGCCTCGTCTTCCTCGCGCTCATCGCCGCCGGGCTGCTGTGGGGTACCACGGTGCCGCTGTCCAAGCTCGCGCTCGGCTGGCTGGCGCCAGGCTGGCTCGCGTTCGCGCGGTTCGGCGTGGCCGCCGTCGTGCTGCTGCTGGTCGCGGGCCGGGACAAGGTCCGCGCCGTGTCCCGCCCGGCGGTACTGGCCAGCGGCGCGGCGGGTTACGGCGGTTCTGTCCTGCTGCAGAACCTCGGCATCGTGCGCACGAGCGTCACTCACGCGGCGCTGATTGTCGGCGCTACCCCCGTGCTCATCGCGATCATCACGGCACTCTGGGAGCGCACGGTGGCCAGGCCGGTGGCCTGGGCCGGGTTCGCCGTGTCGCTGGCCGGAGTTGGCCTGGTCGCCGGCGGCGCGGGAGGCGGCGCAACGCTTGGCGGCGATGGCCTGGTGCTGGCCTCGGTGCTGATCTCGGCTGCGTTCACTGTGGGCCAGGCCCGGCGGTTGCGCGGCCGCGACCCGGTGGCGCTGACCGGCATGCAGTTCCTGGGAGCCGCCCTCGGCGTGCTGCCGATCGCCTTGGTCGAGGGCATGCCGGCCGAGGCCGGCGCGGGCCGCCTGCTGGCCACCGCCGGGCTAGCGTTCTGCGGCACCGTGGCACCGTTCACCCTGTTCGCCTACGCGCAGAGCCGGGTGCCCGCGGACGTTGCCGGTGCTTTCCTCAACCTGGAGCCGCTCGTCGGCGCCGTGGCGGGTGCCCTGGTTTTCCGGAACCCGGTCGGCCCGCTGCAGGCGGCCGGCGGCGCGGCCATCCTGGTTGGCATCGGGCTCAGCAGCCTGCAGCTCAGGCGCCGTCGCGCCGGGATAACCTCAGGCCTGGCGGCCGCGGTGCCGGCCCCCACGGCGGTCCCCCGGTCACCTTCGGGCGCTGGACCAGCCCGGTGGCACGGCCGGCGACCTGACCGTGTTGGCTTGCGGCATAGGGCTGGCGCGGCGGCGACGTCGCGGGCCCAGCCCGCCCGCCGCCGGCCGACGCCAGTCCGGCCCCGCCAGGCGAGGACTCGAGCTCGTCCTGAACGTTCCAGACGGGCGAGCTGAGGGCCCACACCAGCACCAGCAGCACCACCATGGCTGACACTAACGACAAGATGCCGTCGTTAGCCACTGTTGATAGGACCTTCCCCACGTCCATTCAGCCATTATCGGCCGCAGTAACAACACCATGCACGGGAACCGCCATTTAACATGTTACGTTCGGCTTGGCCAGGACTCTTCGGTCAGTCCGACACCCGAATCACCGACGGTGAAGTCCCGGTCAGCCTCACGGCGACAGCAGCTGAAGAAGCTGGCCCCGGTCCGGGCCCGGTGGCGGCCCGGACGGCGGATAACCGGGTTGATCGATCTTCTCCTTCATCCCGGGGCGGGCGATCACCTCCTGCGGCTGCGCGAGGCACAGCACGGTTTCCAGCAGGGCGCGGAAGACGTCTGCGTCGTAGGGCGCGGCCGCGGTCAGCCCGGTCATGATCGAGTCCGGCGGGGACCAGTCACGGCCCTCCCGCAGCGCCGTCATCTGCGCCAGCCGGGCGCGGTCGGCGCTGACCTGGTTCCAGTAGAACGGGGCGGCGATCCGCTCGGTGCCCTCGTCCCACGATCGCGCGAAGCCCGCCGGGTCATCGAGACAGTCCCTGGCGATCCTGCGCAGCAGCTGCGCATGGACGATCCCGACGCTCAGCCCGCGTCCCGCCGACGGGTTGGTGCAGGCCCATGCGTCGCCGACGGCGGCGAACCCGGTCGCGACCGGCTGGCCGTCGATCACGAAGCGGCGGTAGCGGTCAAGACCCCCGGCGATCGCGAGCACCTCGGTGATCGGCTGCCCGTCCAGCCAGTGGGCCTGCAGCGGGCAGGCCCGCACCACGCGGGTGAAGCACTCGACGTCACGCAGGGCCTTCAGCGGCGCATCCCCGGTGGACGTGAAGACGGTCACCGACCAGGTGTCGTTATCGCCGTAGACGGTCAGCAGCGAGATCGTGCCGATCGGCGTCAGCCATGGGCCGCGCGTCGCGGGCCGGGCCTGCCGGTGAAGTAGCGCGTGTAGTAGGCGAAGCCGCTGTCCTCGGCCTCCGCGTACGGTTCGCGGGCACCAAGCGCGGTCAGCAACTGCGCGGCGGCCGAGCGCCGGCCCATTGCGTCGACGACCAGGTCGGCGCGCAGTTCCTCGCCGTCAGAGATGCGCACGCCGGTGACGTGCGGGACGCCGGGAATCGCCGGCGGCCCGGCGGTCAGCCCGGTCACCCGGGCGCCCCGGCGGATCACCACGCCCGGCTCCTCCTGCGCGGCCGCGGCGATCACCGCTTCGATCACGGGGCGCCGGCCGGCCACGGACCACACCGCCTCGTCACCCGGGCGCGGCTCGCGGTCGGGCAGGCTCGGCGGCAGCGCCTTCAGCGGGTCCAGCCGGGAACAGCCCGCGTCCAGCAGCCGCTGCGTCATCCCGGGCAGCTCCTCGTCGCAGACCTGCCGGAACCGCGGGAACACGTTGTGCGGCTGGCGGAACTGGGCCACGCCGTGGCGCGGCCAGGACTCCCACGCTCGGCCAGGCGTCGCGGGAACGCTGCCCTGGTCGGACTCGAGCACCGTGACCTGGTGTCCGTCGCGCGCCAGCATCATCGCGGTGGACAGCCCGATCACGCCGCCCCCGCAGACGACAATCGATCCCATTGCAGCTCCTCTCCCGGCGTGCGCGGCTACGCCGCGCTGCCGTGCAGCGGTATGAATCGCCGGGCCTTGCCCGTCCTGGGATCACGGGCAATGGCCGCAACGCGTCCGATGGTGACCTGCGGCTCGATGACGCCGGCCTGGCGCAGGCTCCGCTCGACCGCGGCGGCCAGGGCGGCTTCGTCGAAGGCCGACTCGGCGACCACCGCGATGTCGGCTCCGCGCGCCGTCTGGCGGACCTGGTACTCGCGTACGGAGGCGGCGCGCAGCAGCGCCGTGGTCAGCGCCGTGGGGTGCACCCTGGCGGCGCCGTAGCGGAAGACGTCGTCGGCACGTCCTTCGACACCCGCGCGCAGGAAGCCGCGCGCGGCCCCGGCCCCGGGCGCCCCGGCCCCGGCCCCGGCCGGAGTGAAGCGGTCGGTGAGCTCGTAGCGGATCAGCGGCTGGGTGAGGTTGTGCAGGTTGGTGACCAGCACCCGGGCCGACGTCGTGCCGTCCGGGACCGGGCGGCCCGCGTCGTCAACGCACTCGGCGACGCAGGTGTCACTGGCGAAGGTCAGCATCAGGCCGCCTGGATCGGTGTGGCCGACGAGTCCCTCGGTGGACACGAACATGTTGATCACCGGGACGCCGAACGCCTCGCTGATGGCCGCGCGATCCTCCGCGGTGAGCATCTCGGACATCGACGTCACGGCGCTCAGCCGGAGGCGCAGCCGTCCGGCGCGCTGCTCCCTGGCCAGCTCGGCCAGCTTGGTCGCATACCCCATCAGGGCGGGCGGCTGGGCCGCGTTGAGGCGCTCGACGATGCTGGCGGTCGGCAGGGTGGCCGGGGCGGAAACCATCCGCAGCGGCGCGCGGGTGGCCGTGGCGGCGGCCAGCCCGCTGGAATGCACGGGCGATGCCGCGCCCACGATCCCGATCACCATGCCGTCGGCCGGCCGCCCGCCGCTGGCCAGGAACGCGGCCATCGCCCTGCGCGTGACCGAGGCGGCGAATTCGGCGTACTCCTCGGCCGTCTGGACGAAGACGCCGCGCAGGCCGGAGCTGCCACCGGAGACCAGGCACACGTAATCGCCGAGCAGCAGGGCGGGCTCGGCCATCGACGCGGCGATGTGCCGCTCGGCCAGGTCCCGGGTCACCCGCCGGTCGGTGACGATGTCGTCGAAGCTCTCCATCATCTCCGCCTTGGTCATGATGGGAAGCTGGGCCAGATCGGCCAGCTCGAACCGGCCGGCGTCGATCCCGGCCAGCCGGGCCGCGTGGAAGGGCGAGCGCTCGACGGCCCGGGCCAGCAGCGCCCGCAGCCGCGCGCGCTGCCTCCCGGCCAGCTGCTGCGCGCTCCAGCCCAGGCGCTCGATGTGGCTGGCCATCTGGCCGCCGATGCCCGCGGCCATCCGGGCGCGGAGCAGGTCAAGGTCGGTGCTGGTCGTCGTGGTCATGACTGCCTCGGTTCGGGAATCTCGCCGGCGGCGGGCGATCCGGCGAACAATGCGGCGAGCTGGCTGAGCACGGACGGCACCTGCGGGAGGCCCACGGCGCGCGGGTCGGCCAGCTGCTCAAGGGCGATGCCGGTTTCGATGGCCAGCAGCAGCTCAGCCATCTGCCGCGGCGGGACCGCGGAGGCGTGGCCGTTCCCCTCGGCCAAGGACGCGACAACCCTGGCCACTCCGTCGACGGTGCTGGCATGGGCGGCCGCGTACCTGCGGCTGAGCTGTGGATCCCGGGCCGCATGCAGCCGGAATTCGGTGACCAGCAGCCGCCAGCCCGGGTTCGCGCGTTCCGCCTGACGGGCCAGCTCAAGCAGGGCGGCGGCCCCGGAACGCCGCAGCTGGCCGGCGGCCGATGCGTTCTGCGCGGCGCGCTCGGCGATCCGGTCCGTCAGCAGGGCCAGGAACATGTCGGCCTTGCTGTCGAACCGGGAGTAGACCACGCCCTTGGAGAACCCCGCCTCGTCGGCGATCTCCTCCAGCGTCGCGGCGTGATACCCGCGGGCCAGGAACACCCGCAAGGCGGCGGCCAGCAGCAACGTGCGGTTGCGATCGTTCTGCTCGGCACGGGACAGGCGCGGGCTCATACCATCGATATTCGAATACCATCGGTATCAATGTCAAGTGGATAGGCCACCCGGTCGCAGACGCGGGCGCCTACGCGGCCCGGCTTACTGCTCGGGTCCGGGCAGGATGACGCTGGCCAGCATGCGCCGCCGCCGCCCCGCCCCCGGTGCATTGGCGAGCCGCGGCTGGACAATCGTGATGAGGTCTCGTATGAGGTCAGCGAACTCGGTGTCGGTGAGCCACAGCGCGGATGTCCGGTAGTTGACGCCGTCCCGGGCGAGGTCGGGAGAGTCGGCGGCGAGATAGCGGTCAAAATCGGCGAGCAGCCCGGCGGCGAAGGCCATGAAGGCTTGGGCGTGCTCCGCGGGCGTCATGGCCGCGGCCTCGCCCAGCCCGATCTGCGCCGCAGGGAGTCGTAGGGTGTACGTGCGCTCGACGGCGCCGCGGACGCGGCGCTCCGCGACCACCTGCAGCACTCCGGCCTTCGTGAGGAGTGCGACGTGGCGGTACAGGCTCCCGGCGGGCACGTCATCGAGCTCGGCGGCGAGCTGCGCGGTGGTGAGCGGCCGGTCACCGAGGAACGCCTGGACGATGCGAAGCCGCACCGGGTGGAGCAGGAGATCTGCGCTCGCCATACTGGGCAGCGTAGCCAGTGCTGGACCAGCGGATCATGGACCGGACCGGCCCGGACCGCTCGGCGAGCGTATTTAACCCATGAATCGCTCAGGAGTCGCATAAGCCGTATATCCGTAGATCATGCTATTCGGCTCCGTGGCTCAGTCAGGATAAGCCATGATTCGCGTGGGACCTTCTGTTACAGATTGTGGTCAGAGGTGGGGCGGGGCTGAAGCTGGCATGTCGTCGAGGAAGAACGACCGCGGACTCCGCGGCCTGATCAGGCTCCCGGTTGCGCTGCGGGCCGCTGCGGCCGTCTTGGTGCCCGCGATCGCCCTGTGCGCCTGTGGTACCGCGGCCCCGAAGGCGGCGCCCACGCTGTCAGCATCCCGCGCCGCGTCGCTGTCGGCGTCCCCCACTCCGTCGCCGACTCCGAAGCCGTCACCGACGCCCAAGAAGCGACGGCGGCACAAGCCCCCGGTGACGCACGCCTCGGCGGCCGCCGCCGCACCGTCGACCCCGCCTGGCCATTCCGGGTCGGGGCCGGGTTCGCCGACGGCAAGCGGCTGCCAGTCGACGTTCGTTCCGGCCTATTTCTACTCGAGCAGCATCTGGGCGCAGGCCATTGACACCAAGCCCGACCCCGGCGTCTTGCTCCTGAACGTCGACAACGGCGTCGGGACCGGGCCCCTTTCGCACTTCCAGACCCTGGTCAAGCAGGCCCAGGATGCGGGCATCACCGTCCTCGGCTATTCGTCCACCGTCTACGGCTCGCGCGCGATCAGCTCGGTCGAGACCGAAGTCCGGGACTACAAGTCGTGGTACGGGGTGAACGGCATCTTCCTCGACCTCACTCAGGGAACGTCTGGCGAGTTCTCCTACTACCAGACGCTGGCGAACTTCATCCGCTCGACGATCCCGAACGGCGTTGTCTGGCTGAATCCAGGTGACTACCCCGATCCGAGCTTCATGTCGATAGCCAATGTCGTGATGGTCTTTGAGGGCTCATACTCCTCGTACCTCTCGGACCAGGTTCCCAGCTGGATCAGCCAGTACTCGCCCAGCCAATTCGCGCACGTCATCTATGAGACGCCCCAGTCAGACTTCGCCAGCGCCGTCAATCTGTCCAGGCAACGCAGAGCCGGACACCTGTTTGTGACCGACCTGTCGGGATCCGGAAATCCGTACGGCGCGCTGCCGAGTTACTGGTCGCAGGAAGCCGGCGCCGTTCCCGCTGGCTGCTGACTCAGCGGGGTCAGTCGCTGCCGGGCGCGGTCACGAAGTCGATCAGTTCCTCGACCCGGCCAAGGAACTCGGGTTCCAGGTCGGCGAAGCCGGTCACGGAGCGCAGGATGCGCTGCCATGCCGCCGCGGTGTTGGCTGGCCAGCCGATGGCGGCCAGCACGCCCTCCTTCCAGGGCCGGCCGGGCGGCACCCGCGGCCAGCCGGCGATGCCGAGCGCGGACGGCTTGACCGCCGCCCAGACGTCGATGAACGGGTGCCCGACGATCAGCACGTGCGGTGATCGCACCTGCGCGGCGATCCTGGTCTCCTTCGATCCGTGTACGAGGTGATCGACCAGGACGCCCAGCCTGCGCGCGGGCCCGGGGGAGAAGTCGGCGACGATCGCGGGCAGGTCATCGATGCCCTCGAGGTACTCCACCACGACGCCGACATCGCGCAGGTCATCGCCCCAGATCTTCTCGACGAGCTCGGCATCATGGCGTCCCTCAACATAGATCCGGCTGGCCCGGGCCACCTTGGCCCGGCTCGGCGGAGCCGCGATCGATCCCGACGCCGTCCGCGCGGGCCGCCCGGCCGCCCGGCCTGGCCGATCGGGCCCGCGGGGCGAGCTCGGCCTGACCAGCATCACCGGCTTGCCCTCCAGCAGGAAGGCGGCGGGCCTGAGCGGGAACACCCTCCGCCTGCCGTGCCTGTCCTCCAGCGTGACGGCGTCCTTCTCGCAGAAAACCACGGCGCCGCAGAACTCGCCGGCGCCGTCCTCGACGACCAGCCCGCGTTCCGCGGCGATCTGCGGAAGCTGGCGCTGTCCGGGGCGCCGGGGTCCCGCCGCGAGCACGTCCGGGTCGTAGCGAATGCTGCGCACTTGCCGTCCTCCTCGCCAGCCCTGAACCTGCCGGAAAGTACCGTACTGAGCTCGAAGCCGGTGACGCTCGGCGCCACGCGGGGGCCGCGCGAGCGGATCAGGCTGGCGGCGGGCCGGACTGCACGTCGACCGGGGCGCTGGCCGCCGGTGAGAGACCGATCTGGGTGTGCCCGGGGAGCTGGATCAGCGTGACGTCGAAGGCGCCCGTCCCGCGCGTGACCTGCGCGCTGGTGGCCGGGTTGAGTGCCACACGGTACTCGAAAGTCGCCGTGGCTCCGGGGGAGATCATCTGGATGCCCCCGGGCTCCATGACGTTGAGGTAGTCGGTGCCGAACCCCTCCACGTCGTAGGGGATGGTCTGCCACACGTTCGATGTGCTTTCCCGTTCCTGCAGCGTGCCCGCCGGGAACAGGGTGTTCGCCGTGCAGGAGCAGTGGCTCAGCGACACCAGGGGCAGGATGTTCGAGTACGGCTGCGCGGACCCGTTCGTCACGGTGACCGTGAACCGCACGGGCGAGCCGCCGGGCACGAGCCCGTCGATGGATCAAGAATGGTGACCTTGGCGGTGAGCGCCCCCGGCTGGGGCGTCGCCGGTGTGGACGTCGCGGAGGGGGTCGGCGATGCGACCGGGGTGGCCGCGGGCGACGGGGACGTGGCCGGAGCCGACGGCGGGACGCTGGCCGTCGACGCAGCCGGTGCGGGATCAGCGCTTGGCGTGGCGGACGAAGCCGACGAGCAGCCGCTGACCGCGGCGATCGCGGCGATCGCGACCGCGGCCGGAACCGCCGCGCGCGCGAGCGCGACCGCCCCGCGCGTGCTGCTGACGAGGGCGGCTGACCTGGCGACGATGTTCATGTCCTGATCCTTCCGGGTGCCGGGTGTGACAGCGATAGGTCCGGGTGTGACAGCGATAGGTCCGGGTGTGACAGCGATAGGTCCGGGTGTGACAGCGATAGGAGTCACGGGCGATCGCCGCGCCAACAACTTTTTCGCGAAGGATTCCGCACCTTTGCCCGGGACGGCCTTGCCGTCAAACGATACATATCAGTATCGTTGTGCCATGACCGGGAGCCATGACGCGCGGGAGCGGCTGATAGCGGCGGCGGAGGGGCTGCTGACGCGGTCGGGCCCGGGCTCGGTGTCGATGGACACGGCAGCCGCGGCGGCCGGGGCCGGGAAGATGTCGGCCTACCGCCACTTCGCGAGCAAGGACGACCTGGTGGCGGCGGCTCTCGAGCATTACCACCCGCGGCACGTCCGGTGGCTCGTCGGGTCCGGCCGGGCCGCGGAGCCGGTCCTGGGCCCGGGTCAGCGAGCCCTGGAGCCGGTCCTGGGCCCGGGTCAGCGAACGGAGCAGGCCGATCCGGCCGGGGCCGATCCGGCGCAGCGCATCCTGTCCGCGTTCGACCGGCTCGAATCGGCGGCGGCAAGCGAGCCGTTCCGCGGCTGCCCGTTCGTTGATGCCGCGCTGGCCGCGCCGGGCACCGACGACCGGGCCGGGCGGATTGCCTGGCGGCACAAGGAGCAGGTGATCGATGAGCTGGCCGGGCTGGCCGCGCGGGCCGGGCTGGCCGATCCGGAGGACCTCGGTGCCGCCGTGGCGCTCGTCATCGACGGTGCCGCCGTCCAGGCCGCGCTGGCCCCCGACCCGGCCAGCCGTCGGCAGATCGTGCGCCGCGGGCGGCGCGTCGCGGCGATCCTGCTCGCCTCGGCGGCACAGTCATGACGGGTACCGCCCTCACGCCGGCCGACCGGGCCGTGCGCCTGGCCATCTACCGCGGGTTCGCCGACTGGGGCCGTCCGCCGTCGTTGGCCGAGCTGGCCGCCGAGACCGGCCTGGCCGAGACGGGCATCAGCGACGCGCTGCGCAACTTGCATGATGCGCACGCCATCGTGCTGACGCCGGGCGGCGCCGCGGTGCGGATGGCCCATCCGTTCTCGGCCGCCCCGATGGGCTACGTGGTGGGCGCCGACGGCCGGGGCCCGACCGGCTACCCCGGGGACCGCATGTGGTGGGGCGGGTGCGCCTGGGACTCCTTCGGCATCGGCGCCGCGCTCGGCGAGCCGGTCCTGATCCGCACCCGCTGCCCTGGATGCGACCGCGACCTGGTGGTCCAGGCCGGCCCGGATCAGCCCCCCGAGCGGGACCTGGTCGTGCACATCCCGTGCCCGGCCAGCCGCTGGTGGGACGACGTGGTCGCCACGTGCACCAACATCCGGCTGTTCTGCGCCCGGTCGCACGTCGAGGCCTGGGCGCGGGCCGGAGCCCACCCGGTCGGCCGGGTCGTGCCGGCCGTCACCATGTGGCGCCTGGCCCAGTCCTGGTACGGCGACCGCCTCGACCCTGACTGGTCTCCCCGGCCGGTCGCCGCGGCGCAGCAGATCCTCGGGCAGTGCGGCCTGGATGGCGACTTCTGGCGGCTGCCCTAGCCATCCACCGCGTCTCCCCTGCAGACAGAGCTCGTCTCGCGAGACCATACCGAGATGACCAAGGACGGCGGCCGGAGACCCGCGGGCGGGGACCGTCGGCATGGTGCCGCCCGCGACTATCGCGTGGTGCTCCTGACCGTCACCGCCGGCGCGGTCAACGCCGTCTCGTTCCTGGCCCTGGGGAAGGTCTTCAGCAGCGTCATCACGGGAAACCTGGTGCTGCTCGGGGTCGCGGCGTCCACCCACTCCTCGATCGAGGCGATCCACGCGGGCGTGGCGCTCGCCGGATACGCGGCCGGGGTCCTGGCCGGCGCTCCGCTGGCCGCGCGGCGTTCTCATCGAACCGGCGCTTGGCCGGCCAGCGTGACGACCACGCTGGCCGCGGAACTATGCGTTCTGGCCGGTTTCTGCATTGGCTGGGAGTTGTCACACGGTCGCCCTCGGGGCGGTGCTCAGCTGGCCCTGCTGGTCGTGCTCGCGGCCGGCATGGGCATGCAGAGCGCGGCCGTCCGCCACCTGGGCCAGATGTCGAGCACCTACCTGACCAGCACGCTCACCGGCGTGCTGGCCGGCCTGGTCACGCGCACCAGGCCCGAAGGGTTCGTCCGCAGCGTCGGTGTCCTGGCGGCGGTGGTCGTCGGCGCGCTGGCCGGCGGCACCCTCGCGACGAGGGCCTACGCCTGGCTGCCTGTGCTGATCCTGGTGCCGCTCGGGGTGGTGATCGCCGGGTCGGCGGCGGCATCGGGCCGTATCGGAGAACGCGACCGGGCCGCGGCCGGCGAAGGTTAAGGCCCGGGCGTACGTCAAAACTGTAGCGGTTTCAGATCAGGGCCGGGCAGAGCCAAGCGGAGGGTGCAGGCCGTCGAGTGCGGTCTGGAGGATTGGTTCGAGGTAGCGGGTGTCGCCGTGGATCGTGGCGATGGCGATGACCATGTCGAGGACCTGCTCGAGGGCGAGGTCGTCGCGGATCTCGTGAGCGCGCTGCGCAGCGGCGAGGAGCGGCAGGCCGGCGGCGATCACCCGGGCGCGGTTGTTGTCGAATAGGGGGTTGCTGCGGTCCGTGTGCTCGAGCAGCTCGGAGGCGATGTGGCGCTTGCTGGTGGCAAAGGCGAAGAACCGGTGCAGCCAAGCCGTGAGAATCGCTCCGGGCGTCTCGCCGTCGACGGTCCGGGCGGCCGTGCAGACGGCGTTGACCTCGTCGGTGTAGAGGGCCTCGAGGAGCTCTCGGCGTCCGGGGAAGTTGCGGTACAAAGTGGCCATGCCGACTCTCGCGCGTCGCGAGATCTCGGCCATCGATACCTCGGCCTCAGGATCGGCGAACGCGGACCGGGCGGCCGCGAGGATCTTGTCGCGGTTGCGCTCGGCGTCGGCTCGTCTCGTCGGTGATGGGAACTGCTCCGGGGGCATTGGGCATCCAAGTGGACAGGCTATCCGCTAGTCGCTACAGTGAAGTGGACAGGCTCTCCGCCTGCTGACGCATCTGATCCTACCCACCGGCCGCGACTGACTCGCGGCGGCTCAAGGAGCTTGCCATGGACTACCGGCCCCTGGGACGCACCGGCGTCTCGGTCAGCCAGATGTGCCTGGGCGCGATGATGTTCGGCGCCTTCGGCAACCCCGATCACGACGCGTCGATCAAGATCATCCACCGGGCCCTGGACGCCGGGATCAATTTCATCGACACCGCCGATGGCTACTCAGCCGGCGAGTCAGAAGAGATCATCGGCCAGGCGCTGGCGGGCGGACGGCGCGAGAACGTGGTGCTCGCGGTTAAGTTCGGCCCTCCTTTCGACGAGGATCCCAACCACCGCGGAGCGTCGCGGCGGTGGATCACCGAAGGGGTCGAGGGCTCGCTGCGCCGACTTCAAACCGACTGGATCGACCTCTACCAAGTCGGCGTTCCCGACCCGAACACCGATATCGACGAGACCCTCAGCGCCCTGACTGACCTCACGGCGGCCGGCAAGATCCGATCCTTCGGCGCGTCAAAGGTCCCCGCCTCCGAGATCGTCGAGGCCCAATGGGCCGCCGATCGCCGCGGCCACGGACGGTTTCGCACCGAACAGCCCCCCTACTCCATGCTGACCCGGGCGATCGAATACGACGTGCTGCCGACCTGCCAGCGCCACGGAATGGGCGTCATGACCTACAGCCCGCTGGCCGGCGGCTGGCTGTCCGGCAAATACCGCAAGGGCCAGGAGGTCAGCGGGCCAGGCTCCGCCGCGCGGTTGCGTCGCTTCCCAGCGCGCTATGACGCCAGCGACCCGTCGAACGCCGCCAAGCTCGACGCCGCCGACGCGCTCGGCGCGCTCGCCGACCAGACCGGGATCACCCTCATCCAGATGGCGATCGCGTTCGTCACCCGCCACCCCGCGGTCACCTCCGCGATCATCGGCCCGCGCACCATGGAGCACCTGGACGCCTACCTCGCCGCCGACGGCATCGACTTGTCCAGCGATCTGCTTGACCGCATCGACCAGATCGTTCCTCCCGGAGTCACGATCAACGTCGCCGACAACATGTGGAACTTCGGCACGACGGCGCTGGACGCCGCATTCCGCCGCCGGCCGCGCAACCACCCAAAGTAAGTGACGCCCACACCCGTTCACGCCCGGGCCGGCCGGGCGGCGCGCTGGCGTTCGCTATCCGGTGACCCGCATCGGGCGGCGTGCGCAACTGGCGTAGGCGGTCAGGGTCTCGTGGCCGATGCGCTTCCAGGAGTACCGGGACCTGGCCCGGTCGGCGGCACCGATCCCGTAGGCCTCGAGCCGCATCGAGTTGGCCAGCAGCCGCCGGATCCGCGAGGCGAGCTGAGCGGGCGGCCCGGGCGGGGTGAGCAGGCCCGTGGTCATATCGACGATCGCGTCCCGCGGGGCGCCGGCCGCGGCCGCGATGACCGGCGTGCCGCACGCCATCGCCTGGAGCGCGGTCATGCCGACCGGCTCGTACGACGCGGTGCTCACCAGCAGGTCCGCGGAGCGCAGCAGCGCGGGCAGGTCGTCGGGGGCGATGCGCCCGGTGAACACCAGCCGGTTCGCGACCCGCAGTTTCCTGGCCAGCCGGACCAGGTCGCGGCGGTTCTTGTCTCTGCTCAGCTCGTCCTTGACGGGCCCGCCCGTGATGACCAGCTCGGCGTCCGGGATCTCGGCTAGCGCGTGCACGGCGACGGCCAGGCTGCCCGGCGCGGTCAGCGGCTCGGCGGCGAGCAGCCGGGTCCGTCCGGTCCGCTCCGCGACCGGGCCTTCCGGCGAGAACTGCTGCGCGTCAACGCCGCACGGCACCACCCTGACCTTGGTCCTCGGCACGCCGAGCCGGGCGAGGTCGGCCAGTTCCTCGTCGGAACTGGCCAGGACCACGTCGGCACTGCGCGCGATGCACGTCTCGAGGCGGATCCGGGTGTCCGACGGGCAGGCCGGCAGTCCGTGGCGCTGCTCGGCCGCGCCGAGCGAGCCGAAGGTCTGCGCGACCGGCACGCCCAGGTCTCGCGCCCCGGCCAGGGCGGCCAGGCCCATCGTCCAGAAGTGGGCATGAATCACGTCGGGGGCGTTCCGGCGCCAGCGCTGCGCCAGGTAGCTGCCGAACTCGGGCAGGTGCGGCACCAGCTTGTCGGGGTCCAGCGGCGCCGGGGGACCCGCGGTCACGTGCTCGACGGTGACTCCCGGGGCGACGATCGCGCTTCCGGGAAGCCCGTCCGAGTCCTTGCGGGCGTAGACGGTGACGCGGTGACCGACGCCGGCCAGCGCCTGCGCCAGCGACATCACCCGGGTGGCCTCGGCGGCAGACCCCGGATCCAGGTGCTCGGCGAGCGGGTTGCTGTTCTGGGCGACGAGCGCGATCCTCATCACGGACCTCCTGGTTGCTGGGGCGCGGCGTCACTGGGTGGAGCCGGCCCTGCTCTCGGAAGCCCGGAAGCTACGGCGAACGCAGAAAGGCACGCCCCAGTGTCACGCCATGCTGGCGTGAGGGCGTGCCTGCGTCGTAAGCACCGTCCGCATCATCCTCTGCCCGAGCACGCGGGCGTTCAAACAAGCTTTTTCATTCGCCTTCCCCGCCTTCCCCGCCCTCGCCGCCTGCCCGCGCTCGCGGAGCAGGCGGCGCTCCTGCTCACCGGTACCGCCTGCGGCCCGGTCGCGGGGCAGCTACCAGCGATACCAGCGGCTTCGGCTTCCTCCTGTCTCGGCCGCCCGGAACAGGAATCCCAGCAGCCAGATGGCCAGTACCACCAGGGCGATCCACCACAGGATGTGGATGGCGAACCCTAGGCCGCCCAGAATGAGCGCGATCAGCAAAACCACAAGAATGACAGCCACGGCAGGCTCCTTTCGCATTACGCGTCCCCTAGCTGCCCTCCTGCCGGGACTTAAACGGCGCTGCCGTGCTCGTGGCCGGACCGTGATGTCGCGGGCGCGGTCAGCGGCGGCGGCCGGAACTGAGGTGGCTCACGCCGGGCGCGGGAGACCCATGTGCATGCGGATCGTGGTTCCAGCCGACCCGGTTCTGAGTTCAACCAGGTCGCAGACGTGGTTGACCAGGAAGAGGCCGTGGCCGCGGCCGTCCGGGCCGCGCTTGACGCGCCCGGCGAGCGGGTCGGTGATCCATCCCTGGTCGTGCGCCTGGCAAAGGATCTCCTCCGCGTCGTGCCACACCTGGAACGTCCCCCCGGACCTGGTGTGGCCGAGAGTGTTCGCGGCAACCTCGCTGGCCGCGAGAACCAGGTCGGCGGCCCGCTCGGGGCCGAGCCTGGCGCGCCGGGCATGGCTCTCCACCAGCCGGCGCACCGGAGCCAGGTCGGTGTCGTAGTCCAGGGTCTCCGCGCTGGCCGGCGGCGGCGGCAGCGGCCGATCGCAGTCCGGCGGGATCTCCCAGGCCGGCGCGGGGCTCGGGGCGGCGACTGGCTGGCCGCCCGCGAGATACTCCGGGTGGGTGCATCTCGCGTCGGCGATCGCGGCGGACGGCAGGCGAGTGACGTCGTAGGCGCACAGGATCGTGGCCGGGACCTGGGAGAAGGCCAGGTTGATCAGCGCGTCATGCCGGGTCGCCTCGCGGATCTCGGCCGGTGAGCGCCCCGGCCAGAGCGCCTCCCCGACCACCAGGACGGGCTGCCCGACGTGCTTGTCGACGAAGGCCCGGAGCTCGGGGATTATCCGCGCCGGATTAACGCCCATGTCGGCCATGTCCGAGCACAGGAGCTCTCCCGGCTCGCCGCCCAGGTAGCTGCCCAGCAGGCGAGCCTCATCCCCGGGCAGCGCGATGAACGCCGGCTCGCCTCTTCCCATGCTGGCCCGCACGAAGCCCAGGATCCGCGACCGGTAGTCGGCCCGGTCCCGGTAGAACAGCGCCACGTGCCGCAGGACGCTGCTGCGGGTATCGGTACCGGTCGGGCTCGGCGTCGTCAACGGCGCGCCTGCCGCCATCGGCGCGCGGGCCGACGCGGTCCTCCTGCTACGGGCCTACCTGACATGCAACTCACCTGGCCATAGCTTCCCTGCCTCCGCGCGTCTATTCGTATGCGATGCGTATGCGGCCGGAAGAGTCCATCCAGCATACGATGAGGCCGGGGATACGTTCCTGATCTGGCCTGTGATCGGGGGTGCGTGTGGCGGAACTCCGGCTCTCGTCCGAGAACCGCGGCGACAGCGTGATCGTCGCGGTTGCTGGTGAGCTTGACATCGTGACCAGCCGCCAGCTCGACGAGCACCTGACGCGCGCCCGCCGGGAGCACCGCTGGATCATCCTCGACCTGACCGCCGTCGACTTCATGGACACAAGCTCGCTGGCCGTGATCGTGGGCCACTGGAAACGGCTGCAAGCGGCCGGCGGGGTGCTGGCGCTGGCGGGCGCGAGGTACCGGCACACGAAGACCCTCTGGATCACCGGGCTGGCTGACCGGCTCCCGCTGTACGACAACGTGGATGACGCGGTCGCGGCCGGCCTGACGGCCGCCGGCTAGCCGTCCGGGGGGTCAGCGCACCCGGATGGCGACGAGACAGGCATCGTCCTCGGTATTGGATGACGCCTCGGCGACCACGTAGTCGGCGAAGCTCGCGATGTCGCCGCCCACCGGGCGGCTGGCCACCTGGAGCAGCGCGTCCAGGGCATCGTCGATGGGCTGGTCGCGTCGCTCGATGAGGCCGTCGGTGAAGAGCATCAGGATGTCGCCCAGCTGCAGTGGCGTCGTTACCTCCGTGTACGAGGCATCCGGGTCGGCGCCGAGCAGCAGGCCCTGCGGGAGGGCCAGCGCGCGGGCCTGGCCATCGCGGATCAGGATGGGCGGCAGGTGGCCGGCTCGTGCCCAGCGCAATGAGCGGCTGGCCGGGTCGTAGAGCCCGCAGACGGCAGTTCCGATGATGCCGTCGCTGAAATGGCACGCAGCGCCGTTCAGCCAGCCGAGCAACGTGGCCGGTCCCGCTCCGGTGATCGACAGCCCGCGCAGGCCGTTACGCATTGTCACCATGCCGGTGACCGCGTCGAGGCCGTGGCCGGCGATGTCACCCACCACGACGAGCACTTCCTTGCTCGGCAGCAGCGCGGTGTCGTACCAGTCACCGCTGACCAGGTTGCCCGGCCCGGACGGCCGGTATCGCGCCGCGACGTCCAGGCCGGCCGCGGCCACCGGCTCGGCTGACCGGGGGGTGATGGCCTGCTGCAGGCGCAGGGCGAGGCGATGTTCCTCCGCGGCACGCTCTTCGGTATCGGCCAGCTGCTCGCGCGCGGCGGCGAAGGCCACCCGGGTGTGGTAGTCCGCCGAGACATCCTGGTACGCGCCCCTGATGGCGATCACGGCCCCGGCCGGATCGATGACCGGCTCGGCGTAGGCGCGTATCTGCCGCACGCTGCCGTCATCGGGCCGGACCAGCCGGAACGCGGCGGCGCTCTCCTTGCCATCGGCCAGCAGCGTGTCACGGAAGCCCTGAACCACGGGGACGTCGTCGGCGGGAACGCGGGAGTGCAGGTCCGCGATCGAGACCGGCTCTCCGGACACCTGGCCGAACAGCGCGAACGTCGGCTCGGACCAGTGCACCTCCCCGGTCCGCATGTTCTCTTCCCAGCTGCCGATCCGGCCCAGCCGCTGGGCGTGCTGCAGCAGGGCGGCGAGGCGGTCCGCGTCATCCGCTCCGCGCCAGGCGATGGCCACGCCGTCGTAGAGCCGCGCGATCCGGACCGCCGGGGCCGGCGTGGTCGCGACGCTGCCCGTCTGCGCGGCGACCATCTCCCCGGGGACGTACTGTGGCTCGCCGGTCACCAGCGCCGTCACGCAGCTGTCGAACAGGCCCCCGGCCGGCGCAGCGGCCGGATACAGCTCGAGCAGCTGACGGCCGGTCAGCTCGGCAGCGCCACGGCCTGCCGGGTCGCGGAACCTGGCACTGGCGTGATCGATGCGGAAATCCGTTACCTCCCCGCTGTCGTCCCGGACCGCGAGCGCGAACAGGAACGCCTCGAGCAATCCGTCCATCAGGCCGAAGACCCAGGATGCCCGGTGCCGGGCGGCCTGGTCGCTGCCGGGAATCCGGGTGGCGAGCGCCTGGGCGGCCAGGTCGGCGAGGGCGGCGAGCTGCCGGCGGAGCGGAGCCGGGAAGCTGGCCAGCGGCTCCGGCCAGCAGATCACGATGGAGCCGAGCGCCGTCCCCGAGTCGCGGAGCGGCAGCCCGACCCGGGCACCCCCGGGCCAGCTGCCCATGAGCGGCCGGTCATCGCCTTCGGGCGGCCCCGCCGGCCACCAGGTCTCGACCCCGTTACTGGCGACTTCCTGGGGAAGCGCGCGCATGTCCGGATGTAGCCGGCGCCAGCGGCCGGCCTCGCGCTCCCCGAAACCGGCCTGGCCGGCGAGTTCAAGGCCGCCGTCCGGCTCGATCAGCCAGAGCGCCACCGCGACGGCGCCCGCCGGGGCCAGTACCTCGTCGAACAGGGCGGCCGCCACGGCGGCACCGTCGGCCGCCGCCTCGGCGGCGGCCCAGGCCAGGCTCAGCCTGCGCCCGGCGGGGTCCGGCGCCGCTCCGGCCGCCTCTTCCGGCGGCCGCCCGGCGACCTGCGCGGCCAGTTCCGCGACGGTATCTCCGGATTCCTCGGCCAGGCGGGCGAGCTGCCGGCGGGCCTCGGCGGGCGAGCAGTGAAGCTGCTCCATCAGGATGCCCGTGGCCACGTCGATGACCGAGCGAGCCGTGGCCCCCGAGCGCATGCGGTCCAGGTCTCGCCGCTGCCGGGCGATCAGCGCCTCCAGCCGGGCGACATCGGGGCCGCTCGGTCCTGTCACGGTCACCCGCCTTCCCCGCGACCACCCATCCGGCGGGCGGACTCACACGCTACCGCGCTTGTCATCGCTGACTATTCTCCGCCTACACGGGGAGTGACAGGATCGGTCTGTCGCATGTGCGAGCCGCCCGCGGCCCTCTCCCGGCGGTAACGAAGGAGTCCCGATGACCACAACCCAGGAGCGGACGGGGCAGCCCGCCGACAGCCGGTTGCAGCGGCTGCTGAGCGGCCTGACCGCGGTGCGCAACGGTGACTTCAGCACTCGCCTGCCCGCGGCGGAAGACCCGCTCATGGACGAGATCGCAGCCGTGTTCAACGGCATGAACGAGCAGCTCGCGCTGGTCACTTCCGAGGTGACCCGGGTGGCCAGGGAGGTCGGCACCGAGGGCCTGCGGCGGCCAGGCCGAGGTTCCCGGGCTGGCCGGAACCTGGAAGGACCTCACCGACTCGGTGAACTCGATGGCGGGCAACCTGACCGGCCAGGTGCGCGACGTCGCGCAGGTCGCCACCGCCGTGGCGAAGGGTGATCTCACCCAGAAGATCACAGTGGACGTCAAGGGCGAGATGCTCGAGCTGAAGAACACGATCAACACGATGGTCGACGAGCTGTCGGCGTTCGCCGATGAGGTGACGCGGGTGGCCCGCGAGGTCGGCACCGAGGGCCGGCTGGGCGGCCAGGCGCGGGTGCCCGGCGTCGGCGGGACGTGGCGCGATCTCACCGACTCGGTGAACTCGATGGCGGGCAACCTCACCGGCCAGGTGCGCAACATCGCCCAGGTGACCACGGCCGTGGCGAAGGGCGATCTCAGCCAGAAGATCACCGTCGACGCGCGCGGGGAGATCCTGGAGCTGAAGAACACGATCAACACGATGGTCGACGAGCTGTCGGCGTTCGCCGATGAGGTGACGCGGGTGGCCCGCGAGGTCGGCACCGAGGGCCGGCTGGGCGGCCAGGCGCGGGTGCCCGGCGTCGGCGGGACGTGGCGCGACCTCACCGACTCGGTGAACTTCATGGCCGGCAACCTGACCGCGCAGGTCCGGTCCATCGCCCAGGTGGCCACCGCCGTGGCGGAGGGCGATCTCAGCCAGAAGATCACCGTCGACGCGCGCGGGGAGATCCTGGAACTGAAGGAGACCATCAACACAATGGTCGGCCAGCTGTCCCTGTTCGCCGACGAGGTGACCCGGGTGGCCCGCGAGGTCGGCACCGAGGGCAACCTCGGCGGCCAGGCCACCGTCCGGGGCGTGTCAGGGACCTGGGAGGACCTGACCGACAACGTCAACGTGATGGCGTCCAACCTGACCGCGCAGGTCCGCTCGATCGCCCAGGTGGCCACCGCCGTGGCCCGCGGTGACCTGAGCCAGAAGATCACCGTCGAGGCGCGCGGGGAGGTCGCCGTCCTGGCGCAGGCGATCAACGGGATGGTCGACACGCTAGGCGCGTTCGCGGGTGAGGTGACGCGGGTGGCGCGCGAGGTGGGTACCGAGGGCATGCTGGGCGGCCAGGCCGTGGTTCCGCACGTCGCCGGGACCTGGAAGGACCTCACCGACAACGTCAACTCGATGGCCAACAACCTGACCAGCCAGGTCCGCAACATCGCCCAGGTCACCACGGCGGTGGCCAATGGCGACCTGTCCAAGAAGATCGACGTGGACGCGCGCGGCGAGATCCTGGAGCTGAAGACGACCATCAACACCATGGTCGACCAGCTGTCGTCATTCGCGGCCGAGGTCACCCGGGTGGCCAGGGAGGTGGGCAGCGAGGGACGCCTCGGCGGCCAGGCCGAGGTCGAGGGTGTGTCGGGCACCTGGAAGCGGCTGACGGAGAACGTCAACGAGCTGGCCGGCAACCTCACCCGCCAGGTGCGGGCGATCGCCGAGGTGACCAGCGCCGTGGCCACGGGTGACCTGACCCGGTCCATCTCGGTCGAGGCCCAGGGCGAAGTCGCCGAGCTCAAGGACAACGTCAACACGATGGTCCAGTCGCTGCGGGAGACGACCAAGGCGTACCAGGAGCAGGACTGGCTGCAGTCCAGCCTGGCCAGGATCGCCGGCCGGATGCAGGGCCACCGCGATCTGGCCGTTGTCGCCGAGCTGATCATGTACGACCTGATCCCGCTCGTCGGGGCACAGCACGGGACATTCTTCCTGGCCGAGGACAACGGCGGCGAAACCCGCCTGCGCCTCATCGCCGGCTACGGCCTGCGCGCCGACATCGGGGCGCCGAGCCAGTTCCAGCTCGGCCAGTCGCTGATCGGCCAGGTCGCGAAGACCAAGAAGCCCATCGTGGTGGCCGATCTCCCGGCCGACTACGTGAAGATCTCCTCGGGGCTCGGCGACGCGGCGCCGGTGAACTTGATGGTCCTGCCGATCGTCTTCGAGGACCAGGTCCTCGGGGTCATCGAGGCGGGCTCGTTCTCCCGGTTCACCCAGGTACACCGGGACTTCATGGAGCAGCTGATGGAGACCATCGGGGTCAACGTCAACACGATCATCGCCAACTCGAGGACCGACACGCTGCTGGCCGAGTCGCAGCGGCTCGCGGCGGAGCTGCAGGCGCGGACCAGGGAACTCCAGGTCCGGCAGGACGAGCTGCAGAGTTCCAACGCCGAGCTGGAGGACAAGGCCGCGCAGCTGGCCCGCCAGAACCGGGACATCGAGATCAAGAACGTCGAGATCGAGCAGGCCAGGCAGGAACTCGAGGAGCGCGCCCGGCAGCTCGACCTGGCCTCCAGGTACAAGTCGCAGTTCCTCGCGAATATGTCGCACGAGCTGCGCACGCCGCTGAACAGCCTGCTCATACTGGCCCGGCTGCTGGCCAATAACCCGGAGCAGAACCTCACGCCCAAGCAGGTCGAGTACGCGAACGTCATCCATTCGTCCGGGTCCGACCTGCTGCGGCTGATCAACGACATCCTCGACCTGTCCAGGGTGGAGGCGGGCAAGATCGAACTGCACCCCGAGCGGTTTGCCCTCGGCGCCCTCGTGGATGATCTGCTCGCGGTCTTCCGCCCGCTGACCACGGAAAAGGGCCTGGTACTGGCGGCCGAGCCGCCGGCCGCCGGCGTCCCCGCCGAGCTGGTCACCGACCGGCAGCGGCTCCGGCAGATCCTGCATAACCTGCTGTCGAACGCGGTCAAGTTCACCGACCAGGGACAGGTGGAGCTCCGGATCACCTCGGCCGGGCCGCCTGCCCCCGGCGCGGAGCCGGTCATCGCGTTCTCGGTGACCGACACCGGCGTGGGCGTCAGCGAGCAGAACCTGGAAGTCATCTTCGGCGCCTTCCAGCAGGGGGACGGCACGACGAGCCGCCGCTACGGCGGAACCGGCCTGGGCCTGGCCATCTGCCGCGAGCTGGCCGTCCAGCTCGGCGGGCGGATCACCGCGGAGAGCGTTCTCGGCGGCGGCAGCACGTTCACCTTGTTCCTGCCCGCCCGCGGCCCGGGCGCGGACGAGGCACCGCCGGCCGATCCCGCGGCGGTGGCCGGGCCAGCCCAGGCCGCGGCCGGGCCTGCCGGAGCGGGTTCCGGGCGGGCCGATCCGGCACCGGCCGCGCGGGCCGGTAACGGCCGCCGGTCGCCAGTCGCCGTCGGCGCGCACGAAGCGCTGCGCGGCAGGAGGGTCCTCATCGTCGATGACGACCTGCGGAATGCCTTCGCGATCAGCAGCATCCTGGAGCTCTACGGCATGACGGTCCTGCATGCCCCCGACGGCCGGACCGGCATCGAGATGCTCGGCACGATGCCGGACATCGACATCGTGCTGATGGACGTGATGATGCCGGAGCTGGACGGGTACGCGACGACCAGCGCGATCCGCAAGATCCCGGAGCTTGTCGGCCTGCCGGTGATCGCGGTGACCGCCCGGGCCATGCATGGTGACCGGGATAAGAGCATTGCCTCCGGAGCAAGCGACTATGTCACCAAGCCCGTGGACACCGAGGAACTGCTGAGCTGCATGGAGCGCTGGATCCGCTCGGCCGGGCCGCCGCGCTGACCAGGTATCCGGGGCCGCCCGGATCGTGACACCCTGGAGGGACCTGCGCCATGACGGGCGCACCCGGGTGATCGGAGCACGCCACGTCCAGCCTTGAGCTCACCCATGAGGTCTCCGGCTTGCTGAGCGTCGGAGAGGCGTCGGAGCCGAGGTCGCTGAACCAGCTGGTGGCGTACGCCGCGGTTCAGGTGCATGCCTGCTCAGGCGCAGCGGCCGTGCTCTGGCGTGGTGGCGAGCCGGCCGCCCTGGCCGCGAGCCACCCGGCCTTGCCCGAGCTGATCGACGTACAGGTGCGCCGCGGGCGCGGGCCGATGCTCGACGCGCTCAGCGGGGGCGAGCCGGTCGGCTGTCCCGACACGCTCGAGGAGCGCCGATGGCCGGAGTTTGCCGGCACGGCGTTGCGGCAGGGCGTGCGGTGCTCGCTCAGCCTGGCCCACCGATCCGGTGCCGAGGCGGTCTGCCTGTCACTGTTCGGCGCCCGGCCGAGAACGCTGGAGGCGGGCTCGGTCCCGGCCGCCGAGCGCCTGGTCGCCCTGGTCGGGGCGGTGCTCGGCGTCGCTTCGGACTACGGCGAGGCCCGGCGTTCCGCGCGGCAGTTGCGTGACGCCGCCGAGTCCCGCGCGGTCGTGGATCAGGCCAAGGGCGTGCTGATGCACGCGCTCGGCTGGACCGCCGACGAGGCTCTGCAGCGGATGCGGCAGATCTCCCAGGCGCGCAACGTGAAGGTGACCGAGGTCGCCGCGAGGATCATCGATGCCCGCGGGGTAGACGGGCTCGGCCTGACGCGCCATGGATGAGGCCGCCCGGCTGAAGGCCAGGGGCGACGCGCTCAGGCAGGCCGCCGCGCTGCCGGGGGCCGGCCTCAGGCCCTTGCTCGAGGCGGCGTTGGCCGAGCTCGACGGGGCGGTGGAGGCGCTGACCGATGCGGGTGACCGCGCGGCCAGTGGTCTCGCCGGGGAGCCTGCGGAGGGCCCGCACGCCGAGCGGCGCCTGCTGCAGGCCATCTTCCAGCAGGTCCCGGTCCCGCTGTTCCTGCTCGGGCTCGACGGCATCGTGCGGCGAGCCAACTCAGCGGCCGGCCAGCTCGTGGGCTCGGGCTCGGGCTACCCGACAGGGAAGCTGTTCACCGCCTTCATCGACCTGCCCTTCCGTGCCGCGACGGCGTCCCAGGTCGCCGCCGTCGTCCGTACCGGTGAGATCCGGATGCTGCGCTGCGGCGTGCTCACCGCCGGCGGCGTGGCGGAGTGCCAGGTCGCCGCGGGCCCGGTCCAGGTCCGCGGCGACGCGGGCCAGGTGATCGTGGCCGTGGTCCCGCCCGGCATGGCGCTGACCCTTTCGGCGCCGGAGCCGGCTGACGGCCCGGAGTGGGAGGCGCAGCCCGCCGACCGCGCGCTCCAGTCGGCCACGCGCCGCCTCGACCTGGCCACCTCGGCCAGCAGGATCCTGCTGCAGAACGTCAACCACAGCGAGTCGGTGACCATGCAGCGCTTCGCGCGGCTGCTGGCGCGCGACCTCGACGCGTGGCTCATCCTGGACGTGGAGCGGCACCAGGGCCTGCGGCGGCAGCTTGCGGTCGGGCCGGAAGACCAGCCGGGCCACGAGGTGGCCCGCGCCGTGGCGGCGGTCGACCCGCCGCCCGGCTCGGCGCCGACCGCGGTCCATGAGTCGGGTCATACGCTGCTCGTCGCGCACGCCGAGGATCCGGGTATCCTCGGCGACGGCCTGGACGGCATGCCAGTGCTCATGCTGCTCGGGGCGACATCGGTCCTCTGCGTGCCGGTGTCGGACGGCGAGCGCAGTTACGGCGCCCTGACCCTGGCCAGGCTGGCCGGCCACGCTCCTTTCGGGCTGGCCGATGTCGGGCTGGTCGAAGAACTCGGGGAGCAGCTGGCGCTGGCCATGCGGGCAGACCGGCTGTTGCGGCATCGTGCCGAGATCGCCGATGCGCTGCAGGCCAGCCTGCTGCCACGACAGCCACGCCAGATCCCGGGCGCCGAGGTCGCCGCCAGCCATGTGCCGGCCACCAGGGCCCAGGAGGCGGGCGGCGATTTCTATGACAGCTACCCGGCGCGGTCCGGCTGGGGGGTCTCCATCGGCGATGTCTGCGGCAAGGGACAGGACGCCGCGGCGGTGACCGCCGCCGCGCGGCACGCGATCCGGGTACTCGCCCACTGGGAATCCGGCCCGGCGGGCGTGCTGCGCGGCGCCAACGAGATCATGATGGAGGAGGAGTTCGGCGGCCGCTTCGTCACGGCGAGCGTTGGCCACCTGCAGTGGCGGGACGGTCGTCTGCACGTGGTGCTCGGAAGCGCGGGCCATCCGTGGCCGGTCCTGGTCAGGGCGGACGGCAGGACCCAGGTCCTGCCGGGCGGCGGGCTGCCGCTCGGGATCTTCCCGGACGCGGAGCCCGCGACCCAGGAACTCGACCTGGACCCTGGCGACCTGCTGTTCTTCTTCACCGACGGCCTGACCAGCGCGTGCGGGCCCGACATGGTCTACTTCGAGGACCGCGTCACCGACGAGCTGGCGGCGCTCAGCGGCGAGCCCGCCGCCCGCGTGGTGTCCCGAATGCAGGAGGTGGTGGTCCAGTTCTGCCGCGGCCAGCTGCGTGACGACGTGACCATGCTGGCGCTGCGCGCGGGCGAGCCCCCGGCCGACTAGCAGCGGCTCGCGGTCAGCGGCGTGTCACCTGCGCCTCCAGAACGCGATGGCGACACAGGTGAATACGGCCGCGGCCACGGCTGCGGCCACCGCTGCCGGGTTGCTCTTCCAGCCGCCGGTTGCCGCCTGGCCCTTGATCTGGCCGGCGCGGGCAGCGGCCTGCTTCTTGATCTGGCCGGCCCGGCCCGCGGCTCGCTCCTTGACCTGGTTCACCTTCTGATGCGCCCTGGCCTTGACGTCGGCCTTGGCCGCGAGCGCCTCGGCCGTCTCGCCGAGCTGCTCGCGGGTCCGGGCGATGTCCTCTCTCAGCTCCGCCGCTGACACCGCGGCCGGGGTCTGCCCCCTGGATGGTCCTGTGGTCATCGGTGTGCCCTTTCCTTGATCTCATCGACATCGGCCTTGACATTGCCGATTGCTTCTTCGGGAACCGGCGGCACGGCTTTCCGCACCCGCCCGAGGCCAAGCAGCGCGGCCGTCCCCGCCACCAGCAGCAGCGCGGCCCCGACGACGAGCGCGGCGAGCCACGCCGCAAGGACCGAGGCAATGGCGATAATCGCGCACGCGACCAGGCAGCCCACGCCGTACCAGGCGATGGTGCCGCTGCCCGCGAGCATCCCGATGCCAAGGCCGGCCTGCTTGCCCTTTTGCGTCATTTCTACCTGGGCGAGGTGCAGTTCGTCCCGGACCAGGTGAGATATCTGCTCAGACAGGTCCTTGACCAGTTCACCAGTCGGGCGATCTTGCGCCTGCACCGGCCTCGGTGCCTGTTCGTCGTTCACTGCGATTCACCATCCAGCCGCGCTCCGGTAACGCTTCCGTGGCGGCTACCCGCACGCGCGGGGTCTTAACCCATCCGCCGGCCCGGCTCCGCCGGCCGGCGGCAACGTCAGCCGGGCTGGGCGGCCCGGTCGTCGGGGTCGGCGTACGCCGTGGCGTACCCAGGATGGTCTGGGCAGGCGCTCTCGTCCCGGCCGGGCCGGTCCGCCGCATGGCCCGTCCCGGCCAGTGCTGCGGCGACGCTCGGGTAGATGTCCATCAGGTGGTCGACTCCGGTGATGGCCAGCACCCGCTGCACGGCCGGTGCGCCGACGACGAGCCGCATTCGCGTGCTGTCGGCCGCCGCCCGCTTGTGCGCGCGCACCAGGGCATTGACGCCCGCGGAATCGCAGAACGTTGTTCCGCCCATGTCCACGACCAACGTCGTCGCGCCGCGATTGAGGACAGAAAGCAGGTCGTCCCGAACCTGGTCGGCATTGGAAATGTCGATCTCTACGGGCAGCGTGACCACAGCCGCTTTGCTGAGCCACATCACCGGAGAGCGTTCCTGGGGCACGCGCCATCACCACCACTCGCTAGAAGAGAGGCGGGCCGCGTCTCTGGACCCACGAGAGCGGTTGACCCATCGGTAACCGCAACGAGCATTATCCACATCACCTCGGCCCGGCACAAGCCAGGTCAGGCGCCCGGCAGCGCCCGCTCGGGCCGCAGTTACCCGGCGGCGACGCAGGTCGGCACGGGACCGCAGGCGTGATCACTGGACCATTGCTGCGCCCCGGCGGCGCTGGCGCCGGGCCATAGGCTGGCAGTTGTGGCCAACGATGACGATCCCCGGGGCGGCCCGCTCGAGCTCGTCCCGCCCGAGCTTGTCCCGGCCATGCCCGCCTCCGCCCTCCCGGCCATCCCCGCCTCCGCCGGAGCACTGATCTTCGACCGCCATGGCCGGCTGCTGATCCTGAAGCCGACGTATAAGTCGGGCTGGACGATCCCGGGCGGCGTCATGGAGGCCGACGGGGAGACGCCGTGGGAGGCCTGCCAGCGGGAAGTTCGGGAGGAGTGCGGCCTGGAGGTGCGGACCGGCCGCCTGGTGTGCGTGGATTTCCGCCTGCCCCGCCCCGGCCAGCCGGGCGGCATACGGTTTCTCTTTGATTGCGGCGCCCTCGACGACGCCAGCCTCGATGCCGTCGTGCTCCAGGGCGAGGAGATCTCTGAGCACAGGCTGGTCGCACTGCCCGGGGCGCTGAAATTGCTGAGGAAACCCATCCGGCGGCGGGTAAAGGCCGCGTCCAGAACCAGGGCGCTGGTCTACCTGGAGCAGGGTCGGGCGGTGCCTGGCGTCGGCCGCTGACCTGGCGGCGAAATCCCGCCCAGGCCAGCCGGCGTCATGGGTGATTAACACGTAATCAGGCCCGCCAACGACGGTCGCCCCTCGTGGCTATCGCGGCGGCGGCGGCCCGTTCATTGGGGCCTTTCTTCTCTTGCGTCACGCCATTAGAGTCATATGCAGTGAATGGTGAGGTGCCTGACATGCGTCTGCGGCGCGGGCTGCTGGTAACGCTCGCCGTGCCGTTCGCCTTTGCGGCGCTCTCCATTTCTCTCCCGATGGCCGGCGCAAGCGTCGGGGTGGGCGTGCAGGCCACGCCCGTCCGCCTGGGAAACGTGGCCCAGGCGGGTGACAGTTATGCACTCCCGCCCGTGTACGTTCTCGACACCGGGACCCAGGCCGAATCAATCGGGGTACGGATCCAGCGGCTGTCCGCGGGCCCGGGCCGCGATGTGCCGCAGTCCTGGGTCCAAATGACCGGTCCCGGCGTGCAGCTCTCGCCGCACCAGGCGGCCCGGATTCCGCTGGAACTCGTGGTGCCGGGCGATGCCAAGCCGGGCCGGTACCTGAGCGACATCGTCGTGACCGGCTCAGCGGGGATATCGCCCGGTCAGGCCAACCTCGGCGCGGCCGCCGCCACCCCGTTGGAGTTCAGCGTCAAGCCGGGACCGGCGCCGGGGCTGTGGCCCGTGGTGCCCACCTGGATGTGGTGGGTTCTGGTCGCGCTGCTGGCGCTGGTGGCGGCGGTCCTCGGAGTTCGCAGGTCCGGGGTCCGGATCCGGATCCGGGTTGAACGACCGCCGCCGATCGCGCGGTCGGCCGCCAGGCCGGGCCGGACTCGGCGGAGCAGGTCAAGGGCGGCTATCGCCCTCGTCGCGGTGGCCGGGCTCGCCGCCTGCAGCACGGGGCCCTCGTCGGCGGGAACACCGGGCGGGAGCTCGAGCATCGCGATCTCGCTCAAGGTCGTTCCGACCGTAGTCTCCGTCACCGTGTCACCATCCAAAGAGAGCTTCGGTGCCTGCAGCGGCGGGAACGCGAGCGTCAACACCGGATCGACCCCGGCCGCGCTCGGTTTTCCGAACGGGACTTGCTGGGTCGGGAAGTCCGGGCCCGGCGGGAGCTACCCGATCTCGATCACGAACACGGGCGTCGCGGCCACCATCGACGTGAACGGAACGAACGCGGTCCCTTCCGACGGAGGCACTCAGTGGGGCCTCTGCAACCTCGGCGCTCACCCGGCCGCCGCCTGCTCCAACGATGGCGGGAAGCTCCCGGGGAACAATCAGTACGTGGTGCAGAACTTCGCCGCGGGCAGCGAGAACTCCGCCGGGCTCACGGGTTCCCGGGTGTGTGATTCGGAGTTCGCGGCCGGCGGATGCTCGGCGGTGCAAGGGAATGCCCAGCAAGAGGGCATCGAGCTCACCGGCCCGGCATCGACCGCCGACCAATCGACGTCGTGGACGGTCACCATCACCTGGACCGCGGTTTCGCTGGTCAACACCGGGTGACAACGGCCGGCGGCACCCCGGCTCGGATAGCGCGCGTTCCGCCAGCCGGTGCACCGGCAGCCACGCCGGACCGGTCAGGCCGCGGACCTCGATCACGGACATGAATTCCCGTCACGCCGCCGGCGTCGGCGCCCGTCATCTGCTGCGCCCGTGGCGGGCCCGACTCCCGGTGTTGCAGGATGAGACCGTGACCACAACTAGCCTGCCCGCCCTCGACCCTGCCACGGAGACCCGGATCCGGGAGAGCATCGGCCGGCAAACGCTGCTGACCACGCTGGGCGTCGCGATCGCCGGACTGTCCGCCGGGCGGGTCACCCTCGACCTGCCGTACCGGGCCGACCTCTGCCAGCAGAACGGCTACGTGCACGCCGGCGCGATCACCGCGCTGGCCGACTCGGCCTGCGGATACGCGGCCGCAAGCCTGATGCCGGACGACCAGGACGTGCTGACCGTGGAGTTCAAGGTCAACCTCCTCTCGCCCGCGCGCGGCGACCGGTTCCGCGCCGTCGGCGAGGTCGTCCGCGCGGGACGCACGCTCACGGTCTGCTCGGCCGAGGTCGTGGCCTGGGCCGACGACAGTGCCGGGAATCCGTCGGCCTCGCTGGTCAGGGTCGCGCTAATGCAGTCCACGATGATGGCCGTCACGCCGCCCGTCAGCTCCCGCTGAGGCGCCCGCCAGGTGGACGGACTGCCTACTGGCCGGGCTCGTACTTGAACGAGAGCTGAAGCTTGGTGCGGAACGTGATCGCCCCGCCCTCGTCCAGGTGGATGTCCTGCTCGACCACCTCGGCGACCCGAAGATCGCGGAGTGACTGGCTCGCGGTCCTGACCGCCTCGGTAGCGGCGTCCTCCCACGACGTGCTGCTGGTGCCGATGACGTCGATCACCCGGTACACGGTCATGCCAGTCTCCCTAGTCGGCCTGCAGAGTCATGGCCGCCGATGCGGCCTCAGAGCCAGCCTGGCAGCCCGCCGGGGCGGTGGCCAGTGCCACCCGCCGTTAAATCGGGATCGAGTGATCAGCCGGGGACCGGCGGCCGGTGAACAGGTGACCGCGCATCGACCCGCCGGAGGCCGGCCCGGTCTCGGCGTCAGCGCCGGGACCCTGGGTGGTGACGGTCTCGAAGCCGGCCTCCGCGAGCAGCCGGAGCCAGGTGCCGTGGCTGAACGCCCCGAGCCGGTGGATCTCGCGCACGACCTGGACGGTGTCGTCCGCGGCGCGCAGCACGAACTCGTACTCGGCCTGGACCCAGTCGTCGGCCGGGTCGGGGTCCCAGGTCCATTCGCGGAAGCTGGCCTGGCGTCCGGTGGCGTCGCGGCCGCCACCGCCGCCGCTGGACGCCCGGAACGTGTCCGCGACGTGGTCGGGCACGAACGCCGCCAGGCCGCCCGGGCGGCAGTGCGCGAACGCCGTCTCGATCACCCGCCGCAGGTCGTCCTCGCAGGTCATGTAGTCGACGGCGTCGTGGACCAGGACCGCGTCGAACGCGCGGCCCAGCCGGATCGTGCGAATGTCACCGCGGACGTGCTCGCATTCCGGGTTGAGCCGCCGCGACACGGCCAGCATCTCGTCGGACAGGTCGACGAGCGTCAGGTCATGCCGGCCCTTCAGGTGGACGGCGACGCCGCCGCCGCCGCTGCCCAGGTCCAGCACCTCCCGGACCGGAACCTCCGCCGAGCCGAACACGGTGGCCAGGTGCGTGGCCTCCTCCGCGTACTCGCTAGGAGGCGAGATCAGCGGCCACCATTCCGCGAGGTCGCTGTAGACGCGGTACTCGTCGGCCATAGCGCCATCCTGGCGCACCAGCCGCGCCGAGGCCCGCGCCCGGTCGGCACTGGCGTCCAGCTGGGTGGGTTGCCGCGCCTGCCGCCCGGCTGGATAGCTGGCCTGACTGGGTCTGGGCCGCCTGGCCCGTTTACCGGTAGCGTGCGGCTATGACCGACATGACGTGGCTGGACGCTACTGCGCAGGCGGAGCTGGTTCGCAACGGCGAGGCCAGCGCCTCGGAACTGGTCGAGGCGGCCATCGGCCGGATCGAGGAACTGAACCCGAAGCTGGACGCCGTGATCAGGACCCGGTTCGACCAGGCGCGGGCGGAAGCCGCCGGTGACCTGCCCGACGGGCCGTTCCGCGGCGTTCCGATCCTGTTCAAGGACCTGGGCTGCACGGTCGCTGGCGAGGTGACCGCGTTCGGTGTCGGCCCGATGCGCGACCAGCCGATACCGGTGACGTCCTACCTGGCCGAGGCGTTCCTGGCGGCCGGCTTCGTCCCGCTCGGCCGCACGAACGTGCCGGAGATGGGGACCACGGTGACCACCGAGCCCAAGAGCTTCCCCCCGGCCCGCAACCCCTGGGATCCCGGCCACTCCACCGGCGGCTCCTCGGGGGGCTCGGCCGCGGCGGTAGCCAGCGGCATGGTGCCAGCCGCGCACGCCAACGACGGCGGCGGGTCGATCCGCATCCCGGCCAGCGAGTGCGGCCTGGTCGGGCTGAAGCCGAACCGCGCGCGGGTCAGCCAGGGCCCGCTGATCGGGGAGGGCTGGGCGGGCGGCACGATCGACGGCGCGGTGGCCAGGACCGTGCGCGACGCGGCCGGCATCCTGGACGCGATCAGCGGCTGGCATGCGGGTGAGCCGTACTACGCCCCGCCGCTGCCCGGCCCGCTGAGCGAGGAGGTCGGCGCCGACCCGGGCAGGCTGCGGATCGGGTTCGTCGACCGGCCGGGCCTCGAAGGCTTTCTCGATGACCCCGAGTGCCGCGCGGCCGTGGCCGGCGCCGCGCGGCTGCTGGAGGGGCTCGGTCATCACGTGGAGCAGTCCGCGCCAGATGGGATGTTCGACGAGGGGTTCATCCAGAACTTCACGACGATCATCGCCGCCGACACCGAGGCGACGTTCCGCGTCTTTGAGCTGCTGCTCGGCCGGCCGATCGGCGAGGACGAGATCGAGCCACGCAACGTCGCCTACCGCAAGATCGGCGCGGCCATGGACGCGGTTACTTACCTGGAGAGCCGGGCGTGGCTCGGGACGTGGACACGTCAGATGGCGTCCTGGTGGACGGACTACGACCTGCTGCTCACGCCGACGCTGGGCGCGCCGCCGCCGGAGCTCGGGTGGTTCACCGCCGAGGGTCCCGAGGTCGAGGGCGGGCGGGTGGTCAGCTTCATCCCTTACACGGCGCAGTTCAACATAACCGGCCAGCCGGCCGTGAGCCTGCCGCTGCACTGGACGCCGGGCGGGCTGCCGGTCGGGGTACAGCTCGTGGCTGCCTACGGCCGGGAGGACCTGCTGGTCCGGGTGGCCAGCCAGCTCGAGCAGGCCGCGCCGTGGGCGGATCGGCGTCCGCAGGTGCACGCGTAGCCCGCGGCTGCGGGCGGCCAGGCCGGCTGCTAGCCGGAGCCCGCGACCTGGCCGGTGCCAGCGGGCTCGCCGGTGCCGGAGGGCTCACTGGAGCCGGGGGGGTCAGCTGAGCCCGCGGGTTCAGCGGAGCCCGGGGGCAGGGCGGCCCGCTGTGGCCCGGTGGACTGCCAGACCTCGCGAACCAGTACCTGCACCGCGCCCGCAGCGGGTATGGCGATCAGCGCCGCGACGAACGCGCCGAAAATCCCGCCGATCCAGCTCCCGATTTCCGCCCCGACCAGGATGGAGAGCAGTACAAGCAGCGGGCTGACCTTGACCGTCCGGCTCATCACGATCGGGTTGAGAATGTGGTTCTCGATCTGCGTGTAGGTCAAGAACACGACCAGCGTGACGATGCCAGCGGTGAGCGAGTGGCCGAGGGCGAACAAAACCGTGGGGATGCCCGCCAGGGCACCGCCGATCATCGGCAGGAAGTCGACCAGGGCCACCCAGAGCGCCCAGAGGAACGGGAAAGGAACGCCCAGCACCAGCAGGGTCACGAACACCACGCACCCGGCTATGACCGAGGTCAGGATGTCCCCCAGCATGTACCCGGTGACCGAGCGGTTGACCTCCCTGGCCACCGCCGAGTAGCGCTGCGCCCGGGCCGGCGACATCATGCCGAGCACGCCGGACCGCATCTTGGGGCCCTCGAGCAGCAGCAGCACCGTGAGCACGAAAATGGTCAACAGCGCGATCACTAGCGAGAAGGCGCCCTTGCCGACGCTCAGGGCCGGCGAAGCGAGGCCCTTGCCGAAGTCGACCAGCTTCGGCACGTTGCTCTGCACCCAGTGCTGCACGTGATATTTGCGCACCAGGTGCCCGTACCAGTCCTTGCCGTGCTCGGCCCTGCTCACGTACGACGGCAGCTGGTTGGCCAGGTGGGTAATCGCGCCCAGCAGCGGGTAGCCGAACGCCACGGTCAGCCCGAGGAATACCAGCAGGCCCCACAGCGTGACCATGGCCACGGCCGCCCCACGCCGCCGGATCTTCCAGCGCTGCAGGGCCACAACCAGCGGGTTCAGGATCACCGCGACGAACCCGGCGACGACGATCAGCAGGATGACATCGCGCAGCCGGTAGATCAGCTTGCCGAGCAGGAAGGCGACCGCCACGACCGCGACGGTGACCAGGATCGTCCGCAGCGGTATCCCCCTGGATTCCGCGGCCTTCCATAGCCGGGCCCGGCGGGTGTCGGGCGGCGGCGCATCAACGGACATTCGACCATCATGACACCCGGCGTGCCCGGAGCAGGCGCTCCGGGCACGCCGGGCCACAGTCAGGCGGGCAGCCGGGCCGGGGCGGCGCCGGCGACCACCCCCGCTACGCTGCGGCCTGAACTTGCGGCCCGAGCAGCGACTCGTAGGCCGCTTCTGTCTCCTGGCTGATGCGTTCCCAGCAGTAGCGATCCCTGGCCCGGCTCGCGGCGGCGATCCCGTAGCCGTCGAGGAGCATCGGGTTGGCCAGCAGCTGGCCTATCCGGCGAGCCAGCAGCACATGCTGCGGTGCATCGCCTGACCCGGCGGGCTCGGCGGGAGGCATGAGGAAGCCGGTGTTCCCGTGAATGACGGCGTCCGCGTGCGCCGCGGATGCGATGACCGGGATTCCGCACGCCATGGCCTCGACCGCCACCATGGCGAACGGCCGGCTTTCGGTGAGATGCACGAGCACGTCGGCCGACCGCATCAGCGGCGGCATGTCAGCCTCGCGCACCTGGCCGGTGCAGGTCAGCCGGTCGCCCAGGCTAAGGCGCCGGGCGAGCGCGGCCATCCCGCGGTACCCGGGATCCCCGGCCAGGCGGCGGCGGGCCGGTCCTCCGGCGATGACGAGCTCGGCGTCGGGCAGGTCCTTGAGCGCGCGCAGCACGGTGACCAGGTCCGGCTGCTCGCCGGGGGGTGAGACCATGAGTATCCGGGGCCTCCGGCCGCGTTCGGCGGCCGGTCCCGCGGGCTGGAAGAGCGCGGTGTCCACGCCGGCCGGCACGACCCTGACCGACGTCGTCGGCGCGCACAGGCGGCCGAGGTCGGCGCGTTCTGCCGAGGTGTCGGCCAGCACGGCCTGCACGCTCCGGGCGATCGATGCCTCCAGGCGGATCCGCGCGGTGGCACCCGCCGTATTCGGCCCGCGGTCGCCCGGCACGCCGCCGAGTGAGTGGAAGGCCTGGACGACCGGTATGCCGAGCCCGCGCGCCCCGGCCAGTGCGGCCAGCCCGCTCGTCCACGAGTGGGCATGGGCCACGCCGGGAGCGCTGTGCCGCCAGCTGTCGGCCAGGCGGCCGGCGAACGCGGCGATGTGCGGAAGCAGTTCGTCTGCGGAGAGCGCCCGGCACGGGCCGGCCGGGATGTGCTCGATGGTCACGCCGGGACGTGCCGCGACCGTGTCCCCCGCGTCAGCGGATTCTTTGCGGGAGTAAACGGTGACGGCATGGTCGCGCTCGGCGAGCGCCCGCGCCAGCGCCAGGACGCGGCGCGCCGGATGGCCCGGGTAGGCATCGGCGGCCGGCGTGCCGAGATGGTCGGCGATCAGGGCAATCTTCATGATCGAGGCTCCCTCGGACTCAGGTGCGACGCATGCCACGGCGCTGAGCACTCACCTGTTCGTTTGCTGAGCGCTCACCTGTTCGGTTCGGAGGGCGGGCCCGCCTCGTCGGCTCTTTTCGCTTCCCCGCAGATGCCGCCGTAAACACGGTGTGCCGGTGTAGCGGCGCGAGGCACGGGTACGCGAGCCGCCCTCCGGCTGGGCCACAACTACATAGAGACCGAGCACCTGCGGGCCGGGATCCTGTTCGTCCAGGCTGACGCTGGGCAGCTACTCATCGGGCTCGGGCTCACCGCCCGGGCTCGCGGAGCGAGCGCTCCGCGCCGAGTTCGCCAGGACCTCGGCCGAGCGGCGCTCCTCCGGCTGAGGAGCGGGCACCGGGAGCCAGGCCAGGGAGGCATCAATGAAGGCAGTGGTCAGCTGGGCGGACGAACAGGGCACGACGCACCGGTGGGAGATCGCTTACGATCCGGATGACGTCGAGGCCAGGCACTTCCTTGAGGGCATCGAGTTGCACGTCAGGTTCAGGCTGGAGACGTTCGACGCCGGGAGCGACGCGCGCTGACCAGAAGCCTTGGGCGCGGAAACGCGCGTGTGGGACACTGGACCGTGCCCTGGCCGGTCATGCGCTTATTGCCGGGTGAGACCTGGACCGGCGATGCCTGACCGTCACCTCATATATGACGACGGGGTGCTGCGGATCACTGGCGTCCGGCCGGTCTTCGCGATCGCCGGCGAGATTGACGAGTCCACCTACGCCGGGCTGGTGGGCGTCCTCGACGAACTCGGGGACACCGGCGGTGAAGTGCAGCTTGACCTGGCTGGCGTGCAGTATTGCGATCTCGCCGGGCTGCGGGCGATCGTAGCCCTCACCGGAGCCGGTCACGTCGGCAACGGCAGGCGCGTGGTACTGCGCGACGTGCCCCCGCATTTGAGGAAGGTGCTGGAGATCGTCGGCTGGGATACCACGCCCGGCCTGACCATGGACGGTCCGGGAGTTCCCTGAACACCGGGTTATGATGATTCGGGCGGTCGCGGGTCGTCCTCATGGTGCGTGACCTACTTGGTGTTGGTGAGAACAGGGTGACCGCAGCGCAGGCGTCGCGGGATGAGACCGTCGGCGGGTACCGGCACGAGGCGTTCCTGTACTCCGGCATCGCCGAGTTCCTGTCCGGCACGCTGTCGTTCATCCGCCGGGCGGTCAGCGCCGGTGACCCGGTCCTCGTGGTGGTGAGCGCGGAAAAGATTGACCTGCTCCGCCGGCAGCTAGGCGCCGAGGCCGGGAACGTCGGCTTTGCCGACATGGCCAGCATCGGCGACAACCCGGCGCGGATCATCGCCGCCTGGCAGGCGTTCGTGCAGGACCAGGCCGGCTCCGCGCAGCTGTGGGGGATCGGGGAACCTATCTACCCGGAGCGCTCCCCGACCGAGCTCGCCGAGTGCCAGCTGCACGAGGCCCTGCTGAACGTGGCCTTCGACGCCGCCACCCCGTTCTGGCTGCTGTGCCCGTACGACCTCGAGGCGCTGGCCGCCGACGTCATCGACGAGGCGCAGCGGACCCACCCCTTCGTCGCCCGCGGCGACGAGCGGCAGGCGTGCAGCGCCTTCCGCCACATCGACCTCGCCGACCCGTTCGACCGGCAGCCTCCGTCCCGGCCGGATCGGACGGCCACCACGTCCTTCGAGGCCGGCGACCTGCGCCGGCTGCGGGCGTTCGTGGCCGCGCAGGCCGGGACGGCGGGGCTTGACCAGGAGTCAGCCAGCGCGATCGTGCTCGCGGTCAGTGAGATCGCCACCAACAGCCTCCGGCACGGGGGCGGGCGCGGCGAACTCCACGTCTGGACCGACGACCGCTCGCTGGTCTGCGAGGTGTCCGATCGGGGCCACATCACATCGCCGCTGGTCGGCCGGGTGCGGCCCGCGCCCGACGCCGGGGGCGGGGCCGGCCTCTGGGTCGCGAACCAGCTGTGCGATCTGGTGCAGATCTATTCTTCGGCTCACGGCACCACGGTGCGGGTGTACCAGGACATCTGACCGGCGCCGCACGGACATCAGCCGTGGCCGGACGGCGGCCAGCGGGCTGGCGTGGCGTTCAATCTCCTGGTTGTGATGGCGGTCGGCCGCCCACCCGCATGACGATCTCGGTGGCGAGGTCGCGGAGCTTCATATTGCGGTTGTTCGAGGCGCGGCTCAGGGTCGCGAAGGCCTGGTCGGCATCGCAGCGGGACTCGGCCATGACGATGCCGATCGCCTGGTCGATGACGGCGCGGGACCGCAGCGCGTGCTCGAGTTGCGCGGCCAGGTCACGGGCCTCGGCGTAGCGGCCGACCACGACGATGGCGGCCGAGGCCGGCACGGTGAACAGCGAGATCAGGTCCTCGTCCAGCTGGCTGAAGCCGTTGGTGTCATGGCTGGACAGGTTCAGCGCCCCGAGCCGGCGCCCGGCCAGGCCGAGGCCGGCCGACAGGTAGCTGCGCAGGCCCATCTCTTCGGCCAGGCTGGTGAACGACGGCCAGCGCTGCTCGGCTTCCTGCAGGCTCCACCGGTTGACCTGCTGGCGCCGGGCGGCGTCCAGGCACGGGCCATCGTTCAGGACGTACTGACGGCGGTCCAGCTCGTAGGTCTTATCGTCGGTCGCCGCGATCGTGCTGGGCTGGTCCTTGGCGTCGAGCACCGTCACGCTGGCCGCGTGGCAGCCCGGGATCGAGCGGAGCGCGAGCGCGAGGATGCTCCCCAGGGTGTCGCGGACCGACTCGTTCTCAGTCAGTGTCCGAGCCAACTCGGTCAGGGACTCGACGAGATCCTCGTACCGTCCGACGAGCAGGGACTCGGATGGTGCGTCGTGGGCTGTCATCCCCATTCCCCCTGATCCAGCCGGGATATCGCCCGACAATTGCTAGGTGCTGGCCGGTGCGCAGGATGCGCCCTGCGTGCACCGTGCCCCGGTCCAGGGTAGGAATTTCGCTAGGGAAAGGCGAAAGAGCCGGAAATTCCGGTACGCGGACGCCGTCAGCCTGACCTCTGAGCATGCTGGCTCCTGCTGCCACGAGTGAGTGACATAGGTAGCCGCGCTGCCGGACCACGTGTCGCGGCGTACGCCGCGCGTTGACAGTATGGCCGAGGCACCGGCTTCGGTCAAAGCGGCACGCGGGCGTCAGGCCGGGTACCGGATCCCCGGCTGGGCCACCATTTCCTGGTCGTGCCGGCTGGGCACCTGCAGCTGGATAGCGCAGCCGTCGGCACCGGACCGGATCTCCATCCAGTCGCAGATCTGGTTGGTCAGCCAGAGGCCGTCGCCGTCGCCGACGACCAGCTCCGCGGGCCGGAGGCCGAGGAACGGGTCGGTGATGCGGCCGGCGGGCTGGCGGAAATCGCACACGACCGCGCCCGGCTGCTCCCAGGCCCGCACGGCGGCGCTGGATGGCCAGCGGCTTTTCAGGTAAGCGCCGACCTCGCTGACCGCCAGGACAAGCAGGTCGGCCCGGTCGCCGACCACGCCGTGGGCGGCGGCGCAGTCGGTGATGAACCGGCGAAGGCCGCGCAGGTCCCCGTCGAAGTCGAACGCATCCGCGGTGGGCGGCGGTTCGGGCAGCGGGCTGTTGTCGCATGAGCGGGCGAACGCCGCGGGGTCGACATAGCGCGGGGACGGGCTCGGATCCGACCCCGTGACCTGCACCGGGTGGGTGCAGAGGGCATCGGTGATGATGTCCGGGTCGAGCGTGCGCGCGTCGTACGGGCAGATCATGGAGATGGTGGTCGGCGCGAGCGCGACGTTCAGCGCCGCTTCCATCCGCGCCCACGCCGTGATCTCGCGGGCGGACCGGCCCGCCCATACCGGCTCGGCCAGGACGCGCACGCGGCCGTTACCCGGGCCGCCCTCGCGCGCGGCATGGTGGCCCTTCCAGTAGCGGTAGAACGCGGCCACCCGCTGCGGGGGCCGGCGGCCGAAGAACGCGGACTCGGCATAGTCGAACTCACTGCTCCGGGTGCCCAGGGCGGTGTTGAGCAGTTCCAGGTTGGCCGGGGTGGTGACGGCCAGCACGGGCTCGCCGAGCGCCAGCCCGTCGGCGAGGAAAGGCACCGCCGTGTCCAGGTACTGCTGGTCGCTGTCGTAGATGCAGGCCGAGTGCTCGAAGGTTCCCTCGGTGCGGCTCATCAGACTGCGCTCCCCTGCCTGTCGCTCCAGGACCGGCCGACGGATCTCGGGAGGCCGGCGTCCGGCTGATCCACGGCCAGGCCCGGCGTGGAGTCCCAGCCGAGGATCCGCAGCACGGCCCGGAGTTGCGGCGGAACCTCGTGCAAGACAACGCGCCTGCAGCCGCGGTTCGCGTCGCCACTGGCTCGGTTGTCGGCGGTGCCGGTTATGCAGACGATGGCTCGCAGCCCGGCGAGGTCGCAGTAGCTCACCTGGCCCAGGCTGAAGTGGACCTCCGCCGGTCCCTGCGTGATCTCCGTGACCTGGTCCAGCACGCCGAGAAGGCCTGGATAGGTGGACTCGTCGATCTCGCCGGCGATGGCCAGACCAGGCGGGTTGTCCGTGCTGGTGATCCGCAAGACTCCGTCGTCATATACGGCGCAGTCACTCGTCATCGCGAGTCATCGCCCCTCGAGCAGGTCAGCAGCCGGTGCGGGATCACGCCGAACGGACGGCGAGCCCGGGCGGGCATGGATTCGGAAGGTCACTCGCTGTCGTCGCTGCTAGAATCTTCAGACTATACCTGCGGCGGGGCTGGTCAGGCGCTGCGATGGCTCCTCTCGGCGGTCGGCGGGCCGAATGCGGGTACGACGTCTCCTCATCCCCGGTGGTTCGGCGGTGCCGCGTTCACGCGGCCCCGGGCGGCGGCCGGCCGATGATGGTGCCTGATGGGACGTGACATGGCCTGGGCGGCTGCTGATGGTGAGGTGGATGTGGGTTCCGCGGAGGCGGGGCTGACGGTGCTGCTGGAGGCGTGTGAGCGGGCGGTGGAGGAGCTGGGGTCGGCGGTTCCGCCGGCGCAGATGCGGGCGTTGCTGATTATCGGGGGTGCGGGGGGGCTGAATTTGAGCCGGCTGGCGGGGGCGCTGGGGGCGTCGGCGTCGGCGGCGAGCAGGTTGTGTGACCGGATGCAGGCGGCGGGGTTGCTGACGCGGGACCGGGCGGCGGGGAGCCGGCGGGAGATCGTGCTGGTTCCGACGGAGTCGGGGCGGCGGCTGGCGGAGTGGGTGCGGGGCCGGCGGCGGGCGGCGCTGGGTGAGGTGCTGGCGGCGATGTCGCCGGATGGGCGGGAGGCGCTGGCGCGGGGGCTGGTGGAGCTGGCCGGGGCCGGGGGGTTCTAGCTGAGGGCTTGCCAGGGGCGGCCGGGCATGAGAGTCTTTCCCCATGGAAACACTTTCTATGGAGAAAGTATCCGGCGGGCGGGACGCGGTGGCGCCGCCCGCGCCAGCCGGCCGGCCGGGTGACCTGGCCGGGCTGGATGACCGGGAGCTGCTGCGGATCGTGCGGTCGCAGCCGCTGGGCGGCGCGCGCCGCGCCGGGGCGTGCGAGCTGCTGGTCAGCCGTCACCGTAACCTGGTGCGCTCGTGCGTGCAGCGCTACAAGCGCAGCCCCGAGCCGGCCGAGGACCTGATGCAGGTCGGGTACGTCGGCCTGCTGAAGGCGATCAACAACTTCGATCCCGAGGTCGGCGGCAGCCTGGCCGCCTACGCCCAGCCGTGCATCTCCGGCGAGATCAAGCGGCACTTCCGGGACAAGCGCTGGCAGGTGCACGTGGAGCGCTCGATGCAGGAGCTGGTGCTGCAGGTCCGCGAGGCGATCCGGCAGCTCACCCAGCAGCTGGGCCACCAGCCGGACGACGGCGAGCTGGCCGGCCACCTGGGCATCAGCGAGAGCGACCTGCGCGAGGCCCGGCGCGCCGACCTGGTGTTCCAGCCCGCCTCGCTGGACGCGCCGCTGGCCGGCCGGCCCGACGCGGCCAGCCTGGCCGACGTGCTCGGCGAGGAAGACCCCGAGGTCGAGCACACCCTGGACATGGAATCGGTCGCCGCGCACTGGGGCGAGCTGCCCCGCCGCGAGCAGAAGATCCTGCTGCTGCGGTTCTACGGCGACATGACCCAGGCCGAGATCGGCCAGCAGCTCGGCATCTCCCAGATGCACGTCTCCCGGCTCCTCGCCCACGCCCTGGGCTACCTGCGCCAGCGCCTCCTCGACACCCCCGCCCCCGCCCTGGCCCGCGCCAGCTAACCCCGCCCGCGGGCCGGGCCGCCCCGGCCCCGGCCCCGGCCCGCAGGCGGGTGACCTGGACCCCCGCCCAGGCCACCCGCCTGCCGGTCATCCCCCCGCCGGGACGCTCATCGGCGGTCCTGCCCGGATTCGGCCTGAGCTACTGCGAACTCTGCCGCGCACGCAGGGTGCGGTGACGATGCCGTGCCTCATCGGCAGGGACGCCGATGATCGCGGCTATGACATCCCAGCCCAGGCCGGCCTGCTGGGCTGCGTCGAGCAGGCCGGCCTCTAGACCGTCGAGATAAAGCCGCAGGTCGCAGAGCACAACGAGCCCGGCTCCGATATCAAGCGCGTCGGCCGGGCGCACCGCGTCACTGCGAGCGGCGTCGATCACCACGTTGATCGCCTGGATGTCGTCTATCGGCCGGGCCGGCGTCTGCCCGGCGGACTGCCCGCCGCTCAGCACGCGGCGCGCGGCCAGCCTGAGCCGGGCGCTGTCGGCAACACCGGGGTCTGGGGCAGGGAGGAGACCGAGACCGGAGTCCGCGATCTCCATGACTGACCGCGGCCCCGCGGAATCCGGCATCAACCCGCCGGCGGCGTGATCTTCGAGCATGACTAGCTCCGTATGCCACGAGTGACACGACTAGCCGCGCTGCCGGACTAGAGATGGCACGGTTTGCACCGTGCCCGACACAGTATTACCGAGCGGGCCGTCCGGGGTCAACGTGAGTCAGCGGCATGCCCGCAGCCTGGAGTGAGCCGTGGGACGCCGCCGTCCCGGTCGAGCCCGGCCGCGGGGAGTGGCGTCTCAAAGCCCCACCCGGCCATGCGGATCTAAACTCTGGATGCAGCCGAGCTGAACGGCTCGGCGGCAAAACCACGTTAGGAATCAGCGATACCGGGCAGCGGCTTAATCATGACCGGCTCAAGTCCTCGGGAATGCCTCGGCCTGCCGGGTGCGGTTGCGTCCCGCGCAGCGCCCTGGCGGAGGACGTCGGTCAGGGCACGGATGCCTGACCGCGCGACGGTCGCCGCAGAGGAGGCGGCGGCCCGCAACGTGGGGTTCGTCGCTGACAGCGATGATGGTGCCTGATGGGACGTGACATGGCCTGGGCGGCTGCTGATGGTGAGGTGGATGTGGGTTCCGCGGAGGCGGGGCTGACGGTGCTGCTGGAGGCGTGTGAGCGGGCGGTGGAGGAGCTGGGGTCGGCGGTTCCGCCGGCGCAGATGCGGGCGTTGCTGATTATCGGGGGTGCGGGGGGGCTGAATTTGAGCCGGCTGGCGGGGGCGCTGGGGGCGTCGGCGTCGGCGGCGAGCAGGTTGTGTGACCGGATGCAGGCGGCGGGGTTGCTGACGCGGGACCGGGCGGCGGGGAGCCGGCGGGAGATCGTGCTGGTTCCGACGGAGTCGGGGCGGCGGCTGGCGGAGTGGGTGCGGGGCCGGCGGCGGGCGGCGCTGGGTGAGGTGCTGGCGGCGATGTCGCCGGATGGGCGGGAGGCGCTGGCGCGGGGGCTGGTGGAGCTGGCCGGGGCCGGGGGGTTCTAGCTGAGGGCTTGCCAGGGGCGGCCGGGCATGAGAGTCTTTCCCCATGGAAACACTTTCTATGGAGAAAGTATCCGGCGGGCGGGACGCGGTGGCGCCGCCCGCGCCAGCCGGCCGGCCGGGTGACCTGGCCGGGCTGGATGACCGGGAGCTGCTGCGGATCGTGCGGTCGCAGCCGCTGGGCGGCGCGCGCCGCGCCGGGGCGTGCGAGCTGCTGGTCAGCCGTCACCGTAACCTGGTGCGCTCGTGCGTGCAGCGCTACAAGCGCAGCCCCGAGCCGGCCGAGGACCTGATGCAGGTCGGGTACGTCGGCCTGCTGAAGGCGATCAACAACTTCGATCCCGAGGTCGGCGGCAGCCTGGCCGCCTACGCCCAGCCGTGCATCTCCGGCGAGATCAAGCGGCACTTCCGGGACAAGCGCTGGCAGGTGCACGTGGAGCGCTCGATGCAGGAGCTGGTGCTGCAGGTCCGCGAGGCGATCCGGCAGCTCACCCAGCAGCTGGGCCACCAGCCGGACGACGGCGAGCTGGCCGGCCACCTGGGCATCAGCGAGAGCGACCTGCGCGAGGCCCGGCGCGCCGACCTGGTGTTCCAGCCCGCCTCGCTGGACGCGCCGCTGGCCAGGCCCGACGCGGCCAGCCTGGCCGACGTGCTCGGCGAGGAAGACCCCGAGGTCGAGCACACCCTGGACATGGAATCGGTCGCCGCGCACTGGGGCGAGCTGCCCCGCCGCGAGCAGAAGATCCTGCTGCTGCGGTTCTACGGCGACATGACCCAGGCCGAGATCGGCCAGCAGCTCGGCATCTCCCAGATGCACGTCTCCCGGCTCCTCGCCCACGCCCTGGGCTACCTGCGCCAGCGCCTCCTCGACACCCCCGCCCCCGCCCTGGCCCGCGCCAGCTAACCCCGCCCGCGGGCCGGGCCCGGCCCCGGCCCCGGGCCGGGCTGGGCCCGGCATGAGCGCTAATCCGGTGGCGTCACCCCGCGGTTATCCCCAGACTGGCGGCCATGGGTGACAGCGAACCCGATCCGCGGCAGCTCCAGCGAGAGCCGCTGCCGCTGCGCGGCCGGGTAGCGCTGGTCACCGGGGTCAGCCGGCGCGCCGGGATCGGTTACGCCACCGCGCGGCGGCTGGCCGCGCTCGGCGCCAGCCTCTTCCTGCACCACTACGCGCCGCACGATCGGGATCAGTCCTGGGGTGCCGATACCGGCGGCCCGCCTGCGGTCATCCGCGGCGTGACCGAGGCCCGGGCCGACCCGAGTGCGCAGGTACACGACGCCGAACTCGACCTGGCTGCCCCCGACGCACCCAGCCAGCTGATCAACAGCGTCACCAGCGTGTTCGGGCACCTGGACATCCTGGTCTGTAACCATGCCCGCAGCGGCGGCGACGGCCCGCTCGGCACCCTGGACGCCGGCATGCTCGACGCCCACTGGGCCGTCAACGCCCGTTCCGCGATCCTGCTGGCCCAGGCGTTCGCCGGGCAGCATGACGGCCGACCCGGCGGCCGGATCATGTTCCTGACCTCCGGGCAAGACCTCGAGCCGATGACCGGCGAAGTCGCCTACGCGGCCAGCAAAGGCGCCCTCGCCTCGATTACCCGGACCCTGTCCGACCATCTCGCCGACCAGGCGATCACCCTGAACACGATCAACCCAGGACCGGTCGATACCGGCTACGCCCGGCCCGAAAGGCACGAGGCCGTCCGCCGCCGCTTCCCTCAGGCGCGCTGGGGAGCCCCCGACGACCCCGCCCGGCTCATCGCCTGGCTAGCCACCGACGAGGCCGCCTGGATCACTGGGCAGACCATCAACTCCGAAGGCGGCTTCCGCCGCTGGAGCTGATGCTCCGCGAACGTGGCGCTGCGCAGGCTGCCGACCGCGACGGTGTCTACCTATGCCTACGTCAACCCGGTGGTCGCGGTCGGACTCGGCGCGCTGCTTCTCGGCGGGCCTCGCCTCCAGACGGCCCGCGCTACAGCGCGACCAGCCGGTCAAGGAGCCCGCGGTAGCCCCGCAGGGCGTTGCGCAGGCCCTCGGTGTCAACGCCATCGCCTTCCCACTCGCGGCGCAGCCCGCGTTCGCGCTCCTCGGCGCTGGCCACCAGGGCGGCGATCGTCTCGGAAACGAGCTCGGCAGCGGCGACGACGGACCCCCGGGGATCGTCGACAAACGTGGACTGAATGGCAGCCCACCGCTCGTGCAACTGCTCAGGGTCGCCGGCCATATCGGTGTCCGCCGGTAGATCGGTGTCGGCCGGCATACCGGGTCGGGCCGTTTCGGGGATGGTCGCCGCCGAAGCCGCTGCCACCAGGTCCATGTCCTGTTCGTCGTCGGCGGTGACGGGAGAGTCGTCGTCGGCGGTGACGGGAGAGTCGTCGTCGGCGGTGACGGGAGAGTCGTCGTCGGCGGTGACGGGAGAGTCGTCGTCGGCGGTGACGGGAGAGTCGTCGTCGGCGGTCACCGGAGACACCTCTTCGACGATGACCGCATCCGGATCGATGACTTCACCCTCGACGACGTCAGGCCGCTGGGCTCGGTCGTCATCAGCCGGCTCCTGGGCCTGCCCGGAGCTCGTTACCGTCGCGTGAATATCCCGAGCCTCAGCGTCGCTAGTCATGATCCCTCTTTCCCACGGCAGCTTTCAGAACCCTCCTTCCACTACCGGGGAGCGACCGGGCTAAACCAGGCCGGATGGGCGTCAGCGCCGCGCGTCGCGGCTGTCCGCATGGGGATCCTCCGTGGCCGGCGGCAACGATGCCGGTCCGGGACCGTCCCGGCTCTCGCCCTCAGGCCGGGCCGCCTCATCCGGGTGCTGATGGGAGTGCGGACCTCTCGTGGTCAGCTCGGTGAGAGGGTGGCGAATCGCCCGCCAGCCAGCGCCCTTCGGTACCTTCAGGCTGGCATAGGCGAGGGCGCCGGCCGGGATGGGCAGCCAGAAGTTCACCAGCCGCCAGGCGAGCACACCCAGGGTCGCGACACTCCGGGTCAGGCCGAAGCCGATGAGCAGCACCGGCGTAACGGTGTCGATGATCCCGAGCCCGCCTGGTGTGACCGGGATGGCCCCGATCACGTTCGCGATCCCGTACGCGGCGAACAGCCCGACCGGGTTCGCGTACCCGCCGAAGGCGGCGATGAAGCACCACAGCGACGCCGCGTCGAGCAGCCAGTTGAGCGAGGCCCAGGTGAGCGACTCGGTGAGCACGCGCGGGTTGGTGCCCAGAGCGCGGATCGAGGCCGCCGCCTGAAGCGCGATCTTCTCCAGGCGGTCGCCGCCGACGCCGGGTATCCGCTCGCCGATGGCCCGGAGGATCCGCGCCGCCCGCTTCTCGCCGCGGGTGATGCCGAGGATCAGCGCCGCCATCACGGCCAGGATCACCGCCCCGATGATGGCGACCGTCGCGTAGACCGGGCGGAAGCCGGACAGCGGGATCGAGATCACCAGGGCGATCCAGAGCAGGACATTCAGCACCAGCGTGGAGCCCATGCCCTTGGTCGCCATCATCACGCCGACATCGGTACCCGGCACCCCCTCCGCGGTGAACAGCTGGTACCCGATCCCGGCGCTGCCGACCGTCCCCGCTGGAATGACGTGTGCCACCGCGGCCGCGGACAGGTCGATGCGGAACAGCCGGGACAGGCCCGGCCGGCCCTCCGGCGGCAGCAGCACCCGGTTCAGCAGTGCATAGCAGAACAGGGACAGAGCCTCGAGGATCAGCCCGGCGATCATCCAGCCCACGTTCAGCCTGCCGAGCAGGTACAGGTCCTTGCTCGCCCCGACGAGTTCGGGGATGACCAGGTACTCGACGATCAGCGCCAGGATGAGGAGGATCGCGAGACGGCGCAGCGGGCGCCTGGCGGTCCGCAGCCTGCTTCGCCAGCCCTTTGGTGGCTCAGGGCGCTCATCGTCGTCGGCGGTCGGTCGGCTCAACTGGTATCCAGGCGGCGGAACACTACTTCTTGCAGGAAGAGACGGATCGCGGCTGCGGCCGGGATGGCCACCAGGGCTCCGACGATGCCCATCAGCGCGCCGCCGAGCAGCACGGCCACCAGCGACACCACGGCTGGCACCTGAACGGTCCTGCCCATGACTTTGGGGACGATGAGGTAGTCCTCGGCCAGCTTATAGCCGACGTAGAACCCGAGCGTGGCGACCGCCACCGGGAGCGACACGGTCAGCGCGACCAGGGAGACGACCGCGCCGCCGATATAGGCGCCGATGACCGGGATCAAATCGAACAAGGCGACCATCAAGGCCAGCAGCACCGGGTACGGCACGCCGAAGATCACCAGCCAGACGTAGGTGCCGATTCCGGCGATAGCGGAGGTTAGGAAGTTGCCCAGGACGTATCCACCCACCTTGGTGAAGATCTCGTCTCCGATCAGTATGACGCGGGTCCGCCGCGAGTGCGGAGCCAGCCGGTAGGCGAAGAGCCTGATCCGCGGCATGCTGAACAGGAAATAAACCACCATCACGGCGATCAAGAGCATGGATGTGGCGGCGCTCAGGACGAGTTCCCCGGCGCCGAGCACCCCTCCGATCAGCGCGCTGCCCTTGCTGGACAGCAGGCCGGAGACCCGCTGCTGGATGTGATATTTCGCGTTCAGCTTGCCCAGCTCGGAATTGTGATCCTTCAGCGAGTGCGCATATTGCGGCAGGTGATTGGCCAGCGCGCCGGCCTGAGCGACCAGCGGCGGGATCGCGGCGGCCACGAAGCCGCCCAGCAGGGCAAACGCGGCCAGCAGGATCGTGAGGACGGCGGCCCGGCGCGGGAAGCGGTGGCGTTCCAGCCAGGTGACGGCCGGATCCAGCCCGGCCGCGATGAACAGCGCCAGGCCGATCAGGACCAGCACCGACCGCGCCCGGATCGTGAGTTCGACCAGCCCGTAGGTGACGGCGACTCCCGCAGCGGCGGCCATGCCTATGAAGAATGGCGAGCGCCGGTTGACCGGCCGTCCTAGTTCTCCCAGCCCGCCAGTCTCCTGCGCGATTTCAGCGGCCTCGGCGACCGCCTCTTCTATCCGGTCGGCGGACTCGTCCTCGCCGCCCGCGCCGCCGCCCGCGGTCGGCTGCGCTTGCGCGCTTGCCTCGGTGGCATCCGACTGCTCCTCGGCCGCATCCGCCAGCGACGACAGGGCGGCGCGCGGCTGCCCCTGGTCGACCGGCATCAGGTGGTCCTCGGGCAGGTGCGGTCGGTGACGACGATGACGCGGGAGGGCACGGTCTTCTCCTGGTGACGCTGAGTGCCCCGGCGATTCGGTCAGGGCTAGGCAATATCGGCTGCCCCGCCTGGGGCTTCTCACACATCAGCGGCCTGGCATCACAGTCCGGCGACGGCTCGGCGTGTTTGCCCGGCCGCGTTCCGGGGAGTTTCCGGGCCGACTCCCAGGAGGCCGACAGTGACAACGCGGTTAGCACGGGGCAGAAGCCGCAGCGCCAGGTATGCGGGGCGGCGGGCGGCCCGGAGCCGGTCCCTCGGGCTGCTGGCCCGGGCCGGGTTCGCGGCTCGCGGGTTCTTGTATGTGATCATCGGCTGCATCGCGGTCGGCATGGCGTTCGGCCATTCGGGCCATCAGGCGGACTCCGCCGGGGCGGTGCGCCTGGTGGCCGCGACGCCGGTCGGCCTGGTCGCGTTGTGGCTGCTGGTGGTGGGCTTCATCGGGCTGGCGCTATGGCGGCTGTCCGAAGCCGCGTATGGCGGTCCCGGGCCTGGCGAGCAGAAGGCGAGCGTGCGCCTGGCGGCGCTGGGCAAGGCCGTCATTTATGGGTTCATCGCGTTCAGCATCCTGAAGTTCGCGATCGGTGCTGGCGCGCCGAAATCGGGTAACGCCCAGTCAGCCGACCTCACGGCGGCGGCTCTGCGTCATCCAGGCGGCCAGATCGTGGTCGTCGGCGTTGGGTTGGCCTTCATCGTGTGCGGCGCATATATCGCCTACACCGCCTGGCGACGGGACTTTCTCAGGCAGCTCAGGCTCGCCGGTGCCAGCCCGCGGGTCCGGCGCATCGTCATCGGGCTAGGCCAGATCGGCGGCATCGCGCGCGGCGTGGTGTTCGCGGCGGTCGGGATCTTCCTCGTCATTGCCGGTGCCAGGGCCCAGCCCGGCCAGGCCAAGGGCATCGACGCCACCCTGCGGGCATTCGCCGCGACGCCGCTCGGCCCGTGGCTGCTCGTCGTGGTCGCGGCCGGGCTCGTCACGTTCGGCCTGTACTCCTGCTGCGAAGCCCGGTGGCGCAAGGTCTCATGACCTGGCTGTCCGGGGCGCCCAGCCGGGAGGGCCTATGCTGCTGAAAGCGCGGGGAAACGACGAACGGTGAGGACGTGCGTCAGCTGACCCTTGAGGACTACGAGAACTTGCTGGCGTTCCGCTCGAGCCTGCGGCGGTTCCTCCACTGGAGCGAGACCCGGGCGCGCGCCGCGGGCCTGACCCCGGCTCAGCATCAGCTGTTGCTGGCGGTCAAGGGCCACCGTGGCGCGCACGGCCCGGCCATCGGTGACCTGGCCGGCTACCTGATGCTCCGGCATCACAGCACCGTCGAGCTGGTCGACCGCGCCGAGGCTGGCGGCCTGGTCGAGCGGTGGGGCGACGAAGCCGACGGCCGTGTGACCCGGGTCCGGCTCACCGGCGAAGGCGAGGCGCGGCTGGCCCGGCTGACCCAGGCGCACCTCGACGAGCTGCAGAACCTCGCGCCGGTGCTTGACGCAGTCGTCGCCCAGTGGACCAGCCCGGTCCGCAGCTGACCAGCTACCGCGATCTCACCCGGCGCCGCGGGGGAAGCGCGGCTGACAGGCTCAGGACGGCGAATGCGGTCTCGATCAGCGCGTCGGTCAGGGTGGCGCGTCTCACCCGCCGGTCCGCCATGGCCAGCCCGGCCATGGACGCGGCATGCATGATGTCGACCGCCGCGCCGATCCCCAGCGATTCGGCGCTCGCCCCGGTTCCGGTGGTCACGGCCGCCTGCAGCAGATGGCGAGCGCCGAGCAACCGGGCCACGGCGCAGGTCCGGGGGCCCGCCGGACGGCCCGTGCACCAGCGGATCACCGGACCGGGAGCGACCAGCAGCGCACCGCCGTAGCCAGCGCGAACAGGCTGGAGCAAACCCAGCGCGGCGGAGATCGCCTTCACCGGTGCCGGGCGCGCTTTCCCGCCACGATCCCGGTGGCGATCGCCGCGCCCGCGGTCAGGCCGGCCAGCACGCCCGGGCGCTCGGCCAGCCACAGTTGCGCGCTGCGGGGATGTGACCTGCTGTCAAAGACGCCGTGCGCCCCGTGATCTCGACCGCCGGGTCCGTCGAGGGCCGCGTGCAGGTTGTCCGGCCGGCCGTCGTCAACCTGCTCGCTGGTCTGCTGCGAGTCGTAGCCGGTGCGGGCCAGGTACCTGTCCAGGATCGCGGGCACGAACTTGTTGGCCATGACGGTGGCCGCGGTGCTCGCCCCGACCCAGTACTGCCTCCTGCGCGGATGATCGGCGGCGAACACCACGCCGCGTGCTGCGACTTCCGGCTGGTAGATCGGCGGGACCGGCTGGGGATGCCGCGGCAGCCGGGAGCGCACCCAGGAGAACTGCGGCGTGTTCACGGCCGGCATCTGCGCGACCGTGATGTGCACGCCCGAGCCTTCATGCAGCAGCTCACAGCGCAGCGAGGACGTGAACCCGTTGATCGCGTGCTTGGCGCCGCAGTACGCCGACTGCAGCGGGATGCTCCGCGCTCCCAGGGCGGAGCCCACCTGCACGATCGTGCCGGACCCGCGCGGCCGCATGCGGGCCAGGGCCGCCATGGTCCCGTGCACGAACCCGAGATAGCTGACCTCCGTGACCCGCCGGAACTCGTCGGCTGAAATCTCCGCGAACGGCGAGAATACCGAGGTGAACGCGACGTTGATCCATACGTCGATGGGGCCGAAGAACTCTTCCACCTGCCGGGCAGCGTCCTCCACCTGCGCGTAGTCGGACACGTCGGCCGGGACCGCGAGGGCCTTGCCGCCGGCGTCCTCGACATTCCTGACCGCGCCGTCCAGGCCCACCTGGCCGCGCGCGATCAGCCCGACGTTGGCTCCCCGCTCGCCGTAGAGCTTGGCGGTCGCCCGGCCGATGCCGGCGCTGGCTCCGGTGATTACCACTGTCTCGGTCATGGACCCTGCTTCTCCTTCGTGGTGGGGGTGTTCCCGGTCACAGCTGATGCCAGGGCGACGCCAGGCGGGCGCCGCACTCGAGGACCATCGCGTGCACGAACGCCTGCGGAAGGTTTCCTCTCAGCTGGCGCTCGGTGACGTCGTACTCCTCGGCGTACAGGCCGGGTGCGCCGCACGCGGCCCGGTTGCGCTCGAACCAGCGGGCTGCCTCGAGTTCCTCGCCCTGCTGCTGCAGGGCGAGCGCGACGATGAACCCGCACAGCAGGAACGCGCCCTCGGACTGGCCGAGCGGCCGCTCGTCATGGCGGAAGCGGTAGGCGTAACCGTCCTGGGTCAGCTCGCCGGTGTAGGCGCGCAGAGTCTGGACGGTGCGCGGATCGTCCGCGGCCACGGCGCCGCGGATCGCGGGCATCAGCAGCGCGGCGTCCAGGCCCGGGTCGCCCGGGGAACGCTGCCAGCGCCCGGACGGATGGACCGCGTGTTCGGCGGTGTCCGCGAGGATCACGTCGGCGAGCGCGGACCACTCCGAGGCCTGTGGGTCGGTAGTGCAGTTCCTGGCCGCGGCCCGCAGCCCGGCCACGCAGATCAGCCGGCTGTGCGTCCACGCCTGGTTGTCGATTTCCCATATCCCGGCGTCGTCCTCGCGCCACCGCTGCGCGATCGCGCCAGCGGCGATCTCGGCTGCCTTCCGGCTCTCGGAGTCCAGCCGGTCGTGCTCGCCCGCGGCGGACAGCAGCAGCAGGGACTCGCCGAGGGCGTCGAGCTGGAACTGCCGGTTCACCCAGTTGCCGACCAGGTCAAACCCGCCGGGGTAGCCGGGCAGGTCGAGCCGGCGCTGGTCGGGGACTGGGCCGCCGGCGACGGTATAGGCGGGCACCAGCTTCGGGCCGTCCTCGTGCAGCCGGCCGGAGACGAAGCGCACGGCGTCATCGAGCAGCGGATAAGCGCCGGCCGCAGCGGCCGCCCGGCCCGCGTAGACCTGATCCCGGATCCAGGCGTAGCGGTAGTCGTAGTTGCGCCCTTCCTCGGCCCGCTCGGGCAGGCTGGTCGTGGCCGCCGCGACCATCCCGCCGCACGAGCTGGTCAGGCCGCGCAGCACCACCTGCGCCTGCCGGGCGTCGCGCGGTGCGACGACCCCGTCGAGCGGCGGCGCGGCCTGGGCCCACCGCTCCTGCGTGGTGCGCCACAGCCCGGCGGCGGCGGCCGGCGCGTCGTGCAGCGGCTCGGCGGACAGCTCAAGAACGAGGTCACGGCTTTGGCCTGCGGGCACGGTCGTGTTCATGGACAGCACGGACGCATGGCCCGCGCGGTGGACCTTGGCCTCGGCCACGTCGCCGGACCAGCGCAGGTGCAGGTCGCCCGCCCGGCCGGTCCAGGTGCCGTGATCGTCGCGGCTGACCGACCGCAGGCCGTGCTGGCCGAACCCAGCCCGGAGATCCAGGGTGACCTCGACCTTCGCGGGACAGTCGCGGGCCAGGATCTGCCGCAGCACCACGACCCGGCCTGCGTCGCCGGGGAACGTGAGTGCCTCGCGGCATTCGGTCATGCCGCTCGCGGTGATCCAGCGGCTGCGCCAGATCAGGCTGCCTTCCTCGTAGTAGCCGCCCCAGACGAACGTGTGCGCCGGCGTGACGGCGTAGACGCCCTCGCCGCCGATGAGTGAGGAGAAGACCGCGTCGCTGTCCCAGCGCGGCGCGCACATCCACACGATGTCGCCGCGCGGGCTGACCAGCGCGCCTCGTTCCCCGTCGGCGATCAGCGCGTAGTCACGCAGCACATGCGGGTGAAATCTGGGCATCCGGGCCTGCTACCCAGCAGGCGCTGGTCCATGCCGTTATTCGCAGCAGCGGGCGCTCAGGCACCAATCCCGGGATCTGAGCCGGCCTTTCCCTCGTCGGCGGCCCAGCCGAAGATGCCCCTGGCCATCGTCGACGTCGCGGTGTCAGCCCGGGCCGCGAACACCCGGTGATGAACCTCCGCGATCGCGCGGTCGCCGGGAGCGGCCAGCCGGGCGAGCTCGGCCAGGTGGCCGGCGAGCCGCCGCTCCGTCTCCGCGCTGCCATCTCGGCCGTCGGCCGCTGAGGCGGCGGACAGCAGGGCCAGCGCCCGGTCGGCCAGCGCCGCTGGCCCGCCGGCCAGGGTGGCCAGCTCGGCGGCCAGCGACCGCTCGGGCGCCGGCTTGAGCGTGGCCGGGTTCCCGTCCCACCAGCCGCCGTAGAGCCGCCAGATGTTGCGGACGATGAACTCGGGCTCGTCATACACCGGCCGCAGGTACGGGCGGGCTTCCAGGTCGGCGGGGGCCCGCACCGAGTGGATCGCGTCGTCCAGGCGGCCGCCGCGGTTCATCACCTCGAGAGTCTGGTCGACGAGCGCCTCGAGCAGTTCGGCGGTGTCGGCGAGAGCCAGCCGGACACGGTCGGCGCCGATGACGGGCAGGCCGTGACCCGGCAGCAGGTACTCGGCTCCCAGCGGGATCATCCGCCGCAGTGCGCTGGCCCATTCCCTCGGGTAGCGCTGCACCTTCTGCGGGTTGCCGGCGTTCGGCGACGCCCAGATGAACAGGTCACCGCAGCACAGCACCTTCCGGCCGGCGAGCCAGGTCACCGTGTGATCGTCGGTCTCGCCCTTCTCGTGCCGCAGCATGAACGCGGCGCCGCCGACCTCCAGCCGCAGCTCATCGCGGTAGGTGCGATCCGGGTACCGGTAGTCGGTCGGCCAGCGGAATTCCCGCACACCGAACTGGCGCCGGTTGATCACCTCGTTGTAGCCGGCCGTGAGCACGTACCGGTCGAACCGCCGGGGCAGCGCCTCGTGCGCGACCACGACCGGGGCCGGCCAGCCGCTGTCCGCTGCCTCCGTCTGCCAGCGCGGCATCCCGCCCACGTGGTCGATGTGCCCGTGCGAGTATACGGCCGTGTTCAGCCGCTGGCCGCTCCAGCGCCGGAGCTCGTCGTGCACGGCCGCGGCCACGAAGGAGCTCCCCGTGTCCACCAGCACCAGACCGTCCTCCGTGGCGAACGCGGACACGTTGGCGAACGAAGGGAGGAACGCCACGCCGTCGCAGATCTCGGCCAGCCCGCCGCGGTGGCCGACCGGGTGATACTCGCTGCTCGTGATCTCGCCGCGCCATAGCCGGTCGGCCAGCTCAAGGATGTCGTCGGGCATTTCGGCCGGGCACCTCTCGTCGCCGCGTCACCGTCCGGTGACCCCGTCAATGCTCTCGCGCAGGAGGTCGGCGTGACCGTTGTGGCGCGCATATTCGTAGATCATGTGCACGTAGACCATGCGCAGCGAGAACGTCTCGCCGCCCACGTCGAAGGTATCGGCGAAGTCCATGCCCGCCACGGCCTCGTCGGACCGGCGCCATTCCGCCTGCAAGCGCTCGACGTCCGCCCGGGCTTCGTCCGCCCTGACGTCGTCGAAGTCGGCGGCCCGGCCGCGGGACGGGTCGTACATCGGCTCGACGTGGCGTCCCGCCGCCCGTTCGCTGAACCAGATCCGCTCGACCTTGGCCAGGTGCCGGATCAGGCCGAGCGGCGACAGGCGGGACGACAGGATCGGCCGACTGGCCAGCTGGTCGGCGGTCAGGCCGGCGCAGATGTTCAGCAGCGTGGCGCGCTGCCAGTTGAGGAAACCCTCGAGGATCGGGCGGTCGTCGCCGGTGAGTGGACCGTCAGCCGGGCCCACGGCCGGGAGTGTCCAGGTCATCCCCGTAGCTTGTCACGAGCCGGGATAGCTGAGACCGCCGCCGGGGTGGCGCAGCCCGGCGGCGGTCTCGGTCGAAGGTCAGCGGCGGACGCGCCAGCCGACCCCGAGGCCGGCCAGGTGCAGCGCGACGCAGATCAGCCCGAGGATCACCAGGCTGGCCGGCGCGAACACCGCGTCGGTGGCCGTGGAGGTTACCCGGATGATGAACGCGATAGCGAAAATAATGACGGCAAGTATGGCGAGCATCTGCAGTTCCTCCTGCTCAGTTCCTCTTTAGTCCCTGACGTCACTGGCTGGGCTGCGGCAAGTCGCACTTGACCTTGGGGTTAAGGCCGAAGTAGTTCAGCGGGCCGGCCAGAATGGTCACCGCTATCGTTCCGGCCTTGGCGCAGTTCGCCGAGCCGCCGCTGTAGTAATTGCGCTGACCGCCGGCAATGGCGCCGATAATCAGCCAGATGACGAGAATGATCGATCCGATTCGCATGAGTTACCACCTACCCAGCGGTGAATACCGCGATTTCTCGGGCCTCGATTCCCGGGCCTTCTTCATGGCAGGCTAACTACCGGGGAAAACGATTGTTAAACACGTTCTAGCAACTCCCGCAGCTGGCCGCGTCCCCGATGTAGCCGGGACATCACCGTTCCGATCGGGCTGCCCATGATCTGGGCGATCTCCCGATAGCCGAATCCCTCCACATCGGCCAGGTAGACGGCCGTGCGGAAGTCGTCGGGAAGCTGCCGCAGCGCATTGGTCAGGCGGGCGTCCGGCATGTGGTCCAGCGCGAGGTCCTCTGCGGAAGGCGTGCCTCCCGTCGTGTGGGCCTGGGCCCACGCCAGCTGCCAGTCCTCGAGCCCGCCCGTGGTCAGCACGGGCTCGCGCTGCTTCTTCCGGTAGATGCTGATGAACGTGTTCGTCAGAATGCGGTTCAGCCACGCCCTGAGGTTGGTTCCCTCCTTGAACTGGTGAAAGGACGCGAACGCACGGGCGTAGGTTTCCTGGACCAGATCCTCGGCGTCGCTGTGGTTGCGGGTCATCCGTGACGCCTTCGCATGCAGCTGCCGCATGTAGCCAAGTGCCTCGGCAAACCGTGCCTCGGCGGGCGGGGCTGTCTGCGTGCTCACGTGCTGCTCCAGTCGTCGGCTATCCGGGCATCGGCGTGGCCCGCTGCGGGCTGGCTACCCGGAGCAGGCCACGCCTGGGGATCCGCCAGATCGGTGTGGCTACCCTGGGCGCCCGGTCAATCCTGGATGTACTCCTCCACGACCTCGGCCGGAACGGGCGCGGCCGGGTCGTCGGGGTACATCTCTTCCACCGCCACGTCCGCGGGCAGATCCGGGATGGGCGCCGCCTCGTCCCTTCCCTCGGGCTCGACCGCGTCCTCGGCCGTGAGATCTCCCGGCTGGTGGCCGTTGGTGCTGGCCGCGGCGGGTTCGGCGGCCGGGTTGAGCATGACATACGGCGGGTAGCGCTTCTCGTCGACCTCGCCTACCACGGGGCCGCCGCCACCCCGCCGCAGGACCGTCCGCCGACGCAGCCACCCCTGGCTGGGCTTGGGAAGGAACAGCCCGGCGACTCCCGTGGCCATGATGACCACCCCGGCCACCTGCAGGTTCAGGAAGCTCGGATGGGCCGTCACGGCGAACGTGAAGATGGCGCCGATGGCAAGTAAGGTCAGGCCGGTTGCGGTTCTCATCTGTCGGTCCTCCTGTGGGGGATGCCCAGCTCGCCTCCATAGGCCGAGGCGGCTATGTCCGCTATGGCGGGTCCGTCCGCGGTCACCGGGAGTTCCCGGGTGGCGGCTGATGCAGGCATCGGCGTGGGCCCTTTCTCTCGGCGGTTTCTTCTACCTGGCCGGGACATTCTCAAACCAGGGCCGTTTTCCCGCCCCCGTACCGGGTAACTGCAGGTCCACGGATCGCACGGAGGTGACCGCGAGATGAGGCCGGAGCAACTCCGGGATCCGCGGGACCGGGATCCGCGGGCTGAGTCGGAGGCCCAGCGGGACGACCGCAACCTCGCCGAGTTGCTCCAGGAGCTCCGGATTTCCGGCCTGGGCGTGCAGGTCCTGTTCGGCTTCCTGCTCTCGCTGCCGTTCACGGCCAGGTTCGCGAAGCTCAGCCAGGGCCAGCGCGAGCTCTACCTGGCCAGCCTGGTGCTGTCCGCCGTGGCCACGGCGCTGCTGCTCGGCCCGGTGGCTTATCACCGGCTGGTTTTCCGCCGCCGCCAGAAGGAGCCCCTGGTGCGGGCGGCCAGCGTGATGGCCACGCTCGGCCTCGCCGCCGTGGGCCTGGCCATCTCCGCCGCGGTCCTGCTGGCCACGAGCACCGTGGCCACGGGCCTGCCGACCGCGCTCATCACGGTCTTCCTCGTGGTCCTGTTCGGCGGCCTCTGGTTCGCCTTCCCGCTCGCCCGCCGCCGGGGCGGGTGAGAACCCCGGCCGCGGGGTCATCAGCTGAACCGGCATGAGTCATGACGGCTGTCGCGGGGTAGCTGAGTCGGCATGGCTACCGAAATTCGTGAAACCGAACGGAAGTATGAGGCGCCGCCTGGGGCGAAGCTGCCGAGTCTTGCCGATCTGCCCCACATTGCTGCCGAGTCGGAGCCGGAGGAGCAGCGGCTGGAGGCGAGATATTACGACACGGACGACCTGCGCCTGATCCGCGGAGGCGTCACGCTGCGGCGCCGCCAGGGCGGCAGCGATCCCGGGTGGCACCTGAAGCTGCCGGTGGGCGGCGACACGCGCCGCGAGATCCAGCTGCCGCTCGGCCGGGCCACCCGGCAGGTGCCCAGGGAGCTGGCCGCGCTGGTCCGCGCCTTCACCCGCGGCGAGGCGCTGCGGCCAGTGGCCGAGATCAACACCGTACGCCAGCGCCGGATGCTGCTGGACGAGACCGGCGACTCCCTGGCCGAGGTGGTGGCCGATGACGTGTCGGCCAGCACCATGGGCGACGAGACCCAGCTGTCTCGCTGGCAGGAGGTGGAGGTCGAGCTGACCGGCGGCGGCCCGGCCCTGCTGGCCGCCGCCGACAAGCGGCTGCGGCGCTGCGGGCTACGCCCGGCCGGCCACCAGGCCAAGCTGGCCCGGGCCCTGGCCGGCCAGCAGCCGTCTTCGAGCAACGGCCACCGTCGGCCGGCTCCGCTCTCCACGGCGGCCGACGTGGTCCTGGCCTACACCGGAACCCAGGTGGCCGCGATCATGTCGCTCGACCCGCTGGTCCGCCGGGACACGCCGGACGCGGTCCATCAGATGCGGGTGGCCACCCGGCGGCTGCGCAGCACGCTGAAGTCCTTCGGCCATGTGCTGCAGGCCGGGGAAATCCAGGACCTCCGCGACGAGCTGAAATGGCTGGGCGGCGTGCTCGGCACCGCGCGGGATGCCGAGGTCCTGTCCGAGCACGTGCAGGCCGGCCTGGACCAACTGCCGCCGGAACTGGTCATGGGACCGGCGCAGGCCCGGGTGCGAGTCCACTTCGCCCCGATCGAGGCCGAGGCCCGCGCGGCGGTGCTCGAGACCCTGGACGGCGACCGCTATCTGGCCCTGCTCGACGGCCTGGATACGCTGCTCGTCGATCCGCCGCTGGCCCCCGGGGCGGGCAGGCCCGCAGCCGAGGTGCTGCCGGCTGCGGTCTGGCGTGCGCGGCGCCGCGTGCGGCGGCGCCTGCGCCGGGCGCAGAACACGCCGGCCGGACCCGGCCGGGACGCGGCCCTGCACGAGGCACGCAAGGCCGCCAAGCAGGCCCGCTACGCGGCCGAGGCCGTCAGTCCGGCCCTCGGCCGGCAGGCCGCGCACTTCGCTCAGCGCATGAAGAAGGTCCAGTCCGTGCTCGGCGACCACCACGACGGCGTGGTCGCCCGCGCGACGATCAGGAACCTCGGCGTGCAGGCCCACCTGGCCGGGGAGAACGCGTTCAGCTTCGGCATCCTCTACGAGCAGGACGCCTGCCGCGCCGAGGATCTCGAAGAGCAGGCCCGCCGGGCCTGGAAGAAGGCATCCCGCCCCAGCTACCGCCGCTGGCTGCGCTAAGCCAGATCAGTGCGCCCGAAGGTCGCGGGTAACTAGGCTTCGGCAATGGTCATGCCTCCATGCGGGCATGGCGGCCGCTATGTCAGGCGGCACGCACTTCCGGGCGCGGTGCGCACCCCGGGCAGCGGCCTATGACCACCGGTAACATGCAGATGCCGGGGTTCGGGCTGAACGTATCCGGCGCAGAAAGTCAGATGCCGGGTGTGGTGGGCGCCGGGCCGGGGGAACAGGACCTTAGGCGCTGTCCACCCTCGATACCTACCGCTGCCTCCCTCCGGAGATCCGGGGCCGCGGCCCGCCCTGTCGGCCCTCTTCCCCGCTTGTCCGCCTCTCTCGCTGGAGCCGCGTACTCATGCCCACCACCCCGACGCCGGGGACGCGCCTGCGGGCCGCGACCTACCGGGTGCAGCTGCACGCGGGCTTCACGTTCGACGACGCCGCCGCCATCACCGGCTACCTGGCCGAGCTCGGCGTCAGCCACCTGTACTGCTCGCCGATCCTGCAGGCCGCCGCGGGCAGCACGCACGGCTATGACGTGGTCGACCACGGGCGCCTGAACAGCGAGCTCGGCGGCGACGCCGGATACCGCAGGCTGGCGGGCCGGCTGGCCGGGCCGGCCTGGGCCAGGTGCTGGACATCGTGCCCAACCACATGGCGCTGGCCGGGCGGGCCAACGCCTGGTGGTGGGACGTCCTGGAGAACGGGCCGTCCAGCGTGTACGCCGGCCACTTCGACATCGACTGGGACCCGCCGCAGCGCAAGCTGGCCGCCACCGTGCTGATGCCGGTCCTCGGAGACCAGTACGGCCGGGTCCTGGAGGCGGGGGAGCTGGTCCTCGAGCGCGAGGGCGGCTCGTTCACGGTCCGCTACTACGACCATGAGGCGCCGATCTCGCCCCGCACCCTGGGCGGGCTGCTCATCAAGGCGGCCGCCCGGGCCGGATCCGAGGAGCTGGAGAGCCTGGCGGTCGCGTTCAGCCGGCTGCCGCACGGCCGCCGCACCGACCGGGCCGCCGTCGCCGAGCGGCACCGCGACAAGGAGGTGCTGCGGGCCCGCCTGGCCGACCTGGGCCAGGCCCGGCCCGAGGTCGCCAAGGCGATCGACGCCGAGGTCGAGGCGCTGAACCGTGACCCCGATGCCCTCGATGACCTGCTGCGCCAGCAGAACTACCGGCTGGCGTACTGGCGCACCGGCGCCGAGGAGCTGTCCTACCGGCGGTTCTTCGACATCGAGACCCTGGCCGGCCTGCGGGTGGAGGACGAGGCCGTGTTCTTCGACACCCACCGTCTTGTCCTCGATCTCGTCGCCGACGGCACGGCCGACGGGTTGCGGGTCGACCACGTGGACGGGCTGGCCGACCCGGAGGGCTACCTGGCCCGGCTGTGCGACGCCACCGGCGGCGCCTACGTCGTGGTGGAGAAGATCCTGCAGGCCGACGAGGGGCTGCCCGAATCGTGGCCGGTGGCCGGGACATCGGGCTATGAGTTCCTGAACCGGGTCGGCGAGCTGTTCGTCGACCCGGGCAGCGAGACGGCCATGCGGGCCGGCTACGCCCGCTTCACCGGGCTGCAGCAGGGCTACGCCGACGTGGTGCACGCGGCCAAGCTGCAGATCATGCGCGAGGACCTGGCCGCCGAGGTGGAGCGGCTGACCGGCCTGCTGGCCGACGTCTGCGAGCGGCACCGCCGCCAGCGCGACCACACCCGCCGCGAGCTGCGCGAGGCCCTGCGCGAGATCATCGCGGCGTTCCCGGTATACCGCGCGTACTTCCGCGCCGGGCACCCGGCCACGGCCGCGGACCAGGGGCATGTGGCCGCGGCGGTGGGCACGGCCATGCAGCGCAGCCCGGACCTCGACGCCGAGCTGATCGGCTTCATCGGCGACCTGCTCACCGGGGCCTACCCGGGGGAGGAAGAGGCCGGCTTCGCCGTGCGGTTCGCCCAGGTGAGCGCGCCGGTCATGGCTAAGGGGGTGGAGGACACCGCGTTCTACAGGTACCAGCCGCTGGTCTGCCTCAACGAGGTGGGCGGTGACCCGGGACGGTTCGGCGGCCCGGCCGAGGACTTCCACCGGGCGATGGCCGTCGCGGCCAGGCACTGGCCCCAGGCGATGCTCACGCTGTCCACCCATGACACCAAGCGCAGCGGCGACGTGCGGGCCCGGATCAGCGTGCTGTCCGAGCTGCCCGGCGCCTGGGAGAGCGCGGTGGTGCGCTGGGCGGACCGCAACAACCGCCACAAGCGGGACGGCTGGCCGGACCGCAACGCCGAGTACCTCTTCTACCAGACCCTGGTCGGGGCCTGGCCGATCGACCCGGGCCGGGCCGGCGCGTTCATGCTGAAGGCGGCCAAGGAAGCCAAGGTGCACACCTCCTGGATCGACCCGAACGCCGGTTACGACGACGCCCTGTCCGCGTTCGTCACCGCGGTCCTGGCCGACCGGGATTTCGTCGCCGACCTGGAGGGCTTCCTGGCCGAGCACCGGCTGGTCGAGCGCGGCCGGGTCAACTCCCTGGCCCAGACGGCGCTGATGCTGACCTGCCCGGGCGTTCCCGACCTGTACCAGGGCACCGAGGTGTGGGACCTGTCCCTGGTCGACCCGGACAACCGCCGCCCGGTCGACTACCACACCCGCCGCGCCCTGCTCGACAGCCTGGCCGACGGCGGGCCGGAGGGTGCCCTGGCCCGCGGCGACGAGGGCGGCCCGAAGCTCTGGCTCATCCACCGCGTGCTCGGGCACCGGCGCCGTCACCCCGGTGCCTACGGCCCCGGTTCCGGATACGAGCCGCTTCCCGTGACCGGCACCAGGTCCGCACACGCGGTGGCCTTTACCCGCAGCGGCGGGCTCGCCGTGGTCACGCCGAGGCTGATCGCGGATCCGGGCCAGGGATGGGACGGCACCACGGTCGAGCTCCCGGCCGGCCCCTGGGCCGACGTGCTCACCGGCGACCGGGTGGACGGCGGCCAGGCCGGCCTGGCCGCTCTGCTGCGCAGGTTTCCCGTGGCCGTGCTGGGCAGGACCGGGTGATGCAGCACCACCAGTCCGAGTTCCGGGTGTGGGCGCCGGGCCGGCGATGCGTCGACGTCGTGCTGGGCGCGCGCCGGGTGCCCCTGCACCCGCGCGATCGCGGCTGGTGGTCGGGTTCGGTGGACGGAGCCGGACCGGGCTCGGACTATGCGTTCAGTCTGAATGGGGGACCGGCGCTTCCCGACCCCCGCTCGGCCTTCCAGCCCGGCGGCATCCACGGCCCGTCCCGGGTGGTCGACCACGCGGCCTTCGCCTGGAGCGACAACGGCTGGCGCGGGCTGCCCCTCGCCGGGTCGGTGCTCTACGAGTGCCACATCGGCACCTTCTCGGCCCCGGGGACCTTCGACGGGGCCATCGGCCATCTCGGGCACCTGGCCCGCCTGGGCGTCGACGCGATCGAACTGCTGCCGGTCGCCGAGTTCTCCGGCCCGCGCGGCTGGGGCTACGACGGGGTCGACCTGTTCGCCCCGCATCACGGCTACGGGGGGCCCGACGGGCTCAAGCGGCTGGTCGACGCGGCGCACGGCCACGGGCTCGGCGTGGTCATGGACGTCGTCTACAACCACCTCGGCCCGGCCGGGAACTACCTGCCGGAGTTCGGTCCCTACTTCTCGGCGCGGCACCGGACCAACTGGGGCCCGGCGGTCAACTTCGACGGGCCGGACAGCGACGAGGTCCGGCGGTTCGTCATCGACAACGCGCTGATGTGGCTGCGCGACTACCGCTGCGACGGGCTCCGCCTGGACGCCGTGCACGCGATCGTCGACGGCTCGGCCACGCACATACTCGAGGAACTCGCGGCCGAGGTGGCCGCGCTGGCCGCGCACGTGGGCCGCCCGCTGTTCCTGATCGCCGAGAGCGACCTGAACGACCCGAGGTTCGTGCGCGGCCGCGACGCGGGCGGCTACGGCCTCGACTCCGCCTGGGCCGATGAGTGGCACCATGCCCTGCACGCGACGCTGACCGGGGACCGCGGCGGCTACTACGAGGACTTCGGGCCGCTGCCGCTGCTGGCCAAGGCGCTGCGCCAGGCGTGGGTGTATGACGGCAGCTACTCCCCGCACCGGCGCCGGGTGCACGGCCGGTCGCCGGCCGGCCTGGCCGGCACCCAGTTCGTGGTGGCCACGCAGAACCACGATCAGGTCGGCAACCGCGCCGCGGGCGAGCGCTCCGGCGCCCTGATGAGCGACGGACGGCTGCGCGTGGCCGCGGCGCTGCTGCTGAGCTCGCCGTTCGTGCCGCTGCTGTTCCAGGGCGAGGAGTGGGGGGCCAGCACGCCGTTCCAGTACTTCACCAGCCATGAAGACCCCGAACTCGGCCGGAAGGTGAGCCAGGGGCGGCGCGACGAGTTCTCCGCGTTCGGCTGGGACGAGAAGGGGGAAGGTGAAGCGGGAATGGGGAGGCGGGTGGGGGGTGGGGTGCCCGACCCGCAGGATCCGGCGACGTTCGAGCGCTCCCGGCTCGACTGGGCCGAGATCGGCCAGGAACGCCACGCCGGCCTGCTGGCCTGGTACGCCGAACTCATCGCGCTGCGGCGGCGGGTCCCGGCGCTCACCGATCCCCGCCTGGACCGCGTCGAGACCGCGGGTGACGAAAGCCTGGGCTGGCTCGTCGTCCGGCGCGGGCCGGTCGTGACCGCCGCTAACCTGGGTACCGGCGACTGGAGGTTCCCGGCCGGGCCGGCGGCGCAGCTGCTCGCGGCCTCCGATCCTCGCGTCGGGCTGACGGACCAGGGCCTCGTCCTGCCGCCTGATACCGTCGCGATCCTGAACGAGACCCCTGCGCCGTGAGTGACAGGTAGCGTGGCCCGCGCTGGTCGCTGCGACGACGAAAGGATCCACCCCTTTATGACCGAGGCCATCGAGAACTGGCCGGGTCGGCCATATCCGCTCGGCGCCGCCTACGACGGCGGCGGCACGAACTTTTCGCTGTTCTCCGAGATGGCCGAGGAAGTCGAGCTCTGCCTGTTCGACGACGACGGCGGCGAGGAACGGCTGCGCCTCGAGGAGATCGACGCGTTCGTCTGGCACGCTTACCTGCCGACGGTCGCGCCCGGGCAGCGTTACGGCTACCGGGTGCACGGGCCGTGGGCGCCGGAGCACGGCCAGCGGTGCAACCCGGCCAAGCTGCTCCTCGATCCCTACGCCAAGGCCATCGAGGGCCAGGTCGACTGGAACCCGGCGTGCTTTCCCTACACCATCGGCGACGAGAACTCGCGCAACGACGACGACAGCGCTCCGTACGTGCCCAGGTCGGTGGTGCACAACCCGTACTTCGACTGGGGCAACGACCGGCCTCCTGACATCCAGCTGAACGAGTCGGTCATCTACGAGGTCCACGTCAAGGGCTTCACCGCCCGGCATCCGGACATCCCCGAGTCACAGCGCGGCACGTACTCCGGCCTGGCCCATCCCGCCGCCATCGAGTACCTCACCGGGCTCGGCATCACCGCCGTGGAACTGCTGCCCGTGCATCAGTTCATCCACGACGCCCACCTCGTCGAGCGGGGGCTGCGGAACTACTGGGGGTACAACTCGATCGGCTTCCTGGCCCCGCACAACACATACGCCGCCGCCGGCCAGCGCGGTGAGCAGGTCGCCGAGTTCAAGGCCATGGTCCGGGCGCTGCACGAGGCCGGCATCGAGGTGATACTCGACGTCGTCTACAACCACACTGCCGAGGGCAACCACCTGGGTCCCGTGCTGTCCATGAAGGGCATCGACAACGCCGCGTACTACCGGCTGGTGCCGGACGACCCACGGTTCTACTACGACACCACCGGGACCGGGAACAGCCTGAACGTGCGTCACCCGCACACTCTCCAGCTGATCATGGACTCGCTGCGGTACTGGGTTACCGAGATGCACGTCGACGGGTTCCGCTTCGACCTGGCCGCGAGCCTGGCCCGCCAGTTCCATGAGGTCGACCGGCTGTCCGTGTTCTTCGACCTGATCCAGCAGGACCCGATCGTCTCGCAGGTCAAGCTCATCGCCGAGCCCTGGGACATCGGCGAGGGCGGCTACCAGGTTGGCAACTTCCCGGCTCTATGGTCCGAGTGGAACGGGCGCTACCGCGACACGGTGCGTGATTTCTGGCGGGACGAGCCCGCCGCGCTGGGCGAGTTCGCGTCCCGGCTCACCGGAAGCTCAGACCTCTACCAGGCCGACACCCGGCACCCGGGGGCGAGCGTCAACTTCATCACCGCTCACGACGGCTTCACGCTGCGCGACCTGGTCTCCTACAACGAGAAGCACAACGAGGCCAACGGCGAGGGCGGCGCCGACGGCGAGTCGTACAACCGGTCGTGGAACTGCGGGGTCGAAGGCGACACCAACGACGAGGCCGTCCTCGCGCTGCGAGGGCGGCAGCAGCGCAACTTCCTCGCCACGCTGCTTCTCTCGCAGGGTGTCACGATGCTCCTCGGCGGGGACGAGTGCGGGCGTACCCAGCGCGGGAACAACAACGCGTACTGCCAGGACAACGAGATCTCCTGGTACGACTGGGACCACGTCGACACCGGCCTGCTCGATTTCACCCGCCACCTGATCGCGCTGCGCCGCGAGCATCCCGTGCTGCGCCGCCGCCGCTGGTTCCAGGGCCGCTCCATCCGCGGCTCGGTGGACCTCGGCTGGTTCAAGCCCGACGGGGCGGAGATGGGCGACGACGACTGGGACGCCGGGTCGGCGCGCGCGGTCGGCATCTTCCTCAACGGCGACGCGATCACCGACCGCGATCGCCGCGGTCAGCGAGTGAGCGACGACTCCTTCCTGCTGCTGTTCAACGCCCACGGCAACCCCATCGACTGGACGCTGCCCAAGCAGTGGGGCCAGTGGTGGGAGCTGGTTACCGAGACGGCCGACCCCGACCGGGCCGACGACAAGGTCCTGGAAAGCTCGGCGACGCTTCCGGTCGGGGGGCGCTCCGTGGTCATCCTGCGCCGCAGCGACGCGCCAGAATAGGCCGTACCCCGGCGGCGCCACCCGGGGACGACTGGGCCGCGGTGCTCGCGGTCGGCTGCGCCGGACTGCAGTTGCGCGCCGACCCGAGCGAGCTCACCACGATGACCCCGACGATCAGCGCGACCGCGAGCAAGATCACGGCGCCCGGCTGCGGCCGCCAGCGCCGCCGCCGGAGCTGCTCGATGGTCGGCATCGCTTCCTGCCAGGTCAGCCGGGTGAAGATCGTGAACAGCGACTTGAGACGAGGGTCCCTGGACAGCAGAGCCTGCTCGATCCTGGTCAACGCCCGCTCTTCAGCGACTGGCAAGCTCATCTCTGTTCTCCGGTGTCCGATCTTCTGTCCACTCCGCCGCATCCGGCCCGGTGGCGGGCCTCAGCGGTTCAGGTGAGCAACTACCCAGGCAGCGTTTTCGAAACGGGCTCGACGTCGGATGCGGGCTCGACGTCGGATGCGGGCTCTGTGTCGGCGGCCGGTTCGGCGTCGGCCGGGGCCGCGTCGCTACCGGGCAGGCCGACCGTGGTCTCGGTGACTGGCGAGGCCGCGACTCCGGTCGCGGTCGTCTCGCCGAGCAGGTCCTGGAACAGCGAGCGATAGTGGATCATCGCCTGCCGGAGATCCTCGGTCGAGGCCATCCCGTCGCCGGCCCGCTGGCTGATGTCGGAGGCGGCACGGTAATGATCAAGGACGTTCGCGTGGTCCACGGACAGGTCCGCGAGCACCTGGCCGCTGCCCTCTGTGGGGTAACCGCGCTCGTTCATCACGGTCATGACCAGCCGCTGTGCGGCGATCACTGCTTCTTGCGGCGCGTCAACGAACTGCTCCTGGACCGCGGCCCAGTTCTCCGAGTACCGCGCCTGCGCGGCGGCGTCGAGCGGCCGGATATCCAGATCCCTGACCCGGCGCTGCCGCCCGGCCAGTTCGGCCTCGGCCTTGGTCCTGCTGCCCTTCTCCTCGACCACCCGGTCGTACTCGGGGCCGAAGCGCTGCCTGAGCCGGCGACGGCGCGTGTCGTACACGATTCCGGCGATGGCGCCCACCACCACGATGATGGCGATAACGATGATGACGGTAGTCCCGGTTGACATTGCCTTCCTCCCGGGTTCGGTTGTGGAGTCCGACCTGCACTGCCCGCCGGGCCAACTCTCAAACAGGCGTGGCCAGGGCGCGATATCACGGGGGCGGTGAGAAAGGGCAAAAAGCGGCCCGTCCCCGGCGGAACCCGGGGACGGGCCGGACGCTCGATCCTGCCCGCGGCAGGCTTACCAGTAATACCAGCGGCGGCGGGGCGGCCGGTTAAACCAGGAGCGGCGGCGCGGCCGGCCAACCGTTTCCCCGACGCGCACGACGAAGCCAAGCAGCCAGATAACCAGCGCGACTAGCGCCACCCACCACAGGACGTGTAGGGCAAACCCGAGTCCGCCCACGATAAGGATGATCAGCAGAGCGACTAGGACGATGGCCATTGAACTTCCTCTCATGACCCTTAGCCAGACGGCCATTCCTTCTACCCGCCTGCGCGCGGCCAAACGTCCGGCCGCGGTTTCCCCGTGAAACGCGCGAAGCGGGCCATTCGGAGATGCGCCGCGCGCCGGCCCGGGCGTCCGCTACCCTGAGCGCCAACTACGGAGAGTTAAAAGTAACTACGAAGAGTAGTCAATTTGGCCTGCTCAGCACAGGGGCGCCTGGCATTCCGCGCTCCGGAAGGGACACCCATGTCTGACCCGAGCCAGCCGGAGCCGGCCGTGGCCGCTCGGGAGCCCCGGCCCGGCCCGTCGCGCCGCCGCGTGCTGCGCGGCGCCGCGGGCGCGGGGGCCGCAGGGCTCGCCGCGGCCGTCGTGACCGGCGCGGCCATGACGCCTGCGCTGGCCGAGACCAGCCGGGCGGCCGCATCCTCCGGGCCCGGAGCCAGGGACGCCGCCGCCAGCGACGGGGTTTCCGAGCCGGTCGTGGTGCACGTGCGCGATGTCCGGTCCGGCGAGATGGACGTGTTCGCCGGGACCCGGCACATCCGGCTCCGCGACGTCGATCTGGCGGCCCGGCTGGCCCGGGCGGCCCGGTGATCGCCGGACTCGCCTCCTCAGCCACTTCAACCCAGTGAGGTAACTCATGTCTTCCCATCGTGAGGCTCCGGAGATTTCCAAGGACCCGGTGGCCGACAGCACCGACGTGTACGCGTTCGTCAGCCCGGACCGGCCGGATGCGGTCACCCTGATCGCTAATTACATCCCGTTGCAGGGGCCGGCGGGCGGGCCGAACTTCTACGAGTTCGGCGACGACGTGCTGTACGAGATCCACATCGACAACACCGGGGACTGCCGGGCCGACATCAGCTACCAGTTCCGCTTCCAGACCCAGCTACGGGACCCCGGCACCTTCCTGTACAACACCGGCCCGATCGAGGCGCTGGACAGCCCGAACTGGAACAGCCGCCAGTTCTACACCGTGACCCGGGTGCAGCACGGTGCCAGCCAGACCCTGGGGTCGGGGCTGGCCTGCCCGCCCTGCAACATCGGCCCGCTGTCCACCCCGTTCTACCCCAGCCTGGCCAAAGCGGCCGTGCATGAGCTGCCCGGCCGGACCCGGGTGTTCGCCGGGCAGCGGGCCGAGGGGTTCTACGTGGACCTGGGCTCGATTTTCGACCTGGCCAACCTGCGGCCGTTCCAGCAGCTGCACGAGCAGTACGGGCTGCACGTATTCACCAAGCCCGCGCCGGGCGTCAACGCCACCGCCGCGCTGAACGTGCACTCCATCGCCCTCCAGGTGCCGATCTCACAGCTCACCCGGCGCCGCGCCCGCGGCGCGGGCGACCCGGCGGCGGTGATCGGCGTGTGGACCACGGCCAGCCGCCAGCGGATCCGGCTCTGGGACGCCGACAACGGCCAGAACATCAACACCGGCCCGTACCGCCAGGTATCGCGGCTGGGTAACCCGCTGGTCAACGAGGTCCTGATCCCGCTGGGCCGCAAAGACCTGTGGAACACTCTGCCGCCGTCCGACGACAAGCAGTTCGCGTCCTATGTCACCCATCCCGAGCTGGCCGGCCTGCTGCCGGTGCTCTACCCCGGCGTGTTCCCCCACCTCGCCGCCCTCGCCAGCTCCGGGGCCGCCCGCGCCGACCTGGAGGCGATCCTGCTCACCGGGCTGCCGCCCGGCATCATCACCGGCTTCCAGAACTACACCGGCCCGGTGCTGGCCGACATGCTCCGGCTCAACACTGCGATCCCGCCCGCCAGGAGACCGAACCAGCTCGGCATCATCGGCGGTGACCTGGCCGGGTACCCCAACGGGCGCCGCGTGTTCGACGACGTCGTCACCATCGAACTGCGCGCCATCGCCGGAGCGACCTACCCGCTGGTGGACAAGAACTACACCCCCGACCCCGCCGCCGGGCTGGTCACCGACGGCCTCACCGCCAGCAGCGTCCCGTCCGGCTACCTGCGCCACTTCCCCTACCTCGGCGTGCCGTATAGCGGCTTCAGCACGCCATCGTGACGACGCGATGACCGAAGCCACCCGGGGCCCCTCAAGCGCCGGCCGCGTCATCCTTGACCTGGGCGCGAACATGGGGGCCCTGATCCTCGACGCGCCCGCGGAGCTGGCCGGCCGGGAAATAGAAATCAGCCCGGCAGGCGGCGGTCCCGGGGGCCGCCGCACGCACTCGCTGGTCCGGGAGCGCCGGACCGGGGCCGGCACCAGCTACGCGGCGGTCTACCCCGACCTGCGCGCCGACGACTACATCATCTGGCGTGACGCCGTTACCCCGGCGGCCACGGTCACCGTCCGCGGCGGCCAGGTGGCTCGATGCTGCTGGCCTGCCAGTTCTCAATGATCGGGGCGCGGTAGCCACGGCCGACTTCGCGGACGCGTGACCAGGGCTGCACGGTCAGGTGTCTAGGTTGGGATTCGCGGCCGGCAGCGAGATCAGTCTCGCCGGCGGGCCGGATATCACGATCGCGGACTCTGCCGTCAGGTCCGGGCGGACGTGGACCAGCTCGCCGGGAGCCAGCATGCGCCAGCCTTGTTCGCCGTCGAGTTCTTCCGAGGCGACGACGACCGAAGGACGCGCCTGCAGGGCCGGCGCGTGTATGGACGAGGTCGCGCTCCGGACGTGCAAGCCGGCCGGGGCCGCCGGTCCGTCCGAGGCCGCGCTGGCCGCCTGGCTCGCCCCGGCGGGCCGCTCGATGATGTGCAGCGCATGCTGTCCCGGATAGCGCAGAGCCCACAGATGGCCGGGCGTGGCGACGACCGTGTTCAGCGACGAGACCGGGAGACGGACGCTGATCCAGTGGACGGCAGCTGTGATCCCGGCGCCGACGTCGCCGCCGTGCACGTCGGTCTGCTGCGTGATCAGCGCGAAGAAGCGCTCGGAGTCGGTATCGCCCCGCACCAGCGAGCGGTACGGCCCCAGCTGGGCATCGATGCGCGAGGTTTCCCCGATTCCGCCGTTGTGCGCCATGATGCGGCCCTCCATCGCGAACGGATGGGTGTTTCGCACCGCCCGGCCGCCCGCGCTGGCCAGGCGCACGTGGGCCACGAACGTCGTCGACACGGCCTGCTTCGCCTCGCGGATGAACTCCTGGTCCCGGACGGCCGGCTCCGGCTGCTTGTCAAGCACCGGAGTCCCCAGCGGATCAAAGAACCCGATCCCGCTCCCGTCCGGGTTGCGCAGGCTCTGCGTTTCCAGGGAGTCCGGCGCGTCCAGCAGCCAGAAGGTCGCGGCCACACGCTCGTCACCGGCAGTCATCCCGAACAGCCTGCACATGCCGGCGCTCCGCTCCGTGATCTAGGCTGAAGACCGTGCTGACCGCCGGCTCCGAGAGCCATCACGGTCCGCCCGCCCACCCAAGTGTCCCGGCTCCTCAGCTGCGGGACCACCCCGCTTCCGCCCATGGCCCGAGAGCAAGCGCCGGTTGGGCGGCAGAGGCCTGCCGCGTATGGTGAGTCGGGGGTCGATCGGCGTGACGTAGTCGCGCCGGCGTCGCCCGCCGTTGGCCGCGCAGGCCGGATGGGTCAGGTGAGGCGGGCATGCCGATGCTTGGCGCGGTGGCACCGCTCACCGATATCGGGCTCTGGGCCCGCAGCAGCGGCCTGGAGATCGTCCTGTTGGTGACCGGGGCGATCCTGGCCACCCGGTTCGCTTCCTGGCTGGGCGGGCGGATCACGGCGCGCATCGACGCGCAGGCCGGTGATGTGGACGCCGTCTTGCGGACCGAGGCATCCAAGCACAGCCACGCGGTGGTCCTGGTCGTGACGTGGAGTGTGCTGGTCCTCCTGTACTGCCTGGCGGCCGTTCTGGTGGTCCAGCGGCTCGGCCTGCCGCTGACCGGGTTCGTCGCGCCCGCCGCGGTAGCCGGGGTCGCTCTGGGATTCGGTGCTCAGCGGATCGTGCAGGACGTGCTGGCCGGGTTCTTCATGGTGGCCGAGCGGCAGTACGGCTTCGGTGACCTGGTCCGCCTGAATGTGGCGGGCGTGACCGAGCCAGTGACTGGCACGGTCGGGGAGATGACCCTGCGCATCACCCGGATACGCACGGCGGACGGCGAGATCGTGACCACCCCGAACGGGCAGATCGTCCAGGTGATCAACCTGTCCAGGGACTGGGCCAGGGCCGTCGTGGACGTCCCGGTGCCGGCCAGTGCCGATGTAGCGGCCGTCAGTGCGCTGCTCGCCAGGGTCGGTGTCGACGCCTACGCCGACCAGGAGCTACACGACATGCTTCTGGATCCGCCCGCGGTGATGGGCGTCGAGAGCATGGACATCGACCAGTTCAAGATTCGCGTGGTGGTGCGTACTTTGCCCGGCCGGCAATTCGAGGTGGGCCGGGCCCTGCGCGTCCGCATCACCGCCGCGCTACTGCAGGCCGGAATCCATCTCCCGGCTAGCCTGGAAACCGCCGAGCCGACCTCGGCCCCATGACACGGATCCGAATGCGCCGCTCGACGGTCGCGCTGTGCGCGTTCTTCCTGCTCACGCTCGCCGTCTACCTGCTGGTACGGCCCGACCCGGTGGTACGCCCGAGCCCGCTGGTCACCAACCCAGCGCCGACGCACTCGGCCTCAGCGGCGCCCGCGAAACGGACGACGAGCCCGGTCCCGGCATCGCCATCGCCGTCGCGGTCCCCCGCCGTTAGCCCGTCCGTTACGCCTGCCGTCCCGGCAGCTACACCGCCCGGCGTGACGCCGACTCCAGATCCGACCGGGACCGCGCCCCCGTAAGCAGGAACGCGGCCGACCGTCACCTGTGCGGCTGGCCCGGGGTGCCCGCGGGGACAGACACGGCCAGCTCGCCGCCGAGCTCGAACCCGCCGGACAGGCTGAGGTCGTCCCCGCTCCAGAAACGGCCAGCGTCGTACCAGTTCGGCCGGCGCGTGTCCGGCAGGAGTCCCATCGCCTGGTAGGTGACAGCCAGTACTTCCGCGCAGTAGGCGGTCTCCAGGCTGGCGTCCCCCGCCCTGCGCCTGACCGCCGGGATGTGCCCGGTCAGCCAGCGCGAGGCAAGCCGGGGGACGGACGGGAACGGGAGGCCGTCCAGCCTCGCGATCGTACGCAGGACAGCGTCCTCCATCGCGCGGCTGACCGGGCGATTCAGCTGGCGCAGCCAGGCCCGCTGGCCGTATTTGTTGGCCCAGATCAGCACCGCATCGTGCAGATCATGCAGCTGAACCCCACGCTGGCGCGTACCCGACCACGCGTCGGGCAGGGAACGGCCGAGCTCGGCATGCCACATTAGCGGCGGCAGGTCGCCGATGACGACGGACATGCCGACGTGATTGACCGGGCTGTTGGTCGCGATCCGGATGGCGCGGTCGGCGGCGGTATGCCCGCGAAACAGCCACAAGTCGCCCGTGCGCGTCAGGTTCAGGGCTGCCTCGAGTGGCACGCTAGCCGCCGGCATGGTCGTAGCCTAGACACGTGCGCTGGTGGAAAGTGCTGGGCCTGGCCGGCTTTGCAGGCGTCGCCGCGACCGGAGTCATGATCGCCCGGGCCGAACGGCAGCGCCGTGCCTACACCCCGGAGCAAGTCCGGGAGCGGCTGCACGCCCGGCTGGCCGAACCCGCGACGACCGGGGCGGATCCACCGCCAGAACCATAATCGCGCGGCGAACCAGTTTGGCTCGCCGCGCGATGATTAGGTCACTTGGCCGTGGAACCGTTCTTCCTGGCCGGTGCTTCGTGGTGCACTGCGGTCAGCGGCGCCATGGCCTTCAGGGCGTCCTCGGCGAACTTCCGCTGGCTGGCCAGCATCTGCTCGGCGAAGTCGTAGGCGCTCGCGATCAGCTCATGCGGCCTGGGCAGCTTGTCGGTGAAGGGCAAGCTCAGATCCGGCAGGTCCGGGGTGAACGACTGGACCTTGCTGGTCCAGGTCTCGATCGCCTCGACGACTACGGCCTGGCTTTTGCGGACCGTGCTCAGGATGTCCTCCTGCAGGTCACGGCCCATGGTGCGGGCTTCGGTCATGACTCCTCCTCAGGGTCTATGTTGCTTACTATATCAAGCAAGCGGGTGATTTGTCAAGCGGAGACGGCTTGCCGCCGCTGCCGGGCAAGGTCGGGGACCAGCAGGCCAAGAAGGTCGCCGAGGCATTCATCAAGGGCCCAGCCGCGCCAGGCGACGATCGCGACCACGCTGTTCCGTGACAAGATTGATCAGCTCGGGGCCTGATCTCCGCCCGGCTGCCGTGAGGTCAGGGCGGATCGGTTCGATCTGGTAGGGAGCTGCGATGACCTGGCCGGCATCGCGCGCGCCCGCCACGGCGCAGGCCCGCGCCCGAACCAGGGCGCTGTGGTGGCAGTCGGCCCGGCTGGCCCTGGGCACCGCCTCGGCGCTCGGGCTGGCCCGCTTCGCCTACGGCCTGCTCGTCCCGGCCATGCGTGCCGAACTGGGCTGGAGCCTGGCCCGGGCCGGCAGCCTGACCACCGCCAACGGCGTCGGGTATCTCATCGGGGCGGTGGCCGCGGCCCGGATTGCCCGCCGGCTGGGCGAGACGACCACCTTCCGGCTGGGCATGGTCCTCACCGCCGCCGCGCTCGCCGCGACGGCGGCCACCAGCAGCTATCCGCTTCTCCTGCTGGCCCGCGCGGCGGCCGGAGCGTTCGGGGCGCTGGTGTTCATCACCGGCGGTGTGGTCGCTTCCCGCCTGGCGGCCAGCCTCCGGTCCGCCGTTCCGCTGGCCATCTACTTCTCCGGTGCCGGGCTGGGCATCGCGGCCAGCGGCACCGTCATCCCGCCCTTCCTCGGCCACCACCCCGGCCGGTGGCCGCTCGCGTGGGTCGGCCTGGCCCTGGCTGCCGCCCTGGCGGCGCTCATCAGCTGGACCGCTGCGCGCTCCAGCACCGCAAGCACCGCCAGTACCGCTGGCGCTCCCACCGCCGCCACCGGCGGTACCGCCGACCCGGCCAGCGCCGGCGCGCCGCTCGTCGACCTGGGCGCCGTCGCGCGACTGTGGCGGGTCGCGTCGGCCTACCTGCTGTTCGCGGCGGGATACATCGCCTACATCACCTTCCTGTCGGCCTACCTGACCGCTCACCACGCCGGCGTCGCCCAGGTGGCGTTCACCTGGGCCGCGCTGGGCATCGCCGCGGTCGCGGCGCCCGCGATGTGGAGCCGGCCGATGGACCGCTGGCCCGGCGCCAGGACCCTCGCCGCGTCGCTGGCCGCGCTCAGCGCGGCGGCCGGGGTGGCCCTGATCAGCGCCGCGCCCGCCGTGGTGCTTGTGTCGGCCATCGGCTACGGAGCTACCTTCCTGGTCGTTCCCGCCGCCATCACCAGGCTCGTCCATGCGGCCGTTCCCCGTACCGGCTGGACCGGGGCGCTGGCCGCTTTCACCGTGGTGTTCGCGGTCGGCCAGACGGCCGGGCCCTACCTGGCCGGACTGCTGGCCGACGAGTATGGCACCGGCGCCACGCTGGTCTGGACCGCCGCGCTGTGCGCGGCCGGGGCCGGGCTGAGCATGACCGTGCAGTCCGGCCGCCGGTGAAGGTCCGGGCGGCCGCGGCGCGCGCACGACCGGTCACGGGTGCCGGGCCAGGCCGCTATCCCGGTCGGCCGGCGGGCAGGCATAGTGGTGTCCGGCTGGCTGATCCGGCCCTGGCGCCGCAGGGCGCTGACCGGCCGCCGCAGGCGAACCGGAGCTCATGGCGAGGAGGCAGGATATGCCCGGGCGAAAGGGAAAGCAGGCCAGGCTGCCCGAATGGATGGAGCCCGAGCTGGCCACGCTCACCAAAGACAGGTTCTCCGACTCCGGGTGGATCTTCGAGCGCAAGCTCGACGGTGAGCGCTGCCTGGCCTATGTCGGGGGCGGCGGAGACGTCAGGCTGATGTCTCGTAGCCAGCACCAGATCTCCAGCACCTTCCCGGAGATCGCCGAGGCGCTGGCCGCCCAGGCCAGCCAGGAGTGCGTCGTCGACGGGGAGGTCGTCGCCTTCGAGGGAAGCCAGACCAGGTTCGAGCGGCTGCAGCAGCGCCTCGGCGTGATCAGTCCATCGGCGGACCTGCTCGCCGAGGTGCCGGTGTATTACTACCTGTTCGACGTGTTGCATGCCGACGGCCGGGACGTCCGTCCGCTGCCGCTCACCGAACGCAAGCAGGTGTTGCGCGGGCTGCTGGCGTTCGACGGCCCGCTGCGGTACACCGGGCACCGGGACGCCGATGGCGAGGCCTACTACCGGGAGGCGTGCCGCGACGGCTGGGAGGGGCTCGTGGCCAAGCGCGCCAACGCACCCTACCGCGGCGGCCGGACCCGGGACTGGCTGAAGTTCAAGTGCGAGAACGGCCAGGAGTTCGTCATCGGCGGTTTCACCGACCCGCAGGGCTCACGGTCCGGGTTCGGCGCGCTGCTGCTCGGCTACTACGACGCCGGCGGGCAGCTCGTCTACGCGGGCAAGGTCGGGACGGGCTTCGATCAGAAGCTGCTGCGCAGCCTGCACGAGTCCATGGTCGCGCTGGAGCGTGACAGCCCGCCGTTCGGCCGGGGCGTGCTGCCGCGCTCGCGGGTGCACTGGGTCGAGCCCCGGCTCGTCGGGCAGGTCGTATTCTCCGAATGGACGAGGGACGGCCAGCTGCGCCATCCCAGGTTCCAGGGCCTGCGGCAGGACAAGGATCCCGCCGACGTGGTGCGGGAGATCCCGGCGAGCGCAGGGCCCGCATCGTGACCGCCAGGCGAGCCGGGGCGGTCACCGTCTCTGGCATCACCGTCGAACTGTCCAACCCCGGCAAGGTGCTCTTCCCCGAGTCTGAGATCACCAAGGGCGACCTGGTCGGTTATTACCGGGACATGGCCGGCCGCATCCTGCCGTACCTGCGGGACCGCCCCCTGGTGATGGAGCGCTACCCGGACGGGATCGCGGGCGAGCGCATCGTGCAGAAGAACGTCCCGCGCTACTTCCCCGACTGGGTGACCAGGACCAGGGTGAAAAAGCAGGACGGCACGCTGCTCCAGGTCATTTGCGACAAGCCGGCCACGCTCGTCTACCTGGCCAACCAGGCGTGCGTCGAGATGCACGCCTTCCTGAGCAAGACCAGCGCGCTTGACCGCGCTGATCAGCTCATATTCGACCTTGACCCGCCCGATGACAACCGTTTCGGCCTGGTGAAGCACCTGGCGCTGCGGCTGCGGGAGCTGCTGGAAGACGAGCTGGGGCTGACCGCGTTCGTCAAGACGACCGGCGGCAAGGGCCTGCACGTGCACGTGTCGCTCAACGCCAGGGATGACTTCGACACGGTGCGCCGGTTCGCCCGCCAGGCCAGCGACGTGCTGGCCGCCAGGGAGCCGGACAGCCTGACCACCGAGCAGCGCAAGGACAGCCGCGGTGACCGCGTCTATGCCGACGTCATGCGGAACGCCTATGCGCAGACTGCGGTCGCGCCCTACTCGGTGCGCGCGCGGCCGGGCGCGCCCGTCGCCACCCCGCTGCGATGGGCGGAGCTGGAGGAGGCCAGCCTGACGCCGCACCAGTTCACGCTGCGCACGGTGGGCGACCGCCTGTCCCGGCTCGGCAGGTCCGACCCCTGGGCCGGGCTGGCCAGGCGTCGCTACAGCCTGGCCCGGGCGGCCCAGCGCCTGGAGAAGCTGGCCGCCCGCACCCAGTGACCGCCCGCCGGACGTTTAGCGACGTGCTTCTCGGACAGTTCCCTGAGTCGAGCGATAGAGAGGAACCGCATCATGGGAGCCGAGAACAAGGCGGCCGACAAGGCCAAGGAAGTCAAGGGCAAGGTCAAGAAGACGGCCGGCCGGGCTGTCGGCAACCCGCGGCTTGAGGCCGAGGGACGCGCCGACCAGACCGAGGGAAACCTCAAGCAGGCGGGCGAGAAGGTCAAGGACGCCTTCAAGAAGTAGTCAGCGCGCCAACGCCATCCGCGGTGCCCGGCACGTCGGGCGCTGCGGATGTCTCATGACCAGGACGACCATCTCGCGAGATTCAGCGCGATTCAGCGCACGGGCACCGACCGGGCACCGCCTGCCGGCGGGCGGCACTGGCTCGGGTGGCAGCGGGGCGGGCGGCACCGGGACGGCCGGCACTGCGGCCGCCTGAACCGTCTTGGCCCGGCGCGTCCGGGTACGAGGGGCCTTGGCCCGGGTTGTCCGGGCCAAGGCGGCCTGGGGCTGGGCCGTCCCCGGCGGCACCGGCTCGGACGGCCCGCTCTCGTCCTGCGGGCAAGGCGGGCCGCCGGGGCCCGATTTCGATGCTCCGGGCCGCAGCTGGCCGAGCACAGGCGCGCGAGCGACCATGATCACGCCGAGCACCAGCGCCGCGATGCCGGCCGCCTGAACCGCCAGCATTCCGGGGGAAATGCGGATGACATCGCCGAAGACCACGACGCCGAGAAGGATCCCCGAGACCGGCTCGGCCGCGGTTATCCCTGGAAGCGACGCGTGCAACGGCGCGGCGCTGAACGAGCTCTGCATCAGCCATATGCCAATCAGCGCCGCCGCCAGCAGGCAGTACGGCGGCCAGCTGGTCAGCAGCCCGGAGAACGAGTGAGCGTCCAGGATCTGCACGGTGCGGCGGGTCAGCGCGTCGGAGATGCCGTAGACCAGGCCGGTGCCGATTCCGGTCAGGGTGGCGCGCGCCTGGCCGGTGCGGAGGTGGCCGGCGTGAATGAAGCAGTAGGCGACCACGGCGACCCCGGCGGCGGCCGGCCAGTCGGAGAACGAGCCGAACGATGCCGATGGCGTGCCCGGGGAACGCGACAGCGACAGCGCGGCCACGCCACCGCTGAGGATCACCGCGCCGAGTAGCTCGGTCGCCCGGAGCCGCTGGTGCGACAGCGGAACGGCGAGGGCTAGAGCGAAGATCAGGCTGGTGGCCAGCAGCGGCTCGTAGAGGGACAGCTCCAGGTGACCGACCGACCACGCGGACAGCAACTGCCCCGAGATCATCACGCCCAGGCCGAGCAGCCACCGCGGGCGGTGCAGCAGGTCAGTGATCAGCCGCAAGCGCAGGAAATAGGCCTGCGGGGCCTGCTCGGCGGCATACTGCTGCAGTACGAACCCGACCCCGAGCACCATCGCCGCTACCAGGGTGATCGCTACTGCAACTAGATCCATGTCGCTCCGCTGCTCGTGCCGCGCCCGGCCTGCGGCATTTCCGCTGTCCGGGCTCTGCCCCGGCTTTGACCGGCTATTCCCTCGCCTCCCTCATTCGATTGTGCACCGCCTGAAGCCCGGGCGACCGGATGGGGGGGAACACTTTTCGGCCACGAAACCGCCGTCGGCGCCGCAAGCGCTCCGCCGAGGGTATCCCGCCGGCGGCACATCTGAGGGCTGCCCGGACGAAATGGCCCCTCGGGACCGCGCCGGGGCCGCAAGCTGGCGCGGCCCGGCCTGCCGCTGGCCGTCGGGTCAGGTCGCGTCTTCGCTGGGCCGCCGGCGCGCCGGTTCCCGCCCGGGCGGCTGGCTGGGGCGAGGGAGGACCGGCACCTTCTGGACCGGGCAGGTTTGCGGCTTCGTGGCAGAAATGATGAACTTTTCGCCGTCGTGCATGATCTCCAGCGGCTTGCCGTCCGCCACGGAGTACGTGGCCGTCTCGTGCGTAACCTCGACCCGCAGCCGCCGCCCCCGGACGACGAGGGTGAACGCGACCCTGGCCAGCCCGTCCGGGAGCCGCGGCGCGAAGCTGATCGTGCCATTGGCGTGGCGCAGGCCGCCGAAGCCCATGATCAGCGCGATCCAGGTGCCGGCCAGTGAGGCGATGTGCACGCCGTCGCGGGTGTTGTGCTGCAGGTCGCGCAAGTCGATCAGGGCGGCTTCGCCGAGGTAGTCGTAGGCCAGATCAAGGTGCCCGACCTCGGCGGCGATGACCGCCTGCGTGCAGGCGGACAGCGAGGAATCGCGCACCGTGAGCGCCTCGTAGTAGTCGAAGTTCTTCAGCTTCTGCCCGGGGGTGAACGCCTCGCTGCGCAGGCTCATGGCCAGCACCAGGTCGGCCTGCTTCACGACCTGCTTGCGGTACAGGTCGAAGTAGGGAAAGTGCAGCAGCAGCGGGTACTGGTCGGGCTCGGTGTGGGCGAAGTCCCAGACCTGGTGCCGGGTGAACCGCTCGGCCTGCGGGTGCACCCCGAGCACCTCGTCGAACGGGATGGACATCTGCTCGGCCGCGTCCCGCCAGCTCGCGGATTCCTCCGCGTCGATGCCGAGCTCCTTGGCCCGGTCCGGGTGCCGCTTGGCGGCCTCCGCCGCTGAACGCAGGTTATGCGCGGCCATCAGGTTGGTGTAGACGTTGTCGTCCGCGATCGCGCTGTACTCGTCCGGGCCGGTGACCCCGTCGATGTGGAACCGCCCCTGGGCGTCGTGATGGCCCAGCGAGCGCCACAGCCGCGCGGTCTGCGTGAGCAGGTCCAGGCCGCGGCCCTTGTCGAAGTCCTCGTCACCGGTCGCGTCCACGTACCGGACCACGGCGTCGGCGATGTCCGCGTTGACGTGGAAGGCGGCGGTGCCGCCGGCCAGTAGCCCGAGCACTCCTGGCCCGCGATCGTCCGCCACGGGAAGGCCGCGCCCTTCAGGCCCAGCTGGGTGGCCCGCTCGGTGGCCAGCGGAAGAGTGCTGTACCGCCAGCTCAGCGCGTGCGCGACGGCGTCCGGGGCGGTCAGGGTGAGCACCGGCAGCACGTACGTCTCGGTGTCCCAGAACGCGTGCCCGTCGTACCCGGGCCCGGTCAGCCCCTTGGCCGGGATCGCCCGGTTCTCCGCCCTGGCGCCGGCCTGCAGCACGTGGAACAGGGCGAAGCGCACCGCCTGCTGCACCTCGGCGTCCCCGTCCACCTCGACGTCGGCACGGCTCCAGAAGTCGTCGAGGTACTGGCGCTGCTCGGCGAGCAGCCCGTCCCAGCCGGTGGCCCTGGCCGCGCTCACCGCCGCGTACACCTGGTCACGGACTGCCTCAAGCGACCGCTCGGCCGACCAGCCATAACCCACCAGCTTGATCACGCGCAGCTTCTCGCCGGGCTTCAGGACCGTGGCCGCGGTGACCAGCCCGCCGCTTGCATAGGAACGCGACTCGACCTGCGGCTTGGGATCGGATTCGATCAGGTGGTCCATGAGCGCGCTGACGCGCAGCTTACTGCCCCGGGTGGAGCTAGCCAGGATCACGGCCGTTCCGTCGGCGTTGTGGTACTCGTCGACGAGCGGATTTTCCAGCGCGGCGGCGACCCGGGGGTCGCCGCCGGACTCCGGCATCTCCTCGTTCGCGATCAGCTCGGACTGCACGGCGATCCGGGCCTGGCTTCCCAGCGGCTCCACCTCGTAGCAGATGGCCCCGATCGCCCGCTGGCTGAACGACACCATCCGGATCGAGGAAACCCGGACCGCCTTGCCGGCCGGAGACTCCCACTCGGCGGTCCGGTTCAGCACCCCGGCACGGAAGTCGAGCACGCGCTCGTGGGACCGCAGCCGGCCGTAGCGGACGTCGAAGGGCTCGTCATCGACGAACAGGCGGATGATCTTGCCGTTGGTCACGTTGATGATCTCTTGCCCGGACTCCGGGAGGCCGTAGGAGGCCTCGGCGTAGGGCAGCGGCCGCACCTCGTAAACCCCGTTGAGGTAGCTGCCCGGCAGGCCGTGCGGCTCGCCCTCGTCCAGGTTCCCGCGCCAGCCCAGGTGGCCGTTGGCCAGCGCGAACACCGACTCGGTCTGGGCCATCAGGTCCAGGTCCAGGTGGGTCTCCCGCAGCGCCCACGGCTCGACCGTGAACGCGTCCTGCAGTATCACCGGTGTTCCAGCAGCTCGGCGAGGTCGTCCACGACGACGTCCGCGCCGTGCTTTCTCAGCTCCTGCGCCTGCCCCACGCGGTCTACCCCCACCACGAAGCCGAACCCGCCGGCCCGGCCCGCGGCCACGCCGGCCAGCGCGTCCTCGAACACCGTCGCCGCGGTCGGCTTCAGCCCGAGGGCGCGTGCCCCGGCCAGGAAGGTGTCCGGGGCCGGCTTTCCGTGCAGGTGCTCGCGCTCGGCGACCACGCCGTCGATCCGCGCATCGAACAGGTCCTCGATCCCGGCCGCGACCAGCACGTCACGGCAGTTGGTGCTGGACGACACCACGGCCCGGGGCAGCCCGGCATCCTTGACCGCCCGCACGTAGCGGACCGAGCCCTCGTACGCCTCGACGCCGTCCTCACGGATCCGCCGCAGCACGATCTCGTTCTTGCGGTTGCCGAGGCCGTAGACGGTCTCCGCGTCGGGCGGATCGTTCTCGCGGCCCTCGGGCAGGGTGATGCCCCGGGAGGCCAGGAACGACCGGGTCCCGTCGGCGCGGGGCTTCCCGTCGACGTACTCGTCGTAGTCGGCGACCGGATCGAACGGCACGAACGGCTCGCCCGTCTGCCGGGCCCGCTCGCGCAGGAAGCCGTCGAACATCTCTTTCCACGCGGCCGCGTGGACCTTGGCGGTCTTGGTGAGCACGCCGTCCAGGTCAAATAGGCATCCGCGGATGCTGTCCGGGAGTCCGAGCACGGGTCCAGCGTACGATCCCCGGTTCACCAGCCATAGATCCGGACCGGAAGTTCATGCAAGGGCACCTGGTCCGGGCCCGGATAGATGATCATCACGACGATGTTGTCAGGATCGCGTCCCTCCACGGCCTTGGCCGGCCCGCCGACCCGGGTCTCGGTGTGAGCAGCAAGCTCCTTCAGCACGCGTTCGCACCGGTCCAGGTCCTTCTCGTCGGCCGCGGTCCAGATGACGTACTGGACACCCACGCCGCCGAGCGAGTGCACGGCGCCGCTGCCCATGGCGCGCAGGATCAGCTGCGACCCGCTTCCGCTGGTCAGCAGCGCGGCGGTCGAGCTATGGTCGGCCACCTCCAGCGCGAGGACCTCGCGGTAGAAGCGCACCGACCGGTCCAGGTCCTGCACGAACATGACCGCCGACCCGAGCTGGGAACCGTGTGCCATCTGCTGACCCCATTTCGTCGCCACGTGGCCCGGCCGCGGGCCGCTATCAGTCTGGCGGGTCCGGGGCGAACCAGGGGTTCCCGTGCGGGAACAGGCAGCGGTCCGCGATGTGGTTGAGCACCCGCCGCGCCTGCCGGAACCGGTCAGCCACCTCGGCCACGACCGCGAGCCTCGCCGTGCGCACGGGCGCCAGTCCCCAGGCGGCACGGTACCACTGGGCGCCGAGGTGCTCGAACAGGTCAATGGCCGGGGCCGCGGCCAGCTGGTCGTGCTGCCGGGCCGGCACCTGGGCCGCGCTGAGCAGCCGAGCCGCGCTGACCGGCCCGAGCGCGTGCGCCACGGCGTAGTCGGGAAACACCCCGGTCAGGAACAGCGCCGCGTCACCGAGCCTGCGGTACACGCCGGCCCGCTCGGCCTCGGGGACCGCGTCGAGCAGCCCGGCCATCTGCACCAGGTCGAGATCGCTGAACCGCCGCCCGCGCGCCGGCCGGGCCTGCCGGGCTCCGGGCAGGCCCTTGGCCGTCGGCCGGTACTGCGCGGCGTTCCTGGTGAACGACGCGAGGAGCTCGGCCAGGAACAGCCGCCGGGCCGCCGAGCCGAGGAAGTCGCGCAGCTGCGGCGCGTCGAACAGGGGGACCCGCTGGCGCTGTCCGGAGCGCTCGGGCACATGATCCATGGTCGCCAGGTCGGCCGCCGCCCGGTGCACCGCCACGGCGAAGATCAGGAACGGGGACGCCAGGGTTGCCCTGGCCGCCGCCCCGGCCGGCCTGGCGCCGGGGCCGAAAACCGCCTGGAACACCCGCGGATCGCCGACCAGCCGCGGGAGTTCCCCGGGGTGGCCGCGCAGCCACGACGCAGCGCGGTCCTCGGACCCGGGCTCCTCGGATACCGAGGCGAGCAGCCCCAGGTCCGCGTCGGTGAGATGGTCCGCATACCCGCTGCCAACGAGCCCGCCGTCCATACGATCACCATAACTCCACCCGCGGGGGGGCTCCGCCCCCCCGCGTACCCCCCCAAACCCGGCCCGCGGCAGGCTCCGCCCCCCCGCGGCGCCCTCCAGACCGCGCACCTGCCGGGGTGAAACCGGTGCTGGACGACGGCGCCCGTAGTCGGCTAGGCATGTCCCATGCCTAGCCTCACCGAGTTCATTCGCGGCATGCCCAAGGCCGAGCTGCATCTGCACATCGAGGGAACGCTCGAGCCCGAGCTCAAATTCACCCTGGCCGAGCGAAACGGGATCTCGCTGAATGCCGCGAGCGCGGCCGAGATGCGAGCTTCGTACACCTTCGACGACCTGACCTCGTTCCTGACGGCCTACTACGAGGGGATGGAGGTCCTGCAGACCGCGGCGGACTTCCACGACCTGGCCTGGGCCTACCTGCAGCGGGCCCACGACGAGGGGGTGCGCTACGCCGAGATCTTCTTCGATCCCCAGGCGCACACCGGCCGGGGCGTCTCGTTCGACACCGTGATCGGCGGCCTCCACCAGGCGCTCGTGGAAGCCTGGCGCCAGTTCGGGCTGCGGGCCCAGCTGATCATGTGCCTGCTGCGCGACCACGAGGCCGAGTACGGGATGGCCACGCTGCTGCAGTCGCTGCCCTACCGGGACTGGATCGTGGGCATCGGCCTGGACTCCGATGAGAAGGGCAACCCGCCGGAAAAGTTCGCCAAGGTGTTCCAGCGGGCCCGGGCCGCGGGGTATCAGATCACGATGCACTGCGATACCGACCAGCCGAACTCGGTCGAGCACATCCGCCAGTGCCTTGAGGTCATCGGGGTGGACCGGATCGACCACGGCGTGAACATCCTGGAGAGCGAGAAGCTGACCGCCGAGCTCAGCCGCCGCGGCCTCGGCCTGACGGTGTGCCCGATCTCCAACCGGTGGTGCACCGGCGATCTGAAGGCGCAGCAGATCAAGCGGATGCTCGAGCTCGGCATCCGGGTCACGGTGAATTCGGACGACCCGGCCTACTTCGGGGGCTATGTAACCGACAACCTGATCGCCGCGCAGCAGGCGGCCGGGCTGCACCCGGCCGACCTGCTGCAGCTGCAGCGCAACGCGATCGAGATCGCCTGGCTACCCGCGGACGTCAGGGATCAGCTGCTGGCCGGGATCGCGGAGTATGCCGCTAATACCCCCGATCCGGGCGGAACATGACCAACTGGGTGCTGCACGTTGACCTCGACCAGTTCATCGCGGCCGTCGAGGTGCTGCGGCATCCGGAGCTGCGCGGGCGGCCGGTGGTCGTCGGCGGTGACGGCGACCCGGCCAAGCGCGGGGTCGTCGCTACCGCCTCCTACGAGGCCCGGGAGTACGGCGTGCATTCCGGGCTGCCGATGCGGACCGCGGCGAGGCGGTGCCCCGACGCGGTGTTCCTGCCCGTCGACCGGGCAGCCTACGAGGCGGTCTCAGCCGAGGTCATGACCGCGGTGCGGGAACTCGGCTACGTCACCGAGGAGCTCGGCTGGGACGAGGCCTTCGTGGCTGCCGAGACCGGCGACCCGGAAGCGGTGGCCGGGCAGATCCAGCAGCACATCAAGGCCGCCACGCAGCTCGACTCCTCGGTCGGCATCGGGGAGAACCGGATCCAGGCCAAGCTCGCGTCGAACTTCGCCAAGCCCGCCGGGGTCTTCCGGCTGACCCACCACAACTGGTTCAGCGTTATGGGCGGGCGGCCGACGGGCGCGCTGCTGGGCATCGGCGCGAAGACCGAGCGCAAGCTGGCCGAGCTTGGTCTTGGCACGGTGGCCGAACTGGCCGACGCGGACATTGCCGCCGTGGCCGCCAGGCTCGGGCCAACGATCGGGCCGTGGCTGGTCCAGACCGCCCGCGGTCTGGGCTCGGCCGAGGTCTCGGCCGAGCCCTATGTGCCGCGCTCGCGCAGCCGCGAGACCACCTTCCAGCGAAACATCGAGGACTGGGCGCAGGTGCGCGAGGAGGTGCTGCGACTGGCCGGCCAGGTGACCCGCGACGTCGAGGCCGAGCAGCGGCCGGCCGTGCGCATCGTGGTGAAGGTCAGGCACGCGCCCTTCTTCACCAGCACCCATGGCCAGACCCTGGCCGAGCCGGCCAGCGACGAGGGCGTGATCGGCCAGGCCGCGCTCGCCGCGCTGGACAAGTTCACCGACCGGCGGCCGGTCCGGCTGCTCGGCGTGCGCGCCGAGTTCGCGCCGGACTAGGGTCCCCAATCCTCGAGCTCGGGCAGTTCGAGGCCGCGGCGGCCTGGTCACCGGGCCGCTGAGGCGAATCTGCTGCGATCTTCGGGGCGTACCGGTACAGTCTGGGCAAGGGGAACGAATGCCGATACGGCAGGAGATATCCGTGCCTCCGGCCGAGACAGGGACGGCCATGCCAGCGGAGCAGCAGCTCATCAACCGCCCGATCCAGGAATTGTTCGGCCGGCACCTCGGCTACGGGTTCGCCGGCATCGGGGTGTCCACGGCGATAGGAAACTACACCGAGACCGACGTCGACCTCGCGTTTGCCGGCGGCATCCTGGGCCTGCTCACCTGGGCGAGGACCTACAACTCGCTGAGCACGGCCGCCGGGGTGCTTGGTCGCGGCTGGGCCACCTCCTTAGGGGCGAGCCTGACGATCACGCAGCAGGGGATCATCCGCCACTCCATCGCAGCCGTGCAGTTCCACGACGTGGACGGCCGGGTGCTGGCGTTCACCGAGAACCCGGACGGGTCGTTCACGCGCCCGCAGGACCTGGACGCCGACCTCACCCGCGACGCCGACGGCGGCTTCACGCTCACGTTCAACGCCGGGGACGTCTGGTCCTTCGACGCCAGCGGCCGGCCGACCGGCAAGTCCCTCGAGGGGCAGGCCGTCACGCTTGACTACGACGGCGACGGGCGGCTGGCGCGGGCCGTGCATTCGTCGGGACCGCAGCTGACGTTCGGGTATGACGCCAGCGGCCGGCTCACCCAGGCGTCGGCCAGCGACGGCCGCACGGTCTCCTACGGCTACGCCCCCGACGGGACGCTGAGCGCCGTGACGTTCCCGGGCGGCGGCGTGGCCAGCTACGCCAGCAGCGAGGGAGTGATCAGCGGCGTCACCGACGCGGACGGCAACCTCGTGCTGACGAACACGTTCGGGACCGACGGGCGGGTGGCACGGCAGGACTATCCCTCCGGCGGGGCGGCCACCTTCGACTATGACGCGGCGGCCGGCACGACCACGGTGACCAGCGCGCCGTCGGGAGCACAGGTCACGTTCCAGGCCGACCAGGACGGGCGCATGGTTCGGGTCGCAGATCCGCTGGGGAACACGGCGACATTCGGCTACGACGGGAACGGCCGGCTGAATCAGGGCGTGACGGCCGGGGGTACCCAGTACGGCCAGACCTATGACGGCAACGGCAATGTGCTGTCCAGCACCTACGGCGGGGCGACGACGAGCTGGACCTACGACGGGGCGAACCGGGTCACCTCGATGACCGATCCGACCGGCGCCGTTACGAGCTACTCCTACACCGGCACCAGCCGCATCCCGTCGCAGGTGACGGCGCCCACCGGCGGCATCACGCGGCTCGAGGCGACTGGCGGCCTGGTCGCCGCGCGGACCGACGCGGACGGCCACACGACGATCTATCGCTACGACGGGGCGGGAAACCTGACTTCGGTCACCGACCCGCTCGGCGAGACGTGGCAGTTCGGCTTTGACGCCGCGGGCAACCGGATCTCGTTGACCACCCCCTCCGGTGAGGTCACCCAGTACGAATACGACGCCGCGAACCGGCTCACCGCCAGCATCGACCCCTCCGGCGCCACCATGCACTACCAGTACTCGGCGGCCGGGCAGCTGCTGGAGACCACGGACCAGACCGGTGCGGTCTATAGGAGCGGCTACAACGCGTCCGGGCAGCTCACGAGCGTCACCGACCCGCTCGGCCGGACGGCCAGCTATGAGTACGACGCCGACGGCTACCCGGTCTCGTTCACCGACTTCGCTGGGCGGGTGAGCAGCGCCGTCCACGACCCGCTCGGCCGGCCCACGTCGATGACGGGCCCGGACGGCACCGAGGTGGGGTACACCTACGACCCGGACGGGCACGTGCTCTCCACGCGCACCCCGTCGGGGACCAGCACGGCCCGGTACGACGCGCGGGGCAACCAGATCTCGGTCACCGACCCGACCGGCGCGACGACCCGTTACGAGTACGACGCGGCCGACCGCCAGATCGCCACGACGAGCCCGGACGGGGCTGTCTGGCGCACGGCGTATGACGCGTCTGGCCACGCGATCTCGAGCACCAACCCGCTGGACGCGGTGACCCGCCGGGTGTTCACACAAGCCGGGAACCTGGCCGCGGTCATCGACCCGCTCGGCGGCGAGACCAGCTACACCAGGGACGCGGACGGCCGGATCAGGGAGCTCACGGATCCGCAGGGCGGGATCACCCGCTACGCCTACGACCCGGACGGCCGCCAGATATCGGTCACCACGCCGGCCTGCTCACCACGTTCCGGTACAACGCGGCCGGGAGACTGTCGGCGGTCGTGAACCCGCGCGGCTGGGTCACCAGCTGTGAGTACTCGGCGCGCGGTGAGCGCACCGCGGTGATCAGCCCTTCCGGCGCCGTCCGGCGCCGCCGGTACGACGCCGCCGCGCAGCTGACCGAGTCCGTCGACGCCAACGGGTCAGTGACCGGCTACGGCTACGACAACGCGGGGCAGCTGACGTCGGTCACCGACGCCAAGGGCGCCGTCACCCGGTACGGCTACGACGCGGCGGGGCGGCTGCTGACCGTCACCGACCCGCTGGGCCGGACCACGACCCGCGCCTACGACGGCGCCGGGCGCCTGATCACCATCACCGACCCGTCGGGGCACGCGCAGCACATGGCCTACGACGCGGCCAACCGGCTGGTCAGCAAGTCCGCCGAGGGCGCCGTCGAGGTGACGTTCGACTACGACGCGGCGGGGCGCCGGACCAGCATGACCGACGCCACCGGCACCACCCGCTACGGCTACGACGCGGCCGGACGGCTGGTGACGGTCACCGACCCCGACGGCGGAGCCACCACGGCCGGCTATGACGCCGCGGGTCAGCGCGTCTCGCTGGCCTACCCCAGCGGCCTGGAGCTCGGTTACTCCTACGACCTGAACGGGCGGCTGGTCAGCCTGCAGGACTCCCGCGCCGGAGACGCCCGCTACGCGCTCGACCCGGACGGCCGGCTGCTCACCGAGCAGCTCCCCGGGCGGCTCGCCCGGCGTTACCGCTACTCCCATGGTCTGCTGCGCCGATTCACGGTGATCCGCGACGGTCATCCGGTGGCGGCCACCTCGTTCCGCCGCGACCCGGACGGGCGGATCATCACCGAGCGCCACGACTCCCGGCTTCGCGAATACCGCTACGACCCGGCCGGCCAGCTCGTCTTCGCGGGCCAGCGGGACGAACCCGGGCAGTTCCCGCGCCCCGGTGCGCCGCAGCCACCGCACCGGCGCGAACAGCACCTGACCTACGACGCCGTGGGCAACCGGACCAGCCTGCGGCTCGGCGACTCGGAGGCCCGCTACCACTACGACGCCGCCGACCAGCTGCTGGCGTGGCAGGCCGGTGGCCGGCGCACCGAATACCGGTACGACTCTTGCGGCCGGCTCACCGAGGAGGCAGGCGACGGCCGCCGCCGCGTCATCGGCTACGACGGCTTCGGCATGCCGACCGTGATCACCAGGAGCGAGCCGGGCGAGCAGGAGCGGGTCGAGGCGGTCTACAACGGGGACGGCCTGCTCACCTTGCTGACGGCCAGCCGCGAGCACCGCGACGAGGAACGGGCCGCGTCCGTCCGCTACCGCTGGGGCTCGTTCGGCCGGATCCCGCAGATCCTCGCGCAGCGCGCCGAGCCCGCGCTCGACGACGCCGAACGCGACCGGGCCAGGCTCAGCGCGGACTTTGCCTACGGCTACGGCCGCACGTTCGCCAGCTGGGAGCATGGCGCCGCCACGTTCCACCATGACGCGTTCGGCTCGGCGGTCCGCACCGACGACACCGCGGACTGGGTCGAGGCCAGTCACTACGACCCGTTCGGCGTGCCGGAATACCCCGGGCCCACGGAACCGGGCCGCCCGCCGGAACTGCCGCGGTTCGGCTACCGCGGGGAACTCGCCCTCGGGCCGATGATCTACCTGCGGGCCCGGTTCTACGACGCGCTGCTCGGCCGGTTCACCACGCGGGATCCGGCGACCACGCTGACCGGGCCGGCCCAGGCGCGCAACCCGTATGTCTACGCCGCGAACGACCCGATCCGCTTCACCGACCCCCTCGGCACGTTCATCCTGGTCCCCGGCGGCCGCATCGCCCAGCTCGCCCGGCCCACCACCGTGCCCACGCACTCGGGCGTCCCCGGCACGATCGCGATCAGCCAGCACGTGCTGGTGAGCGCCTCCGATCCCCAGGTCAAGGCGCTGCAGGCGGCCTGGCGCTGGATGATCAGCCACTACGGCGCGCCGCGAAGCGCCCAGGCCGAGTTCGGCGACTGGGTACGGCTGTGCGCGCTGCGGCCGTACGGCTTCTCCTGCCAGGGCCAGCTCGCCCTCGACTTCGAGGGATTCAACCTGAATTACTCGCTCGAGGGAGCGTTCCACGCGGGCATCAAGATTGTCCTCGCATCGATAAGCGCCGGGGTCATCGGCGGGTTCCTCTTCCCGCTGTCGGGCGGCGTGCGCGTTGTCAGCAATCCCGTTGAGCAATATGAGGTCGGAATATATAAAGACCTCGAAGCGCGGTCCGTGTCCGGCGACGACCTCGCCATCCACCATGTTCCCCAGAAATGGCAGGCCGGACAGGTAATCGACGACTACGACTGGATCAATGCCCCGTCCATCGCGCTCCCGACCGGCGAGCACCGGCCTATTCCCAATGTCAGGGGCGACTACACGGGCACCCCGCAGGAGCTGATCGAGCAGGACATCGAGAACCTGCGCGTCTACACCAATGCCCCACCCGAGGCGATCCAGGCTCTGATCGACCTCATCAACTCGCTGTATCCTGGCCTCCTGCCGGAGGAGGGCGAGGGCGGAGCCGAAGGTGAGGCGGGGGACGGAGCGGCGGCCGGAGGAGAATGAACAGCGAGGAATTTGTCGATGGGATTCATAAAGCCGTCTACAAGCCATCGATAGACGCGGTTATCAAGACCATAGCGAACCCGCCAGGCAGGCGGCCGAGGCGCGATCTCGTCGAGCTCAGCTCCTGGTACAACGCGCTTTCCGATGACGACCAGGCACACGTGGGGGCGGTCGTCCGCCGAGCGGTCGACCAGGCGATTTTCAACCTGCTGAGCGTGCTTGACGGGGTCATGGCCATCGACGACAAGGGCCCCGACCTTTACCTGCGCACCGGCGATGGCACGCTGCTGAACGATCCGTCGGAAAACGAACTGCACGCGCTGTTCCAGATAGCCGTGGATCACGAGCTCGGCTACGTCGACGAGCAGGGCCGCCCGCTGCCGGACTAGGGCGCCCCCTCCGGGTTACAGTGTGGGCCTGCACCGTCGTCGCCGCCGTAATCGGGATCAGGGCCTGCCGCCTGGGGTGGCGACAGCGGCGATCCGCTCAGGAGTGACGTAGAACGGCCATGCCCGATCTGTCGCTGTTCCCGCCGTCGGCTGCCATCGACGGAGACGATCTCCGGGTTGGCGGCTGCCTGCTCGGGGAGGTGGCCAGCCAGTTCGGCACGCCCGCCTATGTGATCGACGAGCAGGCACTGCGCTCGCGGGCCCGGGAGTACGTCACCACGCTCGGCCGTCGGCATCCCCAGAGCCTGGTCTGCTTCGCCGCGAAGGCGTATCCGTCGGCGTCGATCATCCGGATCCTGGCCGAGGAGGGCCTGGGCTGTGACGTCGTCGGTGGCGGCGAGCTGCGCATCGCCCTGGCCGCCGGCGTCGCTCCCGAGAAGATCGTCATGCACGGCAACGCCAAGACCGACGACGACATCCAGGCCGCTCTGGATGCCCGTATCGGCTACATCGTGGTGGACGGGTTCGACGACATCGACCGGCTCGGCAGGCTCGCCCGCGACCGCACCCCGGTGCTGCTGCGGGTCAATCCGGCCATCGACTCGCCGACGCACGCGGCGCTGGCCACCGGGGGTGCCGGGGCCAAGTTCGGCGTGCCGCTCGCGCAGGTGCCGGCGGCGGTCGCCCGCCTGCGCGCGGTCGCCGCCATCGACCTGCGCGGCTTGCACGTGCACATCGGCTCGCAGATCCTCGAGCTCGAGCAGTTCGAGGCCGCGGTCGCCATGCTGGCCGCCCTGGAGCGCTTCCCCGTCTATGACTTCGGCGGCGGCCTCGGCGTGCGGTACGTTCCCGGGGACGCCGCGCCGCCGGTCGACCAGTACGCCGAGCTCCTGGTCGCCGCGGCGCAGCGGCATCTTGGCGCGGACATCGAGATCCTGATCGAGCCCGGGCGCTCGGTGGTCGCCCGGGCCGGGATGACCCTGTACCGGGTGGTGACCGTAAAGCGCTCCACCCGGGTGCACGTCGCCGTGGACGGCGGCATGGGCGACAACCTCGAGCCTTCGCTGTACGGGCAGCGCTTCACCCCACTGGTCGTGGGCCGATGGGACGCCGACCCCGTGGTCGCCGATCTCGTCGGCCGGCACTGCGAGTCGGGCGACGTCATCACCCCGGACGTCCCGCTGGCTAGCCCTCAGGTGGGCGACCTGGTCGTGGTGCCGGTCACCGGGGCGTACTGCTTCACCATGGCCAACAACTACAACGCCGCACTGCGCCCGCCGGTGGTGCTGTGCGCCGGCGGCCAGGCCCGCCTCGCGGTCCGCCGCGAGACCTACGCCGACCTGTTCGCCCGCGAAGTCGGCCTGCCCGCCGCGCTCTCCACCGGCCGGCCTGCCTCATCATCGGGTAGCTGAGACGCATATAGGGCCCGTCCCGCAGCGGCGCACCTGCGCTCAGCCCCGGGGGCCGTGCCACCCGCGGCCCAGCGGTAATGAGAACCTCAGGTACATCGGTGCTTAACATAGGCATCGACCCCGCGGGCCATCACCGGTTGGCAGGAGGTCCCAAGCTATGACCGAAGGCGCACAGCAGACGGGCAGCGATAAGACCGCTGTTCGTCCGTTCCAGGTAAATGTTCCGGAAGCAGAGCTTGCCGAACTCCGCAGGCGCATCAACGCGGCGAAGTGGCCCGAGCGGGAAACGGTCACGGATGATTCGCAAGGCGTGCCTCTCGCGATGATTCAGGAACTCGCACGCTATTGGGCCGCAGATTACGATTGGCGCAAGTGCGAGGCGAAACTGAACGCCCTGCCGCAGTTCATGACCGAGATCGACGGGCTCGACATTCATTTCATTCACGTCCGCTCGGACCACGACAATGCGTTGCCGCTCATCGTCACGCACGGGTGGCCCGGCTCGGTCATCGAGCAGCTCAAGATCATCGACCGGCTCGCCAATCCCACGGCCCACGGCGCGAGCGCATCGGACGCTTTCCATCTGGTGATCCCGTCAATGCCGGGCTACGGGTTCTCCGGCAAGCCGGCCGCTACCGGCTGGGACCCGGCCCGCATCGCCCGTGCCTGGGTCGTGCTGATGAAGCGCCTGGGATACCCGCACTTTGTGTCCCAAGGCGGCGACTGGGGCGGGGCGGTCACGAACGTGATGGCGCAACAGGCACCTCCGGAGTTGCTCGGCATTCACGTCAACTTCCCCGGCACGGTTCCGCGCGATGTGGCCAAGGCGCTCCAGTCCGGCGACCCGCCGCCCTCCGGTCTCTCAGCCGACGAAAGACGCGCGTACGAGCAGCTGACCACCTTGTATACGAGGCGGCGCGCCTACGCAGCCTTGATGGGGACGCGGCCGCAGACGCTGTACGGATTGGCGGACTCACCCGTCGGCCTGGCCGCCTGGCTCCTTGACCACGGCGACGGCTGGGGCCAGCCGGCGCCGCCGGTCACCTCGGCCGTGCTCGGGCACACCAGCCACGGACACCCCGCAGGCGACCTGACCCGAGACGACGTCCTGGACAACATCACGCTCTACTGGGTGACAAGCACGGCGGTTTCGTCGGCCCGCCTCTACTGGGAAAATAAGCTCAGCCTTTACAACGCCGTCGGCGTCTCCGTCCCGGCTGCCGTGACCGTCTTTCCCGGCGAGAACTACCAGGCCCCGCGGAGCTGGACAGAGCAGGCGTATCACAACCTGATCTACTTCAACGAGGCAGACAAAGGCGGGCACTTCGCGGCCTGGGAACAGCCGCAACTCTTTTCAGAAGAGGTTCGCGCGGGCTTCAGGCCACTGCGCAAATAGTGGAATAAAGGAGCCCGCCCGAACCGGACGCGGACCATCCCCTGCGGCGCAGAGCACCCAGATCTGCATGACGTGCGCCGGCGAGGCCCGTGCTGCGGTTTTAGCCGGTGGCGTTCGCGGCTTATGCCGCGAGGTCGTGTGTCATGACTGAACCCTCGGCGGGTCGCTGGGATGGGAGCCGGCCGGGGCGTCATTGCGCCGGCTGCGGAACCGGTTGATTCCGGCGCGCGCGGCCCGCCACCCGCTGAGCGGATACTCTGGCCGGCCCGCCCATCGCGAATAGGCTCGGTAGGCATGAGCAGCAGGCCAACCACCTCGCACTGGGGCGCGTACCGGGCACGGGCGGAGCCGGACGGCGAGATCGTCGTCACGCCGCACCCGGAAGACCCGGCGCCGTCCCCACTGCTCGGCAACATCCCCGGTGCCCTGCGGCACGCCACCCGGGTGCGGCGGCCAGCCGTGCGGCGCGGCTGGCTTGAGCACGGTCCGGGTCCGAGCGACCGGCGCGGACGCGACGCGTTCTGTGAAGTCAGCTGGGATCAGGCCCTGGACCTGGTCGCCCGCGAACTGGTCCGGGTGCGGGAATCGGGCGGCAACGAAGCGATCTTCGGGGGCTCGTACGGCTGGGCCAGCGCCGGGCGGTTCCACCACGCGCAGAGCCAGCTGCACCGGTTCCTGGCGCTGGCCGGCGGCTACGTGGCCTCGCGCAACACCTACAGCCTCGGCACCTCGGAGGTGCTGCTGCCGCACCTGGTGGGCAGCGCGGGCCTGGTGCTGCGCGGCGCGTCGTCGTGGCCGACGATCGTGGCCAACACCGAGCTGATCGTGGCGTTCGGCGGCATCCCGGAGAAGAACGTGTACGTGACCCCGGGCGGAATGACCACGCACGGCACGCCGGGCTACCTAGCGGAGCTCGCGGCCAGGGGAACCCCGATCGTGCTGATCAGCCCGCTCCGCTCCGACCTGCCCGGCGGCCTGGATGCCGAGTGGCACCCGGTGATCCCGGCGACCGACGTCGCGCTGATGCTCGGGCTCGCGCACACGCTGGCCGCCGAGGGCCGGCACGACAAGCGATTCCTCGACACCTACACCGTCGGCTACGACACGTTCGAGCGGTACCTGCTCGGCGAGCCCGACGGCGTGCCCAAGGACGCCGCCTGGGCCGGGCCGGTGTGCGGCGTCGAGCCCGAGGCGATCCGGGCCCTCGCGCGGCGGATGGCGGCCGCGCGCACCCTGGTCACGGTCACCTGGTCGCTGCAGCGGGCCCGGCACGGCGAGCAGCCGGTCTGGGCCGCGCTGGCGCTGGCCGCGATGCTCGGCCAGATCGGCCTGCCCGGCGGCGGGTTCGGTCACGGCTACGGCTCCATGGGCGACGTCGGCAGCCACGGGCCGCTGGTGCGGCTGCCCACCCTGAGCCAGGGCCACAACCCGGTGCGCACGTTCATCCCGGTCGCCCGGATCGCGGACCTGCTGCTGAACCCCGGCGCCGACTACGACTACGACGGCCAGCGGCTCACCTACCCCGACATCCGGCTGGTGTACTGGGCGGGCGGCAACCCGTTCCACCACCACCAGGACCTGGGCCGGCTGGGCGCCGCGTTCGGCCGGCCGGACACGATCGTGGTGCACGAGCCGCACTGGACGGCCACCGCCCGGCACGCCGACATCGTGCTCCCGGTCACCACCAGCCTGGAGCGGGAGGACATCGGCAGCGGGCGGCGGGACAGCCACCTGATCGCCATGCACCAGGTCGCGGACCCGGTCGGGGAGGCGCGCAGCGACCACGACATTCTCGCCGCGCTGGCCGGCCGCTCGGCGTGGGCCAGGCCTTCACCGAGGGCCGGACCAGCCGCCAGTGGATCGAGCACCTCTACGGCGAGTGGCGCGAGGCCATGCTCGGCGCCGGGCACCAGGTCCCTGGCTTTGCCGAGTTCTGGGCGGCCGGCGAGTACCGGCTGCCCGCGGGGCCCGAGCACTTCACGCTGTTCGACAGCTTCCGCGAAGACCCGGTCAGGTCGCCGCTGCGCACGCCGAGCGGGCGGATCGAGATCACGTCCGAGACCATCGCCGGGTTCGGCTATCCCGACTGCCCGGGGCACCCGGTCTGGCTGGAGCCCGACGAGTGGCTGGGCGCCCCGCTGGCCAGCCGGTTCCCGCTGCACCTGATCGCCAACCAGCCGTCGACCCGGCTGCACAGCCAGCTCGACGTCGGCGCGACCAGCCAGCGGGCCAAGGTCGCGGGCCGCGAGGCGATCCAGATGCACCCGCAGGACGCGGCCGGCCGCGGCATCGCGGCCGGGGACGTGGTCCGCGTGTTCAACGACCGCGGCGCCTGCCTGGCCGGGGCCGTGCTGACCACGGCGATCCGCCGCGGCGTGGTGCGGCTGCCGACCGGCGCCTGGTTCGACCCGGTCCCCGGCGTTGGCCCCGCGCCGCTGTGCGCGCACGGCAACCCGAACGTGCTGACCGCTGACGTGCCGAGTTCCCGGCTGTCCCAGGGCTGCGCAGGTCAGCACGCGCTGGTCGAGGTGGAACGCTGGCCCGGCGAGCCGCCCCCGGTGACCGTCGGCTCACCGCCGCCGCTGCTGCCCGCCGCGGGCTGACCCGTTCCCGGCCGGTCCCGGCCATATCCATCGGTTGTTTCCGTCGCTCCCGTTACCATGGGCGTGGCGAGCGGGATGTCTCCGTCTGAGGCATTTCGTAGCGGCCGCGGTGGGAGGTGTGGTGGAGTTCGGCCTGCTTGGGCCGCTGCAGGTTGGTGTCGGGGGGTCGCGAGTCCCGGTGTCGGCTGGGAAGCAGCGGGTGGTGCTGGCGGCGTTGTTGTTGCGTGCCAATCAGGTGGTGCCGTCGGCTGAGCTGGCCGGGGTGGTGTGGGAGGGGCGTCCGCCGGAGACGGCGCGGGTGACTTTGCAGAATTACGTGAAGCGGTTGCGGCAGGCTTTAGGGCCGGCGGGTTATGAGCGGATCGCGACGCGGCCGGCCGGTTATGTGATTGAGGTCGGGCCGGGTGAGCTGGACGTGGCCCGGTTCGGGGAGTTGCAGGCGGCGGGGCGGGCGGCGGCGCGGGCGGGGGCGTGGGATCGGTCGTCGGCGCTGTTGGGGGCGGCGCTGGGGTTGTGGCGGGGGGTGCCGCTGGCGGATGTTCCTTCGCTGGTGCTGGTGCGGGCCGAGGTGCCGCGGCTGGCGGAGATGCGGCTGGATGGGCTGGAGGCGCGGATTGACGCGGATCTGCATCTGGGGCGTCACCGGGAGGTGATCGCGGAGTTGCAGGCGCTGGCCGGGGCGGAGCCGTTGCGGGAGCGGTTGCAGGAGTTGCTGATGCTGGCGTTGTACCGGTCGGGGCAGCAGGCGGCGGCGCTGGCGGTGTACCGGCAGGTCCGGCGGCATCTGGTGGAGGAGATCGGGATCGAGCCCGGTCCGGGGCTGCGGGACTTGAACCAGCGGATCCTGCGATCCGACCGGGCCCTGCTGCCCGCCCCGCCCGCCCCGCCCGCCGTCAACGGGGCCGCGGTGCCCCGGCCGAGCCCGGCCGGTGACGCCGACGGCATCGCCCCGGCCTTGCGCCCGAGCCTGCCGGCGTCCGTGCCGGACTTCACCGGACGGTCGCGGGAGCTGGAAGCGCTGTCGGCGATGCCGGGCCAGCCCGGCGGCCCGGTGCTGATCACGGCGATCGGCGGGACCGCCGGGGTGGGCAAGACCGCGCTGGCGGTGCACTGGGCCCGGCGCGCGGCGGCGGACTTCCCCGACGGGCAGCTGTATGTGAACCTGCGCGGTTTCGGCCCGGCCGACCCGCTGTCCCCGGGCGAGGCGCTGCGGGCGTTCCTGGACGCGCTGCAGGTCCCGGCGGCCCGGATCCCGGCCACCCTGGACGGCCGCCAGACGCTGTACCGCGGGCTGCTCGACGGCAAGCGGGTGCTGATCCTGCTCGACAACGCCCGTGACCCGGCCCAGGTCCGGCCGCTGCTGCCGGGCACCCCCACCGCGCTGGTCCTGATCACCAGCCGCAACGAGCTCGCCAGCCTGGTCGTGACCGACGGAGCCGAGCAGATCTCGCTGGACGTGCTCACCGTCACCGAGGCCCGCGAGATGCTGGCCCAGCGGCTGGGCCGGAGCCGGGTCGCGGCCGAGCCGCAGGCCGCCGACGAGCTGATCCGGCTGTGCGCCCGGCTGCCGCTGGCGCTGGCCATTACCTCCGCCCGCGCCGTGGCCCACCCCGGCTTCCCGCTGGCCGCGCTCGCCGCGGAGCTGCGCGACGCCCGCAGCCGCCTGGACGCGCTGAGCACCGGTGAGGACACCACCGACGTCCGCGCCGTGCTGTCCTGGTCCTACCAGAACCTGCATACGCCGGCGGCCCGCATGTTCCGGCTGCTCGGCCTGCACCCCGGGCCCGAGATCACCGGCCCGGCGGCCGCCAGCCTGGCCGGCCTGGACCTGCCCGCCGCCCGCCGCCTGCTGCGCGAGCTGACCCGCTGCCATCTGCTCGCCGAGCCGTCCCCCGGCCGCTTCGCCTTCCATGACCTGCTGCGCGCCTACGCCGCCGAGCAGTCCGCCGCCGTCGACAGCGAGGCCGACCGCCGGGCGGCCACCGGCCGGATGCTCGACCACTACCTGCACACCGCGCACGCCGCCGCCGTGGTGATCAACGGTGCCCGCGGGACGCTCGACCTGAACCCGGTCCAGCCCGGGACGGTGCCGGAAGCTGTGGACGATCACGAGCAGGCCCTGGCCTGGTTCACCGCCGAGCGGCAGGCGCTGCTCGCGCTGATCGGGCGGGCCGCCGAAGCCGGGTTCGACGTGCCCGCCTGGCAGCTGCCCTGGACCCTCTCCGACTATCTCGAGTGGCACGGTCAGTGGCACGACCTGGCCGTGATCCAGCACGCCGCGCTCGCCGCCACCGAGCGGCTCGGCGACAGCGCCGGGCAGGCCAACGTGCACCGTTCGCTCGGCCGGGCCTGCTTCGGGCTCCGGGCCTGGGACGACGCCCGCACCCACCTGTCCCGGGCGCTCCAGCTCTACCAGGACCTCGGCGACGGCGTCGGCCAGGCCCGCGTCCACATCAGCCTCGGCAAGGCCATGGAGCGGATGAGCTGCTACCGCGAGGCGCTCGGCTATGCCCGCCAGGCGCTGGCCCTGTTCGAGGCGGCCGGCAACCGGCCCGGCCAGGCTCGCGCGCTCAACAACGTGGGCTGGTACCACGCCCTGCTCGGCGACCACCACCAGGCCCTGATGCGCAGCAAGCAGGCCCTCGCCCTGCAGCGCGAGCTCGGCGACCGCTGCGGCGAGGCGCACACCTGGGACAGTCTCGGCTACTCTCACTACCAGCTCGGCCACCATGCCAAGTCCACGAGCTGCTATCAGCAGGCCGCTAGCCTGTTTGCCGAGATCGGCGACCGCACCGGCCAGGCCGAGACGCTCACCCATCTCGGCGACATGCGCAGCGAGGCAGGCAGCCGCCAGGACGCGGTCGCGGTGTGGCGGCAGGCCCTGCACATCCTCGACGAGATACAGCATCCCGACGCCGATCAGGTCCGCGACAAGCTGAACCGCGCCGCCGCGCCGGTCAGCTCCGTGAGCTAGCCGGCCCCCTGGTCCTCAGGAGGAGGCAGGCGCGCAGCCGACCGCCGCCTCGCTGGTCAGCATCAGGAAGGTCAGCGTCTCCTGCAGATACAGGCTGACCTCGGTGTCGGTGTGGGAGAGATAGCCGATCGCGAGGTCCTGGCCGAGGTGCAGGCCGAAGTCGCCGCCCCGGGTGGTCAGCACGATCGCGCCGCTGATCGCGGGCGCCCAGATGATGTCACCGGTCAGCTGCCGCTTGAGGTGCTCGATGATCGGGTAACCGTGATCGCTGGTCTCGCTGACCGCGGTGTAGGCGTCCGCGCTGAGCAGCACCGAGTACGGGCCGTCGACGCCGGCCACCCGCAGCTGGCTCAGGGCCTGGGCGATGGCCGCCGGGTAGTCCTTGACGTCCGCCGGGAGGACCACCGGCGGGTTGCTCGACCCCTGGCGGATGCCCTCGATGCCGGCCGCCGGGTAGCCCTCGACGATCGTCCCGTCCTCGGCGAAGGCGATCTGCCGCGCGGCATCCTTGACCGGCTGCCAGTCGGCGTCCTGCGCCCCCCGGGCCACGTCATCGATCTCCTCCCGGCTCAGTACGAACGGCGCGCGCAGCTCGACCAGCGGCGCGACCTGCCGCAGCCGGGCCTGTACGCCCTCGGCGGGCGGGTCGATGCCGCGCACGCGGCCGGTGCCCACGGCGGAGAAATCCACGCCCGCGGGCCCGTCGGTGTCCACCACGCGCAGGCCGGCCAGGTGGCGCTTGAACGTGCGGGCCGCCTCCTCCTCGATCTGCGCCCAGGCCTCGTCGGAGATCGGCGCGAGCTCGCGGTGCAGGTTATTCATCGTGGGATGCTCCCCTCAGGCTGCCGATATTCAACGAGCCGCTGCGCGCCAGCGTGCCCGGTTCATCCGTGTCCGCCGCCGCCTTGTCATCGCTGTCGTCGCCGCTGTCGCCGTCGGCCAGGCCTTCCAGCATGGCCGCCGGGGGCACGAAGAACAGCCCGCCGGTCACCGCCTGGCTGACGTCAAGGATCCGGTCGTAGTTACCCGCCGGACGGCCGATGAACATGTTCCGCAGCATCAGTTCGATCGTGGCCGGCGAGCGCGCGTAGCCGATGAAGTAGGTCCCGTACTCGCCCGTCCCGACCGTGCCGAACGGCATGTTGTCGCGGACGATCTTCACCTCCCGGCCGCCCTCGGTGATCGTCGTGAGCGAGCTGTGCGACGAGGATGGTTTCACGGACTCGTCCAGCTCGATGTCGGCCAGCTTCGTCCGCCCGATCACCCGCTCCTGCTGCTCGACCGGCAGCGCGTTCCAGGCGTCCATGTCGTGCACGTACTTCTGCACGAGCACGTAGCTGCCGCCCGCGTAGGGCGGATCTTCGGCGCCGATGGTCACCGCGTCGAACGCCGTCTGGCCGTCCGGGTTCTCCGTCCCGTCCACGAAGCCCAGCAGGTCGCGATGGTCGAAGTAGCGGAAGCCGTGCACCTCGTCGGCCACGGTCACGGCGTCCGACAGCCGCGCCATGATCTGGGTGGCCAGCTCGAAGCACAGGTCCATGCGGGCGGCGCGGATGTGGAAGAGCAGGTCACCGGCGGTCGCCGGGGCGTACCGGGGACCCGACCTGATCTCGGTGAACGGATGCAGCCCGGCTGGCCTCGGCGCCCCGGTCAGCCGGTCCCACGCCGCCGCGCCGATTCCGGCCACGCAGGTCAGGTAGTCCTCGGTGCCGCGGAAGCCTACGGCCCGGATCAGGCCGGCCAGGTCCCCGCACAGCCCGCGCACCGTGTCCGCATTGTCCGGTCCCGGGTTCACCGCGACGACCAGGAAGATGGCCGCGCCGGTCAGCGGCGAGAGGACGGCCTGCGGCTCGGCGCCCGCGGACCCGGCCGCATCGGTGGTCACTCGTCTATCTTGCACCAGCGTGGTTTTGGCCGTCAGCCGGCCCGTCCTGGCCCAGGCCGGTTGCGGCGCGGGTCACCACCGCCTGCAGCAGCGCCTGGGCGCCGTCGACCGCCTCGGTCAGCCGTCCGGCGTCCGGCGCCAGGCCGGTCAGGAGGCCGTCCACCCCGCGCAGCCCGGCCCGGTCGACCAGCGTCTTCTCGTTGGTCACCCACTGCCCGGTCGCGGCCAGCACCGCGTGCGCGGCCTGGCAGGCCGCCACCGCGATCGTGCCCGCGGTCTCGGTCAGCCTCCCGCGCGCGGCATGGGCGCCGCGGCCGTAGTCCAGCGTGGCCTGCGCGTCCTGCCACCACCGGCGCGGGGCGGCGGCCCGCAGCGCGTCCGGGTAGGCCGGCTTGGGCAGGTCACCGTGCAGCACCTTATTGAGCGCGATCTCCGCGACCACGACGTAGGTGGGGATCCCGGCCAGGTGGAACATCAGCCGCTCGATGCCGAACCGGCCGGCCCGCGCCTCGGCGAGGTGATGCTCGACATCGCCGAGGTCGCGGTAGTGGACGTCGGTCTTGCGCCCGTCGACCTGCAGCCACGCGCCGCCGTTGAAGACGCCGCCGCCCCAGCCGCCGATCTCGAACACCGTTCCCGGCCAGCCGATGGCCCGCAGGTCGTCGGGGGAGAAGGCGCCGCGGTAGTAGACGGCAAAGTCCCAGTCGCTGTCCGGGTGGTTGGTCCCGGCCGCGCGAGAGCCGCCCAGGGTGACCGCGCGCACGCCTGGCAGGCCCGCGAGCCGGTCGGCGATATAGCCACAGAACGCATCGTCGCCACGCACAGTGGCGACGATAGTGTGCGGCCCCGGGCCACGTAACCGAGTTGTTCACTGTCGCTGGCGCCGCCGATCGTCGGGTGGCCACGTGACGTTCACGGCATTTTGTCAGCCTTTCGGCATGACTCACGATGACTCCTCCCTGACTCGTCGGCAGGTACTGGCCGTGGCCGGCGCCCCCACGCCCAACTACACCGAGTTCGAGACGTTCACCCTGGTGCGACCGCGCTCGGATCGCCGGGGCGTGGCTGGCCGCACGCCGGAGGCGTCGCCGGTGACCGCCTGAAGCGGGCCCGCCGGCCGGCTGGTCTTGAACCGGAGTGGCCGCTGGGGCGTGGAAAGGTTATGGAGAGATCGCACCGCCCGCTGCGGACCAGGCAGCAGCTTGTCCTGCGAGCGGCCGGGTCTGGGCTGCTCATCGCCACGGGAGCGATTCACCTTGACCTGTACCTGACCGGATACCGGACGATCCCGACGATCGGCTGGCTGTTCCTGCTGCAGATGATCGCCGCCTTCGGCCTCGCCCTGGCCGTGGGGCTGCTCGGCAGCCGGCTCGCCGCGGTCGCCGGTGCCTTGTTCGCGCTCTCCACCCTCGGCGGCTACCTGCTGTCCATCTGGTTCGGCCTGTTCGGGTTCAGGGAAGTCCGCACCACGGCCGGGATCGTCGCCGGCCTGATCGAGATCGCGACGTTCGCCGTGCTGGCCACGCTGGCCTTGGCGCCTGGGCCGCAACATGCCCAGCGCGGCCCGAAGATGGCCAGGGTGCGGGACGGGCTCCCCGGCGCCCTGGCGGCGGTCGGCGGGCTGTCGGTGCTGGCCGTGGTGCTGCTCGGAATCGCCGTCGCCGGCGCGGCCGGCCCGTCCGGCGCCGCGGCCGCGTCTTCCTCGTCGTCCGGTCAGACCCTGAACACCGTCAACATCCACGGCGTGACCGTGCTGACCAGTTCCAAGGGCCTCACGCTGTACTGGTTCGCGCCGGATACCCCGACTAAGTCGGCCTGTTACGGGAGCTGCGCCGCGTACTGGCCGCCCGTCTACGGCAAGCAGAAGGCCGGTCCCGGCGTCACCGGAACGCTCGGCACGATCAAGCGATCGGACGGCACGATCCAGGCCACCTACGACGGGCATCCGCTGTACACCTACATCGGCGACAGCGCCCATGGCCAGGCGACGGGCAACAACATCAACCTGAACGGCGGCCTCTGGCACGAGGTGGTCGCCTCCGGCTGAGCCGGTGTCCGGCCGGGGTGCAGTCATCCCGTACCCCCAAAATGATCTTGGTTACCGGCAAAGTTGACGCGCACGCCCGCCCCGCCGCCGGGCCGTGTGCCGGAACCGCCGCCGGGCGGGGGACGTTGAGGCAATGACACGGATGGGAGGCACCGTGGAGCGGGCGGAACTAGACCAGATCGAACGGGTCCTCAACCACGAACTGAAGGAGCGCTTCGCCGGAGGTGCCGTACAGCGGGGCGTGCTGCTGCAGCACGGCGATGACCCGGCGATCGGTCCGGGACAGCTGATGGTACGGGTGTTCATCCCGGCGCCGGGCCAGTCGGAGGACTACGAGCAGATCCTCGCCGCCTGGCAGGACACCCACCGGGCGGGAATGGAAGAACTCAGGCGCGAGCTCTCGCTGCGGCTGCCCGCGGCCCGGCTGCTCGAGTTCACCTTCGACGATCCGGGCGCCGCGACGCCGCGGCTCGTGATGCCGGACGACGGATCGCTGGCCGCCGAGCAGCTGTCCGGGCGCGAGATCGTGACGAAGGCCTTGTCCCTGCTGCGGGCGAACTACGTGTTTCCCGAGGTGGCCGAGCAGGCCGCCATGGCGGTCGAGGCGAGGCTCGCGGCCGGCGAGTACGACGACCTGGACGAGATCACGCTCACCGACCGGGTAACCAGCCACCTGCAGGAACTCACCCGGGACAAGCACCTGAGAATGCGGCTCGGCGGCGGCCCCGGACCTGGCCCCGGCGGCCCCGGACCTGACCCCGGCGGCCCCGGACCTGGCCCCGGCGGCCCCGGACCTGACCGTGGCCCGGGCCGCCGACCCGGGCCCGACGGGGCGGAACCCAGGGACCACGAGGCCCGGCTGCTGGCCATGCGCCAGATGGGGCGGCTGGACAACTTTGGCATCCACCGGGTCGAGCGGCTGGACGGCAACATCGGCTACCTCGACGTGCGCCGGGTCGCGGTCCCGGCCAACGCGGGCCCGGCCATCTCCGCCGCGATGGAGCTGGTGGCCGGGACCTACGCGCTCATCATCGACCTGCGGCACAACGGCGGCGGCTCACCCGAGGGCGTGGTGTTCTGGTGCAGCTACCTGTTGGCCGAACAGCCGACCCACCTCAACGACATCTTCCGCGCCGATACCGGCGAGACCAGGCAGTTCTGGGCCCTGCCGTACGTGCCGGGGACCCGCTACGTCGAGCATCCGGTCTACGTGCTCACCAGCAGCCACACGTTCTCCGGCGGCGAGGACTTCTGCTACACCCTGCAGGCGCTGGGCCGCGCCGAGCTGATCGGCGAGACCACCGGCGGCGGCGCCCACCCGACCCGCGGGTTCCCCATCAGCCCCGCCGTGCACATCGGCATCCCGTTCGCCCGGTCGATCAACCCGATCACCGGCTCGAACTGGCAAGGCACCGGCGTGGTGCCGGATATCGCGGTGCCGGAAGCCGAGGCCCACGACGTCGCCTACGCCCGGGCACTCCGGCACGTGCTGGCCCTGGACGACCTGTTCCCGCCCATTGAGGACGAGGCCCGCGATGCGCTGGCCGGGCTGCCGGCCGCGGCCTCCGTCCGGGCGGAATCGGCTGTCGCGGCCTCCGCTGCCGCGGACCCTGCTGTCACGGACCCTGCTGTCACGGAGTCACCCGCTCCCCCTCAGGGCTAACGGGACAGCAGGACGCGACGCACCCACGAGCGCTGCGCCTGGTCACCACCTGATCGGGGAGTGAGGGTCCTGTCGCCTGACACGGCATCCACCGCGGGTGCGGGCCGGTTAGCAGGCGGTCGCGGTGTTCGGCGGCGCGACCGGGAACTGAACACCGTGCGGCCGGAACGTGATCGCCGGCGGAAATGGGCCTCGAAGGAAACTTTGCGGTCGGCCCCGCTCGTGACCGCGGGGCAGGAATGCGCTGTGCTAGTGGGGTGAGCAGTGAATCCGCTTCCGAGTTCAACGCGCTGCCGGAGGACTGGGCGTCCGATCCCGTCCTGATAGCCGGCCTGACCGTCGAAGACGACGATGAGCATGACGACCCGGTGCTGCGCTGGCCGGACGGCCGGATAGTCGACACCTGGCGCGAGGACTACCCGTACCCCGAGAAGATGCCGCGGGCCGAGTACGAGTACCTCAAGCGCCCGCTCCAGGTCGAGCTCGTCAAGCTGCAGAACTGGGTGAAGTCCATCGGCGAGCACATCGTGATCGTGTTCGAGGGCCGCGACGCGGCCGGCAAGGGCAGCACGATCAAACGGTTCACCGAGCACCTGAACCCGCGCGGTGCCACGGTCGTGGCGCTGGCCAAGCCAACCGAGCGCGAGCAGACCCAGTGGTACTTCCAGCGTTACGTGCCGCATCTGCCCGCGGCCGGCGAGATCGTGATGTTCGACCGTTCGTGGTACAACCGGGCGGGCGTGGAGCGGGTGCTGGGGTTCTGCACGGACGAGGAGTACTGGGAGTTCATGCGGGAGGCACCGGAGTTCGAGCAGATGCTGGTCCGGTCCGGGCTGCACCTGACGAAGTTCTGGTTCTCGGTGACGCGCTCCGAGCAGCGCACGCGCTTCATCATCCGCCGGGTCGACCCGGTGCGGCAATGGAAGCTGAGCCCAATAGACATCGAGTCGCTAGACAAGTGGGACGGCTACACCGACGCCAAGGAGGCGATGTTCCACTACACCGAGACGCAATGGGCTCCGTGGACGGTGGTCAAGAGCAACGACAAGAAACGCGCCCGGCTCGAGGCGATCAAGCACGTGCTGAGTAAGTTCGACTACGACGGCAAGAACGAGGAGGTCATCGGGGAACCGGACAAGATGCTCATCGGGCCGCCGTCGGAGCTGTCTGAGCACAACCCTGACCTCAAATTCCCCGATCTCAAGTTCCCCGGCCGGTGAGCTGTTAGCGCCGGACAGCGATCACGAAAGTCCCGGCCCGGCACTGCCCGCACCAAGACGCTCCCGGGCGAGAACGTCGATAGCGCGGCGCACCGTGCCCATTGCCGGCCCGGTATGACCGGTCAGCTCGGTAAGCGACGGCAGCCGCGACACAATCTCCCCGGCCTCCCCGGCCTGGATTCGCTCCCGCAGGCGGGCGGCGAGCTGCAGATACGGGTGTTCCGGCGAGGCTCCGTCAAACACCATCCGCCATTCGTTACGTGCGGTTCCGAGCACTCCGCGTCCGCTCAGTTGAGGTACGCAGAACGGTCATTATGTGGCTCATGCGTGCATGGGTGAAGGTGTCTGGAGTCAGCTGATCAGCCAGATCCTGGTCAATAACCGGCGGCCAGGCCAGGCCCGGCTCAGGGCGGGTCTGCTGGCGATGACGGCGGCGTCGGCCTGCGGCTACTGTGAGCTGATGAGACAGACCACCGGCTTTGCGCGGCTGCCGGATGGAGGGCGGGTCGCCTTTGCCGTGGTGGGGAGCGGCCCGGCGGTAGTTCTGCCGGCGTGGTGGGTCTCCAATTTGGTTGAAGACTGGCATTCCGATCCGCTGCGCCGTTTTGTTGAAGGCTTGGCAGCAGGGCGCATGGTCGTGCGGTATGACCGGCTCGGGACTGGCCTGTCCGATCGAGAGCGGCCGTCCGCGACGTTCACGCCGGAATTTGAGGATGCGACGCTCTGCGCCGTCCTAGACGAGCTTGGGCTGACGCGGATGACGCTGATGGGCATCTCGTGCGGCGGCTGTACCGCCGTGAGCTTTGCCGCCCGGCGGCCGGAGCGCGTCGATCGCCTCGTGCTCTACGGCAGCTACGCCCAGGGGCACGCGCTTGGCCCACCGGAAGCGCGGACCGGCATGATTGACCTGGTGCGCTCGCACTGGGGGCTGGGCAGTCGTCTGCTGGCGGACGTGTTCGGCCCGAACTGGTCACCCGAGGACCGGGCTGCCTTCACCGCGTCCCAGCGCGCAGCCGCTGACGCCGCAGTCGCTGCCGATCTGCTCACGCTGATCTACGAGACCGACATTCGCGACGACCTGCCCAGGATTCGTGCGCCAGCACTCGTCGTGCATCGTGAGCACGACCGCGCGATGCGGCTAAGAGGCGGACGCGAGGTCGCCGCGCTGCTGCCGCACGCCGACCTCGTGACGCTACCGGGTGATGCCCACCTGCCGTGGCACGGTGACGGGGACGCTGTCCTGCGCGCCATCGCACCGTTTCTTGGGATCGAGGGCCCACCGGCGCCAGCGGGCGAGGCCGACGCCGACGCGCTGAGTGAGCTCAGTGCGCGGGAGCGGGAGGTACTGGGGCTGGTCGCGCAGGGTCTCAGCGACCCGCAGATTGCTGATCGCCTCGTGCTCAGCCCGCATACCGTGCATCGCCACGTAGCGAACATCCTGGCCAAGCTGCGGCTGCCCACGCGCGCCGCGGCCGCCGCGGCCGCCGCACGCGCCGGCCTGCTCTGACCATCGCGCCGCGATGGCCCGATCGGGCCATCGCGAGATGGCTCGTCCGCTCGATGCCGCGCGGCCCGGGGCGGTGGTCGACTTGAGCTGTCTGCCACCCGCTCCCAGGAGGGCCCGATGCCCCTTATCAAGGCCCGGCTCATCGAGAACGTTTTCGGCGCCGAGGAGAAACAGCAAATCGCCCGGAACTTGACCGAGGCAATGGTCGCCATCCTGCCTGTCGGCTACTGAGCCGGTGCTGGTGGGGAGATTCAGTGGTCAGCACGGCTGCATCTTGGCCGGCCACTGCGCAGGCTCATGAGGTTGACCCAAGCGGAGCCGGACATGCGGCCCGTTTTCGAGAAGGGATCACGATGCAAACGGACACTGTGGACTTCGAGGCGATCAAGGAACGTCAGCGGATGGGCTGGGAGGCAGGTGACTACCCGAGGGTAGGCAACACGCTGCAGCTCATGGCCGAGCGCCTGGTAGAGGCCGCTGACGTGCATGCTGGCCAGCTGGTGCTGGATGTCGCATGCGGGCAGGGCAACGCCGCGATCGCCGCCGCGCGCCGGTTCGCGGACTCGACCGGCGTCGACTATGCGACGAACCTGCTGGCGCAGGGCCGCGAGCGGGCGGACGCCGAGCACCTGGCCGTCACGTTCACCGAAGGCGACGCCGAGCAGCTGCCGTTCCCGCAGGCGTCGTTTGACGCGACCCTGAGCACCGTGGGCGTCATGTTCGCCCCGGATCAGGAGCGCGCGGCGGCCGAGCTGGTCCGCGTCACCCGCGCTGGTGGCAAGATCGCGCTGGCGAGCTGGACGCCGGACGGCCTTGTCGGCGTCCTGTTCAAGACCATCGGCAAGTACGCGCCACCGCCGGCAGGCGTCAAGTCACCCATGCTGTGGGGCACCGAAGCACGGCTCGCGGAGCTGTTCGGTGACACGGTCGATTGGACGGTCACCAGGCGCACGTTTGATCTCGTCTACCGGTCGCCCGAGCATTTCTCGGAATGGTTCCGGCTGTATTACGGGCCTATCACCCGGCTGGCCGGCAGCCTCGACGACGACGCGCGCGCTCAGTTCGGCGCCGATCTCGCCGATGTGCCCAGGCAGTTCAACCGCGCTGGCGACGGCACCGTGCTCGCACCGGGCGAATACCTGGAAGCCGTCGGCGTGCGGCGGTGATCACGACCCTGGCAGATCGTGGCCGTAGCGGCTGACATTCCCCACGTTCCTGGCAGCCGGCCGTCGCTCGCGGCAGCGGCCAGCGCCGGCCGGCGGGGACCGGCCCGGAACCGCGCGGCGCCCGGATGCACGGGCGGCGCCGCCTTGGAGGAGTGAGTATGCGGACGAAGGATCCCGACGTCGTTGTCGTCGGGGCAGGCATTGCGGGTGCGTCGATCGCTGCAGTCCTGGCTCGCGGCGGCCTCGAGGTGCTGCTACTTGAACGGCAGCGTTCATACCGCGACCGCGTTCGTGGTGAGTACATGGCGCAGTGGGGAGTGCTGGAAGCACGAGCTGTCGGACTTGAGGCTGTCATGCGCGGCACGCATGCTGTCGATGCGCGCTACAGCGTCCCATATGACGAACTGTTCGAGCCATCGGTCGCCGAACAGGCAAAAGCCGATACCTCCACCATCCTCCCCGGTGTGCGCGGACCCCTGTGCGCTTCCCATCCCGGGGCGTGTCAGGCACTTGCCGACGAAGCTGTGCGCCTTGGCGCGGACATAGTGTGCGGTGTCACCGACGTGCGCGTCCAGGCAGGCACCCGGCCGTCGATCGCATACCGCAATGGCACCGAGATCCGGGTGCGACCGCGGCTGATCATCGGTGCTGACGGCCGGACCTCGACGGTGCGCAAGCAATCCGGCATCCACATAGAAAAGGGCCCAGCGACGCACGTCGTCGCGGGCATGCTCGTCGAGGATGCGTCGCGATGGCCAGATGAGCAGTACGCCATCGGGGTCGAAGGAGACCTTCAGTTCTACGTCTTTCCGCAGGGAGGTGGCCGGCTGCGTCTGTACACGTGCCACGCGAACGAGCAGGCGGCGCGGTGGGCTGGACGTGCGGGACCGCGCCGGTTCCTGCAGGCATTTGCGGGGCTGCGGTCGATCCCGGACGCGCTGGGTCTGGACGAGGTGACAGCGGCAGGGCCGTGCGCAACGTTCAGCGGCGAGCAGACGTGGTGCGACGAACCCTATGCGGACGGGGTCGTTCTTCTCGGCGACGCCGGGGGATACGACGATCCGGTCGACGGCCAGGGCCTGTCGCTTGCGCTGCGCGACGTGCGGCAGCTTTCTGAGTTGTTGCTCGCCACTGACGATTGGACCGTGGCGGGACTGCGCCCATACGGTCAACAGCGCGCTGAGCGGCTTCGCCGCATGCGGCGCGTATCCCGGACGTTTGCCGCTTTGATGACGACTTTCAGCACCGATGGCCGCGCTCGGCGCAGTCGTTTCTACGCGGCGTCTACAGCTCGCAGCGACGACGTTCGAATGGCACTTGGCGCGATCCGTCTCGGCCCGGACCGCCTGCCTGACGAGGCGTTTACCGATCAGCTCCACGAATCAGTGTTGGCCTGACGATCGAACCCGCCGCCCGCCGTGCCGACCGAGTCAATCACGCTCCGTGATGGCGGCTACGGAAGCGACGCCTGGCCGCCATCGGCCACTCGCTGACGGCGTTCTGCACGCATACGGCCGCGGATGTCTTCACGATCCTGAAAGACGACGTGGGTAGCCCGTCACGAAAGAGCGCTGCCGTTGATCATCGATCCGTGCCCGGACAAGTACGCCGCTAACAGCGGGACGAACTCTGGCAACCCGAGTCGTCCGCCAGGCCGGGCCGCGACCGGGCATCTGACAGACGCGGCAACTCAGAAACCGAGATCAGCATCACCAGCAAGATCATCTCCAGCAAATCTGTCGTGTACCCGTCCTGTCCTGGCAAGTCCAGAAATGTCAGACCCATGCGCTAGATTCGAACTAAACATCGATATGGCAGAGCGGAGGGAGGCCCTCGGCACCATGTGCGCGCCCGGCCAGTCACCCGCACCCGACACCATCGCTGAGGCGGTGGCGATGGCCGAGGCCGGGCTGGCCCACCTGGCGTCCGCGGACATGGCTTCCCTTCCGACCATAGAGCAGGCTGACTGCCTCCGCGCGCTAGAGCGGATGGAGTCGCGGCACACCGTCGCCCGGGCTGGCGTGCTGGCTGCGTTTCATGCTCAGGGCGGGTTTGAGGATGACGGGCATGGTTCGGCGCGGACGTGGCTGAAGTGGCAGACGAGGGTGACCGGTGGCGCGGCGGCCGGGGCGCTGGGCTGGATGCGGCGGTTGTCGGCTCATGCGGCGGTGCGGGATGCGCTGGCCGGCGGGGAGGTGTCGGAGTCGTGGGCGCGGCAGTTGTGCGCGTGGAGTGACTTGCTGCCCGAAGGTCACCGCGGCGGTGCTGATGTGATCTTGCTGGGCGCGGCGGCGGGCGGGGCGGAGCTGCGGGATCTGGCCGGGCTGGCCGATCAGATGCGGCGGCGGTGCGCGGCGCCGGATGTTGACGGGGATGACGGGTTCGCCGGGCGGGGGCTGCGGCTGGCCACGACGTTCCGGGGGGCGGGGAAGCTGGAGGGTGACCTGAGCGCGGGGTGCGCGGCGGCGTTGTCGGCGGTGCTGGAGTCGCTGGGGAAGAAAGCCGGGCCGGAGGATACCCGGACGAAGCGGCAGCGTGATCATGATGCGCTGCAGGAGGCGTGCCGGCGGCTGGTCGGCGCGGGCGGTTTGCCGGACCGGGCCGGGCAGCCGACGCAGATCGTGCTGCACCTGGGCCTGGACCGGCTGCGCGGGCTGCCCGGCGCCGCCGGCGCCGAGGCGGCGTGGGCCGGCGCGGCGGCGGGCCCGGGTGATGACTGCGACGCGGCGGTCGTGCCGGTCGTGACCGGTCACGTCGACCCCGGGGTGCTGGACCGGCTGGCCGCCGCGCTGCTGCACCCGCCCGGCGGCGCCCCCGGCCACCCCGGTGCCCCCGCCCGGCCCGCTGCCTCCGGCCAGCCTGGTGCCCCCGCCCGGCCCGCTGCCTCCGGGCAGCCGGGTGCCCCCGCCCGGCCGGGCGGCGCGGGCCCGGCGGACGGCGCGGACGCGGCGCGGCGGGCCCGGGCCGAGCGGGCGGCGCGGCGGATGGTGCTGGCCGCGGCCGCGGACCTGCTGTCGGGGCCCGGCGGGCTGGCTGCTTACCTGCGCACTAACCTGCTGCCGGGCCCGGCCGCGTCGGTCAGCCTGCCGCTGGATATCGGCGCGGCGACCGAGACCATCCCGGTCCACCTGCGCCGCGCGGTCACCGCCCGGGACCGGCGCTGCCGGTTCCCGGGCTGCGACCAGCCCCCGGCGGCGTGTCACCCGCATCACATCGTGCCCCGGTCGCAAGGCGGCCCGACCTGCCTGACCAACCTGTTGCTGCTGTGCGCCTTCCACCATCTGATCGCGGTGCACCGGTGGGGCTGGAGCATCACCCTGCACCCCGACGGCACCGTCACCGCCACCAGCCCCGACAGCAGCCGAACCCTGCACAGCCACGGCCCGCCCGCCCACGCGGCGTGAGGGTGGCGGGTTCGCGGATCTCAGCTCGCGCCGACCTCGGCCAGCACGAGCAGCAGGTATCGGATACGGGCTTGCAGTTCCCTGGCCGTGGCCCGGAACGCGTCGAGGTCCGGGGGATGCGCCTGGGCCGGGTTCGGGATGCTCCAGTGCACGGCCGCCGAGGTCTCGGGCAGCTCGCCGCAGTTCTCCCGGGCCCGATCGCATAGCGTGATCACGCGCGTGAAGCGGTCACCGGCGTACTCGCTCAGGTGCGCGGGCCGGTGTCCGCTGATGTCGACGCCGTGCTCGGCCATGGCGGCGACGGCGAACGGATGCAGCGGAGCGGGACTGATGCCTGCGCTTCGGGCGCTCACCCGGCCGCCGCCCAGGTGGTTTAGCCAGCCCTCGGCCATCGGGGATCGTGCGCTGTTGCCGCTGCAGATGAACAGGGTCCGGGCGGGCTCTCCGGGCTCCTGCTCCGGTCCCTGTCCCGTCCCCGGGCCGGCCCCCGGCTCCGGCGAACGGGCCGCGCGGCCGACGGTTTCGGCCAGCAGCCCGGGATGGATCCGGGCGGCTGTGTCGCCGAGGGCCTTCCCGACGGCGTCCAGGTCCAGCGCATGGTAGCTGTCCCGGCCGTCGGCGGTGCTGCGCCGCACGCTGACCAGGCCCGCGTCACGCAGCCGCGCCAGGTGGTACGAGACCAAGCTGGGCGCCTGCCCGGTGCGGGCCACGAGCTCGCCCGTCCGCAGGTCACCAGGGACGAGCAGGCCGACGATCGTCCAGCGCAGGTCATGGGCAAGCACGCTGAGGACCGAGGGAGAAGGCATGACAGCCATGACTTCATTATGACAAACTAAATTGAATAATTCTTCTGTACTTGGCTGACCGGAGGCAGCGTGGCGATGCAGGCCGATCCCGGCGGGCACCGGCCCGAGCAGCAGCCTGCGGCCGCGCCTCTGCCCGCGCCGCCGGGTCGGCCCGAGCCGGAGCGCGTGTCGCCGGGTCGGCCCGAGCCGGAGCGCGTGTCGCCGGGTCGGCCCGAGCCGGAGCGCGTGTCGCCGGGTCGGCCCGAGCCGGAGCGCGTGTCGCTGCTGACCATTGCCCGTGAGTGGGGCCGCATCGGCTGCATCGGATTCGGCGGCCCTCCGGCGCACATCGCGCTGCTGCGGGCGCTGTGCGTGGATCGTCGCGGCTGGATTTCCGCGCGAGAATTCGAGGACGGCGTCGCGACCACCAACATGCTGCCCGGGCCGGCCTCGACCCAGCTCGCGATCTTCTGCGCGTGGCGGCTGCGCGGGCCGCGCGGCGCGCTGGTCGGCGGCGCGTGCTTTATTGTTCCCGGCCTGATCGTGATCCTCGCGCTGTCCGCGCTGGTCCTGGCCCCCCACCCGCCACTGTGGATCAAGGGCGCGGCGGCTGGCGCGGACGCGGCGGTTCCGGTCGTGGCGCTTAGCGCGGCCATCGGCCTGGCGCCAGCCAGCTGGCGCCGGGTCGGCGCGGCGCGTCCGGCGCGGGCCAGGTGGGCCTGCTACCTCGTGGTCGGCGGCGTGGCCGCCGCGCTGGTCGGCCCGTTCCTCGTGCTGATCCTGGTCAGCTGCGGCTTGCTGGAACTGCTGGTGCGCCACCCGCCCCGGCGCCCTCCCGGACAGCGGGGCGTGCTACTGCCCCTGCTGGCCGCCCCGGCCTCGGCGGCCGCTGGCGGCCTGCTGGCGGTGGCGTGGGTCGCGTTCAAGGTGGGCGCATTGTCCTACGGCGGCGGCTTCGTCATCGTCCCGCTGATGCAGCACGATGCCGTGCACACGTACCACTGGATGACCAACGCGCAGTTCCTCAGCGCGGTGGCGCTCGGGCAGGTCACTCCGGGTCCGGTGGTACAGACCGTGGCCGTGGTCGGCTATGCGGCCGCCGGGGTGGGTGGCGGGCTGCTCGCCTCGTTCGTGGCGTTTACGCCCTCGTTTGCGTTCGTTCTGGTCGGTGGCCCCCGGTTCGATCAGCTTCGCCGCAACGCCAGCATCCAGGCCTTCCTGACCGGTGCCGGGCCCGCTGCCATCGGGGCCATAGCCGGCGCCACGATCCCGCTCGCGCTGGCCCTGTCCCACCTGTGGCAGGTTGCCGTGCTGGCCGTGGCCGCGGCTTGGCTGGTGGGGCTGCGCCGTAGCGTGGTCGCGGCCATTGTCGGTGCCGGTGCGCTTGGCATCATCGCCGCCCTGGCCGGAGCTCCGCTCACCTGAGGCGCACGCTCGATTAGGGTGAGATCACCATGACGATCGACCGCGCGCCGGCGACCCGCGACTGGCGCGGGGCGCCCCCGATTTGGGACCATCGCCGCATGAACAATTCCCGCCTCGCCGAGGTCGGCTGAGATGCACAGCGTCGGCCTGGTCCTGCATCCAGAGCGTGATTCCGCTGAGGCGGTGGGCGCCGTCCTGGACTGGGCCACGCGAAGATCTATCAAAGTCTTCGGCATCAACTCGGAGGTCCAGAGGCTACGCTGCGCCGCGATCGGCGTCACCCCCGAGGAACTGGGGCGGCGCTCGGAGCTCATCGTGAGCCTCGGCGGAGATGGCACGATGCTCCGCGCCATGCGGCTAGCCGATCGGCAGAACGCGTCGGTGCTCGGAGTGAACCTCGGCAAACTAGGGTTCCTGGCCGAAATCGATGTGCCCGATCTGCCCGACGCACTGTCGGCGGTTGATTCCCACGACTACACGATCGAGCCGCGGCTGGCCGTCGACACGGTCCTCGGCGGCCAGTCCGTGACCGCGTTCAACGACATCGTGGTGGTCCGCGTGCCCGGCAACGGCAGCGCCGACGTGGCCATCCGCATCAACGAACAGTCGTTCGTCCGATACGCGGCCGACGCGGTCGTGGTGGCCACTCCGACCGGATCCACCGCGTACAGCTTCTCGGCCGGCGGCCCGATCATGAACCCCATGATCGAGGCCCTGATGGTCACTCCGGTCGCGCCCCACTCCGCCTACAACCGCGGTCTGGTGCTGTCCGTGAACGACACCCTGGCGCTGGACATCCTGGCTGAAAGCGGCCAGCTGGCCGTCGAGGTGGACGGGCAGGTGGCCGGCCACCTCGTCGGTGGCGATTGCATCAACCTGCGGCCGCGCCCGGGCGCCGCGCGGGTCATCCGCCTGGGCCGGATGACGTTCTACGAGCGCGCCCGGCGCAAGCTCCGCGTGACCGACTCCGCGGAGATCCCGGCGACCTATGGCTAGCGTCGGCGCCAACCGGCGGCTCTGGAACACGATCAGCGGCGAGTACCGCGCGGCTTCCGGTTAGCGTCCGGCCGACGTCTCGGCCAGGGGGGCGATGTAGGCGCTGCCCTCCCGCCACGCCGCCACCTGTTCCGGCCGGCCGAATTCCTCCAGGTAGTCCTCCACCCGTCGCTTGACGTGGTCCCAGACGAGAACTCCGGCGTCGTCAGTCCCCTCGGGCCCGGCGAAAGCGACCGGCTGGACCACCGTGTCCAGGCTCGGGTAGCAGAAGACGGCCGTCGACCGCCTGGTGACGGTCCCGCCGGCGACCACCCGGTGCCGTCCCGGCCGCAGCCGCCCGTTGGTCCAGCGGGTGAGCAGCGTTCCCGAGAAGACCTGCAGCGCGCCCGGGACGATCGGAACCGGCAGCCAGCTATCGTCCGGCATCTGGACCTGCAGCCCCTCGTAGTCGCCCGCCTGGCTGAGCACGGTCAGCGCCGAATCGTCGGCGTGCTCGAGCAGCAGCAGCTTGTCCGCGTCGGACGCTTCCGGGTAGGACCAGGTCGGGTAGTCGTTGACGGTCAGCCTCAGGTGCGGCGGAGACCCGAGAGGGAACGTGCTCGCGGGCACGCCCATGGCCCGGGCGTAGAGCTTCAGCATCCGCTCCGCCAGCCGCCGCGAAGCGGCGATGTAGTCGAACGTCACCGCGCGCAGTCGCGGGTCATCGGCCGGCCACACGTTCGGGTGGGCATACAGGCCCAGGTACTCACGTGGGACGCCTGCGGCGCTCGCGTCCTCGGGGGTATCGAACTGGGCCACGTTGTACCGCTCGAGCTCCAGCCGGCCGAAGTCGTCTGGCCATTGCCGCCAGCCGCGGTACGGGTGACCGGTGGGGCTGGCCAGCTTGGCCTTCTCCGCCCTGGGCAGGGCCAGCAGCCGCCCGGTCCGCCGGCCGAACTCGTCGATCAGGCCGGGGTCGACTCCGTGGTTCGTGACCTGTACGACCCCGAACTGCTCGGCGGCGGCCCGGATCGTGTCTAGCAGCCCGGCGGGCGGGCGGGGGCTGAGCGCGGTCTCAAGGTCGACCACGGGAATCTGGTAAGTCATGCGTCCAGGCTAACCGCGCCTGGCGGAGGGCTACCCCGGCCCCGGCCAGGGCCGGCGTGAGCAGCCGGTCATCGACGCCGGTCAGCCGCATGATCCTGGTGACGGCCGGGGACGGATTGATCAGTTCGAGCCGCCGGCCAGCGGCGTCGGCGCGTGCGGTGATCCGGATCAGCGCGCCGAGGCCGCATGCGTCACAGAAAGCCAGCCCGCTGAGGTCCGCGCTGACCGGGCCGTCGTGACGGTCGATGACGTCGGCGACGTAACGGACCGTCCGGTCGGCCGTGGCCAGGTCCAGGTCACCGCGTACGGTCACCGTGGCGAGCCCGTCCGCGGAGACCTGGCAGCTCAGGTTGATCAGGTCGTCCGGTCCGTGGCCGCTGGGTGCCTGGCCGCGGCCGATCGCCATGACTCCTCCTTGTACGGGCTCCCGGCCGCATAAAGCGCGGCCCCAGGTGGGTAGCTCCTGACGCCAGAGAAACAAACAAGCCTGGGAATTTACCACGCGAGGCATCGGTAATGGCTGAAGACGTGCCGCAGTGCGGCATTTATCGCCGCAACCTGAGCGCGTCAAGGCAGCTTCCAGTCGACGGGCTCTGCGCCCTGGTCCGAGAGCAGCTGGTTGGCGCGGCTGAACGGCCGGGAGCCGAAGAAGCCCCGGTCGGCCGAGTTCGGGCTCGGGTGAGCCGACTCGATACACGGCACCCCGGCCAGCAGCGGCACCAGGTTCCTGGCGTCCCGGCCCCACAAGATCGCGACGAGCGGGGTATCGCGGGCGGCCAGCGCCCGGATGGCCTGCTCGGTGACTTCTTCCCAGCCCTGGCCGCGATGGGAGCCCGGCCGGCCGGGCTGCACGGTCAGGACCCTGTTGAGCAGCATCACGCCGCGCTCGCTCCACGGGCTGAGGTCACCGGTGGCCGGAGCCGGGTAGCCAAGGTCCTCGCGATATTCGCGGAAGATGTTGACCAGGCTCGCGGGAAGCCGCCGGACCTCGGGTGCCACCGAGAAGCTCAGCCCGACCGGGTGTCCCGGGGTCGGATACGGATCCTGTCCCACGATCAGCACCCGAACGTCGGCGAACGGCTGCTGGAACGCTCGCAGCACCAGATCGCCCGCGGGCAGGTAACGGCGGCCGGCCGCGACCTCCGCCCGCAGGAAGTCGCCCATGGCCTCGATGCGGCCGGCGACGGGTTCCAAGGCATCCGCCCAGCCCTCATCGACGATCTCCCGCAACGGCCGTCCCGCCATGAAGCACAACTCTAGGCCCAGGGGCCGGGTCAGGGAGCCAGGGCCGGGGGCCGGGGTCGCGAGCCGGGTCAGCGAGCCGGTCAGGGAGCGGGCCGGGGGCCGGGGTCGCGAGCCGGGTCAGGGAGCCGGTCAGGGAGCGGGCCGGGGGCCGGGGTCGCGAGCCGGATCAGGGAGCCGGTCAGGGAGCGGGCCGGGGCCGGTCTGGGTGCCGCCGCGTACTCGCTGGGTCTTCGCGCGGGCGCGTTGCGGGGCCTAGACTCGCTTGGAGGTGATCTTATGGACGATGTCGGCGATCGGTTGCTCGACTTGATACATGACCTCGACGAGGTCACGCGCTACCTCACTCCGGAGCAGGCGCATGCGCGGTTCGACGCGACCACGTTGCAGGTGTTCTGGAAGCGGTGGCCCGACGTGTCGGCCTGGGCCGGATCGCTGTGGCGCCAGCTCTCCGAGGAGCTGTCCGGGCCGGCCAGCCCTCACCTGGACCACGAGCTTGACGAACTTGACGAAGTCGGGGACAGCGGCTGACATCGACAGGCGGAGACGACGCCATGGCGAAGCTCAGGGACCTGATGAACACCAGCGTGGTGACCGCCAGCCCGGACACCACGGTGACCGAGGCAGCGGCGGGCATGGTGCGCGCCCGGGTCGGATCGGTGATCGTCCTGCAGGGTTCGTTCCTGGCGGGCATCCTCACCGAGCGGGACGTGCTCCGCGCGGCGGCCTCGGGCGAGGACCTCTCGGTCTCGCTGGTCTCGGCTTGGATGTCCCCGGACCCGCAAGCCGCAAGCCTGGATATGCCCGCCGAGGAAGCCGCCCAGATCATGCTGCTGAATGGCTTCCGTCACCTGCCGGTACTTGACGGCCGTAAGGTCTGCGGGATCGTCAGCATCCGTGACCTGTTCGCGGCCAAGATCCGCCGTCCCGCAACGGGCGGGTCCGGCGTTTGAGCTGGGCAGCTGGACTCGGGGCTGAGCGTCAGGCGTGAGCCTCAGGCGTGAGCGTCGCGCTGAGCTTGGCCAGCTCGGCCTGCGTCGCGGCTTCGTGCTCCTCGTCGTCACGGCGGGCCTGAGCCGGACTCCAGCGGCCCCGCAGCAGCGGGATGCACAGCAGGAAGAACACCGCGCCGGCGAAACACACCCAGTACCAGTCCTTCCACTGGCCCGGTGCCTCGGCAGCGGCCTGCTGCACCGCGGCGCCGTGGGCCCTCAGGTACGGGAACACCTGCGGCGGGACGCGGGACAGGGCGGTCAGCTGGGCCGAGTACGGCTTCAGGGTCTGCAGCACCGGAGCCACGGAAATCACGCCCTCGATGGCCGACCTGTTGCCGTCGATGGTGGTGAGGACGGCCAGGCCCTTCGCACCGCCCCCGGCGGCGGCGATGGCCCGGTTGACCAGGGCAGGCGGGATCGCGGCCGGGTCGGGGTAGGCGATCAGCCTGGCGAACAGCGCCTGATTGGCCTGGATGACCGCCAGCTCGGGCGCGAACGTCGCCGCGTTGGCCAGCTGGACCTGGTACTTGACGGCGGTCGCGACGACCGCGGGGTGGCTCCGGGCGAACGCGATATCGCTCTTGTAGGTGGTCGCGTAGGCCTGCACGGTCGCCCCGTAGTCGACCAGCGGGGTGACCGAGGTGATGACGTGCGGGACGATCAGGAAGGCCACGAAGATCACCACCCGGAGGATCCAGCCCCAGATGGCCAGCCCGGTGGCGATCAGCGCCGGGTTCCTGGCCTCGACGGTCTCGGTGAAACTGGCCATCCAGGGCGGGTAGGCGATGCCCAGGAACAACGACAGCAGGGCCAGGATCACCGCGAGCGTGTAGTAGCCGGGATGATGGCCGGCCTGCTCCAGGTAGACCAGGATCATCACCGCCGTGCCGACCCCGCCGATCACCATGAACGGCTTCCGCACCCGGACCAGGTCGGAGATCATGCCGATCAGGATCACCCCGATGACGTTGAACCCCCAGTTCCAGTTGAGGAGGCCGTTGGCGTTCTTCACAGAGAAGCCGAACACGGCGGACAGGTAGATCAGCCCGAACCCCACCGATGTGTAGTAGATGAGCAGCATGGCCGACACCGCGATGGCCGAGACCACCACGTCGGGCTTGAGCAGCTGCCGGAACGGGTGGTGCAGCATCGAGGAGACGTCGAGCCCCTGGGCCCGCGCCTCGATCAGCACCCGGTCGTGCATGGTCACCATGAGCTGGTCGCGCAGCTGCGGAGACAGTTCCCGCAGCCCGGTCAAGGTGATCAGGAATACGACCAGGCCGACGATGCCGCAGATGCGGTATTCGTGGGTCCAGAACCGCGCGTCGGGGACGAAGGCCGGGATCGTGTTGGTGGCCACGGCCGTGACGATCAGGCTGCCGATCACCGGCCCGGCGGTCCAGAACCCCATCGCCGTGGCCCGGCCGACCTGGGGCGAGAAGTCGCGGATGAGCGCCGGGGTGGCCACCAGCGCGATGCCCTCGATCACGTTGAGCACGAAGAACTCGGCGCTGAAGACCCACTTGCTGGTCGCCGTGGGCAGCACGTAGGCGACCAGGATCCCGCTGATGAGCAGCCCGAAGACGACCAGGTTGGCCCGGCCAAGCCGGTCGGCGATCCCGGCGTACAGCGAGCCGAACGCTCCGATCAGGTTTCCGACGGCCAGGATAACCACGAAGAAGGCGAAGCTCATGTGCACGCTGACCAGCAGCAGCGTGGACACTGACCCGCCGACGTACAGCTCGTAGTACAACGTGATCGTGGCCAGCACGGTGATCGCCAGGTAAAGCACGCGACGCCCGGTCGATGGGTAGTGGCTGAGCTGGCGGCGCCACACCCAGTCGAATTCCGACTCTGGCGCCTCGCCGCCCAGTTGCACCAGGACAATGCCGACCGCCAGGGACAGCAGGCCGATGGTCAGGCCGACCAACGGAAGGGTGCCCTCGCCGAGCGCGATCTCGTTGCGGTATTTGTCGTCCGTGCTGATGGCGCTCCGGATGCTTGACGCCGTCTCGGCGAGTGAGAGGTCGCTGCGCACCAGGCGGGTGACTCCGCCGGAATCGGCCAGGGTCACCTCCTGGTCCTGCGTGATGTCCAGCGGTATCCCGGTCTCCGGGTCCACCAGGTAGGTGTTGGTCGCGCTGTAGTACTCGCCCAGCGTGACCTGGGAGAGCGTCGGCAAGCCGGCCACCGAGCCGGCCACCTGCTCGGCGCCCAGCCTGGTCGGCGGCACCTTCTCCACATAGCGGTAGACCAGGATCCCGCCGACCCGCGCGACGCCCGCATACCGGGCCGCCTCCGGCCTGCCCGCGTCGGTGTCGAAGACCAGGTAGGTCTTCGGCTGCGCCCCGAACGGCCAGACGAGCCCGATCCCGGTCATGCGCACGGAGTAGTCGGGCTTTCCGGTTGTGCCGCCCGTCACGTACTCGCCGCAGCAGCGGACGATCTCGCCGGTTCTCCGGTCGAAAGCCTCCCGGAACGCGGAGTAGGAAATGGGCGCGTGGTTGCTGGTGTCCTGGACGCTGCTGAATTCGTTCCAGACCGCGGTGCGGTCGCTTCCGGCCGAGGCGCCCTGGGTTGTTTCCGTGACGGCTACGGAGACGCCGATCAGTTCCTCGGCTTTGGCCTGGCTGAAGTACGAACCGGTTCCCGTCAGCTGGGTGATCTGGTACTCGTTCAGCGGGAACTCGATCACCGAGGGCGCGACCCAGAACCGCAGCAGCACCGCCATCACGAACAGGAAGGCGCCGAGAAGCGTGAGGACGAACCCGCTGACTCTCCGCATCGGCCCCTCCAGGCCCGGCAGGCGGACCAAGCATGTGCTACCGCTACATTCCAGGCATGCTAGGGCCAATGCGGGCCAAGGTCTACTGGTGAGTAGGTTAGTGTGGCGGGATTACGGGCCGGCCTAGCACGGGACCGAAGGAGCGCTCCACCTGGTCGGCCAGCGCGTCGACATCCCACGGCCCGGTCCCGATGAGCCTGACCACCGGCTCCGGGCTGTTGTACAGCGCGACCTCGTAGCCCCGGGCGCTCACGATCTGCCCGTTGATCCAGCCGGACTGCTCGCTGGCCAGGTACGCGACGATCGGCGCGACGTTGTCGGGCGAGCGCTCGGCGTCCGCGGCGGTCACGGACCGGCGGCGCTCGGCGGGCACCGACTCGGTCATCCGGGTGGCCGCGCCCGGCGACACGACGTTGGCGGTCACGCCGTACTTGACCAGCGCGTTCGCGCAGGAGTAGGTGAGGCCGACGATGCCCATCTTGGCGGCGGCGTAGTTCGGCTGCCCAGGCGCGCCGTGCAGCCCGGACACCGACGTGAAGTTGATGATGCGGTTCTGCGCGGACTCCTCACGCAGCGACCGCCAGTGCGCCGCGGCGAACTTCGTGGTGTTGAACGTGCCCTTGAGGTGGACCCGGATCACGTCATCCCACTCCGGCTCGGACATGGAGAAGACCATCCGGTCCCGCAGGATCCCGGCCACGTTGACCAGCACGTCGAGGCGGCCGAACTGCTCGACCGACGTCCGGATCAGGGCCTCGGCCGCGCCATGGTCGGACACGTCGGCCGCGTTCGCGATCGCCTTGCCGCCCGCCTCGCCGATCTCGGCGACGACCTGCTGTGCGGGGCTGCCGTCGCGGCCCGACCCGTCCAGGGCGGCGCCGAGGTCGTTGACGACCACCGAGGCTCCCTGCCCGGCGAGCAGGAGCGCGACCGACCGGCCGATCCCGCGCCCCGCGCCGGTCACGATCGCGACCCGGCCATCGAGTCGGCCCATGGCGCGTCACCAGCCTCTCGCCCGGTCGTCCAATTACTAGAATTTCCTTCTGGAATTAAGCTTCTGGCCGGGCCAGCCGGGCTGTCAAGGGCGGGCGCCGGGACGGATGGCACCATGGAACCTGAAGCCCGGAGGGCGCAACGGGATCGGTGAGCCATGGAGAAACACCCGCGAACCGGGTCGGTCCGGTCGGTCAGCTCGGTCAGCTCGTCCAGGTCGGTCAGCGGGGGATGGCAGTGGGGGCGCACCGCGCACACCCAGCGCGCGCTCCTCGACGCGGCCCGGGAGGTCTTCGCCTCCCGCGGCTTCTCCGACGCCAGCATCGCCGAGGTCGTCGAGCAGGCCGGCTCCAGCGTCGGCAGCCTGTACCACCACTTCGGCGGCAAGAGCGAGCTGTTCCTGGCGCTCTGGCAGGAGCACCAGCAGGCCCACGAGCAGGCCGCGAGCGAGGCGGTCGCCGAGGCCAGGCAGGCGGGCGTCACGGACCCGGGTGAGCTGTTCGCCGCGGGCGCCCGTGCCTTCCTGCAGGGCAGCTGGCAGCGCCGCGACCTGGCGCTGCTGTTCTTGTCCGGGGACGGGCCACCCGGCTTCGAGGTCATGCAACGGCAGCGCGGCCACGAATGGGTCGGCCAGAACGACGCCCTGCTGCACCTGCCCGACACCGCGCTTGACCGGCTCTACGCATCCGTTCTCACCTCGCTGATCGGCGAGGGCGCCCGCGAGGTGGCCACGTCGGCGAACCGCCGCCAGGCCGACAAGGTCATTGACGCGGTGATCGAGTACGCCCGGCGGCTGATGGCCGGAGGTCCGTGGAAGCCCGGCGGCCTGGCGGGCCAGACCCGGCACCGAACGTAGCGTTGAGGGCGGCCTGGCGACTGGCCCTTGACATGGGCCGGGCGGACGATATGTCATCGAACCTGGAATCCTGTTCTAGGATTAGCAGCCCCGGGGAGGCCCGCGATGGATCTTGACCTCGGCCCGGAGGTCGCGCGGTTCCGCGCCGAACTGCGGGACTGGATCGCGGTGGAGGCGCCGGATGGCCTGGCCGAGCTGGCCGACTGGAACATGGCCGTCACCGCGGGTGGCTACCGGCGCGAAGAACTGGCCGCGGCCATGGACCACCCGGCCCACGCGGAGTGGGAGCGCAAGCTGGCCGCGGCGCGGCTGATCTGCCCGCAGTGGCCGGAGGAGTACGGCGGGCAGGGCCTGGACGCGGTCCGGATCGCGGTGCTGAACGAGGAGTTCCACCGGGCCGGCCTGCCGCGGGTGCTCCGCGGCATGGGCGAGGCCCTGGTCGGCCCGTCGGTGATCGTGCACGGGACGCCGGAGCAGCGCGCCCGCTTCCTGCCCCGGATCATCTCCGGCGCCGATGTGTACTGCCAGGGCTTCTCCGAGCCCGGCCATGGCTCCGACCTCGCCGCGGTGCAGACCCGCGGGATCGTCGACGGCGACGAGATCGTGGTCACCGGGCAGAAGGTCTGGACCTCGGGGGCGTCCCGGGCGACGATGATGTTCCTGCTGTGCCGCACCGACCCGGACGCGGAGAAGCACGCCGGGCTGTCCTACGTGCTGATCCCGTTCACCGGCCCCGGGGTGACCTACCGGCCGATCCGGCAGATGTCCGGGGCGTCGGAGTTCTGCGAGGACTTCCTGGACGGCTGCCGGGCGCCCCTGGTCAACGTGATCGGCGGTCTCAACAACGGCTGGCGGGTGGCGATGACCACGCTCGGTCACGAGCGCGGCGGCCGGGTCACCGTCCAGCACCTGGGATTCGAGCGAGAGTTCTGGGAGCTGGTCGACACCGCCCGCAAGCACGGCAAGACCGCCGACCCGCTCGTGCGCCAGCAGCTGGCCCACGCCTACACCGGCGTGCAGCTCATGCGGTTCAGCGGGCTGCGGACGCTGGCCGAGGTGGCCGAGGGCCGTCCCCCGGGCCCGGAGGCGTCGGTCGCGAAGCTGCAGTGGAGCGAGTATCACAAGCGGCTCGGCGAGATCGCGATCGCGATCGTGGGCGCCGACGCGCTGCTGCGCCCGGAGGGCGCCGGCTACCCGACCACCGACTGGCAGAACGTGTTCCTGTCCAGCCGGGCCGGGACCATCTACTCGGGGACCAGCGAGATCCAGCGCAACATCATCGGCGAACGCGGGCTCGGGCTGCCGAAGGAGCCCAGGGTCGCGGGCTGATCTGGAATGCCGACCGACGCGAAGGCCGTCCGCCCGCTGGTCACCCCGGACCGGCTCAGGGAGTTCTTCGCGCCCCGCAGCATCGCCGTGGTCGGCGCGTCGGACACCTCGGGATGGACCCGCTTCGTGGTCGCGGCCAACCGGGCGGCCGGGTTCGGCGGCCGGCTGATCCCGGTGCATCCGGTGCACCGGACGGTTTTCGGCGAGCCCGCGGTGCCCAGCCTCAGGGACCTGGCCGAGCCGGCCGACCTGGCGTTCATCATGGTGCCGGCGGGCGCGGTGGAGAGCGTCCTTGACGACGCGGCCGCCGCGGGCGTGCGCAACGCGATCGTGCTCGCCGCGGGCTACCGGGAGCTTGGCGACCAGGGACGCGCGCTCGAAGACCGGATGATCGCCCGCGCGGCTGCGCACCGGATTACGCTACTGGGCCCAAACTGCCTTGGTTTCCTGAACGCTCACGCCCCGGCGGCCCCGTTCGCGCTGACCGCCCCGCCGTCGTTGCTGGCCGGACCGGTGGGCATCGCGCTGCAGAGCGGCGCACTGGCCGGCGTGGTTCTCGCGTTCGCCCACGCCCACGCGATCGGCGTGAGCACGCTCGCCACCATGGGCAACGAGGCGATGATCGCCGCCACGGACGTGCTCGATTACCTCATCGACGATGACGCGACCCGGGTGATCTGCCTGTTCCTCGAGCAGATCAGCGACCCGGTCAGGTTCGCCCAGGCGGCCGGGCGGGCGGACCGCGCGGGCAAGCCGGTCGTAGTGCTCAAGGTGGGAGCGAGCCAGGCTGGCCGGCAGGCCGCGCTGGCGCACACCGGCGCGGTGGCCGGCGACGACGCCGTGGTCGGCGCGGTGCTGCGCCAGCTCAACGTGATCCGCGTGAACAGCATCGAGGAGCTGCTGTGTACGGGCGCGCTGCTCGGCTACGGCCGGTGGCCCCGGGGCCGGCGCATGGGCGTGGTCAGCACGTCCGGGGGAGCCTGCGACATCATCGCCGACCGCGCCGCGTCGGAGGCGATTGAGATTCCGGAGTTCGCGCCGCAGACGGTGGCCGCGATCACGCCCCTCGTCCCGCCGTTCGCCGCGGTGCGCAACCCGATCGACGTCACCGGCTATTTCCTGGCCAACCGGCGGACCTCGGCGCTCACCCCGGTCGACCACGTCCTGGCCGCCGCGGTGGCCGATCCGGGCCTGGACTTCGTCCTGTTCACCGGGCTGACCCTGCCCGATGCCCGGCCGGACGACGAGGCGCTGGCCGCGATGCTCGATGAGCGCGTCCGGTGGCTCGGCGAGCGCATCGCGTCCGCCCCGGTGCCGGTCGTCGCGGTCGGCCACACCTGCGTGAACCTGAGCGGGTACGGGCGGGAACTGCTGAGCAAGGGCGGCATCCACATGCTCGCCGGGATCGACCTCGGCATGACCGCGCTCGGGCACGCGCTGCGCTGGCTGGAGAACCGCGGCGGCCCGGCCGCCGCGGCGATCCCTGGTGCGGCGGCCGGTGGCGCGGACGGCCGTGGTGTGACCGCCCGGGGCGCGGCGGCCCGTGGTGTGGTGGCCCGTGGCGCGGCGGCTCCGGCCCCGGGCGAGCCCTGGTCGGAGGCGGCCGCGCGTGACCTGCTGTCCGGCTCCGGCATCCCCGTCGTGCCCGGCGAGCTGGTGAACTCGGCCGACGCCGCGGTGGCCGCGGCCGGGCGGCTGGGGCGGCCCGTGGTGCTGAAGATCTGCTCGGCGCAGATCGCCCACAAGTCCGACATCGGCGGGGTCGCGGTGGGGCCGCGCACCGAGGCGGAGGTGCGCGCCGCGTACGCGCGGGTCCGCGCGGCCGGCGACGCGGTTCCCGGCGCCCGGATCGACGGCGTCCTGGTCAGCCCCATGCGCACCGGGGGCGTGGAGCTCATCGCCGGGGTGACCGTGGACCCCACCTTCGGCCCGGTGCTCGCGGTGGGTCTGGGCGGTGTCTGGGTGGAGGTGCTCAAGGACACCAGCCTGCGGATGCTGCCGGTGGACCCGGCCGAGGTGAAGCGGATGCTGGCCGAGCTGCGCGGCAGTCCGCTGCTGCTCGGCGAGCGCGGGAGCCGGCCGGTCAACCTGGACGCGCTGGCCGAGGTGATCTGCCTGCTCGGGGACACGGCCGCGGAGCTGAACGGCTCGCTGCAGGCGCTTGAAGTCAACCCACTGTGGGCCGACGGCGACCGGGTCGAAGCGCTCGACGTGCTCGTCGTCACGGGGCCCGCCGACAGATCGGAGCCGGGACCATGAGGCTGGCCGTCAGTGCTGAGCAGCGCGAGCTCCGCGATTCCGTGCGGCGGTTCCTGGCCGACCGGGCGCCCATGCCCCGGGTCCGCGAGCTGATGGAGACCCCGGACGGGGTAGACCGGCAGGTCTGGGAGCAGGCCGGAACCCAGCTCGGCCTGCCGGGGATCGCGATCCCCGAGTCCTGCGGCGGCGCCGGGTTCTCCTTCGCCGAGCAGGCCATCGTCCTCGAGGAACTGGGCGCCGCGCTATACGGCGGGCCGTACCTGGCCAGCGCGGTGCTCGCGGCCACGGCGCTGCTGTCCAGCCCGGACGAGGTGGCGCGGCGCCAGCTGCTGCCGGGTATCGCCTCCGGCCAGACCGTGGCCACGCTGGCCTTCACCGAGGACGACGGCTCGTGGGATCCGGCGGCGATCCGGCTCGCGGCCCGCCCCGGCACGGACGGCGGCTGGGTGCTCGACGGGCACAAGAGCTTCGTCCTGGACGGGCACATCGCCGACCTGATCCTGCTGGTGGCCCAGACCGGCTCCGGGCTCTCGCTGTTCGCCGTGGAGTCGGGCACCGCCGGCCTTGACCGCCGGGTGCTGCCCACGCTGGACCAGACCAGGAAGCTGGCCCGGCTCGAGTTCGACTCGGTGTCGGCCGTGCGGCTCATCGGCGCCCCGGGAGAGGCCGCCCCCGTGCTGGCCAGGACCCTTGACGTCGCGGCGATCGCGCTGGCCGCCGAGCAACTCGGCGGCGCGCAGCGGGCGCTGGACATGGCCGTCGGGTACGCGAAGACCAGGTACCAGTTCGGCCGCCCGATCGGCAGCTTCCAGGCCATCAAGCACCGCTGCGCCGACCTGCTGCTCGAGGTCGAGTCGCTGCGCTCGGCGGTCGGCTACGCCGCGGCCGCGGTGGCCGAGGACTCCGCCGAGGTCCCCGTGGTCGCCGCGCTGGCCAAGGCCTACGCCTCGGACGTGTACTTCCGCGTGGCCGCCGAGAACATCCAGATCCACGGCGGCATCGGCTTCACCTGGGAACACGACGCCCACCTCTACTTCAAGCGGGCCAAGTCCAGCGAGCTCTTCCTCGGTGACGCCAGCTACCACCGCGAGCACCTGGCCCAGCGGATCGGCCTGTAAAACCCCTGGCGGCGCCGGCCCGGCCCGTGGCAGCCTGCCTCATGACCCTTCGGATCAGGACCATCACGTTCGACTGCGCGGACCCGTACCTGCAGGCCGGGTTCTGGTCACAGCTCACCGGCTACCGCGAGGAGCCGGAGAACCCCAACCTGCCCGAGGACCCGGAAGGCCTGTTGATCGCGCCCGACGGATCCGCCGCCCTGCTGTTCATCAAGGTGCCAGAGGGCAAGCAGGTCAAGAACCGGGTGCACCTGGACCTGGCCCCGCCAGCCGCCCCGCCCGGCGCCCCGACCGACGTCACCGCCGATGCCAGGGACGCGGAGGTGCAGCGGGTGCTGGCCCTCGGCGGGACGATCGTCGCCGACCACCGGCGGCCGGACCGCACCGGCTGGGTGACGCTGGCCGACCCGGAAGGCAACGAGTTCTGCATCGAGCGCGGTATCGGCGGTGGCTGATGCTTAGACCGTCCACACCAGACAGAATGGCTGGCCGGCCGGATCGGCGTAGACGCGCCAGTTCGGGCCGGCGCCGTCCAGTCGGGTGGCGCCGATGTCGAGGGCGGCCCGTTCCGCCGCGTCGACGTCCTGGACGGTCACGTCGAGGTGGATCTGCTGCGGGTACGCCGGATCCGGCCAGCGCGGCGCGGTGTAGTGCTCCACCTGCTGGAACATCACCGGCTGCGCGCCGTCCTCGCCGATCATGGCCACCCCGTCCGCCTCGTACGTCACCGGCTTGCCGAGCAATTCCGCGTAGAAGTGGCTCAGCCCCTTCGCGTCGGGGCAGTCGAGCATGACGTCCATCAGAGTGGTCCGCGGATCGTCCGGGTTGACGCACAGGTCGAACGGGTGGCCGGCCGGGTCGGCCAGTGTGTGCCACCGATCGCCCTGGCGCAGCAGGCTGGCGCCGAGCTGCTGCGCGCGTTCCGCCGCTGCATCGATGTCCGGTACCCGGAAGTCGAGATGGGCCTGCTGCGGACGGTCCTGGTCCGGCCAGTGGGGCGGCACGTGGTCGGTGGCCCGTTGCAGGCCGATCCGCCAGCCGTCACCGGAGTCGATCGTGATCCACTCGTCGTCGTCGTCGGGGACGCGTCGCCAGCCGGCGAGCTGCTCGTAGAACCTGGCCAGGAGGTCGATGTCCGGGGCGTCCAGCGCCACGGCCCGCAGTGAGCCGATCGCCCGCCGGTGCGGTTCGGAGGTCATGCCCCGATCCTGCCGATCGCGGGGCCGGTTGACGTCACCGTCACCTCTCTGCCTGGCGGAGCATCTCGTCGAGTTCGGGGTCGGGCCCGAACTCCTGGACCTCTTGCGCACAGCGGCAGGCGACGGCGATCTTGGCTGCCCACTTCAGCGCCTCCTCGCGTGAGGGGACCTCGACGACCGTGAGCCCGCCGATGGCCTCCGGGTACGGGCCGTCGGTGACCGTCCCGTCGGTGGCCACGATGCTCGCCCGCTGGTCTTCCAGTCCGCCGGCGCACACAAACACGCCAGCGTTCACGGCCTCCTGGACCGCTGCGTGCGCGGCCTTGGCCACGGCGGGCATGTCCTCGTCGGGGATGTGGTCCATCGCGTGAGCACCGAACGAGATCAAGTACCGCGTCATCCCGCAGACTCCCTTGTCCCGGCGGCCTCCTCCGGCCGCACGTTAACTCATATAGCAGGTAGACGATGGGAGTTGCGGTTACTCATCGCCGCCACCGGCCCGCCTGGGAATCCCCGGCTCCGCTGGGTGACGCTGGCCGACCCGGAAAGCAACGAGTTCCGCATCGAGCGTGGTGTCGGCGGTGACCGACGCTTAGTGCCCGGCCTGCACCGGGTGCGGCAGGGCGGCCCCTTGCTGCGTGGCGACCTGGGGCGCGCGGTGAGCCAGCGTGACAATTCCCACGATCATCACGGCGAAGGCCACCACCTCCATCGTGATGTTCACCGCCCCGCCCGCCAGAGACTCGTGCAGCACCAGGTGCGCGAGCAAGACCGAGACGATCGGGTCGGCGGCCGTGATCACGGAGAGCACGGGCGACACGAGCACGCCGGCCTGGTAGGCGCTCTGGTTGAGCAGGAAGCCGAGCGGGCCCACGACGATGACCGCCCACAGCGGCCACCGCTCCAGCAGCCCGATGAAGCCGCCGTGGCCGCCGCCAGTCAGCAGCTTGAACAGGAACGCCGTGACGCCGTAACAGATCCCGCAGGCCAGGGCCAGCATGATCGGCCGCATCAGGCGGTGGCCGAACCGGGCGGTGATGAGGCACGCCGCCAGCGCCGCGGCCACCGCCACGAGCAGCGGGATCGCGTCGGCCGCCGGAATGGTCGAGCGGCCGCCGTGCGGCCGGGCGACCGCGAGGAACCAGCCAAGACCGCCGGCGCAGCAGGCCACCCCGATCAGCATCACCCGGTCCGGCCTGTGGTGCCGGAAGGCGGCGCTCATGAACACCGCGAAGATCAGGTCACAGACCAGGATCGGCTGGACCAGCGCCAGCGCGCCGAAGTGCAGCGCGATGATCTGGAAGACCACCCCGACTATGTTCAGGGCGATCGCGAGCAGCCACACCGGCCGGTGCAGCAGGGCGAAGATGAGCCCCACGGCCAGCGCGCTGCGATGCGTCGGCACCTGCTTGGTCGTGCGCTCGTCGATGACGGCCGTGATGCCGTCGGTCGCCGAGGCGACCAGCGCGCCGCCGACCGCGATTACGGGAAACATTATCGAGCGTTATCCCGTCGCGGCGGCGGCCTTAATCCCCATGGGCCAACATCCGGCCTTGGGCCATGGTCCGGCGCCCGACCTGGCCTGGCCAGCGTCCGGCCGGGTCGCCGCCACGGTGGCGGCCTGGGGACGCCCGCCGCGCGGTGAGGAGCCAGCTCAGCCGGCGGCCGGTATCGCCACGCCGAGCTCGGTCAGCAGGTCCTGGGAGTAGGCGAGCCTGCCGGTCAGGGTCTTCGGCTCGGCCTGGCAGAGGGTCAGCGCGGCCTCGGCCATCACCGCGGGCGGCTCGGCGTCCGGGTCGTCCTCGGTGGTCAGGTGGTGGAAGATCGTCCCCGGCGTGGGCACGACCAGGTTCGGCGCCAGCGCGTTGACCGCGATGTTGTCCTCGTACAGCTCGGCGGCCAGGCCGGTCGAGAAGCGTTCCAGGGCGGCCTTGCACATGCCGTAGACGGTGGAGCCGACGGCAAACCGGCCGGGCGGCAGCGACGGGTGGCGCGCGGCGATCGAGGAGATGTTCAGGATCCAGCCCCGGCCGCGCTCGCGCATCCCGGGCAGCACCAGCTTGGCCAGCTCGAACGGCGCCTCGACCTGCACCGCGAACATCAGCGCGTAGCGGCGCGGGCTGAAGTCGGCGACCGGCTCGAAGTAGCTCACCGCCGCGTTGCTGACCAGGATGTCGACCGGGCCGAGCAGCCGGACGGTCTCGGCGACCAGGCGCTGCCGGTCCTCGGGCTTGGCCAGGTCGGCGGGTATCGCCACCGCCGTCCCCCCGGCCTCGTTGACCGACGCCGCGGTGTCGCCGATCGTGCCGGGCAGCCGCGACTGGCCCGGCTCCGTGGTCCGGGCGGCCACGGCGACGGCGGCGCCCTCGGCGCCGAACCGTTTCGCGATCGCCGCGCCGATGCCGCGGCTCGCGCCGGTCACGATGGCGACTTTCCCGTCCAGGACTCCCACGTGCATCACTCCCTTGGCCAGGTTGACACGGCGCAGCCGCCTCACAAACACTATTTTTGGAACCAAATTCTAGTACCGGCGGAAAGCCTCGGCCCAGGCCACGCGATACGGAGGTCAGGATGTCTCTCGACCACAGCCTCGTCGGCGTGCCGGGCGATCCGCAGGAACGCTCGTGGACGTCGGCCGACGCGCTGCTCTACGCGGTCGGCGTCGGGGCCGGTCTCGGGGATCCCCTGCAGGAGCTGCAGTTCACCACCGAGAACAGCGAGGGCGTGCCGCAGCAGGTGCTGCCGACCTTCGCGGTCCTGGTGGCGCAGGCGGAGCCGGCCGCCGCCTGGGCAGCTTCGACCGGGCCATGCTGGTGCACGCCGAGCAGGCGTTCGAGCTGCACCAGCCGCTGCCGGTCGAGGGCACCGTGAGCGTCGTCTCCACCGTGACCGGCATCTACGACAAGATCTCCGGTGCACTGGTGGCCAGCGAGAGCGTGGCCGTGGACGCGGCGACCGGCACGAAGCTCGTGACGTCGAGCAGCGGCGTGTTCATCAGGGGCGAAGGCGGGTTCGGGGGCGAGCGCGGGCCGAGCAACGGCTGGCGCCGGCCCACTCGTCCGCCCGACCACCGGGTGGTCCAGCCGACCAGGCCGGAGCAGGCACTGCTGTACCGGCTGTCCGGCGACAGGAACCCGCTGCACGCGGATCCCGCGTTCGCGGCCCGGGGCGGGTTCAGCCGCCCGATCCTGCACGGCCTGTGCACCTACGGGGTGACCGGCCGGGCGTTGCTGCACACGCTGTGCGGCTCGGATCCGGCCCGGTTCGGCTCGATGTCCGGCCGGTTCACTCGCCCGGTGCTGCCCGGTGACACGCTGGTAGTGTCCATCTGGCTGGCCGAGGACGACGGCGGCACCGCCCTGTTCCAGACCGCGACCGAGGACGGGGCCGTGGTCATCGACCGGGGCCGGATGCAGTTCCTGGCGCCCAGAGACGAGGCATGATGGCGGCACCGGCCGCGGCGATCGCCGGCGTCCACGAGTTCGAGAAGCGCACCGCCGGCGGCCTGAGCGCGCTGCAGATCAAGGCCGAGTGCGCGGCACGGGCCCTGGAAGACGCCGGGCTCGGCTGGGCGGATGTCGACGCCGTCTACGACGCCAGCGAGGCCGGCCGGATGCAGGGCCTGACGATCGCCGAGTACTTCGGCATCACCCCCCGGGTCGTGGACACGACCGCCGTGGGCGGCAGCTCCTATGAGTTCCAGGCCGCGCACGCGGCCCGGGACATCGCGGCCGGGAAGGCCAACGTCGCCCTGCTCACGTACGGGTCCACCGCGCACAGCGACTCCCGCGCCATCGGCACGGGCGCGCGCCCGGGCTCCGAGGCGCAGCCGGCCGCGAACATGGAACGCCCGTACGGGCTGACCCTGATCGGCAATTACGCGATGGTGGCCAGGCGCCACATGGCGCAGTACGGCACCACTCCCGAGCAGCTGGCCGAGATCGCGGTCACCACCCGCAGGCACGCCATGCGCAACCCTCAGGCGGTCGCCGGGCTGGCCGACATCGGCTTCAGGACCGTCCGCGAGATCACCGTCGACGACGTGCTCGGCTCGCGGCTGATCGCCGACCCGCTGCACCTGCTGGAGTGCTGCATCGTCTCCGACGGGGGAGGGGCGGTCGTGATCGTCTCCCGCGCCGCGGCCTCCGGCCTGCGCACCCGGCCGGCCTGGATCCTCGGCACCGGCGAGGCCGTCGGCTACCCGGCCAGCGGGGCCGACATCACCACCACGGCCGCGCTGCGGTCGGGGCGGGAGGCATTCGGCGATGCGGGCGTCCGCCCCGACGAGATCGACATCGCGATGATCTACGACTCGTTCACGATCACCGTGCTGGCCATCCTGGAGGATCTCGGCTTCGCGAAGAAGGGCGAGGGCGGCCCGTTCGCGGCGGGCGGCGGCCTGGCCTTCGACCGCCCCGGCGGGCCGGCGCTCAACACCGACGGCGGCGGCCTGTCGTCCAACCACCCCGGCATGCGCGGCATCTTCCTGCTCATCGAGGCCACGCGCCAGCTGCGCGGGGAGTCGACGTCCCAGGTGCCCGGCGCCCGGCTGGCCGTCGCGCACGGCAACGGAGGGCTGCTCGGCACGCGCCACGCGGCCGCCACAATCGTCCTGGGAACGGAGTAAGCCGCGATGCCCGACCAGCTGGAGCGCCCGCTGCCGATCTTTCCCGAGCCGGATACCGAGCCGTTCTGGGCCGCGACCGCCGATCACCGGCTGACCTACCAGGTGTGCCGGACTTGCGGGCAGGTCGTCTTCCACCCGCGCCGGCACTGCACCTGCTGCACCCGAGGTGACCTGGAGTGGCGGGAATCGGCCGGCCAGGGCAGCGTGTACACCTTTACCGTGATCCGGCAGAACGGCCAGCCGTTCTTCCGGGCCCGCATCCCGTACGTGGTCGGCCTGATCGACCTGGACGAGGGTTTCCGCATGCTGGCCGAGATAGCCGCCGACCCGGACGCGCTGCACGTGAACCAGCGCGTCACGGTCACCTGGGAAGACCACCCCACCCTCAGCGTCCCGGTATTCGTGCCCAATCCATGATCGCGGCTGGCGGGCAGGTCGCCGGGCGATCACCCGAGCAGGCGCTGCAGCAGTTCGTCGATGGCGTCGGCACCGGCCCGCATCGCCGCCTCCGGCTCGTCGGACCGCGCCACGAGCAGCGCGACCTCGTTGACCGAGGCGAGCAGCACGTGGGCGAGCGTGCCGACCAGATCCGGCCGCAGCCGCCCCTGCTCGGCGATGATCTCCAGCACCGCCCTGATCAGGCCGAGGGCGTGGCGTTCCTCCATCGCCCGCCACCGCTCCCAGCCGAGCACCGACGGGGCGTCGATCAGCAGGATCCGCTGCACCACCGGATCGCCCGCGAGCCGGATCCAGGCCAGGAACCCCGCGCGCAGCGCGGCCACCGGCTCGTCTAGGCCGCTCGCGGCGGCGACCGTCTGCACCCCCACGCTGGTCTCGACCTCCTCGGCCACCGCCTCGAACAGGGCCTCCTTGCTCGCGAAGTGGTGGTAGAGCGAGCCCCGGCTGACCCCCGCCTCGCGCAGCACCGCCTCGATCGAGGTGTCCTCGTAGCCACGCGCGGCGAACATGCGCGTGGCGATCGCGATCAGCTGCCCCCGCGTCGCCTCCCCGCGGGCGACGTTCTTGTTCGGCTGGTCCATGGCGGCGCTCCTCATCGGACTTGACAGACCGACTGTCGGTTTGTTCTTATAAACCGACAGTCGGTCTAGTAAGACTAGTGCGTTTCGTCTGGGAGGACACCATGCAACTCCAGGAACTCGACGCCCGCCGTCACACCGCAGCGACCCGTTACGGGGATATCAGCTACCTCGACATCGGGACCGGCCCGGTGGCGCTGTTCGTGCACGGCATCGCCACCAACGCCTACCTGTGGCGCAACGTCATCGGCGGGCTGGCCGGCCAGCGCCGCTGCATCGCCGTTGACCTCCCGCTGCACGGGCAGAGCCCGGTGCACCCCGGGCAGGACCTGTCGATCGCCGCGCTGGCCGCGGCCCTGGACGACTTCTGCGACGCGCTCGGGCTCGACCGCGTCGACCTGGTCGCGAACGATACCGGCGGGGCCATCGCCCAGATCCTCGCGGCCCGCCGCCCGGAGCGGCTGCGGACGCTCACGCTCACCAACTGCGACGTCAGCGACAACCTGCCGCCCGAGGCGTTCAAGCCGATGGTCGAGCTCGCCTCCTCGGGCAACCTCGCCCCGGCCGCGGTCGCGCTGCTCGACGATATCGGCGCGGCCGCTCAGCTCTCCTTTGGCGACGCTTACGAGCACCTGGAACGCATAGACCCGGGGATCATCCGCTCCTACCTTGAACCGTGCGTCGGGACCATGGAACGCGCCCGCGAGTTCGAGCGGCTGCTGGTCGCCCTGGATCCCGCCGACCTGATCGCGGTCACGCCGCAGCTCAAGGAGCTCACCGTGCCCACGCTCGTGGTCTGGGGAACCGGCGACGTGTTCTTCGACGTGTCCTGGGCCTACTGGCTGGCCGACACCATCCCCGGCGCGACCCGCGTGGTCACGATCGACGGCGCCCGGCTGCTCTTCCCCGAGGAGCGGGCCGCCGATCTGGTGCCGCACCTGGAGCGGCACTGGGCCGACGCCAGCTCGGCGAGTCCCGCGGCGTGATCAGCGGGGCGGGCGCAGCCGGCTGCGCAGGTCGGCCACGTCGGCGAGCGGCCCGAGGTGGCGGAGTTTGTCCGGGTTGATGACCGAGCGGACCGTCTGCACCTGCCCGTCGGCTATGTCGAGGACGAACACGTTGACCAGGCGCCCGGCCGGATCCAGGAACAGCGCCCCCGGCTGGCCGTTGATCTCGGCCGGGCGGATCACGACCCCGGTCTGGCGGATCTGCTCGGCCAGGGCGACCAGCAGCCGGCCGACGTGGTCGCGCCCGGCGATCGGGCGCGGCCAGGACGGCGGCGTCCCGCCGCTGTCGCCGTACACCACGGCGTCCTCGGCGAGCATCGCGACCAGGCCGTCCATATCTCCGTCGCCGACGGCCTCGAAGAACCGGGCCGCCAGTTCCTCGCGCTTGCTGCGGGAGGCCTCGAAGCGGGGCTGGCCCTCGCCCACGTGCCGCCTGGCCCGCAGGGCCAGCTGACGGCAGTTGCCCTCGCTCTTGCCCACGATGCGCGCGACCTCGTCGTAGCCGTAGCCGAATACGTCGCGCAGCAGGAACACGGCTCGCTCCACCGGCGACAGCCGCTCAAGCAGCAGCAGGAACGCCATCGACAGCGAGTCGGCCTGCTCGGCCAGGCTCTCCGGGTCGGCCGCCGCGACGCCGGCCCGCAGCGGATCGTCGGTCAGCAGCGGCTCGGGCAGCCACTCGCCCAGGTACGCCTCGCGGCGGGCCCGGGCCGAGCGCAGCTGGTCGATGCACAGCCGGGTCGTCACCGCGGACAGGAACGCCTTCGGCGAGTCGACCCCGGCCGGCCCGGACTCGGCCCGGTGGTAGCGCAGGAAGGCCTCCTGCACGATGTCCTCGGCCTCGCTGACGCTGCCGAGCATCCGGTAGGCGATCGAGAACATCAGCGGCCTGAGCCGCTGGTAGACGTCGGCCGTGCTCATGCCCGCCCTCCTACGCTGCGCCCCGGGCCGGCTCGGCCACGGGGAGCAATCCGCCGCGGAACCCCTGCCGCCAGCTCGGCCACGCGGGCCGCCAGTCCAGTTCCCGCTTGGCCTTGGCGTTCGACGAGCCGCGGATCTGGGTCATCATCGACACCCCGACCTGGCCCGCGGCCAGGCGGCCGAGCCACACGGGCACCCGGAGCGGCGCCTTCGCGCCCACCGCCCGGGCCAGGAACGGCAGCCATTCAGCCACGGTAGCTGGCTCGTCGTCGACCACGTTGTAGACGCCCGGCTCACCGCGGTCGAGCGCGGCGACGGTCGCCGCCGCGGCGTCGCTGGTGTGCAGGAACGACCATACGGCCGCCCCGTCGCCGATGATCGGCACGCGCCGCTTCCTGATCAGGCCGACGAACGCGTCGGAGGCGCCCGGCCCGTAGAACGAGCCGTACCTGAGCACGATCCCCTGCATCGGCGCGGCCGCCGGCACCACCCGCTCCAGGTGGCTGATCGCGGCCAGCGTCTCCCGCTGGGCGGCGGGCGGGCTCGGGTCCAGCGGGTCGTCCTCACCCTTCACCGGTCCGCCGGAACGGACGTTCGTCCAGCCCGTGTAGCTCTGGGCGATGAAGCGCCGGACGCCCGCCGCGGCGGCCGCGGCCAGCAGGTGGTCGGTCCCTTCCGTCCGCAGCCGGTTGGTGACCGCGAATGCCTGGTCGAAGCGCCGCAGGTTCCACGCCCCGGCCAGGGACGTCATCTGGTGGATGACGACCTCAGGCTCGGCCCGCGCCACCGCCTCACCGACGGCCGCGGCGTCCAGGCCGTCGACGACCACGGGCTCGGCGCCGAGCCCGCGCAGCAGCCCGAGCTTGCCCGGGCTCCTGGTCGCCGCCGTCACCCGATGCCCCTGCGCGGCCAGCCGGGGCAGCAGTTGCTGCCCGATCGCCCCGGCCGCTCCGGCTACAAAGATTCGCATGATGGCTCCTCTCGCGGATCGCACTCTCAGACGAGAAGCGGCACCGGCCCGTGACACGCGGCCGCAGATCGCGGCGAACTGACCTAAAATTGCCGTTCGTGACGGCGCCGTACCGAACGCGGGCGCTCCGCCGTCTGTGCCCCGGCATCATCCTGCTGATCTTTGTCGCGCTGCTGCTGGCCGTGCCGAAGACGGGCCACCGGCCGGGCCCGCTGGCGCCGGCCCCGGTCCTGTCCGGAATCGAGCGCACGGGCCACGTCAGCCTGGCCCGCGACTGCGGCTACAGCGCGCCGCTGCCGGAGAACCCCGGCCGCAGCCTCTGGCTGTTCTGCGATACGCCGGTCTACGTCGAGGCGACGAACGCGAACGGCCGCCCGGCCTGGACGCTGCAGCGGTTCATCGCCGGCTCCACGGCGGCGGTGGGCTCCGCCTCGGCCGGCCGCGCGCCCGGCGAGCTCACCGAGGTCGCCACGCCCGCGGCAGCTGCGGCGCCGGGCCGGGGTGGCACGCAGGCGGGCAGTGCGCCCGCGCCGTTCTTTGCCCAGCCCGCGCGCCTGGTCATGCCGGATGGGCTGCCCTGCGGGCTCGAGGGCAGCTACGCCGCGTCGTGGGTCAGCGGCGTCACACCGGTGCCGTCCGCGCCGGACCTGCTGGTCGCGTTCAACAACTACTGCGTGCTGAGCGGAGCCGGGGGCTTCGTAGGTGAGGGCTTCGGCCTGGCCGAGTATGACCCGGCCACCGGGACGCTGAGCAACGACGCCACGGTGTTCGCCGGTACGGCGGGTGCCGCCGCCACGTTACTCGGCTCGCCGGTCTTCTCCGGCCGCTACCTGTACCTGTACGGGCCCACGTGCACGGCGCAGAAGGCCGGCCGGTGCACCGGGACGATGTTCGAGGCGCGGGTGCCAGCGCGCCCGGCGGCGTGGACCGATCCGCGCGGTTACCAGTGGCGGACCGGCGGCCGGTCAGGCCCGTGGACCCCGGATGCGGCCGCGGCGACCTCGGTCATCCCCGGGCCGAAGCCGTCGGGTGTGAGCGTGGCCAGGTTCCCGGCGGCCGGGCGCGGGTTCGTCCTGGTCGAGCAGACGGACATCGACGGCGCCTTCACCGTGTACGGATCGGCGACACCCGCCGGACCCTGGAAACCGGTCAGGTCCGGGCGGGTACCGTGCCGGGCGGCGGCCGGCTACCTGAACTTCTGCCGCGCGATCATCGGGCACCCCGAGCTCAGCACGCCGGCCGAGCTGGTCCTGTCCTACTTCGATCCGGCCGCGGGCGCGCACGGCCACGTCATGGTGGCGGGCTTCCGCTGGTAACCCGCTCGGGCCGCGGGCGCAGGATCGCGTAGGCGACGAACCGGGAAGCGAGGATGCACGCCGTCGCCGCGAGCATCGCCCGCGCGCGGCCGTTGAGGCTTATCCCGCGGCGCCCTCGGCCGGCTGCGGCTGCGGTGCCCGGTCGCGGATGATCACCAGGACGATCAGCAGCGCGAGCACGTCGAAGATGGCCGCCAGAGTAAAGGCGCTGGCCATGGCGTGCACGACGGCTTGGTGCTGTTGGGCCAGGCCAGCCAGATGAGTCACCTGCCGGGCCGAGTTCCTGATCGACGCGGCGTAAGCGGTGACCAGGATGGCCAGCCCGAGCGAGCCGCCGATCTGCTGGGTCACGTTCACCATGCTGGACGCGGCTCCGGAGTCCTGCGGCCGGACGCCGGCCAGCGAGGCCATGGTCAGCGGCACGAAGGCCACCCCCATGCCCGCGCCCAGCAGCAGCATCGGGCCCAGGATCCCGGACAGGTAGTCGGAGCCTGGCGAGATCCGGGACAGCCAGGCCATCCCGGCGGCCGCCGGGATCAGGCCCGCCACCATCAGCGGCTTGGCGCCGAACCGGCCGAGCAGCCGCGGTGACAGGCGCGACACCGCGAACAGCGCGGCGGTCATCGGCAGGAACGAGATCCCGGCCCGCAGCGGGCTGAATCCCAGCTCGTCCTGGACGAACTGGGTGAGGAAGTAGAACATCCCGAACAGGCCGGCCACGAGCAGCAGCCGGGTGACATAGGAGCCTGTGCGGCCGCGGTCGGCGAACAGCCGCAGCGGGGTGATCGGCTGCGGGACCCGGGACTCGTTGACCAGGAACAGGGCCAGCAGCACGGCCGCGGCGGCGAACGCGCCGATGGTTACCCGGTTGGTCCATCCGTGGGACGCGGCCTGGATGAAGCCGTAGACCAGGGCGGCCATTCCCGCGGTCGAGGTGAGCGCGCCCGTGAGGTCGAACCGCCCGGGCTGGCGCTGCGATTCCGGGAGCAGCCGCGGCGAGGCGAGCACTACGGCGATCCCGATCGGCACGTTGATGAACAGCACCCAGCGCCACGACACCCATTCGGTGATCACGCCGCCGAGCACCAGGCCGAGTGACCCGCCGCCCATCGCGACCGCGGTGTAGATGCTGAGCGCGCGGGTCCGCTCCCGGCCCTCGGCGAAGCTGGCCGCGATCAGCGCCAGCACGGCGGGCGAGGCGAACGCGCCGCCGACGCCCTGCACGGCGCGCGCGGCGAGCAGCCACGCCGCCGAGGTGGCCAGACCCCCGGCCAGCGAGGCGGCGGTGAACAGCGCGATGCCCGCGATGAAGACGCGCCGCCGGCCGAGGATGTCACCGGCCCGCCCGCCGAGCAGCAGCAGGCCGCCGAAGGTCAGCGTGTAGGCGTTGAGCACCCAGGACAGGCTGGGCTCGGAGAAATGCAGACCGCGGGCGATGCTCGGCAGCGCGATGTTCACCACGGTCATGTCGAGGATGATCATGAGCTGGGCGCCGAGCACGAGGGCGAGCGCGATTCCCCGGCGGTCGGGGCGGCGCGCGGTGCGCGGCCCGGCGCCGGTCGTGACCTGCGCTATCGACGAAGTCGACATGAAAGCCTTTCTGGAGGGACGGGGCCGGGCGGGGCATCCGAGCGGGAATGTCCGCCGGCCCGGCCTGCGTTGGCTACCATGTAAGTGGAGGCAGCCTCCGATAACTATACGGAGGCACCCTCCGCTTTGCAAGCCGGATTAAGGTGACAGGTGATGAGCGCGTCAGGTGAGGGCCGATGAGCACGACCGGCATGCCGGCCCCAGTCCGGGCCGGCACCGCGGGCGATGCCGGGGGATCGTCTCCCCGGGCCGGCGCCGCGGGCGATTCCGGCGGGTCGTCTCCCCGGGCCAGTACCGCGCGCCCGAGGCGCGCCGACGCTCAGCGCAACTACGAGCGGCTGCTGACCGCAGCGGCGGCCGTGTTCGCCGAGCACGCGGCCGACGACGCGTCACTCGAGGAGATCGCGCGCCGGGCCGGCCTCGGGATCGGCACGCTCTACCGGCACTTCCCGACCCGCCAGGCGCTGCTCGAGGCCGTGTACCGCGATCAGGTCGAAGCGGTCCGCAGTAAGGCGGACGAGCTGCTCGGGTCGCCGTCGCCCGCCGAGGCACTCGCGGACTGGCTGCGGGTCCTGGTCGCGTTCAGCAGCACGAAGCGCAGCATGACCTCGGCGCTGCTGGCCACGCTGGGCAAGGATTCCGAACTGCTGTCCTCCTGCTCCGCGATCATCTGCGGCGCCGCGGAAGCCCTGCTCTCCCGGGCCCAGGAGGCCGGGGCGGTGCGGCCGGACGCCGATGCCATGGACCTGATCAGGCTGGTCCACGCGGTGAACATCGCGGCGCAGCACGGGCCGGCCGACCCGGCCCAGTCAGACCGGCTGCTCGGGCTCATCCTGGACGGCCTGCGCCCCCAGCCGCGTAGCTGACGCCACCCAGGGCGGGATTCACCCCCAGGTCGCGGGCCGTGACCACGGGCTCGATGGCGTCCGGCAGGTCCTCGGCCGGGACGGGCGGGCCGAAGACCAGGCTGGCCGGCACGTGGCCGGCCCAGACCGGCAGCACGGAATCGGACTGCGGGTCGATCGTCGATCCGCTGCGGGCCTTGACCGAGGCCTCATCGATCGGGACCTGCCACAGGGCCGTGTCACGCAGTTCGGCCAGGATGGGCTTGCGTACGTGCTCCCACCGGCCGGGCGCGATGTGCTCGACCAGGGCCCGCATCCCGAGCATCAGCTCGTCGGGCTCGGTGACCTCGCAGGCCTCGCCGTGGACGGTCACCGACCGGTAGTTCACCGAGTGATTGCGGGCCGACCGGGCGAGGACCAGCCCGTCGAACAGGGTCGCGGTGACGCACACGGGCCTGGCCCGGCGCAGGTCGCGGAACAGGCCCGCCGCCACCGAGCCGTGCAGGAACAGCGTGTCGCCGACGCGGGCGTGCACCATCGGCAGCACGACCGGGCGCCCGTCCCGCACCGTGGCCACGTGACAGAACGGCGCCGCGTCCAGGACCGCGTGGACGGCGGCGGCGTCGTAGCGGGCCCGGTCGGGCTTGCGGCGGACCCGGGCCCGGTCGGCGCGCCAGGCGGGCGGGCCGGTCACGACCGCACCGTCACTTCCTCGCGCTCGGCGAGCATCTCGTCGAGACGGCGCTGGATCCCTGGCCACTGCGGTGCCGTGATCGAGTAGCGGGCCGAGTCCCGCGGGAGGCAGTCGGTGGCCAGCCGGTGCGCCCGCAGGATGCCCTCGAACTGCGCCCCGATCCGTTCCATCGCCCGGCGCGAGCGCTCGTTGCGCGCATCGGTGTGCAGGCACACCGACGCCACCTCCCAGACCTCGAACGCGTGGCCGAGCATCAGCCGCTTCATCTCGGTGTTCGCCGCGGTGCGGATCGCCGAGCGAGCCAGCCACGTGTACCCGATCTCGCACACGTCGGGGGCGTCGATCCCGTGCCTCGGGTGCCCCGGCGGCCACGGCCACCGCACCAGATCCCAGAACCTGGTCGAGCCGATGACCGCGCCGTCGGCCACCCTGAGCACCGCGAACGGCGCGGCCGTGCCCGCGTCGCGCTGGGCCAGCGCGGCCCCGATGTACTCCGCGGCCGCGTCTTCGCCCTGCGGCACCGGGCTCAGCTGATAGAGCGCCGGGTCGCCGGCCGCCGCCTCGGCCAGGCCGGCGGCATGCCGTTGCTGCAGCGGCTCGAGCCGGACATGTCGTCCCTCGAGCTGAGGGAGGAGGGTGATCACCGTCATGACCTCCGTTGCCGGGTGGTAGCGGGCCACGCGGCTCGCGGGCCGAAGCGTCAGCCGGAAGCGCCGCCGTCGGTACTTGCTACCAAATACGTTACAGTACATAATTTATTCATGCTGATACAATATCGGCCACAGGGACGGAACGCCAGCGAGATATCTCGCGACGTCGAGACCGCGGTGCGGGAGGGCCGGATCGCGCCCGGGGTGCCGCTGCCGCCGGTGCGAGAGCTGGCCGCCGAGCTTGGCCTGAGCCCGGTCACCATTGCTGCCGCTTACCGTGCGCTGCGCGAGAAGGGGATCGCCCGGGGCAACGGGCGGGCCGGGACGAAGATCACCGGGGCGCCGCCGATCGGGCCGAGGCCGTCGCTCGTGGTGCCGCCCGGGGTGCGCAACCTGCTCGTCGGCAGCCCGGATCCGGCGTTCCTGCCCAAGCTGCCCGCGGTGACGCCGCCCGCGCGGACGTACGGCGATCCCCCGGTCAGCGCGCGGCTGGGTCGGCTGGCGGCCGGACGGTTCCTGGCCGACGGGATCAGCCCCGACCATCTGGCCGTGGTCGGCGGCGCGCTCGATGGCGTCGAGCGGGTGCTGCAGGCGTGGTTGCGGCCTGGCGACCGGGTGGCCGTGGAGGACCCCGGCTACCCGGCCGTGCTCGACCTGCTGACCGCGATGGACCTGACCGCCCGGCCGATGGCCCTGGACGACCGGGGCGTCACGCCCGGCGCGCTGCGCGACGCGCTCACCCGCGGTTGCCAGGCAGTGCTGTTCACCCCGCGGGCCCAGGCGCCCACCGGCGCGGCCTGGGACGCCGAACGGGCCAGGGAACTGAGCGCGCTGCTGGCCAGGCAGCCCGACGTCGGCGTCATCGAGGACGACCACGCGGGCCCGGTGTCCGGAGCCGCGGCCCACAGCGTCGCCGGCACCGGCGTAGCCCAGCGGTGGGCGACTATTCGTTCGGTGTCAAAATCGCTGGGGCCGGATCTCCGGCTCGCGGTATTGGCCGGGGACGCGGTCACCATCTCGAGGGTCGAGGGCCGTCAGGCGCTCGGCACCGGCTGGGTGAGCGGCCTGCTGCAGGAGATCGTGGCCGAGCTGTGGGCGGACCGCGGCACCGGCCGGCTGCTGGCGCGGGCCGCGACCGCGTACGCGCAGCGCCGCGGTGACCTGATCGACGCGCTGGCCGCCCGCGGAGTGCCGGCCATGGGGCGGTCCGGCCTCGCGGTCTGGGTTCCCGTGGCCGACGAGCCCGCCGTGACCGGCGCGCTGCTCGAGCGCGGCTGGGCGGTGGCGCCTGGCCAGCGCTTCCGTACCGCGTCGGCGCCCGCGATCAGGATCGGTACCGGGACGCTGACCAGGCCGGAAGCAGCCGCGCTGGCCGCCGACATGGCCGGCGCCCTGACCCGCAGGCCGCGCCGCACCGACTGAGCCGCATGGAACGGGCCGCCGTCCCTGAGCGGGACGGCGGCCCGGTTCTTTCCCGCGGCCGGCCTGGTCAGGCGGCGACGGCTGCGGCCGAGGTGGCCGGCTCGAGGGCCAGCTCAAGCACCTCGCGGACGTCGCTGACCGGGTGAATCTCCAGCTGCTCGCGCACGCCCTCGGGCACATCCTCGAGGTCGGGCTCGTTGCGCTTCGGGATCAGCACCGTGGTGATGCCGGCCCGGTGCGCGGCGAGCAGCTTCTGCTTCACCCCGCCGATCGGCAGCACCCGGCCGGTCAGCGAGACCTCGCCGGTCATCGCGACATCGCTGCGGACCAGCCTTCCGGACAGCAGCGACGCCAGCGCCGTGGTCATGGTCACCCCAGCGCTCGGCCCGTCCTTCGGGACGGCCCCGGCCGGCACGTGCACGTGCACGCCCCGCTCCTTCAGGTCGCCGACGGGCAGCTCCAGTTCCGCGCCGTGCGAGCGCAGGTAGGACAGCGCGATCTGAGCCGACTCCTTCATCACGTCGCCGAGCTGGCCGGTGAGCGTGACCCCGGTGCTGCCGGTCTCCTTGTCGGCCAGCGACGCCTCGATGAACAGCACGTCGCCGCCGGCTCCGGTGACCGCGAGCCCGGTCGCCACGCCCGGCACGGCGGTCCGCTCGGCCGACTCCGGCGTGTGCCGCGGGTGGCCGAGGTAGCCGTGCAGGTCGTCCGGGCCGACGGTGACCGGGAGCTGCGCCTCGCCGGACGCGATCCGCGCGGCGATCTTCCTCAGCACCCGGGCGATGCTCCGCTCCAGCGCGCGCACGCCCGCCTCACGGGTGTACTCGGCCGCCAGCCGGTGCAGCGCCTCATCGGTCAGGTTCACGTCGGACGCCTCGAGCCCGGCCCGCTCGAGCTGGCGGGGCAGGAGGTGGTCACGAGCGATCGTGACCTTCTCGGCCTCGGTGTAGCCGTCCAGCGGGATCGGCTCCATCCGGTCCATCAGCGGCTCGGGGATGGCCTCGGCCACGTTGGCGGTCGCGATGAACAGCACGTCGGACAGGTCGAGCTCGACCTCGAGGTAGTGGTCGCGGAACGTGTGGTTCTGCGCCGGGTCCAGCACCTCGAGCAGCGCGGCCGTCGGGTCACCGCGGTAGTCGGTGCCCAGCTTGTCGACCTCGTCGAGCAGGATCACCGGGTTCATGGATCCTGCCTCGCGGATCGCGCGGACGATACGGCCCGGCAGCGCGCCCACATAGGTGCGGCGGTGACCGCGGATCTCGGCCTCGTCACGGACGCCGCCCAGCGCCACCCGGGCGAACTTGCGGCCCATGGCCCGGGCCACGGACTCGCCGAGCGATGTCTTGCCCACGCCGGGCGGGCCGGTCAGGGCGAGCACCGCGCCGCTGCGGCGGCCGCCGACCAGGGACAGGCCCTTGTCGGCCCGGCGCTTGCGCACGGCCAGGTACTCGATGATCCGGTCCTTCACCTCATCGAGCCCGGCGTGGTCAGCATCCAGGATCGCGCGCGCGCCGCCGATGTCGTAGGCGTCGTCGGTCCTGTCGTTCCACGGGATCTCGAGCACCGTGTCCAGCCAGGTGCGGATCCAGCTGCCCTCGGGCGACTGGTCGGAGCTGCGCTCGAGCTTGTCGGCCTCCTTGAGGGCCGCCTCGGCCACCTTCTCCGGCAGGTCCGCGGCCTCGATCCGGGCCCGGTAGTCGTCTTCCTCGGTGCCCGGCTTGCCGTCAAGCTCCGACAGCTCCTTGCGGATCGCCGCGAGCTGCTGGCGGAGCAGGAACTCGCGCTGCTGCTTCTCCATGCCCTCGCGGACGTCGTTCTGGATGGTCTCGGCCACGTCCAGCTCGGCCAGCGCGTCGCGGGCCCAGCTGGTCAGCCGGTCCAGGCGCTGCTCGGGGTCGATGGTCTCCAGCAGCTCGGTCCGCTGCTCGAGCGTGAGGTAGGCGGCATAGCCGGCGCTGTCGGCCAGCGCCGAAGGGTCGGTGAGGTTCTGCAGCATGTCGATGACCTGCCACGCGCCGCGCTTCTGCAGGATCGACGTGGCGATGGTCCGGTACTCGCGGGCCAGTTCCTGGGCCCGCGGGGTGGTCGGCGGCTCGTCCACCACCGTCCCCTCGACCCATAGTGCGGCGCCTGGTCCCACGGTCCCGGTGCCGATCCGCACCCGGGACAGGCCACGGATCACCGCGGCGGGCTCGCCGCTGGGCAGCCGGCCGGTCTGCTCGACCACGCCGAGCGTGCCGACCGAGGAGTACTTGCCGCCGAGCCTTGGCACCAGCAGCAGCTGAGGCTTGGCGTCGGGAGTCTTCTCGGCGCCAGGCACGGACGCCGACAGGCGCGCCGCTTCTATGGCCGCGCGAACCTCGGCCCCCGAGATCTCCACCGGAACCACCATGGTGGGCAGCACGACGGTCTCGTCGAGCGGCAGCACCGGCAGGGACAGGGTCTCGCTCATTCAGGTCACTTCCCTGGTTGAGTCTTACTTGATTACATCCATACAGCAGAGGGAGCCCGGCTTTTGTTCCTCAGGCCGTTCGCGGTTAGCGGACGTGGTGAGCGGGCGCCGGACGCCGCAGCTCAAGGCCCATGGCCTGGTGACTCCGTGGGCCCGTGGTCCCCGTGGCCCCGTGGTCCCCGTGGCCCCGTGGTCCCCGTGGCCCCGTGCCCGTTGGTCTCGTCGCCTGTGGCCCGTGGTCCCCGTGGCGCACTCCCCCGAGGCGGCTGACCGCCTGGTGGCGGGTAGTGGCTGACCGCCCCGAGGCGGCTGAGGTCTCGCTGCGGCTGAGGTCTCGCTGCGGCTGAGGTCCCAATAGGGCCGCCGGCTCGTTGCTGTCGTTCCTGCAACAGCAACGGACCGTTCACATTAATGCCCGGCCCCCGGGGCAGCGGGTAACGCGGTCGATATGCCTGATATGTTGGTGTATGGCGAACCGTGGCCGGGGCGCGACGAGACCATGGCTAATTTCGGACCGCGGTGCCCGGCCGCTTGATACGTCCGATTTAGCCCTGACGCGTCCGATTTTGGCGGTGCTGCGCTTCCGGAGGCTGACTGGTTCGCGCTAGTTCGCGAAGTCCTGGGTCATCCAGACGGTGCCGGAGCCGTCGATGGTCACGGCGATGCCGACGTGAGTGAAGGTGCTGCTGAGGATGTTCAGGCGATGCCCGTCATCGGGCGGCTTCTCGTTCAGCATGTCCTGGGTGAGCGCGACCGCCATCTGGGCGATCGCCGCCGAGGTGTCGGACACCGGGCCGCCTTCCCCGATGTTCTCGCCGGCCGCTGTCCAGGTCACGCCGGCGTCGGTCTCGCGCGTGCCGAGCGGCGGCTCGCCCGGGCACTGATGCGAGAGGCCGCACCCGGCGGCCATCCGCGCGTTGTGCGCGGCCGCGCTGCTGTCGAGCCCGGCGAGAAGCGTGTACGGGGGCAGGCCGGCCTGGCTGCGGGCCTGGTTGATCAGCGCGAGCACCTGGCTGGCCGCGGCCGTGAGCTGCTGACTCGGCGGTGACGTGGTGGCCGGCGGGGCCGGGCTTGGCGACGTCGTGGCGTGCGGCTGGCTCGGCCGGTGCCTGCGCCTGGCCGGCCGGCGGAGGCTGGCCGACGGGGTCGGGCTTGGCGTGCTGGCGATGAGCGCCGCCGGGCTGGGACTGCTGGCCCCCGTCGGGCTGGCCGGCGCCGGGCCGGGATGGCTGAGGTCGAGCCGCAGGAACCCGGCGCCCCCGGTCAGGTAGACGGCCGCGAGCACCACCACGGGTAGCAGCAGGATCCCGCAGAGCACGCCGAAGCCCCGGCGCCGGGTCGCCCGGTGCTGCGGACGAACTGGCATCAGGCCACCTCACACCGGTCCCTCGCGACACTCCTGGTCCATTAAAGTCCCCCTGATGCGGCAATGCCGGGAACTCGGCATGCTCGGCCCGACCGGTACCGCCGCGGCGTTCCGCCTAGAGTGCTCAAATTTGAGCGCTCGTGCTTTACTAGTCTGATGAACCCGACCCGCCTGTTCGTGCTCGGCGCGCTCGCCCGCCACGGCCCGATGTACGGGCATCAGATCCGCCGGGACGCGCGCATCGACCGCACCGAGCTGTGGTCTGAGGTGAAGCCCGGGTCGCTGTACGCCGCATTGCACCGGCTGCAGGCCGAGGGGCTGATCGAGCCGGTGCGCACCGAGCAGCAGGGCAACCGGCCGGCCCGCACCGTCTACGCCATCACCGCCGAGGGGCGCAGGGAACTGCGGGCGCTGCGCGGCGAGGCGCTCCGTGAGGTGGTACTTCGTCCGGACCCGGTCGACCTCGCCCTGGCCGTCAGCGCGGACCTCGACGAGGACACGCTGCGCGGCTACCTGACCAGCCGCCGCGAGGCGCTGGCCAGCCGGGCCGTGTTCTTCGCTCACGAACGTGAGCGAGCCTGGCCCGACCAGACACCCGCCGACGACCTGATCATCGAGCACGCCATCACCCGGATCGAGGCGGAGCTGCGCTGGCACGACCTGGTGCTCGACCGCATCGGCAAGCTCGTCGCCGACCGGGCACCCGGAGCGGGCGGATGACGATCCAGCCGCTGCGGTTGCTCGGCGATCCCGTACTGCGCACCGCTTGTGATCCGGTGACCCGGTTCGACGACGCCACCGGCCGGCTGGTCGACGACCTGCTCGAGACCGTCCTGCTGCCCGGCCGGGCCGGCCTGGCCGCCCCGCAGATCGGCGTCAGCCTGGCCGCCTTCTCCTACAACGTCGACGGCCAGCATGGCTGCATACTCAACCCGGTCATCGTCGAGACATCCGGCGAGTACGACGGACCCGAGGGCTGCCTGTCCATCCCGGGCCTCACCGTCTGCTGCCTGCGCGCGATGACCACCGTGGTGACCGGCGTCGACCGGCACGGCAACCCGGTCACCGTGACCGGCGCGGGCGAGCTGTCCCGGTGCCTGCAGCACGAGACCGATCACCTGAGCGGGGTTCTGTTCATCGACCGGCTCACCGGCCAGGCCCGCAAGGACGCGCTCGGCCAGCTCCGCCGGGCGGCCCGGCCGGTCAGCGGGTTAGCAGGATGAGCTTGCCGGTGGTGCGCCTGGCGGCCAGGTCCTCGTGCGCGCGGGCCGCCTGATCGAGCGGGTACCGGCCGCCGATGCGGACGTCCAGCTTGCCTTCGGCGATCCAGCGGAACAGGTCATCGGCGCGAGATAGCAGTTCCTCGCGGGTCGCGATGTAATGGACCAGCGTGGGCCGGGTGAGGAACAGCGACCCGCCCGTGTTCAGGTGCTGCGGATCCAGCGGCGGGACCGGCCCGCTGGCCGCGCCGTACAGCACCATGTACCCGCGGCGGCGCAGCGCGGCCAGGCTGTCGTCAAAGGTGGCCTGGCCGACCCCGTCGTACACGGCCGCGGCGCCCTCGCCGCCGGTGACCTCCCGGACCACGGCCCCGAAGTCGTCGTAACCGGCGACATGGTCGGCTCCCGCGCCCTTCGCGAGCTCCGCCTTCTGCTGGGTCGATGTCGTCGCGATCACGACGCCGCCGCGCATCTTGACCATCTGGGTGAGCAGCAGGCCGACGCCGCCCGCCGCCGCGTGCACGATGACCGGGTCGCCTTCCGTGACCGGATAGGTATCGGTCACCAGGTAGTGCGCGGTCATGCCCTGCAGCATGACCGCCGCAGCGGTCTCGAGGTCGATCCCGCCGGGCACCAGGACCGCGCGATCGGCGGGGACGATGACCTGCTCGGCGTAGCTGCTGCCTACGCCGGTCCAGGCCACGCGGTCGCCCTGGCGAACACCCTCGGCGCCAGAGCCCACGGCCGCTACCGTTCCCGCGCCTTCGCTGCCCGGCACGAAGGGGACGTCCCCGCCGTACGGTGGGCGGCCCTCCCTCTGGTAGATGTCCATGTAGTTGACGCCGGCCGCCACCACGTCGACCAGGAGCTGCCCGGGGCCGGGCTCGGGCGCATCACGTTCGGCCGGCCTGAGGACTTCCGGCCCGCCATGGGCCTCGGCGATCACTGTGCGCACGTGCGTAGTCCTTTCCGGCGCGAGCCTGCGCTCCAATCCCGACCCTACCGATTTGTCAGCGTTCAGACCGTGCCAGCCTGGGGACCGTGACCGACGGGCCTGGTGACAGACGACCGGTGAGGTTCGGGGCCCGGCTCCGGCCAGCAAGCTGAAGGAGACAAGCCGTGGCAGGACCGATCCTGGTGACCGGCGGTACCGGCACCCTCGGCCGGCTGGTGGTTCGGCGGCTCACGGACCAGGGCAGGCCGGTACGGGTGCTGAGCCGCCGCCCGGCCCCGGCCGAGCCAGGCCCGGTCGGCTGGGCCACCGGCGACCTGCGGGCTGGGCGCGGCATCGACGCGGCGGTCACCGGAGCCGAGGTGATCGTGCACTGCGCCACCGGCCGCGGAGACGTCGGCGCGGCCAGGCACCTGATCGAAGCGGCCCGGCGGGCGGGCCGCCCGCACCTGGTCTACATCTCCATCGTCGGCGTGGACCGGATACCGGCCGGCTACTACAAGTCCAAGCTCCAGGTCGAGGGGCAGGTCGAGGGTTCCGGGCTGCCCTGGACCGTGCTCCGCGCCACCCAGTTCCACCAGCTCATCCTGCGTGGCTGCGAGATACTGGCGCGCCCCCCGCTGATGCTGGTGCCGGCTGAGACGGCGTTCCAGCCGATCGAGGCCGGCGAGGTGGCCGACCGGCTCGCCGGGCTCGCCACCGAGCCCGCCGCAGGACGGGTGCCGGACATCGGCGGCCCCGAGATCCGCGGCGCCGCCGAACTGGCCCGCAGCTACCTGGAAGCGCGCGGGCGCCATCGCCGGGTACTGCAGGTCCGCCTCCCGGGCGCCGCCTTTGCCGGATACCGCCGCGGCGACCACATGACGCCCGATCACGCGGTCGGCCGGGTCACCTTCGCCGAGTTCCTCGGCGAGCGGTTCGGGCGCGCTCCGGGGACCGTGCCGGGAGGAGCCTGACGATGCGGCCCGGTGCTGGCCGATCGGGCCGGGGTAAAGTCGGGCCGTCGGTTGTCGCAGGCAGGCAGGGGAGTTCAGGCAGGGGAGTCATGGCCAGCTGGTGGAGTGAGCTCAGCCCCCGGAGCCGCAAGCTGATCATTGCGGCCGGGGTGGTCGAAACCGGCCTCAAGGCGGTGGCGGCCATCGACCTCAGGCGTCGGCCGGCCGAGCAGGTCCGGGGCCCGAAGTGGGCCTGGTTCGCGGGGCTGCTCGTCAACTCCGCCGGGCTGATACCGCTGTCGTACTTCGCCTTCGGGCGACGGCCGGACACGGCCGACTAGGCATTCACGCGAATGCCGCGGCCACCGGGGCCAGGCGCAGCACGTCGTCGGGGTGAGCCAGGTCGGGCAGGGCCACGAAGACCGTGGTGACGCCGCGCTCGGCCAGCAGCCGGTAGCGGCCGATGTGGTCCCCGGCGGTGCCCGCGTGGTGCCGCTGCGCGAAGGCCGCCGCGGTCGTCCGGCCGCGCAGGTTCTCGACGATCGATGCGGCGTGCTCGTGGTCACGGCCGATGACCGGTATGTCGAGCACCGTCACCTCCACCTGAGCTGGGTCGCGCCCGGCGTCGAGGCAGTGCTGGCGCAAGACGGCGAGCCTGTGGTCAAGATCGCCGATGTCCGAGGGCAGGTTGCAGCCATCGCCGACCCGGGCGGCGATGCGCAGGGTCCTGTTTCCTGACCCGCCGACGATGACCGGGATCGTTGACGCGGGGCGCGGGTAGCAGGTCGTCTCCGGCAGCGATACCCGCTGGCCCTGGTAGGCCTTGGTGCCCGGCGACCAGAGAGCGCGCAGCGTCTCGATGGCCGTCTCCAGCTGGTCGAGCCGGTCCGGCGCTGGCGGGAACGGCAGGCCGAATGCCTCGTGCTCGCGGGCCCACCAGCCCGCGCCGATGCCGCAGAACGCCCGCCCGCCGCTGAGCGCGTCCAGCGTGGCCGCGGTCTTGGCCAGGATCCCTGGCGCGCGGAACGTCACCGGCGTCACCAGCGTGCCCAGGCGCAGGTCAGGCTGCAGGGCGGCCAGCATCCCGAGCGTCACCCACGGCTCCGGGATGGGCTCCCAGGCCCGGCCGACCTGGGGAATCTGGATCAGGTGATCCATCAGCGCGATGCCGTGCAGGCCGGCCTCGGCCACGTTGCGGGCGACCGCCGCCAGCCAGCCCGCCGGGCCCGCCGGATCGTCATCCCAGCCGAACCGGGACAGCTGCAGCACGAAGCCCAGCCGGGCGGGCCGGCGCTGCTGCTCGCGGGCGGCGTTTCTGGCCCCGGGCGTGTGCGAGGGCTCAGGGTGAGCCGTGCCGGCGGCCAGCACCAGGTCCCAGCCCTCGGCCGGGATGTCGGCGGCCGCGGCCCGCATCCGGCGCAGCTGCCCGTCGAGCGCGGCCGCAGGCACCGCCCGGCCGCGTGCGCGGTTGCGGCGGCGGCACTCGGCCGGGTCGGTGTCGAAGAACACGGCGATCCCGGGCAGCCGGCTCCGCCGGGCGAGCTCGAGGTAGCCGCGGCGCCTGGCCGGGTCGAGGCCGAGCGTGTCGACGACGGTGGTCAGGCCGCGGCTCAGCCTGGCCGCCACGATGTGGTCGAGCAGCGCGAACGCGTCGGATGACGCGTCCAGGTCGTGTTCGCCGCTGCCCACCACGCCGCGGAGCCGGTCGGAGGAGACCACCTCGGTCGCGGCATAGCGGTCGGCGGCCCAGGCGGACTTGCCCGAGCCGGAGGGCCCGACCAGCACCACGAGCGCGGGATCGGGGATGGCCGGGCCTGGCTCAGGCGACAAGGGTTCCACGGCTACCACCGTAGGATGACGGCCATGACCGAACCTTCAGCCGCCGGCTTTCCCGTGGCGTAGCAGTGGCCGCGACGCCCCCTGGCCCGGTGCCGCCTGGCCGGCCGCGGCCGCTGGTCGGCGAGGCCGACCGGGAGCGCCTGGTCGCCCGGCTCCGCGAGCACTACGCCCAAGGCGAGCTCGAGCTCGATGACCTCAGCCACCGGGTGGGGATCGTGCTGGCCGCGAGGCACGCGGACGAGGCGGCCGCGGCCGTGGCCGACCTCCCGCCGCTCACCGGCCCGGCCGCCGCCGGGTCCGGCCCGGCCGCGCGCCCCCGGCGGCGCGGGCACGCCCAGGCGGCCACACCGGGTACCGGGTGGGTGCCGACCGACGAGCGGTTCCGGGATCCGACCAGCCAGGCAATCATGCGGGTGTGGATCGATCCGGCCGACGAGAGTCGCCACTACGTGCCCGAATCCGGCGGCTGACCGGCCGCGGCCAGCCAGCCGACGGCCGGGCTGAGCGGGCTGCGGAAGCGCGGGCGAGCTAGCCTGGAGGCGAGGCGCCGGCGGAGGGGCCCGCCGTCCAACCGCGGCACTGCCGCCAACGGTCCCTGCCTGATAAGGGTAGGAGGCGGCATGCGCGCACCCGAACGGCCGGACGCGCTGATGTCGGCCCTGGACGAGCTGACCGCGCTGCCCGGCGCCGTGGATTCCGGCGCGCTCGCCGCGCTGCGGGACCGGCTCCGCGCCGCGAGGCTGCGGGTACTGGTGGTGGGGGAGGCCAAGCGCGGCAAGAGCACGCTGGTGAACGCCCTGCTGGGCCGGGACGTGCTGCCAGCCGGCGTGACGCCGCTGACCGCGGTGCCGGCCACGGTGACGCACGGAACCGAGGAGGGCCTCGATGTGGCGTTCGCCGACGGCCGGGCCGGCCACTATCCGCTGTCAGCGCTGGAGGACTTGGGGACGGAACGCGGCAATCCCGCCAACTCCCGCGGCGTCACGGCCATCACCGTCCGGCTCGATGCCCCGATCCTGGCCCGGGGCGTGGAGATCGTCGACACGCCGGGGACTGGCTCGGTGCACGCGCACAACACGGCCGCGGCCGACAGCGCGCTGCCGACCATGGATGCCGCGATCTTCGTGCTGACCGCCGACCCGCCGGTCTCGGCGACCGAGCGCGACCTGCTCGCCCGCGTCCACGGCCTGTCGGTGACCACCTTCGTGGTGCTGAACAAGGCCGACTACGCCGACGCGGCCGGGCTGGCCGAGGCCGCGGAGTTCACCGAGCAGGTCGCGAGCGAGGCTACCGGCCGGCCGGTCCGGGTCTACCCGGTGTCGGCCCGGGCCGCGCTGTCCGCCGCGGGCGACGCGGGCTTCGCCGAGTTCGCCGCTGACTTCGCTGCGTATCTCGACACCGGGCGAGCCGCGGACCTTAGGCGGTCCGCAATCGGCCAGGTGCGCCGCGTCGTCGGCGCGCGAATCGACGAGGTAACGCTGGCCCGGCGGGTGGCCGAGATGCGCGGCTCGGATGCGGCCGGCCAGGTGGCGGCGTTCGCGGCCCGGCTGGCGGCGGTCCGGGAGCGCGGCACCGCCGCGGCGGACGTGGCGGCCGCGGAGTCCGCGCGGATGCTCACCCGGCTGAACGCGGCCGCGGCGCGGGAGACCCCCCGGCTGGCCGCGGAGCTGCGCGCCGCGATGGGCGGCCTGCTCGGCGGAGAGCTCGCTGATGCGCCGCCCGCCGAGATCGAGCGGCAGGGCCGGGCCCGGCTTGTCCAGCTGGCGAAGGACGCGACCGAGTCGTGGCGGCAGGCCCAGCGCGAGCGGCTGGAGGACGGCCTGGCCGGGCTGGACAGCCGGCTCACCCGTGACCTGATGGCCGAGCTCGACGCGGTCCGCGACGCGGCCGCCGAGTTGCTCGGGCTCGAGCTGACGATCCCGGGCCCTGATGAGCGGCTGGCACCGGACCGGCGGTTCTTCTACTCGGCCGGCGAGAACGTCGATCAGGCCGAGCTGCTGGCCGGGGCGGTGCGGCGCAGGCTTCCCGGCCAGCTGGGACGGAGGCTGGCCCGCGAGCATGTGGCCGGCGAGATCCGCGACCTGGCCGGACGGCTGGTCGGCCGGGCCCGCGCCGACCTGCAGTACCGCCTGGCGGAGGCCACGCGGCAGCTGATCCTGGCCGTCGGGCGTCGTTACTCGGAGAGCACCGACCGCCTGGCCAGCGCACTGCAGACCGCCGCCGCGCTGCGCGAGCAGACGGCCGGCCAGGTGGAGAGCAGGCTGAGCGAGCTGGCCGCCCGCGAGCAGGCCCTGCGCGGCGTGCTGGCCCGGCTAGCCGCGGGCGGCGACGGGCAGGATGATCGCTGACGGGTGATCGGCATCGTGATGCACCTGCTGGTCCGCGGTGACCAGGGCGGTCGCGGTCGCCAGCGGCTCGCCGCTGCCGGTGTTGCGGGCGTACCGGGGGTGCGCGCCGCTGGACACCTGGAGCCGCAGCCGGTGGCCGCGGCGGAACCGGTGCGCGGTCGGCCAGAGCGGGAACCGCACCCGGATCGTGCCATCCGGCTCGGGCGCTGGCCGGCCGGGAGCCAGCCGGAACAGCGCGTCGCAGATGTTGACCGACGCGCCGGACGGGTCGACCTCGCACAGCCGGGCGAAGAAGTCGGTGTGCTCGCGGCTGGACCGCACGAACAAGTCGGCCGTTGCCTCGCCGATCACCTCCAGGTCGGCGGGCAGCGGAGCGCTGGTGTAGGTCAGCACATCCGCGCGGGCCTCCAGCACGCGGTTGTCCACCCGCGCCGTGCCCTGCAGGCCAACCGGCCCGGCCAGGCTCGGTGTGGGGTCGGCCGGGTCGTAGGTGTAGCGGTCCGGCTCGCCGGCGGCGGGAGGCTCGGGGTTGAGCGCGGCGGACGCTTGCAGGTGCCAGCGCTGCGGCTGCGTGGCCGGCGGCCAGGCGGGCAGGTCACGCCACTCCTCGGCGCCGGTGACGAAGATCCGGACCGGCTGCGGCCGCAGGCCGCTGCGGTCGCCGAGCAGCTGGGCACGCAGCCAGGCGACCGTGTCGGCGACCCAGGCCGCGGCCGCCTGCTGGTCGGCGTGCCGCCACGGCCCGATGGTCAGGTAAGGCTCGTGCCCGGCGGCGCGCAGGGCCGCGTAGTCGCGCAGCTGGTGCGGCAGGAAGAAGTCGTGCCAGCCACCGACCATGCTGGCCGGGGCGGTCACCCGGTCCAGCGTGTCGGTGAAGCGGCGGCCCTTCCAGTAGTCGTCGCCGGGATCGTCGTGAACCAGCCAGGCCTGGTAGTACGGGACGCGGTCCCCGGTGGCCAGCCGGTCCAGATCGCACAGTGGCAGGTGGTCCATGATCGGCCGGAGTTTGCGGTCGGCCCGGGACTGGCGGAGCAACGCGAACCGCTGCTCTTGCGTGGCGACCTGGCGAACCCAGGTCAGCGCGGTGTCCAGCGAGAACGCCCCGCCCGCGTACAGCGGGGCCCGGAAGTCGGAGGCGGTGACCTGCGGCGCGATCGCCTTGAGGTCGGGCCCGGCGTCGGCGGCGATGGCCCACTGGACCATGCCCAGGTAGCTCGGCCCGGTCGTCGCGAACACACCTGGGTACCACGGCTGCTTGCGCAGCCACGCCACCGTGGCCAGGCCGTCGTCATGCTCGTCCGGCCCGAACGGGTCGAACGTGCCGCCCGAGCCGAACGTACCCCGGCAGCTCTGGATCAGCACCTGGAACCCGCGCTCGGCCAGCAGCCGGCCGAAGATGACTCCCCAGAAGCCGCGCCGCCCGTACGGAGAGCGGACCAGCACCAGCGGCGGCCGCCCGTCTCCGCGGGGCAGGTACCTGTCGGCGAGCAGTTCCACTCCGTCGGGCATGGGAATCCGCAGGTCGCGGTGGACCTGCACATCACGGTTCGACGGGGGCGGCAGCTTCATCGACCGCTCGAAGAAGCGGCTGGCGATCGTCATGGCCAGTGGACTCCTCTAGATGCTCAACTCCCTTGACCCGGGCGTCTAGATGCTCAACTCCCTTGACCCGGGCGGCACCCGCCGTAGATGACGTTGTCCAGCTGTTTCCAGTAGACGTCGATGCCCCGGAATCCGGCCGATCGCAGATAGTCCAGCTGCTGGGCCAGGGGGATTATGTAGCGGACGTGGTTGTCGTAGCGGGCTTGCTCCTCGTCCGTGCGATGCCGCCGCTTGCTCGCTGCCTCGGGGTCGTCAAGGTCGTTGGCCCGTTGCCAGGCGGCTTCCACGACGGGGTCCTCGGCGCGCACCGGGTCGTAATTCAGGTACCAGCCGCCCGGGAGGAGGTGGTCGAAGATCTCGGTGAACAGGCTCTGCTTGCGTTCATCGGGCAGATGGTGCACGCACATCGAGGTCACCACCGCATCGAGGGCCGCCGGGATCGCTTCGGGCCACTGGCCGGCCCGCATGTCGAACTCCACCTGCCGGTAGCGCCCCGCGAACGGCTGCATCGCGGGCTCGCCGGCGCGCATCATCTCGGATGAGAAGTCAGCGAGTATCGCGGTGCTGCGCGGGTGCAGGCCGAGGATCGCCCGCGACGCTGCGCCGGTCCCGGCGCCCAGATCGAGGAACGTGAACTCCTCCCGCTCGCCGAAGGGGAGCAGGAGGGCCATGAGCCGCCGCTGCGCCGTGCGCTTCCGCTCCTGCCGCTCCGCTTCCGCCGCCCAGTTCCGGACGATCTCCGGGGACCGCCAGATGGCCGCGTTCATGTCCGGCGCCTGCTGCTCCATGAGCAGAAGGCTACCGAGCCGCTGGCGTGCGTTTCTGGTGGCCCGGGCCGGAGCTGTCCCGTGTATTCTGGAGGTGTAACGCGATGAGGCTCGCGTAACGCCAGGGTCTGGTGTGACCCGGCTGATGGCCTCTGCCGGACAGGTGGAGGCCTTTTGTCTGCTGCGATCCTGATCCAGGTTCTGCAGAGCCTGGTGGTGCTGGGCCTTGCCCCGCTCTATGCGGGCGTGCTCACGCGGGCCGAGGCGGTGCTCGCGTCCCGGCGCGGCCCAAGCGTGGTACAGCCCTACCGGGACCTGGCCAAGCTGCTGCACAAGGGCAGCGTGATCAGCGACCAGGCGTCGTGGATCTTCCGGATCACCCCGTTCGTGACGTTCGCCTGCTACCTGACGGTGTCGGTGATCGTCCCGGTCATCACGAACACGCCGCTGCCGCTGGCGTTCCTCGCCGACCTGATTGGCGGCGCATTCGTGCTGGCCTTGGCCGGCTTCATGACCTCGCTGGCCGGCCTGGACACCGCGAGCCCGTACGGCGGCCTCGGCGCGAGCCGGGCCAGCTGGATCGGCAGTATGGCCGAGCCCGCGCTGATCGTGGTGTTCTTCACGGTCGGCGCGGTCTCGGCATCGGACAACCCGTACCTGATGAACCACGCGATCGCGGCCTCGCCGTACGCGCTGGTCCTGCCGACCCACCTGCTCGGCCTGCTGGCGTTCTTCATGATCGTGCTGGTGGAGAACGGCCGGATCCCGATCGACAACCCGGGCGGGTCGACCGAGATCTCGATGATCGAGGAAGGGCGGGTGCTCGAGTACTCGGGGCGGGAGTACGCGCTGATGAAGTGGGGGAGCTGGATGAAACTCTTCCTGCTGTCCTCCATCTTCATGAACGTGTTCGTGATCCCGTGGGGCCTGGGCACCTCGGCCGACCTGCCATCCGCCCTGCTCGCGATCCCGGTCCTGCTCGGCAAGCTGGCGCTGTGCGGCCTGGCCATCGTCGTGATCGATACCTCCTTCGCCAAGCTGCGCTTCTTCCGCATCGCCGAGTTCCTCGGCGCGGCGTTCCTGCTGGCTCTCGTCGGCGTGGCCACCTCCTATGTGATCGGGGTGTGAGACCGGTGCAGAGCCTGTCCGCGACCAGCGCCGCCGGGGTGCTGCTCGACCTGTCCGGGGTGCTGATCCTGCTGCTGGCGTTCGCCTGCCTGGGTTCCAAGCTGTTCAACAGGTACGTGGCCTACTACGGGGCGCAGTCGGTCGTGCTGTCGTTCGCCGCCGGAGTGGCCGCCTACTCGTTCCACAGCATCGAGCTGTGGATCCTGGCCGTGGCCACCCTGGCCATCAAGGGCATCGGGATCCCGGTCTCGGCCCGCCGCCTGCTGGTGCAGCGGCTGGACCTGAAGCGCGACGCCGCGTTGTCGACGGGCCTGTCGACCTCGCTCATCGCCGGCGGAGCGCTGACCGCGTTCGCCTACCTGGTGACCCGTCCGCAGCTGCTGCCGCACGGCGTGGTGGCCGCCGCGGTGGTCCCGCTGTCCACCGCGGTGATTCTCCTGGGCGGGCTGGCCATGGTGGTGCGGCGGCACACCGTGGCCCAGCTGATCGGCTGGCTGATCGTGGAGAACGGGGTCTTCCTCGGCGCGATCACCCTGGTCGCGACGTTCCCGTTCATCGTCGAGGCCGGGGTCTTCCTCGACCTGGTCGCCGGAGTGCTGATCATGCTGGTGTTCGTGTCCGGGCTGACCCGTCAGCTGGCCAGCGCGAGCGCCGCCGAGCTGAAGGAGCTGCACGGCTGATGATCGTTCTGGTGATCGCAGTGGTCGCGGGCCCGCTGGCCGGCACCGCGGCTGCGGCATGCGGCGCACGGGCGCGCCAGGCCGGGTGGGCGGGCGCGGCGGGCTCGCTGGTCGCGCTGGCCTGCGCCAGCTGGCTGCTGGTCGCGGAACTGCACCGCGCCCCGCTGCGCGGCTGGGGCGGCTATCTCTACCTGGACTCGCTCAGCTGCTTCTTCCTGTTCACCGTGGCCGCGGTGACCCTGCTCGCGGCGGTGGGCTCGGTGGCCTACCTGTCGGCGGAGGAGGACTCCGGGCGCCTGTCCCCATTCCAGGTCCGGCTGTACTTCATCTTCTTCGGCCTGTTCGCCGCGCTGATGCTCGCCGCGCTCGAGACCGGCAACCTGGGCCTGCTCTTCGTCCTGATCGAGGCCAGCACCCTGGCCAGCGCGGCGCTGGTGGGCCTGGAGGCGAGGGCGAGCTCGCTCGAGGCGGCCTGGAAGTACGTGATCATCAGCTCGTTCGGCGTCACGATCGCGCTGGCGGGCACGCTGTTCCTGTTCTACTCGGCCAGCGGCCTGCACCTGCCCCCTGACCTCCGGCTGACCTGGCCGTACCTGTTCAGCCACGCGCACGCGCTGGCGCCGGCCAGCCTCCGGCTGGCGTTCCTGCTCGCGGTGGTGGGCTACGGCACCAAGGTCGGCCTGGCCCCGATGCACACGTGGCTGCCGGACGCGCACGCCGAGGCCCCGAGCCCGGCCAGCGCGATGCTGTCCGCCGCGCTGCTGAACACCGGCATGTACGCGATCATGCGGTTCTTCGCGATCACCAAGGTTCGGCTCGGCGACGGCTTCCCGCGAGGCGTCCTGCTGACCTTCGGCTTCGCCTCGATCGTGATCGGGGTGCTGTTCATGATCCGGCGGGGAAACTTCAAGCGGCTGTTTGCCTACTCCTCGGTCGAGCACATGGGGATCATCGCGGTCGCGCTCGGGTTCGGCGGCGTGCTCGGGCTGTACGGGGCGCTGCTGCAGGTCCTGAATCACGCGATCGCCAAGGCCGTGCTGTTCCTGACTAGCGGCGACGTGGCGCTGCGATACCAGACGAGGGAAGCCGCGGGCGTGCGCGGCCTGCTGGCCGCGGTCCCGGTCACCGGGGGCGCGCTCCTGCTGGCCTCATTCGCCGTGCTCGGCTCGCCGCCGTTCGGGCTGTTCCTGTCCGAGCTCACGATCATCCGGGCCGGCTTCGCCGCATCGGAACCCGCACTCTCGCTGCTGCTGCTCGCGCTGCTCGCGATCGCGTTCGTGGCCTTCGCCCGGACCACCACAGGGATGGTGACCGGCCCCGGGACCGCCACGCCGGTGCTGACGCACCCGGTTACGATCGGCTCCGCGGTGACTAGTGCCGTGGTGACCGGCCCGGCTGCGACCGGCACCGTCGTAGCAGAGCGCGTGCTGGCCAGCACCGGGGAAGCGAAGACGGCGCAGCCGTCGTCCAGCCCGTACCGGGGCCGGGTGACGGCTCTGGCCGCCACTGCCCCGCTGGTCATCGGGCTGGCGGCACTGCTGGTCCTGGGCCTGTGGATCCCCGCGGGCCTGGACACGGTGATCCGCCACTGCGTGGTGGTGCTCTCGTGACCGCCGTGCAGCCCGACCTGGCCGGCGGCGTGCCCGGCCTGGCGGAATTGCTGGGCCGGCTTGGCCATGACGCGGCGGCCGGCGACCGGCCGGTGATCACGGTCGGCGTGGCCGCTGCCGGCCTGCAGGCCGCGACGCGGCGGATCGCGGCGCACCGGGGCGCGCGGCTGGCCGACGTGTTCGCCGCGGGCGGAAATCCCGGGATCGACGGCGATCCCGTCATGCTGCGGCTGGTCTGGGGCCTGGATGGCGACCGCAGGTACCTCGTCACCGAGTCGGTGATCGACGGGGAAAGCTATCCGGAGCTTTCCGACATCGCGCCGGCCGCGTTCGCCGAGGAATGCGAGATCTACGAGCAGTTCGGCATCAGGCCGGACGGCGGCAAGCCGCTCAACCGGGTGGCGCTCCCACCGCATGTCGGGCCGGATCCGCGGGGGGTTCCGGGGGGTCGTCCCCCCGGGCCAGCACTGCCGAGGCTTGGCCGGGCACCCGCGTCGCCGCCCGCCGACGTGCACGCGCCGCACCACGTGGGCGGGCAGGCTTTCGAGTTCCCGTTCGGCCCGGTGCGGCAGGTCGGCGTGGAGTCGCTGTACTACGGCCTGGTGACCAGCGGCGAGGAGGTCGTCGACCTCTACATGTTCACCTGGCACAAGCACCGGGGCGTGGAGCGGCGGCTGCGCGGCCAGACGCCGCGCGAGGCCCTGTTCCAGGTGGAACGGACCGAGGGGCTCGGCGCGGTGGGAAACGCCTGGGCGTTCGCCGCCGCGGCGGAGGCGGCGCTCGGGCTCGAGCCACCCGCGCAGGCGATGGCGGCCCGGGCGGTCGCGCTCGAGCTCGAGCGGCTGTACAACCATGCCGCCGCGACGGCCGCGCTGTGCCAGTCCACCGGCCTGGTCATCGGGCAGGCGGCCGCGGAGATCGCGCTGGAGCGGCTGCTGCGGGTCAACGCGGCCGCGTTCGGGCACCGGTACCTGTTCGGCGTCATGGACATCGGCGGGGCCCGGACCGGCCCGGACGCGGCCGCGCTGCGCCGCGAGCTGCCCGGCGCCTACGGCGAGCTGCGGCACGCCGCCGACGCGCTGCTGTCGACCAACTCGTTCCTGGACCGTCTCGAGGCCACCGGGACGCTGACCCAGGAGGCGGCCCGCCGCCTGGGGCTGGTCGGTCCGGTCGCCCGGGCGACCGGGCTGGCGGTCGACGTGCGCGCCGACCATCCGGCCCGGCCCTATGCCGGGTTCCCGCCGACGGTGGCGGCCGAAGACGGCGGAGACGTGCTGGCCAGGTTCCGGGTGATGCTGGCCGAGGCCGCCGAGTCGGTCCGCCTGATCGAAGAGCTGCTCGGGGCTGGGGCCGGGCCGGGCGTGGCCGCCGGGCCCGAAGGAGGAGCCGGGCCGGGAGGTTCCGGCCTGGGCTGGGCCGAATCCAGCCGCGGCGAGGCGCTGGCCTGGGTGGCGCTCGACGACGGCGGCCGGATCAGCCGGGCCCGGCTGCGGCCCGCCGCGGTGCGGAACTGGCGCGGCTTCGACGACGCCTGCCGGTCGCAGAACGTGTTCACCGACATCCCGATCATCGAGGCCAGCTTCTGGCTGACCGTCGCGGGCACGGCCCGCTGAAGGAGGCTCGTGATGCCGCTCTGGTCGCTGCGGGGCCTGCGCCGCGGCGTGGTCACCACGCACTACCCGGCCCGGCCCGACCCTTCCGCCGAGCTGCTTCCGACCCCGCCGGCGTTCCGGCCGGAGGCGCTGACCGCCAGCCTGGCGGACCGGCTGGTGGCGGTGTGCCCGAGCCGGGCGCTGGCCCGCAGCCACGACGAGCTGATCTTCGACGTCGGCGCGTGCACGGCCTGCGGCCGCTGCCGCGCGGAGGCACCAGGGGCGGTGATCGCCAGCGGGGAGTTCGAACTGGCCGCGACCGACCGCGGGCACCTGATCAAGCGGATCCCGCTGCTGGCGGGGCCGGCCGGGCGCAGGCTGCGCGGGAAGACGGTCCGGTGCCCGGTCAGGCCGCCAGAACCAACGAGGGAGAGCCGGAATGACGGGCCAGGTTGCCCCGGGGCTAAGCGTTCAGGAAACCGCTGATGAGTTGCGGCAGGCCGTGACCCGTCAGTTCGGGCGCAGCCTGCACATCCGCACGCTGGACACCGGGTCCTGCGCGGCGTGCGAGCAGGAGATCCGGCTGCTCGCGGCGCCGCACTACGACCTGCACCGGCTGGGGTTCTTCTTCACGCCCGCGCCGCGCCATGCCGACCTGCTCATGGTGACCGGGCCGATGATCCGGGCCTTCGACAATGCCGCGCGCAAGACCTACGAGGCGATGCCGGGCCCGAAGCTCGTGGTGGCGACCGGGGCGTGCGCGCTCGGCGGGGTCTACCAGCCGGACGCGTTCACCCACGGCGGCGTCGGCGAGACGCTGCCGGTCGACGTCTGGATCCCCGGCTGCCCGCCCAGCCCGCTGGCGCTGCTGCAGGGCTTGCTGGTCGCGGTGGGCCGCCTGGCCGACCAGGTGCAAAGTCTCACTTTTACCCACAACGGGACGCCACGGTGAACCCGCTTCCGGTCATGGCCGGTGCCGCAGCCGCGTGGGGCCTGGCTGCGCTGATCGCCCTGTTCGGCGGGGCCAGCAGGCCGGGGATCCGGGCCTGCTGTGCGCTGTCCGGCCTCGGCGGCGCCGCCGCGCTGGCCGGTGGCGTGTCCTCGCTGCTGTCCGGCAACAGCCGGGTATTCACGGCCGGGGGATCGGTCGTGGTCGGCACGCTGCAGCTGCAGGCCACCAGCCTGGCCGGGGTGTTCGTGGCGCTGCTCGGCCTGATCGCGGTCGCGACCGCCGCGTACGTGCCCCGCTATCACGAGCCTGGCCACGCCACCGGCCTCTATCTCGCCATCTACAACCTCGCGCTGCTGGCCAGCCTGGCCGTGCTCGCCGCGGGCAACGTCGTTACGTTCCTGGTCGCCTGGGAGACCATGGCCCTGCTGTGCTACCTGATCGTCCTGCGCCGCCCGCAGCGCAGCGAGGTGGCCGCCGGGGCGTTCTGGTTCCTTTCGCTGTCCGAGATGGGGTTCGTGCTGATCATCGCGGCGTTCGTGATCCTGGCCGCCAAGACCCACACCATGCAGCTCGACCTCATCGCCGCGCGGGCGCACCTGGTAACCGGCGGCTGGCGGGACACCGCCTACCTGCTGGCGCTGACCGGTTTCGGCTTCAAGGCCGGGCTCGTGCCGCTGCACGTCTGGCTGCCCGAGGCCCATCCGGTCGCCCCGGCGGACGGCTCGGCGTTCCTTTCCGGGCTCGTGACCAAGCTCGGCGTCTACGGGATCGCGCTGTTCGGGTTCTGGCTGCTGCCCGCCGGGCCGGCCTGGCGGGGCGTCCTCACGATGGCCGCCGGGGCGGTCACCGCCGCGATCGGGATCCTGTACGCGCTGGGCGAGCGGGACATCAAGCGCTTCCTCGCGTTCTCCACGATCGAGAACATCGGCATCATCGTCACCGCGTTCGGCGCGGCGATGACGTTCTGGGTCTACGGCCAGCGGCTGTTGTGGGCGTTCCTGCTGCTCGCCGGGCTCTACCACGTGGCCAACCATGGCACCTACAAGACGCTGCTGTTCCTCGAGGCCGGAGTGATCGAGCATGCCACCGGGACCAGGGACATGGACCGGCTGGGCGGGCTCGCGCACCGGATGCCGCGCGCCTCGGTGATCACGTTCGTCGGGACGCTCGGCATCGCGGCGCTGCCGCCGTTCAACGGGTTCGTCAGCGAGTGGCTGATCTTCCAGGGACTGTTCCAGGGGTTCAGGACCGGCAGCCACCTGATAGCGATCCTGATCGTGGTCGCGGCCGCAACGCTGGGCCTGACCGCCGGACTGGCGATCTACGCGTTCGTCCGCGGCTACGGCATCCCGTTCCTGGGCATGCCGCGTACCCGGCAGGCCGCGGAAGCGAACGAGGCCCGGCAGCCGGTGGCCGGCCCGGCGCTGCTCGCCGTGGCCTGCGCGGCGCTCGCCGTCGGGGCGCCGGTCGTGCTCGCCGTCCTGGCCCGGGCCATGCGGACGGTCACCGGCGTCATGCTGCGGCCGGTGCTGCTGCCCGGCAATCTCACCGTGATCCCGGCCCACACGAAGTTCTCCGGGTTCTCGCCGACCTGGCTGGCCGTGTTCCTGCTGGCCATCACGGCCGTGCCCGCGCTGATCTACCTGGCCGGGCGGCCGCGCGCGGCCAGCGTCACCGAGCCGGTGTGGGACGGCGGCATCGTCGCGTTCAAGCCCCGGATGCAGTACTCGTCGATGACGTTCTCCGCGCCGACCCGGGTCACGTTCGACGCGCTGTACCGGCCGTCGGTCTCGGTCCGCCGGGCGTCCGACGACCCGGCGGGCAGTTCCGGGCCGGTGCACTACGAGTCCGAGGCGACCCCGATCTTCGAGCGGTACCTGTACCGGCCGGTGATCCGCGGGTTCGAATGGCTGGCCGATGTCGTCCGGCCGATCCAGTCGGGCGACGTCAACCTGTACCTGTTCTACGTGTTCGCCGCGGTGCTCGTGGCCTACCTGGTCGCCGCGCTCTGACCGCCCGGGCCGCCCGGGCGGCCCGGGCGGCCCGCCGGATCGGCGACCGCGCCGAATATGCGCTCATACAGGTCCTGGCCGTAGCTGGTGGACTCGGGTTCGCCTTCGACCAGCCGGAATGTCCGATGTCCGCTGGCCTCCCGCTGCGCGCGGAGGAACAGCGTACTGCTCGAACCCTGGGCGAACAGGCTGTGCGCCAGGTCGAAGAGGTGCGTGACGAGGAAGACCCTGACGCCCGACTCGACCAGCGCGCGTACCACCTGGCGCGCGACCGCCGAGCCCTCCCGCTCATTGGTCGCCGCGAACGACTCGTTGAACAGCACGACGCTGCCCGGTGCCACGAGGTCGGCGATCCCGCTCATCCGGGCGAGTTCCTCGTCGAGCTTCCCGCTCTCCATGGCGGAGTCTTCTTCGCGCCGGTAATGCGTGAACAGGCCCGCGCACACGGTGCCGGAGAAGGACTCGGCGGGCACGAACATGCCGCACTGCATCATCAGCTGGGCCAGCCCGACGCTGCGCAGGAACGTCGACTTCCCGCCCTGGTTCGCGCCCGTGATGACCACCAGCGTCTTGCCGTCCGCGCTGGCGTCGTTGCCGACGGCCCGGCCGTCGGCCAGCCGCAGGCTCAGGCAGATGTCATAGAGACCCAGGAAGGACAGGGCCACGGGGTCACCCGGGGCCTGCGCCACCGGGAAGCACAGCGGCTCCCGTTTCTGCGCGAGCTGGTCGCGGGCGTTCAGGCCGCCGACGTAGAAGCCAAGCTCGCAGCGCAGCATGGTGAAGAAGCTCAGGATGTGATCGGTCGACTGCGCGAGCGCGTTGGCGGCGAGATTGATGCCCCGGCCGCGCAGGTCCGCTAGCGTCTGGTGGCCGCTCTCATCCCGGTCGGCGATCCGCAGGGTGTACCCGGAGCGGTCGCTCCCCGAGATCCGGCCAAGCCAGCCCGACTTTCGCTGCGCGGCCCGGCGGAGCACGTAGCCGGCGCCCTTGGCACCCTGGCCGAGTCCGCCGCTGAGCAGCACGCCGCCGCGAAAGCGCAGGACGCTCAGGTGGTCGTCGACGGCGGCGAAGTAGTCGTCGCCCAGCTCGCTGGCCAGGGTGCCGAACAGGGCCGTGAAGCCCTCCGACCGGAAGCTCGCTGCGTGCTCATCGGCGATCTGGCGCAGCCGCCTGAGCAGGCCGACGAACAGCAGCAGCGCCTCGATGGACCAGCGCAGGACCGCGTCCGGGGACCGGCTGAAGATGCCGCGGTAGATCCGCTTGCTGCCGGCGACGGCCTCGACGGCGATGTCGTACATCTGCCGGACCACGGGCGCCTGCTCCAGGCAGTCCTGCAGGACGCGCTGGCGGTAGACGATGGCCTGCGGGTCATCGAGGCTGGTCAGCACCGCGCGCTGGGCCACCGTGTACAGGAACTCGTCCCCGCCGGACATGGCGCGGAAGAGCGTGTCCAGGCCGAGGTCCTCGATGAGCGCCGGGACGTTGTCCGGCAGGTCCGCGGCCATGTCGAAGTCCCGGTCGGCGTGCATGAGGAAGGCCTTCATGACGCTATCCGCTCCCTGAGCGCCTGGTAGGTCAGCCCGTACTTCTCGGCGATGGCGAGGGCATAGGCCAGGCCGTCGGCGGGTCTCCTGACGATCTTGTAAGTCCGCTCGGCCGGGTTGTCCGGGGCCACCGTGCTCACCATGCTGACCGTGGCCGGCCCCAGCGAGGCGAGTTCGTCGACGAACGTCACGCAGACGCACAGCAGGTCCAGCTCGATGATCTGCTCCAGCACCCTCGTGCCGAGGAACACCGCGTCCTGCACGGTCGTGGACGTGAAGATCTCGTTCATGATCACGACGCTGCTGGCCGTGGCCTGCCCCAGGGCCTCATGAATCCTGGTCAGGTCGTCCTCCAGCTTGCCCCGGAGATCCTGCAGGTTCTCGCCCCGCTCGAAGTGAGTGAACAGCCGGTCGAACAGGAACAACCGCGCCTCGCGGCCCGGCACCGGGACGCCGATGCTGGCCAGGTAGTGCAGCTGGCCGAAGGTCCGGGCCAAGGTGGTCTTGCCGCCCTGGTTGGGGCCGGAGACGACCAGGATCCGCTCCGGCCCCCGCAGGTAGAAGTCGTTGCCCACCACGGGCGATTCCGCCGGAACGAGCCTGATGGCCAGCGCCGCGTCGAAGACCTCGCGGCCCATGACCTCCTTGGACTGGCCGGAGACCTGCGGATAGCAGAACGCGAGCCCGGCGCGTTCGAATGGCGCCATGAATTCGAGATAGGCGACGTAGAACTGCACCTCCCGGTCGAAGGCGGCCACGGTGCGGTCGAGGTAGCCGCGATGACGGTCGCAGAATTCGTCCAGGGCCGAGAAGATGTCCGGGTACAGCTTCGCGACCAGGTCCAGGATGCCCGCCTCGACATGGTCCATGTCCGCCAAGTCATGGAACGTGGCCCGGTAGTCATTGACCGCGCCGTGGGCGAACCTGCTGAACGTCGCGGCCACATCCGCGCTGTAGTCAGCCTCCGAGTCATACCTGGTGACCTGTATCCGGCTATCGCGGATGTGCAGGCAGTACCTGACCCCGGCCAGTTGCTCGCCCAGACGCTTCGTCTCGGCGCTGAGCGCCGTGAACCGCTCCGACCCGGCATACCCGGCCAGGTGGTCGCGGAAGGCGCGGAAACCGCGCGACCGCAGGTCGGCCCGGGTCAGGTCGCGCACCAGGGCGGTCACGGCGTCGCAGTACAAGGCCACCGCGTCCAGGAACCAGTCCTGCTTTTGCCGCTGGTAGTGCCGCTGCGCGGCCTGGGCCAGGTGCTGGCGCATCGCTCGCATCTGCCGCGCGAACGATGTTATGGACCCGCGGAGCGCCTCATCCTCGAGGTCGCGCACTATCTCGTGCCGGTAAGTGATCGCCGCTACGCTCCGCAGCCGGGTGTAAAAGAACGGCGCCAGATCGTACTCGCCGCGGCCCGCCGTCAACGCGGCGATGACCTGGTCAAGATTCAGGTCGGTGAAGAAGGCGGGCTGGTCACGTTCGAGGACGGCATCGGTCCCGTCATCGGGTTCGGCAAAAAGGATGCTGTGGAACACGGTGCCATCCGCTCCTGTCGTCATCGCGTTCACTCGGAGCAGGATCCATCGGCCGTCTGGCATGCGGACATGCGCCTGAGCCAGGCGCGTCCCCGGCGGGGTCCACCACCGGGCGGCTCGTCACCGCGTATCAATGTTACGCCAGGTGCCTGGCCGCCCGGCTAGGCCAGGGGGCCCGGAGGCCCGCTGCCGTAGACCCGGCCGTCGATGAGGGCCGCGGCCCGCTGCCAGGCGGTCATCTCACGGCCGCGCGGCTCATGCCGGTGGGCCCAGGCCCGCTTCCTGAACGCTTCCTCGAGCTCCCCGAGCACGAACTCTGTCCTGCGGGCTGCCAGCTGGACCGCGGCGCCGGCGCCGCGCGGATCATGGCGGCGCAGCGTCATCACGTGGCGCAGGCATAGCCCGGGCGGATGCGCTGCCGCGCTGGCGGCGGGCCGAGTCCCGAGCAGCCGGTCGGCCGCTGCGCCGGCGGCTCGGCACACTGGGCACCCGTCCGGGCCTTGGCCGCGGCGCGATCCGTGACGGCGGCCGGCGAGGGCCAGGAACGCGCGTCCCCGACCCGCCTGCGACGGCCGCCCGGCCAGCCACGGGGCTATGCGTTCAGTCTCCAAAGCACGTAGCCGAGCCGTCCCGTGACCGGCGGCCGGGCCTGAGCAGGCGTCGCGCAGATGCGCCGGGCACAAGCCGGCGACGGACCCGCCCCCCGCATGACCCGCCGCCGCGGCGGCCCACTGGGCGAGGGCGTCGCGTTCCGTCCACGAGGCCATGAGGCAGGCCGGGCAGACATCGCCTCGCGGGGATGCGGGCGACGTGGCGGGAAGCGCGGCGCGCAGGCGCAGGCGAATGTCCGCGTCGTCATCCCGGTCTCCGGCCAGCAGCGCAAGACCGGGCGGCCCGGCGGCCAGGCGGGACATCATGTCCCCGGCCAGCCAGGCGGCCAGCCGGCGCCCGCCTCGCGGCAGGGCGGCGCGCAGGTGCGGCAGGCACAGGCCGTCGGCGTCACGGTAGCGGTCGCGGAGGCCCTCCTCCCGCAATCCGGTCAGCAGCGTGTCGAGCGCCCGTTGCGCGGCCTCGGCGTCGCGGGTGCACGCGAGGCAGGGCTCCGGCGGAGACGTTCCGTCGGCCAGGTAGCCCGCGGCCGCCCGCATCAGGTAGGTGTAGACGGCGGTCATCCGGCCTTCGGCGCCCGGCTGGCCGAGCAAGGCCCGGGTGTGCGCCGGGCAGAGGCCGAGCGACCGGCACAGCCGGGTGATCATGCTTGCCTCGGCGTGCGCCTCGAGCGCGAACCAGCCGAGGAACCGGTCACCGGCCTCCGCGACGTAGTGGCACACCGGGCAGCCCGCCGGGCGCAGCAGGTCCTCGGCGCCGAACAGGGCCAGATGCGCCGGGCCGCGCGGGAAGGGGGTGGCGTTCGGCATGATGGGCGGCTCCAACGCTCCGGGCGCTCCGGGGGCTCCGGGGGGCAGAAGCCATCAGCCGGGCATTCCGGCGCACGCGGGCCTCATCACGGCGAACGACTCCACGATAGGGGACCGGAGGGACGGTTCGCCTGGAGATGGAAGCGATGGCAGACTTGGGGCGTAGCGGGTGATGGGGCTCACCAAGCGAACCGCGGCGGCGCCGCTAACGGTCCCTGGCTAGGCCAGGAGGCCGCATGTCGAGGCTCGGTCGTGCCGTACCGCCTTCCGCTGAGTTGCGCCGCGTGGTATCCGTGCTCGTGCTGCTGGCCATCGCCGTCATCGGCCTGAAGGCGCGCGAAGAATTCTCGTCGGCCGGCCTGCCCGCCGTGACCACGATCGCCGGCCATGCGTTCCTGGCCGCTTTCGCGACCGTCGAGGGACTTGGCGCGGTGGCCTGCGTCGCCCTGCTGGTCCTTGTCTTTCGCGGCCGGCGGCGGAAGGGGAGCCCGGAAGACGACCTGTATGTCGAGCGGGAGCCGCTGTTCCCGAGGTGGGCGCGTCCGCTGGCGCTGCTGGCCGCGCTCGCGATCCTCGCGGTCCCGCCCGCGCTGCTGGTGCTCGAGGCCAGGGGGCATCGGCCAGCCGCCACGCTGCCGCCCGCGCTTGGCCGTGCGCCCATCGGCCATCTCGCTGGTGCCGGCGGTGCGGCCGGTGCGGGCGGTGCGGCCGGCGGGGCCGGCGGGGGGAGCTGGTGGCTGGTGGCTGGCCTGGCCGTCGCGGGCGTGACCGCCATCGGGCTCGGGCTGTTCTCCCTGCGCCGCCCGCGCCGGCCCGAGCCGGAAGCCGCCGACGGCGATCAGGCCACCGCCGGCCTGGCCGCGGCGATGGCGGCGGGAACAGCCGCGCTGCGCGGTCATGACGATCCCCGTGCGGCGATCATCGCCTGCTACGCGGCGATGGAGCGGAGCCTGGCCGGGGCCGGGTCACCGCCCGCCGTCGCCGACACTCCGGCCGAGGTGCTCGACCGCGCTGCCGCTGCCGGGCTCGTGCGGTCGGCCGCCGCTGACGCGCTGACCAGGCTGTTCCGCCGGGCCCGGTACAGCGAGCATTCGATGGCGGCCGACGACCGCGCGGCGGCGCTCGGCGCGCTGGCCAGCCTCCAAGCCGACCTCGGCGAGCCCGGCCGCCAGGCTGGGCCCGGCGCGCCAAGCCATCCCGCGGCCGATCTTGGGAGCGGTAGATGAAGGCCGCCTTGATCGCCGGTGCGGCGGCGGCGATCGCCGGCCTGGCCGCCGGTTACACCTCGGGCGGGCCCCGGGGCCTGGTGATCGTCGGCACGATCCTCGCTGCGGCGGCCCTGCTCGCCGCGCGGGCTGCGGCCATACCCGCGGCGCCGTGGCGTCTCGCTCGCCGCGGACGCGCACCGTCGGATGTGAGCCCGGCTGATTTCCCTGCGTATCGCCAGATCGCAGCCGACGTGGGCTGGGGGGAGTACTCCCGGCGTCACTACGATCGCGTCACCCGCCCGATGCTCGGCCGCCTGCTCGGCGCGGTCCTGGCGGAGCGGTACCGGCTGGATATGGGTCAGCACCCGCAGGAGGCGCGCCGGCTCGTCGGGGCGGACCTGTGGCCGCTCATCGACCCGTCCGCGCGGCCGTCCGATGGCAGCGAGGCCCCGGGCGTTGGCGTGGCCACGCTTGAGCAGATCGTTGACCGGCTAGAGCGGTTGGGCCCGGACCAGGAGACGCCGTGACCGGGCAATCGAAGAACGGCGGGGACGGCGACGTAGCCGATACGTCCCGCCTGTGCACGAAGATCCTTTCCGAGCTCGAGCAGGTCATTGTCGGCAAGCGCGAGGCCGTCGCGCTGGTCCTGCTCGGGGTGCTCGCATCCGGCCACATCCTGATCGAGGACCTCCCCGGGCTCGGCAAGACGCTGCTGGCCCGCTCGTTCGCCCGCGTGCTCGGCCTCGAGTTCACCCGGGTCCAGTTCACCCCCGACATGCTTCCCGCCGACCTGACCGGCGCCGCCGTGCTGGATCCCAGAACCGGCGACGTCGTGTTCCGGCGCGGCCCGGTCTTCACCAACCTGCTGCTCGCCGACGAGATCAACCGGACCCCGCCCAAGACCCAGGCCGCACTGCTCGAGGCCATGGCCGAGTCCCAGGTGAGCGCGGACGGCCGTACTTACCCGCTGGCCCAGCCGTTCGTGGTGCTGGCCACGGACAACCCGATCGAGTACGAGGGCACCTATCCGCTGCCCGAGGCGCAGCTCGACAGGTTCACCGCGCGGGTCAGGCTCGGCTATCTCGACCACGACGGCGAAGCCGAGATGGCGCGCCGGCGGCTGGCGCGCGGCTCGGCGCCGCTGCAGCCCGGCCAGGTCACCGACGCCGCCGGGCTGCTCGCCATGCGCGAATCCCTGGAGCATGTGCATCTCGATGCCGATCTGCTCGACTACATCGTCAGCCTGGTCGGCGCGACCAGGGCCCATCCGAAAGCCAGCGTCGGGGCGAGCCCGCGCGGCACGCTGGCGGTGATCCAGCTGGCCCGCGGCCACGCGGTGCTCCAGGCGCGCGATTACGTGGCCCCCGAGGACGTGAAGGCGGTCGCGGTTCCCGCGCTCGCGCACCGGCTGGTGCTCCGGCCGGAGATGTGGGTCCGGCAGGTGACCGGCGAGGACGTCATCGGCGAGATTCTCGCCGAGCTGCCGGTGCCAAGGACGGGCTGATGAGCGTCCGGGCGGTCACCTGGCGAGCCGCGCCGCGGTTGCGGCGGCTGGCCACGGTCTCGCTGGTCGCCGTGCTGGCCGCCGTCGTGACCGGCCGGGCCGGCCTGCTGCTGCTGGCCGCGCCGGCGCTGGCCGTGCTCGCGATCAGCCGCGGGCGGGCCCGGCCCGCGGCCGTGGAAGTGGCGGCCACCGCGTCTGCCTCGCGGTGCTTCGAGGGCGAGGACGTAGAGCTCACCGTCACGCTCATGTCCCCGCAGGCCCTGGACGAGGTCGCGTTCGACCTCGAGCTGGGCGACGCCGTCGCCATGGTGTCGGGGCCGGCCGCGCAGACGGTGCTGCCGGATGGCCGCGCGGGAGCGGCGTGGCTGCTCCGGCCGGCCACGTGGGGCCGGCGCAGGCCGGGCCTGGTCCGCGTTCGCTGCCGGTCCGGAGGGATCTGGCAGGCCGACCTGGAGGTGGCCGCGCCCGCCGTCGAGGTCTTCCCGCACCCGCCGCCCGCCCGGGCCTGGCTGGTCCCGGCCGACCTGCGCCGCCGCATCGGCGAGCACGCGGCCAGGACGGCCGGCGGGGGGGTGGAGTTCAGCGGTATCCGCGAGTACGCTCCCGGCGACCGGCTCAGAGACGTCAACTGGGCCGTCTCCCGGCGGCTGGGCTGGCTGCACGCCAACCAGCGCGCCGCGGAGTACGCGGCCGACCTCATCGTGATGATCGACGGCTTCTCGGAAGTCGGGCCGCCCGGTGACAGCAGCATCGACGTATCGGTGCGCGGAGCGGCCGCTGTCGCCAGCGCCTACCTCAGGACCGGGGACCGCGTGGGCGCGGTCGCGCTCGGCGGGATGCTGCGCTGGCTGAGCCCGGGAGCGAGCGGCACGCAGTTCTACCGGATCGCGGAGATGCTCCTCGACGTCAGGAACGACAGCGTGGTCACGCCGGATCTTGACCGCATCCCGCGCGCTGCGCTGCCGCCCGGTGCGCTGGTGGTCCTGTTCTCGCCGCTGCTCGAGCAGCGGGCCATCGGTGCGATCACCGATCTGCGCGAGCGGGGATTCGCCCCGGTCGTGGTTGACGTGCTGCGGCATGAGCCGCCCGTTGATCCGCGCGCCCAGGTGTCCGCGCTGGCGCTGAGGTTGTGGCGGCTCGACCGTGCCGCCCTGCGTACCAGCTTGGCCCGCCTCGGCGTGCCCGTCGTCAGGTGGAGCGCGGATGACGGGCTTGACGCGGCGCTGGCGCCGCTGCACCGCATGCCGGTCCCGGCGAGGCGGCCGTGAGACCGGCTGCGGCGCTGTGCGGCCTGCTGATGCTGGGCGTGCCCGCGCTGGCCGCGCCGGCTGCGGTACCGGCCGTGCTGGCCGCGGCGCTGGCCCTGACCGGCGCGGGCGTGCTGCTGGTCGTGGCCAGCCTGGTGACCCGGGTCGATCGTTCGGGGGCGCCCGCGGCAACCCTCGCGACGGTGATCGTGGTCATCCAGTGCGCGGTGTGGCACCCAGGGACCGTCGGCCTGGCCGTCGAGGGCCTGCTGATCCTGGGCTACCTGATCCTGCTCGACGGCCCGGCCCGCGCCGGCGCGGCCGTCGCGGTGGGCTGGCTGCGCGGCCAGGCGCTGGCCGGGATCGCGGGCCTCGCGGGGACCGGCGCGGTGCTGGCCGCGCTGGCTGTGCCGTCGGCCGCATCGCCGTGGCTGGTCCTGGCTGGCCTGGCCGCGGCCGTCGCGGCCTACCTGATCGCGCTGCCGCGCAAGCCGCCCCGGCCAGGTCACGGTGACGCCAGCCGGTGAGGCCGCTGGCGTGGCCAGGCCGGGGTCTGAAAGGCTGGCCGCATGGCCGGCAGTCCCACGCGGCGGCTGATACTGCTGCGGCACGCGAAGTCCGCCTGGCCCGACGTCGCCGATCATGAGCGGCCGCTGGCCCGGCGCGGCCGCCATGATGCTCCCGCCGCGGGCCGCTGGCTCGGCAAAGCCGGCTGCGTGCCCGATCGCGTGGTGTGCTCCACGGCCAGGCGCGCCCGCGAGACCTGGCAGCTCGCCGAGGAGAACCTGGGTGCCCACCCTCCGACCACCTTCGAGCAGCGGGTCTACGGGGCGGCCCCGGCTGAGCTCCTGGACCTGGCCCGACAGACGCCAGCGGAGATCCGTACCCTGCTGATCGTCGGGCATGACCCGGCGATGCGGGGCCTGACCCTGGAACTGGCCAGCGCGCAGCCCACCGGGTCCGAAGCGGAAGCGCTCGGCCGGGTGAGGATCAAGTACCCGACGGCCGCGATCGCGGTCCTGGCGTTCACGGTCGCCTGGCCAGAACTCGGCCCCGGGCAGGCCCGGCTGGCCGACTTCGTGACGCCTGCCGACTTCGGGGCCGGGCGGGGGCCGGGACTGACCGCCGGGACTGACCGCCGGGACTGACCGCCGGGAGAGCCCGGCCGACGTGGCGAGTGCGTTGTGGCAAAAGAGCTCTTCGAGTGGCTACAACGGCAATTGTGTAGAGGTTTCGCGCCTTCAAGGCGGCCATGTTGCTGTCCGGGATACGAAAGACACCGAGCGGGGACCGACTCTTATCTTCACGCGTCCCGAATGGGATGCCTTTCTGGCGGGTGCCAAGAGTGGCGAGTTCGATTCGGACTGATGCTCGCCGGTTCCCCGGCCGCCCGGCGGACCAATCGTAGGGCCGCAGAGCCTGCCTTGACGGATCAGCCGGCGAGGCAGGCTCTTGCGTGTCGCTCAGGCCCACTCCTGGGCTACCACTCTGGCCAGTTCCTCTCGTGACTGATCCGGTCCGAGTGAGCTTTCTTCCAGGGCCTTGAATACTACAGAGTATTTGTAGGTGTCGTCTTGCGCATCGAATTGGCCCGTCCCGGTCAGGTGCTCGAACGTCACAATGTCGCTTAGCGGAACGTCATGGAGTTGAGCAAATTTCACGTAAGTGAATGCTCCTGTTGCTACTGGATGAGCGCTCTTCAGAGGAAGAATCCGCACTCCTTACATGCGGCAGGCGGGAGGCTTCGATAATATGCTGAAGCTGCGTCCGCATTACGGATGCTTCTCACTGGAAGGACGAGGCGGCACGCGCGAGAAGCCACGCGGCGCAGATCGCCAGGGACTCCCAGACCTGGGCGGCGGGCTGCCAGCAGGGCCGGGATGACGTGATCACGGTTGTTCCGCTGCTCATCGCGGCCCAGGAGCAGGGCAGAGAGGGCGGCCCGTGCAGCCCGCACGGCCCCCAGGAGGTTACCGAGAACGCCTAGCCGATGGAGCGCTCCCCGGCCGGAGACCGCGTCCGGCGGGGAGCACGCCGAGGACGGACGCCGGCCACGCGTTCTCGCTCAGCACCCGCCCGCCGGATCGGGCCGGCCCGGGCTGGACTGACGGCGCTGCGAGGTTGCAGGATCGGGGCAGGCGTCGTCGCCGGGACGAGCCGAGTGGCCCGAACCAGCCGAGGAGGCACAGCCAGATGACCGAGCTCAAGGCCGATGCGGATCCAGCCGAGGTGGGGTTCGACCCGGGGCGGCTGGACCGGGTCGACCGGCATTTCCGGCGCTACGTGGACGACGGCCGGCTGCCCGGCTGGCTGATCACGGTGAGCAGGCGGGGCCAGCTCGCGCACGTGTCCGGCTACGGCTCGCGGGACGTGGAGGCCGGGCTGCCGGTCGAGGCCGACACGCTGTGGCGCATCTACTCGATGACCAAGCCGATCACCTCGGTCGCCGCGCTGATGCTGTACGAGGAGGGCGCGTTCGAGCTGACCGACCCGGTCAGCGCGTTCATCCCGTCGTTTGCCGGCGTCCGGGTATACACCGGGGGTTCCGATCTCAAGCCGGTGACCGTGCCCGCCGTGGAGCCGGTGCGGATCTGGCATCTGATGACGCACACCGCCGGCCTGACCTACGGCTTCCACCGGGCGCATCCGGTCGACGCGCGGTACCGGCAGGCCGGGTTCGACGTGGGCGTGGCGCGCGGTATGGACCTGGCCCAGTGCTGCGATGCCTGGGCGGCTCAGCCGCTGCTGTTCCAGCCCGGCGCGGAGTGGAATTACTCGGTGGCGACCGACGTGCTCGGCCGGGTCGTCGAGGTGGCCTCCGGCCAGAGCCTGGACGAGTTCATGTCCGGCCGGATCTTCGGCCCGCTGGGAATGACCGATACCGGCTTCTGGGTCGACGAGGACGACATGGGCCGGCTGGCGGCGCTCTACACGCCGGGCCCCGACGCCGGCGCAGGCCTGCGCCGGCTCGACGAGCTGGCCCGGGTCGCCCGGCACCGGCCGCGGATGCTCGGCGGCGGCGGGGGCCTGATCTCCACCGCGGCCGATTACCACAGGTTCACTCAGATGCTGCTGAACCAGCCGGGCAGCCCGGGCGGCGAACTGGATGGCGCGCGCCTGCTCGGCCCGCGGACCGTGGCCTACATGACCCGCAACCACCTGCCGGGCGGAGCGGACCTGGAGACCTTCGGCAGGCCCCTGAACGCGGAGGCACCGCAGCGCGGAGTCGGGTTCGGCCTGGGTGTCGCCGTGGTGATCGATGCGGCCGCCGGCAAGTCACTCGACTCGGAAGGCGCGTACTCCTGGGGCGGCATGGCCTCGACGGCGTTCTGGGTGGACCCGGCCGAGGAACTGACCGTCTCCTTCTACACCCAGCTGATACCGTCGGGCGCCTACCGGATCCGTCCCCAGCTCCGCCAGCTCGTCTACCAGGCACTATTGGAGTGAATCGGCTCGGCACCGGCTAGACAGCCGGGTCATGCACCCGGCTTTTCCGTCGCTGCTTCCTTCCTGACCTCGCGCAGCCGGTGGACGATCAGCGCGGCGAAGGCCGCGATCACGAGGACCACGATCACGTAGCCGCCGATCGAGACGTAGTGCGAGACGCTGTGCCAGGCACTGCCCAGCTCGTACCCGAGGACCGAGAACGCGATGGCCCAGGCCACCGTGCCGATCAGGCTGAGCAGGGCGAACTGGACGACGGGCACCTCGACGAGCCCCGCGACGATCGACGTGAACGCGCGAATGACCGGCAGCATCCGGCCGACGGCCACGGTCCATGCGCCGCGGCCGGCGAAGAACCGCTCGGCCCGGTCGATGTCCTTGTGGGTGATCAGGGCGTACTTCCCGAGCCTTTCGACCAGGGGCCGTCCGCCGATGCGCCCCACGCCATAGGAGACGAACGAGCCGGCGAACTCGGCCAGCGACCCGATGATGATCACGAGGACGAGGTTGAGGTGACCCTGGTAGGCCAGGACGCCAGCGAAGCCGAAGGTGATCTCCGAGGAGATCGGGATGCAGCACGCCTCGACAAAGCCGAAGACGATGAGCGCAGCGTAGCCCGCGTGCGTCAGGAAGCTCTCCATGGCCATCTGTTGTACCTCATGTGCGCGGGTGGAACGTACCGGTCCGGGGGACCGGGGCGCGGCCGCATCCGGCCCGGGCCCGGGCGGCCGGCCGGAAAATTCGGGCCGCTAAAGCACAAGAAAGAAAATCAAGAACACTGAATCGAACGCTTAGCCCCGAGGCCGGACGCCGTCCCCGCGCCCACTCGATTTCGGGGCACACCAACGAAAACCGCCCGGGCGAGGAGGGAACCGGGTCGTCGTACATGAGTGGTAAATCATGAAAATCATGACATCAGGATCTAATAGCTGAGATAACCGATGCAAGGCATAATTTAACCATGCCGAGCTGCCCAATGGAGCGCTTGACACAACTCCTGAACGGCTGTTTAATAGTTTATCTGGCTACCAGCCGCGCGCTGTCAGGTGATAACACCGAGACAGCTTTGTTCCCCCGGGGGTGGATAGTGCGAGATAAATTCCAGCGTTTCCTAAACCCAGCCTCGTGCGCCGAGTTACCGTAGAAGTCATCGACTCCAAGCGAACTTGGCTATCCGGCTAGACGGCCGGCGCGAGTCTTTACAAACAAGAAACATGGCGCGGATCCGAGCCGGGCTCGGCGTCTGATCGGTCCCGCCACGCTTTTGCTGTTGCCAGAAACGGGAGCATCCCGAGTCCAGGCAGCGGCGTCGATCAGCCCTCCCTGACGGCCCCGCGCCCCGAGCAACGACCTTCATGAGGCTGATATGTTCAATAACAATCAGGCTAACCTTAAGCCGGAGCGTCCCGGTAAGGACCTTGGCCCCGTCGACCTGCGGGCACTGCGCGAATTGTGCCACGACCTGACCGGGCCCGCGGCCTCGATCAAGCTCCTGACCCAGGTGGCGGCCGCGGAGTCGGATCCGGGCCCGGCCATGCTGGCTCGGCTGCGGCAGATATCTGATGAGGCCAGCCGGATTGCTGACATTTGCGGCTACTTTCTCGACCAGCCCGCGGGTGGGGAGGCGGCTGATCTTCACATCCTGACTGCTGACACGGCCGACAGCGCGCGGTGGCGGTATTCGGGTGTGATCGGCGTCACTGCCGAGGCGGTGACCGTGGCCGCTCATTCGGTGGTGGTGGTCCGGATTCTGACCAACCTCCTGGACAATGCGTGCCGGGCGGCCGGACCGGGGGGACGGGTCGAGTTGATCGTGGAGCGTGACGGTGATCAGGCCAGGCTGGTGGTCGCGGACTCCGGGCCGGGATTCGGCAACGGAGAGCCCGGCAAGGCGTCGCTCGGCCTCAACATCGTCGCGGCCATGGTGCGCCGCAGCGGCGGCAGTCTGCGGATGGGCACCAGTGACCTGGGCGGCATGGCCGTCACGGTGACCCTCCCCGGCGCCGTGGAGGCCGCGGCGCCTGATGCGCGGCGCCTCGCGCCGAGAGAGGTAGCGAGATGAAGATCGTCATCTGCGACGCCCATCGCGTCTTTGCCGACGCACTGGAGTTCCTGCTGCAGGGGGTGGGCCATCACGTCGCTGGCAGTGCGCTCAACCTGGAAGAGGCGGCCGGCATCGTCAGCCGCGAACCGGTCGACGCCTGCGTCGTGGACCTGCGGCCGCCGAGCTCGGGGGGCCGCGCCGAAATCGAGCAGGCCGTGCGCTCGGCGCCGGACACCGCGTTCGTCGCCCTGAGCGCGTCGGCCGATGCGGCCACGCTTCGCCACGCGGCGGCCGCCGGGGTTCGGGGCCTGGCGCTGAAGGGCGACGACTTCGGTGAGTTCCTGCGCGTCCTGACCGAGGCGGTGTCGAGCCAGGGACACAGCCACGGGCCGAGGCCGGCCCAGCCGGTGGTCCTGTCGAGGTCGGCCCGGGCGGCACTCAGGGCCGGCCATGGCCTGGACGCCGGGCCGTCCCAGTTCCTGACCGAGCGCGAGTGGGAGGCGCTCGGCCGGCTGGTCCGCGGGGAGAGCACGGCGAGCATAGCCAGGGAGATGGCCGTGCGCATCTCGACCGCGCGCACGCACATCGACGCGGTGCTGACCAAGCTGGGGGCCCACTCGCGCCTGGAAGCCGTGGCCTACGCGGTCCGGGAGGGGCTGGTGGACGCCAGCGGCTGGCCGCGTGAGCAGAGCGTGGTTGGGCTATGAGCCCGGTCAAGCTGCTCATCGTCGATGACCACCAGGTCTTTGCCGAGGGCCTGGAGGCGCTTTTCCGCGCGGAGCCAGACTTCGAGCCCATGGCGGCGGTCACCGACCCGGGCCAGGTGCTCGGCGTCGCGAGGTCGCACCGGCCGGACGCCGTGATCATGGATGTGCAGCTCGGCAGGGTCAGCGGCATCGAGCTCACGACTCAGCTGATGGCCCAGCCCGCGCCGCCGGTGGTGGTGGTCCTGACCGCCTACTCCGACGCCTCGACCGCGATCGACGCCCTGCAGGCGGGCGCGATGGGTTTCGTGACCAAGGTCGGGCCGGCCGAGCATATCGTCACCGCGGTCCGGGCGGCCGTGCTGGGCGGGACGTGGTTCCCGGCTGGGCTGCTCGGCGTGATGCTCGCCGGAGCGCAGGGCCCGCTCGCCGAGCCGTTCGCGCAGCCGCTCAGTCAGCTCACCGACCGGGAGCGGGAGGTGCTGCGGCTGATGGTCAGCGGGCTGGACCGGAAGGGCATCGCGACGCGGCTGCACCGGTCGCCGGACACGGTCAAGACCCACATCCGCAACATCGCCGCCAAGCTCGGCACGCAGAGCGCGGCCGAGGCCGTGGCCGTGGCGCTGGGCGCCGGCCTGCGACCCGAATTACTACGACGCCGTCCAGTTGTCCGGATCGGCGGTGCCGAGGGGAGCGGTCGCGGTCGACGCCGGCACAGCGGACGGGCTGACGAAGGTGCTGCCGCCCGGCCCGGCCTCGACGGCCTCGCCCAGCGCGCTGCCCTGCAGGTACTTGCTCCACGGCAGGAACCACACGGTCCAGCCGTTGTCCCAGGTGCCGGCCTTCGGGCTGCCGGTGACCGTCACCGGATCACCGGGGGTCTCCATGTTGTAGTAGATCTCGGCGTCGGCCGGCGGCATGTTCACGCAGCCGTGGCTGACGTTCGTGAAGCCCTGCTCGCCCGTTGACCAGAAGGCATCGTGCAGGTAGTCCCCTGACCACGTGAACCGGACCGACCAGGGCACCTCGATGTTGTAGCCCGGACCCTTCATGTCAACCGGGTTGCCCTTGTCGATGGTCAGGTAGGTGCCGTTCGGCGTGTTGTCACCAGGCCGGCCGGTGCTGATCGGCCAGTGGTGGATCAGCGCACCGTTCTGGTACAGGTCCATGAAGTGGGTCACGGTGCTCGCGACGACGATGAGCGAGGAGCCGATGGTGAACGACTGGGTGAGGGTGTGGAACCCGTACACCCCGGGCGCCGCCTCGACGCCGTTCAGGTGCGCGGTGAGGCTCACGGTCGTGTTCGCTGGCCAGTAGCCGCGGGGCCGGAAGTACAGGCACACGGTGGCCATGTTGCACGGATCGTCCCAGTACCAGGCCCCGACGACCGGCTTGGAGGTCGTCAGCTGCAGCGCCCGTTCCACGGCCGCCTTGTCGGTGATCTGCTGGTTGAAGTACAGGATGATCGGCATGCCCACGCCGTAGGTCTGGCCGGCCCCTTCGTAAATCTGCGTCGTGAACGTCTGCGCCGGGGTGAGCGTCTTGAACGAGGCCGTGCGCGTCACGGTCTTGCCCGACGTGCCGGCCGCCTGCGTCCCGGCCGCCTTCGCCGTGACCGTGTAGCTCTGCGACACGTCAAGCGCCCAGGTGCTGTGCCAGGCGGTGCCCGCGGCGTCCAGCGTCCCGCTGACCGGGTCGCCGCCGGTGGTCACGGTCACGTTGGTGAGCTTGCCCTTGGCCGCCGTGACCGTGATGCCCTGGCCCGGGGCGACGTTGCTGCTCCCGTTGGCGGGCGTGATCGACACCTGCAGGCCGGCGGGCGCCGGGCTGGCGGACTGGCCTGCGCTCGAGGACGTGCCGCCGCCCGAGCAGGCCGAGGCGACCAGGCCGGCCGCGCAGCAGATCGCGACCGCGGCCAGCCGCCGGTACCTGCGCCCGGGTGAGGAGAGGCCGGCTGCGCCCACGACTGAACCTCCCGTTGCGGATCGTTCACGTCTCATGTGCTTCTGCCCTACCGACCAAGGCTTACTGCTCGGAGTGCGGCGCGGCCGCCGGGCTGCCATCGCCGAGACCGGGGCCGCTCGGGGCGCCGCCCTCGCGGGTGGTGCTCGCCGTGGCACCGGACCGGTCGCGCCGGGAAGTGCGGTCCCAGACTATTCCGGCCGGGCCGTGCGGACGAACCCGCCGCTGCCCGATCGGGCCGGTTCGGATCAGCGCGATCGCCGCGGCCAGCGCGGCGATCGCCACGGCGGTCCACGGGACGTAGTCGCCCAGCTGGTCATAAAGCGTCCGGGCGGAAGCCGGCGGGAGGCCGAGCCGTACCACCTCGACCCCGCGGAACTCCGAGCCCTTCCAGGCCAGCAGCCGTCCCCGGGCGTCGAACGCGACCGAGTCGCCGGTCAGCGCCGCCTGCACGACCGGGCGGCCGGTCTCCGCGGCGCGCACCGCGCTGAGCGCGGCGTGCTGCGCCTGGGCCCACTCCCAGTCGGCCTGCCAGGTGGAGTCCGAGGTCTGATAGACGATCAGCTGGGCCCCGTGGTCGGTGTCCACCCGGGACATGTCGGGGAACGCCGACTCAAAGCAGATCAGCACCCCGATCGTGAGCGGTCCGCTGGGCGTGGTGACCCGCAGCACCTGCGCCCCGGTCCCCGGGATCATGTTCTGCGACGCGGCCTTGCTGATCTTGGTCAGCCAGCCGAGCTCCTGCCGGAACGGGATGTACTCCCCGAACGGCACCAGCCGCGTCTTGACGTACCGGCCGTCGATGCCGTTGCCGCCGATCAGCAGCGCCACTTTGGAGTGGTTGCCGTCGACGACCGAGTCCTGGTTCACCAGCAGCTGCGCGCGGTCGGCTACCGACAGCGCCTCGAGCTGGCGCAGCCGCAGGGCGGAGCTGGGCAGGCTCAGGTCGACCGCGACGCTGCTCTCCCCCCAGACGATCAGGTCGGCATGATCGGGGCCCAGGCCGGCCGACAGCCGCTGGCTGGCGTAGGCGCTGAGCGTGGGGTTGTGCACCACGCCCGGCTGGACCAGCGCGATCGTGACGTGCCGGCTGACCGGCGAGGCTGACGTGAACGCGAACGCCACCGGGCCGGCCGCGATCGCGATGATCGCGGCCGCGGCTCCGATCAGCCGGACCGGGATCCGGCGGGCGGCCAGGATGATCAGGATCCCGGTGTTGGCCGCGACCAGCGCGAAGCTGACCAGCCAGACCCCGCCGAGCGCGGCCAGGGCCAGGATGGCGGGATGCTCCCACTGGCTCGCGCCGTAGACGGCCCATGGGCCGCCGAAGCCCTGCCAGGAGCGGACCCAGTCGGCCACCAGCCAGCAGCTCGGCACGACGGCGAGCGCGGCGAGCGCGCGCCGCGGCGTCACCGGCGCGCGCAGCAGTCCCCAGGTCGCGGCGCCGAACCCGGTCCACAGCGCCCCGATGACCGCTACGACGAGCAGCAGTCCGGGACCCAGGTTGGGCGCCAGCCAGTAGAGCGACGCGAGCAGGAACCCGGCACCGAACCACCAGCCGCGCACCGCTGCCTCCCGGGCTGATGGCGAGGCGCGGAAGAGCAGCATGCCGGGAACCAGGCCGAACCACGCGACGAACTCCAGGTTCGGGGCGGGGAAGGCCAGTGCGGGCAGTGCGCCGGCGACGAGCGCCGCATAGCGGACTGGCCGGCTGAACGCGCGCCAGAATGCCACATTCTCTATTGTGCGGCCCGGCCCTCGGCTACCTAACTCGATCGGCCGTTACGGACCCGTCGTCGCTCGGCGATCCCGCCGGCCACCGCGGCGGCGAGCGCCGCGACGGCCAGCGCGCTGAATGCGATCTCGGGCCAACCGCCGAGCCTTTCGGCCAGCGTGGCGTTGCTCAGCAGCGGTACCCGCGCCTCGAGCACGGTCCGCTGCCAGGTCCGGCTGCGGGCGATGAACGTCCCGTCGGGTGCGATGATCGCGCTGACCCCGGTGGTGCCCGCGACCACCATGGCGCGGTCAAACTCGATCGCCCGGATCTGGGCCATCGCCAGCTGCTGCAGCGTCTCGCCGAGCTGGCCGTCCAGCTCGAAATCGGCGTCGTTCGTCTGCTCGGTGAGCAGGTTCGCGCCCGCGCTGACCTCCGAGGAGACCAGGTTGTCGAAGCCGACCTCATAACAGATCACGTCGCCCAGCCGGATCTTTCCGATGCGGAATACCACCGCCCGGTGCCCCGGGGTGAAGTTCACTGGCACCAGCGACGGCAGCGACGTGAACTTGTCCACCAGGCTCCGGAGCGGGATGTACTCACCGAACGGCACGAGCTGGCGCTTGACGTAGATCGCCACCGGACCGCGGCCCGGCAGCCAGAGCTGGCCCGCGTTGCGCAGCGGATTCTGCAGCACCGCGCCGACGAGCACCGGCCGGTCGATCGCGGTGACCGCCAGGTCGATGGTGGCATACTCGGCCGGGTCCAGGCTGGGGTCGGAACCAGCCGAGTCTTCCGGCCAGATGACCAGGTCGGGCGCCGGGCGCGAGCCAGCCTTGACCTCGGCGGCGAACTGCTCGGTGGCTGCGGCGTGGTTGGCGGTCACGGTGCTTTCGGCCAGCAGCCTTTGCAGCGTCCTGGAGTGCGGGACGTTCCCCTGCACCGCGGCCACCTCGGCCGTCGGGCTGCCTGCGCCGGGTCCGCCGGCCGGCAGCAGACCGCCGGCCAGGGCCAGGCCGGCGGCAACGGCGAAGGCGAGCGCGCGAACTGCCCAGCGGCGGACTGGCGCCCGCGGGGCGAGCGCCAGCCAGGCCAGTGTCGCCCCGGTCAGCGCCACGAGGAACGTCAGCAGCGGCGGACCGCCGATCGTCACCCACCGGACCGTCGGCGCCTGGGCCTGGCTCATCGCGAGCCTGCCCCAGGGAAAGGCGTATGGCCAGCGGTCGCGGAATGCCTCCACGGCCACCCACCAGGCCGCGACCGGAACCGGCCAGGCCGGCAGGCGCAGCATCAGCCGCTGGCCTATCGCGAACACGGCGAAGATCACAGCCTCCGCGATGGCCAGCGCGGCCCACGCGTACCAGGCGACGTTGACCAGCCAGGACAACAGCGGAATGAAGAAGGCCAGGCCGAACCCGAGCCCGACGAGGAAGGAACCGCGCAGGCTCCGGCGCCATAGCGCGATCACGAGCAGCGCGGGGCCGACCGCCGCGAGCGGCCAGATCCCGGTCGGCGGGAACGCCGCCGCGAGCGCCAGCCCGCCCGCGACAGCCACTCCGGTGGCCGGCAGGATAGGCATGCCGCGCCGGTCGCCAGCCGCGGGCCGGGCCCGGTCCGTGTCCGCGGATGCCGGGCCGGCGGCCGAGTCCGCGGACGCCGGGCCAGCGGCCGAGTCCACGGACGCCGGGCCAGCGGCCGAGTCCGCGGCGGCGGGTCCGGGCGCGCCAAGGCCGGCCGCCGCGCCAAGGCCGGCCGCCGCGTCAGCGGCGTCGTGGCCCGCCTTGCCGGTCTGCGGCACCGTACCTCCCGCCGGGCATTCCGGGTTCGATGCTGCGAGCGTACCTGCGGGGGGCTCCGCCCCCCGCAATCCCCCCAAAGCCGCACCGGCTCGACCTGCGCGGCTCCGGCCCCCCGCACTCCTAAACCCCCGCACCGGCAAGCTCCGGCCGCCGCAATCCCGCCAAACCCCGAACCCCCCAACCCAGCAATAGCAAACTGCGCCCCGCTCTAACCCAAACCCGGACCTGCGGGAGGCTCCGCCCGCGCAGGTCCCCGAACCCCGCACCGGCCAAGGGGCTCCGCCCCGCGCACTCCCCCCCGAACCCCGCACGGGCGGGGCTCCGGCCTCGCCGGTGCCCCAAGGGACGCTGAGTTAGGTGCGGATTGCGAAATGCAATTTCCTGATTCGATGGGATTGCAGCTATCCATCGTGATAGCCTCGTCACCATCTGTTGATCATAGATGTGTTGATAGCGGTTTCAAGCATGTTTTGCGAGGTCCACGGCACGTGATCAAGATCCGATACGCAGACCTACCGGGCGGGTTACACATCCGTGCGGTGGCCCGCGGGAGGGACACGATCATCTACATGCTGCCCGGGCTGACGACGGTGCAACGGCAGGCCGCCCTGCGCCGGGTACGGAGCAGCGCCCGCATGGGCCACGGCCCGCGGCTGTCGGCCGCGGGGGTCGCGGGCGCCGTGATGGTGGACCGGATACGGACCACCGTGCGGAACGGCGCCGGCGCTATGCGCGGGCATCCGGGCATCTTCGTCCCCCCGATCCTGATCGTCGCGACTGCGGCAGTCGCCTACGTCCTCTTAGTTTCGGTCTCGATCAGGATCCGCGAACCGCAGGCCGGCGGGCCCGGCGCGGTCGACCCGGTCCCCGCCGCGGTCGCGCCGCCCTTAGGCAGCAGAGCGCAAGATCCAGGCGGCCAGCCGGCCCGGCCGGCGGCCCCGGGCCGGTCGCCGGGACTGTCTCACAAGCCGGCGCCCAGGCGATCCGGCGGCGGGCACCCCACGCCGGGCACCTCGCCGTCACCGTCGCCCACTCCGTCTCCGACCGGGACAGACCCGATGCCGTCGCCTTCCCCGACACCGCAAGTATCGGCGCCGTCGGGCGACCTGGGTCCTTCACCGGGCGGCCCCAACTCGGCCGGCCCCGGCTCCGGCCCGGCCGGTGATGGCCGGCTGTGCCTGGACATCGGTCCGCTGGGCGCGTGCCTGTCGGCCTAGCGCCAGGCCCATCGCGAGCGCAACCTGCCCTTCCGCAGCCGGCGTAGTCTGACGAGCGTGCGGCCCCTGACTGGCCGCGGCAACGGAGCCGACCGGAGGGAAACCAGCAGTGAGCCGCCGGGGCTGGGCGCTGTTCGCAGCCATGAGCGTGATCTGGGGCATTCCGTACCTGCTGATCAAGGTCGCGGTCGGCGGCGTGCCGGTGCCGGTCCTCGTCCTGGCCCGGGTCGGGATCGGCTCGGCGCTGCTGCTGCCGATCGCCATCAGACGCCGGCAGCTTGGCGGGCTGCGGCCGCGCTGGCACTGGCTGGCGGCGTTCGCGGCCGTCGAGATCATCATCCCCTGGCTGCTGCTGTCCGAAGCCGAGCGCAAGCTCACCAGCTCGCTGAGCGGGCTGCTGATCGCCTCGGTGCCGATCATCGTCGTTGTGCTCGCGAGGCTGACCGGTGGGACCGACCGGCTGACCGTGGTCCGGTGGGCCGGGCTGCTGGCCGGGCTGGGCGGCGTCGCGCTGCTGGCCGGGCCGACGGCAGCGGGCGGCGATGCGCTGTCGATCACCGAGGTTCTGCTCGTCGCGGTGTGCTACGCGACCGGGCCGCTGATCGCGAGCAGGAAGCTCGGCGATCTCCCGCCCCTGGGGATGACCGCGGTGTGCCTGGGCCTCGCCTCGATCGTCTATGCGCCCCTGGCCGCACTGACCTGGCCGACCGCGATGCCGTCCTGGCCGGTACTCGGAGCGCTGGCCGGCCTGGCCGTCGTCTGCACGGCGGCGGCGTTCCCGCTGTTCTTCCGGCTGATCGCTGAGGCCGGCCCGGCCCGGGCGAGCGTGATCACCTACATCAATCCGGCCGTGGCCGTGGCCCTGGGGGTCTCAGTACTCGGCGAGCGGTTCACGCCGGCCATGGCGGGTGCGTTCGTGCTGATCCTCGGCGGCTCGGTGCTGGCCACCCGCTCCGGCGGGCGTGGCGCCCCGACACCGCCGGAGCCTGGCCCCGAGCCCGCGCCAGCGTCGGCGGTAAACCCCGCTGCCGCGCCGCAGCCGCCCGGCTAAACTCGCCAGGGTGATCGACCTCAAAGCCGCGCGCCAGGAGCCCGACCGGTACCGGACGGCGCTGGCCCGGCGCGGCGCGGCCAAGGATTTTGACGCGCTGCTCGCCGCGGACGCCAGATGGCGCGAGCACACGGAGCGGGCGGAGACCCTTCGTGCGGCGCAGCGAAGGTCGTCGAAGAGCAAGCCCGGGCCGGACGAGCTGGCCGAGTTGCGACAGCTCGCCGCCGAGTTCGCGGCGGCGACCGAGGAGCAGGGGGATGCCGCCCGCGAGCGCGACGCCCTGCTGGCCCGGATTCCGAACCTGCCCGACCCCACCGCCGCCGACGGCATGGACGAAGATGACGCCCAGCTGGTCCGGACGTGGGGCGAGCCGCCGAAGTTCAGCTTCGAGCCCCGCGATCCCCTGGACCTGGGCTCGCCCCGCGGATGGATCGACATGGCCAGGGGAGCGCGGCTGTCCGGTTCCAGGTTCGCTTACCGGATCGGGGACGTGGCCCTGGCCGAGATGGCGCTGTACCGGTTCGTCATCGATTACCTGGTCGGCCAGGGCTTCCTGCTGGTGCTGCCCCCGATCCTGGCCGGCGAGCGGGCCATGTACGGGACCGGCTTCCTGCCGACCGAGGAGTCCAACCTCTACCACCTGGAAAAGGACGACCTGTACCTGACCGGTACCTCGGAGGTCGCGCTGGCCGGGATTCACACGGACGAGCGGCTGGAGGAGGACCAGCTGCCCGCCCGGTACGCGGGATTCACCACCAACTTCCGGCGGGAGGCGGGCGCGGCCGGCAAGGACACCAAGGGCATGTTCCGGGTGCACCAGTTCGACAAGGTGGAGATGTACGTCTACTGCGTTCCGGAACAGTCCCAGGAGTTCCACGAGCGGCTGCTGGCCTACGAGGAGGAGATCGTCCAGTCCCTCGGCCTGCCCTACCGGGTGATGAACATCGCGGTCGGTGACCTCGGCGCGCCCGCCGCCAAGAAGTACGACATCGAGGCCTGGTTCCCGGTGCAGCGACGGTACCGGGAGATCACATCCTGCTCGAACACCACCGACTACCAGGCCCGGCGGCTGAACATCCGGTTCCGCCGGGACGGCGGCCTCGAGTTCGCGCACACGCTCAACGGCACCGGCGCGACCGCCCGCGCACTGCTGTCGATCATGGAGAACTTCCAGGACGAGGGCGGCACGGTCACCGTCCCCGAGGTGCTGCTCCGCTACGGCGCTCCGGCCACGCTCGGCGCACCGCGTTAGCAGTTACATCGTCACCGCCGCGTCCTCGGCGGCACCGGTCAGCGTGACCAGCAGCGCCGACCCTTCCGGTGACCCCAGGCCTGAGCAGGCATCCCAGCCGTGGCCGGCCGAGTAGGCACCGTTGCTGCCCCGGGTGATGTCCCGGAACCCGGCTGCGGCGTGACCCGGCCGGACGCCTGAGTACAGGAGTTCCTGGATCAGCCCGAACGGGCTCCCCGCGGCCTGGGCCAGCCGGCTGGTCAGCGCGGCCCACAGCGGGGCAACCGCGCTGGTGCCACCGATCACGGTCTGCTGGCCGTCAACGAGCACCTGGTAACCGGTGTCGGGGTCGGCGTTGCCCGCCACATCCGGCACACCGCGGCCGGAACGGCCGCCCGCTGTCTCCGGAACGCCGGCGCTGGTCTGCCAGGCGGGCAGCGCGAACACGTCGCTCACCCCGCCGCCGGTAGCGCCGCCGCCCGACCCGTCATTCCACACTCTCTCCGAATGGATCTTCCCGGTGGCCGCATCGGCGTGCAGCCTGGTCCCCCCGCAGGCCAGCGCGTGCGGGCTGGATGCGGGGAAGTCGACGTGCGGCTGGCCGTCGCTGACGCCGTCGCCGCTGCCGTTGTCGCCCGCGGCCACGCATACGGTCACGCCGAGCGCCACGCCGTCGGCGATCGCCGCATCAAGCGCGGACCGGGCCTGAGCGGTCCATGAATCCTCCGACTGGCCCCAGCTGATGCTCACCGCGACGGGCGTCGGTGTCGCATGGACCGCGGTGGTTACCGCGTCGACGAAGCCCTGGTCGGTGTTCGGCGCGAAGTAGACCACCTGAGCGGCTCCCGGCGCCACCGAGCCGGCCACCTCGATGTCGAGCAGCACCTCGCCGTCCGCCCCGTTAGGGTCCTGGTCCGGTACGTTGCTGCCGCCGTCGACGCCCTGCGCGGTCACCGACGGGACGGCAACGCCGAGGCCGGAGAAGTAGGTGTTCAGGTCGGTGGCGGAGTATCCCCCGCCGAGCTCGATGATCCCTATCGTCTGCCCGGTGCCGTCGGTGCCGGCCGGGAACCGATAGATCTCGGCCACCTGGGGCGGCGTGTAAGAGGTCTCGGCCGTGGCGGAGTCGGCCAGCCTGGCCTGGGACCGGGCCTGCGGGCGGGTGTCCAGGCCGAGCACGGCGACCACGATGCCGTCGAGTTCGGCCGGTATCCGCAGCGAGCCCTCGCGGTACCGGTGCGTCAGGGGTCCCGAGCCGACCGGATCGGGACTGCTGACCAGGGACAGCTCGGCGCCGAACGCGGCGGCCAGCGCCGACACCGTGCCCGCCACGGTAACCCGTCGTGTGCCAGCGTCCTGGCCCGTGACCTCGAGGCCGAGCCGGGACAGGGAGCTGGCCACCAGGCTGAGATCGACTGGATCGGCGCCGTGCCGCTGCTCGAGCTCCGCCTTGGTGCGCCTGACCGGAACGCCCAGTGCGTCGCGCGGAATCTCGGCCCGTCGCCGGGTCACCAGCGTGACCTCGATGCGCTCCGATCCGTCAACCGCTCCTGCTTGAACAGCGCTCGGCAGCGGTCCGCGCTCGCTGCCTGCTAGCAGCACGAAAGACTCGTCCGTCATGATTTCCCCCTCGCCCGGCCTCAGGTACCCCGTGGCCCCGGCAGAAGGCTACTCCGGCCCGGCCCGGTCCTTGGCTGTTTCGCGGACGACGGCGGGGCTAGCCGACGATGGCGCTGGGGCTACGGCCGTAACGGGGGAACGCCCTGGCCAGCGCGTCGGCGATGGCCTCGGCCCGGGCCGCGCATCCGGCGGAGGTGTAGTGAATCCCGTCCGGCAGGAACCAGCCGGGCTGTGCTATTGCGGCCCAGTTGAAGATCCGCATGTTCGGGTACCTGGCGAGCGCCCTGATCAGGGTGTCGTCCCAGAGCTGCTCGTTGGCCTCGGCATACGGGCCGCTGCTGAGCTGGGTAACCGTGTTGATCCACAGGACCGGCTCGCCGTGCGCCACGGACATCATTTCCTGGATGCGGGCCACGATCCCGACATTGGAGCCCGCCGACACGTTCGCTGCGTCGTTGGTGCCCAGGGCGAACACCCAGCAGCCCCGGTATCCCTCACTCCACCATCCCCGGGCCACGTTGTAGCCGTTGACCTGTCCCGGGAGCGTCTCCACGATCGACCGGCCGCCCGAGGCATCGATCAGCAGGTGCCTGACCCCGACATCGGCGTAGCGGGCGGGCAGTTGCTGAGCCGGGTCGGGCAGGTCCGCGGATGAGATCAGGTCCACCGAGGTCGAGTCGCCGACGTGGGCCACTGAACGGCAGGACGTGCGCAGCGCGGCGGTGCGGGCCTGGGCCACCGCCCGCGGTCGCGAGGCCGCTCGTCCGGCGGCGCGGACGGAATCCAGGCCGGGAGCCGGGGCATCCGGGCGGGGAGCCGCGGTCGCGGTGCTGGAGCCCGGAAAGACGCCAGCCGCAGCCACGCCGACCAGCGTCAGCACGAGTGCCGCGGCGGCGCCGGCCACGGCGGCCCATCCGCGCCGCCTGGCCGAGTCCCTGACCCACGGGGAGCGTCGGCCGACAGGGTACGTCTGGCCGAGGCTGCCTAGACGAAACCGCATGTAGGGAACCTCATTCCGGGTGGGTGAGAGCTCATGGCCGCGATGTCCGCGGCGATTCGCCCCGGGGCGGGGCGAGGCTCAGGCCAGGCTGGTCACGCAGGCACGGGCGGCTATGGCGAAAACTCGCTGCTCCAGGTGCCGGCCACGCCCACGCGTCGACTCCGGCCGGTAATCGATCCACTACGAATAACGCCCTAACCGACGGCCGTGATTCCATTCAGCCGCGAGGCGCGAATAGTTCCGCACCGCATGCACCAGTCCCCCGGCCGGCATCCGGTGCGCGAGCCGGAGCGCCAGGGCCGAACATAGACCGCATAACGGGCGCCCGGCCCGGCGGTCCAGGGCCGGCTCCTGGAGCACGCCGGTGCGGGGGTGCGGGTCAGGCGGGGGCTAGCGGCCTGGTGTCCCTGGCCTTGACGGGCTCGCCGCACGCCTGGCACACCAGCTGGGCCATGAGCCGGTGCCCGCAGCGGTGCTCAAGGACCAGCGGCGGTCCGTCGTCGCCCGCCAGGTGCTCGTCGCCCCAGCGCATCAGGGCGGCGATCACCGGGTACAGGTCGCGGCCGGCGTCGGTCAGCCGGTACTCGTAACGGGCCGGATGCTCGGAGTACTGCTTGCGCTCGAGGATCCCGGTACCGACCAGGGTGCGGAGGCGGGCGGCGAGCGTGTCGCGCGGTGCCCCCGTCCGCCGGACCATCTCATCGAACCGGCGGTTGCCCAGGAATACCTCCCGCACGGCGAGCAGGGCCCACTTCTCCCCGACGATGTCGAGCGTGCGCGCGATGGAGCACGGTCTCGGCCCGGATGCGGCTGTCATGCCAGCAGTATACGTAGTGGGTTTGAAATCTGGACTCACACTGATAGTGTACATCCAGATTTCGGACTAACTAGGGAGACGCCCCCTCGTGAGCCTCAGCACCTCGGAGACCGCCGCCCCGCCCGACGCCATCCCGAGCGCCCGCCGGGTGACGGCCGTGGTCGCCGTGCTGTCCCTGGCCGTGTTCATGTCCAGCCTGGACCTGTTCATCGTCAACCTGGCGTTCCCCTACATCGCCCGGGAGTACGCGGGCACCAGCCTCAGCTCGCTGTCCTGGGTGCTCAACGGCTACACGATCGTCTTCGCCGCGGTGCTCGTGCCCGCCGGGCGCTGGGCCGACCGCGTGGGACGCCGGCGGCTCTTCATCGCGGGGCTGGCCGTCTTCGGCGTCGGCTCCCTGCTCTGCGGGCTGGCGCCCGGCGTGGCCGCGCTGATCGCCGCCCGGGTTATTCAGGCGGCCGGGCCGGCCTGATGGTGCCGGCCTCGCTGTCGCTCCTCCTGGCCGCCGTGCCGGGCCGGCCCGGGCCCGCGCCATCGGCACCTGGTCGGCCATCGGCGCCCTGGGCGCCGCGCTCGGGCCGGTGATCGGCGGGAGCCTGGTCGAGGTCAGCTGGCGATGGGTGTTCTGGATCAACCTGCCGGTTGCTCTGGCCGCCATCCTGCTGGCCCGCCGGGTCGTGCCGGAGAGCAAGGACGAGCACGCCGCCGGCCGGCCTGACGTGATCGGCGCCGGGCTGCTGGCCGGGGCCGTGGGCCTGATCGCCCTGGCGCTGGTCGAGGCGCCGGGCTGGGGGTGGGGCTCGCCCAGCTTCCTCGGCCTCCTGCTCGCCTCGGTGGCCTGCGGCGCGGCCCTGGTGGCCCGCTCGCGCCGGCATCACTCCCCGGTCATCGAGCTCGGCCTGCTCCGGTCGCGGACCTTCAGCGGCGCGTTCGCCGCCTCGATCCTCTACTACGCCGCCTTCGGCGCCTTCGTGCTCAACTCGGTCGAGTTCCTGACCGGAGTGTGGCACTACTCCGCGGTCTGGGCCGGGCTGGCCATCGGGCCAGGTCCGCTCATGGTCCTCCCGTTCGCCCGGGTCGTCGCTCCTCGGCTGGCGGCCCGCCTGGGCGGCCCCGGCCGGGTGGCGGTGATCGGCTGCGCCGTGAATGCGGGCGCCCAGTTGCTCTGGCTGACCCAGATCCAGGCCCACCCCGCCTACCTGACCCATCTCCTGCCTGCCCAGCTCATCGGCGGCGCCGGGGTCGGCCTGACGATCCCGTCGCTGCTCGGCGCGGGCACCGCGTCGCTGGCCCCGGCCCGCTTCGGCACCGGCAGCGGAATCCTCAACATGGCCCGCCAGGTCGGCACCGTCCTCGGCGTCGCCGGCCTGGTCGCCATCCTCTCCCACGTGATCCCGGGCGACCCGCTGGTCGCGTACCGCCACGGCCTGGTGCTGATCATCGCGTTCTTCGCCGCCGCGGGCGTCGTCAGCGCCGGCCTGCTGACCGCGCGCCCCGGCCCGACGGCCGCCCCGGAGTAACGTTGCGCCGGTGAGCACTCGGGTCGTGGGGCGCGGCGAGGGGGAGCAGCGCTACACAGCCCGCGGCAGCGTCATGCTGTTCAAGGCCCTGGCCGAGCAAGACGGCGGCGACTTCTCGCTGATGGAGCGCACGCTGCCGCCCGGAGGCCGCCGCCCGCCGCCACATCGCCACACCAACTGCTCGGAGGCGTACTTCGTGCTCGACGGGCTGGTGTCGGTCACGGTCGAGGATGAGGAACTGACCGTCGGCCGGGAGGGATTCGTCCTGGTCCCCCGGGGTACCGGGCACACCTTCGGCAACCCGGCCGACCGCGAGGCCCGGCTGCTGGTGATCCACGCTCCCGCCATGGACGCTTACTTCGCCGGGCTGCACGATCTGTGGCACCGGGAGCAGGCACCAACCCCGGAAGAAGAGCAAGCGCTCATGGCCAGGTTCGGCATGGTGCCGGCGTAACGGTCAGCTTCGGCGACCGAGGCTGACCGGTTCACGTTGCCCCTCGTACGACGCGATCTGCCGCCGCACGGTAGGTTGGCCAGCCGAGAAGTGTTGATCGACCCGAAGGCCGAAGCCAGGTGCGTGTGAACCACGAGGCGCCGGGATCCGCCGCCTCCGCGGCACCGGCGCAGCCCGGTGTCGTAACCGGAGGCCAGCCTGCCCGGGCGCGAGCCGCGATCCGGCGGCGGCTGACCGCGGAGCACCTGGCCGTGCTCCTGCTCGGGCTGCTCGTCCTCGTGGTCCACGACGTGGGATACCTGCTCCATCAGCCGTTCTGGACCGACGAGGCCTGGGTCGCCGTCACCACCCGGTTCCCGCTCTCGCAACTGCCCGCGACAACATCCGCCACGCCGATCGGCTGGTCCGCCCTGGTGCGCGTGGTCACCGTGAGCGGGGAGCAGACCTCCCGGCTGCTGCCGCTCGCCTTCGCCGGCGCCGCCGTGGTGATCGCCTACTGGTTCGGCCGGGGGATCGGCTGGCCACGGCGGGAGGCCTCGGTCGCCGCCGGGCTGCTGGCCGCGGCCGGCGTGCTGCTGGTCCCGGCGATGCTCGTGCGCGACGACCTGAAGCAGTACACCGCCGATGCCTGCGCGGCGCTGCTGACCCTGGCCCTGACCTCGCGGCTGGAGCGCGAATGGTCGCGGCCAGGACTGGCCGGCCTCTCGGTGGCGGTGTGGGGCGGCATGCTGTTCAGCGATGCCGTCGCATTCGTCGGTGTGGCCGCGTTCGGGGCCCTCTGCGTGGTCCAGTTGTACCGGCGGGCCTGGCGCCGGCTCGCGGAGGCGGCCGTGACCGCCGCCGTCACGGCCGTGGCGATGCTCGGGGTGTACGAGGCATTCGATTCCCGCGTGGTTGGGCCGGAGATCATCGCTTACTGGAAGGGCTTCTACCTGCCGGTCGGCAAGGGACTGCACGCCGACGTCACGTTCGTGACCTCGCACTTCAGCGCCGTGGGGGCCTATTTCGGCCTCGGGCAGGCGTGGCTGGCCATCCCGCTGGTCGTCGCGGGGCTCATCACGATCTTCCGGCTCGGCAGGCCGGCGACGGCGATCGCGGTCGCGGTCCTGTGGCCGGAACTGCTGGCCGTCTCCGCGCTGCAGAAATACCCGTTCCTTGACCTGCGGACCTCGACATTCCTGTTCGCGGTCACCGCCGCGGTCGCCGCGATCGGGCTGACCGGGGTGTGCTCACTGCTCCGGCCGTGGCTCAGGGGCGCGCTGGCCGCCGGGCTGGCCGCCGTCGCCCTGGTTGCGTTCATCGCCGGCGCCCGGCCCTACGTGCGAAGCCACCTGATCCCGACCGAAGACGTGCGCGACCAGGCCCGCTACGTGGCCGCTCACGACGCGCCCGGCGACGTGATCCTGGTCAATCTGAGCAGCAACTGGGGGTTTGCCTACTACTGGCCGGACGGCACCCCGTCCCGGCGGCCCGACTCCGCCGTCTTGCAGGGCTACGAGGCCTTTTTCCCTGGTCAGCCGGACATCGTCGTGGCGCGCAACCGGGACCAGGCCGGGGTTGACGCGGCCCTGGCGCAGGCCCTGGCCCGGGCCCGGCAACGCACCTGCTCCCGGATCTGGCTGGTCCGCACGCACCTGTCGACCGCCGAGCGGCTGGCCTGGAGGGTAGCGTTGCGCCAGCAGAAGCTAACTTTCGCGCCGGTCGGTCACCACGGGCTGAGCGTGATACAGATAGGCGGTTCCGGGTGCCGGTGAGCCTGGTTGGCTGGGGAGCACGCTGAGCGTGGCAACCCGAAAACGCCCGGCGAGTCATGCCCCGTCCGGACTGGTCCGATAGTCTCCGCAGCCATGGGCATCCGCACGACCATGGAGAGCGCCCTGTCCGCCGCCCGGCAGGGCGAAGGCGAGCGAGCGGGCAGCCACCGCGGCGGTCACGCGCTCCTGGTCGGTGCGCTGACCGCGCTCGTGGCCGCCGGCTACTGCGTGTTCGCGCTGGCCCAGTATTACACCTTCCGGACCGCAGCGGACGACCTGGTGATCTTCGATCAGGCTGAGCGATCATATGCCCACTTCCGGCTCGGGACATCGATCTTCATCGGCTTTCACCTGCGATTCGGCCCGGACTTCTCCCTTCTCGGTAACCACTGGTCGCCGATACTCGCGTCGCTGGCGCCGTTGTACTGGATCCACGGCGGGCCGGAAACGCTGCTGGTGGCGCAGGCGGTGCTGTTCGCGCTGGCGATCCCGCCGCTGTGGGTATTTACCCGGCGAGCGTTCGGCGGTGGCAGCAAGGCGGTCGCCGCCGCGTACCTCGTGTCCGTGGCGTACGCGCTGAGCTGGCCGATCGCCTCGGCGCTGGCCTTCAATTTCCATGAGGTCGCGTTTGCCCCGGTGCTGACCGCGGTGGCGCTGGAGCGCATTCAGGCGGGCCGGCTGCGGACTGCCCTGATCGCGCTCGGGGTCCTGCTCCTCGTCAAGGAGGACATGGGCCTGCTGGTCGCCGGGATCGGGCTCTACCTCGCGGCCGCGCGCCCGCGCCTGGTGCGCAAGCAGTGGCTCGTCGCCGTCGTCCTCATCGCCGGGGGGGTGGTGTACACGTGGTTCGCGACCGACGTCCTGATCCCGGCCTTCGGCGGACACCCCAACTTCTACTGGGGATACGACTCCCTGGGCCGCGACGTGCCGCAGGCGGCATGGCACGTGATCACCCATCCGGGCTCCCTGCGGGTGCTGGTCACGCCGCGGGTCAAGCTCGATACCGTGCTCTGGCTCTTCGGCGCGTTCTGCTTCCTCCCGCTGCGGTCGCCGATAGCGCTCGCCACGATCCCGCTCCTGCTTGAGCGCATGCTCGCGAGCACACCCGCCAACTGGTGGGTCACCTCCTTTCAGTACAACGCCTACCTCGTGATCATCCTCGTGTTCGCCGCCGTCGACGGCGCCGCCAGAATCGACCGGTCCGTCGCGCGGGTCAGGCTGCACCGCGCCGCCCGGCGCGCCCGGTCGGCTGGCCTCTCCGGCGCGCAGCCAGCGAACGACGACGCAGCAGCGGACCCGGAAGCTGACCGACCACCGGCCGCCCGGGGAACGGGCACGGTGGCGCTGGCCTGCGCCGCGGCGATATGCGCCGTCGCCGTGATCCTCGTCCCGCGGTTCGCGTTCGGACCCGCCCTGCACCCGTCCTTCTACCACCGGAATGCCACGATGAACGCGATAGCCACGGCGGATGCCGTCGTTCCGAGCGGGGTCATCGTCGCGGCGGTGAACACGGCCGGCTCCCAGCTTTCGGCGCGGGATACCGTTGTGCTGTGGGACGGAGACGGGGGAACCCCTCCGCTGTTCGCGCCGTGGGTGGTGGCCAACATCAGACAGCTCCAATTCACGTTCCATACCGTGCTCGAGCAGAAACAGCGCGTCGCGTTCCTTGAGCGCAACGGCTACAAGATCGTTTTCAAGCGCCGCGGGTACGTCGTCATGCACCGTGTCGGCCCGGGGGCGGGCTCCGCCGGTTCTAGAGCGGCCGCGGGATGAGCGTCGGCTCCCGGACCGAGACCTCCGGTTTCCCGGCCACGCCGCGTGGCCGGCCGTGCTCCCGACGTGTTGCGATCGGGTACATTGCCGGATCGTGCTCGGGTTTGGTCCGATAGTCTCCGCAGCCATGGGCATCCGCACGACCATGGAGAGCGCCCTGTCCGCTGCCCGGCAGGGCAGCAGCGAGCGAGCGGGCAGCGGCCGGCGTGGTCACTGGGTGGCGGTTGGGGTGCTGACGGCGCTCGTGGCCGCCGGCTACTGCGTGTTCGCGCTGGTCCAGTACTACACCTTCCGGACCTCCTCGTACGATCTGGTGATTTTCGACCAGACGGTACGGTCGTATGCCCACTTCATGCCCGGGATATCGATCATCAAGGGCCTGCACAATGGGTTCGGCCCGCACTTTTCCGAACTCGGCGACCACTGGTCGCCGATACTCGCGTCGCTGGCGCCGTTGTACTGGATCCACGGCGGGCCGGAAACGCTGCTGGTGGCGCAGGCGGTGCTGTTCGCGCTGGCGATCCCGCCGCTGTGGGTATTTACCCGGCGAGCGTTCGGCGGTGGCAGCAAGGCGGTCGCCGCCGCGTACCTCGTGTCCGTGGCGTACGCGCTGAGCTGGCCGATCGCCTCGGCGCTGGCCTTCGACTTCCATGAGGTCGCGTTTGCCCCGGTGCTGACCGCGGTGGCGCTGGAGCGCATTCAGGCGGGCCGGCTGCGGACTGCCCTGATCGCGCTCGGGGTCCTGCTCCTCGTCAAGGAGGACATGGGCCTGCTGGTCGCCGGGATCGGGCTCTACCTCGCGGTCGCGCGCCCGCGCCTGGTGCGCAAGCAGTTGCTCGTCGGAGCAGCCCTCATCGTCGCGGGCCTAGCGGACAGCGTTATCACGACCTATGCCCTGATCCCGGCCCTCGGCGGCCGCTCCAATTACTACTGGGCGTATACCGCCCTCGGCCACGACTTGCCGCAGGCCGCATGGCACGTGATCACCCATCCGGGCTCCCTGCGGGTGCTGGTCACGCCGCGGGTCAAGCTCGATACGGTGCTCTGGCTCTTCGGCGCGTTCTGCTTCCTCCCGCTGCGGTCGCCGATAGCGCTCGCCACGATCCCGCTCCTGCTTGAGCGCATGCTCGCGAACCTGTTCCCGTATTGGTGGGACACCTCCTTTCAGTACAACGCCTACCTCGTGATCATCCTCGTGTTCGCCGCCGTCGACGGCGCCGCCAGAATCGACCGCGCGCTGCTGGCCAGGCGGCACCGCGCCGCCGAACGCGAGCGGCCCGCCGCGGAGGATGACGGCGGCGGGACGGCGGCGGACTTGCCGGGCTCCCGGGGCCCGTGGTCGGTGGGACTGGCCAGCGCCGCGGCGCTATGCGCCGTCGCCGTGGTTCTCGTGCCGCACTTCGCGTTCGGGGCCGCGCTGCGCCCGTCCTTCTACCACCGGGATGCGCAGATGAACGCGGCGGCCGCGGCGGACGCTGTGGTTCCGGCCGGCGTTACCGTCCAGGTGGTGAACAACCTCGGCCCGCAACTGTCGGCGCGGGACACCGTCCTGCTGTGGGACGGAGACGGAAGTACCCCTCCGCTGGGGTCCGCATGGGTGGTCGCCGACATCAGGCAGCTGCAATTCACGTTCACGAGCGTGCGCGAGCAGAAACAGCGTGTCGCGCTGCTTGAACGCAACGGTTACCGGATGGTGTTCAAGCGCGACGGGTACGTCGTGTTGCATCGCGTCGGCTCGCGGGCGGGTGCCCCAGGTTCTAAGGAGTCTTCAGGATGAGGGCCGGTGAACAGACCGAGAAGTCCGGTACCTCGGTGCCCGGAGTAGCCGATGGCGGCCCGGCGGCCTATCCGCGGGACACTGCGGCCCGGCTGCTCGGGCGGCTGTCCGTGCTGCCGGCCTTGCTGGTGATGGCCTGGCTGCTGGCCGGGCTGCCGCTGTTGCTCCTGGGCGGCTTCACGCCCGTGCTCATGCTGGTGGTCTCGGTGCCGCTGGCCGCGGCTCTCGTCGTGTTCGGCCTGCGGTGGATTCCCGACCGCTGGCCGGGCGCCCGGCAGGCGCCCGCGGCACGGCCACCCGCGCCCGAGCAAGCGCGCACACCCTGGTGGCCCGTGGTCGGCGTGATCGCGATAGCGGTCGCGTTCGGCATTGACCAGATGATCTACCACTCCCAGTTCATCATCGTGACGCGCGACCCGGCGTCCTATATCCAGTTCGCGACCTGGATCTCGCACCACGGCTCACTGCCGATACCGCAGGATCGCGCCGCCTTCGGCGGTACCCACCATGTCCTTACTTTTGCCAGCTTCGCCTACTACCAGGTGGGTAGCACGGTCGTGCCGCAGTTCATGGCCGGCCTGCCGATGGTCCTGGCGGGCGGGTTCTGGGTCGGTGGCGTCGGTGCGGCGGTGGCCATGGCCCCCTTGCTCGGAGCGTGCGCGGTGCTGACCTTCGGCGGCCTGGCCGCCCGGCTGGTCGGACCGCGCTGGGCTCCGCTGGCGGCACTCATCCTGGCGCTGTCGTTGCCGGAGCAGTTCACCAGCCGGTCGACGTACAGCGAGCCCTTGGCGCAGATCCTGTTCCTCGGCGGGCTCTGCCTGGTCATCGACTCGCTCGGCGAAGACGGGCTCGCCGCCAAGGTGCTCTCGGCGCTCGGCGGTCTCGCCATCGGCCTGACGTTGCTGGTGCGCATCGACGGGGCGAGCGACATCCTGCCGCTGATCCCGTACTGCGGAATCCTGCTCATCGGCCGCCGCCGGCAGGCCGTTCCGCTGCTGGGCGGCCTCGTGGTCGGCGGGATTTACGGGAGCGTCGACGGATTGGTGCTGACCAGGCCGTACCTGGCCAGCATCAGGAGCGTGCTGGTGCCGCTGGCGCTCATCGTCGGCGTGGTGATCATAGCGACGCTGATCGCCATGGCCTTGCTCTGGAATAAGGGCCTGCCCAAGATACGCGGAAAGTGGCTGCCCAACGCCGCCGCCGCGCTGGCGTTCGTGATAGTGATCGGCTTCACGATCCGCCCGTACCTGCAAACCGTGCGGCGCAACTCGGGCGCGTTCTTCGACTCCATCATCCGCGACTATCAGCGCGCCGATCACCTGCCGGTCGCCCCGGAGCGGCTGTACTACGAGATCAGCCTGCACTGGGTGTTCTGGTACATCGGCGTGCCCGCGGTCGCGCTCGGCACGCTCGGGGCCGCGCTGCTCGCCCGCCGGTGCCTGCGCGGGCAGGCGCCCACCTGGACGCTGCCGCTGATGATCTTCGCGTGGGCGATCGTCACCACGCTCTACGATCCGGCGATCACCCCCGATCAGCCATGGGCGAGCCGCAGGCTGGTGCCCACCGTGCTGCCCGGTTTCGTCCTGCTGGCGGTCTGGGCGTCCGACTGGCTGCTCGACCGGGTCCGCCGCATGGACGTGGGCCGGGTCCTCCGTGCGGGCCTGGTGACCTGCTTCGCGGCGCTCTTGCTCCTGCCGGCGGCAGTGACCACGTTCGGCCTGAGAGTCAAGTCCGGCGGCCCGGCCGGGATCAGGCTCGCCGCGGAGGGCTTGGCGTTCAAGACCACTTATGGCGGAGAGATTCCCGCGGTCAACGGCATGTGCGCGGCGATCCCCCGCGACGCTTCGGTCGTGTTCATCGACAGCGGCGCCGGCGGTGCCGCCGACCGGCTGACCGAGGTCGTCCGCGGGATGTGCGGTGTCCCGGTGGCGGACATCGACCATGCCCGCTTCAGCAGCGTGGAGCAGGTCTTGCGCGGCATAGAGCAGGCCGGGCGGCGGCCGGTGCTCCTCTCCGGCGTACGCTCGCACCTCACCCGGTACGGAGGCCAGGTCAGGCTGATCATGCGGTTGCGAAGCACGCAGGACATGAACGCTCTCACCGCGCCGCCGCAGCACACCCTGCCGTTCGATGTGATTGTCTGGATGTCGGAGCCGACGTCATGACCGCGCCTCTCGACGGCGCTGGTGCTGGCGCGCCAGAAACGGTAGTAGCCTCACCCTCTGTGAGCATTCCGTCCTCGTCCCCGCAGGATCATCCGTATGTCTCGATCATCCTGCCCTGTTACAACGAGCAGGAGCACGTCGTCGCCGAGGTGGCGCGGATCTGCGAGGCCATGGACATGAGCGGGTACGGCTACGAACTCCTGGCGTACGATGACGCGTCCACCGATGGAACGCTGGCCCGCCTCTACGAGGCCGCGCCCAGATTCCCGCACCTGCAGGTCGTGCACTTTCACCGCAATGGCGGTTCAGGTACCGTCCGCCGCATCGGCACCCAGCAGGCCCGGGGCGAGATCGTCGTATGGACCGACGCGGACATGACCTACCCGAACGAGCGGATTCCGGAGTTCGTTCAGATGCTCGAGAAGGACCCCACGCTGGACCAGGTCGTGGGCGCGAGGACCAGCGAGGAGGGCACCCACAAGATCTTGCGGGTACCGGCCAAGTGGTTCATCCGCAAGCTCGCCGAGGTGCTGACCAATTCCCAGATCCCGGACCTGAACTCCGGGCTCAGGGCATTCCGGCGCCAGGTCTCGCTGCCCTACCTGAGGCTGCTGCCCCCGGGATTCTCCTGTGTCACGACGATCACGATCGCATTCCTGTCCAACCAGCACGACGTGCGGTACGTCCCGATCGAATACGCAAAACGATCCGGCACGTCGAAATTCAAGTTCGTCAGGGACGCCTACCGCTACATCCTGCAAGTGCTGCGGATGGTCATGTACTTCAACCCGCTCAAGGTGCTCATGCCGGTCGCGCTCTTCCTGCTCGGGCTCGGCATCGCCAAGGGCATCTACGACATCGCCATGCACCCGTTCCTCATCGCGGTCGACACCGTCCTGATCTTCGTGGCCGGGCTGATCATCGCCTCGATGGCCCTGCTCGCCGACCTGATCGTCCGGTCCCGGGGCGACACCTGACGCGTTCCGCAGGGGCGCGCTAGCCAGCCAGCCGGGCCAGGACGACCAGGCCGGTCCCGGTATTCGGGAAGGCCCGCTGCACCACCCGGAACGGCGCGGTTCCCCACCGGTTGATCTCGCCGATCATGCCGCCGGACGGCTGAAGCAGCCGGCCGGACCCGGCGGTGCGCTCGGCCAGGGACTGGCCGGCCGACGCGGCCAGCCGCCGCCGCGCGATCTGGTTGCGGCCCGCCTCCAGCACGAAGCCAAGCGGGAAGCCGTACTGGCGGATCCGGATGTCGGTGAAGCCGCAGCTGGTCAGCAGGGCGGTCATCGCCTCGGGATCGTAGCGGCGGAAGTGGCCGGCCATCTCGTCGGCCTTCGCGAACCGGCGCTGGTGCGCCGGGACCGACAGCAGCAGCCAGCCGCCTGGCCGCAGCCTGGTCGCCCACTCCTTCAGCGTGGTGGCGTCGTCCTCGATGTGCTCGAGGACCTCGAACGCGCACACCAGGTCGAACCGTTCATCGCCGAGCTCGCCGAACGTCATGTTGCGGACCTCGCCGTCGCCGGCCGCGCTGACCCGGCGCTTGGCCACCGCCCAGGATGTCTGGTCGGGCTCGACCCCCACGTAGCGGTAGCGCTGGGTCAGCCTGGCGCCCAGCGACCCCTGGCCGCACCCGACCTCCAGCACGTCGGTGATCCCGGGCGGCAGCACGCGGGTGATCACGTCATAGCGCAGCCAGGCGTTCGGCGTCAGCGGCGCCACCGCGTTGACGTTCACCCTCGGCCGCGTCGCGGCGGAACTGGAGACCATGCCGTACTCCTCATCATGAACATCGCGTGACTGCGGCGTGGCCGCCGGGGCAAGCTGGCCGGCCAGCGGGGCCACGATCCGCTCGGGAGCGAATCGCTGCTGGGCCAGCCTATGGGCCTCGCGCCGCAGCCGGGCCAGCTCGGCGCGGTCGCCGGCCAGCCGCAGCAGCGCGGCGGCCAGCGCCTCCGGGTCAGCCGGCGGTACCAGGACGGCCGCGTCGCCCAGGGCGCGCCGCTGCGGCGCGGTGTCCGAGGTCACGATCGCGCACCCGGCCGCAGCGCCCTGAAACACCTTATTCGGCACCACCCGGAGCGCCTTGTCGCCGGCGCCGAAGATGCCGAGGCACACGTCGTGGCTGGCCACCAGCGCGGGCAGCTCGGCCGCTGGGACCCAGTCCAGCCAGCGAACCGCGCGGTTGGCCGCGGCGGCCGACCGCGTCGCGGCCTCGTCCTGACCGCCGCCGATCATGGTGACCTCGACCGGCGCCCCGGCGATCCGGGCCAGCGCGGCGCCGATGACCGGGGTTCCCTGCAGCGGGGTGTACAGGCCGTAGAACACCACCCGCAGCGGCCCGGAGGTGTCCTCGCTCTCGGCCGGCCGCGCCGCCTGGTACCACGCCTCCGGGGCGCCGACCGGTACCACCACCGCGCGGGCCCGGTGCCGCGGCGGCAGGGTGGCCAGGTGTTCCTCGGTGTCCACGACCACGATGTCGGCGGCCCGCAGCGCGGCCGAGTCGATCATGCGGAGCAGGGCCTGGCGCGGGCCGCCGTCCAGCCGCCGGTCCCGCGCGGTGTCGCTCGCCCCGACGAGGTGGTCGAGCACCACCGGCACGCGGCGGAACAGCATCCTGGCCAGATGGACGTCGAAATGGCCCATGTAGCCGACGACCACCGCGTCGGGCGCTGGCGCCCGGCGGGCGGCCCAGGCCAGTGTGGTCCACCGCCGGGCCAGCCTGGCCAGCAGGGCCGGAGCCCGCCACGGGTGGGCCAGCATGCTGACCCGCGCCGCCGTGTCCAGGCCGAGCGGCGCGTTACATTCAGCCACTTGCGCCCCGCCTGCGCGCAGGCCCTCCGCGATCGTGGCGACCCTCGGATGGGTCGAGGTGTCGTAGGTGCCGAAGAGGAGAACGCGCATAATGTGCGTACCCTAACCTGTCCGGGCCGCGCCACGGACCCCGGATCGCCCGGCCGGGGGTCCTGCGGAACGTCTAGGCTGTGCCGTATGTCTGACCGCCCAGCCGCGCCCGCATCGGCCGCGCCCGCCGCGGCCCCGGCTGGCGTGGCCGCGGCCCAGGCCGGCCAGCCCGGCGAGGCCGCCGCGGCTCCGGGGGGCGGGCGCCGGGCCTGGTGGGCTGCGGCCAGCCGGGTGCTCGCCAGCCGGCCGTTCCGCTGGGGGTTCGTGGCAGTCGCGGTCGCCATCGGCGGCTACGCGGTGGCCAGGCAGTGGACCGAGGTGCGGACCGCCCTGGCCAGCCTGGGATTCCTGGCCGTGGCCGGCGCCCTGCTCAGCGTGCTGGCCGCGCTGGTCGCGACGATGCAGATATGGCGGGTGCTGCTCGCCGCGCTCGGCTCCCCGCTGCCCGCCCGCGCCGCCGCCCGGATCATGTTCATCGGCCAGCTGGGCAAGTACCTGCCCGGCTCGATCTGGCCGGTGCTGGCGCAGATGGAACTGGGCACCGCGCACAAGGTTCCGCGGCACCGCTCGGCCAGTGCCTCGGTGCTGACCATGCTGCTGACCCTGCTCGCCGGACTGCTCGTGGCCCTGGTCACGCTGCCGTTCGTGCGGGGATCGACCTCCTACCGGTGGGTTTTCCTGGCCGCACCGGTCCTGCTGGCCTGCCTGTACCCGCCGGTGCTCAACCGCGTTCTGAACCGCCTGCTCCGGCTGGCCCGGCGGCCAGCCCTGGAACAGCCGCTGACCGGGCGTGCGGTGGCTGGCGCGCTGGCCTGGGCGCTGGTCTCGTGGGTCTGCTTCGGCCTGCAGATCTGGCTGCTGATCATCAGGGTCGGCGCGCCGTACGGCACCGGGGCCCTGCTCGCGATCGGAGCGTTCGCGTTCGCCTGGTGCGTGGGGTTCCTGGTCGTGTTCGCCCCGGCCGGGGTGGGCGTGCGGGACGTGCTGCTGGTCGCGTTGCTGGGGCCGACGATCGGAGTCGGCAGCGCGACCGCCGTGGCGCTGGTCTCCCGGGTCCTGCTGACCGCCGGCGACCTGATCACCGCGGGTGCGGCGGCCGGATTCGGCCGCCGCTACAAGCGGGAGGGATCGTCGTGATGCCGGACCTGTGGCGGGATGACCGTGCCGGTGCCGCGGGTGCGCTAACTTCGACGTCATGAAGGCCCTGGTCCTGTCCGGGGGATCCGGGAGCAGGCTCCGCCCGATCACGCATACCTCGGCCAAGCAGCTTCTCCCGGTCGCCAACAAGCCGGTCTTGTTCTACGGCCTGGAGGCCATCCGTGATGCCGGCATCACCGATGTGGGGATCGTGGTGGGGGACACCGAGCCCGCGATCCGCGAGGCGGTCGGTGACGGCAGCGCGTTCGGGATCGGGGCCACCTACCTTCGGCAGGACGCACCGCGCGGGCTGGCCCATGCCGTCCTGATCGCGCGTGACTTCCTCGGCGACGACGACTTCGTCATGTATCTCGGCGACAACTTCATCGTCGGCGGGATCGCCTCGCTGGTCGACGAGTTCAGGTCGGGCCGGCCGGATGCCCAGATCATGCTGACCCAGGTCCCGGATCCGCGCCAGTTCGGCGTCGCGGAGCTTGACGCCGCGGGCGAGGTGATCGGGCTGGAAGAGAAGCCCGGCGAGCCCAAGAGCGACCTGGCGCTGGTCGGCGTGTACATCTTCACGCCCGCGGTGCACGAGGCCGTGGCGCAGCTCGTGCCCTCGTGGCGGGGGGAGCTGGAGATCACCGAGGCCATACAGTGGCTCATCGACCACGACCGCAAGGTGCGGTCGACGACGATCACGGGGTACTGGAAGGACACCGGCAACGTCGCTGACATGCTCGAGGTCAACCGGATGGTGCTGGAAGACCTGGAACCTGCGTGCCACGGCGTGGTCGATGCCGCCACCGAGCTGATCGGCCGGGTCGCCATCGGGACCGGGGCGGAGGTGACGGGTTCCCGCATCGTCGGCCCGGTCATCATCGGGTCAGGCGCGCGGGTATCCGAGTCGTACATCGGCCCCTTCACCTCTGTGGCCAGGGACTGCGTCATCGCCGACAGCGAGATTGAGTACTCTATCGTCCTGCGCGGCGCGTCGATCCAGGGCGTCCGGCGCATTGAGGCGTCGATTATCGGCCACAACGTGGAGGTAACTCCGGCGCCGAGAGTTCCCAAGGCACATCGGCTGGTTCTCGGAGACCACAGCAAGGTGCAGATCAGCTCATGAGGATCCTGGTCACCGGCGGTGCCGGATTCATCGGCTCGCACTACGTCCGGACGCTGCTCGGCGGCGGCTATCCCGGTTTCGGCGACGCGCAGGTGACCGTGCTCGACAAGCTGACCTACGCCGGGAATCTCGCCAACCTGGAACCCGTCGCCGGCCATTCGCGGCTGACCTTCACGCGCGGCGATATCTGCGATGCCGCGCTGCTCGGCACCGTTGTTCCCGGCCATGACGTCGTGATCAACTTCGCCGCGGAGACGCACGTCGACCGGTCGATCGCCGGCGCGTCGAGCTTTGTCGCCACCAACGTGGTGGGCGTTCAGGTTCTGCTGCAGGCGTGCCTGGACGCCAAGGTCCCGCGCGTTGTCCAGGTTTCCACCGATGAGGTCTACGGCAGCGTGGCGTCGGGGTCGTGGGCGGAAGACGCGCGGCTCGAACCGAACTCACCGTACTCGGCCGCGAAGGCCGGCGGTGATCTCATGGCCCGGGCGTACGCCCGTACCCACGGACTCGATGTGAGCATCACGCGATGCTGCAACAATTACGGCCCTTACCAGTTTCCCGAGAAAGTCATCCCGCTGTTTATCACCAACCTGCTCGACGGGCTGAAGGTACCGCTGTATGGCGATGGCCAGAACGTCCGCGACTGGGTGCACGTCGATGACCACTGCCAGGGCATTCAGCTGGTCCTGGAGCAGGGAAAGCCCGGGGCTATCTACCACATCAACGGTGACGTCGAGCTGAGCAACGTGGAATTGACCCGGGCCTTGCTCGAGTGCTGCGGCGCCGACTGGAACATGGTGACGCCGGTCGAGGACCGGAAGGGCCACGACCGGCGCTACTCGCTGGACGACTCGGTTCTCCGGGGCATGGGCTACGCCCCGAAGATCGGTTTCAGCGAGGGCCTCCGGGCCACCACGGCCTGGTACCGGGATAACCGCGACTGGTGGGAACCGCTAAAGCAGGCGCAGCCGGGCGCGCTGCAGGCCTCGTGAGCCGGCGGCCGAAGTGCACGAGGACGAGGCTTCCCGGACGCGCCGCTACCCGCCGGAACGATGTGCGATCAGCACCAGGTTCTTCCCGAAGAACTCCCGCGCGAGAAGGTCCAGGCAGCGGCTGGCCGGGAAGACGAAGCGGTCGTACAGCCTGACGGCCCGCTCGTCGAGCTGGCCCGAGCGGTCGCCGACGGCCCGGTAAGCCAGCGCGGCGGCAAAGCCGATGCTGTCGACATAGTGACATATGTCCACGTTGAAGCCGGCCAGCTCAACCAGATCGATCAGGCCCTGTCTCCGGTACCGGCGCACATGGCCCACAGCCCGGTCTATCGGGCCGTAGAGCACTGCGAACGCCGGCACGTAGAGCAGAAGCGGAGCCCCTGGCTTGAGCGCGCGGTGGAAGGCGCTGACCGCAGCCGCGTCGTCCTCGATGTGTTCCAGGACGTTGTAGGAGAACAGGAAGTCGAGCGATCGCGGCGGAAGATCATCCAGCGACGCGAACGCGTCGAAGCCGTCCGCGCGCAGGTGTGCTCGCTGCGTCGGGTCAAGCTCGATGCAGCGCACTTGCCAGCCAAGTGATCTCGCATCGCGAGCGAATGTCCCGAGGCCGGCGCCGAAGTCGGCGACGACGCGTCCCGCGGCAGGCGTGCCCGCGGCACGGGTCAGAAGCCCGGTCAGAAAGCGCTGGTACTTCACCGCGGCGGCCAGGACCTCGAGGATGTCGCCCCCCGCGTACTCCTCGAAAACGCCGGGCCGCTGGACGCTCACCTCGGCCGTGACGGCCGCTGACCCTGACGCCCGTTCAGAGCGCGCTCCGCCGAGACGCTTGTCGACGCTCACGGCGATACGGAGGCCGCTGGTGGCATCTGCGGGCCGCCGGGCAGGATATTCGCAAGCCGCGCAGGCCGGCGGGCGGGCGGCAGTATGTGCTGCAAGTCGTCATGGGGTGACACTTTAGCGCCCGTGACCCAATTGCGGTCACATAACCCCGGGTCAGGCTGCGGCCGGGCGGGAGCGGCCCATGTGCTAGGTTCGGCCCCCATGAAGGCGCTGGTCCTGCCGGGGGGGTCGGGGTTCACCGGCTGGCATTTCGTCCGGATGCTGAACCATCCCGTGGCGCTGCGGGCCTCGTGAACCGGTGGCTGATCGTCGGGTCCGGGGGGATGCTGGGCCGCGATCTCGTCACCGCCCTCCTGGCCTGCGGCGAGGACGTGCTGGGTCTCACCCGGACCGAACTCGACATCACCGACGAGGCCGCCGTTGGCGTGGTCCTCGCCGACCGCCAGCCGGACGTGGTAGTGAATTGCGCGGCATGGACCGCGGTTGACGACGCTGAGACGCATGAGGACGAGGCGCTCGCCGTGAACGGCGCGGGAGCGGGCCATGTGGCCGCCGCGATCGCGGCCGGAGGCGCCACCTCCGAGTGCCGCCTGGTGCACCTGTCCACGGACTATGTGTTCGGGGGAGATGCCGGTGAGCCGTATTCGGAGCACGACGCCCCCCGGCCGCGCACCGCTTACGGACGCACCAAGCTGGCCGGCGAGCAAGCCGTGCGCCGGTCGCTGCCCCGGGCCAGCTACGTGGTGCGCACCGGCTGGCTGTACGGAGCACACGGGCCTAACTTCGTCCGCACGATGATCAGGCTGGAACGCGAGCGCCCGGCCGTGGACGTCGTTTCCGATCAGCGCGGGCAGCCGACCTGGACCGTGGATGTCGCGAGGCAGGTCATCGCGCTGGTCCGGTCGGCGGCGCCGGCCGGCATCTACCACGCGACCAGCTCCGGAGAGGCTACCTGGTTCGAACTGGCCCGCGAGGTCTTCCGGCAGCTAGGCGCCGACCCGGCCCGGGTACGAGCGATCTCGAGCAGCGCATTCCCTCGTCCGGCACCTCGGCCTGCCTACAGCGTGCTCGGTCACGACGGGTGGGCCCTGGCGGGCATCGAGCCGATCGGCGAATGGCGGCCCGCCCTGAAGCGAGCCTTTCCCGCGCTAGTAGCGGCCGGCTGATCAGCGTCCGGAGCGCAGCTTCGCGATGTAGGCCTGGCACTCGCCGTAGCCGGGGAGCAGCCCCGCCGATTCGGCCTCCGCCAGGGACGGGGCCGAGGCGTCCTTGCCGGACAGCACCGCGGCGATGTCCGCTGGCCAGGCGATCCCGATGGCGGGGTCCATCGGGTGCACACTGTGCTCCCGGTCCGGAGCGTACGGGGTGGAGCACAGGTACAGCACCGTGGCCTGGTCGCTCAGGGCCACGAACGCGTGGCCGAGCCCCTCGGAGAGGTAAAGCGCCCGGCGGGTCTCGTCGTCGAGTCGCACCGCCTGCCAGCGGCCGAAGCCGGGGGAGCCTAGCCTGAGGTCCACGACGACATCCATGATGGCGCCGCTGGCGCAGGTGACGTACTTGGCCTGCCCGGGCGGCACATCGGCGAAGTGGATGCCGCGGATGACGCCGCGGCGGGATACCGAGCAGTTCGCCTGGGCCACGTCCATGCGGTACCCCAGGTCCTCGCGGAATTCGGCGTCCCGGAACCATTCGAGGAAGCTGCCCCGGTCGTCACCGTGGATCTGCGGAGCGAACAGCCACGCACCGTCGATGTCGAGAGCTTCCATGGAGGTAACCGTAGACGGCAGCTGGCCGCCCCGCTGCGCTTAATGCCCCGGCAGCAGGCGGACCGGGATGTCGACGTGCCGGGACCGCAGGTACTCGCCGAGCCCCTTGGCCTGCGGGTCGGGCCGGGTCGAGGCGGCGACCCCCAGGCCGAGCAACCCGACCACGACGAAATTCAGCGCGTACAGGTTCGGCAGCTCGTAGCGGCGCACCTCCAGGCCGGCCGCTTCCGGCAACAGTGCGCGGAATCGCTCGACATCTAGGTAACCCCGCAGCCAGTCGTACTCTTCGGGGAGCTTGGCCCACAAGCCGGCGTTAGCGTTACGGCCCTTATCTCCGGAACGGGCACCGCAGACCAGTCCGAGTGGCGCGCGCCGGGTCGGTCCGGCTGGCTCGCGTCGCGCCGGCTCCTGCTCCGGCTCCGGTCTCGCCGCGGCGGGCCGGAACGCGCTGGCGGCCGGCGGCGGGATCGCGCGGCGGCTTCCGTCGGGCAGGACGACCGCGTGCTCGACCGCGGCGGCGGGCACGAACGTCGGCCAGTAGACGCCGTACGCGCTCTCCGGCGTCGGCGGGGTCGTGGTGTGGAAGCCGGCGTAGCCCGCCAGCGCCAGCTCGATCGTGGCGTTGGAGAACGACCGGCCGACCTTGGCCGGATCGGGATCGAAGACGGTGACCCGCAGCTGCGCCGTGGCCTGCTCGTTCGTGGGCGCGTCGGGCCGGTCGGAGCGGATCAGCCGCACGTCGACCTGGCCGAACCGCTCCTTGCCGCCGAGCAGGTCAAACAGCATCGTCTCCGCCCGGGCCGCCTTTTCCTCGATGTCCAGGCCGGTCAGCACCATCGTCATCGTGTTGCGGTAGCCGCCGAGGTAGTTCAGCGCCACCTTGAGGTTGTCCGGCGGCGGGCTGCCGCGGGTGCCGCTGATCCGCACCCGGTCCGGGCCGTCGGCATCCAGGCCTATGGAGTCGAAGTGCGCGACCACGTCGGGGTTGGCGTACTCGGGCTCGGCGATCTCGTACAGCAGCTGCGCCGTGACCGTCCCGACCGACACCAGGCCGCCGGTGCCCGGGTGCTTGGTGATCACGCTGCTGCCGTCGGCGGCGACCTCGGCGATCGGGAACCCGGGATAGCGCAGGTCAGGCAGCTCGTCCAGGAACGGGTAGTTGCCGCCGGTGGCCTGCGGACCGCACTCGATCACGTGCCCGGCGACCACCGCGCCGGCCAGCTCGTCGACGTCGGCCGGGCTCCAGCCGTGCCAGGCCGCGGCCGGCCCGACGACCAGCGAGGCGTCGGTGACCCGCGGGCAGACCACGACATCCGCCCCGGCGCGCAGCGCGGCCGCGATGCCCCAGCCCCCGAGGTACGCGTTCGCGGTCACCGGCACGACGCCCGCCTTGGCCAGCGGCTCGCCGGTGTCGGCGTGCGCCAGCGGGTGGCCCGCCTCGGTGAGCTCGCCGAGCCGGTCCAGCAGGTCGTCGCCCTCGACGTGGGCGATCTGCGGCGCCAGGCCGAGGCGGGCGGAGATCTCGCGCAGGCCAGGCCAGCCCGGCCGGGTTGAGCCCGCCCGCGTTGACGACGATCGTGATGCCGCGGTCCAGGCAGGTGCCGATGACCTGCTCGAACTGGCTGAGGAAGGTCCGTGCGTAGCCGGCGCCCGGATCCTTCTGCCGGGCTTTCCACAGGATCAGCATCGTCAGTTCGGCCAGGTAGTCGCCGGTGAGCACGTCGATGGGACCGCCCTCGACCATCTCCCGCGCTGCCGATGCCCGGTCACCGTAGAAGCCGGAGCAGTTGGCGATGCGTACCGGGCGCCTCATCTCGGCCCGCTGCATGGCTAGTTCAGCATGCGCTGCCAGCCCGGCGGAACGCGATCGGCGGGTCCGGGGACAGGCTGCTCAAGAGGATGATGCTCCGGCGGGGCGAGGTCGGGGCCGTCGTACGATTCCTCGGTCTGGTAGCTCCAGAACCACGTCTCACCGGGTTCGAAGCTGCGGATGAACGGGTGTCCGGTGGCCTTGGCGTGCCCTGTCGCGTGCTGCGAGGGCGAGGTGTCACAGCAGCCGATGTGCCCGCACTGTGCGCACCGGCGCAGGTGCAGCCACCACCCGCCGCTGGCCTCGCATTCGGCGCAGCCGGTCCCGCTCGGCGGGACGGAAGGGTCGATGCCTGGAACGGTGGTCATCCGGGTTCCTCCCTGTGGGCTTCCGGGGCGCTGCCGGGCTGTGGGACGGTATCAGGCTGCAGGGGCCTGTCGGGTTCGGGGGCGTCCAGCGGGAGCCGGACCAGGAAGCGCGTGTCGCCGGGTACCGACTCCACCTGGAGATCCCCGTGATGCTTGTTCACCACGATGCGCCAGGAGATGTCGAGCCCGAGCCCGGTGCCCTCCCCTACCGGTTTCGTGGTGAAGAACGGCTCGAATATCCGGCTGCGGATCTCCTCGGGCACGCCGGGGCCGGTGTCGCCGAACTCGATGACGACCTGCTCCCGTTCCCGGTCGAGACTGGTGCGCACGGTGAGCGTGCCCGTCCCTTTCATCGCCGACACCGCGTTGTCGATCAGGTTCGTCCACACCTGGTTGAGCTCGCCCGCGTAGGCCGGGATCGCGGGCAGCGAGGTGTCGTAGTCCTTGACGACGGTGATCCCGGGAGGGATCTTGCCGCCGAGCATCATCAGCGTGCTGTCGAGAAGCTCGTGCACGTTGACGACCTGATGCGGGGCACGGTCCAGCTGTGAGTACTGCTTGGCCGCCCCGACCAGGGTCGAGATCCGGGTGGTGGAGTCCTCGATCTCGTTCATCAGCAGCTCGGTCTCGACCGTGTAGCCGAGCCACCGCAGCGCGCCGTCGAGCGTCGCCTCGTCGTCGACGCTGGCCGCGACGTGATCGAGCCAGGCGGTGTCCAGGCCGGCCTGCACGAAGATGGGGGCGAGATCCCAGCCGCCCGTGATGTCGCGGTCGTCGAGCCAGTCGGTGATGGCGTCCTCACGGTCGTTCGCCTCGAGCGGGGTCAGCGACGGTGCCTTCGCGACAAGTTCGACGGCGCGTTCCTGGAGCTGGATCAGGGTCTGCATGGACTCCGGGGTGAACCGGCCGCCCGCGATGATCCCGAGCTTGTGGCGCATCCCCGCGACCCGCTCGCGCAGCGCCGCCGTGGCCCGCACCGCCGCGGCGGCCGGGTTGTTCAGCTCGTGCGTGAGGCCCGCCGAGAGCGAGCCCAGCGCGAGCAGCCGCTCCCGCTGGCCGATGGCGTCCTGAGTTCTCCGCTGCCCGAAGAACAGTCCTTCGAGCAGGTGCACGGCCATCGGGAACCACTCGTGCATCAGCTTCGCGAAGTCCTTGGCGTCCAGCACGAAGAAGCGCGACGGCTCGGGCACCCGCACCGAGTTGTTGTAGACGTGCGGCAGCTGGTCAATGTAGGCATTGAAGGCTCCGGAGTAGGTGCCGCGGCCTGACGTCCGGTTCACCTCGATGTCGTCCCCGCCGACCCGCCGCAACATGACGACCGTGCCCTCGATCAGCACATAGAAGCAGGTCGCGGGGTCACCCTCGGTGTAGACCGGCCCGGGCTCGATCAGCTCGACGTGCCCGTGGCTGCACAGCCACGCCAGCTGCTCGTCGGTCAGTTCCTCGAACAGGAACAGGGTGCGCAGCTCCTCGGGGCTGCACGCCATCTGCTCCCCTCGGTTGCTGCAGGAAGCCTGCTCGGTCATAGTTTCTCCAAATAGCGGTGCACGAGCATGACGGCCATGGCCCCTTCGCCGACGGCTGAGGCGACGCGCTTGGCCGATTCGGCCCGCGCGTCGCCGGCCACGAAGACGCCGGGAACGCTGGTCTCCAGGTGATACGGGGCCCGGTCCAGTGCCCACCCTCTGGGCTTCTCGCCCTCGACGGACAGGTCGGGGCCGGCCACGACGAAGCCGAGCTCATCGCGCACCACGACACCGTCCAGCCAGTCGGTGAGCGGGGCCGCGCCGATGAACAGGAACAGCCACTGCGCGCTGACCTTCTCGGTCTCGCCGGTGGAGGTGTCCCGCAGCGTCAGGCCCTCCAGATGGTCGCTGCCTTCGGCCCCGACGACCTCGGTGCAGGTGCGGACCGAGATCGTCGGGATGCCCTCGATCTGCTGGACGAGGTAGTAGGACATCGACCTCTGCAGCGACGGCCCGCGGACCAGGATCGACACCGACTTGGCGCCGCGGGACAGGTAGACGGCGGCCTGCCCGGCCGAGTTCGCGCCGCCGACGATGAACACGTCCTGCCCGGAGCACGCGGCGGCCTCGGTGAGCGCGGATCCGTAGAACACCCCGCGCCCGGTCATATCGTCGAGCCCGGGTGCGGCCAGGCGGCGGTAGGAGACACCGGTCGCGAGGATGACCGTGTGCGCGTCGATGGCACTGCCGTCCGCGAAGCGGACGCTGCGCGCGGAGCCGTTGACCTCGAGGCCGACCACGTCGCGCGTGGTGAGCACCTCGGCGCCGAACTTGGCCGCCTGCCGGCGGGCCCGGTCGGTCAGCTGCGCCCCGGATACGCCGTCAGGGAAGCCGAGGTAGTTCTCGATCCGTGAGCTCTGGCCCGCCTGGCCCCCGGTCGCGGTCCGCTCGACCAGCACGGTGCGCAGCCCCTCCGATGCCCCGTACACCGCCGCGCCGAGCCCGGCCGGGCCGCCGCCGATGACGATCAGGTCGTAGAAGTCCTTGGACGGCGTGGTGGCCAGGCCGACCCGGCTCGCCAGCTCGGCGTCGGCGGGCTCGACCAGCGCCTCGCCGTCCGGCGTGATCACCACAGGGAGCCTGTGCCCGTCGGCTTGGGCCGCTTCGAGCAGCCGCTGGCCTTCGGGCTCGTCCGAGGCATACCAGCGGTAGGGCACCTGGTTGCGGGCCAGGAACTCACGGACCTCCGACGACCGCGCCGACCACCGGTGCCCGACGACCTTGGTCTCAGGAACCGGCCGGTGATCCGAGGCCAGCCACGCCTCCAGCAGCCCGTCGACCACCGGGTAGAGCTTCTCCTCCGGCGGATCCCACGGCTTGAGCAGGTAATGGTCCAGGTCGACGACGTTGATCGCGTTGATTGCGGCGTCGGTGTCCGCATAGGCGGTCAGCAGCACGCGCTTCGCCCCTGGGTAGACATCCATCGCCCGCTCCAGGAACTCGATCCCGTTCATCTGCGGCATCCGGTAGTCGGCCAGGATCACGGCCACTAGGTCGCCGCGCAGCTTCATCTGGCGCAGCGCATCCAGCGCCGACTCCCCGGACTCGGCGCGCACGATCCGGTGCTGCTCTCCGTACCGGCGCCGCAGGTCACGGGCGACCGCCCGGGACACGCCCGGGTCGTCGTCGACAGTGATGATCGCTGTGCGGGTCGCGCCCTCGGGCGCTGTCACCGTCATCCGCGTCCCGCCCGGTTCTCAAGCTTGCCGCCAGCCATGCCCCCATCGTAAGTTCCTATGCAACCCGCTCTCGCTCCCCACCGCCCGCTGCGGTCCCAGACCCCGCCAAGCCCCCGCCTTCGCCTCCGCGGTCCCCGCCAGCACTCTCGACCCACGCCGAGCGCCCCGGCCCTCTCGCGACCGCCGCCCCGCCACCCCGCCACGATTTGTGGTCACCAGCGGCTGTTCCCACAGCCGCCCGGGCCCACAAATGAACGCCCGGGCAGTCCCGAACGCATTGCCTGCCTGTGCTGCGCCGGGCATGTGACTGGGCGCCAGGTTCCAAGCCAAGACCCTGGCCCGAACCCGCCACGAAGCCCTTCCGCCAAGTCTGTCTGGGGCGCCTGCCGCCACCTTGGCGTCGGAGACTGCTGAGCTCACGTCCATCTCACCATGCCGCCGGCGCCACATTGTTGATATGTTTGTTTGATAATCAGCAACCAATTACTGATTAAGCTGATCTTATCCTTTAAATTTACGCTGAGCAGCCCAGAGCGCTTCAATCAAGGCCGGTTCAGCCATCGGGACGAGTTTGCGGATCTCCTCAGCGGCCTCGGAGGCAGTCGCGGATCGCGCGAGTGGAGAAAGGAGTCGGGTGGCCAGGTCACGGTACTCGTCAGATGGCGCATCGATCGACCGGCCGATGCCGTCAGGATCGAAGTCGTATAGGAGGCTCATGACAGCCTGTAGGAATTGGCTGTAGTTTTTTCTGAGCTCGCGGTGCGTCATGGTCCCCCTTGAGCATCTCGGAGAATCTGTCTCGTTGCCGGATTGAACTGAGGGGCGCCCCATACGGTAACCACCTGGCCATTGGGCCGGATAACCACGGCCGCGTTGTCGCTCAGGTACAGATAACTACTTCCCCCGCCTTGCTCCAACACAACAGTCGGACTCCTCATTGTGTTCACTATGTCCTGAGGCGACACGGCACGGGCCATCACGCGGTCAAGTGCGTGAAAGGGAGTGTTCGGGTTCAACGAGCCCCTGAAGCCGGTGATCTTGATCTGAGGGTCCTCGACAACGACACGCCCGCCGTATGACTGCCCGAGATTAGCAGGGTTGTATCCACCGCCAGTGCCCTCTCCACCGCCAGTGCCCGTAGGGCAGTCCTCGCCGATGAGGCCGAGGGGATCGAGTTGGGTGGTGGGGTTGGGGACGTAGGTGTGGGGGTTGGGAGCGGGGGCGAGGCCGAGGGGGTCGGGGGTGAGGTACCGGCCGGTGACGGGGTCGTAGTAGCGGTGGTGGTTGTAGTGCAGGCCGGTTTCGGGGTCGGCGTACTGGCCGGGGAACCGGAGTGGAGTGGCGGCGCCGCCGGGCTTCCAGAGCGTGGTACCCCATAGGGTGTGCTGCTGGTAGCCGGCCAGGTCCCCGTCTGGACTGACCAACTCAGCGGGGGCGCCGATCAGGTCGGTCACGATCGCGTAGAAACGCTGGTTGATCTGATCCTGTGGGGCGTCGCGCAGGGTTCGCTGCTCGGTCTGGGTGAGTGGGGTGAAGGTGCCGGGCCGGTAGTCCCAGGTGGTGACCTGGCCGGGTTCCTGGGCGCTGACGTGCAGCCAGGGCGGGGTGGGGGTGCCGGGGAAAGTGGCTTGCTCGGCGAGGGTGGGGCCGTCCCAGGTGAAGTGGGTCTGCTCGGTGATGTGGCCAGAGGGGGTCAGGCGCTGTTTGGCGATGCGGCGGCCGAGGGGGTCGTACAGGTAGCGCCAGGTGGTGCGGTCAGGGGTGGTGACCGCGGTGAGCCGGTTGTCGGCGTCCCAGGTGTACTGCCAGGTGTCGGGCTTACGGGACAGGCGGACCTGCTGGCGGGTGGTGACCCGGCCCTGGGCGTCGTGGCGGTAGCGGATGCCGCCCGCGTGGGTGATCAGGGTTCCTGTGTACTCCCGGCGGCCTTGCACGTCGGTACCGGCCCAGGGGGCGGCCAGGCCCGGTGGCGGTGCGGGCCAGGTGGCGTCGGTGACGTTCCCGGCCTGGTCGTAGGCGTACTGCTCGGCCCAGCCGGGTCCGGCTACGCCGATGACCCGGCCCGCCGCGTCCAGGCCGAACCGGCGCGGGCCGGACAGCAGATCCTCCATGACGGCCAGGGCGCCGTCGGCGCGGTAGGAGTAGCCGCGTCGCTGCAGTACCCTTCCGGCCCCGGCAGGTCCCGCCGGCGGGACGCCCGCGGCGGGCTGCGGAACGCCGGTGCCAGGCTGGATAAGGTCCGGGCTGCGTTGGGGGATGCCGATCGCGACCCCGGCGGTGAGAACCTGGGCGGCCAGGCGCCCGGCCGGGTCCCACTCCTGGGCCAGCCGGACGCCGCCGGGCAGGTCGCGGAGGGTCTCCCGGCCGGCCTGGTTGTAGCCGAAACGGAGTTCCTGCCCGGCGGCTTGCAACGTGACCGGCCGCCCCGCCTCGTCGTAGGCCCAGGTGGTCTCGGCGCCGGAGGGGGTAAGCCGGCGGATGCGCCGGCCGGCCGGGTCGTAGCCGGAGCGGACGGTGCGGCCGTTGCAGGTCTCGGCGGTGACCCGCCCGGCGCCGTCGCGTTCCAGCCGCAGGTCGGCGTCCGGGTTGCGTGCCCAGGCCAGCAGCCCGGCCGGGTCGTAGCCGAAGCTGGTCACCACCCCGTCGGCATCGCACTCGGTTAGATTGCCGAGCAGGTCATAGCGGTACGAGACCTCCTGGCCAGCGGCATTGACCTGGCTGGTCAGCTGCCCGGCGGCGTCGTGGGCGTACCGGGTGGTCGCGCCGTTGTAGTCGGTCTCGGTGGCCAGCCTGCCCGCCGGGTCGTACTCATATCTCCAGGCCAGCCTGCCGTGGTTGACCCTGGTCAGCCGCAGCGCGTGATCGTAGGTGAACTCGGTGCGGGTGCCGTCCGGGCCGGTCTGGGCCGCGAGCTGGTCGAAGCCGGTGTACTCGAGCTTGGTCAGCCCGGCGGCTGGGTTCACGTACGTGACGAGGTTGCCCTCACCGTCGTAGGAGTACCTCTCCGTGCTTCCGTCGGGGAACGTCCGCGACGCCAGCTGGCCCTCGGTGGTCCACGCCAGCTGAGTGAGCGAGCCGTCGGGACCGCTGATCGCCGTGACCCGGCCGAACCCGTCCCGTTCATACCTGGTCACCGCTCCATCCGGGCCGGAGACGGCGATCGGCAGGCCCGCTGCATCGCACTCGATCGTGGTCACGGCGCCCAACGGGTCGGTGACGCTGGCCAGGTGCCCTCGGCCGTCGTAGGAGTAGCCCGTGACCGCGCGGTCCGGGCCGGCCAGCCGGACCAGATTCCCCGCCGCGTCGTAGCCCTGCCGCCAGGTAGCTCCGCCGGGCTCGGTGACCACCACCGGCAGGTTCAGCCCGCCGTAGTCTGCGGTCGCCCGGGACCCGTCCGGGCGGGTGATCGCGGTCAGGTTCCCCGCACCGTCGTACGACCAGGCCGTGGTCCGGCCCAGCGGATCGGTGCGGGACACCAGGCGGCCGCCGGAGTCATAACCGGAACGGGTTACGTTCCCCAGCGGGTCGGTCACCGCGGCGACCTGGAACCGCTCGGTGAGCTGGTAGACGCTTACCGAGCCGGCCGCATCGGTGTGCGTGGTCACCAGGTTGTCCCGGTCGTAGAACAGCGTGCCGCTCAGCGTCCCGTCCGGGCTCTCACCCAGCACGCACCGGCCGGTTTCGTCGTAGGAATACCGGTACGAGAAGCCGCTGCGATCTTGCCAGCCGGTTAGCCGCCCGGCGTCGTCATAGGACAGCCGCTGGGGCCGCCCGGACGAATTGACGACCTCGGCCAGGTTCCCGGCGGCGTCATACCCGTACCGGATCAGCGGCAGGTCATCGGCGCCCCGGCGCGCCAGGTCCAGGCCGGCCACCCGCCCGCCGGCGGCCAGCACCCGGACCTGGTAGCCGCCATCATGGGTCACCGTCACCGGCGTGCCGTCCAGGCCGTAGTCAAAGATGATCTGGTGCCCGGCCCGGTCGGTGACCGACACCAGCGGCAGCTCCCCGTGCCCCGCCGCGGACACGTAGTACCCAGAGCGCGGCCCGAACCGCCACACGATCCCGGCCTGCGGATCGGTGACCGCATACCCGCCATCAGCGTCCCGGGTCAGCGGCCACCGTGCCCCCGCCACCGGCAGCACCGGCCCGTCGTCCGCGCCCGGAGGCGGGTAACGCAGCACCGCAGAATCGGCCGCCGCGAAGCACACCGCCCGCTCGCTGACTTCCAGCCGCTGGTCCAGTGTCGATGCCCAGGACCGGCCGAACCACCGCCCCGCCCGGTACGACGACCGGTGCACTCGCCGAATCACCAGGGGCAGCATTCCCGCCAGCGTGACGTCGGTCTGGGCCAGCACCACATCCCCCGATGCCACGTCGACCGGGTCGTTCAGCAACGTCATGTCGTCTTCCGGTACCCGCGCCGCATTCGCCGCATCGCCCGCCCCGTCGGTCGCGGCCGCCAGCAGCAGGCTGGGCACCAGCTTCCCGGCGGCTTCGGCCGGGTCGCTGCCCCAGCCGGTCCCGACGATGGCTTCCACCGCGTCCAGCGGGTGCAGCTCGTCGTGCACCAGGCCCGCCGCGGTGGCCGACAGGCCCGCGGTGTACTCGGCCAGGTGGGTGACGTTCCACGGATCCAGCGGGTCCAGCGACCGGGCCGTCTTGACGAGGTCCGCCGTCCCGGTCAGCACTCCGCTGGAGAAGCTGGAGTCCGCCAGCTGGCTGGCCTGCTCGGCATCAGAGAGGTCGTCGATCAGCTGCTGGCCGAACGACGGCTCGGCCGGGGCCAGGTCCGCCGCCGCGGACACCTTGGCCGCCGCCCGCGCGCCCGCCTCATCCCGCTCCTGGCGCGCGGCGGCCAGGATCTGCTGGGCCCGCTCCCGCAGGGCCGCTCCCGGGTCGGTGAACGGCCCCGGCGGCACCGGCCGCGGTCCCGGGTTACGCAATGCCGCCAGCTGAGCGTCATACGCCTGCGCGGCCTGGTTATACGCCGCGACCTGGTTGTCGTACGCGGTCGTCGCCGCGGCCGTGGCCCGCTGTCCCGACTCGTACAGATCTATAGCCTGCCGCGCCTGCCCCTGCGCCCAGGCCACCGTTCCCGCGTATGACTCCAGCGCGTCGGCTCCGCCGGAGCACCCGCTGGCCGCGTCCCGCCACTTTCCCGGCTGCGGCGCGTACTTGGCCCGGAACGCATCGGCCGCCGCGCCGGTCCAGTGCCCGGTCTCGATCCCGGCCAGCCCGGCCGCCGTCTCCCCGAACGCCGAGGAGAACTCCCGTAACCGGCTCGCCGTCGCGCGCAGCGCCCCCGGGTCCCCGTGGATCAGTTCCGCCGGATCGGTGGTCTGCCCCAGCTGCTCCTCCGGGACCTGGGCCCCGAGGAAATCCGCCACGTCGTCCCCGGCCCGGTCCACCCACCGCCCCGCGCCGCCCAGACCGACATCCGTCAGCACGCCCCCGGCCACGTGCGCGCCGTCATCCAGCCAGCCCCCGACCCGGGCCTCCGCGCCCGACAGCAGGCCGCCCGGATCGATCGCCTCGTGCACCAGGTTGCTGAACCAGCCGCCCACCGGGCCTCACCTGCCCCAGGGATCAGTCAGGTCTTTGCCGCTCTGGGCCAGATCGTGGCCCTCGGCCTTCCACGTCTGCCCCATCTGAGTGCCTGCCTGCCGCCAGGCAGCGGAGCTGAAATCATTCGGTTCCTGACCGGGGGCCAGGCCCTCGGCCTGGGCCCACGACCCCTGCGCGACCTGGGCATCGCTGAGGTGCGGATCCCCGATCCCCGCGTCGACCAGGTCCTTCAGCGAGCCGACGATGGACTGCTCGGCGTCGGCGTACATCCCGGCGTTCAGCCCCAGCCGCCGGGCGATCTGGTTGCCGTCCTGGACCAGCGCCCGCACGCCCCACGACCAGCGGTCACAGAACCCGGCGAAGGCTGACTGCAGGCCAGCGTCGCCCACCTGCAGGCCGGTCAGGCTCAGCCCGGAAAACCCCTGCCCGATTTCGGCTTCCTCGGCAAAGCCCAGCTTGCCCAGCGCGCCGATCGTGTCGTTGATCCCCTGCGCGGTCTCCCGCAGCGCCGCCCGGTCCACCGTGAACCCGCCGGCCATCTCGCACCTCCCGCTGCCTCGCACCCCGAAGGCCGCCCCGCCCGCCATATCGTAGCCAAATATGCGCCAAATGTGATGATGCATACATGAACGGCGGGGCGGGGCTATGCGTTCAGGCGGGCGAACGACACCGGGCCTGGGGTAGGAGCAGGAGGTGAACGTAGTATTCCGAGGGCCAGGAGCCAGGAGGTAGCAACATGCGCATCGGGGTCGTGTTCCCGCAGACCGAGATCGGCGCCGACGTGGGCGCGGTACGCGCCTACGCGCTCCGGGTCCAGGAGCTCGGGTACCGTCACGTGCTGGCCTACGACCACGTGCTCGGCGCGGACCCGGCGGTGCACACGGGCTGGGCTGGCCCCTATGACGTGACGACCACGTTCCACGAGCCATTCGTGCTGTTCGGCTACCTGGCCGGCATCACCTCGCTGGAACTGGTCACCGGCATCATCATCCTGCCCCAGCGGCCGACCGCGCTGGTGGCCAAGCAGGCCGCCGAGGTGGACCTGCTCACCGGCGGCCGGTTCCGCCTGGGGGTCGGCCTGGGCTGGAACGCGGTGGAGTACGAGGCACTCGGCCAGGACTTCTCCAGCCGCGGCCGGCGGATGGAGGAGCAGGTCAGCCTGCTGCGAAGGCTGTGGACCGAGCCGTCAGTCACGTTCCAGGGCAGTTTCGACCGGGTGACGGGGGCCGGGCTGGCCCCGCTGCCGGTGCAGCGGCCGATCCCGGTATGGTTCGGGGCCCAGTCGGACCGCGCGTACCGCCGGGTCGGCCGGCTGGCCGACGGCTGGTTCCCGCAGGTTGCCCCCGGCCCGAAGCTCGACGAGGCGCGAAGCGTGGTCGAGCAGGCGGCCGTGGACGCCGGACGGGACCCGGCCCAGATCGGCCTGGAGGGCCGGGTGAGCTGGCGGGGCAGCCCACAGAAGCTGGCCGAGCACGCCGCGACCTGGCGCGATGCTGGCGCCACCCATCTGTCGGTGAACACCATGGGCTCCGGGCTGAGTACCGTCGACGACCACCTCAGCGTGCTGGAGACCGCGGCCGGGATCCTGAAGCCTTCCACGGAGTAACGCCGTCAGCCGAGCGTGGACCGGGCCGCGCTCGCCCGGCTACGGCCCGCCCTCCCCGTCAGCGGCCGGGTTCGTGCAGGCCGAAGATGAGCCGTGGGTCACCCGGGCGGAAGGTGCCGGTGAACTGTGAGCTGTCGCCGATCTCGCGGGTGCGGGCGAGCAGGGCCCGGCCGAGCTTGAGCTGCCGTCGTTCCCACCCGGCCAGCGCCGCGGGGACGTCCCCGGCGCAGGCGGTCAGCTCGTCGGCGAGGGCCCACCCGTCGTCGGCCGCCTTGGCGGTGCCTGCTGCCGCGTGCGGCCGGACGGCGAAGGCCGCGTCGCCGATCAGGCAGACCCGGCCGGCCGCCATGCGCGGGACCTCGATGTCATAGATCGCCTGGACGAAGGGCTCGGCCACGCTGGTCACGACCTCGGCGATCGGCGCGGCGAGCACGGCGGCGGCCGTCCGCCGCATGTCCGCCAGCGCCCGGCCGGTCGCCGCGCCCGGGGGCAGCGTGACCGTGCGCCGTATCCCGTCCCGGCCGGTCATCAGCCGGTCGAGTTCCGGGCCGGCGGCCACGTTGACGTACCAGACGATGTTGATCAGCCGGTCGCCGTGAACCAGCGACCCATCCAGACCCGGGATCGGGTAGACGAGGATGTGGCTGCCGTCCAGCACCTGGTAGATGATCGCGTCATCGAGGGCCTTGCGGGTGGCCGGTGACAGGCTCCGCTCGGGGAACGTTCCGCGCCAGGCGACGTACCCCGCGTACGACGGCGCGACGCCCGGGACCAGCCTGGCCCGCGCGGTCGAGCTGACCCCGTCCGCGCACACCAGCAGGCCCGCGTGCGCTCGGGACCGGTCGGCCAGGGTGACGCTGACGCGGTCACCTTCCTGGTCGAAGGACACCACCTCGCGGCCGAGGAGGTACCGGTCGGCATCGAACAGCCGCAGCAGCGAGCGGTAGATCGTGTTCCACGACGAGAACCGGTAGCGGTGCCGCTGCTCATGCTGGACGCTGCCGTCGGCGCGCAGGAAGCGGATCCAGCTGGTGGACGAGCACACGTCCTCGGGCCGGCAGCCGCCGCGCTCGGTCAGGTAGCGCAGCGTGGCGTCGAGCGCGGCGATGCCGGCGCCGCGCGCCTGCAGCGCGGACGAGGATCGCTCGAACACGCGCACGTCACAGCCGGCGTCCCGGAGCGCCAGCGCTGCGGTCAGCCCGCCGAGCGAGCCTCCCATGACCATGACGCCAGGCATCCCGCGTCCCGGGCGTCGCGGGCGTCCCGGGCGCCCCTGACGTCGGCCGGACCCGTCCGGCATCGCGACCTACGGGCGGCCGAATGTCGCGACCTTCACGACATCGAGCTCGAACAGCACCCGGCGCTCGTCGAACGACGGGTCGCGGAGCGCGTACGGCGGCTCGTTCCCGGTGTACTTGACCCAGATCCGGTCCAGCTGCGCGGTGACCCGCGGGCCCTCGACCGGGTCGTCCTCGGAGACCTCGCGGGCCACCTTGGTCTTGATGCTCAGCCAGTGGTAGGCGTTCCCGGGGTTCATCAGCAGGAACGTGGCGTGCGGCGTCTTACGGAGCCAGGGCACCTTCTTGCGGTGCGTGGCCAGGTTGAGCAGCACGGTGTCACCCTCGTAGTCGAACCACACCGGGGTCAGGTTCGGCAGCCCGTCCGCGCCCAGCACCGCCACGACCGCGGTGACCGGCTCGTCCAGCAGCCGCTTGTAGCTGGGGTCGAGATCGGCCAGGCTGGCCACGCTCTCCCGGTCCCCGATCGTGAACTGGCCGGGCTGGGTTCCCTCGGCGACGTCCTTGAACTTCGCAACGGTGATCGTCATTGCGCACGCTCCTGTTCGGTGTACCGGTCGACGAGCTGTCGGATGATGACGTTTCGCTGGATGTCGTTGGTGCCCTCGCCGACCACCATCAGCGGGGCGTCGCGGTAGTAGCGCTCGATGTCGAATTCGGCCGAGTAGCCGTACGCGCCGTGCACCTTGATCGCGTCGGCCGTGACCTGCAGGCAGGCCTCGGACGCGAACAGCTTCGCCATCCCGGCCTCCAGGTCGCTGCGCTGGCCGGCGTCAAGCGCGGCCGCGGCGCGGAGCGTCATCAGCCGCGCGGCGTCGACCCGCGTGGCCATGTCGGCCAGGCGATGGCCGACCGCCTGGTGCCGCCAGATCGGCTGCCCGAAGGTCTCCCGCTGCTGCGCGTACCGCATCGAGTCCTCGAACGCGGCCCGCGCCACGCCGACGGCCCGCGCGGCGACATTGATCCGGCCGAGCTCGAGCCCGCCCATCATCTGCCCGAAGCCCCGGCCCTCCTCGGTGCCGAGCAGCGCCTCGCGCGGGCACTCGTAGCCGTCGAACACGATCTCGCAGCTCTCCAGGCCCTTGTAGCCCAGCTTGGGCAGGTCACGGGAGACCGTGAAGCCGGGCCCCTTCTCGGCCAGTATCACGCTGATCCCCCGGCTGGCCGGAACCGCCTCGGGGTCGGTCTTGCACAGCACCGCGATGACATCCGCCGTGCGCGCGTTGGTGATCCACGTCTTCACGCCGTCGAGCCGGTAGCCCTGGCCGTTCGCGGCGGCCCTGGTCCGGATGGCCTGCAGGTCCGAGCCGCCGGCGGGCTCGGTCAGGGCCATGGCCGCGCGGACCTCGCCGGTGGCCATCCGCGGCAGCCAGCCGTCCTGCTGGGCTTCGGTGCCGAACAGCGTGATCATGCGCGCGATCACGCTGTGCCCGCCCATGGCCCCGGCCAGGCTCATCCATCCCCTGGACAGCTCCTCGGTGACCAGCGCGAAACACGGCGTGGAGACGCCGGAGCCGCCGTAGGCCTGCGGGACGGCCAGCCCGAACACGCCCAGCCGCTTCATCTCCTCGATGAGCCCGCCGGGATAGGTGTTGGCGTGCTCGAGGTCGCGCGCGACCGGGCGCACGCTGTCCTCGACCCAGTCGCGGACGACCGAGACGATGTCGCGCTCGTCGGGGCTTAGATCCGAGATCTCTGGTGCTGCCATGGTGTCGTCTCTTGTCCTCAGTCGTCCGGCAACGGGCTCACTTCTTTAATCCGTTACGCATAGCCGCGCCCCAGTCCCGCGACGATCGTCGGCCGGTCTCCCCGCGGGTGAGGTCCAGGATGGCGGGGTACCCGGCCGGATCAACGCGCGCGTCGATGAGCGTGGGTCCCTCGCGCCCGAGCGCCGCGGTCACGGCCGCGGCGAGCCCGGCCGGGTCGCTGACCGAGGCCGCCGCGGCGCCCATCGCCTCGGCGGCCGCGGCGAACGAGGTCGGGCCGTAAGCAACGGCCTCGTCCCCGCCCTGGCCCGCCGGGCGCTGCTTGATCTTGATCAGGCTCAGCGCGGAGTCGTTGAATACGACCACGGTGACCCGCAGCCGGTGCCGGACCGCGGTCTCCACCTCCATCAGCGTCATCCCCAGGCCGCCGTCCCCGGTGAACGCGACAACCGGTACGCCCGGGGTGCACAAGGCCGCGCCGATGGCGGCCGGCAGCGCGTAGCCCATCGTGGCCAGGCCGCTGGAAATCAGCAGCCGGTGCGGCTCGTCCACCGGCCACAACGGCATGACGGCGAGCATGTGGGCCCCGGAGTCCACCGTGGCGATGGTCTGCGCCGGGCTGTGCGCCCGGACCGTCGTGACGACGTCCTGCGGCGTCAGCCGGCCCGGCGCGGCGACCGCCACCCACCCCAGCCGGACGGTCACGTTCTGTTTCACCGTCTGGCCCACCCCCGCGGGCCACTCGTGCCCGGCCTCGTGCGCGGCCAGCATCTCGATGGCGGCCGGCAGCGGGGCTATGCGTTCAATATTGCCGGTGAAGTAAGCGGCGGACCCGGCCGGGTATTCGCTCACCAGGATCGCGTCGGCGGCGTAGTCCCACGGGGCGGCGATCAGCTCGACCGGGTCAACCCCGAGCCCGACGATCAGGTCGGCCGCCGCCAGCAGCGGCGCCTCCATCGTGCCCCCGGTGAACAGCCCGGCCGCCTCGGCACAGGAGTCCGGCACGATGCCCCGCGCCCGGTAGGTGTGCAGCACGGGGATGCCGCTACCCACCAGGGCGGCGCGCACGGCCACGGCGTGGCCGAGCGCCCCCATGCCCAGGAGCACGACCGGTCGCCTGGCCGCCCCCAGCGCCGCGGCGAGCGCCGACAGGTCGTGGCCGGTGACCGCCGCCGCGCCCAGGTGATCATCGTGGGGGAGCAGGCCGGGGCCAGGCTCCGGCTCAGCGCCAGCCTGGGCACCGGCCTGGGCGTCCGTGTCGACGTTGATCACGACCGGCCCAGCAGGCTGCGCGACCGCCAGCCGAACCGCTCGCTCCGCGTCCCTCTCGACCCCGTCAGGCCCGCTGCCGCCGAACGTGACCGTGGCCTTGGCGACGGAGCGGCCGAGCGCGTCCTGGTCCAGCCGCTGGTGGCTGATCCGGTCCCGGCCGGACACGGTGTCGGCGATCACCACGAGCGGCAGCCGGTCCAGCGCGGCATGGGCGATGCCGTTGACCGCGCTGGCCAGGCCCGGTCCTCGGGTGACCACCACCGCACCCGGCGCACCGGTCAGATCGCCGCAGGTAGCCGCCATGATCGCCGCGGCGGTCTCGCCGTGCGCGAGCACGAAACGTAGCCCGGCCTCCGCCGCGGCCCCGACCACGTCCAAGTTCGGCCCGCCGCCCGGCACGCCGAACATCAGCTGCGTTCCAGCCTGGCCCAGGGCACCGACAATTTCGGCCGCGGGACGCCGGGACGGCGCGATCTCGCCGGCCGGAGGCTGCCGCACCAGGTCGCCGGTCACCGCGGGCCTGGCTCTGGGACGGCCGGATCCACGCGGCGCAGCTGGAGCCGGTAGGAGTAGCGATCGGGATTGAAGTGGTTCACGGCGAGTTCCAGCGGCCGCAGCTCGCGGTCGCGGTACAGCCGGTCGATCCGCAGGACCGGCCGCCCGGCCGCGCAGCCGAGCCGCCGGGCGAGCTCGGGGGTGGCCGCCTCGGCGGTCGCGTTCTGTAGCGCGCCGTGGATCGGGTGATCGCTGACCCGCTCGATCAGGCCGATCACCGTGACGCGGGCGCGGGCGCCCGGCTCCGCGAGCCCGGCCAGCTCGGGAACGTCCCTGAGCCTGCGCCCGAGCTCCAGCGGGACATGAACGCGCGTGTAGCAGAACGGCGCGCCCTCATGCAGCCGCAGGAACGACATCGCCATCACCATGTCGTCGTCGACCTGCAGCCGCCCGGCGGCATCGAGGCTGGCCAGCACGTGCAGCGGCTCGACGACCTGCATCTCGGTGTCCAGCGACAGCGCCATCAGGTCGTCGACGCTGCCGAACGACCGCAGGTACTTGCCGTCGCCGGGAACGGCGAACGTGCCGCGGCCGCGCACCCGGTAGATGGCCCCGTCGGTGACGAGTTCCTGGAACGCCCGGCGCACGGTCTGGCGGCTCAGCCCGGTCGCGGTGACGAGCTCGGCCTCGGTGGGCAGCCGCTGGCCAGCCGGGTAGCGCCCGGCGGCGATCGCCTGGCGCAGGCCGGAGGCCACCTGCCGGTACGCGCTGCCCTCGGCAGGGCCTTCCGGCACGGCACGCAGCGCGGGAAAGACGGCTCTGTCCAAGCCCCTGGCTCCAGATCGTGGTGAGGCACTTTAGACGGCCATATTGCGGACTGCCGGTGCATTCCGTCAAGGTTGCGTCCCGGCGCCGACCAGCTATCGCTCCGCCGTCACCAGCCACCCTCGGCGGGGCAACGATGGCCGCCGCTAGGCTTACTGGCATCCGGGGCCGATTTGGCCGGTCAAATCCGCAACGTCCGGGAGAAGGCAATGGAGACCGTTCCCGATGGCCGCCCGCTGGACGGGGTGCTCGTGGTGGCCCTGGAGCAGGCCGTCGCCGCGCCGCTGGCCACCAGGCATCTCGCCGATCTCGGCGCGCGGGTCATCAAGATCGAGCGCCCCGGCCGCGGCGACTTCGCCCGTGATTACGACAGTGCCGCCGGGGACGGCTTTTCCAGCTGGTTCGTCTGGCTCAACCGATCCAAGGAGTCGGTCGTCCTGGACCTGAAGGCCGGCCCGGGGCGGCAGGCGCTCGACGCGCTCGTCGCCCGCGCGGACGTCTTCGTGTGCAATCTCGCCCCGGCCGCGGTCCGGCGGCTCGGCCTGGAACCCGAGCAGCTCGCCGGCCGCCACCCCCGGCTGGTCGCGTGCCAGCTGAGCGGCTACGGCGAGGACGGTCCCTATGCCGGACGCAAGGCCTATGACCTGCTCGTCCAGGCCGAGGCGGGCGTGCTGGCCGTAACCGGCTCGCCGGACGCTCCGGCGAAGGCGGGCATCAGCGTGGCCGACATCGCGGGCGGCATGTACGCCTACAGCGGCATCCTGTCCGCCCTGCTGCTGCGCGAGCGGACCGGCCGCGGCGGCACCGTCAAGGTGTCGCTGTTCGACGCGCTCGCGGAGTGGATGTCGTACCCCTTGCAGCTGGCCAGGCTCACCGGCCGCGTGCCGTCGCGCACCGGCGCACGGCACCCGACCATCATCCCGTACGGGGACTACCTGACCGCCGACGGAGACGAGGTGATGCTGGCCGTTCAGAACGAGGCCGAGTGGGCCCGGCTGTGCGGCGACGTCCTCGACCTGCCCGACATGCTCGACGGCCGGTTCGCCGGGAACCAGCGCCGGATCGACCATCGCGACGAGGTGGAGCGGCGCGTGGCCGCGGCCGTCGCCCGGCTGCCCACCGGGGAACTGCTCGAGCGGCTCGAGCGCGCCGGCCTCCCCTACGGATCGGCGAAGAGCGTGGCCGAGGTGGTGGCCCATCCGCAGCTCGCGTCGCGGTGGACGGCCGTCACCGCGGGAGACCGGCCCGTCGACGTGCTGCCGCCGCCGGTCCGGCACGGCAGCTTCGGCCCGGTGCTCGGGCCGGTTCCCGGCCACGGCCGCGACACCGAGGCCGTCCTGGCCGAGTTCGCCCCCGGCGGCCCGCTCGTTTCATGATCGTGGAAGTGGAACCGGTGTCTGACGGCCTGGTGCGGCCCGCGCGGCTCGCCGACGCTGAGGCGATCGCCGCGGTGCACGTCGCCACCTGGCGGGACGCCTACGCCGGCCTGCTGCCGGGCGAGGTCCTGGCCGGGCTGGATGTGGACGAGTGGGCCGAAAGGTGGCACGGCAGGCTCGCCGCCCCGGCCGACGGGGTGTTCACGCTCGTCTTCGAGACAGAAGGCCGGATAGGGGGCTTCGTGTCCGGGGGGCCGAGCCGCGACCAAGTCGCCGGCGGCGAGGTCTTCGCGATCTACGTGGACCCGGCCGGCCAGGGCCGGGGCGCAGGACGCCGGCTGCTCGCGGCCGCCGTCCGGTGCCTGGCCGAGGGCGGCTTCACCGCGGCCAGCCTGTGGGTCCTGGCCGGCAACCGCCCGGCGCGAGGGTTCTATGAGTCCCAGGGGTGGCGCAGCGACGGCACCGAGCAGCCGTGGACCCACAGCGGCGGGGAAAGCGTCACCGAGGTCCGGTACGTCAGGCCGCTGGCCGCCCCCGGCGCCCCGGGACGATAGGCCGCCCGGCCGGGTCAGTTCGGGCTATACGGCGCATGCCTGAAGTCAGGGGCCGGCGTCGAGGTCAGTGAGCGCAGCATCGAGGTCTCCCTGGACAGCAGCGCGCGCTCGGCGGTCAGCCGGCGCAGGGCATCCGGTTCGGCGAGCATGGCCTGCCGGCCCGGCAGGTCGGCGATGATCGACGCGGCCACGAGATACGACAGCGCCATCGGCTCGCCGGGCAGGTCCGGAACGCTGACGCCGGGAGCACCCCGCGCGTTCAGCGCGTCGACATAGGCGCGGAACGCCCGCTGCACGGCCTGAACCGCCATGCCCGCCGCGGCCTGGTCGCCGGTGTCCTCGGGCAGCAACTCCACCTCGGCCTGCAGGTACGGCCGCGAGCCGTCGAGCGCTATCAGCCGGAACCGGTCGGTGCCGACGGTGACCAGGTCGAACCGGCCGTCGTCGCGTTCCGACACCCGGCGCAGCGTCGCGGTGCAGCCGATGTCGTACAGCGCCGAGACGCCATCCACGCCGGTCTCGCTGCCCTCGCGGATCGCGATCACGCCGAAGCGCCGCGGCTCGGGCGATTCCAGCAGGTCACGGACGAGCTGCCGGTAGCGATCCTCGAAGATGTGCAGGGGCAGCAGCAGGCCTGGATAGAGCACGGTGCCCAGCGGAAATAGCGGCAGCGTCTGGGGCATGCCTCGACCCTACGCGTTAAGGATGGTGACCAGTCACCCGCAGATCGCTCGGTCAGTAGCCGTCCTCGTCCTGCACGTGGACGGCCGCCTCCTCGGCACTCGCAGCGCCGCCATCGATGCCGACATCGCGGGCCACCAGGTCGGCCTCATCGTCCGCGTGCGCTCCCTCGTCGTCGGCGACCAGCCGGCCTGACCGCGGCTCCGGCTCGGCGTCGCCGAACAGGTCGTCCGCGCGGCGGTCCTCGCCCGAATCCGCATCCGCCTCTGCTTCCGCCTCCGCGTACGGGTCGGGTTCCGGCTCCTCCTCGGCGAGCAGTTGGTCGAGCGACTCGCCCTCCTGCTCCTCGGCCGCTGTCGTGCCGAAGCCCTCACCGGCTGACCACCGGTCCGGCGGCGCGATCCCCTGGTCGAGCGGATCGTCGCCGGGGTCGCCGTCGAGCGTGTCAGACGCATCCAGCGATGCCGGGTCGTACATCTCGTTCTCTGGCATGGTGTTGGCTCGCCCTCCTCCGCCGTCCCGGTGTTAGTGTTCGCGTCTGGCCAGACTATCGGAGCCGGGACGAGGCCCTCGGGCCGCGTACGACCGCCACGCGAGGGTAGCCCTAGCGCATGGACAACACCCGACGCAGACCCGGCAGTGATGTGGAGCGTGCTCCGCAGGAACTGCCCGAGGAAGTCGCCGAGCTTGTCGGGGAGGTGACCGACGCCCCGACCCGGTCACGGCGCCGCAGGCTCCCGGGCGAGATCTCCCGGCTCGCGGGCCGCAGCGGACGGGCGGGCTGGAGCGGGATTTCGTCGGCCGGCCGCTGGCTGACGTCCCAGGTGCTGGCGATGGCTCCGCGCCTGCCCGTGCGGGATCAGCAGCGGCTCCGCGCCCAGTTCCCCGGGCTGGGTCCCGAGCAACTGGCCGACGCGCTGATTCACGGCGCCGCCCGCGCCGCCGCGGTGGTGGGCGCGGGCGCCGGAGCGGCCATGGTGCTGCCGCTGCCCAGTGCGCCGGTGGAGATCGCGGTCGAGACCCTGGCGCTGGTCGGCATCGAGATCAAGCTGGTGGCCGAGCTGCACGAGGCATACGGGATGCGCGCTCCCGGCTCGACCGCCGAGCGCATGCTGGCGTACGTCTCGGCGTGGGCGCACCGTCGCGGCGTGGCTCTCGCGCCGGCCGTGGTCGTGGTGGCGGGCTCGCCGCTGCGCAGGCGCCTGCAGCGCCGGCTCATCGCCCGCGCCGGGCGCAGCGCCGTGTCGCTCGGGCCGCTGCTCACCGGGGCGATCGCCGGCGCGGCGCTGAACCGGCGCGAGACCCGGCATCTCGGCAACGACGTGCGCGAAGACCTCCGCCGCCGGTCCCCGTACACGACGCACTGGGCGCGCTGAAGATCCCGTGCTGGGCCCGCAGCCCGGCGATCGCGGCCCAGCCGGAAGACGTCCGCTGGCGGCGCCACGCCGTATCGAACATATGTTTGACTACGAGCCGGCCCTGGTGCAGGGTAAGCACGTGCGCGGCGCCCAGGAGGCGGCGCCGCGGGATCAGATAGCGACGTGCGGACAATCTACATGCAGGAGGCGTGCTCAGTGGGTCAGAAGACCGTCAGGTTCAGCGACCTCAGCGGCGAGATCATCACCAGGGACGATGCGCTGGCGCGCATCGTGGTGCACGAGCATCCCGAGCTCGGCGACAGCCCGGTGGAGATCGAGGCTCTCACCGATGAGGCCCGGGCCATCGAGAAGGCGGCTCTGCGGGTGGCCGTCGTTGACCTTTATCTGCCTGGCGAAGACGAGCCGCACCGGGTGGCCATGGATGCGGACTCGTTCGACAAACTGGCCACCGACAAGCCGATGGGCGAGCTCCTGATCACGGCCCGGCCGGCCAGGCGCAGCTCCAAGGCCGTCGCGACCGGGCCGGCCCGCGGCGACCGCACCAACTACGCCGACGTAGCGCACGCGGGCAAGCCGCACAAGGGCCGGATCACCGACGCGGAGAAGCGGCTCGTGCAGGAGCGCTTCGACGAGATCAACGCACGGCTGGCCGGCGAGGGAATGCGGACGATCAGCCTGACCGACCCGGAGCACGTCGACCGATACGGCCTGGAGGAGCTGGCCAGGTCGCGCGGCGTCGAGCCGGACTAGCAGCGGCACGGCGGCGCGGCCAGCTCGTTGGCCGAGCATGCGGTCGGCGGTCAGCGAGCCGCGCCGCCACTCTCGCCCCGGTTCCGCATCCAGCCACAATGCGGCTAATCAGCAGGGCTCGATGAGACGGGCCAGCGTGGCCTTGGCCAGGGTCTCGGTGGCGAGGGTCGACGAAGGATCGAGCGCCAGTTCGCCCAGGATGGCGATCGCCTCCGACCGCTCACCGCGCCGGTGCAGGATAAGGGCCTTGTTGAGCAGCAGTATTCCCCTCGTCTCGCCGTCAGGGTCCCCGTCGAGCCCGTTCTCGATCGCGTGCAGGCGGTCGTCGGGATCCTCCAGCAGGGTGGCCAGTTCCTTCCAGGCCGGGGCGAAGGCGGGGAACCGGGCCGCGATGCCCTGGAGAATGGCCTTTTTCCTGGGCCGGTCATTGAGCGATTCGAGCGCGGCAAACGCCTTGCAGAAGCCTGCGGGCAGGGCCCCGGCACGCTCGCGCCGCAGGGCGTCGAGCGTGGTCTTGCAGGTGAAGAATCCGCGCGGCACCAGGCCGTCGACCTCTTCGTAGAGCCTTTGCGCCATTTCTGGGTCCCCCTGGAGCAGATAGGTGAACGCCGCGTCGTACACCGGATAGGGCCAGCCGGGCGCGAGAGCGTGGGCCCGGTCGAGGAGCACGAGAGCATGGTCGTAATCACCCCGCGAACCAGCCATCCGCGCTTCTTCGTGCAGGCGCACGGCCTCTTCGGGCACGGTACGGCGGCCCTTGATCTCCCAGTCCACCTGGCCGGTGAAACCTTCGAGATCCTGCGTGGTCAGGACGCGCCCCAAGGCATCCTGGAACACGAGGCGTTCAGGCATAGATCCCCCGTGAGCGAGTCACGATAGCTGTGGCATTACCTCCGCCGCTAGGCGTTCCATTTGCTCTTCATCGTCGAACACGTCGGCGCCGGAGCCGATGGCCTCGGCGGTTCCCCGGCCGGCGTCCCCCGGGGGCGTTGGTGATCCGCACGGTCTCGGGTTCCAGGTATCCACGGGGGGCACGGTACTACCCTGGCTTAGTCTTACTACGCTGACTGATCACAACGGTTGGTCATGCCCTCTGTCAGGGGCTCTCATTGTCGCTTTCAGGGCTGTTGCGAACTACCGCCCGTGTGCGCGTGCCCGGCCGCTCCCTGCCACCTGCAGCGAGGGCCGCCGAGGCGCTCAACAACATGCGCTCCTCGACCATGGTGGCGGCCATGGTCGTCTTCGCGGCTACCCGCGTCATCTCCCTGATGACCTTCGCCTTCCTCCTGCCGTATGGCCACTTCCGTAAGATCCATGGGGGAATATGGGGCTTCTTGACTAAAGACGCCGATGCCGCGTGGTACGCGAACATCGCCCAGCATGGCTACCCCCGGTCCGACATCGCCTTTTTCCACTTTTACCCCGGTTATCCGGCGGCTATCGACACGATCGCGTGGATCCCGGGCCTGGGCGTGGCCGGAGCCGGAATCGTCATAACGGCCGTCGCCGGATTCGCGGCTGCGGCTGGTCTTGCCCTGCTGGGCCTGCGGCTGACGGGCGACGCGCGGATCAGCGTGCTCCTGGTCGCGCTGTGGGCGGTGGCGCCCGGCGCCATGGTCCTGTCCATGGCGTACTCGGAAGCGCTGATGTGCGCCTTGGCGGCCTGGGCGCTGGTCGCCTTGGTCGACCGCCGGTGGATAACCGCGGGGGTCCTGACCATGCTGGCGGGGACCGTCCACTCGTCCGCGGTGGCGCTGATCGCGGCGGTAGAGGTCGCCGCGCTTATCGCCCTCGTCGGAGCTGCCCGGACGGGACGGCAGCCTTTGGGTGCCTGGCTGCGGCCGGTTGCTGCCGGGGTGATGGCCCCGCTGGGGCTCATTGGCTTCTGGGTGTTCGTGACGTTGCGGCAAGCGCAGCCGGGTGGCTGGTTCGCAGACGAAGAAAAATCCGGGACGTCCTTCGACTGGGGCAGGAGCACGTGGCACGTCGTGGCCAGAACCTTCGTGGGCTCGCCGAGCGGGATCAACCTGCTGTTCGTGCTGGTGATCCTGGCGGCGGTTGCGCTGGCGGCCTGGAACCTCACCGAGCGCATGCCCGCTTACCTAAAGGTGTACATAGTCGTTACCGTATTGCTGGCCGTACTGACAAGCAGCGCCTTCCTTGGGTCAAAGCCCAGGATTCTGCTTCCAGCCCTCCTCCTCGGCTTCCCGCTGGCGAAGGTTCTCGCGCCCGTGCGGGGGCACGTGCTGGTCCCGATGCTAGCCATACTGGCCGTGGCGTCGGCCTGGCTCACCCTGACCGCCGTGGCCGTGGGGATCGTGCCGTGAACAGTTCGGGCTGGCCACTCCCGGTGATCAGAGGACAGCGGCGTGGTCTACGTCGGCTGGGCGGGGTTTGCCGCAGTAAGGGACGTACGGTCACAGGGTGACGGCATCGCGCTTCGTCGTGCAGCTGCATGACGCCACCGCGCTGCATTACGACCTGCGGATCCAGGCCGGGGAGGCGCTGCGTTCGTGGGCGGTGCCGAAAGGGCCCTCGCTGGATCCCGCAGTCCGGCGGCTGGCGGTACCGGTCGAGGACCACTCCCTGGCGGCCGGAGACTTCGAAGGTGTTCACGAGGGGCAGTCACGCGGCAGCGGCGCGGTGATCATCTGGGATGAGGGGCCCGCCGACATAATGCGCGACGAGCCTGGTCACCTGTCGTTCAACTTGAATGGCAGCAAGCTGGGCGGCGGTTTTGCCCTGACCCGCACGGGTCAGCGCCGCTGGATCCTCGTCAAGGCCCGTGACAGGCAGGCTCGGCCGGGCTCGGACATCACCGCGGAGCGGCCCGAGAGCGTCCGCAGCGGGAGGACCTGGCAGAACCTGGCCTGATCCAGCCAGGATGCGTGCGCGGGCAGGTGGATCAGGTGCGCGTTCGGCCAGGTCTTGGTCATCCGGTTGATCGAGGCGGCGCCGCGTGACGTAATCGTTGCTGCCCAGCGGCTGGCCGTCCCAGATGCCCGCGTACAGGTCAAGCACCCGGGTGGCTTTGGCGGCGAAGGCGGGGTCAAGCACGTCTCGAACATCTTCAGCAAGCTCGGTCTGGCCCCGTCGGACGCCGACCACCGCTGGGTGCTGGCCGTCCTCCGCTACCTCGATTCCTGACCGGCCAGAGGCACAGCCGCCAGGATCATGGGCACAGCGCGAGGCTCAGCGGGCGCAGCTCGAGGGCTCAGCGGTCGCCGCTCAGCCACCGGTCGAACCACGCACGGGTGCGCAAGAGCAGGTCGCGCTGATGGTTGCGCTCCGACAGCCCGTGCCCCTCCCGCGGGTAGACGACTAGCTCGTGCTCGGTCCCGTACCGGCTCAGGGCGCGGTGGAAGTAGATCGCCTGGGCCAGCGGCACGTTGGTGTCGTCCTCGCCGCTCACGATCAGTACCGGGGTGCGGACCTTCGAGGCGAACGAGATCGGGCTGACCCGGTCATGCGGGTGCGGGCCCGTCCCCTCCCAGCCGAAGCTGCCGGCCAGCACGCCGTCCATCGCCCCGTATTCGCCGGTGCCGGCCAGGTTGCCCCAGTCGCTGATGCCGGCGAACATCAGCGCGGCCTTGAACCGGTCGGTCTGCCCGACCGCCCAGGCGGTCATGAACCCCCCATGGCTGGGGCCGGTGATCCCGAGCCGGTCCGGGTCGGCGACACCCGCTGCGACCAGCATGTCGATCCCCTCGAGGATGTCGCTCCACTCAGCCCCGCCGAGGTCGCCCACGACGGCCGCCGAGAACTCGCGGCCATGCCCCGTGCCGCCGCGCGGATTGGGCAGGAACACCGCGTAGCCCGCGGTCGCAAGCCACTGACCAGGAGTGCCCACCCGGAGCATGAACTCGTCGGCGTGCCGGTCATCGGGTCCGCCGTGCACCAGGGTGACGAGCGGGAACGGGCCGTCCGCGCGGCTGCGGCCGGCCGGCAGGATGAGCAGGCCGTCGAGGGCGAGGCCGTCGGATGCCTTGTAGGAGAGACGTTCCTGGGTCCCCCACTCGATCCCCCGCAGTTCCGGCCGCGTGTCGCTGAGCCGGATGAGCGGGCCGCCGGGCGGTCCGGCATCGACATCAGTCGGCTGGTACGCGCTGCTCGTGAGTGCGGCAACCACCTCACCGGAACGGCTGGCGGTCAGTGAGCCGATCGGGCCGGCACTGGTGGACAGGCACCGGAATCGCAGCGAGCCGGGATCGAGCCGGTGGATCTGCGTGTCGAGCCCGCTCTCGAACAGGGCCAGCGGCGGGCCCTCGGCGACCTGCGCCAGGCCAGTCGGACTCACGTCCATGCCCTCGGTCAGGTCGCGAAGTGAGGCGGATGTGCCGGGCACGGTGTCGTAGACGACGAGTCCGCCAAACGGGTCGGGCTCTCCCAGATAGGTCACGTGCCACGTGCCATCATCGGCCCACCAGACCGGCGACCGTGCAAAGCCAGCGACCCGGCCGAGGTCATGGAGCACTCCCGTAGCCGGATCGACCACGTGCAGCTCGTTGGTGATGGCCCCCGGATCGTTCTCCTGGCTTTCCCAGCTGATCACTGCCAGCGGACCGCCGTCAGGCCGCGGTGCCAGCTCGACGACGTGACGGCCGCCGAGGCCGTCTGCCGCGTGCAGCTCGCGCGCGACCGGGTCAAGCAACCGCAGCTTGCCGAAGCCGCGTTGCTCGCTCCAGACGATCGCGTCATCGCGCTCAGCGCGCTTGCGCTCGTCCTCCTCGGTCGGCTCGTCCGCCGCCACAACGACGACCCGGCCGTCCGCCAGCGGGCAGAAATCGTAGATGTCACCGTGCCAGTCGGTCAGGGCCTCAGCCTCGCCGCCGTCGATCCGGATCCGGTGCAGCTGGTCGGACCCGGTGCGGTCTGACATGAAGAACAGCGACGCTGAGTCGGGCGCCCAGCGCGGGCCGGAGTCAGCCGCCGTGCCGGCGGTCAGCTGCCGCGGCGGCGAGCTGCCGTCCGCGGCGGCTAGCCACACGGCGCTGAGCCGGTGTTCCCCTCGGCGGCCAACCGGCGCAACAACGTAGGCGACCCAGCGCCCGTCCGGGGAAATCTCGGGCTGCTTGGGCACCGCGCCATCCACGACGAGCTCCGCAGTCAGCATTGGTGTGTCCACGCTCATGCAACGCGCCTCTCCGACGCCAGTAGTAGGTCGTGAGACATCATTCACCAAAATTTGCGGAAGTGAAGATCGTTTAGGTCTGGGTTACCCACTCCCGCATAATCGCAGCGCCTGCATGAGCTCTTCGGCGAGTTCGGCCGGGTGCGACAGCGCGCACAAATGGCCGCCGGGGACAACGACGACGTCGACCCCGAGGCGGTCCCGCGCCACGCGGCGCTGAAACTCCAGCGGGAAGAACCGGTCGTCACGCCCGGCGAGGACCTGCGTGGCCACATCAGGCCATCGGTCGATGTCACAGCGCTGGCCGAACGCGATGTCAGCCTCGGGGAAGTTGTGCGCCTCGCCGGAAGCGGTGACATCGGCCGGTACGTCGTGCAGGAAGTACGTAGCCAGGTCGAACTCGGCGGGATACCCGCCGGCGTCAGCGGCCGCGCGGCGCGCTTGCTCAGCGCCGGTGTTGCCCCACCATTCGCCCGCCGTTTCGCCGGGCAGCGGGATCATCGCGTTGACCAGCACCAGCAGGCGAACCCGGGCGCGGCTGCAGGCAACCGGTGCGGTGAAGCCGCCCATCGACTGGGCCACAACCACGACATCGCGGGTATCGCCGATTGCCTCGGTAACCGCGTCGGCGTACTCGGGCAGTCCCGCGGACTCGTCGGCACCCGGCAGGTCAACGGCGATCGCCTCGTGGCCGCGTTCCCGCAACTCCGGTACGACGCGGTGCCAGTACCACGCCGCGCCCCCGGCCCCGGGAATCAGCACGAACACGCTCACTTCACACCTCCGAGTCTTCGCTGTCGGAGGGTACGACGCGCCAGATCGGCCAGACTCAGCGGCCGAACGGGCGGTGCCGGACCGCCGTTCGGCCGAACTGGCCCTGGCCATAGTGCGTAACGCAAGCTACTCTGATTGCCATCGAAACTCGGTTACTAGCGTAGCTAATGGAGGTGGCCGTGGAGAAGGCAGATCTGGACCGGCTGACCCGGCAGTTTGATGACCTGGTGCGGGAGCGCTTCCCGGACGCGCCGATCCAGAATGTCGCGGTGCTGCAGTACGGCGACGACCCCGAGATCGAGCCCGGCGAACTGTTCGCCCGCGTGGTTATCGAGGCCGGGAGCGGCGAAGAGGAGCGCAAGCAGGCCCTGGAGGCCTTCCACGACACTCACCGCGTGGCGATCCGCGAGATGCGCCGCGAACTCGACGGGATTCCCGAGGTCGGGTTGCTCGAGTTCGTTGTCGGCGATGCCGAGGACGGCGGCATCCGCGGCCCCAGGATGAGGCTGGGGCGCCGTCCGCGCGGCGCGCTCGAGACCGCGGGGGTTCCGCTTACTCCCGTGATGGCCCGGCTCGGGCCGGATGACCTGGAGACCGTGGACGCGCTGATCACGGCGGGCATCGCGGCCAACCGCGCGGAGGCCGTGCGCTGGGCCCTGGCCCGTATCCGTGAGCGGCCGGCCTATGCCCAGCTCCGGGAGCGGGCCCGCGAGATCGAGGAGCTCAAAGCCCAGTTCTGACCGTGCCGCACCCGCAGTCTCCCGGCCACGAGGAGGAGCAGCAGGAGCAACGCCGCTGCCCCGAGTGACAGCGCGAAGCCGGCCGTGAACCCTGGGGACACGTAGCTCCAGGTCACGATGCCCGGGCCGGGCGGAACGTCGACGATTTGGACCAGACCGGCCCGGCCGACCACGAGCGGGACCGGCTGGCCCGCCCGCGGATGCCAGGTGGCGCTCCAGCCAGGAATCGCCGCCATAGAGCGAACGACGCGGACACCGTGGGGGGAGCGCACCGCGGCCGCGTCCGGCTCGGCCGCTGAGCCGCTCACCCGCCGCACTGACGCGCCTGACGTGGACCGGCCGGGGAGTGCCTCGAGGCTGAGCACGCTCCGGGCGGAGCGGTCGACGAACACCGCGAACGAGCCGTCGTGCCCGGCCAGCCCCCACTGCGGAGGCGTGAGAGCGTCCTGCAGCTGACCATCGGCAACGAACACGCTTCCGCCCGGCTCGGCAACGGATGGTGCGCCGAGAACGGATGGCTCGCCGCCCGCCCGGCCGATCACCGCGATGCTCGTCACCGGATGCGGAAGGTTGACCGTGAGCAGGGACGCACCTGCCGCCTTCGCAGGGAACCAAAGCGCCGAGCCATTCGGAGTCATGAGCCCGATCCGGGTCCCGGCCGCTGCTCCCAGCCTGGCGTCCGCGTCGGGCACGTCGAGCTCTGACACATCAAGCGATGTGCCGAGGTACCAGGTGGTCTGGTGGTGCGCGGCGACGTCGCGCCGACCGGTTCCCGGCGGTCCGGGGGGCGCCGCGGATCCTCCTGAGGCGGTGATCAAGTATGCGGGCACGGTGAGGAGCAGCGAGGTGTCGAGCTGATCGAGAACTCCGCTGCCCACGGCCTTCGGAGACAGCACGTCCTGGCCCTCGCCCATGGCTTGGTGCGATCCCGTCGCCGATGCGTACGAGCCGTCGACTATTGACGAGTACCCCTGGATGGACGGCGTGGCGCTGATGCTGTTGAGATCGGGCGAACCGATGATGGGCAGCTGGCGAGCATCGATCTCGTTGGGATCGTAGATCGCGAAACGTCCCCGGTATCCCAGCGCCGCGATCGGACGCGGGGCTGACGTTCGTGGTGCTGTCCGATCCTCGGACTGACCCGACAGGATCTCGTTGACCGCCTTGGTCGCACGGCTGGCCGTGAGATTCTGGCCGCCGCCAAGACCGGGAAGGACCGCGACCACGCCAAGGAGCGTGAAAATGACCAGGTCAACGACGACGAAACCGGCTAGCAAGCGAGAACGCAGTCTCGGCTGAAGGCGCGGCCCGAAGATCACGAATGCGACGGCTCCGGCCCCGATCAGCCCATACGGAATAAGCCATGGCCGGAGGCGACCGTCGACGTCGGCTACGTTCAGGCCGACCCCTAGCCATCGGAGGAGGCCCGCGCCCCAGCACAGCCCGGCCACCACGACGGCGATCATGGCGATCGGAGGCAAGACACCGAGGACCGTCTCCAGATCCATCCGGCGAACGCGGTCTCGGAGGAACTGCCGGCTCTTTTCGCTGAGCGGGTGGTCAGCCCAGTACGCGAGCAGCACCGCGAGCGCCAGATCGGCGACCAGGATGTTGCGGCTCTGGAGCCGCTGGTCGCCGAAGAGGGGCAGATGAACGAGCAGATGCCCTAGCGGGGTCCTGCCCCCGAGCGCGAGCAGTACCCCCACGAGCGCGATGAGGTGCCACACGATCCATTCAGGAGGCCTCGGTCGCAGCCGGACACGGCCGAGGAGCACGGCCGCGGCGACGAGCGGCAGGATCCCGGCGTAGTCGGTCACCTCGGCCAGGTTGTAGGTGGCAAAGAAGCTCGGCTGGCCGAAGGAGCCGGAGCCGCCCAGAAGATCCGGTACCAGCATCAGAAGCAGCCACTTGGCCGGGAGCGACCCCGAAGTGAAGAGGGCCATCGAACTGGACGCGCGCTGGGAAGTGGCGACCGCGGCCAGGCCGGGCAGCCACTGAACCGCGCCGAGGCATGTTCCAAGCCCCACGCCCGCCGCCACCGAGACGGCCGCTAGGCCTGAGCGGCGGCCGAGGCGTGCTACCCGCCAGGCGGCATAGATAAAGACGATCACGCTGGCGTCAGCTACGGCGCGCGGTTCACCGGCGAGGATCGTCAGGCCAATCGCCACGGCCAGGATTCCGGTCCACCTGAGCCTGGAGGCGGCGCTTCGGGTTTCTGAGAGCCGGAGCACGCTGAGCAGCTCAACCGGCACCCAGCTCATGCCGGCCACCAGGCCAAAATGGGCCACCTGGGCCGACATGGCGCCGGCGAAGGCAAACGAGAGCGACCCGAGGAGGCTCGGCACACTCGCCAGGCGAAGGGCCCGCAAGAAGAAGAACATGCCCAGCCCGGCCACCGCCCAGGTGACGATCAGGTTGAGGGTCCACGCCGCGGCGGTCGGCACGACGGCGAACAGGAACGTGAGCGGGTACGCGGCACCGGCGTTCCAGCCCGCGAGCAATGGTGCGCCGCTCCAGATGTACGGGTCATACAGCGGCAGCTGGCCGCTCCGGATCTGGCGTCCGGCGAGTACGCGCAGCGGAAAGTTCTGCGTCAGGTCGTCCCCGGGAAGAACGGCATGCCCGACCAGTGCGGGGACTCCGAACACGATGACCGGCAGCGCGACGAGAACGGCGACGGCCCAAACATCGCCCGACCAGCGCCTGGATGGTCGCGTGTCGAGCACATGGAACGGTCTCGTTCTCAGTGTCGGTGACGGTTCGGTCCTCATGACCAGCAACTTTTGCAACACGAACCTCAAGGGATCCTGGAAGGATCCTTGGCTGGCGCATCAGAGTCACCTGGTTGCCTCGCCGCCGGCGTGGCGGCGGCGTCAGCGGGTGCCGGTTATGAGCCGTTCGCGGTCGAACATCGCCGACGTCAGCCGCCAGCCGAGCCCGTTGAGGAGCAATAGCACCGCCGCGCCGCCGAGGGCGAGGGCGAGGGTGGCCTGGATCACGCCATACGCGATGAGCGTGGTCACCAGGACCGAAGGAAGGTTCGCGAGTATGCCGAGTTGCTGCGCGACGCGGACCTCGGTGGCCCGGGTGGAGATCGCGATGCCGAGCCAGACCGACCAGCCGGCCAGCAGTGGGGTGAACACTACCTGGGCGACCAGATCCGGGCCGCGCAGCAGCGCCGGCGCGATGCCGGGCTGTGCGAAGAGCAGGACGCAGGCCACGAAGAAGGCGTAGACCGCGTACGCGATCGCAATCGAGGGGACCAGCACGGCCAGGGCCTTGCCCAGCAGGAACTCCTCGCGGCGGATCGGCGTGGTGAGCACCGGCTCGAGCGTGCCCTGCTGGCGTTCGCCAACCACCGCGTAGGCGGCGAGCGTGGCAGGCACGAGCGCGGGGATGCCCAGCAGGTACAGCAGCTCATGGTGCTGGGCGAGCTGGCTCGATGCCGAGGCGCTGAGGCCGAACACCGCGATCAGGGGCTGGATGAGGAAGACGAGCGGGAGGATCGCCATCCCGGTGATGATGGTGCGCCGGCGCCGGTACTCGCGGAGTTCCTTGCGGAAGATGGCCCGGACGCGCCTCCTGCTCACGCTCATCTCCGGCTCGCCTCCTCGTCCTCGCTGACCAGCTCGAGATAGACGTCCTCGAGCGAGTGGCGCGACTCGCCGATCGACAGCACGTCGGCACCGGCCGCGACCAGCGCCCGGGTGGCGGCCGGCGCGGCGGCGTCGGCGTCGGAGACGGCCAGGACGTAGCTGGCGGGACCGCCGGAGTGCCAGCCGTCGACGGCCGGGAGGCCGTCGAAGACGCGGCCGGGTTCGGGGAGCGGGACGCGGGTCCTGACCGTGAGCGTCTTGGCGAACAGCCGGTCGCGCAGCTCGTCGGGCCGGCCGATCGTACGCAGCGTCGTGTTCAGGATCGCGACGCGGTCGCAGAGCTGCTCGGCCTCTTCGAGGCGGTGCGTCGTGAGGAAGATCGTGACGCCGCGCTGGCGGAGTTCGTCGACCAGCCCGTGGACGTCGCGCGCGGCGACCGGATCCAGGCCGGCGGTCGGCTCGTCGAGGAACAGCACTTCCGGGTCACTCAGCAGCGCCCGGGCCAGGGCGACCCGCTGGCGCAGGCCCTTGGACAGGGATCCGCAGGCATCGTGGGCCCGGTCGGCCAGGTTGACGGCCCGCAGGGCGCGGTCGATGCGTTCGGCAGGGTCAGCCACCTGGTAGAGGTCGGCGAAGCATTCGAGGTTCTCGGCCACGCTCAGGCGCTCGTACAGGCCGGGCGACTCGGGCATGACCGCGATGCGGCGGCGGATCTCTACCCCGTTCTCCGGCGTGAGCGGGATCCCGGCGACCGTTGCCGAGCCCGAGGTCGGCGCGATGAGGGTGCCGAGCGTCCGCACGGTCGTCGTCTTCCCGGCCCCGTTCGGCCCGAGGAACCCGAAGACCTCGCCGTGGCCGATCTCGAAGGAGACGTCCTCGAACGCGACCCGGTCCCCGAAGCGCTTGCCCAGGCCGTGGACGGACAGCGCCGGGGCGCCGGTCTTCCTCGTGTCCGAAGCCGTCCTCGGCCAGCTCATGATGCGGTCACCGGGCGCGCGGGTTATCGGCTCGTCCGGACCGGGCGCCGGGACCGGCCCGCCGGCCCGGTCCGGGTTACGGCTGCGCAGTTTCCTGATGAGCCACCTGATGAGGAAATACATCACTGGTACCTCAGGGCCGTCCCGGGCTGAATCCGGGCGGCGCGGCGCAGCGGCCCGCGGATGACCACGAGCGTGAGCACGAGCACGCCCGCCAGCGTGCCCAACGGGATGGTCGGCGGGAACTCCTGCGGAAGGCTGATGTCGACATTATGGAGCAGGAGCGCCAGCAGCCCCTGGTACATCAGCCAGCCGAGCAGGACGCCGAACGCCCAGCCGGCGACGGCCAGGGCCACTGCCTCGGAGCTGAAGATCCGCCGGATGTTGCGGGCCCGGGCGCCCAGGCAGCGCAGGATGCCGACCTCGCGGGTCCGCTCGATGACGCCCATGCTGAGGGTGCTCACCAGGCCCATCAGGGTGATGGCGACCACCAGGAGGCCCAGGATCTCGACGATCGTCAGGATCGAGGTATCGGCCGCGGTGATCTGTGCTTCGGTCACGTAGAGCTCCTGCGTGCTGACCGGGTACCCGGCGGCGGCCAGCCGCGCCGCCGCGGCCGCGGTGGCCCGGTCGACGGCGGCGTGGGCGGAACTGGCCGTGGAAAGCCACATCGAGTCCGCGGTCCCGGGCCCGCCGTCCAGGCGTTCCAGCACCGGCAGCGGGAAGTAGACGGTGTCACCCGCATTGAGCTGGCCGGTGTCGATCCCGATGACGTGGACCCGGGTGGGTCCCGCGGCCAGGGCCAAGGTGAGGATCTGGCCGACCCTCGCGCCGGTGAGGCGCGCCACGGCGGGGCCGAGCACCACCGGCGGGGTAGCTGTGCGGGCGTCCTCGTCCGCGGTGGTGAACCAGTGGCCCGCGCTCAGCCGGTACGAGTACAGGGGATGCGTGCCCAGGCCCCACGCCACGTAGGTCTGCCCGCCGTACTGCACCGAACTTGTCTCGACCGGCTCGGCGCCGGTGACGCCGGGCGTCGAGGCGGCGACGGCGAGCGCCTGGCTGCCGAACGGCCGCGCGTCGCTGCTCCCGGCCATCCCGGTGCTGAAGCTGAAGTGCAGCAGGCCGACGGTCTGGCTGATGACGGCGGTTATCGACTGGCCGAGGGCGAGGAAGGTGATCGCCAGCCCGGCGGCCACGGCGACCTGCGCGATCGCGGCCGCGCTGCGGCGCTTTTGCCGCAGCACGTTGCGGATTCCCATCCGCACGCTGCCGGGAACCTCGGTCCCGGACAGCAGGCCGCTGCGGGCGGCCAGGCGGTCGAGCCGGCCGGAGCCGTATCCGCTGGTGCCCGCGCCGGCCAGCGTCTCGGCCACGGGCCTGCGCAGCGCACGCCGCAGGGCGGGCAGCGACGAGGCGACGGCCAGCGCCGGGCCGAGCACGAGGCTGGCCACGACGACGGGGACCGAGACGCCGAAGCCGAAGGACACGTCGATGAGCTTCACGGCGAAGTAGTGGGCCAGCAGGTAGGCGATGGCGATGCCGAGAACGGCGCCGATAACGGCGCTGGCGGCGCCGAGCATCGCGGCCGTGCGCAGGATGATGCCGCCGATCTGCCGCCGCCGCCCGCCGAGCGCCTTGAGGATCGCGATCTCGCGGGCCTGCTCGGCGATGAGGGTGTTCATCGTGGCGGCGATCAGGAACAGGGCGGAAGCGAACGCGAGGATCGTGATGATGTACAGCAGCGCCATGATGTGGCTGAACCCGGACTGTCCCGGCCACTGCCCGGGGGACCGGACCGCGGGCAGCGCCGTGATCGGGTCTGTCCCTTCCTGCGCGGTCAGGTAGGCGCGCACCTCGGCCACCACCCGGGACTGCGCGGCCACGGCGTCGTCGGTGAGCCGGAACCCGAGATAGTTGTAGCCGCGGACACCGTGGAGTGACTCCACGGTGGCCGTCGGGGCGTAGAAGACCGGCGTGGACGAGCCGTTCGCGCCCGGGGTCGCGTAGAGGTTCAGGCCGGTACCGCTGACCCGCAGCCGGACCAGCCCGCCGCCGGCGGCCCGCACGTCGATCGTGCCGCCATCGGGGACAGCGAAGCCGGTGGCCCGGGCGTTGCCCGCGTCGGCCAGGACCTCACCCGGCCCCGGCATCCGGCCGGTGAACAGCACGACGGTATTGACCGGCGCTGACGCCAGCGCGGTGCCGGCGAGCACGACGTCCTGGGGGCCGGAGGCGGTTGCCGCCGTGGTGGCGTAGCCCACGGCCGGGCTGACCGCGGCGACGCCCGGCAGGTGGCCCAGCGCGCTGAGCTGTGCCGGGCTCAGGTCGAGGGTGCTGGTCGCTATCCCGACGTCATACAGGTGGCTGCCCGCGATCTGGCGGTTCATGGCCGCGTTCAGCAGGCCCGGCACGGCGAGGAAGCCCAGGCTGGCGATCGCGATGCTCATCGTGAACACGGTCAGCAGCGTCCGGGCGCGGTGCCGGGTCAGGTCACCCCAGGCCTTGCGGTTCAGCGTGTTCATGGCCGCCGCCCGGTGTCGCCGACGATCAGGCCGTCCCGAACGGACACGATCCGGGACGCTTTCTCGGCGAGAGCCTGGTCGTGGGTGACGTACACCACCGTGGTCCCGTTCTCGTTCAGGCCCTTGAGCAGTTCGAACATGTCCCTGGCCATCCCGGTGTCGAGGTTGCCGGTGGGCTCGTCGCCGAGCAGGACCGGCGGGTCGCAGGCCATCGCCCTGGCGATGGCGACCCGCTGCTGCTCCCCGCCGGACAGCTCCAGGGGCAGCCGGTCGCGACGATCGGCGAGCCCGACCGTGGCGAGGTGACGGCCCGCCCTGACCCTCCGCTCTCGCGCCGCGCCGAGCCGGGCCAGATCGAGCGGGAGCGTGGCGTTCTCTATGGCCGTGAGGGTGGGCATGAGCTGGAAGAACTGGAACACGATGCCGATGGTGCGGCCGCGCCAGACGGCGAGCTTTTCCTCGGTCAGCTGATCGAGGCGGCTGCCGTTGACCGTGACCGCGCCGGCGGTGGGCCGGTCGATGCCGGCGATCAGGTTGATGATGGTGGTCTTGCCGCTGCCCGACGGCCCGGTGATCGCCACCATCTCGCCCGCGGCGATGGCCAGGTCCACGCCGCTCAGCGCGGGGTACCCGACGCCCCGCCCACCTCGCCTGCCCCCGGCCGTGCGGTAGACCTTCTCCACGCCGGCCAGCTCGATGATTGGTGTCGTGTGGTTCATGGCCGTCATGCTCGTCCGCCGGGCCGCCAGCGCGCATCGGCTGCGGGGCCCGTTTCCGCGGTCATCCCCGGCGCGTTGTTCGCGGCCCTGTCGGTGCCGGAACTCCGCCGCAGGTAGGGGTGGCCAGATCAGCCGCGCGGAGGATGGATCGGGCATCTGGCCGGCCTTTACCATCGGGTGATGAGAAGGCTTGCCGCCTGGGCGGCCGCGCTCCCGCCGCGCAGGCAGGACCTCCTGCTCGCGCTGGCGCTGGCCGCTTACAACGCCGGCTCGCTGATCCCGGAGGCGAGGCAGCTGCGCCTGCCCGACGTGGCGTTCGCGCTGGTCGTGCTGCAGGCATTGCCGCTGATCTGGCGGCGGCGCTGGCCGGTCGCTACATTCCTGGTCATCGGCATTCCCCGCGACCTCTACGACGACCTGGGCATCTCTTACGCGCCGCTGCCGCTGGCCTCGATGATCGCCTTCTACACGGTGATGGACCGCAGCTCGACGCGGGTGCGCTGGGTGATCAGCGCCCTGACCCTGGCCGGCATCATCCGGGCGGCGCTGCTGCCCGGCCACACGACCAATGACATCTTCGTCGGGGTGCTGGAGTTCGCCGCCGCCGGCATGGCCGGCGTACTCAGTCGCACCCGTCGGGCCTACCTGCAGGAGGTCGAGGCGCGTGCCGAGCATGCGGAGGCCGAGCGCGACCGGCAGGTGGCGCTGGCCGCCGCGCACGAGCGGACCAGGATCGCCAGGGAAATGCACGACGTGGTGGCGCACCACGTGAGCCTGATGGCCGTCCAGTCCGAGGCGGCCGCGTCGCTGCTGCCCGGCCAGGCCGAGGCGGGCCAGGCCGTCCAGATCATCGGCCAGACCGCGCGCGAGGCGCTGACCGAGCTTCGCCGGCTCCTCGGCGTCCTGCGCGGCCCCGCCGACCCGGACGACCGCCGGGCCAGCACTGCGCCGGCGCCGTCGATCGGCGGGCTTGACGAGGTGCTCGCGCAGGTACGCAAGGCCGGGATCGCCGTGGACCTGAGGGTGGAGGGCAGCCCGAGCAAGCTGGCGCCCGGCGTGGACCTGACCGCCTACCGGATCGTGCAGGAGGCGCTGACCAACACGGTCAGGCACTCCGGGGCGAGCGAGGCGGCGGTGACCGTCAGCTACGAGCCTGGCTATGTCACCGTCTCGGTGACCGATGCCGGGAACGGGCCGGCTGCCGCGATCGCCGCCCCGATCGTCGGCGCGGCGGTCGGCCGGCAGGCGGAGCCAGCCCCGGCCGGCCCGGCGGACGCGCTGAACGGCAGCAGCGCGCGGTCGGTCGGACCTGTCGGGTTCGGCCTGGCCGGCATCGCCGAGCGGGTGGCGTCCTGCGGCGGCAGCCTGACCGTCGGCCCGGGCCTGGCGGGCGGGTTCGCGGTTACGGCCCGGCTGCCGGCATGACCGGCGCTGGCCCGATCCGGGTGCTCGTCGCCGATGACCAGGAGCTGGTCAGAACCGGATTCTGCGTGATCCTCGAGGCGGCGGACGGGATCGCCGTGGTGGCCGAGGCGGCCAACGGGGCGGAGGCCGTCCGGGCGGCCGCCGATCATCAGCCCGACGTCATCCTGATGGACGTGCGGATGCCGGAGATGGACGGGCTCGAGGCCGCCAGGCGGATCACCGGCGGCGACCGGGCCGCCGGGCCCAAGGTGGTCATGCTGACGACCTTCGACTTCGACGACTACGTGTACGAGGCGCTGCGGGCCGGGGCCAGCGGGTTCCTGCTCAAGGACGCGCCGCGGCACGACCTGATCGCGGCGGTCAGGACCGCCGCCTCGGGTAACGCGCTGCTCGCGCCGTCGGTGACGATGCGGCTGATCGACGCGTTCACCCGCCGGCCGGCGCAGACGCTGCCGGCGCCGTCCCGGCTGGCCTCGCTGACGGCCAGGGAACACGACATCCTGCTGCGGCTCGCCCGCGGCCTGACCAATGCGGAGATCGCCGCCGACCTGGTCGTCAGCGAGGCAACCGTGAAGTCACACGTCGGTAACCTGCTGGCCAAGCTCGGCCTGCGGGACCGGGTGCAGGCCGTGATCCTGGCCTACGAGACCGGCATCGTGCGGCCCGGCGAGCCCGACGCGGCCGGCTGAGGCCGAAGTTCGGGCTAGGACCCGGCGTGACCCTCTCGACGTCGCGCCGGAGGCGGACGATGTCTAGATCCTTCGGGCTGAGGACGTCCAGGCCGGCCTGCGCGGCCGGCCTGGACGTCATGATCAGGCGAGGTCGAACCGGTCGAGGTTCATCACCTTTCCCCACGCCGCGACGAAGTCGTTCACGAACTTCTCCTTCGCGTCATCGCTGGCGTAGACCTCCGCGAGCGCGCGCAGCTCGGAGTTCGCCCCGAAGACCAGGTCGGCCCGGCTGCCGGTCCACTTGGCCCCGCCGGCGGCGGCGTCGCGGCCCTCGAACGTGTTCGCGTCCTCGGCCGTCGGCTCCCACGTCGTGCCCATGTCCAGCAGGTTGACGAAGAAGTCGGTGGTCAGCGACCCGGGGGTGGCGGTGAAGACACCGAGCTTCGACCCGTCGTAGTTCGCGCCCAGGACGCGGAGGCCGCCGACGAGGACCGTCATCTCGGGCGCGCTCAGGGTGAGCAGGTTCGCCTTGTCGATAAGCAGGTACTCGGCCGGCAGCCGGGTGCCCTTCCCGACGTAGTTGCGGAACCCGTCGGCCCGGGGCTCGATCGCGGCGAACGACTCCACGTCGGTCTGCTCCGCTGACGCGTCGGTGCGGCCCGGCGCGAACGGGACCTCCACCTCGAAGCCGGCCTTCTTGGCGGCCTGCTCGACGCCCACGCCGCCGGCCAGCACGATCAGGTCGGCGAGTGAGATCTTCTTCCCGCCGGCCTGCGCGGCGTTGAAGGACTCCTGGATCCCCTCCAGGGTGCGCAGCACCGTGGCCAGCTGGTCGGGGTTGTTGACCTCCCAGCCACTCTGCGGCTCGAGGCGGATCCGCGCGCCGTTGGCGCCGCCGCGCTTGTCGCTGCCGCGGAATGACGACGCCGACGCCCACGCGGTAGAGACCAGCTGCGAGACCGGCAGGCCCGCGGCGAGGATCTGTCCCTTCAGGGCGGCGATGTCCGCGGCGTCCACGAGCTCGTGGTTCACCGCCGGAACGGGGTCCTGCCAGATCAGCGTCTCGGACGGTACCTCGGGCCCGAGGTAGCGCACGACCGGGCCCATGTCGCGGTGGGTCAGCTTGAACCACGCGCGGGCGAAGGCGTCAGCGAACGCGTCCTGGTCCTCCATGAAGCGCCGCGAGATCGGCTCGTAGACCGGGTCGAACCGGAGTGAGAGGTCGGTCGTCAGCATCATCGGGGTGCGGCGCTTCGACGGGTCGTGGGGGTCCGGGACGGTATCCGCGCCTGCGCCGTTCTTCGGCTGCCACTGGTGCGCGCCTGCGGGGCTCTGGGTGAGCTCCCACTCATAGCCGAAGAGGATCCGGAAGAAGCTGTTGTCCCAGGTGATCGGGGTTTCCGTCCAGATGACTTCGAGACCGCTGGTGATCGCGTCGTCGCCCACGCCGGTGCCGAAGGTGCTCTTCCAGCCGAGGCCCTGCTGTTCGAGCGGGGCCGCCTCGGGATCGGGGCCGACGTTGTCCTCCGGACCCGCACCGTGGGTCTTGCCGAACGTGTGACCGCCGGCGATCAGGGCGACCGTCTCCTCGTCGTTCATCGCCATCCGGCGGAACGTCTCACGGATGTCGCGGGCCGCGGCGAGCGGGTCCGGGTTGCCGTTCGGGCCCTGCGGGTTGACGTAGATGAGGCCCATCTGAACCGCGGCCAGCGGCTCCTCCAGCTCACGGTCGCCGGTGTAGCGCTCGTCGTCGAGCCAGGTGGTCTCGGGCCCCCAGTAGACGTCGTCGTCGGGCTCCCAGACGTCCACGCGGCCGCCGCCGAAGCCGAAGGTCTTGAAGCCCATCGTCTCCAGGGCAACGTTGCCGGTGAGGACCATCAGGTCGCCCCACGAGATCTTCTGGCCGTACTTCTTCTTGACCGGCCACAGCAGCCGGCGGGCCTTGTCCAGGCTGACGTTGTCTGGCCAGCTGTTGAGCGGCGCGAAGCGCTGCTGACCAGCCCCGGCGCCACCGCGGCCGTCGCTGATCCGGTAGGTGCCCGCGAGGTGCCACGCCATCCGGATCATCAGCGGGCCGTAATGGCCGAAGTCGGCCGGCCACCAGTCCTTGGAGTCCGTCATGACCGCCGCGATGTCGCGCTTCACGGCCCCGAGGTCGAGGGTCTTGAACGCCGCGGCGTAGTTGAAGTCCTTGCCCATGGGGTCGGCCACGTCGGGGTTCTTGGCCAGGATCTTCAGGTTGAGCTTGTTCGGCCACCACTCGGTGTTGGCGTCACCCATGGTGGGGTGCGTGAGGCCGGGCGCGACCGGGCATCCCCCGCTCTCCGGGGTCGGGCCTTCGGCGACGACAGGATCATGGTTCTCAGTCATGGGCATCCTTCCGCTAGGCGGGTCTCATTGCTCAGGAACTGCGGGCGGTGGAACAGTCGGGGCACAGGCCCCAGTAGATGACCTGGGCCTCGTCGATCGAGAAGCCATGGTCGTCGGACGCGGTCAGGCAGGGCACCTCGCCGACCGCGCAGTCGACGTCAGAGACGACACCGCACGACCGGCACACGACGTGGTGGTGGTTATCCCCGACGCGCCCCTCGAACCGGGCCGGGCTGCCGGCCGGTTCGATGCGGCGTACGAGTCCCGCCGCGGTGAGCGCGTCGAGGGCGTCATACACGGCCTGCACGGAGACGTGGCCTATGCGATCACGCACCCCGGAGGTGATCGCCTCGACGCCGAGGTGGTTACCGTCTCGGACGGTCTCGAGCAGTGCGACGCGGGCGGCCGTCACCCGCAGGCCGGCACCGCGCAGCTCCTCGGCGATGGTCGGACTCTGGGATGCGGTCATGGCATCGAACCTACCGTCCTAAACACGAACGATTCAAGAAAACGAATAGTACAAGTCTTGTGCCACATCGGGCAACGTTCCCCCGTTGTGGCGTGACACGCCGTTCGGAGGATGATCGGCAGGGTGTGCATCATCGCATCATGATGAAGTGAAGTTATACTTCTGGTATGCGCACTACCCTCGACATCCCTGATGATCTTCACGCTCAGGCGGTCGCGATCGCCAGAGATACCCATCAGTCGTTGAGCCAGGCCGTCGCCGGTCTCATTCGCCGGGGACTCGGCTCGGGCGCCCTCGGTGAGATAGCGAGAAGTGCCCGCACTGGCCTGCCCGTCGCGCACCTTGGCCGGACGATCACCAGCGAGGACGTAAGGCGGCTGGAGGACGACGATCAGTGACCGTCCTCCTCGACGCGAACGTGCTCATCGCCCTGCTCGTCGATGATCACGTTCACCACATGGCCGCCGAGAACTGGTTTGTCGGCACTAGCGAAAACTTCGCAACCTGCCCAATTACCCAGGGCAGCCTCATGCGCCTGCTCATCCGCGAAGGCCAGTCGGCCGCCACCGCGCAAGCAGTTCTCAACGGGGCCACCGGCGACGCGCGGCACGAATTCTGGCCCGACGATGTCGGGTACGCTGACGTTCCGATTCAGGGGATCATCAGCCACCGTCAGGTAACCGACGCTTACCTGGCCCAACTCGCCCGGGCCCGCGGTTCCCGGCTCGCCACGTTCGACCAGGCGATGGCCAAGCTGCACAATGACGTAGCCGACCTGGTCCCGGACAGCTGACGGCCGAGGTCTTATCCGGAGACGGGCAAAGCAGGTCGCCAGCGGCGCAGTTCGAGATGCCCTGACCCGACGCTCTGGCCCCGTGCCGCGAAGCATCTGGCAGGATGCCGGTAGCTACCTGAGCGGCCTGGGAGGAAACCGGTGCCTGTCCGCTTTCAGCTGGTCATCGACTGCGCCGACCCGGACCGGCTGGCCCGGTTCTGGGCCGCCGCGCTGGGCTATGAGCTCGCGCCGCCCCCTATTGGATTCGCTACCTGGAACGACTTCTACCGCGACCTGGGGCTGTCCGAGGAGTATCTGGTCGACGGGGCGGACAGGATCAGTGATCCCGACGGCCAGGGGCCGGTCATCTGGTTCCGTGTCGAGCCGGAGGCCAAGGCGGTCAAGAACCGGCTGCACCTCGACATCCACGCCAGTGGCGAGCGAACGGACCCAATCGAGACTCGCCAGAAGCGAGTCGACGCGGAGGCCAGCCGGCTGGCCGACCTGGGCGCCACTATCACTGGCGCATTGTCCGAGGAAGGGGACGGGCTCGATCACTACGCGGTCGGGATGAAGGACCCGGAAGGCAACGAGTTCGATATCAACTGACCGCAGCACGTTTGACCAATCAAGATCGCCGTCTTTTACGCTCCGGCGCGTTGACTGCGTAGCGGTCCCCGGCTACAGTCCGGCGGACAGTCGGCCGGGCTGCATTTTTGTACATCGCCGCTTACGTCGAGAACTCACTATTCTGCCGCGCCCAGAATGCCGACTGGGTACCGTCGTGGGGCGAGGTGTGGACGTCTATCGGCACGCCCCGTTGAGCATCTCCTGAGGCGGGCTGATGCCGAAGGACCAGCCGTTGATCTTCTGAGCCAGGTTGTAGGCTGCGGTTTCGATCGGGTAGGTGGAGTGCTGATGCACGTCCGTACATATTGCTTGCAGTACCTGGGCGGGGGTGGCGTCGGGGCCAAGGCTCAGGACTTGCAGGTGCAGTGTCCGGTAGTAGGCGAGTACTGGCGGGTTGGGCTGTCCGTCAGTGCAGAACAGCGGACCGGCGGTGCCGTCGGCTCCGTACTGAATGTGCGGGCACGGCGTCTGGGCTGAAATCAGGGTTTGATGTCCGCCGGCAATGACGTCGCCGCTGACGGTGTAGCTCAGGACGTAAACCTGCACTGCGCCGGTGGTCTCGTAGGAGCGGATGCGGACGGTCACTGCGTCACCGTCGGCGGTCATGCGCGTGATGACATCGCGGCTGGTGTCCTGGAAGCCGGCGACCATGCTGGCATACGGGGGGCCGAGGTTCTTGCCGCCGAGCTGCCAGACTTTGCCCCAGTTATGGGCGTTGATCGCGCCGAAGTAGGCCTTGACCACCGCGGACGGCGTTCGTCCTCTACGCGCTATCTGGCTCGCGCCTGACGCCTGCGTTCCGGCGGGTTTGTGCGTGCCGGAGTTGTGGGAGGTCAGCGCGACTCCGGCGCCACCTGCGAGAGCGACCGCGGCACACAGCGCGATCCAAAACCAGCGGCGAGGGTGCCGGCTGATGTCGGCGCTGAGGACAGGGTTCTGCACCGCAACGGCCGCGACTGGCACCACGCCGCCGGGCTGCGCCGTGCGCCGGTCGGGTACCTCCCTTGGCGAGTAGCCCGAACCAGCACATTCGGCCGGGCTGCTGCGTGCCCCGACGTCACTGGCAGGCAGCGGCTGCCCGTTACCAAGCGAGACAAGCATGGTCAGCAGGCCGGCGGGCGTGGGCCGTTCGGCCGGGTTCTTCCGCAGGCAGGCCCGGACCACGTTGCGCAGCCCGCCAGAAACGCTCGTTAGATCGGGCTCAGCGTGGACGACCCGGTAAAGCATCGCCGACGCGGCGCCGGTGCCGAACGGGCCTGCGCCAGTGGCGACGAACGCCAGGACAGCACCCAGGCTGAACACGTCACTGGCGGCGCTGACCTCGCGGCCCTCCGCCTGCTCAGGAGACATGAAGCCCGGAGATCCCACCACCAGGCCGCTCTGCGTCAGCGAGGTCGCCTCGGTTGCCCGGGATATGCCAAAGTCGATGATCCTCGGGCCGTCGCTGGCAAGCAGCACGTTGGATGGCTTGAGATCACGGTGCACGATGCCGGCGGCATGAATGGCCCCGAGCCCCTCGGCGAGGGCGCAGCCGAGCCTGATGACGTCGCTTTCTGGCATCGCGCCGTTGTTCTTAACATGGTCAGCCAGGGATGGCCCGTCTACATACGCGGTCACGAGCCAGGGCTGCGGTGCTTCGGGATCAGCATCGACGACCGGGGCTGTAAAGACGCCGCTGACCCGCCGGGCAGCAGCAACCTCGCGGGCGAACCTGCGGCGGAAATCAGGACTGTCAGCAAGTTCCGGGCGGATCACCTTGACTGCTACCGGCCGGCCGCCGGGAGAACGACCCAGGAACACCTGGCCCATCCCGCCACTGCCCAGCCGACCGAGCAGCCGGTACGACCCGATCTGCGGGTCGCCCGGGCGCAGCTCTTCCACGATTCAACCCGTCCAGTAACATGTCGTTGCAGACAGCACATTATCGGCCTGAGCGCCTGCTCGCCGCCAGCCACTAGCCTTGGACAAGGGCGTGCAGCTCGTGCGGTAGCGATACGGGCACGGCGGACTCCTCGCAGGATAAGGCCGGGTCATTCGCAGACCGTAGCGGACGGCCGCGCCGCCGCGCCGGCTCAGCAGCAGCCCGGTCGCCGTCCGGGCCGGGCGCCGGCGGCAACTTCGGCGTCGTTGCCTAAGCGGATTTTGGGCGATGCGCCTGGCCGTGCTGCGGCGCAGCCACCGCGCCGATCAGCGGCGATGCGCTTCGGGAGCGTGCGCTGATCCGCAGTGTGCCGAAGAAGGCAGGCGCCCCGGACGGCCGTATTTTTTTATGGATCGCTGGTTCCGCTCCGAGAACGTACGGATCTGCCGCGTTGGGGTGGATGCTGGCTGGCCGACGGACCCTGGCAGTCTGTGGGGATGCTGATTGGGCACCGAGGCAAGACAATGCAGGTTGACCCCAGCGCCTGCGTGGCGCCCACTGCGGTGGTGTGTGCTGCGGTCCGCGTCGGGGCAGATGACCGGATCCTGTCCGGCGCCATGCTCGCCGCCGAAGATGGCGAGATCCGGGCCGGCGACCGCACGGTGGTGATGGGGAACGCTCCGCGCGAAGTCGCCGAGTTCGTTGCCGCACGCAGAATTAATGCCTGGAGCGGTCACAATTACGCGTGGGAGCTGACAGGATCGCCCGGAATCCGCGGCTCAGGAAGCGCAGTCCGGGCCGGTTCGGTGCGCTGCAGCGACCGTGCGGACGCGGACTGTCTGCCAGAGGCAGTTGCGGATCTCGATGGTAATCGCGAGTCTTGCGGAGACCTGCCCGGATGAACGCGCCTGCCGCCGTTGCCCTTCCTGACCGTGCCCGTGTCGTTGTCATCGGTGGTGGCGTCATCGGCGCCTCGGTCGCCTACCACCTCGCGCACCTGGGGTTCGGCGAGGTGCTGCTGCTGGAGCGCGACCGGCTGACCTCGGGCACCACCTGGCACGCGGCCGGGCTGATGGCCACCTTTGGCTCGACCTCGCAGACATCGACCGAGCTGCGGAAGTACACCTGGGACCTGTACTCCCGGCTGGAGGCGGAGACCGGCCTCGCGACCGGCCTGAAGCAGTGCGGGCTGATCGAGCTCGCCATCGAGCCGGGTCGGCTGGAGGAGTACCGGCGGGTTGCCGCGTTCAACCGGCTGTGCGGAGTGGAGGTGCACGAGATCTCGCCGGGCGAGGTCGCCGCCTTGTTCCCGCTGGCCCGGGTCGACGACGTGCTGGCCGGCTTCTACATCCCGGCCGACGGCAGGGTCAACCCCGTCGACGTGACCATGTCGCTGGCCAGGGGCGCCCGGATGAAGGGCGCCCGGATCATCGAGGGCGTTGCTGTCACCGGCTTCCTGCGCCACAGCGGTGCTGTCACCGGAGTCCGCACCGCGCGCGGCGACGTCGAGGCCGAGTACGTCGTCAACTGCGCCGGCATGTGGGCGCGGGAACTCGGCGAGCTGGCCGGGGTGACCATCCCGCTGCAGGCCGCCGAGCACTACTACCTGCTGACCGAGCCGATCGAGGGGGTGGACGGCAGCTGGCCGGTGCTGGAGGACCCCGCCAACTACGGCTATTACCGGGAGGAGGGAGGCGGACTGATGCTCGGCCTGTTCGAGCCGGTCTGCGCGCCGTGGCAGGTAGCCGGGGTCCCGGCGGGCTTCTCGTTCGGTGAGATCGTCCCCGACTGGGACCGGATGGCGCCGTACCTGGAGCGCACCATCTCCCGGGTGCCGGTGGTCGAGCAGACCGGCATCAAGAAGCTGTTCTGCGGCCCGGAAAGCTTCACCCCCGACCTGCTGCCCATCGTCGGTGAGGCGCCAGAGCTGAAGAACTACTTCGTCGCCGCCGGGCTGAACTCGATCGGCATCCTGACCGGCGGCGGGGTCGGCCGGGTGGTCGCGCAGTGGATCGCTGACGGCCGTCCTGACGTCGATGTGACCGGCATCAACATCGACCGGCTGCACCGCTACCAGGCCAACCCCGAGTACCGGGCGACCCGCACGGTCGAGTCGCTGGGCCTGGTGTACCAGACCCACTTCCCGGGCCGGCCGGTGCAAACGGCCCGCGGCGCGAAGGTGTCACCGGTCCACGAGCGGCTGGTGGCGCAGCGGGCGTACTTCAGGGACGTCAGCGGCTGGGAAGGCGCCGACTGGTACGCCCCCGAGGGCGCCGAACCGAAGGCCGGCCCGCTGTCCTGGGGACGGCCGGACTGGTTCGGCTACTGGGAGGCCGAGCACCACACCGCGCGCACCGGCGTGATCTTGATGGACATGGCCTTCATGGCCAAGTTCCATGTGCAGGGCCGCGACGCCGGGCGTGTGCTGGAGCGGGTCTCCGCTAACCGGGTCGACGGCCAGCTCGGCCGGATCACCTACACCCAGTGGCTCAACTCCGCCGGCACGCTGGAGGCCGACCTTACGGTGACCAAGCTCGCCGACGACCGGTTCTGGGTCGTCGCCTCCGACACCGCCCACCGGCACGCGCAAACCTGGCTGCGCCGCCACATCGGCGATGCCCACGCCTTCGTCACCGACGTGACGTCAGGCTACGCGCAAATCAATATCCAGGGCCCTCGGTCACGGGAGCTGCTTGCCGCGGTGACCTCCGCGGATGTGTCCAACGAGGCGTTCCCGTTCCGCGCGGCCGCGGAGATCGACATCGGGTTCGCCCGGGTGCTCTGCATCCGGATCACCTACCTGGGCGAGCTGGGGTACGAGCTGTACATCCCGGCCGAGCAGGCGGTGCACGTGTACGACCGGCTGGCGGCGGCCGGCCGGGCGGTGGGGCTGCGCCACGCCGGCCTCAAGGCCCTCGGCAGCCTGCGGATGGAGAAGGGCTACCGCGACTACGGCCACGACATCGACAACACCGACACCGTGCTCGAGGCGGGTCTCGGCTTCGCAGTCGCCCTGGACAAGCCCGGCGGCTTCATCGGCCGCGACGCGGTGCTCGCCCAGAAGGCGCGCGGGCCGCTGACCCGGCGGCTGGTGCAGGTGCTGGTGACCGATCCCAAGCCGCTCATGTTCCACGCCGAGGTCGTCCGCCGCGACGGCAGGCCTGCCGGGTACATCCGCTCCGCGTCCTACGGGTTCACCCTCGGCGGCGCGGTCGGGCTGGCGATGATCGATGCTGACGAGGCCATCAACCAGGCCTACCTCGACACCGGCGAGTGGACGATACAGATCGGGGACGCGGTCTACCCGGCCGCCGTGTCCCTGCGCCCGATATATGACCCGCGGAACGAGCGCATCCAAATGTAGGCCAGCGACAAGGCGCCGCAGCCTCGCCCGTCGAGCGACCGGACAACTTAACAGTGCTTTACCTCGAATCTCCGGGCCCGCTCGGAGGCCCTCGCCGCGGCGGCCGACACCCGGATCTAGCCGACGTCAGCAAGTCTTGGCTGCGCATCCTTATGCAGATGCCAGCATCTCCATTCGTGATCAGCAAATGCAGTGAGGGACACGTGCTGGGGGTGGCGGCGGCGGGGGAGCGATCGTTACCCTTTTTCAGGGCTTGTCGCCGGTTTGCTGGTTGCGCCGGTGGTGGCTGGTGCCGTGGGTTTGGCTTGAGGGGGTGGTCGCGTCGACCCGCCGGTGGTGGCGTTCGCGGGGTTGTTGCGGCGGTTGCGGGTGGCGGCTGGCCTGTCGCAGGAGGAGCTGGCGGAGGCGGCGGGGGTGGGGGCGCGGACGGTCAGTGACCTGGAGCGGGGGGTGGCGCTGACCGCGCGCAAGGACACGGCCCGGCGGCTGGCCGGTGCGCTGGACCTGACCGGGGCGGCGCGGGCGTCGTTTGAGGCGGTGGCCCGGGGCCGCGCTGCTCCCGGGGCGGCCCCGGCCCGGGCGGGGTGGCGGGCGGGGTGGCGGCGGCGACCCGGGCGCTGCCGCGGGATATCGGGTCGTTCACCGGCCGGCAGGCCGAGTTGCGGCAGCTGGTCGGGGTGATGGCGGGGGCGCCGCATCCGGGGGTGGTCAGTATCCACGCGATCGGCGGGATGGCGGGCGTCGGGAAGACCGCGCTGGCGGTGCACGCCGCGCACCAGCTCGCGCCGCGGTTCCCGGACGGGCAGATCTTCTTGCCGCTGCACGGGCATACCCCGGGGCAGCGGCCGGTGCACCCGGCCGACGCGCTGGCCAGCCTGCTGCTGACCGCCGGGGTGCCGGCCGGGCTGATCCCGCCCGGGCTGGAGGCGCGGACCGCGCTGTGGCGGGACCGGCTGGCGGGCAGGCAGCTGCTGCTGATCCTCGATGACGCGGCCGGCAGCGAGCAGGTCCGGCCGCTGCTGCCGGGTGCTGCGGGCAGCCTGGTGCTGGTCACCAGCCGGCGGCACCTGACCGCGCTGGAAGACGCCCGGACGCTCAGCCTGGACACCCTCCCGGAGGGGGAGGCCGCCGAGCTGCTGGTCCGGCTGGCCGGCCGGCCCGGCCTGGATCCCGGCGACCCGGAGGTGGCCGGGATCACCCGGTTGTGCGGGCACCTGCCGCTGGCGGTCGGGATGCTGGCCCGCCAGTTGCACCACCACCCGGCCTGGACCGCCGCCGGCCTGGCCGCCGAGCTGGCCGCGGCCCGGGACCGGCTGGCGCTGCTGCACGCGGAGAACCTGTCGGTCGCCGCCGCGTTCGACCTGTCCTACGTCGAGCTCACCCCCGGCCAGCAGCGGCTGTTCCGCCGCCTGGGCCTGCACCTGGGCCCCGACATCGACGCCTACGCCGCCGCCGCCCTGGACCGCACCGGCCTGCCCGCGGCCCGCGACCACCTGGAGGCACTGTATGACCAGTACCTGATCGCCGAGCCCGCCCGCGGCCGCTACCGCCTCCACGACCTGATCCGCGAGCACGCCCGAAGCAAGGCCGCCGCCGACCCGGCTGCCGAGCGCGACGCAGCTACAAGTCGGCTCCTGGACTACTACCAGCACACCGCCGCCCTCGCCGAGGCCGTGCTGGCCCGCCAGTCCCGGACCAGGCCCGGCCCGGCCGGCCTCAATTCACCGCCGGCCGCGGTCCCCGACCTGCCAGACCGCCCCCGGGCGCTGTCTTGGGCACGGACCGAGCGCGCCAACCTGCTCGCCTGCCTCGATTACGCCACCCGGACCGGCCAGCATGCCCGGGTCATCGCCCTCACCGCCGCCATCGCCACCCTCCTGCTACGCGACGGCCCCTGGACCGATGCCATCACCCGCCACACCGCCGCCGTCCACGCCGCCCGGCACCTCGGTGACCGGCAGGGGCAGGCCAACGCTCTCAGTGACCTGGCAGCCATCCGGTACATGACCGGGGACTACCGGGACGCGATCACGACATGGGAGGCGGCGCTAGGCATCTACCGTGACCTCGGGGACAGGCTCGGTGAGGGCAACGCCCTCAGCGACCTGGCAATCGTGCGGCGGGCGATGGCCGACTACCAGGGCGCGGCCGAGATACTGGAGGCGGCCCAGAACATCTACCGTGACCTCGGCGACCGGCAGGGGCAGGGCAACACCCTCAGCAGCCTGGGGCTCGTGCGGCGGGAGATCGGGGACTACCAGGGCGCGGCCGAGATACTGGAGGCGGCCCAGAACATCTACCGTGACCTCGGCGACCGGCAGGGGCAGGCCAACACCCTCAATTACCTGGGGCTCGTGCGGCTGCAGATCGGGGACTACCGGGTCGCGGCCGGGATGCAGGAGGCCGCGCTGGAAATCTTCCGCGAGCTCGGCAACCGGGTGGGTCAGGCCAACGCCCTCATCTACCTGGGAGAGGTGCACGGGCTGATGGGGGACTATCGGAGCGCGGCCGGGATGCAGGAGGCGGCGCTGGGCATTTACCGCGACCTGGGCAACCGGCAGGGTGAGGCCAACGCCCTCGCCAAGCTCGGGGTCGTGCGCCGGCTGGCCGGGGACTATCGGGACGCGGCCAAGTCGTTGGAGGCAGCGCTGAGCATCTACCGCGACCTCGGCGACCTGCTTGGCCAGGCTGAGGCGCTCAACGAGGTAGGGATCCTGCACCGACTCGGCGACAACCTGGACCAGGCGGGCACTTGCCACCGGCGGGCCCTGGACCTGGCCCGCGAGATTGGCAGCTCCTTCGAGGAGGCCCACGCGCTAGCCGGCCTGGGCCGGTGCGCCTTGGCCGCTGGCCGCCCTGCCGACGCGCACAAGAGCCTGCGGCAGGCCCGAGAGATCTTCCAGCGGATCGGTGCGGCCGAGGCCGCCGACGTGGCCGCCGAACTCAACGCGCTTGCTCAGCCAGAGCCCGTTACGGAATGACGCTGAGCGTGATAAGGAACTTGAGCTAGTCTTTCAGATCGACCGGTTCGGCTCGCCGAGCGGTGGGCATCCGGCCGACCGGCCTGCCGTTCATCAGGCGGATCTCTTGCGCAGGCTGCCGGCCAGCCCGGTCACTTAGCGTGGCTTGGACGCGCAGAGGCTACCGATGATGCCTGCCATCAGCCTCGACACCACCGACGTTGCCGAACAATGCAACTCCTCAGCGAATAGCTCGTCGCCGGCACCGCCCTGCTTGGTCGCAACCCCGGACCGCTGCACCGCAACCACGGGCCGGGGTGTCGTACCGGGGCGGGCGATCTGCCTTCGGCTGGTCGTCATCCGGGGAAGGGGGCGGCGTGCTGCTTGCAGACAGTTCGTGGCGGGGGAAGGGCGCCGGTCAGCAGGTAGCGGTTCTCGTAGTCCGTGGCGCAGGTGTCCGGGTTGGCGGTCTCGGTGTGCCCGTACTCGTCGACAGTCAGCAGCCGGGCACGGGCCAGGTCCCGGGACATCGCGACCGAGCCGTGGTAGGGCGTGGCCGGGTCGCCGGTGTTGCCGAGGAGCAGGATGGTGCTGGCCGTGGGCCGGTTCCACGGGCCTGAGTAACGGTCCTGGGCCGCGGCGGCTGGCCAGTCCGCGCAGGCCACCAGGAACCACGTCGCCTGCGGGCCGAACGCGCCCGACCGGGTGTAGGCCCTGCGGGCGGCGGCCGGGTAGGCGGCCGGGTCGCGCGGGTTCGGGCTGTCTGAGCAGACCACGGCGAGCACCTGCTCAAAGCCGGTGTAGACGGCCGGGGGCGCGGTCGCGGCGGTGGCGGGCGGGCTGGCCTGGGCCCGCGTCGCCGGGCTGGCCGGCGTGGACGGGCGGCCGGCGGTCGAGGCCACCCAGAGTTGCTGCAGCAGGCTGGCGGCGGACGGCCACCGGCTCACCGTATGCAGCTGCACGGATTGCACCGCGACCGCGGTGGCGTAGGTGTAGGTCTGCGGCGGGGTGCCGATAGTGACCGGATGCCGGCGGAGCCGGCGCAGCAGCGTGGCCCACTTGGCGCGGGTCGCGGCCGGGGTTCCGGCGGAGAACGCGCACGCCGAGGTTGTTGTCTTGCCGCACAGGTCCAGGAAGGCCCGCATCACCGCCGCGGACGCTTGGTCCGAGCCCTGGCGAAGATAGGTCGGCAGATCGCCGTCCGGGTGGGTCCAGGCGACCGGGTTGAGGTTTCCGTCCAGGACCATGCGCCCGGTCGTGGCGGGGAACAGGTTGGCGTAGGTGGCGCCGAGCCCGGTGCCGTAGGACGCGCCGATGTAGTTCAGCGCCGGGGCGCCGACGGCCTGGCGCAGCAGGTTCATGTCCCTGGCCACATCGGCGGTGGTGTCATGGTCCAGCAGGCTGCCGTTGCGCCGGGCGCACCGCGCGTCGAACCGGGCCCAGGTCCGTACCGCGGCCGCTTCCTGCCGGGCGCCGACCGGGAAGACGGGCACTCCCTGGAAGGACAGGCCCCCGAGGAACTTGCTCTCCGCCGCCATGGTCGGGAAGCAGCGCACCGCGGTGCTGTAGCCGAAGCCGCGAGGGTCGAACGTGATGATGTCGTACCGAGCCGCGATCGCGGCGGGGAACCCCCCGAAGCTGGCCACGAAGGGCTCGACCTGCGCTTCCGGGCCGCCGATGTTGACGAACAGCGTCCCGATACGGCGAGCCGGATCGGTCGCCAGGTGCCTGACCACGGCGATGCTGATCGTCGCGCCGCCCGGGTCCCGGTAGCTCAATGGCACCCGGGCGGTGGCGCACTGGAACCCGCCGTAGCAAGAGCGCCAGTGCAGCACCGGAACCGGTGGCGGGGCCGATCCAGGCGCCGCGGCCGCGGCGGCCGCGGGCACGAGGACGGCGGCGAGCAGAGCGGCCGCGGCTAACAGGGCGGCAGGCCGCGGGAAGCGGCTAGCTGCCTTGCCCGCCCCCGCGCGCACGGCCGACAAGGCAGCGGCCAACCCGCCGGCTATCTGTTCGGTGTCGTCAATGATCCGTCTGCGTGCAATCATCTGATGTCGTCCTTGCGTGTGGGTCCCCCGTCAGGACTGAGTGTTCCAGGGATTGACCCCGACCCGCGGCCGCCACGCCGCCTCGCGGCCCGGACAGCACCTGAAGATCCAGGTCACCGGCCTAACCCTGATGACAATGCCCGCTCACCGGCGCGACCGAGCATCGGTGCCGCATGTCGCCACGCAGGTAGGAGCACGCAGATCACCCAGATCTGCGCGGCGCGGTCAGCCACGTCGAGCGGCAAAGACCTGCGCCAGAACGAGCCCTCTTTGCTTTTGTTGTCAAGGGCTGAGACGGGTTTTCTTTGATGTCTGCTCCGGCGGCGTGGTTCGCCCGGCCGGGGTGGCGGCTCGTAGTGTGGGGCTGGGCCCGGGAGTGGCTTGTCCGAAGAGCCGGCGCTCGGGGTGTGAGCCGGCCGCGCTGGAGTCAGAGTCGCTCCCCGGTTGCCCTCCCGGGCCCGCGACGGGGGTTTCTGCGGCCTGGCGCGCGTCGGCCCGGAGGCGGGCGTAGATGGCGTCACTGATCTTGCGCTTGAGGCACCGGAGCGCTTCTTTGTGGGTCTTGCCCTCGGCCAGCTTCTTGTCGTAGTAGGCGCGGCCGTCGCTGTGGGCGTGGCGGATCTGGGTAATCGCGGCCATGTGGATGGCGTGGTTGATCCGCCGGTTCCCGCGCAGTGACAGCCGGTAGATCTTGCGGTTCCCGGAGGACACCTCGATCGGCGCGGTGCCGTTGTACGCGGCGAAATGGTCCCGGCTGGGGAACCGGGTCACGTCGGCGGCGTCGCCGATCACGGTGGCGGCGATGAAAGGGCCGACGCCGAAGAGGCCGGTCAAGCTGGTGCCCGATGCCTTGACCGCGACGGCGAGTTTCTTCTTCGATTCGCTCATCTGGGCGTCCAGGCGGCGCATGTCCTCCAGGAGCTGCGCGGCGAGCTCGCCGCGGGCCTGCCCGGCGATGCCGGACGGCTTGGCCGAGCAGAGGATGCGGGTGGCCTGAGCTGCGGTGATCTCCTCGGGCACGCCGCCGGGGACTAGCTCGCACAGCACCGCGTGGAGCCGGCACGCGACCTGGTTCTTGGCCCGGCCCAGGTCCCGGTGCCGCCGGGACCACACCCGCAGCACCGCGCCGTGATCATCGGCGGTCACCCGGCGCCGGGTCGTCGAGCGCAGCGCCGCGACCGCCACCGAGAAGGCGTCATTCGGGTCGTTCTTGTTACTGGCCCCGGTGGCCAGCAGCCGCACCCGGGCACCCAGCTTGGGCTGCACGTCCAGTACCCGCTCGCCGGCCGCGACCAGCTGCCGGGCCAGCAGGTGACCCAGCCCGCCCGCGCCCTCGACCGCCCAGGTCCGCTGCGGCCACGCGGCCGCCCACGCCACCAGCCGCTCGGCCTGCCCGGCCGAAGCACGGACCCGCAGCTTGCCGAGCGGCTCCTCGGCCGCGCCGATCGCCACCGCGGTGTGCGACCCCTTGTGCGGGTCCACGCCGATCATCACTGCCGCCATTCAGCACGCTCCAAAGTTCCTCGTTCCCGGGATGCAGGAACCGCGGCGGGCATGCCTAATTACAGTGCTGGCGCTCGTCCCTCTTTCGAGCCACGCCACGGCAAGGCCCGGCAGGCTAGCACCTCGTTCTAAAGCCAGACCGCGACTGCAGATGCGGTCGGCAGGCGGATAGGGAGCCAGCCCGCCGGACCCCTCGAACGCTACGGCAAACACCGCAACGCCTGCCTCGGTCTCAATTAGGCGGGTCGGCGTGCGGTTATCAACAGCTCTTTGCGTGGTCAGCTGTAATGGAGGCCAGCAGATAGACCGGATATTTATGCATCGCCAGGCGTAGGGTGAACGTCCTCTATTGCCGCCGACCGGGCGCTTGGGGTTCGGCCGGGCCCCGCCGGGCCGTCGGCGCGGCGGTATAACGCAAAGTAAGTCCTCCGGCTGGCCCGCTGTCGAGCCTGGCGCCAAACGGCTTTGCCCGGCGGTGACCAGCTCCGCTCAGGAGCACGGAGCCCGGAGTTGGCCGACGCAGAACGGACCGGTCCATCCGGACAGCGTCGGTGAACCGTTGCGGAAACCCGTGCTAGCCGGCAGGCGTGGACCCTGCCGGCCAGCGGCTGGTTCGTACCGGAGCGGGCTCGAGATCCGGATAAGGAATCCGGCCCGGCCCGGGCGCTAGTTCCCCCCTGGGGTCAGAAACGCTCCGGGGTGTTCTGCAAGCTGGTCAGCCGGGTCTGGGCGTAGTTGCACTCGGCGACGATCGCGGCGACGCGCCGGCCGATGCGAGCCAGTGGACCCCGTACGCCCTGCGTCATGTTGTGGTTCATCGTTCCTCCTCGGTTTCCGGCCATCTCATCGCCGGTCACCATTGACTCTCGCCGTAAGGCCCTCCCCGGCGCATTGGAGGAGTTGCCTATTTGCTGCTGAGGTAGGTCTTAGCCGGGCCTCAAACCGGCTTAGCCGCAGTCAGCGCGCCTTAGTACTCCGGCGACGCTTCGCGCTGAAGGCTGCGGTGCCGGTGTGGTTACCAGGAGCCGGGTGGTTTGGCCGGTACCTGGAGGTCGGCGACCAGGCCGAAGTGGTCGGTGGCCACACGCCTCCGGCTGGCTCATCAAAGGCGAAAGCAGTCCGCCACCTCCAGGGTCGGGCCGTTGGACCCCGCACCGCACCATGATGTAGTCGATCCTGCGTCCCAGCTCGAGGGACATTTCCCCGCCATGCACCAGCGGATTGCGCGGCGAGAAGGTGCGCCGCGCGTCGTCGGGGTGCACCGCCTCCCAGGCATCCTGATCCCAGCGCTCCATGCGGCATGTGGGGATGTTGCTTCGTGAAAGAAAAGCATATAGCTGTAGTCTGAGGTGGCGGCCCTCTTTGGGACTATCGGAATACGGTAACGCTATCCAGGCGTCAGGTGGCGGTGCCGATGTCGCCGTGGGATGAATCTTTTCTCTCCGGGTTCTGCGCAACCAGTATGACTGCTTTCGTGTATGCATCATTGTAAGAGGATATTGCCTGGTCCTTGGCCCGAACGAAATTCTGCCAAGCAGCATCGCGCATTTGTCGTTTCGCGCTCGCACTGCTTGCAAGTGTTTCTCCTGCCTTCATGAGGCTGACCATTAGCTGGCGATACATGAGCCAGCGATCACTGACCTGATAAAGTGTCAGAATAGCGGTCGCGAACGCGGCAATAAGGCTAAAAGCAAAGGTGATCCATCGAACGACCGCGCCGCCAGTACCCGATAGGTTCAGGCCAACGAGCGACGGAACGGTGATCGCGGCTATTATCGACACGAGTCGCGATCCATAGAAAGCTGTCCTGCAATTGTGTTCTCTCCACGTTGCATGGTTGAGATAGTGCTCCCACTCTCTCCAACTGGCCGTCCTGGCCTTATCATCATTAGTGAAAGAGTCGATTTCGATGGCTTTGACGAGTCTTTGGAGCTCTCTGACGTCCGTGCTTCTATCCCGGCGCGAGCTGTTCGAGAAAGGGTTCCGCATGCTTACTCCCGTCATGCAGCTAAGGGCGGCACATTGCCACGCACGTCCAGTTCATCATGAGCAGGCAGGTCTAGAGCTCGCAGGCAGACGCTCGAGCGTCTGCCAGGTCCTTGAGGATGTCTTTCGGGTAGCGGTGCGCCCGGGGACGCCGATGCGAACGCCGCTCGGGCGCTGGCGGGCAGGTGGGGGCCGGTTGTGCGGCAGGCCAGCCTGGCAGCCGAGGTCCGCAGCTCTTTCGGCACCCAGCGAGCACCTATTCCGGCCGCCGCGGTGACCCGGCGGAAGTCCCGCCGCATATTATGGGACTCATACGCCGTCCCCACGGACGTGGTGAACACCAGGCAGTGCTCCTGCCACTGCTCCCCGGCGTTGTCCCGCTCCTCCTCCTAGCGCCGCCGCTGCCCGCGCAGCGCCTCCACGGCGATCTCCGGAAGCTTCAGCGTCCGGCGCGACCGGTTCGTCTTGGTGTCGCCACCCGCCCGCACCGACCGCCAGACCGAGATCGTCCCGGCCTCCAGGTCCACGTGCTCCCACGTCAGCGCGCGCTTCCTCCGACCGAACGCCCGTGAGCAAGCACAGCACGATGAACGCGTGTAGCGGGGACTCCTCGGCCGCATCCAGCAGCGCCGTGGCCTGCTGCAGTGTCAGCGACTGCGACGGCCGCCCCTCCCGCCCCCGCGGAGTGTCCGCCAGCGCTGAGACGTTCCTTCGGACCAGGTCCTGCCCCTCGGCATGCCGCAGCGCCCGCGTCAGGCAGTGGTGCGCCTTTTGCAGCGTCCGGGTGGCGTGCGTGGCCGACATCTTCTTCAGAGCGGTCCGCACATCCTGCACGGTCAGGTCCCGCAGCGGGATCGTCCCGATGACCGCGAGCAGCGGTCGCAGCGAGTCCCGGTTGACCCGGACCGTCTTAGCAAGCCCAGCAGCAAGAATGTCAGACCCAAACGTGAAACTGAGTCCCACTGAAACGTGAGACCTCTTGGTGGAGCTGAGGGGATTTGAACCCCTGACCCCCTCGATGCGAAAGACTTACCGCTGCTCCTGCTGTCACTGACGATTTGAGAAAGGCCAGGTCAGAAGCTCCTCTTCAACACTGTTGGGAGTGCTTTGGGAAGGGTCATCCAGAAGATGATCTCCCAAATTCCTCCCAGTTGATCAAGGAGGAGCAACATGTCCGAAGATCAGTCCCGACATGTCAGCCAAGGCGATTCCGAGGACGACTTCCAGCCGCCGGACTTGCGCCCGCTGCGGGCCCTCGCCGAGGGCGAGGAACTAGCCGATGCTCGCGCTCGCCTGGCCGATGGCCTTGGCCATCCCTTGCCCGCGGGCGACCCTAACGCCCCGCTGGCGCGCGATGTGGCTGCGGCGCTGACCGAGGCCGGATTCACCTTGCACAACTGCGCACCGCATCATCCCCAGTACCGGCTGGGCGGCGTGTGCGTGCTCCCGATCCCGGCCCGCCATAACCCCGACGGACAGGGCGGCATCGCGGTGTCGTGGACTACTCACAATCTGCTCGCGATGGACTGGGAACGCGGCCGCGAACACCACGACACCCAGCAAGCCATGAACGGCGCGCTCTCCAGCGTGCTCAAGGCACTGGGCTACCAGATGGGCCCGTTCGGAACCGGCGGCGCCTCCCTGGTGACCGAGCCGCGGCGCAGCGGACCGAGGACGACTCCCCGAACCCGGCCCTCAAGGGGACGGCGATGAGCGCCGCCGACCGCGCCATCCGCGTCTCTGCCACCGTCGCCGTTCTCGGCGTGGCCGGCATCGCCGCCTACATCAGCTACCGGCACGCCTACGAGGTCATCAGCGCCCACGGCGAAAGCGGCGTAACGGCGCGGCTGGAACCCGCCACGATCGATGGGCTGGTCTATTGCTCCTCGATGGTGGTCCTTTACGCCGCCCGGCACCGGTTGCGCGTGCCAGCCCTGGCCCGCTGGCTCCTAGCGCTGGGCATCGTGGCCACCCTCGCCGCCAACCTGGCCCACGGCTGGTCCCACGGCTTGATCGGCGCCACCGTCGCCGCCTGGCCCGCCGCCAGCCTCGTCGGCAGCTACGAACTCCTCCTCTGGCTCATCCGAGACGCCACCGCTGGCGCTGTGGCCAGCGAACCAGTTACGGACCTATCCCTTGGTACGGGCTGGGATGTCGGACCAGATGGCTCCGTGGTTGACCCTACGCACCGGTCCTCAGACAACAAGCAGATCGGCTGGTCCAGCGCAAATGGGGCTGCCACAATCAGCGGGGATCACGAGGAGGACATCAACATGGCAGCGGTGGCTGCCTACCGCACCAGTATCGACGTCGGCAGGCCACTATCGGAACGCAGGCTGGCCGCCATGTTTGGCAAGACATCGCGTCGCTGGGCACGCAGTCGTATGGCCGAGGCCCGCCAGGTTCAGCTGCTCGCCGCCGATGAGGGATAGGTTCTCTGGCGGCCTCGGTGGCTAACCGGAGACCATTGGGACCGCATCGGTCATGTGAAAAAGGAAGCTGACCTAGCAGCTGATCAGCAGCGGCGATGGCCGCTCCGCGGTCTCGACGGCTTGCTGCGCTTGTCGGAAGTAGTGGTGTCGGCGGCAATGAGGGTACTCGAGCTCGTTACGGTGGCGGCTTTGTGAGGGCCGCTTGCCACCCTTACCGGCGCCGCCTGGGTCGGGCTGCCCTAAGCTCCACCCCTGCTGCGACAGGGCAGGCAGCGAAGGTCTCTCACCTCCACTCGAATCAACAGCGCCTCACGGCGCACGTCGCGGACCGGAGCTAAGCATTTTCCCGGTAGGATCTGACTCGGCGACTAACCTTAGAAGCTAGATAGCTATCGGAGCCTAACCATCCAGCTGCCGCACGGCGCAGGGTCAAATCAGGGAGCGCGAGCGTGGGCTTTCAACTGCCGATCACTATCGCGGACGCGGTCAGGAAGGTTCAGACCGGCGATCTGGTATTGCCTGCAATCCAGCGCGAGTTCGTGTGGGAGGAATCTCAGATTGTCCGCCTATTCGACAGCCTGCTGCGCGGTTACCCGATTGGCTCGTTTCTCTCGTGGAAGGTAGCGCCACAAACCGCTATGGATTTCCGTTTCTACGGATTCATTAAAAACTACCATGAGAAAGATAACCCTTACTGTCCGGTGCTTGACATCCCGAATGAACGAACCGTTATTGCCGTGCTCGACGGACAGCAGCGTCTGACAGCTCTCAACATCGGCCTACGCGGCTCTTACGCGGGCCGGGTCCGCGGCGGGTGGTGGGCAAATCCGAAGGCGTTCCCGAAGAAACGGCTCTACATCAATGCCCTTGCTGATGCACCAGAGAACGACCTTGGCATGCATCACGACTTCCGCCTACTTACCGAAGACCAGGCTCAGACGCCCGCCGACGGCTCGGCTTACTGGTTTCCGGTGTTCCGGCTTTTTGCCATTACCGAACTGTCGGAGCTGATGACCGAGTTGGCCAGCCGCAACCTAGGCAACAACCCGTACGCCTCTCAGCTGATCGGACGCCTGTACAGCACGATCCACAATGCAGGCGCCCTGTACTTCTACGAGGAGACCGATCAGGATGTCGAGAAGGTCCTCGACATCTTCATCCGCGTCAACTCCGGCGGCACCGTCCTGTCCTACAGCGACCTGCTTCTGTCCATTGCCACCGCTCAGTGGACTCAGCGCGACGCGCGCGAGGAGATCCGGACCCTTTTGGATGTTCTCAATGCCAAGGGCCAAGGCTTCCGCTTCCCGAAGGACACCATCCTCAAAGCAGGACTGGTTCTCACCGGAGTCAGGGACGTCGGCTTCAAGGTGCGCAATTTCAACCACGCCAACATGGCGGCCCTTGAGAAAGGGTGGGACGCCATCAGCGCGGCGCTGACTCTCGCCGTAGATCTACTGGCTGACTTCGGCTTGTCCGACGCAACGCTGACAGCAAACAGTGTTCTGATACCAGTGGCCCACTACGTGCATTACCGAGGTCTCACCGAGCGGTACCGGACGGCTCCAGGCGCAAAAAAGGACCGTGCAGCCTTGCGCGGCTGGGTGATGCGCAGCCTGGTCAAGCAGGGTGTGTGGGGATCCGGCCTGGACACCCTGCTGCGGGATCTTCGAGACGTCATTAGCGAAGACGGCGCCGATGGCTTCCCGGTAGCGCGCATCGAGGCACGCATGGCAGCTCGCGGCAAGGCGCTGGCATTCACGCCTGAAGAGATCGACGAGCTGCTAGAACTCAAGTACGGGGCAAAGCGGACGTTCTCGGTGCTTGCCTTGCTCTTCCCGCACGTCGATACCCGGAACGTGCATCATGTGGACCATATCTACCCGCGCGGGCTAATGACCCCGGCCAGATTGAAGGCCGACGGGTTGAGCCCGGAAGCCGCCACGGCCATGGGAGATCGCCGTGACCTCCTGCCCAATCTGCAACTGCTTGAGGGCCCAGAGAACACGTCCAAGAAGGACCAACCGCCGCTGAAGTGGGCCAAGGCGACGTTCGATGGACCTGCGTATGAAGCGTACCTGGCCCGCAATGATCTACCTGGACTACCCCGGCACGCTGCCGACTTTGACGACTGGTTCACTCAACGACGGGCCGCCCTAGCTGAGCGCTTGCGTGGCCTTCTCGGTGTTCGGGTCATGGCTGACAACGAGCTAACGCCCGAGGAGACGCCAGCCAGACGAGAGTAGGAGAAGATAGTCGTGACCTCCCGACCCCCTGACGGCCGGTTGCGACCCGTCCTTTCGAGCTAGGCGGACCCTTCGAAGACACTTCCGATTCGCGCCCGCACGTACATCTCTAGCCCGAGGTTGCCGTAACTCTGCGTAGAACTCTGCGCCCTGACCTGCCCGAACGGCTCCCGGCCAGCCGTGTAGCGTAGCCAGGAAAATCTTGGTGAAACAGCAGTATGGATTGGCTTCTGCCGATATCATCAGGCTATGGCAGCACAGGCGGCGGCGATGCACGTGGCCAGGATCCAGAGCAGCCACGTGGGCAAGGACGGCGGCCGCCGGGAGTACGAGTCCCGCTACCTGCGGCGCACCTACCGCGACGGCGGCAAGGTCCGGCACGAGACCCTGGCGAACCTGTCCGGGCTCCCGGACGCGGTGGTCGACTCGATCGAGGCGGCGCTCAAGGGCACCCCGCTGGTGCCGGCCGGCCAGGCGGTGACGATCACCGCCTCGGTGCCGCACGGGCACGTCGCCGCGGTGCACGCCATGGCGGTGAAGCTGGGCCTGCCCGCGCTGCTGGGCCCCGCCTGCGCCGAGCGCGACCTGGCGCTGGCGCTGGTCATCTCCCGGGTGGTGGCCCCGGCGTCGAAGCTGTCCACGCTGGCCTGGTGGGCCGACACCACCCTGGGAGCCGACCTGGGCATCGCCGCGGCGTCCACCGACGGCATCTACGCGGCGATGGACTGGCTGGAGCACCGGCAGGACGCGATCGAGAAGCAGCTGGCCGCCCGGCACCTGGCACCCGGGGCGAACCCGGCGCGGATGGCGCTGTTCGACCTGTCGTCCTCGTGGATGGAAGGCCGTCACTGCCCGCTGGCCGCCCGCGGCTACTCCCGCGACGGCAAGAAGGGCCGGCTGCAGATCGAGTACGGGCTGCTCACCGACCCGGCAGGCCGCCCGGTCGCGGTCCGGGTCTTCCCCGGCAACACCGGCGACCCGGCTGCGTTCACCGCGATCGTGGACGTGGTGCGGGAGAGGTTCGGCCTGGAGCAGATGGTCATGGTCGGGGACCGGGGCATGATCACCAGCGCCCGGATCCAGGCCCTGAACCAGCCGGAAGACGGGACCGAGCCGCCCGGCGCCTACGGGTGGATCACCGCGCTGCGCGCCCCCGCCATCCGCAAGCTCATGGCCGACGGCGGCCCGCTGCAGCTGTCCCTGCTCGATCAGCAGAACCTGGCCGAGATCACCAGCCCGGACTACCCCGGCGAGCGGCTGATCGCCTGCCGCAACCCGGTCCTGGCCGCCGACCGCGCCCGCACCCGCGGCGAGCTGCTGGCCGCCACCGAGAAACTGCTCGCCCCCATTACCGCCCGGGTCCAGGCCGGACGGCTGGCCGGCGCCGGGGCGATCGGCGTGGCGGTCGGCAAGGTGATCACCAAGTACAAGACCGGCAAGCATTTCGAGGTCACCATCACCGACACCAGCCTGGCCGTCGCCCGCAACCAGGCCCAGATCGACGCCGAAGCCGCCCTGGACGGGTTCTACGTGCTGCGCACCCCCGTCCCGGCCAGCCAGCTGGATGCGCCCGGCGTGGTCACCGCCTACAAGAACCTCAAATACGTCGAACGCGACTTCCGCCACCTCAAAGCCGACGACCTGGACCTGCGGCCCGTCTACCACTACCTCGAAGAACGCGTCAAAGCCCACGTGCTGATCTGCATGCTCGGCTGCTACCTCACCTGGCACCTGCGCCGCGCCTGGGCACCGCTCACCTTCACCGACCAGAACCCGCCCGCCGGCGGCGACCCCGTCGCCCCCGCCAGCCGCTCCCCGGCCGCCCAGGCCAAAGCCTCCCGCCAGCACGACCAACCGGCCGGCCCTACCGCAGCTTCCGCGGCCTGCTCGCCCACCTCGCCACCCTCACCCGCAACCAGGTCCGCTTCGCCGGCGCAACAGCGACCGTGCCGGTGCTCGCCGACCCGACCAGCCAGCAGCGGGAAGCCTTCCAGCTCATCGGCGCCGCCATCCCGCTCACCTTGAAGTAGCCAGAACACAGCCCCTTCCACAAGGCAAAACCCCAGGCCAGGGCCAGGCTCACCTACCCAACTAGCCGTAACTTCGGTCTAGCGCTGTGAGGACGAGCGGTGAGCCGAACGCGAGGAACTAGCCGACGCTCGTACTCTCCCGGCCGACGCCCTCGGCCATCCCCTGCCCGCGGACGACCCTAACGCCTGTACGCGGCCCGATACCGGCTGCCCGTACCGCGCTTGGCCCGCTGCCTGCTGGGACTCGGTATCATGCCCGTGAACCCCTCGCGTTGAGGAAACTCCGGATGCTTCGAGGCCTAGGAGCCAATCTGGCGCGCTAGGACGTGCTCGAAGACGAACTCTTCGACGTCGCGCATCTCGTGCTCGACTGCTTCGGCTAGGTTAGCGTTGTCGATGAGAACGCCGAGTTCGAGGTTGCCGTTCTCCGCGCTCCACGAGAAGTTCGCGCTGGTGACGAGAAGGAACCGGTGGTCGATGGAAATGAACTTCGAGTGGTTGCGCGTTGGGCGTCCGTCGAACTGTTTCGTCCGCAGGACCGTCGCTGGACGCAGGTGCGCCGCCACCTCTGCGGTGGTCGGCGACCAGGGTTTCTGCCTTTCGTCGGCTGCGTTGGTGTCCAGGTAGATGCGCATGGTTATCTCCGGTCGCTGCGCTGCTTGCCGCAGCGCTTTCCAGAGCCCGGAGGATCGCTGGAAGTTGAACGTCGAGCAGACGACGGAGTGACGGGCGCTGTCGACCAGGTAGGTCACCGAATGAGTCAGCCGCCCGTGCTGCGCCAGATGGCCTGGCATGGTCCACAGCGGATCGACGGTGGTGGGCGCCGACCGCGCGCCCTCGATGGCTCGCAGCATGGCTGCCACGGCGCCACGACCGCCGCCGGTGCTCAGGATTTCGAGAAGCGCCCGCACTTCCGCACGCCGGCCCGTCGACACGACGCGCAGCGCTGCCGTCAACGTGTCGCCGTCGGCGAGATGGTCGGCGATCTCCCTGGCTTCGGTCCCCGTGAGGAAGAGCCCGAGCTGCCTGGCCGCCGCGGCGTCAGCCGATGTGTCCGAAGAAGCCAAGATCGCTCCCGGGCAGGTCGATGAGGAACCGCCGGTCGAGGAAGCGGTTGGCCCGCTCGCACGACGTTTCCGACGCCATCGCGCAACAGTGGCACGCCGCGCCGTGCAGGAAATCTTCCGACTTCCCGGGTGTGCGTGTCGCGCAGAGGGGATCCGACGAGCACCGCGTCGCTCGGTCCAGGGCGGTCGTCACGACCTGTTCCAGCCGGGCTGGCTCGCTGAGCTGGACCAAGCCGCCGAGAGTGCCGTCGCTGTCGGATGCGGTCGTGGCGATCAGCAGACCCGCTGCCGGGGGGCGGCCGCCGGCTTCCGGCCACGCGTACAGCCGCTCGCTCAGGCTGGCGGCGGAGTAACCGCACGTCATGGCCATCTGCCGGATCAGCACGTGGGCGAGCGTGTGGACGAGCCAGTACCGCGGCGGCTTCAGCCGTGAGTCCGGGTCAACCTGCTCTGCCGTTTCGGAGAACCGTCTGCTGAAGTTGAGCCGATGGGCTTCGCGGTGGGCCTGCCACAGCCCGCTTGACAGGACCCGTTCCTCCCACGAGGCCACCCGCTCCTCGTCGATCTGCAGAAAGATTCCCTCGCCCCGGTCCTCGGTCGCCACGGTCCAGCCGGGCCGGGGGGAGCGGGTCAGGGGCACCAGCCTGCCCGGCACGTCGCCGACGCGGTCTAGGGCGTCGATGCGGGTGAAGCCGGTGAGCGCGTTCACCTTCCGCAGCCGCTCCACCGCCAGCACCCGGGTGATCTCGTCCCGCAGCCCGGGTCCGCGCTTCCGGACGGACAGGGTCAGGCCGCTGACCGGCTCCTCGGAGTGGTCGCCGAGGACGGGCTTGAGCAGGTGCCGCCATTCCGGGAGGAGGAGGTCGACCGGGTCCCAGGCCCGGAGCCGGTCCTCCTGCTCCTCCGGCGTAGGCGGCGGCGCCAGGGCCGCCGAGACCACCGCCTGCAGACCGTCATCGGACAGGCTCGTGACGTCGACCTTGCCGTCCAGGACGTCGCGCAGCGTTTCCAGGTCGCCCGCGTACCTGGCGAGCCTGTCGCCGAGGGCGATACGGATCCGGTCGGCGAGGTCACTCGTCTTCTCCTCCGCCGATTCCGGCATCACAATGATCGATTGGGACGCCGGGAACCACAGGTTCGACGCGCCGATCAGCATGAGCCGGGTCTGGCTGCCGCAGCCGCCAGGTTCGAAAGCGTCCAGGTGCGGGTGCCTGCCCCGGCATCTCGGCAGCTTGGCGGCACCCGCTTCGCCCTGCGCCTCGTTCATGGGCCGCTGCTGCTCGCAGGACTCACACCGGATCATCGCCGACGCCCCCTTGCCGGCGGTCCTGTCGATCATCCGCAGGACAGGAAACTCGGCCTTCGGGCACGTCTTGCCGTGGTGGACCCATAGGTCGTAGGGAAACTCGTCCAGGTGGCCTTGGGCGCAGGCGAGGAGGTACCGGGCCGGAACCGCGGGGCGGCGGGCCGCCTTGCGCGGGGCTCTCGGCCGCCCGGTGCACTTGGTGTGCTCGAAGCAGGCCAAGTCGGTGCGGAACGGGTGGGTATTGGTGTAGTCGAACTGCGACAGCAGGCCGAGCATGTCGCACCCGGTGCAGCGCAGCCACTGCGGGAACACGCGGGACGGTACGCCGAGGTCGTTGCCCTCGCTGCTGAAGCTGATCCGCTTCGGCTGCCACGGGTGCGGGCGAAGCTGGACGTCGGGGGAGCGCAGGTGCATCCGCACCACGTCCCGCAGCCGGGGCGCATGGATCTGTGGCGGGTCCCCGCGCCGGTTCCAGATCCGGTCCCAGTCGTCGAGCCCGGTCGGCATGATGGTGAACTGGGGCAGGTCCATGATTGCGCCGGGCCCGTAGGTGTAGAGCAGCGTGGATGGGCGGCTCGATCCCACCTTGGCGCGGTTGTGCTTGGCTGAATTGGCGTTCTCCCGGTCCGCATCCCCGAGGGGGTCGACCGCCCGGGAGCCGTCGTACAGGAACTCTGGCTGCTCGCTCACTGGCGCACCTCCTCGGGAAATTCCCACTGCGGCGCGCCGGGCGGCTCGAGGTAGATCAAGTTGTTCTTGATGGGGCTGACCAGGAGGTTGATCTCCGGCTGCACCTCGCGCATAGAGTTGGCGACCACGAACGGCGGTGCGTCCTGACCACCAGAACGTGCCCGGGCGTTCTCTGCGCTCGTCATCAGGGCGTCGTACCGGGTGTCGTCGGTGACCCGTTCGTATACCAGCGTCTTGCGCAGGTCGGCGAGATACTTGCGGCGGCCGACCCATTGGTCGAGCCGGTTGACCAGCCGCTGCCGGGCACGATCGGCGGCGTCTTCGTCCGACGCGCGCTGAGCCCGGGCGACCAGTGCGTCGATCAGCCGGACGACGAAGTCGCGCTGCGCCTCGATCCGGCCAGCGTTGCGCTCCGGCGACAGCCCGTCGGGAATCACCGCCTGCAGCACCCGCGCCGCGCTCACGAGCACGCCGTCCAGGCCGCGTTCCAGCGAAGTAACCGAGAACGGCGTGACCGACAGCGCCTCGACCTCGGCGTAAAACCTCTCGTGGTAGCGCCGGAACTGCTCGAAGTGCGCGAGGTCCCGCGGGCGCGCCCAGTTGCCGAGGGCGACTACCAGACCAGGTCGGTCGCGGTCCCGGCCGACCCGGGAGGATGCCTGGATGTACTCCGCCGTGTTCTTCGGCTGGCCGACGACGAGCATCAGGCCGAGACGGGTCACGTCAACCCCCACCTGGAGCATCGAGGTGGCGAGTACCACGTCAAACGGCCGTGTCCCGCGTTCGGGCCGAGGCTGGCCCGCCGCGGCCAGGGCAGCCAATTCCCGTTTCCCGGCAGTCGAGTCGAACTGCGGGTCGAACGGGACCGCCATCTGGTCCAGGGTCGCGGTGATGTCCGCGCTCGCCACGCGGGAGGTGAGCTCGGCGACGCTGAGCTGGCCGTAGTCGGTGCCTGTCCGCCTCGGCAGCAGCGACCAGGGGCGCCGCCGGTCCAGCGCGGTCTGGATGTCGTCGCCCATATACCGGGCCATGCCCGCCAGTTCACGCGTCGCGCTGAAGTATCCAACCAGCGTCAGGTAGGGATCGGCGGCGCTACCGCTCCGGTCGAGCAGCAGCTGCCCGGCGGCCATGAGTACCTCGCTGATGCGGATCTCGGCCGTCGTAAGCCGGACCCCGGTGGTGCTGATACCGAGGTACCGCCGCCCCGGATGCTGCTGCGAGACGTCCTCTTCCCGGGAGAAGAAGGTCCGCCCGGCGTCGAGCACCGGTGGCGGGAAGATCGTCACGTCCCGCCCGTACAGCGCCCTGACCTGCTCGGGCGCGTTGCGCGCGGTTGCCGTCGAGGCCACCAGCAGCGACCGCGCCAGTACGCCGGACGCCGTGCGCCACGTGGTCAGCGCGTCGATGGCGACCTCGAACAGTCCCACCGTGGTCCCGAGCGCCCCGGTGATGAGGTGCAGCTCGTCCTGGATGATCAGGTCGGGCGGCCTGAGCCGGAAGACCGGGTGCACGGCGGCGGCCGACTTAGGGTGCTTGCTGCCGTCCTTGATCGTGCACCACGGGTAGTCGGGGTGCACGTAGCCGTGCCGGTCGCATCGCCTCGACACGTAGCCGAACAGCGACGCGGCCTCGCCCTCCCGCGCCAGGCGTGCGAACTTATCGACGGTAGCGATCACGAACGCGGGCGCGAGCCGGTAGATCTCCTCGTCTACGGTGAGGACTGGCAGCCCTCCCGCGGCCTCCCCGTCCCGCGCGAACGGGCAGTCGCCCAGCTCGTCGCCGCAGTACACGTAGATCCGCCGATTCTCGGGATCGGCCTGCACGTTGCCCGCGCCGATCGGGGTCCCGCACCAGGGGCACCGCTGGATCTGCAGCACGGTCAGCCGGTAGCCGCTCCCGGCGTTCGCGGCGCGCTTGAGCTGGTTCTCGGCCTCGTCGTACCGTTTCGGGCTCACATCGGTCCCGACCCACAGCCCGATACGGAACGGCTCGGTGCCCCACGTGGCCTCGTCACGCAGCCGCGCCATCTCCGCCGCGCATACCAGCGCGGTCGCGCGCTGGAACTGCTGGGCCGTCAGCAGCCGCAGCGTGTACCGCATCAGCACGGTCACGCCGGCCCGCCCGTCGAGCGGGCCATCCGGGCTCTGGACGACACCCTGCAGCCGCCGGATCGCGAACGCGTACGCGGCCAGCCCCAGGTACGCCTCGGTCTTGCCGCCACCGGTCGGGAAGAACAGTAGCTGCGCCTTGGCCACCTCGCCGGACCGCTTGTCCGCCGCCGGGTCGGTGAGCATGGGCAGCTGCATGAGGATGAACGCGAGCTGGAACGTGTACCACGAGTGCGGCTTGTCCTGCTCGGCGAGGACCGCCTCCCTGGCCGCGTCGATGGACTCATCAGGGTGCCGCGCCCGGCGACCGACCACCTGGCTCTGCACCCGCTGATCGGCCATCACCTCGTTCATGAACCGGAAACACCGCAGCGCGTAGGCGTCCGCGAGCAGATGTTCGAGGCCGTCGGCGAGCTGGCGGTGCACCTTTCGCGCCTCGCTGACCGCGTCGAGACCCTCGCCGCGCAGGTGTTCCGGCAATGCCTGTGCCCGCGTCTCTTCGCCGTCGAGCCACTCCGCGTACCGGTCGACGATCGGCGACAGCCCGTCCCTGAGCTGCTCCGGGCTCGCCTGCGCCAGTTCCCGCATGTCGAGCATGGCGTCGATCTCTTCGGCGGCGACCTGCGGCGTCTCGCACACCGGCAGCCACGTCGTCCACACCTTGCTGGCCCGCCGTGCCCCGTCGGCCACTGCCCAGCCGACCGAGCAGGTGCGCCCGGCCGCGAACTCGAGCCGGTCCCGGTACTGCAGGTTCAGCCGCCGCAACTCGTCGTCCGGCTCGCGGCGGGAGTCCAGCAGCGGGTCGCTGACCGGCAGGAACACCTCCGCCCCGGCCGCCAGTACGGTCACCTTAGTCTGGTACAGCCAAGCATCGACCGGGATCTTCCGCGGCGTCTCCCGGTCGTTGCACAACGCGATCTCGATGAGGCGGCAGCCGCGTTCGGGGTCGTCATGCCGGTCCACACGCAACACGATCTTGTCCTTGAGCGGGATCTCCGTGGTGGCCGACCTGTGGAGGTTAGCGACTGTGATGTGCTTGGTGATCTCGACCGGGGTGCGCTGGTAGCGGCGCAGGAGCCGCGCCTTCTCGCGATCCTCTTGGGTGATGGGCTCATAGACGCCCCACGACGCGGTCACCGTGAAGGACTCCAGATCGTCGGGGATCTGGCAGCGCAGCCCCATCGACGCGGGAATCATCAGCCCGCGCTGTTGGGGCTCATCATCCACGCCGCTGTCCTCGTCCGCACCCGCGCCGCTGTCATCGACCCCCGTCAGCGGAACGCCCCGGTCCAAATCGGCGTCCTGCGCGTCTCCGACGTCGGTGTCGGGCTCGCCGGTGTCGGCGTCCGTGGGATCGTCCGTGCCCCCGGTGAGCTTGGCGGGTGCGATCCGCCCAATCAGGTACACCGAGTCAGGCGAGCCGTCGAGGACTTCTTCAGGGCCGTTCGCCGGTCCCAGGAGCTCCCGCTCCAGGATGTCGGCGAGGTTCTCCCGGACTGTCCACGAACGGCGATCCGGCTCATGCTCCAGCCGGTACGACGGCGGCTCGAGGGGAGTACGCGGCGTGGTCATTCCTCGGCCTCCTCGTCCTCGTCATCAGCCGACGGCGGCGCCTCACCCTGGGCCGCGGCCCGCTTCAGGTTCTCAGCCAGCAACCGGTCCAGGATCTCCACCCGCGCAGCCGGGCTAACGGTCCACCGCCGCATCTGCCGGTACGTGTGGAGCCCATGACCAAGGGGGACGTCACTCCAGCCGTAAGCGTCCATGACAGCCTGGTCGAGTTGGACGTGTATCTCCCGCATCCGCGCGACATCCGCGTCGGCGGCCCCGGCGATGTCCGGGTCGTTGGTCAGGTTGTAGAGCTTCGTCAGCCCGAAGTCGCGACGCAGCATGATCTCCCGTCGCTCGGCATCGAGTGTCCTGCCGACTTCTGCGACCCGATCGCTCGGTTCAGGGTGCGGGAACGTCACGAACACATCCGATGGCGTGTAGTTCATGTCAGTCCGCATAGTCGAGCCGTACTTGATCACCCACATCTGGTGCATACTCGACGACAGCAAAGCTTGCTCCGCATATGAGGCCGTCGCGAAAACAATTACCTTGTTGCTGAACACCTGGCCGGTCGGCACGCGAACGGGCATGAGAGTCTTGCTTACCTGGGCAATTACAATAACCTCATCCAGAGCCGCGATCGCTTTCCTAAGGGCTGGACGCTTGTCTCCGTACTGCCACCAACGTTGTGGGAGCGGCTTGCGCAGTGCGAAACTACCGTCTGGCTTTGTTCGTTGACGCTCAGGCTTCACCCGTTCCAGCAACCGTTCATATGGCAGCGAGTACGATTTCGCCTCGGTCTCCGGTCGGTCATTGAAGTCGATGACCCAGCGGGATGCAGATGTGTCTGGGCGGGAGTTGAGGTTCTCCCCATTGAGATAAAGGAAGACGACCTCGGCGTTACGCAGATCGTCCTCGATCCAAGCTTGCGCTTCCTCTCGTTCCAGGATGAAGCCCTTGCCGAGGATAAAGCAGCCCTGAAATCCAATGCCCGCATTCTCGGTCAGCCGCGACGGATGGCCTTCCACCTGGCCCGTCGGCTCTAGCAACGTGGAGACTCTCCGCACGGGGACGTCATCGGCCACTCGCGGCACCGTCGGGGCGACCTGCTCGCGGGTCCCCCAGACGGCCGCATATTCCAGGTTCACGCTGGCGGCCGGCCAGGATCGGCTCTGGATAGCGCGGGTGATTGTGAACCCATCCGTCACCATCTGGTCGAGGCCAACTTCGCGGGTATCACCTTGGGCGATGGTGTTCGTGGCGATGAGGCCAAGATTGCCCTTGGGATTTAGCAACGACATCGCGCGTAGGAAGAAGTAGGCGACTAGGTCGGCTCTGCCCCTCCTCCCGCCCGCCAAGATTTGGACGAGCCAGTCTCGGAAGTTGGTACCCATCGCGGCGGTGATCTTCTGATCGCCGAGGAATGGGGGGTTGCCGATGATGGCGTCGAAGCCGCCACGGTCCATCACATCCGGTACGGCGAGGATCCAGTGCAGTGGCTTCCAGCGGTCGTAGTCGGTAGCGACCGTCGGGGTGAGGCCCGCCTTGAGGATGTCGTCGAGCATCGTCCGGCTGGGCTCAGAGCCGTCCGTCGGGTGGGCGTTGTCGAGGGCGATGCCGAGGTTCTCGTAGGCGATGTTTAGCGCCCGGCCGGGCTTGCCGCCCAGCGTGAGGCCGGTCGCGATCACCGCGTCCGCGGTCTCCGTGAGTTCGGCTGTGATCTCCTGGTAGCGGTGCCACTGACGCCGCTTCGTGTTCGTGGAGCGCTGCGGGTCGCTGTCGTTGACCTCGCTGGCGAGCTGCTCGCGGAGCCGCCTGGCTTGCCGGAGCACGCCGTCCACGTCCGCTTCGTACAGGCTCTGCTGCATCCCGGCCGCGTCCGGGTCGATGTGCTGGCGCTTGAGCTGCCGGACGTCGGTAAGCCCCAGGAGCGAGTTCCCGTGCAGGATCTTGTCGTCGACGAAAGAGAACGGGAGCCTCGGGTCGAGGGACACCAGCCACAGCGACAGCTTGCACATCTCCACGGCCATCGCGTTGATGTCCGCCCCGTACAGGCACGTGGCGATGACGGTGCGGATCGCATGGATCTCCAGCTCGCGCGGCGTCAATCCGGTCACGGCTTCCTCGCGCTGCCACGCCTCGACGAGCCGGCCGGAGAGGTAACGGGCGGCGGCGACTAGAAAAGCGCCCGAGCCGCAGGCGATGTCGGCGACCTTGAGCTCCAGTATCCGGTCCGAGTCGACCGGCACCCATCCATCCTGCCGCTGGTGCGGGCCAGGATCGTAGGCGAGGGGTTCGAGCGCGTACCGAACGACGTCCGTAGCGAGGGACTTGGGCGTGTAGTGCGCGCCCGCGGTCGCGCGGGACGGTGTCTCGACCACCAGCACGCCGCCGGGGATCATGACAGTGGGCCGGTTGCGCAGGTCGCGGCGGATGATCCCCATGAACGGCCGGAGCCTTTCGCGCAGTTCCGGGTTGGTGGGCACGACCGTGCGCAGCGCGCGGTCGGCGTCCTCGACCTGGCCGCTTCCCCGGATGGCCTTGGCGAGCGCGGCCTTGGTTGGCGCGGTAGCCGCCGGCTGGCTCTCCTTGACCCAGGCCAGGATCGCGCTGGCCAGCGCTTCGTCAGTCCGGCGTGACGCCCTCAGCTCTTCGAGCTTCGCAAGCGGGATCTCCGGCTCCTCGCCCTCCTTGCCGATGAGGCCGACCGTGATCTCCTCGACGTCCTTGCAGGAGTAGCCGAGCAAGCCCTCGTAGATGTAGCCGATCTGCTCGACGTCGATGTCCCGGAACGAGATGCGCCGGGCTGGCTCGCCCGGGAGCTTGGCCATCTGGACGGCCGCGAGGACCTCCAGCATCACGCGGTCGCTGACCGCTACCGCCAGTGTGCCGTGGTCCTCGCGTGCGGTGAGGAAGGCAAATCGGCCCGGGTCGAACAGCGACCCGCCGTAGGACGGCAGCCGGATGTCCTCGAACGACGAACCGCGGTACAGCGCCCGGGACGTGGCCAGCAGCCGGTACCAGGTCAGGTGCGTGGCGTCGAGCGTCTCGCTGCCCTCCTCGCGGGCCCGGGCATCGAGCGTGTCGAGTTCGTCGCTGACGCCGTATCCCGCGGTGAAGAGCCGGCCCTGCGGGAGCAGGCCGCGCTCCTCGGCGAACAGCAGGAAGACCACCCGCATCATCACGGTGACGGCGGCCTGGTACACCTCGTCCCGGTCGGCGGGCAGCGGATCCGGTTCACCCCGGCGGCGGGCCTCAATGCCGGCCTCCGACATCGCCTGCACGAGTAGCTCGACCGCGCGCCGGATCTGCGTTCCAAGTGCCTCGGTTATCTCCTCGGCTGCGGCGACCGACAACCCGAACAGCTCGGTGAGCAGGTCCTCGCGCTTACGGCCGAGGAGGCGGGGAATGCGCAGCAGCCGGATGAACGCATTGCGGGTGGCGGGATCCTCGATCCACGTCTGGGCGTCGAAGATCCCGGAGGCGACCATGGTTTCCGGGCGCGCGCTGACGATCGCCCACCAGCGCCCGTCGGTGGCCACGCCGACCGGGACTCCCGAGGCGCGCAGCAGCTCTTCCATCCGGTCGACCGGGCTTGCCGCCCAGCCGTCGCCGGACGGGTCCCGCAGCGAGTCGACGGGATCGACGACGAGGACCAGTGCCCCGGTCGTGTCCCCGCGGACGAGGGCGCCGGTAGGGGTGACGGTGACCGAGTAGTCGGGTGAGTGAACCTTGACATCAGCGGCCGCCGGGGCAGCATAGAGGTCTTTCCAGCCGAGAACCTTGCGCAGGACCACGTCCACCCAGGCGTCCCGCGCCTCGCGGTAGCGCGCCAGGGCACCCGCGTCATCACGGCCGGTGTCCCACTCGTCCCAGGCTTTCTCGAACTTGGGCTTCTCGTCGCGCAGCGCGTTGAGCTCGGCGCTGCCGGGCGGCAGCATGCCGGTGGACCAAGCCCGCTTGAGGACCGGCACGGACAGGAACGGGCCGTCGGCGTCCACGAGCTCCAGCCAGGCCCGGTGCAGATCGGCGGTGGACGGCGCGGAACGGCGCGGGCTCATGGCTGGATCCCCCCGTCCCTCGCGTCGTCCGGGGTCAGCGCGAACACGACGGCCGCCGCGGTCACGTGCGGCCTGATGTCGGCGTAGCGGGCGCCGATGGCGGCGATCTCGCGCTGCTCCTCGTCGTCCAGGCTGTCCAGCCGGTCGATCATCGAGGCGAGGTCGCGCCGCCGCTGCCGTTGCTGGTCGTCGGGGAAGAGTTTCTCCTCCTCGCTGCGGATCTCGCGGTCCAGCCGGTCGCGCGACTCCTGAAGGTTGACGCGGAACGCGGCGAAGATCTCCCGCGCCCGGGCGACGTCGGTGTCTCGCCGTTTGTGCAGTGCGTCGATCACCTTGTCCTGACGGGTTTTGGCCTTCTGCTCCATCGCGGTCAGCAGGCGGGTACGCAGCGGCGCGCCGTCGCCGTTCCACAGGTCCGCGAGCTCGCGCCGGACCTCCGCGTCGGCCAGGACGAGGTCCTGCGCGTCGAGCGCCCTGTCGAGCACCTCCTCGGCCTTCGCCTCGGACATCGCCTGGCCGCGGATCCGGATGCCGGTGAGGAACACCTCCTCGTGCAGCCGCAAGCCGCCAAGCCCGACCAGGACCAGCCGGGACACAGCGGCGACGCACGACTGCGGCAGATCCCCGACCATGACCGCGGTCACCCGGTGCACCGGCGAGTCCACGTTGAACAGCGCGCTGCGCAGGATGCGGGCGGACCGCTGCAGGAGCGCGTGCCCGAGGTGGATGTAGACGAGATCATCGATGCTCTCTTCCACATCGTCCCTGGTCCTCGCCACCTGCTCGTCGAACGTGACCGGCCGGAGCACTCCGGGGTTTAGCCGGGTCTCCAGCCCGCGCAGCGCGGACTGCCACGCCGAGTCGAGCGCCAGGACCTCGAAGACCTCCGCGGGGTCGTGCCCCTCGACCGCGTGCAGCGGCGGCTGCCCTGTCAGCTCCAGGGCGGCATCCACGACACGCAGTGCGTTCGCCGGGGTGAGGTGCATCTCGGCCTTGCGCTCGCCGTAAGTGCGGGACAGTTCGGTGAGGGCCCGGTTCAGCTCCATGCCACCTGCGAGCGCACGGTTGATGATCACGTTGCCGTCGTCGCGTGCGGACAGCCGGACCTTGCGGCCAGTTCCGCCCGGGGTGAAATGATCCTGGATTTCGACGTCGATGACCTCGTTGGCGGAGCCGAGGTCGGCGGCTATCGTGCCGATTTTCTGTCTGACCTTCTCGAGCAGGAACTTCAGGTCGCGGGCGTACGCCGAGCCGTTCCCGGCCGGGGAGAGCTGGTAGATCTCCGGGGTGCGCTCCTGGCCGTAACGGTCTATCCGGCCGATCCGCTGCTCCAGGCGGGAGGGGTTGAACGGGATGTCGAAGTTGACCAGGCGGTGGCAGTGGTCCTGCAGGTCGATGCCCTCACCGGCGGAGTCGGTGGCGACCAGGACCCGCACCGGCTGCTTGTCCGGCGGGGCGGTGAACTTCGCGCGGATGTCCTCGCGGTCCTCGGTGGGTGTCGAGCCCTGGATCACCGCCAGTTCCGTTCCGTCCCGGTAGCCGTGCTGGGACAGGACGCGCACGATCCAGTCCAGCGTGGCCGCGTACTCGGTGAAGACCACGACCCGCTCGTTGCTCCAGGTGCCGTCCGGCCGGCAGACGGCATCCAGGAACTCGAGCAGCTCCGTCAGCCGCGCGTCCGGCTGGTTCTCGTATTTCTGGCCCCAGGCGATCAGGGACGCGATGTTCTCGCTGGTCGCGGCCGAGAGCGGGTCGGAGCGCTTGCTGTGCCGCAGCGTGGTGAACTCCGGGTGTTCGGCGTCGCCCTCCTCCTCGTCGGACTGACCGCTGCCCAGCACCTCCTGGTAGTACTGCTCCTCGTCGTCGACGGCGAGGCCGCGGCCCGGGTCGGCCTCGGTGTACCGCCGCAGGGTTAGGGCGAACGACCACGGGCTGGACAGGAAGCGCTTCTTCAGCAACATCGCGACGATGCCACCGGACCCGTCCCGCCGGTTGCGCCGTGCGCTCTCGGCCAGGATGCGGTCGAGCAGCGCGAACTTCTCCACCTCGTCCGGGTCCGGGGTGAAGGCCAGCGTCTTGAGCTCCCGCGGCTGGAAGCCCTTCGCCTCTCGCAGGTCCGCCTTGAGGCGGCGGACCGCGATGTCGCGCAGCGCCCGCTCGTCCAGGCTGGCGCCGCGCTTGAACCTGCGCCCGTCGATCATCTCCATCAGCGCGGTGAACGACTCCGAGTAGCCGTTGTGGGGAGTGGCGGACAGGAACAGCCGGTGCTCGCATTTCTCGGCCAGCGCTCGCGTCGCGATCGTGCGGTTGCTGTCCACCGCGTAGCCTCGGAACCCGGAGACACCGGTCGGGCTCGCGGGCGCGACGTGGTGCGCCTCGTCCACGATGAGGATGTCGAAGGCGTACCGCCGCGCCGTGCCCGTGTCCCGGACGTCGGCGAACACGTCCCGCAGCAGCCGCTGGGCACGCAGCGACGGCAGCCACGCCATGGACACGATCACGCGCGGGAACAGCCGGAACGGGTTGGCATTGAGTCCGTGGCTGCGCCGCACGCGGGCCATGAGCTCGCTGTTGACGATCTCGAATTCCAGGCCGAACTTCTCCCGCATCTCGTCCTGCCACTTCAGCGACAGGCTGGGCGGGCAGACGATGATCACCGACCGGGCGCGGTGGCGTAGCAGCAGCTCCTGGAGGACCAGGCCCGCCTCGATGGTCTTGCCGAGGCCCACGTCGTCAGCGAGAAGCAGGTTGGTCCGGGCGGACTGCAGCGCGCGCCGCAGCGGCTCGAGCTGGTAGGCCTCGACGTTCGCGCCGCTGCGGAACGGTGCCTGGAAGGTGCTGCCGTCCGCCGAGGTGACCGCGCCCCAACGCACGGCGTCCACGAAGGCGGCGAGCGTGTTCGGCTGGTCGAAGCCATCCGGGCTGATCGTCTCCGGCAGGCCCTGGTCGGGAGCGACGGTGTTCCCAACCTCCAGCTCCCATACAACCGCGAGTTCCTCGCCCAGCCGGTCCTCTTCGAGAGACTGAAGGTCCACCACGTGAGTGAGGCCGGGCTCGCCTTCGTCGGCCGGGCTGCGGGGAAGTCCCTGCGGGCGCACGTCGGCGACGGCCCACGTGGCGCCGCGGACGTTGACGATCTGGCCGCGCTCTGGCAGGGGAGGCACGAACACCTGGGAAGGCTCGCCGGCCCGGTCAGCGGAACGATCTTCCGCGGTGATTGTCAACCGAACCATCCCCTCGCAGCGCTTCACTTCGCAGCAGTGCCTGCCCATCATGGGCCAGTTTTGCGATTTTCGCAAATCTTCTGTTAGCCTTGCGCGCATGCAGGGCATACCTGGCCGCGTGCTGAGCCTGATCGAAGACTCAGGCCTGAGCCGTCGTGCCTTCGCGGGGGAGATCGGGCTCGATGACTCCAAGCTATCGAAATCCCTGAGCGGCACCCGCCGCTTTTCATCGCTCGATCTGGCGCGCATCGCGGACCGGTGCAAGGTCACGGTTGACTGGCTGGTCACGGGGGAGGAGCCGCCCCTGGCGGTCGCCGCCAGGACGACCAGCGGCGATGCGCGCACCGCGCTGGAGGCAGCCAAGCGGTACAGCACGATACGCGGCGACCTCGCCTCGCTTGGCTGGCCACAGCCGTGGCGGCCGGTGCCACTGGCGGCCGTGAGCGGCACCTATGCTGAGCAAGGCCGCGCGCTGGCACGGTGGGCGCTGTCTCTTGTGACCGAGGCAGGCCGGTCGGTTGGTGACACGGACCTTCCCAGCGTGGTTGAAGATGTCTTCGGTGCCGATGTCGCCGTCGTCGCGCTTGACGCCGGTTTCGACGGGCTGGCAGCCTCCTCCGAGGATGCCAAGCTGGTCGTGCTGGGAACGTCTCAGACCCCGGCGCGGCAGCGGTTCACCCTCGCGCACGAGCTGGGCCATCTGCTCGCGGGCGATGACCAGGGCGTCCATCTCGACCGTGACATCTACGACAAGGCGCAGGCGAAGGACCCCAGCGAGATGCGAGCCAACAGCTTTGCGTCGGCGTTGCTGATGCCGGAGGACGCCCTGCGCGAGGCAGTTGGGCGGGATGGGCTGTCGGAGCAAGGGTTCGCCGGGCTGGCGTGCGACCTCAAGGTGACGCCGTCGGCCCTGGCGTTCCGGCTGAAAGATCTTCGGCTCATCGATTCGGGAACGTGCGACCGGTACCGGTCCGTGTCCGCGGCCAAGGCCGCGACGATCGCCGGACGGGGCGAAGAGCTAGCCCGGCGGGTGGCCCTTGCTAACACGCCCCGTCTGCCAGGACTGCTCGTGCGGGATGCCTACGCGGCCTACGAAACCGGCGCGACCACGCTGCGCCCGTACGCCAGTCTCCTCGGTGTTGACGTCGATGAGCTCAGGCAGGCGCTCGAGTCCCAACATGGGGCGGCCGGGGTCTCATGACTGAGTACCTGTTCCCCGACAACACGGTCCTGTGCAACTTCGCCGCCGTGAACCGCCTGGACCTGCTCACGTCGGTGGTGGGCGGGCGTGGCAGGTGGACGGAGGCCGTGGCCTATGAGGCGAGCAGGTCCGCCAGCAAACTGGCCGCCCTCCTCGGGCTCCCGGCAGAAGGCTGGCTGGATGAGCCAATCGAGATCACCAGCGAAACCGACATACGGAAGATCAACCAAATCCGGCGGGCAGTCTTCGGCGGCACCGACGACCATCCGTTAAAGCACCTCGGCGAAGCGCAAACCTGCTACGTGATCAAGAACTGGGCCGAGTTCGCCGGGTCATGGTGGATCTCAGACGACGGGGAAGCTCTTCGTTACGCGAAGTTCCAGAGCATCACCACGCGCGAGACTATCGACATCATGAGCATGGCCGTCACTAACGGCGACATCGGCGCGCGCGACGCGTTCGCCCTTATGCAGCAGATGGCTGACTGCGACCGCCACCTTAGGCTCCCGAAGTCCCCCGAGGAGCTCCGGCGCTGAACCCGGCCTGTTGCGCTCGCCACGCAGTGAGTCCTCAGAGTCGACACGTGCTTACGGCATGAGGTGCGGCTTCTTCTCCGAAGCTTGCATATGTGCCTTGAGATAAGTGTGCTTCCTCGGGCCGCATTGTGTCGGCAGTCTGCATCGAATATCCAATAGCATCAACGAAGTGCGATCTGCCCGGGGTTTATGACTTCCGCAAAGGAAAGCGGAGCAAGATATGCTTAAACCCGGGATAGCTCTGGATCGGGCGCGATCCAGTCGTTACCGTTGCTGATATACCGAACTTGGGTTAAGGGCCGCGACGGTGATTGTAGTGAACTCGCTGGGCTGAAAAGGCATTCAGCGATAGCAGGAGACGCGGGGAATGACGGCGCATAACAACGGGGCACGTCCAGGCGGGGGGCCGCTCGGCCGGCGGTCACGTCAGTCGGCTAAGCGGTGCCGACGGGTGGAGTTCTCCCTCACCAATGAGGAGTTCGACGATCTGAACGCGGCGGCCGCACGGGCAGGACTGGCCAGAGGCGCCTACGCGGCGGAGGCGGCGCTGTCAGTCGCCCGCGGCGTAACCTGCCCCGCTGATAACCCGTTCCGCGAGGCACTGGGCGAGTTCATTCGGGCAGCCGGGCCGGTGCGGCGAATCGGGGTGAACCTGAACCAGGCAGTAGCGAAACTGAACGCCACCGGCCAGTGTTCCGGGGGCCTGCTCCCCTACGTGGCGGCCTGCCAGCGCCGGGCGGAACGGCTGGATGCGGCGGCGGAGGAGATCCGCCGCAGGCTCCGGTGATCGCGAAGATCAGCGATCCGCGCGGCCAGCGAGTCGCCGGGCTGATCTACTACCTGTTCGGCCCCGGACGCCGCGAAGAACACACCGACCCACACCTGGTAGCCGGTTGGCGGCACCCAGCCGAACTCGAACCCCCGTTGCGCCCCGACGGCGAGCGGGACTTCCGAAAGCTCTGCGGCCTGCTCCAGCAGCCGCACGCGGCACTCGGGCCGCGCGGCTTCGACCGCCCCGTCTGGCACTGCGCGGTCCGCGCCGCCCCAGAAGACAACACGCTGTCCGACGACGAGTGGGCGCAGGTCGCCGCGGACGTCATGCACCGCACCGAGCTCGCGCCCTACGGCCAGGACGACGACGCCGTCCGCTGGATCGCCGTTCGCCACGGCGCTGATCACATCCACATCGTCACGTTGCTGGCCCGCCAGGACGGCGGCAGGCCCCGGCTGTCGAACGAGCGCTACCGGGTCCGCGAGCCGTGCAGGGCTGCCGAGGAACGGTACGGGCTCCGGCGCACGGCTCCCGGTGACCGGACCGCGGCCCGCCGTCCGACCCGCGCGGAGAACGAGAAGGCCAGGCGCCGCGGATGGCGGGAAGCACCGCGGGTCACGCTCAGGCGTGCGGTCAGCACCGCCGCAGCTGGAGCATCCAGCGAGCAGGAGTTCTTCGCCCGCCTCGACAGCGCCGGGGTGCTGGTCCGCAAGCGGCTGAGCGCGCGTAATCCCACCGAGGTCACCGGATACGCCGTCGCGCTGCTCGGTGACGCCGCCCAGGACGGCGGCCCGGTGTGGTTCGGCGGCGGGAAGCTTGCTGCCGATCTGACCCTGCCCAAGCTGCGCCACCGCTGGGAACCTGCCCGCGTCACACTCCACGAGAAGTTCACAGCGCAGGAACGGGACGCGTTGTGGGAACTCGCCGCCCGGACAGCAGCTGACGCGTCCGCGCAGATCCGCTCCCACGCCGCCACAAGCCCAGCCGCTGCGGCCGACGCCGCATGGGCCGCCGCGGACACGATACACGCCGTCGCTGCCGCTCTCGGCAGCCGGATACTCAGCCAGGCCGCCGACAGCTACGACCGTGCCGCCCGCGCCCCGTACGGCCGGATTCCCGGCTCGACGCCAGCAGGGAACCGCCTGCGCCAGGCCGCACGCCTGCTAGCTGCATCCGGCACTGCCAGCGGCGGCAGCACGCTGGCGGTGGTGACCTTGGTCACCCGGCTTGCAGCGCTCGCCGAGGCCGTCGCCGAATTGCGTGATGTTCAGCAGCGGGTCGCCCAATTAGCCAGCGCTCGTCGCGCGGCCGAACGCCTACATGCAGCCCGAGCCGCCTATGCCACTTGGACACCGACGGCACGTGCCCGGGCCGACACGCCAGGGGAGCGAGTGCACCTCGAATTCCCCTCCCCGCCAGGCTCACCGCCGCGGGATTCAGCGGTGCCAGTCCTAGGAACGCCAGCACGGCCAGGTCCCCGCGCCTCACGCAGCCCTAGGTCACCGCGCCCGCGCTGCCCCACCCGCTGACCCTGGTCAATGTCAGCGCATCCATCACGGCAACCGCCCGGGCTGCCCCGAGATGGATGGCGGCGTGCCCTGGGGCCTAGAGGATAGTGTCTGCGCGGACGGCGCCCAGCTGGGACAGTGGCTGTGCCTCAGGCCAGGTTGAACTCGCCCGTCTTGATCGCAACTGTGAATGCCCGCCAGTCATCCGGCGTGAACGCTAGCGCTGGTCCGCCAGAGTCCTTGGAATCCCGCACGGCGACCGTCCCAGGCAGGTTGTCAGCGATCTCGACGCAGTTGCCACCATTGCTGCCGCTGTAACTGCTCTTGCGCCAAATGGCGTTGTCTATGTTGTTGCCCATCGCTCCTCAGCTACCTTCCCGATCAGGTCTCGTGAGGCTCCACGGGGTAGCGCGTCAGCTCTCAACGTGTCGAAGGTGCGCGAAAGCCTCACGACCACGCACGACACCTTGGTGGTCTGCCCCTGGTCGGGCGACTCCATGTACACGGTACCTGCTGCGTTACCGAAGCTGGCGATGGCGAAGCCGCCCAGAAGGCCGGAGTGCGCGCCTATTTCGGCGGGCACGATCTGAACCGTGATGTTGCTGCGGCATGAGGTATCGGCCAGGTGCAGTAGCTGGTCATACATGATCTTGCGCGTTCCGATAAGCCGGTGCAGCACGGCCTCGTCCAGCACGGCCCACAGGGTCGGTGGCTCTGCTCGATCGAAGATCGTCTGTCGCTCCAGTCGAGCAGCTACCAACTCGTCCAGCTGGTCTTCAGCCGTCTCCGGATCCGCGGCAAGGATCGCCCTGGAGTAGTCAGCGGTCTGGAGCAAACCCGGCATGATGAGGGGCTCCCACGAGCACAGCGACGTCGCGCGCCGTTCGGAGTCGATCCATTCGGCGAACCAGGAGGGATAGCCACCGTCCCAGCGCCGGGCCAGTTCATAGATCCGCCCGAACAGTCCACCCGATTCAGCGAATGCTTGGTCGCAGCCTTGGGCGAAGTCTTGCGATGGTGCCCGCTCGCCCATTTCGACCTTGCCGACCTGGGCGCCCGAGTAGCCCAGCCGCTGCCCTAGCTGATCCTGGCTCAGCCCGGCGGCGGCCCGGGCCCGGCGCAGCTCGGCGCCGAAGAACTGTAACGGTCCCGCGCTCGGGTCCAGTTCGCGTACCAGCGGCACCACAGCCTCGCTTCCCGGACGGCCCGGACGCCATTGGTGACGTTCGGACACGTCCTGACGACAGCCCGTCTTGGCTAGCGATCCTAAAACCACCTCACAAGGATGACTACCAGAAATCGCTCTAGGCACTGAGTCACCAGGGACCGGGAGAAAGCATGCGCGAGACAGCTAACGCACCGTTGCTCGCGTGGTCGCGCGTCTTTCCCGCCGTTCCCGCGCAAGTGCGGGAGGCGCGCCAGTTCCTGTCCGCGATACTTGACGGCCGCCCGGCCACCGATGACTCCATCCTGTGCTTGTCCGAGCTGGTCACCAACGCCACCGTTCACAGCCGATCCCGCGAGCCTGACGGCCATTTCTCTGTCCGTGTCCACCTGCATGGCAGCTGTTTACGGGTGCAAGTTTCCGACCAGGGCGGCCCCTGGGCTCAGCCAGCACAAACGGATGAACGCAACGGCCGCGGCTTGCTCATCGTCGACCAATTGGCCCGCGCCTGGGGGCGCGATGGGAATGACCAGATCGGGTGGACGATCTGGTTCGAGATGGAGTGCTGGTGAGCCTCAGCCAGACCGCCAACACGCCGGAGCCTGCCACCAAGGGCAGTCGGCCAGTCCCGCCACACACCTTCCTACTCGACGGTCACCGGCTACGGCAGTTACGTCACCAGCGCGGCCTGTCACAAGAGGATCTGGCTGATCAAGCCGGGATTAGTCTTACGACCGTGGCCCGGCTGGAACGGCAGTTCCACGCTCCTTGCCGGGGCTGGACTCTCGGCCGTCTTGCCAGAGCACTCGGCGAGCCCTCAGCGACTATGACTCTCCAGCAGCCTCGCGACTAGCCTGAGGCCCGCGACCACCCTCGCCTCCTGGGTAATCGCCACCGCTCAGTCCAGGTAGCCAGCGGGAGCGGGTCGATCTACCGGCAGTGCCCACTCCTGCCGTGCCACGCGAGCGGCCGTCTTTGCTTGTGCGAGACCAGACTCACCCCACCCCAGAATGCCCGAGGCCGCTGTCAGCGACGTCATCAACCGCCGGTAGATACGCCCGCCATCCGGATCCGGCGCCCGTGGCGCGAACTCTTCGATCACGCCGGCCATCCGTACCTGCGCATAAGGGCTACGGCCAGGACGTCTGACCTCTTGATACCCCAGGTATGCGCTAGCGCCGATCCTGACCTGATTCTCCTCGAATGCCTCCCTGGTCAGGGTTGCCGTCATGCTGACGTCCTCTGGCTCCGGCGTCCCTCCAGGCAGGTTAAAGACGCCATCGTCATCTTGGACGAGCACCCGGCCCGTCCGAGGACACAGCAGGTACCCGTACACCTGAGTTACATACAGACGAGGCGGAACGGGCCTCTCATGCCACGTATACCTCGCCTCGGCAACGGCACTCACTTGGCCACGCTAACGATCTTTAATGGCTGGGGTTACGGGCTCTGCTGACGGCTGGCGCGCCCTGGGGTATCTCAGAGGCATGAGGTATCCCGATGGTGGTGGGCTGGACGCGGCTGAGCGGGCCCGGCGTGAGCAGGTGCGGTTAGCGGCGGCAGGGCTGATCGAGGACGGTGTCAGTGACCAGGAGGTGGCCCGGCGGTTCCGGGTGTCGCGGATGTCGGCGAACCGGTGGCGGCGGGCCCTGGTGGCGGGCGGCCGGGCAGCGCTTGCGTCTCGGGGAGCCGGCGGGGCGAAGTGCAAGCTGACCCCCGCGCAGCTGCGTGAGCTGGAGACGGTGCTGGATGCCGGCCCGGCGGTGTCGGGGTGGGATGAGGATCAGTGCTGGACGCTGGCGCGGATCGCGGAGGTGATCGCCGCCCGGTTCGGCGTGGGTTACACCCTGGCCGGGGTGGACCTGCTGCTGCACCGGATCGGGTGGAGCGTGCAGGTCCCGGCCCGCCGGGCGGCTGAGCGGGATGAAGCGACGATCGCCGCGTGGCGGCAGGAGGCCTGGCCGGTGGTAAAAGGACCGCGGCGGACCTGGGCGCCTGGATCTGTTTCGAGGATGAATCAGGCCAGGGCTTACGTCCGCCCAAGGGCAGAACCTGGGGACGGCGCGGGTGCACACCGGTGGTGACGGTGACCGGCGCGCACAATACCCGGATGTCCCTGGCGGCGCTGATCGCCGTCAAGCCCGGGTGCCGGCCCCGGCTGATCTACCGGGTGCACCGCCGCCGCGGCACGGACAAGCGCAAGGGCTTCACCGAGGCCGGCTACGCCGGGCTGCTGGACGCCGCCCACCAGCAGCTCGGCGGCCCGCTCGTCCTGGTCTGGGACAACCTCAATACCCACATCAGTGCAGCGATGGCCGACCTGATTGCGGCCCGGGACTGGCTGACTGTGTTCCGGCTGCCGCCGTATGCCCACGAGCTCAACCCGGTCGAGCTGGTCTGGTCGCACCTGAAAAGATCGCTGGCCAACCTGGCCAAGCGCAACATCAGCCAGCTGACCGCCCTGGTGAAGACCCGGCTCAAGCGGATGCAGTACCGGCCCGGCTTGCTCGAGGGGTTCCTGGCCAGCACCCGCCTGGACCTCACACCCTTCTGTAACCCCCACGATTAAGGATCGTTAGCCACCCCACCGGGCGGGATCTGCGAGACACGCCGGGAAGCGAAGACGGCGGCCGCCCATGCCATCCTCTGCGTGTCCGAACTCGCCGCGAACGCCACCGTTCACAGCCGTTCCCGCGACCCTTGGCCGCCTTGCGACATCACTCGGCGAACACCCTACGGCCATGACTCTCCTGCGGCCGAGCGGCTAAATTCAGCGAGTTTCCTCCCAGGAGTGCCGCCCAGCATCATGCACCGCTGCGGCGCAACTGACATGTCCGAGCCGCTGCTGATCGCTGACGTGCGATAGGTAGGCGCTGATCAAATTGTTTCAACCTCGCGAAGCCCTCTTCGCATTAATGTCTTGTATGCTCAGCAGATGATCCTGAGCATGCACGCTGGCTTTAATAGAGGCGTCAATCACTTCGTGCAACAGATGAAGCCCCGCTTCATCCCCGAAACGCTCGCCTGCTTCGGATGCTAGCCACTCTGCATGCAGGAGATAGCAGTGCACCAATGGCTGCCCATAGTAGTAGCTCATTTGGCGTGATGCCATTTGAGATGCGGTTAGGAACGTCTTTGCGAGGAAACCAGACAGGACAGTCCCGGCAGTGGCTAAAGTTCCTGCGGTAATCTTGGCTGTGGTAGTCGGCAATCCAATGGCCACAGCTGCACCCGATGTAAGTACCAGAAAAGCTACTGCCGCTGCCGTGATACTGGCATAATAAGACATCCGTGCTTGCCGCTGAGCAATGACTGTAAAGGTCCTGAGTTGCTCAAAGTTAACCCACGCCAGCCCTTTAAGAGTGCGATCCTTGACTGCACTTAGAGCCCAATAAAGATCTCGGCAGTCATCAGAACAGCTATCAGTCTCCTCTGCCCTAAGGCCGTCTTCCCTTATTGCCCCAAATCGGACTGCGGATCCGAACATGAGGAAGAGGGCGCTAGATATAAGTAAGGCTGGCGCCAGCCAACTTACGGTATGTGAGCGGAGTAGAAATAAACCGCCTACGGCTGCCATGAGCGCGACAAGGAGCGGAGATACCCAGAGTAAACGGGCGGCCCGAGGTATGTCCTTCCTGGGAAGGCTCGGCTTATCGCTATGGAACGACGGAGGGAGATCTGAATCTCTAGTCTCCTGTTTACACGTTTCTTCATCAAGCGCAGACATGTAGCCCCCCAAGATCGATCAACTGACACAAGTGCAACAGCAGTCACAACGTGAGAATCAAGTAGCGTGGATGCTGCCTCCAATCACGCGCTCTCGATTGACGCCGAGACAGCTTCCGCATCTGCACGCCGAAGCATCACTGCCTCAAGGTTCGTAGTACATGTTTAACTAACAGACGCGCGCATGAGGGCGGTGGAGTACAGAAGCATGATCGAAACGGCCCGAAACTTCACGCATACCCATAAGCCGGTGCCCCGGCAGCCTTGTCCCTAGTGACCACAGCCGGGCGCACGCTCTACGCCGCGTTGAAGTGCGTCAGGGCTGCGGAGGCCGGGGCGCCGATTCGTGCCGCCGTGTCGGCTACTGCAGGTGGTATGGAGCTCGGTTGGTGGAGCGTGGTTCGTACTGTCGGCGAGAAGGCTGCTGGCGAGCCGACGATCATAAGCCTTGTTCAGCCTATTATCACTGTGCTTATATTATAGTTATGCTTATGGAAGCTGTGCGATGGCTGCGGGAGTCCGGTCTGGAGGTTGAGGACCACGCTGCCACGGACGAGGTGGATTCGGGCGTCGACGCGATCCTTGACGTGGCCGCGGACGGCCACCGGGTGCGGTTCGCAGTGCAGGTCAAACGGCGGGCGCCCTATCCGCACGAGGTGGAACGGCTCGAGCGGTCGCGGCACGAGCTGGCCGGCCGAGGTCGCCCGCTGATGGTGGCTCCGTTCATCTCTCAACCGCTCGGTGCGATCCTCACCAGCGGCGACTGGTCTTGGGCAGACGAACAAGGAAACTTCGACCTGCGAGCGCCGGGCCTCTTGCTTCGCCAGCGACGAACGGCCACTGCGCCTGCGCCTAGGCGGAGATCCCTGCCGCGTGGATCTGGCAGCTTCGCGGTCATCCGTGCCCTCATAGCTTTCGGTGACGGTGAGGACGAGCCCGCGGCGACGGCGCTCGCGGCTCAGGCTGGTGTCTCGCAGCCCAGGGTCTCCCAGATACTGCGGCACCTGCACGACCTTAAGCTCGTCGAGAGGACCGGACGCGGCCGCTGGAAGCCTCAGCGGGAGGCCCTGCTCGATCGGTTCCTCGCGGAGTATCCGGGCCCCGGGGGTTCGCAGCAGTACTGCTACAGCTTGGACTCTCCCGTTGAGGTAGCCGTTCGCGCTGGCGAAGTTAACACCCCACGCCGCCCAATAGTGGTGTCAGCCGATGTCGGCCCGGACCTTATTGTGGCCTGGCGCAAGCCCAGCCTGGTGATCCTGTACGCGAAGCACATGATCGACCCATCTAGCCTCCGCCTGATCGACGCGCAAGGAAGCCATGACGCCAACGTGATCGTGCGCATGCCAGACGACCAGTCTGTTTTTCCTAACCCGGCTCTTGTGGCCCAGGTCCGAGGAAGCGACGTGCCACTGGCTGATCCTCTCCAGCAGATCTGGGACCTTGAGGACCTGGGTGGCGCTGATCGCCTCGAGGCCGCTGGGAGGCTACGGCAATGGCTCCTGGCACGCCCCTGAAGAGGCTCGCACTCGCCGCCGGCTCGATTGCCGATGATCTCGGCTATGTAGCGCTAAATGACCTGGCGGGAGCGCTCGGGGACATGGCTGCGGATTACCGGGTCATCGGCGGCCACATGGTCACGATGCTTGCCGCTCGGTGGCAGCTGGGGGCTGGTCTTTACCGTGAGACCGGAGACGTGGACCTTGGGATTCCGCCGATTGTGGCCCGGGATAAGGGCGTCGTCAGCCGTCTTAAGGGCATCAGCTATCTCCAGGTAGCCGGTAACCGTTTCGCGCGAGCACTATCCGATATCCCCGTCGGGATGACGGACGAGCGTGATTCGCGAAATCCGGAGGCGCTCATCGACGTCCTCGTTCCCACCTATACAAGCAGGACCCGCGAGAACGTTCGTGTCGGGGAGGATCTCTTCACCACAGAGGTTCCGGGCCTGCAACTCGCGCTAGCGCGTCCGCCCGTCACGATCTCGATGGAGCTGCGCCGGCTCAATGGGCTGACGCTGCGCTGCGAGTTGCCGTTCGCCGACGAGCTGAGTGCTGTGGTACTGAAGAGTCTCGCAACGACAGTCCGGTCCAAGGACACGGACGTAACGGATGTCTGGCGATGCCTGGAGATAGCGTTCGCGGCAGGGATCGGGCCTGCGGAATTTACCAGCGGCACCCGCGCGGACAGCGCCAAACTGGTACGAGCACTTTTCGGCAGCCGCCATGGCGCCCCTATGGCGGCCCTCGCTGCTGAACAGCGCCTTTCAACCGAAGCCGCCGACAAACGCTTTACCCGAATACAGGCGCTCATCGCACGTATGCTCGGACCGACCTGAACCTTGCCCGTCAGTTTCCGATCAGCAGCCCGGATATTGCCTGACTGCCGCCTGAGCCAGGTTTGCGACTGTGCTGGTCCGGTCCAGTTGATGTTGGACCGGACGGGCCGTCCCGGACCACGCGCCGGTCCATAATTTGGTCCGCTTGTGGTCCGGTTGAGAATTATTTTCAGTGGATTTTGCGGCACTGTCTGTACTCAGGCGGACCGTAGCGGACCATGACGGCCCATTCGGGTATCACAAACCCATTGATGATCGCGCTTCTGTCGTTTGACACGTGTGCGGTTTATTGGCGTAACTTGACCCATGGCAGCGTCGACCCAGCTAAATGATCGGCCGCGTTGCCGAGGAGATCAGGAATGTTCTTGGGCGAGCCGAGGCGGGATGGCAGATGACGGGTGAGCTGCACACGGTCGCGGAGACGGCGCAGATTCTGAGGGTCCGTGAATCCTGGCTCAAGACGAAAGCGTCGGCGCGCTTGGTGCCATGCACGTTTGTCGGCAAGCATCTGCGATTCAGCGATGACGACATTGCCGAGATCATGCGGGTGGGCGCACGGCAGCCTTTCACGCGTCGGCGCTGGTCAGCGAGCAGCGGCACCTGAGGAGAACGGGCGTGGCGTACGCGGAGAGGCGCGGAAGAGGGCGACAGCCGTGGCGGGTGAAGTACAAGCTGCCCAGTGGCGTCGAGACCAGTGAGTCCGGGTTCGAGACCAAGGCCGCCGCGCTCGCCTGGGGGCGCGACCAAGAAGCCCGGATCCGAGAGGGCCGGTGGACCGACCCGGACGCTGGGAAGATCACGGTCAGCGAGTGGATCGACCGGTGGCTGGTCATGCAGGACGTCGGGGTCAGCACCGTGGAAACCCGTGAGTACCTGATCCGGCGGTTCATCCGCCCGGCCTGGGGCGCCAACGAACTCGGATCGCTCAGCACGGAGGACATCACCAATTGGGAGAACGCCATCCCGGCCCGCACCGGCGTCTCCCGGCGAACTGCCCGGGATGCCCGGGCTCTGCTGTGCACGATCCTGGGTGACGCGGCCGCCGCCAAGCCGCCGCTGATCGCCTACAACCCGGCGATCAGGCCCCGGAACCGCGGCCGCCGGACCGGGCGCAGGCTCGACCGTGGACCGCAGCGGGTGTGGGTAACGCCGCTCCAGGCGTTGCTGGTCGCCGAGCGGGCCGTGCTGCTGTCCGGCCGGGACGATGACTTCACCATGATCATCACGATCGCCTACACCGGGCTGCGGTGGGGCGAGGTGATCGGGCTGGAGCGCGAGCACGTGCAGCGGGACGAGCTGCACGTGGAGTGGCAGCTGCGCGAAATCAGGAGCACGTTTCACCGGCTGCCGCCGAAGGACGACTCCTACCGCAGTCCCAACTGGGAACCGTGCCTGCCCGTCGATCTCCCGCCCTTCCTCGCCGAGCTGCTCGCCCGGCAGATCCAGGACCAGCCTCAGCAACGATGCGCCTGCGCCGCGCAGCACGGCGGCAGTGGGCACTATGTGTTCCTCGGCCCGGATGGCGGTCACTGCCGGCGCAGCAACTACGCCCGCCGCGTTTTCCGGCCAGCCTGCGATGGCCGGTATCACCCGGGGACCGACCAGCCCGCCCGGCTGGTCATCGCCGACGCCTCGGCATGGCCGGGTGTGCCCGTGGCCACCTGGCCGTCGGCCCGGCCAGGCGCTGCCGCATTCACCCCGCCCCGAGGCCGGGGGATCCAGCCGATCCCCGAGGAGGTCCCGCTTGCCTGCTGGCTTCCAGTCAAGTTCGGGCTTACGCCGCACGGCCTCAGACACAGCCACAAGACGTGGATGGCTGAGGATGGCATCCCGGAGATCCTGGCCGAGCAGCGCCTCGGCCACGAGGTGCCGGGCATGCGCGGGCTCTATACCCACGCCTCGGACCGGATGCGCGACGACCTCAAGCACGCCCTGCAGGCCCGCTGGGAAGATTCGCTGCGCGCCCGCGCAGTCATCTACAGCCACTCACCCGTCCCGCTGCTCGACGAACTCCTGGCGCCGTTTCGTGAGCGAGTTCGCCAAAAATCAGAGCCAGCAGCACCATGGGGGCCTGTCAAGCAGTCACCGGCACCGGGGGACAGGGAGAAGTGTCAAGTACCGGTACCTAGGCGACAGATGAGTTCCGGTTCCTAGGCGACATGATCGTAAGGCGACGTTGCCGGTGGCGGAGTTCTTGCGGCGGGGCCGGCCTTTAGGGTTGGCGAACGCGCCGAGCTCGCGGGAGCGGTCGTGGCGGATCGGGTGGACCCGGATGACCTTGCCGTCGCGGGACAGCTGCACTGACCCGGCGACGATTGAGACGTCGATGGCGGTGCGGGCCCACCGGCGGCCGCACGCGTACGGGGTCCCGGCGAAGCTGACCACCCCGCCGCCGTCGGCCAGCCGGGTCACGGTCAATCCGGCGGTCGCGTCCCGGGCCCGGCGGGCCACCCGCGCCCGGGGCTTGCGGTCCGCCTGGTCCTCCCGCAGCCGCTGCGCATGCGTGGCGACCACCACGCCGGCGTGCAGGATATCCACCAGCCCCCCGGCGACGACGACCTCGACCGGCTCACCCGCATATGTCGCGCCGACGTGATAGCTGAACCCGGCCAGGGAGATCTTGCCGTGCGCGTTCACCCACCGCGACACCCCCGCCGGGCGCTTGCCCGGCACCGGCTTAGCCACGGGCGCCGGTGCGATGGCGGCGCCGTCAGCGGCGACGGCCCGGTCCGCCAGGGCGAACCGCTCAGCTGGCGGGCGGCCGCCGCACGACTGATGCGGCCGGGCGGTGTTGTACTCCGCCACCCACGCATCCAGCGCGTCCTGCAGCTCACCGATGGTCGCGAACACCCGGTCTTTCGGGGTGAAGAACTCCGCCCGCATCGTCTTGTGCAGCCGCTCCACTTTCCCGGTCGTGGTCGGCGAGTACGGCGCGGTCAGCAGGTGCCGGATCCCGTTACCCGCGCAGATCTGATCGAACTTCACCGGGCCCGGCCCAGGACCGAACCGGCTGGTGAACACCTTCCCGTTATCGGTCAGGATCTGCTCCGGCACCCCGTGGATGCGCAGCGCCTCCGCCAGCGCCTGGCACACCGGCCGGGCCGTCGCCCGCACCACCGCCTTCGCGCAGACCAGAAACCGGGAATGGTCATCGATGCCGGTGACGATCTTGACTTCCTGGCCGTCGGTGAGGAACACCCGGCCCATCACGTCCATCTGCCACAGCTCCATCGACCGGCCGCGTTCCCACCGCCGGTAATCCTCCCGGCGCCGCCTGCGCTTGCGCGCCTCCACCAGCCCATGACGCACCAGCGCCCGGTACACCGACGACCGGCCCGGCAGCGGGTCCACGCCCTGCTGCTCCAGCTGCCAGCGGATCCGCGACGGCCCCCACGACGGATGCGCCCGCCGCAGCCCCACGATCCGTGCCTCCACCTCCGCGGCCATCTGATGCGGGCACGAATCCGGCCGCGGCGACCGGTCCGCCAAAGCGCCCAGCCCGCCCTCATTCGCATACCGGCGCAGCCACTCATGCACCGTCTGCCGCGCCACCCCATACCGCCGCGCGACCGCCGTCACCGGCACGCCCTCGTCCAGGACCTCCAGCACCGCCCGATACCGCTGCTCCACGACACCCAGCTCCACCAGCACACCCGGCTCCCTCCGCCGCGATCAACCAGTGATCGCAGCGAAGCGAACAGGACGCTCAAAAGCCGGGAACCAGCACGGAGTGTCGCCCACCTACCGGAACTACTGTCGGCCACCTACCGGAACCGCGTCCGCAAACTGTCGCCCAGGAACCGGAACCAAGGTGTCCAGCATCTACCGGACTCGCACAGGGGACAGGGAGAAGATGATCTCCCAAATTCCTCCCAACCACGCCGAAAGCCCCAGCCAGGAAAGTAGGCTGGGGCTCAAGGAACGAGCTTCTGACCTGGTCATACACCAGAATCAGTCCGTGGAGCTGAGGGGATTTGAACCCCTGACCCCCTCGAT
>CAVSNQ010000019.1:0-19902 GCA_963729365.1 uncultured Actinomycetota bacterium
GTCATCAGGCGACCTGGGCCTCGTGCTTGAGAAGAGCTATGTAGTCAGTGATTGCAGAGGCGGGGATGAGTCGTGTCCGTCCTTGCGTGACTGAGTGAAGACGGCCAGACCTGATCTGCTCGTAGATCACACTGCGGCTGATGGACAGAAGAACCATTGCCTCCGGGACCCGGTAAAGCTGCTTGCCAAGAGGTACGGCTTGAGTGATGGTCATGCTGCCCTCCCGGTTGCCGAAAAATCACCGGTTGCTTCCTCGGCTCTTCGTCTGGCTTCGGTGAGTGCGGCGTGCCATCGGGCGCGGTCGGCTAGGACGTACAGCATCCGCCTGCCGTACGTCATGAAGTCTCCGTCGCCCGGGGTGACCAGCTCCCACCGGTAGCGGCCTTCGTCGGCGGGGTCGGGCAGGCCGAGCATGGACAGCAGCCATGCTTTGCGGTCGCCGCGGTGATCGGCGAGGGTCTTGCCGGACCATTTGCGGGAGACCAGGACCCGGCGGCCTGCGTAGCCGAGGTTGTCGGCCCGGTGGGCCTTGCCCTTGCACGCACCGGGCCGCTGGCCTTGTCTGGCGTCTTTGGGCTGGATGCCGTACCGCAGCCAGTTCGCGCACGACGGCGAGCACGGCTCGTACCGCAGCGCGTCCAGGAGCCGGTCAGCGTGCCGCTGCTGGGCGTCGCTGTCAGCCTGGTGGCAGCCGCCGATGTGCTTGGTGAGGTACTTGGTCAGGTACCGGATGCATCGGCCGGAGTCCTTCGAGCCCCGTACCACCGGCAAGGTCTACACGTCCCCGGACGGCAAGACCTACCGGCCGTCGATGTTTTTGACCCTCACCCTGGACAGCTACGGGAAGGTGCTGGAGGACGGCACCCCGGCCGACCCGGCCGCCTATGACTACCAGCGCGCCGCCCGCGATGCGCTGCACTTCGCGGCGCTGTTCGACCGGTTCATCCAGAACCTGCGCCGCTTCCTCGGCTACGACGTGCAGTACTTCGCCGCCGTCGAACCCCAAAAACGCCTCGCCCCGCACGCGCACATCGCGCTACGCGGCACCGTGTCCCGCGTCGACCTCTCCACCCCTCCCAACGCCGCCTACGGCCGAACTGGTTCGACAGGGGATGCCAGCGCCTTTTTCGGTTGGACGAGCAACAGGATGCTAACGACGAGGATCCACAAGCCGTCGAGTGGGAGGATGATCGATTGCAGGTTCTCGAGCTTGGCGTAGGAGATCGAGAAGGCCCCGGCGGCCGACGCCACCGCTAGCAGAACGCTGACAGCCCCGAACCACCGGCCGAAGAGCCCGGTCTTGAGCGAAACGACCCCGGCTGCGCCCACCGCGACCAGCAGGCCGAAGAGAATCCCGCCGTTGGCGAGCTTTTCGAACGTGAACAGCACTCGCACGCCCGAAGCCCCAAGTTCGTGGGTGCGCAGAGTGGCAGTTGCCTGCGCGGCGAGAGCCACCACCTGCATGGCTGTGGCCAGGATGACGCCACCGAGGGCAGCGACGGCGAGGCCTGCCCGTCCACCCTCGGCTTTGCGAAGGGCCGAGAACAGCGCGGCCGCCCACACCAAGGCGGCCGACATGGCCAGGCCCCAGAGGGCGGCAGAGGCCTTCAAGCTCGATTGGTGGGTCACGAAGTAGGAGAAGACCTTGGAAGCGCTGTCGGTGAGCGTCGGGCCGCTGCCCAGCAGGACCGGTCCCGCGACGAGTATGAGCACGAAGAACACGACGCCAGCGACCGCCGCCCACCGGACCCACTTGGTATCGGTCATTGCGCCCTCCAGGTCTCGGCCTTCCATTCCCCGCGTGAGGGGCGGGCTTGGGGGAATCAAACGCAGCAATGCTAACGTCTAGCCTGCGCCGCGACCCAGATGAAAGAGGCGATGGAGATGCCGAAGGTCTCAAGGGACAGCGCGCCACAACGCCAGGAGGCTGGCCCGGTGGTGGATCTGCGCGACGACCTCGACGGCTACACCGTGAGCTTCACGTCGCTCCTCGAAGACATCGACGCGACGCCCTTCATGAAGGGGCTTCCGGACGACCGCTGCCAGTGCCCGCATTGGGGCTACGTCTTCAAGGGCAAGATGACCGCTCGGTACGCCGACCATGATGAGGTTTTCGAGGCCGGTGACGCCTGCTACATTCCGCCCGGCCACGTCCCGGTGAAGAACGAGCCCGGCACCGAGATCTTGTGGTTCAGCCCCACCGAAGAGCTGCGCACGGCCGAGGCGGCGATGATGGCGAACATGCAGGCGATGCAGGGCGGCTCAACGCCATAGGCAAGGAGGCGCGCGGGAAGGCCAAACTCCCGTCGAAGGAGGAAGTCCGCGTGGACTCAGCCAGAAGGACCGCGCTCGTCGCAGGCCTGTTCTACCTGATCACCTTCGCTGCCGCGATCCCCGCTGTGTTCCTCCTCGCCCCGGTGCTGAACCACCCCGACTACATCGTCAGCGCCGGTGCCGACACGCGCGTGCTCTGGGGCTGCTTCTTCGACCTGGTCAACGCCCTGGCCTGCATCGGCACGGCCGTGGCGTTGTTCCCGGTGGTCCGGCGGCAGAACGAGGCGGTCGCGCTCGGCTTTGTCACCTCTCGGATGCTCGAAGCCACCATCATCGTCATCGGCGTGGTCAGCCTCCTGGCGGTCGTGACCTTGCGGCGAGATCTCGCCGGCGCACCCGGAACGAACACGGCCTCCCTCGTCACCACGGGCAGGGCGCTGGTAGCGGTCCGTGACTGGACCTTCCTGCTCGGGCCCGGGCTCATGCCCGGCATCAACGCCCTGCTGCTGGGCTACTTGATGTACCGGTCCGGCCTGGTGCCACGTCTCATTCCCGTGCTGGGACTCATCGGGGCTCCTCTGTTCATCGCTTCCGCCATCGCGGCATTCTTCCGCGGCGACCATCCGGTCACGGCCTTGACGGTGATCGCGGGCGTCCCGATCTTCTTGTGGGAGCTGTCGCTTGGCCTCTGGCTGGTCGTCAAGGGCTTCAAGCCGTCCCCCATCACCGCTGGCATGGCCAACCCGACGGATAGGGCGTAGCGGGTCTGTAAGACCGTGCCCTATGACTGGTACGGGCTCAAAGCCTGGCCAGCCTGTGCCCGTCGCGGGCCTAACCATTCAGCGTGCCCGCTACGTGCCCGAGCGGAGGAGCCACGGCGGACAGTCACGGTCACTCACGGACAGATCATCAAGATCCTCGCAGGTCACCGATTCAGCAGGTGACAGGCGGGTAGCGCCACAGACTTCCCAAGCTGACAGTGCGAGTCCGATTCTCGTCAACCGCTCCTGAGACAGGCTCGTCGAGCGACCGAGTAACCAAGTGAGTAACTACCGCCATCGCCAGCAGTGGACGCCAGCGGACGCTGACGGACGGTGGTTCCCAGGTCAGGCACGCTGCACCTCTGGCAGTCGGCACCGCGACTTGGCTTCGGGACGAAGAGGCCGCCGGTTCAAATCCGGCCACCCCGACCACAAAACGGCAGGTCACAGGGAACCTAGTGACCTGCCGTTGCTCTCCGGTCTCTCCTAATGTCCGATTCTGGGAGCCCAGGGCCGGTCTTGACACCGGTCTTATCCGATCTACCTCGCTGACCAGCGGTAATGCTCCACTTTTCGTCGGGCGCGTGGGAGCGGCGTCAGACCGCTTGCCCGGTGACGCGATGGCGCCGGAGAAGCTCTGCCATGGCTGCCACCGGACGGCCGGACCCGCGCAACCTTCCCCTCAAGGCTTGCACGCGGTCCGAGATGCAGGTGCAGCTCATCGGATCGGCAGGGGATCTTCCGGGTCGGGGCCCTGCCAGAACTCGGGGCCGAGGAAGTCCTTGACCAGCTCGTACGCGCATCTGCGGTAATAGGCGATCAGCGGCCACGGACGGCAGAAGATCCGGACCTCGCTGACCTCGCTCTGGGCGTTGAGCGTGAAGATTTCGACGACCTGCACCACGTGGCCTGCGGCGACTTCGTCCAGGACCGCTGCGAACGCCGGCTGGCCCTCGGCTTGGAGCACAGCGCGGTACCTCGGCTCGCTGTAGCACTGCGATGCCGCAGCCAGGATGCGCTCGGTAACAGACTTGCCCGTGGGCTCGGCGGTGAGAAACGGCGAGAAGAGGGTGACGTCCTCAGCGAATGGCGGGATGGCCGGAGCGTCGGTCCATGACGTTCCCGGCCCTTCAGGAACGTAAGGGGAGGCGCCGAGGTCTGGGTTTGCGAGGTTCGGGTCGACCTTGGCAATCCGGTCTCGGATCAAGGCCATGTACGGCCACGGCCGGCCGTAGATGTCGATCGTGGCGATCAGCCCGGGGGCGTCGTGGGTTACCAAGGCCACCACTTGCGCGGTGTGCTCGTCAACGCTGGTCGTGAACACGCCCCGTCAAGCTCTTCTCCTTTGAGGCGAAGGTCGGCGTCGGTCGCGCCGGTTACCTCCGCATAGGCCCCGAGAGCAGCGGCGACCGCGTCGCGGCCGGTGATCCGTGGCAACGTGAGGGGCGTGGCGAGGGAAACATCCTCGGCGAGAGCCGCAGGGTCGTGTCCCAGCAGGGCGGCAGTCAACGGGTCGGACGTGGCGTTCTCCTCTAGGTCGTGATGCGGGGCATCCCGGCCATCGTCCTGCGGGAAGGGCGGCGCTCGTATCCGCCAGTGAACAGTGCGGGTGGCCAGTGCTGGCCTGACCGCGCACCGAGCGGCACGTCGGCTGGCCGGCGTGACCAGCTGATCGTTGTCGTGGTCCTCACGCCGTCGCGGGGCGGGCTGTGGTCCGAGGTGGACAACACCAGCGTGCCTCGTTCGGGGAACTGGACCTGTCGGATCTGGGTGGTGCCGAGCCAGCTCGGGATCAGCGACACCTGTACCTGGTGGGCGACGGTCCCGGCCTGCTCGTCGACGTCGTAGGGACCGGAGTACGCGATGTAGTACGCGTCTGGCTCCTGGTCGTCGTGGTCGTAGGGTCCCGGCCTGGCCAGCTGGGCGGACATGTACCCGTCGGGCGTGTACAGAATGGTCCCCAGCGGGTTATTGCCCAGCGGGCGATCGGTCTCGCCGCCCTCGGCGGCGGTCACTTCGTACCCGACGAGCCGCCAGCACCCGGCCAGCTGCTCGCGAATGCCTTGCTCAGACATCGAGCTTCTCCTTTCACGTTCGGCATCAGCCGCCTGCGGCGTGGGAGGCATCCATCGCTGGTCCGCCCGGTGCTCGCCGATCAGCGGCCGCTTACCTGCGATCGTCAGGCGGGCAGGGCCGCGCTCGTATCCGCCAGCGCACAGGGCCAGTGGCCAGTGGTGGCCTGGCGGCGCGCCAGTGATTCAGCCCGGTCCGGCGACCGTGGAGCCTTCGGCGCAGGCGGTGCCCGGCGGGAAGCCGGTCGGGCCCTGATTGTCGGCGGCCTGTTCCATGCTGACGCATGGCAACTGCGCGGGCCGTTGAGGCGGAAGAGTTCGCCGCGTTGGTGACCACGTTGGCGTTGGCTGGTGATCACGCCAAGTTGACCTATCTGGCGAAGTCCAGCAGCGGCAAGCACGTCAGCGTCCGGTGCCGTGCCGCCAGTCTGTGAGACGACTGTGAGAGGCCGAGGAGGGTTTGCGAACCATGAGCGAAACCTGCGGGCCTGCTCACACCGCCTCGCCCATCGCCAGCACGGCGGTGACCAGATCCAGCAGCAGGCCGCAGAGATCGTCCTCGGCGACCAGCACCACAGTGCCGTCATCCAGGCCGACGTGGTAGACGGGGGCGCCGGGAACCGGGCGATACGGTGGCGGGACCACCAGGGCACGGGCGGCGAGATCCTCCCACTGGGCGCCATCGCTGCAGTGGGCGGTGTCCACCATGCGGCGCTGCATGGTGCCGTCCCGCTCGATCCGGGTCGCCACGACCCTCACCAGCTCATTCTGTTCCCGCGCGGACACCGGGTAAAGGCCCGTGAAAACCCTGGCTGGCGCCGGCCACTCAGCTCAGCTGTACCTGTCGGGGTCGCTGACCGTTCTCGCGCTCGGGGGCCTGGCCGTGTCGTATGCGGTGATCGCGATGCTGGTCAGAAGACGTGGCTGGGTGATCGCCACCGTGGCTGCGCTGCTGGGCGGCGTGGGTGCCTTCAGCGGCGCGCCCAGGCCTGGCCCGAAGAGATCCTCCCCGATAACTCATCAATCCAGCCGAGGAGAGCAAAATGACGACCGCCATGCCAATCGCAGCAACGAATAACGGCGCGAAAGAAAGACTCTCGCTGCTCTGGATATTCTATATGCTCAACGCCGCCTACATCGATATTACTACATTGTATTATAGCGTATTCATAAATCACAAGCCGGCCGTTCATTATACCCAGGCCTTCTTGCTGGGCGCCGGCGTATTAATTGAGATTTCGATAGCCATGATTCTCCTGTCTCGGCTACTAGAGTACCGAGCAAATCGCTGGGCGAACATCATCGCAGGCATATTTTTGGCTGTTGTTCAGCTCGTAACGCTATTTACTAAAACGCCGACTTTGGCTTATGCATTCTTCTCAATTATAATGGTTGCCACCACGGCGGTTATTGCCTGGTATGCATGGAGATGGCGTCCAGTCAGTCTGTGAGAAGGTTGTGAGAGCTTCCCGGCAAGGGTTCGCCCTCGGTCGAGATCGTCCGGGACCCGGCTCGGACAGGGAGGAGGCACGACATGCGGGTGATGTTGATGATCAAGGGGGATCCGGAGCCGGGTGCAGTGCCTAGCGAGGAACTGCTCGCCGCGATGGGCAGGTACAACGACGAGCTCAAGCAGGCCGGAGTGCTCGTCGACCTCGCGGGGCTTCTTCCGAGCGCTAAGGGGAGGCGTGTCAAGTTCTCCGGGGGGAGCCGCGCCGTCATCAATGGGCCGTTTGACGAGTCGAAGAAGCTGACCGCGGGCTACTGGATTCTCCAGGTGAAGTCGATGGAGGAGGCCGTGGAATGGGCCAGGCGTGCCCCGTTCGAGGCGCTTTCCCGGATCTACCCTGGCGAGTACGGCGCGGAGGGCGAGATCGAGATCCGTCAGGTGTTCGAGCCGGAGGGTTCTGACGCATCGAACTAGCGGCGGAGCCCCAGCCGCGCGCAGATGAGGTCTCCCGAATCCCGGCTGTCGTCCCTGACGTTGGTGCGGTTGCGCAGGCCCAGTTCCCACGGCGGCCCCGCCTTGGCGCTCACCACATCGTCGAGCGCTATGTTCAGGGTCTAGCGCGGCCGGGTGGCAGTCTGCCAGCTATCGCGGCCGGTCAGCACGATCTTCAGGTTGTCGCCAGCCACTTGTGCCTCGATCATCGCTTCCTCGCGGCCCTGACAGTACCTGCCCCATCACGACCGAGGTTTCTACCTTGCTGGCCATCCACCAGTGGCCGGGTCCGGCGGTGCGGCGTGCTGAAGGCCAGCCGACCGTTCTTCGAGAGGTATCTCTTGACAATAGTCACTCGATAGAAAACTATCGAGAGATGTCTCTCGATGATCAGGGCCGGCCTGGCGAGCCGTTCGCCGAGCCGACGACCCTCAGCGACGCCCGGAGGCTGCGGGCGCTGACCCACCCGGTGCGCCTCGCGCTGCTCGGGAAACTGATGCTGCACGGGCCGCTGACCGCTACCGAGGCCGGCGAGCTCATCGGCGAGTCCCCCACGACCTGCTCGTTCCACTTCCGCCAGCTGGCGAAGTACGGGGTCGTGGAAGAGGCGGGCGGCGGCAAGGGCCGGGCCCGGCCGTGGCGCATGACCACGACCGGCCTCAGCGTCACCGCCCGCGAGGACCCGGCGTCTCAGCTCGCAGAGCACGCCCTGCTCCGCATGGTCCGCCAGCGGCAGATCGAGCGGTACTGGACATGGCTGAATACCAGGTCCAGCTATCCGCGCCGCTGGCAGGACGCCGCCGAGGACAGCGAGTATGTCTTCTATCTGACGGTCGAGGAACTGGCGCAGCTAAGCAACGACCTGACCGCGATCCTCATGCCGCTGTTCCAGAAGCGGATGGCCGATCCATCCAAGCGCCCGCCCGGCTCGGTCCCCGTGCAGCTGCTGCTGCTGTCCCATCCGATCGAGTACCCAGAAGACGGCGAGACCGAAGCCGGTCACGAGGACGCGGCGACACCCGGATGAGCGAGCAGGCCGCGGCGGGCCTGGCGGACACCGCGGCCAGGCCGGGGCCGGTCCCGCTGCGGCGCAACAGCGGCTTCCGGATGCTCTGGATCGGCCAGCTTCTGTCCGGCACCGGCAGTGAGATGGGCCTGATCGCCTACCCGCTGCTCATCCTCGCCCTGACACACTCGCCGGTACTCGCCGGCGTGGTCGGCACGGCCCGGGAGCTCGCCCTGATCAGCCTGCAGCTACCCGCCGGGGCCCTGGCGGACCGGTTCGACCGGCGGCTGACGATGATCGCCTGCGACACCGTGCGCGCCGCCCTGCTGGCCCTCCTCGGCGTCCTCATCGCCGTGCACCTCGCGTCCTGGCCGGCTGTGCTCGTCGTCAGCGTCATCGAAGGAGCAGCGGGCGGTCTTTTCGACCCGTCCGCCGCCGCCGCGCTGCCGTCGATCGTGCCAGAGCAGCAGCTCGTGGAGGCATGGGCCGCCACCGAGGGCCGGACCTGGGCCGCCAGCCTGGCCGGGCCTGCGCTCGGCGGGCTGCTGTTCGGCCTGGGCCGGGCCGTCCCGTTCCTCGCCGACGCCGTCTCCTACGCGGCCTCGTTCGGCACGGTGAGCCGGATCCGCGGCCGGTTCCGCCCCGAGCAGGCGCCCGACCGCAAGGCCCTGTGGCACGAGGTGGCCGAGGGCCTGAGGATCGTCTGGCAGATCCCGCTCCTGCGTGCGGTGGCGGTCCGGGCACCGCTGGTCAACTTTGCCTTCACCGGCGTGCTCTTCGCCATCACGGTCGGGCTCCGCCAGCACGGCGTCTCCGCCACGGTCATCGGCCTGGTGCAGGCGGCCATCATGACCGGCGGGGTACTCGGCGCCCCGGTCGCGCCGCTGCTGCAAAGGCGCCTGCGCCCGAGCACCATAGCCCTCACGATGACACTGGCCGGGACGGTCCTGTTCGCCATCGCCGCGGTGGTGATCCCCTCCCCGCTGGTGGCACTCCCGGTCGCGGTCGTCGTGCTGCTCGCGCCTGCCGCGAACTCCGGCCTGTTCGCCTCGGTGCTCCGCCAGGCGCCGGAGGAGATGCGCGGCCGTGTCACCAGCACCGTGAGCATGACAGCCATGGCCCTGGCGATACTGGCCCCGCTGCTCGCCGGCCTGCTCGTCGCGCACGTATCCGCCTCATGGGCCATCGGCGCCTTCGCCGCCGCGAACGCTATCGCCGCCGTGCTGACCCTGGTCATGCCAGGCCTGCGGAACCTGGACTCTCCGCCCGCACAATCAGGCTGAACGGGCTCGGCTGGCCACTACGGAGCACGCGGCTCGCCCCGGGCATGCTCGGCCCTGGCAACCATCCCCTTCGCACGGGATCGGGCCGAACAGATGAACTTGACAGGAACGCTACTGGCTGACACGCAATAGCCCGCAGTCCGTCGGCGGCGCGCTGAGCTTCTCGGAGCGCTAGCCTTCCCGGCCATCAGCGACCTCACTTCGGGCTCGTTTGCGCTCGGCGGCGCGGCGCTCGGTGGTGGGAGCGGAATGGGAGCAGCGATCCGTCGCCAGTTGCGGTCAGACGCTGTGATCGTGCCCAGCCAAGAAGCTCTGACGTGCGACAACGTCCTCGAGCAGCGGCTTTGTTAGCCTGGGCGCTCAGTTCGGGACGAAGAGGCCGCCGGTTCAAATCCGGCCACCCCGACCAAGTAATCGCATGTCAGCGCTCTGACTTGCGATCATGTCGGCTTACGTAGGTCTGTACTGTCCGATTTTGGGAGCGGCGGTGTCCGATTTTGGGAGTCCGATTTTGGGAGCCGATCTTGAGCCGGATCGGCCTGGGCACCCAAAAAGGTTTGCGCGCGTGAGCCAGAGCCAGACTGATCACAGAAAGTGACGTTTGAGTCCGAGCGGCCACACAGCCAGCCTGCCGACTCGGCGCACCAAGCTGACGTGTCAGTCGCTGCCGTGAGCGCGCGCAGATTATTCGGTTCGGCGCGCGGCGCTGGGCGGCCCGTTCGCCGCGCACGAAGACCCGAGGGTCATGGGTGTGCGGACGAACCTGTGGCCGTGCTGCTCAAGCTCCCGGTCCAGATCGCCCAGCCTTCCACGCGGTTGGCCCTCGTCGCTGCTGGTCAAGGGCACCTGAGACACTGCGTCAGCGTCTCCTATGCCAGGAGTCCTGGTGTACGCTGCCATGCCATATCAGGCGTCATGCATCGCGGGATTTCAGGACGAGTGCGCCGAGGAGGAGGGCGCCGGCGGTCCAGAGGGCGACGATGCCGAGGCCCTGCCATGGGGTGAGGGGCAGGCCCTTCATCCCGATCGTGGCCTGGGCGTCCAGGCCGGCGGGCAGGGGGCCGATCTGCTGCAGGTGCCGGGCGAGGGCCGGGTTGGAGATGACGTTCGCGGCGAGCGGGAACAGGTACAGCAATCCGAGCACCAGGCCGATGGCGGCCGCGGGGTCGCGTACCGCGGCTGCGAGCCCGAGGCTGAGCAGGGCGATGAGCATCAGGTACAAGACCGCACCGACGGTGGCTCTGAAGTCGGTGGCCGAGGTGAGGGATGCGTATCCATGCGCGGGGGTGAAGCCGTGGCCGGGCAAGATCAGCCGCCCGGCGAGCGCAGCGGCTGCGACCGCCAGCGCTGAGGCGGTGAGCACCGGGGCGGTGAGCACCGTAGCCTTGGCGAAGAACCAGGTCAGCCGCCGGGGCATCGCGGTCAGCGACAGCTTGATCATCCCGGTGCTGTACTCGTTGCCGATGGCTAGCACGCCTGCGACGGCTGCTACCGCCTGGGCCGGGTAGATTCCGGCAAAGCTGACCGCGGCGGGGTCGATCCCGCACGTGGCTGACTGGCACCGGACCACGCTGGCCGCCGCCACCCCGACGGCGACGGTCAGCGCGCCGACCCCGGCCAGCAGCCACGATGGGCCGGCCACGGTGCGGAACTTGGTCCACTCGGCGTGCAGGGCCTGGCCTAGCAGATAACGCGGCGGAGCGACCCGGGCCATGAGCCTCATGCGTCTCTCCGGCGCAGCAGGAAGAAGGCCAGCGCCAGCGCGGCGGCCGCCCATGCGCATTCCACCGCCAGCCCGGCCCACGGCGCGAGCGGGTAGTACCCGTTATCGAGCGAATAGATGGCGATGAGCTGACGGAACTGGGGGACCGCCTGCTGTACGGACCAGGCGGCGGCCGGGGTGATCTGCAGCTCCCAGCCTCCTCCCCCTCCCGGGCCGCTGCCTTGCGGCTGCGAGCCGGGCAGCGGGTTGAAGGCGAGCAGATACGGGACGACGATCACCACGATCACGATGGCGACCGCCGGCGCGCTGCGCCGCACGATGGTGCCGATCGCAAGCGCGAGCACCGCGGCCACGGCGAGCAGCGCCCCGGTGCCGACGACCATCCGTGCCTCGGTGAGCAGCGAAACCGGCCAGGCCAGAGGGCCGGCCCGGAGCAGCAGGGGCGTGCCGACGGCGAGCGCGAGGGCGGCGGCGACCAGCCCGGCGACGAAACCGATTGCGCCGATCACGACAGCCTTGGCGACCAGCAGCCGGCCGCGGCGGGGCGCGGCGGTCAGCGAGACGCGGATTAGCCCGCGCCGGTACTCGGCGGTAATGAACATCGCCGCCACCACGATCAGCGGGATCAGCCCGGAGAACGTCCCGGCCAGCGCCCGCTGGAGGGATTGACCACTTCCGGCGTACGCGTTCCCGGCCGCGGGGCTGATGTCGCCGCCACCGGCTACGGTGATCGTGCCGGCGCGCTGGCGGAGCGTGCCGGGCAGTGGCGCGCCGTACTCGTTCGGGCCGGCGCCGCCTACGTTGGTGCCCGTCCATCCGGTAGCGGGCCAGGAGAGCCCGATATGGCGGAAGACGCCCGTGGCCATGGCGCCGAAGTTGTCCGGCACGTCGGCCACGCGGAAGTCGGCCGGATAACTCTCGATAGAAGTGCCGGCGGCGAACAGCCCGGCTTGCACGGTGGAGGTTAGCCCCGGGAGGGTCGCGGTGCCGGCCAGTGTCCAGTGCGTGCCATCGGCGGAGTCGTACCCGCTGATCGTGTCTCCGTCGCGGACCAGCCGCAGCCAGCGCGGCGAGGACGCGGACACGCTGCCGGCCAGGGCGGGGGTGTCGTTGACGTAGTCCCATTGCATCCGCACGCCGTGCGACCCGGTGACCATCATCGCCGCGTAGGCCGAGCCCTGAGAGGTGTTCTGCTTGATGATGATCCCGGCCTTGGACCACGGCTGCAGGCCGCCTGGCGCCGCCTGGAACCCGCCGTTGCCTGTGCCGACGATGAATTGGCCGGTCAGCGACGTCATCTGCACGGTGATCGTGCCGTTCCCCGCTACCGGCTGGTGCGCGAAGTAGAACACGTCCTGGACCGGCTCACCGCCAGGCCCGGTCGGCTGTGCCGGGCAGGCAGCCGCGCTGGCCCCGCTGCTGGCTCCATTGCCCCCGCCGCACCCGCCGCTGACGTCAGCGCCGAGAAACGCACCGACGGCAATCGCCACGATCGTGATCAGCACCGCGATCACCCAGCCGCGCACGGTGCGGAACTTGGTCCACTCGGCGTGCACCAGGTACCAGAAGCTGTCCCGCTCCGGGGCCACCGGCGAGCGGTGCGGGGTCACGGTCTGCGTCGTCATGACGTCGCCTGCGCCCGGTACTCGACGCTGTGGCTGGTGAGTTCCATGTAGGCCTGTTCCAGGGTGGCCCGGTGGGTGGTGACCTCGCTGAAGGGGATGGCGTGGCTGGTGAGAGCAGCCACCACTCGTTCTGGAGAGAGGCTGGAAACGGTGAGCACGCCGGAGCCGGTGGCACTGACCTCGGCCCCGGCACCGGTGAGCACGGTCATCGCGTCGGCCGGCGCGGTGGTGGTCAGCGTGATGCGGTTGCTGGAGGCGGCCGCGATGAGATCAGTGACGGAGGTGTCGGCGATCACCTGGCCGCGGCCGACGATGACCAGGTGGCTGGCGGTGTCCTGCAGTTCGCTCATCAGGTGGCTGGACACCAGCACCGCGCGGCCCTGCGCCGCGAGCTCTCGCAGGAAGCCCTTCATCCAGACGATGCCCTCGGGGTCCATGCCGTTGAACGGCTCGTCGAAGATCAGCACCGCGGGGTCACCGAGCAGCGCGGCGGCGATGCCGAGCCGCTGCCGCATGCCGAGGGAGTACCCGCCGGCCCTGCGACGGGCGGCGGCCTGGAGCCCGGCCTGCGTGATCACCTCATCGACCCGGCCGGCCGTCAGGCCCTGGGAGTGGGCGAGCCACAGCAGGTGGTTGCGCGCTCGGCGGCTGGGCTGCAGGGCGCCGGCGTCCAGCAGCGTGCCGACATGGCGCAGCGGGTTCTTCAGCGCATGGTACGGGCGGCCGCCGATGGTGGCGGTGCCCGCGTCGGGGGCGTCCAGGCCGACGACGACACGCATGGTGGTCGACTTGCCGGCGCCGTTCGGCCCGACGAAGCCGGTCACCTGGCCGGGACCGACCGTGAACGTCATCCCGTCCAGCGCCTGTACCGCGCCGAACCGCTTGCGCAGTCCGTCGATCTCGATACTCGCGTTCATGGCGACAAGATGCCGCAGTCTGGGGCCGCGCCGCGTCTGCCCGCAGGCCCATCTGCGCGGTGCCGCATTAGCCCGGGGGCTTATGCCCGCGGGCAGACGACCCGGCACCGCGGGGCGGTTACGATCGCCGTGAGCATGACCAGCAGGCTGGAGGCGTCCATGAGCATGTGGGGATTCCCGGTATTTGGCTGCGCCCTGCTGGCTTCCGCCTTGCTGCTGCGCCGCTGGCCGCTCGCGGCGCTGGCCGTGCTGCTTGGCGGATCGGTGGCCAGCATGGTGCTGCAGCCGACGCCGTCGTACACGCTGGTCGTGCTCGCCTGCGTAGTGGGCCTTGAGATCTGCTACATAGCGGCGACACGCACCCGCAGGGTCTCGGTGACTGGTGCCGCTATGGCCGCCGCCGGCCTGCTGATTCCGCTTCTGACAGTGCCCTCTCTGGGTCCGCTCCGTGGCGGCGGCGTGGGAACGTCGGCGATACACCTTGTCACGATCGCCGTACCCCTTTTCACGATCATTGCCTGGCTTATCGGACATTCAATCCGGCAGGCACAGGCCCGGGCCGAGCTGGTGCGGGCCCAGGCGGCCGCGCAGGCCACGATGGCGGAGCGGCTGCGGATCGCCCGCGAACTGCACGACATGGTGGCGCACAGCATCGGCATCATCGCGATCCAGGCAGGCTCGGGCCGCAGCGTCTTCGACGCCCGTCCCGGCGAGGCCCGCGACGCCCTGGCCACCATCGAGACCACCAGCAGGGAGACACTGTCCGGGCTGCGGCGGGTGGTGACCGGGCTGCGCCGTGCCGAGCCAGAGCCCGGGTCCTGGCTGGCACCGCTGGGTCCGACGCCCGGCCTGGCCGACATCGACCGGCTGGCCGCCACGGCCCTGGACGCGGGCGTGCGGGTCGAGGTTGACGTGGACTGGCGCGGCAGCCGGGAACCGCTCCCGGCCGACATCGACCTGTCGGCGTTCCGCATCATCCAGGAGGCCGTCACCAACGTGGTCCGCCACGCCCGCACGGACCAGTGCCGGGTGTCGATCAGCCACCAGGACGGGCAGCTATCGATCGAGATCACCGACAGCGGCCGCGGCGGCAGCGCAGCCGGGACCGGCTACGGGATCACCGGCATGCGCGAGCGCGCCGCGCTGCTCGGCGGCGACTTGTCGGCCGGGCCGCGTCCCGGCGGCGGCTTCCGCGTCGCCGCCCGGCTGCCGGTGCCCGCGCCAGCCCGATGACCATCCGCGTCATCCTGGCCGACGACCAGCCACTGGTCCGCGCGGGCCTGCGCAGGATGATCGACCAGGCACCCGACATCGACGTGGCCGCCGAGGCCGGAACCGGAGCCGAGGCCGTGCAGCTCGCCAGGGACACCGGCCCCGACGTGGTCGTCATGGACATCCGCATGCCAGGCATGGACGGCATCGAGGCAACCCAGCTGATCACCGCCGGCGATGCGCGCGCCCGCGTGCTCGTGCTCACCACGTTCGACGACGACGACTACGTCTACGGCGCGCTGCGGGCCGGGGCGAGCGGGTTCCTGGTCAAGGACATGGCGCTGGAGGACATCCTGACCGCGATCCGCGTCGTCGCGGCCGGCGACGCCATGATCGCCCCAGGCGTCACCCGCCGCCTGATCGCGCAGTTCGCCAGCCAGCCCCGTGCGGACCGCAAGCCCAGGGAGCTCACCGGGATCACCGACCGAGAACGCGAGGTGCTGCGGCTGGTGGGCCTGGGCATGTCCAACGCCGAGATCGCCGCCGCCCTGTACATCACCGGGGGCACCGCCAAGACCCACGTGGCCCGGCTACTGGCCAAGCTGGGCGCCAGGGACCGGGTCCAGCTCGTCATCACCGCTTACCAGGCGGGCCTGGTCGACACCTAAGGCGGCCTGCCGCAAGACAGGACCCACGGCCTGCAGATGCTCGAGGATCTCGGACGTACCTCATCGCGGCTAGATGGGTGCGGTGTAGGGGCGCGGCCGTGGAGCCCGGAAATGGGTGGCTGCCATCCCTGCGGTCTGCTTGGGTTACTGGCGTGGCAGGGTTTGATGATCCCGCGTTCTACGGCGACCGCTGGGCTGGCGTGTATGACGAGCACCACGCCGAGATGGACCCGGCGCTCGCGGTGGAGTTCCTCGCCGGGCTGGCCGGAGGTGGCCGGGTGCTGGAGCTGGCGATCGGCACGGGTCGGGTCGCGCTCCCGCTGGCCGGCCGGGGGATCGCGGTGGAGGGGATCGACGCCTCCGAGGCGATGGTAGAGCGCCTGCGGGCCAAGCCGGGCGGTGAGCTGATCCCGGTCGTCATCGGGGATATGGCTCAGGTCCCGGCCAGCGGGCCGTTCAGCGTGGTGTACCTGGTGTTCAACACGCTGTTCGGCCTGCTCAGCCAGGCCCGCCAGGCGGAGTGCTTCCGCAACGTCGCCCGGGTGCTCGGCCCGGGCGGGGTGTTCGTTATCGAATGCTTCGTCCCCGACCTGGCCCGGTTCGACCGGGACCAGCGCGTGCAGGCCCGGGCGGTGACCGAAGACTCCGCCGTCCTCGAAGTGTCCCGCCACGATGCGGCGCAGCAGCGGATCATCACCCAGATGATCACCTTCGACCGGCGCGGCACGCACTTGCGGCCCGTGGCACTGCGCTACTCCTGGCCCAGCGAACTGGACCTGATGGCCCGGCAGGCCAGCATGCGGCTGCGCCAACGCTTTGATGGCTGGGACCGGCGGCCGTTCGATTCCAGCAGCGCAGGCCACGTCTCGGTCTACCAGCGGGACTGACAGCACCAGCCACGCCGCACCAGGCAGGCCGTGCAGTCCATCGCCTAGGCCAGGCCCGCCTGTCGACCGAGCGCGACGCCAAAGCGCGCAATCCGCCACGGTGATGCTGGCCGCACCAGGCACGGGCAACCGTGGCCCTGTTCCGGCGGCCGGACACTGCAGCGGAACGCACGCTGGGCGGTCTGGGCGCCGCGATGGTGGCCGGGTACCTGGCTGAGCGGCTGGTACGGCAGCGGCTTGCACCCTCCGGCTGGGATGCAGCGGAGACGCCTGTACTCGCCGGTGGGATGTGCCTCGCCGCGGCCATGGCCGTGATCGGTCTGCGCCCCGCCGCACCAGGCAGAGATTGGCTGAGCCGAACCGATAGCTCAGGCCGAACGCCCCCGTCAGCGCGGACCACGCGATCGGCGCTGATGTGCGGGCGTCCGAAGCGAATTGGCTTCGGTACGCAGAAGTGCTGCTGGCTGCCTTGGTGACTACCGCGCGGCTTCTGGCCGGTTTGCCCGGGTTCCCGGCTCGACCGTGACGGCGAGGCCTGGTTGCGTGACCCAGGAGCCCGGCGGTGGCCGGCGACGGCGGCACGGGCCCGTGGTTTCCTGATAGGTAGTCCTCCGGTGGCGGCCGGGGCGGGCCGCGGGTGATGCAGGCAAGGGAGCGGGCGATGGGCCACAAGCAGCGGATCAGCTATGTGCAGCTCGAGGCGATGGATGAGCAGATGCGCGCGGAGCTGGAACGCTGCCGCCGCGAGGGCACCCCGCGGCCGGAGAGTTCGGCCGTGCGCGCGCACGTCCCGGCGTGCTTCTGGGCGTTCGCGAGGTCGTGGGAGGCGATCTTCCGCGACGGGGTCTGCGATCACGCCATCAAGGAGTTGTGCCGGGTCTACGTCTCGCGCTCGGTCAAGTGCGAGTACTGCGGCAACCAGCGGTCAGAGCAGGCCAGGGGGCAGGGCCTGAGCGAGGCGCAGTATGACGACCTGCTCAACTTCGAGACCTCAGCGCGGCTCGGCGAACCGGAGAAGGCCGCCCTGGCGTACGCCGAGGCGATCACGTGGCGGCTCGACACCGACGACGCCTTCTGGGAACGGCTTTACCGGCACTTTTCCGAACCCGAGCTCGTCGAGCTGGGCTGCTTCATCGCCTTGACGATGGGCCAGCAGAGCTGGCTGCGGCTGCTCAACATCGACCACCACGAGGTACTGGCCGGGACCGACGCCGCCATGGCACCGGGCTTCGGCACGCCGCAGGCACTCGCCGAATCGAAGGCATCGCCGCAGTACTGGGCGCGAAGAACAGCTACCTGAGGCCACGGCCATCACACCTCCTGGAGCCGGGAACCCAAACACGCGTCTCGATGCCGCGTGGGGCTCGCCAGGGCCGCCAGCTTGGGTTGCTGGTGATCGGGTGCCCGGCGGCGTTGAGGGTCTGCTCGGCAGGCCGTCGGCGGCGATGGTGGGGTCCCAGCGCCGGCCGGTGGTGATGACGGCGTGTAGGTAGCGCAGCAGCGCGGCGTGGGCCTGCCCGGTGGTCAGCTTGGCGTCGACGACGCCGATCTGCTCAACCAGGACGCGGGTGGTCTCCCCGGGCAGGTCGATCTTGGGACGGAACGACCGGCCTGGCGCTGCGTGACGGCTTTGCGCGCCCGCGATCCTTGCGTCAGGCCCGCCCTCAGGCGGACCGGCATCGACTTCGCCAGCAGCCGTCTCCAGGCCGGGTCCAAGCCGATCGCGCGGCCGAAGGCGGCGGCGGGCAGCGTGTCGTGAGCTGAGGGGAGTCACGAGGAAGGGTACGGCAGGACCTTCTGCTCCGGGACCGTCGCGGCGACGCCTTCGCCGACCCCGGTGGCTGGAAGGCAGCCGGGCTGGTTCCCGCGTGGGCGGTTCCGCTGGCGGGGCTGGCCTGGTACCGGCCCGGCCGGGCGACCTGCGTCTTCCTTGTCCTGACCGCGGCAATGACCGGGGTGAGCATCTGGTTCGCGGTGAACCCGCAAAGGCGGCGCTCCTTCGAGAACCAGCACGGCCCCGTCCGCGCGGTCATCACCTTCGTCCTGGTGGCCCATCGCCCTGCCCGGCCTGAAACGGACCGCCGCGGCCGGGGTCTTGCTGCTGGCCGCCGACATCATCCCGGTCACCGTGTCCAGCCCGGGAAGGTTGCTGGGCTTTGCCTCTTTGCCGGTGGTGAATGCGGCGCCCGTCATCACCGGAATCCTCTACCTTGCCTCCGCGCGGATCGCGGCCGGGCTGCGCCACCGGCTCGCGCAGACACCAGGCCGACGAAACGGCCGCAGGCGGCGTGACCACGCCGGGCCAGCTGCGCATCAGCAGGAAGCACCTGGTCGCACCTCAGCATCACCTGCCAGGCCGGGCTGCGCTTTCGGGCGGGTCACGCCAGCGCAGCGAGCGCTGGCGCCGAGGCCGGGGGGACGCAGCGGGCAGCCCGGTGTCAGCGGCCGCGCTCCTGGCGACGCCGCCAGCGCTCCTCCAGCCGCTCCATCAGCCCAGATCCCGCCCGCTTGCCAGCCCGCCGGCCCTTGGCGGCGCGCCGCTGCCTGCCAGAAGCGCCCGTCCCTGGCGGGGACGCGTCCGGTGCTGAGACCGGTCATGCGCCGGTAGCTGGTCACCGCCCGCAGGCTGCAGGCGGCATGACCACAAAGCCCGCCACTGCGATCGGGATGACATTGGTCACGACCCCGGCGAGCAGCCCCGCGCCGATTACCAACCCCAGCGCCGCCGCGATGACCCGGCGCTTGTGGTGCACCCGCGGGTCGGCCGCAGCCACGGCGTCAGCAAACCGCGGGTCATCGGCGCGGAGCGCCTGCTCGATCTGCTCAAGCTGGCGCCGCTCATGCTCAGAGAGCGGCACGGTGCCCTCCGGCGGAACTCAGCCAGGCGACCCTCCCTCACCGGGATCGCCAATTTCGCTACCAACATGCTCCTGCCGCCCGAGCCCGGGGAAGAGTCGTTAGTCCCCACAGTGACAGCGAGTTCACGCACTGGCCGCAGGGCCTGACGACAGCCCTGGAGCAGTGCCGAGCAGCAGCCATCCTCAACTGGCCGCCGTGCGGGCGCCCGCGAAGCTCGAGACGACCTTGCCGAACGATACGGCCGCAGATCGCCATGTAGTCACGGAACGTGGCCGATCCATGGGGATGGCGCGCTCGTAGCGGATCTGCCCGACAGCTGGATTTGTGGCGATCACCAGCTGAAGCACGCCGGTCATGGCGTTATGCGAGCCTGCCAGCGCTGCCGGTGAGGTGGCCGGGCAGTCATCGGGCGGCGGATCTCAGATGCCTTCCGCCGCTGCCGCTGCCGGCCCCATAGTTGGAGTGTGATCATCGCGGCCATCTTGGCGGCATTCTTTGCTGCCCTGCTCCTTGCCGACCGGCTCGCGTTGACCTGCGCGGAGGACTGGATGGCCAGGCAGATCGGGGACCGGGGCTTCCCCACGAAGCCGCGGGTGAGCATAGAGGGCTTCCCGTTCCTGACCCAGGTGGCGGCCAGGCGCCTGAACAAGGTGGTGGTGAGCGCAGGGCAGAG
>CAVSNQ010000020.1:0-176581 GCA_963729365.1 uncultured Actinomycetota bacterium
GTCGGCGCGGATGACGGTAATGGTCTTGCGCGGGCTGAGGGTGCGCAGATCGCCCAGTTCGGTATCTGCCCGGCCCCGTCGGCGGCAATGACAGACTGAGGCGGCAATGAGGCCCCGGGACAGGGATCTTGGCAGACCCCCGCGTCCTACCGGAGCCTGGTTGCCTGATCATGCCGACACGCCGCACGCGCCTCAGATCGTGACATTACAGTCATCCTGACCAGCACGTTTCACGCAGCGTCAGGAACCACAAATTCGCGGCAGAGCCAAGAAACCAGCGTGTCATCAGCCGCAAACGGGCACGCCGGATTGACTGCTGGCTGAGGCCGGGATCAGCTGCAACGTGATCGCGGGCCTGGCCCGCGATCACCTGTTCGTCGAGTGGGACCAGGGCAGCCGAGCCCTAGCCCTGCTGCGAGACCTGTGAGTCACGCGCCGTCCAGACCGTGACGTGCGCAGGCTCCAGGGCCTGGCTGACCACGCCGGCCAGGTCCGCGCGGACCGTGTCCAGGTCCACCGCATCCTTCAGCCGGGCCGCGAACGCCTCCACCATCCGGTCCCCGTCGTACCGGACCCGGTTGAATCGGCGGTCTACCACCCGCTGCACCCGCCGCCGCACCGGGGTGAACAAGGCCGCGGCCGCCAGCGTAGAGGCGGCCACCGCCACCGGCGTGTGGACCCGGAACACCTGGGTGGTCAGCAGCACCAGCCCCCGCGTATACCCCGACCAGCAGCCCGGTCACGATCGCGTAGGCCAGCGTCCGGCTGATGATCCGGTCGATCTCGTACAGCCGGTACTTCAGGACCGCCACGCCCATGCCCACCGGCAGGGCCGCGATGCCGACCAGGAGCATGTCGCTGACTGCCAGGCGGACGCTGTGCGGCAGGGCGCCGGCCGCGGCCGCGGCGAGGAACGAGATGAGGGCCGCGGCGCCCCCGGCCATCAGCCAGCTGAGCTGCTGCCGCCGTTCCCCGGCCGCGCGCCGCCAGCTCACCACCTGGTAGCCGACCGCAACAATCCAGGACACCAAAAAGATAAAGCCTACGGGCGCGAAGAAGGCCCCATAAGCGTGGTCGTTGCTGACAATGAGCTGGCCAACGGTGTCCACCTGGGTGCGGTGGTGGGTGAGCGCGTAGACCGACATCTGGGCCTCCACGATCACGTCGGCCAGGGCGAGCGTGAGATATCCGCCCACCGGCCAGCGCCACCGGGGCGACGGCAGCCGGCCGTCGGGGAACAGCAGGATGATCAGCGGGATCAGCCCGAGCACGGGTTCCGAGACGTGGTACAGGAGCAGGATGACTGGGCGAGCGGGAGCCGGTGACCGAGCCGGTAGTTGAGCACGTTGTAAAGCCCGCCGTCGATCTGGAAGATGAGGCTCGGGGCGAGGGCGAGCATGAACCACCCGATCGGGTTGCGCGGCCGGTGCCGGGCGACAACCAGTCCGACCACGCCGAAGGACAGGGCGATCACGACGTTCGCACCGCCCGTGGCCAGCGGGTTCTGCCGGGCCGCGAGCGACAGCGGTACCAGCGCGGCGGCCAGGAGCACCGTCAGGCCGGCCAGCGCCCACGCCGTCGCCGGCCGCCGAAGCCGCAAGAGCCAGTCACCGGGCACCCTCCGCTCGCGGTGATCCGATGCTCAAGCGTAGGCCCGGCTCGTTCCGGGAACGTTACGGCGGCGCGGACCGGCTTGCAGGTGCGGCGCTTGCGGGCCAGCTCGGCGGCCCGATCGGCCTCGGTCGGCTCGCTGCGCGAGGGACGACCGGTGAACCAACGGGTGTGGCCGTACTTGCCGGGGTCGGTGCACACGTACACCGGCTCGTACACCTGCACCCACGACCCGCCCCCGGACAGCTCGTCGCCCTCGCCGGATCGCGCCAGGCCCGGCAGCACCCGGGTAGGCGCCCAGTGGAACCCGCTAGCAACCTGGCTGTGCCGAGCTGGGGTTGCTGCGTGATCGTGCGAGGCACCCCGGACTGGCCCACCTGGCGGTATGTTCCAGGCTGGGCAGGCTTGAACGACACAGAAGACCCAGTTCAGCACGGCCCAAGCGGCCGCGGTGACCACCAAGATCGCCGTCCAGTCAGGCGGTTCACGTGCGCCGTTCCGGTCTTTGGCCCTCCATCTTTGAGGGTGGCCATGAGGCCATGGTCGGCGCTGTGGTGCAGCGCTCTGACCGTAACGATCTTGTACCGTTACCTTCCTAGGATGATGGGAAGCCCAGGATCGCCGGGTCTTGGAAGATGACTGGCACGCACCGGCCAGTCCACCTGGGCCTGGATCCTGGTGCGTCCTGGGCGCCTGCCGGGACGGTTCCCCGAGGGAGGAGGTGGCAAGCATGGAACCGAAGATCGCCATCATCGGCGGCGGGATCGGGGGGCTGACGGCCGCCGTCGCGCTGGCCCGCCGGGGCTTGGCCGCCGAGGTCTATGAGCAGGCACCGGCGCTGGAAGAGGTGGGGGCCGGGGTGGGCCTGTGGCCGAACGCCATGGCGGCCTTTGAGCCGATCGGGTTGTCCGGCAAGGTGGCGCAGCTGGCGGTGACAGTTGGCAGGCAGGGCATCAGGCGGCCCGATGGAACCTGGCTGATGTCCATCCCAGATGACCTGATGGCCAAGCGGTGGGGGGCCGGGGTCGTGACCGTCCACCGGGCCGAGTTGCAGCAGCTGCTGGCAGCCGAGCTCGACCCCGCGGTCATCCACCTGGGTGCCCGCTGCACCGGCTTTGAGGACAGCGGCCAGGCGGTGATCGCGCGCTTTGCGGACGGGCGGCAGGTGCAGGCTGATGTCCTGGTCGGCGCCGACGGGGGGCACTCGGCCGTGCGGGCCGCGCTGTTCGGGCCTGCGCCGCTTCGCTACCGCGGCTACACCGCGGTGCGGTCGCTGACACCGGCGGGATCGGTCGCGCTTCCCAGCGACGGTGCCGAGACCTGGGGCCGGGGCGCGCGCTTCGGCCTGGGTCCTGCCACCGGTGAACGGATCATCTGGTGGGCATTTTGGAATGCCACGGCGGGAGGAACGGACGACGGTAACACCCGAGCGCGCCTGCGCACCCTCTTCGGGGGCTGGCACGATCCCATACCCGCCATCATCGAGGCGACCCCGGAGACCACGCTCATCAGGAACGACATCTACGACCGCTGGCCGGCCCGGGCCTGGGGCCGGTCACGGGTGGCGCTGGTCGGCGACGCGATCCACCCGATGACCCCGGACCTCGCCCAGGGCGCATGTCAGGCGATCCTCGACGCGACCACGCTAGCTACCTGCCTGGCGGCCTCGCGCGACACGCGGGCGGCCTTGCGAGAATACCAGCAGCGCAGGTGGCGCAACGCCGCTACGACCACGCTGCTAGCGCGGAATGCCGGCGCCGTGGGCCAGTGGAAAGGGCGCGTTACCTGCGCCGCGCGCGATGCCATGATGCGGGCCACGCCGCTGTCCCTGCAACTCCGCCAGCTTGACGTCATCCTCAGGCCGCGGCAGTCCAGCGGACAGCGCAGAACATCCTGATCAGCACGCTGGCCGGCCCGCCGAGGATTGATCCAGTGGGTGCACGTAACGGCGGATCTCGCGCGGCTAATCACTGGCGCTCGGCCAGTCTCTGTGGCGGTCCAACGATCTTCGGCAGGTCTCGCCAACAAGATCACCTCGGCCTCCCGTCACCCTCAGTCGACGGCACCCATGAGGGCCGTCGAAGCTTCGCTTCGATCTGTGAAGTCCATGGGCTATCGAAGCAATCGGACTTGCAACCCTTTCATCGAAGATCAGTTCGCGGCATCCTCTGAGGGTGGGACCGAAGTCTGCAGTCGCGGTGAGCTGTCTGCTGGTGACCTGCCTGTGCGCAGCGTGCGGGCCGGCAACGCCACCTGCGCCTTCGACACCACCGGCCACTATCACGCCGCCGCCGACTTCGGCTGCGGCGCCGGTCAGGACCGCCACTGTTCCGCCGCCGACGGCGACTGACCCTCCGACCACGGCCCCGGCGCCCACATCGCGGTGCCCGGGGTACCCTGCGGCCACCTACGGCATCGACCCGAACCAGGTCGCCGACACCGGAGGCGGTGCGCAGCTGGTCACCGTCGTCGCCCCCGCAACATCGAGCTGGGCCGCGACCTTTACGGCCTGGGCCAGGGGAGCCAGCGGCTGCTGGAGCCCGATGTCGTTTGCCGGGCAGCCCGCGCAGCCCTTCCGGGCCCAGACGGGCTACGGTGGCCTGCTGCCCATCGCACAGCGCGTGCCCGGCGACTGGGCGACCCCCACCGGCCTGTTCCCGTTCGGCACGACCGTCTATGGCAACTCGACCATGAGCCCGGCCACCGGCTACCCCTACCATCACCTGGTGTGTGGTGACTGGTGGGACGAGCAGCCCGGCAGCCCGGCCTACGACACCTTCCAGCATGTGCCCTGCGGGATCGCCCCGCCCTACGGCGACGATTCCGAAGCCCTCTGGACCGAGATCCAGCCCTACCAGCATTTCATCGACATCAAGATGCCCCGCCCTCCGGACAACGGAGCCGGCATCTTCCTGCACGACGACATGCCAGAGGGGTACACCGAAGGCTGCGTGGCCCTGCCCAATGCTGAGCTTGATGCCGTGCTCGGGTGGCTGAACCCCGCCGACACCCCGCACATCCTGATCGCCGTCGGCTGACCTGCTGCAGTAGCTATGGTCTGCCCAGCCTGGCGGGCGGCCGTGGGGCGTCGCAGGCTCGATCGGCAGGGTCGGCCATCTGGCTCGCCCGTGTGTTATGACTGACCGATGACCATTCTTGGCGCGGTGTTCCTGCCCCAGTGTCCGCCCGAGCGGCTGCGGGAGATCGCGGTCGCGGCGGACCGGGCCGGGCTGGAGGAGCTCTGGCTGTGGGAGGACTGCTTTTGCGAGGGGGGCGTCGCCAGCGCCGCTGCGGCCCTGGCCTGGACCGGGCGGCTCAGTGTCGGTGTCGGCTTGCTGCCGGTTCCGCTGCGAAATGTCGCGCTGACTGCGATGGAGGTTGCGACGCTGTGCCGGCTGTTCCCCGGCCGGGTGCGGGTGGCTGTCGGCCACGGCAACCAGGTGTGGATGCGTCAGGCCGGGGCGCTGGCCGATTCGCCGGTCACGCTTTTCCGCGAGTATGTCACCGCGCTGCGGGCACTGCTGCGCGGCGAGGAAGTAAGCACTGCGGGCCGTTATGTGAATCTCGATAGGGTCGTCCTCGCCTGGCCGCCCGAACCCGCGCCCGCTGTCGTGGCGGGGGCCTGGGGGCCGCGCTCGCTGCGGTTGTGCGGCGAGGTCGCGGACGGGACGATCCTCAGCGACGGCACGACGCCCGACGGCGTCCGGCGCGTCCGCGAGCTCGCGGCCGAAGGACGTGAGGCCGCCGGCCGCCCAGGGCCGCACCCGGTCACTGTCTACGTGCTGACCGCAACCGGCCCCGGGGCCGACGGGCGGGTCGCGGCGCAACTGCAGCGCTGGGGCCTTGACCCGGCCGGTCCCGCAGGCGCTGATGGCACGGATCCCATTCAGCAGTGGGCCGACCCGGTCGGCGCCTGGGCGGTCGGCGATGCACGGGCGGTAGCCGATGCCGTCCGGCGGTGGGCCGACGCCGGGGCTGGCACGGTTGTCCTCCAGCCGACCGACGACGATCCCGACCCACAGGGCTTCGTGCGGTTCGTGGCCCGCGAGGTACGCCCGCTGGTGCCGTGACCGGCCCGGCGGGACCTGCTGTCATCTGCAAAACGACCCGGGGGGCAGGTAACCGCCAGCACGAGACCGGGCGCTGGCGGCGATAGCGCAGAAGCAGTCCGCCAGCAATCAGGCAGCCAGTAACGCCGTCGGCCACGAAGCCCTCAAACGCTCTTTCCGGCTGGGCCCGGACCGGGCGGCCCGGCTCAGCCGGACTCCGGACTAGCGGCGCCCGACCCTCCCGACCCGAATCCGAAGGCCTGATGGCTGCGCTGCAACAACGTCAGGTCATTGACGCTGGTCGCCGTGGCGGTGCTGCCGCTGACCGTGGCCAGCACCGACGCCTGGTTGCCGACTTTGACCGAGCTGATTCCTTCGCGTTGCGCGTCCACGAGCGTGGCGCTGGCGACGACATAGCTCTTCGTGAAACCGTCCGCGCTCCGCAGCGTGATCGACGTGCTGCTCACGGCCGTGACCTGGCCGTTCTGCACATCGACGACCTGGTAGCCGCCGCCCGGCTTGGCCACGGTGAACTGGCCGTGCAGCGCCCCGAACAGGTCGCCGCCCCCGCCGAACCGGCCGCCGAAATGGCGGAAGCGGGGGCCGGCCGCACCAGGCGACCCGGGCGAAGGAGACGGGGCCGGCGTGGCCGCCACGGCGCTCGGCGTGGGCGCCGCGGGCGCCGAGTTCGTCGCGGCCAGGGCCGCGCCCGCGCCACCGAGCAGCGCCGCCACCGCTACCCCGGCGATTACGTACGGACGACGGGACGGGGCGCGCAGGCCGATCGGCCCGATCGGGCGCGTCGGGCGCATCCGGCCTATCACGTCCGGCGGTTCTGCCCGCTCCGCCGGGTCGGGCCGGTCGGACGGCATCCACCAAGCCTGATCGTTGTCTGACGATTCGTCCGACATCGGAAGACGGCTCCTTCGGTGCTGGAGACGGGTACTCCCCAGGCGGTAGCGTCCCGCTCCTAGCTGAACGCAGGCTGAGTGCCAGCAGAGACCGTGCTGCGATTCCGGCCCGGGCCGCTCCGCCACCCCAGCATCGCACGATTTTCACGCCTCATGGACCTAGATCATGGAACGCACGGACTAGCCAGCGCGGCCCCAGAACCGGCCGGGTCCGGCGCGATCGGCGACCGCAGGCGGGCTAGCCCAGGCCGGAGCGGGCGCGATCGGCGACCGCGGGCGGGCTAGCCGAGGCCGGGTCGGTCCGGGCGGCTCGGCGGCCGCGGCACGCGCCGGTGCGATGCCTGACCCGGCAGCTCGCCGGCGGCCCAGCCGGCCAGGTCGGCGGCCATGTCGGCCAGGCCAGCCCGGTCCTTGCCCTCCTGCTTGGCGGCGGCCCCCTTGGCGGCCCCGCCCGCGCGCTTCTGCCTCGGCAGCGCATGGCCGCCCGGCAGGCGCCGGGCCCAGCCACCGGACCGGCCCGGCTCGGGGGCCTGGGCGGCCTCATCCGGGATCGGGGCCGGCTCCTCGGCCTCATCCTGGTACGACCCGGGCTCGTGCCGCGGCCGGAACGCGACCAGGGCGGCCTCATCGTCCGGACCCTCGTGCTCGGCCAACGGCGCCCCGGCATCGGTCCCGGCCGTCGGCCCCTGCTCACCCATATCCAGCGGGTCAGCCGGGTCGATCGGCTTCTCCGCCGGAGCCGGGTCGGGCGCCAGCGCGTCCCGGCCGCGCTTGGCCGACGCCTGGGTGGGAACGTGAATGCGCCCGCGACCGCGGTCCGTGTCGGCGGCGCTGACCCCCGTGTCCAGCTCCGTCCGGGCTCCTGGCGACGTCATCCCGGCGTAGACGGGTCCGGCGCAGTCGTGGCGGTCGAGCAGCGCGGTGAGATGCTCAGCCTCGGCGGCCGCGATGCCGAAGACCACGCGCGGCTGGCCCCATGGCTCCTCCAGCGAGTAGCCAACGTAACTCGTGACCGGCGGCAGCGGCTCTGTGTCCAGGCCGTGCATGGTGCGCCAGCGGTCCCAGGCGCGCTCTAGTTCCGTCGCAGCCCGCTGCGCACGCACCATTAATTCAGGATCACGCATGGTGATCTCCCCCCTCGAAGCGACGGCACAAACCCCCGCCAGTTGGCGGGCCCCCGGGGCCTGCGCACATCACCCAAGCGCGGCACGCGACAGCGTGCGGCGGCGATGTGCGGATGCCTGTCCGCCACCGTCGTTTCCCCTCGCCGGCGGTGGCAGCGACCAGTATGGCGGAGCATCCGCTCGAGGAAGAGTGATTACGAAAAGTTCGCACTCGATTACAGAATGTGACCGAGGGTTCGGCGCGCGACGCGTGCGGCGGGAGACGCGACGGGGTGGCCGAGACGCTCGCGACGCCAGGAGGCGGGCGGGGTTCGGCGCCGCCGACGGCGGGCATGCCTACGATCTGCGCGCTAACTGCGCTATAACGTCCTAAAGGGTATTTACCCTAGGGGGCCGGATCGACCCCGGCTCGGCCCGCCAGCCTGACGCTCCTGTGCGCCTGGCCCGGACTACGCCCCGTGATGCGGCGCTTCCGCCGCCGGGGCCGACCCCCCCTGGTTTACTGCTTTCTGCATGGCCGCCACCGTGCGCACGTAACCGTGCGCCATCTTCCCTGGCTGGGATATCGCCAGTTCCGCGGCCAGGCGTCACTCCGAGCGCTGCTGCGGGATTCCCGCGAGCAGTGCGCGAACTTCTGTCTCCCGGTACCGGCGGTGCCCGCCGAGTGTACGAATGGAAGTCAGTTTTCCGGCCTTGGCCCACCGCGTTACGGTCTTCGGGTCAACCCGGAACATGGTCGCGACCTCTGCTGGGGTCAGCAGAGGCTCGGCCTCTGGTGTGCGTGCAGACATGTGAACGGCCTCTCCTCCTGGACCGGTACTGCGATCCTGCGTTTTTCTGTGCCTGGCTCCATTGAGGAGCCTGCCGTGGATGTCCCATATGGTCTACTCAGACCATATTGCCATCACCAGCGGTGACAAGTCGACCACCAGGAGCAAAAGATTCTCCACGAGTCGCCTCGTTGCTCCATTGATCCGAGTCACGCTGCGTGATTCTAGCGACACGCAGCGTCGCAACGGGCAGATTCGGAAAAGTCATCCCCCCCTCCCCTCAGCTTCCTAGTTCGACTGCCTCCAGATCCCGCCACCTGGCCCGCAGCCGCTGGTACATGGCGGCTGCGAGCTCATACTCCCTGCTCGCCAGGGCGCTGACGGCAGCGGAAACCTCCGCCACTGACTGGTCCGCGCGGAGCGCGTCGTCGTCGAGCAGCTGGACCAACCCCCCATAGTCAAGTTCCACCAGCGAATGCGGATGGAACTCCTCCAGCCAGCGCCCGATCTCCTCGAGCGCGACGCTGGCCCGCATGAGGTCAGCTGTGGCCGGTGCGCTGTGATCTGGATCCTCCCCGGGGATCCACGGCCCCTGGGCGGCGCCTGGGACGCGCCGGACCGTGCCGAGCGCCCGGGCCACCCGCCTCCGCGCCTGAGCCATGGTCGTCGCGTAGATGAGCGTCCGGGTCGCCGACGCGGTCGCCGGCCCGCTGATGTCCCGGTCGCCCGGAGTGCCAAGCACGAGCCAGCGCTCGGTGGGCGCGAAAGGAACAAACCAGGTCGGCGGCACGGACCAGGTACTGCTCTGGATATAGACCCGCGACGCCATCCCCTTCCTCTCCCACCTGGCGAAGTCTTCTGCGGCCCGGTCGGCCTGACCGGGCGCGAACGCATCGGCCAGCGGCGGCCCCGCCGTGGCCCGCAGCCTGCCGAGGGCCAGCCAGGACCGGAGCCTCGTCTGCCACGGGCACACGTACGTTGTCCCGTCGGCCCAGCGCACGTACGCGTGGTCACTCTCCCGTGCCGGTGCAACTATCGGCGGCAGCGCGATAATCCTGCGCAGCGCCTCGTCACGCTCGGCTTCGAGCGCGTCCGCCCTGCGCGGCCTGTCCGCAGATGCGGCATATGCCTCCCAGCGGGCCCGCTCTGTCCGCCCAAAGGCAGATAGCGGTTCATACACCCGCAGAAAGGCAGCGCACGGCAGCATGATCAATCGTGACATACCGGTGCCCCTCAACAGAAGTCCCTGGCCCGATGAGATTGCAGCGAGCTGGTCTCAGCGTCCTCGCGCCCGACGTCTTCGGCATACGCTTGGTCCCTGAGATCCCGCGTCAATGGCGACAACGGACTGAGCCAGGAGTCACCGTCGTGACCAACGTATTCGACAATTCCGGCGGGCCGAACGGCAGCGGCGACGCCGGGCTGGCGCGCCCGGCCAGCGCCAGCCCGCCGGTGCCCACCGGGCATGAGCAGGTGGTGTTCTGCCACGATGCGCCGACCGGGCTGCGCGTGATCATCGCCATCTACTCGACCGCCCTCGGCCCGTCGCTGGGCGGGACGCGCTTCTACCCGTATCCCAGCGAGGATGCGGCGCTCGCCGACGCGCTGAACCTGGCCCGGGCGATGGCCTACAAGAATGCCCTGGCCGGACTTGATCACGGTGGCGGCAAGGCCGTTATCATCGGCGACCCGCTGCGGCTGAAGTCCGAGGCCCTGCTGCGGGCCTACGGCCGGTTCGTGCAGTCGCTGAACGGCCGCTACGTCACGGCCTGCGACGTCGGTACCTACAGCGAGGACATGGACATCGTGGCGCGCGAGTGCCAGCACGTGACCGGCCGGACGGTCGCGAACGGCGGCGCGGGCGACTCCTCGGTGCTGACGGCGTTCGGGGTCTTCCAGGGGATGCGCGCCGCCGCCGAGCACGCCTGGGGAACGAGCAGCCTCACCGGCCGCACGGTCGGCGTCGAGGGCGTGGGCAAGGTGGGTCACCGGCTCGTCGACCACCTCATCGAGGCCGGGGCCCGGGCGGTGATCTGCGATGTGAACCCGGGCGCGGTGGACCGGGTACGGGCCAAGCACCCCGCGGTCCAGGTGGCGGCGGACCGCGACGGCCTGCTCGCCAGCGACATCGACATCTTCTCGCCGTGCGCGCTCGGCGCGGCGATCAACGACGACAACCTGGCCCTGCTGAACGCCAGGATCATCTGCGGCGGCGCCAACAACCAGCTGGCTCACCCCGGCATCGAGAAGCTGCTCGCCGACCGCGGCATCGTCTACGCACCCGACTACGTGGTCAATTCCGGCGGAGTGATCCAGGTCGCGGACGAGCTCGCCGGCTTCAGCCTCGAGCGGGCCCGGGCCAAGGCGGCGCAAATCTTCGACACCACGAAGGGAATCCTCGCGATCGCCGACGAAGAGGGCGTGCCGCCCGTCGTGGCCGCGGACCGGCTGGCGGAGCGGCGGATGTCCGAGGTAGGCCGGTTGCGGGGCATCTGGCTGGGTCCATGACATGCAGCGCGGGCATGGTCCGTCCGCAATGGTCGGAGGCGCCAACCGCCCAAACCAGGTACCGTTATCCATGTACGGAAGAACGAGCGCGCTGTACTCCCGGCGGTGGAGAGGCGGCGGGTCGTTCAGCTGTGCGAGAAAGCCCGCAAGCGTCAGCGCGCTGAGGGCAAAACGATCAGTGCGGTGACTTGGGGCCCGGACCGGGCTCCCGTACGTTCGAGGGGGTCGAGCCAATGGGGCGCGGCCGAGCCAAGGCCAAGCAGGTGAAGGTTGCCCGCCAGCTCAAGTACAGCGGCGGAGGCATGGATCTTGACCAGCTGCGGGCTGAGTTTGGTGTCGGCACGGACCAGCAGGATGCGGACAATCACGCCGCGTACGCGGACTTCGCGACCAGCTACTCCGTGGACGACGAAGACGAAGACGAAGACGATGAGGACGACGAGTACGCCGTAGACGACGAGGAGGACGACGACGACTACGGCGTGGACGACCTCGACGAGGACGACCTCGATGACGACGAGCTCGACGACGAGGACGACCCTGACGACGAGGACGTCCTCGACGAGGAGGACCTGGCCGAGGACGCCAGCGATCCGGAGTATCCCCGCGTAAGTCGCTGAGCCGGTCAGGCGGGATGCCGGCCGAAGAGCCGGGCGACACCCGAGCCCTCGGTGATCTCGCCTGCGAGCCAGGCCGGCACGCCCCGCGCGGCGAGCAGGCTGAGCGCGGCGTCCGCGTCGGGCGCGCCGACCACGGCGGCCATGCCGACGCCCATGTTGAAGACCCGCTCCATCTCCTCGCCCGCGATGCCGCCCCGCTCGGCCAGCCAGCCGAACACGGGCTGCGGGCTCCAGGTCGCGCGGTCGACCGCGGCGTCGGCCTGCGGAGGCAGTACCCGGGCCAGGTTCAGCGCGATGCCGCCCCCGGTCACGTGCGCGAACGCGTGCACATCGCAGCCGTCAGCCAGGGCGAGGCAGTCGCGGGCGTAGATGCGGGTCGGGGTGAGCAACTCCTCGCCCAGCGACCGCTCGAGCGCTGGCGGCCTGGTGTCGAGTCCCAGCCCGCCGCCCGCTTGCTCGATCACGCGCCGGACCAGCGAGAAGCCGTTCGAGTGCAAGCCCGACGAGGCCATCGCGATGACCGCGTCGCCCGGCGTCACTCGGTCCGGCCCGAGCAGCCGGTCCGCCTCGACCACGCCGGTCGCGGCGCCCGCCAGGTCGAAGTCATCCGGGCCGAGGTGGCCGGGGTGCTCGGCCGTCTCGCCGCCGATGAGAGCGCAGCCCGCGAGAACGCATCCCGCTGCGACTCCGCCGACGATCGCGGCGACCCGCTCGGGGCGAACCCGGCCGCACACCACGTAGTCGGTCAGGAACAGCGGCTCGGCCCCGCAGACCGCCAGGTCATCGACGACCATGCCGACGAGGTCGATGCCGATCGTGTCGTAGATGCCGAGCCGCTGCGCGATCACCACCTTGGTGCCCACGCCGTCGGTGGCCGTGGCCAGCAGGGGCCGCCGGAAACCGGTGAGCTTGGACGCGTCGAACAGCCCGGCGAAGCCGCCGATGCCGCCGACCACCTCGGGCCGGGCGGCGCGGGCCACGGCGCCGCGGATCAAGTCGACGGCCCGCTCTCCGGCCGCGATGTCAACCCCGGCCCGGGCGTAGCTCAGGCCGTCCGGGGTGGTCACGAGCCAGCCCGCGCCGCGCTGGCCAGCGCCTCCTCCAGCAGGTGCTTCCCCCGCTCGTCCGCGGCGACCCCCAGCGGATAGTCGCCGTCGAAGCAGGCCCGGCACAGCCGCTCCCTGGGCAGCGTGGTCGCGGCGATCAGGCCGGGAAGCGAGACGTACCCGAGCGTGTCGGCCCCGATCGACACCCGGATCTCCTCGGCCGACAGGCCGCCCGCGATCAGCTCGGCCCGCGTCGCGAAGTCGATCCCGTAGAAGCACGGCCAGGCCACGGGCGGGCTGGAGATGCGGACGTGCACCTCGGCCGCGCCCGCCTCGCGCAGCATCGTGACGATGGCGCGCTGGGTGTTGCCGCGGACGATGGAGTCATCCACGACGACGACCCGCTGGCCCGCGATGACATCCTTGAGCGGGTTCAGCTTGAGCCGGATGCCGCGCTGCCTGATCGTCTGGCTCGGCTGGATGAAGGTCCGGCCCACATAGGAGTTCTTGACCAGCCCCTGCCCGTACGGTATGCCGCTGGCCTGGGCGTAGCCGATGGCGGCCGGCGTGCCAGACTCCGGAACGGGGATGACCAGGTCGGCGTCGGCGGGATGCTCGGCGGCCAGCGTCCGGCCCACCTCGACCCGGGTGGCCTGGACGCTCCGGCCCGCTATCGCGGTGTCCGGGCGGGCCAGGTACACGTACTCGAACAGGCATCCCCTGGGCTCCGGCCGGGCGAAGGTACGCGACCGGAGGCCGCGCTCGTCAATGGCGATCAGCTCCCCGGGCTCGACCTCCCGGACGAAGGATGCGCCGACGATGTCCAGCGCCGCGGTCTCGCTGGCCACCACCCAGCCGCGTTCGAGCCGCCCGAGCACGAGCGGGCGGAAACCCTGGGGGTCACGCGCCGCGTACAGGGTTCGCTCGTCCATGAAGACCAGCGAGTACGCACCCTGCACCAGCGGCAGCGCCGCGAGGGCGCCGGCCTCGATGCCCTGGCTCTCGCCGGTCGCCGGCCGCGTGAACAGGGCGGTCAGCACGTCGGTGTCGGACGTCGCGCCCAGGAGGCCGCCGTTCGCCGCGGCCCCGCCGTCTTCCGCCGACGCCCGCACCAGCGCGGCCAGCTCCAGGGTGTTGATCAGGTTGCCGTTGTGGCCGAGCGCCAGGCTGGCCGACGGCGTCGTGCGGAACGTCGGCTGGGCGTTCTGCCACACCGAGGAACCGCTCGTGGAGTACCTGCAGTGCCCGACCGCGATGTGGCCGCGGAGCGTATTGAGCACGGACGCGTTGAAGACCTGCGGGACCAGGCCCATGTCCTTGAACACGACGATCCTGGCGCCGTCGCTGACCGCGATCCCGGCCGACTCCTGGCCCCTGTGCTGCAGCGCATAGAGGCCGAAGTAGGCGAGCGTGGCCACGTCCTCGTCCGGCGACCAGACGCCGAACACCCCGCAGGCGTCCCGTGGCGGCCTGTCGGCGGGGTCCAGATCATCCGTCAGGCGGCCATCAGGCTTGATCACCTCGACAGTCTATGGCAGTACCGTGCGGAAGCCGGCTCACCCGGCCGCGGCGGCCAGCGGCAGGTACTCGGAGAGGTCGGAGCGCGGGCCGCTGGCGCGAACGGCGCCGTCGCCGACCGCGGTCGCCCACGACATCCGCCCGGTGGCCAGCAAGATCCAGGTGATCGCGTCGGTTTCCACCACGTTCGGCGGCGTGCCGCGGGTGTGCCTGGGACCCGGCACGCACTGGACCGCCGCATGGGGCGGGATGCGCACCTCGACCGCGCGGCCGGGCGCCTTGCTGGCGAGCAGGCCGAGCAGGTGGACGACGGCCCACCGCGTGGCGTCACGTTCAGGCCCCCGGTCCAGGCCGATGGCGGCCAGTACCGCGCCGACGCAGGCGGCCTCGAGTGCATCCGCCGTGACCGGCCCGGTCCACTCATCCAGCCCGAGCGCCGCTCGCTGCGCGTTCAAGGCGGCAAGCAGGCGGCCCGGGTCACCTCGTCGCACTGGCATCGCAGCGAACCTAGCCGGCCGATCGGACGGGCCCAAACGACACGAGTAAGGATATTGTGACCATCGAGACAAGTTTCGGGTCGTAACTTTTCGCCGTATTCGCTGGCCGAACAGGCCCGGCACGAGTAATCGTTCGGTATGCCTGGTAAGCGCAATGCTCGTTCCAGGGTCCGCGGATCCTGGGCGGCCAGGCTGACCGGGACCGGCTTCGCGATACTGCTCGCCGGGGTCGCGGCCGCCGTGTACCTGATCGTGAGCGGAGCCCACGCCGACAATTCCGCCGCCGTGCTGCCCACTCGCGTGCTCGGCACGCAGGCGATCGGCCTGGTCGATTCCGGCCAGCCGCAGCCGGCCGGGGCGAGCGCGGCCGCCGAGACGCTCCTGGCGTCGCGCTCTGATGTCAGCTTCAGGCCCGCCGGGCAGGCCGGAGCCGACTGGACGGCCGACCAGATGGCCGGAGGGACCTACATCTTCATCTACCTGCCGGACGGGCAGTGCCTGGGGTCATCCCGCTCGACGGCGGTCTCGCTGCAACGGTGCAACCTCGAGGCCAGCCAGCGGTGGATCCGCGAGCACCCGGTCCTCGGCGCCAGCGGGCTCGAGTACTGGCAGCTGCGCAACCTGGGCGTCGGCCGGTGCCTGACCGCAGTCAGCGGGGCCGGGACGACCGGGTCCGCCGCGCGGCTGGAACCCTGCCAGGCATCGCCAGGCCCGGGCCAGCTCATCGCGTTCCTGACCGATTCCTGACCGGGCCGGGCGGCTGGCCTGCTCAGCCGAACAGCGCGGGCAGGGTGCCGCGGTGCACGGCCGCCAGCTCGTCCAGCGGGATGGCGAAGCAGCCGATGACCTCGAGGCTGCCGCCGCCGGTGACGCCGAGCCCGGCGGCCGGAACTCCGCGCTCGGAGCACAGCGCGGCGAACTCGGCCTCGGCACCCGGCGCCGTGGCCACGACGGCCCGCGCCGCCGACTCGCCGAACAGGCCGGTGAACTCGTCGCCTCCGGGCAGTCGCACCACGCAGCCGTGGCCGCCGGCCAGGCAGCACTCGGCCAGCGCGACCGCCAGCCCGCCGTCGGAAAGGTCGTGCGCGGCATCCAGCAGGCCGCGGCCGGCCGCGGCGGCCAGCACGACCGCGAGCTCACGCTCCGCGTCCAGGTCCACCGCGGGCGGGCGGCCGCCGAGATGCCGGTGCGCGACGCGGGCCCACAGCGATCCGCCGAACTCCGCCTCGCTCCGGCCGAGCAGCACCACGCTGCGGCCCGCGCGGCCGAAGCCGATCGCCAGCCGCTTGCGCACGTCATCGTGGACGCCGAGGACGCCGACGATCGGCGTCGGGTGGATCGCCGCGTCCGCGGTCTGGTTGTAGAAGCTGACGTTGCCCCCGGTCACCGGTACGCCGAGCGTCTGGCACGCGTCGGCCAGGCCGCGCACCGCCTCGGTGAACTGCCACATCACCCCGGGATCCTCGGGCGAGCCGAAGTTGAGGCAGTTGGTGACGGCCAGCGGCCGGGCCCCGGTCGCCGCGACGTTGCGGTAGGCCTCGGCCAGCGCGAGCTGGGCACCCGCGTACGGGTCCAGCAGGCTGTACCGCCCGTTGCCGTCCACGGCCAGCGCCACGCCGAGAGACGTCCGCTCATCGATCCGGATCAGGCCCGCGTCCTGCGGCATGGCCAGCACGGTCTCGCCCCGCACGTAACGGTCGTACTGCTCGGTGACCCAGCTCTTGTCGGCCCCGTCCGGGGAGCCGAGCATGGCCAGCAGCGCCTCGCGCAGTTCCGGCCCGGTGCCGGGGCGGCCGAGCGCGGCCGGGTCGTCGGCCTGCAGCGCGGCCTGGCCGGGCGGGCGGCTGGCCGGGCGCTGGTAGACCGGGCCCTCGTCGGCGGCGGTGCGCGGCGGAATGTCGACCACGACGTCGCCGTGCCAGGTCATCTCCAGCCGCCCGGTGTCGGTGACGTCACCGATCACGGTCGCCTGGACGTCCCACTTCGCGCAGATGCTCATGAAGCGCTCGAGCCCGGCGGGCTCGACGATCGCCATCATGCGCTCCTGCGACTCGCTCATCAGGATCTCCGCGGGGCCGAGCGAGGCGTCCCGCAGCGGCACCGCGTCCAGGCTGACCCGCATGCCGATCCCGGCCCCGCCGCCCGCGGCCAGCTCGGTCGTGGCGCAGGCCACCCCGGCCGCGCCGAGATCCTGGACGCCCAGTACCAGGCCCGCGGCGTACAGCTCCAGGCAGCACTCGATGAGCAGCTTCTCCATGAACGGGTCGCCGACCTGGACGCTGGGCCGCTTGGCCCCCTCGGCCCCGCCGCCAAAGGAAGCGCTGGCCAGCACCGATGCCCCGCCGATCCCGTCCGGCCCGGTTCTCGCGCCGACCAGGACCACCTTGTTGCCTGGCCCCGTGGCCGCGGCCAGCTTGAGGTCTTCGTGCCGCATGACGCCCAGGCAGAGGGCGTTGACCAGCGGGTTGCCCGCGTAGCACGGGTCAAAGGCCAGCTCGCCGCCGATGTTGGGCAGGCCGAGGCAGTTGCCGTAGAACGAGATGCCGCCCACCACGCCGGGCAGTACCCGCCGGGTGTCCGGCGCGTCGGCCGGGCCGAACCTCAGCGCGTCCATGACCGCGACCGGGCGGGCGCCCATGGCCAGGATGTCGCGCACGATCCCGCCCACGCCGGTTGCGGCCCCCTGGAACGGCTCGACGTACGACGGGTGGTTGTGTGACTCCAGCTTGAACGTGACCGCGTAGCCCTGGCCGATGTCCACGACGCCCGCGTTCTGCCCGATGCCGGCCAGCAGCGCGGCGCTCGGCGGCGCCTGGTCGGCGAACCGGCGCAGATGCGCCCGCGACGACTTGTAGGAGCAGTGCTCGCTCCACATCACCGAGTAGATGGCCAGCTCGGCGTCGGTGGGCCTGCGGCCGAGCATCTCGATGATCCGCAGGTACTCCGGGCCGGTCAGGCCGAGCTCGGCGTGGGGCTGCGGCCAGTACCTGGTGGCCTCGGCGCGCGCCACCGTGTCGGTCTTTCCGGCTCGCCGCCGGGGCCTCGCCCGCCTGCCCATTTTCCCGGCCCGCCCCTTTGGCTCGATCACGCCGTGGCCAGGGCGCGCAGGGCCGAGGTGAAGAAGCCGAGCCCGTCGGCGCCCGGCCCGGTCAGCGGGTCGATGGCATGCTCGGGGTGGGGCATCAGCCCGGCGATGCTGCCGCCCTCGCTGCAGATCCCGGCGATGCCCGCGGCCGAGCCGTTCGGGCTGGCGCCGACATAGCGGGCCAGCACCTGGCCCCGCTCCTCGAGCCCGCGCAGCGTGGCCGCGTCGGCGACGTACGCGCCCTCGCCGCTCTTCAGCACCAGCGTCAGCTCCTGGGCGGGCGCGTAGTCACGGGTCCAGGGCGTCGAGGTCTCGATCCGCACGCGGACCGCGCGGCTGATGAAGCGGAGCCCGCCGTTGCGGGTCAGGGCGCCCGGCAGCAGCTGCGCCTCGCACAGGATCTGGAACCCGTTGCAGATGCCGAGCACCGGCAGCCCGGCCCGGGCCGCGGGCACGAGCTCGGCCATCACCGGCGCGAACCGGGCGATGGCTCCGCAGCGCAGGTAGTCTCCGTAGGAGAACCCCCCGGGCAGGACCACGGCGTCGACGCCGTGCAGGTCACGGTCACCGTGCCAAAGCCGTACCGCCCGCCCGCCCGCGCGGGTGACGGCGCGAGCCGCATCCTGGTCATCGAGCGAGCCGGGAAACGTGATGACCCCGACGCGGGCCATCACGAGCGTCCTCGCGTACCGGGCATGGACGCAGGTTACCTGTTCAGCCGGCGTCCCTGAGCGGGACTTCCTCCTGGACCGCGCCCGGGCCGGCCTCGGGGTGGGCGAGCGGTGCGTCGCTGCGCAGCTCGATCCGCTTCTGCAACGAGACGACGGTTCCGCGCCCGGGCCGGCTGCGGAGCGTCACGTCATCGACGCACGCGCGCATGATGGCGAGGCCCCGGCCGGACTCGGGAAGCCGGGCCAGGGCCCGCTTCTCGTCGCGCCTGACCCGAGACAGCCGGTTGCGCTTCGCCGCCGCTCCGGACGGCGCGGGGAACGGCCACTGCACGGCCGGGCGGCGGGGCCGGAACCGGGCCACCGAACGCTGGGCGACGCCATGCGGTGGCAGCAGGGCCGGATCGAAACCGCGGCCGTTGTCGACCACTTCAAGCACGCAGCTGTGCCTGCCGACGCTCGCCGTGACCTCGTACCGGAAGCCGGGGCCGCTGTGCCGCAGCACGTTCGTGCACGCCTCGGTCACGGCCAGCAGAAGGTCGGCGACGCACTCCTCGTCGACCCCGAGCTTGTCCAGGGTCTCGCCGAGTATCCGGCGCATGACCGGGACGCTGATCGTCTCGCGGGGAAACACCAGGCAGAACCGAACGTCGACGGTCGGTTCCCCGGCAGCCATCACCCGAGTACGCATCCGCTCCTAAGCTCCCCGTATCCACAGGTCACCGCTGACCTCATTCTGAAGGCTTTCCCGTGACCGGCCGTGATAATCCTGAACTTGGGCGATCTCTGGACGAACGGTGCCGTTCTCCATCGTTAACGTGCCCGACGAAGCCCGCGGTTCAGCGCGGGTTCTGCCGGGGCTCAGCCGGGCCGGACCGAGAACTGCTCGATCACCGGATTGGCCAGCAGCTCGTTGGCCAGCTCGGCCACCCGGGCCAGGGCGCTCTCGTCGGCGGGCCCGCCGAGCTCCACCTCGAACCTCTTGCCCTGACGGACGGCGACGACCTGGCCGAATCCGAGGCGATGGCACGCGCTGGCGATCGCCTCGCCCTGCGGATCATGGATCTCGGGCTTGAGCATCACCTCGACGACGACTCTGGCCACGAGTGGCAGCGTACCGCCAGCCACCGGCCAGGTTAGATCTTTCCGGCCTCGGGCAGGGCGGGGTGGCCGAGGCATTCAGTGATGTCTGTCACGATGGTCGTATCGGGCATTCACGCTTGGCCTCCTGCGACCGTCGGCGGGTACTGTCACAGCGAGCGCCGAGGACAACCGGCCGGTCAGGGCAACCGGACCGGCCACGAGCAAGCGAGGAGTGGCACGTGGCCGTCAAAGATGCCGGGCGAGCTGCTTCAGCTGACTCCGACTCCCTCCCCAGTGGCGGGCAGCCGGAGTCGGCGGAATTCATCCAGCTCCTGACGCCCGAGGGCGAGCGGGTCGAACATCCCGACTATCCACTTGAGATCTCGGCCGCGGAAATCCGGGCCCTGTACCGGGACCTGGTGCTGGTCCGCCGGATCGACTTCGAGGCCATCGCCCTGCAGCGCCAGGGTGAGCTGGGGATCTGGGCTTCGCTGCTCGGGCAGGAGGCCGCGCAGGTCGGCTCGGGCCGGGCGCTCGGACCCAGGGACATGGCCTTCCCCACGTACCGCGAGCACGGGGTGGCCTGGTGCCGCGGCCTCGACCCGACCAAGCTGCTCGAGCTGTTCCGCGGGGTCAGCCACGGCGGCTGGGATCCGCTGGCCCACAACTTCCACCTCTACACGATCGTGATCGGCAGCCAGACGCTGCACGCGACCGGCTACGCGATGGGCATCCAGCGCGATGGCGCGGTGGGCGAGGACGGCGAGGCCGTCATCGCCTACTTCGGCGACGGCGCGACCAGCCAGGGTGACGTCAACGAGGCGTTCATCTGGGCCTCGGTCACGAACGCGCCGGTCGTTTTCTTCTGCCAGAACAACCAGTGGGCCATCTCCGAGCCGCTGGAGCGGCAGAGCCGGGTCCCGCTCTACGTGCGGGCGCAAGGCTTCGGCTTTCCCGGCGTCCGGGTCGACGGCAACGACGTGCTCGCGTGCCTGGCGGTGACCAGGAAGGCGATGCAGGCCGCCCGGGAAGGCCAGGGGCCGACGCTGATCGAGGCCTTCACCTACCGGATGGGCGCCCACACCACGACCGACGACCCGACGAGGTACCGGCTGGCCGCCGAGCTCGAGACGTGGAAGCTGAGAGACCCGATCGAGCGGGTCAAGGCCTACCTGGTCAGGAACGAGCTGGCCGACGAGAAGTTCTTCACCGACCTGGAGGCCGAGTCGGCGGAGGTCGGCGTGATGATCAGGAAGGCGTGCCGGGAGATGCCCGACCCGGCTCCGCTGACGATCTTCGAGAACGTCTACGTGGAGCCGAACGCGCTGCTCGAGTCCGAGCGGGACCAGTACGCCGCCTACCTCGACACGTTCGAGGAGGTATCCCGGTGACCAGGCTGACTCTTTCCAGAGCCCTGAACGAAGGCCTGCGCAAGGCCCTGGAGAACGACCCCAAGGTCTTGATCATGGGCGAGGACGTCGGGAAGCTCGGCGGGGTCTTCCGGGTCACCGACGGGCTGCAGAAGGACTTCGGCGAGGCCCGGGTGGTGGACACCCCGCTCGCCGAGTCCGGCATCGTCGGCACCGCGATCGGCCTGGCCTTGCGCGGCTACCGCCCGGTGTGCGAGATCCAGTTCGACGGCTTCGTGTTCCCGGCCTTCGACCAGATCACCACCCAGCTGGCCAAGATGCGGTACCGCTCGGCTGGCCACCTCATCCTGCCCGTGGTGATCAGGATCCCGTGCGGCGGCGGCATCGGCGCGGTCGAGCACCACAGCGAGTCCCCGGAGGCGCTGTTCACCCACACCGGCGGCCTGCGCGTGGTCGCCTGCAGCGACCCGGTCGACGCGTACGCGATGATCCAGCTGTCCATCAACTGCGACGACCCGGTGATCTTCTTCGAGCCCAAGCGGCGCTACTGGGAACGGGCCGAGGTGGACATCGCCGGCGGCCTGGCCGAGGCGCTGCCGCTCAACCGGGCCCGGACGGTCGTCGGCGGCACCGACGTGACCGTGCTCTGTTATGGCCCTATGGTCAAGACCTGCGCCGCGGCGGCCGCCGCGGCCGGCGAAGAGGGGCGCTCACTGGAGGTGATCGACCTGCGCTCGCTGTCCCCGCTGGACACCGGCACGATCTTCGAGTCGGTCCGGCGCACCGGGCGGTGCGTGGTCGCGCACGAGGCGCCGGTCACCGGCGGCCTCGGTGCCGAGATCGCGGCCCGGGTGACCGAAGAATGCTTCTACCAGCTGGAGGCCCCGGTACTGCGGGTCGGCGGCTTCTCCACCCCGTACCCGCCGTCGAGGCTGGAGGAGCACTACCTGCCCGACCTGGACCGGGTGCTTGACACCGTCGACCGGACCTTCGGCTACTGAGGAGACCGCATGTCAGAGCTCAAGGAGTTCCGGCTTCCGGACGTAGGAGAGGGCCTGACCGAGGCGGACATCGTCAAGTGGCATGTCCGGCCCGGTGACAAGGTGACGATCAACCAGATCATCGTGGAGATCGAGACCGCCAAGGCCGTCGTAGAGCTGCCATCCCCGTACGAGGGCGTGGTCGCCGGCCTGCTCGTGTCCGAGGGCACGACCGCCGACGTCGGGACGCCCATCATCTCCGTCGAGGTGGGCGCGGACGCGGGCGCCGGCGGGCTGCCGCCCGTCCCCATGGGCAGCACGAGCACGGACCTGGTTCCGCCGCCCCCGGCGGAAGGCGGGGTCGAGCCCGGGATCCACGGCACCCTGACGCCCAAGGACGAGGAGCGCCACTCCGTGCTCGTCGGCTACGGGGTCAAGCCCGGCTCCACCGCCAGGCGCCCGAGGAGGGCGGCCGCGGCCGCCTCCGCCGCGGCCGTCGAGGCCAGCGCCGCCCCTGCCGCCCCCGCCGCGGCCGCCGCCCGGGCTGAGCCTGCGACCTCCGGCAACGGAACCGCCGTGCTGGCCAAGCCGCCGGTGCGCAAGCTGGCCAAGGACCTCGGCATCGACCTGTCCCAGCTGTCGGGAACCGGTCCCGGCGGCTCGATCACCCGCGACGACGTGCAGTCGGCCGCGCGCGGCCAGGACGCGGCCGAGCTCGCGGAGGCCGGCGCCCGGGCCGCGACGCCCGCCTCGCCGGCCCACTTCGCGGCGGTGACCGCGGTAGCGCGCGAGGAGCGCATCCCGATCCGCGGCGTGCGCAAGCACACCGCGGCCGCGATGGTGGGCAGCGCGTTCACCGCTCCGCACGTCACCGAGTTCCTGCAGATTGACATGACCGAGACGATGGCCGCGACCGCGCGGCTGCGGTCGCTCCCCGAGTTCGCTGAAGTCCGGGTGTCCCCGCTGCTGCTCGTGGCCCGGGCGCTGATGGTCGCGATTGCCCGGCACCCGATGGTCAACTCTTCCTGGGACGAGGAAGCCCAGGAGATCGTGGTCAGGCACTACGTGAATCTCGGCATCGCCGCGGCGACCGACCGCGGGCTAATCGTTCCGAATATCAGAGACGCCCATGCGCTGTCGCTGCCCGGTCTCGCCCGGGCGCTCGCCGAGCTCGCCGAGACGGCCAGGGCCGGCAAGGCAACGCCGGCCGACTTGCGCGGCGGGACCATCACGATCACGAACGTCGGCGTCTTCGGCGTGGACACCGGGACGCCCATCTTGTCCCCGGGCGAAGCGGCGATCCTGGCGTTCGGGCGGGTCAAGGATGCACCGTGGGTTCACGAGGGGCAGCTCGCGGTGCGCAAGGTCACCACCCTGGCCCTGTCCTTCGACCACCGGATCGTCGACGGCGACCTGGGCTCGGCGGTGCTGCGCGACATCGGCGCGATGCTGGAGGATCCGCTGCGGATGCTCGCCTGGTCCTGATCAGGACTTCCGGCCGCGCAGCGATCTAACCCGCGGCGCCGGCCGGGTCAGAATGCTTCCTCGGGCAGGTCCATGAGGTCCAGCGTGGTCGCCTCGGCGATCTGGAGTTCCGTCGCCAGCCTGGGCAGCACCGTGGCGGCGAAGAAGCGGGCCGCGGCGATCTTCCCCTCGTAGAAGGCCCGGTCGGCGGCGGGCCCGGCCGGCTCCGCCTCGCCGAGGCGAGCCTGCGCGACTTCCGCCTGCCTGGCCAGCAGCCATCCGATGATCAGGTCACCGAGGGCCAGCAGCAGCCGCGTGGTGTTGAGGCCGACCCGGTAGATCTCCGGGGGCTGCTGGATGCTTCCGCCCAGGAAGCCGTGCAGGGCGGTCACCAGGCCCTCGACGTCGTCGGCCGCCCTGGCCAGCGCGGCGCGCTCGGCCTTGAGCCGGCCGTTGCCGGACTCGGCCGCGGCGAAGTCCCTGATCTGGCCGAGCAGGTAACCGAGAGCCTGGCCCTCGTTCCTGACGATCTTGCGGAAGTACAGGTCCATGCCCTGGATCGCCGTGGTGCCTTCGTAGAGGCTGTCGATCTTCGCGTCCCGCACGTACTGCTCGACCGGGTAATCCTGCAGGAAGCCGGAGCCGCCCAGGGTCTGCAGCGAATGGGTCAGCATCTCGTAGGCCCGCTCCGAGCCGACGCCCTTGACGACCGGCAGCAGCAGGTCGTTGAGCGCCACGGCCGACTCGTCGGGGGTGCCCCGCGCCTCGGCGACCTGCACCGCGTCCTGGAACGTCGCGGTGTAGAGGATGAGCGCGCGCATGCCCTCCGCGTAGGCCTTCTGCAGCATCAGCAGCCTGCGGACGTCCGGATGGTGGATGATCGTGACCCGCGGCGCGGCCTTGTCGGCCTGCCGCGTGAGGTCGGCGCCCTGCACCCGGGTTCGCGCGAAGTCCAGCGCCGTGAGGTAGCCGGCCGACAGCGTGGCGATCGCCTTGGTGCCGACCATCATCCGGGCGAACTCGATGATGACGAACATCTGCCTGATGCCGTCGTGGGAGTCACCGACCAGCGTGCCGACCGCCAGGCCGCCGCCGAAGGTCAGCTCGCAGGTGGTCGACGCCTTCAGGCCCATCTTGTGCTCGACGTTGGTCGCGTACACGCCGTTGCGCTCGCCGAGCTCGCCGTCCGGCGACACCAGGTACTTGGGCACGAGGAACATCGACAGCCCCTTGGTGCCCGGGCCCGCGCCCTCGGGACGGGCCAGCACCAGGTGGAAGATGTTCTCGGCCATGTCATGCTCGGCGCTGGTGATGAACCGCTTCACGCCCTCGATGTGCCAGGTCCCGTCCGGCTGCGGGATCGCCCGGGTGCGTCCCGCGCCGACGTCGGACCCGGCGTCCGGCTCGGTGAGCGCCATCGTCGCGGTCCACTTGCGCTCGATCGCCTGCGCCGCGAATCGCTTCTGCTCCGGTGTGCCCATGCGCCATAGCGCGTGCGCCATCGAGGCGCCGCTCGCGTACATCCAGACCGCCGGGTTGGCCCCCAGGATCAGCTCCGCCACCGCCCAGTGCAGCGACCGCGGGGCCTGGGTGCCGCCGAGCTCGGCCGGGAGCTCGAGGCGGAACCACTCCGCGTCCTGGAACGCCTTGAAGGACTTCTTGAACGCCTCGGGCATGCGCACCGAGGAGGTCTCCGGGTCGAACACCGGCGGGTGGCGATCGGCCTCGGCGAACGACTCGGCGATGGGCCCGGTGGCCAGCCGGTCCACCTCGTCCAGGATCCCGCGTGCGGTCTGCTCGTCGATGTCGGGGAAGTACTGCGAGCCCAGCAGGTCCTGGCGATTCAGGACCTCGAACAGGTTGAACTCGATGTCCCTGAGGTTGCTCTTGTAATGACCCATGGTGGCCCTCCCCGCCCTCGTCGGCGAAATATACTCGCCGGTAACAAAGCAGTATACTACTTATGGGTAACCATGGGCCAGCGGCGGAAATGCCCGGACCCGCTACCTCAGGATGTTGACCGCCCGGGCGATCACCAGCGCCCCGACGGCGAGCGCCACCGCCGACTGGACGGCCATCGTGATCTTCGCCCACCGGGCGAACGGCATCACGTCCGTGGGGCTGAACGCCGTCGCGTTCGTGAATGACAGGTAGAGGTAGTCCACGAAGTGCGGCTCCCAGTCCGGCGGCGCCAGCTCGGGCGACGCCATCTGCGGGAACATGAAATCGGGATGCCGCATGGTGCCCTCGTTTCGTTCCACCGGGCCGCCGCGATCGAATTCCCAGTACCACAGCCCGAACGCGATCACGTTGGTGGCCCAGATGGACGCGCCGGACGTGAGCAGCGGCGTGGCCTGAGACGTGGCCGGCAGGGTCAGCAGGATCGCGCGGATGAGCAGCACGGCGGAGACCGCATTGGCCGCCGAGATCAGCACGATCAGGGCAATGGCGGCCGCCCGGACTATCGGGCCCCGCCGCTCGATCCGCACCGGGTTGGCGATGAGCAGGGCGATCCCCAGCGCGCCCTCGAGCGTAGGCATGAGCGCGTGCGGCAACGGCTGGGTCAGCGTGTCCGGCAGCAGGATCTGGAGGACGATGGCCGAGATGACGCTCAGCGTCACCGGCCACCGGTGCTCGCCCCGGGTCCTGCGCCGCCAGGCCGGAACCACCGCGCCCACGACCCGCCCCGTGGCGATCTGGTCGGCCAGCCGCAGCAGCTCACTCCACGTCTCGGGCGTGCCGCGGCCGTCGTCCGGCAGGCGGCCCTGCCCCCGGCCGGGGGGATCCTGCGGCCCCTGCTCGCCCGTCGCTCCTGGTTCCGACATCTGCCCATTCTCGTCACTGCGCGGTTTCGGGCAACTGGCGGAGGCCGCTAGCGAGAACGCGGCGAGGCCAGCAAGCCGGGTCCGGCGCGATCTGGGCGGAAACCGAATCTCGTTCTAGAATTGCTGGCGTCGGCTACCAGGCACCAGCAAGACGGGGTGAACCATGACGCTCGGCCTGACCGAAGAGCACCTGCAGCTAGCGGAGACCGTCAGCGCCTGGGCGCAGCGCCATTGCCCCGCAGAGGTCGTCCGGGCCGCCGCCGACGGACCCGACAGCGGATCCGCGCACTACCTCGAGTCGCTCGCGCCCGGCCTGGCCGAGCAGGGGCTGTTCGGACTGCACGTGCCGGACGAGGACGGCGGGCAAGGTTACGGCCTGCCGGAGCTGGCCGTGGCCCTGGAGGAACTCGGCCGCGCCCTGCTTCCCGGGGCGTTCCTGCCGACCGTCTTCGCCAGCGCCGCGCTCGTCGCGGCCGGGGCGACCGGGAAGCTGGTCACCGGCCTGGCCGACGGGTCCAAGACCGGAGCGGTCGGCCTGGCCGCAGGCTTGACCGGCACGCGGGAAGCCGGGACCGGGACCGGGACCGGCACCGAGGGCCCGGGTGCGGACGGTGGCCTGGTGGTCGAGGGCGAGTCCAGTCCGGTGCTCGGCGCCGGCCTGGCCGACCTCGTGATCCTTCCGGTACAGACGGACACCGGGGAGGTGTGGGCCGCGATCGACGCCGCCAGCCTCGACATCACGGCGGTGGAGAGCCTGGACCTCACCAGGCCGGTGGCCCGGGTTCGCGCCGGGCGGGCCGTCGTGCCCGCCGACCGGCTGCTGACCGGGCTCGACCGGCGCGCCGTCACCAGCCTCGCAGCGATCCTGTTCGGCGCCGAGGCGTCCGGCATCGCCGACTGGGCCACCCGGGCCGCCAGTGAGTACGCGAAGATCCGCCATCAGTTCGGCAGGCCGATCGGCCAGTTCCAGGCGGTCAAGCACCGCTGCGCGAGGATGCTGACCGAGGCTGAGCAGGCCGCCGCCACGGTCTGGGACGCCGCCCGCACCGAGCCCGACACCACCGGCCGCCAGCGTGAGTTCGCCGCCGGCACCGCCGCGGTGGTGGCGCTCGACGCCGCGGTCTGGTGCGCGCACCAGTGCATCCAGGTCCTCGGCGGGATCGGCTACACCTGGGAGCACGAGGCCCATCTGTACTACCGGCGGGCGATGTCGCTGCGCGCCCTGCTCGGCTCGTCGCGGGAGTGGGCCGAGCACGTGGCCGATCTCGCCCTGGCCGGGGTCAGCCGGCCGGTCCAGGTGGAACTCCCCGGTGGCGATGCGGACCTTCGGGCGCAGATCCGCGAGGAGCTTTCCGCGATTGCCAAGCTCACCGGGCGGGACCGCCTGGAACGGATAGCAGCAGGCGGATGGGTCGTGCCGCACCTCCCCCGCCCGTGGGGGCGGGGCGCTGGCCCGCTTGAGCAGGTGGTGATGGCCCAGGAAATGCGGGCCGCCGGGGTGCGGGCTCCCAGCCTGGTTATCGGCGCCTGGGTGGTCCCCGCGCTGATCCAGTACGGCACCCCGGAGCAGCAGGAGCGGTTCCTGCCGCCGACGTTGCGCGGCGATTACCTGTGGTGCCAGCTGTTCAGCGAGCCCGGCGCGGGCTCGGACCTGGCCGGGCTGACCACGCGGGCGGTGCGCGCGGGCGGCGACGGGGCGGTGCGGGGCGGCTGGAAGATCACCGGGCAGAAGATCTGGACCTCGCTGGCCAAGGAGGCGGCCTGGGCGATCTGCATCGCGCGCACCGACCCGGCCGCTCCCAAGCACGACGGGATCACCTACTTCCTCGTGGACATGTCCGCGCCCGGCGTCGAGGTGCGCCCGCTGCGCGAGATCACCGGCGACTCGTTCTTCAATCAGGTCTTCCTCGACGACGTGTTCGTCCCGGACGACTGCGTGGTCGGCGAGGTGAACGGCGGCTGGCGGGTGGCCAGGACGACGCTGGCCAACGAGCGGGTGTCGCTGTCGCAATCGTGGACCTTCGGGTCCGGCGTGGCCGAACTGCTCCAGGTGGCCAAGGCGGCGGCCGATCCGTCGCTCGCGCGGGTGGGCTCGCTCGTCTGCGCGGGCCACGCGATCGACCTGCTCGGCCTGCGGGTGACGCTCAAGCAGCTGTCCGGAACCGAGCCCGGCGCGACCGGCAGCGTGCGCAAGCTGCTCGGCATGCAGCACTCGCAGCAGATAGCCGAGCTCTGCTTCGCGTTGTCCGGCCCGGGCGGCGCGCTCGGCGGCGCCGGCGGTGCCCCGGTCAGCAAGTCCGGAGCGCCGAACGGGGCGCACTGGGCCAGGCAGGTGCTGATGACCCGGGCGCTAACGATCGGCGGTGGCACGACCGATATCCAGTTGAACATCATTGGCGAGCGGATACTCGGACTGCCCAGGGACCCGGAGCCGCCGGCTGGCTAGGCCGGGCGTAAAGCCCGGTCATCGGCACGACAAAGTCCGGACCCGCCGGCGTTGGGAGCAGTTCATCGGGCATCGGCCGCGCTAGCCTACGAGCAACGGCATCCCGGGGGGCGCTGATGACCGGCCTTGACGGTGGCGCGCCGGGCGGCGAACCAGGCCCCGGCGGCCCTGCCGACATGCCGTTGCGACGAGTCGTATCTTCGCCAGATTCCCCGAAAGAGGACGCCATTCCCGGTCCTCGGCCGGGTTACTATCCGCCGTCCGGGTCCCCGTCATCGTCGCCGCCCGGGTCCCCGTCATCGTCGCCGCCCGGGCCCTCGTCATCGTCGCCGCCCGGGTCCCCGTCATCGTCGCCGTCCGGGCCCTCGTCATCGTCGCCGTCCGGGCCCTCGTCCCGGCCGTGGCCCAAGACTCCGTCGGCCTGGCCCGGGGCTCCGTCGACGGCGCCGGCCGGCCCGCAGCCACCCCGGCGGACGGGGTGGACCGGGCACGCCGGCACGCGGCGCAGGCCCGGCCCGGCGCCCGCCCAGCAGCAACTGATGGCCCGGATCTCGGCGGGCCGGAGGGCCAGGCAGCGGCGCGCGCTGCTCATGGCCTCGAGCGTCATGTCCGCGCTGATCCTGATGGTCGCCGGCAGCGCATGGGGACTCACCAGCTACATCAACGGCCATCTGGGCCGGGTGAACGCGGGAACCGGGGGCACGCCCTCCAGCGGGCCGCTGAACATCCTGGTGGCCGGCCTCGACGAGAGGACCGGCCTGACGCCCCGCCAGCAGGCCCTGCTGCACGTGGGCGCCAGCCAGGGTGAAGTGGACACGGATACGCTCATGCTGGTGCACGTCCCGGCCAACCACCGTTATATCTGGGTGGTCAGCCTGCCGCGCGATTCCTGGGTGAACATACCCGGGCATGGCATGAGCAAGATCAACGCGGCGCTCGGCCTGGGCGGTCCCCAGCTGATGGTGCAGACCGTCGAGCAGGTCACCGGGCTCACGATCAACGACTACGCCGAGGTAAATTTCCTCGGCTTCGTCAAGGTGATCGACGCGCTCGGGGGCGTGAACATCTGCCTGCCCTATGCGGTCGACGACTCGTACAGCGGGCTGCACATGTCCGCGGGCATGCACCATGTGAACGGCATAACGGCCCTTGAGTTCGCCCGGGACCGGCATTCGTTCCCCACCTCGGACCTGGCCCGGATTCAAGATCAGCAGCAGCTGGTCGCCACGGCGCTCAGCGAGGGCATCAGCTCGGGCATGCTGGCCAACCCGGTGCGGCTGGAAAGCTTCCTGTCCGCGGCGTCGGCCACCATCAGGGTCGACCAGGGGTTCAACGTCGTGCGGCTAGCCGACGAACTGCGCGGCATCTCCCCGGGCGACGTGACGTTCACGACCGTGCCGCTCGCGAGTACCAACTACGAGACGCCGACCGGCGAGTCCGCGGTGCAGTGGAATGCCAGCGCGGCAGCGGCGCTGTTCAACGAGCTGAAGACCGACCAGCCGCCGGCGACCTACCGACCGGCACGAACGTCCCACCCGCGAAAGACGCCGGGCGCGCCCGCGCTGCGCCGCAACCAGGTATCGCTGGATATCTACAACGGGACCATGATCGGCGGGCTGTCCTCCGACACCGGAACCCAGCTGGCCGCCCTGGGCTTCCAGGTGCACGGATCAGGCCTTGACTGGCCGAGCCAGAACATCACCCAGACGGTCATCCAGTATCCGGCCGGGCAGCAAGCGGCAGCGCAGCTGGTCGGGAAGGTGCTGCCCGGTGCATCGCTACAGCAGGTGAAAGGCCTGCCCAGGGTGAGGATCCTGCTCGGGCAGAACAACCACGCGGTCGAGTCGGCCACGCCAAGCGCACCGAGCGCGCCCAGCCCGAGTCCCTCGCCCGGCCAGCAGCGGACCGCAGCGCAAGACGCCTGCCACTAGAAAGGCAGGGCGGCTCGGGCAGGCCCGCTCAGACCTGGGTGGTGGTGCTACCCGCCTCCGGCGGGAAGGTGGTCGAACTGGGCTGCGGCGGGAAGCCGTCCGCCGCCGAACCGGGCTGCGGCGGGAAGCCGTCCGCCGCCGGGCCGGGCTGCGGCTGGCCCGGGCCCGCCGGACCGGGCTGCGGGTCGGTGGGCTCGGCCGACAGGTTGATGCCGTTCGCCGCCTCGTGCGCCGAGAGGTCGGCGACCAGCTTGTCAACCTGCGCCTGAGTATCGGGAGTGCCACGGCCGGTGCGGTCCGCGTAGACGAGAGCACCGAGGTTGCGGAGCATCGCGTCGGCCCGTCGCGTGGCCTGGACCTGGTCGAACTTGGCTTTGCCTTCGCGGGCGGTCTCCTGGGTCTTCTGCGCGAGCACGGTCGCCTGCGCCTTGACCTTGTCCATCAGTCCCATGCTCGCCTCCGGAGGTCCACGGCTCTCGGCCGGGAGCGGCAGGCCGGGCGATTCACTCCGGCTGCCTTACCCCAGCAGCCTAGGCCCGGCCCGGGGCACGATGGACGGCGGTCTATCGGTTGAGCCGAACCGGCGGCGCGGGCGGGGAATGGGGCCCGCGCCGCCGGGCGCCAGGGCCCGGGTACAGGCCCTCGCGGCGGCCATCCTCGGGTCGATGTACGGCATCCGGGCAGGTCAGGGGCGTAAATATTCCCTTCCTCACTCAGAGTGACAAGAGTCATACACGGCAAGAAAAGGGATGCTTGCCGGCCTGACCGGACGTTATACGTGCGATCCCCGTCCGGGAGCGCGCTCCTCACCAGACGCGCCTCCTGTGCCCGCCCGGCCGCCCGGCCCGTCGCCCCCTGCGACACAGCGCCGGCCTGCGCCGAACCTCATGGACGCACGCGATGTAGTCATGCGCGCGCGTGCCGGGCAGGCAGCGCCATCCAAGGCTCACCCTTCGGCCGGGCACAGCGCCCAGCCGGGCGACGGGGAACCGAGGAAAGGAATCACTCTTGCGGAGCACGACCCGTGTCCCCAGCCCCCCGCGACCCGGCCGCGCGATGGCCCTGATGGCTTTGCTGGGCACCGCGCTTGCGGTCGCTGGCGCTGGTACCGCCAACGCTGCGACGTCGGACCCGGTCACCAGCCAGGCCGCGACAGTCACTCAACACGCGAGTACCCACCTCAGCACCACCCAACCCATCAATTCCCGGCACATCGCCGCCGCCGTGGCGCCCGCACGGCGGCACGCGGCAGCGGCCCGGGCCGCTCGCCGGCCCCTCAACAGCTGGCGGGCCATCGCCCACGCCGCGGCCGGCCGGGCCAGCGGCCCGCTGCCGCCGAGCGAGCGGCTGCTGCCCGCCTACCTGAGCGGGGCCCAGTCGTACCTGCCGATGACCCCGGCCCGCGAGGCCAATGCGGCCACGATCGTGCGGCAGGCGCTGGCCAAGCACATGGGGCTGCGTTCGGCGGTCATCGCGGTGGCTACCGCCATGCAGGAGTCCCAGCTGCTGAACATCAGCTACGGCACCTACGACTCGCTGGGCCTGTTCCAGCAGCAGCCGGACATGGGCTGGGGCACCGCGGCCCAGGTCACCGATCCGGTCTACGCGTCCGACGCGTTCCTGAGCGCGCTGCGGCACTACCAGGCCAACAACCCGGACTGGGCCACCCAGCCGTTGTGGCAGGCCGCACAGGGCGTCCAGAACTCGGGCTTCCCCTACGCCTACGCGAAGTGGGAGGACCAGGCGGCCCACATCGTGGCCGATGCCGCCCGCAGCATGTTCTGAACCCCGGCCACCCCAAGCCGCCGTGCCCCGCCGGACCCGTCCGGGCGGGGCACGCGGCTGTTCGCTCGCTGGCCGGCGGCGCGCCGGTCAGGAGTCGCGGGCCGCCGCCAGCTCGCTGGCGGATGTGCGGGTCACGGCCAGCGCATCGACGGCGACGGTGATCAGCTGGCAGCCGTTCTCCCGGTACAGCCGGGCCGTCTTCCCGTCCGAGGCGTGGACTCCGACTGGCTTCCCGGCGGCCGCGCAGGCCGCCCAGACCCGTTCGAGTTCCTTCCTCAGCAGCGGGTCATTCGGGTCCAGGGCGCAGCCCAGCGCGAACGACAGGTCCCTGGGGCCGACGTAGATCCCGTCGACCCCGTCGACGGCCAGGGTCGCGCCGAGCTCGGCGATGGCAGCGGGTGACTCGACCATGACGAAGCAGAGCGGCTCGGCGAACGCCATGGTCCCGCCGGCCGACCGGTAGCCAGGCGGGTACTGGCACGCTCCGGCGACCGCCGCGGCCTGCTCAGCTGACTCGACGTTCGGGACGATGACCCCCTCGCAACCGAGGTCGAGCGGCCGGCCGATGTCGGCCGGGTGAGCGAACCTGACTCGGGCCAGCGGGGTAGCGCCCGCCAGCTTGATGGCCGTGGTGATCCCGGGCAGGTCGCGCTCGCTCGCGCCGCCGTGCTGCAGGTCCACGACGACGTAGTCGAGCCCGGCCGCCGCCAGGCACCGGGCGCTCAGCGGGTCAGGAATCGTCGTCCAGCCGCCGTACACGGCCTGGCCGGCCCGGAGACGATCGCGGAGGGAGCCGGGAGAGGCAGCGGAGGGGGTCGTCATGGCACAAGCCAAGCACAGCGCCCGGCGACGAGTTCCGCGGCGGGTAGCCCCCCGCCGCCCAGCACGATCAGAACCGGCTCGCGGGCGCCGTCCGGCGCGCTGGGGCAGAGTTCCTTCACCATCACCGTCGGCCTGGCCGGCGACACCTCTCCCGGACGAGCGGGATGGTGCAGGAGCCCTGGTACGCCCACCACTAGGCCGGCGACGATGGCCAATCCCACCGTGATGCCGATGCTCCGCCCGGCCTGGATGAGCTTGCCCTTCCGCGCGGCGGCGCCGACCGGCGCGGGCGACGGCGTGATGGCATCGAGGACATCGCCGAGCCGCCGGCCCAGGTCCCGCTCGTCCACGATGCCCATAACAAAATCTCCTCGGCCAGGCCCTCGCTGACCCGGAGCCTGGCCAGCGCCCGGGATGCCTGGCTCCTGACGCTGCCGACCGAGCAGCCCAGGGCCGCGGCGACCTCAGCCTCGGTCATGTCCATCCAGTACCGGAGCAGCACCACGGAGCGCTGCCCGGCCGACAGGCTCATGAGCGCCGTCATCAGCGCCGACCTGTCATCGTCCCCGCAGGTCTCGGCCGCACGGGCCCGGCGCCTGCGGAACCTGCCGTGGCTCGCGTTGAGCATGATCCTACGTACGTAGACGTCCGGATCGCCTGACCGGAGTACCCGCGGCCAGGACGCGTATGCCTTCGCGAGCGCCGACCGGGCCAGATCCTCGGCCAGCCGCTGGTCACCGGTCAGCCCGTAGCCAAGCCGCACGAGCGCGGACCAGCGGCCGCGCACGAACTCAGCGAACGCGGCTTCGGCCCGAGAGTCCATGGCACCTCCGCTCCCAACGGACCAGGCACGCCCGGATGATCGTTGTACCGAGGATGGCACGGTTGGCTAGCGCAATGGTCGAATACATGGCAGAACAGCTGATCCGCGTGGCGCAGCCGACCGATGGGCCGGAAATCGCCCGCCTGCCCTGGGCCGCGCACCGGGTTGCGTACCGGGACCGGCTCCCGGCCGGGTTTCTCGCCGGGCTCACGCTGGCCGACCGCGAGCGGAGGTGCCGGGCCAGCCTCGCCGACCCGGCGCAGCCACGCTCTGGGTGCTCACTGTGAGAGCCACCGGGCCCGCAGGTTCTATGCGGCAATGGGCTGGGCCGTCGGCGGTCGTGGACGTTAGCTGGCTTTAGCAGCATTTCTGTCCATGAGGTCGGTTATGGCATTGGAATCGGCGGCCACAATGGCTATCCGGGACGGCGCCCGGAGTGGCACCATAGGGGGCACAACGGCGTGAATGGCCTATAGCCACTGCTAGGGAGCCATTCTGATTAGGGGGCGGGATGAGTAACGGTACCGGCTTGTCTTCTATCAGCAACATCGTGGTGCTGATGCTGGAGAACAGGTCGTTCGACAACATGCTGGGATTCCTCTACACAGCGCAGGGGAACGTGTCGCCAGCGCCGGCCAGCCAGCCCTTTGACGGGCTCACGGGAAACGAGTTCAATCCCGATTCCACCGGGGCTCGGGTGACGGTGTCGCGGATCGAGCACACCACCCCGAACGCTTACTTCATGCCGGGCGCCGATCCTGGCGAGGGCTACATGGCCACGAACAACCAGCTGTTCGGCACCGAGCACGGGCCCGCCAGCTCGTCGCAGGTGCCCGGCTGCCAGGGTTTCGTCAAGGACTTCGCCTACACGCTCGGCTGGGAGTCGGGGTCGGCCACCTCGTCCATCGTGCCGGGCACCGTGGCCGATAACATCATGGGCTGCTTCACGCCGGATGCGCTCCCGGTGCTGTCCGCGCTGGCCACGTCCTATGCGGTGTGCGACCAGTGGTTCGCCTCGGTGCCCACGGAGACGCTTCCGAACCGGGCGTTCGCCTGCTCGGCGACCAGCCAGGGGCACATGGACGACAAGACGCGCACGTTCACCTCGCCGTCGATCTTCGGGCTGCTCGGCCAGAACAACGTCACCTGGGGGATCTACGGCTACGACGCGGAACCGCTGACGAAGTCGACGTTCACCGACATCGCGAGCGCCGCCAACGGCACCATCGGCAAGTTCACCGATTTCCAGGCCGCGGCTGCGGCCAACCGGCTGCCGGCCTTCACGTTCCTCGAGCCGAGCTGGGGATCGACGGGCAACAGCCAGCATCCGAACTACGACGTGTCGCGCGGCGAGCAGCTCATCCACGACGTCTATGAGACGCTCAGGGGCGGGCCCGGCTGGCCGGGGACGCTCCTGATCATCACCTATGACGAGCACGGCGGCTGCTTCGACCACGTGGCACCGCCGTCGGGGGCGACCCCGCCGGACGCCGACGCGGGCGAGTTCGGCTTTGACTTCACCCGGTTCGGGGTCCGGGTGCCCGCCGTGCTGGTCTCGCCGCTGATTCAGGCGGGAACGGTGTTCCGGGTGCCGGCCGGGACCACGCCCATCGACCACACGTCGATTCTCAAAACCGTGCAGGAGCGCTGGAGCCTCTCGTCACTGACCGCGCGGGACGCGAGGGCCCCCAGCCTGGGCGGCGTGCTGACCCTCACCACCCCGCGTACCGACGACGCGCTGGCCAGCGTCACCGTGCCGCCCTCACCGGGCGCCAGCCCGAGCGCGGCGCTGCCGTCGCATCTGCAGGAGGTCCAGGCGGACCTGATCTCCCGGCAGTTCCCGGCCGGCCAGCATCCGGCGGCCGACGCTCTCGCCGCGCAGAACTCCGGTGCCGCCTACGCGAACTACATCGACAACTACCAGACCCTGGAGCCGCAGTCCTGACCGTCACCCGATGAGCGGCAGCCGGTTGTCCTCGAACGCCGACCGGCCCGACGCGGCCAGGATCCACTCCAGGTTGTTCGACAGCTCCGGGGGCCGTTGTCCCACCGTGCGGCGTTCGAGCAGGTCGTCCAGGATCAACGCAGTCTGGATAATGCCGTCGGTGGTCGCGATGTAGTCGCGGCCCAGTGCCTGGGTAAGGTCGATTCCATGCACGACAGCCTCGACGATGCGGCTTGCGACGAACTCGTCCACGCGCATCGGGGCGAAGTACCCGGGGCCGACCGTGTCCGCCGGAACCGCCCGGGCCTGCGACACGGCGCCCGAGAAGGTCTGGTGCAGCACCCCCGGCATGTCTGCGGGAGTCTTGCCCTGCACCATCGTGTACGCGTAGTCGTACACGACCGGGGCGGTTTCGGAACGCGGGTTGATGAAGAAGCTGGTCCGGTCGCGCGCAGGCTGGAGGTCGTCCCGCCCGTCGATCAGCATCCTGGTCAGCCCGATCGAGATGTCGAAGTGCCCGGCCAGCTCGAAGACCGTCCACCGCTTCAGGCTCGGGTCGAGCGGAACGAGCTTCGTCGGAGCCTGCCATTCGGCGGGCGTCAGGTCGCGGAAGACCTGCTCCACTCGTGCGAGCTCCTCGGCCAGAATGCGGATGGTGGCCTCGTAGGTTCCCATGTCAGGCCTCCTCGCCATTCAGTCTCCCAGATCGCCGGCCGCCGTGGCCTGGGTTACATCCCGGCCCCGCCCGCGGCGCGCCATCGCATCCGGCCTCTTTGCGACATCGTGGCCGAGCTTGCCCCGATATGCGGCATGCTGGGCCGATGAGCGCTCCGGGCTGGATCTGGCGGTCACCTCCCGGGTGGCCAGAGCCGCCGCCGGGCTGGGTACCGCCGGCCGGGTGGCGTGCCCCGCCCGATTGGCCGCCGCCCCCGGCCGACTGGGTGTACTGGGTCCCGGCCGCCGCACAGTCCGCTCCCCCGCAGCCCGCTCCCCCGCAGCCCGCTCCCCCGCAGCCCGCTCCCCCGCAGCCCGCTGCCCCGCAGCCCGCTGCCCCGCAGCCCGCTCCCCCGCAGGCCGCGCGGCCGCTTCCGCCGCAGCGGCCACCCCCGCTACCGCGCATCGAAGGGCGGTCCAGGCGCAGCCTGGTGCTTGAGACCTGGTTCGTCCAGATAGCGTTCCTCGCCCCCGGCGTCATCGGCGCGGTTGACCTGCTCGCCGCTCACCTCGGCGGATCTCCCGGGGTCAACCCGTTCGCCAGCATCATCCCCGGCCACCCGGTGGCGAACGTCGTCTTCGGGGCGATTACCTACCTCCAGGTGGGTGCGATAGTGCCGCTCGCCCTGCTCTTGCTCAGCCGGACCGGCCAGGATCCAGCCTCCATCGGGTTCACCAGGCCGCAGTGGCGCAGGGATGTATGGCCAGGGTTCGGGCTCGCGGCCGCCGGATACGCCGCTGCCCTCGGCGCGAGCATCGTGATCGTGGACTCGCTCGCGACCGTGATCGGCCGCCACACCGCGCTTGAGCTGTTCAACCAGGTCAAGATCGGGCACGTGCCCGCTTATTACATCCTGTACGGGATAACGATCGCGGCGGTCACGGCGATCACCGAGGAGACTCTGGTCAGCGGCTACCTGCTCATCCGGCTGGAGCAGCTCGGCTGGAATCCGCGCTGGGCGCTGGTGCTCAGCCTGAGCCTGCGCACCAGCTACCACGTGTACTACGGGCTCGGCTTCCTGTTCACGATCCCGCTCGGGTATTTCAACACCCGGTCGTTCCAGAAGCACCGGAGCCTGATGCGGCCGATCGTCGCGCACTTCCTCTACGACGCTGTGCTGTTCACGGTCAGCGTGCTGGCCGCCTGACGCCCGCTCAGACCAGCTGGCCTGGATCTTCAGCAAGCTGGGAAGATCGGAGGGGCGGCATCCGGCCGCCCCTCCCTCCGCCGGCCGGTCACGGCCGGGCGGGTTCAGCTCTGTCTATCTGGCGAAGCGGGCCAGGGCCGGAACGAACGAGGCAGCGTTTACGGTGCCCCACCCGGTCGCGTCGTTGTAGTAGCCGTTGGCGGCGAAGCCAGGGACGGTCACGAGGTCGGAACTCGAGGGGCAGGAATCGTTGCTCTCGACGTCGGCGGGGAGGCAGAACGTGAAGGTGTTGTCGCCCTGGGAGATCGGCACGATGCCGTCGGGCCCCCTGCTCTGGGCCATGGCGTACAGGGCCGGGTTCAGGTAGCCGAGGCTGTGCCCCGCCACCTGATCGGCCAGGGCCACGATGCCGGAGAAGAGCGGGGAGGCTTCACTGGTCCCGCCCACGATCCCCCAGCCGGCGACTGACGGGTCGGTGGTGTCGTAGAAGTCGACCGCGCCGTTGACCGCGGCGCTCATCGCGATGTCAGGCGTGCTCCGGCTGTGGCCGACGATGCCTGCCACTCCGTCCTGGAACTGCGGGCGCGAGAAGACCGTGGAATGGCCTCCGCCACTCGACCCCCAGGTGTAGACGGGCCCTGTCACCCCGACCGTGGAGCTGAGGTCGTCCCAGACGCTGTCGGGAGCGGTCCGGTAGCCCTGAGCATTGAGGTGCAGCTGGGTGCCCCCCACGGCCGTGACCAGCGGGTCCGACGAGGGCCAGTCGATCGCCCGGTTCGAGTTGCAGCAGAGCAAGTTGTTCGGGTTCGCGCAACCCGAGCTCGGGTCACAGTAGTAGTCGGTCGAGCCCTGGTCACCGCTCGCCGACAGGACGGTCACGCCGTGCCGTGCGGCGTTGACGTACGCCGAGCGCAGTGAGTAGATCTGGCCCGGGCTGGCGAAGGTCTGCTCGGTGGCACCGAAACTCTGGGAGATCACGTCACCGAGATGGTGGTCGATGACGTAGTTCTCAGCCGCCACGATCTGCGGGAACCCGTAGACGCCCTCGGTCTCCGTCATCGGGGTCTCGACCAGAAGAATGTTGGCCTTCGGGGCCATCACGTGCGACCACTCGACATCGAGGCTCGTCTCGTCGGTCCAGCCGTAATAGTCGGAGCACAGATCAGGGCCGGTCGGGCTGTATACGGACGTGCAGTTCGAGGGGTTAGTGGTGATCGGGCCCTCGGGGGTGATCACCCGGAAGGAGGGCGGGTTGGGCAGGCCCTCCTGCGAGTCGAAGGTCTGCAGGTCAGAGGCGATGGACGGGGAGCCGAAGGCATCGACGATGACGATCGTCTCACCTTGGCCCTCGATCCCCTTGGCGAACAGCGGGGCCAAGTCGTAGGCCCGCTGGAGCTGGAATGGCTGGTAGCAGGCGATGCCGAAGTCCGTCTCACATTCCGCCGTGGTCGGCGGCTGCGCCATATGGCCCGCCGCCACGATGTGCCCGGTCGCAAACGGGACCACATGGACCGCGGCGGCGGCCGTCGGAGCCACCGCAGCGACGGACACCGGAGCCGCCGCAGCGACGGCCGCCCCGAGCGCCGCGATCGCTGTGATAGCCGCGCCGCGAACCAGGACCAGTACGCGAGAACCACTCATCCCAAGTCCTCCACTTCGCCGCCGTCGCCCGAACCGCGCCGCACCACGCGCCCGGGTCGGCCCAGGCCCGCATAAAACGGCGCGGCAATCTCGGCTAAAGGCGGCAGAAGCGTACCAGGAAATGCCGGGCCAACCATTGCATATCGGAAGGGAGGTTCGACGTTTACCGGCACGAGCGCTTCGACGGCCGGCGCGGTGCCGACGCGCTGACCTTCCGCACGGACCAGGCGGAGCTGGCGCCGCCGGTCGGCGGCGGACCAGCGGGCCTCATGGTGGTGGCCGTCGGCCAGCGTCCGGCCCAGCCCGCCGAGCCCCGGCGATGTCGGCGTGACGAGCGCCTTTACGTAGGGCTGGTTATTTCTTTGTCGCCAGCAGGCCATCACATGGCCCTGGCTTAGAAATGGCGCGCATACCGTGACACCTGCAGCTATACCCCCGGGAATGGAGGCTGGCGGTGAGCGTCATCCCGCCGGCGGTCGAGGCACCTCCGGTCACCGAACGTCCGCAAATCCGCAACCGGTCCTGGGTGCCATGGCTGATCCTGTTCGGATACCTGGCCGGCGCGGTGCTGGTGAGCCGGCACCTGTGGGCTGATCCCGCGACGATCGCGCAGACCGGCGACACCCCCGACGTCGACCTCTTCGCCTGGTTCATGCGCTACGACGCGACGGCGATCGCGCACGGACATCTGCCTGCGCTCTTGACGGTCGCGATGAACGCGCCGCGCGGCATCAACTTGATGTGGAACACGTCTTTCCTGCTTCCCGGCGTGGTGCTCGCCCCGGTGACCCAGCTGGCCGGCGCGCAGACCAGCCTCACGATCATGCTGACGCTCGGCATGGCAGGCTCGGCCGCCAGCCTGTTCTGGGTGCTGCGCCGGTGGGGCGCCAGCTTGACGGCGGCGGGCCTGGGCGGCGCGGTGTACGGGTTTTCTCCGGCCCTCCTGAACTCCGGCATCGGCCACTACCACCTGCAGTTCGCCGTGCTGCCACCGCTGATCGTTGACGCGCTGCTGCGGATCATTACCGGGCGCGGCCACGCCGTCCGCACCGGCGCCTGGCTCGGCGTGCTGGCCGCCGCCCAGTTGTTCACCGGGGAAGAGCTGCTGGCCGACACGGCCCTGACCAGCCTGGTGCTCGTCGCGGTGATCGTCGCCGGAAACCGGCGGGCCGTTCGCGTTAAGGCCCGTCATGCCGTGTTCGGGCTGGCCACCGGGCTCGCGGTCGTGCTGCTGATCTGCGGGCACGCCCTCTGGGTCCAGTTCCATGGCCCGCTGACCCAGCACAACCCGGTGGGAGCCGACCCGTTCACGAACAAGGCCGCCTTTTTCGTGGACCCGTCCGCCGGCCTGCTGTTCCACACGCAGGCCAGCGCGGCAGCCGCGGCCGCCTACAGCAAGGGGCTCGCGGAATACCTGGCCTATCTGGGCTGGCCGCTGCTGGTTGTGCTCGTGGCCGCCTCGGTCCGCTACTTCCGGGATCCGAAGGTCCGCGCCGCCGCCGTGACGTGGGTGGTGCTCGAGGTGCTCTCGTTCGGCGGCGGCACCATGACCAGCGGCAGCTGGTTCAGCATCGCGGGGTGGGTGCTGCCGTTCCACTGGCTGCAGGGCTCGCCGGTGCTCAGCCAGGTGCTGCCCGACCGGCTGTCCATTCTCGCCGACGGCGCCGCCGCCGCCGTGCTCGCGTTCTCGCTGGACCTGGCGCGCTCCTCGCCCCGGCCGGCGTGGAACTGGCGACGCGGCAGCATCCCGGTCGCGATCGCGGTGATCGCGGTGCTGCCCCTGATCCCGGTGCCGTACAACGTGGCGCCGACCACCCCGGTGCCGGCCGGCTGGACGACGGCCTTCACCAGGCTCCGGCTCGCGCCCGACGCCCGCGTGCTCGTCGTGCCGGTCCCGGACGGCCGCCGGCCGCAGGTGCTGCGCTGGCAGGCGGACACGGGCGAGCCCGCCTCGATGATCGGCGGCTACTTCGTCGGGCCCAACAAATACGGCCAGCAGATGCTCTTTGTCCCCGGCCCGACCACGACCGCCGCGCAGTATCTAGACGGTCTATGGAACGGGCCGTCATCCGCCGGTCAGCCGCCCCACGGGCTAGTCCAGTCCGATCTCGCGTACTGGCGGCCCGCCGCCGTGGTCGCGGTCACCAGCCCGGGCTCGCGGGTCGGCCGCTACCTGATCAGGATGTTCGGCCAGCCCACGTTCGGGGTCGGCAGCATGCTCGTGTGGCGGCTGCCCGCGGACGCCGGACGCTACCCGCACGCGGATCGTCGCGGGTCGTCGACGTCCAGGCGGGCCCGTGACCTGTGAGCCACGCGGCTGCCCTGGCTCCCGCGGAACGCCGGCGGCGTCAGCTGACCCGGAGCGTGAACCGCTGCGTCACGGCCCGCCCGGCGGGCTGCGGCGCAGGGCGTTCCTGACCAGGTCGGGGAGATGCGCGGGCCAGATGGCTTCCGCCGTCGAGTCGAGCTCGGCCAGGGTCCACCAGCGCCAGGCGGCGATGCCGTCGGCCACGTGCATGGCCTCGACGCCGCGGATCTGGCGGCCGGGCTGATCGGTCCTGGCCAGGTAGAGGCGCTCTCGCTGACGGACCAGCCGCCCGCCATAGTCCATCTCGAAACTGCGCCTGTCCACCTCATCGAGGAGGGCCACATCAGCCCATCCGGTCTCTTCCTCGAGTTCCCGGACGGCCGCCGCGGGATAGTCCTCGCCGTCGTCGAGGCCCCCGCCGGGCGTGGTCCAGTGGCTGCCGTTCGGCGGCCCGTCGTCGTATCGCATCAGCAGCACGCGATCATCGGGGTCGAGCAGGAGGACCCTGGCCGCTCGGCGCACGGGGAGCGGGTCGGCCACCAGCCCAGCCTAGCAAGATCACGAGCTGCGGCTGGCCGGCAGCATGCGCCCGATACGTGGCCAGGAACCGATGAGTTCGCGGTCGCGGCGCCGTCCAACTGAATGGGACGACCACGATGAGGGAGAGCCTGATGAACGCAGCCGAGGCTGAGGACGGCACGCAGGCCGCCACCGCGACCACCGCAACCGACGAGTGCCGGCCCGTGGTGATATCCCGGCGCATCAATGCCGACGCGGGCACCATCTTCGAGATCCTGGCCGACCCGGCACGGCACACCGAACTCGACGGATCCGGGATGCTGCGCGGTGCCCTGACCGACTCGGCCGTCACAGGCGTCGGCGACGTCTTCGTGCTGAAGATGTACTTCTCGCAGTTCGGCGACTACGAGATGGCCAACCTCGTCGTCGAGTACGAGCCGAACCGGCGCATCACCTGGGAGCCACGGCGGCACGACGTCGACGAGCCCAGCTGGGGACACCGCTGGGGGTACGAGCTGACTCCGGACGGCGCCCACGCGACGATCGTGACCGAGATCTTCGACTGCGCCCGGTGGCCCGAACGTGAGCGCGCCGGTATCGACAACGGCAGGATATGGATCGAGGCCATGACGACGACGCTGGAGCGCCTCGACGAACTGTGCACCAGCCGGAACTGACGCCGCGCTCAGACGGCCGACGGCTGCCGCGTGCCGGGCGCCTCAGGCCGGCCCGTCGCCGGCCGTCGCGGCGAGCTCGTGCCGGTAGCAGTTGGTCTCCCGGAGCCGGAAGCCGAGCGACCGGTAGAGGCTGTTCGCGACGTCCCGGGACGGGCGCGAGGTCAGGTCCACGAAGCGCAGCCCCTTCCTGGCCGCCAGGTCGAGCAGTTCCTGCATGAGCGCCGCGGCGATGCGCTGGCCCCGGGCGGCACGGTCGACGACGACCTCCCGGCCGAGGCCAGTGGGCGTATCAAGGCTCGCGGATCAGCGCCGCCCGGTGCCGGCCCGGGCGCCCCGGGCCCGGGTCCGGGCCGGGCGGGCCCCGGCGGGCGACGGCTCCGTTGGCGGGATCGGCGGTGTAGTCAGAGGGCCTGGTCTCGTCGTACCCGTAGGGCAGCCGGATCGCGCGGAAGAAGAGGGTGAGCGCGGTCGTGACAACCAGGTTGAGCACGAGGGCGGAGATCGCGATGTAGGTGATGTGCCCGAATACCGGAGCCGAGGAGGAGCCGAAATGCGCCTGGCCATTCCCCGGCGTCCGCCAGGCCTCGAAAGTCCCGTAGGTCATCCCCACCGCCCAGCCGGTGACCAGCGCAAAGCGGTGGAACCAGCGCGTGTACAGGCCGATCACGATGGCCGGGAAGGTCTGCACGATCCAGACCCCGCCGAGCAGCTGCAGGTTGATCGAGAACGTCTTGTTCAGCTCCAGCGCGAAACCCAGCGCGCCGATCTTCATGACGAGCGAGGCCAGCCGCGCCACCCGGGTCTCCTGGGCCGGGGTGGCATTGGGCTTCAGGAACTCCTTGTAGATATTGCGGGTGAACAGGTTGGCCGCGGCGATCGACATGATGGCCGCGGGAACCAGCGCGCCGATGACGATCGTCGAATAGCCGATGCCCGCGAACCAGCTCGGGAACATGTGCTCGAACAGCAGCGGCACGGACAGCTGGGTGTTGCCGCCGCCCGCCTCGACGCCCGCGTTCACGGCCGGCGTGGCCCGCGCCATGTAGCCGAACAGCGCGACCAGGCCGAGCACCAGCGTGTAGGCGGGCAGGGCGGCCAGGTTGCGCCGGATCACGCTGCGCCGCCTGGCCGCGAACACGCCGGTGACCACGTGCGGGTACATGAACAGCGCCAGCGCCGAGCCGAGCGCGAGCGTGGCGTAAGCCCATTCCCCGGCAGGCGCCACGACGAGGCTGCCGTATGGCTTGCCGGTCGTCGGGTTCACCTTGGCCAGGTGGGCCGAGGCGGCGCCGAAGATGTGACTCCAGCCGCCGAGCCTGGTCGGGATGTACAGGATCGCGACGATCACCGTCACGTAGACCAGCGTGTCCTTGACGAACGCGATCAGGGCCGGGGCGCGCAGCCCGGCCAGATAGGTGTAACCGGCGAGAACAGCGAACGCGATGAGCAGCGGCAGATCCTTGACGAAGAAGTTGTCCGAGGCGCCGCCGATTCCCATGACGGTCAGCACCGCCTCGATGCCGACGAGCTGCAGCGCGATGTAGGGCATGGAGGCCAGGATGCCGGTCACGGTCACCGCGAGCCCGAGGCCTTGCGAGCCGAACCTGCCCCGGGCGAATTCGGCGGGGGTGACGTAGCCAAGCGCGCGGGCGACCGACCAGAGTCGCGGGGCGAAGATGAATGCGATCGGGAACACCATGATCGAGTAGGACAGCGCGTAGAACCCCGCCGCGCCGGTGGCGTACACGAGCGCGGGCACGGCGATGAGCGTGTACGCGGTGTAGATGTCGCCGCCGAGCAGGAACCAGATGAGAAACGTTCCGAACCCGCGGCCCCCGAGACCCCACTCGTTCAGCTGCATCGGATCCTCGGCCGGGCGCCACCTGGCGGCGCCCAGCCCGATCAGGGTCACGGTCAGGAACGAGGCGACGAGGATGGTGAACGCGACGGTGTTCACGTGGCTCACTGTTGCGCCTCCCCGTCATGGCCGGGCCCGCGATCCAGGGGGAAGTGACGTAAGTTCGACCCGGAGTGCGGGTGGCCGGGCGCCCGCAACGTGCCGCCTACCGCGGCGGGCCGCAGGGTCGCGACGGTGCTCCACGTGGCAGGACTCCCGCCCCAGCGGGTGGACTCGGCCATCGTGTGTCCTCTCAGGGGGTGTGATGCAGCTTGGTCCCCGTTCGGCCACAACATGTGAAGGATCGTGCTATGAGCTGATCTACCACAATTGTGCACCGTAACCGGCCAGGCAGCAGGGTTTCCGGCGTACTCACCGGCCGGGCGGAAATTCGCTTGCCCGGGCGGGCGCGGCGGTATGTCCTGCTCCACCTGATCGAGGAAACCGCCCCGCGGGGCGGCCACATCGAAGTCCTCCGCGAGATGTCTGATGGGGTCACCGGCACCTGACGCAGCCGCGCCCCTGGGGCACCCGGAACGGGTGATCTTGGGCTGACCTGCACCTGAGCGGCGGAGACCGTGCTAGCCGTACCCCAGATTCGGGTGGCCGCCCTACCGTTCTCGGGCCCGGGGACGGCGACCATTGAGGCATGACCGGTTTCCCGGCGGCCTGGCCGCCATGATGCGGCCCGGCCCTGAGCAAGCGGTCCGGCGCATGCTCGCGGCGCGTGAGTCTCGCGCGGATACTGGAGAACAGAAGCGGAGAACCTCCACGCCTCCCACGGGTCCTTCCCGGGCTCCTCGGGTCCGGCCAGCATTGAGATGTAGGTGACCGAAGTGGCCAAGGCACCGCAGCTCACAGGAGGCATCCCGATATACGCACCGACTGGCAACGCCACTCCCCGGCGACCCGTCCTGATGAGACTTCTGGTCCGGTCATGGGAATACCGCCACCCCCGTGCCTGGGCGGGTGTGCGCATTGCCTGTGGCATCTTCAACTTCTTGCTGGGCACCCTTCTGCTCTCTTACGGCTTCTGGTTCGGAGCGGTGCCGCTAGCGGGGTCGGCGCTGATCTTCTGGACCGCCTGGCGCCTGCAGGATGGACAAGTGAGTGAGCTGGTGCGGTCCCGGGCCCGCGCGGTGGACGACTCGGCCGCGAGGCTGCGCCGGATCGAGCGGGACCTGCACGACGGCGCGCAGGCTCAGATGGTCGCCGTCGCCATGAAGCTGGGGCTGGCCAGAGAAAAGCTCGGCGGCATCATCGACGGGACCGGGCAGGCCGACCTAGAGCGGGCCCTGGAGCTGGTCGACGCTGCTCACCGCGGCGCCAAGCAGGCCATCACCGAGCTGCGTGACCTGGCCCGCGGCATCCACCCGCCCGTGCTGGACCACGGCCTCGGTACCGCGCTCACCACGCTCGCCGCGGGCAGCGATGTGCCTGTTGAGCTCGTCGTCGACGTGCCCGAGCGCCCGTCGGCCGCGATCGAGACCATCGCCTACTTCTGCGCGGCGGAACTGCTCACCAACGTCGCCAAGCACAGCGGCGCCCGGCATGCCACGCTGGAGGCGGTCCACACCCCCGGGCTGCTGCGGGTACGGGTCAGCGACGACGGCGCCGGAGGTGCCCGCCTCGAAGACCGCGGCGGCCTGGCCGGGCTGGCCGAACGGGTCAAGACCGTAGATGGCAGGCTGCAGATCAGCAGCCCGTCCGGAGGCCCCACGGTGGTCGCCGCCGAGCTGCCGTCACACGCATGACCGAGCCGGAGCGCAGACCCATGCGGATCGTCATCGCCGAGGACTCCGCGGTGGTCCGGGCGGGCCTGGTAGAGATCCTGACCGATCGCGGCCACCAGGTCGTCGCCGCGGTCGGCGACGCCGAGGCGCTGCAGGCCGCTGTCGACGAGCACCAGCCGGACGTCACCGTGGTGGACGTGCGGATGCCGCCCGGTTACACCGATGAGGGCCTGCGCGCCGCGATCGCGATCCGCCGTGACCATCCGAAGACCGGGGTGCTGGTGTTCTCGCAGTACATCGAGACCCGCTACGCGGCCGACCTGCTCGGCGCGGCGTCCGGCGGCGGCGCGGCGGGTGTCGGGTACCTGCTCAAGGACCGGGTCGCCGACGTCGGTGAGTTCGTCGAGGCGCTGAGCCGGGTGGCGGCCGGCGGCACCGCCCTCGACCCGGAAGTCGTGACGCAGCTTCTGGGCGCCAGCCGCCGCACCGACGGGCTCGCCGCGCTCACCGCCAGGGAGCGTGACGTGCTCGGCCTGATGGCCGAGGGCCGCTCCAACGGCGCGATCGCCGGGATACTCGTGGTCTCGGAGCGCGCCGTCGAAAAGCACATCTCGAACATCTTCAGCAAACTCGGCCTGCCCCCGTCGGACGCCGACCACCGCCGGGTACTGGCCGTCCTCCGCTACCTGGAATCCTGACCGGCGACATCGCCGGCACCATTCTCAAAATACCCGCTCGCCTTACTGGCCGCGAACTCTTCCGCATTTGGATTGACCTCGACTGGAGGCGGTGGCTGCCATCGGCACAGGCCGACTTTCGACCGGCTCAGATTGCCCTCTAGACGCGAAGTACTGGCGTCGCCGCAGGCTGACTCCGGGACCGTGCTAGCCGTACCTCAGGTTCGGGTGGCCGCACGGTGGATCTCCTGCCCGCGCACGGCGAGCATTGAGATATAGGTGACCGGAATGGCCGGCACCGCAGGTCAACAGGAGGCATCCCGATGTACGCAGTAACTGGCAACGTCATTCCCCCGCAGCCTTTGGTCATGAGACTTCTGGTCCGGTCATGGGAATACCGCCACCCCCGTACCTGGACGGGTGTGCGCATTGCCTGCGGTATCTTCAACTTCTTCCTGGGCGTCCTTCTGCTCTCTTACGGCTTCTGGGTGGGAGCGGTGCCGCTACTGGGGTCGGCACTGATCCTCTGGACCGCGTACCGCCTGCAGCTCGCTGTCCAGAGCTAGCTCGGCTGGGACCGGACCGGTCAATACGCTCGGCCGAAGATGACTCGTTTGCCGTACGCCGACGTGCCGTTGCAGCGTACGCACTCGCCTGTCTCGGCCGGGCCATCGAGGGGAACGCAGCGGGGCGTCGCGCCGGTCTGGGCCTTGATGTCCTCTTCGCATGCCGGACTGCCACAATGGAACGCGCGTGCCCAGCCCGTAGACACTGCAGCCTGAAAGTGTTCGAAGTTATTGACCGTCGTAGTGTTCTCATCCCGGAAAGCCGTTGCCCTGGCGAAAAGAAACTGCTGATAAAGATCGAGCATGTCTGACAGATCCTGTGCTGAATCTGAGATACGGACCTGAGTTTTGCCTGCGCTACCTAGGCGCTGCGCAATTATGACTGCTCCGGCGTCTAGGTCGCGTGGGCCTATCTCAACACGCAGCGGGGCACCTCGAAGTTCCCAGTCATTGAACTTGAATCCCGAAGAAAGCCCCGTTCGCCGGTCTACATGCGTGCGGATTCCCTTCTGATTAAGCTCGTTCTTCAACGTGCCAGCAGCAGCCAGCACGCGGCCAAGCTGTTCGTCTCGCCCGATCGGCACGATGACTACCTGATATGGAGCGAGTTTGGGAGGCAGGACGAGCCCCTGATCATCGCCGTGGGCCATGATGATGGCGCCGATCATGCGGGTTGACATGCCCCAAGATGTCGTATGGCACAGTTCTTGCCGACCCGCTTCGGACGTATACCGGATCTCGAACGCTTTGGCAAAATTCGTCGCCATATAGTGCGTGGTTCCTGCCTGAAGCGCCTTGCCGTCACGCATCATTGCCTCGATGGTGAAGGTTCTTACTGCTCCGGCGAATCGCTCACCCGGCGTCTTCTCTCCTGGTATGACTGGCAAGGCAGCGACGTCGCGGGCGACTTCGGTATACAGGTCCAGCGCGAGCATTGTCTCTGCTACGGCAGCTGCTTCGTCTGCATGCGCGGTGTGACCCTCTTGCCAGAGGAATTCAGTAGTTCGGAGGAACATTCGAGGGCGCATTTCCCACCGGACGACGTTAGCCCACTGGTTAAGAAGCAGCGGCAGGTCCCGATGCGATGAGATCCACTTGGCCATCATCTCGCCTATAACTGTTTCCGACGTAGGCCGGACCACGAGTGGCTCTTCGAGTTCCTTGCCACCGGCATGTGTCACGACGGCCAGCTCGGGCGCAAAACCCTCGACGTGTTCTGCTTCACGCCGCAGGTACGATTCCGGGATCAGTAGAGGAAAATAGGCGTTGTCATGTCCAGTGTCCTTGATTCTGCGGTCCAGCTCAGATTGGAGCAGTTCCCAGATGCGGTAGCCATACGGCCGGATGACCATCGTGCCCTTGGTCGGACCCCGATCGACGAGCTGCGACTTGGCCACAAGCTCGTTGTACCAAGAGGAAAAATCCTCGCCCTGGGAAGTCACTCCGTGGTTACCGCTGCGTGGCATGCGCCGAGGATACCGGGACCGAGGCTGGACAGCCGGGTCCTGCCCCGCCGTCCTTGACGTTCTGACCAGGCCAGGCCGTTCTTGCGGATGCTCAGGTACCCGGGTAACGGCGAGCGTGAGCGGAAGCATCGGATTGCTCACGGGCGCTCCGGGTGGCCCGCGTTGGCGTCATCGTTGCCGTCAATGCGGGCCGAGTGAGTTTCGGGGCGGCCACAGCGGCAGGTAGCAGCCACCATCCTTCGACATTTCGCCGAGCTATACGTGCGGCATAGGTATTACGGCGCGTCTGCTGACCGTACACATAGGGCACACTCTCAGGCAGCCCATTCTGTCGTGAGGTGCGCTGGCGAGGCGTGGCGCGCGGTGCCCTGATCATGGCCATGATCTCTTCTCTTCCCCTGCCGTGCCGCCCGCCGCTGACCGCATGAGCTGAGTACGATCACGCGAGTCCCTGCGAGTCCTAGACCCTGGTCGTCGTTCGTACCTCCGGGCGGGCCTCTGGTGACTCGGAGTGGGTGTCTTCGAGTCTACTTGAGATGTTTATGCAGTTCGGTGCGTTGCGAGGCACCCAACTAGCCGTCGAGAGTGAAAAGGGCCCTGTCCCCAGCCCCCGCGGCGGTTGAAGCTGTCCCCTCGCACCTGCGCCTGCCTCGGTTGACGAGCGGAACGCCGATGAGTTACCGTCTTAGCGGCCTAGAACACTGTAGGGGTGAGACGGTGATTCGGTTCCGTGTGGACGGGCGATCGGCGGCACCTCCATACCTGCAGATCGTGCAGCAGGTGCGCCAGGCGCTCCGCATGGGCGTGCTCGACGTGGGCGACCAGCTCCCGTCGGTCCGCGAAGTGGTCGCCGCCACCGCCATCAATCCGAACACGGTGCTCAAGGCCTACCGCGACCTGGAACGCGAAGGCCTGGTGGCCGCCGAGGCCGGCCGCGGCACGTTCGTGACCAAACGGCCGGACGGCCCGCCGCCCGGCACCCATGCGCGGCTCGGCCGCAGCCTGGCCCGCTGGGTGCGCGAGGCGCGCGCCGCGGGACTTGACGACGAGTCCATCGAATCGCTGCTGCGCGTCACGCTGCACGCGGCGAACGAGGAGGAGATCGCTTGACCCCCGCCATCGAAACCCGCGGGCTGACCAAGCGGTACCGCCGGGTCACCGCGTTGTCCGATTGCTCCATCACGGTTCCCGAGGGCCGGATATCCGCGCTGGTCGGGCCGAACGGCGCGGGCAAGACCACGCTGCTCCGCCTGCTGTCCGGGCTGGCCAGCCCGACCAGCGGCGAGGCCGCCATCCTCGGCGAGGCGCCGCGCCAGGACCCGGCCTTCCTCGCGGAGATCGGGTTCCTCGCCCAGGAGATCCCGCTGTACCGGCGGCTGTCCGCCGAGGCCCACATCGGCATCGGCGCGCACATGAACCCCCGGTGGGACGGTCAGTCGGTCAGGGACCGGCTGCACGGGCTGAACATCCCGCTGGACGCGGCCGTGGGCACGCTGTCCGGGGGCCAGCGCGCCCAAGTGGCCCTCGCGCTCACGCTGGCCAAGCGGCCGCGGGTCCTGCTGCTCGACGAACCGGTCGCCGCGCTCGACCCGCTCGCCCGGCGGCACTTTCTCGGCACCCTCGCCGACGCGGTGGCCGAGGGCGGGCTGACCGTCGTGCTGTCCTCGCATCTGGTCGCTGACATCGAGCGGGTCTGCGACCACCTCATCCTGCTCGCGTCCTCCCGCGTCCAGCTCTGCGGGGATGTCGAGGGCCTGCTCGCGGAGCACCGGGTGCTCGTCGGCCCGCGGAAGGACACGACGGCGATCGAACGGGACCACACCGTCGTGCAGACCGAACGGACGGCCCGGCAGACCACGATGCTCGTACGGCTGAACGGCCCGGTCGCCGATCCGGGGTGGGAAGCCGAGGACGTGAGCCTGGAGGACATGGTGCTCGCCTACATGGGCGCCGACGCCGCCCCGCAGAGGGCGGAGCTGACCGCCGCGGGAGATAAGCGATGACCTGGGTCATCTGGCGTCAGTACCGCGTCACCGCCGCCATCGCGGGCGCTATCCTCGCCGCCTTCGCCGTCCTGCTGCTGATCACCGGCCTGCAGGTCGCCGCGAAATGGCACGCCGCGCTCGCCGACTGCGTCAAGAACGGGGCCTGCGGCGGCCTCTCGCAGGCCGTGTCGCTGGGCGGCCCGGTGTACACGCTGACCATCCTCACCCTGGCCGTTCCGCTCCTGTTCGGGATGTTCTGGGGCAGCCCGGCCGTGGCCAGGGAACGGGAAACCGCGACCGTGCAGTTCGCGTGGACGCAGTCGGTCACCCGATGGCGCTGGCTGTCCGTCAAGACCGGCTGGCTGCTGCTCGCGGGAGCGGTCTTCGGTGGCGCGGTCGCCGGGATCGTCACCTGGTGGTACGCGCCCCTGAACGCACTCAACCACAACCAGTTCACGCCGGGCTCCTTCGACATCCAGGGCATCGTCCCGATCGGGTACGCACTGTTCGCGGTGGCGCTCGGGATCGCCGCCGGGGCGCTGATCGGCCGGTCGCTGCCGGCGCTCGCGGTGACCGCTGGCGTGTTCCTCGCCACTCGCCTGGCGGTCACCTACTGGGTGCGCGTGCACTACCTGCCCTCGGTCACCACCATCTACAGCGTGACCCAGAACTTCACCCCGAAGGGGGCGTACTGGCCGCTCGCGCAGGGCGTGGTACTTCCCGGCGGCCAGCTCACCACCAACCTGAGCGCCGGCCCCGGGCACGTGACCTCGGGCTTCAATGGGCCCACCATTCCCGCCGCATGCCAGGCTGCCGACCAGGTGAGCTCCACGATCGCGTGCATGGCGCGCCTCGGCTACCGCTCGTTCACGACCTATCAGCCGGGCTACCGGTTCTGGCCGTTCCAGTTCATCGAGACCGGCATCTTCGTGGCCCTCGCCGCCGCGCTGATCGCGGTCACGTTCTTCGTCGTGCGGCGCCGGGACGCTTGATATGACCTGGGTTATCTGGCGGCAGTACCGCATCCAGGCAGCCATCGCCGCCGCCGTGCTCGCCGTGTTCGCCGCGGTGCTGGTCCCCAGTGTTGGGTGCCCGGACCTGCCCATTTCCTCGTAGGCGCGAACCCCTTGTGAGTGGCCGCCAGGTCTAGGGTCTGCGGTTGACCGGCCTGCCCTGGAGGGCCACACGATGGGTAGCGGATGACGCACCCTGATCCCACCTGTGACTGGCCCTGCGGCCTGGTTGCGGCGCTCTTCGGCTTTTATGACCTGTGCCCGGTTGGTTCGCTGCCGGGCTCAGATGATGTGCCAGAATCTGCAGAGCCGGGCCTGCGGGAGGGGTGGGGTGGATGCTGGGTGAGCCTGCCGCGTTCATGAGTTATGTCCGTTTCAATGATGAGCATGACGACGGCCAGCTCAGCGCGTTCCGGGAACGGCTGAGCACCGAGGTCCGGGCGCAGACCGGCGAGGAGTTCCCGATCTTCCAGGACCGCAATGACATCGCCTGGGGTCAGGGCTGGCAGCAGCGCATTGACGAGACGTTAGATGCGGTGACGCTGCTGCTGGTGATCATCACGCCAGGGCTGTTCCGCAGTCCGGCCTGCCGGGCCGAGGTGGAGCGGTTCCTGGAACGGGAACGGGCGCTGGGCCGCCGGGACCTGATCTTGCCGGTGTACTACATCAGCGCCCGGGAGATGGATGACCCGGGCCTGCGGGAGGGTGATGAGCTGGCCCGGGTGCTGGCCGCGCGGCAGTACGCCGACTGGCGGGAGCTGCGGTTCGAGGCGTTCACGTCCCCGGTGGTGCGCAAGGCCATCGCCCAGCTCGCCGAGCGGATGCGGGATGCGTTCTGGCTGCCGCCCGCGGCCGCGCCCGCCCGCCAGGCCCGCGGCGGCCAGACGGCCAGCTCACCGGCGGCGGCGGAGCAGGCGGGCACGACCGAGCGGGTCATCGCCAAGACCGAGCCGCCGACCCATGTGGTGGATGCCTACCAGCGGGGGGACTTCGCCACGGTCGGCGCGGCGATCGAGGCGGCTAAGCCTGGTGACCGGATCCTGGTCCGGCCGGGGCTGTATGAGGAGGCCCTGGTCGTCGGCAAGCCGCTGGAGATCCTGGGCGACGGCCCGGTGTCGGAGATCGAGATCCGGGCCCGCGGCGCTCACACACTGCTGTTCGGGGCAGGCATCGGCCGGGTCGCGAACCTGACCCTGCGCCAGGCAGGCGGTGACGGTATCTGGTATGCGGCGAATATCACCCAGGGGCGGCTGGACCTGGAGGGCTGTGACATCAGCAGCCAGAATGGCCCGTGCGTGGGCATCCACGGTGGCGCTGACCCGCGGCTGCGCCGCAACCAGATCCACGGCAAGAAGTCCGGCGTCACCATCTACGACGATGGCCGGGGCACGCTGGAAGACAATGACATCAGCGGCAACGGGTTCTCGGGCGTGCAGATCAAGACCGGCGGCGACCCCACCCTGCGCCGCAACCAGATCCACGACAACCAGGGGTCCGGCGTCTTGGTCTTTGACGATGGCCGGGGCACGCTCGAGGACAACGACATCAGCGGCAACACGTTCGCGGGCGTGGAGATCAAGACCGGCGGTGACCCCGCTCTGCGCCGCAACAAGCTCCACGACGGCAAGAAGTCCGGCGTCTACGTCCACGACGACGGCCGGGGCACGCTGGAAGACAACGACATCAGCGGCAACGGGTTCGCGGGCGTGGAGATCACGACCGGCGGCGACCCCACCCTGCGCCGCAACCAGATCCACGACGGCAAGGCAGGCGGCGTCTACGTCCACGACGACGGCCGGGGCACGCTGGAAGACAACGACATCAGCGGCAACACCCGCGCGGGCGTGGAGATCAGGACCGGCGGCGACCCCACCCTGCGCCGCAATAAAATTAACCGTAACAAGAATCAGGCAGTGGGGATCTATCAGGGCGGCCGGGGCACGCTGGAAGACAACGACCTGACTGGCAATACCCGGGGGGCATGGGAGATCGCCGCGGATTGCCGGGATAACGTGACCCGCGCTCGCAACAAGGAATGATCTTATCGATCATCGGGCTCCCCTTGTCCGCCCATCCGGGTGGTCCTTCCGCGGACGCTGAACCTTTGCCCATGCTCAGGTAGTCGTACTAGTCGACGCGTCGAGCTGACCGGAGGTGCGGTGGTGCCCGAGGTCGAAGGGTTCGAGCAATTCGTCGAGGTGCGCGAGCGCGCGCTGCAGCGAACGGCGTGGCTGCTGACCGGTGACTGGGCTCTGGCCGAGGACCTGGTCCAGACCGCGCTCGCGCGGTCTTGGCCGCGCTGGGGGCGGATCAGGCGGCGCGACCCTGAAATCTACGTGCGCCGGGTGATGGTAAACACCTGGGCGAGCTGGAGCCGCCGCCGGTGGTGGGGCGAGCGGGCCTCGGAGTCAGTGCCGGACAGCCCGGCGCCTGGGGACGTAGCGGCGGAGGTGACCACGCGCATGGCCGTGCGGAGTGCGCTGGGATCGCTGACTGATCGCCAGCGGGCCGTGCTGGTGCTCCGGGTATTCGACGACCTGCCGGAAGCGCAGGTGGCCCAGGTGCTGAACTGCGCGGTCGGAACGGTGAAGAGCACGATGTCGCAGGCACTGGCCAAGTTGCGCGCGGACGCCGGGCTGATGGAGCTATGGGATCGAGAGGTCCGGTGAGCGGGATGGACGGGCAATTGCGTGATCTTCTGGATGCCGCAGCCGGCGATCCGCCGCACCGGGTGACCGTCGAAGCGGTGCGCCGCCGGATGGCCAGGCGCCGGGTGCTGGAGGGCGTTGCCGCCGCGGTTGCGGCCGTGCTTCTGATCGGCCTAGGCGTGGCCGTGTCCGCCCAGGTGACCAGCCCAGGCCCGGCCGGCGGCGCGTACTCACGTGCTGGCGTGCCTCGCTACTACATCCAGCAGAGTTTGAGCGAGGCGTCGTCTCCGCTGCTGACGGTGGTGCGGGCGACCGCCACCGGAGCGGTGACGGCCACGGTGCGCTGCCCCTGGCCGCACGCGCGTATAGAAGCTCAGGACGTCGCCGCCGCTGATCACGCGTTCTTCATCGTCTGCCAGAGAGAAACCGGACCCGGCGGTTCGGTGGTCACCGGGTCACGGATCTACCAGTTCCGGGTCGCGGAATCCGGCCGGATCAGCGGCTACACCCTGGTACCGGGCGGGATACTGAACGGGCTCCAGCCGGCCGCATCGCAGCGTCATCGGACGGCTCCGAGATCGCGATCACCACGGCCCCGGCCGCCAGCAGTTCGCCGCTCGCCGACGTCATGGTCATCGACGCCCGGACCGGAGCGCGCGCTGTATGGCGCAACGGCGGGAACGCGCCCGGAACCACCAGATTCGAAATCTCCGGTCTGTCATTGACCAGCGACGGGCGCGAACTGGTCTTTCTCGCCGTGACCAAGTGCATCCAGAACCCCCGGTGCGAGCCCACCGGAGAACAGGTGCGAGCGCTCAGCCCCGCGACCAGCGGCGGCCAACTCGACAGCGGTCAGCTGCTGGTGCAGCAGTCCGCGCTCAGGGGGCCGTCCGCGGGTTACATCAACGGCGCCGTGGTCAGCCCGGACGGCTCGGCGCTGGCTGTGGTCATCATGCATACGGGGCCACAATCGGATACCACGTCAGTGGTCCAGTTCTCGGCCGCCACGGGCAGGCAGACGCGCGTGCTCTACCAGATGCCCACGGGCAGCGGCTTTTCCTACCGGTTCTTCAGCTCCGACCCTTCCGGCCGTTACCTGCTACTCGACGTCGGCCCCGCCAGCGGAGCGGTCAACGGCTGGATCGATCACGGGCAGCTGGTCCGGCTGACGCCCCCAGACGGCGACAACATCTTCTATGAAGTCTGGTAGGAGCGGCAGCAGGCCGAGGGGTCAGGCTCTCGTCGGTGGCGGGGTGCCGGTACTAGCCCGAGTTGCGGTCCCGCCAGCCACTCGAAGCGGCGTCTGCCTCGCTGGCGGCGTGGCGGCCCTGGCCCGGGCGGCTAGGGCCGCTGCCGGGTAAACTCGGCCTCGGTCTGGAACGCACCGGACTCACTACCTGTGAGTTCTGTGGTATGCCAAGGCGTCCGGATATCGAAGCCGCGTCCGGCGAGCCAGGCCGTCACCAGGATCTCCGTCTCCACAAGAGACTTGTCCCAGCGCATGTCGGCAAACTCGTAGTCGACGACGTCGCTCCCCCGGGCATCGCCTTGCGTTGCCATGCTGACCAGCCAACCTTTGTCGCCACGGGTGATCATGACTGACAAATTGAGGGCGTCATCAACGCTGATGGCCACTTTCTCGCTCTCTCTTGGTTGATCCGCTCGCGCGGACAAGGGTCCGTGGCTTGTGGCCCGCGCGTGGCCCGCAGCGAGATTGGCAGGTTGAGAGGGATAAGCCGACCTTGGAACTGGCGGTCGTTGACCACGAGATGGGTGACGTTATGAGCGCGCGGATCAACGACCAGGCGACTCACCTTGCCGCCGACCCCGTCGGTACAGGTGACGTCAGCCCCGATCGTCAACGGCGTCGTCCCGGCCATGGCCACCTTCCCGTTGCCTTCGACTGTAGCGACCTCAGTCAGCCGTCCGCGGATCGCATGCCTGGTTCTCCTAGCAGATCCGTAGTTCTGGGCCAGTCGTCCAGGACCGTCCAGGCGTGTCATGCGGCCTGCGGGCCCGTGGCGGTGTGGCGGGAATGACAACTTGATTTGAACCAGTGACCTCTTCCGTGTCAGTTCAGGGACAGCCCCAGGTCTGAGCCTTCGACCTCGTCATGGTGCGTGATAGCAGTGAGCCCGATGAGTCGGGTGTGCGGCGCCGTTGCTGTCACCGCTGCTGTCAGGAGGCGGGTTTGCTGGGGAGGTTCTTCCGTGAACGAATGGCGGGGGTCAGGAGGAGTGTGCTGGCGAGGGCATCGATTGCGAGAACGATCCATAGCGCATCGCGGACTCCGAAAGCTGTTCCCAGCGCTCCGGCGGCCAGCGCGCCGAGTGGGATGCCGCCGAAACCCAGGAATCGCATGCTCGCGGTGACCTGGCCGAGCATCGTCGGCGGGCAATACGCCTGCCGGAAGCTGGCGGCAATGATGTTTCCGATGACGACCCCGGCGGCAGCGGCCGTCGATCCGATGACGTAGAAGGCAGCTTTGCCGCCCGTTCCGGTCACCGGAATAAGCAGGCCGAACAACCCGGCGCCCAAGCTAGCCGTCTTCCTCGGCGTAACAGTGTCCAGCTCGCAGCTGTCCATGACGCCCGGGTGACCCCACGGCCTGGAGGTGGGGCACGAGCACCGGCGCTCCAGCGGCGGCCGCCTGGCCTGGGCCGCTGACGGGCACGGTCACGTCGTCGCCTTCATTGGTCTTGAGCCGGACGGGTCCTCGCGGTGCGTTTGCTCTGCCCCCCAGGTCGGCCCCGTGCAGCTGTCGCTGTTGACAAGTCATCTATCAAAGTGATATCTTTTTGATAGATGACCGGAGTGTCCGGCCACCAAAGGCCACAGGAGGCACCCGATGAACGCACAGAATGACAACACCACTCCCCCGCGCACCGGCATGAGACGCATAATCCCGCGTTTTGAGTACCGCCACCTCCGCGGCTTTGGGGTCACGCGTATTGCCGGTGCCGCTGTTCAGACCGCCGCGGGTCTCGTGTGCCTCTCGTACAGCGTCTACGGATGGGCAGCCTTCTTCCTGGTCCTTGCGGCGCTGAATCTTGCGGGTGGCTCCTGGTACCTCACTATCGCTCGCTCCGCATCTGCCCGAACCTGAGCCTGCGCTACAGGCACACGGCAGCGCTAGTCGCAGATCCGTTAACAACAAGGCCCCTTGCATGATCGGAAGGGGCCTTTGACGTGCGGGCAGTGTATGTACGCGACGCCCGGATTGCTGGTCTCCTCCGCCTTCGTCGATAGGCGCCGCTCCCCCAGCCGCGACCTGGCCGTCGGGTTCACTTCGAACCAGGCCGAGCGCGACGTCCGCCCCGTCAATGTCCAGCAGCGCAGCTCCGGTGCCCCGCGTGCTTATCCACGACCTGCTCGAGCGCGGTAACGGCGGCGGCGGCCGACGGGAGCGCGCAGACTTCGTCGCGCATGTGCCGCGCCTGGTCGCGGTAGGAGGGATCGCCCAGCACCGTGCGCACGGCTGCGCGGATCACCGCGGCGTTGCGCTCGGCTGGCCAGATAACGCGGCTGACCCCGAGGGCCTGACAGCGCTTGGCGCAGTAGGGCTGATCGCCGGCGATCGGTACGATGACCAGCGGGACGCCCTCGGCGAGTGCTTCTTTGACGCTGTTGAAGCCTCCGTGGGACACCAGCAGCGCGCACCGTGGCAGCAGCGCCACCTGGGGAAGCGTGGGCTGGACCCGCACGTGCGGCGGCAGCGGTCCCAGGCGGGCGGGATCTTGATCGAACCCGAGCGCGATGAGCAGGTTGACTGGCTCGTCGCGCAGCGCCGCGAGGATGGTCTCATGCAGCCCGGGCGTGCGGTGGAACACCGTGCCCGTGCTGACCAGCACGGTGGGGCGTTCGGCGAGATGATCCAGCCACGGCGGCAGGTCGTCGTGCGGCGTGCGGGTGCTGTGGTGCGCGAAGAAGCGCGCTGTGGGCGGGAACCGGGCCCCCGGACCGTCAAAGCTGGGCGGTGTGAAGCACAGGTGAAGGTAGCGGAATGCCATGTCGCCGCTCGGATCGGCCGGGAGGCCCGCCTGCTGGCGCAACCCGGTGAGCGGCCCGGCCAGTTCGCGGCGGCGGTCGAGCGCGGAATCGGCCGCGGCGGCCACGGAGGCGTGGGGCAGGCCGAGTGCCTCCGCGGCCACGCAGCCGGCGAACTCAAGGGACTCCCGGACGATGAGATCCGCTGACCACTCTCGCGCGACACCGATCAGCTCGGGCACCATCCGCCGGGCGGCCGCGCCGATGAACAGGTTGGCGATCACCCAGGCAAACCGCTCCTCTCCGGCCAGCGGCGGGAACGCCAGCCCGCCCGCGGCCTGGCACAGCACGTCGATGTAGTCCGGGTCGGAGACGTGCCAGTCCAGTCCGGCAGGCAGGAACGCCAGACCGTGCGCCTCGACTTCGTCGCGGAGACGAGGTGAGGAGCACAGCGCGACCTCGTGGCCTCGAGCCCGCATCACCTCCGCCACGGGAAGCAGCGGCTGCAGGCTGCCTCTGGCGGGCAGCAGAGTAAACAGCGCACGCACCGGGCCCGCCCATTCGGGGATAACAACGCTAACATGAAAATTGGTATTAGTCTTGTTAACATGAAGTCTGGCGAAAGTCAACGGTTGCGCCAGCGCCCCTACCGCATGAGGGCCCGGGCCCAGGCCGCCCAGGCCACCGCCCAGGCAATCATCGCTGCCGCCCGCATCTTGTTCGCCGAGCGGCCATACGACCAGGTGTCCCTTCCGGTCATCGCCGAGCGCGCCGGAGTGACCGTCCAGACCGTGCTGCGCCGATTTGGTTCCAAGGAGGACCTGTTCGCTGCCGCCGCCGAAGAGCGTTCCGGCCAGATCCGCGCCGATCGCGAGGCCGCCCCGCCCGGAGACGTCACGCACCTCGTTGCCCACTACGAGCGCTGGGGCGATGAGCAGGTATACCTGCTGGCCCAGGAGGCCAGGGTGGCGGCGATCCGGGCCATCACCGACGCAGGCCGCCGTTATCACCGCGACTGGGTCACCAGGGCCTACGGGCCAGCCCTGGCTACGCTGCCCCCCGCCACCCGCCGCCGGAAGCTGGCCCAGCTCACTGCGGTCACCGATCTTGCCACCTGGCGCCTCCTGCGCCGCGAACTGGGCCTTAGCCGGGACCAGACCACAGCCGCGATCCGCGAACTCGTCGATACCTGCCTGCCATGACGCCAGGCGCGAGCCTCGCTGAGTGCACGGCAGCCACCACAGGCCGGCCATCACCTGACGCCCGTGACTCAGGCTGGATAACTACCTCTATCCGGCCCGCCTGACCTGCGCCAACAACCCCACAGTCACGAACTACAGCTGCCGTATCAGCCCAGCGAAAACCGATCGCACGCAACGGGCACGAAAGCCGGAAGAAGGGGTCTTGACCATCGATACTTTTGTCGGTGGGATACACCGCCGGACCTGGGATTTTCTTCCTGGAGCGGGTGACGAGAATCGAACTCGCACTATCAGCTTGGGAATCTGCCCGATCGCCCCAGTCAGGGGCCGCTGAACTGGGCATCCAGGTATCCGCGAGTGACCGTGATTCCCCGCCATTCACCGAGGTTAATGGCACGCTAATGGCACGGTGGTCTTTTAACTAGTGTCGCGCTGTGCCAGGTGGCGGTCACGCTGACCTATGCCACCGGCCGCGGTCATGCGCTGATCGGCCGGGCGCTGTACCTGCCCGAGGGGTGCGCCGCTGAGGAGCACCGTGAGCTGGCCGGGGTCCCGGAGGAGGTGCTGTTCGCCAGTAAGCCGCAGCTGGCGGGCGCTTTGCTGGACCGCGCGCACTCCCTCGGGATCCGTGCCGCCTTCGTGGTCGGCGATGAGGTCTATGGTGGCCGTGAGCTGCGCCGGAGCATCCGCGAGCGCGGGATGGGCTTTGTGATGGCGGTCCGTGCTAACCACGTGGCTACCGTCGGCTCGGGCCGCAGCGTAACCGCGGCTGCGGCTGCCGGCTTGATTCCGGCTCGCGCCTGGCACCGGATGCGCACCGGCTCCGGGACCAAGGGCACCCGGCATTACGACTGGGCGATGCTGGAGGTGGCCAGCGACGATACACCGGAAGGGCATGAGGACGGGCACGGCGTGCTGCTGGTCCGGCGGCACCGCTACACCGGCACGCTGTCGTTTTACCGGTGCTGGACACCCGGGCCGGTCCCGCTGTCCCGGCTGATCGCCGTCGCGGTCATCCGCTGGCGCATCGAGGAAGATCATCAGCTCGCCAAGCAGGCCGCCGGCCTGGACGCCGGGCAGGTCATCCGCTGGAGATCCTGGCATCGCTGGACCGCGATCTGCCTGCTCGCCTACATCTACCTCGCCGTCGCCGTCGCCCTGCAGCACCAGCAGGACACCGCCTCAGAGCTGGACGCCGGACTGATCCCGGTCACCGTCCCGGAGCTGCTGCGGCTCCTGCGCGACACCGTCATCCCGCCGCCGTGCCGAGACCGGGCTCACCGGCTGCACTGGTCGGCGTGGCGCCGCCGCCACCAGCACCGCGCCTGCCAGGCCCACCAGCGCTGGAACGTCTACGCCGAGAAAGCAGCCTGATCACCGTGGTTAAGACAGCCTGGCTGCGACTGCCAGATCCCGGCGGGGCAGGTCAGCGGAGGACCTCGGAACCCAGATCGGTGATCTGGGCCGCATCGTCGCAGCGCGTCTTGCGCAGCCTGACGGACGCGGATCCGGTCATGCTGAACAGCCGGAGGCCGTCGCCCAGCAGCACGGGCACCAGGTGGACGAAGATCTCGTCCACGAGCCCGGCGCTGATGCACTGGCCCGCAAGGCCGGCTCCGAACACCCCGACGTCCTTGGCGCCTGCCGCCTCCCGGGCGGTGGCGACGGCTTCCTGGATACTGCCTGACAGGAACGTGACGCCGTCGGCGCTGCCAGCTGGCCGGCGGGTGACCACGAAGACCGGCCCCTGCCAGGCGCCCCCGTAGACGGCACGCGGCCCGGACCCTGCCCGCATGCCCAGGTCGTAGCCCCTTGCGGCCGGCGAGGATCGCGCCGGTACGCTCCATGACCTCGCGTCCATCGGGCCGGCGCTGCCGTGCTCGAACATCCACTCAGTGGAGTAGTCGCGCGGGGCGATGAAGCCGTCCAGCGACATCGTGATGTGCCACAGCACCTTGCTCATGATGGCCCTCCTACTTGCCCGGTTCCGGCGCGCGGGTGAGGCGGGCGTGGGCGATGCCGGCCGAGCAGGTCAGCCCGGAGCATGAGTAGCCGCTGATGCCGCCCGGCGGGCTGCCGAAGAGCCGCTCGCCCGCGCCGAGCACGACAGGCGCGATCGCCAGGTGCATCTCATCGACGAGCCCGGCGGCCAGGAACTGCCGGATGGTGGCAGGACCCCCGCCGAGCACGACATCCTGCCCGCCCGCTGCCCGCATGGCCATCTCGAGCACGTCGCGCGGCGCCGCGCTGACGAAGCGGAAGGTCGTCCCGTTGCGCATGGCCAAGTCGGCGCGGGGGTGGCGGGTGAGCACGAACACGTCGTGGCCGAACGGCGGATCCTCGCCCCACCAGCCCCGCCATGACTCATCGGGCCAGGCTCCCCGAACCGGGCCGAACATGTTCCGGCCCATGATCGTGGCGCCGACGCCGGCCGTGCGGGCGCGGAAGAAATCGTTGTTGACCCCGGTCTCCCCGCCGCTCTGACCTCGCAGGTCCTGGAAGGACCTGGTCTGGAAGATCCACTCGTGGAGCTGGAGGCCTCCCTCGCCGAGCGGACTATCCGGGCCCTGCCGCGGGCCGGCCGCGAACCCATCGAGGGAGATCGTGAAGTTGTGCACGCGCAGCCGGGCCATGACGGGCTCCTCTCAGCCGGTAATCCGATTGCATTTCACAACCGGGAGCCTAATCATAGTGGTGGTAAACTGCAACCAGTTTCCCGGTCAGGAGGATCAGGGTGCGCGAACCGGCCCGCTCGGGATGCCCGATCAACATGGCGGTCGAGGCCTTCGGCGACCGCTGGAGCCTGCTGGTGCTGCGGGACGTGATGTTCGGCAACCGCCGCCACTTCCGCGAACTGCTCGCCGGCGAGAGGAGAAGATCGCCTCGAACATCCTGGCCGACCGCCTCAAGCGGCTCACCGACGCCGGGCTGCTCACCCGCGACGACGCGCGCCCCGGACAGCGGGCCGCCTACAGCCTCACCGAAGCCGCGATCCAGCTCGTCACGGTGCTCACCGAGCTCGGCGCCTGGGGAATCCGGCACCGCGTCACCACGCCCCGGCTGCGGGTACGCGCCGAGCTGCTGGCCAGCGGCGGTCCGGAGATGCGGGCGCAGTTCATGGACGAGCTGCGCGAGATCCACCTCGGCCACCCGGCCCGCCCAGTCACTGGCCAGCGGGTGACCGAACGCCTCGCCAGCGCCTACAGCAGCCTGTCACCGGAATAAGCGGCCTGCAGACGGCACACCCGCGCACAGCAGCCGTCGGCAGCGCTACTTCAAGCCGTCACGCCAGCATGGCCACGACTGCTCCATCCATCCGGCCCCAACCGGATGCCTGACCTGGCGGCCCCGCCTGTCTGCGAGAGCAATGACGGAATCCACAACGAACTACAGCTGCCGTATCTAAGCCGCGCGCGACCTACTGCTTAGGAGTTCACTTCATAGTCCATGCTGACCTCGATACTTCCAGGTCAGAGGTCGTTTCCAGTGCCTTTGAGTGACCGCCAATGATCGCAGTTCTCCATGTGTCATGGCTCGAATGTGGCACGGATACGGGCTTCCGTGCTGGATGCCCGCTCACGGCTCCGGAGGCCACAACCCACTTCACCTTCTTGTGGACGGGTCAGGCGGTAGCCCTAGGGGGTCTGGCGTCCGGTTTGGCGAACGCCATATTCCTTGCGCCGCAGCTCAAGGGGGACACGACTCGCGAAAGCTGCTACGGCCACCGTTATCGCCCAGAGGATGGCGATGACGAGAAGAACTTGTGTCTCATCGCTGGCGATGGCGCGAGTCGCGCTCGCCGCGACCATCATGGAAGGCACAGCAGTAACCAGGATACCGATCGTGACACCGGTAAGCAGCGTGCGGCGGCTATTCGACTGTGCTGGCTGCACAGGCTGCTCGCGTGCCACAGGTCCGAGGCGTGCGTCGACACGTGCGGTGATTTCCCGGTCGACTCGCTCCAGGAAGGACTCGATCACCGCGTCGCTGTATTCGGGGCCAAGCTCCTTGTGCGCCTCGGCGGCGGCGCGGATCTCCTGTGGAGAAAGCGGCGATGTGCTCATGGGTGAGAGTCCTCCCGTATAGCCACGACCAAGGTCCCTGAAAGACAAGATACATCTCGTAACGGAGCTTGTCAGCGCTGGGAGGTTCGCCGCGCGCGTTCGGGCCTGGCCTCTGGCCTGGCCCTCGCCGTCAGGCCCGCTGGGCCGGTAGAGGCTCCGGGGTCAACGGCGCGCCGCAGGCGCGTCCCGCGCAGCGGGCTGCGAAGCACCGTTGAGGCTGGAGGGACCGGCCCAGACAATGCGCGGCGTTCCGGCCCGATGACTGCGATCTTCATACGGCGATCCGCGCACTCGGCGCGAACGGGACGGCCTGGTCCTGCTCGTGTGGCGCGGCATCGGGAACGTTACAGCGGGGACCGGCTGCAGCCGGCAACGGGGAAGCCGCGCGGCAGCTCGTCGCGCCGTAGGGGATGAGTGCCTTGAGTCAAGAATTTGGCAGGTCGTCTTGTGTCGCAAGCGGATCCCTATCCGGGCGTCCCGTCGCGTTCTCTTCTTCGGGCGAGCTGCTGTAGTTGGCGTTCATGCACGCCGGACATCCAATCGAACGTGGCCGATGGGCCGACCCGCGGGTCGCCGGCCATACCGGCGTTGTGCAAGGCCTGCACGTACGCACGATCCTGGTCGATCCGTGCGCGTACCTGATCAGCTCCGCCGATCGACCCGTGACCGGGGACGAGGACATCGACGTCGCCCGCCACGCCCTCGAGCAGCCGCAGCGCGACGAGGTAGTCCTTGATCGGGTCAGCGGCGTCGTCCAGGTCAGGCATCGGAATCAAGACATCAGAAAGCATGTCGCCGGCGACGAGAACCCCGCGTTCCTCAATCAACAGCGCCGCATGGCCCGCGGCGTGCCCCTGATGCTCGATAATCCGGACTTGAGGGCCATCCCAGGGAATCCGCGCAGTTCCGGCGGGCAGACCGGTAATGAGGCCAAACAGGTCCCACGATATCTGCTCGGCGATGTCCGGCGGTATCCACTCGGCGATGCTGTCCTTCCAGTGCGGGCCCGACAGCTGATCTCGGATAGCAGACGCGCAGCGGGCTGTGCCGTAACGGGGCGCCGAGCCGATCCTGGGGTGCCAGAGCACGTGATCCCAATGAGGATGCGTCGAGAAGCCCGCCACAACGGTCTGGCCCGCATCGGACAGGTCGTTCGCGAGGCAGGCCATTTCGTGGCCGTATATCCCGGCGTCGATGAGCAACGCGCCAGCCTGGCCTTGCACGACAACGGCGTTGCTCTGGCAGAACTCGCTCTGGTGGAGCAGCACACCCTCCGCGACCTGCCTCAGCACGGGGCCCCTTCCGCTGGTGGTTTGCAACCGCTCCTCGGGACGGTAGTACCTGGCGGTGGTAAGCGGAGCCAATCCGTCGCACATCAAGTGGAGCTAGGTAACGTGGGCTGGAACGTGCGCTGGAATGACGGGTGACTCGGGGTGGCTCGTGTCCGACTCCGGCTGGATCTAGGCACATGCGACCCGCGGGCCGGTTCCCGCGCGCTTCTCGTGTTAGATGCCTGTCATGGATGTTGTGGCGGTCGGGCACAAGTTGGCGACTTCTGGGTTGGCGACCTTCTGGGCAGGCTTTAGCGTCGTGGCCGTTGCGCTTGCCTCCGCAGTCATCATATACCGCGCCTTCCGCAACCCCAGGAAAGCGCCAAGTGATGTCGACGTTAAGAAGCAGAGCTTCAGCGCCGTGGTAGCCCCCTTGCTCGCAGGATTCACCCTGGCCGCGATCACCGGGCTGGCGACGGTGACGAGCCCGGTCCAGCCGTGGCGTGACCTGGTTCTTTCCTACATGATCATGGCAACCGGCTTCTTCCTGGCCAGTATCCAGCTCAGCGTTGGCGAACTGTACCATTTCCATCTCAAGGACTGGGCGACCGGTCGCGCTACCCTCACCTTCACGGGCATCGCCCTGCTGGTCGCTGCCCTTATCGTGCTCGTTACCGCAGTCACAGACCATTGGTGGGTGGGCGTGGCCCTGGTGGTTTTTGGTCTCGGCGGCATTATCCCGATGGGGTTTCAGCTCCGCCAATATCTGCGCAGAGACAGAGGGCCAGCGTAGTACTCCAGCAGTAGATCGTTATCTGTTGCTGTCGGGCGGTGCGCGCTACATGTGTTTGCGAACCCAGGCGATGGCCGCGCTGCGGTTGTTCTCCTCGACGTTGGCGTGGTCTTGATCGGCGGGGAAGTGTGCGGTGGCGTGCGGGATGCGGTCGGCGATCCAGCGGGAATGGGCAGGCCCGCAGCGGATCCCGTCACGGTCATCGGCTTGGCGGGTGCAGACTGGGCGGGCATGCCGTCGATTCGTCTTCCCGAGCGCGTCAGTGCTGCCGTGGCCGCGCTGGGGCTGGCCGGGCAGCGCTGGCTGGCCGGACTGCCGGAGCTTGTCTCCAGCCTCGAAGCGGACTGGACGGTGACCTGCGGGACGGCGCTTGAGGGCGGCAACGCCGCATACGTGGCTGAGGCGGTCACCGCCAGAGGGAGCGGTTTTTACAGAGAGACGGCCCGCCTGTCCGGGTCGGCGCCAGGGCAGGCCGGATGGCGGCCTTGCCATCGATCGTTCAACGGTATATAACGTCTACATGGCCATGCGTGCGATGCAGGAAGCGACCTTCATGATCCTCACCGCCCTGGCCAACGGCAGCCAGCACGGGTACGGGATCATCGCCGACGTCCGGGACATCTCCGGCGGCCTGGTCCGGCTGCGCGCGGGGACCCTGTACACCGCCCTGGACCGGCTGCGCGCGGACGAGCTGATCGGGGTGGACCGGGAAGAGGTCGTGGACGGGCGACTGCGCCGGTACTACCGGCTCACCCCCGCGGGCACCAGGCAGCTCGCTGATGAGGCGGCCCGGCTGCAGGCTCATGCCGCCGTGGCGCTGAGGCGGCTGGACCTGGCAGGGGGGATGGCGACATGACTGATCAGGAGCACCTTGAGCGGGCCTACCGGCGGCTGCTGGCCTGGTATCCCCGGGAGTTCCGGCGCGAGAACGAGCAGGAGATCCTCGCGGTGCTGATGGCCGATGCCCCGCACGGCCAGCGCCGCCCCGGCCTGGCCGAGACCGCGGACCTGATCCGCAGCGGCCTGTGGATGCGGCTGCGGCCCAGCGTGCCACGCTCGGCGCGCACGGTGCGGGCCGCCGTCCGACTCATGTACGCGGGCGCCGCGGTCAGCACCGTCAACCTGATCATGTTGCTGGCCCTCGTCGTCGACATCAAGGCCTACCACGCAGTGCTCGGCTACCACCTCACCGCGGCCCAGGTCAGCCGGTTCAACACGGGGTTCATTACGCTGTGGATCGTCTGGGGTCTGGTCCCGATCGCGCTGTGGCTGTGGATGGCGCAGGCGTGCGGCCGGGGCCGGAACTGGGCGCGCATCGTGTCCACGGTGCTGTTCGGCGTGGCGACGCTGGACCTGACCGGCGCCTTCGGGCCGCCGGGGTTCCGATTGAGCCTCGTCCCGACGGTTTTCGGCCCGACCATCCCCGTGCTGTACTGGCTGGTCGGCCTTGCCGTGGTGTGGCTGTTGTGGCGCCCGGCCTCCAGAGCGTTCTTCAGGCCGCCGGGCTTCACGCAGGCGCAGCACCAGGCCCAGATGACCGAACTCGACCATCAGGCGCAGATGGCCGAACTCGCGCGGATCAGGGCACGGGTGCCGCGTCAGGTGTGAGCCGACGTACCTCTTCATGAAGAGGCACGATCACTATGCGCGGTGGCGACACATGACGTAACTTGCAGTGGCTGCCACGCGTACTTACGACCTCGAAGCCGACCTTCTCGAGCGCGCGGACAATCCGCTTGCCGGATACGACGGGAAGCTGGCGAGGGCTCGCGCCGAGAGCCGAACCTCGATCGGCGCAACGATGGGCTCTGGGAGCGCCTCGGGAGCAGGCTCATCCTCGTAGTAAAGCTCAAGCGCTTCCCGGAGGTTGGCTAGCGCCTCCTCGATGCTTCGTCCTTGGCTTGCCACCTCCACTGTAGGCGCGCAGGATGCGCCGGATGAACTCGCCGTACTCGTCCAGCCGTCCCTCACCGCTCCCCCGGTCATGCTGGAACACCGATCCGGTGTCAACCTGGCCTTGTCACTGGATCGCCTGCCGCTGTCGCCTTGGATGTCGGCCTGACTTAGGCCAATTTAGTGCGCAGATTCCGTTCCTGGGCAGTGGGCGGCAGATCAAAATCTCGCGCCGCCAGGTTTCGCATCCCCAGCGCTGAGGCCGTAATGTTCTCCTGACCAGGGGACAGCTCAATTAGCCGCTGACCTGCGAAGTTCGGAGAGCACTCCCTATTTCAGCGCATATTCAGCACACGCCACCAGATGGTGCACGAAGACAGGGACGTGGTCGCCAGGCTACGGTGTCGCGATGAAGCTTCTCCTTACCGATTCTGGTATCAGGAATGCAAGCATGCTGGCGGCGCTGGTCGATCTTCTGGGCAAACCGATCGCCGAGGCCAGCGCCCTTTGCATCCCCACCGCAGGATACGGGGGCCCTGACGGGGATCCGGAGGGCCCATGGCGTTTCATCAGCGGGCGGTCCCCTAATCCCATGACCGAGTTGGGGTGGAAGTCGGTAGGCGCTCTGGAGCTGACCTCCCTTCCCAGCATCGACAAGGACCGCTGGGTCTCCTGGGTCCGGGAGGCAGACGTTCTGCTGGTGAACGGCGGCGACGCGCTGTATTTGTGCCACTGGATGCGGGAGTCCGGACTGGCCGGCCTCCTCCCGTCGCTGCGCGACACGGTCTACGTCGGGCTCAGTGCCGGGAGCATGGTGCTGACCCCCCGCATCGGTGAGAAGTTCGTCCGCTGGAAGCCGCCCACCGGTGGCGACAGCATGCTGGGAGTTGTCGATTTCTCCATCTTCCCGCACCTCGACAGCCCGGACTGCCCGGACAGAACCATTGCCGAGGCGGAACGGTGGGCCGCCGGCATAAAGGGCCCGGCGTACGCCATCGATGATCAAACCGCCATCAAGGTGACCGGCGGCGGCGTTGAGGTCATCTCTGAGGGGCACTGGAAGCTGTTCAACCCGGCAGGATGAACGTCGACACGATGGCCCGGCCGGGGTGCTGGTCCCCGCTGGCTAATTGCACGTTAATTGCACGAGAGGCCGGTATGGGCGCGGAACCGCAGAGGCCCACGCGCGGGACTATTGTCCTGACCTGGGCCTTTGCCGTGGAGCGGGTGACGAGAATCGAACTCGCACTATCAGCTTGGGAAGCTGACGTTCTACCATTGAACTACACCCGCGCGGCGGGCCTGGCGCTGCTTGCCGCCACCCGGGGCCAAGCGGCCGGGGTGAGCCCGCCCCGACATCGTACCGGAACCGGTAGGTTGCCAGGGTGCTGCTCTCCGACCGCGACATCAAGACGGAGGTCGAGTCGGGCCGGGTCAAGCTCGACCCGTACACGCCCGAGCTCATCCAGCCCGCGAGCATCGATGTCCGGCTGGACAGGTACTTCCGGGTGTTCGAGAACCACCGGTACCCGCACATCGACCCGGCCGAGGAGCAGCCGGAGCTGACCAGGCTGGTGGAGCCGGCCGGAGCCGAGCCGTTCGTGCTGCATCCCGGGGAGTTCGTGCTCGCCTCCACCTATGAGGTCGTCTCCCTGCCGGACGACATCGCGGGACGGCTGGAAGGCAAGGCCCTCGCGGCCGACACCCCGATCCCCACCCCCGGCGGGTGGCGGCGCATGGGCGAGCTCCGGGTCGGCGAGCAGGTCTTCGACGAACAGGGCTACCCGGTCACGATCGTCGCCGCCACTCCGGTCATGCTGGGCCGTCCGTGCCGGGAGGTCGTGTTCTCGGATGGCCAGTCCCTGGTCGCCGATGTCTCGCATGGCTGGGTGACCCGAACCAAGTCCGAGCGCAGGCATGGAGGGCCCGGGTCGGTCCGGACGACAGCGGACATCGCCAGGTCGCTGCGATCCGGGGACGAGTGGAACCACCACATCCCGCTGGCCGGGCCGGCCAGGTATCCGGCCCAGTCGCTGCCCGCAGATCCGTATGACCTCGGGAGCGGGCTCGGCCACGGCACGAAGACCGGCCTGCCCGGCAGCAATTTGGTGCCCGAGCTCTACCTGCGATCATCCATCCCGCAGCGGCGCGCGCTGCTGCAAGGTCTCCTGGACTCCGGCGGAAATGTCGACGGCCACGGCCGGTGCGAGTTCGTCACCGTCGACGAGTGTCTCGCAGATGCGGTCGCCGAACTCGCAGCCGGGCTAAGCTGCCGTCCCGTGAAAACGAAGACGGCGGCGGCGCACGGCGGCATAGAGCGGCAGCCCGCGTTCCGGGTAAGGTTCACCACGCGGGAGCAGCCTCAGCGCTCCCGTGCCGTCGTCGATGTGCGGGAGACCGGCTCACGGCCGGTGCGGTGTATCCAGGTCAGCGGCCCGGGCGGCCAGTTCCTGGCCGGGACCGCGTTCATCCCGACGCACAACTCGAGCCTTGGCCGGCTGGGCCTGCTGACGCACTCGACAGCGGGGTGGATCGACCCGGGGTTCTCCGGGCACGTGACGCTGGAGCTCTCCAACGTCGCCACGCTGCCGATCAAGCTCTGGCCGGGAATGAAGATCGGCCAGCTGTGCCTGTTCCGGTGCAGCTCGCCGTCTGAGTATCCGTACGGTTCATCCGTGTACGGATCCCGGTACCAGGACCAACGCGGGCCCACCCCGTCGCGGTCCTACCTCAATTTCTACCGGACCGATGTCTGATCGCGATTTCACGTCGTCGTTACGACGCCGAAGCATGTCGGCAATCGGCCGGATGAACAGTCGACAGATGAGTGCTAACGGACGGAGTTTCCGTATGCCCCTGTGGAGAATCCGGATCGCGGTTCCCGACGATCCGGGGAGTCGCAGCGCGCTTGACGACGTGCTCGCGGCGCAGCCGGCGGCCCGCCTCCGCGAGCTGCCCGGCCGCACCGCCAGTTCCGCGACGGCCGGCGAGATCGTGGTCGAGCTTCCTCAAGACGACGGCCTGGTCGGCGTGCTGTCCGCACTCCACCAGATAAGCCCTCAGGTGTTCGTGAGCCGTGCGGACATGCCGGAGCCTGCTTCCGAGCCCGAACGCATAGCGCCCGGCCCGGTCCAGCGCGGCGCCGGGTAACCCGGCGGCTGGCCTGCGAAGCGGGCCGCGCGCGTTACCGTCGGCCTTTACCGGGCAGTAGCCAAGTAACAGCCGACGAGGACAAGGATCACGACCGTGAGCGAGCATCAGGAACCCCGTCCAGGCGCGCAGGTCAGCGAGGCCCAGGCCCGTCAGGTCGCGGAGCAGGCCAGGCAGTCCGAGTGGGCCCTGCCCAGCTTCGGGAAGCAGCTCTTCCTCGGCGACTTCCAGCTCGGACTGATCAGCCCGCATCCGCGCCAGACCGAGGAGGCCAGCCAGCGCGGCGAGGAGTTCTGTGCCCGGCTGCGTGACTTCTGCGAAGCCTCGGTGAACGGCGCACTGATCGAAAGGGAAGCCCGGATCCCGGATGAGACGGTCAAGGGACTGGCCGCCCTCGGAGCGTTCGGCATGAAGATCGCGCCGGCCTACGGCGGACTGGGCCTGTCCAACCTGTACTACAACCGGGCGCTGATGATCGTCGGATCGGTCTCGCCGGCGGTCGCCGCGCTACTGTCCGCGCACCAGTCGATCGGGGTACCGCAGCCCCTGGCGCTCTTCGGGACGGACGAGCAGAAGCAGCTCTACCTGCCCAGGTGCGCCCGCGGCGAGATCAGCGCGTTCCTGCTGACCGAGCCGGATGTCGGCTCCGACCCGGCCCGGCTGAGCACCACGGCGACCCCGTCAGCCGACGGCGCTGAGTACGTCCTCGACGGCGTGAAGCTGTGGACGACCAACGGCGTCGTCGCCGACCTGCTCGTGGTGATGGCACGCGTGCCGAAGGGCGACGGGCATCGCGGCGGCATCACCGCGTTCGTCGTTGAGGGCAGCTCGGACGGGATCACCGTCGAGAACCGCAACAGCTTCATGGGCCTGCGGGGCCTGGAGAACGGCGTGACCAGGTTCCACGAGGTCCGCGTGCCCGCGTCCAGCCGGATTGGCGAAGAAGGCCAGGGCCTGAAGATCGCCCTCACCACCCTGAACACCGGCCGGCTGTCGCTGCCGGCCAGCTGTGCTGCGGCGGCGAAGCTGGCCCTCAAGTTCGCGCGCGAGTGGTCGGGCGAGCGGGTGCAGTGGGGCCGGCCGGTGGGCGAGCACGAGGCGGTCGCCACGAAGATCGCGTTCATTGCCGCCACCGGATACGCGCTCGAAGCCATCGTCGAGCTGTCCAGCCAGCTCGCCGACGACAAGCGCCGTGACATCAGGATCGAGGCCGCGCTGGCCAAGCTCTACTGCTCGGAGATGGCCTGCAAGATCGCCGATGAGCTGGTGCAGATCCGCGGCGGGCGGGGCTACGAGACCGCGGCCTCGCTGGCCGCGCGCGGCGAGCGCGGCGTGCCTGCCGAGCAGATGCTGCGCGACCTGCGGATCAACCGGATCTTCGAGGGCTCCTCGGAGATCATGCGCCTGTTCATCGCCCGGGAGGCGGTCGACGCCCATCTCACCGCCGCCGGCGAGGTGATCCAGCCTGGGCTGCCCGCGGCGCGCCGGGCCCGCGCGGCGGCCAAGGCGGGCCAGTTCTACGCCCGGTGGCTGCCCACGCTGGTGGCCGGCGAGGGCCAGCTGCCCCGCAGCTACGCCGAGTTCGGCTCGCTCGCGCCGCACCTGCGGTACGTGGAACGGGCCAGCCGGAAGCTGGCCCGGGCGACGTTCTACGGCATGGCCCGGTGGCAGGGCAAGCTGGAGCGCAGGCAGGGCTTCCTCGGCCGGCTCGTCGACATCGGCGCCGAGCTGTTCGCGATGAGCGCGGTCTGCGTGCGCGCCCAGATGGACGCCGAGGGGGCTCCCAGCGAGCGCGGGCGGACCGGGGCCGAGCTGGCCGGGACGTTCTGCGTGCAGGCCAGGCTGCGGTGCGAGGAGCTCTTCGGCCAGCTGTGGAAGAACACCGACCGGGCCGACGCGGCGCTCGCCCGGCGGGTCATGTCCGGCCGGTACACGTGGCTGGAACAGGGGATCCTCGACCCGTCGATCCCCGGGCCGTGGGTGGCCGAGCCCGTGCCCGGGCCGTCCAAGCACGACAACGTGCACCGGCACATCGGTTAGCAGAACGACCGCCAGGAACGCGACGTCCCGGGGAGCCGTGGCTCCCCGGGACGTCCGGCCTGCTCGTGGTCACGATTCAGGTGCTAGCTCTGAGACCAGCGCATACACCGTTATCGGTCGTGGAACTCGGGAGCGCGGTCGCCCTCGCGGCGGCCCGACCCGAGCCGGACGAGCTGCGCGTCGCGCTCGGCGACAGCGGCCTGGAGGGCATCGACCTGCGCCTCCAGTTCGCTGACGCGCTCCTCGAGCTCGAGCACCCGGCGGACCGCGGCCAGCGTCATCCCCTCGTCCACGAGGTTGACGACGTACTGGACCACGGTGATCTCGCGCCGGGTGTAACGGCGCTGGCCGCCCGCGGACCGGGAGGGGCGGACGACGCGGAACTCATCCAGGCGGCGCAGGAAGGCCTGCTGGATCTCAAGCATCTCCGCCACCTGGCCGACGGTGAACAACGGCCGGTTCTCATCATCGAGTGGCAAGGATGGCATGGCTGGCTCCGGGAATGGTTCCGGGCCCGGGCGGATAACCGCGCCGGGCCCGGACAGATTACCTCTGCGTACCTTAGCGTCAGGCGGCGATGGCCTTGGCGTCGGAACGGACCTCGATCTTGCGCGGCTTGGCCTGCTCCGCGACGGGGACGTGCACGGTCAGCACGCCGTCGGTGTAGCCGGCCTCGATGTTCTCGGCGTCGACCGCGTCCGACAGGCGGACCCGGCGGACGTAAGAGCCCATCACCCGCTCGCGGATGACGGGCTTCTCGCCCTCGGTGTACTCCTCGTTGCGGCTGGCCTTGACGGTCAGCACGCCGTGGTCCACCGAGACGTCGATGCTCTCCGGGTCGATGCCCGGCAGGTCGAACCGGAGCTCAACCTCGTTCTCGCGCCGGATGGCGTCCATCCGAGCCAGCCGACGGTAGTCGGCCCGCTGCGCAAAGGGATCAAAAGTGGTAAGCAGCATGCGTTTCACCTCCAAGTGAGTACCAGGATTCGGTTATCCAGGTAACCTCGGTTCTCGTCTCCATATAACTTACAACTGAGATTATATATTCCTTGCCGTTCAAGGCAAATCTAAGCTGCCGGCAGGCGTCCGGGGATCCCGGGCAGCTTGGGTGGTGCGGGCGGCGCCGGGTCGGGCCACGCCGACCGCGGCGTGACCCGCAACCGCGAGCGAGCCGGGCGCTAGCCGAGGCGCTCGATGATCGTGGCGTTCGCCTGGCCGCCGCCCTCGCACATGGTCTGCAGGCCGTACCGGCCGCCGGTGCGCTCGAGCTCGTGCAGCAGCTTGGTCATCAGGATCGCGCCAGTCGCGCCGAGCGGGTGCCCGAGCGCGATCGCTCCGCCGTTCGGGTTGGTCTTCTTCAGCGAGGCACCGGTATCGGCCGACCAGGCCAGCAGTACCGGGGCGAAAGCCTCGTTCACCTCGAACACGTCGATGTCGTCGATGGTCAGGTTGCCGCGGGCCAGCGCCTGCTCGGTCGCCGGGATCGGGCCGGTCAGCATGAACACCGGGTCAGCGCCGGTCACCGTGAGCGCGTGAATCCGCGCCCTCGGGGTGAACCCGTGCCGCTGGACCGCGTCCTGCGACGCGATCAGCACCGCGCCGGCGCCGTCGGAGATCTGCGATGCCGTGGCCGCGGTGAGCTCCCAGCCCTCGCGCAGTGGCTTCAGCTCGGCCATCTTCGCCAGGGAGGTGTCGCGCCGCGGCCCCTCGTCCGTGGTGACCCCGTCGATCGCCGTGATCTCCCGGTCGAACCTGCCCTCGTCGATCGCGCGCACGGCCCGGGCGTGACTCTCCAGCGAGAACTCCTCGAGCTGGGACCGCTTCAGGCCCCACTTCTCGCACACCAGCTGCGCGCCACGGAACTGGGAGATCTCCTGATCGCCGTACCGGTCCCGCCATCCCTGCCCGAACGGGCCTGGCATGCCCTTCTCCAGCGGCAGCGCCACGGTCGAGCCCATCGGAACCATGCTCATGTTCTCCACGCCCGCCGCGACGACCAGGTCCTGCGTCCCGGACAGGACGGCCTGGGCGGCGAAGTGCACGGCCTGCTGCGAGGAGCCGCACTGACGGTCAATGGTGACCCCGGGAACGCTCTCCGGCAGGCCGGCCGACAGCCAGGCGTTCCTGGCGATGTCGATGGACTGCGGCCCGATCTGGGACACGCACCCCATGATGACGTCCTCCACGGCGGAGGGATCGGCACCGGTCCTGGCGACGAGCTCGGTCAGGACCTGCGCGGCCAGGTCCACCGGGTGCACCGCCGCCAGGCCGCCATTACGCCTGCCGACGGGGGTGCGCACCGCCCCGACGATGTATGCCTCCGACACGACGTCCGCCCTCCGCTAAGCCTGCCCGCTGACCGGACCGCACCGGATGCGCGTTCCTCAGCGAAACGCCCCGTCTGGTCCTTAATTTTGAGGTTACTCCGGAGATCCGCACGCTCCATAGGCCTGCCGGGGACAAGATCCGTCGGGCGCGGGATTCCGGCGAGATTCCGGTCCCGATTGGTAGTCGGAAGACTACTATGCGTGATGTACCGAGGCCAGGCGAGGGGGTTGCCTGGCACCGGCGGTCCGGCGGGGTCACCGGGCACCGGGGGTCGGGGGTCGGGGTGCCGTAGCGCGGGGCCGTACGTGATGCAGGGGTGCCGTAGCGCTGCCGAACCTCGCACGGGCATAGCAACGGGGGGACACGGGGATGGTAGCGAAGATCGTCGAGGATACATCCGGCCTGGTGAGTATCGGCCAGCTGGCCAAGGCGGCCGGGGTCAGCAGCCGGACCATCCGGTATTACGAAGAACTCGGCATCCTGCCCGAGCCGCGCCGGTCGCCCGGCGGAACCCGCAAATACCCGCGCGAATACCGCGGCTATATCGATACTGCGCTGGCGCTCAAGGATCTGGGCTTCCGGCTCGAGGAGATCAAGCCCCTGGCCAGGCTGGCCCTCGGCCGCTCGGTCAGCGCGGGCCAGCGCGACATGGCGGCGCGATTAGTGGACGAGAGGATCGAGGCACTCTCGCGCCAGGCCAGCGTGCTGCGCCGGCTTCGGGACTCGGTCCAGGCACCCGACGCGGCGACGGCGGTACCGGGCGTGCTCAGCTCGGCGGACCTGGCCGCCCCGCCGCCGCTGTACGGCGATGGGGCAGCGTAGCAGCGCAACTGCTCGTCGACGGGCGGCGTGAGCTCGCGTTGCGGCTTATGCTCGGAGCAGGCGACACTCCGGGGAGACCGCGATGGCCGATGGGCTGATCCTGCTAGCGTTCATCGGGATTCTGGCCGCCCTGTTCACGGTCAGGGTGCGGCGCCGCATGGGCATAGCCTCGAACGCCAAAACGTGGTTAATCGTCATCACCGGGGCGATCGTGGTCGGCCTTCTGCTGTGGGCCTCGTCCACGCACTGACCGCGCGCGGGCCGGTCAGGGCCGGCCAGGCCCGCCCTTGATCGGAATCTCGAACCACACCGCCTTGCCATCCTGGGTCGGACGGGAGCCCCATCGGGTGGCCAGCTGGTCGACCAGGTAGAGGCCCCGGCCGCCCTCGTCGTTCTCCCCCGCGCTCCGGATCCGGGGCAGCCGCAGGTCAGGATCGAAGACCTCGACCCAGACGGCGGCCTCCCCGCGGCGTAGCCGGAGCGTGAATTCCTTGTCCCCGAACGGGGTGAAGTCCTCGGCGAACGGCAAGCCCGCCCAGTCGTCGAGGACACCGGCCTCCGCTCCCTCGACCGACTCCAGGGCGAACTCGTGCCGCGGGCTCGGCGAGACGGCCGCGTGCAGCACGACGTTGGTCACTACCTCGGAGACCAGCAGGCAGGCCAGATCAGCCTGGTCAAGGTCCATGCCCCAGCTGGTGAACGTCTGGTGGGCCAGCCGCCTGGCCTCGGATACCCGGATCGGCTCGGCGGGGAAGTTGCGCTCCCGGGAGGCCAGGTCAACCGCGGAGGTACGGACGACGACGATCGCCATATCGTCATCAATTTCGCCGGGCACGGCCTGCTCGGCCGCCTCGGCGATGGCCTCCACGGTGCCCGTGGCCACCTCCCGCACGGCCTGGCAGAGCATCTGCAGTGCCTCGGCCTCGGTGTAGTGGCCGTCGCCGTCGGCGCGCTGCCTCCGGTCGGTCAGGCCGTCGGTGTAGAACACGAGAGCTGAGCCGGGAGCGAGATAACGCGTTTCCTCGCGGTAGGTCGGAAGGCCGGGAATCCCCTTCCCGCGCACGCCCAGCAGCAGGCCCTTGTGCTCGATCTCCATCTGGCCGACCTCTTGGTCGGTGATCAGCAGCGGGGCGTCGTGGCCCGCGTTGGCGAATGACAGCGTCCGGGACCAGGCGTCGTAGACCAGGTACGTGCAGCTCACGATCGGCGGGTCGGCGGCGGCGAAGCCGTGGGTCTCCGCATTCGTCGGCTCCAGCGTCCGGCACCAGTCATCGAGCCTGCGCAGGATCTCGGCGGGCGGCTTGTCGTCCTGGGCGAACGCCCGAAGCGCGGCGCGGAGCTGGCCCATGATCGCCGCCGCGCGGGCGCCGCGCCCCTCCACGTCGCCGATGACGATCCCCACGCGCCCGGCGGACAGCGGGATGATGTCGTACCAGTCCCCGCCCACCTGGGTCTGGATTCCCTGCCCGTGCGTCTCGAGCGGCTTGGCCGGCACGTACTTGTAAGCAACCTGCAGGCCGTCCACGGCCGGCGGATCCCGGGGCAGCAGGCTGGTCTGGAACGCGAGCGCGGTGCGCCGCTCCTCCTGGAAGAGCATCGCGTTGTCGATGGCGACGGCGACCCGGCTGCCGATCGCGCCGAGGAAGTCGCTGTCGTCGACCGCATAGTTGCGGTCCTCGCGCTCGGTGAGCCCGGACAGCGCCAGGCTCATCACGCCCAGCAGCTCCCCGCGGGCGATCAGCGGGGTGGCGATCACCGAGCTGAGGCCGATGCTGTCGCAGAGCTCCAGGCTCCCCGGGCTCGGCGTCGGGACCTGCTGCTGGGCCACGTCGGTGACCACGACCGTGGCCTGGCGGGTCATCGCCTGCTGGCAGAAGTGTCCCTCCGGGTACACGATCTGCTCGCCGACCATGGCCCAGGTGCCCGGCGGGGGAATCCAGCCCCTGGAATGCAGCTGCGCACTTCGCACCAGTTTGTCACCCTGGAACAGGTCGACCAGGCAATGATCGGCGAACTGCGGGACCAGCGTCTCCGCCACCTGACGCAGCGTGACATCGAGCTCGAGGGAGCGGGCCAGCCGCTCCCCGATGCGCTCGAGCAGCCGCAGGCGGTCCCGCTCCCTCCGGCTGCCCCGCATCGTGGCCTCACGGGCCATGATCGCGATGCCGCAGATCTCGCCGGCTGAATCGCGCAGCCCGCTGGCCCGCGCCCGGATCAAGAGCCGGGATCCGTCTACTTGCTTGCTGGCAAAGGTCCCTTCCCAGGGCCTGCCGTGCACCACCTGCTTCACGAGATCATTGACTCGCGGAGCGTCTCCTTCTTCGAACCCGAGGGCGATAAGAGACTGGCCGACCAGGTGCGATGCATGGTCAGGAAAACCAAACAGGGCCACCGCGTAGGGATTTGCATATAGCAAATTGCCATCGCAGTCGGCGACGACCACCGCGCTCTCCAGCTGGTCCAGAATGTCAGCCGGGCCCGGAAGCGAGCGGACGGCATCCCCTGGTGCGCGCGCCCTCATCCCGTCACCCCCACCGGCGAGCCCGGCGGGATGCCCAGGTCAGAGCCTCGTGACAAAGACATGCGCAGCCACCCGGTGCGGCAGCAATTCCGCCTCCAGACCGCTGGTCCCATTCTCACCTGTCACCCGTACGCCGTCGTCGCTGACCGCGAGCGTGATCTCGCGGCCTGGTTGGATCCCAATGTTCTTGAGTTTAAGCATCAGCGCCGCATCGCTCTGGACTTGTTCACTGATCCGGCGCACGACCACGGGCTCGGCACGCCGCGATGTGATCATTGTCATCGCCACGGCGTGCTCGCGCCCCGCCGCTTCCGCGCGCTTGCTAGCATCCGGCGGAACGCCGAGTTCCGCAAGCCCCGGAATGATATTTCCGTGCGGGCAGCGGACCGGATAATCGAGCAATTCGACGAGCCTGCGCTCGACGCTATCGGAGATCACATGCTCCCAGCGGCAGGCCTCGATGTGCACCTCTTCCCACGGCAGCCCGATCACCCCGACCAGGAGGCACTCGGCCAGCCGGTGCTTGCGCATCACCCGCATGGCCAGCGTCCGGCCGGTACCGGTGAGCGACAGCTGGCGGTCACCCTCGACGCGCACCAGGCCGTCGCGCTCCATCCTGGCCACGGTCTGGCTGACGGTCGGGCCGCTCTGCGACAGGCGCTCGGCAATGCGGGCCCGCAGCGGGACGATACCTTCCTCTTCGAGTTCGAAAACCGTGCGAAGGTACATCTCCGTGGTGTCGATCAGCCCGTGCGCCGTCAAAGGGCCTCCCCTCTGGAACGATGCTATGCTGCAGCGCCGCTTCGGCGAACCGGCAAAAACCGCTACCCAGCCGGGTCAGTCCGTCGGGGAGTTCACGGCGCCAGCCGCTCGATCACCCATGCGCCGCCAATGCGGCGGTACCTGAGCCTGTCATGCAGCCGGTTCACCCGGCCCTGCCAGAACTCGACCACATCAGGCACGACTCGATATCCGCCCCAAAAGTCCGGCATGGGAATATCTGTCCCGTCCGGCCAGCGCCCGTCCAGTTCGGCGTAGCGGTCGTCAAGCTCGCCCCGGGAGCCGACCACCGTTGACTGCCTGCTGGCCCAGGCACCGAGCTGGGAGCCGCGCGGCCGGGACCGGAAGTAGGGCTCGCTCTGCTCCGTGGACAGCGCGGATACCGATCCCTCGATGATCACCTGCCGGTGCATCGCATGCCAGGGGAACAGCAGGCACGCCCGCGGGACCTCGGCCAGGTCGGTGCCCTTACGGGAGGTCCGGTTGGTATAGAAGGTGAATCCCCCGGAATCGTAGTGTTTGAGCAGGACGGTCCTGGCCCTCGGCCGGCCGCTGGCCGAGACCGTGGCCAGGACCATGGCGGTTGGCTCAGGCAGCGGCACCGCCACCGCATCGGCCATCCAGGCCGCGAACTGGGCCAGCGGATCCCCGGCCACCATCGCCTCATCGAGGCCTGGCTCGTCAGGAGCGGGGCGGATCGTCTCCACGGGTAGCGATCCTCACACACCGCCGGCCCCCGCCGCCACCACCGGCAGCTCGTGCCGCCGCCGGCGGCGCTGCCGGGCAGGCCGGGTTACCAGAAACCCCCCGGGCGCGATTGAATGGGTCGGCTAGCTACACAACGCCACCCGGGGTGCGCCTGGCCCCGTCGGTGATCCAGGAGACGCAGGAGACCAGATGTCCGACTTCACGCCCGGCCTAGAGGGTGTCGTCGCGTTCGAAACGGTAATCGCGGAGCCCGACCGGGAGGGTGGTGCGCTGCGCTACCGGGGAGTGGACATCGAGGAGCTCGTCGGCCACGTGACCTACGGCCACGTCTGGGGACTGCTCGTCGACAACTCCTTCGAGCCCGGGCTGCCCCCGGCCGAGCCGTACCCGATCCCGGTGCACTCCGGGGACATCCGGGTGGACGTGCAGAGCGCGCTGGCCATGCTCGCTCCCGCCTGGGGGATGCACCAGCTGCTCGACATCAGCGACGAGCAGGCCCGCGACGACCTGGCCCGGGCCTCGGTGATGGCCCTCTCGTTCGTCGCCCAGGCCGCGCGCGGGCTGGGCCTGCCCATGGTCCCGCAGCGGCGGGTGGACGAGGCGAAGACGATCACCGAGCGGTTCATGATCCGCTGGCAGGGCGAGCCGGACCCGAAGCACGTGAAGGCCATCGACTCGTACTGGGTCTCCGCGGCCGAGCACGGCATGAACGCCTCCACGTTCACCGCGCGGGTGATCGCCTCCACCGGGGCCGACGTGGCCGCGGCGCTGTCCGGCGCGGTCGGCGCGCTCTCCGGGCCGCTGCACGGCGGTGCCCCGGCGCGGGTGCTGAGCATGATCCAGGAGGTCGAGCGGAGCGGTGACGCGGAGGCCTGGGTCAAGGCCGCGCTCGACCGGGGCGACCGGCTGATGGGCTTCGGCCACCGCGTGTACCGGGCCGAGGACCCGCGGGCCCGGGTGCTGCGCCGGACGGCCAGGGAACTCGGGGCGCCGAGGTTCGAGGTGGCCGAGGCACTGGAGAAGGCCGCGCTGGAAGAGCTGCACGCCCGCAGGCCGGACCGGGTGCTCGCCACCAACGTCGAATTCTGGTCGGCGGTCGTGCTCGACTTCGCCCAGGTACCCTTGCACATGTTCACCTCCATGTTCACCTGCGCGCGGACCGCCGGCTGGGCGGCCCACATCATGGAGCAGAAGGCGGCCGGCCGCCTGATCCGGCCGAGCGCGCGGTACATAGGCCCGAAGAGCCGCCCGGTGTCGGAGGTGACCGGCGCGGCCGACGTCCTCGACAAGGAAGTCTGACTGCATGACTGAGATCGTCATCCCCGACGACCTGCGCCCGGCCGACGGCCGGTTCGGCTGCGGGCCCTCGAAGATCCGGCCCGAGCAGCTGGCCGCGCTGGCCAGTTCCGGGTCCGCCTACCTCGGGACCTCACACCGGCAGGCACCGGTCCGCTCGCTGGTTCAGCGGATTCGCGAGGGTATGACCAATCTCTTCACTCTCCCCAACGGATACGACGTCGTGCTGGGCAACGGAGGCACGACGGCGTTCTGGGAGGTTGCCGCGTTCGGGCTGGTTGATCACAAGACGCAGCACCTGTCCTTCGGGGAGTTCTCGTCCAAGTTCGCCAAGGTGACGGCCGCCGCCCCGTGGCTGGAGGCGCCCACGGTCATCGAGTCGCCGCCGGGCACCCACCCGCAGCCGACCGCCGAGGCCGGCGTCGACACCTACGCGCTGACCCACAACGAGACCTCCACCGGGGTGGCGATGCCGGTCGGCCGGGTGGCCGACGCCGATGCCGACTCGCTGGTCATCGTGGACGCCACCAGCGGCGCCGGCGGCCTGCCGGTCCGGCCCGGCGAGGTCGACGTGTACTACTTCGCGCCGCAGAAGTCGTTCGGCTCCGACGGCGGGCTCTGGATAGCGCTGATGTCGCCGGCGGCGCTGGACCGGGCGGGAAAGGTGGCGGCCAGCGGCCGCTACATCCCGGAGTTCTTCTCGCTGCAGACCGCGATCGACAACTCGCGGCTGCAGCAGACCTACAACACGCCCGCGGTCGCCACGCTGTTCCTGCTGGCCGACCAGGTGGAGTGGATGCTCGGCCAGGGCGGGCTCACCTGGGCGACGGCCCGGACCGCGCAGTCTTCGGCGACGCTGTACGAGTGGGCCGAGCAGTCGTCCTACGCCACCCCGTTCGTGGCCGACCCGCTGCAGCGGTCCCAGGTGGTCGGCACCATCGACTTCGATGACGCGGTGACCGCGACCGCGCTGTCCGCGGAACTGCGGGCCAACGGGATCGTCGACACCGACTCCTACCGCAAGCTCGGCCGCAACCAGCTGCGGATCGGCATGTTCCCCGCCGTGGACCCGGCCGACGTGCAGGCCCTCACCGCCTGCATCGACTACGTCGTCGAGCGCCTCTAGCCCGGCGAAATTACGTCGCCCGGCCGGCGGCTCCGTGAGAGGGTCACCGCATGACAAAGGACCGGAAACGCCCCGGGCTGCAGGCGGGCGAGCTTGACATGCTGAACGGCTGGCTGGAGCATCACCGCGCGATCCTGCTCTGGAAATGCGAAGGTCTCACCGACGACCAGCTCCGGCAGCGCTCGGTCCCGCCATCGAGCATGTCCCTGCTCGGGCTGATCCGGCACATGACCGACGTCGAGCGCGGCTGGTTCCGGCAGGTGCTGCTCGGGGAGGACGCGCCCGACCTCTACTCGACACCCGACGGCCCCGATGGTGATTTCAACGGCGTCGACGAGGCGGACGTCGCGGCGGCGTTCAGCGCCTTCGAGGCAGAGTGCGACGCCTCTCGGCGGGCGGTCGCGGCCGCTCCCGACCTGGATGTGCTCAGCAAGGAACGGACCGAGCGAACGGGCCAGCAGTTCTCGCTGCGCTGGATCGTCACGCACATGATCGAGGAGTACGCCCGGCACAACGGCCATGCCGACCTGCTGCGGGAAACCATCGACGGTGCCACCGGCTACTACTAGGCCGGCGGGGCTGACGGGATTGGCCTGGGCGAGCAGACTGGAGGCGTGTGGCGGCACGGTTTTCCGGACGGCTGGAGGACTGCGGCACGGCGGCCAGCCTGGCCGCCGGCCAGGTGGCCGCTGACCGCCAGGCTGGCTGCCCTGGTCTTCTGCCTGGTGGCCGTCGGCGGCGGGGCAATCACCGCAGCCACGCACCTGGTGGCCAGGGACTACCTGACGCGGCGGGCGGACCAGCAGCTGCGCTCCTACGCCGCACTGCTCACCAGCCGGCCGTTCTCGCTCTTTCCCGGTTTCCGGCTCGCACCCGGCGCGTCCGGCCTCGGCACCGCCGGCTCGGCGCTCAGCATCGCGGTGCTGAGCGCCGGCGGCCAGCTGCTGATGAGCGCGGGCCCGGCCACGCCGCCGGCCGCGGGCGGGAGCTGGCTGGAGATCTCCGAGCCGGTCAGCTACCAGGTCGACCACATCCCGTTCGTGTTCGGCGCCAACGATTCGTCGCTGTCGGTCACCAGCAAGACCAGGCCCGGGTTGGCCGGCACCCTGGTCATCGGGCTGGACCTGGCCGACGCCGGCCGGACCGCCGACCGCCTCACGGTCATCTGCCTGCAGGTAACCGGCCTTGCGGTGCTGCTGGCCACGGCCGCCGCCGCCGGGATCACCCGCATGCTGCTCCGCCCGCTCGCCCTGGCAGCGGCGATCGAAGCGGCCGAGGCCGAGACGGCAGCCCGTGACGTCGCCGAACGGACGTCCGCGGCCCTCGCCGAGACCTGCCGCAAGATGCGCAGGCCACTCAGCGTTCTGGCCGGCCTGGCCGAGTACCACCGGGGGCGCGGCGGGCTGGGGGACGATGACGCCGATTCCGCGATGCGGCGGGTGGCACACGAGGCGGCGCACATGGCGGAGCTGATCGACCAGCTCGAGGCCGCCGACCGCGACGACCCGGGCCCGGCGCGGTGCTGAATCCGCCCGCGGGCCACAGCCCGAAAAGCGGTGGACGGGTCGCGGACAGACCGGGCCAGGCTGGCTAGATGATCTCGGACGAGGAACGGGTGCGGCTGCGACAGACGTTCAACCAAACCGCCGACACCTACCAGCGCGCCCGCCCGGAGTACCCCGCCGAGCTCTTCGACACTCTGATCGCCGCCGCCGGGCTGGCTCCTGGCGACCGGCTGCTCGAGGTGGGCTGCGCCACCGGCAAGGCCACGGTCCCGCTGGCCCGCCGCGGCTTCCGGATCACTTGCATCGAGCTCGGCGCGGAGCTGGCCGCGGCGGCCCGCCGCAACCTGGCCGGGCTGAGCGCGGAGGTCGTCCAGGGACGCTTCGAGGACTGGCGGCAGGCCCCCGGAAACGAGTTCGACCTGGTTTTCGCCGCGACGGCGTGGCACTGGGTCGATCCGGACGTCCGCTACCGGGCCGCGTGGCGGGCGCTGCGCCCCGGAGGCCACCTCGCGTTCTGGGGCGCCGGGCACGTGGTGCCCGACGGGGGCGATCCGTTCTTCCAGGAGATCCAGGAAGTGTATGACGAGATCGGCGAGGGGATGCCGTCCGATTCCACCTGGCCGCGCCCGGGCGAGCTGACTGTGCACACCGAGGAGATCGAGGCCAGCGGGCTGTTCGAGGTCACGCACATGCGGCATTTCGACTGGGAGCAGGTCTACGATGCCGACGGCTACATCGCGCTGCTGGACACGTTTTCCGGGCACGTCGCGATGGCCGACTGGCAGCGGGAGCGGCTCTACGGCGAGATCAGGCGCCGCCTGGCCCAGCGCCCGGACGGCACCCTCCGGCGGCACTGGGGCGCTGTGCTGCACGTCGCGCGCCGCCGGGACGGCCCGGCGGGGACGGCCGAGACCTAACGGGCTGAGCGGGATGCTGGACGGCCCGGCGGGGACGGCCGAGGCCTAATCGGGCCGAGGGGATGCTGCCCGGGGGACGGCCGAGGGCTGAGACGGGATGCGGCCGCCGGCTCAGGGGCCGGGGCCGGGTACGGGGCGCAGCGGCCAGCGGCCCACGGTCTCGTAGCGCGGCGCGGCGCCCGGGGCACCCGGGTTGCTGCGGATCAGGCGGATCTCGGTCGCCGTCCAGGGCGCGCCCGCGTACCCGGACAGCTCCCCGACCAGCCCGCTGACGTCGGCGGGCTCGCGACATCGGGCCAGGGTCAGGTGCGGCCGGAACCGCCGGCCCTCGTCCGGCGGGGGCGCCCCGGCGCGCCGCGCGCCGGCTGCGACGGACCTGGCCAGCGCTTCAAGGGCGCGGCGGTCGCCGCGGAGCCCGGTCCACAGCACTCGGGCGCGCGCCGGGCCGGGGAAGGCCCCGCCGCCCGCCAGGGACAGCGGCAGGCTGGGGTGCCGGCCCGCGGCCCGCTCCAGCCGCGGCCCGAGCGCGGCCGCGGTGTCCTCGCCGACTTCGCCGAGGAAGGCGAACGTGAGGTGCCACGCGGGCCTGCCGGTCCAGCGCAGCGCGGGCCAGCCTGGCCGCAGCGGCGCCACCGTCGCCTCAAGCTCATCGAGCACCACCAGCGGCGGCACCACCGCGACGAACAGCCTCACCCCTGCATGCTGCCAGGCGGACGGCGGCCAGCGTCAGGCGGCCAGCCGCGCGGGCCGCAGGTACTCGCGCACCCGCTTGCCCTGGCTGCGCGCGAGCATCAGCCCGATCACGGCGGTGGCCACCCCGGAGATCACGCCCCCGGCCAGCAGGCTCACCCGGGGCCCGAACGCCTCTGCCGCCCAGCCGACCAGCGGCGACCCGATCGGCGCGCCACCCAGGAAGAACAGCATGTACAGGCCCATGACGCGGCCGCGCATGTCGGCTCCGGTACCGAGCTGGACCGCGGAGTTCGCCGCGGTGGTGAACGTGAGCAGCGCCAGCCCGGTGGGCACCAGCATGACCAGATATGACCAGTAGCCCGGCATGAACCCGCTGATCACTTCCAGCACGCTGAACGCGAACGCCGTGCCGAGCAGCAGCGTCAAAGTCGGCCGGGCGCGGCGGGCGGCGAGCAGCGCCCCGCCGAGTGCCCCGACCGCGAACACGGCGGAGGCCAGGCCGAACAGGCCCGCCCCGGTGTGGAACACCTCCCGGGACATCAGCGCGTTGGTCACCTGGAAGTTCATCCCGAACGTGGCCACGAAGAAGATCAGCACCATGGTCATCCACAGCGCCGGGCGCTCCTTGACATAGCGCATGGCCTCGCGCAGCTGGCCCTTGGCCCTGGGCAAGCGGTCCGCCACGTTCAGCTCGGACACCCGCATCAGCTTGAGGCTGACCAGCACGGCACCGTAGGAGGCCGCGTTGACCAGGAACGCGGCCGGCGTCCCGAGCACCGCGATGACCAGCCCGGCCACGGCCGGGCCGGCGATCCTGGCCAGGTTGAACACCGCGCTGTTGAGCGCGATCGCGTTGGCCAGCCCGCTGCGGCCCACCATCTCGGTGGCGAACGCCTGCCGGGTGGGGTTGTCGACGACCGTGACCATGCCGCCCGCGAACGCGAGCGCGTACACCTGCCAGATCGCCACGCTGTGGGTCAGCGCCAGCACACCGAGGATCAGCGCCAGCCCGCCCATCGACGCCTGGGTCACCATGAGGATCCGCCGCTTGGAGTACCGGTCGGCGACCACCCCGCCCCACAGGCTGAACAGCAGCAAGGGCAGGAACTGCAGCCCGGTGGTGATGCCGAGCGCCGTCCCGCTGCCGTGGGTGAGGTCCAGCACCAGCCAGTCCTGGGCGACCCGCTGCATCCAGGTGCCCGTGTTCGAGATCACCTGGCCGGTCGCGAACAGCCGGTAGTTGCGGGTGCGCAGCGACCCGAAGGTTCGCTGCAGCGGACCCGTCAGGACTGACTGAGCTTCTCCAGGATGGGCGCTGCCGCGCGCAGCTTCGCCCGTTCGGCCGGGGTCAGCTCCCGCAGCCGCTTGGCCAGCCAGGCCTCCCTGACCCGGCGCGACTGGTGCACCAGGTCCCGGCCCGCGTCGGTCACCGTCAGCATGACCTGGCGCTTGTCCGTGGCGTGCGCCGCCCGCGTCACCAGGCCGTGCTGATCGAGGACGGCGATGACCCTCGTCATGGAGGGTGGCTGCACCTTCTCGTGCTCGGCGAGTTCGCCCGGCGTCATCGCGCCGTGACGCTCGAGCGTGGCCAGGGCGCCGATCTGGGTGTCGGACAGCTCGGACAGCACGGGCAACCCGTGCGCCGCGCGCTCGGCGCGGAGCCGGCGCGCGAGCCGGGTCACCGAGATCCGGAGCGCTGAAGCCAGGCCCGCGTCGGAACTGGTCTGCGGTGTAGTCATGTTCGTTAGCCTGAGTCATTAGTCTTGCTAACGATATGGGAGCCGGAGGCATTCCGCATGCCGTTAGCGGATGAACGAGCACGCGCCGTCCGCGTTCCCGGATCCAAGTACATCACGCAGGAGACGGCGAGTTAGCGTGGATCACGTGAGCAACACCCGCCGCCCGACCCCGCCACCGCTCGAGGCCAACGACCAGCTGGTAACCGGCGGCATCACGGCCGGCTGGGCGATCGCCCTGATCACCCTGCTCGCGGTCAGGACGGAGATCCCGGCCGCCGACCGGTGGTGGATCTGGACCTGCGTCACCGGCCTGGGCCTCGGCGTCTTCGGCCTGCTCTACGTTCCGTACCTCAAGCGGTCGCGCGAGCGCGCCGCCCGCCGCCGCGCCGAGGCCGAGGCCGAGCGCTAGGCGTGGTCGAGTGACTCGAAGACGGTCTCGTCCATCGAGACCCCTGGCCGGTCCACCAGGTCGTACCCGAGCTCGTCGATGACCGGCGAGGCCGCGCCGTAGGCGCCGGCCGGGGTGGTCGCCTCCGAATGCGCCCCGCAGCCATGGTCGAGGGACACGACCCGGCCGTCGTCCGGTGCGTACTCGTTCGCGCATACCCCGAAGACCCGTCCGAGCGGGCCCCCGAGCCACACCAGGAATCCGCAGGTCATGCACGGCCCGGGAGCCGCGTGCGCCAGCGGGCTGCGCGGGCCGTGCTCGCCGGAGTACCAGCGCAGGGCCGTCTCGTCGCGGCCGATCGCGGACAGGACTCTCGAACGCTTAGTCCCGGGGTCCCCGGCTGCCGCCGGGCCCGAGCCCGCCACCGGGAGCGCCGTGACCCGGCCCCCGGGCGGCAGGCCGATCGTGGGCAGCGCGGCGTCCCACGGGGCGCTGTCGTCCCAGTCGAGCACTCCCTCGTCGCCTTCGAGCACGGCCGTGGGGACGAGCCGCTCGTCGTCCGACTGGGCCGGCAGCAGGTCACCGACTCCCACGTCGCCCGGCCGGACCCGGTCCCGCCACGGCACCCAGTCCGGCGCCAGGATCGACTCGGGGCCGGGCAGCAGCAGGCTCTCGCTGACCGTGACCGACTTGACCCGTGACGCCCGCGTGACCGTCACCGCCCACCGCCATCCGGTGTAGGCGGGATCGAGGCAGGCGAAGAGGTGAGTGGCGATGCGGTCGCCCTCAGCCTCGACGCCCAGATGCTGGCCAACCTGGCCCGGACCTGCCACCTCCTCGGCCGCGGACCTGGCCAGGTCCACAGCGTCGGCACAGGCCTCGTCGAGTTCCCTGGTGCGGGCGCGGAGCGTGGTCACGTTAAGTAATTGTTCCTCATTCGGAGGTAAACACGCATCCAGATGCGGGACTTACCGCGATTCGATGACCGTGACGGTCGTCGTAGTGCGGTAGAAGCAGAATACTTGGGCTATGAACGTGACGGGGACGCGCACCGTGGCGATCACCGGATGCCTCCCGGCACCGGGGCGCACGGCTGGCCGCCTGCTTCGGCGAAGCTGAACAGCGGCCAGGGAGAACGAGGACCATTGCGGAGCACGGAAGACTCGCCGGCGCGGTCGCGAGCGTTCGGTTCCGCTTACCGGGCGGCCCGCCGCGGCGGGCAGGCGGCGAGCCGGCGGCTGGCCGTGGCTTCGGGAGGGCCCGCGCGCATGAGGATCGTGCTGATCCTCGGCAGCGTGCTGGCGCTGTCCAGCGCGGACGCGGCGACGGTCGGGGCCGCGGCCGTCCAGCTGCGGCATGCGCTGGGGATAGGCAACACCGACATCGGGCTGCTCGTGGCCGTGACCTCGGCGGTGGGGGCGGTGTTCTCGCTGCCGTTCGGCGTGCTCGCCGACCGGGCCCGGCGCACGTGGATCCTGGCCATCGCGATCCTGATCTGGGGCGTGGCGATGATCTGGGGCGCGACGGCCAGCTCGTTCTCCCAGCTGCTGTTCGACCGGGTCTGGCTCGGGGCCGTGACCGCCGCGACCGCTCCCACGGTGGCATCGCTCGTGGGCGACTGGATCCCGGGGGCGGAGCGGGGAAAGATCTACGGCTACATCCTGACCGGGGAACTGGTCGGCGCCGGCATCGGCTTCGCCGTCACCGGGGACATCGCCGCCTTGTCCTGGCGAGCGGCCTTCATCATCCTCGCCCTGCCCGCGTTCTTCCTCGCGTGGCTGGTCTTCCGGCTGCCGGAGCCGGCCAGGGGCGGCCAGGGCGTGCTGGCCCCCGAGCCGGGCTACGGGCCAGCGGCGGGCGCCGCGGAGCGCCCCGCGCCGGAGACACGGCAGGAGAGCCCGCCGCACGAGCCGAACGACGCCCAGCGGCTGGCCCAGGAGCGCGGAATCCCACCCGACCCCGGCTTGCTGAGGCTGGCCGCGACGCCGCGGATGAGCTTCCTCACGGCCGTCAAGTACGTGCTGCGGGTCCGCACGAACGTCGCGCTGATCGTCTCTGGCGCCTGCGGCTACTACTTCCTGGCCGGAGTGGAGACCTTTGGCGTCGAGTTCGTGCGCGGCCAGTACGGCACCGGCCAGGTGCTGGCCAACTTCCTGCTGCTGATCGTCGGGGCCGGAGCGGTCGTCGGGGTCCTGACCGGCGGGCCGCTCGGCGACTACCTGCTGCACCGGGGCCACCTCAGCGGGCGCGTCACGGTCGCGGCGGTGGCCGCCACGGCGACCGTGCTGCTGTTCATACCGGCCCTGATCACCAGGAGCGCGCTGACCGCCCTCCCGTACATCGTCCTGGCCGCGATGTTCTTGTCAGCGCAGAACCCGCCGATAGATGCCGCGCGCCTGGACATCATGCCCGCATGGCTGTGGGGGCGCGCCGAAGGCGTCCGTAACTTCGTGCGCACCGGGGCGCAGGCACTCGCACCGGTGCTGTTCGGGCTCGTCTCCCAGTACGTATTCGGGGGCGGTAACAGCGGCCTGCGGTGGACCTTCGTCGTCATGATGGTTCCGCTGAGCGCCTCGGCCGTGTTCCTGTTCGCCGCCAGCCGACGGTACCCAGTCGACGTGGCGACTGCCGCGGCCGTCCCCACCCCCCGCCCGAGGAACCCGGCCTCGGCCTAGGCGAGGGTGACCAGCTCGGCGTCGGAGATCCGCCGGAATATCCCGATCGCGGGCCGTCATGGCGCCCATTCCGGACAGGTTTCAGCACCTGTCAGCGACGTGACTGCCCGCCCGCGGGCCTCATTCAATCGGCTGCCTGGCGATCAGCGGCGGCTCGCGGCCGGCCAGCAGCCAGGCGCCGGCTGCGGCGACCAGCGGCAGTCCGATCAGCAGGATCAGGATGTCGCTGGGCGGCACGCCGCCAGCCGTTGCGGTCAGGCCGCCGTGCGTCCAGGCCATCCCGGCGATCACCGCGCCGGCCGTGCCGAGGATGGCGCCGAGCAGGCCGAGCGCTGCGGCGGTCGCCGCGGTGATCGTCCGCCGGGTCGCGCCGCTGGCGCCGGTGGCGGTGAGCGTGCGCAGGTCCGGCGCGGTCTCGCTGCGGATCAGGCCGACGGACATGGCCAGCACGCTGAGCGCGATCACGATGCCCAGCGCGGTGGCCCCGTCGGTGAAGTCCGCGAGGCTCGGGTTATGGGTTGCGGTCAGGACCTGCACCTCGCTGGCGTTCCCGAATTGCCGTACGGCGCTGAGTTGCGCGGCGGTGAGCGGGGCGGGTGCCTGGATGAGCCACCCGAACAGCTGAGTCTGCATGTGGTACTTGCTCACCGCGTACTCGGTGACCACCGTGTTCGGCGCCGACGTGCCGCTGGGCAGGCTGCTGACCGTCGCAATCGCGGGGCTGGCCAGGCAGTGGTTGCTCAGCGTGCAGGGCGGGCCACCGTCAGCACCGGGCTGGGGTCCGTCGCCGCAGGTGGGATCGTTATCGTTGCAGGTCCGCGGCGGGGCGAAGATCATCTCCAGGCGCGGCACGCCTGCCAGCCCGGGCCGCATGGTGAGGATGTCGGTTCCTGGAGCGATCTGGCTGGCCTTGATTCCGTACGTGGCCAGCAACTGCGGGGTGGCCACGTACACGGTGCCGGTGAAATTCTGCACACCGTGTACCCGCGGGCCAACCTGGTACAGCGTGCTCGCGGATTCCAGCGGCACCACGGACGCGTGCAGGCTGGCGGCGAGGGTATTCACCCGCGTGGTCAGGGTGGCGAGCTGGGCGGCGCTGAGCGGCGTGCTCTGTCCGGGAGCCGGGCTCTGGGCCGCGCCGACGGTCACCTGGCTGCTGGACAGGTCCGGGCCGATCCAGTTGAGCGGATTGTTGAACCTGATGCCGGCGACGACGCAGATCCCCATGGCCAGGAACACCGCGAACGTGGTCGCCGCCAGCGCGGCACCGGACCGGGCGCGGTAGCGCACCAGGTCGCGCAGCGCGATCCGGACCGCGACCGGCAGCCGCGTGCCCGCCCCGGCGGCCAGCACGCTGATGGCCAGCGGAGCGAGCAGGCAGGTCCCGGTGATGGTGATGACCAGGCCGGCCAGCAGGAACAGCGCGTGCCCGTTGCCCCCGCCGCCGCCACCAGACCCATTGCCGCCGGCCACTCCGTTCAGGCCGCCGGCGGACGCCAGGCACGCGAGGCCGGCCGCGAGCACGATGACGCCGGGCAGGGCGGACCGGTGCACCGCCTTGGGCTGCGCGGGGCGGCCGGACAGCGCGGCCACCACCGGGACCGCGGCCATCGTCTTAGCCGGGCTGCGGGACGCCAGCGTCGACGTCGCGATCGCGAGCACGATCCCGATGGCGAACGCCCACCACGGCAGGTGCGCTGGGTCCACCGCATGGCCGGTGTCCCGCTGCACCGTCGGGGCGTAGGTGATCCAGGCGGCGAGGCCGAGCACCGCCCCGGCCAGCGCGCCGGTCACGCCGACCGCCAGGCCGCCCGCGACCATGACCAGGCGGAGGTTGCGTTCGGTGGCGCCGATCGCGCTGAGCATGCCGAGGGCACGGAGCCGGCGCTGGGCCATCACGGAAAAACTGGCTACCGACACCAGGCCGATGAACGCCAGGCCGAGTACCTCCACCACGAGGATGAGCACCGCCGGCGAGACCCCGCTCACCTGCTGCGTGGGAAGCGACACATTTGCCGCCGGGACACCAGGCACCGTCCCGCCGCCGATCTCCTGTGCCGCGGCCGGGCCGAGCAGCATGATCACCTGGCTGGGATGCCGGATCTGGCCCGGGGCGACCAGCGCGAACTGGTCCGCCAGGTTGCTCGGGTCCTGCACGATGCCGGTCACCTGCCAGGTCGTGCCGGCCGTATGCCAGGTGCCGCCCGCGTGCGTGTCGTACTGGGTCGCCACCTGGCTGGTCAGCGCGACCTGGCCGGGCCCGGCCGGGTAGGTGCCGCTGACCAGGCTGAGCAGCGGAGAGTTGTAGTGCCCGTGCGGGCTCTCGGCGCGCACCTGCACAAACCGTCTGGTGCCAGTCGTGATGTTCTGCTTCTCGATGAGATCAGCCGGCCCCCAGCGGCGCTGGATGGCGGCGATGTCGGCGGTCAGGTTCGGGTCGGTGCCGGGCAGCGTGACCTGCGCGGCACCGGTGCCGAACGTGGGGTAGCCGGGCGGGATCTGCGCGTTCGTGACGACGCCGATGCCCCAGGTGGTCGCTGCGACCGCCACGGTGAGCAGGCCGAGGACGAGCAGTTGCTGGCGCCATTCGCGGCGGAACAGCCGCCAGCCCCAGCGGATCACCGCGCGGCGGGCGACGAGGCCGCTGCCCGGGTCCGCGTCCAGGTCGGGGGGTTCTCGCAGGGCGGTGGTCACCGGGTATCGCCGGGGATGAGGAGGGATTCGGGGCCGGGCGGGCGGGTGGTCTGGCCGGTCAGCCGCCCGTCGCGGAGCAGCACGATCCGGTCGGCCCAGGCGGCCAGCTGCGCGTCGTGGGTCACCACCACCGCGGCCACGCCCCGCTGGCATGCCTCGTGCAGCAGCCGCATCACCTCGCCGGCGTTCACCGAGTCCAGCGCGCCGGACGGCTCGTCGGCCAGCAGCAGGCGGCGGTCCCCGACCACCGCGCGGGCGATGGCGACCCGCTGCCGCTCGCCGCCGGACAGCTGATCGGGGAACCGGCCGGCCCGGTCGGTCACCCCGAGCGCTTCGAGCGCGGCCAGCCCGGCCGCGCGCGCTTTCGGTACCGCGACGCCGTCCAGTTCCAGCGGCAGCGCGGCGTTCTCGGCGGCGGTCAGCCCGGGCAGCAGGTTGAAATCCTGGAACACGTACCCGATCACCCGCCGGCGCAGCCGGGCCTTGCGGCCGCGCGGCATCCCGGCCAGCGCCATGCCGCAGACCAGCACCTGCCCGCTGGTGGGGTCTTCCAGGGTCCCGGCGATGGTCAGCAGCGTGGACTTGCCCGACCCGCTGGGCCCCATCACCGCCACCATCTCCCCGGCCCGGACCGACAGGTCCACCCCGGCCAGCGCGTGCACCGCGGCGGGCTCCTGGCCGTAGGTCTTCGACACGCCGCGCAGCTCCAGCACGCGCACCGCGCTATCACCGTCGCCGCATGGCCCGGGCCGGTTCACCGCCGGGCCGCCAGCCGGCGCAGCCGCGGAACCGGCGCGGCGGCCGGGGCGGGCCGGGGCGGCTCGGCGGCGGCCCGCGCCAGCCGCACCTGCGCGGCGTCCAGCCACCGGATCACCGAGTCCAGCCGGAAGAGCTCGGCATCCACCACCAGCGCCAGGCCCAGGTCATCGCGGGCCTCGCCCTCTTTCAGCCTCGTCCACTGCTGCATCAGCTCCAGCAGGTACACCCGGTGCGCCTGGATCACCTCATCCGCGTCGGTACCGGGCACCCGCGCGGCCACCAGCACCTTCATCACCAGCTCGTCGCGGGGCGGGGAGGTCAGGTCCGGCGGCGTGCGCAGCCAGGCGGCCAGCGCCTCCCGGCCGCGGGGCGTGATCCGGAACCGCTTCTGCGGCCCGTCCGGCCCGGTGCCGCCGGATTCGGCCAGCCCGTCACGTTCCAGCCGGCCCAGGGTCTTGTACACCTGACCCACGTTCAGCGGCCACACCTCACCGGTCCCGGCCTCGAATTCCTCCCGCAGCTGCAGCCCGTACTTGGGCCCTTCGGCCAGCAGCGCCAGCAGCACGTGCGGGACGCTCATGACATCACCATGCCAAGCATCATGCCGAGCACAATACTCGGCATACACGCCTCCGGCAAGGCAGGCAAGGCAGGCATTGCACAGCCGGATGCGCGCACCGAGGCCCCGGCGGCCACGGCGCTCCGGAGCGCTCTTCAGCAGGTCATTCCCGGCGCACCACATCGGCGATCCGGGCCAGTGTCCAGCACTGATCCAGGCGTCAGGGCGCGCCGGCGAAATCGACGTCCTTGGTCTCGACCGTCCCGGCCGTCCGCCCCGGCGCCGTCTGGTAGGTCCAGTACAGGTTCGTGTGCGCGATGACCTGGTCCGGCGGGGGCGCGCCCCACTCGGTCTGGTCCTCCGTGGTGTGCGCGTCGCTGACCAGTGTCGCGTCATAGCCTCTGGCGAAGGCGCCGTGCAGGGTCGAGCGGACGCAGGCGTCGGTTTGCGCGCCGACGACCACCAGCCGCCCGACGCCGAGCCCGGACAGCACGTTCTCCAGGGTGGTGTCCTCGAAGGAGTCGCCGTAGTGCTTCTCGACCAGCGGCTCTGAGTCATCCGGAGTCAGCTCGGAGACGAGCTGCCAGTCGCCGCTTCCCCTCTCGAGCTCCTCGTCGGAGTGCTGGACCCAGATAACCGGGACATGTTCCCGCCGCGCCTTCTCGACCAGGCGGCTGATGTTCGCCACGACCGCATCGCGCTGGTAACTCCCGGCCACGGCGCCGTTTTGGACATCGATGACGAGCAGCGCGGTGGCTGGCCGGTTGCCGAGAGTGGTCACGGCCCTGCCCTTTCTCGCGACGGTGCGTTAGGAACCGGGCTCAGGCCTCGAGGTCACCCGCGACGGCCCGGAGCACGGCCGCGATCTTCTTCGAGTCCCGGCTGTCCGGGTGCTTGCCGCGCCGGTAGGTGTTCGACACTCCGTCGAGCAGCTTGATCAGGTCCTCGATGAGGACCGTCATCTCGTCGGGGCTCTTCCTGCTGGACTTGGCCACGGTGGGCGGCGGTTCAAGGGTTCGCACCTGCAGTGCCTGAGTGCCCCGGCGGCCCTCGGCGACACCGAACTCGACGCGCTGACCAGGACGCAGCACGGTACCAGCACCCTCCAGCGCGGTTGAGTGCACAAATACCTCACCCCCGTCGTCCCGGGTGAGGAAGCCGAATCCCTTATCGGCGTCATACCACTTGACCTTGCCAGTGGGCACGAGCGAGACCTTACGCGAAGAGGAGCCATCGGATGTGCCGCAGGGGGCACGGCACAAGGCTATCGGTACAGCGGCGCATATGGCGGGTCCTGACCGCCCGGAGCCCGCTCGTGATTCGGCGCGCGCGGAATCACTATCGGCCCGACACAGCAACGTGGCCCCGGCCTCGGCGGCCAGGGCCACGTCCTCCACAGCCTCACACGTCGGATGGTGCTGGGACGGGATCGCGTGCGAGACCAGGACACAGCGGGTACCGGTCACTGCTGCCCCCGCAAGCATCAAGACCCGCGTCGGTAATACCCGCGTCCGGTCACGGGCAATCATGCGCGGGCTCGGCTGCGGGCTAGTCATCTGCACCGCGTGGCGCGCGGCGCTGGTGCCGTCTGCCGGGGAGTCCCGCGAGCCGGGCTCAGGGGCGCCGTCGACGGGCCCACGGGGGCACAGCCGGAGGGCGGCGGCCACGCTGGAGGCGCCAGGCCAGGTATACGGCGCCGAGCAGGGCTCCGAGCTTAAACAGGTCGGCCGCGTCGGCTAGGGCCTCATCGCCATATCCGGCGGCGTTTTGACGCGTTCCGCCGATTGATACGGCCGTGGCGGTTCCGATGATGACCAGGACCAGCGGCCCGCCGAGGCTCACGCACTTGTCGAGAGGGCCCCACAGTTTCGACGGCAGCGCGACACCGACGCCGGCCAGCCAGATCAAGAAGCCAAGTACCCAGATGAGAAGGGGGAAGATCAGTCCGCCCAGGGCCAGCAGCGCGACAGCGATTACCTCCAGCCGGTGCTCGCGCCAGGCATCCGCCATGCCCGCGGCGATGCCCCGGGTGACGTTGGTGGGCTGGACGAGCTGCAGACGCCGCTGACGCGCTGTGGTCATGCGCGCGGGCACCGGAGCGCTGCTGGCTGGCCTCGCGGTCGCGGGCACCGCCTGCGGCGGCGCGGTCGCAGCGGGAGCAGCCTCGGTGACGGCACCGCCCGACGGCGGCTGGCCGGCGTCGGCACCATGCGACCCGGGCGGCGCGGCAGCATCACGCGCCCCGGCTGACACGACCGCGGCCGATCCGGAACCACCCGTCCCGGCGGGCGCACCATCACCCGCCCCGGTAGCACCCGGCCCGGCAGCACCCGCCCCGGCACCACCCGATCCCGCAGCACCCGATCCCGCAGCACCCGGCCCCGCAGCACCCGGCCCCGCAGCACCCGGCCCCGCAGCACCCGGCCCCGCAGCACCCGGCCCCGCAGCACCCGGCCCCGCAGCACCCGCCCCGGTGCCGCCTGACCCGGTGCCGCCTGACCCGGCCGGCGCACTGCCGGGCGGAGCGGGCGGTGCGGTAGCACCCGGCCCGGCCAGCGCCGAGGGACGGCCCTGGGCGGCTTGCGGATCGGCGTCGGAGCCGGGCGCAACCGAGCTGTTCCTCTCCGGCGCCGGCGCCGGCGGTGCACTGCGCCTGGGCCTCGGAACGCGCTGCGGACGGACCTGCCGCGGCTTGAGCGGCGCACCGGGCTTCCAGCGGGCCGAGATCGGGCGGCTGGTAACCGTTATCTCACCCGTCAGGTCGCGGCCGGCTATCTGGGGCGGGCTGAGCGCAGGACGGGGCTTGGGAGCGGGCTGGGCGCCGTTCTCACTGCCCGGCTGGGTCCCAGGACGGGCTTCCTCACCGGCGGCACTGGTCCGGGCCCGGGATTTCCACAGGCCGGAACGAGCGGCCGCGGCCGCTCGCTGGCTGCGCAGCGCCGCGAGCCTGGTTGCCTCACGCTCGACGGCCGCCTCCGGCTCGCCGAGCCCGGACAGAATCCTCATCACCGCGGCAGGATCGGCAGTCTCACGCGCGCCGGACTGGTGCTCTATGAAGTTACGAGTGCGCGCGAGGAACGCGCGCCTGTCGTCCGACTGGAGCCTGGTCCGCGCCGCAACCGACAGCCGGTTGAGGTAGTCGCGGATGAGTTGCTCCGCAGAGGGCCTCATGGCCTGATAATCCCTCTTCTGGGCCGAGTTGTGGAGCCCGAACACGCCGGTACTTCCAGGAACGCGAGAAGAGGCGGTCCCGACGTACGGGACCGCCTCCTCGCGTCTGACTAGGCAGTACTAGCGAGACTGGCGGGACTAGAAGTCCATGTCACCGCCGCCACCTGGAGCAGCCGGAGCCGGGTTCTTCTCCGGCTTCTCGGCGATCACTGCCTCGGTGGTGAGGAACAGCCCGGCGATCGATGCAGCGTTCTGCAGCGCAGAGCGCGTCACCTTTGCCGGGTCGATGATGCCGGCCTTGAACATGTCGACATACTCGCCGGTCGCGGCGTCGAGGCCGTGGCCAGCGGCGAGACCCCGCACCTTCTCGGCCACCACGCCGCCCTCAAGGCCGGCGTTGATCGCGATCTGCTTCAGCGGCTCCTCGAGCGCACGGCGCACGATGGTCGCGCCGGTCGCCTCGTCACCGCTCAGCTCGAGCTTCTTGAACGCGTTCTGCCCGGCCTGCAGCAGGGCCACGCCGCCTCCGGCGACGATGCCCTCCTCGACAGCCGCCTTGGCGTTGCGCACCGCGTCCTCGATGCGGTGCTTGCGCTCCTTCAGCTCGACCTCGGTCGCGGCGCCCGCCTTGATGACGGCCACGCCGCCCGCCAGCTTGGCCAGCCGCTCCTGCAGCTTCTCCCGGTCGTAGTCGGAGTCGGTGTTCTCGATCTCCGCGCGGATCTGGTTGACCCGGCCGGAGATCTGCTCCCCGTCGCCCGCGCCGTCCACGATCGTCGTCTCGTCCTTGGTGACGACGACCTTGCGCGCCTTGCCGAGCAGGTCGAGGTCGGCGTTCTCCAGCTTCAGGCCGACTTCCTCGCTGATGACCTGGCCGCCGGTCAGGATGGCGATGTCACCGAGCATGGCCTTGCGCCGGTCACCGAACCCGGGCGCCTTCACCGCGACCGACTTGAAGAGGCCACGGATCTTGTTGACGACCAGGGTCGCCAGGGCCTCGCCGTCCACGTCCTCGGCGATGACGACGAGCGGCTTGCCCGACTGCACCACCTTGTCGAGGAGCGGGAGCAGGTCCTTGTTGGCCGAGATCTTGGAGTTGACGATGAGGATGTAGGGGTCCTCCAGGACCGCTTCCATCCGCTCCGGGTCGGTCGCGAAGTAGTGCGAGATGTAACCCTTGTCGAAGCGCATGCCCTCGGTGAGCTCAAGCTCGAGGCCGAAGGTGTTGCTCTCCTCGACGGTGATCACGCCTTCCTTGCCGACCTTGTCCATCGCCTCGGCGATCATCTCGCCGATCGCGGGGTCCCCGGCCGAGATGGAGGCCGTCGAAGCGATCTGCTCCTTGGTCTCCACGTCCTTGGCGAGCTTGGAAAGCTCCTCGCTCACCCGCTCCACAGCCGACTCGATGCCGCGCTTGAGCGACATCGGGTTCGCGCCCGCAGCCACATTGCGCAGGCCCTCGCGGACCAGCGCCTGTGCGAGCACAGTCGCCGTCGTCGTGCCGTCGCCGGCCACGTCGTCGGTCTTCTTCGCTACTTCCTTGACTAGCTCGGCGCCGATCTTCTCCCACGGGTCATCGAGCTCGATCTCCTTGGCGATGGACACACCATCGTTGGTGATCGTGGGGGCGCCCCACTTCTTCTCGAGTACCACGTTACGGCCCTTGGGGCCGAGGGTTACCTTCACGACGTCGGCCAGCTGGTTCATGCCGCGCTCGAGGCCGCGCCTGGCCTCTTCATCGAACGCGATCATCTTCGCTGCCATAGGCTCCAGTCCTCCCGGAACTTTGTGCCTTGCGTGCCGATCGAGCCGACGCCCGCGACGGACGGCCTCACCAGCGGGCAGTCCCTTCCCGCCGCCGGATCAGCCTCATCGCCCCGATCACGCCACTGCATTGTCACTCTCACCCCGAGAGTGCCAACGCCCTGTTTAGCACTCTCGGGGTGAGAGTGCAAACTGGCCCGGCCCCCCGCAGGCCAGCGGCGCCCTGAACGCCAGAAGGCCCGGCTCCCATCGCCTGGGAACCGGGCCTTCCAGCGCGTCATCAGAGGCTTACACCGTGCGAACCGCCTCTGCCTGCGGTCCTCGGTCGCTCTGCGTGATCTCGAACTCGACCCGCTGGCCCTCTTCAAGACTGCGGTAGCCATCCGCCTGGATAGCCGAGAAGTGGACGAACACGTCCCTACCACCGTCGACCGCGATGAAGCCGTAGCCCTTGTCCGCGTTGAACCATTTGACGGTGCCCTGAGCCATTACCAACAACTCCCTAACTCTGCTCGGGCTTCGGGTTCCGCCCTTGTCACCGCGAAACCCGTCGATCGCGGAGCGGGCCAGACGTGCTGCGCAAGCCGAGCTTGCCGTTCTCGCCGTACCGACAGCGACCGGACATGACTTTACATCGTAGCGTGCGCCCCTGCGCCCAGTTACTCCCCGAATCCGGCCCGACGCAGCAGTAACAGCCATCACGCGCCCACCAGCGGGATGAGGGCCAGGTGGCAGCCTCTCAGCCGCCAGCGACGGCCGGAATCACCGAGACCTGGATCCCGCGCGGCACCTCGGTATCGAGCCCCTGCGCCAGGCGCACGTCCTCCTCGCCGACGTAGACGTTGACGAACCGCCGGATCTTTCCGCCCTCGTCGAGAATGCGGCCGCCGATGCCCGGATACGTGGCATCCAGGCCGGCGATGACGTCGCGCAGGGTGCCCTCCTGCGCCGTGACCTCGGCTGCACCGCCCGTGTAGCTACGGAGGATCGTGGGGATGCGGACCGAGACGCTCATGCGACGACTGCCTTTCTGGTGTGGCCGGACGGCTGACGGGCGGCGGACGACTCGAATTCGGCGAACGCCGCCAAGGTCGGGCGGATCGGGTGGACGGCGGGCAGCGATCCGGCTATGGCATCGAGCGTCTTGAGCCCGTCGCCGGAGTTGATGATGACGGTCTCGGCATCGGGGTCGAGCTCCCCGGACTTCAGGAGCCGACGCGTCGTGGCCAGCGTGACCCCGGCCGCGGTCTCGCCGAAGATGCCCTCGGTGGCGGCGAGTAGCCGGATCGCGTCCACGATCTCGTCGTCCGGCACGTCGGCGACCACGCCGCCGGTGCGGCGGGTCACGTCGAGGACGTAGGGGCCATCGGCCGGGTTCCCGATCGCGAGCGACTTCGCGATCGTGTCCGGCCTGACCGGCTGCACCACGTCATGGCCGGCCCGGAACGCGGTCGCCACCGGCGCGCAGCCGCTGGCCTGGGCGCCGAACACCCGGTAGGCCACGTCATCCACCCAGCCGAGCGCCGCCAGTTCGCGGAACGCCTTGTCGATCTTGACGAGCTGCGCGCCCGACGCCACCGGGACCACGACCTGCGGCGGCAGCCGCCACCCCAGCTGCTCGGCGATCTCGAAGCCGATGGTCTTGGACCCCTCCGCGTAGTAAGGCCGCACGTTGACGTTGACGAACGCCCAGTCCTCCCGGTCATCGGCCAGCTCGGACGCGAGCCGGTTCACGTCGTCGTAGGTCCCGTCGACCAAGACCATCGTCCCGCCGTACACGGCGGTGGCGAGGATCTTCTGCGGCTCGAGGTCGGCCGGGATCAGCACCACCGAGCGGATGCCGGCCTTGGCCGCGGCCGCCGCCACCGCGTTGGCCAGGTTCCCGGTGGACGGGCAGGCCAGGACCTTGTGGCCCATCTCGAGCGCGGCGGCGAGGGCGACCGCGACCACCCGGTCCTTGAACGAGTGCGTGGGGTTGCCCCGCTCATCCTTCACCCAGAGCGTGCGCATGCCGAGCGCGCTGGCCAGCCGGTCCGCGCGGACCAGGCGGGTGAAGCCGGGCTCGGTGTTCGGCCTGGTCGCCACGTCGGCCGGAACCGGCAGCAGGCTGGCGTAACGCCAGATGTTCGGCGGTCCCGCCGCGATCGATTCGCGGCTCAGTGACGGGAGGTCGTAGCCAACCTCGAGCGGCCCGAAACACTCGGCGCAGGCGTGCTGAGCCCCGAGCTCGCAGGTCTGCCCGCACTCGCGGCAGGCGAGCCTGGTCGCATACCCGAACCGGGACGTCGAATTGGTGGTCGTTACAGATGTGCTCACGGGGCGAGGCCTTTCTCCTCATCTTTCCCGGCGGTCGACTGACCGCGGGTCGGAGTTGGCACCTGTCACGGAGTGGCCCCGCCGCCCAGGGGCGCGGGGTCTGCACTGCCGGTGGCAGCGGCCGCGCCAGCGTGGCACGGGCACGTCATAACCGTGATGGTTGCCGGGGCTTCACAGGGCCGATCCCTCCACCCCTCTGGATGAGCGGTATTAAGTTGTCGCCAGCACTCTAACCCGGACTGGCCGCGCCGTCCGCATCGGGCCGCCGGGCCCGGTCAGGGACACGCGGCAGCCCGGCCGGTGCAGGCCATCCCGATCCTCGCCCGATAGCCTCCGGCCATGGGCGCTGGATCAGCCGACGGGCGGGTACTCATCGCATCCAACCGGGGGCCGGTGTCGTTCACCCTCGGCGATGACGGCCAGCTGTCGGCCAGGCGCGGCGGGGGCGGCCTGGTATCCGGGCTCTCCGCGGTGGCCGACCACCCGAATGCGCTGTGGGTGTGCGCCGCGCTCAGCGACGCCGACCGCGTCGCCGCGCGCGGCGCGGAAGGCGGCCACCTCGGCCTGGACGGGACGCCGGGCGGCTCGGGAGTACGGATGCTCGACATCCCGCCCGCGATCTTCCAGCGGGCGTACAACTCGGTGGCGAACTCCACGCTGTGGTTCGTCCACCACATGCTCTACGACACGCCGAACCAGCCGGACTTCGGGATCGCCTTCGGGCGTGAGTGGGAGTCGTACCGCACCTACAACCGCGAGTTCGCCGAGGCGCTGGCGGACAAGGCCGGCCCGCCGGCCGGGGGCCCGCCCATCCGCGCCGTGGTCCAGGACTACCACCTCGCCCTGGTCCCGCGCATGCTCGCCGACCTCCGCCCGGACGTCAGGATCGCGCACTTCGAGCACACCCCGTGGGCGCCGCCCGACTACTACCGGATACTTCCCGACGCCGTGGGCCGTGAGGTGCTGGAGGGCATGCTCGGCGCCGACCACGCCGGCTTCCTCTGCCAGCGGTGGGCGGACGCGTTCCTTGACTGCTGCGAGGCGATCCTGGGACCCGAGGGCGCCGAGGTGGACCGGGCGCGGCAGCAGGTGAGCTATCAGGGCCACGTCACCGGGATCGGCGTGCACGCGCTCGGCGTGGACGCCGACGGGCTGATCGGCCGGGCCTCCGAGCCGGACGTGCGGACCAGGGTCGCGACGCTGGCCGCGGCCGCTGGCCACCGGAAGCTGATCGTCAGGATCGACCGCACGGAGCTGTCCAAGAACATCGTGCGCGGCCTCGCCGCCTACCGCGAGCTGCTGGCCACGCACCCGGAATGGCACGGGCGGGTCATCCACGTGGCCTTCGCCTACCCGTCCCGGCACGACCTGCCGGAGTACCGCGAGTACACGGCCAGCGTGCTCCGGCTGGCCAGGGAGATTTCCGAGGAGTTCAGCACCGAGGAGTGGGATCCGCTGATCCTCCAGGTTGACGACGACTACGCCCGCTCGCTCGCCGCGTTCCGGCTGGCCGACGTGCTCCTGGTCAACCCGATCCGCGACGGCATGAACCTGGTCGCCAAGGAGGGCCCCATCCTGTCCGAGCGCCACTGCGCGCTCGTGCTCTCCCGCGAGGCCGGCGCGGCCGCGGAGCTCGGCGCGGACGCCCTGCTGATCAATCCCTTCGACGTGTCAGGGACGGCTGAGGCCCTGCACGAAGCGCTCGTAATGACGGAGCCGGAACGTAACCGCCGGGCTGAATCACTCGCGCAGGCGGCATCGGCCATGCCGCCGACCCGATGGTTCGCCGAGCAGCTCGCCGCCCTGGATCCGCCACGGACTGAGCCGGTGAAGGTCCCGGAAGGCACGCTACAGCGGGTCCGGCGGTACATCCATCGCGGCGGCTAGCGAGTTGAGCAGGGCCACGACGGCGTCCGGGCCGTCGACCACGAGGTCGGCGAGTTCGGCGAGGGCGCTGACTTCGGCGGAGCCGCTGCAGACGGCCAGGCCGGGAATCCCCTCGCCGCGCAGCTCGGCGACGGCCCGGAAGGCCGGCTCGTCGCCGAGGTCGTCCCCGCAGTACATGACGGCGGCCGCGGAGCGTTCCGCGGTCAGGTCCTTGAGCGCCTGACCCTTGTCCGAGCCGGGCGGGCGCAGCTCGATCACCATCCGGCCGGGCTCCACGGCCAGGCCGGCCCGAGCCGCGAGAGCCGCCAGCGGTCCGCGCAGGCGCTCCAGGGCCGGCCCGGGCTCGGCCGCGCGGCGGGTGTGCACGCCCAGCGCATCGCCCTTGTCCTCGATCCAGACACCCTCGGGCGCGCCCGCCTCGGCCAGGACCTCGGGCAGCTGCTCCCGGGCTGCGGCCACGCCGGGCGGGGCCGGCGGCGACATGAGCGTGCCCGATTCCCAGCGCTGCCTGCCGTACTGGCCCAGGACGATGAGCCCGGGCACCTGGTCCAGCCCGCCGAGCTCGACCGCGTCTCGGGCCGCGCGGCCGGTGATCACGGCCACGGTCCCGGCCAGCGGCGCCAGCCTGCGCAAGGCGGCCACCGCGCCGGGATGCGCGCGGGCCGCCGCCGGGTCGGCCACGATCGGGGACAGGGTGCCGTCGAAGTCCAGGGCGATCAGCGCCCGGCCCGGGTCTCGCAGCAGCGCGGCGAGGCCGGCCCGGCCAGCCTCGGACGTCGGCGCGGGCAGGCTCGGCGTCACTCGGGGCGGGCCGACCTGATCCCGTGCCTGCGGCTTCGCTGCCTGCGCAGCCGCGCGACCAGCACCGGATCGAACTCGCTGGCCTCCGGCCGGTCGATCAGCGCGTTCAGCAGCTGGTAATAGCGGGTCACCGGCATGCCGAACACCTCAAGGATCTCTCGCTCCTTCGCGCCAGGGAACTGCCACCAGCTCTGCTCGAAGGCCAGGATCCGCTTGTCGAGCTCAGACAGCCCAGCCATGCGGCCTCCAAGACCTTAGGTAGCGAACTCCATCGTAGACACCCTCTATGCGCCGCGCCTCAGGCGTCGTACGCTCACCCTTCGTGGCTTCCTTTGATTCCCTGACCTTCATAACGGATTACGGGCTGGAGGACGGGTTCGTCGCCGCCTGCCATGGCGTCGCGGCGAAGATCGCGCCTGCCGCCCGGATCATCGACATCACCCACCTGGTGCAGCCGGGCGACGTTCGCCGCGGCGCCGCGGTGCTGGCCCAGACCATCCCGTACCTGCCGCCCGCGGTGCACGTAGCCGTCGTCGACCCCGGGGTCGGCACCGCCCGCCGTGGCGTGGCCGTCAGGGCCGGTGACAGCATCCTGGTCGGGCCGGACAATGGCCTGCTGTCCTGGGCGGTCGACGCCAAGGGCGGCCCCGACCAGGCCTTCCAGCTCACCAACGGCGACCTCTGGCTGCACCCGGTCTCGCCCACGTTCCACGGCCGGGACATCTTCATGCCCGTGGCCGCGCACCTGGCCGCCGGCCAGGACCTCGCGTCGGCCGGGGACGAGATCGACCTGGCCGACCTGGTGACGCTGCCCGCGCCGACCAGCCGGGTGCGGGACGGTGAGGCCGAGGGCGAGGTCATGTCGGTGGACAGGTTCGGCAACGTGCAGCTGTCGATCGTCGCGGCGGACGTGGGGCAGCTCGGCGTCGGTTACGGCGCCCTGCTGGTGGTCCGGGCGGGCCGGCGCCAGCTCACCGTGCCGTTCCTCGAGACGTTCGCGGCCGCGGCGCCTGGCGAGGTCGTCGCGTTCACCGACAGCGCCGGGCTGATCTCGCTCGCCGTCAACGCGGGCGACGCGGCACAGCAGCTCGGCCTGCCGCCCGGCGCCCATGTCCGGATCTCCGCGCCGCATCCTTCCTGAGGCGGTTTCCCTGGTTAGGCGGTTCTACCCCGGGCGGATCTGCGCAGACGGTACGTAATCAGTTTGTAGATGGCAGAATGCGGGGGTAACCGCACGGAAGGCAAGAACGGCGTGTCGCTGAGGGTCCCCCGCCCGGTGATGATGACCACAGCTATCGGCCTGGTCGTGGCATGGGCCGCGCTGGGCAGCGTCCCGGCCTTCGCCGACCAGACGCGTCAGGGCGAGTGGTGGCTCGGCACGATGCACGTCACCCAGGCGCAGCAGACCACCACGGGCGCGAATGTGACGATCGCCCTGCTGGACACCGGCGTGGATCCCAGCCAGCCCGACATCGCCGGATCGGTGATCACCGGGCCCGATTACACCAACACCGGCGAGAAGCCGGGCGGGCAGTTCTTCGGGATCCACGGGACCGCCATGGCGAGCCTGATCGTCGGCCACGGGCACGGCCCGGGCGATGCCGACGGCATCATGGGCGTGGCTCCCGCCGCCAAGCTGCTGTCGATCAGGGTGACGCTGGACGCCGGAGACCCGCTGCTGGCCGATTCTGGCATCGTCTCGGCCCTGCCCAACGCGATCGCCACGGCGATCAGGTACGCGGTCAGCGACGGCGCCCAGGTGATCGACCTGCCGCTGGATCCGGGCCAGTCAGCCTCTGACCTCGTGGCCGCGCCGACGCCGGCCCCGCCCCCGGCACGCCGCTGACCCCGGCCGAGGCGGCCGCGCAGACCGCGGCCAACGGCAGTCCCGCCGAGCAGTCGGCCGTTGCCTACGCGCTCAGCAAGGGCGTGGTACTGGTCGCGCCCGGCGGTGACAACGGCGCAGGAACCGACGCCGCGAACTTCCCCGCCGGCTACCACGGGGTGATCTCCGTGGGCGCGTTCAACAACAACTTCATCAAGGCCCCGTTCTCCAGCCACCAGTCCTACGTGACCCTGACCGCCGCCGGCAGCGGCATGACCGCGGCCATCCCCACCGGCTACACCACGGTCAGCAGCACCAGCGCGGCGAGCGCCATCGTCACCGGCATCGCGGCCTTGATCAAATCGCGATACCCGGAGCTCACCCCCGCCCAGGTCACCCAGGCACTGACCAGCAGCACGGTGTTCCGGCCCGCCGGAGGCATGGCCGACGGGTCCGGCCACGGAACCGCGGACGCCGAGCGGGCGCTGGCCGCGGCGAAGGAGATCGCCGCGCCGGGCCCGCACCTGGCCGGCGCCGGGGCCGTGTCCCGCGCGCAGCCTGCAGCGCCGCCGGTGCCCTACGTCGACCTGGCCCTGGCGCCGAAGATCGAGCGAGACGCGCTCATCTCCGCCGCCTTGCTCGTCGTGCTGCTCGTGCCCATCACCGCCTACGGGCTGGCGCGGTGGCGCCGCAGGCGGGCCAGGACGCCGGTCCGCCCCGAGCACGAGCCGGCTATGCGGACCCCGTACGCGGCCAACGGGGACGACCAGGCTGACCAGATGCTGCAGTATTTCGCCGCGGTGCCCGCTCAGCCGGCCGGCGCCGCGCCCGCTGCCGCGCCGGGTCCGCGCCCGGTCGCGGCCCGGAGTTCGACCTATGCGCGCGGCACCGGCAGCTTCGCAGGCACGTTCGCCGATGCCGGCCCGCTGGCCGGCGACGACAGCTCCCGCCGCGCCGGCCAGCTCCCCAGGTCTCCGCGGCCGGGACTCAGCCGGTCCGCGCCCGCCCGGCCGCCCAAGGTGTCCGGCACCCCGCCGTGGGAACCGGCGCCCAAGCCGGACACCGAGCTTCCGTGGGCCGCCAACCCGGCGCCCCCGCTGCCCAGGCGCGTGCCCATCCCGCTGCCCGCGCCCCTGCCCAGCACCGCCGACTCGATCTGGAACAAGCCCGCCGACAGCCCGCCGGTGGCGGCCGCGGAAGCCGCGACGGCCGAAGCCGACGACACCGGCGCCGACCCGGGGATCAGGCCGATCTACGTGTGGAATCCCAGCGCGAGCACCGAAACCTTCCCCTCGGTCCCGCTCCGGGGAACCGGGGCCGAAGCGGACCCGGCGTTCCCCTCGGTCCCGTCCCGCGGAACCGGGGCCGATGCGGACCCGGCGTTTCCCTCGGTTCCGTCGCGGGGAACCGGGGCCGAAGCGGACCCGGCGTTCCCCTCGGTTCCGTCCCGCGAAACCGGGGCTGATGCGGACCCGCCGTCGGCGGCCGGGCCGCCCTCGTCCGACGACTGACCCGGTGCCCCGGCGCTACGAGCCGGAACGCGCGGGCCGGGCCCCGTTACGCGCGGCGGCAAGTTCCTCCTTCCGCGCGGACGCGTACATCGGCACGTACTCCTGGCCGGAGAGCGCCTGGATCGATTTCATCACCTCGTCGGTGACCGCGCGCCGCTGCCTGGCGGCCGAGGGCAGGCTCCGCTGGGCTTCGAAGGTCAGCGGCTCGCCGACCCGGATGCTGATCTTGGCGACCCGGGGAACCTTGGACCCGGGCGGCAGCACGCGATCGGTCCCGGACATGGCCACGGGTATCACCGGCAAGTCGGAGTTGAGCGCCAGCCAGCCGATGCCGGTCCGGCCGCGGTAGAGCCGCCCGTCCGGTGACCTCGTCCCCTCCGGATAGATGCCGAACAGGTCGCCCGCGCGCAGCAAGCCGAGCGCCGCCTCCAGCATGTCCTGGGCGGCTCGGGCCTCGGCCCGGTCCACCGACAGCTGCTTGGTGGCGCGCAGGTACGCGCCGGTGATCCGGTCGATCGGCCGGGTTCCCGTGAAGTACTCGGACTTGGCCGCGAAGGTGACCGGCCGGTCGACCATCAGCGGCAGGAAGATCGAGTCCACGATCGAGAGGTGGTTCGACGCAATGATGGCACCGCCCGAAGCCGGGATGTGCTCGCTGCCGGTGATCTCCGGGCGCCACAGCATGTGCAAGAACGGCCCGGCGAGCACCCGCGAGATCCGATACTGCACCCTGGCCTCCCACCGGTAACGCTCGTCAGCGGCAGTCACAGGTTAGCCCGCGGCTGGAGGTCCGTATCCCGGCCAGCCGTCGGCTTCCCTAGCTGACGTTGGCGGCCAGGGGCTCGTAGGCGGGGAAAAGCTCGCCCATCCGCGCACCGGCGTCGCAGCGCTCCCGCCCCGCGAGGTAAGCGCCGAGATCTTCAACATGGACCTGGATCCCCGCCCCGTAACCGGCGAGGTAGGCCACGGGCATGCCCCGCTCCTCCCAGACCACAGTGGTCTTTCCGCCGTCGGCGGTCAGCGTGACCTCGATCGACTGGTCCTCAGACTGGTCCGGTTCCCTGGTCAGCACCAGCAGCCGCCGCGGGGCCTCGCAGGCTTCCACCCGCCCCGTGCCTTCCCATCCGCTGGCAAAAACCCGCGCGCGATACTCGCCGCCCAGTCGCAGGTCTCCCTCAACCTCGCCCCACCAGCTGGCCAGCCGCGAGGGATCGGTGAGCGCTGACCATACGGTTTCGATATCAGCATCAAGGCGGTCCTTCACGCGCACGACGCCCTGGCCATCTGCGGTTCCCAGGGTGCCCAGCAGCCGGGCGCCGGTGCTTGCGTCACCAGTCATCTCGTATCCCTTCGTGACCTAACCCTCATCAACCTAGTGCGCAGCCGAGCCGGTCCAGGTGATTGGCTCGGTCAGGCTGGGTGACCGGCTTCGATCTGCCGGGCGTGCCGAAGGGATGGCGTCAGGCCGGTCAGCGCGGCCCGAGCCCGGTCTCGCCGTCGAGGAGTTCCCTGGCGATGTCCAGGTGACCGGCATGTCGCGCGGTCTCCTCGATCATGTGCAGCACGACCCAGCGCACATCCGGCGGTTCGTCTTGCCCGGGGACACCGTGCCTGCCGCGCGGTCGCGCCGATAGCGGTGTCACGGCCAGCACCGCATCCGAGCTTGCGCACTGGTCGCGGTAAAAATTGATGATCTCCGCGGAGGGCTCGTCACAGACGAATGCTGCCGTCGGATCATAGGGAGTCAGGTCCTCATCCCCAGGCGCTGGCTCGGGGTGCTGGCCGGCCACGACCCCCTGGAACCAGTGCCACTCTGCCCCGCCCAGGTGCTCGACCAGCCCGGCCGGCGTCCAGCCCGACGGCACAACCGACCGGTGCCACGAGTCCTCGTCCAGCCCCGCCACGATGGACAGCACCGCGTCACGCTGGGCGGCGAGGAAGGCCAGCAGCGCCTGGTTCTCGGCGTCCTCATTCCGATTACTCGTCATGGCCGCCTTCCGGGATTCGGATCGGGGTGGGTGACGTGGAGCCGGTGAGCGGATTCGAACCGCTGACCTGCCGTTTACAAGACGGCTGCTCTGCCAACTGAGCTACACCGGCGGAGGCTCGCTGCATGGTAGCCCACGGCAGCGCTGAGGTGCGCAGGGCTATTCGGCGCGCAGCCCGACCACGGGCTTCGTCCGGGCCGCCACCGATGCGGGAACCGCGGTCAGCAGGTTCCCGGCCACGAGCAGCGCGATGAAGCCGGCCAGCAGGGCGAGGCCGGGAACCACGGTCACCGGGACGACGCCGAGGGAGGCGGCGAAACTGGCCCACGCCCAGCGGCCCGCCACTATCCCCAGTGGCACCCCGACGCAGGCGGCAACCAGGAGTATGACGCTGGCCTGCCAGGCGATGACCGCCCGGACCTGGCGCCTGGTCAGCCCGAGGGCCTTCAGCAGGGCGAGTTCCGGCCAGGCGCTGCCGGACCGACGCCAGCAGCGCCACCGCCAGCGACAGCACCGCCGCCGCGGCCAGGGCCAGGGCCAGGACAAGCGGCTGGGTGCCCATCTGTGACGCGTTGACGATCGCGGCTCCCAGCACCCGGGGCTGCTGGTAGGTCCCGCCCGGGGTGTCGCCCGGGCCGGCGTCGACGATCCGCGCCACCAGCGGGGCAGCGTCCGTGCCGGGGGCCAGGTCGATGGCGACCGCCGAGGGGAAGGCGGGAGCCGACACCGCCGCGGTCGCCGCGCCCGCCGGCACGTTCAGCAGGCCTTCAATGGCCAGCAGCGTGCTGTCGTCGAGCATGGCGCCGCGGCCGAGCGACACATGGTCGGCCAGGGTCAGCCCCATCGACGGCAGGGTCACGGTCCCCACGATCGTGAGCGTGCGCCGGTGCCGCCCGGTGCCGGCGATCACCGTGTCGCCCACGTGCTTACCCAGCGCGCGGAGGGTAACGGTGCCGAGCTCGATCTGCAGCGGCCCGCTGATCGGGTGGCCGCTGGTGGTCGGCGGCTGCACCGAGCCGAGGTGCCGGGTCAGGCCCAGGACCGGCACGTTCTGGCCGTCGATGGGCATCTGGGTGAACCCGAAGGTGGACCAGCCGGTGACTCCCGGCTGACCGTTGACGAGCTTGTCCATCTGCGAGACCGGCCAGGAGCCGTACCCTCCCTCGGTCTCCATCAGCAGCGTCCAGTTCCAGCCGTACCGGGCCGGGTGGGTCACCAGCCCGTTCAGGCTGGCGCCGAACACCACCGCCATCACCACCGCCAGCACGGCGGCCGCCGACCCGAGCAGGGTGGCCAGGACCGGCAGGCCGGCGTCCCGCTCCGCGCTGCAGCGCGGCCCGGATGCCCGCTACCGCGGTCACCGGCAGGCCGGCCTCCGCGGCCGCCCTGGGGATCGGCGAGGTCCTGCTGGCCGGCGCGTTCGCTGCCGGGCGCACCGACCGCCAGGCCAGCACGGCGAGGATGCCCAGGAGGATGGCGGTAAGCGCGCCGCCGCCGCCCGCCAGCACCAGCGGGTCCGCCTCGAACCCCCGGGCCGGGTCGAATGCGCGAACCGGCCCGATCGGTGCTAGCGGGGAGATCGCGACGGCGCCGGCCACCGCCAGTGCCATCCCGCCGACGACGGCGGCTGCGCCGTCCAGGCTGACCGCCAGCGCGCCCTGGGCGGGGGTGGCCCCGACCGCGCGCATGGCTGGCACGTCGGCCGCCGAAAGGTCCAGCAGCTGCGCGAGGGCCTGCCCGGCCAGCACGAGCAGCGCGAGCGCCGCCAGTCCCCCGAAGATGGCCAGCGCGACCGCCTGCGGCTCGATGGCCTGCTGCACCTGCTGATGGACGGTGCCCAGGCTGCGGATGTCGAAGCTGAGGGTGCCGGGCGGTACGTGGAATTCACGGTCCAGCGTGTCTTCCGGCCCGGCCAGCTCGCGCTGCAGCGCCGGGATCCCGGCCGCTCCCGCGCGGAGCCGCAGCCCCACCCAGGCGAACGCGAACTCCCCATTCAGGTACCTGGCGGTGGCCGCGGGCGGCAGCATAGCGGCGGCCACCACGTCGAACTGATCCACGAGTACGGGAGGCTGATCCGCGATCGCGGCGACCACGAACGTCGAGTTCCCGACCACGGTGACGGCCTGTGTCCGCAGGTCCAGCCGGCTGAACTGATACGTCACCCGGCCGCCCACCCAGGTGTGGAAGAACTTGGCCAGTTGCGGCGTGAGCACGATCTCGCCGGTGGCGCCGGGGCGAGGCAACCGGCCGGCCACGAGGGTCGCCCGGTCCTGCCGGAAGTACTCACCGTCGAGGCTGCCGCCCAGGCTGTCGGTGACGAAGGAGTCGTCCACCCGGCCGTGCACCACCGGATTGGCGCCCAGGCCCAGGTCGGCGGCGCCAGACAGCACGCCGGGCAGCCGCTCGATCTGGCGGACGGCCGCGAGGGACGGGCCCGGCACGTTGACGTACACGTCGCTGGAGTTGATCGAGGCCAGGTAGCGCCCGTAGGCGGTGTCCGTGCGCCGGGCACCCGCCAGCCCTCCCAGCGCCACCATGCCCAGCAGCCCGCACACCAGCGCCACGACCACGGCCCGGCGCTGGGCGCGGTGCCTGGTCGCGCGCCAGTAATACAGGGCCGCGTTCATGTCGCGGCAGCTAGGTTTGCCGAGAGGACCGTGCCAGCCATGCGATCATTCTCCGCTGCCCGCGCGGCTCGCGCGCGCCGGGCTGCACCACGAAGAGCGGGAAGCCAGCACTACCATCCCGCTATCCCGCCTAGGTAGCCGAAGTGGTGGACGCGGCGCTGAACTCTGTCGGCGTACGCTCTGGCATGTCCGCCCGGGCCGTCACGCTGCCGGCGGCCCGGTCCCGGGCCTGGCTGATCGCCCAGGCGGCGTTGACCAGGCCGATATGGCTGAACGCCTGCGGGAAGTTGCCGATCATCTCGCCGCTGGCCACGTCCACCTCCTCGGCCAGCAGGCCCACGTCATTGATCGCCGCCACGGCCCGCTCGAAGGTCGCCGTGGCCTTGTCCAGCTCGCCGGCCAGGGCCTGCGCCTGCGCCAGCCAGAACGTGCAGAGCAGGAAGGTCCCCTCCCCGCCGTCCAGCCCGTCGTGGGCGAGGTAGCGGTAGACCAGGCCGCGCCCGTCGGTCAGCCGGGCGGCGGTGGCGTCGATGGTTGCCTTCATGCGCGGGTCGTCACCGGGCAGGAAGCCGGTGATGGCCAGCATCAGGTTGGACGCGTCCAGGTCCTCACTGCCGAAGACCTGGGTGAAGGCGCCAGCCTGTTCACTCCACCCGCGGGAAAGGATGGCCGCCCGGATCTCGTCGCGGGCCGCGGCCCACCCTTCGACCCGGCGCTGCGCGTTCAGCTCGGGGGCCAGCTCGATCGCCTGGTCGAGCGCCGACCAGCACATCAGCTTGGAGTACAGGAAGTCGCGCGGCTCACCGCGGATCTCCCAGATACCCTGGTCCTGCTCGGTCCAGCGGCGGGCTGCGGTGTCCGCCGCGGCAGCCAGGAAATCCTGGGTGACCGGGTCGAGCTTGCCGAGCTGCTGGACCAGCCGCTGCGCGGCGTTGAGGAGTTCCCCGTACACGTCCAGCTGGCGCTGCGTCCATGCGCCGTTGCCGACCCGCACCGGGCGGCTCGCTCGCCAGCCGGCCAGGTGCGGCAGCTCCCGCTCGGAAAGATCGTGTTCGCCGCCGACTCCGAACATGATCTGCAGATCCTTCCCGCGCTGCAGCTGGGATGCCGCAGCGTCGGCCAGGAACCCGAAGAACTTGCCGGCCTCGTCCGGGCAGGCCGCCACCCACAGGGCTTCCATGGTCAGCGAGGCGTCGCGCACCCAGGTGTAGCGGTAGTCCCAGTTGCGCCCGCCGCCGATGGTCTCCGGCAGCGAGGTCGTCGGTGCGGCGACGATGGCGCCGGTCGGCTGGAACGTGAGCGCCTGGAGCACCCGGCCCGAATGGTGAACCAGGTCTCGCCACGGGCCCTCGTAGCTTTGGTGGAGGGCCGACCAGGAGCGCCATCCCTCCAGCGTGTCCTCCAGCCGCGCGGCGATCTCCTCGGCGTCCCAGGCGGCCAGCGGCGGGTCCTCCATCCGCCCGTGCTGCAGCGCGAAGCTGACCGTCTGGCCGGCGGTCACGCGCAGATGCGCGGTAGCGGTGGCACCTTCGACCCGGAAGCCGGCCGGCCCGGAGAGCAGCAGCCGGTCGGCACCGCCCCGGGCGCCCACGCCATCCGGGGATACGTGGAGAATCGGGTAGATCAGGCCGTACTCGGGTCGCGGAGCGTAGGTGACCTCGACCTCCAGCTCGCCGTCGGTGCAAGCCAGGCGGCGCAGCAATACGCCCGGCGACCCGGCACCCAAGCCGTGGCCGCGGTCGTTGCGGCCGACCGCCATGGCATCGGTCAGCACCGCGGTGCCGGTCGCTGTCCGGAACGTGGTTTCCAGGGCCATGGTCTGGTCAACGTAGGCGCGGCTGGCCTGGAAGTCGCCAGCCGGGCGGATCGCGAAGTGCCCGCCCTCGGTATCAAGGATGCGGGCGAACACGGCCGGCGCGTCGAAACGGGGAAAGCACAGCCAGTCCACCGAGCCGTCCCGGCTGACCAGGGCCGCCGAGCGGCAGTCCGACAGCAGGGCGTAATCGCCGATCGGCAGGCTGTTCATGGCTGTTCCCCTTCCCCAGGGCTGGCGGCCAGTGTTACAGCATTTTCGCCTCGTCCCCGCATCCGGGCTGCGGCGCGGGTTGATACGGTGCTCGCGAATGGCGGAAATGGAGACCGTGACCAGCTCAGGCCAGGGCGACACCTATGTGGGCAACGCCGCAGCGGACGCTCCCCTGGACCGCGGATGGCTGCTCGGGCATTTCAAGCCGGCCGATGATCCCCGGCATAGCGAGGATGTCGAGATCAAATGGGCCATCCATCCCCAGGGCGACCAGCGTCCTGCGTGGGTCACAGGCGAGCAGCGCTCTGCCCTGATTCTGCTGATCAGCGGCCGGTTCCGGGTGGAATTGCCAGGACGCAGCGTGCTCCTGGCCCAGCAGGGCGACTACGTGGTGTTCCACGGTGTCAGCCACTCATGGCAGGCCGAGGAAGCCTCGGTGGTCCTGGCGGTCCGCTGGCCATCCGTCCCGGGCTACGCCGCCGCTGACGAACGACGGCACTAGCAGCGGCGGCGGCTGGCATCACCGGGCAGACCGGTCAGCACACGTCGAGGGCCAGCAGGTCATCCTCGGTCTCCCGGCGGACAAGCACCTGGGCTTTCCGGTCCCGAACCGCGATCACGGGCGGGCGAGGCACGTGGTTGTATTGGCTGGCCATGCTCCGGCAGTAGGCCCCCGTGCTGGGCACCGCGAGCAGGTCACCGGCGGCAAGGTCAGAGGGCAGGAACTCATCCTTGACGACCACATCGCCGCTCTCACAGTGCTTGCCTACGACTCTGGCGAGCACTGGTTCCGCTGAGGACGCACGCGAGGCGACTGCACAGGAGTAATCGGCGTCGTACAGGGCCGTGCGAATGTTGTCGCTCATGCCGCCGTCTACCGCGACGTACCGGCGGAACGCACCGCTCTCGAGCATGACGTCCTTGATTGTTCCCACGCTGTAGAGCGTGAACGTGCTGGGACCTGCGATCGCCCGACCCGGCTCTACCGAGACCCTTGGGACCTCGACTCCGAGCGCTTGGCACTCACGCCGGACGATCTCGGCGAGGGCGTCGGCCAGGGTCTTTGGCGCGAGCGGGTCGTGCTCGCTCGTGTAGGCGACACCGAATCCGCCGCCCAGGTCTATCTCAGGCAAGGTCGTCTTGTGGTCACGTATTACCTGCGCATGCAGCCGGAGCAGGCGACGGGCCGCTATCTCGAAGCCGTCGGTGCCGAAAATCTGCGAGCCGATATGCGAATGCAGGCCGCGCAGTTCTAGTTCCGGCCGGGCCAGAATGCGCTGGACCCCTAGGACGGCCTGGCCGCCGGACAAGGAGAGCCCGAACTTCTGATCCTCGTGTGCGGTGGCGATGTACTCGTGGGTGTGGGCTTCCACCCCGACGGTGACCCGCAGCAGAACAGGCACGCGAACCCGGTACCGCGCGGCGGTGTCCGCAAGCCGGTCGATCTCCGGTAGCGAGTCGATGACGATTCTCCCGACGCGGGCTTTCACCGCGAGGTCCAGCTCGGCATCGGACTTGTTGTTGCCATGCAGGCCCATGTCTTCCGGCCGGACGCCGGCCCGGAGCAGAACAGCCATCTCGCCACCTGAGCAGGCATCCATACGCAACCTGTCCTGCGCCAGCCAACGGGCCACACCGGTGCACAGAAACGCCTTACACGCGTAGTAGACGTCCGCGCCCCCGCCTACCGGGGCGAACGCGTGGTGAAACGCATCGCGAAAAGCGGCTGCGCGGGCGCGGAAGTCCGCTTCGTCAAGCACATACGCCGGCGTGCCGTACTCGGCCGCCAGATCACGGACGTCGACGCCGGCCACCTCCAGCGCACCGGCGTCGTTACGCCGCACAGTGTCGGCCCACACACGTGGCAGCAGCTCATTGACGTTGACCGGTGGGCGAAGCCAGGAAGGAACGGTGGCGACACTGCCGTAACCAGGCGCGTGAAGAGCGCCAGCTTCGTGGACAGACATTGTCTCTCTCCGACGGGAAACGCGGTGAGTTGCAGGACGCGGCCCGGCCCGTGGGCCGAGCCGGAGTGACTACACCTTGAACGGGTGGCGCGACCGCACCGCCGGGTACGGCCAGCCAGGTGAGAGCGGTTGTTCTACCTCACATCGCTCCCGGCACCGGACAGCGTAACGACGCCGGACGGCCCGCCGCACTCCAATTACGGACAGCCGCCGCGGACGGCCTCCGCCCCGGCGGTACCGGCCCCGCCCGATCACCGTCGGCGGCGCGAAATCATCCCCTGAGCCCGGTAGCCACCGGAACGAGCGAATGGCTTACCCGAAGCGGCATCACGGTAGACTCGCACCATTCCGTAAGGGGGGTCAGGCAGTGCTTGATGATCTTGACAGAACACTGAGCTCTGTCTTGGCGCGTGCCCTTGAACTCGACCCTGCCCTTTCCCGGGAAGCCGCGGCCCGGCGCGTGGCCTATATCGCCGAGAACGCGGGCCTGAACGGATTCAACGAACGCCTCCAGATCCTCGCATCAGAATTTACGCAGCGCGGCGTCATCAACCCTTACCGGCTGTTCGAAGGCAAGATCCACCCGCACTTCTTCCTCGCCAACGGCAAGCCCGGCTTCTTCAGCCAGGTCCTCCGCGACTCCGAGAGAGCCAGGGATGGCATCTCGCAGTACGTCGTGTTCGGGCACTGGGACTCGCTGCTCATCCTGTACGGGTCGGCTGACGAGGCATCCCGGCTGATGGAGAAGCTGCGGCAGGGCGCTTACGAGGACTCAGTGGTCAGGTTCGTCGCCAAGGACGTCTTGCTGGCCTCCCGCCACCCGGTCCGCCGTGACTACCAGGCCGTTCCGAACCTCAGGGCCGAGGACATCAACGACCTAGCGATCAACTATGACAACGACGCCAAGCGCGCACTCCGGGATTCTCTGCTGGCGGCCAACATCCTGATCGGCCCGACGCTCACTCGCGACGGCAAATCGCCGTTTCCCATTACGGCCTTCGTCGGCATCCTGGTCGTCAGGACCCGGGCTCCGGTTTCCGGACAGGAGGTCCTTGACACGCTGATGCGCCAGGAAGACCTCAAGCGCTGCCTGGTTGACCTGTATCAGATTGATCATGGCGTTCCCTACCACTTCTTCGCCAAGATCGCATGCGCGACGGTCGAGGAGCTTGACGGCGCCACCAACGCCGTCGCCCTGGCGTCCTCCGGCGGAATCAGGTTCGAGAGCGAGACACTCGTCGTCGCGCAAGGCTCCGAGCAGCTCCCGCTCGTGCGGAAGGCCGACGTCGCGAGCCTGATGGTCGCCCCGGACATCAGTCCTATCACGCGCCGGGCTCAGCGGATATTCGAGGATCTGGGGACCAAGGAGCGCGCCTCTTTCAACCAGCTCCCCGACGAGCATCAGCTCGCCACGCTCCGGGCCCTCGCCGGACTTCAATCCGCCGTCGATAGCCAGGCCTTTGAGACATCGACCCAGGAACATATCGCGTCAGCGGTCTCGATTTTTGCCAGGGAATCGACCAAGTCCGACGGCGGCCCGAATCTGACCGGTGCTGTCATCGAGGTCACGACAATGGTGGAGAACCTCGCGAAGACATTCCTCTCCAGGCTCGCGTACTCCGTCTGCGGTAAGGACGCGGGCCGGATCCAGCGGGAACTCAGGCTGCCTAAGGCCCAGATCCGGACGCTCACTCTGGGCACCGTCGTCCAGGCCCTCCGGGCTGCCGCGCAGTCGGAAGCCTTCAGCAGCGCTCATCACTACGTGCCGGAGGAGTGGATCGACAGGCTCGATGCGTTCGCCGACACACGGAATTCCTGGGCCCATGGCGCAGCGCAGGGAACGGAAACCCAGCTGGTGGACCAGGCCTTCTTCGCCATGCGGGAGGGCATAGCCATCGCGGGCTGGCTGGGCGCCGGGGTGGAATCGATCCGCAGCGGCCGTCAGATCCAAGACGCGGACGCATCCCGGAGCACCGCCGCGGAGGATGGCCCCATCCTGCGGCTCCTCCCGCGGGCTGAAGGCTCAGAATTCAGTGTGTTTGTCAGCCACGCGTCGGCGGACGGGCCGACCGCCGAGCGCATCGCGAGGGGCCTGCAAGCCCTGGGTTACAACAGCTGGTACGCGGAATGGGAGTTGAAGGCCGGAGATTCGATCGTCACGAAGATCCAGGCGGCGTTGTCCTCCTGCGACGTCCTGATCGTTGTGCTCAGCCAGAGATCCGTCGTTTCCGACTGGGTCAACCGCGAGCTGAATTCAGTGGTCGTGAAACAACTCGGCGGCGAGCAGGTCCTCGTCATCCCGGTTCTCATCGAGCCCTGTGAGATACCGAAGGTCCTGTCCGACATCTTGCACGTCGATCTGCAAGGAGACTTCGAGGGAGGCTTCCTCAAGATCTGGGACGCCATTCGATCGCACCGGGACCAGATAACGCGCCGGCCATAGCCGACGAGGCCAGCCCGCCTTGCGCCGCGGCCGGGTGGCATCATCGGCACATGACAGTCGTGAAGATCAATGCGATCACCGTGCCGGCCGACAGCGGGGACGAACTGGCCAAGCGGTTCGCCGCGAGGGCGGGCGCGGTCGACAGCCAGGACGGGTTCGAGGGCTTCGAGCTGCTCAAGCCGGCCGACGAGCGCACCACGTGGCTCGTGGTGACCCGGTGGCGCGATGAGGCCTCGTTCGAGGCCTGGCTGCACTCCCCCGCGTTCGGGCACGGTCACCGCTCGGCGGCCGAGCGCAGCGGCGGCGAGGCGCCGCCGCCGGTCGGCGTCAGCAGCGAGCTGTGGTCCTACGAGATTGCCGGCGGCTCGGCCGGATAAGGCGATCGACGGTCAACTCGCGTCAACCGCACATCTGACCCGCAGGTGACTCAGCTTGCGCTGGGTGCTACCGCTCAGACGTGGTATCGCTGACGTTCTTGGCCAGCTCGTCGTAGTCGTAGGCGCTCTCGGGCTTCGCGCGCACGAACGCGTCGAGCGTCTTGGCGTCCTGGCCGACGAGGATCCGCCAGGTCCCGGAGCGCACCCCGTCCAGGATGACGGTGGCCGCCTCAGCCGCGCTGACCGGCGCCTTGTCCCGGAAGTCGGCGTTCGCCTGCACGAGCATCTGGCGCAGCTCATCGGCGGATGTCCCCTCGGGCCACATATCGGGGGGGATCACCTCGCCCAGCTGGGCGTCGCTCATCTGCCCGGGATCCGGCAGGCCACGGGCCCGGAGGCTGTTCACGATGATGTCCGTGCCCACGTGCCCGGGCATCACGACGGCGACCCGGACCTGGGGCGCGTTGGCGCGCAGGTCTTCGATCAGCCCCTCGGTGAAGCCCTTCACGGCGAACTTGGCCGTGCTGTAGGCGGAGTTCGGCACGCCCGGGCCGAGCGCCGCCCAGAAGCCGTTCACGCTGCTGGTGTTGACCAGCACGCCGTCGCCGCTCGCGATCAGCAGCGGCAAGAACACGCGAGCACAGTAATAGACGCCCCACCAGTCGACGGCGAACGTGCGCTCCCAGATCTCGCGGCGGCTGCCGACGAAGCTTTCACCGCCGCCGATGCCCGCGTTGCTGAAGACCAGGTCGACGTGATCGCTGGCGTGCCCCTCGAGCAGCTCATCGCGGAACCGCAGCACCTGGGCCTCATCGGAGACGTCGCAGGCATGGCTGGTGACCTGGACACCGGGCGGAGCGCCCGCCCGCGCCATGGCCGCCGCCTCCGCGACCGCGTCCGCGTTCACGTCGCAGGCCGCGACCGAGCATCCCTGCCCCGCCAGCTGGCGGACAAGCTCGCGGCCCATGCCGGAGCCACCGCCGGTCACCACCGCGAGCTTCCCCGAGAACGAGTCCACAGCCCGACGCCTCCCACCGGTCATGCACGGCCGGCGAACACCCGGCCCGCATCTCGCGCCGGAACGCGGTCCGGCTCATTAAAACTGATATCACTTTGTTGGCGTAAATACAAGTCATCGGGCTCGCCTGGCCGCCGTGTGAATACCGGACTGCCCGGACTCCTCTGGCATCATGGGTGGCGATGAGCAACTCAAATCCTGCGCGCTTCCCTGTCACCGTCACCCGCCTTCCGGTCAGCCGTTGCCAGGTCTGCCAGCGCACCATCGCCAGCAGGACCGGCCAGGCCAGTGCCGCCTTGACCGAGCACTACCGCCGGGAGCATCCCGACGTCCTCGCCGAGGCATCGCTGAAATCGTCCTGAGCTTGACCGCCTGACCCGCCCTGCCCGCATGGCCGGGGCGGTTGGCGGGCCGGCTGATCGGTTACCTGATCTGGAGAAGGCGTTCGGCGTTGCCGAACGCGAGTTTCTCCCGGCCCGATGCCGGAACCGCGTAATTCTTGGGCCGGCTTCCCGCCCGTTCCGCCCCTGGTCACTCTTCCGGTCTTGGGCCCGGTCCCGGGACCTGCGGATTCCCTCCCCTGACCGCGAGCGCCCCCGGACCGCGAGCGCCCCCGGATTGCTTCTGCTTTCCTTTAGTAGGACTATTTCCTTTTTAAGGCAAGGAAGGATCATGCTGGCGAGTTCATCCCTTCGAACGCGGGTCGTCTACGACATCGCGGTCCGATATGTGACGCCCGTGTGGCGAATAGGAGCGGCGTTCCGCGCGGCCTGCGTCGGCGGCCTCTGGGTGCTGCTGGCCTGGTTCCCGGCCAGCACGCTGCCGCGGGCCGCGGCGCAACTGCTGGTGGTATCGGCGGGCGTGAGCATGGCCTGGATCCAGACCATGCCGGGCGTCCTGGACCGGCTGGCGTCGGGCCGGATCGCCGCACTCAGGCGGACGGCCGGGCACCTGCGCGGCGCGCGCAGCAAGGCCACCGCCGACCTGGCCGGCCTGCTGGAGGGCTTCGGGATCATCCTGGTCCTGCTGCTCTACGGCGGCCCGATCTCGGTCAGGCCGCTGCCGCTGCCGGTCTACGTGATCGGCCTGGTTCTGGTCACCGCGCACGTGTGGAGCGCCTTCGCCCAGGTGATGACCGACGCGAGCTGGTACAACCCCGACCTGCCGCCGGCCAGGGGGCTCGTCGCCTACCGTCCGTGGGTGCCGGCCAGCGTGGCCGCCATTGAGATTATCCTGATCCTCCTGCCCGGTCTTTCTGGCCAGGAGAGACTCCCGGCCGGCCTGATCATCCCCATACTGCTGGCCAGTTCGCTGGTTTTGCTGCTGCCGTTCACCATGGTGTTCGAGGTCATGCTCCGGGCCGGGCTGGAGGCATCCGAGATATCGATGAGCGAGGTCCGCCGGAACGATTCCATCACCGTGCACAGCCTGGTCAAGAACGGGGCGCACGCGCTGATCCGGCAGATTCAGGCGGACCACGGCGCGGGCGACGAGACCAGGTCGCTCGCGGACAGCATGCTGATGCTGGCCGAGGAGGCACGCCAGACCATGCTCGGCGGCGGGCCGGCGGCGGAGACCGTCGCGCTGCTCTGGGACTGCGTCCTGCAGACGGTGCCGGGCGACCGGCGGGCCGGCATGATCCTGGACTCCGGCAGCCGGCACCTGCAGATGCGCAAAACCGACTACGGGCTGGCCCGCCGGGTCCTGCCCGATCTGGTCACCAACGCCTGGAAGGCGGGCGCGCAGCGGGTGGAGGTCGCCGTCCGCCACGAGGAACCGCAGAACGGGGACGGTACCGGCCGCCGCGCGGCCAGGCCCTGGGTGACGGTGTCGGTCGATGACGACGGTCCCGGGATGCCGGCGCCGACGGCGCAGGCCGGGCACCGGACCAGCCTGCGGATCCTCGATGAGCACTTGCACCGGTTCGACGGCGCGGTGGTGGCCGAGCAGCGGGACGGCGGCGGAACCCGGGTCCTGGCCCGCTGGAAGTCAGCGCCCTGGTAGCGGAGAACACTCGTGCACATACTCGTGGTCGACGACTTTGTCCTGGTCGAGCTGGCCCTGGCCCAGGTGGTCCAGGGCACGCCGCACACCCTGACCGGCGTCCGCGATCCGCGGAACCTGCCGGAGGCGCTGGCTGACGGCGAGCGGTTCGACCTGGCCCTCGTCGACATCAACTTCGGGCCGGGCGTCCCGACCGGCCTGACCGCGATGCGCATCCTGCAGGACCTGTCCCCGGAGACCAGGATCATCATCGAGAGCACCGACGAGGAGCGCAACCGGCTGCTGTTCCTGCTCGCGTCGTTCGCCTTCTTCGAGCCGCTGGCGCTGATGTCGAAGGCGTCCAGCACCGAGGAGATGCGGGCGCTGATCGACGCGGTAGACCGGGGCGATCTGGCCGGCCCGGGATTCGCAAGACCGCCCGGAACGCTGAACCATGCCCTCTCGCCCGTGCAGCGGCTGATCCAGAACGAGGGCCTCCTCGACGAGCTGATCCGCAACGGCACCGAGCTCATGCTGTGGCGCGCGCTCGTCCGGTTCGACAAGCGGGGCGAGGTCGCCCGGGCGTCGCACGTGGACGAGCGCACCGTTGACCGCTTCATCGCGGCCAAGTCGCAGGTGGTCGACAAGATCCAGGCCGAGTTCCCCGAGGACGCGTCGGTGCCCGCGGTGCCGGCGCGGGAGGACGAGCCCGGCGGCCAGCGGCGCCATCCCAACCTGGTCCGGCTGGCCAGGTTCGCCCAGACGCACAGCCACTTCTTCGGCGACGAGGCCATCGACGAGCTGTTCGCCGCGCGGTGGCAGTCGGCCCGCCCGCGCCCGCGCCGTTCCTGGCGCTGACGTCAGAGCGCCGCGGGCGAACCAGCGCTGATCCTGGACGCGAGCTGGCGCCTGGACCGTAACTACCTGGTGGTCGAGGCCGCCGGGGGGCGGCCCGCGCAGCGTGGCCGGGGCGATCCCAAAGGTGGCGAAGTTTTCTCTATCTAACCGGGCGGCGCGCATGCATCGTGAAAGCGCCAGCGAAGCCCAGGATCTTCTAGCCACGAGCAGGTGACGTCGGCCGTGTCGGTCGGGGGGGCCGTCGGGGCCGCCGACGACCCGGTCGGGGAGGCTGCCGGCGGCGTAGGCGGGGACGCCGCCGGCGGCCTGGGTCGCCAGACCGGCCGCGGGCTGACCGCCTACCTGCTGCTCCCGCGGCCGGACGCGTGGGCCAAGGCACTGATCGCGCCCGCCTGCTTCGTGCTCGCCGCGAGTTCGACCGGCCGCTTCTGGAACTGGGCGCACTTCGTCGTGCTCTGGCTGGCGCTCGAGCTGCTGATCTACCCGGCGCGCTACCAGTGGAACGACATCCGCGGGATCGACGCGGACCAGTCCCACCCCGAGCGCGGCGCCCGCTCCCGCCTGCCCGTCGGCGCGACGGCGCAGGACCGGCGCCGCAGCATCCGGCTCAGCCGGCTCACGGCGGCGTCGCGCGTGCTGGCCGCCCTGCTCGCCGGAGCGCTGGCCGGGATGACCGGCCAGGTGCTGGTGCTGGCCGCCGCCGTCTTCATCATCGCCGGGTCGTACGAGTGGCTGCGCGCGTCGCGTTCCGGGCTCTGGAAAAGGGTCACGGTGATCGCCGTCTGGTTCGTCGTGGGCCTCGGGTACCTGGTGCGGGGCGGTGTCGGGCTGAGCACCGCCGGCCTGCCCTGGGCCGGGCCGGCGATGGCCGCCGGACTGGCGTGCGTCGCCTCGTTCGGGATCATGTTCGTCCTGATGACCTGGGTGCTCGAGGCCACCAGCTACTGCTCCGCGGACGGCGAGGGCGGCTGGCACGCCGGGCCGGAACTGGCCGCCAAGCCGCATCTGGAGGCGCTGCTGCGATGCCTCGGCCTGCCGCTGCAGGGCGGCCGCCGCCCAGTCGGCCCCGGCCGGTACTGCGGCGGCGACCGGGTGCTGCGCGGCGGCGGCAGGCTGACCGCGCCGTGGAACCTGGCGCTGCTCGCGGCGGCGGCCAGCGGCGCCGTCTTCGGCACCGCGCTGGCCCGGCCGCACGCCGCCGGGGCCGTCGCGTACCTGGTGGTCGCGGGCGCAGGCCTGGCCGGCGCCGTGCTGTTGGCCCGCGGCCGCACCGCCGGGGGCCGGTGGATCATCGCGGCGGCATGGTTCCCGGCCCTCATCGGGCCGGCCTGCTGGCCGACCCGGCCCTTCCGGTCCTCCCCGGCCTGCCGTGGCTGGCCGTCGCCGCCGTGTACAGCGCCTTCTGCGGCTGGTCCTACCGCGACCTGATCGCCGCCCGCCCGCGGCGCCCGGCAGGCCGCGGCCGCACCCCGGGCTGAGGCACCATTCCTTTCGCTGCTGTTCCCGAGGATAGCGAGGCAACGCCCGATGTTTGGCGGCTAGCCATTCTTGGGGAAATCACCTACCGGCTGGATTAACAGTCGCGTGATGACCGCTTAGCCCAGTTTGGCCAACAACGGCAGTTTTAGCCGCCCGCCATTTTCGGATGGGCGCAGACATATACAACAACGGGGATAATGTCCAGAACAAGAACGCCCGTCGCCCCGATCGACGCAGCGACGGCAATGGCGGCCGCGCCATCACCCGGCCGACGTCAGCACTGGCCGGCCCGCAGGCGGCGAGGAAAGCACATGAGGCGACAGGAAGGGCACATGACTGTTCACCGGGGAAAGCTCGCCGCGCTGGCCGCGGTGACTTGCGCGGCGGCGGCGGCCGTCACATCGTTCGCGATGAACTCCGGCAGCGCAGCGCACCGCGGGAACGCCCTGGGACCCGGGGCGGACCCCGCTCAGGCGGCCAGCCAGCAGCGCGGATCATCGGCGGCTCCGCTGCAGGTGCTGTCCATTTCCCCGGCCAGTAGCGCCGACCCGGTGACCGCCGCCGACCCGGTGCGGGTGGTCTTCTCCGCCGAGCTGGCGCCCGGGTCCCCGCTGCCGGCCTTCAGCCCCGCGGTCGCTGGCACGTGGCACGCCATCGGGGGCGGTGCCATCGTGTTCACTCCCGCGACCCCGTTCCAGCCCGCCGCCGAGGTCACGCTGCGGATTCCGGCCGGCGCCGACGGCGTGCGCTCGGCCGCGGGCGCGCGGCTCGCCATGCCGGCCAGCGCGGTGTTCCAGGCCGGCGGCCGGAGCACGCTCCGCCTGGAGCAGCTTCTCGCCCAGCTCGGCTACCTGCCGATGACCTGGATGCCGCAGGGCGGCTCCGGCGCGGGCAACGTGGCCACCAGCTACACGGAGCGGACCAGCGCCGTCGCCACACCTGCGGCCGGCGTGCTCACCTGGCAGCGCGGATATCCGTCCGCACTCACCAGCCAGTGGCAGCTCGGCAAGTCCAGCGTCATTCTCCGCGGGGCGCTCATGGCCTTCCAGGCCGATCACGGGCTGCCCATGACCGGCACCGTCACCAGCGCCCTGTGGCAGGCGCTGCTCGACGCGGCGGCCGAGGGCCAGCAGAGCCCGGACGGGTACACCTACGCCCTGGTCGACAAGGCACTGCCGGAGACCATCACCGTCTGGCACGACGGCCGGGTCGTCGTGCACGGGCTGGCCAGCACCGGCACCGCCGCGACGCCCACCCCCGACGGCACCTACCCGGTGTACCTGCGGCGCACAGCCCAGGTCATGCGCGGGCTCATGCCGGACGGCCAGCCCTACGCGGACCCGGTGCAGTTCGTTTCGTATTTCAACGGCGATTACGCGGTGCACAGCATGACCAGGCCCTCGTACGGCACCCCGCAGAGCCTGGGGTGCGTCGAATTGCCGCTCAGCGAGGCACGGCAGGTGTGGCCCTACCTCAGCTACGGGAGCCTGGTCACCGTCACCGGCTGAGCAGGACGGGCCCAGCCCGCGATCAGCCGTCGGCTCCGTCGCGGCGCAAGCCTTCTTCGGCGTACTCAGCCAGCAGGTCGCTGATGGACAACCCGCGTTGCTCGGCCCGGGCGGCGAGCCGCTCGGCCAGCGCGATCGGCAGCACCACCATGCGACGGACGCAATCGTCGCGCTCCCACACCGGGTCAGCCGTCTCCGACATGCTCCCTCCCCTCCGTCGTGATGCAGGCCGGCTCCTGCGGCCCGACATAGCGGCGCAGGATGCGGTCGCTTAGCAGGCCCAGGCAGCTCAGGTTGGGGAAGCCGGGGCCCTGAGCAAGACCGGCGACCATAGGCAGGTGCAGCGGCGGGCTCAGGCCGGCTACCGACAGATCGAGCTCGATCATCCGCTCGAGCTCGGCCCCGGCCAGCCCGCTCTCGAACCGGCGGCGGGCCTCGGCGCCGAACAGCCCCTCAAACCAGCGAGCCTCGAAGCCGATCGCGACGACCACGAGGTCGTAGGCGACCCGCTCGCGCTCATGGCCGTACTCGATCGTGACGACAACCTGGTGCTCGCCCGCTTCGACCGCCACGGCCCGGCCGGCCAGCGAGCGAAAGCCGTGCGACCGGTTGAGGATCGCCTCGGCCTGCTGCGAGAAGACGCCGCGGTCGGTGCGGTCCAGGAATTCGCGCCGGTGCGACTCGGCCAGCCCCGGCCAGTCGCCCGGGTCGGAGTAGAAGCGGTTCTCGTCGTAGCTCTCGCCCCGGGAGTAAAGGAATCCGCGGCTGGTCAGGACGTCGGTCGTGGAGCGCTTATGCGACTTGGCCAGCAGGCTGATGACGATCGAGGCCGCCGTCTCGCCGGTGCCGATCACGCACACGCTCTGGGCCAGCTGGCTGCCGTGCGCCTGCTCGCGCAGCCAGTAGCTGCGCCCGTCCGACACGCGCGGATGCTCTCGCGGCTGGCCGGCGACGCGGATGGGCGGCCCGGCGCCGGTGAACACGACGCCGTCGGCCATGATCGCGTTTCCCTGCGTGAGCGCCAGCCGCCACTGCTGGCCGTCCACGTCCAGGCCCGCGACCTCGCCGGAGATGATCTCGGCTTCCGCCCGCTCGGCGACGTCGCGCAGGTAGGAGCTCCACTGCCGGTGCGACGGGCGCAAGCGGCCGCGATCGACCCAGTCGGCGTATGCGCCGCGGGAGATCAGGTGCCGCGGCCAGCTGTACTCCGCCATCGCCGCGGTGACGGCCGGCGTGGCCGGTCCCCAGCTCTCGGCGTAGGGGAAGCCGACATCCTTCTCGGCCGGCGTGCCCAGCGGCAGCAGCCCGTTGGTGTACCCCTGCCGCCCGTCCCAGTTCCCGGCCACGGGTCCTCGGTCGACGAGCACGACCCGGGGGGCGGCGAGACCGGCGGACGCAAGAGCACGCGCCTTGGCCGCGATCGCGATTCCCTTCGGCCCGGCGCCGACAACCGCCAACGTGGCCATGACGGCGAGGATAGCCTCGCGGGCCGTGCCCCGCCGACGTTGCTGACCAGGACACCGATCTGATCGTTATGCGAAGATGGCGGCGTGGCTGATGCGTTCGCCGCCCGGTTCGCCGCCGCGGCGTCGGAGATGGGGCCGCTGGTGTGGGGCCTGGACCCGTCCGGGCTCCTGCTCGAGGCGTGGGGGCTGACGGACAGCCCGGATGGCCTGGACCGTTTCGCGGACATAGTTCTCGATGCCGCGGTCGGAACGGTCGGGCTGGTGAAGCCGCAGTCCGCGTTCTTCGAGCGCCACGGCTGGCGTGGGTTCCGAACGCTCGCCCGGCTCATCGCAGACGCCCGGAGCGCAGGGCTGCTGGTCATCCTGGACGTCAAGCGCGGCGATGTCGGAAGCACCAACGACGCCTACGCGGAGGCATTCCTCGGCCCGGGCGCTCCGCTGGAGGCCGACGCCGTAACCGTTCATCCCTATCTGGGGCTGGCGGCGATGGGCACGTTCGTGTCGCGTGCTCACGAGGCGGGGAGCTGCCTGCTGGTCGTCACCCGTTCCTCGAACCCGGAGGGGCGGGCAGTTCAGGCCGCGCTGGATGAGTCCGGCCGGCGTGTCGAGGAAGTGCTGCTGGCCAGTATCGGGAAGCTGAACGCGGTGCTGGCACCGGGTGAGATCGGGCCGGTTGGCGCGGTGGTCGGGCCGGTCCGCATCGATCCCGGCCTGGACCTGGCCGGCGCGCAGGCCCTGTTCCTGGCGCCCGGTGTCGGCGTCCAGGGAGCCACGCCCGACGACGTGGCCCGAGTTTTCTCGGCCTGCCCGGAGCGGGTCATGCCCAGTGCTTCGCGCTCGTTGCTCATCGCCGGCCCCGGCGTGAACGACCTGCGGTCGACAGTCGCCGCGATGGCCGCCGAGTTCCGTCAGGTTCTCGGCCGGTAAGCGCGGCCGGCCATCTTTAGCGGCCTCAGCGGACATCGCTCCGCTGCCGTCGGTGTCCGACCAGGCCAGGCCTTCCGCGTCCTGGAAGCTCCGTTGCGGCGGTACTACCTGCTGCATGAGCGTTGTAGCGGCGGCACCTCGTGCGGCCTAGTCCCAGTAGCGCCCGGGTAACACAGCGAACCTTCGCATTCCAGACGAAAGGTGAGAGGTGCCTGACAGCGAGTAGGGAGCAGCATGGCCACGACGTCGACAAGCGCGGTGACCGTGACACCGGTCAATGGCGCCCTAGGCGCCGAGATCCGGGGAGTCGACCTGGCCCAGCCGCAGGACGACGCCGTCTACGAGACGATCACGGCGGCCTTCAACACCTACGGGGTCGTGTTCCTGCCGGACCAGCATCTCACGCACGAACAACACGAGTCCTTCAGCAAGAAGGTCGGAGAGGTCACTGCGGTCCAAGAACTGCGCAAGGAGCCCGAGCAGACCCGCAATATCGGGGAGAGCTGGCACGTCGACATGACGTTCCGGGCCGCTCCCCCGATAGCGACGATGCTGACCTCGCACATCCTGCCGGAACGGGGCGGTGACACGCTCTGGCAGAGCATGGCCGCGGCCTACGATGCGCTCTCCGACGGGCTCAAGCGGACCCTGCTCGGCATGCGGGCGGTGCATGCGAACGTGCGTAACCTCGGCCTCAGCTACGAGCACACCGCACCGCCCGAGCCGTCCGTCAGCGAGTACGACAACGCCGAGGGCGTGCTGCACCCTGTCGTCACGCGGCATCCGGTGACCGGCCGAAACGTACTGTTCGTCAACCCGGAGTACACGACCCGCTTCGACAGATGGACCCGCCGGGAAAGCCTAGGGCTCCTTGAGTACCTGTACATGCACTGCGCTAAGCCGGACTTCGGCGTGCGCTTGCACTGGGAACCGGGAACCATCGCCTGGTGGGATAACCGGCAGGTGTGGCATCTGGCGGTCAACGACTACCAGGGCATGCGCCGGGTCATGAGCCGGTCAGTGTATGCGGGCGAGGCCCCGGCCGCAGCCACGACCACCTGACCAGACGCTCCCGCCGGGCTCGCCGGAGTCGGAAATCACATCGAGGGGCGCAGCCCGAGGTATTGACGATTTGCCCCGACCTGCAGGTATCACAGGGCAGGCGAGCCTCCTCCGTATCATCATCGGCCGGCGACGAGCCGGGCTGTGACCAAAGGAGCAGCCAGATGAGCACCCCCGAAGCCAATTTCCTCAGCAGCCAGCACTGGGTCCACTTCACCGACTCCCAGCAACGCGAGGTGTACGTCCTGTCCGGGACCTGCATCCTGGACCCGGCGTTGGTCGGCCCGCAGGACGGCAGCCGGTGGCAACGGGGGCAAACTAATTTCCTCATTCCGGTGCCGGACCTTCCGGAGGGCCAAGGCCTGGTAGTTCAGCAGTGGGCGCCGACCGTCGTCCTCGGCTCAATCCAAAACGACGGCGTGGCCAACAACGCCGGCTGGGCGGTAGACGACTTCGACCTGGAGGTGACCGAGGACCAGGCCGTCGAGTACATCGTTCCGGTGTTCAACTACGCGGTCGGCGACACCGACGGCGAACTCCGCCGCGTCGCGTACACGGTCACCGTGGTGGGCTACTACGCGCAGCTACCCGTCATCCAGTGACCACCGAGGACACCGGCACCGGCCAACTGGCCACGCTGGTGAAGACCCGGCTCATAAGGATGCAGTATCGGCCCGGCCTTATCGACGGCTTCCTGGCCAAGACCGGGCTCGACCTCAGTAACTTCCACCATTGAAGATCGTTAGCTTGAGCGTCCCTGGGAGGGAGCGCCCGCGACGAGATCCCGCAACCGGTTCCAGCGCTGCTGGTAGCCGGGGCCATAGCGATGTGCGGCGCGTGCCGCTCGCTGGGGCCGGCTGGCGTAGCGGTGCGTCGCCCACCACGACCCTGGTTTGGCCAGCCGCATTGCGCCAACGAGGGCGACGAAGCTGATGACAATGCCGATAACGCCGGTTGTGATCTTGCCCTTGAGCAGGCATATCACGCTCAGCAGGAGATCGAGGGCGAGGACGGATACCGACGACCACCATGTCCCGGTGCCGACCCGGCCGGACAGGAAGTTGGCGCCGCCGATCAGCGCTCCGGTTACCGCCAGAACGCAGAAGATCGCGTCGACCGATTTCCGCCCCTCGTTGGTCCAGTAGACGTCGTCCAGGTGAAGCCAGAGCGCGAACTCGTCGAGTGTGAGCGCGACGCCCACCCCGAAGATTGCGGCGGCGGCATCGAGGGCTGCTCCGTGCGGCGTGGCGGACACCAGCAGGATTCCTGTGCCGATGATGATCAATATGCCGAAAACCTGGTGGTGAATATGAACGCCGGCGATCTGGACGTTGCCCAGCCCGGCGCCGCCGCCGCTGCCTGAGCGGATCAGCCTGGTCACGGCTCTCGTGATGAGGAAAGTCGCCAGTATCGCGATAAACATCCACATCATCGGCAGCAGGGAAGATCCGCCCGCACCGATCGAGATACCGAGCCCCGAGGGGAGAGATTGGAAGGTGGAGCCAGCGCCGACTCGCACAACGTCCCCCCCGTGTACGTCTGCTGACTGGAGTCTACGTGGCCGCAGGTCGCCGACGTGTCCCCCGGGTCGCGGGCCCGCCGTACGGGCCGGAAGGCCCCCGGCTCTTGACTTTGCTTCACAAAGCGAAGTAGCTTTGCAGTACAAAGTTTCACCGGGCCAGCCTCATCCCGTTGATCAAAGTTCGCGGCCTCCGGAAGGAGAGTCTGATGAGAACGAGAATGACCGCACGGGCCTACCTCGGGATCACCTTGCTCGCCGCGGCCAGTCTGCTGGCCGCGGCGTGCAGCAGCAGCAAGCCGGCCACCGTCGCCAATCCGGCGGCCGCCAAGCCGTTAGCGTCCCGGTCGTGGCTGTACCCGAATGCCGATCTTGCCAACACGCGGGACGCCGCGGGCTCGACGATCTCGTCGGCTAACGTGTCCAGGCTGCAGCAGGCGTGGACGTTCTCGCTGACGGGGACAGCGGCCCAGAGCGTCTCCGGGTTCGGCTCGCTGGCCGCCGCGCCGATCGTCGAGGACGGCGTCGTGTATTTCCAGGATCTCGACGCCAACGTGTACGCGCTGGCTCTCGCCACCGGCAAGCTGAAGTGGGAGTACCAGGTCAACACGCCGGAGGTGAGCGGACCCGGGCCGGATGGCGTCGCGGTCGCGGGCGGCACGGTGTACGGAGACACCTCAACCGCTGCCTTCGCGCTCGACGCCCGCACCGGCAAGACCATCTGGGACAACAAGCATCTGCTCGGCCCGGGCCAGGGCGCATTCGAGATTCAGCCGCAGGTGGCAGACGGGCGGGTCTACCTGGCCAGCGCCTACGGATCGGGGACAGGCGGCGGCGTGCTGCTCGCGCTGAACGCGTCGACCGGCCGCCTGCTCTGGACCTTCAACACCATCCTGAGAGCCGACCAGGGCGTACGCGCTATCGGCGTCGGCTCGGGTGGTGCCTGGCAGACACCGCTGGTCAGCAGCGACGGATCGGTCACCTTCGGCATCGGCAATCCCTACCAGTCAGCCGCGTCGGCGATCGCCGACCCCTCCGCGCAGCTGTACACCGACAGCGATGTGAACCTGGACGCGGCGACCGGGAAACTCCGCTGGTACTACCAGGGCGTGCCCGACGACTTCATGGACCACGACATGCAGGCCTCGCCGATCGCCGCGAGCATCAACGCAGTCCCCGCGATCATCGGTTCCGGCAAGCTGGGCGTTGTCTACGCGATGAACGCCACGACCGGCAAGCTGATCTGGAAGACACCGGTCGGCCAGCACAGCCGTTCCGACCGCTATCCCCTCGAAGCGCTGGACCACGAGCTCACGCTGAAGGCGCCCTACACGATCCTGCCCGGATCGCTCGGCGGCGTGCTGTCCAACATGGCCCTGGCCGGGGACAGCGTGTACGTGGCCACCGTCGACCTGCCGTTCACCGTGCCCAAGATGAGTGCGCCCCTGGGAGCTCCGGACGGCAACGGCACCGGGCAGATAGAGGCCCTCGACCTGGCCACCGGCCGCGTTGAATGGGATACCAAGGTGCCCAACATGCCGCTCGGTGCCACCACCGTCTCCGACGACCTGGTCTTCAGCACCCTGTACAACGGCGTCCTGATCGCCCTGGACCGCAACACCGGCGCGATCGTCTACCGCCGCCAGCTGCCCACATCGGCCAACTCACCCATCACCATCGCCGGCAACACGATCCTGGTCCCCGCCGGAGGCCCCAGCATCCTGGGACCAGCAGGCGGGTCACCCCAGCTCGTCGCCTACACCGTGCCCTAACGATGGCTGCCGCCGCCCCGTGGCGGTGGCGGCCGGCGCTGGCCACTCATGCCTGGCCGTCGAAGACCACACGATGTTACGCTCCGCTCGACCCCGGCGAAACGGGCGCCGAAGGCCGGCCTTCGCCAATCCCTCGTGCACCGTGCGCCTCGCAGCTTGCGTTCCGATCGGGCTGCCGCTCCTAACGAAGCCTCGGGTGGGTCAAGCGCGCCGAGGCTTGTAACGGAGCGTGTGGCACGCGGACTTGGCGCTCTAGCATCGTCGTGTGACTGCGGATGGGGATCTGGACCGGGCCAGGATCAGTGAGTTGCACGCCGAGGAGGTGGCGCGATTCCGGCGTGCCCGGCCGCGGTCGCTGGCCATGCTCGGCCGCGCGCGTGCGCACATGCCCAACGGCACGCCGATGGCGTGGATGGCCTCTGAGTACGACCAGCCGGTTTATGTCAGCCATGGCCAGGGTGCAGGGTTCACCGACCTGGACGGGTTCACCTACCTCGACTTCAACGCCTCGGATATGTCGATGTTCTGCGGGCATGCAAACCCGGCCATCGTGGCCGCTGTTCAGGCGCAGGTGGCGCGGTCCACCCAGTTCCTGCTGCCGACGGAAGCATCGGTGGAGGTGGCCGAGGAACTCAGCCGCCGCTACCAGCTGCCGCAGTGGCAGTTCACGCTGTCGGCCACCCAGGCCAACACCGAGGCCATCCGGCTGGCCCGCGCGGTGACCGGGCGTGAGGTAGTGGTGCTGTTTGAGGGGCACTACCACGGCCATCTCGAGGAGGGCCTGGTGGACCTGGCAGACGGCCAGGCCAGGGCGGTGCAGCGCGGCTTGTCCAAGGGGACTACCGGCCGGGTGCGGATCGCCCAGTTCAACAGCCCCGGCACGCTGCAGGCGGCGCTTGAACCCGGCGACGTGGCTCTGGTGCTGACCGAGCCGGCGATGACCAATGGCATCCACATGCTGCTGCCCGAGCCCGGCTGGCACGAGGCGCTGCGGGAGCTGACCCGCCAGCATGGCGCCTTGCTGGCCATTGATGAGACACATACCCATGTGGTGGGGCCCGGCGGGGCGACCGCGATGTGGCAGCTAGAGCCCGATGTGGTCACGATCGGCAAGGCGGTGGCCGGCGGGCTGCCGTTGGGTGCCTACGGGGTGACCGCCGGGCTGGGCGAGCAGCTGGATGTGGCACGCAACGTCGCCACCGGCGGCACCTTGTTCGGCAACCCGCTGTCCGCGGCAGCAGCCAAGGCGGCACTGACCCAGGTGCTTGTCCCGGATGCTTATGAGCACACCACCGCCCTAGGGGGCGAACTCGCCGATGGGATCGGGGAAGCAATCACCTCGGCTGGGCTGCCATGGACGGTGATCCGGTTCGGGCCCCGCTCCGGACAGTGGTACGGGCCCATGCCCCGCACCGGAGCGCAAGCGCATGCGCTCACCAGCGACCAGCTCACCCGGCTGATCCGGATCTGGCTCGCCAACCGGGGCATCTGGGAAGCCCTGCCCGGCGCCGGCCCTACCGTCCCCATCCCCGCCACACGCGCAGACGTGACCCGCTACGTCAACGCCTACGCCGAGCTGCTGGCAAAGCTACGCTAACTGCCCCCCGATCATCGGCATACAGGCAGATCATGCTGGCCAACGCTACGCGGCAAACAGCCGAGGAAGGGACCAGCGACTTCTGGCCAGCCGATTCCTGGTGCGCAGAATGCCATGATCTGCTTGCCCGCGGATCTACCTGAATCCCGATAGAGGCTCGCGCAGATCGGCACTGCGCGCGTTCTCCCTGACCACCTGTATGACTGAATGTAATGCCGTAGCCCGCTTCCGGCTGTCGGCTCGCTGCGGGGTGATTGGCCTGGAGGTGGCCGGGCGCCAGATCACCAATAGGGGCCGCTTGGTCTTGGCCGCCCCGATTCAGGTCTGAGCGATACCGGATGCTGCCGGCTCCGCTCTGGGGTTATCGTTCAGCCGTGCTTATTGTCACGGGCAGCATTCAGGCTCGGCCGGACAGCATTGACCACGTCCTTGCGCTCAGCATTGCCCACGTGCGCCGCTCCCGGCAGGAACCGGGGTGCCTGGCGCACGCCGTTCACCGCGATTGTGAAGATGCGCTGCGGCTGGTGTTTGTCGAGCACTGGGCCGACGCTGACGCGCTGCGGGCACATTTCCGGGTGCCTGCATCTGGCGCGTTCGTGCAGGAGGTCTCGGCCCTCGCCGCTAGCCCACCCGAGATTTCGATCTACGAGGCGCGCGCCTTGTCCTTGTGAGGGCGGACGGCCCGCATGGCGTCACTGCGCCGGTCAGACGACCTCACCACGCCGGTGAAGCGGGCTAGTTCCCAGCGCTGGATGTCGCCGATCCAGACGGCGACGGCGTCGCCCAGGTCGTTGGCGAGCCGCTCGGCCTGGGATGCCACGGTCGATCACCTCCCGCACCGAGTCCACCGTGACAGAGCCCGCCCAGTGGTCGTCGGCTGCTGCCCGCGATTGCAGCAGACGGGTCAGCTCACGTACGAAGAGCGGGTTACCACCGGTGCGGGAGTGCATGGCTGCGGCGGCCTCCTCGGCACCGGGCCGCCGGTGATCTGCGCCATCAGTTCGCCAACGCCGACGGTGTCGAGCCCCTCCAGCCGGTTCAGCGCGGCCGTCGCCGCAGACTGGATGCCGGGCGGATCACGCAGGCGTATGTGTGATCAGGCAGATGGACCCTGGCCCTTGTCTGTGGTGCTGTCCGATACTGGTGGCGTGCGGCAGGTGCTGTGCCCGGTGCTGGTGGGGCGGGCTGAGGAGGTCCGTCACTTGGAGGCTGCGCTGGCCGCAGCTGGAGCAGGACGCGGCGGCGTGGTGCTGATCACTGGCGAGGCGGGGATCGGCAAGTCGCGGCTGGTCCGCGAGGCGGCGCGGGCGGCCGAGGCACTCGGGTTCGTCGTTCTGACCGGCCGGGCGGTGGCCAGCGATGTGCCGACGCCGTTCCGGCCGTTTGCCGAGGCGCTGGCCTCGGCAGGGCGGGCGGGCCGCCTGCCCGACGGCCCGGAGCTGGATCCATTCCGGCCGGCGCTGGGCCGGCTGGTTCCGGAGTGGCGGCAGCCGCGGCAGAGGGTAGGCGATGAATCGCTGGTGTTCTTGGGGGAGGCGGTGCTGCGGCTGCTGCGTGCGCTGTCCGGGGAGGCTGGGTGCCTGCTGGTCCTGGAGGACTTGCACTGGGCGGACCGGGAGACGCTGGCGTTGCTGGAGTACCTGGCCGACAACTCGGCAGCGGAGTGGGTTCTGTGCGTGGGCACGCTGCGTGATGAGGAAGGCGCCGCGGCGGCTGGGCTGGCCAGCGGGCTTGAGGCCCGCGGCTCAGCGGTGGTGCTGCCGCTGAGCCGGCTGGATGCGGCGGCGGCCGATCGCATGGCGCTGGCGTGCGTCGGAGCCAGCCAGCTGCCGGATGTAGTCCATTCACTGGTCGCAGAACGGGCGGAGGGTCTGCCGTTCCTGGTCGAGGAGGTCTTGGCCGGCCTGATCGGTGACGGGTCGCTGGCCGAGCGGGACGGCCACTGGCATGTGTCCGGCCTGGCCGGGGCCGGGGTGCCCGCCACGTTCGCCGACGCGGTGCGGCGGCGGCTTGACGGGCTGGCCGCCAGTTCCCGCCGGGTGATCGACGCGGCCGCGGTGCTCGGCCGCAGGTTCGACTGGCGGGTCCTTGGCCCGGTGACCGGCATGCCGGACGCCGCCGTGGCGGCGGCACTGCGGCAGGCGGTGGGCTTGCAGCTGGTCGCGGCGGACCGGGATGGTTTCCGGTTCCGGCATGCGCTCACGCATGAGGCGGTGCTCGCCGGCCTGCTGCCGCCAGAACGGGCGCTGCTGGCCGGCCAGGCCCTGGCCGCGGCCGAAGCCGCGCATCCCGGCTTGCCCGGGACATGGTGCGTGCTCGCCGCTGAACTCGCCGGCGTCTCGGGAAACACGGCGCGGGCCGGCGCGCTGCTGCTTGAGGCCGGCCGTCGTGACCTGGCCGTGGGGGCGCTGGCCAGCGCCGAGCAGACCCTTACCCGGGCAGATTCTTTGGTCGGCCCGGATGACCCGGCGCTGCGCGGCCCGGTGGGCGAGGCGCTGACGGAGGTCTTCGCGTTGTCCGGCCAGGTGGACCGGGCGATCGAGATGGGTAAGGCGCTGTTGGCCCGGTTCGGCGGCCAGCCCGGGTCCGCCCAGGTCGCGGCCTTGCATCTGGGGATCGCCCGTGCGGCGATCGCCGGCGGGCGATGGGCGGAGGCTGCCGCGAGTGTCGAGATCGCCCGCCGGTCAGCCGGTGCCGATACCGCGCAGGTGGACGCGTGCGCGGCCGAGGTCGCGGTCGGCCGGGGAGAGCTGGGCCGGGCGGGCGAACTGGCCCGCGCCGCGCTGGCCGCGGCCGAGGGCGGCGGGCTGGCGGAGGTGGCGTGTGAGGCGCTGGAGGTGATCGGCAGGGTCGCCCGGCAAAGCGACCTCGACGCGGCAGAGCGGGCATTCACCCGTGCCGCGACCGTTGCGAGCGCGCACGGGCTGCGGCTGTGGCATGCGCGGGCGCTGCACGAGCTTGGCACTATCGACCAGTTGCGCACCGAAAGCACGGCCCGGCTCGAGCAGGCGCGCGAGCTGGCGGTAGCCGAGGGCGCGCTGGCGCTGACCGCGACGCTGGACCTGCAGATCGCCGCCGGGCTGAACAAGCAGTTCCGGGCCGGTGAGGCGCTGGAGGCCGCCGGGCGGTCGGCGGAGGCCTCGCGCCGGTTCCGGCTGGCAACTTTGCCGATGGCGCTGATCTTCCAGGCCACCGCGCACGCGATCCGCGGTGATCAGCAGGACATGGAGGCCAAGATCGTCGAGGCTATCGCGCTCGCTCCGGGCGACCCGGATGTGCTCGGCTGCGCCGAGGGCCACTGCCGGGCTACGTTCGGGCTGCTGGCCGAGCGGCTCAACGAGGCGCACGAGCGGATGACGGCCGGGGCCGGGCTGCTGCTGAGTTCCCCGGCGACGATCGCGCCGCCGTTCCTCGGGTTGTGGCCGCTGCTGGGTGCCCTGCTGGAGCAGGACGCGGCCAGTGCCGCGGCCCGGGTGCGGGCCGCGCACGGCACCCGGCACCTGGTAGTCGGCTCCCTGCTCAGGTATGCCGACGCGGTCCTGGCCGGCCGGCGCGGCCAGCGAGAGCAGGCCGAGGCGGCGTTCGCCGCCGCGGACGCTGAGATGGGGCCGCTGGTGGCCTGGTACCGGCAGTACGCCCGCCGGATTGCCGCGCAGGCGGCGCTGGCCGACGGGTGGGGTGAGCCGGTCGGCTGGCTGCGGGAAGCCGAAGACTACTTCGCGGCGCGCGGTGACGAGCTGGTGGCGGCGGCCTGCCGCGGGCTGCTCCGCCAGGCCGGGGCGCCAGTGCCGCGGCGGCGGGCTGGAGGGACGCAAGTGCCCGGACGGCTGCGAGCGCTCAGCGTGACCGAGCGTGAAGCCGACGTCCTCAGGCTGGTCGCCCAGGGCCTGAGCAACAAGGAGATCGCCGGGGCGATGTTCTTGTCGCCACGCACGGTCGAGAAGCACGTGGAGCGACTGCTCGCCAAGACCGGGTTGCGCCGGGCTGAGCTAGCTACGTATTCGGCCGGCCTGGATACGTAACCGGTACCGCGCGGAATACGGGCCGCTTACCGATGTGACAGCCGGCGGCCGCGGGCCACGATGCGGTATGCGGGTGCGCCCGGCACCCGCCCGCACCGCGGGAGGCACCCCCACATGGCCGTCGACGAAGCGAAGCTGGATAACCTGCCCGGCCGGTTCATGGCCGATCCGGGGTTCACCCGGTTCTGCTGGGCCGCGCAGGCCCCGTCCAGCCTCGTCTGCCAGGCGCGTCCGTGATGACCGCATCCGCCCAGGCCAGCCCGGAAGCCAGCGCGACGGCCGGCATCCAGGGGGTGCTGGCCCTGCCGGGTGGCCGGCTGGCCTACCAGGTGACCGGCACCGGGCCGGCCGTGGTGCTGGTCCACGGGTTCGGGCTGGACATGCGGATGTGGGATCCGCAGGCCGCGCATCTGGCGGCACGGTCCCAGGTGGTCCGGTATGACGCCCGCGGGTTCGGCGCCTCCGGCCCGTTCGACCCAGCCGTCCGCTACACCCACGCCGGTGACCTGCTTGCCTTGCTGGACCATCTCGGTATCGGGAAGGCGGTGCTGGCCGGGCTGTCGTTCGGCGGCCGGGTCGTGACGCAGGCCGCGCTGTGCGCCCCGGACCGGATGGCCGGCCTGATGCTGCTGGACTCGGTGCTGGATGGTGTCCCGTGGGACCCCGGCTCGGCCGCGGCATCCGACACGGCGGTCCGGCAGGCCCGGGACCGCGGGTTGCTGGCCGGCCGGGCGGCCTGGCTGGCGCACCCGCTGTTCGCCACCGCCTGCCAGCACCCGCGGCTCGCCGGTCAGCTCGCGGAGATGATGGCCGGCTACCCGGGGCAGCATTGGACCGGCCACGACCCGCACAAGCAGGCCGGGCCGCCGCCGATCGACACCCTGGAGAAGCTGGCCATGCCGGTCCTGGTGCTGGTGGGCGAACACGATGTGCCGTGCTTCAAGGAGATGTCTGCCGTGCTCGCCCGCCGCATCCCGGGCGCCCGGTACCACGTGGTCCGCGGCGCTGGCCACATGATCAACATGGAGCAGCCCGGCACGGTCAACGAGCTGCTGGCTAGCTTCCTCGCACAGCTCACCGAGGATCAGCGATGTCACCGGTGACGGTGGCGGCCGTGCAGGCCGCGCCGGAGTTCCTGGACCGGGACGCGACGATCGGCAAGGTCCCGGCCGGGTTCCCCGGGCGCGACCGGCTGATCCCGGCCAGATACCTGGACGACAACGGGCCGTGGCTGGAGGAGGGCAACACTGTCGTCGTCGCGCCCAGCGGGACCGTGCTCGCCGGCCCGGTCCGCCAGCGCGAGGAAACCCTGATCGCCGACCTCGGCCTGCGGGATGTCACGGTCGCGCGCCGTCACCTGGATCCGGCCGGCCACTACAACCGCCCGGACATCTTCCAGCTGCAGGTCAACACCTCGCCGCGGCCTGCGGTCATCGAGTCCGGCACTATCGCGGCAATCAGCCAACTGGACGGAGGCAGCGATGAACACCACGCCAGTAACGAGCACCCCCGTGCCTGAGCCGGCCGCCGCCGGCGTCCTGGTCAGCCCGGCGTGGCTGCAGACCCGCCTGCACGACCCTGCGGTGCGGGTGGTCGAGGTGGACGTGAGCCGGGCCGCCTACAACGACTGGCACATCGACGGGGCGGTGCTGTGGAATATCTACGCTGACCTGCGCGACGCCGAGTACCGGCCGGTGCCCACCCTGGCGGTGCAGCGGCTGCTGGAGCGGTCCGGGATCACCCCGCACACCACGGTCGTGTTCTACGGCTACGGACCCGCTATGGGCTTCTGGCTGATGAAGCTGTACGGCCACGCCGACGCGCGGATCCTGGACTGCGCGCGCGACACCTGGCGCGGCGAGGGCCGCCTGCCAGCTCGATGGCCACCGAGCCGGCCCCGGCCAGCTACCCGCTCGTCGACCCGGACGCGCGGCTCCGGGCCGGGCACGCCGCGGTGCTGGACGCCATCGGCAGCCCCGGCACCACCCTGCTGGACGTGCGCACCCCGCAGGAGTACTCCGGCGAACGGTTCTGGCCGTCCGGCGGCATGGAGCCGGGCGGACAGGCCGGCCACATCCCAGGAGCGGTGCACCAGCCGATCGATGGCATGTATGACGACCGCGGGGCCTTCCTGGATCCCGCCAGCCTGCGCAAGGTCTTCTCAGCCGCCGGCCTCGACCGTGACGGCGAACTGATCACCTACTGCACGATCGGCGGCCGCGCCAGCACCGCGTGGTTCGTCCTGACTCACCTGCTCGGCCGCGACCATGTCCGCGTCTACGACGGATCCTGGGCCGAATGGGGCAAGATGCCCGGCACCCCGGTCCAAGCGGCCTGAACCGCTGACCCTGTCCGCCACCAATCAGAAACGGAGAACATGACATGCCAGGACTCATTCGCAAGAGCCTCGACTCGCCCGAGGAGGTCCGCAAGTTCGAGGCCGGCAGCGGCCAGCTCGAGTTGGTCAACCTCGACGCCGGCCCGGTCGGCCGGGCCACCTTCCAGCCCGGCTGGCGCTGGTCCCAGCACGTGAGGCCGATCGCCAAGACCGACAGCTGCCAGGCCGCCCACACTGGCTACTTCATCTCCGGCCGGATGAAAGTCGTCATGGACGACGGCGAGGAGATGGAATACGGCCCCGGCGACTTCGCCATCATGGCGCCCGGGCACGAAGCCTGGATCGTGGGCGACGAGCCGTGCGTGGTCCTCGACTGGCAAGGCTTCGCCGACTACGCCAAGCCCGCGTCCTGACGGGGCATCACCAGCGCGGCCACAGCGACGGCCTGCTCGCTCATGACCGAGCCGGAAACGGGCCCACGAGGTCACGACATAGCCAACGACATCATGGCCATTCCCGCACTCGAGCGCGTCCCGCGTCGTGTCCGGCCGGCTCATGCCGGCGGGGTGTACTGGATCACCTGCGGGGTGAACTGGCCAGGTCGTAGATGCCGAGGTTCTGCTCGATGCTGGCGGTGCGGATCAGCCGCTGACCGTCTTCGCCGATGCGGGCTGCGACGAGCTGATCCTCTTCCCCTGCAACCCCCATATCGCCCAGGTCTCGCTGGCCGCCGAGGCAGCCGGGCTGTAACGCGGAGGGTGCCGCCGGGCTCACCGCAGCCGGGCCCATTGTGAAGCGCCATAACGATCTTTCGGGCTCAGCAAGAGCGGCCGTGCCGAACTCAAGATCACCGCACCAATCAGGCGGATACCGAACGTCAGGCGACCTGCTTTCCCGAATGCTGAGGGTGACGGCCGCTGGCATGCCAGTCCGCGCCGTCCCGAGCCTGGCGAGGGCGGTGATTTCCGACGAAATTCGGTTGGCGGCGCGGACGGGTGCGCGGGAGGCTCTGGTCATGGGCTCGATCACCTGGGGGCAGGAAATAGCCGAGGTCTACGACAAGACCTACGCGGCCCAGTCCAGCCCGTCGGTCCTTGGTCCCATCGTCGACCTGCTCGCCGAGCTGGCCCGCGGCGGGCCCGCGCTGGAGTTCGCGGTCGGCACCGGGCGGGTAGCGCTGCCGCTGAGCGCGCGGGGGATCGCCGTGGCGGGCATCGAGCTGTCGGCGCACATGGCCGAACGGCTGCGCGCCAAGCCCCGCGCCGAGGCGGTCCCGGTGACCATCGGCGACATGACCACCACTCGCGTGCCCGGCGCCTTCACGCTCGTGTACCTGGTGGCGAACACGATCATGAACGTCACCACCCAAGACGATCAGCTGGCGGTCTTCGCCAACGCCGCCGCCCACCTGAAACCCGGCGGGTGCTTTGCGGTGGAGGTGGAAGTGCCGCAGCTGCGCCGGGTGCCCCCGGGCCAGGCCGGCTGGGTCTTCACCCTCGACCCCGATCACGTCGGGATCGAGACCTTCGACGACACCGCGGCCCAGATCGCCTGGTCGCACCACTGGATCGACGCCGACGGGCGGCTGGTGCGCCACTCCGCGCCCTACCGCTACGTGTGGCCGTCCGAACTGGACCTGATGGCCAAGATCACCGGTTTCCGGGTCCGGGACCGCTGGGCAGGCTGGGACCGGACGCCCTTCACCTCCGGCAGCCACCGCCAGGTCGCGGTATTCGAGAAACGGCCGTAGCCGTCTGCGCACGCAGATCGACCAGATATGCCCGCGCGAGTTGATCAGCGCGAGGACGTTGATGGCGGTCCAGGGGCGGGACTGTGCGCTCCCCGAGATCGAGCGCGAATCACACAGCGTGATCGGCTCCACGGGCCGGTGCGCCGGTAGATCGCCGGCCCGAAGGTTATCTTGCGGCCCGCCGCCCGGTCACCGGCCGGCCGCGCTGCTGCCTTCCCGCGGGCCGGGGATCGGGCATCCAGCCGACTAGGATCGGACGATGCCCATCCCAGCGGCGTTTGACCTGTCCGGCCGGGTGGCGGTGGTCACCGGGGCGGGCGGTCCCGGCGGCATCGGTTTCGCCACCGCCCGGCTGCTGACCGAACTCGGTGCCGCGGTGCTGATCAGCGCCACCACGGCCCGGATCCAGGACCGGGTCAGCGAACTGCGCAGCGCTGGTTTCGACGCGGCGGGGATCGTCGGCGATCTGACCGAGGCCGGCGTGGCGTCCGGGCTGGTGTCGGCTGCGCTGGAGCGATGGGGCCGGCTGGACATCGTGGTCAACAACGCCGGCATGATCTCCGCCGCTGAGCCCGTGTTCGAGTCCGGCACCGCGGAGTCCATGGACCTGGTGACCTGGCAGGCTGCGCTCGCCCGCAACCTGACTTCCGCCTTCCTGGTCACCAAGGCGGCGGTGCCGGCCATGACCAGCCGCGGCTGGGGGCGGATCATCATGGTGGCCAGCGTGACCGGCCCGGTGATGGCGATCCGCGCGGACGTCGGCTACGCCACCGCCAAGGCGGGCATGGTCGGCCTCACCCGCGCCGCCGCCGTCGACACCGCACGGCACGGAATCACCGTCAACGCCGTCGCCCCAGGCTGGATAGCGACCGGCTCCCAGACCCCGGAAGAGCGCGGCCAAGGGCAGGCCACCCCCGCTGGCCGCAGCGGCTCACCCGACGAGATCGCCGCCGCAATCGCCTGGCTGGCCAGCCCCGGCGCGTCCTACATCACCGGGCAATACCTGGTCATAGACGGCGGCAACTCGATCGCCGAGCAGCGCGCCACACCAGCATGATCGCCTCGGCGCCGCCCGGCCGCGTGGCCGCACTTAGCCATCTGCCCAGTCACCGGCGACTCCACGTCGTCCCCGAAGGGGACACACGACCGCGCCAGTGCCCATAACGACCATTCTGGAGCGGCGCAGACGGCCAGCCAGCCGACCCCCAACCCGCGCATAGCGGCGGCGATGTGCTCGGGTGGGACCGTCGGGGACGCCTACGACAACGCCCTGGCCGAAACGACGATGGGCCTTTACAAAACCGAATGCGTCCGCGGCGACTCACCGTTCCGCACCGGCCCGATCAGAACCCTCGCCGACCTGGAAGACATCACCTCCGCCTGGGTCCACTGGTACAACACCACCAGGCTCATGCATCGCCTCGGCCGGCGGCCACCCGCCGAAGCCGAAGCCGGCTACTACGCTCACAACCGTGACAGCCAGCCGGCTGTTCACACGTAACGAAGGGTGCATCGAACCCAGGATGCTTCACCCGCGACCGCCATCACCCGGGAGGCCTCGCTTGAGAGCTTCGCCGGCAGCCACAGCTACGGCACTCAGCAGCTGCGCGCGGACCTGGCCCGCTTCGTCTTCCTGCTGGGCGGCAGTGATGGCGAGCCGCTTTTCGGCCCGCAGCGGCAGTAGACCAACCTCCGGGCCTGACCGCCGGGCGCATCGACGGGCACGTGAAGCGCCCCGCCACCGGCGCCCGCCACGGCATGGGTGGCTGGCGGGCAGCCCGGAAGATCACCGCACCGGGCCAGAGCGGCCCGTCACGGCGATCGCCTCGACCTCGACGAGCTGACCGGCATACCCGAGAACGGAAACACCCAGCAGCGTGCTCGGCGCGTCATGACCGGCGAACGCCGCCCGGACGACCTCCCAGGCAGCCACCAGATCACCCCGATCGCCGGACGCGACATAGACCGTCGTCTTCAGCACGTCAGCCAGGCCCGCGCCCGCAGCTGCCAGCGCCTCGGCCAGATTCGCGACCGCCTGCCGGGCCTGAAGCCGGACATCACCAGCACCAACGACCAGCCCGTTCTCATCGAGCGGGCACGCACCAGCGGTGAAGACCAGGGCACCAGGTGAAGCGACCGAAGCATAAGCATAGGGAACAGCGTCATAGAGCCGGTCAGCACGAACCAGAGAAACGGGCACCCACGCAAGGATGCCGGTCCGCCCCCGCCAGATCAATCGAGATAACCAGCCGCCGCCACCGAGGTGGGGCCAGAACTCACCCGCGAAGCCACCCAGGGCCTCGATGTTGGCGCCGGCAGCTTCGGAGACCCGCAGCCCGTTCAGCGCCAGCTCCTTGGGGCTCACCTCGCCGCGGCGCACTAGATCAGCTTGTGCGGTGGCATCCAGCCATGTCGTCTCGGCCATGCCGCCCGCGGCCCCGCCGCCGACCACGACGACGTCGTACTCGGTGTTCCTGGTCACGGCGGTCATCCGGTCTGGGCGGGGCGGATGTTCTGGTTGAAGCGGAACCGGTTGCCGGGATCGTAGTGCGCCTTAACGGCGGCTAGCCTCGCGTAGGTCTCCGCCGGGTAGGACGCGCGTACCTTGTCCTCGTCCCCCTCGCCGGTGAAGTTGACATACATCTGGCCTGCCCCGAACCTGGCCATCGAGTCCCGCGTACCGCGGGCCCACGCGCGGTTGGCCTCGAAACCCTCCGCCGTGGGCGTGCGCGCGATGCAGTTGATGAGATACGGCGGCTGCCGCTGGCTGAACGCCGTCGCGCCGGGCGCCGTCCGCGCCATCGCCCCGCCGAGTTGATGGACATGCAGTTCGCAGGTGGCCGGGAGGCCTGCGGAGCGCCGGTGGGCATCGGCAAACGTCTCGACGGCCGGGTCGGGTAGCTCGTCGAGGAAGGCCGAGGTGAAGTAATTCGCCGCGCCCGCTGCATACAGCGGATCGACGAGTTGCTGCAGCGCGACGTACGGGATCGGGCCGAGCAGGTCGACCAGCGGGGTGCCCAGGGCCCGCAGCGGCCGGACGACTTCCTCGCCCTCCTCCAGCGGGCCCGCCCAGCACACGGATAGGATGACGACCTTCTTGCCGTGCAGGTCCTCCGGCAGGAACGGCGCGGCCGGGGCGGTCGTCAGGTCGACCAGCGTGGTGAGCTCGTCGGGGGCACCGGCAACCGCGTCCCGCCAGCTGGCCAGCACCTGGGCCGCGTGCTGTCCGGGGTAGAAGACGGCACCGCCCAGGACGGCGGGTCCGACCGGATGCAACGCGAGCTCCAGCTCGGTGACCACGCCGAAGTTCCCGCCGCCACCCCTCAGTGCCCAGAACAGGTCGGCGTTCTGGTCTTCGCTGGCACGCACCAGCTCACCTTCGGCGGTCACCATCTCGGCGGACAGCAGGTTGTCGCAAGTCAGTCCGTACTTGCGGACGAGATGCCCGATGCCGCCGCCCAGCGTGAACCCGCCGATCCCGGTCGAGGAAACCAGGCCGCCCGTGGTGGCCAGGCCGTGCGCCTGGGTCTCGTGGTCGAATCGCCGCCAGGTCGTGCCGCCCTGCGCGAGTGCCCGCCGGTTGCGCGGGTCCACGCGCACCGCCGCCATCGCCGAAAGGTCGAGCACGACACCGCCGTCGCAGGTGGAGAACCCGGCAACGCTGTGCGCCCCGCCGCGGATCGCCACCGGCAGCCCTTCACTGCAGGCGAACTGGACCCCGCTGATGACGTCGGCGACTCCGGAACAGCGCAGAACAAGCGCGGGATGCATGTCGATCGCGCCGTTCCAGATCCTCCGGGCGTTCTCGTAGCCGGAGTCACCCGGGCAGATCACCGAGCCGAGCATCCGTGTCCGGAGTTCGGCCAGCGTCGCCTCACCCAGGACGCGCGGGCTTTCCGATGTCATCGCCTCCATGTCCGTTACCTCCCAGGGTAAGAAGCCGATGACCGGAATCTATGGCCGGGGACTTTGCATCCGCTTAGCGCCGCGCTCACGGGCACCGAGCCGGCGGCCCAGGTCGGCGGCAGCCGCCAGGCCACGCCGCTCGCCGATTTGCTCAAAACAGCCCCGCGCCACCGCGAGCGCCGCCACCGCTGCCGCGATCTCTCCCGACATCTCGCGCAGGCCCGCGAGCAGCATGTACTGCCAGCCAACGCTGGGGGTCGCGCGCAGCGCCAGCGCCTGCTCGACCAGGCCGATGGCCTGCCCCGGACGGCCAGTGAGGACCTCGGCCACAGCCAGGTTGTTCAGGGCGCCGGCGTGGCCGGGAAGATCTCCGGACCGGTCCAGCATGCGGCATGCTTCACGACCGAGCGCGCGCGCCCGCTGCCCGTCACCGAGTGCCGCCTCCGCGAGCGCGACGCCGGTCAGTGCGATGGCGGTGCCGCGCTGGTCGGGGATTTCCGCCCGCAGGTCTGCGGCCGACCGGAAGCATTCCCTGGCAGCAGCGGGATCGCCGCGGCTGCGGAGCAGGTGCCCGCGTTGCGCCAGGATGTGTGCCTGGCCCGTACGGTCCCCCGGCGATTCGAACATCCGCAGGGCCCGGTCAAGCATCACCCCCGCCTCGTCGAAACCTCCGCCCATCCGGGCCGCCAGTGCCTGGGTGGCGAGGATGTAGCCGCGGCTCTGCGCCGCGCCAACCCGCCGGCCGACCAGCATGGTCTCCTCGAAGACGGGGAATAGCAGGTCATCGATGGAATCAACCGACCAGCCCGCGGTGCACACCGTAAAGAACGGCGGTGCGTCGGGTGGCACCTGGCCCAGAGCACTCAGCGAGTTGTCGAGTAGGGCCTGTGCCGCGGAAGTTTCACCGCGGAATAGCTCCATCAGAGCCCGCAGGTGCTCGTGCGAAGCCCGCACGCTGGCAATGCCGCGGGCCGCGGTGTCCGCCTCGCTGGCGAGCCGGGCCGCGTCATCCCACTCGCCTGCCATCCAGGCGAGCAACGACTGCTGGTGAAGCGACTCGGCCATCGAGCCGGGATCGCCGAGGTCGCGCCCGAGGGCCGCGATCTCGGCGCCGATGGCGGGGCCACGCCACGGCCGGCCCAGCCGGACCTCCAGCACGGCGGTCGCGAATAGCGCCCGGGCCCGCAGCGCCGATGGCGCTGGGCAGGCTTCCAGCGCTTGAGCCAGCCATCGCAGTCCCTCGGCGTGAAGCCCGCGCGCCATCCACGAGCGCCACATCGCCACCGCCATCACGAGCGCACGGTCTGGCATCTCACGCAATGACGTCGACAGTGCTGCCCGCAGGTTGCCGCCTTCGACCGCGAACCACGGGCTCGGCTCACCAGCCACGCCACCGCCAAGGTCAGGGTCAAGAGACTCCGCCCGGCTGGCGTACCACAGGGCATGCCGGCGCTGGTGGCAGGCCAGCTCCCCCGACGAGGCAAGACAGCGGGCCGCGTACTGCCAGATGACCTCAAGCAGCCGGAAACGGGCCCGGTCGCCGCCCGTCTCCACGGTAACCAGAGACTTGTCCACCAGCCGTGACACCACCACGGCGACCGGTTCGGACAACCCGCCCGCACACACCTGCTCAGCCGCGTCGAGGGCGAACCCTCCAGCGAATACCGAGAGCCGGCGAAACACCGCGCGCTCATCATCCGCCAGCAGGTCATGGCTCCAATCCAGCGTCGCCGCCAACGTAGCCTGCCGGTCCGGCACGCCATGGATCCGGCCCGCCAGCGTGGCCAGCGCGTCATCCAGCCGGGCAGCCAGCTCCGCGGCCGCCAGATGCGCAATCCTGGAAGCGGCCAGCTCAAGCGCCAGCGGCATGCCGTCGAGGCGGAGACAGATGCGTGCGACCGGCAGGGCAGTCGCAGAGTCGAGCCGGAATGCTGGCGATGCGTTTCCCGCGCGCTCGAGAAACAGCTGCACAGACTCCAGGCGGGCCAGTCGTGCCGGGTCTGCGGGAAGCCGCAGGTCCGGCAGCTCGAGGGACGGGACCCGCCAGACCACCTCGCCCGGCAGGCGCAGAGGCTCGCGGCTGGTGGCCAGCACAGCCACGCCGGCACAGCGCTCAAGCAACGCCATGGCGAGTTCTGCACAGGCCCCGAGCAGATGCTCGCAGTTGTCGAGCAGCACCACCATTCTCCGGTCGGCAAGCTGCTTCACAACGGCCGCCGTGGTGGGCCGGGCGCCGGTCAGCGCCAGGCCAAGAGATGCCGCGGCAGCCGCCGGTATCAGCCGCCCGTCCCGGACTCCCGACAGGTCAACGAGCCACACGCCGTCGGGGACCGTGCCGGCGTTCGCCAGCCGCCGCGCGACCTCGATCGCCAGCCGGGTCTTGCCGGCGCCGCCGGGCCCGCTCAATGTCAGCAGCCGTGTGCGGTCGGCGAGGGCGAGCAACTCGGCGATCTCCCGCCGGCGCCCGATGAAGCTAGTCACCGCAGCCGGGAGATTGCAGACCACTGCCGGGCCAGCAGAACTCTGCCCAGACAGAATCCGCCGGTAAAGACTCCGCGTCGCCGCCTCCGGAGCCGCCGCATACTCCTCGTCCAGCACCCGGCGCAGGCGCTCGTAGACGTCGAGCGCATCCCACCGGCGCCCGGCCCGGTCCAGCGCCTCCATGAGCACCCGGTGCAGCGGTTCATCGTGCGGGCGGTCAGCGGCCAAAGGCTCAAGCAGAGCGACCGCCTCTTCCGGGGTTCGGCGTTCCAGCAGGGCACGGGCCAGCCCAGTCGCCAGCGCCTCGTGCAAAGCCGCCAGCCGTTCACGATGAGGTGCCGCCCAATCGGCGTAGCGGTCCTCTGGCAAAAGCTCACCGGCGTAGAGCTTCAGGGCCGCCCCATAATCCTCCACAGCACCCGAACGCAGCGCTCGCTGCGCCGCCGCCGCGAACACGTCCGCATCGACGATGAGGTCACCGTCGGGCCACAAGATCACCATGTCGTCCCGCAGACACAGCGCGTCAGCTGAAGGCGAACCATCCGATGCCAGCGCCCGCCGCGCCGCGTGCAGAACCTGGTGCAGATTGTTCGCCGCAGCGGCAGGGTCCAGCCCGGGCCACAGCACCCCGGCAAGCACATCACGGTGAGCCCGGTGGCCGCCGGCGAGAGCCAGCAGCTTAACCAGCGTCTTGGACTTGCGCAGCCGCCACGAGCCAGGAACCGCGCGGCTTCCGACACGAACACTGAAGCCGCCCAGCAGCGCCACATGCAGCGTGCCGGAAGCGGCCGCCACATCCACACTGCGTTCGCCTGTCATACGTGGAGTCTCCGCTCACAAGGTCGCGCTGGCCAATTCTGCGTACCCGTGGCAGCGGCGCGCCCAGATCGCCCGCACCCACGCATGACTGAGGGAGCCTGTCACGCCGAGGGCTTGTTCCGGGGATACACACCAGAAGCGCATAAAGCAGACTGTCATCCGCGCGGAACGACGGGTTCTGCGCACTACGCCAGAGAACCACGCTCGTGCAGATCGGCGGCGATGTGCTCGGGTTGCATCGGCGCGCTGATCACGTTCTGCGATCAGCGCCGGGCGCGGTTGCGCAGGCGTCCGCACCGAGACCATTCGTAACGCCGTGCCTGGCCGTCATGTCAAAGACTGAGATTCCCGGGTTCGTCTGCCGCCGGCCCGCCGGCAGCGCCTGCCGGGTCGAGTCCTGCCGGGGATCGGGCGTGTGCTGGCCGTGCGCCGCGCGGCCCGGGATGAAGTCGGATGCGCCGGACGACGCAATCTGTATATGGTCCGCCCGTGGCCCATTCCTATCCTCCGCTGAACCTTGAGGTGCGGACGCCGCGCCTTGCGCTGGCCGGCGCGACCGATGAGCTGCTGGAGCGGCTGATCCCGGTTGTCCGTGCTGGCGTTGTCGGCTCCGGGCCGTTGCCGTTCGACGATCCGATGTCGCTGTATGAGGACAGCCCGGGCCGCGAATGGCGGTGGCTGCAGCGTATCTGGGCGGGACGAGCGCGGGCGGACCAGAGCTGGTGGCGGCTGTATTTTGTCGTGATCGTCGACGGCGAGCCTGCCGGGATGCAGGATCTGATCGGCGTGGAGTTCGGCGCGTTGGCGACGGTGTCCACGTTCTCGTGGCTCGGGCCGGGTTACCGCGGGCGTGGCATCGGCACGGAGATGCGCGCAGCCGCCCTGCATCTGGCGTTCGCGGGACTGGGCGCGGGTGAGGCGACCAGCGAGGCGTTCATCGACAATCACGCGTCGAACGGCGTGTCCCGGGCTCTCGGCTACGAACCGAACGGGACCAGCTGGGCTACCCGTCGCGGCGATGCCGCGCTCCTGCAGCGCTGGAGGCTGACCCGGGACGGCTGGCACCGAATCCGGCGCGATGACATCGACCTGGCCGGCGTCCAGGAGTGCCTGCCCGTGCTCGGTGCGCGTCAAGTCGGACCGAGGGTTCGTCACTGAGCGTGAAGCTGCTGGACCGGGCCAACCTGAGCTTGCCGACGGCCAAGCTCCGTGATAGCTGGTCTTGGCTGTGCCAGGCGGCGACATTTAGGCTTTGGCCATTGTGACGTTCACGTTCCTCTTTACTGACATCGAGGGTTCGACGGCGCTGTTGAGGCGCCTCGGCGATGGCGTTTATTCTGGCGTGCTCGCAGATCATCACGCCTGCATCCGTTCAGGTATCGCCGCCCACGGGGGGAGGGAGATCGATACGCAGGGCGACGCCTTCTTCGCTGTGTTCTCGTCTGCCAGCGCCTGCGTGGCCGCCGTCATCGACATGCAGCGTTCACTTGCTGGCCATGACTGGCCTATGGGAGAGCAGGTTCGGGTACGGATGGGCATCCACGTGGGGGAGGCGCTGGAGACGGCCCTGGGCCTTGTCGGTTTCGATGTTCACCGCGGTTCCCGGGTGGCGGCGGTCGCCCACGGTGGCCAGGTTCTGCTCTCAGCCGTGGCCGGCACCATGGTGCGCGACTCTCTCCCCGGCGGGGCGTGTCTTCGGGACCTGGGCCTGCACCGGCTGAAGGACCTCGGGCGTCCCGAACACATCTTCCAGCTCGAAGCAGACGGCCTGGAGCGCAACTTTCCGCCACTGCGCTCGCTGGAGAACCCTGAGCTGCCGAACAACCTGCCGTCGTACCTGAGCAGTTTCGTCGGCCGGGAGGCCGAGCTTCAGCAGGTACGTTCCCTCGTCGAGTCATGGCGGCTTGTCACGCTGACAGGCTTCGGCGGGTCGGGCAAGACCCGCCTGGCATTGCAGGTGGCCGCCGAGCTCCTCGATGGAAGCGGTCAGGGGGCCTGGTTCGTGGACCTGTCGACGGTCGTCGGGCCCGAGCAGGTGCCAGGAGCTGTCGGTGCGGCGCTTGGGCTGCGCGAGGAGGCGGGCCAAGCGCCGCTCGACACTGTGCTCAAAGTTCTCCAAGACCAACGGGCTCTGATCATCCTGGACAACTGCGAGCACCTCATCGACGGCTGCGCCAACGTCGCTGAACTCATCGGGCAGACCTGCCCGCAGGTTCACCTGCTCGCCACCTCGCGCGAGCCACTCGGCATCGACGGCGAGCGGGTCTACCGCCTGCAGCCGCTCTCGCTGCCAGAAGAAGGGGCCGACAGCGTCGGAGACCTCGAAGGGTCCGAAGCAGTCAAGCTGTTCACCGAGCGTGCCTGTGCCCACGACGGCACCTTCGTTCTCGATGAGTCGATCGCCGCCCTGGTCGGCGCGCTCTGCCGGAAACTGGACGGGGTCCCCCTGGCCATCGAGCTGGCGGCCGCCCGCCTGGGCACCATGTCGCTCGCCGACCTGAACAGTCGGCTGGACCAGCGTTTCCGGCTCCTGACGGGCGGGAGCCGCAACGCGCTTGCTCGCCAGCGCACCCTGCAGGCCATGGTCGATTGGTCGTTCGACCTATTGAACCCCCATGAGCAGGAGGTCTTGTGCCGCCTGTGGGTGTTCGTCGGGGGCTGGGATCTGCAAGCAGCCGAGGCCGTCTGCGCACCGGTAGCCTGCGACGCGTATGACATCGCCGATGTCCTCGCGTCACTTGTCGGCAAGAGCCTTGTCGTCACTGAGCGTTCCTCGGGCTCGCTGCGCTACAAGCTGCTCGAGACTATCCGCCAGTATGCCGCCGACCAGCTCGCCAACACAGGCAGCGTTCAGGCCGCCGAGGTTAGGAGGGCGCACGCGCAGTACTACTTGACGCTGTCCGAGGAAGCGGCCCCAGAACTCGCCGCTCGCGGCCAGGGGCACTGGTTCAGGCGGCTCGACCGCGACTGGGACAACCTGCAGGCGGCGCTCGCCTACTTCTCAGCTGTGCCCAGCGGTACCGAGGAGGTCCTCCGGTTCGCGGTGGCGCTGTTCCGCTATCTCTGGAGCCGGGGCCACCTCGCCCCGATCGCGGAGCTGCGGGCCGCGCTCGAGCGGCCTGAGCCGGTGCCGGACCCCCTGCGGGCACGCGCCCTGATCACCACGGGTTACCTGGTGCTATCGCTGCTAGGGATGCACAGCCAAGTTGAAATGAGATCCGGCTCGGAACTTGCCGAGCAAGCCTTCAAGATGGCCCAGCGCCTGCAGGACCCGCGGCTCATCGCCGACGCGCTGACCCTCCGCTACGCAGCCGCCGGGTTCCTGGGCAAGCCAGAAGCGATAGACCTCGGCCAGGAAGCGCTCGAGGCTGCGCGCGGTACCGGTGACCCGCGATTGGTCGGAACCGCCCTTTTCCTGCTCGCGTACTTGACGCCGGCGTCCGGCACCCGCCAGGAGGTCATGCTCCAGGCGCTCGACCAGCACCGGCAGGTGGGGGATCTGTTCTTCATCTGCAGCGAGCTCGCCGAGCTCGCGTCCGATGCGCTTGCGCAGGGACAGCTCGCCGCTGCGCGCGCCTATTGCGAGGAGGCGATCGCTGCCGCCGAGGAGACCCAGTCCACCTGGCTCTTGGCCCAGTACTGGCGCCTCCTCGGCGATGTCACGTTCCTTGAAGGTGACCCAGAGCACGCCGCTGCGCTGTACCGCCAGGCGCTCACCGCCTGTCGTCACCACGACCCACGTCTGGTCGGGGCCCTGATCTTCCACCTTGGTGTCTGTGCCACCAGCGCAGGGGACTACCGGCGGGCAGCTCAGATAACAGGCGCGCACGACATCCTCGATGCCGCCCTCCTGGCTGCTGCGCCAGCCAGGGCTTACGAGCGGCACCCTTCCGACCAAAAGCTCCAGGACGACAACCGGGCGCGGCTTCGTCAGGCTCTGGGCGAGGAAGAATTCGAGCGTGCCTGCATGCTCGGCAAGGGCCTCAGCCTCGAGCAAGCGTGTGACCTGGCGCTCGGCAAGACCAACCTGAAGTAGCGGCCGTGCCAGCGGCAACCGCCGCAGGATAATCAGCAGCCGACGTCAATCCGCCAGGCTTTGCACCACGACGGCATGGCGGCGCGAGGGCCAAGGAGCAGCCCGTGAGGTGAATCGCGGACGTCGGGCGCTTCGCCTCTGGCCGTCACGCGATATGGTTGCGATCGCTCGCCAGCCACTCGCCTGGCGTCGACCCGAAACAGCAGGGAGGGGGAAATGGATATCTGGCCGGTGATCTGGGCCGAGCGAAAGGCCCTCGCCGCCGATCTCAAGGAACTTGACGAGGACCAGTGGTCCGTGCCCTCCCTGTGCAGCCAATGGACGGTCCGCGACGTCGTCGCGCACATGACCGCAACAGCCAAGATCACGCCGGCAGCATTCTTCCCCAAGCTGCTCCTGTCCGGATTCAGTCTCTCCAGGCTCCAGGCCAAGGACATCTCCGCAGAAACAGGTGCCTCCCCCGCTGACACCCTGGCCCGCTTCGAGGCGGTGACGACATCGGTCAAGCACCCGCCCGGCCCCGCGGACACCATGCTCGGCGAGACGATCGTCCACGCCGAGGACATCCGCAACCCGCTCGGAATCCACCACGCCTACCCGACAGATGCCGTGGTACAGGTGGCGGACTTCTTCACCGGCTCGAACCTCATCATCGGCGCCAAACGGCGCATCAGCGGCCTGACGCTCCGCGCAACCGACACCAGCTGGTCCCATGGCAGCGGGTCCGAGGTGTCGGGACCGCTCCTCGCCCTTGTCATGGCCATGACCGGACGCAAGGCAGTAGCCGGCCAGCTCAGCGGGCAAGGTGTTCCGGAGTTGCAGGCACGCCCGTAAATCAGACCCCGGGCACAGCGCGGACGGCAAGCCCGATCCGCGGCACGTCAACCCGGCCCGGCCTGCCCGAGAATAGCTTCCCGAATATGGCGGCAGGGAACTTCCGCAGCCACCGGTGGGCAAGGCTGCAGCGGAAGCAAGCCCGGTGATGTTCTCGTCCCCCCCGCTGGACAACGGCACGAGCCGCCGCCCGCCCTGGCTGGCCATCAGCGCCGCCCCGCGCCAGCGCTCGCTGTAGGCCCTTCTCGTATGGCTGCCCATCTCCGGCGTTTTGTCGGCCCGTTCGCTCAGCGGGAAGCCGGCCGCTCCCGTGTCCTGCTGACTGCCCACCTCCCGGCAGCGGGAGCAAGAGCAGGAGCAGGAGGGCGCCGGGCAGCGGGGGCAGGATCAGGCGGACAGCGGCAGCGCGCGGCCCGATGGACAATGGAGGCATGCGGGTCTTCCTGGAAACTGACCGCCTGACGCTACGCCAGCTCACCGAGGAGGATGGGGACAACCTGTTCGAGCTCAACAGCGATCCGGAGGTCATGCGCTACGTCACCGGCGGCAAGCCGACACCCCGGGAGCAGATCCGCGACAGCATCATCCCCTTCCACCTCAATTCTTACGAACGGACTGACGGGTTCGGCACCTGGGCCGCCGAGACCAGGTCCCGCGGGGAGTTCCTCGGCTGGTTCCATTTCCGGCTGGTGGAGGGCAAGGGCGCCGACCTCGGCTACCGGCTGCGCAAGTCCGCGTGGCACCAGGGCTATGCCACCGAGGGATCGCGCGCGCTGATCCGCAAGGGCTTCACCGACCTCGGCGTGGAGCGCGTGTTCGCTCACACGATGACGGTGAATACGGCCTCCCGGCGCGTCCTGGAGAAGTCCGGCCTGGTCCTCGTGCGCACGTTCAGGTACGAGGGAACCGACGTCATCGAGGGCTCCGAACAGGGCGAGGTGGAATACGCGCTGTCCAAGACCGACTGGGAGCAACGCGCACCGGGCACGGGCCGCGCCAGACCGACTTAGGGGCTGAGATCAGCCGTCTCGCAGCCTGGCCACCAGAGCATCGGACTGCTCGAGGGTGAGCTGTCCGGTGAGGCCCGCCATGGGCAGCACGCGGCTCCCGCCGGCCAGGAAGACCACGTGATCGGTCATGCAGGCGCGCAGATCGGGATGCCGCTCGGCTATCGCTATCTGCTCGCGCAGCATTGCCTCCTGCTTGGCCGCCATAGCCGGCATCGCCTGGCTCAACTTGTCCTGCACACGGCGGCCGATCTTACGGCCGATGAAACGCGCGGCTGCGTTCATGGCTACACCGGTGAGATCATCTTCGAGCGAGCCGCCGCCCATGCCCAGGTTGCCGGGAAGGCCGGTGCGGGCTCGCCAGCCGCCCTGGCCCGGCGGCCCCGGCTGCGGCTCAGCGGCCCACCCTGGCTGCGGCCCGCCCGGCGGGCCGGGCCGCGGCTCGGCGGCCCAACCCGGCTGCGGCCCGCCCGGCGGTCCCGGCTGCGGCTCGGCGGCCCAACCCGGCTGCGGCCCGCCCGGCGGCCCAGGCTGTGGCGCGGCCGGATACCCCGGCTGCTGGCCTAGCCGCCCCTTGGCCATCGCGGCTAGCTCCTCGATCGAGCGCACGGCGGCTGCGCTTCCGCATTGCGGGCACACCGCTGTTCCCTGAGCATCGTTCACCGGTTCATTGTGCGCTCCCGGCTAGCCCGCTGGGAAGACTCGGCAGGCTCTGCTGTGCCGGAACATCTGTGACCGGCCTGCAGGTCAGCCCGCGGGCGGGTCCAGCAGCGCGCCGCAAACATCCTCGATGGCGACCATCCCGATCACTCCCGCGTCGCCGACGACCGGCAGGTGCCGGAAATGTCCGGCCACCATGGCCTCGGCCGCATCATGGATGCTGGTCGTCGCGTTGATAAGAGTCAGGCGAGTGGTCATCAGGTCGCTGATCCGGACCTGATTCACGTCCTTCCCGTCGGCCACCGCCCGGGAAATGTCGGTGTCGGTGATGAGGCCGACCGGGTTCATGGCGCGCTCGTCGTCCACGACCACCAGGGCCGTCGCGCCCGCGTGCTTCATCAGGTACGCGGCCGCGGCCACATGGTCGCCCGGCTCGACTGTCGTCACCGCTGGCCGCATGACCTGCTCGGCCGTGGCCGGAGAATGCGATCGCCGCGTGAGGGGCTGCGACGCAGAAGCCTCCGTCATGATCCGCTCCGCTTCCGGGGAGCCCCGCGGAATCCCCTAGAGATCCGAGCATGCTCCCTCGGCAACCGGCGAGCACCCCGTCGCATTCCAGCCGCCCGGCCCGTGGCGGACGTCTTGCTACCAGCCGGCGATGGTGGCATGCATCTCCCAGAGGAGGACCTCGCTGGGCTCGGTCGCGGTGACCTTCTGTCCCCCCGTGGCCGTGAACCGCACCGCGTCTCCCTCCTGCAGGGAACCCGCATCCTCCAGCGTGACTGTTCCCCGCGGGACGAACAGGTGCAGGAACGGGGCCTCCGGGAGCTCGATAACCTCGCCGGCTCGCAGGCGGGCAGCATGCAGGGCGGCGTACTTGTTCTTGATGCGGATGGCGGATGCGCCGTCGTGCTTGTCCATACCGGAGGCGACAGGAACCAGGCCGCCGCGCAGCAGTTCGTCGTCGATCTCGAGCTGCTCATAGCCAGGGGCGATGCCGTCCTCGTCCGGCACGACCCACATCTGCACGAAATGCACCGGCTCGGTGTGCTCCGAATCGCCCCGCAGCCGCCAGGAGTCGTTCTTCTCCGAGTGCAGGATCCCCGTGCCGGCGCTCATCCGCTGGGCCAGGCCCGGGTAGATGATGCCGGCATGCCCGGTGGAGTCCTGGTGCACCAGCGAGCCCTGCAGGACCCAGGTGACGATCTCCATGTCCTGGTGCGGATGCGTCTCGAAGCCCGTCCCGGGCTTCACGACGTCATCATTGCTGACCAGCAGCAGGCCATGGTGGGTGTTGAGCGGGTCATAGTGCCGGGAGAACGAGAACGAATGCTTGGAGTCCAGCCACGAGAGCCTGGTCTTGAACCGCTCACCGGCACGGCGCACATCAACCGTCGGCGCGAGCGGTCCCGTCGTCTGCGTCATCGTGGCTCCTCCAGGCCGGGCCGTCGGCGGGCGTCAGGCACGCGAGGGCAGCGGCCCGCTCGCGGCCCGCTGGCCGGCCGCGATGACCGGCGCGGTCCTGGTGACGTGCAGTTCCGCACAGTACTGCTCGGCGATCTCGGCGCAGATCTGCGCCGCCTGCTCGCAGATCGGGTTTCCGATGTCGGCGGCATTCAGCGCCATGATCATCTTGTACCGGAGATCTTCCACGGGCACCTCCGCGACAGCCTCGCCAGCCGACCAGGCAGCCGGGCGGGCGGGAACCCGCGGCCGCCATGCCGGGCCTCACCGCCGATGCTACGCGCCGGCCCGGTGGCTTCCCGCGGTCACGCCGGGACGGCCTCGATGACGCCATAGGGAAATGCAACCGGGTGGACCTGGCCGATGGTGAGGCCTGCGGCGGCCAGGAGATCGCCGTATTCGGCGTTGGTGCGTTCTTGCCCACCGGTGAGGACGAGCATGTTGATGTCGCTGAGCAGGGTCGGAACGGCATCGCCGGGCGAGTCAGGGATCAGTCGTTCCACGATCAGCACCCGGCCGCCCCGGGCCATCGCCAGGCGGCAGTTGCGCAGGATTTGCCCCGCCTGCGCGTCGCCCCAGTCGTGCAAGACGTTGGCCAGCACGTAGTAGTCGGCGCCGTCCGGAAGGTTCTCGAAGAAGTCTCCCGCCAGCACCTGGCACCGATCCGCGAGGTCGGCCGCGTCGAGTACCGCGTCGGCCCGGGCGGCGACGGCCGGGGTCTCGAACAGCATGCCCTGCAGGTGCGCGTGCCTCCGCAGGATCTCCACCAGCAGGGTCCCGTCGCCGCCGCCGACGTCGACCACGGTACGTGCGTGGGAGAAGTCGCAGGCGCCGGCGACGCTGGGAGCGAAGGCCGCGGTCCGCTCGGACATCGCGGCGTCGAAGGTGGCTGCGTTCTGCGGGTTCTGCGCGAGGAAGTCGAAGACCTTCATTCCCAGGGCGACGTCGAGTCCTGGCTCGCCTGTCCTGACCGTGTGAAGGATGTGCTCAAAGGGACGGACACCACCGATTGCCTCGAGGAAGACGGCCCACGATCGCACGCACGCGGCATCGTCGCTGCGCAGGCGGTCCCCCAGTGCGGTCAGGCCGAAGGACCTGGGCTCCACCATGTCGAGCACGCCCAGCGCGGCGAGCAGGCGCAGCACGCGGTACAGCGAGGGCTCGTGGGTGCGGGTCGCCCGGGCCAGCTCCGCGGAGCTCACCGGCCCGTCGGCGAGGAGGTCAGCGATGCGGAGCTCGGCCGCGACATAGACTGCCCGCGAGATGTGGATGCCCCAGATCATCGGCAGCATCGCCGCCGCGGCGGCGCGTTCGGGCTCGGTTGGCTGCGGCCGCGTCTGGCCGCTGGTCTCGCGGGACGAGGCGGGCGGATTGATCGTGCTCATGGTGGCCTCCCGGAATGCGTGCGGTCGCAACGAATCGTGACTCCCGCGGATTTCCGGGCGCCTACCGATCGATTACCGTCGGCTTACGAGCGCGGAGGGGGCCGTCGCGGGGCGCCGCAGCCGCGGCGCGCGGCGAGGGCTCGCCGGGCGCGAAAGGGGCACAGTGAAGTTCCAGGTCCTTGGTCCCTTGCAGGTCACCCACGGCGGGCGGCCGCTCGCGGTGGGCGGCGCCCGGACCCGCGCGGTGCTGGCGATCCTGCTCATCAACGCCAACCGGGTGGTCTCCGCCGACCGGCTGGCGGCCGAGCTGTGGCCCGGCCTTGACCAGGAGCGGGCCGCGGCCAACCTGCAGGTCCGCCTCGCAGAGCTGCGCCGGGCGCTTCGGCAGGCCGGGGAGGCGGACCGGCTGGCGACCCGGCCCCCGGGTTATCAGTTGCGGGCCACGGCTGACGAGCTGGACGTCCTGCAGTTCGAGCAGCTCGTCCTCGCCGGGCGTGATGCGCTGACGGGCGGCGACCCGGCGGCGGCCGCCCGGCTCCTCGACGAGGGCCTGGCCCTGTGGCGCGGGCCGGCGCTCGCCGATCTCGGCGATCTTGAGTTCGCAGCAGCGGAGCGGACGCGGCTGGAGGAGAACCGGCTCGGTGCCGTCGAGCTGAGGATGGATGCGCTGCTCGACAGCGGACGGCACGGCGAGATGACCGCGGAGCTCGAGACGCTGACCGCGAACCATCCGCTGCGTGAGCGGTTCTGGTCCCAGCGCCTGCTGGCGCTTTACCGCTGCGGGCGGCAGGCCGATGCGCTGCGGGCCTACCGCGAGCTGCGCACCATCCTGGCCGGGCAGCTCGGTATCGAGCCGGGCCCGGAGCTGCGCGAGCTCGAAGCTCGCATCCTGCGCCAGGACGCCAGCCTTGACTACCGGCCCGCCCGGCACGCCGAAGGCGACGGCCAGGCCCGGCCTGAGACGCACTACGTCGAGAATGGCGGCGTCCACATCGCCTATCAGGTCCTCGGACGGGGCGAGCGCGACATCGTGTTCGTGCCGGGGGCGATGAGCCACCTCGATCTGCTGTGGGAAGACCCCGAGACCGCCGAGTTCTTTCACCGCCTCGCGACATTCGGCCGCCTGATCCTGTTCGACAAGCGTGACACGGGGCTGTCGGACCGGGCGCCGGCCTACTCACCGCTGGAAGAGCGCATGGATGATGTCCGGGCCGTGATGCGCGCTGCCGCCTCAGCCGAAGCCGTCCTGTTCGGCTACTCCGAGGGCGCGCCGATGAGCATCCTGTTCGCGGCCACGTACCCGGAGCGGGTCAGCTCCCTGATCCTCGGCGCGGGGACCGCCTGCTATCGCCGGGCGCCCGATTACCCGTGCGGACGAGGATCAGATGAGATGCTCGATTCCCTGGAGAAGATCGCCGCACACCGGTGGGGACAAGGCGCAACCATCGACTGGTTCCTCCCGAGCCGCGCGAGCTCACCGCAGGCGCGGCAGATGTTCGCGCGCTTTGAGCGGATGGCCGTCAGCCCCAGCGCGTTTCTGCGGATCGTCCGGATGGTCCGCGAGATCGACGTCCGCGCGGTACTGCCCGTGATTCACGTGCCGACGCTCGTGATACAGCGCCTGGACGACATCATGACCCCCCCATGCCACGGACGCTACCTCGCATCTCATATCGCCGGCGCCCGCTATTTCGAGCAGCCCGGGGACCACGCCCTGCGGTTCGCCGGCAGCGGAGACAGCGACCGGCTGTTCGACGAGATCGAGGACTTCCTCACCGATGCGTCGCATCGCCGCGATCCCGAACGCGTGCTCGCCACGATCCTGCTCGCCGAGGCGGCCGACAGCGCAGCACACCCAGGCCGGGCCAGCGACCTCCCGCAGGCCAGGCCAGCTGGATGCCCATAGTGCCGCGATCAGCCAGCGAGTGCGCTCTCATCGGGGCCGCCTGCGCGAGAGCACCGCCCACAGCATCCTCGCCACCTTCGACGCGCCCGGGCAGGCCATTCAGTCCGCAGCCGCCATCCGCGCCGACGCTGCCGCACACGGAATCCAGCTCCGCGTCGGGATCCACACGGGGGAAGTAGACCTGGCCGGCGACGAGATCGGCGGAATCTCCGTTGATATCGTCCGCCGCGTCACCGCCCATGCCCAGCTCGCCGAGATCCTCGTCTCCCGGACCGTCAAGGACCTGGTCGTCGGATCGGGAGTCTCGTTCGCCGACCGCGGTACCCACGAACTCGGCGCGATCCCCGGGCCATGGCAGCTCTTCGCGGTCACCCCGTCGCCGGGCTGAACCCGGCCAGGTAATCCGGGCCGCCGGCGGTACTGCCCTGGACCGCCTGTTACGCAACGCCTCCCGGCAGGCGTGGCCCGGCCATGATCCCCTGGCCCGCCGGCCGGAACACTACGCTGCAGTGCTGTGACCGAGAGGTTTGATCCCGTCGCCCACAACCGCGCCGCCTGGGACCGCGAGGTGGCCAACGACAACGAGTGGACCCGGCCGGTCGGGCCCGATGTCATCGCCCGCGCGCGGGCCGGCGACTGGTCGGTGGTGCTGATCGGCTATGAGCCCGCGCCCCGCGAGTGGTTCCCGGCCGGGCTGGCCGGCGCCGCCGTGCTCTGCCTCGCGTCCGGCGGCGGGCAGCAGGGGCCGGTGCTGGCCGCGGCCGGTGCCGACGTGACCGTCTTCGACAACTCGCCGGCCCAGCTCGCCCGGGACGAGGAGGTGGCGGCGCGTGAGGGCCTGGCCCTGCGCACCGTGCTCGGCGACATGCGGGACCTGAGCGCCTTCCCCGGCGCGAGCTTCGATCTCGTCTTCAACCCGGTGTCGAGCGTGTTCTGCCCGGACCTCGCGCCGGTCTGGCATGAGGCCTTCCGCGTGCTGCGCCCGGGGGCCATCCTGCTGACCGGGTTCGTGAACCCTGACCTGTTCATCTTCGACGAGGCTTCGCTCGACGAGCGAGAGGAGCTGGTCGTGAGCCACCGCCTCCCGTTCAGCACCCTCGACCTCACCGCCGCCGAGCGCCTGCGCATCTACGGAGACGGCCCGATCGAGTACAGCCACTCGCTGACCGACCAGATCGGCGGCCAGCTGGCCGCGGGTTTCATCCTGACCCACCTGGCCGAGGCACCGCACCACGCCGACGCCACGGCCCGGTACATGCCCGGCTACATCGCCACCCGCGCCATCAAGCCGCCCGGCTAGGCAGGCCGGGCCGGCTGGCCCCGCGCGGCCGCGGGCGCTGGTGACGCGGCCCGGGCTACCGGGAGTCGGCCGCTGCCGGCCGGGCCTCGTCCGGGGAGGCGAGCCGCATCGCCTCGGCGAGCGCCTCGAGAGCCGGGAGCGCCTCGGTCAGCGCCGACACCTGCTCGGCCGTGAGCAGTTCCATGCACTGCGCGACGGCGGCCGCGCGGCGCGCCTTGATCTGCTGATCGACCCGCTCGCCCGCGGGCGTGCTGACCACCGACGCGCTGCGCAGGTCGGCCGGATCGGGGATCCGGTCGATGAAGCCCATCGCGTGCAGCCTGCTGATCATGCGGGACAGCATGGTCGGGTTCACCCCCTCGAGCTCACCGAGCTCGGCCAGGCTCAGCGGCCCGCGCCCCACGATGAGCCCGAGCACCGAGGCCTGCGACGGCGTCAGGCCGGCTTCCGTCGAGGACGTATTGAGCTGCCGGGCGAGCTTGCTGACGACCCGGCGGAGGCGGATCGCGCCGTCGTCGTCCATGGCCGCTCCTTGGCGTTCTGGCGTTACCGGGTAGTTGCCTGCCGGCAAGCAGTGTAGTGTCATTAACTTAGTGGCTGAACAGGTGGCACGAGCTGACAGCGGTCGTGAATACGTCGCGGCCGTGCCGGTGCACGGGCGGTTCGTCGTCTTCGCCGTGGTATCGCTCGCCCTCCTCATGTCCTCCGTCGACCAGACCATTGTGGCAACGGCGCTGCCCTCGATTCAGCGTGACCTGCACACCACGATCAACTGGAGCAGCTGGACCATCACCATCTACTCCCTCGGCCAGATCCTGGTCATGCCCCTGGCGGGGAAGATCGGCGACCAGTACGGGCGCAAGCAGATCTTCCTGGGCGCGGCGGTCCTGTTCACCGCCGCCTCGCTGTGCTGCGGGTTCGCCAACGACATCTACCTGCTCATCGTGCTGCGCGCGGTCCAGGCGATCGGCGGCGGCGCCTTCATGCCCACGGCTACCGGGATCGTGTCGGAAATGTTCGGCGCCGAGCGCGACCGCGCGATCGGCCTGTTCTCCAGCATCTTCCCGATCGGCGGCATCATCGGGCCGATCCTGGGCGGCGTGTTCGTCACGTACTGGTCCTGGCGGGGGATCTTCCTGGTGAACGTCCCCCTCGGGATCGTCCTGCTGACCCTGGGCGCCGTGTTCATCCCCGAGATTGCCCGCCGCCCCGACCGCCATCTCGACATCCGGGGGGTGGTGCTGATGGGCATCACGCTGCTGTCCGCCATGCTGGGCATCGCCTACCTCGGCGGCGGCCACAGCTCCGCGGCCAGTCCGGAGTTCCTTGTCCCGGAGTGCGTGGCCGTCATCGCGGGCGTCGTGTTCGTGCGGCACTCGGCCCGGGCCCGGTCGCCGTTCATCTCGATGCGCTTCCTGACCGGCCCGGGCTTCGGCGTCATGAACCTGCTGAACTTCCTGTACGGCAGCGCGGTGCTGGGCTTCGCCCCGCTCGTGCCGCTGTACGCGCAGGACCGCTACGGCCTCCGGCCGCTGGCCGCCGGGACGCTGCTGACCGCCCGGGCCGTGGGGATGATCACGACCGCCGGGCTGGCCGTCTACCTGCTGCGCCGGACGGGCTACCGGTGGCCGATGGCCGCGGGCTTCGTCCTGACCGCCTGCGGGCTCGTCGCCACGGCCGCCAGCCCGCACGCCCTCTCGCCCTATGCCTGGCTGGCGCTGGCCGCCGGGATATGCGGGATCGGGATGGGCATCTCGACGCCGTCATCCAACAACGCGACGCTGCAGCTCGCGCCGGATCACGCGGCGGCGGTGGCCGGCCTCCGCGGCATGTTCCGGCAGTCCGGCTCCATCACGGCCGTCTCCATCACCGCGGCCATCGTGGCCCGCAGCGCCGATCCCGGCATCGCGCAGGCGCACGTCTTCCTGGCCTTCGCCGCGATCATGGTCTGCTCCCTGCCGCTCGTCCTCCTGGTGCCCGACCACCGCGGCCGCTGGTAACGCCCGCTCGGCCTTACTGGAAGGACTAGCCGATGTAGGTCGCTGAGTCCTGGATGGTCTGGCTGCCGCAGCCATTACTGCCGCTGCCCGGAAGCCCGATCCCGTCCTCCGCCTCCATGCTCTTCGTGCAGTGCCGCCACTCAGCTTGATAGTCCTCATTGTTGGTCGGGAACGAGAAAGTCAGGCTGAACTGGTATTCGTCAGCGGAGATCTGCTGCGGGGCGCTGACGACGGGATCACCGGCTCCCAGCTGCAGCGTCTCTGGCGTCGCGGCGGTGCCGGACGCCGAGTAGTTGATGGCGAAGTACGTGTACACCGGCTCAGACATCTGAGTGCTCAGCGCCGAGGCTGGGACTTGAACGGTCACCGTTTCGGTCTCACGGCACTCCGAGCCTGCGCAGTCCGTCGTCTTTTCGCCGGGCTGGTTCATGGTGACGTAGATGGTGCTGGTGGCCGAGCTCGCGAGCGGGGCCGTCGCGGTGCTGTTGCGGAACACCTCGACCGTGTAGCGGGTGGCTAGCGTCGGCGTCACCCGGTATGTGAGCTGGTTCGTCCCGCCCGGGATGAGGGCGAGCGAGCCGGCTGGACCGGGCGGGCTGGTGAAGGGGAACTGCTGCGCGTACAGCACGGCGACCTCGCCGCTGACCGCGTCGGCGACCTGGCCGGTGACCTGGGCAGTCGCATCCGCGCCGCCCTGGTACTTCACGAAGACATCGCCGGCCAGCGGCGCCAAGGCGGAGGAAACGCTGGCCTGGACGCTCGGAGTGGGAACGCCCGGGACACTCGGGGCGCCGGGCGACGGCGCGGGCGATCCGGATGGCGCCGGCTGGAGCGTGACCGGGTGCACCGTCACCGGCGGGGGATTCCCGGTTCCGGTTCCGCCGGTCCCCTGGTTCTGCGAAGCGGGGGCGGCCAGGGCCGTGCCCGCCGCCACGACCGCGATCCCGACAGCGACCGCGATGGCGGCCGGCAGCGGGCGCAGGCGCAGAGCCGGCGCGGGCGCAGGCGTGGCCGCTGCTGGTGGAGCTGGACCCGGTCCACCGCCGTGCCTTGCTGCGCGGGCGGGGCGCCGATCGGCCAGAGCGCCGCGAGCAGCAGCGCGGCCTCGCCCAGGTGCGACCGGCCGCGCCGCTCCCAGTCCTGGCCATAGGCGCGGGATGCGATGGTCTTGAGCTCGGTGACCAGGCTGGCCGCGTCCGCGGGCCGCGACTTAGGGTCCTTGGCCATCCCCGTGGCGACCAGCGGCCGCAGCGCTTCGGGCAGCGGTTCCAGCGGCACGGGCTCGGTGTTGTGCTGGCGGAGCAGGTCGTCCGGCTCGCCGCTGAACGGCGGGTGGCCGGTGAGGCACTCGTAGAACGTGGCCGTGGCCGCGTAGACATCCCCGGCCGGGCTCGCGGGAGCGCCGGCGATCTGCTCGGGCGCGACATACCTCAGGGTGCCCGCGGGGATGGGCCGGTCGCCGGTGCGGGCGGCCAGGCCGAAGTCGGTCAGCTTGCTCGCGCCCTCGCCGTCGACCAGCACGTTCTCCGGCTTGTAGTCGCGGTGCACCACCCCGCGCTGATGCGCGGCGGCCAGGCCCAGCAGCGAACCCTGCAACACCACCAGGGCCGCCTCGGCCGTGGTCGCGCCCTGGTGAGCCAGGATCTCGCGCAGCGAAACCCCCTCGACTAGTTCCATCACGATCGCCGCCCCCGAGGGGGACTCGACGTACTCATACAGCCGGACCACGTTCGCGTCCTCGATCGAGGCCAGCGCCGCGGCCTCGCCCCGGAACATCTCGGCGAACATCGCGTCGCCCAGCAGGTCGGCGTGCAGGTACTTGATGGCGACCAGCACACCTGCGGCGTGGTGCCGGGCGAGCACGACCCTGCCGAACCCGCCAGAGCCGAGTTCCTTGAGCTGGGTGTATCCGGGAACAGTCCACTCGGACATCGGGATCCCCCTCTGGTCAGCGTCGGCCTGGCTCATCAGGCACGGTTCCATTCCATGTCGGCGCGGGAATTAGCGGCCGCGCTGGCGGCGGGACTTCATTCAGCAGCTGAGGGCGACGTGAGTCGACGCGGTCCGCCGATCCGGGCTGAGGACTTGCAGGATCGCGGTCTGGGACGCGGTGCCCTGGCCGCTGCCTTCCACCGCGACGGTCAGGTCCACGGCGTGCTGCCCGCTGGTGACCGACTGGCTCAGCGTTGTGGCCTGCTGCCCGGCGGGCTCGAACAGCCACCGGTAGGTGACGGTCCCGGCGGCGCCGTTGGTGGTGACCCGTCCGGTCACGTCAACGCGGCATCCGGTCAGCGTGTGCTGGGTGATCGCGGCGCCGGTCACCTGGAACGGCGGGTGGTAGAAGCGCAGGAACAGCACGACGCCGGATGCGACGAGCAAGATCACGGTGAGCGCCCAGCCGGCCAGCCGGCGCAGCCGGGCGGAGCGGGGCGGCGGCGCGGGCGGCTGGCTGCCGCGCCAGACATGCTCGGCGGTCCGCCCGCCCTGGCTGACCGGCAGCACGACCGGGACCCCCGGGCCGTACCTGACGATGCCGGCCACCGGGACCGGCGGCATGGCGTCGGCCGGCGGCGGGAGCAGCGCGGGTGACCCGACCTGCTGACCCGGCCCGGCCGCCTGCCCAGGTGCCGCGGCCACCGTCGGCTCGGGAGCCGGAGCAGCCTGCACTGCCGGGCCGGGGGACGCGACTTCCGTCGGCGGATGTTGGGGCACCACCTGCGTTGGCAGCTGATGGGCCGCAACCTCCGTCGGCGACGGGGGCGGAACGACCTCGGTCACGGGCTGCGGCGGCATGACCTCGGTTGTGGCTTGAGGCGGCACGACCTCGGTCGCCGGCTGAGGCTCCGGACCAGGCGGGTCAGCCGGCCTGGTCACGATGACCGCATCCTGCCGTCTTCAACACCGACCACCGGCACCATCAAGTCCCCCCACAGAACTCAGTCGGCCGCAATCCGGCATCATGCCGGAGTAATCTCTCCTAATTCGGCCGATATCCCGGCATCCGGCCGGGCTGCAAATCCGCCTAGTGCCCCAATTATGACCTCAGCGTGGCTATAAGGCGAGGGGGCCGCTTAGCGGTGGCACGTCCGGCATACCGGGATGCCAGCGTTGCCGCAGGTCGTTATCGTGTCATCTCCGCACTGTGCGGCAAGTAAGCCTCTATCGTGTGTGCCTGTGCGGGATGGTCCGATAGCGGCGGCGATCGCCCAAGGCGATCTTGGGGCGGTCGGCGCAGCCTTCGACAGGCACGGACAAGAGCTCTACGACTACTGCCAGTCCCAGCTTGGCGACGTGGCCGATGCGGCCGACGTCGTGGAGGCTACCTTCATCACCGCCGCGGCCAAGGCTTCGCTGCTGCGCAATCCGGCCCGGCTGCGAGCATGGCTGTTCGCCATCGCCCGCCGTGGCTGCCGGCAACGGCTGCGGGCCGGAGCCAAGCCGGCCTATCTCGACGAGATCAGCGACCGGGACTGGGACCGGCTCGGCGGCACCGCCTGGCGGTCTGACCTGCTGTCGGCCGCCTGGGAGGCGCTGGCCGAGATGAGCCCCCGGGATAGCGAGGTCGCGGAACTCAGCATCCGGCACGGACTGGACACCGCGGAGCTCGCGGACGTGCTCGGCGTGCCGCGCGACCAGGCGCACACGCTGGCGCAGAGCAGCGGCGCCCGGTTCGAGGCATGGTGGGACCTGCTGCTCGCGGACTGCCGCGGGCGGTCATGGTACTGCGAGACCGCGGCTGGCTATCTGAGCAGCCTGAACGGTGACCTGACCCGGGTCTCGCCGCGGTGGATGAAGGAGCACACCCCGCGCTGCGCGGTCTGCACCAAGCGGGAACGGCTCAACCCGGGTTCGGCGGTGGTCCTCGGGCTGCTGCCCGCGGCCACGCTCGCGGCCGATGAGCGTAAGCGGCTGCTATGGCTTCTGTCCAAGCAGTCCGCGGATGTGGAGGCCTACCGCGCCGAGGTCATCCTGCGGCTGGGGCCCTTCGGCCCTGACGGCTTCCCGGGGCGGGCCAGTCCGCGGGCAGCCCGGCGGCGGCGCACGTACGTGGTCACCGCGGGCGCCGCCGCGGCGGCCGTCGTGCTGCTCGGCGCGGGGGCAGTTCTCATGGACGAGCATTCCGACGCCCAGAGCGGATTGCAGCCGACGGCCAGAACGCACAGCCCGTCGCCCACGTCCACGCAGCCCGGCAACACCGACGTGTCCGGGGACACCCCGTCACCGGGGAAGCACTCCTCGTCCGCGAGCCCCGCCACGGGAGCCCCCAGCAGCTCGCCCTCGCCCCAGCAGGGCAACCCCCCGGCCCCGGCCCCGTCGTCATCGCCCTCGCCGAAGCCGAGTTCACCGCGGCCCGCGCCGTCCCACTCCTCGCCGCCGCCTGCGAAATCGCCATCGCCGTCACCGGAACCGCCGTCACCGACCCCGACCCCGACGCCGGACCCGGCCCCGGACCCGACACCGACCTCCTCGGCCTAGCTTGCCTCGGCAAGCAATGGGGCGAAGATGACAACGTGGTCGTTAGCGGCGACGTTAGCATTTGGCCCCATGCGCCTCATTCGTGGTTCCGCTGTGGCAGTGACCGTGTTCGTGGCAGGTGTTGGGCTGACGGCCTGCGCGACCGCCGCGGCGCCGCGTAGTGCATCGCTCACCGCGTCGAGTTCCACGACGAAGACTGCCCCAGCGAAGACCGCGCAGGTCACGGCCAGCCCGGCCAAGCTCGCGAGCCAGCCAGACCCAGAGGCGCTGCCCGCTGCTGGCAACCCGGATGGCCACGCGTTCGTGCCGCGCGCGGCCCGCGCGGTTAACACCAGCCACCCGAATCACGTCATCGGCCGCGGGACGCCCGCGAGCTGCACGTCGGCCGCGGTGGTGCGGGCCGTGGCCAAGGGCGGCGTGATCACGTTCAACTGCGGCCCGAAGCCGGTGACCATCACGATGAGGGCGACCGCGAAGGTCGTGAACACCAGCCATCGGGTCGTACTGGACGGCGGCGGCCTGGTCACCCTCAGCGGCGGCGGCAAGCACCAGATCCTGTACATGAACACCTGCGACAAGAAGCAGATCTGGACCACCGACGACTGCTTCAACCAGGAGTGGCCGCAGCTCATCGTGCAGAACCTGACCTTCGAGGACGGGTACTCCGCGGTCCGGCAGACCGCGACCTCGTTCTACGGCGGCGGCGCCATCTACGCCGAGGGCGGCCAGTTCAAGGTGGTCAACTCCCGGTTCATCGCCAACCGCTGCTTCAGGACCGGCCCGGATCTCGGCGGTGCGGCGATCCGCGCCCTGGCCCAGTGGCGCAACCGCCCCGTCTACATCACCAGCGACACGTTCCGCGGCGGCGTGTGCTCCAACGGCGGCGCGCTGAGCAGCATCGACGTCAACTGGGACGTGTTCAACAGCCTCATGATCAACAACCGGGCGATCGGGTTCGGGGCCAACCCGGCCCAGTCCGGCACGCCGGGCGGCGGCAGCGGCGGCGCCATCTACACCGACGGCGACAACTACAACGTCCTCATCGAGGGCACTGTCATCCGCGGCAACAGCGCCCGCGAGGGCGGCGGCGGCATCTTCTTCGTGGTCGACAACAACGTGGGCACGCTGACCATCAAGGACTCCACGCTGCACAACAACCCGAGCGGGGAATTCTTCACGGCCGGCTACCCCGGCATCTTCTTCCACAGCAGCGGCCACCCGATCGTGATCGACTCCACCCTCAGCTAGCGCGCATACACCGTGCCTAAAGGCAGGGAGCGCATCGGCGCTAGTAGGCGCCGGACCCGCTGATCACGGCTGACCAGGTTTTCCAGAGGATCTGCAGGTCAAGCGCGAGCGACCAGTTATCCACGTAGCGAAGGTCTAGCCTGAACGCCTCCTCCCACGCCAGGCCGGATCTCCCGCTGACTTGCCACAGGCCGGTGATGCCCGGCTTGACCACCAGCCTGCGCCGCATGTGGTCTCCGTAGCGCGCGACCTCGTTCGGCAAGGCTGGCCTCGGGCCTACCAGGGACATGTCGCCGCTGAGCACGTTGAGTAGCTGCGGCAGCTCATCCAGGGACCAACGGCGCAACCAGAACCCAGCCTTCGTAACTCGTGGATCCCTGCGCATCTTGAAGAGCACCCCAGATCCCTCATTGAGTGCTTCAAGCTCCGCCTTTCGCTGTTCGGCATCCACAACCATGGTCCGGAACTTGTACAGCTCGAACGGCTGGCCATCAAGGCCGATCCTGGTCTGCCGAAAAACACCGGCCCTCGATCATCCAGGCGGATGATCACAGCGATGACTGCGAACAAGGGCGCTAGCAAGATCAGCGCCAAGGCCGCAGCTGTCCTGTCGAACAGCGCCTTTATGACTTGCTTACCTCCGGCAAGCTCCGGATGGTCTACGTGCAGCAAAGGCAGCCCGGCGACTGGGCGAATCGTCGTGCGCGGGCCTGCGACGTCGAGTCAGGGCCGGTGCGACGCACAGATCAGTTCCGGTCTCCTCCAGTTGCCACGCCAGCTCGCGCAACCGGATGCCGTTCATCTCCGGGCAAGCCAGCACGGCAACGGTATCTGCGCCGAACTGCTCTACGGCCGTCGATACGCTGCCAAGTCCCCCCAGAACCGGGACTTCCGCGATCTCATCTAGCCCGACTCTTCCTGCCAGGCAGGCGGCCACCACATGCAGGCCATTGAACTTATCTCGGCGCAGCACGGCCACCAAGTCGGCGACAGCTTGCGGATGGCCAACAGCCACAACGCGCTGCATGCAGGAACCCTGGCTCCGCCGCCGGTGCAGGCGCTTGCGCAAGGCCGTACCTAGCCGCCAGGTCGAAGATTGCCAGGCAAGGTAGGGCGATCAGGACATAACCGCGAGCGAAATCAGCCTTAAGCGCGTAGGAGGCAACGGCCACGCAAGCCGTCAAGGCTCACCGCCGCATTCATCACCCTGCGGAACTCATCAGAGCCCACTCCGATGAAGCGGGCCTCATAACCTCCCGCCAGGGCCACCGAGCCGCCCACAAGGCAGGCAGGGCAACCGTGAACGCAAGGTAGGAAACCGGAAGGTAACCCTGGCCTACGAAGCGAACCTCGATCGCCAGCAAGCCCGCTAACAGGGCACATACAGCATCGGTGAGAGCCGACGCAACGAAGGTAGGTTCTCGTCCAGGCTGCCGGCTCCCGGGCAGCCAACCGCGAACTGCGATCGGTTACTAGAACGGAACCAGCTGCGGACACAGTTCCCCCTTGTCCCAATCCGGGCCTTGTATACCGATAATTGAAGCGCAAGAAGCACAACTGAAGACGCGCTGTGAAGAGCACCGGTTTACTTGCATCCGTTGGCGCGACCCCGCCTTCGCCAGAGTCTAATGTGGCTGCACGCACCTAGGCGCTGGAAGAGCCAATCGATATGGATCGCCCAGTTTGGGCATATTAGAGATCAGACAGATATTGAGATAATATTCATACCCGTTCGAGCTACTACGATCATGATCAGTGATCATGTATCTGACGTGCGAGAAGTAATTTATTTTTGAGATACGCCAATACCATCTGCTCCGGCCCGGCATACTCCTAGACCATGGTCAGTATTGTCATACCAGCTCACAACGAAGAATAGGTCTTAGAGCGCCTTTTGGGTCAGCTTGTACCCTCGGCGGAAGCATGCGATCTAGACATCATCGTTGTGGCTAACGGCTGCACGGACAATACCGTCAAAGTGGCAAAAACCTTCGGACCTGTCGTTCGCGTGCTCTCCATTCCTGTCGCGTCCAAACGCGAGGCCCTGGCGGCGGGGAATCGCGCAGCCAGGGGTTTCCCGCGGCTGTACGTCGACGCTGATGTCGAGTTCGCAGCCAAGGATGCCCGCGCGCTCGCTGAAGCGCTCGGCCGACCTGGCGTGCTGGGCGCGGCGCCCGAGCGTACGCATGCCATGGCAGGACGGTCTTGGCTGGTCCGCTGGTACTACGACATATGGGCGCGGCTCCCCGAGGTGCAGCGGGGGCTATTCGGACGGGGCGTTGTCGGTGTGAGCGCTGCAGGCTACCAGCGGATCGCCCACTTGCCACCGCTGCTTGCTGACGACCTCGCGGCATCGCTTGCGTTCTCGCAGGCAGAGCGCGTGATCGTGCCGGACGCCCATGTCATCGTTCATCCGCCGCGCGCTTTCGCCGACTTGCTGCGGAGCCGTACGCGAGTCGCGATGGGCGTGGACCAGATCGAGCAAGCCGAGGATGCGCCCAGCTCGACCGCCCGAACCCGGCCCGCCGATCTTCTGCGAATCGCCTGCCGCAACCCTCGTCTCGCACCACGCGCAGTGCTGTTTCTGGCGGTTGCCATGCTGGCGCGGCGTAGGGCGCGACGGGTGACCGCACATAGCGGCTACTCGGCCTGGCTGCGCGACAACAGCAGCCGCACCGAGACGGCCGCAGACAGCAACCCATCGGCGGGTGCCCATGCATTCCGGATCTGACGCCAGCGTCCGGGCAATCTCCACGGTCACGACCGCTGCTCCCAATCTCGTTTGCGTCGTGTTGGGCTTCCCCAGGCAAGAACAGCTGATTCAGCTTCTACGGCGAGCACTGCCTGACGCCTGGTTCCTCGCTTGCGGCGCTGGCATACCGATGGCCGCAGGTGTCTTCATCCGCGCATCTCCAACAATGCAACGAATGGGATTGGAGTGGATCCACAGGATGCTGTTGGAGCCGCGTCGCCTCACTGGCAGATACCTGCGCGATGATCTCCCGTTCGCGATCGGCCTGATGGCCCGATCGGCCATGCGCCGTCTCGGAGGCGGCCGACTAGGGATACGAGCAAGAAGCCAACGGACCTAGGTCTCGGTCTGGCAACAGCCAGGCTCCTCTCCGGGCGGTCATGCCCGCCATCCAAGATGCCGAGATAGGAGTGCCATGTCGAGTGGGCGGGCGGTTCACAAAGAGCGGCCCCAGGTCTTGATCATGGTCCAGAACCTTCCCGTACCCTTCGATCGACGGGTATGGCAGGAGGGGCTCGCCTTCACAAATGCAGGCTACGATGTACATATCGTATGCCCGCGAACAGCGGAGTGTCCGCTCCGTCGCGAAACGATTGACGGGATCAGGATCTACCGTTACCGGCCCGGGCCGGAAGCACGGAGGTCCGCAGCCTATTTGTCGAGTACAGTATAGCGATACTCTCCCAGCTGTATCTCGCACTTAGGATCCGCCTTCGCCACCGAATCGAAGTTACCCACATATGCAATCCACCAGACCTGCTCTTCCTCGTAGCCTTGCCACTGATGGCGCTCGGATCGCGTCTTATCTATGATCATCATGACGCGTGTCCTGAGCTGATGATGGCGAAAGGGCACAGAGCCAGCAGCGTTCAAGTCCGACTCACAAGACTCTTTGAACGCCTTACGTACCGCGCCTGCGATGTATCGATCGAAACCAATGAGAGCTACCGCGACATCGCACTCAGTCGTGGCAGAATGTCTTCTGACGACGTCTTTGTGGTACGGTCCGCGCCAGATAGCAGCCGCTTCGCAAGCGCCCAGCCGAACGAGAAATGGCTATTCGGGCGCAAGCACCTGGTGGCCTACGTCGGAGTCATGGGTCTTCAGGATGGCCTCGATTACCTTGTCGATGCGGCACAAGTCATCATTGATGAGTGGCATCGCCAGGATATCCAATTCGTGTTGGTCGGCTCCGGCCCCGAATTGCCAAGGCTGAGAGAACGCGTTCGCCAGCTACGCATCGAGGATCAAGTCTTGTTCACCGGCCGACTGCCCGACCAAGATCTCGGTGCAGTACTCGCATCCTCAGACGTCTGCGTCAACCCAGACGAGGCCAATGCGATGAATGAAATCTCGACGATGAACAAAGTGCTGGAGTATATGGCGCTAGGCAAGCCGATCGTCCAATTCGACCTACACGAGGGCAAGGTTTCGGCAGGTGACGCCAGCCTGTACGCCAAGCGCAACGATGCGAAGTCACTAGCCGAATGCATCATGCAACTAGTGGATGATGCTGAGACGTGCGCTTGGATGGGCCAACTTGGCAAAGAGCGCCTGGAAAATGAGCTTAGCTGGGAGCTGCAAGTTCCAAAGCTATTGGCCTCCTACAAGCACGCCTTGAATAAGCGGCGATACAATAAAGGACGGGAACGCCCAATGTGATCCAGTATGCTCACCCCACTGATACCTGTCCATCTGTTAACCCCTTGCGGATGAGAATGAAGATTCCCCGGCGCACCCTACTCCAATGTAGACCGGACTTGCGGGCAGAAAGATTCGAACTGCTCCAGATCCGATATCAAGACTGCTTGGTCTCTCCCGCGTCGGATGACTGATGGCCATTAGCTAGTTATAAGTCGGAGCCCAACATGCGTCTTGCTGCCTTGTCGAACGTACAACTCCAGCCTTGGACGAACTGGACTGCTCTCGGCCGCCACTGCTAAGACCGCTCGCTGCATGCCCAGGTGGTCAACTCATTCAGCCGCCTATGATGAATTGGCGCTCGGCCGACGAGTGGTGTACGGTAGTGCGCGCATTCCGGCGATGTGACACTACGTTTTGGATGCAAGGCAGCTCCCGGCCCGAAATACCAATTTGGGCACTCACAGCTACCCGGCTCACGATCCGGCGATCGGCATTCGTAGTCGACGCTTGGCGGCCAGCCCTCACCAAGATTGGCTACCTTGCAGTGGCACAGAGACTTAGCCCATGCTTTGTGGCATTCCGTGAAGCCTATGAAGAGCTTACTCGTCTATTCCCGAGAGGCAACTTTGTATGGCTGCCCTTCGGGGTCGACACGGAAGTCTTTCGCAGTTGTCACGCAGAACGAGACATCTTCGCGTACTGGATGGGGCGTCGTTCCCCGGAGCTGCACTAAGCTTTAATCCGCTACTGCGCCGAACGGCAACTAGTATACCGGTATACGATCAGGCCCGGCGAATTTGCCAATCCGCGTCAGCTGGGAGCACTCGTGGGGCGCTGTAAATATTTTGTTGTAACGCCGCCCGACATCGATAACCCTTCTCGCACGGGTGGCTTTAGCCCACTTGTCATGCGCTACTTTGAGGGACTAGCGGCCGGCGCACGACTACTAGGTGTGTGTCCGAAAAGCGGGGAATTCGAAAAGATCTGGTACCCCGAAAAGCACTGTGCGAGGTCAGAGCGGATGGCTCTGACCTTGCTGAGAAGCTTGATAGAGATATAGGCGATGCCCGGGCCTGGGATGCTGTAGAGCAAGCTGGCACCCTTGTTAGATCAAAACACTCTTGGAGCAGTCGCGCGAGGCAAATCTTTCAAATACTTTCCACACCATGAGGGGCAGGGTCTGTGCACGGCTTGAGATCGCAGCAATTCTCGTGGCAGATTTAACGCTCTCTTTGGCGTCAACTAGGCAACCTGGAAAAACGTGGACTCTTACAAGCAACTTATAGATAACGCTGGGCTGGTTTCGGACCCTATCGGAAAAGCGCCATCATGTCTAACCCGCACCGGGCGAGTCGACTGTGCCGTTGTGGTTGTAACCTACAATAGCGTACAGGACATCGCTGGTTTGCTACAATCTCTTCCTGCGGCTGCGGATGGCCTCACCATGCGGATCATAGTTGTAGATAACGGATCTGCCTGATGCAACAGTGAGTACTGTTCATGGCTGGCCTGATGTAATTTGCATCGAGACCGGTTCTAATCTCGGCTACGCAGGCGGAATAAATGTCGGTCGAGAGGACGTCGGTGAATGCAGCGCGCTACTAATAGTCAACCCTGACGTCGTGCTCGCACCTCGCGCCCTCCGCAACTTGTTTACTGCTCTCCAAGATCGGGCTGAAGTCGGTATTGAGTTGCTCCCACGCTTATAGGGCCCGACGGGTGTCGCTTGCCTTCCCTACGTCGCTGCCCGACCCTAGCCAGAACTATCGGCGACGCACTCCCAGGCGGTCGACTAGCCTGGCGGCCAGGCTGGCTTACAGAGATAGTATGGGATAAGCGCTCTTACCGCTATCGGCATACTGTCGACTGGGCCACGGG
>CAVSNQ010000021.1:0-19076 GCA_963729365.1 uncultured Actinomycetota bacterium
ACCTCAGGTGTGTAAGATCTTTTTCTGCTTGCCTGGATGTCTCCTTTACGTGATTCGTCCGGGGTAGGCGGTGTTGAGTTCGTTGAGTGCTTCGCGCCAGCCGATGGTGCGTTGTCCTTCGATGAGGCGTGCGGGCTGGTCGTGGCGCTTGCCGGTTTCGCTGCGGCGGGCGGCGCGCTCGCGGGCTCTTTTGTCCTCGATGTTGATGATCGCCAGCCAGAGCAGCTTGACGACGGCGTCGTCGGACGGGAAGTGGCCGCGGGCCTTGGTGACCTTGCGCAGCTGGTAGTTCAGCGACTCGATGCTGTTGGTGGTGTAGAGCAGCTTGCGCACGCCCGGGCTGAAGGCCAGGAACGGGGTGAAGGCGTCCCAGGCGTCTTCCCAGACCTTCACCGCCTGCGGGTACCTGGTTCCCAGGGGTGAGGCGGCGAAGGCGGCCAGGGCCTCGAGGGCGGCGTCTTCGCCGGGCGCGGTGTAGATCGTGCGCAGCCCGGCGGCGACCGCGGCGGCGTCGCGGCGGGCCACCGGCCGCAAGGCGTTGCGGACCAGGTGGACATTATGCCGATATCGGCATAACGTCCATTACCCCGACATCGTGGTTATGCCGATACGGGGCTGGGAGGCCCTGGCAGGCGGCGGTGACCGTCCCGGCGATATCGGCATAATCACAGGGCTTCGAGGAACGCGAGCAGCTGGTCGGGTGGCTGGTAGCGGCCTGGTGGGGTTGCGGGCGGGGTGGTCCGATCGAGGGCTCGCTGCTTGAGGGCCATGTCGGCTTGCAGGTAGATCTGTGTGGTGGTCACGTTCTCGTGGCCGAGCCACAAGGCGATGACGGTGATGTCGACTCCGGCGTGCAGCAATCGCATCGCAGCGGTGTGACGCAGGACGTGCGGTGTGAGGTTCTTGCTGGCCAGGGCCGGGAAGGTCCGTGCGGCGTTGGCGGCGTAAACGGCGAGGCGTTGCTGCAGGGCGTCGTGGCTGAGCGGCCCGCCGCGGCTGGTGACAAACAGCGGGTCGCCGGGCTCGCCTGCGCGTTCGGCAAGCCAGGCCCGCAGCGTGGTAACCGTGACGGGGGTGAGCGGGGTGATCCGGTCCTTGCGGCCTTTGCCGTGGCAGGCGACATACGGGCCGGCGCCGAGGTGGACATCGCGGCAGGTCAGGCCGGTGAGCTCGGAGGCCCGCAGCCCGGTCTGGATTGCCAGCAGGATCCAGGCGTGATCGCGGCGGCCGGTGCGGGTGGCCCGGTCCGGCGCCGCTAGTAACGCCTCGGCCTCGGTGTCGGTGAGGTAGGTGACGATCGTCTGGTCGGCGCGCTTGGGTGGGATGGCCAGGACCCGTTCGATGTCGGCGGCGTGCTCGGGATGTCGCAGTGCCGCATAGGCGAACAGGGAGTGGATCGCGGCCAGCCGGGCGTTGCGGGTCCGGATGCTGTTCTCGCGGTCATGCTCGAGATGGTCAAGGAACGCGCTGATCACCGTCGCGTTCAGGTCGGCGAAGTCGAGCCGGCACGGCAGAGTCCGCGTCCGCTGGGAAGCGAAGCCGAGCAGCAGCCGCAGGGTGTCCCGGTAGGCGGCGATGGTGTGGGAGCTGGCCCGGCGCTGGCGTGCGAGCCGTTCGGTGAAGAAGGCCTGCACCGTGCCGGAGACGGCGGTCACCGGGGCTGTCCGGTCGCAGGGCTGCGGCTCAGACGGCGGGCTGCCTCGGCGAGCAGCTCGGGGGATGCCTGCAGGTACCAGTAGGTGTGCGCGGGGGCGGCGTGGCCGAGGTAGGCCGACAGCAGCGGCATCCGCGCAGCGATATCGCCGCCGTCGCGGCACCAATCCAGCAGCGTGCCGACTGCGAACGAATGCCGCAGGTCATGCGGCCGCGGGCGGCAGGCCCCCGAGCGCGCAGCCAGGCCGGCCTGGCGGGCGAGACGGGCGAACGTCAGGCCGACATTGCAATACAGCAGCCTGGTGCCCGCGCTGGATACCAGCAGCGCCTCGCTGCGCGGCCGCGGGAACCGCTGGTCACGCAGTTGGCGGTAGGCCAGCAATGCCGTGACGGTGGTGGCGTGCAGCGGGAGCAGCCGGTGCTTGCCGAGCTTGGCGTGGCGCACCCGCAGCAGCCCCCGCTCAGCGTCGAAGTCTTCATCATCAAGTGCCACCACCTCGCCGCCGCGCATCCCGGTGACCGCCATCAGGCCGATCAGCGTCTTGATCGTCTCCTGGCGCAGCGGCGTCTTCAGCTTGCTGGCCTGCTCGAGCAGCGCGGCGATGTCGGCCGGTGAATAAAGGTAAGGCACGGCCCGGCGGGGCCCGCCGGGCAGCAACCCGGCCGGCGGGATCTCGGTATCGGGGTCCGTCGTCTGCAGATAGGCGGCGAAGCCGCGCACCGCCTGCATCCGGAACTTCAGCCAGCCCGGGCTGGCGCCGGCCGGAAGCGTGACCCAGGCCAGCGCCCCGGCGGTGGTAATCGTGGCGGCGCCGCGGTCTTCGAGCCAGGTGATGAACTGGCCGAGCAGCTTCTCCTCACGGCGCAGGCTGAAGCCCAGGCTGCGCCGCAGTTCCAGATAGCCGGCCAGCGGCTCGCGCAGCCCGGTCACCACAACGCTCCCGGCCACGGCCGCGCCAGCGTGCGCAGAGCCTCGACGTTCACCTTCACATACGCCGCGGTGGTGAGCGGGCGGCGGTGCCGCAGTACCTGGCCGATCTCGGCCAGCGACCCGCCGCTGGCGAGCATGGCCGTGGCTGCGGTGTGCCGCAGCCGGTGCGCGTAGATGGTGCCCAGCCCGGCCCGCCCGGCCGCCGCGGCCACCGCCTGCGTGACCCCGCCCGCGGTCAGGCCGCACCGCGGCGCCCGGGCCCGGACGAACACGCTGCGGTCCACCGCGCCAGCGGGCCGCCCGTGCTGCAGGTAAGCGGCGATCGCATCGCCGGCATCGGCGGGCAGCGGCAGCCGGTCCCGGCGGCTGCCCTTGCCGGCGATGGTGATCTCGCCATTGCGCCAGTCGATGTCATCCAGCATCAGCCCGGAGACTTCTCCGGCGCGCAGCCCCATCCGCGCCAGCAGGGTCAGCATCGCCAGGTCACGGCACCCGGTCGCGGCCTGCCGGTCACAGGACGCCAGCAACGCTGCCACCTGGCCTTGGTCCAGCGGCTGGGGCAGCCCGGGCCGCCGGTTCGCGATCTTCGGCACCACCTGATCCAGCGGCCCACCGGTCAGGCCCTGCAGGTGCCAGTACCGCAGCAGCGACCGCATCGCGGTCGCCAGCCGCTGCACCGTCTTGGGCGCAAGCCGCCGCGACTGGGCGGTCATGAACGCGATGACATCACCAGCGACCAGCTCCCCAAGCCCGGCCTCGCCGCCGACATGAGCGGCCACGAACGGCGCGACCGAGTCGACATAGCCGCGGGCAACTTTCACCCGGAGGCCGCGCTCGGTCAGCAGCCACCCGCGGTAGTCAGCCAGCAGCTGCTCCGCCCGGGTCCGCGGCGCGGGAGGCTCCGGCTGCGCCACCACACCCAGGCCGCGCAGATACCCCAGCAGCGGCGCCAGCGCCTTCACCGTGATGAACTCGCCATGCCCGCCAGCCCGGCGGGCTGCCAGGAAAGCATCTACTGCGGGGACATCAAGGTCAGCCGCTCCCAGGCCCGCATCATCCAGCCACCTGCTGACGTGCGCAGCTAGTTGCAGCTGCTTGTGCGCGGAGTATCTCGTGAACCCCAGCCGGGCCAGCTCACCGGCGAACCCTCGCGCATACGACGCGAGCGGGCCCGTCACGCGGACCCCATCCCCAACATCCATTTCGCTGTCCTCTCCGATCGTCGGAGAGGACAGCCTCACGCCGCCAGACGCTCGGTTATGCCGATATCGCCGGGACGGTCACCACCGCCTGCCAGGGCCTCCCAGCCCCGTATCGGCATAACCACGATGTCGGGGTAATGGACAACGCATCTTTGGACGATGGCGGCGGGGAACGCGGCGCCGATGGCGTCCTCGAACCCGGCCAGCCCGTCGCAGCAGGCGATGAGGATGTCACGGACGCCGCGGTTGCGCAGGTCCGCGGTCACGCTGGCCCAGAACCGGCCGGACTCCCCGGCGGTGGCGGCCTCGGGCGGGGTCTTGGCCAGCCAGATGCCCAGCACGTGCTTCTCGCCGTCGGCGTCGACGCCGAGCGCGATGCAGGCGGGCTTGTTCTGCACGACGTGGTTGTCCCTGACCTTGACCATGATCGCGTCCAGGAACACCACCGCCCAGACCGGGTCCAGGGGCCGGTCCTGCCAGGCCCGGACCTCCTCGAGCACCTGGTCGGTGATCCGGGAGACCTGCTCGTGCGACAGCCTCGTGCCGTAGACCTGCTCGAGGTGGTGCAGGATGTCGCGGACCGTCATCCCGTGCGCGTACAGGCTGATGATCATGTCGTCCAGGCCGCCGGAAACCCGCCCGGACCGCTTCGGGACCAGCACCGGCTCGAAGCTGCCCGCCCGGTCCCGCGGCACCTCCAGGCCCACCGGCCCGATCCCGGTCTGCACCTTCTTGGCGATCGTCCCGTTACGGGAATTCCCCGTGTTCTGGCCGGCCCGGTCGCGCCGCTCATAACCCAGGTGCGCGGTCAGCTCGGCATCCAGCGCCCGCTCCAGCACCGCCTTGACCAGCTCGCCCAGCATCGAGCCCTCACCGGTCAGCCGCAGCCCCCCGGCCTCGTCCCGCGACCGCTCCAGCAGCGCATCCAGCAGCCGGTCATCCATCAGCTCCCGCAGCGGCGCGGCTTCCCGCCCGGCACAGGGGGGATTTTCCCGATCGTAATGAGAGGGGTCTCCCAAAACCCCTCCGGGTCCTGCAGCGTGCACCATCCCTGCCGGGACGGGCTCTTGGCGTGTAACGGACATGACTCCTTTTCTCCCCCGTGATAACGGCCATTCCCACTGGCCATTTAATTACCCTTAGTCACTCCTTACACACCTGGAGAGATACCCCCGTTAGGGACTGTAATTTTAACGGTGTAACTCCTGACAAGTAGGGAGACACCAGTGACAGACGTGACGACTGGCCTGGACCAGGACGAGGCGCAGCTCTCGGCGGCCGACGAGCAGGTGCTGCGGGAGCTGACTGAGCGGGCCCGCGCGGGCGGGCTGAAGCTCACCGGCGAGGGCGGGCTGCTGGGCAAGCTCACCAAGATGGTGGTCGAGGGTGCGCTGGAGGGTGAGCTCGACGATCATCTGGGCTATGCGAAGAATGATCCGGCGGGCCGCGACGGCGGGAATTCCCGCAACGGGTACCGGGCTAAGACGGTGCTCACCGATACCGGGCCGGTGGAGATTTCGGTGCCCCGGGACCGGGATTCCAGCTTCGAGCCGAAAATCGTCGCCAAAAGGCAGCGGCGGCTGACCGGGGTCGAGGATCTGGTGATTTCCCTGTCGGCCAAAGGCCTGACGCACGGGGAGATCGCCGCGCACCTCGCCGAGGTGTACGGCGCTGAGGTTTCCAAGCAGACCATCACCACGATCACCGACCGGGTGATGGAAGGAATGGCCGAATGGCAAAGCCGTCCGCTCGACCCGGTGTATGCCGTCTTGTTCATCGACGCCATTAACGTGAAGATCCGCGAGGGCCAGGTCGCTAACCGGCCCATCTACCTGGCCCTGGGCGTCACCGTCGACGGCGAGCGCGACATCCTGGGCCTGTGGGCAGGCGAGCATGGCGACGGCGAGGGCGCCAAGTTCTGGCTGCGGGTCTTGTCGGAAATCAAGAACCGCGGTGTGCGGGACGTGTGCATGCTGGTCTGCGACGGGCTGAAGGGCCTGCCCGATGCGGTCAGCGCCGTGTGGGAGAAGACGATCGTGCAAACATGCATCGTCCATTACCCCGACACCGTGGTTATGCCGATACGGGGCTGGGAGGCCCTGGCAGGCGGCGGTGACCGTCCCGGCGATATCGGCATAATCACAGGGCTTCGAGGAACGCGAGCAGCTGGTCGGGTGGCTGGTAGCGGCCTGGTGGGGTTGCGGGCGGGGTGGTCCGATCGAGGGCTCGCTGCTTGAGGGCCATGTCGGCTTGCAGGTAGATCTGTGTGGTGGTCACGTTCTCGTGGCCGAGCCACAAGGCGATGACGGTGATGTCGACTCCGGCGTGCAGCAATCGCATCGCAGCGGTGTGACGCAGGACGTGCGGTGTGAGGTTCTTGCTGGCCAGGGCCGGGAAGGTCCGTGCGGCGTTGGCGGCGTAAACGGCGAGGCGTTGCTGCAGGGCGTCGTGGCTGAGCGGCCCGCCGCGGCTGGTGACAAACAGCGGGTCGCCGGGCTCGCCTGCGCGTTCGGCAAGCCAGGCCCGCAGCGTGGTAACCGTGACGGGGGTGAGCGGGGTGATCCGGTCCTTGCGGCCTTTGCCGTGGCAGGCGACATACGGGCCGGCGCCGAGGTGGACATCGCGGCAGGTCAGGCCGGTGAGCTCGGAGGCCCGCAGCCCGGTCTGGATTGCCAGCAGGATCCAGGCGTGATCGCGGCGGCCGGTGCGGGTGGCCCGGTCCGGCGCCGCTAGTAACGCCTCGGCCTCGGTGTCGGTGAGGTAGGTGACGATCGTCTGGTCGGCGCGCTTGGGTGGGATGGCCAGGACCCGTTCGATGTCGGCGGCGTGCTCGGGATGTCGCAGTGCCGCATAGGCGAACAGGGAGTGGATCGCGGCCAGCCGGGCGTTGCGGGTCCGGATGCTGTTCTCGCGGTCATGCTCGAGATGGTCAAGGAACGCGCTGATCACCGTCGCGTTCAGGTCGGCGAAGTCGAGCCGGCACGGCAGAGTCCGCGTCCGCTGGGAAGCGAAGCCGAGCAGCAGCCGCAGGGTGTCCCGGTAGGCGGCGATGGTGTGGGAGCTGGCCCGGCGCTGGCGTGCGAGCCGTTCGGTGAAGAAGGCCTGCACCGTGCCGGAGACGGCGGTCACCGGGGCTGTCCGGTCGCAGGGCTGCGGCTCAGACGGCGGGCTGCCTCGGCGAGCAGCTCGGGGGATGCCTGCAGGTACCAGTAGGTGTGCGCGGGGGCGGCGTGGCCGAGGTAGGCCGACAGCAGCGGCATCCGCGCAGCGATATCGCCGCCGTCGCGGCACCAATCCAGCAGCGTGCCGACTGCGAACGAATGCCGCAGGTCATGCGGCCGCGGGCGGCAGGCCCCCGAGCGCGCAGCCAGGCCGGCCTGGCGGGCGAGACGGGCGAACGTCAGGCCGACATTGCAATACAGCAGCCTGGTGCCCGCGCTGGATACCAGCAGCGCCTCGCTGCGCGGCCGCGGGAACCGCTGGTCACGCAGTTGGCGGTAGGCCAGCAATGCCGTGACGGTGGTGGCGTGCAGCGGGAGCAGCCGGTGCTTGCCGAGCTTGGCGTGGCGCACCCGCAGCAGCCCCCGCTCAGCGTCGAAGTCTTCATCATCAAGTGCCACCACCTCGCCGCCGCGCATCCCGGTGACCGCCATCAGGCCGATCAGCGTCTTGATCGTCTCCTGGCGCAGCGGCGTCTTCAGCTTGCTGGCCTGCTCGAGCAGCGCGGCGATGTCGGCCGGTGAATAAAGGTAAGGCACGGCCCGGCGGGGCCCGCCGGGCAGCAACCCGGCCGGCGGGATCTCGGTATCGGGGTCCGTCGTCTGCAGATAGGCGGCGAAGCCGCGCACCGCCTGCATCCGGAACTTCAGCCAGCCCGGGCTGGCGCCGGCCGGAAGCGTGACCCAGGCCAGCGCCCCGGCGGTGGTAATCGTGGCGGCGCCGCGGTCTTCGAGCCAGGTGATGAACTGGCCGAGCAGCTTCTCCTCACGGCGCAGGCTGAAGCCCAGGCTGCGCCGCAGTTCCAGATAGCCGGCCAGCGGCTCGCGCAGCCCGGTCACCACAACGCTCCCGGCCACGGCCGCGCCAGCGTGCGCAGAGCCTCGACGTTCACCTTCACATACGCCGCGGTGGTGAGCGGGCGGCGGTGCCGCAGTACCTGGCCGATCTCGGCCAGCGACCCGCCGCTGGCGAGCATGGCCGTGGCTGCGGTGTGCCGCAGCCGGTGCGCGTAGATGGTGCCCAGCCCGGCCCGCCCGGCCGCCGCGGCCACCGCCTGCGTGACCCCGCCCGCGGTCAGGCCGCACCGCGGCGCCCGGGCCCGGACGAACACGCTGCGGTCCACCGCGCCAGCGGGCCGCCCGTGCTGCAGGTAAGCGGCGATCGCATCGCCGGCATCGGCGGGCAGCGGCAGCCGGTCCCGGCGGCTGCCCTTGCCGGCGATGGTGATCTCGCCATTGCGCCAGTCGATGTCATCCAGCATCAGCCCGGAGACTTCTCCGGCGCGCAGCCCCATCCGCGCCAGCAGGGTCAGCATCGCCAGGTCACGGCACCCGGTCGCGGCCTGCCGGTCACAGGACGCCAGCAACGCTGCCACCTGGCCTTGGTCCAGCGGCTGGGGCAGCCCGGGCCGCCGGTTCGCGATCTTCGGCACCACCTGATCCAGCGGCCCACCGGTCAGGCCCTGCAGGTGCCAGTACCGCAGCAGCGACCGCATCGCGGTCGCCAGCCGCTGCACCGTCTTGGGCGCAAGCCGCCGCGACTGGGCGGTCATGAACGCGATGACATCACCAGCGACCAGCTCCCCAAGCCCGGCCTCGCCGCCGACATGAGCGGCCACGAACGGCGCGACCGAGTCGACATAGCCGCGGGCAACTTTCACCCGGAGGCCGCGCTCGGTCAGCAGCCACCCGCGGTAGTCAGCCAGCAGCTGCTCCGCCCGGGTCCGCGGCGCGGGAGGCTCCGGCTGCGCCACCACACCCAGGCCGCGCAGATACCCCAGCAGCGGCGCCAGCGCCTTCACCGTGATGAACTCGCCATGCCCGCCAGCCCGGCGGGCTGCCAGGAAAGCATCTACTGCGGGGACATCAAGGTCAGCCGCTCCCAGGCCCGCATCATCCAGCCACCTGCTGACGTGCGCAGCTAGTTGCAGCTGCTTGTGCGCGGAGTATCTCGTGAACCCCAGCCGGGCCAGCTCACCGGCGAACCCTCGCGCATACGACGCGAGCGGGCCCGTCACGCGGACCCCATCCCCAACATCCATTTCGCTGTCCTCTCCGATCGTCGGAGAGGACAGCCTCACGCCGCCAGACGCTCGGTTATGCCGATATCGCCGGGACGGTCACCACCGCCTGCCAGGGCCTCCCAGCCCCGTATCGGCATAACCACGATGTCGGGGTAATGGACATTATGCCGATATCGGCATAACGTGCACCTGCTGCGGAATTCGTTTAAGTACGCCTCAAAGCGTGACTGGGCGCAGATCGCGAAAGACCTTAAGCCCGTTTACACCGCGGCGTCCGAGGCCGAGGCGCTGGACCGGTTCGCCGAGTTCTCCGGCAAGTGGGAGAAACGCTACCCAGCTATTATCCGGCTGTGGGATAACGCCTGGGCGGAATTCGTGCCGTTCCTCCGCTTCGATCGCGAGATAAGGACGGTGATCTGCACGACCAACGCGATCGAATCTATTAATGCCCGGCTCCGCAGGGCGGTGAATGCCCGTGGTCATTTCCCGACCGAGCAGGCTGCCCTCAAGTGCCTGTACCTGGCGATCATGAGCCTCGACCCGACCGGGAAGGGCCGCAAGCGGTGGACCAACAGATGGAAGGCCGCCCTCAACGCCTTCGACATCACCTTCGACGGCCGTCTCAGCGCGGGCAGGAAGTAACCAGCAAGATCAAGTTACACCGTTAAGTTGACAGACCCCCAGCCAGCCACCAAGCCCATCCAGGCCACACAAGACAGGGAAACAAGATCAGCTCAAGCCATACGGCCAGCCGACCCAGAATGTCAGACCCAAACGTGAACATGGTCCCCACCGAAACGTGAAGACCACCTGGTGGTCAGGGGCGGGGTCGAACCGCCGACCTTCCGCTTTTCAGGAGAATGTCCGCGTTCACGCGAGTCCACCGCAGGGTCCTGAGCAGGCAAGCCCAGGTAATGAGGCGTTACCGCGTCCAGGATCGACGGCACGCGTCCACAACTGTTGTTAGCACGGCGTTAGCAGATAATCTCTTGATCAAGCGATCTGACCTACCGCTTGGCAAGCGAAGCGTCAATCCCCAAGCGCGGCGGCCAATGCCTCCAGCTTGGCTCCAAGACTGTGTATGGCCTCCTGCACTTCGCCCAGTAGTTCGCGGGCGTCTGGCTCTTCAGGTTCTGGCCCTGCGATGACGAGGGTGTCCAGCCCTTGATGTGGTTTCCGAATCAAGCCTTGACCGTGCAAGATCCACACTGCTCTGTGTGCAACCTCCCATGAGCATCCGTAATAGCGGGCGAGATCAGCAACCCCTGGCAGTGCGTCACCTATCTTGAATTCTCCGCTCTGGATCCTGCGGCGAAGATCTTCTGCCACCTTTTGGCGCTTTACCACGGCTCTATTTCTCTCTAGCAAGCGCGTCGTGTGGATGGACGTGCATCATCCAAGAGCCGTGAGGCGACCTCGGCGATGGCTGTGAACGAACCCGGCTTGGGCTCATCTGCCGATGGCAAGGGCGAGGAGGGTATTGATCGCAGTTTCGAATGGACGGGGATCGTGACGTACCTGGGCGAGTAGAAGTCCTCCTTGGAGCGTGGCGAGCAGAGTAGTGGCAAGGTCGTCCGGGTCGATGCCGGACGGCAGTTTCCCGTCGGCATGAAGGGATCTGAGTCCATCGCCGATGGCGGCTGCCCATTGATCGAACCCTGCCGCGATGAGCGCCCGGCCCTCAGGGTCACTCTCGGCGAGCTGGCCGACGAGCGAACCAAGTTGGCAGCCGCCCTTCGCTCGGGTCCGCCTCGCTGCGGTGATCACCATGTCCCGCCAGGCTTCGACTCCGTTCGCGCTTTCGAGCGCGTGCCGATTGCGATCGACGATGGTGTCGGCTTGGTAGTCGATGACCGCCTGCACGAGCTCGTTCTTGTCGGGGAAGTAGTGGTACATCTGAGAGCCGCTGACTTCCGCCGCCACCTTGACGTCTTCCAGGGTGGTGCCCGCCACCCCGCGCTCATGTATCAGGGCGGCGGCCTCCTCCACTATTCGTGCCCGGGTGCGTGCTCCCTTGGGGGTGAGCTTCGGCCGGTCACTCGTTTCTTCGGCCATGCGCCCATGCTAGCAGGATTCTGAGTTTGACAACTCAGCACTGGCCTGTCAGAGTGAGTCACATAACTCATTCTGGAGCGAGAGGACGACGTCACATGACTGACCTGAGGGGCAAGACGGCTCTGGTAACGGGCTCGACGAGCGGAATCGGCAGGGCCACGGCCATCGCCCTGGCCGCCCGCGGCGCTCGCGTACTGGTAGTGGGACGTGATGAGCAACGAGCCAAAGACGTAGTCGCCGAGATCGAAGGCAGCGGGGGCAGCGCGACGTTCCGGCTGACCACGTTGAGCGACCTCGAATCGGCCCGGGACCTGGTCGAGTGGGCCACCGAGGCAGGCGACGGCCACGTCGACATCCTCATCAACAACGTCGGCGTCGCCGCGCTCGGACCAAGCAACGCAGCCACTGAAGCAGAGTTCGACGAGACCTTCGCGGTCAACGTCAAGGTTCCGTTCTTCCTCGTTGCGTCCTTGGCGCCAGCCATGGCCGAACGCGGATGGGGCTCGATCGTCAACGTCTCCACCATGGTCGCCAGCTTCGGACAGGCGGGCATGGCTCTGTACGGCGCCAGTCGAGCGGCGCTCGAACTGCTGACGAAGGCCTGGGCCGCCGAATACGGCGCTCGTGGTGTTCGGGTGAACGCCGTTGCCCCCGGCCCGACGCGCACCGCGCTGATGGAAGCCGTCCCCGAGGAGATGGTGAATCAGATGGCAGCACTAGCACCAGCAGGTCGTGTGGCTCAGCCTGAGGAACTTGCTGCGGCGATCGTCTTCCTCGCCAGCGAGGATGCCAGCTTCGTGCACGGCGTCACGCTTGCGGTCGATGGAGGCCGAGTAGCGACCTGACGTCGGTCGTACCACGGCGACGTGGTGTGAAGACGTAGACGGCAGATCAACGAACAATCGAGGAGTCTCAACATGAGCGCATACGTAATTGTCGAATTCACAGTCAAAGATCCAGATGTTTACCGTAACCAATACAGCGTCATCGCTGGGCAGACGGCCAAAGAGCATGGAGGTGAGGTAGTTGCCGCCGGTAACTGGGAAGCCCTGCACGGCGATGGCTCGCTCACTTCAGGAGCGCTCGTGCGGTTTGCCGACCATGAGACGGCCCTCAGGTGGTACAACTCGCCCGAGTATCAGAAGTTGATCGATGTCCGGAGTGTTGCAATGGATGCCCGTTTCGGCTTGCTCGACGGCCTCCCTGAGCAGGCGCCATCAGGTGAGAGATCATGAGCAAGTTTGACGCTCAATTCGCGGGTCGGCTGGACGGACAGACGGTGCTAGTCACCGGCGCCAAGGGCGGCATCGGCTACGAAACCGCCCAGGGCATTGGGAACAGCGGGGCGACGGTGCTGGTGCACGCCCGCCGTGCCGACGAAGCCCAACGTGCCGTCGACCAACTGGTCACCAACGGCAACGGCAACGGCCGGTACCTGCCCATAGCAGGAGACCTCGGATCTCTGGCGGGTGTTCGGGAACTCGTCGACGCTGTGCACGAGGCCGCGCCGAAGGGACTCAACGGACTGGTCAACAACGCGGGCGCCGCGTTCTCCAGCAAGGCCCTGTCACCCGACGGGTACGAACGGACCATCGCCATCAATCACGTCGCGCTGGCGGCACTGACCGACGGGCTGCTCGACCTGCTCCGGAAGGGCGCTGATGATTTCGCCGCGCCCTCGCGGGTGGTCAACATGACCGCCCTGATCGAGTCGCGGGGCAAGCCGATCACCGACTGGAGCTACCCGGGTAAGTACAAGCAGATCCAGGCCTACGCCGATGCCAAACTGCTGGCCCTGATGTACACCTACGCCCAAGCTCGCCGCCATGAGGGCAAGGGCCTGACGTTCAACGCAGTCAGCCCGGGAGCGGTCAAAACCAGTCTCGGCAGCAAGGCCGGCGGGCCGTTCAAAATGATTGAAGCGTTGACCAATCCGTTCGTCGGGCCTCCGGAGAAGGGGTCACGCGGCTGTGTGCGGCTGATGGCCGATCCCGAGCTCGCAACCGCGACCGGGGGCTACTACAGCTCCGCGAAGCTGAAGAAGTCATCCGAGAAGTCTCGTGACCATGATGCTCAGGACCGGGTGTGGGAGCAAACCGAACGCGAATTGAACAGCCACAACTGACGCCGCTCCAGTCGTCTATCGCCAGCACAGCCGGTGCGGCAACGCCCGCGCCTTCACTAACCTCGGACTCTAAAAGAATAGGACTTGTCTAGGGACCTATCAGCCACGAGTCGAAGGCACTTTCCGTGAGGGATAGCGAATCCTTTGTAGAAGTCCAAGTTGCTGAGGTTCGCCGCGCGAGAATCGGGCCTGGCCTTCGGCCTGGCCCTTGCCGTCAGGCCCGCTGGGCTGGCAGAGGTCTCCGGCGCTCAAGGGTGGGTCCTGAAGAGCGTTTCTGCGGAGCGGTTAGAAATGCTCTTCGGGTGCCCTTGACGCTGGAGGGGCTAGCCCGGACAATGTGCGGCGTTCCGGCCCCGCTGGCTGTGACATCTTCACGATTTTCGGTGCACTCGGCGCATGGTGACCGGCCCGGCCAGCTCGTAGACGCGCATGACCCACGGCGCGTTACGGCGGGGTGTGGTGCGGCCAGGTGCGGGGCATCGGCGCGGCGGGCAGCGGCCCGCGACCGGTGCGCTCCCGCGCAAGAGGGAGTGGGCCAGGCTGCTCCGCCACCTGCGGCGAGAGTCCCCAACACCCTTCGCTGCCCGCCGCGTCACTTCCCCGCTCGTTTACGCCTTCCGTGCTTATCCTGCGCATCCTTCGCGTGTCGTCGGCCTGGGCCGGTCGGGCTGGCGCGCCGAAGGTGCGCCCTTGATGATCGTAAAGAAAGTCCTCACCACATAAGAGCAAAACGGGCAAAACGGACGCCAAGATCACGCATGGCTGTGCCAGTCGAACCTTGCCCAGATGGTGCGGACAGTGTCATCTCCATCGATTCCCCAGTCGCTGGCCAGGGCACGAACGATGTCGAGCCCGTGCCGCCGCGTGGAGTCGTTTATGGCTGGAGCCCAGGAGCCGCCACTGTCCTCGACCTCGACCCAGGCGTAGTTGCCTGGGCTGATAGTGGCCCGGACGGTGAAGATGCCACCGGGCAGGCGGGAACGGCTGTGGATGGCTGAATTCGCTGCAAGTTCGGAGGCGCAGAGGATCACGTCGTCTGCCATGGGGCAGTCGCCGAGTAACCCACGCAGGTCAGCACGAACCGTGCGGATCTGCTCAGTAGTACCGGAGTAGGTGACACTGGCAGTGCGCGGTGCGAGTGCTCTAGGTACTGGCGTGTGCATGGCTCCTCGCTGGTAGCGCCGCATCACGGTCTGCGATGGCGCCGAGCGTACTTTAAATCCCAGCACCGTACAATCAGTACGTGTGACTTCGAGTACCGGCGCAGCACAATGAGTGCGAGCATGGCCTCACGCGACCTGGAGGAACCGATGTTCGGTCTGTGTGTCCGCTTCACCTGCAAAGACCAGGCCAGCGCCGAGGCCTACGACAAGCTGGTCGCTGAGACCATCGAAGCCATCAAGGCCAACGAGCCGGGAACGCTCGTGTACGCCTCCCACCTGGTAGACGGCCAGCCGCTACAGCGGATCTTCTACGAGCTGTACAAGGACAAGGCGGCATTCGAGGCACACGAGGCGTCCCCGCATACCCGGCGCTACCTCGACCAGCGGGGCCAGTATCTGGCCTCCACCGAGGTGGACTGGCTGACCTTGCAGACCGGCAAGGGCACCGGCGGGTGACCACTCCGGACTACCAGCAGGCCCTGGGCCGCAAGATCGCCGCCGAACGGCGCCGCCGGGGTCTGTCCCAGCCTGAGCTGGCCCGGATGATCGACCGATCAGTGGCCTGGGTCTCCCAGGTAGAACGCGGCGTGCGCAAGGTCGACCGCATGTCGGTGCTGGAAACCCTCGCCGCCGCACTCGACGTCCCGCTGGCTGAGCTGGCCGCCGAGGCACCCGTCGTCGCCGCGGTAAGTGAGGAACCACCCGGCGCTAGCGGCCTGCGTCTAGTCCTGTCCGGTGCCTATGCGCTGCGCGCCATGCTCAATGGCCGCCAGCCGCCCGCGCTCAGCACGCTCCGCAGCAAGAGCCGCAAAGCGTGGGAACTGACTCATGCGGGGCGGTACGCCGACCTCACTGACCTGCTGCGCGGCCTGATCCCCGACTTGGAAACCGCTGCCCGGACGATGTCCGAGAACCAGCGGGCCGAGGTATTCGAGCTGATGGCCGCGACCTACCAGGCCTGCTCGGCCGCCCTGGCCAAGCTCGGCGAGCCCGAGGCCGCCTGGATCGCTGCCGACCGAGCCATGGCCGCAGCCGAACGGGCGTGTAACCCGATGCTGGTGGCCGCCGGGGCGTTCCGGCTGGTATTTGTCTTCATCGCCGCCCGCCACTTCGACCAGGCCGAGGAGACCGCCCGCACCGCCGCCGACGCCCTGCAGCCACTGGCCGACGACGGTGATCCGCAGGCCGTGTCCCTGTGGGGCGCCCTCACCCTGCAGCGCGCCGTCATCGCCTCTCGCGTCAACGACCCGGCCACTGCCTACGACCAACTGGAGCGGGCCCGCCAGGTCGCCGCGCGGCTCGGCGAGGGACGCAACGACTACAACACCGAGTTCGGCCCCGCCAACGTGAGCCTCTATGAGATCGCAGTCGCCGTCGAGTTGGGCGACGCGGGCCGCGCTCTGCACGCCGCTGCCACGGTGGATACTTCGGGCCTGTCTGCCGAGCGTCGCGCCAGGATGCTCATCGACGTTGCCCGCGCGCACGCGCAGCGCCGCCAAGTCAGCGAGGCGGTTGCCGCCCTGCGTGAAGCTGAGCAGATCACTCCGGAGCAGGTCCGCGGGCATGAACTCGTCCGGCAGCTCATCTCCGACCTGCTCACCATGCAAGACCCGCCATCGGCCGAACTGCGGGAGCTCGCCATGCGACTGGGCGCAGCCACGTTACCTGTCTGATATTTTTAGTACGTTAAGCGGACTTGAGATACGGGTAGTATCAGTCCAGACGCACCTCCGCAGCGAGGGATGACCGTGCGAATGCCGGGCCGGTGAGTCACCGGGAGCCCGGTCACGGTGCCACAAGCCAAACACAGATGCGCCTGAGCGGCAGGCAACCCTGGCCAGGCCACACGCGGCATAGCACCGCTGACTACCAGCCCGATATTCATGCTCCTGGCGAGAGGTCTGCCTCCGCTCGTCCACCCGCCCGCAAGGGCACGACGAGAGGAGTACCACCTTTGCCCACCGATCCCCTTCCTACGAGCACGCCTCGGCGCGCAGGCGGGTGCATACAGCCCGTCCTGGTGCGGGGTCGCGTCGATCACATCGACGGGGCCACCGGGGAACTGCTGCACCGCTACACCAGTGTCCACGAACCCGGCGGGGTCCTGCCCATCGCCTGCAAGACCCGCCGCGCCTCGCGCTGCCCGCCCTGCGCCGAGGTCTACCGCGCCGACACCTACCAGCTCATCCGAGCCGGGCTGAGCGGCGGCAAGGGTGTCCCCGATACCGTCGCCACCCACCCGTACGTCTTCGTCACGCTCACCGCACCCTCCTTCGGTCCGGTCCACGCCTACCGCGAGAAAGACGACCGGGTACTGCGATGCCATCCCCGCCGGGGAAACCCGACCTGCCCGCACGGCGACCGGCTGTCCTGCGCCGAGAAACACGCTCCTGACGATGACCGGCTCGGCGATCCGCTGTGCCCGGATTGTTACGACTACACCGGCTCGGTACTGTTCAACGCCTGCGCCCCTGAGCTATGGCGCCGCTTCACCATCACCTTGCGCCGCACGCTTGGCCGCCGCACCGGGATGACCAACAAGGCCCTCGCCGCCCAACTCCGGGTTTCCTTTGCCAAGGTCGCCGAGTATCAGCGACGTGGCGTGGTCCACTTCCACGCCATCATCCGGCTCGACGGTCCCGCCGGACCTAGCACGGCACCGCCTGCCTGGGCCAACATCGACCTGCTCACCGCTGCCATCGCCCAGGCCGCCGACGCCGTCCACCTCGAGACTCCGACCGCCGCGGGCCTCTCGGCGCGGACCCTGGCCTGGGGGCGTGAACACGACATCCGGCCCGTCACCACCACCGGGGATGTGACCGACAGCAAGGTCGCCGCGTACGTCGCCAAGTACGCGACCAAGGCCGCCGAATGCACCGGGACTATCGATCACCGGATCACAGCGGCCGACTGGATCGCCGACCTCCCCATCCGCGAGCACGCCCGCCGCCTCATCGCCGAATGCCTCCGCCTCGGCAAGCTCCCCGAACTCGGCAGCCTGCGCCTGGTTGGCTGGGCTCACATGCTCGGTTTCCGCGGCCACTTCTCCACCAAGAGCCGCGCCTACTCCACAACCTTCAGCGCGCTGCGCGCCGAACGGATTCAGCACCAGCGCGAACACGCCATAGACGACAGCCTCTGGCCCGCACCCGAAGCTGATAACACGCTCGTCATCGCTCACTGGCAGTTCGCCAGGAGGGGTCACTCCCCCGTAACCCCGCTGCCGGCGGACACCGACCTCGACTCCCCATCGCCCAGCCCGACGAGGGGAGGCCAGTCATGACCCGGCTCCTACTGACCGTGCCCGAGGCGGCCGAGGCCCTGGCCATCTCCCGCAGCAAGCTCTACGAGCTGCTTGCGGCCGGTCTGGTGCGATCGGTCCGCATCGACGGGTCCCGCCGCGTTCCCGTCGAAGCGCTCGAAACCTACGTCGCCACTCTGCTCGACCAGGAAGAGGCCATCGATGCCCAGGCTTCGTGATGGTGTGATCAAACGGGGCGGGTCATGGTCCTACGTGATCCGGGTCCCGGACCCTGCTACTGGCGTGACCAAGCCCAAATGGGTCGGCGGCTTCGACACCGAGGAAGACGCCAAGGCCGCCAGGGATGAGGCTCGCGTCCGCGCTAGGCGCGGCGAATACGTCAACAGATCCACATCCACTGTCGCGGACTACCTTGCTGAATGGGTGGACGCCCACGCCTCGACCGTGAAGCCCAAGACGCTAGCTGGGTACCGCCACGACATCGATCACTACATCGTTCCTCGTATCGGCCGGATGCGGCTGCAGGCCTTGCGACCAGCAGTGATCTCAAAGCTCTACCGCGACCTGGCAGAGCATGGCGGCCGCGATGGCGCACCGCTGTCGGCGATCACGGTCTCTCATATCCATCGCACCCTGCGCAAGGCCCTCGCTGACGCCGTCGACGTCGAGCAACTGCTTGCCGCCAATCCGGCCGCGCGATCGAAACGGCCCAAGAGCAACGCCGTCGAGCCCATCCAAGTCTGGACTGTCGAACAGCTCGGCTCGTTCCTCGCCGCCGCCCGGTCTCATCGGCTGTTTGCCTTCTATCGCCTGGCCGCTTACACCGGCGCACGACGTGGCGAACTCCTCTATCTCCGGTGGTCCGCCGTGAACCTCGACGCAGCCGAGGTCACCTTCGGCGGCTCAACAGCGGTGGTGCGTGGCCAACGCGTGGAAGGCACCACCAAAGGCGGCCGGTCCCGCGCAGTCAGCCTCGACCGTGAGACCGTGGCGGTCCTGCGCGAACATCACCGCCAGCAAACCGAGGAACGGCTCGCCGCCGGATCGGCCTGGAACGACAACGGCGGCTTGGTATTCACCAGCCGTTGGGGTGAACCGCTCTACCCTGACACCGTGACCGCGCTCATGACCAAGCTGATCAACCAGCACAACAAGTCAGCCACTCCCCCGGCCAAGTCACTGCCCCATGCCCGGCTGCACGATCTGCGCCACCTGCACGCGACCACCCTGCTCCTTGCGGGCGTCCCCGTCCACGTGGTGGCAGCACGCCTAGGCCACGCCGACCCCGCCGTGACCTTGCGCGTCTACTCCCACGTCCTCCGCGAACACTCGGTCAGCGTCGGAGACATCTTCGCCCGAGCCGTCAGAGGCTCGCGTTAGCAAATCCGTTAGCAAGACGCCCCGGTCGGAGAGATCCGCCGGGGCGTTTTGGCTGGTCAGAAG
>CAVSNQ010000022.1:0-52500 GCA_963729365.1 uncultured Actinomycetota bacterium
TTTGTTCGGCTGCTGCACGACCAGCCTTTACCTGCCGGTTGCGGATCACAAGCCCTGGGCCGGAATCACCCGGCGCGTCAGTAAGATCAGACGGCCATGCTCAAAAAGCTGCGCCCGCTGCTCGCCCGGCTGCTGGAGCCGGTGGCCGCCGCCCTCGCGCGCACCCCGATCACGCCCAACGCGCTTACCATCATCGGCACCGTCGGGGTGTCTGCCGGGGCGCTCGCGCTGTTCCCCACCGGTCACCTGTTCGCCGGGACTTTGGTCTGCTGGTTTTTCGTTATGGCGGACATGCTTGACGGGGCCCTGGCGCGGGTCAAGGGCACGACCGGTGCCTTCGGGGCCTTCCTGGACTCCACCCTCGACCGGGTGGCCGACGCGGCCGTGTTCGGCGGGCTCGCCGCCTGGTTCGTGCTCGGCGGGCACAGCAAGCTGATGGCCGGGGTCGCGGTGTTCTGCCTGGTCGCCGGCGGGCTCGTGTCGTACGCGAAGGCGCGCGCCGAGGGCCTCGGCCTGCCCTGCGACGTAGGGCTCGCGGAGCGCACCGAGCGGCTGCTCATCGCCCTCGTCGCCGCGGGCCTGGCCGGGCTCGGCGTACCGTATGTCCTTTCGGCAGGACTCTGGGTGCTGGCGGCGGCGAGCGCGTTCACGTTCGGGCAGCGGGTTCTCGCCGTGCGGAGGGCGGCGGCCGCGGCCGCCGCCTCGGATGCCGCGGTCGCGGGAACGGATTCTCCAGGAGGTGGCGGATGCCCGGACTGAGGGACCGGCTGACGGCCGCCGGTTACGGCCTCGGCTGGTCGGTCGTCTGCCGGCTGCCCGAGTCGTGGGCGGCGTGGGCGTTCCGGACCGGCGCCGACATCGCGTGGCGCCGCCAGGGACCGCAGGTCCAGGTCCTGGAAGGAAACCTGCGCCGGGTGCTCGGCCCGGACGCGACCGGCGCCGAGCTGCGGGCGCTGTCCAGGGAGTCGATGCGCTCCTACGCGCGCTACTGGCTGGAGATCTTCCGGCTGCCGGTGACACCGGTGGACCTGCTGGTCAGGGAGACCGTCGCCTCGGGGGACATCGAGGTCGCGATGGACTACCTCCGGGCCGGCCGCGGCGTGATCTTCGCGCTGCCGCACATGGGCAATTATGACCAGGCGGCCGCGTGGATCATCGCCCACGGCGCGGGCTCCTTCACCACCGTGGCCGAGCGGCTGAAGCCGGAGTCGCTGTACGACAAGTTCATCGCGTTCCGGGAAGGACTCGGGATGGAGGTGCTGCCCGCCAGCGGCGGAGCGGTGAGCACGTTCGCGATACTGGCCGAGCGGCTGCGGGCGGGCAAGCTCGTCTGCCTGGTCGCCGACCGGGACGTCACCGGGAGCGGCGCCGAGGTCGACTATTTCGGTGAGAAGGCGCGGATAATGGGTGGATCTGCGGCGCTGGCCGAGCGGACCGGCGCCGCGCTGTTTCCCGCGATCTTGTGGTACGAGGGTGATCGCTGGGGAATTCACGTCGACAAGGAGATCCCGGTGCCCGCGGAGGGCGACAGGAAGCAGAAGGTGGCGTCGATGACCCAGGAACTCGCGCGGGCCTTCGAGGCTGGCATCAGGGCGCACCCCGCGGACTGGCACATGCTGCAGCGGGTCTTCGTCGCCGACCTCGATCCGGAGCGGCTGGCCGCGGCCGAGGCCCGGGCGGCATCACACGCGGCTGAGACGGGCGGGTCAGGGTGAAAATCGGCCTGGTCTGCCCGTACACCTGGGATGTGCCCGGCGGCGTGCAGGAGCACATCAGGGGACTGGCCGAGGCGCTGATCGATCTCGGTCACCAGGTCTCGGTGATCTCGCCCGCGGACGACGACGCGCCGCTGCCCGGCTACGTGGTGCCGGCCGGGCGCGCGGTGCCGGTGCCCTACAACGGGTCGGTCGCCCGGCTCGCGTTCGGCTTCCTGTCCGCGAGCCGGGTGCGCCGGTGGCTCAAGGAGGGCGGCTTCGACGTCCTGCACGTGCACGAGCCGGCCGCGCCGAGCCTGTCGCTGCTGGCCTGCTGGGTGGCGGACGGACCGATCGTGGCCACCGTGCACACCGCGATCCCGCGCTCGCGCGCGATGCACGCCGCCGAGCCGATCCTGCAGTCGGCGCTGGAGAAGATCAGCGGCCGGATCGCCGTGTCCGAGGCGGCGCGCACCACGCTGGTCGAGCACTTCGGCGGCGATGCGGTGCTGATCCCGAACGGCGTCGCGGTGCGGAAGTTCGAGAAGGCCGACCCGCTGCCCGGCTGGCCCGGCGAGGGCGGCGCGCTCGGCTTCCTCGGCCGGATGGACGAGCCGCGCAAGGGCTTCGCGATCCTGCTGCGGGCGTTCGAGATGCTGGCCGCCGAGCGGCAGGCCCTGCGGCTGCTGGTCGCGGGCCACGGCGACGCCGACGAGGTGCTGGCCAAGACCCCGGCCGGGCTGCGGGACCGGATCGTGATGCTCGGCCAGGTCAGCGACGAGGACAAGATCCGCGTCTACCACTCGGTGGACGTCTTCTGCGCGCCCAACACCGGCGGCGAGAGCTTCGGCATCGTGCTGGCCGAGGCCATGGCGGCGGGCGCCCCGATCGTCGCCAGCGACCTGGAGGCCTTCCGCCAGGTGCTGCGCCGCGGCCAGGCGGGTGAGCTGTTCCCGACCGGGAACGCGGCCGAGCTGGCCGCTGCGGCCGGCCGGATGCTGGACCAGCCCGAGCTGCGGGCCGGCCTGTCCGCGGCCGCCTCCGCGGCCGTGCGCGCCTATGACTGGCCGGTGGTGGCCAGGGACGTGGTCCGGGTCTACGAGGCCGTGGTGCCCGCGGTCGGCCGCGTGGCGGTGCTGCCGCAATGATCGCCACCATCATCGTGGTGGTCGCGGTCGCGATGCTGGGCGTGTACGTGTCCTGGCGCGCGGGCCGGCTTGACCGGCTGCACGCCAGGCTCGAGGCCGCCCGCGCCGCTCTGGATGTCGCCCTGGTCCGCCGCAGCTCGGTCGCGCTGGAATTCGCGTCGTCCGGAATGCTCGACCCGGCCGCGAGCTTGCTGCTGGCCAGCGTGGCCCATGACGCGAGGTCGGCCCAGAACGGCCAGGAAAGCGGCCAGGAACTGCCGGAGAGCGACCTGACCAGGGCGCTGCGCGCGGTCTTCGGCCAGCCCGGCTTCCGCTCCTCGCTGAACGGCCAGGAGGGCGCCGACGAGCTGCTCACCGAGCTGGAGAGCGCCGCGCACCAGGTCTTCCTGGCCCGGAAGTTCTATAACGACGCCGTCGCGGCGACCCGGGCGGCCCGCCGCCGCCCGCTGGCGCGGCTGCTGCGGCTGGCCGGCGGTGCCCCGCTGCCCGAGTTCTTCGAGATCGAGGATTCCCTGGTGGGCACCAGTGAGGCGGGCCAGGGCGCCGACATGCCGCACCTGACCGGCTGACTGACCGGCCGGCCCCTCGTGGCCCGGCCGTTCGCTGCCCGACGGGCGCTGGCCCGGGCCGGGAGCCAGCTGCGCGTTCCTGATCAGCGCCTACCATGGGGACATCGGTTGACGACGATCGAGCGAGGTACCCGTGCCAGTCCCAAGTTCTGCCAGTTCCGCCAGTTCCGCTCCCCAGACCGGGACGCAGCGCGTCAAGCGGGGCATGGCCGACATGCTCAAGGGCGGCGTGATCATGGACGTGGTCACGCCCGATCAGGCCAAGATCGCCGAGGACGCGGGTGCCGTGGCCGTCATGGCGCTGGAGCGGGTGCCGGCCGACATCCGGGCCCAGGGCGGCGTGGCCCGGATGAGCGACCCGGACATGATCGACGGCATCATCGCCGCGGTGTCGATCCCGGTCATGGCCAAGTGCCGGATCGGGCACTTCGCCGAGGCCCAGGTGCTGCAGGCCATCGGCGTCGACTACATCGACGAGTCCGAGGTGCTGACGCCCGCCGACGAGGCGCACCACGTCGACAAGTGGGAGTTCACCGTGCCGTTCGTCTGCGGCGCGACCAACCTGGGTGAGGCGCTGCGGCGGATCGCCGAGGGCGCCGCGATGATCAGGTCGAAGGGCGAGGCCGGCACCGGCAACGTCGTCGAGGCGACCAGGCACATGCGCCGGATCAGGGGCGAGATCGGGCGCCTGTCCACGCTGGCCGGCGAGGAGCTGTTCACCGCGGCCAAGGACCTGCAGGCGCCCTACGAGCTCGTCGCGGACGTGGCCGTGGCCGGCCAGCTGCCCGTGGTGCTGTTCACCGCGGGCGGGATCGCCACCCCGGCGGACGCGGCGATGATGATGCAGCTCGGAGCCGACGGCGTGTTCGTCGGCTCCGGCATCTTCAAGTCAGGTGACCCCGCCGCCCGGGCCGCGGCGATCGTGAAGGCGACCACCTTCCACGACGACCCCGACGTCATCGCCAAGGTGTCGCGGGGGCTTGGCGAGCCCATGGTGGGGATCAACCTGGACACGCTCGCGCCCGAGCAGCGCTACGCCGGCCGGGGCTGGTGACTGCCGCGGCGTGAGCGCCGACAGCCCGGCCGGCAGCGGCCGCCCGGCCAGCGCCAGGCTGGCGCCCGCCCGGGCCCCCGCGACCAGCGCCGCCTCGGCCAGTACCCGCCGGTAGGCGTCCTCGTACCTGGCCGCCATCAGCTCCGTGGTGAACCTGGCGGCCACGTGCGCCTGGCACGCGGCCGGGTCGAGCTGCCTGGCCCGGCCGATCGCGCCCGGCAGCTGAGCCGGGTCGTCGGCGATGATCCCGGTCACGCCGTCGACGACGACCTCCGGCACGGAGCCGCGCCGCAGCGCGACCACGGGCGTCCCGCACGCCATGGCCTCGATCATGACCAGGCCGAACGGCTCCTCCCAGCAGATCGGGAACAGCATCGCGCAGGCCCGCGACAGCAGGTCCCGCTTGGCGGCGGCGTCGGCGACCCCGAAGATCTCGGTATCGCTGCCGAGCCTGGGCTTGATCTCCCGCTCGAAGTAGGCCTTCTCCGTCGGCTCGCTGCACTTGCCCGCCAGCACGATGGGCAGGCCCGCGGCCCGGGCCGCGTCGATGGCCAGGTGCGGTCCCTTGGTCGCGTTCATCCGGCCCAGGAACAGGACGAATGGCTCCTTCTGGGCACGGAACGGGAAAGTGCTCGCCCGGATGGCGTTGTGCACGGTGGCGGCCCAGGGCAGTTCCGGGGCCTTCGAGCGCTGCGCTTCCGAGATCGCGACCATCCGGACCGACCGGCCGAGCGCGCGGTAGTACTCGCCCTCGTCGCCGACCACCGGGCCGTGCACGGTGATGATCGTGGGCACGCGCGTGCCGCGGCCCAGCAGCGGGCCGGCCAGCGTGTGATCGTGGACCACGTCCACGTCGAGGTCGTCGAGCACCTCGGCGACCCGGGCCGCGTGCACGACCTCGGGGAATGGCTCCCCGAGCCGGTCGCTCTGCGGATCCGACCACAGCGATATGAACCGGCGGGCTCCGGTCAGGTGCTGGCCCACGCCGATCAGGGTGATGTCGTGGCCGCGGGCCGCGAGATCGTCGACGAGGTCGGCCACCACCGATTCCACGCCGCCGTAGGCCGGCGGGGGAACGTCGAAATAAGGTGGCGCCACCATCGCTATGCGTAGCGGAGCAGCAAAGTCGGGCATGAACGCTGCCGAGGACACTGCCTTCCCCCTGTCTGCGCGCCTGACCCCGGCGGCATTCTTGGTGCCCAGCCCGGAAGATGATCTTCCCTGGGCGATCCCGGCGAAACCTCTAAATCACCGAACGCAGTTGTGTGATCACAGTTAGTAAACACCGTTCGGCGGCCCGCGGAAGGCCGTTGGGGGCCGGCGGGAGGCAGCAGAAACAGCGTTCAGCGGGTGGCGGCCAGCTGGCTCCTGGCCTGGCGGACCAGCTTCAGGCCGGGCGGCAGGCCGGCCACCTGCCAGCCGCCCCGCGAGACGTCCACGGACACCACGGCGTCCGCGATGTGCAGCGCCTCGACGCGCAGCGGCAGCAGCCGCTCGGGCACCTCGGGGGCGCACCACACCTTGCCGGACGGCACCGCCGGGTCGAACCTGAGCAGCGTCCGCAGCAGCAGGAACGGGGCCGCCGCCGCCCACGCCTGCGGCGAGCACGAGGTCGGGTAGGCCACCGGGGCGGCGAAGTCGCCGCGGTCGAAGCCGCAGAACAGCTCGGGGAGCCGGTGGCCGAACCGGTCGGCCGCCTCCAGGATCCCGGTGGCGATCTGCTGCGCCTGAGGTACGAACCCGTAGCGCATCAGCCCGGCCGCGCAGATCGCGTTGTCGTGCGGCCACACCGAGCCGTTGTGATAGCTCATCGGGTTGTAGGCGCCCATGCCGGTGGCGAGGGTGCGGATGCCGAATCCCGAGAACATCGGCCTGCTGGTGAGGTGCCCGGCGACCGACGCCGCCTTGTCGCGGTCCACGATCCCGGTCCACAGGCAGTGGCCCATGTTGGAGCCCAGGGCGTCGATCGGGCGCTTGTCGCCGTCCAGGCCGAGCGCGAAGTACCCGCGGTCGGCCAGCCAGAACGCGCGGTTGAAGTCGCGCCGCAGCGTGCGGGCCTTATCGAACCAGTGCTCCGCGGCCTCGGTCTCGCCGCGCTCCCGCGCCAAGCGGGCCCGGGCCAGGTAGGCCGCGTACACGTAACCCTGGACCTCGGCGAGCGCGATCGGCGGCTCGGCGATCTGCCCGGAGGCGAACGTGGTGCCGTCGAAGGAGTCCTTCCAGCCCTGGTTGACCAGGCCCTGCTCGGTGGCGCGCTGGTACTCGACGAAGCCGTCGCCGTCCCGGTCGCCGTATTTGACGATCCAGTCGAGGGCCCGGTCGGCGTGCGGGAGCAGCTCGTCGGCCACCCCGGCCGGCAGCCCCCACTGGGCGAGCTCGCCCAGCAGCATGACGAACAGCGGCGTCGCGTCGGCGGTGCCGTAGTAGACGCTGCCGCCGCCGAGGGCCAGTGAGGCATCCCGGCCGGACCTGGTCTCGTGCAGGATCCGGCCCGGCTGCTCCTCGGTCAGCGGGTTCTCCTTCTCGCCCTGGAGGCTGGCCAGGGTCCGCAGCGTGCCCAGGGCCAGCGACAGGTCCAGCGGCAGCAGCATCCACGAGGTGATCAGGGAGTCCCGGCCGAACAGCGTCATGAACCAGGGCGCCCCGGCCGCGATGACCGCGTGCTCCTCCTTCTCGCCGTGGCCCCGCCCGAAGATCCGCAGCGAGCCCACGTCCTCGGTGCTGGTGGCGAAGGTGGCCGCGAGCCGCTCATCCGAGGTGGTCAGCAGCGGGCTGCGGCGGCGCCATTCGGCCAGCCGCTTGGCCGGGGTCGTGTGCTCGATGGGCTCATCCTCGCCGTAGTGCGGGATCACGTCCGTGCCGTCCAGGGACGGCGTGACCTGCAGGGAGGCGGTCCAGCAGGCACCGCTCGGGATGACGGCCTGCCAGTTCAGCAGGCCGGGTGCCGCGGACGGGTCGCCGGTGCCGGTCACCGACACGACCCCGATGTTGGCGCCGCGGCGGCAGCGCAGCCGGAGCACCCCGCCGGCCGCGGTGATCTCGACGTCATCGTCGTGGTAGTGGTCCCGGCCCTCCTTGACCTCGAACAGGTCGGCGAAGTCGCTGGCCACGGCCACCGTGAGGTGCGCCGCGGCCGGCTCATGCCCGAGGTTGCGCAGCGTGATGTCGTCGCGCATGCCGTTGCCGACGTAGCGCCTGCGTATGATCAGCAGGGTGCTGTCGGCCCGGAACGGGCCGGGCGGCCTGCGGGCCAGGAACGTGCAGGCGAACGGGTCGTTCGGCTGCACGGCCACGGGCTCGGGCAGCTCGCCGTCGAGCCTGAGCTCCAGCCGGCTGACGAACCGGGTGTCCCTGAAGAACAGGCCCTGCGCGCCGCCCGGCACGATGTCGCCGGACGCGTCGCTGATGCAGAATGTGGTCTCGTCCAGCAGGGTGACCAGGCCGCTGCCGGGGCGGCCGATCATCGGCGGACCCCCGCTCGGCGTCCACGCATGTGTCATGGCCGTATGTTGCCCACCGGAAGGCACAGGGAAGAGCGCGACGGGTGATCGCGTTGATCGAGGATGGTTAGTCTCGATTCAGACCGCATCCGAGCCTGGAGTGATGTTCGTGACCGTCTCCCGTGCCGCCCGCCCCGCCGCCTCGGCGCCGGGCCCGGCCGTCGGCGTGCTCGCGCTGCAGGGAGATGTCGCCGAGCACCTCCGGGCCCTGCGCGCGGCGGGCTCGCGCCCGGTGCCGGTGCGCAGGCCGGGCGAGCTCGACGACGTGGCCGGGCTCGTGATCCCGGGCGGGGAGTCGACCACGATCTGGAAGCTCGCGGTGATCTTCGACCTGATGGAGCCGCTGCGCAAGCGGCTCGCCTCGGGCATGCCCGCGTTCGGCTCCTGCGCCGGGATGATCATGCTGGCGGACCGGGTGCGGGACGGCATCGAGGGGCAGGACACGCTCGGCGGGATCGACATGGTCGTGCGGCGGAACGCGTTCGGCCGGCAGGTCGACTCGTTCGAGAGCGACATCACGCTCAGCGGGATCCCCGGCCCGGATTTCCGCGCGGTGTTCATCCGGGCGCCCTGGGTCGAGCAGACCGGGCCGGGCGTCGAGATCATCGGAACCGAGTCCCGCACCGGTAGGATCGTCGCCGTCCGCCAGGGTCCGGCGCTCGCTACCTCATTCCACCCCGAGCTCACGCCGGACCTGCGCATCCACAAGCTCTTTGTCGACATGGTGAGGGAACGTTCATGAGCGGCCATTCGAAGTGGGCCACCACCAAGCACAAGAAGGCCGTCGTCGACGCCAGGCGGGGCAAGCTGTTCGCCAAGCTGATCAAGAACGTGGAGGTGGCGGCCAGGACCGGCGGCGGCGACCCGGCCGGCAACCCCACGCTGTATGACGCGATCCAGAAGGCGAAGAAGAACTCGGTACCGAACGAGAACATCGACCGGGCCGTCCGCCGCGGCGCCGGGCTCGAGGCCGGCGGCGCGACGTACGAGACCGTGACCTACGAGGGGTACGGCCCCGGCGGGGTCGCGGTCCTGGTGCAGTGCCTGACCGACAACAGGAACCGGGCCGCCGCCGACGTGCGCACGGCGCTCACCCGCAACGGCGGCTCGATGGCCGACCCCGGCTCGGTGTCCTACCTGTTCAACCGCAAGGGCGTGGTGATCGTCGGCAAGGCCGCCGGGGTGACCGAGGACGACGTGCTCGGCGCGGTACTCGACGCCGGCGCCGAGGAGGTCGACGATCTCGGCGAGTCCTTCGAGGTGGTCAGCGAGGCCGGCGACCTGGTCGCGGTGCGCTCGGCGCTGCAGCAGGCCGGGATCGACTACGAGTCGGCCGAGGCCGCGTTCCTGCCGTCGGTCGAGGTGCCGCTGGACGAGGAGCAGGCCAAGCGGCTGTTCCGGCTGATCGAGGCCGTCGAGGACTCCGACGACGTGCAGGACGTCTACGCGAACTACTCGGTCTCCGACGAAGTGCTGGAGCACCTGGGCTGACTGGTGGACATCCGGCCGCTGGGACTCACCGACGACCTCGAGGTCGAGGTCGACCTCACCCGCCGGGCCTTCGGCCCGCTGAACGAGGCGGGCCGGGCCGACCGGCTGGCCGATGCCCGGGCCGCGGCCAGCGGCGGCAGGTACTTCGCCGCCTTCGACGGGCCGCAGCCGGTGGCCGTGGCCATATTCCATGACATGCGCCAGTGGTGGCATGGCCGGTCGCTGCCGATGGCGGCCGTGGGCGGCGTGAAGGTCGCGCCCGAGCAGCGCGGCCGGGGCACCGGCCGGGCGCTGATGACCAGGCTCCTGCAGGTGATCGCGGACCGTGGCTACCCGCTGTCCGTGCTCTACCCGGCGACCGCACCGCTCTACCGGTCGCTGGGCTGGGAGCTGGCGGGCGGCCTGTACCACGCGGAGGTCCCGGCCCGTTCGCTGGTCTCGCTGCTGCCCCCGGACGATCCCGCTCAGCCGCTGCCCGCCCGGCCCGGCCTGCGGCGGGCGGGCCCCGGCGACGCCGACAACGTGATCGCGGTCATGGGGGCCGTGCACGAGTCGGCCAGGCACTGCGGCCCGGCGACGCCCGATGCCGACACGGTCCGCCGCTGGTGGCTGGCCGACCAGAACCGCTTCTGCTACCTGGCCCCGGACGGCTTCCTGGCCTACGGCTGGCACGAGGGCGGCCGCGAGCTCTCGGTCCGGTTCGCGCTGGCCGGGTCGGCGGAGACGACCAGGGCGCTCTGGTCGACCGTGGGCTCGCATGCCCCGATCGTCGAGCGGGTCCGCGCGGTGGTGAGCCCGGACGACCCGGTCGGCTGGCTGACCCGCGAGCCCGACGCCGGCCTGGCCAGCCGCTGGCCGTGGATGCTGCGCGTCGTCGACGCGGCCGCGGCCGTCGCCGGGCGCGGCTTCCCCGCAGCGGCCGGGCTGACGGCCGCGCTGCAGATCGACGACGCGCAGCGCCCGGCCAACACGGGCCGGTGGGCGCTGGAGGTCAGCGGCGGCCGCGGGGCCCTGACGCATGGCCGCGCGCCGGTCCCGCCCGCCGGGCCGCTCCGGCTCGGCGCCCGCGGCTTCGCCGCGCTCTACGCGGGCACTCCGGTCGCGGCGCTGCGCCGGGCCGGCCTGGCCGCGGGCGGCGACGCCGGCGCCGACGACGCGCTCGACACCGCGTTCGCCGGCCAGGCCTTCCTGCTCTATGGCTTCTGACCGGACGGCGACACGCCGCGCCACTCGCAGCGGCGCGGGGCGGCGAGCCGGTAATGTCTCGTCCGAACAGATGTTCGTCCGTGACCGGGATGGTGGGCCAGATGCGGGTGCTCGGCGTGGATCCCGGTCTCACCAGGTGCGGGTTCGGCGTCATCGACGGCGAGCCGGGCCGGAGGCTGGCGCTGGTGGCCACCGGCGTGGTGAGCACCAGCGCCGCCGACGAGATCGGCCCGCGGCTGCTCGCCCTGGAGGAGCAGGTCGAGCGGTGGCTGACCGATTACCGGCCGGACGCGGTCGCGGTCGAGCGGGTGTTCAGCCAGCACAACGTGCGCACGGTGATGGGCACGGCGCAGGCCGGCGCGGTCGCGATCGTGTGCTCGGCGCGCCGCCACCTGCCGGTGGCGCTGCACACGCCGAGCGAGGTCAAGGCGGCGGTCACCGGCAGCGGCCGGGCGGACAAGGCCCAGGTGACCCAGATGGTGACCCGGCTGCTCGCGATGAGTGACCCCCCACGGCCGGCCGACTCGGCCGACGCCCTGGCCCTCGCCATCTGCCACCTGTGGCGGGGCGGAGCCCAGCGCCGCCTCGCGGCCGCCGTCGCCGCGGCCGCCACGTCCCCCCGCGCCACCTGGAGGCCGGCATGATCGCTCACCTGGACGGGACCGTGTCCGCGGTGGCCCCCGACGGCGCGGTGATCGACGTCGGGGGGGTCGGGCTGCTGGTGCAGTGCACGCCGGGCACGCTGGCCGGGCTGCGCACCGGCGAGCGGGCCCGGGTCGCCACCTCGCTGGTGGTGCGGGAGGACGCGCTGACCCTGTACGGCTTCGCCGGGGAGGACGAGCGGAACACGTTCGAGCTGCTGCAGACGGCCAGCGGGGTCGGCCCCCGGCTCGCGCTCGCGATGCTGGCGGTGTTCAGCCCGGACGCGCTGCGCCGGGCGGTGGCCACCGAGGACCTGGCCGCGCTGACCACGGTTCCCGGCATCGGCCGGAAGGGCGCGCAGCGGATCGTGCTCGAGCTGGCCGGACGGCTCGGCTCGGCCGGGGACGCTCCCGCTGCGGCCGGCCGCTGGGTAACGGGACTCCGGCCGCACCATGGCGCGAGCAGGTGCGTACGGGCCTGGTCAGCCTGGGCTGGCAGGCGCGTGAGGCGGATCAGGCGATCGCGGCGGTGGAACCGGAACTGGCCGGCGGGGCGACATCGGACGGGCCGGAGGGCCAGGCCGTCGACGTCTCCGTCGCGTTGCGGGCGGCGCTGCGGGTGCTGGGGCGGCCCTAGTGACCGGCAGCGGCTCCGGGCCGGCGGGCGAGGAGCGCGTGGTCTCGGCGGTCGCCGACGCCGACGACCGGGTGATCGAGGGCGCGCTGCGGCCGAAGCGGCTGAGCGAGCTGGTCGGCCAGGTCCGGGTGCGCGAGCAGCTGTCCCTGGTCCTCGAGGGCGCGCTGCGCCGCGGCAGGCCGCCCGATCACGTCTTGATGTCCGGACCTCCCGGCCTGGGCAAGACCACGATCGCGATGATCATCGCCGCCGAGCTGGGCGCGCCGCTGCGGATCACCAGCGGCCCGGCGATCGAGCGCGCTGGCGACCTGGCCGCCGTGCTGTCCACGCTGAGCGAGGGCGAGGTCGTGTTCATCGACGAGATCCACCGGGTCGCCCGGCCCGCCGAGGAGATGCTGTACCTGGCCATGGAGGACTTCCGGGTCGACGTGGTGGTCGGCAAGGGCCCGGGGGCCACCACGATCCCGCTGGAGATCGCGCCGTTCACGCTGGTCGGGGCGACCACGCGGGCCGGGCTGCTGCCCGCCCCGCTGCGCGACAGGTTCGGTTTCACCGCGCACCTGGACTTCTACGAGCCCGAGGAGCTCGGCATCATCGTGCGCCGGTCGGCCGGGCTGCTCGGGGTGCCGCTGCGCGACGACGGCGCCGACGAGATCGCCGGCCGCTCCCGCGGCACCCCGCGGATCGCCAACCGGCTGCTGCGCCGGGTCCGCGATTACGCGGAGGTCCGCGCCGACGGCGTCGTGAACCAGGCCGTGGCCCGCGCGGCGCTCGAGCTGTACGAGGTCGACGAGACCGGCATGGACCGGCTGGACCGCGTCGTCCTGTCCGCGCTGGTCCGCAGGTTCGGCGGCGGCCCGGTGGGCCTGTCCAGCCTGGCGGTGGCCGTGGGGGAGGAGGCGGAGACCGTCGAGGTCGTCGTCGAGCCCTTCCTGGTCCGGGCGGGCCTGATGGCGCGGACCCCGCGAGGCCGGGTGGCGACCCCGGCCGCATGGGAGCGGCTGGGCCTGGCCGCCCCGGCCGCCGATCACGCGGATTCCGCGACCCTGTTCGGCTGAGCCCGCCGCGAATCGGACGCCGCGGCAGGTAACGACCGGTCGCAGGCTGGTCACGATCACTGCTCAGACGCCGTAGCCTGTTGGTGCGTCGCTTGCGCGCCGCTACACTTCGGCAGTTGGTCAACAACCGCCGCCCGGCGCCGGTGCCTGCCTCGTGCAGGCCCGCGCCCGGGCACAGTTGGATCGGCCACCGCGCACTCAACTGGAAGGAAGCCCCGCGATGGGGAACATGATTCTCGCGGCTTCGACGAAGTCGTCGAGCAGCAGCCTGTTGCCGATCATCATCATCGTCGTGCTGTTCATGCTCGTGTACATGACGATGACCCGGCGCTCCAGGGCCAAGCAGGCCGCCCAGCAGCAGACCGGCATCGTGCCCGGCACGCCGGTCCGGACCACCAGCGGGATGTACGGCACGGTGACGTCGGTGGAGGGCAACGACGACGTCATGGTGGAAGTCGCCCCCGGCGTGACCATCCGGATGATGCGGCGGGCGGTGGTGCCGGTCCCGCAGGACGCGAGCATGGGCAACGGCTCCATGCCGGCCCAGGAGCCCCCGGCCGAGGACTCCGACTCGCCCGGCTCCGACGAGCACGAGTCCCGCTCCGACGACTGGAACCCGCAGGACCGGAACCTCTAGCGGCTGCGCCGTAGCCGATCGAGCGCTAAGGACAAGCGAGAAGTGGCACCCCCGACAACCACGTCCCGGCCAGGACGGCTACTGACGACGCTGGCCGTCCTGATCGTCGTCCTCCTGCTCGGCGTGCTGGTCGGCTCCCTGGCCCAGCCGGCGAACTGGCACAAGCGCTTCAAGGTCGGCCTGGGCCTCGACCTGTCCAGCGGCACCACGGTGACGCTGCGCGCGGTGCCGCCCGCCGGAACCACGGCGACCCAGCTCGCGACCGACATGAGTACCGCGGTCTCGATCATGAACAGCCGGGTCAATGGCGCGGGCTTCAACGGCGCGTCGGTGACCACGCAGGGCACCGATCTCATCAATGTCACCGTGCCGGGCAAGGGATCGCAGCAGGTCGTCAGCCTGGTGGGCACCACCGCCCAGCTGCGGTTCCGCCAGGTGCTGCTGGTGGCCAACAACTACGCCACCACGACCGCGACGCCGACTCCGACGCCGTCGGCCAGCCCGACGCCGACCCCGTCGCCGACTCCCAAGCCGACGCCGAGCGCCTCGCCGACCCCGACGTCGGCGGCCCTGGGAGCGCCGCACGCGGGCTCGGCGGGCCAGGGCCTGGCGCTGAGCGCGCACCGCCTGGCCGGGGGCACCGCCGCGCCCGCCAAGGCCAAGCCGTCGCCGAGCCCCTCGCCCAGCCCGTCACCGAGCGCGTCGGGGTCGTCGACCCCCAAGCTGTCCACGGTCGCCGACGGCGAGGGTGACGCCAGCGCGCTCAGCCCCACGGTCAAGGCTCAGTTCGCGAAGCTGAACTGCGCGAACAGCAACTGGAAGTCGGAGATCTACGGCACTAACCCGAATAACTGGGACAATCCCGATATCCAGGTCGTCACCTGCTACCAGGGCTTCAAGTACGCGCTGGACAAGGCGGCCGTGACCGGCGAGCAGCTGAAACTGGGCGGCTCGTCGGCCTCGCTGCAGAGCAACGGCGACTGGTGGGTCAACCTCAACTTCAACGGTGCGGGCGCCAAGTCGTTCGGCACGCTGACGTCGAACCTGTTCAGCAAGTACAACGGCTCGAGCACCAACCCGCTGAACGACTTCGCGATCGTGCTGGACGGCACGCCGGTCTCCGTCCCCTACGTCGGGGCCGCGATCACCACCGGCAGCGGCCAGATCCAGGGCACGTTCACCGAGGCCCAGGCGGATTACCTGTCGAACATCCTGAACTACGGCGCGCTCCCGCTGACCTTCCAGGAGGAGTCGCAGCAGACGGTCAGCGCCCAGCTCGGCTCGTCCCAGCTGCAGGCCGGCCTGCTCGCGGGGGCCGTCGGCCTGTTCCTCGTGGTGGTCTACGCGTTCCTCTACTACCGGGGCCTCGGCATCGTGGCCATCTCCAGCCTGGCCATCTCGGCGCTGCTCACCTACCTGTCCGTGGTGCTGCTCAGCCTGTACGAGAGCTTCGCGCTCTCGCTGGCCGGCATAGCGGGCCTGATCGTCGCGATCGGGATCACGGCCGACTCGTTCGTGGTGTTCTTCGAGCGGCTGCGGGACGAGGTCAGGGACGGCAAGTCGCTGCGGACCGCCGTGGAACGGGGCTGGCAGCGGGCCCGGCGGACGATCCTGGTCTCCGACACCGTGTCGTTCATCGCCGCCGCGGTGCTGTACAAGTTCGCGGTCACCGATGTCCAGAACTTCGCGTTCACGCTCGGCCTGACCACGCTGGTCGACGTGATCGTCGTGTTCCTGTTCACCAAGCCGATGATCACCCTGCTGGCCAGAACCGAGTTCTTCGGCGGCGGCCACCGGCTGTCCGGGCTGGACCCGGCCCGGCTCGGTGCGCGCTCTCCGTGGCGCGGCAGCAGGCGCCCGGTGAGCAGGCCGCAGGCCAGGGAGGCGCCCGGCGGAGCCGCCCCGGCGGCCCAGCCCCGGACCAACCCGAAGGAGGCGTGATGTCCTGGCTGGGCAACGTCGGTGGCCGGCTGTATCGCGGTGAGGTCTCCTTCGACTTCGTCAGCCGGAAGAAGCTCTGGTACTCGATCTCCGGGCTGATCCTGGTCATCTGCATCGTCGCGCTGGCGTTCCGCGGGCTGAACTACAGCGTCGATTTCAAGGGCGGCAACCTCTTCTTGTTCAAGGCCCCCGGGGTCTCCACGACCCAGATCAGCTCGGTGGTCAAGGGCGCAGGCGGCGGCGACGACTCGATCGTGCAGCAACTCGGGCACAGCAGCCCGCCCAGATGGCAGGTGCAGACCACCAAGCTGACCTTCGCCGAGCAGAGCAAGGTCCAGGACGCGCTGGCCGTCAGGCTGCACGTGCCCGGCGGGCCCAGCGCGGTCAGCATCACGTTCACCAGCGCGGCCTGGGGCTCGCAGATCACGCACAAGGCGCTGGAAGGGCTGATCGCGTTCCTCGTGCTGATCGTGATCTACCTGTCGATCGCGTTCGAGTGGAAGATGGCCGTGGCCGCGTTCGTCGCCCTGATCCACGACATCGTGATCACGACGGGCGTGTATGCGCTGGCCGGCTTCCAGGTCAGCCCGGCCACGGTGATCGGCCTGCTCACGATCCTCGGCTACTCGCTGTACGACACGGTGGTGGTCTTCGACAAGGTCAGGGAGAACACGGCGGGCCTGCTCGCCACCTCCAGGAGCACCTACAGCCAGGCCGCGAACCTGGCCCTGAACCAGACCCTGGTCCGGTCCATCAACACCTCGCTGATCGCGCTGCTCCCGGTCACGGCGATTCTGATCGTGGCCATCGGCTTGCTGGGCACCGGTGAGCTGCAGGACCTCGCGCTGGTCCTGTTCGTCGGCATGCTGTCCGGCACCTACTCCTCGATCTTCATCGCCACGCCGGTGCTCGCCGGCCTGAAGGAGCGCGAGCCCCAGTACCAGCGGCTGGCCAAGCGGGTCGCGCTGCGCGCATCCGGCGGGCGCGCGGCCCAGCGCGCCCAGGCGAAGGCGGAAAAGGCCGGGCGCGGCGCGGACAGCGGCCCGGACGCCGACGGGCTCGGCCCGGACGCCGCGGGCGCGAACGACCTGGACGCAGCCGACTCGGCGGATGCTGACTACGACGAGGCCACGGCCGACGGCGACGCCGCGGCCGCCGGGCCGGACGAGCGGGTCCCGGCCGGGCGGGCGGCCTCCGGCACGGCGCCGCGGGGCACGCCCGGGGCCAGGCCCGGGCCCCGGCAGCAGCCGAGGAGGGCGAGCGCGGCCAAACGCCGGCCCGCGGGCAAGAAGAAGCGCCGGTAGGCCGCGACCGTGCCCAGCGGCCCCGCGTCCTCGGCTGACCCCGGTCTGGCCGAGCTGATCAGCCGCAGGATCCGGGACATACCCGACTACCCGCAGCCGGGCATCGTGTTCAAGGACATCACCCCGCTGCTGGCCGACGGCCAGGTGTTCCGAGAGGTCGTGGCCGCGCTGGCCGCCGGGCACGGCCGGGTCGACAAGGTGGTGGGGATCGAGGCGCGCGGCTTCATCCTGGCCGCGCCGGTGGCCTGCTGCCTGGGCGCTGGCTTCGTTCCCGTGCGCAAGCAGGGCAAGCTGCCCGCAGCGACCCATGCCGAGTCGTACCAGCTCGAATACGGCACCGCCACGGTCGAGGTGCACACCGATGCCTTCGGGCCCGGCGAGCGGGTGCTGGTCGTCGACGACGTCCTCGCCACCGGCGGGACGGCGGCCGCGACCGCCCGCCTGGTCGGCCGGAGCGGCGCGGAGGTCGCCGCGGTCGTGGTCCTGCTGGAGCTCGGCTTCCTTAACGGCCGGGCCCGGCTGCCCGGCCTGGAGGTCCGCTCGCTGCTGGCTGTGTAACGGACCGCAAGGAGCCGGGCACGTCATGAATCGCCCGCCGATAGACTGGATACTTCGGCGAACGTGAGGAGCGCATGTGGCCCGTGACGTAGCAACGGCTGGTGCAGCCGGAACTGACGTCACCCGGGTCCACGCTGGGCAGCAGGAACAGTCCGAGCCAGAGCTGCAGGCGGCGGAGGGCGGGGTGGCATCGGCGGCGGCTGCCCCCGGCGGGGCGGACGAGGCGCACGAGCCGGATGAGGCGGACGAGGCGCGGCCGCTCGCCGCTGCGGCTGCTGAGCCGCCCGGTGATTCCCCGGCCGCGGCTCCGTCGGCCGAACCCGCCGACCGAGCGCCTGCTGCCGACGCCTCGCCTGCTGCTGACGCGCCGCCGGATGCCGACGGAGCGCCCGCCAAGACCAGGCCGGCCAGGAACCGGCCGGCCAGGCCCGCCAAGACCCCGGCCTCCGGCCGCGCGCGCAGCGGCGTCCTGCCGGCCGGGACCGCGTCCTCGGGTGACACGAGCGCCGCCGCCGCTGGCACGGCCGCGGTCCGCCGCCGGCTGGCCAGGCTCGGGGCGCCCCGCGGCGGCGGCGCCAACCCGGTCCTCGAGCCGCTGATCAAGACGGTGCGCGCCACGCATCCCAAGGTCGACGTGCGGCTCATCGAGCGCGCCTACGAGGTCGCGGCCCGCGCGCACGCCGGCCAGGTGCGCAAGAGCGGCGACCCGTTCATCACCCACCCGCTCGCCGTGGCCACGATCCTCGCCGAGCTCGGCATGAACCACGAGACGCTCTGCGCGGCCCTGCTGCACGACACTGTCGAGGACACCGACTACACGCTCACCGAGCTGCGCCGCGTGTTCGGCGACGACGTCGCCAGCCTCGTCGACGGGGTGACCAAGCTCGACAAGGTCAAGTACGGCGACGCGGCCGAGGCCGAGACGGTCCGCAAGATGGTGGTCGCGATGTCCCGTGACATCAGGGTCCTCGTGATCAAGCTCGCGGACCGGCTGCACAACATGCGGACGCTCCGCTACCTCGCGCGGGAGAAGCAGGAGCGGAAGGCACGCGAGGTACTGGAGATCTTCGCGCCGCTCGCGCACCGGCTCGGCATGAACACCGTGAAGTGGGAACTCGAGGACCTGGCGTTCTCCACCCTGTTCCCCAAGCGCTACAACGAGATCGCGCGGCTGGTGTCCGAGCGCGCGCCGCGGCGGGACGTGTTCCTGCAGGACGTTATCGAGTATGTCTCGGTGGACCTGCGCGAGGCGAAGATCAAGAACCGGGTGACCGGCCGGCCGAAGCACTACTACTCGGTTTACCAGAAGATGATTGCCCGGAATGTCGGCTTCGATGATATTTATGACCTGGTCGGCATCCGCGTGCTCGTCGACTCGGTCCGGGACTGCTACGCGGCACTCGGCACGATCCACGCCCGGTGGAACCCCGTGCCCGGGCGGTTCAAGGACTACATCGCGATGCCGAAGTTCAACCTGTACCAGTCGCTGCACACCACGGTGATCGGCCCCGAGGGCAAGCCCGTCGAGCTGCAGATCAGGACCTGGGGCATGCACCGGCGGGCCGAGTACGGCGTGGCCGCGCACTGGAAGTACAAGGAGGAGACCACCCCGGGCGGCGGCCGCGGCACCGCGGACCTCGCCTGGCTCCGGCAGCTCGTGGACTGGCAGCGGGAGACCGCCGACCCGGCCGAGTTCCTGGAATCGCTCAGGTTCGACCTCGGCGCCGCCGAGGTGTACGTGTTCACGCCGCGCGGCGAGGTGATCGCGCTGCCGCAGGGAGCGTCACCGGTGGACTTCGCGTACGCGATCCACACCGAGGTGGGCCACCGGACGATCGGCGCCCGGGTCAACGGGCGCCTGGTCGCGCTGGAGAGCGCGCTGAACAACGGCGACACCGTGGAGATCTTCACCTCCAAGGCCCAGGACGCCGCGCCGAGCCGGGACTGGCTGCAGTTCGTCAAGAGCGCCCGCGCCAGGAACAAGATCAGGCACTGGTTCTCCAAGGAGCGCAGGGAAGCCGCCGCCGAGACCGGGAAGGCCGCGATCGCGCGGGCCATGCGCAAGCAGAACCTGCCGCTGCAGCGGCTCGCCACCGCCGACGCGCTGCTCTCGGTCGCGCACGACCTCCGCTACGCGGACCTGTCATCGCTGTACGCGGCGGTCGGCGAGGGTCACGTGAGCGCTCATTCGATCGTGACCAAGCTGGTCAGGTCCGCGGGCGGCATCGCCGGCGCGCAGGAGGACCTGGCCGAGACGACGCTGCTCACCCGCGCGCCGAAGCCGCTTCCCGCGGGAGATTCCGGGGTGGTCGTCGAGGGCGCCGCGGACGTGTGGGCGCGGCTCTCGAAGTGCTGCACGCCGGTGCCCGGCGACTCCATCACCGGCTTCGTGACCCGCGGCAACGGCGTGTCGGTGCATCGCTCCGACTGCGTCAACCTCCACCATCTGGTCGAGGCCCAGCCGGAGCGGGTGGTCAGCGTGCACTGGTCGCCGCGAGAGGGCTCGCAGTTCCTGGTGGCCATCCAGACCGAAGCGCTCGACCGCACCGGCTTGCTCTCCGACGTCACCCGCGCGATCTCCGACCAGCACGTGAACATACTGTCCGCGTCGGTGACCACCACCAGGGACCGGGTGGCGGTCAGCAGGTTCACCTTCGAGATGGGCGACCCCAAGCACCTCGGCCACGTGCTGCGCGCGGTCCGCTCCGTCGACGGCGTCTACGACGTGTACCGCATCACCAATTAGCCGGAGAGCTCAGCCAGGGTGCGCTCGGCCTCGGCCAGCCAGGACCGCCGCGCGGCGAGCGCCTCCTCGGCCCGCTGCTGCGCGCTCGCGTCCCCGCTCGCCTGCGCCCGCGACAGCTGGCCTTCCAGCTGGCTGATCGCCGACCGGATCTGCTCCACCGTTCCCCGGGCCCGCGACAGCGCCTCGGGGTTGGACCGGCGCCATTGCGAGTCCTCGGCCCTGCGCACCGCCTCCTCGACCCGCCGCAGCCCGCCTTCCAGCCGCTCGTGCGCCTCCCGCGGCACGGCTCCGGCCTGTTCCCAGCGCTCCTGGATGCCGCGCAGCGTCGAGCGGGCCGCGCGCGCGTCGGTGACCGGCACCAGCCGCTCGGCGTCGGCCAGCAGCCGAGTCTTGGTGGTCGCGTGCTCGCGCAGCTCCGCATCCTTGGCGTTCACCACCCGCGACCGGGCCTGGAAGAAGGTGTCCTGGGCGGTCTTGAACCGGCCCCAGAGCTCCTCCTCCGCGGTACGGTCGGCCCGGCCCGCTTCCTTCCACGACCGCATCAGGTCGCGGAAGGAGGACGCGGTCGGGCCCCAGTCGGTCGACGAGGCGAGCGCCTCGGCCTCGGCCACCAGCTTCTCCTTGCGGACCCTGGCCCCCTCGCGCTCCTCCTCGAGGCCGGCGAAGTACGCCTTGCGGCGCTTGGTGAACGCGTTGCGCGCCGCGGACAGCCGCTTCCACAGCGCGGTCTCGGTCGCCCGGTCACCGCGCGGCGCGGCCTTCCACTCCTCGAGCAGCTGCCGCATCCGCTCGCCGCTGATCTTCCAGTGCGTCGCCTCGGCCGCGATCCGCTCGGCCTCGGCGACGATGCGCTCCTTGGCCTCGTGGGCCTCGCTGCGGGCCTGCTCCCGGGCCGCTTTGTGCTCTTCCCGCCGGTGATCGACGAGTCCGGTCAGCGCCTCGAGCCTGTCCCGCAGCCCGTCGAGGTCGCCGACCGCGTGCGCGTCGCTGACCGCGGCGCGCAGCCGGGTGATCGACGCCTGGGCGTGGGCGGGCGAGAGGTCCGTGGTCGCTATCCGCTGCTCGAGCAGGCTGACCTCGGTCTCCAGTGCCGAGTACTTGCGCTGGAAGAACGCGAGGGCTTCGTCCGGGCTGCCGGCCTGCCACGAGCCGACGACCCGCTCGCCCTCCGCGGTACGCACGTAAACGGTGCCGTCGTCGGCTACCCTTCCCCACGCATCGCTGGCCGTGCTCACCGCGAACCTCCTGCTTAGTACCTGACTGCTGACATCGCTCCCAGTCATGTCTGCTTGATGGTGACGCTCTCGATTTGGACGCTCTCCTTGGGCGCGCCACCGCCCGAGGAGTTCAGCGGCGGGCCATAGCCGGCCTGGGCCACCTTCTGGAGAATATTAAGCCCGCTGACGATCTTCCCAAACGGCGTGTAAGTGGGCGCTAGCGACGTGTTTTTGTACACCAGGAAGAACTGGCTGCCGTTGGAGTCCGGCTGGCCCGTCAAGTTGGCCATGGCCAGCGTGCCCGCCGGGTACGTGGCGCCGGAGAGGTTCTCGCTCGCGAACTCGTAACCCGGGCCGCCCGATCCCTTGCCGGTCGGGTCGCCGCACTGCAGCATGTACAGCCCGCCGGCGGTACTGAGCCGCGGGCACGGGGTGTCGTTGTAGAAGTTCTGCTCGGCCAGGTGCACGAACGAGTTCACCGTGCAGGTGGCCTTGCTGTTCAGCAGGTCGATCACGATGGCGCCGCGGTTCGTTTTGATCGTCGCCGTGAACGTGGCCGTGTAGTCCGGCGTGGCCGGCGGGAAGGCGACCTTGCGGGCGGCGGGCGGATTCGCGGTGTAGGCACAGTGCGTCGCGGGCTCGGCCGCCGTCGTCGGCGTGGGGCTCGGAGTCGCGCTGGCGCTGGGCGTGGGCGAGGCCGATGTGCCCGATGAACGGCCCGCCAGCAGCACGCCCCCCACGGATAGGCCGGCCACCACGATGACGGCGGTCATGGCCACGGTCCACCGTTGCGCCCGGCGGTCCCGCTGGGCCCGCCGGGCCAGCCGCCGCTCGTACCGCTCCTTGGCCAGTTTGCGCTGCCGCTCCTTCTTACCCGCCACGCTCTCGGCCCTCCTGTTGCCGCCGGGTGCAGTGATCAGCGAAACTTCGCGAATCGTACCTGCGCAAAGCGCCTATTGGCGCGACCGTTACCTGTTCGCCGCACCAACCGCGTCCTGTCCGTGTCCTGAACCGGCCCACCGCAGCGTGCCGAGGCCGTCGTCGATAGCCTGTACGCAGTATTGCCAGCGCCCTGCGCCAGAGGAGGCCAGCCGTGCTAGTCGCCGGGTTCCCGGCCGGCTCGTTCGCCGCGAATTGTTACCTGGTGGCGGCCGGGCCGGGGGAGCAGTGCCTGATCATCGACCCTGGCCAGGACGCCGAACAGGGCATCGAGGAGATCGTCGATCGATACCGGCTCCAGCCTGCCGCGGTCCTGCTCACGCACGGTCACGTGGATCACATCTGGTCCGTGGCCCCGGTGTGCGGGGCCAGGAACATCCCGGCCTACATCCACCCGAGTGACCGGGCCCTGCTGACCGACCCGGGCCGGGGCCTGTCGCTGCGGCCGGGGCAGCGGCTGTTTGGCGGGATCACCTTCACCGAGCCCGACGATGTCCGGGTGCTGGCCGACGCGGCCGTGCTTGACCTGGCCGGAGTCCAGGTCGTGGTGGATCACGCGCCCGGGCACACCCCGGGCTCGGTCACGTTCCGGCTGCCCCCGGCCGACGAGCCCGGCACCCTGTTCAGCGGCGACCTGCTGTTCGCCGGGTCGATCGGCCGGACCGACCTGCCCGGCGGGGACCACGCGACGATCCTGGACAGCCTGGCCCGGGTCTGCCTGCCGCTTCCCGACGAGACCGAGGTGCTGTCCGGGCACGGGCCGGCGACGACCATCGGCCAGGAGCGCCGGTCGAACCCGTTCCTGGCCGGGCTTGGGAACGGCGATCCCGCGATTCCCACGATCCCGGGCGCGCGCCGTCCCACCGGGCTGTAGGCATGATCCGCACGCATGGCGCAGGCACGCTGCGCGCCCCGGATACGGGCCTGAACGTGACGCTTGCGGGCTGGGTGGCCCGCCGCCGGGATCACGGCGGGGTGGTCTTCATCGACCTGCGGGACGCCAGCGGCGTGGTGCAGGTGGTGTTCCGCCAGGAGGACGTGGCGCATGACCTGCGCGCGGAGTTCTGCGTCCTGGTGCAGGGAACGGTGCGGCGCAGGCCGGGCAACGAGAACCCGGAACTGGCCACCGGCGAGGTCGAGGTCGCGGTCACCGAGATCGAGGTGCTGTCCGAGTCCGACCCGCTGCCGTTCCAGATCGACGGCGCCGCCGAGCTGAACGAGGAGGTGCGGCTGCGCTACCGCTACCTCGACATCAGGCGGCCCGAGATGGCGGCGGCGCTGCACGCCCGGTCGGCGGCCGCCTACCTGGTCGCCGACCTGATGCGGTCCCGCGGGTTCGTGAACGTGGAGACGCCGTTCCTGACCCGGTCCACGCCCGAGGGAGCCCGTGACTTCCTGGTGCCGGTGCGGCTGCGCCCGGGCAACTGGTATGCGCTGCCCCAGTCGCCGCAGCTGTTCAAGCAGCTGCTGATGGTGGCCGGGCTGGAACGCTACTACCAGCTCGTGCGCTGCTTCCGCGACGAGGACTTCCGGGCCGACCGGCAGCCGGAGTTCACCCAGATCGACATCGAGATGTCGTTCGTCACCCGCGAGGACGTCGTGGAGGTGGCCGAGGACCTGGTGCAGCGGCTGTGGGCGGAGATCGCCGGGTACCAGGTGCCGCGGCCGATACCGCGGATGACCTACGCCGATGCCATGACCCGGTTCGGGTCTGACAAGCCGGACCTGCGGTTCGGCTGCGAGCTCGCCGACCTGACCGGCTACTTCGCCCAGACGGAATTCCGGGTCTTCCAGGCCCCGCACGTGGGGGCGGTGGTCATGCCCGCCGGCGCCGCGCAGACGCGCAAGGAACTCGACGGCTGGCAGGACTGGGCCCGCTCGCGCGGCGCCAAGGGCCTGGCGTACGTGCTCATCGAGGCCGACGGCCAGGTATCCGACTCCGGCCCGGTCGCTCGGCACCTGTCCGAGGCCGAGCGGTCCGGGCTCGCCGCCGCGGCGGGCGCAGGCCCGTCGGACTGCGTGTTCTTCGCCGCCGGGCCTGCCAGCGCCGCCCGCGAGCTGCTCGGCGCGGCCCGGCTCGAGATCGGCCACCGCAGCGGCCTGATCGACCCGTCGGCGTGGGCGTTCATCTGGGTGGTGGACGCACCGATGTTCGAGGAAGACGGGTCCGGGGGGTGGACCGCGGTGCATCACCCGTTCACCGCGCCGCTGCCGGAATGGACCGACAAGTTCGCGGCCGAGCCCGCCGGGGCCCTGGCCGACGCGTACGACATCGTCTGCAACGGCACCGAGATCGGCGGCGGGTCGATCCGGATCCACCGGCCTGACCTGCAGCAGCAGGTGTTCGACGTCATCGGGCTGTCGCGCGATGAGGCCAGGTCGCAGTTCGGCTTCCTGCTGGACGCGCTGCGCTTCGGGCCGCCGCCGCACGGCGGGATCGCGTTCGGCTGGGACCGGATGCTGATGCTGCTGACCGACCGCGACACGATCCGCGACGTGATTGCGTTCCCCAAGGCCGCGTCCGGGCTCGATCCGCTCACCGGCGCGCCCACGCCGATCACGCCCGAGCAGCGCAAAGAGGCCGGCATCGACGTGATCCCGGTGCCGCAGGCCCCGTCCGCCTAGAGCACGGTCCGCATAGAGAGCGCGGGCGGACGCGCGGCGTGGCCGGGATAGTGTCGAAGCGTGCCCAGAGTCGACGCCGGCCAGTCAGGCAGCCTGTTCGACGATGCGGCGGCCGAGGCTGAGCAGGCCGCCGCGCCGCTGGCCGTCCGGATGCGCCCGCGGACCCTGGACGAGGTGGTCGGCCAGCGGCATCTGACCGGTGACGGGTCGCCGCTGCGGAAGCTGGCCGAGCATGATGCGCCGATGTCGCTGCTGCTGTGGGGCCCGCCGGGGACCGGGAAGACCACCCTGGCCTACGTGGTGAGCCAGGTGACACGGCGGCGGTTCGTGGAGCTGTCCGCCGTCTCGGCCGGGGTCAAGGACGTGCGGGCGGCCATCGACGGGGCCCGCACCGATCTCGGGCTGACCGGCACCCAGACCGTCCTGTTCATCGACGAGGTACACCGGTTCAACAAGGCGCAGCAGGACGCGCTGCTCCCGGCGGTCGAGAACCGGTGGGTGTCGTTCATCGGCGCCACCACGGAGAACCCGTCGTTCTCGGTGGTCGGGCCGCTGATGTCCCGCTCGCTGCTGCTTACCCTGCAGCCGCTCGGCGACGACGACATGCGGGCCGTGATCGACCGGGCGCTGGCCGACGAGCGCGGGCTGGCCGGCGCCGTGACGCTGGGCGAGGGAGTGACCGAGCAGCTGATCCGGGTGGCCGGCGGCGACGCCCGCCGGGTCCTCACCTACCTGGAGGCGGCGGCCCTGGGCCTGCCGCCGGGCGGCGTGATCGACCTGGCCGGGCTTGAGCGCGCCGTCGACCGGGCGGCCGTGCGCTACGACCGGGCCGGTGACCAGCACTACGACGTGATCAGCGCGTTCATCAAGAGCATCAGGGGCAGTGACGCCGACGCCGCGTTGCACTACCTGGCGCGGATGATCGAGGCGGGCGAGGATCCGCGCTTCATCGCCCGGCGGCTGATCGTGCACGCCAGCGAGGACGTCGGGATGGCCGACCCGTCGGCGCTGCCGGTGGCGGTCGCGGCGGCGCAGGCGGTCGAGTTCGTCGGCCTGCCCGAGGCCAGGATCAACCTCGCGCAGGCCGTGATCCACCTGTCCCTGGCGCCCAAGTCGAACTCGGTGGTCCGGGCGATCGGCGCCGCGCAAGGCGATGTGCAGGCCGGGCTGGCCGGCTCGGTGCCACGGCACCTGCGGGATGCCAGCTACCGCGGCGCGGCGCGGCTCGGGCACGGGCGCGGATACCAGTATCCGCACGACTATCCGGAGGGCGTGGTACCCCAGGCCTACGCGCCCGACCAGGTCGCGGGCCGAAGGTACTACGAGCCGTCCCGGCATGGCGCCGAGGCCAGGTACGCGGAGCGATCCGAGCGGATCAGGGAGATCCTGGGCCGCGGCGACGACGGCGAGCCGCCGCCCGCCGGATAGGCCCGGCCGGGCTGAGTTTCTGACCACTTTCCCGGCCCGGCGGCCGCTGTGCAGGCGATAGGGTCGGGCAGGTGACAGACCAGGCAGTGCGGCGGAATCGGAGCAGCGGGTGAGTGCCGGGCAGCTCGCGGCGCTCATCGCGGCGGGGTTCTTCGCGGTGGCGATGTGCGCCGGGGTATTCGTGCTGTTCCGGCTGTCCGGGCTGATCTCCCACGCCAACCGGATACTGACCGACTACGGTGATCGCGCCAGCACCCTGATCGAGCGGGCCCAGGCCGCGGTGGACAGGACCAACGAGCAGCTCGCGCGGACCGATTCCATCACCGCGAGCATGGATGAGGTCACGGCCAACATGGCCGACCTGTCCGGGCACGTGTCCGCGCTCGCGGGCCTGGCGCGGGGCATCTCGGCCGGCTTCGGCGCGCCGTTGCTGCGGGCTTCCGCGTTCGTCTTCGGAGTCCGCCGGGCGGTCGCGCTGCGGCGGCCGGCCCGGGTCGCCGCGGCCGCGCTGCCGGAGCCGGGCCCCCGGTCCCGGCCCGAAGCGCTGCCCTCCGGTCCCCCGGCCGAGCTGCCCGGCGCCCCGCCGGGGCAACGCAGAACGCTGCCGAGGCCGCGCGGCGGCCGTCGCGAGGAGGCTCGGCGATGATACGCAGGCTGTTCTGGGTCATCGTGGGCGCCCTGCTCGGCGTGACCGGCTACCGGCGGATCAGCCGGCTGGCCCGCGCGGTCACGCTCGGCGGCCGGCGCAGCCCGGCACCCCGCCGCCCGGACGTGCCGCCCGGCGGCTGGCCGGGCCGTGCGGCCCGGTTCGCTCATGACGTGCGTGAGGGCATGGAGCTGTATACGGATCGTCATCCCAGGCTGGCAGGCCGTACCCTCGAAGGTCAGCAGGCACGCCCGCGGCGCCCGCATGCGGCCATCCCGGGCCAGGAGGATCCGGACCGCGCGCAGGCCGGCGTCGACTATGCAAAGGAAGGCCGTTGATGGAGTCGGCAGAGATCGCCCGCCGTTTCCTTGACTATTTCGCACAGCGCGGGCACACCGTGGTGCCCTCGGCCAGCCTGATCGCTGACGACCCCACGCTGCTGCTGGTCAACGCCGGGATGGTCCCGTTCAAGCCGTACTTCCTGGGCCAGCTGGCGCCGCCGTTCCGCCGCGCGACCAGCGCGCAGAAGTGCGTGCGCACGCCGGACATCGAGGAAGTGGGCAAGACCACCAGGCACGCGACGTTCTTCCAGATGCTGGGGAACTTCTCGTTCGGCGACTACTTCAAGGAGCAGGCGATCCCGTTCGCGTGGGAGCTGCTCACCAGCCCGGAGTCGGCCGGCGGGTTCGGCTTCCCCGAGAGCCGCCTGTGGGTGACCGTCTACACCGACGACGACGAGGCGGCCAAGCTCTGGCACGACCACGTCGGTGTGCCCGAGGACCGGATCCAGCGCCGCGGGCTGGCGGACAACTACTGGCACATGGGCGTGCCGGGTCCGGGCGGGCCGTGCTCGGAGATCTATTACGACCGCGGGCCCGAGTACGGCCGAGAGGGCGGCCCGGTCGCGGACGAGGACCGCTACCTCGAGGTCTGGAACCTCGTCTTCATGCAGGAGCAGCTCAGCGCGGTCCGCGCCAAGACGGACTTCGATGTCGCGGGCGAGCTGCCGTCCCGCAACATCGACACCGGGATGGGCCTGGAGCGGATGGCGGCCCTGCTGCAGGGCGTCGACAACATCTACGAGATCGACACCATGTGGAAGGTGCTCGACCGCGCGGCCGAGCTGACCGAGCAGCGATACGGCCGGGACCACCGGACCGACGTCGCGCTGCGGGTCGTCACCGATCATGTGCGGACCGCCGTGATGCTGGTCGCCGACGGCGTCGTGCCGTCGAACGAGGCCCGCGGGTACGTGCTGCGCCGGATCCTGCGCCGCAGCGTGCACAACCTCCGGCTGCTCGCCGGCGCGCAGCGCGGCGGTTCTGGCCGCGGCGGCGAGGACGAGCACTTCATGCACGAGCTGTCCTCCGCGGCGATCGACGCGCTCGGTGAGCAGTATCCGGAGCTGCACCGCGATGCCCCGCACATCCACACGGTCATCGACGCGGAGGAGGCGGCCTTCCTCAGCACGCTCCGTACCGGCAGCGCGATCTTCGACGCCGCGGTCGAGGAGACCAGGCGCCGCGGGGCCGACACCATCCGCGGCGATCAGGCCTTCCAGCTGCACGACACGTACGGCTTCCCGATCGACCTGACCCTGGAGATGGCCGCGGAGCAGGGGCTCTCGGTGGACGAGCGGGAGTTCCGCAGGCTCATGACGCAACAGCGGCAGCGGGCCAAGGAGGATGCGGCCGAGAAGAAGACCGGCAACGCGGACATCTCGGTGCTGGCCTCGCTGCTCGACCGCTCGGGGCGGGTGGCGTTCACCGGCTACGACCAGGTGACCGACGAGGCGACCGTTACCGGCCTGCTGGTCAGCGGGGTCTCGGTGCCGGCCGCGGGCCAGGGGACCGAGGTCGACGTGGTGCTCGACCGGACCCCGTTCTACGCGGAGGGCGGCGGGCAGCTGGCCGACGCCGGCCTGATCAGGGCCCCGGGCAGCGCAGCGGGCGACGGCGCGGAGATCGAGGTATTCGACGTGCAGACGCCGGTGCCCGGGCTCATCGTCCACCGCGGCCGGGTGACGTCGGGTGAGATCGTCGTCGGCGCGGCCGTGCACGCAGAGATCGATGTCGAGCGCCGCCGCGCGATCTCGAGGTCGCACACGGCGACTCACCTCGTGCACCGGGCGATCCGCGGCGCGCTGGGCGAGTCCGCGGCCCAGGCGGGCTCGGAGAACTCGCCCGGCCGGTTCCGGTTCGACTTCACCGCCATGGGCGCCGTCCCGCCGTCCGTGCTGGCCGACGCCGAGTACGAGGTCAACGACGTCCTGATCAACGACCTGGCCGTCCGCGCGTTCCATACCTCGATCGACGAGGCGCGGGCGATGGGTGCCCTGGCGCTGTTCGGCGAGAAGTACGGCGAGCAGGTCCGCGTGGTCGAGGTCGGCGACTACTCCCGCGAGCTGTGCGGCGGCACTCACGTCGCCCGGTCCGGGCAGCTGGGCCTGGTCAAGATCCTCGGCGAGTCATCGATCGGGTCCGGCGTGCGCCGCGTCGAGGCGCTGGTGGGGATGGACGCGTTCAGGTTCCTGGCCCGGGAGAGCATCCTGGTCAGCCAGCTCGCCGAGCAGCTGAAGGCCCGCCGGGAGGAGCTGCCGGAACGGGTCGCCACCATCGTGACCAGGCTCCGCGACGCGCAGCGCGACCTGGAGCGGCTGAATTCGGCCCGCCTGCTCGACTCCGCGGCCGAGTTCGCCCAGGGCGCCACCGACGTGGCCGGGGTGTCGTTCGTCGGGCACCGGGTCCCCGACGGCACCGAGGCCGACAGCATCCGCAAGCTCGCGCTTGACATCCGGGGCCGTCTCGCCCCCGACCGCCCGGGGGTCGCGGTCGTCGCGGGCGTGCCCGCCGACCGGCCCACGGTCGTGGTCGCGGTCAACGACGCGGCGCGCGCGCGCGGCCTGGCCGCCGGGTCGCTGGTGCTGGCCGCGGCAGGCGCGCTCGGCGGCCGCGGCGGCGGCAAGGATGACGTGGCCCAGGGCGGCGGAGCACCGCTCGGGGAGAATGCCGCCCAGGCGATAGAAGCGTCCTTCGAGGCGGTTAGCGTGGTCATTAGGGACATAGTGGGGTCGGGTAGCGTACGGTGAGACCGTGCTGCAGCCGTATCGTTGCCTGGGCGATACCTGGGCTTCCCGGGGCCGTCCGTTGAGGGTCGGAACTCGGCTCGCCATTGACGTTGGCTCGGTGCGGATCGGAGTGGCCCACTGCGATTGCGACGGCCGGCTCGCCAGCCCGCTCACGATGGTTCGGCGTGGCCGCGGGGACCTGGACGCCATTGCCGGCCTGGCCGCGGAGGACGACGTCATCGAGATCATCGTTGGCCTGCCCATCGGCCTTTCCGGGCGGGAAGGCCAGGCCGCCGCGACGGCCAGGACGTTTGCCGCCGCGCTGGCCCGCCGGGTGGCGCCGGTCCCGGTCCGCCTGGTCGACGAGCGGTTTACCACGGTCATCGCCCACGAGGCGCTGCGGCAGAGCGGCAGCGATTCCCGCGGCCGTCGGCCTAAGGTGGACAGCGCGGCTGCTGCTTTGCTGCTGCAGGGAGCGCTTGACATGGAGCGCTCCACGGGCCAGCCCGCGGGGGAACTGGTCGGCGCAGCCACAGGAGGTGCTAGGTGACTGGCGACAGGCAGGGGGACTGGGCGGAACGCCAGACGTCACGCCGCTCGGGCCGGCACAGCCGCGGGCCTGAGGGGTACGGCGATCCGGACCCGTATGCCGCGCCAGATCAGTATGCCCAGCCTGACCCCTACGCCCAGAATCAGTACGGTCAGCCAGATCCGTATGCCGCGCCGGATCGGTACCAGCCGGACTCCTATGCCGCGCCGGACCGGTTCGCCGATCCGGACCCGGATCCGCTGACCGCGCCGGGTCCGGATCCGCTGACCGCGCCGGGCCGGTTTTCCGATCCGGGTCCGGATCCGCTGACCGCGCCGGGCCGGTTTTCCGATCCGGGTCCGGATCCGCTGACCGCGCCGGGCCGGTTTTCCCAGCCGGGTCCGGATCCGCTGACGGCGCCGGGCCGGTTCGATCGGCCCGATCCGCTGACCGCGCCGGGGCCGTATGCCCCGCCGGACCCCTACGCCGAACCGGATCGATCCGCCCAGGCGGACCCATACTCCACCCGGCCGCCCCGCGCTCAGCCAGATCCGGCTCGCTACGGTCAGCCGGGTCCGCATGCCTGGGCGGACCGCGGGCCGGATCCGGACGCGGATGCCCAGACCGACCCTTCGGCCGATCGGCCGGCTGCGTCCCCGCGGCGGGACGACTACGCTGCTCGTGCTCCGCTCGCCCCGCCGGATCGGTACCCGGGAGAGCCCTACGACCGTGATGGCGGCCGCCCCGGCTCCTTCGATGCGGCGGCCGGGCCCGGGGGCCAGAACGGCTACGGCCCGCCGGATTCCTTCGGCCCCGCGGCCGGGCCGGGGAGCCAGAACGGCTACGGCCCGCCGGATTCCTTCGGCCCGCCGGCCGGGCCGGGGAGCCAGAACGGCTACGGCCCGCCGGATTCCTTCGGCCCGCCGGCCGGGCCGGGGAGCCAGAATGGCTACGGCCCGCCGGATTCCTTCGGCCCGCCGGCCGGGCCCGGGAGCCAGAATGGCTACGGCCCGCCGGCGGTCCAGGGCAACGGGGATCACGGCCCGTACCGGTGGCGCCCGCCGGCGGCCGCCTCGGGGCCGGAAGACCTGGCCCCGCTGCCCGACTACCACGGCGGGACAGAGCACCAGCCCCAGCCGGAATCTCGCGACTGGGACGCGAGCCAGGAACATGACTGGGACGTGAGCCAGGGCGACAGCGCCGTGGGCCTGGCCGAGCCCGTGTCGGGACCGGTGGACCGCGGACCGTGGCCGCCCGAGCCCAGCGAGCCGGACGAGCCGGGCGAGTGGGACGACGCGCCGTCGCGAGAAGGACTCATCCCTGGGTTCCGGGACTCCGGTTCCGGCCGGGGCCGGGGCCGGGGCGGCCGGCCCCGGCGCCGGGTGAGCCGCGTGATTGCCCCGCTGCTCGCGCTGGTGCTGCTGGTCGCGCTCGGCGCGGGCGGTTACAAGATCTACCAGCATTTCCAGTCGCCGGACTTCACCGGTCCGGGGACCGGAGAGGTCACGGTCCAGGTGCTGAACGGCGACACGGCGACCTCGCTGGCGCCGCGGCTGGTGAAGCTCGGCGTCGTGGCCAGCACCAGCTCGTTCATCAGCGCCGCGAAGGACAGCTCGAACCCGGACGGCCTGGAGCCCGGCTTCTTCCGCCTGCGCCGGCACATGAACTCGGCCCTCGCGTACCAGATGCTGCTCAACCCGAAGGCCCGGATCCAGAGCGTAGTCACGATCCCGGAGGGGGTGCGGGAGGCGCAGATACTCACCACGCTCGAGGCCAAGACCGGCATATCGGCCAGCGCGTTCGCGGCGGCCCTGAAGGACACGGCCGCGCTGAACCTTCCCTCGTACGCCAAGGGCAACGCGGAAGGCTACCTGTTCCCGGCGACCTACAACTTCAACCCGGGCACCAGCGCGCTGAGCATGCTGCAGACCATGGTGGCGCGGTACAACCAGGAAGCGGCCAGCATCAACCTGCCGGCGGCCGCGAAGGCGGCCCAGCTCTCCGAGGCCCAGGTCATCACCGTGGCCAGCATCCTGGAGGCCGAGGCCGGGAACCCCAAGTACTACCCGGACGTCGCCGAGGTGATCTACAACCGGCTGAACCAGGGCATGTTCCTCGGGCTGGACAGCACGGTGAACTACGCGCTGCACAGGTTCGGGGTCAGCCTCACCACCACGCAGCTGCACGTCAACTCGCCCTATAACACCTTCATTCACCTCGGCCTCCCGCCCGGCCCGATCGACAGCCCGGGCAATGCGGCGATCGATGCCGCGCTGCACCCGGCGCACGGGAACCTGCTCTACTTCGTGACCGTGAACCTGAAGACCGGCCTGACCCTGTTCACCAACAGCCCGACCCAGTTCGCGCAGTTCGAGAACGAGTGCCAGCAGAACCACGCATGCTGAGGCCGCCGGCGTGAAGGCGGCGGTGCTCGGCTCGCCGATCAGCCATTCCCTTTCGCCGGTGCTTCACCGGGCCGCGTACCGCGCGCTGGGCCTGAGCGGCTGGACCTACGACGTGATCGAGTGCGACGAGGCGGGGCTGCCCGGGCTGCTCGATGGCTGCGGCCCGGACTGGGCCGGCCTGTCGCTGACCATGCCGCTGAAACGGGCCGTGCTGCCGCTGCTCGACAAGGCCGACCCGCTGGTGACCGACGTGGGCGGGGCCAATACGGTCATCTTCGCGGCGGGGGCCAGGCACGGCCACAACACCGATGTGCCCGGCATGATCACGGCCCTGGCCGCCGCTGGTGTGGCCGGTTCCGGGCCCGTCCTGATCCTCGGCGCCGGGGCGACGGCCCGCTCCGCGCTCGCCGCGGTGCGCGGGCTCGGCGCGGCCGAGGTAACCGTGGCGGTCCGGGACCCGGCCCGGGCCGCGGACCTGCAGGCCACGGCCTGGCTCGGCATGACCGTCCGGCTGGCCGAATTCGACGGGCGGCTCCCGGCCGGCAGCTGGCACCTGCTGATCTCCACCGTTCCGGCCGGAGCCGCCGATGCCTACGCCGAACGGATGCTGCGCGGGGACCTGGTTCCCTCGGCCGTACTCGACGTCGTGTACCACCCCTGGCCCACCAGGCTGGCCGTCGCCGCCGAGCGGACCGGGGCCGCGTTGGTCCTCGGCTTCGAGCTGCTGCTGCACCAGGCGGCCAGGCAGCTGGAGCTGATGACGGCGCGTACCGCGCCGACGGCCGCGATGCGCCGGGCCGGCCAGGCGGAGCTGCGGCGGCGGTCGGAAGGCGCCGGATAGCCGGCGGAACCGGCTGCCCGGCCCGGGTCCGCCGGGCCGGGCCGGGCCCGGCGGATTACAACCGGCCCGGAATGCGTTACTCTTTGCAGACGACAAGTCCGGCGCACCGCGTGCCGGACGTGCAAGCGGAGGACCACCTCGGCCGCCTCCCACCTGGCCGGCTCAATTGCTGGCGGGTACCCACCGGGCAGTCCGTAACGGGACTGGCCGACAGGTCGGACGGCTCACGAGCCGCCCGGTCGGGCCGGGCGCACCGGTATCCGTCGCGCGTAACAGCTGCGGCGGGCAGCGGGCGTTGCGTGGCGCACCTGATCCGTCATTGGCTGGCGGTCGGGAAATGCCGCGTCAGGGTGGCCCCGCATGCATGCAATGCGGGGCCTTACGTATGTGGGCCGCCGCGCAAGTCGCCGCCCGCCGCGGGGAGGTCCCGTGGCGGCGAGAGTGACACAAGGAGGTCACATCAGCACTGAACCCCGTATCAACGAACGTATCCGCGTACCCGAAGTGCGGCTGGTCGGCCCGAACGGCGAACAGGTCGGCATAGTCGCGATCAACGACGCGCTCCGGCTGGCCCAGGAGGCCGATCTCGACCTGGTCGAGGTTGCGCCGACCGCCCGGCCGCCGGTCGCCAAGCTGATGGATTACGGCAAGTTCAAGTACGAGTCGGCGCTCAAGGCTCGAGAGTCACGCAAGCACCAGGCGCAGACCGTCATCAAGGAGATCAAGCTCCGGCCGAAGATCGACCCGCATGACTATGGCACCAAGAAGGGCCATGTCGAGCGGTTCCTGCGGCAGGGGGACAAGGTCAAGGTGACCATCATGTTCAGGGGACGCGAGCAGTCCCGGCCGGACCTCGGCTACCGGCTGCTGCAGCGACTGGCCGGAGATGTCGAAGAGCTCGGGTTCGTCGAGGCCCAGCCGAAGCAGGACGGCCGGAACATGATCATGGTTATCGGGCCGCACAAGCGGAAGTCCGACGCCAAGGCCGAGCGCCCGGCGTCCCGGTCGGCCCCCCGCGAGTCCGCCCCGGCTGGCCCCGCTGGCCGGCCGGTGCCGTCGCCGCGGCCGAGGCCGGCCGCACCGCCCGGGCAGCCGGTGGCGGCGGCCGGATCCGCCGAGCACGGCCCGGCGGACGCACCGGCCGGAGCCTGACCCGGGAGGGTCAGCAACAAGCACGTGCCGCCAGGCACGCGAATAAGCACCGTGCCGCCAGGCACGCGAATAAGCATCGTGCCGCGGGCGCGCCAGGAAACGGCGAGCCGGCGGCACGCCAGGGAACGGAGACGACGGCGACATGCCGAAGATGAAGACGCACAGCGGTGCCGGCAAGCGCTTCCGGCTGACCGGTACCGGCAAGGTCATGCGCCGCCGGGCCAACCGAGCACACTACCTCGAGCACAAGCCGAGCACGCGAACCCGCCGCCTCAAGGGCGAGGTGGTGCTCGCGCCCGCGGACACCAAGAAGATCAAGAGACTGCTGGGCAAGTGACCCGGCCCGCTTAAGGGAGTCGAAGAAATGGCACGCGTGAAGCGGGCGGTCAACGCCCACAAGAAGCGTCGGGTCGTCCTCGAGCGGGCAAGTGGCTACCGCGGCCAGCGGTCCCGCCTGTATCGCAAGGCGAAGGAGCAGTCGCTCCACTCGATGGCATATGCGTACCGCGACCGCAAGGACCGCAAGGGGGCCTTCCGGCGGCTGTGGATCCAGCGCATCAACGCCGCGGCGCGAGCCGACGGCATGACCTACAACCGGTTTATCCAGGGCCTGAAGATCGCGGGCGTGGAGGTCGATCGCCGGATGCTCGCCGAGCTTGCCGTCGCTGACCCGCCCGCGTTCTCCGCGCTGGTCGAGGTGGCCAGGAAGGCGCTGCCCGGCGACGCGGCCGACCCGGCAGCCGCCTGAGGTCAGCGGCGAAGCCGGGCGAGGTGATCGGCGGCAGCGAGGTCACGAGCATCCGGTCGCCGCGGGTCAAGGCGGCCAGGCAGCTGGCCAGGCGCTCGTTCCGGCAGCGCACGCGCTCGTTCCTGGCCGAGGGCCCGCAGGCCGTGCGAGAGGCGCTGGCCTGGCCGGACGGGGCGCTGGTCACCGAGCTGTTCGTCACCGCGGCCGCGTCGGCGCGCTACGACGAGCTGATCGCGCAGGCCGCCGGGCACGGGGCGGCGACCTACCCGGTCAGCGGCGAGGTGATGGCTGAGCTGGCCCAGACGGTCACCCCCCAGGGCCTGCTCGCCGTATGCCGGTTCATCGACATCCCGCTGGCCCAGCTGACCGCCGCGGCGCCGCGGCTGGTGGTGCTGCTGGCGAACGTGCGCGACCCGGGCAACGCGGGGACCGTGCTGCGCACCGCGGACGCGGCCGGCGCGGACGGGGTGATCTTCTCCGACGCCTCGGTCGACCCGTACAACAGCAAGTGCGTCCGCGCCTCGGCCGGCAGCCTGTTCCACCTGCCGATCGTGGTCGGCTCCGCGCTGCCGCAGGCGGCGGCGGCGCTGCGCGGTGCCGGGCTGCAGGTCCTGGCCGCCGAGGGTGGCACGGGCCGGGAACTCGGCGAGCTTGAGTCGGACGGAGCGCTCGGCCGCCCCACCGCGTGGCTGTTCGGCAACGAGGCGTGGGGGCTCCCGGCCGATCTGCTGGCCCTGGCCGACCAGGCGGTCGCCGTGCCGATCTACGGCCGGGCGGAGAGCCTGAACCTGGCCGCGGCCGCGGCGGTCTGCCTGTACGCGTCCGCGCGCGCCCACCGCAGGTGAGCGCCGGGCGCGGAGACTTCGGCACCAGCGGGTCGATTCCTGCAACCGTTAGCATTCTTTAGGGCATCTCGGGGTGCCGCGCTGCATTCCGGACGCGCTAGAGTCTGTTCTGATCACGTTGCGTCATGAGTAGCCTGGTCGGCGTTACCGGCGGCCGGCGAAGACGCGGCACTGCCGGCCGCGGGTGCCCCCCGACCCGGGACCGGCGGACATGGCCATCCTGGGGACGGTTTGCCTGGCCCGGAACGGGCCGGCCGGAGGCGGCTTCGAGTGGACAGGACGACGTCGGGACGCGCGGCGGTGAGCGACACTGCCGCGGCGGCGGCCGCGCGCGCCTCCGCCGAGGGTCTCGCCGACGGGCTGTTCAGCGCCGATGACCTGCCCGACGGCCTGGTCATCGCGGACCACGCGGGCCGGGTCACGGTCTTCAACCGGGCCGCCTCGCGGCTGACCGGCATCGCCGCGGACGCCACGGTCGGCCGGCACGTGCAGCAGGTGCTGCCGCTGCGGGACGGCGACGACCGCTGCTGGTGGGCGCAGACCCAGCCTTACGACGGCCTGTGCACCAGGACCAGGCATCCCGAGCGGTCGCTGTACCTGCCGGACGGGACCGAGCTCCTGGTCAGCATGGGCTACGTGCGGGACTGGCACTCCGGCGGCGGGTGGCAGCACCAGCCCGGAGCGGTGCGCCGCCTGGCCATCACGCTGCGCGGCACGCAGCAGCGTGACCGGGCCGAGCGCAGCCGGGCCGACCTGGTCTCTACCGTCGCTCACGAGCTGCGCTCGCCGCTGACCAGCGTCAAGGGCTTCACCGCCACGCTGCTGAACAAGTGGCCGCGGTTCACCGACAACCAGAAGCTCGTGATGCTGGAGACGGTCAACGCCGACGCGGACCGGGTCACCCGGCTGATCACCGAATTGCTCGACGTGTCCAGGATCGAGTCCGGCCGGATCGAGGTCCATCGCGAGCTGGTCGACATCCCGGAACAGGCCAGGAAGGTCATCGCGGGCCGGGTGGCGGCCGGGGAGCCGGAGGACAGGTTCCGGCTGGAGGCCGGCCAGGACATGCCCGAGACCTGGCTGGACGCCGACAAGATCTTCCAGATCCTGGCCAACCTCATCGAGAACGCGGTCCGGCACGGGGCTGGTACGGTAACCATCATGGTCGAGTCGGCCCGGACCGAAGACGCTGCTGGCGTCGCCGTCTCCGTGCGCGACCAGGGGCAGGGCATTGCGCCCGAGTTCGCTCCGCGGGTGTTCCGCCAGTTCTGGCGGGTCAAGCGCCGCGGCGGCGCGGGCCTTGGCCTGTTCATCGTGAAGGGCCTAGTCGAGGCGCACGGCGGCACGATCGCCGTGCACCAGGCGCCGGGCGGCGGGGCGGAGTTCCGATTTACGATGCCCGCCGGCACGCCCGACTTCGGCTGACCGGCGGGCCTGCAGCGGAGAACCAGCGGCGGGCGCCTCGGCGCGTAGCCCAGGTGACGACCCGCGCGCGTTCCGTCAACTACCGGTGATCGCAGGAGAGCAGCAAGACTATGTCCGCACCGAATAAGAGCTATGACCCCGTGCAGGTGGCCGTGCTGTCAGCGGAGGCGGTGCAGCGCATGGTCGACGATGCGCTGGCCGCCGTGGCCGGCGCCGCGAGCCTCGATGAGCTGAAGGCGGCCCGGCTGGCCCATGCCGGCGACCGGGCGCCGATCACGCTGGCCAACGCCGAGATCGGGGCGCTGCCGCCGGCCGCCCGCGCCGAGGCGGGCAAGCGCGTCGGCGCCGCGCGCGCCGCGGTCCGGGCCGCCCTCGCCGCGCGGCAGGAGGAATTGGAAACGGAACGCGACGCGCGGGTGCTGGTCGACGAGGCCGCCGACGTCACGCTCCCGTGGGACCGCCACGGCCGGCGCCCGGCACCCGGTCAGCACGGTGTCCGACCGGCTCGCCGACGTGTTCGTGGCCATGGGCTACGAGGTCGCCGAGGGGCCCGAGGTCGAGGACGAGTGGTACAACTTCGACGCGCTGAACTTCCCGCCCGACCACCCGGCGCGGGAGCAGTACGACACGATGTTCGTGGCCGGGCCGGACGGCACGCCGGATTCGGGCGTGGTGCTGCGCACGCACACCTCGCCGGTGCAGATCCGGGCCATGCTGACCCGGCCGCTTCCGCTCTACGTGGTCATCCCGGGCAAGTGCTACCGCACCGACACGCTCGACGCCACGCACAGCCCGGTGTTCCACCAGATCGAGGGCCTGGCCGTGGACGAGGGGCTGACCATGGCCGACCTGCGCGGGGCGATCTCCGCGTTCGTCGACGCGATGTTCGGCGAGGGGCTGCGGACCAGGCTCCGCCCCGACTTCTTCCCGTTCACCGAGCCGTCCGCGGACGTCTCGATGGAGTGCCACGTGTGCCGTGGCGCGTCCACCCGGCCGGGCGCCGAGCCCTGCCGGGTCTGCCGGTCGCAGGGCTGGATCGAGATCGCGGGCGCGGGGATGGTCAACCCGCGGGTGCTGGTGGCCTGCGGCATCGACCCGGACCGCTACAGCGGGTTCGCGTTCGGGCTGGGGATCGAGCGCACCCTGATGATCCGGCACGGGGTGACCGACATCAGGGACACCGTCGAGGGTGACGTGCGGTTCAGCCGCGAGTTCGGAATGGAGGCGTGATGCGAGTCCCGCTCTCGTGGCTGCTCGAGTACGCGGCCGTCGACCCCGGCACCGATGCCGCCGAGATCGCGCGGCGGCTGACCGCGGCCGGCCTGGAAGTCGAGTCGGTGGAACAGGTCGGGCAGGAGGTCCGCGGCGTGATCGTGGCCGAGGTGGCCGAGATCGAGGAGCTCACCGGGTTCAAGAAGCCGATCAGGTACTGCCGGGTGAACACCGGCTCCGGCGAGCAGCACGTGATCTGCGGCGCGGTGAACTTCGCCGTGGGCGACCGGGTGCCGCTGGCCATGCCTGGTGCGGTGCTGCCCGGCGGCTTCGAGATCGGTGCCCGCCAGGCCTACGGCCGGATATCCGAGGGGATGATCTGCTCGGCGGCCGAGCTCGGCATCGGGGACGACCATTCCGGGATCCTGGTGCTGCCCCCACCCCCCACCCGCCTCCCCATTCCCCCTTCGCTGGCCCCCTTCAATGCCCCGCTCGGCGCCGACTTCGCCTCCTACGCGGGGCTGCGCGACCACGTGCTCGACATCAACGTGACCCCGGACAAGGGCTACGCGCTGTCGATCCGGGGAGTGGCCCGGGAACTCGCGATCGCGTTCGGCGTGGCGTTCACCGACCCGGCGGACGCCGGCCTGCCCGCCGGCGTGAACCAGGTCAGCGACCAGGTGTACCCGGCCAGCATCGACGACCCGAGCGCTTGCGACCGGTTCGTGCTGCGCGAGGTGCGCGGGGCCGACGTGAACCGGCCGACCCCGCTGCCGATGCGGGTCCGGCTGGCCCGGGCCGGCCTGCGCACCGTGTCGCTGGCCGTGGACATCACCAACTACCTGATGCTCGAGCTGGGCCAGCCGCTGCACGCATTCGACCGGGATCGGCTGCAGGGGCCGATCGTGGTCCGGCGCGCCCGGCCGGGTGAGCGTCTTGAGACCCTCGATCACGTCACCCGCGACCTCGACCCTGACGACATCCTGATCACTGACTCCTCGGGCCCGATCTCGATGGCCGGCACCATGGGCGGCCTGGCCACCGAGGTCACCGCGGACTCGCGTGACCTCGTGATCGAGGCGGCGCACTTCTCGCCGGCCGGGACGGCCCGGATGAGCCGCCGGCACCGGCTCTTCTCCGAGGCCTCGGCCAGGTTCGAGCGGGGCGTGGACCGGGAGCTGCCGCTGCGGGCCTCGGCCAAGGCCGCGTCGCTGCTGGCCTCGCTGGCCGGGGGCACCGTCGTGCCCGGCTGCACGCACGCGTCGGTCGAGGTGCCGCCGGTCTCGGTGGTGATGGCCGTGGACCACCCGGACAAGGTGGCCGGCATGGTCTACGGCCCGGACGTCGTGGTCGGCCGGCTGCGCCAGGTCGGCTGTGAGGTCGGCAACGATCAGGACCGGATCGGGGTCACGCAGGACCTCCTGGTCCGGCCGCCATCCTGGCGGCCCGACCTCACCGACACCAGTGACCTGGCCGAAGAGGTCATCCGGCTCGAGGGATACGAGAACATACCCGTGCGGATGCCGCGCGCGCCCGCCGGGCGCGGCCTGACGGCCAGGCAGCGGACGCGCCGGACGATCGGGCGCGTCCTGGCCGGCTCCGGGTACGTGGAGGTGCTCAGCAGCCCGTTCGGCTCGGCCGCGGACGCCGACCGGATGCAGCTGCGCCCCGACGACCCGCGCCGCCGCGCCCCCCGGCTGGTCAACCCGATCCGGGAGGAGGAGCCGCTGCTGCGGACGACGCTGCTGCCCGGCCTGCTGCGGGTGCTGAACCGCAACGTCGGACGGGGCTTCGCCGACGTCGCGCTGTTCGAGCTCGGCCTGGTGTTCCTGCGCCTGCCGGGGTCCAGCACGTCGCGCCGATCCTGCGCGTCGACCGCGCGCCCACCGTGGCCGAGCAGGCCACGCTGCAGGCGGCACTGCCCGACCAGCCGCTGCACCTCGGCGTGGTGCTCGCGGGCGACCGCGAGCAGTCCGGCTGGTGGGGCCCGGGCCGCGCGGCGTGTTTCGAGGACGCGATCGAGGCCGCCCGGCGGGTGATCGGCGTGACCATGGTGCCGCTGCGCGTCCGCGCCGACCAGCACGAGCCCTGGCATCCCGGCCGGTGCGCGGCCCTGTACGTGGACGCGGGACCGGGCCAGGACTGGCTGGCCGGGTACGCCGGCGAGCTGCATCCGCGGGTGGTGCAGGCCTTCGGCCTGCCGCAAAGGACGTGCGCCGCGGAACTCGACCTGTCGGTGATCGAGACCGCGGCCGCGGGGCGCGGCCCGGTCCAGGCCCGGCCGGTCTCCGGCTATCCGGTGGCCACGCAGGACGTGGCGCTCGTCGTGCCCGACGCGGTGCCGGCCGCCGAGGTCGAGGCGGCGCTCGCCGCCGGGGTCACGGCCGCCGGAGCGGGCTCGCTGCTCGAGGACGTGCGGCTGTTCGACGTCTACACCGGGGAGCAGGCGGGCCGGGGGAGCAAGTCGCTGGCGTACACGCTGCGGTTCCGGGCGCCGGACCGTACGCTGACGGCCGACGAGGTGACCGCGGCCCGGGACGCGGCGGTGGCCGAGGCGGCCCGGCGCACCGGGGCGGTGCTGCGCGGCGGCTGACCGGCTCCGGCCGTCTCAGGACCCCAGGAAATCGCCGACCAGGGCGTGGAACTCGGCCGGCCCCGCGCTCGCCCGGTGCGGTCCCCGGCCAGTTCGGCGAGCTGGCCGCGTCGCCGGGATAGAAGTCATCGCCGGTGGCCATCTGCAGCATCCCGTCGACCAGTTCGTCCTCGAGCTCGGGCGCGAGCACGAACGGCGGCTTGCCGTACAGCGTGGTCAGCACGCTGCGGGGCGACGCGGCGTCGTCGGAGCTGCGGTCGCCCGCGGCGATGCGCCGGACCAGCTCGGGGCTTGCGGTGCCGCCGCCGGATCCGGCGAAGTCCGGCCAGCAGGGCGTGCCGCCGAGGCCGCGGGTCCCGCCGAAGCCGTACGGCGACATCGGGCTTTCGAGCACGATCGAGGCCACCGCTCCCGGGTGGTCGATCGCGTACTGCAGCACGACCCCGCCGCCCAGCGACCAGCCGAGCAGGTGCACCCGCCGCCCGGCGGGCACCAGGCCGGCCTCGGTGAGCAGCGCGTGCAGGTCGTCGGCGAAGTCGCGGACGCCGCGCCGCGCGTCGACCCCGGCGGCCGCCGACAGCCCGAACCCGCGCAGGTCGGGGGCCAGGCAGCGGTACCGCCCGGCCAGGACGCTGATGGACCCGGCGAAGAACCTGGCCGACGAGACGTTGCCGTGCACCAGCACGAGCGTCGGCGCGCCGGCCGGGCCCGCCTCGAGCACGTGCGTGCGCAGCCGGGATGTGGGCACGTCGATGTGGCGAACCGCTACCGGCGTGCTGGGCATGGCTGGTCTCCCGGTGACGGTCAGGCGGGCGCGGGAAGGACGGCGAGGATCTCCTCAGTGCCCCGAACGCACTTGGAGGCCTGCCCGGTCTTGAGCACCACCGGCGTGGCGAACCCCTGGCAGGTCCAGCCCTGCACGTGAACGGGCGCGCCGCCGCCGGTGCCGGGAACCTGCCCGGACAGGATCGCCTTGGCGTAGTCGCGCTCGACCGTCAGCGCGGTGGCGCAGGACACCTGGCCGCGGGCGATCTGGATGTGAACAGGGACGTTGGCCGCCGTCCGCGTGGTCCCGCAGGACGCCATGGCGGTGCCCGTGCCGGCCGGCGTCGCGACCGAGCCGGCCGGCTTCGCGGCGGGCGATCCGCAGCCGCTGGCCACGATCAGCAGCAGCATCATGAGCCCGGTGCTGCACGCGGGTGCGGTCCACCGCTCGCTGGCCTGGGCCAGGGGCCGGCGAACGCGCATGGCCTCTCCTCTCTGCGGCCTTCATCATGCCCGCAGTCGGGCCCGGTGCCCAAGCCGACTCCCCGATTTGATAAACGCGGGCGCGGCCCTAACTTGCATAATCAGTCACTGCATCGCATAATAATTCAACGACGGGTCAGCGCCGGCGAGCGGGCACAGGGTCGGAGGACAGATGGGCGCGCGGGTGGCGGTGGCAGGGGCCAGCGGATATGCCGGCGGCGAGCTGCTGCGCCTGCTCGCCGGGCACCCCGACCTCGAGCTTGGCGTGGTGACCGGGCAGAGCAGCGCGGGCCGTTCCATCGGCGAGGTGCATCCCCAGCTGGCCGGCCTGCCGTCACTGGCCGGCCGCCGGTTCGATGCCGCGGACGCGGTCGCCGGCTCCGGCTGCGACCTCGCGTTCCTCGCCCTGCCCGCCGGTGAGTCCGCCGGGCTCGCCGCCGAACTCGATCAGCACATCAGGATCGTCGACCTGGGGCCGGACTTCCGGCTGGCCGATGCCGGCGCCTGGGCCCGGCACTACCAGGCACCCCACGCGGGCCGCTGGGTCACCGGCCTGCCGGAGCTGCCGCGGGCGCGGGAGCAGATCCGGGCCGCGGCGCGAGTCGCCGTCCCCGGCTGCTACGCCACCGCGGCCATCGTCGCGCTCGCGCCGCTGCTGGCCGCGGGTCTCGCCGAGCCGCACGACATCGTGATCGTCGCCGCGTCCGGCACCTCGGGCGCCGGGCGCTCGCCGCGGCCGGATCTGCTGGCCAGCGAGGTGATGGGCGCGGTCTCGGCGTACCAGGCGGGCGGGACGCACCGGCACACCCCGGAGATCGAGCAGGCGCTCGGCGAGGCCGCGGCGCAGGCCGGCGTGACGGTCGGCTTCACCCCGATCCTGGCGCCCATGCCGCGCGGCATCCTGGCCACGTGCACCGCGCGCCTGACCGGCGATCCGGGTACCGCGCTGGTCCGCGCGGCACTGGCCGGCGCCTACGCGGGCGAGCCGTTCGTCTGCCTGCTGCCCGAGGGCCGCTGGCCGAGCACGGCGGCGGTCGCCGGGTCGAACGGCGTGCACCTGCAGGCCGCGGCCGACGCCCGGACCGGCCGGGCCATCGTGGTCGCGGCCATCGACAACCTCGGCAAGGGCGCCGCCGGGCAGGCCATCCAGAACGCCAACCTCATGCTCGGCCTGCCGGAGACGGCCGGCCTGACCAGCATCGGAGTCTCCCCATGAGCGCGCCGCGGAAGCGAGCGGAGAAATGAGCGTCACCTCGGCGGCCGGGTTCCGCGCGGCGGGCGTCACCGCCGGAATCAAGGAGTCCGGGCAGCGGGACCTGGCCGTGGTGGTCAACGACGGCCCCTCCGGCGCGGCGGCCGGGGTGTTCACGTCGAACCGGGTCAAGGCCGCGCCGGTGCTCTGGACCGAGCAGGTCATCAAGGGCGGCCGGGTGCGGGCCGTCGTGCTGAACTCGGGCGGCGCGAACGCGTGCACCGGGCCGGACGGGTTCGCCGACACCCATCACACCGCCGAGCGGCTGGCCAAGGCGCTGGCCGTGTCGGCCGGGGAGGTCGCGGTCTGCTCGACCGGCCTGATCGGCGAGCGGCTGCCCATGGACAAGCTGCTCCCCGCCGTGGACTCCGCGGCCGGGTCGGCGTCCGCCGACGGCGGCGCCGCGGCGGCCGACGCGATCAGGACCACCGACACGGTCGCGAAGACGTGCCGCGTGCCGGGGACCGGCTACACCATCGGCGGCATGGCCAAGGGGGCGGCCATGCTCTCGCCGGCGCTGGCGACGATGCTCGTGGTGCTCACCACCGACGCGGACCTGCCCGCGGCCGAGCTTGACACCGCGCTACGGGAGGCGGTCCGCGTCACGTTCGACCGGCTGGACACCGACGGCTGCATGTCCACCAACGACACGGTCCTGCTGCTGGCCAGCGGCGCCGCCGGCGTCCGGCCTGATCCGGGAGAGTTCGCCGGGCTGCTGACCCAGGGCTGCGCGGACCTGGCCCGGCAGCTGCAGGACGATGCCGAGGGTGCGGGCAAGGCGATCGCGATCGAGGTGACCGGCGCGGCCAGCGAGGGCGACGCGGTCGCCGTCGGCCGGGCCGTCGCCCGGTGCAACCTGGTCAAGTGCGCCATCGCGGGTGAGGATCCGAACTGGGGCCGCATTCTGGCCGCCGTCGGCACCACGGCCGCCGCCTTCGAGCCGGACCGGCTCAACGTCGCGGTCAACGGATACTGGGTCTGCCGGGACGGCTGCGCGGCCGGGGACAGGTCCGGCGTCGACCTGGGGCCCAGGGACGTGACCATCACCATCGAGCTGTCGGCGGGCTCCCATTCGGCCACGATCCGCACCACCGACCTGACCACCGCGTACGTGCACGAGAACTCGGCCTACTCCACGTGACCGCGATGACCGGCGACGTGGCGCAGCAGGTGACCGCCGACGCCCGGGCGGGCGCGCTGGCCAAGGCGGCCACCCTGATCGAGGCGCTGCCCTGGCTGGAGCGGCTGCACGGCGAGACCGTCGTGATCAAATTCGGCGGCCATGCCATGGCCGATGAGGCGCTGTGCTCCGCGTTCGCCCAGGATGTGGTGTTCCTGCGGTACGCGGGCCTGCGCCCGGTGGTGGTGCACGGCGGGGGCCCGCAGATCAGCGAGCACCTCGACAAGCTGGGCATCCCGAGCACGTTCGCGGCCGGGCTGCGGGTCACCACGCCGGAGGCCATGGACGTGGTCAGGATGGTCCTCACCGGGCAGGTCAACCGCCAGGTGGTCGGGCTGATCAACCGGCACGGCCCGTTTGCCGTCGGAATGTCAGGAGAAGACGCCAACCTGCTCACCGCGACCCGCGCCCAGGCCACCGTGGACGGCGCGCCGGTGGACCTCGGCCAGGTCGGCGAGATCCGCACCGTCGACACCGGGGCGGTCCGCGCGCTGATCGCCGACGGCCGCATTCCGGTCATCTCGAGCGTGGCCCGGGGCTCGGCTGGCGAGATCTACAACGTGAACGCCGACACCGCGGCCGCCGCGGTCGCGGTCGCGCTGGGGGCCGCGAAACTGGTCCTGCTGACCGACGTGGCCGGCCTGTACGCCGACTGGCCGGGCCCGGGCGCGGCCGCGGAGCGGCCCGCCGCCGACCGGCCCGGCGAGGTGATCAGCCAGCTCGACGCGGCCGAGCTGGCCGCGATGCTGCCCGGGCTGAGCGGCGGGATGATCCCGAAGATGGAAGCCTGCCTGACCGCGGTGCGCGGCGGCGTGCCGCGGGCGCACGTGCTCGACGGGCGGCTGCCGCACGCGATCCTGCTCGAAATATTCACCGACTCGGGGATCGGCACCATGGTCGTGCCGGACGGAGCCGGGACCCGACTCAGGAGGAGCCCGTGACCGCTACGGAAGAACTGCAGGACCGCTACGCCGCCGCGATCATGATGACCTACGGCATGCCGCCGGTCGCGCTGGCGCGCGGCGAGGGGTGCGTGGTCTGGGACGTGGACGGGAACTCCTACCTGGACCTGGTCGGCGGCATCGCGGTCAGCGCGCTCGGGCACGCGCATCCCAAGATCATCGCGGCCGTGACCGAGCAGGCCGGCTGGCGCACATCTCGAACCTGTACCTGCATGAGCCGCAGGTCCTGCTGGCCGAGCGGATCATCGGGCTGCTCGGCGTGGACGGCCGGGTGTTCTTCGCCAACTCCGGCGCCGAGGCCAACGAGGCGGCGATCAAGCTGGTCCGGCGCCGCCAGGGCGCGGGGCGGCCGGTGTTCGTCGCGGCCGAGCACTCCTTCCACGGGCGGACCATGGGCGCACTCAGCCTGACCGGCAAGAGTTCGATCAGGGAACCGTTCGGGCCCTTCGGTCTTGAGGTCCGGTTCGTTCCCTACGGTGACCCAGACGCCCTGCGCGCGGCGGTGGGCCGTGACACCGCGGCCGTCTTCCTCGAGCCGGGCCAGGGGGAGGCCGGCGTCGTGCCCGCCCCCGAGGGCTACCTGCGCGCCGCGCGCGCGGCCTGCGACGACGCCGGCGCGCTGCTCGTGATCGACGAGATCCAGAGCGGCGTGGGCCGCACCGGCACGTGGTTCGCGCACCAGCGCGAGGGCATCATCCCGGACGTCATCACGCTGGCCAAGGGGCTCGGCGGCGGCCTGCCCATCGGCGCCTGCGTCGGCATCGGCGGGTGCGGCTCCGCGCTCGGCAAGGGCGATCACGGCAGCACCTTCGCGGGCAACCCGATCGCCTGCGCGGCGGCGCTCGCCGTGCTCGACACGATCGAGCGAGACGGGCTGCTGAGCAACGTCACCGAGGTCGGGAACCGGATCGCGGCCGGGATCGAGGCCATCGGGCATCCCCTGGTCACCGGGGTGCGCGGCAGCGGGCTGTGGCGCGCGATCACGCTGGCCGGCCCGGCGGCGGCCGCGGTCGAGGCCGGGGCGCGGCGGGCCGGGTTCCTGGTCAACGCGGTCCAGCCGGACGCGGTCCGGCTGGCCCCGCCGCTGATCCTCAGCGCCGCGCAGGCCGACTCGTTCACCGCCGGGCTGCCGTCGATCCTGTCGTCGGCCAGCGTGCTCGCCGGGCAGGGGGCGTGATGGCCGGCCCGGACGGCGGCCCGCGGCCGCGGCACTTCCTCCGCGACGACGACCTGGCCCCGGCCGAGCAGGCCGAGGTGCTCGACCTCGCCGACGCTATGAAGGCGGACCGGTTCGGGTGGCGGCCGCTCGATGGCCCCCGCTCAGTGGCCGTGCTGTTCGACAAGCCGTCGCTGCGGACCCGGGTGTCGTTCGCCGTCGGCATCGCCGAGCTCGGCGGCCAGCCGCTGATCATCGACGCGCAGGGAACGCACTTCGGCCGGGGCGAGACGGTCGAGGACGCCACCCGCGTGCTCGGCAGGCAAGTGGCGGCGATCGCGTGGCGGACGTTCGGCCAGCAGCGGATTGAGGCCATGGCCTCGGTCAGCCCGGTTCCGGTGATCAACGCGCTCACCGACGCGTTCCACCCCTGCCAGGTGCTCGCCGACCTGCAGACGGTCCGCGCCGCCCACGGCCGGCTGGCCGGGCTGGTCCTGACTTTCCTGGGTGACGGCTCGAGCAACATGGCGCACTCCTACCTGCTCGGCGGGGCCATCGCCGGGATGCGGGTGCGGATCGCCGCGCCGGAGCAGTACCAGCCGGACCCGGCGGTCCTGGCCGCCGCCGCGCGGATCGCCGGGCCGGCCGGCGGCGGCGTGGAGTTCTGTGCCGACCCGAAGGCCGCCTGCGACGGTGCCGACGTGCTCGCCACCGATGTGTGGGCTTCCATGGGCCAGGAGGGCCAGGAGGCGGAACGGCTGGCCGTGTTCGGCGCGGATGACTCCTACCGCCTGGACGAGTCGAAGCTGGCCCTCGCCGCGGCGGGCTGCGTGGTGCTGCACTGCCTGCCCGCGCACCGCGGCACCGAGATCACCTCGGCCGTGCTCGACGGGCCCGCCAGCGTCGTCTGGGACGAGGCCGAGAACCGGCTGCATGCGCAGAAGGCGCTGCTGGCCTGGCTGCTGGAGCGTGCGCCGTGACCACCGTCAGCCCGGCGACCAAGACCGCGCGGCACGCGCAGATCGCCGCGATCCTGGCCCACGCCGACCCGCCGGTCCGGTCCCAGGAGGAACTCGCCGAGCGGCTCGGCCAGCGCGGCGTCCGGGTCACCCAGGCGACGCTCTCCCGTGACCTGGAGGAACTCGGGGCGGTGCGGCTGCGCGGCGCCGACGGCGCGCTGGTGTACGCGCTGCCGGGCGAGTCAGGCGGCCCGGGCTCCCGGCCCGGGGGCCTGGCCGAGGCGGCCGAGGACAGCCCGGCCCCGCCGGCCGAGCCTGGCGCCGAGGCGCCGGCCAGGCTGGCCCGCGTCACCTCCGAGCTGCTGGTCTCGGCCGAGGCGAGCGCGAACCTGGTGGTGCTGCGGACGCCGGCCGGAGCGGCGCAGTTCCTGGCCTCGGTCATCGACCACTCGGCCTGGCCGTCGATCCTCGGCACGGTGGCCGGCGACGACACCGTGCTGGTCATCGCGCGCGAGCCGGCGGGCGGGGCGGACCTGGCTCGCGCCCTGCTCCGGCTGGCGGACCGGCGCGGACACCAGAGACCCGGGGATCTCGGCTGACGGCCTAGCCGAGGGTCCGGCCCGCCTCTTCCCTGATCGTGGCGGGTTTACCATGTGTCCCGATACTTTGCGCCGCGATCATGGGAGTCGAGAGGAAGGCCGTGGCTGACGAGGAGCGCACGCCGCCGGTCCGGCTGTGGGGCGGCCGGTTCGAGTCCGGCCCGGCCGAGGCGCTGGCCCGGCTGTCGGTGAGCGTCCAGTTCGACTGGCGGCTGGCCGGCTACGACCTGCTCGCGTCCCGCGCCCACGCCCGCGTGCTGCACCAGGCCGGGCTGCTCGACGACGCCGAGCTGGCCAGGATGCTGGCCGCGCTTGACGACCTGGCCGAGGCGTGCCGCACCGGCCGGTTCCGCCCGTCGGCCACCGACGAGGACGTGCACACGGCGCTGGAGCGGGGCCTGCTGGAGCGGGCCGGGTCGCTGGCCGGGAAGCTCCGGGCCGGACGCAGCCGCAACGACCAGATCGCCACCGACCTGCGGCTGTACCTGCGCGACCACGCCCGGCTCATCACGAGCAGGCTGGCCGAGCTGGAGACCGCGCTGATCGACCAGGCGGAGCGGCACCTGGACACGCCCGCGCCCGGGATGACCCACCTGCAGCACGCCCAGCCGGTGCTGCTCGCGCACCAGCTGCTCGCCCACGTCCAGGCGTTCGCCCGCGACTGGGCCCGCCTGCGGGACTGGGACGGCCGGGCCGCGGTGTGCCCGCTCGGCGCCGGGGCGCTGGCCGGCTCTTCGCTGCCGCTCGACCCGGCGGCGGTCGCCGCCGAGCTCGGCTTCGCGTCCGCGTTCGGCAACTCGATGGACGCGGTCAGCGACCGGGACTTCGCCGCCGAGTTCTGCTTCACCGCGGCGCTGCTCGGCGTGCACCTGTCCAGGCTGGGCGAGGAGGTGGTGCTGTGGTCCTCGCACGAGTTCGGCTGGGCCGAGATCGACGACGCCTACGCGACCGGATCGTCGATCATGCCGCAGAAGAAAAACCCTGACGTGGCCGAGCTGGCCCGGGGCAACGGCCGGCTCATCGGCGGGCTGACCGGGCTGCTGACCACGCTCAAGGGCCTGCCCCTGGCCTACGACCGCGACCTGCAGGAGGACAAGGAGCCGGTCTTCGACGCGGTGGACACGCTGCTGCTGGTGCTGCCCGCCATGGCCGGGCTCGTCGCCACCCTCCGGTTCAACTCCGAGCGGATCGCCGCGGGCGCCGCCGCCGGCTACGCGCTCGCCACCGACCTGGCCGAGCTGCTGGTCCGGCGCGGGGTGCCGTTTCGCGAGGCGCACGAGGTCGTGGGGCATCTCGTGGTCTGGTGCCAGGTGCACGACTGCGAGCTGGCCGATGTCAGCGACGCCGACCTGGCCAAGGTCTCGCCGCAGCTGACCCCGGACGTCCGCGAGGTACTGACCGTGCCGGGCGCGCTCGCCGCGCGGCAGAGCCCGGGCGGCACCGCGCCGGCCCGGGTCGCCGAGCAGCTCGCGCAGTTGCGCGATGCCGTGGACGAGCAGGCCGCCTGGGCCGCCGGCTGACGGGCTCCGGTACCCGCGACGCGCGCCGTCGCTGACTGGTGCCTCGTCCGGAATGATGCCGCTGGTTCGCTAGCCTCCTGGATGTGCTTAGCCTGCCCGGGACCCAGCCGCTGCCGAGAAAATTCTTCGACCGCCCGTCCGTCCAGGTCGCCCCGGACCTGCTGGGCTGCGTGCTCTCGCACGAGACCGCGGAGGGTCTGGTCGCGGTCGCGCTGACCGAGGTCGAGGCGTACGCGGGGGAGTCCGACCCCGCCTCGCACGCGTACCGCGGCCGGACCGCCCGCAACGCGGTGATGTTCGGCCCGCCCGGGCACGCCTACGTCTACTTCACCTACGGCATGCACTTCTGCGTGAACCTGGTCTGCGGCCCGGCGGGCGACCCCTCGGCGGTGCTGCTGCGGGCCGGGCGGGTGGCCGACGGCGTGCCGCTGGCCTGCGCCCGGCGGGCCGGGCGGCGCCGGTCGGGCGCCGTCCCCCGAGAGATCGACCTGGCCCGCGGGCCCGCCCTCCTGTGCGAAGTGCTCGACATCGACCGCGCGCAGGACGGCGCCGACGTGGCCGGGCCCGGCTCGCCGCTGCGGGTGTGGGCGCCGCTGACCCCCGTTCCCGCCGCCGAGATCAGCCGCGGTCCCCGGGTCGGGGTGAGCCGCGCGGCCGACGTGGCCTGGCGGTTCTGGATCACCGGCGATCCGGCCGTCTCCGCCTACCGCGCGTACGCTCCGCGGCGTGCCAAGGCGAAACCAGTTACCGCTCCGAACGGCGAAGGTGGGACGATTTCCCGGTGACCGACATCATCGACGAGCTGAGCTGGCGCGGCCTGATCGCCGTGTCCACCGACCTGGACGACCTGCGCAAGGCCCTGGACGCGGGTCCGGTCACGCTGTATTGCGGATTCGACCCGACGGCTCCCGGCATGCACATCGGCAACCTGGTCCAGATGCTCACCCTGCGCCGGTTCCAGCTGGCCGGGAACCGCCCGATCTCGCTGGTCGGCGGGGCAACGGGGCTGATCGGAGATCCGGGCGGCAAGTCGGCCGAGCGGGTGCTCAATCCGCGTGAGCTTGTCGCCGCCTGGGTCGAGCGATTCCGCGATGAGATGGCCCGCTTCCTCGACTTCGAGCCGGGTCCGGCCTCCGCGTTGCTCGTCAGCAACATGGACTGGACAGAGAACCTGCTCGCCCTGGACTTCCTGCGCGACATCGGCAAGCACTTCTCGGTCAACCGCATGATCGCCAGGGAGGCCGTGAAGGCGCGTCTTGAGGGCGGCGGGATCAGTTACACGGAGTTCAGCTACCAGATCCTGCAGGCCTACGACTACCTGGAACTGCACCAGCGCTATGGCTGCACCCTGCAGATCGGCGGCAGTGACCAGTGGGGCAACCTCGTCTCGGGCGTGGACCTGATCGGGCGGGTGACCGGAGACTCCGTGCACGCGCTCGCCACGCCGCTGATCACCAAGCCGGACGGCACCAAGTACGGGAAGACAGAAGGCGGCACGATCTGGCTGAGCCCGGACCTGATGAGCCCGTACGCGTTCTACCAGTTCTGGATCAACCGGGCCGACGCCGAGGTGCCCAGCCTGCTGCGCGTCTTCACGTTCCGGAGCCGCGAGGAGATCGAGGCACTGGAGCGGGAAACCGCCGAGCGGCCCGCGGCCCGCACCGCGCAGCGGGTGCTGGCCCAGGACGTCACCACGCTGGTGCACGGAGCCGAGGAATACGCCCGGGTCGTGGCGGCCAGCCAGGCGCTCTTCGGCCAAGGCGACCTG
>CAVSNQ010000022.1:57500-1057754 GCA_963729365.1 uncultured Actinomycetota bacterium
GACTGTTTACTAAAAACACAGGTCCGTGCAAAGTCGCAAGACGACGTATACGGACTGACGCCTGCCCGGTGCTGGAACGTTAAGGGGAGGGGTTAGTGGCCTTCGGGTTGCGAAGCTCTGAACTTAAGCGCCAGTAAACGGCGGTGGTAACTATAACCATCCTAAGGTAGCGAAATTCCTTGTCGGGTAAGTTCCGACCTGCACGAATGGCGTAACGACTTTCCCACTGTCTCAACCACGGACCCGGCGAAATTGCACTACGAGTAAAGATGCTCGTTACGCGCAGCAGGACGGAAAGACCCCGGGACCTTCACTGCAGCTTGACATTGGCGTTTGGGGCGTCTTGTGTAGGATAGGTGGGAGACTGTGAAGCAGAGACGCTAGTTTCTGTGGAGTCAACGGTGAAATACCACTCTGGTCGTTCTGGATGTCTAACCTGGGTCCGTGATCCGGATCAGGGACAGTGTCTGGTGGGTAGTTTAACTGGGGCGGTTGCCTCCTAAAAGGTAACGGAGGCGCCCAAAGGTACCCTCAGCCTGGTTGGCAATCAGGTGTCGAGTGTAAGTGCACAAGGGTGCTTGACTGTGAGACAGACATGTCGAACAGGAGCGAAAGCTGGGACTAGTGATCCGGCGGTGGCATGTGGAAGCGCCGTCGCTAAACGGACAAAAGGTACCCCGGGGATAACAGGCTGATCTTCCCCAAGAGTCCATATCGACGGGATGGTTTGGCACCTCGATGTCGGCTCGTCGCATCCTGGGGCCGGAGCAGGTCCCAAGGGTTGGGCTGTTCGCCCATTAAAGCGGTACGCGAGCTGGGTTTAGAACGTCGTGAGACAGTTCGGTCCCTATCCGCTGCGCGCGTAGGAGTCTTGAGAGGGGCTGTCCCTAGTACGAGAGGACCGGGACGGACGAACCTCTGGTGTGCCAGTTGTTCTGCCAAGAGCACGGCTGGTTGGCTACGTTCGGAAGGGATAACCGCTGAAAGCATCTAAGCGGGAAGCTCGCCTCAAGATTAGGACTCCCTCAGGGTTAACCTGGTAAGGCCCCCAGCTAGACGACTGGGTTGATAGGCCGGAGGTGGAAGCACGGCGACGTGTGTAGCTGACCGGTACTAATAGGCCGAGTGGCTTGGCTTCTACTCATAGATTTTGCATGCGTCCACTGTGCGGTTCCCGAGATGCGGTCGGCCTGTGCGTAAGCGCAGGTTCTGACATCTCCATAGAGTTACGGCGGCCATGGCGAAGGGGAAACACCCGGTCCCATTCCGAACCCGGAAGTTAAGCCCTTCAGCGCCGATGGTACTGCGCGGGGGACCGCGTGGGAGAGTAGGACGCCGCCGGACTTCTACGCGCTGAGGGTCGCTGCCATGCTGGTAGCGGCCTTCGGTGCGTTTACGGTGTATGTGGTACGTCAAGGTTGTACGCGCCCGTGTGGCTGCGCGCGCATGGTGGGAGTTTGCGGTGGTCGGGAACGGGCGCGGGCGACGGGACGGCGATTCGGCCGGCCGGGCCGCAGGCGGAAAGCGCGCGCCGGGGTCCGGCGCGGGCAAGACCCCGCCGGGCGGCCGGGCTGGCCAGGGCGGTGCCGGTCGGCGAGCCGATGCGCCACGCCGGGCAAGCAGCACCGACGGCACTGGCACGAGCCGTCCGCGCACAGGCAGCGGCGGGCCAGGAGGCCGCGCCCGCCCGCAGAGCGGTGGCGGGCGTTCCGGCAGCGCCGGCGCGACCGGCGGTGCCCCAGCCAGCCGCAGCCGCCCGGCCACCGGCGGCCGCCCGGCCAGTGACGGCCGTTCGGGCACCGGCAGCCGTCCGGCCAGTGATCGCCGCTCCGGCACCGATAGCCGCCCGGCCAGTGATCGCCGCTCCGGCACCGGCGTCCGTTCTGGCCGTGACAGCCGGACTGGCAGCCGCCCGGCCAGTGACAACCGTCCGGGCAGCGGCGGCCGTTCGGGCACCAGTGCCCGTTCTAGCCGTGACAGCCGCACCGGCACCGGTACCCGTCCCGGCAGTGCGAGCCGTCCGGGCAGCGCTGGCCGCTCCGGCATCGACAGCCGCGCCGCCAATGACAGCCGTCCGGGCGGCGACGCCCGTTCTGGCCGTGACAGCCGCTCCGGCACCGGCAGCCGTCCCGGCAGTGACGGCCGTTCGGGCAGCGCTAGCCGCTCCGATACCGGGCGCGGCGCTGGTGACCGCGGATACCAGGGCGAGCGCAACGCAGGTGAGCGGGGATACCGGGGCAAGCCCGGTAGTGCCGCGCGGAGCGGCCCCCGTACCCGGGATGAGTCGTGGAGGGACCGGGACCGGCCTGGACGGCAGTCCGCTGCCGGCGGCCAGGGCGGTCGGCCGCAAGGTCAGCAGGCCGCCCGCCGCACCGGCCCGGCCGGTCCAGGCTCGCGTCCGCAAAGCGGCAGTCGGCCCGCCGGAGCCTCAGGGCCGCGGGCCGGGGGAGCGTCGGGGACAAGGGCCGGAGGAGCTTCCGGGACATGGGCCAGGGGAGCCTCCGGGCCGCGGGCCGGGGGAACGGCGGGTTCGCGGGCCGGAGCGGGACCGGGCGGGACACGACCCGGCCAGCGCGGCGGCGGTGACCGGTGGCCGGAGATCCCGGCCAGCATCACGGCCGAGCAGCTGGACCCCGAGGCCCGCGCCGAGCTCAGGACACTGCCCGGGGACCTGGCCGACGCGGTGGCCCGCAGGCTCGTGGCCGCCGGTTTCGAAGAGGATCCGGCTACGGCATACCGGCACGCCCGGGCCGCGCGCGAACTCGCGGCGAGGGTCGGCGTCGTGCGCGAGACGTGCGGCATCGCCGCGTATCGCGCGGGCGAGTGGGCCGAGGCGCTGACCGAGCTGCGGGCCGCGCGTCGACTGACCGGCCGGGGGACCTACCTGCCGATGATGGCGGACTGCGAGCGTGCGCTCGGTCGGCTGGACCGCGCCCTTGACCTGGTCAGCGGCCCTCAGGAGCGAGGCCTCGACCGTGCCACCACGATCGAGCTGCGAATCGTCGAGTCCGGGATCCGCCGGGATCAAGGGCTTCCCGAGGCGGCGGTGGCCGCGCTGCAGGTGCCCGAGCTGACCGACGGCCGGCCCCGGCCGGAGGCGGCCCGCCTGTTCTATGCCTATGCTGACGCGCTCCTGGACGCCGGGCGCGAGGACGAGGCACGGAGCTGGTTCGGGAAGGCCGCCGCCGCGGACAGCGACGACGTGACCGACGCCGCGGAGCGGTTCGAGCAGCTAGACCCGGTGGTCTTCGACTACCTGGCGGACCCCGATGAGGATGATCAGCCCGCGTCCCAGATCGATGATCAGCCCGCGTCCCAGATCGATGATCAGCCCGCGTCCCAGATCGATGATCAGCCCGCGTCCCAAATGTAGGCGCTGCCGTTGTTGTCGGCAGTGGCTAGCCTCTTGCCGCGCGGGCTGAACGCGACCCCGCTCACGCTGTGGCCGCGGCCGAGCCCGGTCTCGTCGCTGCTGGGGTCGGTCAGCGTGGCGACCCGCCGCGAGGTGGCGACGTCCCACAGGTAGGTGCTGCCGTTGAAGTCCCCGGTAGCCAGCGTCCTGCCGTCGGCACTGAACGCGACCGACGACACCCCGCCGCTGTCGGGACGGTCGGCCAGCGTAGCGACCCGCCGCGAGGTGGCGACGTCCCACAAGTAGGTGCTGCCGTTGAAGTCCCCGGTGGCCAGCGCCACGCCGTCCGGGCTGAACTCGACCGAATCAACGCCCTGGCTGCTGGACGGGTCGGCCAGGATGGCGACCTGGCGTGCTGTAGCGACGTCCCACAGGTACGTGCGGCCGTCAACATCGCCGGTGGCCAGCACCGTGCCGTCCGGGCTGAACGCGACGGAATCCACGCCGTAGCCGCGGCCCTGGGGGCCGTCGGTCAGGGTGGCGATCCGGCGGCCGGTGGCCACGTCCCACAGGTAGGTGCTGCCGTTGTGGTCGCCGGTAGCCAGCGTCCGGCCGTCCGGGCTGAACGAGACCGACGTCACGCCGCCGGTACTGCTCAGCGGGTCGGTCAGCGTGGCGACCCGCCGCGCGGTAGCGACGTCCCACAGGTAGGTGCTGCCGTTGTTGTCGCCAGCGGCCAGGGTGTTGTCGCCAGGGCCGAACGCGATCGACGAGACCCCGCCGCTCCCGGGGTCGGTCAGCGTGGCGATCCGGCGCCCGGTGGCGATGTCCCACAGGTAGGTGCTGCCGTTGTGGTCGCTGGTGGCCAGCGTCCGGCCGTCCTGGCCGAAGGCGACCGACAGCACAGCCTGGCTACCGGGGTCGGTCAGGGCGGGGACGTGGCCGGTGGCGGGGGATCTGTGCACGGCGGCGATCACCGCCGCCGTGGCCAGTATCGCCGCGGCGTGGACAGCGATGCTCACGACGAGGCGACGTCGCGGGTGCCGGGCCGGGGCGGCCAGCACGGGGGCCAGCTCCGGGAACTCCTCGCTCATCACACCCCCGGTCATGAATCGGGAATATGCTCCATCCTTATCTTGCCATCGGGACTGATCGCGAGCGCGGGCGCGCATGATCGTGGTCGATTGGTGGCGTATCGGGATACAGCGGCGAGACGGCGGGCACGGCCAGCCTGGCCTCGCCGACGGGGCGCCATTTTCCTTGATCACCAACGTCTTTTCACGCGCTCCAGTCACGTCTGGCTGGGCGGTGCCCGCCATGCTCTCACCAGTCACAAGGGTGACAGCCAGTTACGGGTTCTGGTGTTCCTTGTCCAGCCAGCCGGAGATCCCGGCGACGTTGGCGGCGGTTCCGCCGACCCGGTCGTACTTCGCGGCCAGCTCCGGGTCGGCGCCGTCGCGCAGGACCGCGTACCGCTCCCTGGTCCGCTCGGCCACCATGGCCGCGGCGTGATCGAGGCCCAGGCCGCGGCCCCGCGCCCGCCGGGTCTCGTCGACCCAGACGTTGATCTCCTCGGCCGCGCGGTCCAGCGTCTCGCCGACCGCGTCCACCGGGCCGTAATGGCTGAACAGCAGCCGTGAGGGCCGCAGCGCGGCGAACGTGCGCAGCGACTGCAGGGCCGTGGCCAGGTCGAAGTCCGGGGGCGGCGTGGCCGGCCTGAGATCACCGGTGTCCGGGATGTAGACGCCGGCCGCGTCCCCCACGTACAGGTCGCCGCTGAGCGAGTCGATCAGGCCGACGTGGTGCCTGGCGTGCCCGGGCGCGTAGTGGCTGTCCAGGCGCCGGCCGCCGCCGAGGTCGATCGCGCCGGTCTGGTCCACGGTGCGGATCCGGTCGGCCGGGGTCGGCGCCAGCGTGCCGAACAGCGCGTCGAGCTCGTCACCCCACACCATCCGGGCGCTCGACATCAGCCGGGACGGATCGGCCAGGTGCCGCGCGCCGCGCTCGTGCACGACGACCTCCGCCGAGGGGAACATCCGCGCGATGTCGCCGGTGCCGCCCGCGTGGTCCAGGTGAATGTGGGTGACGACGACCGTGGCCAGGTCGGCCGGGCCGATGCCGAGGCCGGCCAGGGCGTCCCGCACTACGGGCGCCGACGGCGCCGTCCCGGTCTCCACCAGGCAGGGCCGGGCCGCGCGGATCAGGTAGCCCGCGGTGATCCGCTCGTACCCGGCCATCAGGGTGTCGATCTGGTAGACCTCGTGGCCAAGGTCCAGGACGGCATCGGCCGCGCCGGGTGCCTCCGCTGTGCTGCCCACGCCCACATACTGGCAGACCGGGCGATGCGCCGCAGACTGGCCGGCCGCGGCCCTGGCCCTTCTCCGCTCGGGGCCAGTCGCCGGGCCCTGAACAGGTAGGATCTGGTGGCGATTTGAAGCCTGCGGGAAGTAGCCAACTGTGAGCGGAACGACTGTGCGGCAGGCCGCTGGCTCGTCGCGCGGCGCGGCGGCGCGGCTCTCCCGGATGCGGCCCTCCCGGCTGCCCTTCTCCCTCACGCCGGTCGGCGCGGTCATCGTGGTGGCCACGCTGCTCGCCCTGGGGATCCGCGGCTTCCAGCTGGCCAAGCCCGGCCACCTGCTCGGCGTCGGCGACTACGACGACGGCGCGGACTTCGGCAGCGCCCTGCGGCTGATCCAGGGCTTCGTGCCGTACCGGGACTTCATCATCGTGCAGCCGCCGGGGATCACGCTGCTGATGGCGCCGGCCGCGGCGGTGTCCAAGCTAGCCACCACCGCCTGGGCGATCGCGGCCGGCCGGATCCTCACGGTCCTGGCCAGCGCGGCCGCCGTGGTGCTCGGCGGCCTCCTGGTCAGGCACCGGGGCGTCTTCGCCACGATCGTCACCTGCGGCGTCATCGCGATCTACCCGGGCAGCGCGCAGGCCGCGCATACGGTCCTGCTGGAGCCGTGGCTGACGGCGTTCTGCCTGGCCGGGGCGGTGGCCGTGTTTGACGGCGACCGCCTGGCCACCACCTGGAAGCGGCTGGCCTGGGGCGGCGCCGCTCTCGGCTTCGCCGGGGCGATCAAAGTGTGGGCGATCATCCCGGTAGCCGTGATCGCCGCGCTGTGCCTGCTCGGCCCCGGCGGGGGCAGGCGGCTGACCCGGTTTGCGGCCGGGGTCGCGGCCGGCTTCCTGATCCCGGTGATCCCGTTCGCCGCCCTGGCCCCGGGCCGCTTCTACGACAGCGTCGTGGTCGCGCAGCTGGTCAGGACCGGGGCCCGGACCCCGCTGGCGTTCCGGCTGCAGTACCTGACCGGGCTGGCCGCCTGGGACCTGGGCACCGCCGTGTTCCTGACCGTGGCCATCTGCCTGGCCGTCGCGCTGGCCGGGACGGTGATCGTGGCGTGGCGGGTCACCGGCCGCGGGCCGTCGAGGCTGGAGTGGTTCGCCCTGGCGACGGCGGCCCTGGTGATCGTGGCGTTCCTGGTCCCCGACGACTTCTACTATCACTACCCGGCGTTCCTCGCGCCGTTCCTGGGCATGGCGTTCGCGCTGCCCGCGGCCCGCCTCCTGGACGGCTGGACGGCCCCGTCCACCCGGCTGCGCCGGTCCGCCATCTGGGTCGCCGGGCTCGTTCTGCTCGTGCTGCCGCTCGCCGCGCCCGGCGCCGATTACAGCCCGACGCCGACGTACGCGGACGCCCTGCCCGCCATCGACCGGGTCATCCCGGCCGGGGCATGCGTGCTGTCCGACCAGGCGTCCCTGCTCATCGCCCTGGACAGGTTCGACACCTCCGTTCCCGGCTGCTCGGTCATGGTCGACGGGACCGGCACGAGCTACGCGCTTGGCCACGGCCAGAGCGCTCTCACGGCGGGCCGGGTCCCGGCCGTGGCCGCGCTATGGCAGCAGGGGTTCGATGCCGCGAGCTACGTCCTGCTGACCTCGTACAACCCGTACAGGATCGCCTGGACGCCCCAGCTCAAGGCGTATTTCTCGGGCCATTTCACGCGCGTCAGCGGGGACTGGGCACCGCTTGAGCTCTACGTCAGGAAGACGTGACTTCAGCCCTGGGCGAAGGTCCGGATCACCAGCCCGGTCCGCGGCTTGGGACCGAACGAGGTTGACTTGCGCGGGACGCGCTCGCCCTGGGCCGCGAGCGCGTAGACGTCCCAGGTCGACATCGAGGGGCAGATGACCGCGGTCCCGCCGGTCTCATCGGCCGCGGCGACCGCGGCGGCCGCGTCGTTATGCACGATCCGGACCTCCTGCGGGCCGTCGCTGATCCCCCAGACGCGGGGCATCAGCAGCTCCTGCAGGACCGCCGCGGGCAGGCGGCGCCAGAGCGGCGAGTGACCGGGCGGCATGGCGGCGTCGAGCTGGACCGGGTCCGGGTCGGTGAGCAGGCTGGCCTCGCCGCCGCCCGCGACCAGGAACGCCGGGCCCCGCTCGCTCGCGTCCGCCAGCGCGTCCAGGGCGGCGGGCAGCTCGCGCGTTCCGCCCGGCAGCTTCGCCGTGGTGAAGGCCGCCTTGGCCATCTCCGCGGCCTTGGCCGGGGCGAGCGCCGGGATGACCCGGTGGATCGCGCCGATGTCCGGCGGGTAGGCCGATGCGTCCACCAGCAGCGCCAGCCCGTAATCCCACGGGCCGGGTCCGTCACCCGCGGCCCGGCGGCGGGCCTGCAGCCTGAGATAGGCGGCGTACCTGTGGTGCCCGTCCGCGATCAGCGCGTCCCGCGGCGCCAGGTCCGCGGCGATCGCGGCCAGTTCCGCGGGGTCGTCGATCGCCCAGAGCCGGTGCCGGATGCCGTCGCTGGTCACGGCGTCGGCCAGCGGCGGCCTGCGGTCGGCGGTCTCGCCGACCAGGCGGGCCGATGCGCCGCGGGTGGTCCCGTCGTGCAGCAGGAAAATCGGCTCCAGGTTGGCCTGGGTGGCCTCCATCAGCTGCAGCCGCCCGGCCACCGGCCCCGGCGCGACGTCCTCGTGCGGCCTGATCACGCCGGCCTCCGGCGGGCTCAGCCGCAGCGCGCCGATCAGCCCGCGCTGGATGACCGTGGGCTCGCCCCCGCTGTCCACCGCCTGCTCATAGACGTACAGCGATGGCTCGGGATCCGGGGTGAGGATCCGCTCGTCCTGCCATTCGCGCAGGGTGCGCGCGGCGTCGTCGTAGATGTCGCGGTCCTGTCCGGGCGCGTGCCTGGGCAGGATCAGCCGGACGACGTTGTGCGGGTCGGCCGCGAACAACTGGTCCTCTATATCGCGGGCGATGACGTCGTACGGTGGAGATGTGACCTCTGCGAGTCCGCTGACCCGGTCCCGGGCATAACGGACTCCGCGAAAGGGTGCCAGCGCGAGCCCGGCTTGCGCGGGCGCGGCTGGCTCGTGGCCGGACGGAAGGATCTGCACATATGTCAGAAGGACCAGCCGGCGGCCAGGATTCCCGCCCGGGAAAAGAGCCGTCTGCGCAGAAGGAGCGGAATGACCGGCATGCGATGAATGCCGCTGGCGCTGATACCTACGACCTGTACCAGCGCGGGCTCGAGCTGCTCGGCCGGGGCAGCGCCGCGGCCGCCGCTCAGCTGCTCGAGCGCGCCGCCGAGGCGGAGCCGCAGTCGCGCAGCGTGCTCGAGGCGCTGGCGCGGGCGCAGTTCGACGCGGGACGGTACGAGGCCGCCGCCGGCAACTTCCGCCGGATCGTGGAGGCGAGCCCGACCGACGACTACGCGCAGTTCGGCCTGGGCCTGGCCCTGGCCAGGACCGGCGACCCCGCCGCCGCGGCCGAGCACCTGGCCCTGGCCGTCGCGATGCAGCCGGACCGGCGGCACTACAGCGATGCGCTGCGCAGCGTCCGCGCCACGCTGCGGGCCCAGACGCAGCGCCAAGGCGGGACATCCGACCGCCCCGAACGGAAGTCCCGGGGTGTCTGAGCACCTCATGGCCCCGTCTGGTGAGCGGGATGAGCGAGGCGAGCGAGGTGAGCGGGCCGAGCTGCCGAGGGCCAGCGAGCGCCCGCCCAGCGAGGCCTACGATGTCGCGCTGCTGGACCTGGACGGGGTCGTGTACCTGGGCGGAGCCGCGGTCGCGAACGCGCCGGAGTCACTGGCCGCGGCCCGGCACCAGGGAATGCGGCTCGCGTTCGTGACCAACAACGCCTCCCGCTCGCCGTCGGCGATCGTCGCCGAGCTCACCAGCCTCGGCGTGCCCGCCGAGCCCGCCGAGGTGGTCACGTCGGCGCAGGCGGCCGCGCACCTCATCGCCGACCGCGTCCCGGCGGGCGCGCCGGTGCTCGTGGTGGGCGGCATCGGGCTGCGGCTCGCGCTCCGCGAGCGGGGCCTGCGGCCCGTGTCGACCGCGGCCGAGCGGCCCGCGGCCGTCGTCCAGGGATACGGGCCGGGCATCGACTACTCACTGCTGGCCGAGGCCGCACTGGCCGTGCGGGCCGGCGCGTGGTTCGTGGCCTCGAACGCCGACGTGACGCTGCCGACCGCGCGGGGCCTGCAGCCGGGCAACGGGTCACTCGTGCAGGTGATCGTGAGCGCGACCGGGCAGCAGCCGGTCGTGGCGGGCAAGCCGGAGCCGCCGCTGCACGCCGAGACGGTGGCGCGGACCGGCGCGAAGCGGCCGCTGGTCGTCGGTGACCGGCTGGACACCGACATCGAGGGGGCGGTGCGGGTGGGGGCGGACAGCATGCTCGTGCTCACCGGGGTCACCGGCCCGGCCGAGGCCGTGCTGGCCCCGCGGCACCAGCGGCCCACGTACCTGGCTCCCGACCTGACCGGCCTGCTCGAGCCGCATCCGCCGGTGACCGTCTCCGGAGATGAGTTCCGGTGCGGCGGCTGGAGTGCGCGGCTGCCTGGCGTTCAGGGAAGTCAGGATGGGCATCCCGCCCGGCTCGAGATCGCTGGCCGGGGCGCGGCCATCGACGGCCTGCGGGCCCTGTGCGCCGCCGCGTGGTCGGCGGACGCGGTGGCGGCCGACAGCGTGGCGCCCGCCGTTGGCCGCCTCCCCTTCGCCAGCTGACGGGCCGGGCCACCAGGCAGTCTCCGGGTCGACCTCCTGTTCCGCCACCGCGACGCCGAGCCCGCGCTGGCGGGGACGGCGGGAACTCAAGATCGCGCACGCAGCGATCGTCGCCCGGCTATTCGGCGCGGAGGGTGGCGGCCGGCGCGATCCGCGCGGCTATCAGCGCCGGTCCGGACGCCAGCAGGTTGCCGGCCACGAACAGCGCTGCCACGCCGATCACCAGCGATGCGGCCGGGACCGCCGCGGAGGGCACGACGCCGATCGCGGTGGCGAAGCTGGTCCATGCCCATCTTCCGGCGACGATGCCGAGCGGCACGCCGGCGATGGTGGCGATGACCAGGATCGTGCTGGTCTGCCAGGCGATGACGGCCCTGACCTGCCTCGGGCGCAGGCCAAGCGCCTTCAGCAGGGCCAGATCGCGGCGGTGGCGGCGCACCGACGCCAGGATGGCCAGCCCCAGGGCCAGGACCGCCGCGACCGCCACCCCGATGGCCAGCGCGAGCGGCTGGCTGCCCATCTGACTGGCGTTGATGACCGGGGCGCCCAGCTGAGGCCCCAGCTGATAGGTGCCGCCCGGGGTCCCGTCCGGGTTGGCCGCGGTGATCCTGGCCGCGAGGGCGCGCGCATCAGCGCGCGAGCTGACGTCGATGGCCGCAGCCGACGGATAGGACGTGCTTGCCCTGGCCACGAACCTGGCCGAGTCCGGCGGGAGCCCCTGCACGGCCAGCAGCGTCCCTTCATTCATCATGGCGCCCCGGCCGAGCGAAACGTGGTCAGCCAGGCCACCCCCGAACGACGGCAGCGTGACGGTACCCACGACGGTGAGCTCTCGCCGATGCGAGCCGGTGCCGATGCGCACGCGATCGCCGATGCTCAGGCCGAGCTGACGCATCGTCACCGTGCCGAACTCGATCTGGCCTGGCCCGGTCAGCGGATGACCGCTGGTTGTCGGCGGGTCGACCGCGCGCACGCCGGCATGCCGGAGCAGTCCCATGACCGGGACCTCGGTGCCCCTGATCCCTAGCTGGCCGAAGCCGAACTCCGACCAGCCCGTCACTCCCGGCTGGTGGCTGACGAGCTTGTCGATGGTGGCGGGCGCCCAGTTGCCCCACCCGCCCTCAGCCTGGATCAGCAGCGTCCAGTTCCACCCGTAGCGAGCCGGGTGCGTCACCAGGCCGGTCAGGCTGGCGCCGAAAACCAGGGCCGCCACCAGCGCGGTGACGGCAACGACCGACCCGGTCAGCGTGGCCCGGACCGGGTCGCGCAGCCGCCCTGCGCCGCGTTCTAGCGCCTGCCGCATCCCGGCCACGGCAGCTACCGGCAGCCCGGTGCGGCTGGCCGCGGTCACGACCGCGGCCGGCCGGATCGCGGGGACCTGGTGTTTCTGCCGGACGGCGCGCCAGGCCAGCAGGGCCACCAGGGCGGCCAGCAGGACAAGCAGGACTGCGCCGCCAGCACCGAGCACGAGCCAGTCGGCCTGCACACCGCGGACCGGGTCATACCGCCGGACCGGTCCGACCGGCGCCAGCGGTGAGAGCGCGATCGCGCCGCCGACGGAGAAGAGCACGGCGACGAGCACGGCTGCCGCGCCGGGCGCCCCGGCGACGGCCGCGGCATCAGCCCGGCTGGCCCCGATCGCCCGCAGCGTCGGAGCGTCGGCCGCGGACCTGCTCAGCAGCTGGGCCAGTCCCTGCGCGACCAGCACGAGCATGGCCAGCGCGGCCAGCCCGCCCAGCATCACGAGAGCGATCGCCTGCGGCTCGATAGCCTGTTGCGCCTCGGCATGGACGACATCCATGCGGCGGATGGTCAAGCTGACGGGGACCTTGTACCTCGCCGTGAGGCTCGCGGCGAGGCTGGCCAGCCGCCGTTCCAGCGCGGGAACCCCGGCGTCGCCGCCACGCAGCCGCATCGCCACCCAGCCGAACCCGAACTCGTCCAGGTACCGGGCAGTGGCCGCCGGCGGCAGGATCGCATTGGCCGGATCGTCGAACTGATCAGTCAGCGCCGGCGCCATGCCGGCGATCGCTGCGACCAGGAAGGTGACCCGCCCGGCCAGGCTGGCCGCGCCCGGCACGCCATCGACGACCACGTTCCGGTAGAACTCCCAGGTCATGTGGTCGCCGACGGTCAAGTGGAAGGCACTGGCCAGGCTCGGGGTGAGCACGACATCGCCGGTGGCGGTGGGCGGTGGCAGCCGCCCGGCCAGCACGGTCAGCTTGTCCTGCCGGTAGAACTCGCCATCCAGGCTGCCGGCGATGCCGTCGGTCAGGAACGAGTCGTCTATCCTGCCGTCGATCACCGGCTGCCCGTTCAGGCCGAGCCAGGCCGCGGTGGACAGCGCTCCAGGCTCATGCTCGATCTCCCTGATCACCGGAAGCACCGGGCCGGGCACGTCGACCAGCACATCGCTGGCGTTCACCGACCGCAGGTACCTGCCGTAGGCCGAGTCAGTCCGCCGCGCGCCGGCCAGCGCGCTGAGCGCGACCGCACCGAGCAACCCGCCGACCAGCGCGACCACTAGCGCTAGCCGCCAGCATGACCGCCAGTTCGCCCGCGCCGCATACCAGGCGATTCTCATGGCGCCATTGTGCGCCGCGGCCGGGTCATCCGGCAGGTGTGGCCGCACCACCTCCGCAGGTGAGGCAGCCTCCTGGTCGGGGCAGCTGGCTGGCCTGTCCGCCTGCGCCGGCGCGCAGCCGGGACATGACGACGTCGCAGCGGCCTGAGGGAACCGCTCCGCCTCGCTGCATGCGATATCTGGTGTAGGCGATCCGGGCTGGCGGGCTGTCGGTCAGCGGCGGCGGCACCGCCACAGCAGGTAGGTCGGAACCGGAGCTGGCGGCTCGACGAAGCGCTCGGCTTCCAGCCCGGCGTCAAGCAGGGCGTTCAGGAAGGTGGACAGCTTGCGGTGCGTCGAGCCCACCCGGATCCGGATGCCTTCGGGATTGTGGTCCGGTGAGGTCCACCAGCCCTCGGACTCGTAGCCCTGTCCTGGCGGCCAGCTGCTCCGGCCCCGCTGACTGCCGGGAAAGCACGGATGCACGATCGAGGCGACGAACCAGCCACTCGGGCGCAGCACCGCTGTCACAGTCGACAAGGTGCCCGCTAGGTCGTCGATGTCCATCAGCGCCAGCTCGCAGGTACAGCCATCGAACGGCCGCCCGTCCCACCAGCCGGGGTGACGGGTGACGTCGGCATGGATGTAGGTGATGTTCTCCGGGCCGGCGGCGCGTGCCTTGACGAGCATTGCGGCCGAGAGGTCGACTCCGACCACTTCGGCCCCCAACCTGGCCAGATACCGGCTCATCCGGCCCTGGCCGCACGCGATGTCCAGCACCCGGTCACCGGTCACGGCGGGCAGCAGGCCAGCATGCGCCGCGATCAGTGGCGGCGCGTAGCCGATCCACTGCTCGTACCATTCGGCGATCTCGTCATACCTCGCCTGCGTCTGCGACACGCTCCCACGCTAATTGCCCGGCTGGCCGGGATGGCGACCTGCCCGGCGGTCAGGTCCCCGGGGCAGCAGAACTCAGGCGCCAGCGCGAGATAAAATCCGGGCTGCATCATCCCGGGCACGACCAATGCGGCCGGAGGCCGCCCCGCGACGCTCTTGGCCGTGATCAGACGCGGTCCAACGGCGTACACGGCAGTCAGGGCGTGCTGGCTCTGCGCGCGAGGACAAGCCGGTAGCGCGGGCTGCCGTCCTCGCGTCGGCCCAGAGCCGTCAAGGGGACTGTCGTCACGGTGAATCCGGACGCGGTCAGGTCGTTGCGGACCGCGTGCAGCGGGCAGGTGCGGTAGTACATGACGAACGGGGGGCGCCACACGGCATTGCGGACCCGCATGGCCAGGTCGAACCCGAGCAGCGCCCAGTACCAGCGTGAGGCCATGGGCTGCGGCGCACCGATCGGGACGGCGAAAACCCCGCCGGGCCGCAGCGCGCGGTACACGCCGGCGAACAGCGCGGGCCGCTGCGCGGGCAGGAAGTGCCCGAGCGCTCCGAAACTGACCGCCAGGTCGAAGGCCTCGGCCAAGGGCAGGGCCTGGACGTCGGCCCGTACCCACGTGACGTCCGGGTACGCACTGCGCGCCTGCGCGAGCATGCCAGTGCTGAAGTCGACGCCCATGATCGGTCCCTGGCACAGGGATTTGAGGACCCGCATGCCCGCGCCGGTGCCACAGCACACGTCCAATCCCCGGCCGAACGGGCCAAGCGGGCGCAACGCGCCGGCCGTCGCGTCCAGCACGCCGTCGGGGGTGCGAAAAGGCGTGTGGTCGAACTTCGGAGCAAGCAGGTCGTAGCCGCCCTCAACCGAGGACAGCGCCTGCATCACCAGTTCACACACAGACGGGCCCCGAGGCGAGAACATCGGCCCAGGGTATTTCCCCGATGCCAGACAGGCGTCAGCCCGGGATCACCCACCGCACCGAGGACCAGACTGGGCCCGGCTACCAGGCAGTCTCTGGGTCGACATCCTGTTCCGCCAGCGCGACGCCTAGCACGCGCTTAGTCAGGTCTTCACCGCGGCTGGGTGGCGCTGACCACGCAGCACCGGCCAGCTGTGACGGAATAGCCCGGCGAGCGCGAGCAGGCTGGTGGTGAATGCGACCCACGTCCACACGTGGCCGAAGTCGGCGATCCCGGTGATGCTGGTGACCTGGCCAGTGGCGAAGCTGCAGGCGGCGTACATGCCGAGCGGAAAGACGGTAGCCCAGCGGCGTACATCGTAGGTGAGCCGGGGCCTGAGGACCTCGCAGGTGACCAGGGGAAAGAGCCACGCCATGGCCAGGCACCAGAGCACCAGGGTGCTGGTGGTGAGGACCTGGTGCTGGCCGCTGAATTGCCCGAGCGCGGCGGCGGCCTCGGCGACCTTGGCGGCGGCGAGGGCGGAGATGGCCAGCGCGCCGCCAGCGACCCAGTGGTCGCCGTGTCCGTTGAGCAGTTCGCGCAGGTCGAACCGGGCGGCGGTGAAGACGTAGAAGGCAAGCCCGAGAACCAGCGCAGCGACAGCAGTGCTCAGCAGCCACCCGGCGCGGTAGCTGACCGCCAGGGTGGGGCCTAGCACGGCGAGGCCTTCGGTGGCGACGCTGAGGACGAAGGATATCCCGACCGTGGGGGTTTTCCAGTGCCGCAGGACCGGCATCAGCAGTAGGGCCCAGCCGACTCCCGACACTGCGAGCAGCGCCGCGGCGGCCGCATGGTAATCCTGCCCGGCGAGCCCGGTGCCGAGCACGGCGGTGCCAGCCACGCCCGTCAACGCAGCGGGTGAGCAGGCATCGTGCGCGAGGCGGTCACGCTGGTACGCCAGCCGCGCTCCCAGCACGACGGCCAGCAGCAGCCAGACGCCTGCGGCGAACCAGAGCATGATCGCCGAGAGAACCAGCTGGTGGTCGGAGTAGAGATCGATGGAGACGATACCGGAGCCCATGACGACTGCCCAGGATGCGGTCGGGATCACATCAAGCAGCTGCTTCATCCGGGGCGGCCCGGGAACCGGGGATCCTTTCGGGTCATCTCGGTTCCGGTTCACGACGTTAGTGTGCCTGGCTCGCGGTTCATGATTGTGGCTGGTGTCGCGACCTTCAGGCGGCCATGCTGAGGCACCTCCACGCCGGTTAGGGGCGCCTCCCACTCGCCGTTCCGTCGCGACCCGACGACCGGGGGCCGTTACCGCGTCTATCTCTGGCATGCCGGACACCAGAACCTGACCCGCTCTTCGCCTGTGAGGCCCTGCTCGGCCCTCCTGACCCTGGTACCGCACCGTCGGCACGGCTGGCCCGCGCGTCCGTACGTCCAGGTCCGCCGTCCCGGTGCCCGGTCGCCGGTCGTCACCTGGTCGATCCGTGTCTTGTTCGCGTCGAGCAGCCGCCGCCCGAGTTCTACCAGGGCATTGAGGTCTTCGACTTGGCCGACGCTGCGCCAGGGGCTGACTCCCCGAAGGAACAGCATCTCGGTAAGAAAAAAATTACCCACTCCGGCCAGGTTCCGCTGGTCGAGCAGTGCCTCGCCGATCTCGCGGCTAGGGTCGCCCCGCAGCCGCCGCACCGCCTCGGCCGCGTCCCAGTCGGGGCCGAGCAGGTCAGGGCCGAGGTGGCCGACGACGCGTTCCTCGTCCTTGGTCGGCAGGACCTCGACGACGCCGAGCAGGTATCCGAGCGCCTGCTGCTCGTCGTTGCCGAGGATCAGCCTGATCCGGTGATCGCGCGGCCCATAGTCGCTGGCCGGCCGGATCCGCCAGGACCCGTCCATGCGCAGGTGCGTGTGGATCGTCAGCCCGCCGTCCACGCGGGTCAGCAAGTGCTTGCCACGGGCAACGGTCCCGGTCACGACCTGACCGGTCAGGTCGGTGGTGGCGAACCGTGGCACCCGGAAGTCGCTGCGCTTGAGCACGCGGCCGGCTAGTGCCTGGTCGAGCTGGCGCGCCGTGCGCCAGACCACATCGCCTTCAGGCATGGGGCAAGCATTGCACCCGGGGCCGGTCCCGGCCGGAGGCGAGCGGCCAGGATCCGGCTACGGCCGTCAGCTCAGTCCGGATTCGCGGAGCGTGATGTTGAGTCGGCCTGCGCTCAGGCCGATGCCCGGGTCGCCGGTGCCCGGCCGGGTCTTGGGCACTCCATGGAAGGCGAGCCTGGACGGGCCGCCGAACACGAACAGGTCCCCGGACTCCAGCTCGACATCCGTCCATGGCCGGCTGCGGCTCGCGGTATTCCCGAACCGGAACACGCAGCTGGCGCCCAGGCTGAGCGAGACCACCGGGGCCAGGCTGCGCTCGTCCTTGTCCGCGTGCATGCCCATCCGGGCCTGATCGTCGTAGTAGTTGATCAGCGCGATGTCCGGGCGGTAGCGGGCGGCCGGATCACCGTATGCGTCGCCCACCGCGCGGCGGCCGAGGTCGGCCAGCCAGCCCGGGAGCGGCTTGACGGGCGCCCCGTCAACGTCATCGGCCGTTCGCGAGTAGCGGTAGGGCATCCAGTGCCAGCCCAGGCAGACCGTCTGCACCGACATCACCCCGCCCATCGGCAGCCGGGTGGCCCGCATTCCCGCAGGGGGGAGCGCCCACGCCCGGCACGCGGCCACCAGCGAGCGCTGCTCGTCGCGGCTGAGCCAGCCCGGAACGTGCACGGCTCCTGGCGCGATCTCGGCCCGCGGCCGGGGGATGAGGGCCGTCATGGCGCCAAGCTACCTCCCCGGCGCCAGACCCTGGCGCTGCGCTGGCTGACGCCGCCGCAATCGGACATGGGTGCCGTAAATCGGACCGCTTGCCGGTAAATCGGACGGGCCGGAAGCGCGGGCGGGTCGGCCCGAAACTAGCGGGCGGCCCCAGGGGCACTGCCAACGGCGCGGGTGACCGGGCATATCCGGCATCTCGGGCGGCCGGACAGCGTGGTCCCGGCTTGCCAGTAGTGTCAACGGACCGTTGCTGCTGGAACAACCACAGCGGCGAGCCGGCGACACTAATGGATTCTGGGACTGGGCCACACGAATGGGTTCTGGGACTGTCAGACCGCCCTGGCACAGTGCCGCACATGGGACAGATGGCGTTATTCGACCGCGAGGCTGTGGCGGACTTACTGCTCAGGCAGAACGGCGTGATTGCCCGCCACCAGACGAGGGACTGCGGGATGAGCGATGCCGCGCTGCGGCACAGGATCCGCAGCGGCGGACCCTGGCAGGCGCTGCTCCCTGGTATCTATGTCTCGTCCACAGGCGTCCCGACGACCATCCAGCGCGAGATGGCGGCGGTCCTGTACGCGGGACAGGGAAGCGCGATCACCGGCCCGTCGGCGCTGGTCTGGCATCGCATCAGGGTGCCCAGGACCCCGATCGTGCACGTGCTCGTCCCGGAGCCGCGCAGGCGCCGTGACGTCGGCTTTGTCCGGCTGAGCCGCACCTCGAGGATGCCGCGCCAGCTCTTTCCCCGAGGCGAGGTCTGCTACGTGCCTCCGGCACGCGCGGTGGCGGACACCGTTCGCGGCGTTCGAGACCTGGGCCGGGTCCGGGCCATCGTCGCTGACGGCGTGCAGCGGGGCATTGTCCATGTCCAGCAGCTCGCCGACGAGGTTGCTGACGGCCCGGCCCGGGGCTCGGCCAGCCTCCGCGAGGTGCTGCAAGAGGTCGCGGAAGGCGTCAGGTCGTCGGCCGAGGCGGACCTGCGCACCCTGATCAGGCGTGAGCGGCTGCCCGATCCGATGTACAACCCGTGCCTGTACGCGGGGGACAGCTTCATCGCGATGCCCGATGCCTGGTGGCCAGACGCCGGCGTGGCGGGGGAGGTCGATTCCCGTGAGTGGCATCTGTCGCCGCGGGACTGGGAGCGCACGCTGGCCCGTGACGCGCGGATGAGCGCCTACGGGATCGTGGTCCTGCACTTCCCGCCCGGCCGGCTGCGCACCGAACCGCGCATGGTAGCGGCCGAGATCAGGTCAGCCCTGGCGGCCGGGCGCAGCCGCGGGGCACTGGAGATCAGGGCCATCCCGGCCAGGTGAGGTGTGATGTGCCTAGATCAGCTTCCTGAGACGCAGCAGGTCGAAGACGTTGCCCTGGACCTTCAGGCGGCCGGTCAGCCAGGCCCGCGCGAAGCCCCCGGGGTCGTCACCGATGGACACGACCACGTCACTGTTCGCGATGAACCGGATCTGGGCCGCCCCATCCCCGGGACCGGCTTCCCTGACCGGATCCGCGCCCTGCGGTCCCAGCCGGGTCAGGAACGTCACCCCGAGATCCGGGATCTCGCAGCTCAGCGTCCGGTCGACCAGGAAGCTGGCACGATCTTCCGGCTTCAAATCCGAAATGCGGGCCGTGAGGCCTTCCAGTGCTTTACGGCATTCTTCCGCGGTCGCCATCATGACCTCGCTTTCAAGGTCATTCTCCGTCCCGCTCTCCCCGGGCGGTGGCCCGGGGCCGACTCAGCGTCAGGTTGGCTTGTCAGGTACGCCGTCTGGGCGCCTGCGGGCGGTAGCGTTCCAGACAGGACAGAACATGTACTACGAGGCAGACCTGGCGCGAGGAGGGTAACGGCCGATGGAGCAACAGACCGGGGGACCCGGCCCGGGGTCGCCTGACCCGGCTTTCCCACTCCGGTCGGCCGAGGCGGCATACGGCCCGGTCGGCCGGACGGAGGCGGAAGCCGAGCACACGCCGGGCGAGACCGTCCCGGACGCCGATGAGACGGCTCGCGGCGCAGAGGAGCCGGCTCGCGAGGGCGCGTGGGACACGCAGACGGCTGGTGAGGCCGGACGGGAGCCGGCCCGCGAGGGCGCGTGGGACACGGCGGAGACGGCGGCGGGGGCCCAGCCCGGCGCCGCTGACGAGCTGCCCGACGAGCCGGGAGAGCAGCGCCCCGCGACCGGCGAGCCGAGGGTTGATGCGGCGCTGGCCAGGCTTGACGAACTCGCGGGGCGTCCGGTGACGGAGCATCGCGCGATCTTCGAAGACGTGCACAGGCGGCTGAGGGACGTGCTCGGCGAGCTGGATACCCGTGAGCCGCCCCAGCCCCGGGACGCCATGGGCGCGGAGCGCCGGGAAGGCCGCTGACGAGGTTGCCGACGAATCCATGGTGAGGAGGATGCGGCTGGACACCGAGCTTGTGCGCAGAGGGCTCGCCCGGTCGCGGGAGCAGGCGGCGGACCTGATCTCGGCCGGCCGCGTGGCGGTCGCCGGCCAGACCGCCGCGAAGGCGGCCACACAGGTCGGGCTGGACGCGGCGATCACGATCGCGGAAGCGGGCCAGGCGCCGGACTACGCGTCCCGTGGTGGCCGCAAGCTGGCAGGCGCGCTTGCGGCGTTCACGGGCCTCACGGTCGCCGGGCGGCGCTGCCTTGACGCGGGTGCCTCGACCGGCGGATTCACCGACGTGCTGCTCCGGGCCGGGGCGGCGCAGGTGATTGCGGTCGACGTCGGATACGGCCAGCTGGCCTGGGCCCTGCGCACCGATCCAAGGGTTACCGTGCTTGACCGCGTTAACGTTCGCGAGCTCACCCCCCAGCAGGTGGCCCCCGCGCCCAGCCTGGTCACGGCCGACCTGTCGTTCATCTCGCTGTCGCTGGTGCTTCCCGCGCTGGTCGCCTGCGCCGCTCCGGAGGCCGACTTCGTGCTGCTGGTGAAGCCGCAGTTCGAGGTGGGCAAGGGCAAGGTGGGAGCCGGCGGCGTGGTCAGGGATCCGGCCGTGCGGGCGACGGCCGTCAGCTCCGTCGCGGCCGCGGCCGTTGAGGTCGGCCTCGGCGTGCAAGGAATCGCGGCCAGCCCGCTCCCTGGGCCGTCCGGGAACGTGGAGTATTTCCTGTGGCTGCGCCGCGGGGCGCCGCCGCTGGATAACGCTGCTCTGCAGCAGGCAATCACGAAGGGACCTCAGTGAAGTCGAAGCGGACCATGCTCGTGGTCGCGCATACCGGACGGCCAGCGGGGGTGCGCGTGGCCCGCATGGTCGTGGACAGGCTGACCGCCGCGGGGGTGGCGGTCCGGGTTCTGGCGCCTGAGGCCGCAGAACTGGACATCCTAGGCGCCGAGGTGGTTCCGGTCTCGTCCCTGGCGGCCAGGGACGCGGAAATGGTGCTGGTCATGGGGGGTGACGGCACACTGCTGCGCGCGGCCGAGCTGGCGCGGCCAGCGGGGGTGCCGTTGCTCGGGGTCAACCTCGGCCACGTGGGCTTCCTCGCCGAGGCCGAGCCAAAGAATCTTGCCGAGGCGGTCGACCGGGTCGTCGAGGGAAAGTACGTGATCGAGCAGCGGATGACGATCGACGTGACCGTGCGGACGAATGGTGAGATGACCGCCACGACCTGGGCGCTGAACGAAGCCAGCGTGGAGAAGGTCGCGCGGGAGCGGATGCTCGAGATGGTGGTCGAGGTGGACGGGCGCCCGCTGTCCCGGTGGGGATGCGATGGGGTGGTGTTCGCGACCCCGACCGGATCCACGGCTTACGCATTCTCTGCGGGCGGGCCGGTGGTCTGGCCGGAGGTCGAGGCGCTGCTGATGGTGCCGATCAGCGCGCACGCTCTCTTCGCCCGGCCGATGGTGGTCTCGCCGCGCTCGGTGCTCGCAACCGAGGTGACAGGACCCGTCAAGCGACAAGGTGAGACTTCCCGGGCGGTTTTGTGGTGCGATGGACGCCGTAGGGTGGACCTGGATCCTGGCGCGCGCGTCGAGGCGCGGCGCGGCAGTGAGCCGGTGCTGCTGGCCAGGCTCCGAGGCGTCGCCGCGGACGCCGGGGGAGCCGAGGTCGGAGCGCCATTTACGGACCGGCTTGTGGTCAAGTTCGGCCTCCCGGTGGCGGGCTGGCGGGGCCAGGGCGACCCGGGGTCGGCAGAGCACGGCGAGGCCGCGGACCACGGAACCACGGCGGCGCGCCAGCGAGACGAGGAGCCGGGCGGCGATGCTTGAGGAGGTCCGTATCACCGGGCTCGGGGTGATCGACGACGCCGTGCTCGAGTTGTCCCCGGGCTTCAACGTGGTGACCGGCGAGACCGGAGCCGGCAAGACCATGGTGGTCTCGGGGCTTGGCCTGCTGTTCGGCGGGCGGGCCGATCCGACGCGGGTGCGGCCGACCGCCGAGCGGGCGAACGTGGAGGGCAGGCTCAGCGTCGCCGCTGACGGCCCGGTGGCCCGCCAGGTGAGCGACGCGGGTGGCGACCTGGACGACGAGGGCGGCGCGCTGATCCTGAGCCGCTCGGTGTCGGCCGAGGGCCGTTCGCGCGCTTACGCAGGCGGCCGGTCGGTCCCGGTGTCCCTGCTTACCTACCTCGCCGATGACCTCGTCGCCGTGCACGGGCAGGCCGACCAGCAGCAGCTGCTAAAGCCCGGCAGGCAGCGCGAGGCTCTTGACCGCTTCGCCGGAGCCGGCCTTGCGGCCCTGCTGGCCAGCTATCAGCGGGTGTTCCACCGGCACCGTGATGTGCACGGTGAGCTGGATCAGCTGATCTCCCGCGCCCGCGAGCGGGAGCGGGAGGCCGAGGACCTGCGCCGTGGCCTGGCCGAGATCGAGCAAGCGGAACCAGCCGACGGCGAGGACCTCGAGCTGCTCGCCGAAGAGCAGCGCCTTTCGCACGCCGACGCGTTGCAGTCGGCGGCCACCACCGCGCATGAGGCGTTGCTCGGCGACCCTTCGAGCGGGCAGTACGACACGACGGATGCGGTCACGCTGCTCGGGGCCGCCCGTCAGGCGCTGGAGGCCGCCGCCCCTCACGACACCGTCCTCGCGGCTCTCGGCGCGAGGGTCTCGGAGGCGGCCTACCTGGTCGCCGACGTCGCGGCCGACCTCGCTTCCTACGCGCAGTCGGTAGAGGCGGACCCGGTGCGGCTGGCCGCCGTGCAGGAGCGCCGGGCGGCGCTCGGACGGCTGATCCGGCTATTCGGCGCGGAGCCTCCCGGCCAAGCCGGGATTGGCGCCAGCCAGGAAGCGGGCGCAGGCCCGGCCAGCGACGCAGGCGACGCGACATTTCCGGCCGGAACGGATGCCTCCGCCACCCCGGGTGCGCCGGGCGGCGGTGGCGTGGCGGCCGTTCTCGCCTGGGCCAAGCGGGCCGGCGCCCGGCTCGGGGAGCTGGAGGGCGACGATGACCGGATCGCTGGCCTGGCCGAGGAGGAGACCGCGCTCGCGGCGGAAGTCGAGCGGCTGTCCGGCCAGCTCAGCGTGGCCAGGAAGGAAGCAGCGGAAAGGTTCGCCAGCGACGTCAGCGCCGAGCTCACCGCCCTGGCCATGCCGCACGCCAGGCTCACCGTGTCGGTCACGCCGCTGAACGAGGCAGGCCCGTACGGCGCCGACGAGATCGAGATCAGGCTGTCGGCGCACCCGGGCGCTCCCGCGCTCCCGCTGCACAAGGGAGCCTCCGGCGGCGAGCTGTCCCGGGTCATGCTGGCCATCGAGGTGGTCTTCGCGGGCGCGGATCCCGTGCCGACCTTCGTGTTCGACGAGGTGGACGCCGGCGTCGGCGGCAAGGCCGCCGTGGAGGTCGGGCGCCGGCTGGCCCGTCTCGCGCGACTCGCGCAGGTGATCGTGGTCACGCACCTGCCGCAGGTCGCGGCCTTTGCCGATACCCACCTGGTGGTCGAGAAGGCCGATGACGGTTCGGTCACCAGGAGTGGCGTCATCCGGCTGGACCAGCCCGGGCGGGTCAGGGAGCTGTCCCGGATGCTGGCCGGGCTCGAGGACTCCGAGTTCGGCCGGGCACACGCGGAGGAACTGCTGGCCGCCGCCGCAGCCGAGCGGGCCGCCGGGCCAGCTTGAGCCAGCGCCAGGCTCCTAACCTGAAGCCAGGCTGTGGAGTTGCTGACCATTGCGGTCCGTGATCGTACCTGCGTCCTCCGACACGCGCGGAATCTGGCAAACTTACTGTGCGATGAAGGCACAGCCTCGCAAAACACGCAGGAACCGCCGGAAAGCGTCCGATGACCTACCCGGCCTTACTGCGACGGCGCGGTTGGACCGCAAAACCAAGAGTCTCGTCAACCGGCTGTGCGCCGGTGACATCGCCATCATCGATCATGCGGACCTGGATCTCACCGGCGCCGACGCGCTGATCGGCCGCCAGGTCGCGGCGGTCGTGAACGCGGCGCCGAGCATCAGCGGCCGGTATCCCAACCGCGGCCCGCAACACCTGCTCGATGCGGGCATCCCGCTCATCGACGACTGCGGCCCCGAGGTGTTCGACCGGGTGAAGGAGGGGCAGTGCGTCCGGCTGGACGGTGACACCCTCTACGCGGGCGATCAGGTCGTGGCCAAGGGCAGGCAGCAAGACGCCGAGTCGGTGGCCACGTCCATGGCCGAGGCCAAGACTCACCTGACCGCCGAGATCGAGGCGTTCGCCGCGAACACGCTGGAGTACATCAAGCACGAGTACCCGCTGCTCATCGACGGGATCGGCATCCCGGCGCTGCGCACGCCGCTCGACGGCCGGGACGCGCTGGTCGTGGTCCGCGGCTACCACCACCGCGAGGACATCGCCACGCTGCGCTCCTACATCCGGGACCGCAAGCCGGTCATGGTGGGCGTTGACGGCGGCGCCGACGCCCTGCTCGAGTCCGGCTACCGCCCGGACCTGATCGTCGGCGACATGGACTCGGTGTCCGACGGGGCGCTGACCTGCGGCGCAGAGATCGTCGTGCACGCCTACCCGGACGGCCGCGCGCCGGGCCTGCCGAGGGTCAAGTCCCTGGGACTCGACCCGGTGCTCTGCCCGGCGACGGGAACCAGCGAGGACATCGCCCTGCTGATCGCCGACGAGCTGGGGGCCAACCTGATCGTCGCGGTCGGCATGCATCACACGCTGGTAGAGTTCCTGGACAAGGGACGTTCGGGGATGGCGAGCACGTTCCTGACCCGGCTCAGGGTGGACGACAAGATTGTCGACGCCAAGGGGGTCAGTCGGCTCTACCAGAGCCGGATCTCAGCTGCAGCGGTCATCCCGCTCGTGCTCGCCGCCGCGATCACCGTTGGGGTGGCCATGGCGGTCCTGCCGACGGGCCAGGTTTTCTTCCGATACCTCACCACGCAGCTGGACAACTTCTGGTACTGGCTGACTGGACTGTTCTAGTGATCGACTTTCGTTATCACCTGGTCTCGATCGTCGCCGTGTTCCTCGCGCTGGCGGTCGGCATTGTCGTGGGCGCAACCGCGCTCAAGCCGAAGGTGGTGGCCGGCTTTGACAAGGCGTCAAAGCTGGAAGAACACCAGATCGGATCGCAGCGAGCGACCATCAGGAGCCAGCAGAACCAGCTCAACAGCGACCAGGCGTTCGCCCAGGCCGCCGCGCCGCTGCTGCTGGCCAACCTGCTCGCCGGGCAGAAGGTGGTGCTCGTCACCGCGCCGGGCGCGAGCGGCGCCACCATTAACGGGATCACCAGCGCCCTGGAACTGGCGGGAGCCAAGGTCACCGGCCAGGTTCAGCTGCAGGCGGCCTTCTTCGACACGAGCGCCAGCACGGAGAGCAACCTTGATGCCCTGGCCCAGAAGGGCGCGTCGCCTGCCGCCCCCACGGGTGACCCGACGGGGCAGCCCAGCGCGATCGCCGAGATCGCCGGGCAGCAGGCGGCCGCACAGGTCATCGCCCCCGCGCTGGTCGGCACCGGCAGCACCGACCTGCCGGCCAACCAGACCACTGCCATGGCCCTCTCCGGGTTCGCGCAGCAGGGGTACCTGCAGGTGAGCCCGGCGACGCTGACTCAGGCGACGCTGGCTGTCGTGGTCATCCCGGCAAATCCGCCGTCGGCGGGCGATTCCGACCCGGCTAACCTGGCCCTGATCTCCCTGGCCGAGCAACTCAAACTGGCCGGCCGCGGCGTCGTCATGGCGGGCTCGTTCCCCGGCTCAGGGGCGGGTAGCGCCATCGACGAGCTCATGAACGGCAGCACCGGGTTCCAGCTGTCCAGCGTCGACAACGCGAACACCGAGGCCGGCCAGATCCAGGTCGCCCAGGCCCTCAGCTACCTGCTACTCGGACACAAGCCGGCCGCGTACGGCGTCTATGCCGCCGCGGTCCCGACCCCGGCGCCCACCCCGTCCGTGACGCCGACGCCGACGCCGACGCCGTCGCCCAAGAACAAGAGCCGCGCGTGAGCCACCCCCCGCTCCGGGTCGGCGGGGCCCTGCTGACCGGCGGGCTGGCTGCGGTCACGGCGCGGGCCGCGTATGCGGCGCTGAACCAGCGACCTCCCGGCGGCCGGCAGGCCTGGGCCAGGATCAACCATCGCGGCGAGCCGGTGACCCTCCTCGAGGGCCCGGCCGCGGCCGCGGCGGCCGCCGCGGTCACGCTGATCGTGCCCGGGCTGCCCGCCCGCAGCCGCGGCGCGCTCGCGCTGGCCGGGGCGGGGGCGGCCGCGTTCGGCGCTCTCGACGACCTGAAGGGCAGCGGGGACCAGCGCGGCTTCCGCGGCCACCTGGGGGCGCTGGCCCACGGTGAGGTCACCAGCGGCGCCGTGAAGATAGCCGGAATCGGCGCTACCGGGCTGGCGGCAGGCGCGCTGGCCGGCGGCGGCGTGAGCGGTGACGGCGGATCCGCAGTCGACATAGTGATCAACACGGGCCTGATCGCGGGCGGCGCGAACCTGCTCAACCTCTTTGACCTCCGGCCCGGGCGGGCGGTCAAGGTCGCGCTGGCCGTCGGCACGGCGCTCGGCATCAGCTCGGCCAGCGGCGGCCTCGCCGCCGCTGCGCCCGTGGGGGCCGCGATCGCGGTGCTGCCCGAGGACCTGGGGGAGCGGGCGATGCTGGGCGACTCAGGGGCCAATGCGCTGGGCGGGATGCTCGGCGCGGCGGCCGCGGCGACGCTGCCTCGCCAGGCGCGGATCACTGTCCTGGCGGCGATCGTCGGGCTGACCGCGGCCAGCGAGGTGGTGAGCTTTACCAGGGTCATCGAGCGAACCCCGACGCTGCGCTGGCTGGACATGCTCGGCCGCCGGCCCGCGGCACCGGCGCCGGCCGCCGCCGGCCCGCGGTGACCGCACTCCGGATCGCCTACGTGATCGGCACCACCGCGGGCGGGACCGGCCGGCATGCGGCGATGCTGGCCGAGGGCTGTGCCGGGCAGGGCCTGACGGTCAGCGCCTTCGGCCCGGAGGCGACCCGTAGCCTGTTCCCGCCCGCTGCGTTCGCCCCGGTCGACATCGCCGAGCGGCCGCGCCCGGCCCGCGACGCGGCGGCGGTGCTGCGGCTGCGCAGGCTGCTCTGGCGTTGCGCGCCCGATGTCGTGCACGCGCACGGCGTGCGCGCGGGCGCGGCGGCCGTGCTCGCGCTGGCCGGGACGGCCAGGCGCCGTCCCGCGCTGCTGGTCACGGTGCACAACACGGCTCCGTCCGGAGTCATGTCCGGGGCCGTCTACCTGGCCCTGGAGCGGCTCATCGCCAGGCGGGCCGACGCGGTGCTCTGCGTTTCCGCTGACCTGGCCGGCCGGATGCGCCGGGCCGGCGCACGCGAGGTCGCGCTCACCGCGGTCCCGGCGCCGGCCGCGCCCCCGCCGTCAGCCGAGGACATAGGGAAGGCGCGAGCGGAGCTGGGCGCTGCGGGACGTCCCGTCGTGCTCGCGGTGGGCCGGCTGGCCCGGCAGAAGGGCTTCGACGTGCTGCTCGAGGCCATGGTCAGCCTGCAGGACCGGGATCCGGCGCCGCTGCTGGTGATCGCGGGGGACGGCCCCATGGCCGGCCGCCTCTCGGCGCGCTCGCGGGCGGCCGGCGCTGACGTGAGATTCCTCGGCCCGCGGGCGGACATCCCGGCGCTGCTCGGCGCGGCCGACGTCGTGGTGGTGCCGAGCCGCTGGGAGGGGCAGCCGCTCATCGTGCAGGAGGCGCTGCGGGCGGGCCGGCCCCTTGTCGCGTCCCGCGTCGGCGGTATCCCCGATCTGACCGGCGCGGACGGGGCGCTGCTCATTCCGGCGAACGACCCGGTCCGGCTGGCTTCCGCCATCGCGTCTGTGCTCGATGACCCGGCGCTGTCCGGCCGCCTGGGCGCGGCGGCCCTGGCGCGGGCTGGGTCGCTGCCGTCGGCATCCGATGCCGTCGATGCCGTGATCGCCGGCTACGCCCGGCTGGCCGCCGAGGCTGATCCGGCATCGGCATAACGGCGGGACACAGGCACGGTGCCGTGAGGCCTGGGGCAGGCGCGGATTGCATAAATCAACATGCGAAAGACATCTTCGTCAACACTTGCCTGGTTCTGTAACAATCCCGTCTTTTCGCTGTAAGAGCCCCTGCCCGTGTGATCAACTGTGCTATTGGAGCGGGCACCCACGCGCCTGCCCGGGGGGACGAAGCGCATGGGCAAGAAGGGCCGGGTTCTGCCGTTCGCGAGACCGGTGTCTCGCGGCCAGGCGGAGCCTGCCGTCGGCCCGGTGCCCGCCAGCACAGCACCAGCCGCTCCGGTGCCGGGCAGCCCGCCGCCCCGGCCACCCGCGGGTCCCCTGCCGCGGCGGATTCCGGGCAGCGGAGGTCCGATGCCGGGAAACGGCCAGCCACGGCGAGCGCCAGGATCCGGGGTTCCGCCGCCGGCGCAGCCAGCCTTCCTGGCCTCGCAGCCCGACCCCGACCGGGTGATCGAACCCGAGGCTCCGCAGCCGAAGCCGCCGGCCGGCGGGCCGGTGACCGGACCAGGCACCCCGCCGCCCGGGCCGGCCGACCAGGGGGCAGCCGGAGCCGAACCTTCGCGGCCCGAGCCCCCGGCCAGGGAGACGACCCGACCCGGGGTTCCGCGGCCCGAGCCACCGGACCGGCCGGCCGGGCCGCGACCCGAGCCCCCGGCCCGGCGAGCCGCCCACGCGGTCCCGGGTTCGGAACCGGCGGACGAGCCAGTGACCGGGCCGATAGTGCCCCGGCCCGATGCCCAGATCGAGCGCCAGGTCGCCCAGCCGCTGGCGCCGCTCGGCTCCGAGGTCGCGCCGTCCTGGGGCAACGTCGTCGGCACCACGGTGCGGCTGTGGGCCGAGCGGCGCGGCACCGGTTGGCGGGTGCTCGCTGCGCTCGTGGTGGCGCTCATCGTGTTCGCCGCGGGCGGGCTGACGGTGGCGCTGTTGCGGAAGCCTGGCCCCGGGACCGCGGCGGGCAGCGGCAGCGCCGCGTCCGGCGCCTCGGGCCTTGGTCCCGTGCAGGCGGCCGCGACCGCCAGGCAGCAAGCGGCGAAGTGGGTCGTGGCGCAGGTCAGCCAGACCGCCGTGGTGTCATGTGATTCGGCCATGTGCGCCGCCCTGCAGGCCAGGGGCTTCCCCGCCGGGGACCTCATGACGCTGGGCCCTGCGGCCAACGATCCGCTCGGCTCGGCCGTGATCGTGGCCACGGCGGCGATTCGCAGCGAGTTCGGCGGCCGCCTGACATCCGTCTACGCGCCAACCGTCATCGCCAGCTTCGGCTCCGGATCGGCGCGGATCGACGTCCGCGTCTATGCCGCGGGCGGCGCGGCTATGTACCTGGCCGCGCTTCGAGCGGACGAGCTCTCCCGGCAGAGCGTCGGAAGCCAGCTGCTCCGCAACTCCCGGGTCAGCGCGACGATGCTGGCCCGGCAGCAGCTGGCCGCGGGCCAGGTCGACTCGCGGCTGCTGATCACCATCGCCACGCTGTCCGGCCAGGGCCCGGTCAGCCTCGTGGCCTTCAGCGATTCCGGACCGGGGGCCAGCCCGGGCGCGCCGCTGCGCCAAGCCGAGCTGACCAGCCCGCCCGGGGCGAAGAGCGGTTACCTGCAGTCCGTGATCGCGCTGTTGCGCGCGCAGCAGGAGCCGTACCTGGCCAACAGCGTGACCCTGGCGCGACTGGCCAACGGTCAGGAGGTCGTGCGGATCGAGTTCGCCGCACCGAGCCCTCTGGGACTGCTGAGCGGCTAGGCCGGCAGCCCAGATAAAAGGAGGGGAGCATGGAATTGCCACGAAAAGGGGCCTGGCTGACCAGGCTGATAACCGCATGCGCCCTGGCGCTCGGCATGGCCGGGCTGCTCGGGTTCGCTGCCTCGGCCGCGTCCGCGTCCAGCGGAGCCGGCTACCTGAGGCTGGCGCACCTGTCGCCGAACACGCCCGCCGTGGACGTGTACCTGTACTCGTTCGGTGACCCCAGCGCCATGGTCGTGCTCAAGCACGTCGCCTATGGCGACGTATCGGCGTATGAGTCGGTAGCCAGCGGCGAGTACACGGTCGCGATGCGGGCGGCCGGCGCCGCGGCGTCGTCGAAGCCGGTGCTGTCCACGACCATCGACGTGGTCAGCGGCCGGGCCTACACCGTCGCGGGCATGGGGCCGGTGTCCGGCCTGCGGCTGCAGGTGATTCAGGACAGCCTGGCGATGGCGCGCGATGAGGCGCTGGTGCGGGTGATCCAGGCGTCGATGCACGCGACATCGGTGACCGTGACCGCGGGCTCGACGACTCTGGGCAGTGACCTCAGCTTCACCACGGTGACGCCCTACAAGGCCGTGAAGCCGGGAGTCGTGAGGGTCCGCGCAGTCGGCACGAGCGAGCACGGGAGCGGCACGTTCACGCTGGCCGCCGACACGATCTATACCTTCGTCGTCCTGGACGATTCGGGCCACCTCAAGCTCACGGCCCTGGTGGACTCGTCGGGAAGCAAGGTCATGCCGCAAGGCGGTGCGGCGACCGGGTTCGGCGGAACCGCGGCGCGCCCGGGTAGCTCGCTGCTGCCCTGGCTGGGTGCGGCGGCCGCCGGACTGCTGGCCGCGGTGGCCGGGACCATCCGGCTGCGCCGCCGGCGCCGCCCGGCTCTGCATGCCCGGTGATCTGACGAAGCGGTCCGGCCGGCACATCTCCCCGATCCGGGTGGTGCGCCGCAGGCCGCTGCCGCGGCGCTGATCGGCGGCCTGCTGGTGGTCGGCGGCAGCATCACCGGGCTGGCGGTAGCCAGCCAGACCGGTCATCCCGCCGTCCCGGTGGGCAAGCCGAGCCTGATCCCGGTGCCCCTCGGCCGCCAGGCACCAGCGCCCCAGCCATCGCCGCAGCAGGTGCCCGCGCCGACCGGCCTGATCATCCCGTCCATCGGCGTCCGCAGCGGGCTGGTCCACCTCGGCCTCACGTCGTCTGGCGCGCTGCAGGTGCCGGCGAGCATCGCGGTGGCCGGCTGGTACACGGGCAGCGCGCGGCCGGGGGCCACCGGGTCCGCGGTGATCGCCGGGCACATCGACTCGGTGAGCGGGCCGGGAGTGTTCTTCCGGCTGCGCCTGCTGCGCCCGGGAGACCGGGTATACGTCCGGCGGGCCGACGGTTCGCTGGCCGTATTCCAGGTCACCGCGGTGCACTCCTACCTCAAGAGCAACTTCCCCACGGACGCCGTGTACGGGCCGGAGCCTGACGCCCAGCTGCGCCTGATCACCTGCGGCGGCACGTTCAACTTCGCGACCGGTCATTACCTGAGCAACGTGATCGTGTACGCGGCGCTGATTCAGTGAGCCGCCGCCGAACGGAACCGGCTTAGCGAGAACCGCCGCGCCGCGGGGTCGGCGCCGCGGCCGGTGGCCAGGTCCGCAAGCCACTCGCCGAGCAGCGGACCGAACTTGAAGCCGTGCCCGGACGTGCCGCAGCCGATCACGACGCGGCCGATCCGGTCCACGATGAAATCCTCGTCCGGGGTGTTGTCGTAGACGCAGCGCTCGGTCCCGGCCAGATCCGGGCCGAGGCCGGGCAGGTACCGGCGGGCCAGCGAAGACAGCTGGGCGCTCAGGGCCTGGTCGGCCCCCTGCTCCTGACGGTCAGGGTCAGCCGGCGGTCCGCTGTGGTGGAGCCCGATCTTGTACAGCGGCGAGCCCGGCACGGGCAGGCCGTAGAGCTCGTGAGCACCGTGACAGATGATGATCGGCATGGCCGGGCCGGGCTCCGTAGCCGGCGCCAGGTAGCCGACCTGCTCCATCGTGGGCGCGGACGGCACCGCGATCCCGGCCGCGGCGAGCAGCCCGCTCGTCCACGGCCCGGCGCATACGACGACGGCGCCGGCCGTGACCGGGCCCGAGGCGGTCCGGACGGTCACCTGGCGGCCGTCATCCTCGATGCCGGTCACGGCGGCGCCGGCGCGGACGTCGGGCACCGCCGCCGCGAGCGCGCGCAGGGCAGCGTCGGCGCTGATCACGCAGGAGTCCGGCTCGAGCAGGGCCGGGCCGCCGATGGATAGCTCCGGGAACCTGGCCGCCGCCTCGTCGGCCGGAAGGAACTCCTGGGGCGCGCCCGCGCCGGCCATGGCCTGGCGGACGGCATCCAGCTCGGGCCCGAAGGTGAGCTGCGGCGTTGGCTGGAGCAGCCGGCGGCCGCACTCGTCCTCGAGCTCGGCCCATGGCTCGCGGGCGCGCATGGCCATGCTGACCCACCGGGAGTCGTCATAGCCCAGCCGGAAGATGCGGCAGCTGCCCTTCGACCCGCACGCCTCGTGACCGATGTCCGCTTGCTCCAGCAGGATCACCGTGCGGCCGCGGCGGATCAGGGCGCGGGCGCTGGCCAGGCCGAGCAGGCCACCGCCCACGACGGCGACGTCGCAGTGACCGTTCATGTGGCCGGGCGCGATCAGCCGCTACCAGCCGCGGGCCCGCCATTCGGGCACGTGCGGGCGCTCCGCGCCGAGCGTGGTGTCCTGGCCGTGGCCCGGGTACACCCAGGTGCCGTCGGGCAGCTCGGCGAACACCCGCTCCTCGAGGTCGTCCATGAGCTGGCCGAAACGCTTCGGGTCGTGCTCGGTGTTGCCGGGCCCGCCGGGGAACAGGGAATCGCCGGTGAACAGGTGCGGCTCGTCGGCGAGCGCGCCGCCGGCGTCGTAGCACAGCGCGACGCTGCCGGGGGTGTGGCCGCGCAGGTGGATGACCGACAGGGCGGCATCGCCGACGCTGATCGTGTCGCCGTGCCGGACCAGGTCGGTCACGGTGACCGGCAGCGCGCCCGCGTCCTCGGGATGGGCGGCCGTCCTCGCGCCGGTGGCCTGCTGGACGGCCTGCAGCGCGGCCCAGTGGTCCCAGTGCTGGTGCGTGGTGACGATCATGGCCAGCGGGGTGTCGCCGATCAGCCCCAGCAGCGTGCCGACGTCGTTCGCGGCGTCGATCAGCAGCAGTTCCCCGGTGTTCGTGCACCGCAGCAGGTAGGCGTCGTTGTCCATGGGGCCGACGGCGACCTTGGTGATCGTGAGCCCGGGAAGCTCCCTGGTGTCAGCCGGACCGCCGACGCTGACGTCGCCCGTGTAACTCATGCTCTCTCCGTCCGTCGCAGATCTCGCACCGCCGGCCGCCGCACCCCGCTCCGTGGCGGCCGCGGGTCACGTCTACTTGGGCAGCTTAGGCGGGCGGCCATCGTGGCCGCCCGCCGGCTCCTGGCCGGTGCTGACCGACCGGGCCGCGGAATGCAGCGGACCGCCAGGACGTTTCCGACCAGGTAGCGTGACGCACGCCTGCCTCGGCGAAGCACCTCGTTTTGTCAGACCCCCCGGATACGATGGCGCAGCGTCCCTTTGACCCGTAAGACCGCTGTCAAACCGGAGAACTGAGCGCAAAGTGGCTGATCGTCTCGTCGTCCGCGGTGCGCGCGAGCACAACCTCAAGGACGTCTCGCTGGACCTGCCGCGCGACGCCCTGATCGTCTTCACCGGGCTGTCCGGATCCGGCAAGTCCAGCCTGGCCTTTGACACGATCTTCGCCGAGGGCCAGCGCAGGTATGTCGAGTCGCTCTCGGCCTACGCCCGGCAGTTCCTGGGCCAGATGGACAAGCCCGACGTCGACTTCATCGACGGGCTGTCCCCGGCGGTCTCGATCGACCAGAAGGCGGCCGGCCGCAACCCGCGCTCGACGGTCGGCACGATCACCGAGGTCTACGACTACCTGCGGCTGCTGTACGCGCGGGTCGGCAAGCCGCACTGCCCGATCTGCGGCCGGCCGATCGCCCGGCAGAGCCCGCAGCAGATCGTCGACCGGGTGCTGGAGCTGGACGAGGGAACCAGGTTCCAGGTGCTGGCGCCGGTCGTGCGCGGCCGCAAGGGCGAGTACGGCGAGATGCTGCGCGAGCTGCAGGCCAAGGGCTACTCCCGGGCCAGGGTCGACGGGATCGTGATCCGGCTGGACAGCGCCGGCGCCGGGGGCGGAGCGCCAGGCGACCTGCCGGCGCTGAAGAAGTACGAGAAGCACAACATCGAGGTCGTGGTCGACCGGCTGGACGTGAAGGAGTCGGCCCGGCGCAGGCTGACCGACTCGGTGGAGACCGCCCTGAACCTGTCCGGCGGGGTCGTGGTGCTCGACTTCGTCGACCTGCCGGACAACGACCCGCACCGCGAGCGGATGTACTCCGAGCACCTGGCCTGCCTGTACGACGACCTGTCGTTCGACGAGCTGGAACCGCGGTCGTTCTCGTTCAACTCCCCGTGGGGCGCCTGCCCCGACTGCACCGGCCTGGGCACGCGGATGGAGGTCGACCCCGAGCTCGTGGTCTCCGATCCGGCCAAGACCCTGGCCGAGGGCGTGATCGGCCCGTGGAGCGGCGGCCACGTCAGCGACTACTTCATCCGGCTGATCGAGGCGCTCGGCGACGCGCTCGGGTTCACCGTCGACACGCCCTGGGAGCGGCTGCCCGCCGCCGCGCGCACGGCGCTGCTGCGCGGCTATGACGATCAGGTGCACGTCAGGTACAAGAACCGGTACGGCAGGGAGCGCTCCTACTACACACATTTCGAGGGCGCGATCCCGTACATCGAGCGGCGGCATTCCGAGGCGGAGAGCGATTCCAGCCGGGAGCGGTACGCCGGGTTCATGCGCGAGGTGCCCTGCCCGTCTTGCCGCGGAGCGCGGCTGAAGCCGGTGGCGCTCGCGGTGACCGTGGACGGCCGGTCGATCGCCGAGTTCTGCGCGCTGCCGATCGGGGAGCTGGCCAAGCGGCTGCTCGAGCTCGAGCTGTCCGACCGGGATCAGCAGATCGCGGGCCGGATACTCAAGGAAGTCAACTCCCGGCTGGGCTTCCTGCTGGACGTCGGGCTCGACTACCTGACCCTGGACCGGGCGTCGGCGACCCTGGCCGGCGGGGAGGCGCAGCGGATCCGGCTGGCCACGCAGATCGGCTCCGGCCTGGTCGGGGTGCTGTACGTGCTGGACGAGCCGTCTATCGGCCTGCACCAGCGCGACAACCACCGGCTGCTGGAGACGCTGATCAGGCTCAGGGACCTCGGCAACACGCTGATCGTCGTGGAGCACGACGAGGACACCATCCGGGCGGCCGACTGGGTGGTCGACATCGGGCCGCGAGCGGGCGAGCACGGCGGCAACATCGTCGTGTCCGGGCCGCTGAAGGACCTGCTGGCCAGCCGGGAGTCGCTGACCGGCGCCTACCTGACCGGCCGCGAGGCCATCCCGCTGCCCAAGGCGCGCCGGAAGCGCTCCAAGACCAGGGAAGTGGTGGTCAAGGGAGCCAGCGAGCACAACCTGCGCGACGTGGACGTGGCGTTCCCGCTCGGCTGTTTCATCGCCGTCACCGGCGTCTCGGGGTCCGGCAAGTCCACCCTGGTCAACGACATCCTGTACAGCGCGCTGGCCAAGGAGCTGCACGGCACCAGGATCGTGCCCGGCAAGCACACCCGGGTCACCGGGATGCAGTACCTGGACAAGGTGGTGCATGTCGACCAGGGCCCGATCGGCCGGACGCCGCGGTCGAACCCGGCCACCTACACGGGCGTTTTCGACCACGTGCGGCGGCTGTTCGCGCAGACCACGGAGGCGAAGGTCCGCGGGTACCAGCCGGGCCGGTTCTCGTTCAACGTCAAGGGCGGCCGCTGCGAGGCATGCTCGGGCGACGGCACCATCAAGATCGAGATGCAGTTCCTGCCCGACGTGTACGTGCCGTGCGAGGTCTGCCACGGCGCCCGGTACAACACCGACACCCTGCAGGTGCACTACAAGGGCAAGACCATCTCCGACGTGCTGAACATGCCGATCGAGGAGGCGGCCGGGTTCTTCGAGGCCATCCCGGCCATTCACCGGCACCTGCAGACGCTGGTGGACGTGGGCCTGGGCTACGTGCGGCTCGGCCAGCCGGCCCCGACGCTGTCCGGCGGCGAGGCGCAGCGGGTGAAGCTGGCCTCCGAACTGCAGCGCCGGTCCACCGGGCGGACGATCTACGTGCTCGACGAGCCCACCACCGGCCTGCACTTCGATGACATCCGCAAGCTGCTCGGCGTGCTCGGCCGGCTCGTGGACGCCGGCAACACGGTCATCGTGATCGAGCACAACCTCGACGTGATCAAGACCGCGGACTGGGTCATCGACCTCGGCCCGGAGGGCGGTTCCCGGGGCGGCGACGTGATCGCGACCGGGACCCCGGAGGACGTCGCGCGCGTCGAGGACAGCTACACCGGCCAGTTCTTGAAGAAGATCCTGAACGTATAGCCCCGGGCCCGGTCCGGCCGCGCCGGGCCGGCCGTCGGGCCCGGGGCCGGCAGCGCCGGGTGTCACTCGCCGTCCGGCTCGCACCGCCGCTCCTCCGCGTGGACATACCGCTGGGCGCGGCTTAGCCCGTCCTCTGGTGCAGCCACGGGGCCGAGCCCGCGAAGTTATGCGCCTTCTGGCCGGTTCTATCCTGGAAACGTGAGATTGTCGGTGGCCGTCGCCGTCGTCGCCGCGGCCGCTGTCGCGGCCGCCGGGTGCTCGTCCGGCCCGCACCCGGCCGCGGCCAGCCGGCCGTCACCGGCCGCGGCCAGCCGGGCGTCACCGGCCGCGGCGGCTTCCGGGCCGGGGTGCACAACCGCGGTCGCGCCCGCGCCCGCGCTGCGTACCGTGCCCACCTCGCTGGAGCGGGTGCCCTCGTACCCGTTCGGGGTGGTAGTGACCGCCGACGGCCGCTGGTCCTTCGTCGCGCTCTCCGGGGCAGCGTCGGTCGGAGTGTTCCGCATCGGCGGGCAGGCCGTGCCCGCCCTGGTCCGGCGGACGGACACCAGCGGACAGCCGTTCGGGGAGGCGCTGACGCACGACGGCCGCTATCTCCTGGTCGCCGACAGTGCCGGCGGGGCCGCGGTGATTAGCGTCGGCCGTGCGGAGAAGGGCCAGGCGAGCGCACTGCTCGGGACGCTCAGTGACCCGGCGGGGCTCGGCGCGATCGAGGTGGCGGTGTCGCCCGACGACAGGTTCGCGTTCGTGAGCCTCGAGGACAGCGACAACATAGCCGTGTTCGACCTGCGGCGGGCGCTGGCCGGACACTTCGGCGGGTCGGACCTGGTGGGCACCATCCCGGTCGGCCTGGCTCCGGTCGGGCTGACGGTGTCGCCGGATGGCCGGTGGCTGTACGCGACCAGCGAGAGCGCGGTCGGCGCGCCGCCGTCGTCCGGGAGCGGCCTCGGTCCCCAGGGCACGCTGACGGTCATCAGCCTGCGCCAGGCCGAGACCGACCCGGCGGGCTCGGTCGTGTCCACGGTGGACGCGGGATGCAGCCCGGTCCGGGTGATCACCTCGGCGGACGGCGGCGTGGTCTGGGTGACCGCTCGCGGGAGCGACACCCTGCTCGCCTTCGCCGCCGCGCGGCTCCGCACGGACCCGGCGCATGCCCTGGTGGCCAGCGTTGAGGTCGGGGAGGCCCCGGTCGGCCTCGCGCTGGTCGACGGCGGGACGCGGATCGTAGTGGCCGACTCCAACCGGTTCGGCGCGCCGGGCGCTGCGTCGAGCCTGGCGGTGGTCGGCGTCTCGGCCGCGCTGGCGGGGCCCGCCCTGCTCGGGTATCTGAGGGCGGGCGGCTTCCCCCGGGAGATGGCACTGGAGCCGGACGGCAAGACGCTGCTGGTGTCCAACTACAGCTCGCAGCAGCTCGAGGCCGTCGGCGTGGCCGGCCCGCCCTGATCAGCGACTCCCTGGCGGAGGCGGCTACGCTGCCCGGAGTGGAGATCATGACGAGCGGCGGCGCGGCCCGGGTCGAGCTCGACCAGCCGGAGAGCCCGGCCTTCCTGCTCGTGCTGACCCACGGGGCGGGCGGCGGCGTGGACAGCCCGGATCTCCTGGCCACCCGGCAGGCGGGACGCAGCCTCGGCGCCGCGGTCGCCCGGGTGCTGCAGCCGTACCGGGTGCGCGGTGCCCGCGCCCCCGGCTCGCCGGACCGGCAGGACGCGGCGTGGCTGGAGATCATCGAGGGGCTGCGGCCGAGGTTCCCGGCGATCCCGCTGGTTCAGGGCGGCCGCAGCAACGGCGCTCGCGTGGCCTGCCGCACGGCCGGGCCCGCGGGCGCGCGGGCCGTCGTGGCGCTGGCCTTCCCGTTGCATCCGGTCGGCCACCCCGAGCGCTCGCGCGCCGCGGAACTGCACGCCGCAGGAACCGACGTGCTGGTGGTGAACGGAGATCGCGACCCGTTCGGCGTACCGGAAAGCACCGATGCGTCCCGGGTTGTCGTGCTGCCCGGCGAGACGCACGCCCTGTCCAGGCACCCGCAGGAGGTCCGGCGGGTCGTGGAGTCCTGGCTGCGCGGCCTGCTAGGGCCCGCCGCCGGCTAGGCGGCCGGTGAGTGCGTGGTCTCGGCCGACGGTTCGTGCTTCCTGACCGGCTGGCAGTTCAGGTCGGTCGGCCGGTGCGGCGCGATGGGCTCCCCGTCGGGGAGCAGTTCGCCGGTGTCCTCAAATACGACTATTCCGTTGCACAGCAGGCTCCAGCCCTGCTCCGGGTGGCAGATGATGGTACGGGCCGCCTCGCGGTCCGGGCCACTGGCATCCGGACACGGTGGCGTATGCGGGCACATGCGCGTGCCTCCAGGTCAATCCTCGTTTGTGGTCTTGATCACACACTACTGTGCCAGCAGCACCGCGGAGCACGGCATGGCCCGTTGTGACTGTTTTCCGCATCACCCTTTGTAGCTTTCGTGGGAACGCGTTCTGACACTATAGTACTACCCATTGTTACGAACATCATCACGATCTGTAGCCAAGCTGTCGGCCAGCGGCGCCGCGCCCGGTCAACGCGTTCACTAACAGCCTGCCTGTCCGTTATGGCATCAGGAAGGCGACACGCCGGCCCGCTGATGACTACGCCGGGGCCGGGCAATTAGCGGCACATGGTGACTACACCGACGGCGACGGCCGGTCAGGTGAGGTTCAGGCGGGCACGTCCGTGACGGCCCCGGCGGCCGGTCAGGTGAGGTTCAGGCGGGCACGTTCGTGACGGCCCCGGCGGCGGGCAGATCGGTGCGCGGCTGCGGCGGCACGCCGGTGAGCCGGTGCGTCTCGCGCATCGTCAGCAGCCGGTCCGCCTCGTCCCGCCAGGCGTGCACGGCCGACTTCGCCATGGCCTTGCGCCGGTAGATCCGGTCGTCGTAACCGCGCGGGCCGATCTCGGCCCGCTCGGCCGCGTAAGCGGCCCGCATCACGTCGGTCAGCGCGGCATCGAGCCTGACGGCCAGCGGATACACCTCGCTGGCCGGCACGGCTCGGGCCTGTGCGTTCCTGAACACCTGCTCGGCGGAAACCGCCTGCGCGAGCAGATCGTCGAACTGCCCGGCCAGGGCGACGTCGGCCGCGTATTCCCCCTCGGCCTGGCCGCTGACTTGCTGGCGACGCTTGATCACGCGGCCAGCCTAGCGGACCTACCCGCGGAACCGGCTATCGGGAGAAGTAGTGCCAGCCGAGCCAAAGCCATTCGAGCAGGATCAGCAGACGGCCCGCCTTCGGGCGCATGACATAGCCGAGCCATTCGCCGAGCGTCAGGCCAGACTCTGCAGCCAGCTCGCGTGCAGCGCTGAGTATTCGCCGCTCCCGGCCAGCAGCGTGGCCGGCGGCCCGTCCTCCACGACCCGGCCGCCGGAGAGCACGAGCACCCGGTCGGCGATCTGCACCGTGGACAGCCGGTGCGCGATGATCAGGGCGGTGCGCCCGGCCAGGATCGTGCGCAGCGCCCGCTGCACCAGGCGCTCGCTGGGGATGTCGAGCAGCGACGTCGCCTCGTCGAGCACCAGCACGGCCGGGGCAGCCAGGAACGCGCGGGTGAACGAGATCAGCTGGCGCTGGCCGGCCGACAGCCGCCCGCCGTGCTTGCCGACCTGCTCGTCATAGCCGGTCGGCAGGGCACTGATGAACCCGTGCGCGCCGATGGCCCGCGCGGCCGCCTCGATCTCGGCCCGCGTCGCGCCCGGCCTGCCCAGCTCGATGTTGTCCGCGATGGTGCCGGTGAACAGGAAGTTCTCCTGAGTGATCAGCACCACCTCGCGGCGCAGGCTCGGCTCGGACAGGCTCCTGAGGTCGACGCCGTCCAGCAGCACCCGGCCCTGGCCCGGGTCGTAGAACCGGGCCATCAGCCGCGCGATCGTGGTCTTGCCCGCGCCGGTCGCCCCGACCAGGGCCGCGGTCTGCCCGGCGGGGATGGTCAGGTCCAGGCCGGGCAGCACCGGTGCGTCCCGATAGCCGAACCGGACGGAATCGAACCGCACGGTCCGTCCGGCCCGGGCCGGATCCGTGGTGTCCGGCAGCGGGACCGGGGCATCAGGCTCGGCCACCGCCGGAGCCTCGTCGAGCACCCCGGAGATCTTCTCCAGCGCCGCGGCCGCCGACTGGAACGTGTTGTAGAACTGCGACAGGTCCTGCAGCGGGTCGAAGAAGCGCTGCAGGTACAGCAGGAACGTGACGAGCACGCCCACCTTCATGCTGCCGTCCACGACCCTGAGCCCGCCGTAGAGCAGCACCGCACCGATCGCGAGGTTGCCGACCAGGGTGATGCCCGGCGAGTAGATGGCGATCAGGCGCGATGACCGCAGGCTGGCCGCGGCGTAGTCGGCATTGAGCTCGCCAAATATGGCCTGGTTCCGGCGCTCCCCGCGGAACGCCTGGACCGCGCGGATGCCGCCGAATGTCTCCACGAAATACACGATGACCTGCGCGATCGTCTCCCTGGTCCGCCGGTACGCGGTCGCGGACTCGCGCCGGAACCAGACGGTCAGCCAGGTCAGCGGCACGAAGCCGACCAGCACGACGAGAGCCAGCGGCCAGTCGAGCAGCAGCATCCCCGCGCCGACCAGCAGCAGCGACAAGACCGCGGACACCAGCGAGTCGAGGCCCTCGTCGAACAGGTCGGACATCGAGTCGATGTCGGACACCTGCCGGGAAATGACCCGGCCCGACGTGTAGTGCTCGTGGAACGCCACGGGCAGCCGCAGGAAGTGAGCGAACAGGCGGCGCCGGAGTTCGGTGACCACGTCGGCGCCCAGCCGGCCGATCTCGCCGATGTAGGTCCGGGTGGCAGCCGCCTGGACCAGGACCGCTACGGCGAATGCGCCGATGATGGCGAGCAGCGACGCACTGAAGGGGGCGGGCGGAGCTGCGGAATGGGGAGGTGGGTGGGCGGTCAGCTGCGGGATCTGGTCGATCCCGACCCCGACCAGCCACGGCCCGACCAGGGCCGCGACGTTGGCGATCACGATCAGCAGCAGGATCAGCCCGGCCCGGGCGCGGTGCGGGCGGAGCAGGTCCTGCAGCAGGCGCCTGCCCCGCAGCCGCAGCAGCGACGCGAGGCTCGCGTTGATGTCGTCGGCGTCCTCGGCCGCTATGCCCCGCCAGGCTTGCGCGTTGGTCTGGGTCACCGGCGGGCCTCCGTCAGGTCCTGATTCCCGGCCGACTCCTGATCCGGGCCCGGCTGGCCGGTGCCGCTCATCAGCTTCCGGTAGCTGGGCTCGGCCGCGAGCAGATCCTGGTGCGTGCCCGTGGCGATGACCACGCCCTGGTCCAGCAGCGCCACCCGGTCGGCCAGCATGACCGTGGACGGGCGGTGCGCCACGACCAGCGCCGTGGACTCGGCCAGCACCTCCTCGAGTGCGCGCGTGACCCTGGCCTCGGTATGCACGTCCAGCGCCGACAGCGGGTCGTCGAGCAGCAGCACCGCGGGCCGGGCCAGGATCGCGCGGGCCAGCGCCACCCGCTGGCGCTGGCCGCCGGACAGCGCCATCCCCTGCTCGCCGATCCGGGTGTCCAGGCCCCAGGGCAGGTCGGCGACGAAATCGGCCTGCGCCGCGGCGAGCGCCGCCAGCACGGCCTGCTCGTCCGCTCCCGGCGTGCCGTAGCTGACGTTCTCCCTGACGCTGGCCGAGAACAGCGTGGGATCCTCGAATGCGCAGCCCACGATCGAGCGCAGGGTGGCCAGCGGCAGGTCCCTGATGTCGGTCCCGTCCAGCCGGATGGCTCCGGCGGTAGCCTCCGCCAGCCTCGGCACCAGCTGCAGCAGCGTCGACTTGCCCGCGCCGTTGGGACCGACCAGGGCGACGGTCTCGCCGGGCTCGAGGTCCAGGGTGACGCCGCGCAGGACCGGCGCGGGAGCACCCGGATAGCGGAACATCACGTGGTCGAAGCTGAGCCGTCCCTGCGGCGTCGCCGGGCTGGCCGGCTGCGCGGGCGGCTGGCCGCCGGCTGCGGGATCGGCGATGGCGGGCTCGGTGTCGAAGATCTCGTAGATGCGCTGCGCGGCCGTGGCGGCCTCCTGGCCGGAGGCCAGGATGTAACCCATCGACTCGATGGGCCAGACCAGCTGCAGGGCTAGGGCGATGAAGGCGACCAGTCCGCCGAGCGTCAGCTCGTCCCGGCTGACCGCGAGCGCGCCTAGCAGCAGGATCAGGCCGATCACCGCGTTCGGTAGCAGGTCGAGGCCGGCCCAGAAGGTGCCGCGCAGCCTGGCCTTCTGCACCTGGGTGGTCTGCACGAGCGCAGCCTGGGCGCCGTGCCGGGCCGACGCCTCGTCGCGGCGGCCGAGCGCCTTGAGCACCCGGACCCCGGTCGCCGCCTCCTCGACGTAGGTGGCCAGGTCGCCCTGCTGGTCCTGCGAGCGGCGGGACAGTACCCGGTACCGGCGCTCGAAGCGCAAGCAGATCGCCACGACGGGGAGGAACACGCACCCGGTCAGCAGCCCGAGCCACCAGTTCAGCCGGATCAGCAGCGCGATGACGGCGATGAAGGTCACCACGTTGGTGACGAAGAAGATGGTGCCGAACCCGGCGAACCGCCGGATCGCGGACAGGTCGGTGGTGGCGCGGGACAGCAGCTGGCCGGACTGCCAGTCGTCGTGGAACCCGGCGTGCAGGCGCTGCAGGTGAGCGTAGAGGGCGTCGCGCATCGACCGCTCCATGCCGGTAACCGCGCTGGCCTGCACCCACCGCCGGTAGAGGCTTAAACCGGCCTGGACGACGCCGAGCCCCGTCGCGGCGATGCCCAGCGGCACCAGCGCGCGGGAGTCCCCGTGCGCGATCGGTCCGTCGATGACCGCCTTGACCAGCAACGGGATCGCGATCTCGGCCGCCGCGGCGGTGATGGCGGCGGCGAGCATCAGCGCGAGCTGCGCGTAGTAAGGGCGCAGGTACTCGCGGGTCCGCCAGAGCGCCGCCAGCGGCGTCTGCTCCGCCCGGCCCGTTCCGGCCTGTTCACGCCGAGCCGCTGCCCGGCGGGTCCGGGCATGCGGCAGCGAGCTGGGGGGATCGGAGGGCATTCTCAGCAGGCTAATCGCGCGGTCGGCAGGCTGTCACCTGAATTTACCCCTGTATAAGGGGCAAGATAGCGGAGAGTGGATAACTCCGGCCGGGGGAGGAGCCCATGGGATCCGACCGCAGTGAAGGGGGAGGGGGCGGGGCCGGTGACGGGCTGGTCCGCGGTGGCCGGGTTAGCCGCTTACCGAGACGGCGTCACCGTCATCTGCGAGCTGGCCGCCCAGTTCGGCCAGCCGGACTGGGGTGCGCAGACGCCCTGTACCGAGTGGCGCGCCGCCGACCTGGCCGGGCACCTGCGGTGCATCGCCGACGACTACCACGAGTACCTCGACGAGGCTCCGCGAAGCCGGCTGGCGCGGCTGATGGCCGCGGGCGCGCATCCCGATACCCTCACCCGCAAGCTGGCCCGGCAGAACGCCGCCGAGCTCGCGGCGCTGCCTGACCGCCCGGCGGCCGAGCACATCGCGGCGTTCGCGGAGTCGGCCCGGTCGTACGAGCGCAGACTGGGCCCGGTCTGGGACCTGCCGCATCACCGTTACCGTGACGCGCTCGTGACCGTGGGCGGGATGGCCGGGGCCGGCTGCGCCGAGTGGCACCTGCACGCGTGGGACCTGGCCCGGGCGTTCGGCAAGGACTACCGGCCCGCCGCCCCGGAGATCGTGCTGGCCGGATGGCGCGCGGGGGTCCCGCAGCGCCCGCCCGAGGCGGGTCCCGGCGGCGGCGACCCGTGGCTGACCCTGCTGCGGACCTCCGGCCGGTCACCCGGCTGGCCCGGGCCAGACCGGCTGCGATGATGGTTCCCGGCCGCGGCCACGGCCACGGCCGGGCCGGCGCCGGGTGGCCCGGCGCGTTGCGTAACAGGCGGCCGGAAAGGAATCCCGGGCGATGGCTTTTGATGTCGGCAAGGTGCGTGCCGCCTACCCCGCGCTGGCGGACGGCTATGCCTACCTGGACGGGGCGGCCGGCACTCAGCTTCCCGGCTCCGTGATCGACGCGGTCGCCGGGGCGTACCGCGCCGGGGTGGGGAACTCGGGTGGCGCGTTCCCGGCCAGCCGCCGCTCCGACGTGATCACCGAGGAGTGCCGCCGGGCCGTGGCCGATCTCACCGGCGGCGTGCCCGGCGGCGTCATCCTCGGCCCCAACATGACCACCCTGACCTACCGGCTGGCCCGCACGCTCGCGGCGGGCTGGGGTCCTGGCGACGAGGTCGTGGTGACCAGGCTCGACCACGACGCGAACGTGCGGCCCTGGGTGCAGGCCGCCGCCGCGGCCGGGGCCGGGGTCCGCTGGGCCGACGTGCAGCTGCCCGAGGGCGACCTGCAGGTCGCGCAGCTGGCCGGGCTGATCTCGGAGCGGACCAGGCTGGTCGCGGTGTCCGCGGCCAGCAACCTGATCGGCACCCGCCCGGACGTGGCCCGGATCACCGCGCTGGCCCGCGCAGCCGGGGCGCTCAGTTACGTGGACGGCGTGCACGCCACCCCGCACGGCCCGGTTGACGTGCGCGGGCTGGGCGCCGACTTCTACGCCACGAGCGCCTACAAGTGGTCGGGACCGCACGTGGGCGCGGTGGTCGCGGATCCGGCGCTGCTGGACTCGCTGGCCCCGGACAAGCTGGCGCCCGCGCCCGGCTCGGTGCCCGACCGGTTCGAGCAGGGCACGCTGCCGTTCGCGGACCTGGCCGGCGTGGCCGCCGCCGTCGAGCACCTGGCCTCGCTGGCCGCCCCGGCCTCCGGCTGGCCGGCCAGGCGGGAGCGGATCCTGGCCAGCATGGCCGCGGCCGAGGCGCACGAGCAGGGCCTGTTCCAGGTGCTGCTCGGCGGCCTGGACGCCATGGACCACGTCACGACCTACGGCAAGGCCGCGCGGCGCACCGCCACCGCGTACTTCACCGTGGCCGGCCGCACGCCGCGCCAGGTCGCCGAGCACCTGGCGCGGCGCAGGGTCAACGTGTGGGACGGGGACAACTACGCCTGGGAGCTGGCCGGCGTGCTGGGCCTGCGGGACGCGGGCGGGGCCGTGCGGGCCGGGCTCGTGCACTACAACGACCGGTCCGACGTGGACCGGCTGCTCACGGCCGTCGCGGAACTCGGCGGCTAGGCCGGTCAGTCCTCGAACGTGTACCGGTACAGCCGGGACTCGCGGATCGTGAAGCCGAGCCGCTCGTAGAGGCGGCCGGCCGCTTCCCGGGCCGGGCGCGAGGTCAGGTCCACGGTTCTCGCGCCTGCCTCGCGGGCCAGCCGCAGCGACTCCCGCATCATCGCCTCGCCGACACCCTGGCCACGCGCGGACTGATCGACGACCACGTCCTCGATCCAGGCCCGCAGCCCGGTCGGGACCGGGAACATGACCAGGGTCATCGCGCCGGCGATGGTGCCGGAGGAACGGGCCAGAAGCACCGTGTTGGCCGGGCACCCGACGACCGCGTCGAGTTCGGCCTGGCCCGGCGGCGGGGCGGACCGTGACAACTGCGGGAGCAGCCGGCCGAAAGCCTCAACCACCTCGGCGGTTACCTTGTCGAGCACCTCTACCTGGACCGTCACCCCGGGCATGTTACGCCGGGCGCTGCTGGCCGCCGGCCCCGCCCGGCATTCGGACACGACGGCCGGGAATCGGACCAGGCCCGAAGCCAGACATGACGGTCCGAAATGCGGCGCGGCGCCGGATGGCGTAGCGCGGCCGCGCGGGCGGCCGACGTAGCATGGGCGAGGCAACACCCTCACCGGCTGCCGGGAAACCCCTAGGACCAGCTTGTCCGTTGATTCGCCACGTTCGGGATCGCCCGTGGCTGCCATTCAAGAGCTGAAGGGCAGTTTCGGAATCGACGCCCGGCGCATTGACTCGGTCGGCGGCCTGCTGACGGACGGGGAGTTCCGTTCGGTGGAGGAACTGGTTGCGCTGACCGGCGCGTCCCGGCGGACGGTGGAGGCGGTGCTGCAGGCGGCCGCGCAGCATCTCGACTCGGCGGACGGGCGGGTGCGGATCAGCGGATCGCACGCGGGAGCGTATGCCGGGGAGTTCGGCTGCGCCGAATGCGCGCCGGTACGCGATCCGTGGGACGAGATGGCCCGGGGCGACCCGGCGGCGCTGGCCGAGACGGCGGGGCTGATCGACCGCGCGCCAGCCCCGCAGCGTGATCTTGACCAGGTGCCCGCCACCGCGGTCACCGTGCTGAAGCGCGGTCACTACCTGCTGCGGAGCTTCGACCTGCGCGGGGCGCACGTCCTCTGCGTGGGCGACCACGACCTCACCTCGCTCGGCCTGTTCCTGGCCGGCGGGGCCGCGGGCCTGCGGGTGAGCGTGGTGGATGTCGACGAGCCGCTGCTGGAATACATCGACACCGAGGCCGGCCGGCGCGGCTTCGACGTCCGGTGCCATGTCGCTGACCTGCGCCTCGGGCTGCCCGCCGCGTTGCATGAGTCGGCCCAGCTGATCTTCACCGATCCGCCCTACACCCCGGAAGGCGTGCACCTCTTCGTCACCCGCGGCCTGCAGGGACTCGGCGACCAGCGGAACGGCCGGGTGCTGGTCGCCTACGGGTTCGGCGAGCAGCAGCCCGCGCTCGGCCTCGCCGTGCAGGAGGCGCTGCACCCGCTCCATCTCACCTACGAGGCCGTGCTGCCGCGATTCAACCGCTACGCCGGCGCCCAGGCCATCGGCAGCACGGCCGCGCTGTACCAGCTGCGCCCCACCCGCCGGAGCAGCAGCGCCGCCCGGGCCAGCGCGGACGCTCTGCGCCCGGAACTGTACACCCACGGGGCTCAGTCGGTGGAGGCGGCCGCTCAGGCACTGGACGACGCGGCGGCGGCCAGCATTCTCGGGCTGGCGGCCGGCCCGGGCGAGACCACGCTGCTCGCCGGCGGGGGATGGCCCGCGGACCTGCGCGGCCGGCCGCTGCCGTTGGCGGCCCTCATGGCGGAGCCCCGGCCCGGTCAGGGGCAGGACCACGACGTCGCGGTCATCAACCTGTACCCGGGCTTCGGCTCGCTGGTGCTCCGGGCGCTGCTCGCGGCGAACGCCCGCCGGGTCGCGGTCGTCTGCCGCAATGACGTCCCCGAGCTGCGGGACGCGGCCGGCCAGCGGGCGCTGTCGCAGCTCATCGCGCCCAAGTACCGGATCGCGCGGCTGCTGCGCAGCGCGCCCCGGCCCGACATGGCGGTGATCCTCGCCGAGCAGGCGCCCGCGGCCGGACTGACCGCCGCCGAGCAGGTGGCCGCCTTCGTCTACCGCCGCGCCCACGGCAAGATCGGCAACGCCTGGCGCGAGGGACTGATCGCGGTGGCGAAGTCCCGGGGCGACGCGCTGACCAAGCGGGACGCGCGGCGCGTCATCGACCTGGCTTCGGCCGGGGCGGACGCGACTGACCGCTGCCTGCTCGACCTGCCGCGGCATCTCCTGCCGGTGCTGAGGATGCAGATCGACCGGTCCGCGGAGGCGACGCTCCCGGCGTGATCGCGCGCCGGACGGGCCGGCCATGCGTCGCGGGCGGCCCGGGCAATAGAAACGAGCCGGGCCCGGCGGGAGGTCGGGCCCGGCTCGCTGGCCGGTGCGGCGGGACTGGGCGGGGGAGTAGCGGGGACCTTAGCTGGCGTAGTCCAGCAGCGGCTGGGCCCGGCTGGGGTGGCGCAGCTTGGACAGCGACTGCTTCTCCAGCTGCCGGATCCGCTCCCTGGTCAGGCCGAGGGCGCGGCCGATCTCGTCCAGCGTGTGCGGGTTCCCGTCGTACAGGCCGAACCGCATCGCCATGATCGTCGCCTCGCGCGGGGTCAGCGCGTCGAGCGCGTGCCGGAGCTGGTCGGCCAGCAGCTGCCGGTCGACGAGCTCGGACGCCTCGGGCGCATCCACGTCCTCGATCAGGTCGCCGATGCTGGTCTCGCCGTCCTCGCCGATCGTGGAGTCCAGGCTGATCGGCTGACGGCTGGTGCGGAGCAGCTCCTCGATCTGGTCCGGCGTACGGTCCAGCTCGACGGCCAGCTCCTCGGGAGTGGGCTCCCGGCCCAGCCGCTGGTGCATGTCCCGCTCCACCCGGCTGAGCTTGCTGAGCATCTCCAGCACGTGCACCGGCAGCCGGATCGTGCGGGCGGAGTCGGCGAAGCCGCGCTGGATGGCCTGCCGGATCCACCACATGGCGTAGGTCGAGAACTTGTACCCCTTGGTGTAGTCGAACTTCTCGACCGCCCTGATCAGGCCCAGGTTGCCCTCCTGCACGACGTCGAGCAGGGACAGCCCGCGGTCGCTGTACTTCTTGGCCACCGACACCACCAGGCGCAGGTTCGCCTCCAGCATGTGGGCCTTGGCCCGGCGGCCGTCCTCGGCGACATCCTCGAGGTCGCGGCGGAGGGCCTGGGACAGCTTGGTCTCGGTCTCCAGCTTGTGCTCGGCGTACAGCCCGGCCTCGATTCGCTTGGCCAGGTCGACCTCCTGCTCGGCGGTGAGCAGGCTGGTCCGGCCGATGGACTTGAGGTAGGTGTGCACCGAGTCGCCCATGACCGACGTCTGGTCATCCAGGTCAGCCTCGGCGGCCAGCTCCGGGACCGCGGCAGCGGCCAGGGCCGACGCCTCGGCCTCGGCGGAGTCGAGACCGTCCAGCTCGACCACATGGGCGATCGCGGCGTCAAGCCCGGACTGACCGGACGCGCGGGCGGCGGTTCCGGCGCGAGCCTTGCGTGCGCCGGCCGCCGGGGTGGCGGTCGAAGGGAGGGCAGCAGCCTGCACGGGAGCCTCCGGCTGGTCGTTACCGAGCTGAACGCCGGCCTCGGTGAGTTCGCGGACGATGGACCGGGCTTCAGTGGGGGAGATACGGGCGCGCTCGAACGCCGCGCGAAGCTCGGGGAGGGACAGGTGACCATGGCGGCGCCCGCGCTGAATCAGCTCGTCCACGTAGGACATGGTCGTCTCATCGTCGGGTCGCTGCGACGCAGCGGTCGCGGTCCTCGCCATGAGACACCTCCCTTCGTGCGCGTATTCGGCACGCGCCCCTCCTGCACCACCGGGGCGGCGCCGTGGCTAGCGGGGGCCCGGAGCACTTGGTATTGTGCAGCGCGGGCACTATCTAGTAACGCTCAGCGACGCCATTTGTTCCCGTGCGGGTATCGTGCGCCCGCCGACGGCTTGGCTCAGGCCGCGCCGTGAGCCTCCTCTGCCGCCCGGGCCCGGAGCGCTGCCCGGTCAGGCTTACCAGAAGGTAGCATAGGGATTTCGGGCACGATCAGCAGGGCCGCCGGGGCCGCGTAGGCCGGCAGCCGCGCCCGCACGTGCCCGCGGACGTCCGCCAGCAGCGGAGGCGCGGACGGATCGGCCGGGACCACCACGGCCGTGACCAGCTCGCCCCACTCCGGGTCCGGGCGCCCCACCACGGCGGCCTCCCGGATCCCGGCGCAGGTCCCGAGGGCCGCCTCGACCTCGGCCGCGACCACCTTCTCGCCGCCGGTGTTGATCACGTCGTCGGCCCGGCCGCGGACACGCAGCTCGCCGGACGGTCCGATCGAGCCGATGTCGGAGGTGACGAACCAGTGGCCGTCGCGAGCCCGGGCGGTCAGGTCGGGGCGCAGCCGGTAACCGGAAAACAGCACCGGCCCGGCGATCCTGATCCGCCCGCCGGGTCCGATGTCCACCGATACGTCATCGAGCGGCATACCGTCATACACGCAGCCGCCGCTGGTTTCGCTCATCCCGTAGGTGGTGACGACCCGGCCGCCGGCCGCGCGGGCCGCGTCGAGCAGCCCGGTCGGCACCGCCGCCCCGCCGAGCAGGATCGTCTTCACGGCCGTCAGGTCGTCGCGGGCGTCGACCATCCGCCGGAGCTGGGTCGGCACCACGGCCACGTGGGCACAGCCGCTGGCGGCCAGCGCGCCGGGATCCAGCCGGCCGGCGACCACCGGGCCGGTGCCGGCCAGCAGCGACCGCACCAGGACCTGTATCCCCGCGATGTGGAAGGTTGGCAGGCAGCACAGCCACCGCTCGCCCGGGCCAGCGCCGATGCGCCGCAGCGAGGCCCGGGCCGACGCCAGCAGCGCGGCCGCGCTGAGCTCCGTGCCCTTGGGCTGGCCGGTGGAGCCGGAGGTCGCGATGACCAGGGCCGTGTCCGGGGCGACGCCGGGAGCCGGCCGGGCCGATGGGGCGGGGGCGTAACGTTCCGGCCCGTGGGCCATTTCGATGACCGACGGTGCGAATGCATCGAGTAGCGCGGTCAGCCTGGCCCGCGGCAGGGACGGATCCAGCGGCAGGATCGCGGGCCCGGTGCCGTCGAGAGCCGCCGCGAGCGCCTCGAGCATCCGGCCGGCCGCGTCGGCCGGGGGGAGCACGACCGCGTGCAAGGGGCGGGTAGTCACGGACGTAAGGTTATTCCGGGCAGATCAGGGTCAGCGGGAGGATGAAGAGTGGTCGACTGGCAGGCATCGGGCCCCGCGGACGGGCAGAAGTACACCGACATCGTCTATGAGACGGCCGAGGGCATTGCCAAGATCACCATCAACCGGCCCGAGGTGCGCAACGCGTTCCGGCCCGCCACCCTGTTCGAGCTGTCGAACGCGTTCAACGTGGCCAGGGACGACCCCGGAATCGGCGTGATCATCCTGACCGGCGCCGGGGACAAGGCGTTCTGCTCCGGCGGTGACCAGAAGGTCCGCGGTGACGACGGGTACGTCGACTCCCGGGGCGTGGGCCGGCTGAACGTGCTCGACCTGCAGGTGCAGATCCGCCGCACCCCCAAGCCGGTGATCGCCATGGTGGCCGGCTACGCGATCGGCGGCGGGCACGTGCTGCACGTCTGCTGCGACCTGACCATCGCCGCGGACAACGCGGTGTTCGGCCAGACCGGCCCGAAGGTCGGCTCGTTCGACGGCGGGTACGGCTCCTGGCTGCTGGCCTCGACCGTGGGGCTGAAGAAGGCCCGCGAGATCTGGTACCTGTGCCGCCAGTACAGCGCCCAGGAAGCACTGGACATGGGCCTGGTCAACGCGGTCGTCCCGCTGGACAGGCTGGAGCAGGAAACGGTCGCCTGGTCGCGGGAGCTGCTGGCCAAGTCCCCGCTGGCGCTGCGGATGCTCAAGGGCGCGCTCAACGCGGTGACCGACGGGGCGGCCGGCATGCAGCAGTTCGCCGGCGACGCGACACTGCTCTACTACATGAGCGAGGAGGCGCAGGAGGGTCGCGACGCCTACGTGGGCAAGCGCAACCCGGACTTCGCCAAGTTCCCGCGCCGGCCGTGACCGGCCAGGCCGAGCGGACCGGGCCGCGGGCGGCTGAACTGCGCGAGCAGCTCGCCGCCCTGCTCCCGACCGTGCGCGCGTTCGCCATCCCGATGCCCACCAGGTTCCGCGGCATCACCGTGCGGGAGGGCGCGCTGATCGAGGGCCCGGCGGGCTGGGGAGAGTTCTCGCCGTTCGCCGAGTACGGGCCGCGCGAGTGCGCCCGCTGGCTGGGCTGCGCGCTCGAGGCCGCTTGCGCGGGCTGGCCCGAGCCGGCCAGGAACCGGGTCGGGGTGAACGTGACCGTGCCCGCGGTGGGCCCGGACCGGGCCCGCGAGATCGTGGCCGGGTCGGGCTGCCGGACCGCGAAGGTCAAGGTCGCCGAGCCCGGTCAGCCGGATTCAGACGACATCGCCAGGGTCGAGGCGGTGCGCGACGCGATGGGCCCGGCCGGCCGGATCCGGGTCGACGCCAACGGCGGCTGGAACGTTGAGCATGCGGCACGGATGTTGCGGGCCCTGGCGCCGGCCGGCCTGGAGTACGCGGAGCAGCCCTGCGCCAGCCTGGCCGAGCTGGCCGAGCTGCGCCGCCTGGTGGACGTGCCGCTGGCCGCGGACGAGTCGATCCGCCGCGCCGAGGACCCGTTGGCGGTCCGCGCGGCCGGGGCCGCCGACATCGTCGTGCTCAAGGTCCAGCCGCTGGGCGGGGTGCGCGCGGCGCTGCGGGTGGCCGCGGCCTGCGGGCTGCCCGTGGTCGTGTCCAGCGCGCTGGAGTCATCGGTGGGACTCGCGGCCGGGGTGGCGCTGGCCGCCGCCCTGCCCGACCTGCCGTACGACTGCGGGCTGGCCACGATGAGCCTGCTGGCCGGGGACGTGACCGCCGAGCCGCTGGCGGCCGCGGACGGCTGGCTGCCGGTCCGGGCCGCCGCTGCCGCTCCGGAACGCCGGTCGGACTATGAGGCTGATCCGGGCCCGTGGATTACCCGGATGCTGGCCGCCGCCGAGTTCCTCGGCACCGGGCCATGAACCCGTCGACCGCGTTCGGCACGGTGTTCGTCGATGAGCTGATCAGGTGCGGCCTGCGCGAGGCGGTCCTGGCGCCCGGCTCGCGCAGCGCGCCGCTGGCCATGGCGCTGTTCGACCGGTCCGCCGCGGCCGAGCAGGCCGGGCCCCGGCTGCACGTGCGGATCGACGAGCGCTCGGCCGCGTTCCTGGCCCTCGGCCTGGCCAAGGCGGCCCGCCGCCCGGCCGCGCTGGTCTGCACCTCGGGCACGGCCGCCGCGCACTTCCACGCCGCGGTGATCGAGGCTGACGAGGCCGGGATCCCGCTGATCGTGCTCACCGCGGATCGCCCGCCGGAGCTGCGCGGCACCGGCACGAGCCAGACGATCGACCAGCTCAAGCTGTACGGCGGGTCGGTGCGCTGGTTCTGCGAGGCCGGGGTCCCCGAGGAGCGGCCGGGGATGGTGCGCTACTGGCGGTCGCTGGCCTGCCGCGCCTGGGCGCTGGCGTCCGGGGAGGAAGGCGGGTTTCCCGGGCCGGTGCACATCAACGTCCCGTTCCGGGATCCGCTGGTGCCCGATGCCGCCGGCGCAGACCACTGGCCGGAACCGCTCGGCGGGCGGCCCGACGGCGCGCGGTGGACCGGTCCCGGCGGCCCCGGGCCGCGGCCGGGGGCCGGCGCCGGGCCGTTCCGCCTGGACTGGACCGAGCGCGGGGTGGTGGTCTGCGGCGGCGGGGACTACGATCCCGGGCCGCTGCTCGGGCTGGCCGAGGCGGCGGGATGGCCGGTGCTGGCCGAGCCCTCGTCGAACGCCCGGCGCGGGCCGAACGCGCTGTCGGCCTATGGCTACCTGCTCGATTCGCCCGCGTTCGTGGCCGAGCACCGGCCGGACGTCATCGTCTCGGCGGGGCGGCCCGGCTTGTCGCGCAGCCAGCTCGCGCTGCTGCGAGGAGAGCCGGGGCCGGTCCCGGCCCGGCACGTGGTGCTGGCCCAGGGCCCGGGCCGGTGGGCCGATCCGGCCCGGACCGCCACGGAGGTCGCGGCCGAGATCGGGCTGTCGGAAACCGGGCCGGGCCGGGACTCGGCCTGGCTTGCGGCGTGGCAGCGGGCCGACGCCGCGGCCCGGCGCGCCGCGGACGCGATACTCGGCGCGGACGAGCGGCTGACCGAGCCCCGGCTGGCCCGCGACCTGGCCGCGGCGCTGCCGGCCGGCGCGCTGCTCTGGGCCGGGTCCAGCCTGCCCATCCGTGACCTGGACCAGCACATGTCCCCGCGCGCCGGGCTGCGGGTGCTGTGCAACCGGGGGACCAACGGCATCGACGGGCTCGTGTCATCGGCGATGGGGGCGGCGCTGGCGCATCAGGCCGGCGGCGGCGGTCCGGCCGTCGCGCTCCTCGGCGACCTGGCCTTCCTGCACGATGCGGGCGGCCTGATGCTCGGGCCCGCGGCGGTGCGGCCGGACCTGTGCATCGTGGTGGCCAACAACGACGGCGGCGGCATCTTCTCGATGCTGGAGCAGGCGGCGTTCACCGAGTCGTTCGAGCGGCTCTTCGGCACGCCGCACGGCACCGACCTCGGCCTGCTGGCCCGGGCCGCGGGGCTGCCCCATGTCCTGGTGGAGAAGGCGTCCAGCCTGGCGGGCGCCCTGCGCGGGGACGGGCTGCGGGTCGTCGAGGTGCGTACGGACCGGACGGCCGGCGCGCAGCTCCGCGCGCAGCTGCGCAGCGCCTGCGCGTCGGCCGCCTCGTCCGCGTTGTCCGCGTCGGCCGGTGGCGCGGCCTAGTCCTCCAGGGCGTCCTGCATCGCGCGGAACTTCGCCTGCGTCTCGGCCAGCTCGGAACCTGGATCCGAGCCGGCCACGATGCCGCAGCCCGCGAACAGCCGGGCCCGGGCCCCGTCCAGCTCCGCGCAGCGCAAGGCGATGCCCCATTCGCCGTTGCCGTGCGCATCGACCCAGCCGACCGGCCCGGCATAGCGTCCCCGGTCCATGCTCTCGAGCTCGCGGATCACCTCCATGGCGGCGGTGGCCGGAGTGCCGCACACCGCGGCGGTGGGATGCAGGGCGGCCGCCAGCGCGAGGGCCGAGGCATGCTCGCCCAGGCCGCCGCCGGCCTCAGGCGTCTTCGGCGCGGCGAGCTGCCCGGTCACGTGGGTGGCGAGGTGCTGCACGTTGGCCAGCCGCAGCAGCGACGGCCGGGCGTCGATATCGAGCCGGTCGCAGAGCGGCGCCAGCGCCTTGCGCACGTCCGCCACGGCGTACTGGTGCTCCTCGACGTCCTTGGCCGACGCCAGCAGGGCCGCGCCCAGCCGCCGGTCCTCCGCCTCGTCGCCGCCGCGCGGTATGGTCCCGGCCAGCACGAGCGAGCTGACCGCCGCGCCCTCCCGCCTGATGTACAGCTCGGGCGTGGCGCCGACCAGGCCCGAGCAGCAGAACGTCCAGCAATCCGGGTAACGCGCGGCCAGCCTGGCCAGCAGCACCCGGGCGTCGATCTTGCCCGACGCTGCCGCGTACAGGTCCCTGGCCAGCACGACCTTGGCGAGATCGCCGGCCTGGATCCTGGCCACGGCCGAACTGACCGCGCGCTCCCACTGCGGTGCGGTGAGGCTCCCGTCATGCCAGCGCAGCTCGGCGGGCGCCCGCGGCGGCCAGGTGGGCTCCAGGGCTGCGTTCCGGTCACCGAACGTGGTCAGCCAGGACCGGCCCGAGCTCCGGCCGATCACCGCGGCCGGCACCACGAGCACCGAGCCTTCCGACGCCGGGTCGAAGGTAAAGCTGCCGAAGGCGACCGGCCCGCAGCCGGGCAGGCCCACCTCGTCGGTGACCTCCGCGCCGTCGAACAGCTCGGCCAGCCACTTCTCGCCCGCCGTGAACCGGTCCTCGCCGGCCGGGATGCTGACCCGGGCCGCCTCGCCCCAGCCGGCCAGCCCGTCGCCGCGGCGGATCCAGGCCACGGGCTTGGCCCTCGGCAGGCGGGCGACAAGATCACCCGGATCATCCACGGCGACCGTCCGGACGACCAGCCGGTCGGGTATCAGCTGATTTGGTTCCTCGCGCTGGGCTCGCACGGTAGACAACTTTACGTGCGGGAAAGTTGTCGCATGGCCCAGGGCGGCGGCTTCGGCCCGCGACGGCCGCTGAAACGGTCACGAAACCAACCGCGCGTTTGTCCCCCGGGGCGGGTGGGGAACGTGGTACCTTCCCAGGCAGTATCTCGACTAAAACGATGGGGTTACTAGGATGAGAGACGCGAACGATGCAGCGATATTGAGCCAGACCCGCCTCGGCCCGGCGCCCCTCAGCCCGGCGCGCCTGGGTCAGATCGTCGGCGAGGTGGCCGCGCGGCCGGACAGCTGGGGCAGTCTCGTGCGCTTCGATGCCGGGCGGCGCTGGTATGAGCGCCTGGAGCTGGCCGACGATTATGAGGTGTGGCTGCTGTCCTGGCTGCCCGGGCAGAGCACGGGCTTTCACGACCACGGCCGCGCGGCCGGGGCGTTCGCGGTCGCGCAGGGGAGGCTGCGGGAACGGACCGTGGCCACCGGGCGCCGGGTGGCGATCCGGAACCTGACGGTCGAGCCGGGCGGCGCCAGGTCGTTCGGCTCACAGCATGTGCACGACGTGGTCAACCCCTTCGCCGGGCCGGCCGTCAGCGTCCATGCCTACTCGCCGCCGCTCACGGCGATGCGCCGATTCGAGCTGACCGAGTCCGGACTGGTCCATGTCGCGACCCAGGGCGCGGAGCAGGACTGGTGACATACGCTGCTGCGATGGCGACTTCCTCGCCGCCGCCCGGCAGCCGCACCATCGACCAGGTGCTGGCCGAGGCCAGGGGGCGGCTGGACCGGATGAGCCCGCAGCGTGCGTCGCGAGCGGCCAGCGCGGGCGCGGTACTCGTGGACATCCGCCCCGCCGCGCAGCGCGCCGCCGAGGGGGAGCTGCCCGGGGCCCTGATCGTGGAGCGCAACGTGCTGGAGTGGCGTTTCGACCCGGCCTCGGCCGCCCGGCTGCCGGAGGCCAGCTACGACCTCCGCGTAATCGTCGTCTGCTCGGAGGGCTACACATCCAGCCTGGCCGCGGCCGCCCTGCAGGACCTCGGCGTCCGCCAGGCGACCGACCTGGACGGCGGTTTCCGCGCCTGGCAGGCCGCTGGCCTGCCGGTCGTATCAGCCGACCCCGACGGCAGCTGAGCCCTGCACGGGGCCGGCACCACCATGATCGGATTAGCGGGGAGCTTTGTCAGTGCTATGGACTGAGAAAGCTCCCCGCTAGCGTTTCCAACGCCCGATGAGTCAGAGCAGGGAGAGCTGGACCGGCTCCGGCTCGGGCGGCGGTTCGGCTTGAGGGCCGCGCCGCGGCTCGGTGGCTCGCGGCTGGATGCGGCGTGCCTGCCCGGGGGTGGCCCGGCCGACCCCGTAGCGGCGGGCCAGTTCCCTGACCTGCTCGGCGATCTGATGCTGGTAGGCCTTGGGCGCGTACGCGCCGCTGCCGTACAGGCGGCGGTAGGAGCCGGCCAGGTCCGGGAAGTTCTCGCCCAGCCAGCGCAGGAACCACTCGCGGGCGCCGGGCCGCAGGTGCAGCACGATCGGGGTGACGTGAGCGGCCCCGGCCTCGGCGGCCAGCCGCACGGTCCGCTCGAGCTGGGCGGGGGAGTCGGTGAGGAACGGCAGCACCGGGCCCATGAGCACGCCGCACGGCAGGCCGCGCTCGTTCAGCGCCGCGCAGACCCCCAGCCGGCGCTCTGGGCTGGGCGTTCCCGGCTCCACGGATCGAGAAATCTCTTGGTCGACAAAGCCGACGGAGACGTTGAGGCCGACGTCGGTGACCTCCGCGGCCGCGGCCAGCAGGTCCAGGTCGCGGAGGATCAGCGTGCCCTTGGTCAGGATCGAGAACGGGTTGGCCGCGTCCCGCAGCGCCCCGATGATCCCCGGCATCAGCCGGTAGCGGCCCTCGGCGCGCTGGTAGCAGTCCACGTTCGTGCCCATCGCCACGTGCTCGCCCTGCCACTTGGGCGCGGCCAGCTCCTTGCGGGCCAGCTGCGGCGCGTTCACCTTGACCACGATCCTCGAGTTGAAGTCGTGGCCGGAGTCCATGTCCAGGTAGGTGTGGGTGTTGCGGGCAAAGCAGTTGTGGCTCACCACGCCGTTGGCGATGAAGTCGCCGGTGCCGGTCGTGATATCAAACATCTCGAGTTCCATGCCCATCGGCTCGATCGAGGCGACCCGCAGCGGGGCGTCACTCTTCAGCGCCATATCCTCGATCGAGCGCTTCCTGGTGATCGCGGGCTCCGTGGTGTGGAAGAACCTCAGTGCCTCCTTCATCCCGCCCAGCAGCCGGACGGCCTTGATGCCGCTCGCGCGGTTCAGGTCCTCGACCACGACATCGAACTCAAGGGACCGCATAGATGGGACCGTCCAGCCGATGATCTCTGGATCGGTGTTGGACATCCGCCAGGCTCCCTGGCTGTAGCTTCCCTCCGCGTCGAAGACGCCGGCCAGGAATCCTTTGCGCCACTCGGGATCTGGCCAGACCGGCCATTCGATCAGCCGCTGGATCGCCTGGACCCGGTCGCGAGACTGAACCCGGATCGCCGTCACCTGTCGCCGCGTACTCGAAGCCTCGGAAAAGGTGAACCTGGTCGTGCCGATGCCTTCCCGGCCGAGGTAGACCTGGGTGCGGTCGAGAGCCTCTTGGTCGATAAGCGCCAACCAGAACTGGCTCTTCCACCGACCTTGCCCGTCCTGACGTGAGGCCAGGTGAGCGTCGCCGCGAATCATGCCGCAGAGGTAGCCGCGGCGATAGTCGGTGGTCTCCTTGGGCGGCTCGGCGAACTCGCCGACCCCCATGAGTTCGTTGTTGAGCGTCAGGTGCGGCCGGCGCAGCGGGCCGCCGCACTCGGTGCCGGTCACGTACTTCCAGCCGCGGTTGGTCAGGAACCTATGGTCGCCGCTGCAGAACAGCCGGGTCTCGTCCTCGAGCGTGACCGCGTAGGCCGGCTTGACCGTGGACCAGTGCGCGAGCACCTCGGTGATCACGTAGTGCCGGTAGGAGCCGCGGCGGACCGTGCCGTAGATGGCGTCGCCAGGCTGGACATAGGCCAGTGGCTTAGTGTGCCCATCGGCCATCAGGATGGGCGTGCCACCTGACATGCAGTAAACGCACGAATGACTACATCCCCGGTAGGGATTTATCGTCCAGCGGAAGGCCATCCTCGACGCCGGGGGGACCTGGTTGATGATGGACCGGGCGTGCACCTCGTAGAACGTCATGCCGCGGAACCCCGGCGTGTCGAAGGTACGTGCCACCGCGTTGCGCTCGAACAGGGCCGGCGCGCCCGCGCCGGACCCTGGTGACCCGTCGGATTGACTGGCGTCGAGGCGCAGGCTGTCCCATCGCATGCCGCTCAGCCTAGAATAATTGTTCGATCACTTCAAATATTATGGGACCTGATTCGCTGCTGTGTTGCCGACTGAGCTGCTGGCGTGCCGCTCACTCGCTGCCCGCCGGCCGGGAGCGGCGTCGCGGTCATCGAACTGTCGGCGCAGTTGCCTGTCCGCCGGCAAAGCAAGGGTAAAAGCTCATCAAGCGGGGGATAGTAGGAGTGGATCCCTACCCTGCCCGGGGGCAGCGGTGGCCGGACGTGGTGCGGAGGTGGCCATGGCGCTGTCCATGGACGAGCAGCGCATCCTCGAGGAGATGGAGCGCAAGCTTGTCGATGACGATCCCCTGCTGGCATCCAGGCTGACCTCGTTCGGCCGGCCGGGCCTGGCCGCGCTGATGCGGTCGCGGCGCGCGCGGATCGTGCTGTCTTTCCTGGCCCTGATCGCGATCGCCTCGGTCTCGCTGGCGGTCTACGCGCTGACCCCGTTCCGGACCAGCGTCGATCCCAAGGGCCCGGGACGCGCGGGGGCCTCGCACGGCGTCAGCCGGTCGGTGACCCCGTCCGCACGGAGCACGAAGGGCGCGGGCGCGCCCTGACCCAAGCGGGCCGGGAAAGGCAGGCCCGCGGGAATCACGCGCCGGGTGTTATGACTCGCGCCAGACCTGGACCAGGTACTGCTCCAGGCCCTCGAGCCGCTTCTTCGCCTGCTGGAACTCATCGCCGAGAGGATCGACGTCCATCTCGAACAGCGCTGCGTAGCGCCTGACCGCCTCGGCGCGGTTGCGGGTGTAGACGCGGACCCCGTAGTCGCCTACGCCGCCGGCCAGCCGGACGCTGCCGACGGCGGAGTCGGCCCGGCCGGTGTCGATTACGCTCAGCCGGCCACGAAGGTACAGCACGCACTTCGCCTCGTCCTCGTAGCCGTCACTGAACGGAGGCGGCGCATCTTCCCATTCCTCGATCGTTAGCTGCACGCTGACGTGCTCCTGAGCACAGGCCACGAGCATCTGCTCGCGCGTCGTGCTGATCAGTGAACCGTTGGGCGCAACCGGGCTACCCGGGGCATCCGGGTCCACGGCCGGGTCATGGACCCGGAACATCCGTTTCTCTGGGAAGACCGGAATCTCCAGCCGAAGGAGCCTGTGGCCCACGAACCCCCCTCAGGCAGACAATATCCCTGGGATACAGCATGGACCGTGCCGGCCGTGTATGTACCTGCAATCCGCCATAAAGGCCCGTTACGCTGAGCTACGAACGAGCCCACCGCTGGCTCGGCTCAGCAGACGCAGGAGGGCGGCCGGGCGACATGGGGTCACGGGGCAGCGGCCGGACTCCCGGCGCCACGGGCCTTCCTGACCCGTTCGGGCCGCCGTTATCCTCCGGTCATGAGCCATCACGACCGGCCCGGGGTGAGGCACCGGTACGTCGACGCGCGCGGGCTGCGCATGCACATCGCCGAGGCGGGCACCGGGCCGCTGGTGCTGCTGCTGCACGGGTTTCCTGAGTGCTGGTACTCGTGGCGGCACCAGCTGTCCGACCTGGCCGAGGCCGGCTACCACGTGGTCGCGCCCGACCAGCGCGGTTATTGCCGGACCGGCGGGCCCGAGGCGGCGGATCAGTACACGATCCTGCACCTGGCCGGCGACGTCATCGCGCTGCTCGATGCCCTCGGCGAGTCGCAGGCGGTGCTGGCCGGGCACGACTGGGGCGCGCCGGTCGCCTGGCACGCGGCGCTGCTGCGGCCGGACCGGTTCCGCGGCGTGATCGGGCTGAGCGTCCCGTACCGGCCGCGGGGGAGCCGGCCGCCGACCGCCGCCATGCGGTCCAGCATCGGCGACGGCTTCTACATGATCTATTTCCAGCAGCCGGGTGTCGCCGACGCGGAGCTGGCCCGGGAGCCGCGGCAGACCTTCACGCGGGTACTCTACGGCGCTTCGGGCGACGCGCCGGCCGTGGTGCCGATCGTCCCGCCGGGCGGCGGTTTCCTCGACATCTGCGCCGAGCCGCCCGCCTCGGCGGGCTGGCCCGGCTGGCTGACCGGCGATGACATAGCGGCGTTCGTGGCCGAATACGAGGGCTCCGGCTTCACCGGGCCGCTCAACTGGTACCGCAACCTGGACCGCAACTGGGAGCTCACCGCTGCCTGGCACAACGCTCCGGTCACCATTCCCGCCCTGTTCATCGCCGGGGATCGCGACCTGGTCATCAGCCGCGCGCGAGAGACGCTGCCGCGGCTGCGCGACTACGCGCCGCAGCTTCGCGAGCCGGTCCTGCTGAGCGGCTGTGGCCACTGGACCCAGCAGGAGCGGCCGGACGACGTCAGCCAGGCCATGATCCGCTTCATCCGCGAGCTGGACTGAACCTTCCGGGACCGGTGCCTATGACTATCGTGACCGAGCTCGACCTGCCGACGATCGACCTAGGTTCCGAGGAGCTCGCCGGGGACAGATATCACCGTCGGCTCGCTAAGCTGCGCGAGGAGGGGGGCTGGCTGGCCAGCTCGCCGCTGGCCTTCATCGTGCTCGACCGCGAGTCGGGCGAGTTCTTCCTCCGCTCCCGGCAGGCAGCATTCCCGGGCCGCGAGATCGCGGACCTGTTCGGCATCAACGGCGGCCCGCTGCGCGAGCAGATCGACGCCAACATCCTCAACCAGCAGGGCGACCGCCACCGGCGGCTCCGGGCCCTGGTCGGGCCGGCGTTCACCCCCCGCGCCGCGGACCGGTGGCGGCCCGCCATGCGCGACTTCCTCGGCCAGCTGTGGGGCCGGATCACCCCGGCGGCATCCTGTGACTTCGTCGCCGCGCTGGCCAAGCCCTACCCGTCGCTGACCATCGCCGCCGTGCTCGGTGCCCCGGACCAGGACGCGCCGAGACTGCACGAGTGGTCCAGCCTGGTGCAGCGGCAATTCGACATCAAGGCGCTCGCCACCGGCGTAGCCGAGATCGAGCGCGCGGTCGTGGAGGTCCAGGACTACGTCGAGCAGCTGCTGGAGCAGCGGCGGGCCGACCCGGGCGATGACCTGATCACGGCCCTGCTGGCGGCCGAGGATCGGGGCGACCGGCTGTCCCACGCCGAGTGCGTCAACCTGGTGCTCAACGTCATCGCCGGGGGCATCGACACCACACAGGCCCAGCTCGCGCACGCCATGCGGCTGTTCGCCGCGCACCCGCGCCAGTGGGAGCTGCTGCGCGACAAGCCGCGGCTGACCGCGCACGCGGTCGACGAGGTGCTCAGGGCCGAGCCGATCACGCCGTTCACCGCGAGGATCTGCACCGGGCAGCTGGAGTACCGGGGCGTGACGTTCCCGGCCGGCACGATCGTGGCGATCTGCGCGGAGCGGGCCAACCGGGAGGCCGACGGCGGCGAGGACTTCGACATCACGGCCGAGCGCGATGGGCGGCTGCTGACGTTCGGCGCGGGCGCGCACTACTGCCTGGGCGCGAACCTGGCCCGCGCCGAGCTCGAGGAGGCGCTGGCCTTCCTCGCGCCGCGGATGCCGGGGCTGGCCGCCGCGGGACCGGCCGTCCTGGGCGGGGTGGAGGGGATCTACGGCATCGACCAGCTGCCGCTCAGCTGGGCGGCGTCCGGGCCGCCATCCTGATCAGCAGGCGCCGCCGGGCGGCGGAGTCACCAGCTTCCCGCGGGCGGCGGCGCGGGCAGCCCGCTGCGCTCGCGCGCCTCCTGCCAAAGCTCGGCGTAACGGCGCGCGGCCGCGCTGCGCGGCGCGAACGCGGTCACCGGGGCGCGCTGCACCGACATCAGCTCGATCAGCGACAGGGCCGGGATCGCGGTGGCGGCGACGTCGTCGCGCTCTGCGGGCAGCTGCTCGGAGATCTCCTTATGCAGCCGCTTGCGCCGGTCGATCATGGAGAAGAAGGCCAGGATCGCGGGCCGGCTGCCGTCGAAGCCGCTGATGAACTCGGTCAGCTGGTCCAGGGTCCGGACCGAGAGCGTGGTCGGGATCAGCGGCACGAGCAGCGTGTCGGCCGCGTGCAGCACGCTCTCGGACAGCAGCGAGATGCCGGGCGGGCAGTCCAGGAAGATCACGTCATACTCGGCGCTCAGCGGCGCGAGCAGGCTGCCGAGCCTGCGCGCCGGCTTCTTGGCCGCATCGAGCACCAGGTCCAGGTTGCGGTACGTGAAGTCGGCGGGCAGCAGGTCCAGGTTGTCGAAGTCGGTCGCCTTGATCGCGTCGTCCATGGGCCGCTTCCCCCGGATCAGCGCCTTGCCGCCGCCCTTGACCCGGGGCCGGATCCGGAACAGGAAGCTGGCCGCGCCCTGCGGGTCAAGATCCCAGAGGAGGACCCGGTAGCCATCGCGGGCCGCCAGGTAGCTGAGGTTGACGGCGGTCGAGGTCTTGCCCACCCCGCCCTTGATGTTGTAAGTCGCGAAGGTCTTCATGCCGCGGCGATCCCGATCAGGCTCGTGATCCGGCCCTGGCTGACCGGGCCGGCGAAGTCACGGAACCGGCCCGCGAACTCGCTGCGCGCCTGCCGCTGCCTGATGGCCAGCCCGGCCGCGATCTCGCCCATGGCCAGCAGCGTGGCGGCGGGCGCGGCGCGCTCCGCCATCATCTGATCGGCGAAAGCCCGGAGCTCCTCGTGCTGCACCTGGGTGTCCTGGAACTCGCCGAGGCAGTCCTGCAGCGCCTTGAGCTCGCGGACCGCCCGCCAGAGCTCGCCGGGATCGTACAGGGACCCGAAGAACTCCAGCAGGTAGCGCAGCTCCTTGCAGCGTTTGCGCAGCTCGTGCAAGCTGTCCGGGGGCGAGGTGGCCGTGATGGCGTCGCCGTCGCGGATCACGCGACGGTGGGCGCGGGCTATCCGGCTGGCGGCGAGCCGCGCCGCGGTGAGCCGGGTGCGTCCGGCCGCGGCGGTGGTCAGCGCCTGCCGCCACTCCCGGCCGAGGCGGGAAAACCGGGCCGAACGCAGGCCGCGGGCGAGCAGCCGCTGCGCCGCGGCCCGGTTGCGGCGCAGGTACTCGTGGAACGGCTCGAGCTCATCGGCCGTGGCGGCGATCAGGCTCGCGGCCATGCCGGAGAAACCGAGCAGGTAGACGTCGAGGTCCCTGGTCGGGGTGGTCAGGTCACTGAGCCACTTGAACTCCGGGCGGAACCGCGCGGCCATCCCGTCCGGCAGGGCATCGCCCGCGAGCTTCAGCGCGGACCTGCTGCGCCGCACCGCGATGCGCAGGTCGTGCAGGAATTCGGTGTCCACGTCGCGCACGGTGCCGTTCACGTTGGCCTCGAGGGTGTCGAGGAGCGCGGTCAGCACGGTGGCCATCGCCACCGAAGCGGGCATCCGCGGGGTCAGCAGGACATTGATCTTGCTGGAATAGTCGCCGGGCCGCCGGCCCGCCGCCGCCAGTGCCGCCTCCAGCCCCGACTGGCCGCCGTCGGAGACCCCGGGCGTCGCGGCCAGCATTTCGATGAGCCGCAGCGCCTGCGGCTGGTAGCCGCGCAGCGCCGTCACGGTCAGGCGCGGCGGCACGGTCCCGGCCGCCGGGTAGGTGACGGACATGCGGTCGACGGTGATCCGGGCGATCGTCTTGTCGTCGGAGTTCAGCACCCGGCTGTCACGCACCGCGCTCACCGCGCGGGCCACCGGCAGCAGCGCGCGCACCCCGACGACCGGGCCGAGGTGGTCCTGCAGCGGCCCGAGGGGCAGGACGTCCAACCCGCCGGGCCACCTCACCGGCGTGCCCCCGTCGCGCCCGGCCTCCCGGTGCCCGCGCCCGTCGGCGCCGTGGCGCCGGCCGGCCGCATGCTGCTGCCGGGCCACATGATCGGCGGCGAGGATCGCGCCGTCCCGGCCGGTGAGCACGAGGTCGGTCGCGCCGCGGCTGCTGACCTGCTCCAGGGTGAGCCCGGAGTTGTAGAGCCGCCAGTCGAACGTGTCCAGCCACAGCCGGCGCAGCGATACGGATCTGGTCGCGTCCGAAACCGCGAACGCGGAGCCCGGCAGCTTCAGGAGCTGATCGGGCTCTGCCCCGTCCTCGCAGCTGACCACGAACTGCCGCATGACGCTCTGCAAGATAGGACCTCGCGAGAATTGCCGTAGAAGGAGTGGCAATTTAATGATAAATAGATATTCACCAGTAATTGTATGCTTAACACTCTAGCAGCGCCGGATAACCGCAGGCTAGCTCAGCCATCCGCATGAGCTGAGATCCCGGTGCACCCTAGCCGGCCGCTGTCGCGGCGCAGCGGCGCCAGGACAGGCAGCTCCGTCGAAGTGCGGCCCGGCCGGGGTTGCGACGTCACCGCCCCGGATTTGCCCGGGCGCCGCGGGGCAAACCTGGAGCGCCAGAGCTGTTGGGCCACGTGCGGCGCCTGACTGCCCACTGGTACATCCATCGGGCGGCCCCGTGCGCTTAGGCTCGGGGGGTGGTGACCAACTGGACGACCGTCTCCGCGCTGGCGACCGGCGCCGGGACGCTGGTGCTCGCCGTGGCCACGTTCGCGTCCGTGCGCTCGGCGAACCGGGCCGCCCGCGCGGCCGAGCAGTCCTTGCTGGTCGGCCTGCGCCCGCTGCTCGTGCCCTCCCGGCTGGAGGACAGCGATCAGAAGGTGTTCTTCCTCGGCGGCAAGCACCTGATGGTGACCGGCGGCCGGGCCATCGCCGAGGAGGACGACGGGGTAATCTACCTGGCCGCGTCGCTGCGCAACGCGGGCAGCGGGCTGGCCGTGCTGCACGGCTGGCGGTTCTACCCGCGGGACATGCGCGGCGACGGCCGCCCGGGCCCGGCGGACTTTACCAACCAGACCCGTGACCTGTACGTGCCACCCGCGGATACCGGCTTCTGGCAGGGCGCGTTCCGCGATCCGGCCAGCCCCGACTACGCCGCCGCGCGCCGGGCTCTCAAGGACGCGGAGACGCTGACCGTCGACCTGCTGTACGGCGATTTCGAGGGCGGCCAGCGGGTGATCACCAGGTTCGTGCTGCGCCCGGCCCGGGACGGGGTCTTGATCAGCTCCGCGACCCATCACTGGAACGTGGACCGGCCCGACCCGCGGTAGGACGATGGTCTGGACAGGCCAGGCGATCTGAGGAGGGACCATGCTCTACGCGTTCGGGTTCGAGCGAGTCGGGGTGCTGGCCAGCGACATGTACATCGTCATTCCGAACCCGCGGCCCGGCCAGGAGGGCGCCGAGCGCGGCGTCCGCCTGGAGGTCCGGCTGCTCGAGCGCGGCGACCTGCGGGGATCCATCTACTCGGCCCAGCCGATCGAGGTCGGCCAGCCGGTCTGGCGGGTGGACCTGCTGGAGGCGGTGGACGGGCCGCCGGGCAGCCTGAACCGGGCGCACCATCACCCGGCCTTCCGGGGCTGGGAACCGGGCCGGCGAGTGTTCGACTCCGATCTGACGGCCAGCCCGGTGCAGTGGGTGGGCGAGCAGCTGGCCGACCTCGAGGGGCTGCTCGAGCGCGGGGGCATCCCGGCCGACGACGCGACGGCCGCCGACGCCAAGGCGCTGCGCGACTCCCTGCCGGAGATCATGGACGCGGTCGGCCGGCTGCTGCAGAAGGTCCGGGACGGCGAGCTCGCCCCGGCCCCTGGCGACGAGCCGGTGGCCAGCGCCCGGGTCGGCTGGCTGTAGCGGTCGCGGCGGTCAGAACGGGGTGCCGGCCAGCCAGCCGGTGAGCAGCGCCCGGTCGCCCAGGACCTCGACCTGAGGGTCATCGGGCGGCACCCGCCGGACCAGCACCAGCAGCAGCCGCGCGGCCGGGCCGCGCAGGGCGACGTCGCCTTGGCCGTGGCCGGGCAGCACGGTCACCTCCGGACCCTCGCGGCGCACGAGCCACTCGCCGGCACCGTCCAGGCCCGCATCGGTCGCGTGGACGTGCAGCACCGCGCCCTCGGGCAGCGCGGTGACGCGCGGGTCCTGAGCGCCCAGCCCGGACATGAAGCCGAGCCACTCGTCGATGCCGTCCGCGGCCAGATCCGGCTGGAATTCGGCCTGACGGCCGACCGCCAGCTGGGCGTCGGCCCGGTGCATCGCGGTCTCGTGCGCCATCCTGCGGGCCCAGAAGGTGGCCGGGCGCAGCCCGGTGAAGGCCCACACCGGGTCGCTGCCGGCCTCCCGGACCGCCTCGATGACCCGCGCCGCGCCCGCCCGGAGCCACGGCGCCTGCAGCGCGGGATCGTCGGGGATCCGGCCGTCCGGCACCTGGCGGAACGGGATGAACTCGGCCGACCGGGTGCTGGCGATCTCGGCCGCCCAGCGGTGCGCGCGGCCGAGATGGGTGGCGAGCTGCCGGAGCGTCCAGTCCGGGCAGGTCGGCACCGGCCTGGTCAGGTCGGCGCCGTGCACGATCCCGGCCAGGATCTCCGTGCTGGCCTCGATCTCGGCATACCAGCGCTCGGTGGCGATCGGCGGCATCGCATTCCCTCCGGCAATTCGGCTGGGACTGACGGGAGCAGGCTAACCCCCGCCGCCCTCCGCCGCACGGCCGGGACGCCGCCGGCACGCCGCCCGGCACCCCGCCGGCACGCGGCCGGCACGCGGCCGGCACGCGGCCGGGACGCGGCCGGGACGCGGCCGGGCGGCGTCGTGTCCCTTGTTTAGCGGCCATTACCGGGAATGACGGCTACTTTTCGCCGGCCCGCCCACCTGCGCCGCTGGACGTTTAGGGTCGTATGCCGATATGGTCTGACTGAACGGTCAGACAGCAGGTCGGCAGTCCCTGAACGCTCCCTGAACGCTTGGTCATTGCGGTGCGTACCGCGTCACGGAAAGGGCATCGCGATGACCCGACTAATGGGACGTCGTACCGCCAGCATCCTGGCCACGATGGCCATTTGCGCCAGCACGCTAATGGCGGCCGCCGGGCCGGGCCAGGCCGCGACGCGGGCCATTTCAGCGCCCGCCGCGGCCGCGGCGCACGCCGGGGGAGCAGCCCGCGAGCCCGCCGCCCGGCCCGGCACCAACCTGCTCCTCAATCCGGGCGCGGACGCGGGCGACGCGTCCCGGCGGGGCTGGGACGCGGTGACGATCCCCGGCTGGCAGGTCCGCCAGGGGCTGCCCACCGTGGTCAGCTACGGCACGCCGGGCTTCCCGGGCCGGGCCGCCGCGGGCCCGCCGGGCCGGGGCGACCGGCTGTTCGCCGGCGGCGCGGGCGGCACGGCCGTGCTCACCCAGCAGGTACCGCTGCGGACCGGAGCCGGCCGCGGCGTGCCGCCGGGAACCAGGTTCCGGATCTCGGCCTGGCTCGGCGGAACGGTCGTGAGCAAGGCCGCGTTCGAGGTCGTCTTCCTGTCCGCTGACGGCCGGGCCCTCGGCGCGCGCCGGATCGGCCCGGTCGGCGGGTCCGGGGACGCGAGCCACCCGGACTTCGCGTGGCGGCAGGGGAGCGGCGCGCTGCCGGCCGGAACCCGCTCGGCCGAGGCGGAGCTGCTGCTCACGACCTCGCTCAAGAACTACAACGGCCCGGACGCGCCGGCGGTCGGCTACGACCGCGCCGTGGGCGCCAGCCTGCGCTTCAGCGTCTCGGCGCCGGTCCGCCGCCCGGTGCTCGCCCCGCCGGCCGCCCGCGTCCCGCGCTACCAGCACGTGTTCCTGTTCTACTTCGAGAACGAGGACTTCGGGCAGATCGTGGGCAACACGGCCCAGGCGCCGTACCTGAACAGCCTGCTGCCGCACGCGAGCCTGCTGGCCGACTTCTTCGCCGAGGAGCATCCGAGCGACGGGAACTACCTGGCCCTGGCCGGGGGCAGCACGTTCGGCGTCCCGCTGGACGACCCGGCCGAGGAGAACCCGCTGTACACGATCGACGCGCGCAACATCTCCGACCTCGTCGACGCCGCGCACGAGACGTGGAAGGGCTACCTGCAGAGTGCCGCCGGGCCGTGCGACGACACCGTCCACGGCTACTACTGGAACGACGACCTGCCGATGATGTACTTCGCCGACGTCCGGGAGCAGCCGTCCTACTGCGCGGCGCACATGGTCCCGCTGGCCTCGCTGGCCACCGACCTGCAGAAGGCGTCCACGACCCCGAACTTCGCGTGGGTCAGCCCGGACGACTGCTTCGACATGGAGTCGTGCGGCATCAAGGCCGGGGATGACTTCCTCAAGGCCGAGCTCAGCCTGATCATGCGCTCGCCCGCCTGGACCAGGCAGCGGTCGCTCGCGATCATCACGTTCGACGAGGACGCCCAGGACGGCCAGCATCCCGCCCAGCGCGTGGCCACGATCGTGCTGGGATCGCGCGGCGTGCGGCCCGGCTACGTGTCGCCGGCCCGCTACACCCACTACAGCCTGCTCCGGACGATCGAGGCCGCCCTCGGGCTGGGCACACTGACCAGGAACGATCTCTACGCGCCACCGGTCAACGACATTTTCGCCCGGAACGCCACGCCCCGTGCCGCCGTGGCCCCGCTATCCGCGCCGGCCCCCGCCGGGGCAGCGGCGGCCCAGGCTGGAACCGGGCCGCCCGCGCCGGCCGCGCCGGCCGCGCCGGCCACGGCGGCCAGCGCGGATTCCGGCGACCCGGGCCCGACCGCGTTCGTGGTGAACTACGCGTCGAACACGGTGACGCCCGTCACCATGGCGACCCGGAAGGCGGGCCGCGCGATCAGGGTCGGCGCGGGCCCGGTGGCGATCGCGATCACGCCGGACGGCCGCACCGCGTATGTGGCCGACTCCGGTTCCGGCACGGTCACCCCGATCGACACCGTGACCCGGAAGGCGGGCCGCGCGATCAGGGTCGGCGCGGACCCGGTGGCGATCGCGATCACGCCGGACGGCCGCACCGCGTACGTGGCCAACTCCGGCTCGGGCACGGTCACCCCGATCGCCGTCGCCACCGGCCGGGCCGGACCCGCGATCCGCGTCGGGGCCGGCCCGAAGGCGCTGGCCATCACGCCGGACGGCCGGACCCTCTACGTGGTGAACTGGGCGGGCGGCTCGGTCACCCCGATCGCCACGGCGACCGATCGGGCCGGACCGCAGATCCTGGTCGGCGCGTTCCCTGCGGCTATCGCGATCAGCCCGGGCGGCGCGACCGCGTACGTCGTCAACTACGGCTCGGACACGGTGACCCCGATCGCCACCGCGACCGGCACGGCCGGCGCCCCGATCCCCGTGGGCCAGGCCCCGGACTCGATCGCGATCACCCCGGACGGCCGGACCGCTTACGTGGTCGACGGCGACACCGACACGGTCACCCCGATCACGACCGCCACCGGCCAGGCGGGCCCGGCGATCAGCGTCGGCTACTCGCCGGTGTCGGTGGCGGTCTCCCGGTCCGGCGCCACGGCCTACGTGGTCAACGTGATCTCCGGAACCGTGACGCCGCTCAGCACCGTGTCCGGTGCGGCGGGCCCGGCGCTCTCGGTGGGGCTGTACGACTACCCCACGGCGATTTCCCTGGCGCCGTCCGGCCGTTCCGCCCTGGTGATCGATACCTACGCGGGACAGGTCACCCCGGTCGACACGGCCACGGGACACGTGTACCCCGCGATCACGGTCGGGAACTACCCGGAGGCCGCCGCAATCACCCCGTAACCGGCGCGGACTTTCCAACGCGCACTGACATGGTCACACTGGGGACGTGAACGGCGTGCACGACTTTGACCTGCTGGTGATCGGTTCCGGCCCGGGCGGGCAGAAGGCCGCGATCGCGGCGGCCAAGCTGGAGCGCCGGGTCGCCGTCGTGGAGCGGCCGCGCATGCTCGGCGGGGTGTGCCTGAACACCGGGACGATCCCGTCCAAGACCCTCAGGGAGGCCGTGCTCTACCTGACCGGCCTGGACCAGCGCGAGATGTACGGGCAGGCCTACCGGGTCAAGGACGAGATCACGATCGCGGACCTGACGGCCAGGACCCAGCACGTGGTCGGCCGGGAGAGCGACGTCGTGCGCAGCCAGCTGACCAGGAACGGGGTCACGATCATCTCCGGCACCGGGCGCTTCACCGGCCCGAACACGATCGAGGTCGACGACGGCGCCGGCCGGGTGCGCCAGGTCAGCGCCAAGGACATCGTGATCGCGACCGGCACCAGGCCGGCCCGGCCGGCCAGCGTGGCCTTTGACGAGAAGACGATCCTCGACGCGGACGGGATCCTCCACCTGGAGCGCGTCCCCCGGTCGATGCTGGTGGCGGGCGCGGGCGTGATCGGCATCGAGTACGCGTCGATGTTCGCCGCCCTGGGCACCAAGGTCACGGTCGTGGAGCAGCGCGACCGGATGCTGGAGTTCTGCGACCTCGAGGTCGTCGAGGCGCTCAAGTACCACCTGCGGGACCTCGCCGTGACGTTCCGGTTCGGCGAGACCGTCACGTCGGTCGAGGCCCACCAGGCCGGGGCGATCACGTCGCTGGCCAGCGGCAAGCGGATCCCGGCCGAGACGGTCCTGTACTCCGCGGGCCGCCAGGGGGCGACCGAGGACCTCAACCTCCCGGCCGCCGGGCTGGCCGCGGACAAGCGCGGCCGGATCAAGGTGGACGAGTTCTTCCGCACCTCGGTCCCGCACATCTACGCCGTCGGCGACGTGATCGGGTTTCCCGCCCTGGCCGCCACGTCCATGGAGCAGGGCCGCCTGGCCGCCCACCACGCGTGCGGCGAGCCGGTGCACGCCGCGCGCTCGCCGCTGCCGATCGGGATCTACAGCCTGCCCGAGATCAGCTTCATCGGGAAGACCGAGGACGAGCTCACCGCCGATTGCGTGCCGTTCGAGGTCGGCGTCTCCCGCTACCGCGAGCTGGCCCGGGGGCAGATCATCGGCGACTCCTACGGGGTGCTCAAGCTGCTGGTCTCGCCCGACGACCGCACGCTGCTCGGCGTGCACGTGTTCGGGACCGGCGCCACCGAGCTTGTGCACATCGGCCAGGCGGTCATGGGCTGCGGCGGCTCCGTCGACTACCTGGTCGACGCGGTCTTCAACTACCCGACGCTGGCGGAGTCCTACAAGGTCGCCGCCCTCGACGCAACCAACAAGATGCGCCAGGTCGAGCGGTTCTCCGTGTAGGCCGCGGCGTGTAGCCCGCGCCGGGCCGGTCAGGCGACCGGGTCCGGTGGCGGTCGGGCCGGGGTCAGCCGCAGCCGCAGGCTCCGCCGCAACAGCCGCCGCCACCCCGCGGGCCCGCCGCGGGCGAGCCGGCCCGGCCGCCGACGGCCACCGTGGACAGCAGCTTCACCGTGTCGTCGTGGCCCTGCGGGCAGGTGCACGGCGCGGAAGACTCGCTCATCGGGCGGGTCAGCTCGAACGTGTCGCCGCAGGCGCGGCACCGGTACTCGTATCGGGGCACGGACCCAGTGTACGGCCCTGGCTATCGTTCCAGGTTGAACGATCGTAAGCTCGTGACGTGCGAGGGTACACGCAGGACAAGGACGCGTATCTCAAGCGGCTGCGCCGGATCGAGGGCCAGGTGCGGGGACTGCAGCGCATGGTCGAAGAGGACGTCTACTGCATCGACGTCCTGACTCAGGTGTCGGCGGTGACCCGGGCGCTGCAGGCGGTCGCCCTCGGGCTGCTCGAGGATCACCTCGGCCACTGCGTCACGCAGGCGGTCGAGCAGGGCGGCCCGGAGGCCGAGGCGAAGGTGAAAGAAGCCGCGGCGGCCGTGTCGCGGCTGGTCAGGTCCTGAGCCCGGGGGAGGCGGCGGGCTAGGAGGACTGGCTGTCCGGGGCGCGGGCCCGCGCCGCGGCGGGCGAGCCGGTCACGTCGTCGGCCGGGCGGGCGGGGGTCACGGCGCGCGCGGATGACCGCGCGGCCGCCGGCGGCGCGTCGTCGTAGTAGAACTGGCGGCCGCGCAGCAGCGAGATCAGCGCGCCGCCCAGCGACATCGCGACCGCCGCGCTGAACACGATGATCAGGCCGTGGTGGAACGGGCCCGAGATCAGGTTCGGGAAGAACTGGTTCCCGGTCAGCACGGCGGCGTTGCGGGCGGGCAGCCTGGCCAGCGTCCCGGACGGCCCGAGCAGGCTGCGCATCGGGTTGTAGCCGAGCAGCGCCGAGAACAGCGTGCTGACCGGCGGCAGGTGGGCGACGTGGGAGGCGACCGAGGCCGGGACGCCCTGGGCCCGCAGCCCGCTGGCCATGGCCCGGGGCAGCGTGGCCGCCAGCCCGGCGATCATCAGCGAGAAGAAGATGCCGATCGACAGCGACATGCCGGAGTTCTGGAACGTCGAGCGCATGCCGGACGCGGCGCCGCGGTCCCAGGCCGGGACGCTGCTCATGATGGCCGAGGTGTTGGGCGAGGCGAAGAGGCCGGAGCCGACCCCGTTGCCGAAGATGATCAGCGCGAACAGCCAGTAGGGGAAGTTGACCGGCAGCAGCATCAGACCGGTGAACGCGCACGCCGCGAGCAGCAGCCCGGCGGTGGCGAACGGGCGCGGGCCGTACCGGTCGGACAGGGTTCCGGAGATCGGCCCCGCGATCAGGAATCCCGCGGTGAGCGGGAGCATGTAAATGCCCGCCCACAGCGGCGTGACGACGTAGTTGTAGCCGTGCAGCGGCAGCCAGATCCCGGCTAGCCAGATGACCAGCACGAACTGCAGCCCGCCGCGGGCGATGGATCCCATCAGGCTGGCCGCGTTCCCGGCCGCGAACGCGCGGATCTTGAACAGGCTCATCCGGAACATCGGTTCCGCGATCTTGGTCTCGATGATCCCGAATATGATCAGCAGCACGGTCCCGCCGATGAGGCCGCCGAGCACCCGGGGGTTAGTCCAGCCGGTCGGGTGCCCGCCGTACGGCTGGATGCCGTAGGTGATCGCGGCCAGCAGCAGGCCAGCGCCGAGGGCGAACGTGGCGTTGCCGGCCCAGTCGATGCGCGCGCGCCGCGTGGTGGCGATCTCGCGCAGGCTGCGGTAGGCCCAGACCGTCCCGAACGCGCCGATCGGCACGTTGATCCAGAACACCGCGCGCCAGTCCCACGCGGCCAGCAGGCCGCCGAGCAGCAGCCCGACGAACTGCCCGGAGATCCCGGCGATCTGGTTGACGCCCAGGGCCATGCCCCGCTTGTTGGCCGGGAACGCGTCGGTGAGGATCGCCGCGGAGTTGGCCATCAGCATCGCCCCGCCGAACGCCTGCCCCATCCGCCAGCCGATCAGCCACAGCGCGCCGGCGTCGCCGACCAGCGGGTCGAGGGAGAGGAGGATCGACGCCAGCGTGAAGACGACGAAGCCGAGGTTGTAGATGCGGACCCGGCCGTACATGTCGCCGAGCCGTCCCAGCGTCACCACCAGCACCGACTGGACCAGCAGGTAGCCGATGATCATCCACAGCAGGTAGCCGATGTTGCCCGGGGCGAGCGGGTTCAGGTGGATGCCGCGGAAGATGGCAGGCAGCGCGATGATCACGATCGATGCGTCGATCGTCGCCATCGTCATGCTGAGCGTGGTGTTCGAGAGCGCTACCCACCGGTAACGGTCGCTGCTGCGGGATTCGTGGCTGCCCGGCTGCTCTAGCTCAGCGATCGTCCGCACTTGGTCGAGTGTACCGCGAATCAGTTGCTTGATCGCAACTACCTAATAGCCAGGCGGGCCCGGCCCCGAGCCCGGCACTTCACTGATTGACAAAAGATTCCCTTACGTACAAGATAGTTTTTGCAATGAAAGAGATCGTGTACCTGGAACGCCTGGACCAGGCCGAGGCACTGCTGCGGCCGGGCCGGATCGAGATCCTGCGCCAGCTCGCGGCGCCGGCGTCCTGCACGGACGTGGCCGGACGGCTGGGGCAGGCGCCGCAGAAGGTCTACTACCACGTGAAGCGGATGGAGCAGGCCGGCCTGGTCGACCGGGTCGCGGAGCGGCAGGTCCGGGGGATCACCGAAGGGATCTACCAGGCCAGCGGCGGCTCCTACTGGCTGGCGCCGGACCTGGTCGGCGCGATCGGGCAGCGCCGGGCCCAGGACGAGATGAGCCTGGGCTTCCTGCTCAGCCTGTCCGAGCAGCTGCAGTCGGATCTGGCCCGGCTCGCCGCGACGACGGGGGAGCGGCCGTCGCTCGGCATGTCCGGCGAGGTGCGGCTGCCGCCGGAGCGCCGGGACGAGTTCCTCGCCGACCTGCGCGCCGCTGTCCAGGGTGTGCTGGCCAAGCACGGCGGAGCGGATGGCGTCACGTTCAAGATCGCGTTTGCCTGTTACCAGAAGGAGAACTGAGCGATGACCACGCAGACCTACACGCTCCGGGTGTCCATTGGCGCCCCGCCCCCGACCGTCTATGCCGCGCTGACCGACGCGGCCGCGCTGCGGGCCTGGCTGGCCGAGCACGCCGAGGTTTCGCTGGAGGACGGGGTCTTCGAGTTCTGGGGCCGCTACACCCCGGAGGGCGAGCGGGGCCGGCAGCGGCTGCTCGCCGCCGAGCCGGGCCGGCGGCTCAGCTTCTCCTGGGCGCTGCCGGAGGCCGAGACCGAGGTCGCCGTCACGCTCGAGCCGCGGGACGGCGGAACGCTGCTCACGCTCACCCACTCCGGCGTGCCGCCCCGCCCGTCCGGCGACCGTTACTGGGTGCGCGACCTGCTGATGCTGTCGCTGGCCAACCTGGCCAGCTACTGCGAGGGCCGCGGCATCGGCCCGCGGTGCGACTTCACCGCGTTCAGCGACGCCGAGGCGCGGGCCAGCGTGGACATCGCCGCCGCGCCGGGCGAGGTGTTCGCGTCGCTCATCGAGCCCGCGCAGCTGGACCGCTGGATCGCCGAGCACGCGGAGGTCGAGCCACAGGTGGGCGGGCGCTACAGCTTCGGCTGGGACCACGGCCCGGTCAAGATCCTCGAGCTCGAGCCGGACAAGGTCCTGGCCTACTCCTGGCGGCACAGCTGGGACGACCAGGAGGGGCCGGACGCCACCGTGGTCCGCTGGGAGCTGGACGGCTCGCAGGGCCACACGCACCTGACCATCGTGCACAGCGGTTTCGGCGGCTCCGGCCGGCGGACCGAGGGCTACCAGGTCGGCTGGATGGAGTTCCTGGCCTCGCTCAAGCGCATGCACGAGACCGGTGCCGGGTGGCGGCCGGTCGAGCAGGTCCCGGCCGCCGGGTAGGCCCTGGGCCCGGCCGGAAAATCGCTGGCCTGCCGCGGCCGGCCAGCCCATCATGGACGCCATGTTCCTCTGCGCCGTCTTCGTCCTGCCCGCCCCGGCGGCCGGGGCGAGGACGGCGGCCCCGGTGCGCGCGGAAGCGCGGGCCGCGGCGCGCTCGCTGGCCGGCCGGAAGCCGGCCGGGCAGCGACGCTGACCCTTCCCCGGTCCCGCCGGCGGCCCGCAGCACGGGCGGCCGGGAGGCCCTGCGGGGGAGGGTGGCCAGCGCGTGCGGGTCTCGCCAGGTCTGCGACGTATCGGAGGAAGGAACATGCCCAAGCAGGCGTACGCGCGCACCAAGCCGCACCTGAACATCGGCACGATGGGCCACGTCGACCACGGCAAGACCACCCTGACGGCCGCGATCACCAAGGTCCTCGCCGAGCGCGGGACCGCGGTGTACGTCCCGTTCGAGCGGATCGACCGGGCGCCGGAGGAGGTCGTCCGCGGCATCACCATCAACATCACGCACGTCGAGTACGAGACCGCCACGCGGCACTACGCGCACGTGGACATGCCGGGCCACGCCGACTACGTGAAGAACATGATCACGGGCGCGGCGCAGATCGACGGCGCAATCCTGGTGGTGTCCGCGCTCGACGGCGTGATGCCGCAGACCCGCGAGCACGTCCTGCTCGCCCGGCAGGTGGGCGTCGGTCACGTCGTCGTGGCGCTCAACAAGGCCGACGCGGCCGACCCGGAGTACGCCGACCTGGTCGAGCTCGAGGTACGCGAGCTGCTGTCCGGCTACGGATACCCGGGCGAGGCGGTGCCGGTGATCCGGGTATCGGCACTGCGCGCGCTGGCGGGCGACCCGGGCTGGGTGTCCGCTATCGGCGCGCTGCTCGACGCGGTCGACGTGCACGTGCCCGTCCCGGCGCGGTACACCGAGGCCCCGTTCCTGCTGCCGGTCGAGAACGTGCTGACCATCACCGGCCGCGGGACCGTGGTCACCGGGGCGGTCGAGCGGGGCAGCGTGCGCGTCGGAGACCCGGTCGAGGTCGTCGGGCTCGGCGCCGGGCTCACCGCCGTGGTCACCGGCGTGGAGACGTTCGGCCAGCCGATGGACCGCGCCGAGGCCGGCGACAACGCGGCGCTGCTGCTCCGCGGCGTCCGCCGGCATCAGGTGCGGCGGGGCCAGGTGGTGGCCGAGCCCGGCAGCCTGGCCCCGCACCACAGGTTCGCGGCCACGGTCCAGCTGCTGGGCGAGCGCGAGGGCGGCCGGCACACGCCGATCAGCACCGGGTACCGGCCGCAGTTCTTCGTCCGCACCACCAGCGTGGTCGGCGAGGTCGACCTGGGCGTGCCCGGGACCGCGGCCCCGGGCGACCTGGTGCAGCTGACCGTGACGCTCGGCCGGCCGGTGGCGCTGGACACCGGGCTCGGCTTCGCGATCCGCGAGGGCGGCCGGACGGTCGGCGCCGGGACCGTCACCGCCCTGCTCGACTGACCCGCGGCCAGAGCGGCCCCGGCCCGGGGCCGCTCTGGCCCGGTCAGGCGTTGCCGCGCACCATCGCGATCAGGCGGTCCAGCACCTTGCCGCCGCTGACCCGCAGCCCGTCGTGCTCGTACTCGTTGGTGATCCACGGCCGCAGGCCCGCGATGACCCGGGCGGTCGGCACCGAGAACTCCCGCGGCACGTACATGTCGTCGTAGTAGACCGCCGCGGCGGCCGGCACCTCGTTGGCCCGCAGCGCGGCCGCGTCGTAGAGGGGCGGCCAGGAATCGCGCTGGGCCAGGATCTCAGCGGCCTCGGCCAGCGGCGCGAGCACCGGGTCGTTCTCGATCATCCACGGGTAGATCATCTCGCCGGTGAACAGCAGCGGGCCGTCACCGTCCAGCGCGGCCGCGGCGTCGAACTCGGGAAACTTGGCCCTGACCCGCTGCGCCGCCCACCCGGTCTTGGTCGCGTTGGCGTAACACGCCTCGTGCAGCAGCGCGTACAGCGGCCCGGCCGAAAACGTCAGCTGACCCTGCACCTCATGCAGGAAATCGTCGGAGAGCTCGCCGTCGGCGAACGGGTCCTCGAGCAGGTAGTGCAGCGTGTGGCTGCCGGTACTCGAGCCCAGCATCCGGCCGAGCGACTGGAAGGCCTCGACGGTCAGCGGTGCGCCGCCGGGCAGCCGCACGTCCCCGGCCCGCAGCCGCGTGGCGATCTGGATCGCCCGCTCCGCGTCGCCCGGGTAGCGCGCGTAATGCTCGGCATTCTTCTGCGCCACCAGCGGGTAGGTCGCGCTGTACACGTCGTCGGCTGACGCATCCAGGCCGGGCAGGCCGCCGGTGATGAACGCTTCGCTCATGCCCCCGGGCGCCTGCGACAGGTAGCTGACCGTGCAGAAGCCGCCGAAGCTCTGGCCCAGCACCGTCCACGGCCGCCCCCCGGTGACCTGCGTGCGGATGACTTCGGCGTCGGCCACGATCGCGTCCGCCCGGAACAGCGCCAGGTAGTCCGCCTGGGCCCGGGCGCTGCCGAGACGGGCCAGGGTGCGCCGGTTGGCCGGGGAGGACCTGCCGGTGCCGCGCTGGTCGAGCAGCAGCACCCGGTACTCGTTCAGCGCCCGGTCCAGCCAGCTGTCCCGCCCGACCGGCCGCGGCGACCCGAACCCGGGCCCGCCCTGCAGGTACACCAGCCACGGCAGGTCGTCGTGGGCCTTGGCGGCCGCGACCACCTCCCGCGCGAACAGCCGGATCTGGCCGCCGTCCGGCCTGGCGTGATCCAGCGGGACGGTGAAGCTCCGGTCGAAGAGCACGGTTCCGGGCTGGCGGTAAGAAATCATGCACGGCACCGTACTGGGAAAGCCGCAGCCCCGGATAGAGCGGACCGGGTGCTCAGGCCGCCCCGGTTCACCCGCCGGCCAGGGCGGCGATGACCTCGCGGGCGGCCCGCTGGCCGGACTCGGCCGCGCCGTCCATGTACCCGGCCCAGCGCGTGGCCGTCTCGGTTCCGGCCCAGTGGACCGGCCCGACCGGGGGCCGCAGAGACCGGCCGTAACGGGTCAGCGTGCCCGGCGTGGCAAAGGCGCCGTAGCAGCCGCGCGAGTATTCCTCGGCGGCCCAGTCGCGCTCCAGGTAGCCGGTCGCGTTCCTGGCCCTGGGCCCGAAGTAGCCGGCCAGGTCAGCGAGGACAAGGTCGCGGCGTTCCTGCTCGCCGAGCCGGGCCGCGGCCTGGGCGTGGCCGGCCTCAAGGAAGCCGACGAGCACTCCGGGCCGGCCGGAGGGCGGGCTGTTGTCGAAGACCGTGCCCAGCGGCCGCACGTCGCTGTTGGCCTGGCCGGACAGGCCATCGGCCCGCCAGAAGGGCTCGTCGTAGACAACATTGACCTTGATCGTCCAGCCCATGGGCATCCGCTGGGTGAGCTGGTCGCGCTCGGCCGGCAGGCCGGGAACGAACCGGATGCGCGCGGCGAGCGGGAGCGGGACGGCCAGCACGGCGCGGCGGGCCCTGATCTGCTTGCGGCCCGCGCGGACGAGGACCCCGGCCCGGTCCGAGGCGATCTCGCGGACCGGTGCCCCGGTCGCCACCCGGTCCCCGAGCCGGGCCGCGAGCTCCAGCGCGATCCGCTGCGAGCCGCCGATGACGCGGTCCTGCTGCGCGCCGCCGCCGGTATTGATCAGCGAGTCAACCCCGCCGCCGGAGTGGATGTAGAAGTGCGCCCACAGCGCCGACATGTCCTCGGGCTCGGCGCACCACACCGCCTCGGTCACCAGCCGGCAGAACGCCCGCCCGCTGGCCGTCGCCACCCGGCGGCCCAGCCAGGTGGCAAATGTCTGACCGTCCAGCCTGGCCGCGCCCGGCGCGCTCCACGGCGCGTCGAGCGGCACCCGCCGCGCCGCCCGGTCCAGGCGAAGCTGGCTCTGCCCGATGTCCGCGAGCACCGCGGGGTTCAGCCGGGGAATGCGCCCGGCGTAGCGGGTCTTGGCGCCCCGAAGCTCGGCCAGCTTGTCGCCGGTGTCGTAGGTCGGGAACGTTGCCAGTCCGAGTTCCGCGATCAGCCCGAGAATCCGGTCCTGGCCCGGCCCCACCCACTGGCCCCCGGCCTCGACGATCTCGCCGTCGGTGCCCGGCAGGGCCGCGTTGAGCAGCCGGCCGCCGACCCGGTCCCTGGCCTCGACGACCAGCACGTCATGCCCGGCGGCCGCCACGTCTCGCGCCGTCACCAGGCCGGCCAGGCCCGCGCCGATGACGACGACATCCGCGGAGTCGGGCATGGGCATACCACCTCACCGGGCCGGCAGCGCTGCGCGTTGGCGTCACCTCAGGGCGCGCCGTTGCGCTGGGGACCTTGACGAGCATGGCATGACCGGCCTATCCGGTCGACTGCCGAACCGGCCTTTAGCTGGTGCCGTTGGTCACGATCTCGCCGGCCAGGGGAGCGACGGCCGCGACGATCTGGGTGACCGTGGCGTCGGGGACCCCGGCCGCCACGAGCGAGGCGACCAGATGCCCGGCGACGAGGTCGAAATGCCGCTGCGCTATCGCGCGGCCCCGGTGCGCGTCCCGCATGGATGCGCCGGAGTAGGGCACCGGCCCGCCGAGCGCGGCCGCGAAGAACTCGACCTGCCGTCCCTTCAGCCGGGTCATGTTCGCGCCGGCGAAGAAGCCGGCCAGTTCCGGGTCGGCCAGCACCCGGTCGTAGAAGTCATCGACCACCGTCACCAGAGCGGTATCCCCGCCGATGGCCTCGTAGATGGTGGGATCGGCCGCAGTGGTCATTGCATCCTCCTGTTCTGATCGCGGGTGCAGATTCGGGCGCGCGGCAGCACGCCGGGTAAGGCTCGATGGCCGGCAGGCAGGCGGGACCGGCACGGCGGGACAGGTGTTCGGCGCCCGCGCGGTCACTGCTTCCGCGAGTTAAGGGCGAAGGTAAGGGCGCCGGCCGCGGGCGCGGTAAGGAGTGCGCAGCGCGGCGCGGGGATGGCTCGCGCGCGGGCCCGGGCCGGCCGCGCGCGCAGGTCACCCAGGCCGCGCCGACCATCCCGCTCACCCCGCTCACCGCAGGCCTCCACCTCCGCTTTGTGAGGGAAACACCGCTTACAGTAGCGAAGCGATGCCGGAGAAGTCCCATGAACAGCTAAAACGCGGACAAGGGACGCGGGCAAGGGATCAGATGCCTAGATGGCTAGCGCGGAAGTTCCGGCCGGTCCATGATCCTCAGCCAGGTGCCGTCCGGCTGCCTCCGGGCGACCTGGACCCGGCCTCCGGTGTCGTCGGCCGGCCGCGTCGAGGTCAGGGCCAGATCGCCGAACCGCAGCGTCGGCAGCGGTTCCTCCGGCTTGAAGTCGGGCGCGGCCGCGACCAGTTTCTGCATCACGGCGCGGATCGCGTCCCGCCCGACCGTCTCGTGCCCGGGCGGGTAGGCCAGGACGGCGTCGGGTTCGTACAGTTCGGCCAGCCCCTCGGCGTCGCCCTGCTGCGCCCGTTGCACGAACAGCCGCGCCAGGTCCTCGGGTTGCCGCGCGCGTTCGCGTTCCGTCATGGCCGGTGACCTCGCCTTCTCCCGCTTCATCCTCGTCAGAAGTATCCAGCCCGCACGGCTAGAAGTCCAAGATCTGATCATTCTCTGACTCAGAAGCAGTGATTATGGGCTGGGCCCCGGCTACTCGACCGTGACCGACTTGGCGAGGTTGCGCGGCTTGTCGATGTCGTGCCCGAGCGCCAGGGCGGCGTGGTATGCCAGCAGCTGGAGCGGGACGGTCAGCAGGATCGAGTCAAGCTCGCGCTCGTTCTTGGGCACGGTGATGACGGGGACGGCCGGGTCGCCGACGGCGACGCCCGGGTGGGTCACCACCACGAGGGGGCCCTTGCGCGCGACGATCTGCTGCATGGCCGCCAGGTTGCGGTCGGTGAGCTCGTCGTCCGGCACGATCGCCACGGTCGGCAGGCTCTCGCAGATCAGGGCCAGCGGCCCGTGCTTCAGCTCGCTGGTCTGGTACGCCTCGGCGTGCAGGTAGGAGACCTCCTTGAGCTTCTGGGCGCCCTCCCGCGCGACCGGGAACCCGCGTACCCGGCCGACGAAGAACAGGCTCTGCGCGCCGGCCAGGCCCTGGGCGATCTCCGCGATCCGGGACTCGTCGGCGAGGATTTCCTCGATCTGGCCCGGCAGCCTGCGCAGGCCCGTGATGATCCGCTGGCCGTCGGCGATGGACAGGTCGCGCACCCGGCTGAGGCACAAGGCGAGCAGCGCGAAGCCGATGCCCATGTGGGTCAGCGCCTTGGTCGACGCGACCGCCACCTCGGGGCCGGCGTGCAGGTAGATGCCGCCGTCGCACTCCCTGGCTATGGTGGAGCCGACGACGTTGACCAGCCCGACGATCTGGCCGCCCTTGCGCTTGACCTCCTGCACCGCGAATGCGGTGTCCGCGGTCTCCCCGGACTGGCTCACCGCGACGTACAGCGTGTCGGGCTCGACGATCGGGTTCCGGTAGCGGAACTCCGACGCGGGCTCGGCGTCGGCGGGAATGCGGGCCAGCTCCTCGATCATCGCGGCGCCCATCTGGCCGACGTAGTACGCGGAACCGCAGCCGAGGATCTTCACCCGCCGGAACCAGCGCAGCTCGCGCGGCCCGAGGTTGAGCCCGTCGAGGCGGGCGGTGCCGAACCGCTCGTCCAGGCGGCCGCGCAGCATCCGCTCGATCGTGGTCGGCTGCTCCAGGATCTCCTTGCGCATGTAGTGCCGGTAACCGGCCAGGCCCACGTCCTCGAAGTCGATTTCGATGTCGGTCGGGGTCTTGGCCGTGTTCTCCTCGTCCCGGCTGAACGTGCGGAACTCCGACGCGGTCACCGTGGCCAGCTCGCCGTCGTCGAGGTGAACGACGGACGTGGTGTGCCGGACGAGGGCGGACAGGTCGCTGGCGACGAACATCTCGCGGTCGCCGACGCCGAGGATGAGCGGGGAGCCGTTGCGGGCGACCACCAGGCGGTCCGGGTGCTGCTCGTCCAGCACCGCGATGGCGTAGGTGCCCGTGATCCGGGACAGCACGTCGAGGACCGCCCCCTCCAGGGTGGGAGCCTCGGACAGGGCGATCAGGTGGGCCATGACCTCCGTGTCGGTCTCGGAGGTGAACTTCACTCCCTTGGCGTCCAGCCGCTCGCGCAGGGCGGCCGCGTTGTCGATGATGCCGTTGTGCACCACGCTGATCCGCCCGTCCTCGCTGGTCTGCGGGTGGGCGTTCTCCTCGGTGGCCGGGCCGTGCGTGGCCCAGCGGGTGTGCCCGATGCCCACCTTGCCGGCCAGGCGCCTGGGCAGCGACGCCTCCAGGTCACGGACGCGGCCGACCTTCCGGAAGACCTGGGCGCCCCGGCTGCCCAGGACCGCGATCCCGGCCGAGTCGTACCCGCGGTACTCGAGCCGGGACAGGCCCTCGATGAGGATGGGCGCGGCGTTCTGGTTGCCGATGTAGCCGACGATTCCGCACATGCAGGTTTGCTCCTCGTGCTCAGCCGTAGACGATCCGGCGCAGCTGACGTTCGGACAGGCAGGGCGCGGCGACCAGGCGAGTGGCCAGTTCCTCGGCGATCAGCGCGAAGATCTCCTGGTTGCGCTTCCCGTAGAGCTGATGGTGCGTGTGACGGCGCCGCACGTAGTCCTCGACCGGCTCGCGATACCAGGCCAGGACGTCCTCGACCACCCGGGCCGCCTCGGCGGGCGTCAAGCCCGTGGAGCCGGCCACCCGGTCGACGAGATCGCGGTCGTGCACCGCCCAATCCTGCCGCTTCGCCGCACCGATGCCAACTTCCTGCCCGAATTCGGGCAGGAAGCCGAGATACAGCGTGTTATGGGCTCGATTGCGTTACTGTGCTTGCCCGCTAGAGGAGCTGCTGATTGCGCGTCAGGTAATCGTCGAGGGCCTCGCGAAGGAGGCTGGCCTCGGGCCGGCCGGTCCGGCGGGCCAGCTTGGTGAGGCGGTGCAGCGCAGGCCGGGGGTAGTAGCTGCTCTTCAGGATCATGCGCTCCTCGACATGGATCGCGATCCGGTTGCCCCCGGCCCGCTTAGCCCGGACGAGGCCGGCATCGGCCGCCTCGAGCAGCTCCTCAGCGGTGGAGCCGTGGGCGGGCCCGGCGATGCCGATGGACACGCCGAGTCGCTCGGTCAGCCCGGGCGCTGGCTCGCTGCGCGCGAAGCTGGCCCGGACGGCCTCGAGGGCGAGCAAGGCCTCCTCGCAGGCCATGTCCGGGAGGGCGACGGCGAACTCGTCGCCCCGGGCGTGCGCGATGAGCGCGCCCCGGGGGAGACCCGTGGCCAGCGAGTGCTCGAACGACCCGAGGACCGCGTCGCCGGCCTCGGTTCCGTGCGCGTCGTTCAGGGGCCCGAACCCGTCCAGGTCGGTCACGGCGACGGAGACCGGCAGATCAGGATCGAGGAGGTTGATCTCCGCGGCGAGCCCGTTCAGCGACAGTGCCTGCGAGTGATAAGCCATAGCTAGAGTATGGCTGCTGTATATATGTATATAGAGTAGCCATATAGATAGTGTCATGTCACTGGTGGCCCTATGGGAGCCATGTATATAGGTGGCGCACTTGCGCGGCCCTGGCCAAGACTGCGGACATGGAGGTAGCACTGTCCGCGCCCGCGCTGTCCGACGCCGCCGACTTCATCGACGCGGTGCGGGCCAGCCGCCCGCTGCACCATCCCTGGCTCGACCTTCCGGACACCCCGGGGCTCTTCGCGGCGTACCTGGAGCGGGCCGCCCGCGACGACCAGGCTAACTACCTGATCCGTCATCGTGCCTGCGGCGGGCTCGTCGGCGTCGTGAACGTCAACAGCATCGTGCGCGGCGGCTTCCAGTCCGGCTACCTGGGCTACGCTGCCTTCGCCCCGCATGCCGGGCGCGGCCTGATGACGGAGGGCCTGCGGGCCGTGCTCAACGCGGTGTTCGGTGAGCTCGGGCTGCACCGGGTGGAGGCGAACATCCAGCCGGCCAACGCCCGCTCCATCGGGCTGGTACGGCGCCTGGGCTTCGAGAAAGAGGGCTTCTCCCGCCGCTATCTGAAGATAGGCGGAGAGTGGCGCGACCATGAGCGCTGGGCGCTGCTGGCCGAGGACTTTGCCGGTTAGCCAGGGCCGGGTGCAGGCTGCCCGTCGCGCGGCGGCACGCGGACTTACTGGCGAGCCTGGAGCAGATCCTCAGCCAGGTCGAGGAACCGTGCCAGGTCGTCAAGATCGTGGCGCAGCAGGCCGGAAACCTGGTCTGCGGAGTAGTCGCGCTGGCCAGGGTCGGTGATGGCCTGCTCGGCCATGACGTAGAGGAAGTTCAGCGGAGCGGCGATGGCGGTGGCGAACATGCCCGGCCCGAGGACGGGGTCGGTGCCCGACGCGGCCGCGTAGCCGTCGAGCAGGGCCGTGATCGCCGAGGCACTGACCCGGCCATGGCCGGCGGACCAGGCGAAGAGCGCGTAGCCGAGCTCGCAGGCGGGATCCAGCGGGCCCGCGTTCTCCCAGTCGAGGACGATCAGATGTCCGCCGGACGAAGCGGGGACGACGTTGTCCGGGTTGAAATCCCGGTGACAGACGATGCGCCGGCCGGGGCGCCGCGGCACGGAGGCCCGGGCGCTCAGCCCCGCGATGCGTTCCCCCGCGTCAGCGAGCTGGCCGGCCCAGCCCATCCCGGCCGCTGCGGCCCGGTCCGCGAGCGCGGCCCAGTCCCGCGTCGGCGGAACTTCCGCGTACCAGGGATCGTCAGGCTCAGCGCAGGGGAGGGCCAGGCCGTGCAGCAGGCCCAGCAGCCGGCCCGCCTCCGCGGCCGTCTGCTCGGCGGCGGGGGGCTCGACTGGCGGCCCGAGGTCGGCCCACTCATAGACGCGGGCGTACCGCTCTCCGACCTGGGCCACAGCCTCGCCGTCCGGCGTCAGCGCCGGCCGCGGCAGCGGGATCCCGGCGGCCGCCGCCGCCATCTGCACCGGGACATCGGCCGTCCGCGGCTGTACCAGTGCCCGGGGGAATTGCCATTTGACGGCCCAGCACCCGCCGCTGGTCTCGAGCCGCCAGATCTCGCCCATCGCCCCGCGGGCCACGTAGGCAGGAATGCCCAGCACCCGGCCCAAGCCGAACCGGCCGGCCAGTTCATCCCACCCCCATGGGGTCATGACCCGAATCTACGCGTCGACGAGGCCGGAGATGGCGGCCGCTAGGGCCGGGCTGGCTCGGGATCAGTGATGCCGAGCAGCGGCTCGTCGGGGGAGCGGAGGTCGGCTGTGGGCAGGCCGCCGGGGTACAGCTGCCTGACCTTGCCGGCCACGGAGATGGCGATCTCGACGTGCTGGCGGCGGCTGGCGGCGTAGAAGCCCTGGGCGTCCGCGCTGAGCTTGGGACGGGCGTGCAGGGGCTTGTCGCTCACGGCGAGCAGCGTGGCGGTGGGGATCCGATAGCGGAATCCGTTCGCGGCCACGGTCGCTGATTCCATGTCCACGGCGAGAGCGCGGGATACCCGCAGCCGGTCCTCGACCATGGCGAGATTCAGCTCCCAGTTCCGGTTCGCGGTGGTGTAGACGATGCCCATCCGGCTCCGCAGGCTGCGGGCGGTCAGCTCGGCGAGCAGGAGGGTGTTCAGGGTGTGGTTGGAGGCAACCGGCACGATCAGCGGCAGCATGTCGTCGAGGACATGGTCGTCGCGCACGTAGGCGGTCGCGAGGACCAGGTCTCCGATCTCCTGGTGGTTGCGCAGGCCCGCGCAGTGGCCGATCATCAGCACCAGGTCCGGCCGGAGCACGGCGAGGTGGTCGGTGATTGTTTTGGCGTTGGACGTGCCGACGCCGATGTTCACCATGGTCACGCCCGCGCGGCCGGGAAGTGCGTGGTGCCACGCGGGCATCTGGCGGCCATCGGAGTCGGGGCCGGTGCAGTCGGGCAGAGCGGCGCGAAATTCCGCTACGTGCCAGGAGTAGTTGGTGAGCAGCACGTAGCGCTGGAATGACTCGGCAGCCGTCCCGGTGTAGTGCTGCAGCCGGTCGATCGACAGCGCCATGCGCTCCGGCCCGAACAGGAACAGCTTCTTGCGCCGCAGGTCCCGGCGGGTCTCGTCCACGGCCCGCCCGAGCTCCGGGTCATGCAGGTCAAGCGCCTCGCGCCCGCGACTGACCGAGATCCTGGCGCCGCGGGCGGCCAGCCGGCTCAGCTCCCGCTCCAGGTACCAGCGGATTGCCTGGGGCGAAGCGAATTCTCCCTCGAGCACGGGATTGTGCTCCGACCACGGCCGTTCGACCGTGAGCAGCGGGTAGCGGCCAGCCTTATCGGCCGCTTCCATGGCGTCACAGAGCCGCTCGATCTCCGCGGCGCGCTGGTGGCCAGGGATGACCGAGAAATCCACGGACAACGTCACGCGGTCATCATGCCAGCACCGCCTGAGTCCGCACCGGCGACGCGGGCCGGGACGCCGAGCGGATCCACGAACTGCACCACCCGGATCCGCTGCCGGCCTGGCAGATCGCCGGCACCGAGCTGAGGCCGGCGAAGTTCAGCAGGTTCTGGCCCGTTCGGCGGAAAGGTTTTGACCTTAGTTCTTGCGGCCCACGCCGGCCAGGGTCCAGGCACCGGCTGCGTCGAGCTGTGCATCCGAGGGCTCTTGCCGCCACCGCGTCACGGTCGTCAACCCGGGCTCGACCAGGTCGAGCCCGCCGAAGAACCGCAGGATCTCGTCGCGGCTGCGGTACGTCATCGGCGTGGGGGATTTCGCGAAAACCTCTTCCTTCTTCGCGACGATGTCGGCGGGATGGCCCTCGCGGGTGAGATGAGACAGGATCACGTAGCTGCCCGGCGCCAGCCGCCGCACGTATTCCGCGACGATCCCGGCCGGGTCGTCGGCGTCCGGGATCCCGTGCAGGACGGCGACGAACAAAACGGCCGCGGGCTGCGAGAAGTCGATCAGCCGCCGCGTTTGGGGGTGCTCGAGGATCCGCCCGGTGTCCCGGATGTCCTCGTCGATGACCGTGAGGCCGGAGTCATTCCCGACCAGCAGCGCCCGGGCATGGGTGAGCACGACGGGGTCGGAGTCGACGTAGACGACGCGCGCGTCGGGCTGGACCAGCCTGGCCACTTCGTGCGTACTGCCCTGGCTGGGCAGGCCGGCGCCGAGGTCAAGGAACTGCCCCACGCCCTGCTCGGCCACGAAGCGGACCGCTTTGCCGAGGAACTGCCGGTTGGCCTTGGGGACGTACGCGTTCTCCGGAGCCAACCGGAACAGGTTCTGCACCGCTTCCCGGTCTGAGGCGAAGTTGTCCTTGCCGCCGAGCGCGTAGTCGTACATGCGCGCCATGTTGGGCCTGCGAATATCAATGCCTGGCAGTGCCTGCTCGTCTTCGGCCATGACCGCGTCCCTCGAATGAGAAGCCTCCTGTAAGCCGTCACAAACATACCGAATATCAGCTGAGAATGACCGGCCCCACAGGACAAGGGACAGTTGTCGCGTCTCACTGAATCTGGTCCGGCCGCAGCGCCCTCGGGGGTCCCACCCAGGTTTACTACTTAACATAATGTACATTATCGGCGCTTGCCGAGTGCACGTCCGGCGCCGGGATAAACCCCAACGGGGCCCTGGGCGAAACGCCCTAGCAGGCCGGTTTCCATATCCCAGCCTCCTGTCTCACCGAACCTGGGGCAGTCTCACAGGCCGCCGCAGTGAACCGGAGCGAATGGCGGTGACTCCCATCAGCCGAGCAATGTGAGCAGACGGTTAGCCTGGCGTTGCAGCGTGCCAGGAGGGTTGCGCTTGCTCGCCTGGCCACCGGGAAGCAGCAAGAGCAGCCAGAAGAGAGCAGCAAGGCGGCGCGACTCACCCAGCCGGGCCCGTTCGGAACCCGTGAACTCGAATAGGCCGAGAAAGGTGTCAGCGTCCAGGTCGGCATCTGACCATGCTGAGATGTGCTCCACCAGGATGGCGAGCTCGAAGGCCCGATCGCTGGGGCCGGAGTCCTCAAAGTCGATGAGGCGCACCTGGCTGCCGTCCCATAGGAAGTTGGCGAGGTTGCAGTCCCCATGCCCCAGCGTCACCTTGTCATCCGGGCAGATCTGGCTATCAAGCGCGCTGTTGCCCAGCCAGGAGACACCCGCCTGCCAGGCACGGCCGACAAGCGGATCCTCGCCCAGGCCGGGGCCGGAGGCCGCCATGGCGCGGACCTGGCTGGTCAGCGCGGTGGAGTTCAAGGCCGAACCCATGCGCGCCTTCGCCCAGGTAATCCTGGCCTTGCACCGGGCTGAAGACGAATGACTTACATCTATGTAATTCCGGCCTGACCGCACAGCCATGCCGCGGATTAGCCGAGGCTCTCAGCCGAGAGTAAACCGCCGCTGGTCAGTCGCCCGGATCAAGCCGGGCCAGGATTCTGCCGTGATCGGCAAGGGTCTCCTGCATCGAGTGCTGGGCCTCCTGCATCGACTGCTGGGTCTCCTGCATCGAGTGCTGGGTCTCCTGCATCGACTGCTGGGTTTCTTGCATGGACTGCAGGGTGACCACGATCGCGCCCAGGGCCTGGCCGTGCTCGACCAACGTGCGGCCCTGCTCGAGCTGGGTGTCCCGAAGCGCCTGCAGAACATGGCGCTGTGCCGTGAACGCCTGCTTAAGGTCGGCCACGTCGCGGTCCACCATCGCGAACAGGTCGGCGGCGCGGCGCGTCTCGGCCTGGCCTTCGGTGAGCACGCTCACCTGTGCTTCAAGCGTGTCCAGGCGCTGGCGGATCTCGTCCAGCTCGCCCACGCAACCTCCAGCCACCTGTGTGCCAGGAAATTAGCATAGGCGCGCTCGGCCGGGCGCGTTGCCGGGTCGGCGGGCGCGAGTGGCCGCCGGCCGGACGCACCCGCGTTGATCATGGCCTGGCCTCGGGAGCTCGCCTGGCCTAGCGTTAAGGGATCTGATCCAGATGGTCAATCGGTCGGCTGCCCGAATCGGTCGCGGAATTGCGACATGACCCGCGGGACCTGACGTCCATGTCGAATTTTCGCTAGACCTGAGCCTGCCGGAGGCCGATGCTGGGCGGGTGCATGACGACGGGGTGCAAGGGGAAAGAGAACGCCGGATCCGGGCCGTGCAGGCCAAGGACCCCCGCTTCGACGGCTGGTTCTTCATCGGGGTGGTCACGACCGGGATCTACTGCAGGCCCAGCTGCCCGGTAGTGCCGCCGAAGCCGGAGAACATGCGCTTCTTTCCCAGCGCCGCGGCGGCTCAGCAGGGCGGGTTCCGCGCCTGCAAGCGGTGCCGGCCGGACGCCAGCCCGGGATCGCCGCAATGGAACGAGCGCGCCGACCTGGTGGCGCGGGCCATGCGGCTGATCGCCGACGGGATCATCGACCGCGATGGCGTCCCGGGGCTCGCCTCCCGGCTCGGCTACAGCGTCCGCCAGGTTGAGCGGCAGCTCCTCGCCGAGCTGGGCGCCGGCCCGCTGGCGCTGGCCAGGGCGCAGCGGGCGCAGACCGCCCGGCTGCTGATCGAGACCAGCTCGCTGCCCATGGGCGATATCGCGTTCGCGGCGGGCTTCGCCAGCATCCGGGCCTTCAACGACACCGTGCGCGAGGTCTTCGCGCTCTCCCCCACCGAGCTGCGGCGGCGCACGCGCCGCGGGCAGGCCGCCGCCGCTCCGGGGGCGCTGTCGCTGCGGCTGCCGTTCCGGTCACCGTTGTTCGGTGACAACCTGTTCGGGCACCTGGCGGCGACGGGCGTGCCCGGCATCGAGGAGTGGCGCGACGGGGCCTACCGGCGCACGCTACGCCTGCCGCACGGGCGGGGCATCGTGGCGCTCCGGCCCGGGCCGGAGTACATCGCCTGCCAGCTGTCCCTCACCGACCTGCGTGATCTGGCCATCGCGATCAGCCGCTGCCGGCGGCTGCTGGACCTGGACGCCGACCCGGTCGCCGTGGGTGACCTGCTGGGCCAGGATGCCGTGCTCGCGCCGCTGGTGCGGAAGGCCCCGGGCCGCCGGGTGCCGCGCACGGTCGATTCCGCGGAGTTCGCGGTGCGGGTGGTGCTCGGCCAGCAGGTCTCGACCGCGGCGGCCCGCACCCACGCGGCCCGGCTGGTGACTGCGCACGGCGAGCCGGTCGCCGATCCGGCGGGCGGCCTTACGCACCTGTTCCCCGACGCGGCCGCGCTGGCCGCGGTCGACCCGGTCACGCTGGCCGTGCCGCAGGCGCGGCGGCTGACGTTCAGCGCCCTCACGGAGGCGCTGGCCAGCGGCGCGATCGACCTCGGCGTCGGCAGCGACTGGCAGCAGGCCCGCGCCGGGCTCAGCGCGCTGCCCGGTCTCGGCCCGTGGAGCGTGGAGACCATCGCCATGCGCGGCCTCGGGGACCCGGACGCCTTCACCGCCGGTGATCTTGGCGTCCGGGCCGCGGCCAGGCAGCTCGGCCTGCCGGTCACGCCTGCCGCGCTGACCAGCCGCGCCGCGGCGTGGCGGCCCTGGCGCGCCTACGCGGTGCAGTACCTGTGGGCCACCGGCGGCCACGCCATCAACCGGATGCCCGCGGCCGGCCCGGCGCCGCAGCGCCAGTCCCCTGTGACCGGGCCACGACGAAAGGAACCAGCATGACGCCGAGCACGCGAACCGGGCGCCGGTCGCACACGGTGGTGGACAGTCCGGTCGGCCCGCTCACCCTGGTGGCCGCCGACGGCGCCCTGGGCGGCCTGTACATGACCGAGCAGCGGCACCTCCCGCCGGGCGAGGCGTTCGGGGAGCCCGCCGGGGATCCGGACGGCGAGCCATTCGCCGCGGCGGCCGCCCAGCTGAGGGAGTACTTCGACGGCGAGCGGACCGAGTTCGACCTCAGGCTCGCCCTGGACGGCACCGTGTTCCAGCGGCGGGTCTGGGTCGCCCTGCGGCACATCCCGTACGGGCAGACGATCTCCTACGGCCAGCTGGCCGACCAGATCGGGCAGCCATCGGCGTCGCGCGCCGTGGGACTGGCCAACGGGAAGAACCCGGTCGGCATCATCGTGCCCTGTCACCGGGTGGTGGGCGCCGACGGCGGCCTGACCGGCTATGGCGGCGGGATCGAGCGCAAGCGGTACCTGCTCGCGCACGAGCAGCGGGTCAGCGGGCAGACGCTGGCGTGAGAGACGGCGGCACCGGCTACCCGGGCGCGGTCAGCAGGCGGTGGAACCGCCGGGCGAACAGGTAGGCGTCGCCCGGCCAGCGCGCCGACAGGTACCGCCCGTCCTGGACGACGAACGCGGGCGAGTCGTCGGTCGCAGTGCCGCGGGCCACGGCCAGGGGCCCGCGCTGGAACTGCCGCGGCGAGCGCAGGGCGAGCTTCACCTCGTCCTCGACGTACGCCGGGTACGTGCGGTAGTAGCGGCCCAGCCGCCACGCGGTGCCGAGGTAGGCGCCGCGTTCCAGGTACTTGGGCAGGCACGTGGTCCGCTGATCCGCCAGCACGCTGGCGCCGGTGCGGGGATCGCGCGTCCGGGCCAGAACGAGGACCCCGTGGCAGATCGCCGCCACCGGCCGCCCGAGCGCCCAGAATTCGGCGACCTTCGCCTGCAGCTCGGCCGAGCCGAGGTACTGGCGCATGCCCGGAGCGTGCCCGCCGGGCAGGAGCAGCCCGTCGTACGCGGCCGGGTCCAGGGTGCGCCAGCTGACCGGACAGCGGAATTCGGCTGCGGCGGTCAGCTGCGCGTAGAACGCTCGCGGCTCGGGGTAGGCGCCCAGCCTCCCGAAGATCACTCCGGTGAGCAGCCGGGGATCGCAGGCCGGCGCCGCGCCGCCGTCCTCCGTCGCGAACACGACCGAGTGGCCGAGATCCGTGAGCAGCCGCCACGGCACGGCCACCTCGGTGGTGTCAAAGTCGGCGTCCGGCACCGGCACGAGCAGCCTCATGGCGCTCCGTCCCAGGTGGAGAACGTGATCTCGAAGTCGAGCTCGGCGCGGTAGTGCTCCGGCGGATCGCCCACTCCCCCGCTCCTCCCGCTCGGCTGTCGGCGTCATCGTGTCCTGACGCGCATTGTCCCGCATCAGGCGGCGAGCGACGTGCCGCGCACCCGGCCGCCCGCATGGCGCAGTGCTTCCCGCGGCCTTGGCGAGGCATCGCTGGGCACGGCCCCTGATTCTGGGGATTCCCCGGGCCGGACCTTGTTTTATCGTTACATAGGAATATAGCTTAGAGACTATGAATGAAGCGCCAGCCGGGCTATGGTCGGCTCCGGCCGGCGACGGCTCTACGCCTCGCCGGTACGTCATCGCGGACGTGTTCACTGATACCCCGCTGGAGGGCAACCAGCTCGCTGTGTTCACCGACGGCCGGGGCCTGCCCGCCGGGCAGATGCAGCGCGCCGCGCGCGAGCTCAACCTGTCCGAGACCGTGTTCTTCCTGCCGCCAGAGCAGGGCGGTGACCTGCGGATCCGGATCTTCACCCCGGCCAGTGAGCTCCCGTTCGCCGGGCATCCGGTGCTCGGTTCGGCCTTCCTGGCCGCGGAGCTGCTCGGGACGGAAGCGGTGCGGCTGGAGACGGGCGCCGGGGTGGTGCCCGTCGAGCTCCGGCGCGAGGGCGGGCAGATCGTGTCGGGCCGGATGGAGCAGCCGATACCCACCTGGGCGCCTTACGAGCATCCGGAACGGCTGCTGGCCGCCCTGGGCGTCGCGGGCTCGGACCTGCCCGTCGAGGCCTACCTGAACGGCCCCCGGCACGTGTACGTGGCGGTCGGTGATGAGGCGGCGGTCGCGTCGCTGCGGCCGGACGTCGGAGCCCTCGCCGGGCTGGGCGCGATCGGGGTCAGCTGTTTCGCCGGCCGCGGCCGAAGCTGGAAGACCCGGATGTTCGCGCCGGGCCTCAGCGTACCGGAGGATCCGGCGACCGGGTCGGCCGCCGGCCCGCTCGCCGTGCACCTCGCCCGGCACGGCCGGACCGGGTTCGGCGAGGAGATCGAGATCCGCCAGGGGGCCGAGATCAGCCGCCCGTCCGTGCTGTTCGCGCGCGCCGACGGCTCGGCCGACCGGATCGAACGGGTGCTTGTCGGCGGGTCGGCCGTCGTCGTCGCCCGTGGCGAGTACCGGCTGGGCTGAGTGAGGGCGTCGACGCACGTCACTATGCTGGCAATTCGGACTGGCCCGCCGTTGTCGGCGACGACGCACTAGAATCCTGGCTTGACAAAATGGTCATAGATCAGGTTCCCGATTATTTCGAAGAGCCGAACAGTTTCGTCGGCCGTGAGCGCGAACTCGACGAGTTGCGTCGGTTCGTGCTGTCGATGCGTGCCGTGACGCTCTGCGGGCCGGGCGGCATCGGGAAAACCCGGCTGGCGCTGCGGGTTCTGGCCGGGCTGACCGACGATTTCCCCGACGGGGTGTGGTTCATCGAACTCGGTGATCTGCGCCAGCCTGACCTCGTGGTGTCGCGGATCGCTTCGGTCATCGGCGTGGATGAGGAGCCCGGCCGGCCCCTGCTTGAGACGCTGGCCGACGCGCTCAGGCCGCGCCGGCTGCTGCTGGCGCTGGACACCTGCGAGCACCTGATCGATTCGTGCGCCCGGGTGTGTCACCGGCTGCTGGCCAGCGCGCAGGGGCTGCACGTGCTCGCGACGAGCCGCGAGCCGCTGCGGATGGCCGCCGAGACCGTGTGGCTGGTACCTCCGCTGACCCTGCCCGACGCCGGCGCGGCCGCGGTTCCCGAGGAACTGTGCCGCTACGAAGCAGTCCGGCTGTTCGGAGACCGGGCCGAGGCATCACTTCCGGGCTTTGTCCTGGGATCGGCCAACGCGTCGGCCGTGGGCGCGCTCTGCCGGTCGCTGGACGGTGTCCCGCTGGCGATCGAGCTTGCCGCCGCCTGGGTGCGCGTGCTGTCCGTGGATCAGATCGTGGCGCGGCTGGATGACCGGTTCCGGCTGCTCACCAGCGGCGACCGCACGGCACCTCCGCGCCAGCGCACGCTGCGCGCGGCGATTGACTGGAGCCATGATCTGCTGGCCGACCGGGAGCAGGTCCTGCTGCGGCGGCTGTCGGTCTTCGCCGGCTGGTCGCTGGAGATGGCCGAGCAGATCTGCTCCGGCGACGACCTGCCCGCCGCCGATGTCCTCGACCTGCTGGCCGCGCTGGCCGACAAGTCGCTCGTCGTGGTCGACACGCCGGCTCAGGGCCAGACCAGGTACCGGATGCTCGACACGATCCGGGAGTACGCGGCCTCACGGCTGGCCGAAGCGGGCGAGGCGGTAATGCTGCAGCGTCGGCTGCGTGATTACTCGCTGCGTGAGACGGAACGCCTGATGCGGGTGGGGATGGCGCAGATCCGGGCCCCCTGGTCGGTGACGGTGGAGACCTTCCGCCGGTTTGACGCCGACGTCGGCAACCTGAGGCAGGTGCTGAGCCGCTGCCTGGCCGAGGGCGATGCCGAGACGGGGCTGCGGAACTGTACGGCCATGGGGCCGGTCTGGATCGTGCGGGGCTCCTTCGCCGAGGGCTCGGAGTGGTTCGACTCCTTCCTCGGGCTCGGCGCGCCGGCAGCGCGGGACGCGGTGCGCGGCGCGGCGCTGGTCGGACGCGCGCAGCTCGCGCTGGCCAGCGACCACGCGGTAGCGCAGGCCCGCGCCGCCGAGGGCCTTGAGCTCTGCCGGGCGGCTGGCGAGGATTTCTGGACGGCGACCGGACTCAACTTGCTGACCGAGGTCGCGCTGCACGCCGGGCGAGTGGGCGAGGCTGCGGCTCGCGCGGACGAGACCCTCGCCATCGCCAGGAAGGCCGGTGACCTGTGGAACGAGGGGTACGCGCTCGGGACCATGGCCGCCGCAGCCGGGCAGCGCGGCGATCTGGCCGAGGCCCAGCGGCTCGGCGAGGCCGCGCTTGCGATCATGCGCGAGATCGACCAGCAGTGGGGCGTGGCCAGGACGCTGCTTGGCCTGGCCGACCTGGCCCGGCTGACCGGTGACGCCAGCGGCGCGCACCGGCGCTACGACGAGGCCCTGACGATCCTGCGCCAGGTCAACGCCAGGCCGGAGATAGCGAGGTGCCTGGCCGGCCTGGGCCGGATCGCGATGGACCAGGGCGAGACCGCGCTCGGCCGGCAGCACCTGACGAAGAGCATCGAGCTGAGCCGTTCCATCGGGAACCGCATCGGCACGGTACGAGGGCTTGAGGCATTCGCCGCGCTCGCCGTCGCGGAGGAGCGGCCGGAACGGGCCGTGCAGCTGGCCGCCGCCGCCGCCGCTCTGCGCGAGGCGGCCCGCCTGCCAGCGCGGTCCGGAGCCTGGAAGGAACGCTACCTGGCCGCGGCGCGCGGCCTCGGTGAAGACGCCGTCAGCCGGCTGTGGGCGCAGGGCTCGAACCTGGACGCCAGCTCGGCGGTCGAGCTCGCCCTGGCGGCCCCGTCCCCGCGGCCCGCGGCCGACAGCGTTGCCGTGACGCTCTCCGGGCCCGGTGCCAAGGTCGCCGCCGCCCCGGGCGGGCTGACCCCGCGCGAACTGGAGATCGTCGCGCTGATCGCCCGGGGTCACAGCAACAAGGCCATCGGCGAGGAGCTGGTCATCAGCCCGGCGACCGCGGCCCGGCACGTCGCCAACATCCTGCTCAAGCTGGGCTTCAGCTCGCGTGCCCAGATCGCCGCGTGGGCGTCGCGCGCCGGCCAGCAGGCGCCCTAAGAGCTCGCGTCGAATAGCGCGCTGACCGATTCCCCCACGTGGATCCGGCGGATGGCCTCAGCGAGCGCGGGGGCGAGCGAGATCACGTGCAGCTTCGGATCGCGCTCGCTCTCGGCGATCGGCACGGTGTTGCCGCAGACGATCTCGATTACCTCGGGCCGGGCGGCGATCCGCTTCAGCGCGCCATCGCAGAACAGCGCGTGGGTACAGGCGATGCGCACCGACCGGGCACGGTGCTCACGCAGCCGCGTGAGCAGTTCCATGATCGTAGTGCCGCGGGCAATCTCGTCGTCAAGGACGATCACGTCACGGCCGGCCACATCACCGATGATCGAGCTGATCGTCACGCTGGAGTCGCTGTGCCGCTCCTTCGCGCCCGCCGCGACCGGCAGGCCCAGCATCCGGGCCAGCACCGAGGCCTGCTTGGCGTTGCCGAGGTCGGGCGACACCACGACCGCGCCGGTGAGATCCTGGCCGCCGAAGTGGCCCGCGATCTCGCGGAGCGCGTGCAGGTGGTCGACGGGAACCGAGAAGAACCCGTGTACCTGGGGGGCGTGCAGGGTCATCGTGAGTACGCGGCTCGCGCCCGCGGTGACCAGCAGGTCGGCGACCAGCCGGCCGCCGATCGACACCCGCGGCATGGCCTTCTTGTCGGACCGGGCATAGGCGTAATGCGGGATCACCGCCGTGACCCGCGCCGCGGATGCGCCCCGGGCGGCATCGAGCATGAGCATCAGCTCGACCAGGTGCTCCTGGACCGGCGCGCACAGGGGCTGGATCAGGAATACGTCCCGCTCCCGGCAGTTGGACTGCAGCTGCACCTCAAGGCAGTCGTTGGCGAACCGGCGCAACCGGACCGGGCGCAGCGGCACGCCGAGCTGTGCGCATATCTCTTCCGCCAGCCCTCGGTGGGCGCTGCCGCTGAAGACCGCGATTTCCCGCACAGGGCCAAGGCTACGGCTTCCGGCCGCGCGGCATCCGGGCCGTCTCCGTCCCGAGGTCCAGCGCGAGCATCCGGCCGGCCGCCCGGAGCCATCGCTCCGGGCTGGCCATCGCCTCCGCGGCACCGCCGGCCAGGTCAGCCAGGGCCACGGCCGCCACGACATCCGGCGGCGGAGGGCCGGCCGCGATGACCCCGGCGACGAGCGCCGCGGGAACGCCCGCCCGCGCCGCCGCGGCCAGCACGGTGCCGGTGATCTTGCCGTCGCTTGATGTGGCGTCGTAGCCGCCCTCGCCGGTCAGCACCAGGTCAGCGCGGCCGAGCTGCTGATCGAGGCCGGCGGCGCGGCAAATCTCCGCGGCCCCGGGCGTGATGTCGGCACCCCAGGCGGCGGCGAAGCCGTAGCCTGCGCCGCCCGCGGCCCCGGCTCCCTGGGCACCAGGATCGCCGCCGAGCACGAGCGCGAGGCGGCTGAGGCCCGCCTCAAGGATCGCGACCTGCGCCGCGTCGGCACCCTTCTGCGGGCCGAACACGGCGGCGGCGCCGCACGGCCCGAGCAGCGGGGCCCGCACGTCGGCCAGGCAGGTCACCCCGCCGGCCGGCGGAGGCCGGAGCCCGGTCAGGTCGGCCACGGCCAGATCGCGCAGCGCTCCCCCGCCGCCCGGCAGTTCCTGACCTGCGCCGTCCAGGAAACGGGCGCCCAGGACGGCCAGGGCACCCGTTCCGCCGTCGGTGGACGCCGATCCACCGAGGGCGATCACGATCCGCCTCGCGCCCGCGCCGATCGCCTCGGCGATCAGCTCTCCGGTTCCGGCGGTCTGCGCGCCGAGCGGATCGAGCGCCGCCATCAGCGGCAGGCCGCTGGCCTGGGCGAGCTCGACGTACCCCGTGGCGTCGCGGAGCTCCAGCCAGGAACTCATTACCGCCCGCCCGTCCGGGCCGGTTACCCGAACCAGGTGCCAGCGGGCCGCCGTGTCGGTCGCGGCGAGAACCTGCAGCGTGCCCTCACCGCCGTCGGCGAGCGGCAGGCACACCAGATCGTCACCGGGCCGGGCGCCGCGCCAGCCCTCGGCGAGCGCCGCCGCGGCCGCACTCGCCCCGATGCTGCCCTTCAGCGAATCGGGCGCCACGACGACGCGCATCGGCGTCAGCCGGTCGCCTGCCGGGCCGGGTGATACGCGGGCAGGCCGAGGCGGGCGCGGATGGTCTGCTGCACCTGGTCCTTGGGCGGCCGGGAATCGACCGTGACCACGTACTCCTTCCTGCGGAAGATGTCGAGCACGGGGTCGGTCTTCTCGTGGTACTCGGCGAGCCGGACGGCGAGGGCTTCCTCGGTGTCGTCCTCCCTGGTGACCAGCTCACCCTGGCAGGCGTCGCAGCGGCCGTCCTCCCGCGGGCTGTTGTCGATCAGGCTGTAGTCCATGCCGCAGCCCGCGCAGAGCCGCCGGGCCATGACCCGCCGCCGGACCTCGCTGTCGGGCAGGTCGAGATAGATCACGCCGTCGATGTCGTAGCTCTCAAGGAAGAACTCCGCCTGGCGCTCGCTGCGCGGGAATCCGTCGATGATGAAGCCATAGTTCCAGTCGTGCTGGGTCAGCCGCTCCTGCACGAGGCCCTCGATCACGTCGTCGCCGACCAGCTGGCCCGCCGCCATGGTGCGCCTGACCTGGGCGCCGAGCTTGGTGTGGTGCTGCACGTTCCAGCGCAGGATGTCGCCCACGCCGATGTTCACCAGATCCAGGTCGGCCGCGAGCATCGCGGCGTGCGTGCCCTTACCGCTGCCCTGTACCCCCATGATGACGTATTTCCGCATGCGTCTACCCTCGCACAACCCGGGCCGCTGAGGCTCGCTGGTCCGCTGGCCAGTGCGGCGGGGTCCGTCCGCGCCTATCCGTGCCGTTCCTGGACGTCCGGCGAGCCGTGCAGCGCGAACCGGCGCTCGCACCACCGGCGCAGCTTGGGATCCAGCGATGACCGGATCAGCGGCCAGTCCTCGGTCAGCAGCCGGGCGTTGAGGAAGCGCGCGACGTCGTTGCGCCTGCCCTGGGTCAGCACGACGCCGTACATGCTGCGGCGGATGCTGTCGTCGGTCACGTCGAACTCGCGCATGCCCGGCCACGACAGGTGCCTCGGCAGCACGACGACCCCCTTGGCCGGCCCGCGCAGTTCCTCCAGCCGCTGCGGGAGGCGCCCGGCGAGCCCGCCGCGTCCGGAGAGAAGTTCTGCAAGAGACATGGCTCCGATTATCGCTGACCAGGCGAGCGTCCCCGGCAGTGACTCGCGGGCGGCCCGGTTACCGGACGGCCGGGAGCTGGCGCGGCGGAGTTCGGGTTGCCCGGATCGTCCGCTCCCGTCCCGATCCCGGCGGCCCGCAGACCGCCGGCGAGTCTGGCACCGACGTGGTGTGGCGACTCACCCGGGCGGCCTGGCGGGGCAAGTCTGGCACCGGCGGCATATCCGCTGCACCGGTCCGCGGCCGCGCGGCGCTAGGCTCTGTTCATGTCCAGCGTTCGGGCTAGGCCGCGGTGGTTCTTCCTGATCACCCCGAGGTGGCTGGGCTGGCATGCATTCGCGGTGGTGGCCACGATCGGAATGCTGTGGCTGGGCGACTGGCAGTTCCATCGGGCTGAATCCGGCAACGCCCTGAGCTGGGCCTATACCTTCGAGTGGCCGATTTTCGCGGTGTTCGGGGTGGTCTTCTGGGTGAAGACCATCCGGGATGAGTTCAGGCCGCACGCCGACCCGGGCGAGGCTGAGGACGTCGAGCTTCCGGTCGGCGCCGGCGCCGCCGTGGGCCTGGACGGCAGTGCTGGCGGGCCGGATGCCCGCGCTACCGGGGCGGCCGGGGAAGCGGACGATCCGGAGCTGGCTGCCTACAATGCCTACCTGACCCGCCTGAATCAGCAGGTGAAGGGACACGGCCGGTGGCATGGCCTGCGGTAGCCAGCACAGGCCCGTTGGATAGCGCACAACGCGGCGGCCAGGCCCCCCGCGGCGCGTGACAGTCGCGACAGTATCGAGGAGGCAGGACGGTGCGTGCAGATGCACTGGTCACGGCGGTGCGCCGGTACCGGATCATGGCCTACGTGACCGGCGTGGTGCTGATAGTCCTGTGCTTCGTCGGGATCCCGCTGCAGATTTTCGCGCACGACCTCGTCGTGGTGAACTACGTGGGCACCACGCACGGGATCCTCTACCTGATCTACCTCGCCGCGGCGTACCTGATGACCCGCCAGGTGGGGATGAAGCTGGCCAGCCCGCAGACGGTGCTCGTGCTCCTCGCCGGGACGATCCCGGTGCTCACGTTCGTGGTGGAGCGCTGGGTGACCCGCCGGTACATCAACCCCGCGCTGGCCGCTGCGGGGGTGGCCCCCGCAGCATACGCCGCGCCGCCGGCCCCGGCGCAGCAGCGGCCCAGCTGACGGCCGCCGGTCAGCGCGTGGGCCAGCAGTACTTCGCCGAGCGCCCGGCCGCTCGCCGGCGCCCGGGTTCGGTGCACGTCGTCACGTCCGACCTGCACCTGGAGCTGGACACCGACTCCGGGATGTTCTCGCCGTCCAGGCTCGACCCCGGCACCAGGCTGCTGCTGGAGACCGCGCCGCCGCCGCCAGCCGCCGGGAACCTGCTCGACCTCGGCTGCGGCTACGGGCCGCTCGCGCTGGTGCTGGCCGCCCGGTCCCCCGGCGCCCAGGTCTGGGCGGTCGACGTCAACACCCGGGCCCTGGAGCTGTGCGCCAGGAACGCCGAGCGGGCCGGCCTGCCGAATGTCCGGTGCGCCGCGCCCGATGACCCGGCCCTGCCCGGCTCGTTCGCGCTGATCTGGTCCAACCCCCCGATCCGGATCGGCAAGGCCGCGCTGCACGCGCTGCTCGGGACGTGGCTGGCTCGCCTCGCGCCGGGCGGCGCGGCTTACCTGGTGATTCAGCGCAACCTGGGGTCCGACTCACTGCAGCGCTGGCTGGACAGTGCAGGCTGGCCCGCCGAGCGCACCGCCGCGCGGTCCGGGTACCGGGTGCTGCGGGTGGCCCGCGCGGCCGGGGCGGGCCGGTGACCGCGCCGGGCCGGCGCCAGCCGGGTCAGGGCGCCGCGCCGCCCGGGCCGAGGCAACTGGGGCCCACGGACGTCAAGCGGCTGAACCGGTCCTGGCGCCAGCTCACCCAGGCCAGGGTCGGATTGCTGCTCGACTCGGTCGGCCAGCCGTTCAATGTCGGATCGATCATCAGGACCGCCGCGGCGTTCGGCGCCGACCGGATCTGGCTGTGCGGTGACACCGCCCCGCCCGACCATCCTCAGGCGCGCAAGACCGCCCTGGGCACCGTCCGCCTGGTCACGTTCGAGCGCGAGCCCGACGCGGGCCGGGCGGCGGCCGCGGCGAAGGCCGCCGGACTGCGGGTTATCGCGATCGAGCTGGCCGCCGGCGCGGTGCCGCTGCACGAGGCACCGCTGGGCGGCGACGTCTGCCTGGCGCTGGGCAACGAGGACCACGGCTGCTCGGCGGCGCTGCTGGCCGCCGCCGACGCGGTCGCCTATATACCGCAGCTCGGCCGGGTCGGCTCGCTGAACGTGGCCGCGGCCGCGGCGATCTCCCTGGCCGAGGCCCGGCGGCGAGAATGGCAGCACGGCTGACCGGCCGCCCCGCGCGATCTGCATACTGAGTGCTGTGCGTGACTTCCTGGACCTGCCGCGCCCCCTCGCGTTCGCGCACCGCGGCGGTGCCGCGCATTGTCCGGAGAATTCCTGGCGCGCGTTCGAGCATGCGATTGCGCTGGGCTACTCCTACCTGGAGACCGACGTGCACGCGACCGCGGACGGCGTGCTGGTCGCGTTTCACGACCGGACCCTGGACCGGCTCACCGACCGGGCCGGGCGGATCTCCGAGCTGCCGCACAGCGAGGTCAAGGCCGCGCGGATCGGGGGGACGGAGCCGATCCCGCTGCTCGAGGACCTGCTCGGCGCCTGGCCCGAGGCGCGGTTCAACATCGACGTGAAGGACGAGCCCGCGGTGCGGCCGCTGGCCGAGGTGCTCGGGCGGACCGCCGCCTGGGACCGGGTCTGCGTCACCTCGTTCTCGAGCCACCGCCTCGGCGCGGTCCGGCGGGCACTGCCCAGGCCGGTATGCATGGCCACCTCCCCGCTCGGGGTCGCAGCCCTGCGGCTGTGCGTGCCGCGCCGGGTCCTGGCGGCGGGGCTGCGCCGGATGTCGGTCCGCTGCACCCAGATCCCGATCCGCGTCGCCACCGAGCCGTACGTGCGCCGGGCGCACGCGGCCGGCCTGCAGGTGCACGTGTGGACCGTCAACGACCGGAAGATCATGACTGACCTGCTCGACCTGGGAGTCGACGGCATCATGACCGACGAGACGGAGGCCCTCAAGGAGGTGCTTTCCGCCCGCGGCCAGTGGCATCCCCGGCCCGCCGGATAGCCGGTTTCTGCAATCCGCACTGCCTGCGCGGGTTGGAATACCTGGCGGGCGGGAATCTTGTCCGGGTACTCACCGTTGTCATCAGGGAACGGCTGAGCGCCTGGGAGGCAGCAAACCATGGCCGAACGCGCACTACGCGGCACCCGGCTCGGAGCCACGAGCTATGAGAACGACCGTAACACCGATCTGGCCCCGCGTCAGGAGGTGGCCTTCGATTGCCCGAAGGGCCACCGCTTCACCGTGCCGTTCGCTGCCGAGGCGGAAATCCCGGTCAACTGGGAGTGCCGGATCTGCGGTGCGACCGCGGTCACGGCCACCGGTGACCTGCCCGCGCCCAAGAAGGTGAAGCCGCCGCGCAGCCACTGGGACATGCTGATGGAGCGGCGCAGCGTCGCCGACCTGGAAGAGGTGCTGGCCGAGCGGCTGGCGGTGATCAGGGGCCAGCGCGGGGCGGGCGAGCGCGAGCAGCCTCCGGCGCATTCGTCACGCCACCGCAAGAGCGCCTGACCCGGCGCCGCGGCGCCTACTGACCCGGCTGGGCCGGGCGCCGCCGGCGGACGTGGCCGGCCACGCCCCACTGGGTGACTCGCCAGAACGCCTCGATCACGATGGTCCGGCTCATCTTGCTCGCGCCCCTGGTCCGGTCGATGAACGTGATCGGCACCTCGGTGACGCTGAGGCCCGCGTTGACCGCGCGCAGCGTGAGGTCGATCTGGAAGCAGTACCCCTGCGACACCACGGTGCCCAGGCCGATCGCGCGCAGCGTCTCCGCCCGGTAGGCGCGAAAGCCGGCCGTGGCGTCGTGGACCGGGACGCGGAGCATCAGGCGGGCGTAGGTGTTGGCGCCGCGGGACAGGAACTCCCTGGACTTCGGCCAGTTGCGCACGGTGCCGCCCCGGATCCAGCGCGAGCCGATGACCGCGTCGGCTCCCTCCAGGGCGCTCAGCAGCCTGGGCAGGTCCTCGGGCTGATGCGAGCCGTCCGCGTCCATCTCGACCATCGCGCTGTAACCCTCGCCCAGGGCCCAGCCGAAGCCGGCGAGGTAGGCCGCCCCGAGCCCGGCCTTGCCCGGCCGGTGCAGGACGTGGACCTGCTGGTCGCCCGCGGCCAGCTTGTCGGCCAGCTCGCCGGTGCCGTCGGGGCTGTTGTCGTCGACCACCAGCAGGTCGGCTTCGGGGACCGCGCCGCGCACCCGGGCCGCGATCGACTCCAGGTTCTCGCGCTCGTTGTAGGTCGGGATGATGACGGCCACGCGGCCCAGCGGGCCCCTCGGCCGGTCGGTTTCGCTCAATGTTCCTGCCTCAGCTGGGCTGCGGTCCGGAAGCGGGCAAGCCCGCCGGTCGAAAAGGATATTCGATCCCGAAACCAGGGGTTACATCGGCACGGGCGCCAGGTAGGCGCCGGGTAATCACCCCTAGCAGGGAAGAGGGCCCGGGCATCCCTTCGGACCGGAGTTCGTCCCGTCGGCAACGGGCTCGCCCTCCGTTGTCTACTGGGTGCCCGGGCCCCTCCCGGGTCCAACCCCCCGCCCAGCCGGGTCCTGAGGAGCAGCCCCCTTCCTTGCTGCGCCTGGCACAAGAGGCTCAACTGAACCTCTCCTGACACAACACGGTCGGGGCGGCTCACCGCCCCGGCCGGCTGGCCCGGTGCTGGACTGCGCAGCAACATACCGTCGATCGCTGCGATGTCAACCTCTCGCGGATTGCTGCGATCATGCTGTGATCAGCGCCGCGGGCGGCCTGTTCCCGCTTGTCCCGCGGCGATACGATTGAGCCTCCGCTTAGTTGGCGACGACGGCTCTGTCCGCTTTGCCGGATTTAATAGCTGGAGGACGAGAATGACAGAAAGTCCCGAGACACAGGTGTCCGAGACGCAGATCGCGGTGCACTGGCGCGAGGAGGATTACTACTATCCCCCGCAGAAGTTCATCGATCAGGCCAACGCCGCTGACCCGGCCATCTACGACCGGTTCACCGAGGACCACTTTCCTGAATGCTTCAGGGAGTACGCCGACCTGCTCACTTGGGACGAGCCCTGGCATACCACGCTGGACACCAGCACCCCGCCGTTCTGGAAGTGGTTCGTCGGCGGCAAGCTGAACGCCTCCTATAACTGCGTGGACCGGCACGCCGCTGCCAACCCGGACAAGACCGCGATCATCTTCGTGCCCGAGCTCGAGGACGACGAGCACGTGCACATCAGCTATTCGGAGCTGCTGCGCCAGGTCAACGAATTCGCCGCGGTGCTGCGTGACGACCTGGGCCTGAAGACCGGTGACCGGGTGACGCTGCACATGCCGATGGTTCCCGAGCTGCCGGTCACCATGCTGGCCTGCGCCCGGCTCGGTGTCATCCACTCCCAGGTGTTCGGCGGCTTCAGCGGCAACGCCTGCGGCACCCGGATCGCGGACTCGGGCAGCCGCGTGCTGATCACCATGGACGGCTACTACCGGGCCGGCAACCTCATCGACCACAAGGTCAAGGCCGACGAGGCGGTCACGGAAGCGGCCAAGCAGGGCCAGGAAGTGGACAAGGTGCTGGTGTGGCGCCGCCGCCCCGGCCAGTACGCGTCCGAGACCCCGATGGCCGAAGGCCGGGACGTGTTCGCGGACGAGCTGCTGGCCAACCACCAGGGCGCGACGGTCGACCCGGTGTCCCAGCCGGCCGAGGCGCCGCTGTTCCTGATGTACACCAGCGGCACCACCGGCCGCCCCAAGGGCTGCCAGCACAGCACCGGCGGCTACATGTCCTACGTGGCCGGCACGTCCAAGTACTACCAGGACATCCACCCGGACGACGTGTACTGGTGCATGGCCGACATCGGCTGGATCACCGGGCACTCCTACATCGTCTACGGGCCGCTGTCGCTCGGCACCACCACGGTGATCTACGAGGGCGTGCCCAACTACCCGGACGCGGGCCTGCCTGGCGGATCGCCGAGAAGCTCGGGGTGAACATCTTCCACACCTCGCCGACGGCCATCCGGCAGCTGCGCAAGATCGGCCCGGAGGAGCCGAAGAAGTACGACTATCACTTCAAGCACATGACCACGGTGGGCGAGCCGATCGAGCCCGAGGTGTGGCGCTGGTACCACTCCGAGGTGGGCAAGGGCGAGGCGGTCATCGTCGACACCTGGTGGCAGACCGAGACCGGCGGCTTCCTCGGCAGCACGCTGCCCGCCCTGAAGCCGATGAAGCCGGGCAGCTGCGGCCCCATGGCGCTCGGGATCTACGCGGCCATCTACGACGAGGACGGCGACGAGCTCCCGGACGGCCGGGCCGGCAACATCTGCATCCGCAACCCGTGGCCGGGGATCTTCGAGACCATCTGGGGCCAGCCCGACCGGTTCGTGTCGACCTACTACGCCAAGTACAACCGGAACCCGGACAGCCAGGACTGGCAGGACTGGCCGTACTTCGCCGGTGACGGCGCGGTGCGCGCGGCGGACGGCTACTACCGGATCCTCGGCCGCGTCGATGACGTGATCAACGTGGCCGGGCACCGGCTCGGCACCAAGGAGATCGAGTCGGCCGCGCTGACCGTGAGCGAGGTCGCCGAGGCGGCCGCGGTCCCGGTGATCGACGACATCCGGGGCCGGGCCGTGGAGGTGTACGTCTCGCTGAAGCCCGGCTTCGAGCCCGGCCCGGAGATGCAGGCCAAGGTGACCAAGGCGATCGAGACCGAGATCGGCAAGATCGCCCGGCCGAAGAACGTGTGGATCGTGCCCGACATGCCCAAGACCAGGTCGGGCAAGATCATGCGCCGGGTGATCGCGTCGGTCTCCAACTTCGCCGACGTCGGGGACGTGACCACGCTGGCCAACCCCGAGATCGTGGACGGCATCCGGCACTACGTGCAGACCGAGAAGGTGGCCAAGGACGACGTGCCGCGCGAGCTCACCGAGATGGAGTACGAGGAGATCAAGAACTTCGGCGCTGAGTAACCGCCGGCGTTGGCCGGTACCCGGGCGGCGCCGTTCTGGCGCCGCCCGGTGGGGGGCACGCCGGGTGGCTAATCCCGGCTCGGCACGGACTGCGGGGCGATGTCCAGGCCCCACGGCAGGCTGGTCGGCTTGCCGAACAGCTCGGAAGGGTAAGCGGCCGCCACACTGGTCGCGAAAAGCACCAGTTTCCCCTGGCAGGCCGCATCCGGGCAGAAAGGTTGCAGTCCCGTGATAACTCACGGCCACTCCAGGTCGGCCGGGTCGCTACGATGCCCGACTATGACGGCATTGTTCAGCCGGATCATTCCGATCCTGTTCGTCGGCGACCTTGCGGCCGAACGCGACTTCTACATCCGGCTGGGCTTCCACGTGACCTACGAGGGCCCCGAGTACCCGGACTTTGCCTCCCTCGGCCACGGGTCGGTCGAGTTCGGCATCGAGCGCCGGCCCGGGTTCCGCTTCGGCGCCCCGGATCACGTCCTGACCTGGCAGCTCGGCGTCTCCGACATTGAGCTGGCCAAGAAGGCCCTGGCCGAGGCCGGCGTCCCGTTCCGGGAAGAGCTGATGTCCCCGGCGGCGGACTGGCAGTACCGGGTGCTGCATGCCCGCACCCCGAACGGGTACCACCTGCTGCTCGAGGAGGGCAGCGGGTGAGGCTCAGCGGCCGGTCAGCTCGCCGAACCGGTGCCGGACGGTGGCGGCCGTCTCGTCGGGCGGGGCGTCCCAGATCTCCTGACTGAAGATCTCGACCTCCGCGTAGCCGTGATAGTCAGCGGCCAGGACCTGGGCCGTGATCTGCGCCAGGTCGATATACCCGTCGCCGAGGTGGCCGCGGCCGAGCAGCGGGTCGGCGGGCAGCGGCAGGACCCAGTCGGCGAGCTGGAACGCGGCGATCCGGCCCCGGGCGCGGCCGATCTCGGCCGCGAGCTGAGCGTCCCACCACACGTGGTAGGTGTCGACCACCACGCCGACCGCTTCGGCCGGGAACAGCAGGGCCAGGTCGACCGCGTCGCCGAGCCGGGACAGCACGCACCGGTCCGCGCAGAACATGGGGTGCAGGGCCTCGACCCCGAGCCTGACGCCCAGCCGCTGGGCGACCGGGACGAGCTCGGCGACCGCGTCGGTGACCATCCGGCGGGCCAGCCCGAGATCCCGGCTGCCCGGGACGAGCCCGCCGCTGACCAGGACCAGCGCGTCCGCCTCGAGCTCGGCCGCCTCGGCGACCGCCGCGCGGTTGTCGGCCGCCGCGGCCGCGCGGGCACCGGGGTCGGCGCGGGTGAAGAACCCGCCCCGGCACAGGCTGGAGACGTGCAGGCCAGCGCCGCGGACGGCCGCGGCGGCCCGGGCCAGGCCCACGTCGGCCACCTTGTCACGCCACAGGCCGATGGCCGGGATCTCGTGCCGCAGGCACAGGTCCACGGCGTGGTCCAGGCTCAGGCTCCGCACCGTGGCCTGGTTGAGCGAGAGCCCGCGCAGCCCGCCTCCCGCTGCCGGTCCGGCTCTGGCGGTCACGGCCGCACCGCCGCCAGGTACTCGGCCATCCGCGCGACGGCCAGCTCGGGCCGCAGCAGCGCGCCCGCCCGGGCCGCGAGCTCGAAGACCCGCGTGAGATGCACCGGGGTGCGCTGCCGCTGCAGGCCGCCGAGCATCGCGAAGTGCGGCTGCAGCCCGTTGAGCCAGGCCAGGAACGCGACGCCGACCTTGTAGTGGTACGTGGGTTCCTCGAAGATCGTCCGGCTCAGCGGCATGGTGGGGCCGATGGCTGCCTGGTAGCCGGCCAGATCCCCGGCGTCCAGGGCATGCAGGGCCGCGGCGGCCGGCCCGGTGACCGCGGCGAACGCCCCGAGGAGCGCGTCGCTGTGCCCGGCGGCAGTGTCATTCGGCGCGTCACCGCGGATCAGCTCGTCATAGTGGAAGTCATCGCCGGTGTAGAGCCGGACGCCGGGCGGAAGCCGCCGCCGCAGCGCGATCTCCTGCCCGGCGTCCAGCACCGACAGCTTGACGCCGCCGACCTTGCCGTCCGCGCGCTCGGCCAGCCGGATCACCAGCCCGGCCGCCGCCTCGAAGTCAGCGGCGCCCCAGTAGCCGGCCAGCGCCGGGTCGAACGCGTCCCCCAGCCAGTGCAGGATCACCGGCCGGTCGGCCTGCCGCACCAGGTGCAGGTAGACGTCCAGGTAGTCCCGGCCGGACCGGGCGCTCGCCGCCAGGGCCCGGCTCGCCATCAGGATCACGTCCGCCCCGGCGGACTGCACCAGCTCCAGCTGCTCCTGGTACGCCTTGACCACGTCCGGCAGCGGATGCCGGCCCGGCGGCAGCTGGTCGGTGCCTGCCCCGCAGGCGATCGCGCTGCCGCGCTCGGCGGCCCTGGCCGCCGACCGGACGATCAGCTCCCGCGCATGCGCCCAGGACAGGCCCATGCCGCGCTGTGCGGTGTCCATGGCCTCCGCAACCCCGAACCCGTAGTCCCACAGGAAGTCCCTGAAGCCGATCGTGGACTCCCAGTCGATCTCGCCGCCCGGCGTCGCCGCGACGTGCGCCGCCGCGTAGACGCTGCGCGACACCGGCGGCGGATAACCGCGTTCCCAGCCGGGATCGGCGACGAGCAGCGGCCGGGCGCGCCCGGGCAGCCGGATCGTGGCGCTCATCCCGGCCGCCCGCCCGGCCGGGCCGGGCCGGTTCCCGCCCCCACCGCCCCCCTTCATGACACCGCCAGCGGCGGGACGTCGACCCGGCGGCCCTCGGCCGAGGACCGCAGCGCCAGCTCGGCGAGCTGCACTCCCCTGGCCCCCTCGGCCAGGTCCCAGGGCAGCGGCGTGCCCTCGGCCACGGCGCGCAGGAACTGCTCCCACTGCACCTTGAACCCGTTGTCGAACTCGGCGTTGTCCGGGACGTCGGTCCACTGCGCCAGGTAGTCGACCGGGTCCGGCAGGTCCGGGTTCCATACCGCCCGCGGGGCGGCGACCCGGTGCTGCGCCGCGCAGTGGCGCAGCCCGGCTACCGCGCTGCCGTGGGTCCCGTCCACCTGAAGCTCGAGCAGTTCCCGGCGGTTCACCCGGACCGCCCAGGACGAGTTGACGGAGGCGGTCACGCCGTCAGCGAACTCCAGCACCGCGTAGGCCGCGTCACCGGCGGTGACGTCGTAGCGAGCACCGGACTCGTCCCAGCGCTGCGGGACGTGCGTCACCTGCCGCGCGTACACCGCGGTGACCGGGCCGAACAGGTCTTCCAGCAGGTAGTGCCAGTGCGGGAACATGTCAAGGACGATCCCGCCGCCGTCTTCCGCCCGGTAGTTCCACGACGGCCGCTGCGCGGGGAGCCCGTTGCCCTCGAAGACCCAGTAGCCGAACTCCAGCCGCGCGGACAGCACCCGGCCGAAGAACCCCTCCCGCACCAGCCGTCGCAGCTTGATCACTCCGGGCAGGAACAGCTTGTCCTGCACCACGCCGTTGATGACCCCGGCTTCGCGCGCCGCGCGGGCCAGCGCTGTCGCGCCGTCGAGCGAGTCGGCCACCGGCTTCTCGGTGTACACGTGCTTGCCGGCGGCGATCGCCTGGCTCAGGCTGGTCACGCGCGCGCTGGTGACCTGTGTGTCGAAGTACGCCTCGACCTCCGGGTCGGCCAGCACCTCAGCCAGGCTGGTCGACCAGCGCCGCAGGCCGTGCCGCTCGGCGATCTCGCGCAGCCGTGCCTCGCTGCGGCCGACGAGCACCGGCTCGGGGTACACGGTCCCGCCGCCGGCCAGCGGCACGCCGCCCTGCTCGCGGATGCTGAGCAGGGACCGGACCAGGTGCTGGCGGTAGCCCATCCGCCCGGTGACGCCGTTGAGCGCAACGTGCAAGACCTTGCGCGCCACCCTCAGCGCCCGCGCTCCCGATTATGGCCCGCGGCGGCCGGCTGGAGCACGGACGAGCCGAGCCAGTGGCTGGCCTGGAGCGCGAGTTCGACGTTGTGGCGGTTACCGCCCACCGGCCGGCCGAGACTCTCCTCTGCCCTGCGGATCCGGTACTGGACCGTATTCTTGTGCAGCATCAGTTGTTCGGCGGTCGTCTTGTAGCTGCCCCCGGTTTGCAGGAACAGCAGCAGTGTGTCGCGCAGCCGAGCGTGGTGCTCGTCGTCGGTGGCCAGGCCGGCCAGGGTACTGAGTACCCAGGCTCGCAGCAGGTCGGAATCACCGAGCATCATCGCCACGGGCGCGACCTCGCTGAACGCCACCGCCCGCGGCGCGGGAGGTCCGTTCGCGAGCGCGACCGCCTGGGCGGCAATGGCCTCCTGGTGGGTCAGGCAAAACCCCGCCGTGCCCTTCGCCGCGTCCCCGAAGGCGAAATGGATGTCGCCGTCGAGGTCCGCCGTGATGGCCGCGGCACAGGCGAATGTGTCCCGGATCCCCAGCGGCAGCCATGCCCATGCGCTCGATTCGTCACGGGGCAGGAAGAAAGGATCGCCCGAGCAGGCCGCCTGCGTCCCGACGTGGCGGACGGCCCGCTCGAGCCGGGTGATCTCGTCGGCGGTGACCGCGCCGTCGCCCGCCCAGCACACCAGGCCCACGTGGTACTGGCGCAGCCGGTAGCCGAGGATGGCCTCCGCGCCGGCCACATCGACCCGCTCACCCGCCAGAAGGCGGCGGATCCGGGCGGTCCGCGCGGCGTTCCGGTTCCGCAGCCAGTTCTCCCTTTCGTCGGTATAGGCCGCGACCATCTCTTCGGATGCCTGGTCAATGTAACCAGCGACTATTTTGGAGATGCCCAGCGTGGTGGCGCTTATCAGCTCTGCGTCACCGGATTGCTGAGCCAGCTCGGTGAGCAGCCACTCGGCGAAGCACGCGTGCCCGACCCGGTAGGCGCGCAGCAGCGCGGGCAGCGGCGCACCGTGCTGCGCCAGCCGGCGTGCGTATTCCACCGCCGCGGCCGGGGCCTGCACGGCCGCCAGGTCGATCTGGTGCTGCATTATCTGCAGGCAGGTGCTGACATTGCTGTCGACGCTCGAAGCAAGCAGGGCGAGCAGCGGCTTGTCGTCGCCCAGCTGCGGGATCTCCCGGAGTATCACCTCGTAGACATCCTTGGACACCGCAGCGGCTTGACGGCTCACCGCCGCCGCGACATCGGCCATCAGCTCGGCGCTCACGGGACCATCCGCCTCCACCCGCCGATCCTTACCCATTGCGGCGAGCATGTCGACCGGCAGCTGTCCGCGCGCATTCCGAGGACGCTTGCTGACCGCGTCCGTGCCGCGCTCAGCGGCCCGCTAGCTGTTGCTGCCGGTAACGGGTGGGTCGCGGCTCTTCCCATATGGTGCGCGTCGTCCCACAATTCAGGCAGTGCCGCTGTTCCGGCGGCGGAGGCGAGGGGTGGCCATGTCCGTTCCGTTCTCGGAGACCAAGGCGCCGGAAGCTCCGGAGCGGCTGCACCGCGGTGCCCTCGGCCTGGTGGACATCTCCGCCTCGACGATGGCCAACATCGGCCCGGCCTACAGCTTCTACTTCGGCTTCGCGGGGATCGTGCTCTTTGCTGGCCTCGCCTCGCCGCTGGTCGTGCTCGTCGCCGCCGTCGCCATCGCCCTGCTCGGCAACACGCTGTCGCAGTTCTCCCGGGCGCAGCCGTCGACCGGCGGCTTCATCACCTTCGTCGGCAAGACCTTCGGCGGCACCAGCGCGGTGACCACCGCGCTGGTGGCCGGGGCCGGCTACATCATCGCGATCTCGTCGGTGCTGGTCATCTCCGGCGGGTTCCTGTCGATCATGATCGCGTACTACACGGGCACGAACATCCCCTGGATCATCTTCTCCGCCCTCTTCACCGCCGGCGCGATGGTGATGATGTTCCGCGGTGTGGCCGTGTCGACCAGGCTGGCCGGCTTCTTCTTCGCATTCGAGCTGGTGGTGCTGCTGGTCGTGTCCATCGCCGTGCTGATAAAGAACGGCGGCCACCTCAGCTCCGTGCCGTTCCAGCCCAGCCACGTCCTCAACGGCTTCAGCGGCCTGGGCGTCGCCTTCCCGCTGGCCATCTACCTGTTCATCGGCTGGGAGAACTCGGCGGCGCTGGCCGAGGAGACCAACAACCCGCGGCGCAACGTGCCCCGGGCCGTGTTCCTGTCGATCGCCCTCATGGCCTTCACGTACCTGCTGCTCTCCTACGCCACGGTCACCGGCTTCCACTACAACGTCACGGCGCTCACGGCCCCCCCCATCCCGTTCATCGCCGTCGCCCACAGCGTCGCGACCTGGCTGACCTTCATCGCGTACCTGGCCGGGCTGACCTCCACCCTGGGCGTGCTCATCGCCGCGGTGAACTCCCAGTGCCGGCTGATCTTCAACGCCGGGCGCGAAGGCCTGCTGCCGAGCTGGATCGGCCGGGTCAACCCGGTCCGTCGGACGCCGGTCCACGCCATCATCGCCTTTGTCGGCATCGCATCGGCCATTACCCTGGGCTGGGCGCTCGGCCACTGGATCGGCGGGACCGGCAACAGCCTGAGCGCGCTGAACTTCTTCTTCGAATCCAGCACGATGGGCACGATCCTGATCCTGTTCGTGTACGCCGCGGCCAACGTGGCGCTGCCGTTCTACTACCGCAAGTACCGGCCGCAGGAGTTCCACGTGGTCAAGCACGTCGTGCTGCCGGCCCTCGGCGTGGTCGCGATCGCCATCCCCATCTACTACCTGTTCAATCCCAGCCCCGCCATTCAGCCGTACGACTGGTTCCCGTGGGTGGGGCTGGGCCTCATCGTGGTGTCCATCCTCTACTCCATCTGGCTGGTCAGGCGCGACCCCGGGCTGGGTGACCGGGTCGGCTCGATCGTCGCCGACGAATAGCCCGCTGCCCTGGCCCGCCGCGGCGGAGCCGGACCGGGCGGAGGCGTGGCGTAACAGGAAGTCTTGGGGGTTCCGATGACAGACACCGAGGTCCGGCCGGCCGAGGCGCCCGGGGGGCCCGCGCATCCGCTGGACCCGGCGACCGGGGCCGAGTTCCTGGCCGGGCGGCAGATCCTGGCCGCGGCCGGCCTGCTCGGCGACACGGCCCGGTTCGCCTACTACGGCCTGGACGAGCCGCTCAAGGACGAGGTGCTGGCCGGGCGCCCTGACCGGCGGCTGCGGGCGTTCCTGATCGACGTGGCGACCGGCGGGTCGGCCGACGTGGTCGTGTCACTCGGCGCGGGACGGGTGGTGTCGCGCCGGGTGCTCGACCCGGCCGCCGACGGCCAGGTGCCGATCTTCAACGAGGAATTCGGCGTGGTCGAGGACGTGGTCCGCGCCGACCCGGGCTGGCGGGCCGCGATGGCCAGGCGCGGCCTGACCGACGTCTCCAAGATCCGGGCCTGCCCGCAGACGGCCGGGGCGTTCGGCCAGGGCGACGACCACCGCCGGTTCGTCCGGGTGCTGGCGTTCCGCCAGGAGCGGGAGCACGACTACATCTGGGCGCACCCGGTGGACGGGATCGCGGCGTACGTCGACCTGATCGAGCGCAAGGTGTTCAAGATCGTCGACGAGTTCGAGCGGCCGGTGCCCGAGGAGTCCGGCGACTACGACGACCCGGCGGTGCGCGGCCCGCTGCGCGAGGGCCTGCGGCCGATCGAGATCACCCAGCCGGAGGGGCCGAGCTTCACCCTGGACGGCTACCAGCTGCGCTGGCAGGGCTGGTCCCTGCAGGTCGGCTTCGACGCCCGGGAGGGCCTGATCCTGCGCCAGATCAGCCTGGACGGCCGGCCGGTCATCTACCGGGCGTCCATCCCGGAGCTGGTCGTGCCGTACGGCGACCCGCGGTTCCGGTACTGGCAGACGTACTTCGACTGCGGCGAGTACCTGCTCGGCAAGTGGACGAACTCGCTGGAGCGCGGCTGCGACTGCCTCGGCGAGATCGCGTACCTGGACGCGACGCTGACCGACGACTTCGGCGCCCCGCAGGTGATCCGCAACGCGGTCTGCATCCACGAGGAGGACTTCGGCATCCTCTGGAAGCACACCGACATCTTCAACGGCTCGGCGCAGACCCGCCGCCAGCGCCGCCTGGTCGTCTCGTCCTGGGCCACGGTCGGCAACTATGACTACGGCTTCTACTGGTACTTCTACCTGGACGGCACGATCGAGCACGAGATCAAGATGACCGGCGCGCTGTTCACGTCCGCCTATCCGGGCGGCGACGACCCGCACGCGGCCGAGGTCGCTCCCGGCCTGGGCGGGCCGGTGCACCAGCACCTGTTCAGCGCGCGGCTGGACATGACCGTGGACGGCCCGGCCAACGCGGTCGACGAGGTGGACCTGCACGGGCTGCCGGCCGGCCCGGACAATCCGTTCGGCAACGCCATCGCCCGGACCGTGACCCGGCTGCGCAGCGAGGCGCAGGCCGTGCGCCAGTGCGACACCGCGCGGGCCCGGACCTGGCGGGTGGTCAGCACCGAGAAGGTCAACCGGTACGGCCGGCCGACCAGCTACACGTTGTACCCGGAGGCGGCTCCGGTGCTGCTGGCCGACCCGAGCTCGCCGGTGGCCGCGCGGGCCTGGTTCGCCACCAGCCACCTGTGGGTGACCAGGTACGACCCGGCGCAGCGCTACCCGGCCGGGGACTTCGTCAACCAGCACCCGGGCGGGGCGGGGCTGCCCGCGTTCATCGCCGGCGACCGGGACATCGACGGCGCCGACGTCGTGCTGTGGCACACGTTCGGGCCGACGCACTTCCCGCGGCCGGAAGACTGGCCGGTGATGCCGGTGGCCCGGTGCGGGTTCGCGCTGAAGCCAACCGGCTTCTTCGACCGGAACCCGGCGCTCGACGTCCCCCCGCCTGCCGCCGGGCACGGTTCGGGCGGCTGAGCCTGTCCGGCGGCCGGGCCAGGACAAGATGTGGTCACAAGACTTCACTTGGGCCACAGCTTGCCCACGGCTTCCGCGACAATGGCGTCGTGCCTTCGGGTCTGTGCCAGGAGGACTAGACGTCTACCATGAGCGCCCCTACCGACCCGGTGTATCTCCGCGTGCTTGAGGACCTCCGTGAGCGGATCCGCGGCGGCTTGCTGCCGCCGGGTGCGCGGGTTCCGTCCCGGAACGCCATCATCGCCAACTACGGCGTCGGGGAAACCGCCGCCAAGCATGCCCTGCAGGTCCTGGCGACCGAGGGCCTCATCGAGGCCAGGACCGGGTCAGGCTCTTACGTGCGCAGGCGGCCGGCCCTCAGCTACCTGGATCACGACCGGCCGCACTTCCCCGGCTCACCGTTCGGCCTCGACGAGGCGGCGCAGGACGAGACCGCCGCCGGGGCCGCGCGCCGGCTGGCCTGGGAGCACCAGACCGACCATCTGCTCGCGCCGCCGCACATCGCGCGGCGGCTCGGCCTGCGGCCCGGCGTGGACCGGGTGACGGGCACCAGGTACCTGCTGACCGCCGACGCCGAGCCGGTCCAGCTGGCGGTGAGCTACGAGCCCGACCGGATCACTGCGGGAACCCCGGTCGCGGTGCCGGAACAGGGCCCGCTGGCCGGCCGGGGGGTAGTCGAGCGGATGGCCTCGATCGGGATCCGCGTGGACCAGGTCGTCGAGGAGGTGTCGGTCCGGCCGTCGCTGCGCGCCGAGGCGGCCGCGCTCGGGCTGCCGGCCGGGGCGCCCGCGCTGGTCATCGAGCGCGTCCACCTGGCCTCCGGCCAGCCGGTCGAGGCCGGGGACATCGTGATCGCCGCGGACAGGTTCCGGCTTAGGTACCGGATTCCCGTGCCGGGCGCGCAGCCGTGATCAGGCCCGCCCGGCCCGGCGATGTCGCCGAGATCCACCGGCTGATCCGCGCGCTCGCCGACTACGAGAAATCGCTCGACCAGGTCGTCGTCACCGCCGACGAACTGCGGCAGTCCCTGTTCTGCGCGCAGCCGGCGGTGTTTGCGCACGTCGCCGACCACGACGGCCGGGTGGCCGGGTTCGCGCTGTGGTTCCTGAGCTACTCGACCTGGACCGGCAGACACGGCATCTACCTGGAGGACCTGTACGTGACGCCGGCCCTCCGCGGGCACGGGCTCGGCACGGCGCTGCTCGCCGAGCTGGCCAGGATCTGCGTCGAGCGCGGCTACGCCCGGCTGGAATGGGCGGTCCTGGACTGGAACGCGCCGGCCATCGGGTTCTACGCCTCGCTCGGCGCGGCCGCGATGGACGAGTGGACGGTGAACCGGCTGGCGGGCCCGGCTCTGCTCGCCGTGGCCGGCCGGGCGCCGGGTCAGGCCCGGGACGACCCGCCGAGGTAGAGCGCGCCTATCTCGGGATGCTCGAGGACCTGCTGGCCGGTTCCGGCCAGGCGCACCCGCCCGTTCTCCATGACCACGCCGTGGCTGGACAGCCGCAGGCCGGCCCGGGCGTTCTGCTCCACGAGCAGGATCGTCTTGCCGCCCGCGTTCATCATCCGGACCGCGTCAAAGACGGACCTGAGCACCTTGGGCGACAGGCCCATCGACGGCTCGTCGAGGATCACCAGGGCCGGGTCGAGCATCAGGCAGCGGGCGAACTCCACCAGCCGCTGCTCCCCGCCGGACAGCGAGCCCGCCTTCTTCCGTGCCCACGCCGCGACCTGCGGGAAGGCCTGCTCGATGTCGGCGAGCCTGCGGGCGAGCAGGGAACGGTCCCTGATGATGTAGCCGCCAAGCTCGATGTTCTCCCGGACCGTCATCTCCCGGAACAGGCTGTGATTCTGCGGCACGTGCACGAGGCCCAGGTCGAGGATCTGCCGCGGGCTCTTGCCGGCCAGCGGCTCGCCGCGGAACGTGATGGTGCCCCGCCGGGGCCGCAGCAGCCCGCTGATCGTCGCGAGCAGGGTGGACTTGCCCGCCCCGTTCGGCCCGACGACGCAGGTGATCCCGCCCTCGGCCACGGTCATGGACACGTCGTGCAGCACGTCCCCGCCGCCGTAACCGGAGACCAGTCCCTCGACGACGAGCACCGGCTCACCCTCGGTCGGCATCGTCGTCCTCCTCCGCGATGCCGAGATAGGCGTCCAGCACCCGCGGGTCGCTCCTGATGATCTGCGGCGGCCCGGCCGCGACGACCGTCCCGTAGTCGAGCACTGAGACGTGCCCGCACAGCCCCATCACGAACTCCATGTTGTGCTCCACGATGAGGAAGGTCTTGCCGGCCGCGTTGAGCTCGCGGATCCGCTCGGTGATGTGCTTGATGAGCGACGGGTTCACCCCGGCCGGCCTCGTCGAGCAGCACGATCGCGGGGTCGGCCACCAGCACGTAGGACAGCTCGAGCAGCTTGCGCTGCCCGTAGGACAGCGTGTCGGCGAGCGCGCCGGCATGGCGGGCGATGCCCGCGAACTCCAGCAGCTCGGTGGCCCGCCGCCGGTCCGCGCGCCCGCCCGCCCTGGCCAGCGGATTGCGGGTCCGCCCCTCGGCGGTGTGCTGCGCGGCGACGAGCATGTTCTCCATCACGGTCAGCCGCGGAAAGATCCGGGTGAGCTGGAAGGTCCGGCCCATGCCGAGGGCGAACACGCGCTGCGGCAGCAGGTTCGTGATCTTCCTGTCGCCGAGGTAGACCTGACCGGAGTCGACCCGCTCGTAGCCGGTCATGATGTTGAACAGCGTGGTCTTTCCTGAGCCGTTGGGGCCGATCAGGCCGGCGATGGTGCCCTGCTCCACCTCAACGGTGCAGTCCTCCAGCGCCTGCACGCCGCCGAACGCCTTGGACACGCCCTCGGCTCGGAGCATGACGGTCAAGGCCCGGCCTCCCGCGCCGGGGCCGGGGCCTCGCGCGCCCCGGCCCCGGCCTCCGGCGCCGGGGCCCGGGCGGCCGGCGCGCGCGCTCCGCGGCGCCTCGCGCGCAGCGCGGCGATCTTCTCGGCGGCGGTGGGTATCACCCCGCGCGGTAGCGCCAGGATCACCACCAGGAACAGGGTCCCGAGCAGGATCTCGCTGAGGTACTCGTTGGTGTACTGCAGCGTGAGGTACTGCTGGGCGGGCTCGATGATCAGGGCGCCGAGCAGCGGTCCCGTGATCGTGCCGAGCCCGCCGAAGAACGCCATCACCACCACCGACAGGTCGAACAGCGGGTCGAAAGCGAACTGGGGTATGGCCTGGCCGATGAAGTAGAACCAGAGCCCGCCCGCCATGCCGGTCACGATCGCCGAGATCACGAACGCGGACAGCTTCACGGGCATCGCGCGGACGCCGAGGCCCGCCGCCCGGTCCTCGTCGTCCCTGATCGCCCGCAGTTGCAGGCCGAAGCGCGACCCCCGGATCAGCCAGGACACCGCGGTCGTGACGATGAGCAGGGCCAACGCGGTGTAGTAGAACGGGTCGTTGAACGTCGCGGCGTCCCAGTTCGGCGACGGCGCGAGGATCCCGCTCGATCCGCCGGTCACCGACAGGTTGGTGGCCGTCAGCTGGGCGATGAAGAAGAACGCGATCGTGATCACCACGAAGGTGTGCCGCCTGACCCGCAGCGCGATCAGCCCCAGCGGCACCGCCAGCACGCCCGCCACGGCGGCGGCCAGCGGCAGCAGCGCGAAGAAGACGGTGTCCCCGGTCAGCTGCCAGGCCCGGGCGGCGATCCCGACCGTGTAGGCCCCGGCGCCGAAGAACACCGCGTGCCCCAGGGAGATGTAGCCGGAGTACCCGGAGAAGATGTTCCAGGCCACGGCGGCCGTGGCGAAGATCAGCGTGTCCACCGCGATGTTGGTCACCGTTGCGTTCTGCAGCACCAGCGGGAAGACGGCGAGGATCGCGAGGACGGCCAGGATCCCGCCCCCCCGCCAGCCTGCCTGCGCCAGGTGCTGGCTCACTGCGCCCTCACCGCGCGCCGGCCGAACAGGCCCGACGGGCGGAGCGTCAGCACCAGCACGAGCGCCACGTAGAACACCACCACGGCCCAGTCCGGCGACCAGATGTCCACGACGGCCTCGGCCGTGGTCATGAACACCGCGGCGGCCAGGGCGCCGCCGATGCTGCCGAGCCCGCCGAGGATGATGATCGCGAGCAGCCGGGAGATCAGGTCGTAGCCGCTGTTGGGATTGAAGCCGCCGCTGGTAGCGCCGAACATCATGCCGCCCACGGCGGTGACGGCCACCCCGATCCCGAACGTCACCGCCGCGACCCGGTTCACGTTGATCCCGATCAGCCGGGCCGCCATCTGGTCCTGCATGGTGGCGCGCACGCTGCGGCCGAACCGGGTCCGGTACAGCAGCAGGTACAGCGCCGCCACGCAGGCCACGGCCAGGACGAAGCCGTACAGGTAGATGTACGGCAGGTAGAACCCGAACAGGTGCACGCTCGAGGTGACGTACGAGGCGTTCAGCACCACGTAGTCCGGCCCGAAGACCCGGTAGAGAATGCCCTCGATGATCAGCGCCACCGCGTAGGAGGCCAGCAGCGACATCGACGTCCGGTCCCGGCCGCGGAGCGGCCGCATGAACAGCCACTGGATCGCCACGCCGATCACGAACATCACCGGGACCGTGATCAGCAGCCCCACGAACAGGTCGATGTGCAGGTGCACGGAGAGCACGTAGCTGAGATAGGCACCGAGCACCACCAGGATGCCCTGCGCAATGTTGATGATGTCGAGCACGCCGAAGATCAGCGTCAGGCCCACGGCCATCAGCGCGTAGATGCCTCCGCCGAGTATCCCGTCGACGATGGCCTCGTAGATCTGCCGTCCCATCTCAGCTCCGTGCCACTCCGCTCAGCTTGACCAGTTCGGCTTGGGATTGATGATCTTAACCGAGCCCGCCGCGGCGACCGGGAGAACCTGCACGAACTTCCCATCCTGCCACTGGAAGATGAAGGCGATCGCCTTCACGTTCTCGCCGAGGGAGTTGAACTGCACCGGTCCCTGGACGCTCTGCAGGGTGACGCCGCTGTGCAGGTACGCGATGATCTTCGAGCCGTCGGTGCCGCCGGTCGCCTTCACGGCCTGCGCGGTCACCTCTCCCACCGAGTACGCCTCGGCCACGTCGGCGTTGACGTCGGACGGGCTTCCGCCGTACTTGGCGACGTACTCGTTGACCATGGCCTGGCTGGCCGCGTTCGGGTAGCCCGGGTACCAGGCGTCGGGGACCATCATCCCGGTGGCGTTGGCCACGCCGACCGCGCTGGTGAATGCGGCGCCCTGGTCCGGGCCGGCCGCGGCGATGAAGATCTTCGGATTGTAGTGCTGCTGCTCGAACGCCTGCATGAACGACGCCACGGTGGGCACGTCGGTGGAGCCGAGCACGACCATCTGGGCGCCGGTCGCGGCGACCAGGTCGGCGTTCGGCTTATAGTCGGGGACCTCCTCGGGGAAGATCTTGGAGTACACGGTCTTGACCCCGAGCGGCTGCAGCTCGCTCTGGGCCAGCTGAACCTGCGGGGTGGCGAACGGGTCGTCGGCCATCGGGTAGGCGGCGGTCGCGGGCCGTTCGCTGGCGGGCATCGACTTGATCCAGTTGACCAGCGGATCAAGCTCGTTGGCGACCGGCAGGCTCACGTCGAAGACGTTGGGCAGCTTCTCGCTGAACACGAGCGAGGCTCCGCCGGCGCCCTCCACGAACGCGTAGCCGTACCGGTGCGCCACCTCGGCCGCGGGCGCGGTGAGCAGCGAGGAGAACGGGCCGAAGGTCAGGTCGACGTGGTGAACGGTGATCAGGTCCGTGTAGTTGGTGTCAACCTGGGTCGGGCTGCTGTTGTCGTTGAGTATCACGAGCTGCACCTTGCGGCCGAGGAGCCCGCCGCTGGCGTTCACGTCGTGGGCCCAGAGCTCGTACCCGCGCTCGTACGCCTGGCCGTCGGCGGAGAAGTCGCCGGTCAGCGAGAGCGACGCACCAATGAGTATGGGCGGCTTGACGCCGCTGCTGGTCGTGCTGCTACTGCTGCAGCCGGCCGCGAGCGCGGCGGCCAGGACGGCCGCCGCGCCGAGAGACAGGAACCGGGCGTGGTGAGATCTCATCCCCGGTCCTCCTTCCGGTTTCAAAGTGAAGAGCCCGACTAGGGCCTGGTCTCCCCCCCGGTGTGCTGTCCCCCGTTCTGTCCTGTCCCCGTATCGGCCGGCGGCTCCAGGCCGTCGGATACCTCCGCGTTCTCACTGATCAGGTCGAGTCCGGCCGACTCGGCTTCGAGCCGGAGCAGCGCGGCGAAGTCCTGCTCGCCGTAACCGCGGCCGACCAGGCCCTGCACGATCTGGTGCACGAGCGAGGCCACGGGCAGCGGGACCTCGCGTTCCCGCGCGGCGGCCAGCCCGAGGTCGAAGTCCTTGCGCAGCAGCGTGGCGGTGAACGTGGGCGTGAAGTCGAGGTTGACGAACGCCGGCGCCTTGTACCGCGTGAACAGCGAGCCCATCACGCTGGAGTTGATGCAGGCCAGGAAGGCCTGCCTGGTAACCCCGCTCTTCTCGGCCAGGATGGTGATCTCCGCCATGGACTGGGCCACCGTGCCCAGGAACAGGTTGTGGCAGAGCTTCACGATCCGGGCCAGCTCGTCCTCGCCCACGTACGTCGCGCCCGCGCCGAGCACGGTCAGGTAAGGCTCCGCGGCATCGAACGCCGCGCGCGGGCCGGAGACGGCCAGGGTCATCAGGCCGGCCCGCGCCACCCGGGGATTGCCCATCACCGGCGCGGCGAGCAGCGTGGTGCCGCGGGCGGCTACCTCCTGCCGGATCTGCGCGGACGCCTCGGCCGAGATCGTGGAGCAGTCCACCAGGATGGACGGCGCCGCCACCTCGGACATCAGCCCGGCCGGCCCGAGCACGGCGTCGATCAGGTCCTGGGACGTGCCGACGGTGGTGAAGACGATGTCGCAGCGGGCCAGGTCGGCGGCCGAGTCGACGAGCTTGGCCCCGAGCGCGCTGAGCGGCTGGGCCTTGGCCCGCGTCCGGTTGTAGACCGAGACATCGCAGCCGCCGGATAGCAGCCGGCGGACAAGCTCCGTGCCCATGCGCCCGGTCCCCAGCCAGCCGAGCCGGCGGTCGCCGCGCTGATCTGCCATGTCATCACCTGCCACCGGTCACAATCGTTTGCATCATTGAGAGTGGACCCTCGGCCGTCCGGTTGTCAACGGCTGACGCCAAGCGGTTACCTGAACGGAATCATGGACGCCGGCGGGCTCCGGGGGCGGCGCAATCGGATGCAAGAATGGACCGGTGGCGGACCCGCGCGTGACGATGGCCATCGAGCACTGGGCCGCCCGCTTCGTGGCCAACGGCGTGGATCCGGCCGACTTCAGCCGGGTGACTTCCGCGATCGCGAGCTGGGACGAGTGGTGCGGAGCGTGGTGCGCCGCCGGGGCCGAGCATGAGGACCTCGGCCGGCGGGCGCTCGCCGAGGGACGGCGGTTGTCCTGCGGCACCCACCTGGCGCAGGCGGCCGTCTATTACCACTTCGCGAAATTCCTGTTCGTGCAGGATCTCGCCCGGCTGCGCGAGGCCCATGGCGCGGCGGTGCGCTGCCTGACCGACGCTCTGCCGCATCTGCGCCCGCCGGGTGAGCGAGTCGAAATTGATTTCGATGGCGCGATCCTCCCGGGGATCCTGCGTCGTCCGGACGGCCCCGGCCCGCACCCGGTCGTGGTGCTGATCCCCGGGCTGGATTCGGCCAAGGAGGAATTCCGCCCGACCGAGCAGGTGTTCCTCGAGCGCGGCCTGGCCACCTTCTCCGTGGACGGTCCCGGGCAGGGCGAGGCCGAGTACGACCTGGCCATCCGGCCGGACTGGGAGGTGCCAGGCGCGGCCATCCTGGACGCGGTGAGCGCGATGCCGGGAATCGACGCCGGCCGGATCGGGCTGTGGGGAGTGAGCCTGGGCGGCTACTTCGCGCCCCGGCTGGCCAGCGGCGACCGCCGGGCGAAGGCCTGCATCGCGCTGTGCGGGCCGTACAGCTTCGGGGAGGCGTGGGACCAGCTGCCCGAGCTGACCCGCGACGCGTTCCGGGTCCGGTCGAAATCGGCGAGCGCCGGGCAGGCCAGGCTCCGCGCGGGCGAGCTGACCCTGGCCGGGCACGCGGGGCGGATCACCGCGCCACTGCTGGTCGTGGCCGGGCAGCGCGACCGCATCATCGGTTGGCAGCAGGCCCGCCAGCTGGCCGACGAGGCCGCGGGCCCGGCCGAGTTCCTGCTGCTGGAGCAGGGCGGCCACGGCTGCGCCAACGTGTCCTACCGGCACCGGCCCTACGGCGCGGACTGGATGGCCCGCCAGCTGAGCCGGTGAGCCGGCCAGGCCGGTCAGCGGCCCGGCCGCCGCGTCAGCCGGCCGGCACCCGGGCCGTGGATCCGCGGATGATGAGCTCGGGGGCCAGGTAGAGGATCTTGACCGGTCCGGAGTGCTCGGCGATCCGCTCCAGCAGCAGCTGCGCGGCCTCGGTGCCGACCTGGTAGTGCGGGAACCGGATGGTGGTCAGCGGGGGCCGCAGCCGGTCGATGAACGGCATGTCGTTGAAACCGACCACGGATATGTCCTCCGGGCAGCTCAGCCCGGAGTCGTCCAGCGCCGAGTAGCAGCCCACCGCGAGCATGTCGTTGGCCGCGGCTATGGCCGTGCAGCCTGCACCCCGCTCGAGCAGCAGCCGGCTGCACCGCGCCCCTTCCTCGACCGAGAACGCCTTGGCGAAGATGACCAGCTCACTGTCGACCGGCAGGCCGCTGGACTCCATGGCCGTGACGAACCCCCGGTAGCGGCTGAGCCCGGTGGACATCTCCTGCGGGCCGGCGATGTGGGCGATGCGGCGATGCCCGAGCCCGGCCAGGTGGCTGACCGCCATCCGCACGCCGCGCTCGTTGTCGACCGACACCGAAGGGAAGCTGTAGTCCTGCGCCAGGCGGTTGATCAGCACGACCGGGATCTCGGCCCGGGACGCCTCGGCCAGTAGCGGATGGTGCAGCCGCGCCGTGGCCAGCACCAGGCCGTCCACGTGCCGGGCCCGCATCTGGTCGAAGACCATGCGCTCGCGCTTGTCGTCGGAATCGGTATTGCCGATCAGCGCCACGTAGCCCGCGGCGGCGAGCCGGTCCTCCAGGCCGCGGACCATCGGCGGGAACAGCGGGTTGTTCAGGTCCGGTATCAGCACGCCGACCGTGTGCGAGCGCCGGGTCCGCAGGCTCCTGGCCACCGGGTTCGGGGTGTAGCCCAGGGCCTCCGCGGCGTCCAGCACCCGGCGGGCCGTGTCCTCGCTGACCAGGATCCGGGTCTCCGGGTTGAGCGCGCGGGAGGCCGTCGCCGGATGCACGCCAGCACGGAGCGCCACGTCCCTCAGCGTCACTGGGGCGTCAGGCATCGGCAGTTCACGCTCCGCTCTCCGCGGGTTCTTGCTCCCTAGAATGTTCCCGCTGACTCCCTCGGCATGCTATCTGCCTGTTGCAACGCGGTCGCGGCGGTCTGGCCGTCACTCTTTTCCCGCCCGCTGGCCAGGTATCCGGCTGAGAACGCGATCACGGCGGCCATCGCGAGCAGCAGGATGCGGTAGTTCACCACGGCGATCAGCGCGGCGCCGAGCGCGATCGATGCCGCCTGCGGCACCACGATCGCGAATTCGAGCGCCGCGTCGACCCGGCCGAGCAGGCCACCCGGGGTACGGCGCTGGATCAGGGTGATCGCGCCCACGTTGATCCAGACGATGCACAGGCCAAGCGCCGCGCTGGCGATGCCCACCACCGGCAGCGCGGCCGTGATCAGCAGCAGCGCGGCCGCCGCGCAGGCAGCGAGGCCGCCGGCGATCAGCGCGGTCTCGCTGGTGCGCCGCATGACCGGAGCGGCGAGCGCGCCGCCCGCTAGCGCGCCAAGACCCTGCAGGCTGATCAGGACGCCGAGGAACGCCGGGCTCCGGTGCAGGCCCTGCGCGACGACCGCGAACGGCACGGTCTCGAAGAAGCCGAACGCGCTCACCGCGATCAGGCACGCGATCATCGGCCGTCGCAGCGCGGGCGTGCGCGCGACGTGCCGCAGCCCGGCGGTGAGCTCGGTACGCCAGCCACTGCGGCCCCCGGCCGCCCGGAGCGGGCGTGGCTCGCGCAGCCCGAGCGCGAGCACCGTGCCGGCCGCGACCACGAACGTGCCCGCGTCCAGCAGGATCACCGGCTGCGCTCCCACCCAGGCGAGCAGGCCGGCGCCGAGCAGCGGGGTGATCACGCGCAGGCCCTGCGACGCGATCTGCAGCGCGGAGTTCGCGTCGCCGAGCAGGTCGCCGGGGACCAGCAGGGGAAGCAGCGCCGTCTGCGCGGCTGTGATCAGGGTGTTCGCGGCCCCGTAGCCGAACATGACGGCGTAGATGATCCAGACCTGGCCCCGGCCGTGCACCAGCAGCAGCGGGCACACCAGCGCCGCGGTGCCCAGGTTCGCGGCGATCAGCAGCGGCCGGCGCCGCAGCCGGTCGACGATCATCCCGGACACCGGCGCGACCATGTTCCCGCAGACGAACGCGAAGAAGGTCAGCCCGGCCGCGCTGTTGCTGCCGGTGAGGATCTTGACCCAGATCCCCATGGCCAGCCACAGGGCGCTGTCGCCGATCACGGAGAGGCTCTGCCCGGCGATGTAGGTCCGGGCATCGCGGTCGGAAAGCAGTCGTCGCATGTCAGCTTCTCCTGATGGCCGGGTCGGAGGGCTCGGGGGGCTCGGTGAGCGGGTAGCCGAAGAACAGCGCCTCGTAGTGCAGGCTGCCGTCCGGCCGCAGCGACGGGTCGTCCTGCCGTGCCTCGTAGGGCTTGAACAGCCGGTGCATGGCCTCGCCCAGGTCCTTGGCCTCCTGGGCGGTCAGGTACAGGTCTTTCTGGCTGGCGATGGCCGCTTCCTGCCACTGGGCCGGGTAGCCGAGTACCCGCATCAGCCGGTCCCTGGCCCGGGCCAGCCACCGGTCGATCCAGACCGACGCGGCCGCCTCGGCGGCGAGCCTGGTTTCCGGGTCCTGCCACGGCGGGACCAGTTCGATGCCGCGGAAGCGGAGCCGCCACGGGCGCTCCCGGCCGCGGCCGCCGCCCGCCTCATCGAGGAACCCGTACTTGGCCAGGGTGCGCAGGTGAAAGGCGCAGTTCGCGGGCGACTCGCCGAGCAGCTCGCTGGCCTCGGTGGCGGTCAGCGTCTGGCTGTCGGCCCGGCCGATGGCCTCGATCAGCGCGACCCGGAGCGGGTGGGCGAGCGCCCGCATCATCTTCGGGTCGGTCACCTCGAGATGCGGCCGGTCCGCCGCAGCCGGGGAGGCGGGCTGCCCCGGGCGTTCTCCTTCTTCGGAAGACATGTTTCGAAACGATACGCTCGAAACAGTTGTTTTGACAAGCGGGCTCGGCCGAGGCCAGGGTTCGTGCGACGATAAAGCATGCGGATTGGCGACGTGACCTCGACTGACCTGTTCGGCGGCACGGAGGCCCGGCCGCTGGCGATCGTGCGCGTGACCCTCGTCGGCGAAGGACCCGGTGCCGGGCCGGGCGGCCCGGTCACCGTCCGGGTCGAGGGTCCCGCGGTGACCACGCCGGAGCCGGCGGTGGCCACCGGGCCGGAGCCGGGCCAGCCGCTGGAGGTCGAGGTCGGCATCGAGGTGGCCGCCCCGCACGCGGCCGGCCGCCCGGTACAGGTCACCGCGATCGCCGAGAACCCGGCCGCCGCGCTGCGGGCGGAGCGGGCGGCCACGATCACCACCGCCGAGCCCGGCTGGACCATGTGGATGGTGAGTCACTTCCACTATGACCCGGTGTGGTGGAGCACCCAGGGCCAGTTCACCGAGTCCCGGATCTTCCTGCCCGATGCGGACGGCCATCTGCCGGACACCAGGACCGCCTTCGAGCTGGTCCGGCTGCACCTCGACGAGGCCAGGCGCGACCCTGACTACAAGTTCGTGCTGGCCGAGATCGACTATCTCAAGCCGCACTTCGACGCCCACCCCGAGGACCGGGCGGACCTGCTCTCGTTCATCAAGGCGGGCCGGATCGAGATCGTCGGCGGCAGCTACAACGAGCCGAACACCAACCTGACCAGTGCCGAGTCCACGATCCGCAACGCGATCTACGGCCTGGCCTTCCAGCGGGAGGTGCTCGGCGCCGACCCGAGCACGGCGTGGATGCTCGACGCGTTCGGGCTCGACCCCGCCTACCCGGGCCTGATGGCCGCGGCGGGCCTGACCGAGTCGGCGTGGGCCAGGGGCCCGTTCCATCAGTGGGGCCCGAACCGCACCGTCGGTGACAACCGGCGGATGCAGTTCCCTTCCGAGTTCGAATGGGTGTCGCCGGACGGCGGCGGCCTGATCACCAGCTACATGGCGAACCACTACGGCGCGGGCTGGGTGACCCACAGCGCCGCCAGCCTGGCCGCGGCCGAGCAGGCCGCCCACGAGCAGTTCCGCGAGCTTGCCCCGGTGGCGGCCACCCGCAACGTGCTGCTGCCGGTCGGCGCCGACCACGTGATCCCGTCCCGCTGGGCCACCGGGATCCACCGGGACTGGAACTCCCGCTACGTCTGGCCGCGATTCGTGACCGCGCTGCCGTCGGAGTTCTTCGCCGCCGTGCGCAAGGACGCCGCGGAGCGCGACATCTGGATCACGCCGCAGACCAGGGACATGAACCCGGTCTACACCGGCAAGGACGTGTCCTACATCGACACCAAGCAGGCCCAGCGGGCCGCCGAGATAGCGGTGGAAGACGGCGAGCGGCTGGCCACGCTGGCCTGGCTGGCCGGGGCGGAGTACCCGGCGGCCTCGCTCGACAAGGCCTGGCGCCAGCTGGTGTTCGGCGCGCACCACGACGCGATCACCGGCACCGAGGGCGATCAGGTCTACCTGGACCTGCTGGCCGGGTGGCGGGAGGCCCACGAGCGCGGCGACGAGGCGCGCCGGGGCGCCGCCCGCCACCTGGCCAGCCTGGCGGCCACCGCGGCCGTTCCCGGCGCGGATCCCGGGTCTTCGGCCCGCGCCGTCGTCGTCTTCAACACGCTCTCGCGGCCCAGGTCGGGCCGGGCCCGGATCACCCTGGACTTCCCCGAGCCCGGCACCCCGTGGGCCGAGGTCCGCGGGGCCGAGGGCGGGCTGGTGCCGAGCCTGGCCGAGGGCGTCACCCGGCACGCCGACGGGACCCTGGCCGGCGTCACCCTGGCCTTCCGGGCCGAGGATGTCCCCGCCCTCGGCTACCGGACCTACCTGGCGGTGGCCGCCGAGGAAGCCGCCGCGGGCGCCGGGTGGACCCCCGTCACCGGCACCGCGATCGAGAACGGGGCGTTCCTCGCCGAGGCCGACCCGGCCCGGGGCGGCACGCTCTCCCGGATCCGGGACAAGCGCTCGGGCGCCGAGCTGCTCACCGGGCCGGGCAACGAGCTCGTCGTCCAGGAGGAATACGACCATCATCCGCGCTGGAACGAGGGCCCGTGGCTGCTGTGCCCGAAGGGGCCGGGCCGCGGCTCGGCCGGCCTGGCCGCGCGGGTCCGCGCGGAACGCTGCCCGATCGGCGCCCGCCTTGTCACCGAGTTCGCCGTCGACGACCTGCGTATCACCCAGGAGACGCTGCTGTGGGACGGCGCCGACCGGGTCGAGTTCCGCACCCACGTCGATGGCTCGATCGGGCAAGACCGGCTGCTCCGGGTGCGGTTCCCGGCCCGGGTGCCCGGCGGGCTGCCGGTCTACCAGACGGCCCTGGCGGTGATCGGCCGGTCGCCGGGCTCCGCCGACACCGACGTGGCCGAGCATGAGTTCACCCTCGACAACCCCGCGCACGAGTGGTTCGGCGTCGGCTCCACCGCCCGGGTCGCGGTGGCCGGCCCGGCCAGCGGCCGGCGCATGCACGCGATCGGCGTCGCCGAGGTGATCACGCCCAGCATCGTCGGCGGCCGCCAGGAGCCGATCAGGGACCTCATGGTGGCACTGGCCCGCGCCGGAGTCACGGCGACCTGCTCGCGGCCGGACGGCCCGCGCTACGGGTCGATCGACGTGGATTCGAACCTTCCCGACGTCCGCATCGCGCTGGGCGGGCCGCCGAGAACCCGTTCACCGCGGAGGTGCTCGCCGCGGCCGGCCCGGCTGCCGCCGAGGTCCTGGCCGGCCGACTGGCCGTGGCCGGCCGGGCGACGGTCTGGGTGCCGGCCGCCCGGACCATCCGGGAGGCCTTCGCCCCGGACGGTGACCTGCGCGGCACGGCCGATCTCCCGGTGCTGATCGTGGCGGGCGGCGACCTGACCGCCGCGATCGCCGCCGTCACGGCTGACCTGGCTGACGCCGAGATCGAGGCCCACGAAGGCGCTGGCACCGGGGCCGGCGAGCTCGGCGGCCACTCGGTCGCGCTGCTCAACCGCGGCACGCCGGGCAGCCTGGTGACCCCGGACGGAACGCTGAACATCTCGCTGATGCGGTCGTGCAGCAGCTGGCCGTGCGGGGTGTGGATCGACGGGGACAAGCGCACGGCACCGGACGGCAGCAGCTTCGCCTGGCAGCACTGGAGCCATACGTTCGAGTACGCGCTCGCCGCCGGGCCCGGGGACTGGCGCAGCGCCGGCTTCCCGCTCGCCGGGCAGGACTACAACCATGAGCTGCTCGCCTGCGAGACCGGGCTGCATGACGGGCCCCTGCCGGCCGCGGCGAGCCTGGCCGCCGCCGGGCCGGACACCGCCGTGGTGTCGGCGCTGAAGCCCCGCGGTAACCCGCTGTACCCCGCGGCCAGCCAGCCCAGGCCGCAGGACGGGGTGATCGTGCGGCTGCGCGACGTCTCCGGCCTGACCACGGCGACCAGCGCGTCGGTGACGCTGTTCACCGGGGTCGCGGCGGCCAGCAGCACCGGCCCGTGCGAGGAGGACGGCGGCCTCCCGCTGCCACTGCGATCCGGCGCCGCGCACACCAACCTGCCGCCTGCGGGAACGGCCACCGTGGCGCTCGTGCCGGAGTGGCCGCCCGCCCTCGGCCCGGCCCCGCCGGCGGCCGTCCCCGCGCCGCCCGCCGGCCGGCCGCCGGAGCCGGCCCAGCCGGTCTTCACCCGCTACTGGCGGCACGGCAAAGGGCCGGCCCCGGCCGGGAACCTGCCGGTCGCCGTGCACCTGTCCCCCGCCCGCATTGCCCTGCCCGAAGCGACCGAGGACGCCGTGGGCGCCGCGGCGCGGCTGCGCCTGACCGTGGCCTGCGGTACGGCGCCAGCGTCGGGCACCGTGGAGCTGGACCCGGGCGGACAGCTCTCGCTGGAGCCCGCCGGGCCGCTGAGCTATGACCTGACCGCCCGCGGCCATGACGGCTGGGATCTCACGGTCCGGGCGCGGCCGGGAGCGCGGCGCGGACGGCACTTCGTGGCCGCGCGGATCGACGACGACGGCCAGGTCTTCGAGGACGCCGCGCTGGTCAGCGTCGGCGAGCCCGCCCCGCCCGCCCTCGACCTGCCGCTGGCCGAGCTGTTCCCGCTCTACCTGGCCGACGAGCAGAAGGCCGCCGCCGAGCTTGGCCTGACGCTGCTGACCCCGGAGCTGCGGCTGCGGCCCGGCCAGCGCGGCGAGATCGTCGTCCGGCTGGGCAACGCCACGGAATCGCAGATCCGCGGCGAGGCGCAGCTGGTATCCCCGTTCGGCAGCTGGGCCGAGACGCGGCCGTGGACCCAGGGCTTTACCGCCGAGCCGGGCCGTGACATCAGCCTGGGCGCCGCGGTGACGCCCCCGCCGACGGCGCGCCCGGGGCAGCACTGGTGGGCGCTGGTCAAGGTGATGTACTTCGGCCGCGTCCGTTATAGCGAGCCAGCGTCGGTCACCGTTACCGCAGAGTAGGTTTGTCGTGATCGTGGGGAATTCTGGTGAATGGTCGGCGGGATATGCCCCGCTCGCCCCTTGTCTTACCCTGGGCGCCGCACTGATGAGAAACTGTCGGTGACCACGACTGCGAGACTGGCTGTGACCACGACGACCACTGAAGGACCATGGCCATCCAGACCGTACTTAGCGATGGGAATCTCCCGGCGGAGCCGAATAGCTTCGTCGGCCGGGAGCGGGACCTGGCCGAGCTGGCCAGGCTGCTCAGTGATGTCCGCGTGCTGACCCTGTGCGGACCCGGCGGTATCGGCAAGACGCGGCTCGCGCTGCGGCTCGCCTGCGAGGTGGTGTCCGGCTTCCCCGACGGCGCCTGGCTGGCCGAGCTCGCCGATACCGAGGATCCGTCCCTGGTCGCGCGGCGCGTCGCGGCCGCGCTCGGCGTCCGGGAGGAGCCCGACCGGCCGCTGGCCGAGACGCTGACCGCCGCGCTCCGGCCGCGGCTGCTGCTGCTGATCCTGGATACCTGCGAGCACGTCGTGGACGCGAGCGCGGCGCTGGTGCAGCAACTGCTCGCGGGCTGCCCGGCCCTGCGCGTGATCGCGACCAGCCGGGAGCCGCTGCGGGTGCGCGGCGAGACCGTGTGGCGGGTCCCGCCGCTTGAGCTGCCCGCCGTGGCCGGCGAGCTCACGGCCGGGGAACTGGCCAAGCACGAGGCCATCCGGCTGTTCGCCGACCGGGCCGCGGCCGTGCGCCCCGGGTTCGCGCTCGGCGCGGACAATTCCGATGCCGTGGTGCGGCTGTGCCGGACCCTGGACGGCATGCCGCTGGCGATCGAGCTGGCCGCGGCGCGGGTCGGCGCGCTGTCCGTCGAGCAGATCGCAGCCCGCCTGGGCGACAGGTTCCAGCTGCTGGCCTCGGGCGACCGCACCGCCCCGGTGCGCCAGCAGACCTTGCGGGCCGCGGTGGACTGGAGCTACGAGCTGCTGACCGAGCCCGAGCAGGTGCTGCTGCGCAGACTCGCCGTTTTCTCCGGCTGGAACCTGGACATGGCCGAGCAGGTCTGCGCCGACGACGCGATCCCCGCCGAGCAGGTGCTCGACCTGCTGGCCGCCCTGATCGACAAGTCACTGGTCACGCTCGACGGGGAACTGGAAGGCGACGCCCGCTACCGGCTGCTCGACACCATCAGGGAGTACGCCACGGGCCGGCTGAATGCGTCGGGCGAGGGACTCACGATACGGCTGCGGCACCGCGACTACATGCTGCGGCTGATGGACGGCATCGTCGAGGTCGCGTTCCTGCGCGGCGACCCGCCGTGGCCGACCCGCGTCGCCCTGTATCGCCGGGCCCTGGCCGAGCGGGCCAACTGCAGCGCGGCGCTGGCCACCTGCCTTGAGCACGGCGACACCCAGGAGGGCCTGCGCCTCTGCTCGGGGCTGCGCAGCCCCTGGGTCGCCTACGGTGAGGTAACCGAGGGCGCCGGCTGGCTCGACCGCTTCCTGGGATTGGACGCGGACGTGCCGCCCGCCGTCCGGGCCCAGGCCCTGACGGCGCGCGCCGAGCTGGCCTTCGAGCAGCAGGACTACCGGGCGGCCGGTGAGTACGCGCAGGCCGCACTGGATCTGTGCCGCGCAGCCGGGGGCACCGGCGCGGCGCCCGCGCTGCGCGTGCTGGCCGTGGTCAGCCTCCGGGCCAACCGGCACGAGGACGCCCTGGCCAGCATCGATAGCGGGGCCGAGGCCGCTCGCCGCGACGGGGACGACTGGGAGGAAGGGCTCGCGCTCGCCGTCAGGGCCACGATCATGGCCCACCAGGGCAGGCTGGACGAGGCACAGGGCGCCTTCACCGACGCGCTCGACTTGCTGCGGGACAACAACGGCTGGGGTGTGGCGCAGACCCTGTACGGGTTCGGCGGCCTGGCCCGGGCGCGCGGTGATCACGCCGCGGCGCTCGCCCACTTCCGTGACGCGCTGGCCCTGTACCGGGAAATCGACGCCCGGCCGGAGATCTCCCGGTGCCTGGTCGGCATCGGCTGGGTGGCGCTGTCCCAGGGTGACCTGCAGCTGGCCCGGTCAAGCCTGACCGAGAGCCTTCAGCTCAGCATGGCCACCGGGCAGCGCCTGGCGGTGGCCCGCGGGCTCGAGGCGTTTGCCGTGCTCGCCGTGGCCGGCGGCGACCCGGCCCGGGCCGCGAAGCTCCAGGGCGCGGCGCTGGCCCTGCGCGAGGCGGCCGGCCACGCGCCGTCTGAGCTCGCCCGGTCCAGGCTCGACGGCCTGCTTGAGTCCGCTGGCCGCCAGCTGGGTCCGGCGGCCACGTCCGCGCTGCTCGCCGAGGGCTCGGCGATGAGCGCGTACGAGGCGGTCAGGTTCGCGGCCGATCCCGGCCACGCCGAGCTGTACGGCGATCCCGCCCGGCAGGCGGTCCCGCCGCAGGCGGGCGCGCCGGTCAGCTCCGACGGGGCGACCACGCTGACCGCACGGGAACTCGAGATCGCCGCCCTGATCGCACGCGGCCTGTCCAACCGCGGGATCGCCGACGAGCTGGTGATCAGCCCGGCCACCGCGGCCAGGCACGTGGCCAATATCTTCAGCAAGCTCGGGTTCAGCTCCCGGGCCCAGCTCGCCGCGTGGGCCGCGCAACGCGAGTCCCAGAGCCCGGGCTAGCCGGCTGCCGGGCCGCGGCATCCGGCCCGGCATGCACATCCGCGCTGCGGACTACACATATCGCTGGCCCGCCGTACACATCCGGCTGAGCCGCGGAATGCACATCGGGATGGCCAATTCTGGGCATGTGCGATTGCGCTCCGCTGCCTAACGTCGTATCGAGAGCGCAAGTGCGGGTTGCCTCGGCCTCGCTCCGGCCACCAGGAGGGGGGTGTCCGGCCTTGGCCAGGCCGCCCGCATGCGGGCCCGGGCTGCGGCCCGGGCCCGCGGCGCTCGGTCACCGGCCCGTACGGGCGCCGGGCCGGCGGCGGATACATACCCGACTACATAGTCCTGACGATGCGGCGCGCCGTGCCCGGGTCATAACGTCAGGCAGCGAGGGCCGAGCCGTGACCGCACCTGGAGGTTGCCAGCTGATGGCGATGAGCACTGAGGCGCCACTCGGCGAGGCCACGGTGACCCAGCGGCTGCTAGCCGTGGCGCCGGCCCGCGGGGAGCACCGGGCTCTCGTCGGCGGCCCCGCGGACCCGGCCTGCAGCTACGCCGAGCTCGCGGTGACCGTGCGGGCGGCCGCGGCCGGGCTGGCCTGGCGCGGGCTGCAGCCCAGGGACGTCATCGGCGTCTACGTTCCCGACGCGGCCTGCTACGTCCTCGCGGCGCACGCCATCCGGGCCGCCGGGGGGGTCCCCACGCCCATCGCCACCGGGCTGACCGTGCCGGAGATCGCCGGACAGCTCGCCGACTGCGGAGCCCGGATGCTGCTGACGGCGCCGCCGCTGGCCACGTCCGCGCTCGCGGCCGCCGACCGGTCCTGGGTGCGGCAGGTGATCTCGTTCGGCGAGTCGCCGGGCACGATCCAGTTCAGCGCCCTGCTCGGAATGGGCACGCTGCGGCCGGCCACGGGGCGGGCGCACGACCCGACGCTGCTGCCGTACTCGCGCAAGCCGGACGGGATGCTCGGCCCGGCGCCGGTCAGTCATCACGACATGTCCGGCATGCTGCGCGGGCTGGAGATCGAGGCCGGGGTCTGCGAGAAGGACGTGGTCCTGGCCGCTCCCCCGGTCGGCGACGGCCGGTCCTACACCGCGCTGCTCGACCATGCGCTGCTCTGCGGCGCGACCGTGGTCGCGGCCAGCGCCGAGGAGCTGGTCACGGCCGCTGACGTCTATCAAGGCACCGCGATGATCGCGGCCGGCAGCGTGGCCGTCGGCGCGGGTGAGCGGCTTCGCGTGTTCGCCGTGGCGTCGTAGCGGCCCGGGCCGCCGCGTCCGGCCGGCTCACACGTTCGGCGGGCGGTTCTCGTACGGAGTGCTGAGCACGATCGTGGTCCGGGTGGACACGCTCGCCGCCGACCGGATCCCCTGCAGCAGGTCCTCCAGTTCCGCTGGTGTTCCCACCCGGACCTTGAGTATGTAGTTCTCGTCCCCGGCCACGCTGTGGCAGGCCTCGATCGCCGCCAGGTGCGCGAGCCGCTCCGGCGCGTCGTCCGCGGCGGCCGGATCGAACGGCGTGATGGAGACGAATGCGGTCAGCGGCAGCCCGGCGTCGTCGGGATCGATGATCGCCGCGTACCCCTTGATCACGCCGCGCCGTTCCAGCCGGCGTACCCGCTGCTGCGCGGCCGAGACCGAGAGCCCGGTGCGCTTGGCCAGCTCGGTGAAGCTCATCCGGCCGTCACGGGCCAGCAGCGCGATGATGGTGCGGTTGATCTCCTCCACGCGGCTACGGTAACCCCCGGGCTGCCGTGGCGCATCCGGGTAAGCGAGCGGGATACGCTCCGGCCGACGCGGGCCGCCCGGCTACGACGGCCGGGCCAGCGACCGGCCGATCACCATCCGCTGGATCTGGTTGGTGCCCTCCACGATCTGCAGCACCTTGGCCTCGCGCATCAGCCGCGCGGCGGGGAAGTCCTCGACGTACCCGTAGCCGCCGAGCACCTGTACCGCATCGGTGGTCACCCGCATCGCGGTGTCGCTCGCGAACAGCTTGGCCATCGCGGCCTGGGGGCCGTACGGGCGGCCGGCGTCCTTGCGGCGCGCGGCGGACAGGTACAGGGCGCGCCCGGCCTCCACCGCCGTGGCCATGTCCGCGAGCAGGAACGACACGCCCTCGAAGTCCGCGATCGGCCGGCCGAACTGGCGCCGCTCCTGCGCCCAGCTGACCGCGGTGTCGAGTGCCGCCTGGGCCACGCCGGTCGCGCAGGCCGCGATGCCGAGGCGCCCGGCGTCCAGCGCGGCCAGCGCGACCGCGAATCCCTTGCCTTCCCCGCCGACCAGCTGGCTGGCGGGCACCCGGGCGCCTTCGAAGATCATCTGTGCCGTGACCGAGGCGCGCATGCCCATCTTGTGCTCGGCAGGCGCGGCCGATATTCCCGGTGTCTGGGCCGGCACGTGCAGGCAGCTGATTCCCTTGGCCCGGTCCGGTCCTTCGTGATCGCCCGACGTGCGGGCGAAGACCGTGTAGAAATCGGCCCGGCCGGCGTGCGAGATCCACGCCTTGACCCCGTTCAGGATGTAATCGGGGCCGTCCGCCTCGGCCATGGTCCGCACCGCCGAGGCATCGGAGCCGCTGGCCGGCTCGGACAGGCAGTAGGCGCCGAGCTGCTCTCCGCCGAGCATCTCCGGCAGCCAGCGCTGCTGCTGCTCCGGCGTTCCCGCGGTGGCCAGGGGGAAGCAGGTGAGCGTGTGCACGCTCACCCCGAGCCCGATGGCCAGCCACGCCCGGGCCAGCTCCTCCACGACCTGCAGGTAGGTCTGGTACGGCTGCCCGCCACCGCCGAATCGCTCGGGGTAGGGCAGCGCGAGCAGGCCTGCCCGGCCGAGAACCCGGAACGCGTCGCGGGGGAACAACTCGTCACGCTCGGCCGCATCGACCTGGGGGCGCAGGACCTCGTCGGCCAGCTCCCTGGTCAGCTCGAACAGGGCGCGGGTCTCCTCGTCGGGGCAGTCCCGCTCGACATCGGCCACCGTCACCGGACGTCCACGCAGACCAGCTCGCGGCTGGCGTTGTTCAGCCGCTCGCCCCCCTGCTCGGTGCAGACCACGATGTCCTCGATCCTGGCGCCGTGCGGGCCCGGGTAGATGCCGGGCTCGATGGAGAACGCCATGCCCGGCCCCAGCGGCTCGGCGTTCCCGGACACGATGTAGGGATCCTCGTGCGACTCCAGGCCGATTCCGTGGCCGGTCCGGTGCACGAAGTACTCGCCGTAGCCTGCGGCCGCGATCGGCTCGCGGGCGGCGGCGTCGACCGCCTCCGCCGTCACCCCCGGCCGGACCGCGGCGAACGCGGCCTGCTGCGCGTCCCGCAGCACCCGGTAGTACGCGGCGAACTCCGGCGGCGGCTCGCCGATCACGTAGGTCCTGGTGCAGTCGGAGCAGTAACCGCTCGGCATGGTCCCGCCGATGTCCACGACGACGGCATCGCCCGGCCGCAGCGCCCGGTCGGAGACCTCATGATGCGGGCTGGCCGCGTTCGGGCCGGAACCGACGATCGTGAAGTCGACCCGGGCGTGGCCTTCGGCGATGATCGCGTCGGCGATGTCGGCGGCGATCTGCCGCTCGGTCCGGCCCGCGCGCAGCCAGCCAGGCACCCGGGCATGCACCCGGTCGATGGCCTCACCCGCCGCGCGCAGCGCCGCCACCTCGTCGGGTGTCTTGCGGATGCGCAGCCCGCGCAGCGCTGCGCTGGCCAGCTCCTGGCGGACGCCGGGCAGCGCGTCGCGCAGCCGGAGCACCATCAGCGCCCACATGCGATCCGACAGGCCGACCGGGCCGGACACCGCGCCGAGCCGCCCGGCGACGAGCGCATAGGGATCGTCGGTCTCGTCCCAGGGGATCAGCTCGAGTCCGAGCCCGCCGGCCGGTGACGCCTGGGCGGCGGGCAGCTCCAGTCTCGGCACGACCAGGAACGGCCTGCTCCCGGCGGTGCCCGCCGCCGGTATCGCCAGGCAGGTGAGGCGCTCGAGCTGGTGCGCGTCGTAGCCGGTCAGGTAGCGCAGGTCCGGCCCCGGGGTGAGCAGCAGCGCGGCCAGGCCAGCGTCGGCGGCGACCGCTGCGGCCTGCCCGAGCCTGCCCGCCGGGTAGAGGCGGCCTGAGTCTGGCCCGTCAGTTCCCATCGCGTCCTCCGGTGCCCGTTGGCGCTCATGCCCGCGCTTCCCTTGCCTGGGCATCATCTCACCCATGAGAATTGGGCCCGCATCTAGACAGCGAGGCGGCAGATGCCTCACGCTAGGTGCACGAAAGCTGACCAGACGCCACCCACGATGACTTCTGAGGCCATAAGAGTTCCCCCGGGCCGCCCTCCGACGGCGGCGGCTGCGTCGCGCGCCGGCTCGGTGCCCGGCCATCCGGACCGGCCGGAAAACGGCACCGAGCCGAGTCTCGCGGCCGAGGCCAGGCTCGCGGCCGAGCTGGCCGAAGAGCGCCACGTGGCGCTGGAACTGCAGCGGGCTATCCTGCCGCTGCACGACGAGCCGTTCGATCTGCCCGGGCTGCGCACGATGGTGCGGTACCTGCCCGCGTCCCGGGCCGGGCGGGTGGGCGGCGACTGGTACATCACCGCGGAAATGCCCGGCGGCCACGTGCTGATCGCGATCGGGGATGTCGCCGGGCACGGCCTGGCGGCCGCGGCGGGCATGGCCAGGCTGCGCGGCGCGCTGGCCGGGCTGGCCATCACCGGCTCCCCGCCGGAGCGGCTGGTCGGCTGGCTCAACGACCTGGTCCGGCACGTCGCGCCCGAGCACACCGCCTCGGTGGTGGCCGGCTACTTCGACCCGGCGAGCCGCACCCTGACCTGGGCCCAGGCCGGCCATCCTCCGCCGGTCCTGGTCAGGGGCTCGTGGGCGCGGCTCCTCGACCCGCCGGCGGGCATCTTGCTGGGCGCGGGACAGGACGAGTACGCCGCGGCGGTCCTGGCGCTGGCCCCGGGCGACCTGCTGTTGCTCTACAGCGACGGACTGATCGAGCGCCGGGACCGGCCCGTCGAGGCGGGCCTGGCCGCGCTGGCCAGGGCCGTATGCGGCATCGCCGACCCCGAGCGCGCGATCGCGGCCGCGCTGAGCGCACTGGGCTCCACCGACCTGGAAGACGACACCTGCCTGGTGGCGCTGCAGGTGCTGTAGTCAATCCCGGGGCTCGGCGATCGCGGCCACCATGCGGCGCAGGGACGACCCCAGGTTCCAGCGCTCGTCGAGGTCGGCCAGCCGCTGCGGGTCGGCCCGGGACGCACCGAGCCGCCCGTCCACCGGAGGCACCGGCGCATCGTCGGCCACGCGCACCACCGGCAGCGCGGCCTGCAGGTAATCCCGGGCCTGGACCAGCTTCGCCCGGGTGCCCATGGGGAAGCCGCCGTGGCCGGAGTCCAGCGCGGTCAGCATCGCCTCGACCGAGCCGAAGACCCGGACCAGCGCGGCCGCGGTCTTCTCCCCGACGCCGGCGACGCCCGGCAGCCCGTCGCTCGGGTCGCCCCGCAGCGTCGCGAAGGCGGCATAGGCCCGGCCCGGGATCTGGTACCTGGCCGTGACGGCGGCCTCATCCACCACTTCGAGCTTGGCCACGCCGCGGGCGATGTAGACGATCCTGACCGGCCGGGAGTCGTCGACGAGCTGGAACAGGTCCCGGTCCCCGGTGACCACCTCGACGGGGCCGTCGGCCCGCGCCGCGAGCGTGCCGATGACGTCGTCGGCCTCGTATCCCCGGGCCCAGGCCATCGCCACCCCCGCCGCCGATAGCACCTCCTCGATGACCGGGATCTGGACGGTGAGGGCGTCGGGAACCTGCTCGGTGCCGTCCGGATTGGCCCGGTGCGCCTTGTAGGACGGGATCGCCGCCACCCGGAACGCCGGCCGCCAGGCCGCGTCCATGCACGCGATCAGGCTGGCCGGCCCGCGGGCGCGGACCAGCCGGGTGATCATGTCGAGCAGCCCGCGCACGGCGTTCACCGGCGTGCCGTCCGGCGCGGTCACCGTCTCGGGGACGCCGTAGAACGCGCGGAAGTACATGGAGGCGGAATCAAGCAGCATCAGCGAGCCCACCCCGGCCATCCTGCCAGCACCGGCCCTCGGCCGGGACTCGGCGCGGGAACCCGGCCCGGCCGGACGCTCCGGCCCGGGCGGGACGCTGAACGGGCCGACCGGCCGCGACGCACTATTTATGCCGTTCCTCTATTGGTATATAAGGGTTTTGGCATTGGAGCGGGAAGCCGCGAGATCCCTAGGCTGGGCTCATCCGTTACAGGCACCCTTCTGCTCGGGGAGGCACGAGTGACCCAGGCCAGCGCCGTCCGCACCCGCTGTCCGGCTGACCTGGTGGCCGCGATACGCGCGGCCACGGCCCGGCGCGCTGACTGGCCGCAGACGGCCACGCTGGTCGCCGGCCAGCTGCGGCTGCACCTCCCCGGGCCGGAGATCCTGACCGCCGGTGAGCGCGAGGGCAGCCCGGACGGGTACATCTGCCACACGCTGCACACCGAGCCCGACGGGTCGTTCTCGGTCTGCGCGCTGGTGTGGCGGCCCGGGCAGGAGACACCGATCCATGACCATGTCACGTGGTGCGTGGTCGGCGTGCTGCAGGGCGCCGAGTACGAGGAGCTGTTCGCGCTGCGGGATGGCCAGGCCGCCCTGGCCGAGGTCGGCAGCAACGTCAACGAGACCGGGGACGTGGGCGGCTTCGCGCCGCCCGGTGACATCCACCGGGTCAGGAACCACGGCGCCGGCGTGGCGATCTCGCTGCACGTCTACGGAGCCGACATCGGGCGCCTGGGGAGCAGCGTGCGCCGTACCTACGACCTGCCCGTGCTCGCCCCCGCCCGCTAGCCGCACGCCGGAGAGCGGGCGTGCGCCGCGGCGACTCAGCCGACCGAGGAGTACGCGACGACGCCCCGGCGCAGGCTGCCGATCGCGCGGCGGGCGGCGTCGGCGACCGGTGCTGGGCGGGCCGCGCCGGCCACCTGGTCCAGCAGGTCGATCAGCTGCTTGACCGCGCGGACGAAGTCGCCGGGCGTCAGGTCGGACGACAGCACCTGCTCCAGCGGGCGGCCCCGGGCCCAGGCGTGCGCGGTCCAGGCGAACCCCAGGTCGGGCTCGCGCAGGAAGGAAAGCTGGTGCTCCTTCTCGACGCTGTCGAGCTCGCCCCAGACCCTGACCATGTCCGAGAGCACCTCGCGGGGGCGGCCCGGCGGCAGCCGCGGCGGGCTCGCGTCGTCGGGCCTGCGCGACTCGAAGGTCAGCGCGGAAACGCAGGCGGCCAGCTCGGCCGGCGCCAGACCGTCCCAGAGCCCCCGGCGCAGGCACTCGGCCACCAGCAGGTCGAGCTCGGTATAGAGGCCGGCCAGCCCCCGGCCCTGCGCGGTCACCGCATCACCGTCGGTGTACCCGAGCTGGTCCAGCACCGCGCAGACCCGGTCGAACGTCCGCGAGATGACGTGCGTCCGGCCCGCTATCCGGCGTTCCAGGGCCTCGGCCTCCCGCTGCAGGCGGAAGTACCGCTCCGCTTGCCGGGCATGCTCCTCGCGGTCCGGGCAGCCGTGGCACGGGTGCTGGCGCAGCCGCCGGCGCAGGCTGTCGATCTCGGCATCAATCCCGCCCGGCCCCCCCTGACCGCCCGGCCGGCCGGTCAGCCGCTCGATGCGGCTTGCCGATCTCCTGGCCGACCAGCTTGTTGCGCACGGTCGAGGCCAGGTCCCTGCGGTGGTTGGCCGACCTGGCACTGAACCAGTTCGGTATCCTGACCCGGTCTATCGGCGTGACCGGCACCGGGAAGTCAGCCAGCGACAGCCGTTTGACCTGGCGATTCGCGGTCAGCACCAGCGGTCCGGGCGGGTCAGTGAAGGGGGCCGGGGAGGCACCGGGCGATTCGAGCACCAGCGCGATCCCGGCCCTCCGGCCGGCGGGCACGCGGATGATGTCTCCGCGGCGCAGCCGCTCGAGCGATGCCACCGCCTCGGCCTGCCGGGCCGCCGACCGCTCCCTGGCCTGCTCGCCCTCGCGCTGAGACAGTTCCCGCCGCATGGCCTGGTAGCCGGCGTAGTCACCCCGGTCGCAGGAGACCTCGAGCTCCTCCATGGACTGCCGGATCCGGCGCGCCTGGCGGGCGATGCCGACCACGGCCCGGTCCGCCTGGAACTGCGCGAAGGACGACTCGAGCAGCGCCGCGGCCCGCTGCCTGCCGACCTGGCCGACCAGGTTGACCGCCATGTTGTAGGAGGGCCGGAAGCTCGAGCTGAGCGGATAGGTCCTGGTGCTGGCCAGGCCCGCCACCGCGAGCGGGTCCACGCCGGGCTGCCAGAGCACGACGGCGTGCCCCTCGACATCGATGCCGCGCCGCCCGGCACGCCCGGTCAGCTGCGTGTACTCGCCCGGCGTGAGGTCCGCGTGGTTCTCGCCGTTCCACTTGTCGAGGCGCTCAATGACGACCGTCCTGGCGGGCATGTTGATGCCCAGCGCGAGGGTCTCGGTGGCGAACACGGACCGGATCAGCCCGGCGGCGAACAGTTCCTCGACGACCTCCTTGAACGTCGGCAGCATCCCGGCGTGGTGCGCCGCGATCCCGCGCTGCAGCCCGGCCAGCCAGTCCCCGTAGCCCAGGACCGGCAGGTCCTCGTCGGGAATGTCCGCGGTGCGCCGCTGCACGACCGCCGTGACCTCGGCGGCCTCGTCCGGCGTGGTCAGCCGCAGGCCCGCGTCCAGGCACTGCAGCACGGCGGCGTCGCAGCCTGCCCGGCTGAAGATGAACGTGATCGCCGGGAGCAGGCCGGCCGTGTCGAGCCGGTCGATCACGTCCGGGCGCCGGGGCGCCCGGAACCTGGCCGGGCGCCGGCCGCCGCGCGGCCGGCCGGGCGCCTTGCGCTCCCCCGCCCCCCGCCCGCCGCCCCGCCCCCCTCCACTTCCCCTTCCCCCTTCACTGTCGCGCTGAGCGAGCCGCCGCAGCTCGGGGTTGACCTTCGGGGTGCCGCTGCCCTGCGGCTCGCTGCGGCCGGCTGGCTCGGGCCCCGTGAACAGGTCGTACAGCCGCGAGCCGACGAGCATGTGCTGCCACAGCGGCACCGGGCGGACCTCGTCGACGATGACCGTGGTGCCGCCGCGGACCTGGGACAGCCAGTCACCGAACTCCTCGGCGTTGCTGACCGTCGCCGAGAGCGCGACCAGCCGCACCGACTCGGGCAGATGGATGATCACCTCTTCCCAGACCGCGCCCCGGAACTCGTTCGCCAGGTAGTGCACCTCGTCGAGGACCACGTAGCCGAGCCCGGCCAGCGTGGGCGAGCCCGCGTACAGCATGTTCCGCAGCACCTCGGTGGTCATCACGACCACCGGAGCCTCGCCGTTGATGCTGTTGTCCCCGGTCAGCAGGCCCACCTTGGCGGACGAGTACCTGCGGACCAGGTCGGCGTACTTCTGGTTGGACAGCGCCTTGATCGGGGTGGTGTAAAAGCACTTGCGCCCCTCGGCCAGGGCCAGGTGCACGGCGAATTCTCCGACCACCGTCTTGCCCGACCCGGTCGGGGCGGCCAGGAGAACCCCGTGGCCCGCGTTCAGGGCCCGGCAGGCATCCAGCTGGAAGGCGTCGAAGCTGAAGTCATAAAGTGCCTGGAACGCGACGAGGGCCGGCTGGTCTTCGGTCAAGCGCCCGGTCCGGGAGGCGGCCCGATATCGGCGCCGTCAAGGTCGAGCGGCGACGCCTCGTCGTCGGACAGCCCCGCGTACATGGACGGCCGGCTGGCCCGGCGCCGGTCGTTCATCCAGATCAGCAGGTCGGCCACCTCGACGAGCACCACGCACGGCACGGCCAGCAGCAGCATCGTGATGGGGTCGGGGCTCGGTGACGCGATGCCGGCGAACACGAACACCCCGAAGATGATCATCCGCCGCCACTTGGCGATCCGCTCGTGCGACAGGATGCCGACCATGTTCAGCATCACCAGCGCCAGCGGCAGCTCGAACGCCAGCCCGAAGCCGATGGTCATGGCTTCGAAATAGCTGAGGTAGTTGGACACGGTCGCCATCACGGACACGCCGTTGGGGACCAGGGCCAGCAGGTAGTGCAGGCCACGGCTCATCGCGAAGTAAGCCAGCCCGGCCCCGGCCGCGAACAGCGGCGCCGCGATGCCCACGAACGTGTACGTCCACCGCTTCTCCCGCCGGTACAGGCCGGGGGCGATGAACGCCCAGATCTGGTACAGCCAGAACGGGCTGGTGACGATCAGCCCGAAGAAGAACGCGACCTGCACCCGGAGCATGAACCCGTCGAACACGCCGATGACGATGAGATGGTCGTGACCCGCGGCCACCTTGAACGGATGATAAATGAACGCCCAGAGCCGGTCGTAGACCTGCGGAATGAAGCCCACGCACATGCCGAGGATGATGGCCAGAATCGCCTTGACCAGCCGGTTCCGCAGCTCACGGAGGTGATCCATGAGCGGCATCCGGCCCTCGGGGTTCGCCTGCCGCTGTGCCTGCGCGATTTTGGCGCCGAGCACGCGCGCACCCGTGATGGTGTCAGCCAGCTTCGGCATGGTCCGCTACCGGGGGGCAGCCGGGCTCAGCCGGGCTGCTGCGTCCGCGGGGTGTCTGCCGCTTGGGGGCCGTTGACGGTCGCTGTCTCGCTCACCGTCTGGGGCTGCTGCTGCAGGTTGCGGATCTGCTGCTGCAGCGCGTCGATCTGCTGCTGCTGCGGCGAATAGGGCACCCCGGGCGCCTGGGCCTGCTCCTCCTCATCGGGGTGCAGGTGCGTCACCTCGGCCTTGAGGATGCGCATTGACTTGCCCAGCGACCGGGCTGCGTCGGGCAGCTTCTTCGACCCGAACAGGACGATCAGGACGACAGCGACAATCAGTATCTTCCACGGGCTGTCGAACAGGTCACCAATCATGTCAGTCCCCATTCAGCGGGAAGCGCGGTCCCCGCGCCTAGGGTCGCTTGCGATCGAAAGTCTACACAAGACCAGCGCTTAGGCGTACTGGGCCAGCGCCGCCGCGGCGTCCTCGCGGATCTCGGCGGCCAGGTCCGCCGGCGAGGTCACCCGGCCGTCCTCGCCGAGCCGCAGCGCCAGCCGCCGGACCATCCGGGTGTCCGGGGTGCGCAGCCCGACCCGCAGCCGGCCGTCGCCCAGTTCCTCGACCCGCTCGCACGGGTAGTACTCGGCGACCCAGCGGCCCGCCGCCGACAGCTCGAGCTCCACCTCGACGTCGTCGGCCGACGGCCGGAACAGCCCCTGATCCACGTCCCTGGGCTCGGCCTGGGGCGGAACCGCCGCGGCCTGGTCCAGCACGGCCAGGGCCAGCACCCGGTCCAGCCGGAACAGCCGTACCGCCTCGGCGCGCAGGCACCAGCCCTCCAGGTACGTCCGGCCCTCCACGACCAGCAGCCGCATCGGGTCGACGTCCCGCTCGGTGGCCTCGTCGCGGCCGGGCACGTAATAGGACAGGTGCAGCCGCCTGCCCCGGTCGATCGCGTCCCGCACCTGGGCCGCGGCGCTGCGGGTACCGCGGTCGTCGAGCTGCACCGCGACCTGGGCGCTCACCGCTCCCGCGGCCCCGGCGGCCGCCTCCAGCTTGGCAATCGTGCGGCTGAGCGCCGAGCGGTCCTCCAGTCCCGGCACCTCGGCGAGCATCCGCAGCGCGATCAGCAGGGCGCTCGCCTCGTCCACGCCGAGCCGCAGCGGGCGGTCGAACGACTCGGCCTCGCTGACCACGATCTCGCCGCCCTCGTAGGACAGGTCGATCGGGCAGTAGGGATCGGGCGAGCGCAGCTCGACGCACCACAGCATGTTGAGGTCGTCGACGAGCTCGCGCTCGCTGATGCCGAACGCCGCCGCGGTGTCGGCCAGCCCCACGACCTTCCTGCTGACCACGTAGGGGACCAGCGCGAGCAGCCGCTGCAGCCGGTCCGTGGCGGGCGCCACCCGTGGCGGCGCAGCCGGCCGCTGCTTCGACTCGGCGGATGTCAAGCCAGCACCCCCTTCAGCCGCCCGATCACGGCATCCCGCAGATCGGCTGGCTCGATCACCACGGCGTCGGCGCCGAACGAGGCCAGATGCTCGCTGTGCCAGCCCACGTCGGAGAACGGCACCTCGACCAGATCCCATCCCGGTCGCTGCGGGTCGGCCCGCACGGCGCCGGCGCCGCGCCGCAGCCCGTATCCGCCCCCCTGCCGCACCTGCAGCATCGCCGTGCGGGCCTGCGGCTCGTTGTCCCATTCGCGGACCAGGGTGCGCACGTCGGTGCCCGGCGGGACGGTGACGGTGCCCGCTGGCCCGCTGAACGTCACCGGGCCGTCGATGCGGCTCAGCCGGAACACGCGGTTCTCGCCGCGGTCGGTGTCCAGGCCCGCCACGTACCAGCGGCCGTGCCGGTTGACCACGCCCCACGGCTCGAGCCGGCGCTGCTGGGACGCGCTGCGGCCGGCCGCGCGGTGACTGAACGAGACCGGACGCCGGTCCCGCACCGCCTCCCACAGCGGGCCGAACGCCGCCTCACCCGTCTGCAGCCGCGGCTCGATGCCGGGCTGCGTGGTCTCCTCCGCCTCGATCCCGGCGGCCCGCAGCTTGAGCAGGGCGCCGGCGGCGGCCCCGGCCAGCTCGGCGCGCCGCCAGACGCGGGCGGCGAGGCCCAGAACCGCGGCCTCGTCGGGTTCCAGCCTGATCTCGGGCAGCCCGTACGCCTGACGCGGTATCCGGTATCCGGGTTCGGTGTCCGTGGCCGCGCTGACCCCGGTCTCCAGCGGGATCCCCAGCTCGCGCAGCTCGTCCTTGTCGCGCTCGAACATGCGCTTAAATGCGTCGAAAGACTCCGGGTAGCCGGGAACCGCCTCCCTGATCTGGGACGCGGTGAGGTACTTGCCGGCCGAGAGCAGGCAGACGACCAAGCTGAGCAGCCGTTCCGTCTTCCGCCGTGACATTCCTACCTGTCCCTCCCCTCCCTCCCCCCCTCGCACCGACCGTACCCTGCCGCGGCGCGCGGGTGGCGCACTGGCGCGGTTTAGGTACCGGAGTCCACTACTCTGCCCTCGTGATCAGGTGGCGCAGTGGGGTGGTCTCCGGGCTACGGCGGGAGTGGCGCGGCGCGGTCGAGGTCGACGTGGCCGTCGACGGGGCCGCGGTCAGGGCGCTGGCCTACCCCGAGCTCACCGGGCGGCCGCAGCCCGGCGACCGGGCGCTGCTCAATACCGGCGCGCTGGACCTGGGGCTGGGAACCGGCGGATATGCGCTGGTCGTCGCGCTGCCGGACCGGCTGCCGCCGGACCGCGACCGCCCCGGCCACCTGATCAAGGCGCGGTACACGCCGCTGCAGGCGACCGTGCTCGGCGCGGACGAGCCGGACTCGCCGCATCATGAGATCCTGCGGCAGGCCGACGACCTGGCGGGCATCCCGGTCGTGGTGGCCGATCTTCACTCGGCCCTGCCCGCCGTTCTCGCCGCGTTCCGCGCCGAAGCCGGGGCCTCGCCGCCGCGCGCGGTCTACGTCATGCTCGACGGGGGCGCGCTGCCCGCCTGGTTCTCCCGCACCGCGGCCGCGCTGCGGGACGCGGGCTGGCTGGCCGCGACGGTGACCGTGGGCCAGGCGTTCGGCGGTGACCTGGAGGCGGTCACGCTGCACAGCGGGCTGCTGGCCGCGCGGCACGTGCTGGGCGCCGACCTGGTCGTGGTGTCACAGGGGCCCGGGAACCTGGGCACCGGCACCAGGTGGGGGTTCTCCGGGGTGGCCTCGGGCGAGGCGGTCAACGCGGTGGCGGTGCTCGGCGGCCGGCCGGTGGCCTCGCTGCGGATCAGCGACGCTGACCCGCGCGAGCGGCACCGCGGCATCTCGCATCACAGCCTGACCAGCTACGGGCGGGTGGCCTTGGCCCGCGCCGACGTCGCGCTGCCCGACCTGCCCGGCGTATTCGGCGCCCGGATCACCGCGGCGGCGGCTCCGCTGGCGGCCAGGCACACCGTGGTGCGGGTGAGCGTGGCCGGGCTCGCCGACGTGCTACGGTCCTGCCCAGTGCCGCTGTCCACGATGGGCCGCGGGCTCGATGAGGATCTGGCCTACTTCCTCGCCGCGGCGGCGGCTGGCCGGCACGCGGCGGCGCTGCACGCTGAACGCGAAGCTAACCACGACAAGCCACGAGGCTAATCAAGAAAGGTGGGCTGATGAGACTCTCGGCCAAGGCGAGGCGGCTGCCCGGACGACTGGCGGCCGGTGCCTTCATCCTCAACGCAGGCCTGGGCAAGTGGTCCGCAGACGAAGAGACGGCCGCCCGGCTGCACGGCATGGCCGCCGGGACCTACCCGTTCCTGGCCAAGGTCAAGCCGACGGACTTTGCGCGGCTGCTGTCGGTCGGCGAGATCGCGCTCGGCTCGGCGCTGCTGCTGCCGGTCGTGCCCGCGGCCGCAGCCGGAGCGGGCCTGGTCGCGTTCTCCGGCGGGCTGCTCGGCATGTACGCCCGCACCGAAGGCATGCGCAAGGAGGATGGCGTCCGGCCCACCCCGCAGGGCACCGCTCTGGCCAAGGACGTATGGATGCTCGGCATCGGCCTCGGACTGCTCGTGGACGCGCTCACCGACCGGTCCTGAGCCCCGCCGCCCGGTCAGCTTGAGCCGGCGTTGACCGCGTCCAGGATGTCCACCACGAACACGAGCGTGTCGGTCCCCTTGATCCCGACCGAGGACTCGCCGCTCGACCCGTAGCCGTACTTCGGCGGGAGCACGAGCATGACCCGGCTGCCCACCGGCACGCCGAGCAGGGCCTTGTCCCAGCCGGGGATGATCTGGGCCGGCGTCGCGTCGATCTGGAAGCCGAACGGCGCGCCGCGGGACCAGGAGGAGTCGAAGACCGCGCGCGTGCGCCAGATGAGGCCGACGTACTGCGTGACGACTTCCTGGCCCTTGGCGACCGGTGGCCCGGATCCCTTGATCAGCGTGGTGACCACGAGGTTGCCGGGCGGAGTCGTAGCCGGGATCTTGACCGTCGGGGCCTTGCCCGCCGCGGCGGTAACCGTCGGCAGGCTTCCCCCGCCGTTGGAGACGTGCGTGCCGGACGCCGAGGCGGTCGCGGCGTAAGACTTGATCATGTCCACGACGAACACGAGCGTGTCGGTCCCGGTGATTCCGACCTGCGAGTTGCCGTTAGCGCCGTAACCGTATTTGGGCGGCAGCACCGCGAGCACCCGGCTGCCCATCTTCTGGCCTTCCAGGGCCGTCTCCAGGCCGGGGAGCAAGGTTCCCGACAGGACCTGCGGCGTGGCGGTATAGGTGCTGAGCGCGAGCTTGTGCGTGGCGCCGCTCCAGACGTAGACCACGTAGTTGCCGAGGAACGCGTCCCCCTTGCTCAGGGCCGGGCCGCTGCCATGGATGACGGTCTTGACGTACAGGTCGGTGCCGGCCTTCTTGGCCGGGATCGTGATGGCCGGCGCCTTCCCGAACGTGCCGGTCGCGGTGACCGACTTGTTCGGGCTCGGCGGAGGCCCTGACGAGCCGCAGCCCACCAGGGCGAGCGTGGCGATCAATGGCAGCAAGAGCGCAGCGGCAGTGCGTCGCATGGGAATCCTCGTCGTCGGGTCATGAGCGGAGCCAGCCTACCCGCCCTGGCTGAGGCTCATCGCGCCGCGCGGGATCTGCCGGCTTACGCGAGCACTCCGCGGCCGAGCACGTTCCAGATGTCGGCGACGGGCTGCCTCGTGGCCAGGCCGCGGTACTCGGGATGCGGCGCGCCGATGATCAGCAGGTCGGCCCTGACCAGCACCTCATCGAGTGGCAGCAGGGAGGGATCGGCGCTGACCAGGGGGTCGGTGCACAGCACGGCGCCGGCCCGGCCGGCCAGGAGCTGGCGGAGCCGGTAGGACAGGCTGCAGCGGACGTCATCGGTGCCTGCCTTGAAGGCCATGCCCAGGATCCCGACCGTGAGCGAGCGCAGGTCGTAGCGCTGCTCGAGCTGCCCGACCAGGTACTCGGGCAGGCCCTCGTTGACGGCCACCGCGGCCTGCCCGAGCGGGAAGCCCGGGCCGGCCGCGGCCAGCCTCATCATGTCCTTGAGCAGCCAGGGACCGGCGGCGAAGCCGGCCGGCGGCAGGCTGGCCCCGCGGGGGTAGTCGAGCGCGAGCCCGCGGCGGATCCGCTCGAAGTCGAGGCCCCGGTCGCTGGCCATCATGTACAGCTGGTTGGCCGCCGCGAAACTGATGTACCGCCACGCGTTCGCGAACAGCTTGGCCAGCTCAGCCTCTTCCGGCGGCATCGGCACCAGCGCCGGAGTCAGCATGCGCAGCAGCCGCCCGGCGCGCTCCATGCCGCGGGCGGTCCGGCTGGACACGATCTGCGGGACCGCGGCGATCTCGGTCATCGTCCGGCCCTCGGTCATGCGGTCCGGGCAGAACGCGACGTCCATGTCCACGCCGCGCTCCGCCACCATCTTCTCGAGCTGGGCCGTGCCGCCGGGACCGACGCTGCTGCGCACGATCAGGATCTGACCGTCGCGGAAATGATCGGCGCAGCCGCCGAGCGCGCGCGCCATGGCGTGCGGGCCGGACGAGGACCAGGTGTAGTCGTCGGCTGGTATGGCGACGATCACGTGCTCGGCGCTGCTCACGATCCGCGGGTCCGCGGAGGCCACCAGCTTTCCCGCGGCGATCACGCGCTCGAGCACCGTGGCCGCGCCCGGCTCGGCGAACGGCATCCGCGCGGCGCTGACCGCCGCGACAGCCGGCTCGCTGATGTCGTAGATCGCGACGCGGGCTCCCCGGTGGGCCAGGGCGAGCGCCAGCGGCAGCCCGACCCGGCCGCAACCGCCGACGACGACGACATCACAGGCAAATCCGCTGGCATGGCGTGGATCCGGCACCGAAACCTACCCCCGGCTTCTCGGCATGGGTGATCACCTTTGACGGATGCTAGCAACGGTAAGTAGCTAACGACATACGTTTCGTGATCACGCGAGGCAGGCCCGCTGCGTTGCGGATACCGGAACCGGCCGGTTTCTAGATCCGCCGCAGCAGGTTCCCGGGCCAGACCAGCACCGTGTAACGGCCGAGGTGGCCAGGCGACATCAGATCTCCGGGAACGCCTCACATGCCGGCGATGAGCTTCTCCACGCGCTCGTCGACGGAGCGGAACGGATCCTTGCAGAGCACGGTCCGCTGCGCCTGGTCGTTCAGCTTCAGGTGCACCCAGTCCACGGTGAAATCGCGCCGCCGTTCCTGGGCCCGCCGGATGAACTCGCCGCGCAGCCGCGCCCGGGTCGTCTGCGGCGGCACCGACTTGGCCTGGAAGATGTCCAGATCCCGGCAGGCGCGCTCGACGGCGCCGCGGCGCTGCAGCAGGTAATACAGGCCCCGGCCGCGGTGCACGTCGTGGTAGGCGAGGTCGAGCTGCGCGACCCGCGGGTGGGAGAGCTGCAGGTCGTACTTGGCGCGGTACCGCTCGATCAGCTGGTACTTGGTGACCCAGTCGATCTCCCGGGCCACCAGGCCCAGATCGCCGCTCTGCACCGCGCGCAGGGTCAGTTCCCACAGTCCGAGGACCCGCTCGGTGATCGGGTCCGGGCCCTTACGGTCAGCGAAGTCCCTGGCCTTGGACAGGTATTCCTGCTGGATGTCGAGCGCGCTCACCTCGCGCCCGTTGGCCAGCCGCACCTTGCGCCGGCCGGTCATGTCGTGGCTGACATCCCTGATCGCCCTGATCGGGTTCTCCAGCGTCAGGTCGCGCATCACGGTGCCGGCCTCGACCATCCGCAGCACCAGGTCGGTCGCGCCGACCTTGAGCAGCATCGTGGTCTCGCTCATATTCGAGTCGCCGACGATGACGTGCAGCCGCCGGAACCGCTCGGCGTCGGCATGCGGCTCGTCCCGGGTGTTGATGATCGGCCGGGACCTCGTGGTCGCCGACGAGACGCCCTCCCAGATGTGTTCGGCGCGCTGGCTGACGCAGTACACGGCGCCGCGCGGCGTCTGCAGCACCTTGCCGGCGCCGCAGATGATCTGCCGGGTGACCAGGAACGGGATCAGGATGTCGGCCAGCCTGCCGAACTCGCCGTGCCGGCCGACCAGGTAGTTCTCATGACAGCCGTAGGAGTTTCCTGCGGAGTCGGTGTTGTTCTTGAACAGGTAGATGTCGCCGGCGATGCCTTCCTCGCGCAGCCGCCGGTCCGCGTCCACGAGCAGGCCTTCCAGGATCCGCTCGCCGGCCTTGTCGTGCGTCACCAGGTCGATCAGGTTGTCGCATTCCGGGGTGGCGTACTCGGGGTGGCTGCCCACGTCCAGGTAAAGCCGGGCCCCGTTGCGGAGGAAGACGTTGCTGCTGCGCCCCCACGAGACCACCCGCCGGAACAAGTACCTGGCCACCTCGTCCGGGGACAGCCGCCGCTGCCCGCGGAACGTGCAGGTGACGCCGTACTCGTTCTCGAGCCCGAAGATCCGCCTGTCCATGGGCGCCCGGACTACCAGTCCACCGCGATGTACTTGGTCTCGGTGAACTCCAGCAGCCCGTCGTGGGCGCCCTCACGGCCCAGGCCCGACTGCTTCACCCCACCGAACGGCGCCGCGGGGTCGGAGACCACACCGCGGTTGATGCCGACCATGCCGGCCTCGAGGGCCTCGGCGACCTGCAGCGCGCGGCGAAGGTCGCGCGTGTAGAGGTAGGACACCAGGCCGTACTCCGTGCCGTTCGCCAGCGCGATCGCCTCATCGGCATCGGTGAACCGCACGATCGGCGCGACGGGGCCGAAGATCTCCTCGCGCAGGATGGCCGCGTCGGCCGGAACCTCATCCAGCACCGTCGGCTGGTAGAAGTAGCCGCGCCGCTCGGGCGCGTGCCCGCCGGTCACTACCCGCCCGCCGGCCTTGGCCGCCTCGTCCACCAGGCTGGCCACCTTGGACCGGGTGTCCTCGTTGACCAGGGGGCCGAGGTCCGTCCCGTTGTCCAGGCCCGGGCCGACCTTGAGCCCGGCCAGCCGCTGGGCGAACCGGGAGCTGAATTCGTCCGCGACCGCCTCGTGCACGTAGAACCGGTTGGCGGCGGTGCATGCCTCTCCGCCATTACGCATCTTGGCCAGGAAGGCTCCTTCGATGGCGGCGTCCAGGTCCGCGTCATCGAAGATCAGGAACGGCGCATTGCCGCCGAGTTCCATCGAGCAGTTGGTGACGGTCTGCGCGGCGGTCTGCAGCAGCGACCGGCCGACCTCGGTGGACCCGGTGAAGGACAGCTTGCGCACCCGCGGGTCAGCCAGCATCGCGGCGACCAGCGGCCCGGCCTTGACCGTGGTGAGCACGTTCACGACTCCGTCCGGCACCCCGGCCTCACCCAGGATCTCGGCGACCGCGAACGCCGACAGCGGCGTCTCCTTGGCGGGCTTCAGCACGACCGTGCAGCCCGCCGCGAGCGCGGGCCCGATCTTGCGGGTGGCCATGGCGGCCGGGAAATTCCACGGAGTAACCAGGACGCTGACCCCGACCGGCTGGTGCTGCACCATGATCCGGTTGGCGCCTGACGGCGCGGTGACCAGCAAGCCCTCGTTCCGGACGGCCTCCTCCGCGTACCAGCGGAAGAACTCGGCGGCATAGGTGATCTCCGCCTTCGCGTCCCTGAGGGCCTTGCCGTTTTCGACGACCATCAGCCGCGCGAGCGCGTCGGATCGCTGGATCATCAGCTCCCAGGCGCGGCGCAGGCACTCGCCCCGTTCCCGGGGCGGGGTCGCGGCCCAGCGCGGCAGGGCGTCGTGCGCGGCGGTGACCGCGTCCAGGGCATCCTCGATGCTCGCGCTGGCCACCTCGGCGACGGCGTCCTCGGTGGCCGGGTCGACCACGGGCAGCACGCCAGCCCGCCCGTCGGTCCACCGCCCGCCGATCAGCAGCGCCGTCGGCACGTCAATGCCGGTGATGGTCGCGAGGTCAGCAGTCACGTTACCTCCCCACGCTGCGCTGCCGGCCGGGCGGCGGGCATCCGTACGCCTTTGACACTACCCCGCCTTGCACCCCCCACCCGCCTCCCCACTCCCCTCCACCGGCCCTCTTCACGGCCACGGGTCTAGTCCGAGCTCCCGGCTTCGTCAGCTCCCGCCGCGTCGTCAGCCCCTGGGGCGCCGTCAGCCCCCTCAGCAGTCTCGCCGGTCTTCGGGCCGGCGCTGGCTTCGGTGATGGCCTCGGTCTTCTTCTTGCCGGGGATCGCCTCGGCCAGAAGCGACTCCAGGCGGGCGCCGGTCAGCCGCCGGAACGCGCGGTGGGCCCGGCCCCGGTCCAGCAGCGCAACCTCAAGCTGAGCGGCCGTGATGTCCGAGCGATCCCCACCCGCCTCCCCTTCCCCCTTCACCGGCCCGGCCAGCGCCGCGATCGCGACCGTGAACGCGTCGGCCAGCGTCATCCCTTCCGTGTACTGATCCTTGAGCACGGCCGCGACCTGATCGGCCTGGCCGCCCATCACCACGAAGCCGCGCTCGTCGGCCACCGAGCCGTCGAAGGTGATCCGGTAGATCTGGTCATCCTCCGCCGTCTTCCCGACCTCGGCGACCACGATCTCGACCTCGTAAGGCTTGGGGCTGTCGGTGAAGAAGGTGCCGAGCACCTGGGCGTAATAGTTGGCCAGTCCCCGGGCGGTGACGTCCTGGCGGTCGTACTGGAAGCCGGTGATGTCCGCGTAGCGGACCCCGGCCTTGCGCAGGTTCTCGAACTCGTTGTACCGGCCCACGGCCGCGAACGCGATCCTGTCGTAGATCTCGCTGAACTTCCGCAGGGCGCGCGACGGGTTCGGCGCGATGAACAGGATGCCGGCGTCGCAGGCGATCACGACACCGCTGCGGATACGCGTGATCGCCTTGCGCGCATAGTCCGCCTTGTCCTTCATCGCCTGTTCGGGCGACACGTAGAACGGCATCGTCACCGCTGAGGTTCCCTTCGGGTGGTGCTGGCGTGGTCGCGAGATCCGGCTGAGTCGGCTTGGCTAGCCCGGGGGCAGCGCGTTCCTGGCTCTGTGCTCATTGCGCAGCGGCGCCGGGGGCCCGTCGGGGTCGGCCATCCTGCTTTCGATAACCGTCCTCGCGTACTCCCCCGCCGCCTCGTCGGTCAGCCGCTCGAAGCCGTCGGCCGTGATGGTCGCGACCACCGGGTAAATGCGCCTGGTCACGTCGGGGCCGCCGGTGGCGGAGTCATCATCGGCCGCGTCGTAGAGCGCCTGCATGCAGGCCAGCACGATGTCAGAGACCGACATGCCGTCCGCGTAGAGCTTCTTGAGCGCGCCGCGGGCGAAGACCGACCCGGAGCCGATCGCGTAGAACCTGTGCTCCTCGTAGTGGCCGCCGGCCACGTCGTAGCTGAAGATCCGGCCGGCACCCGTGTCCTCGTCGTAGCCGCAGAACAGCGGCACCGCGATCAGGCCCTGCATAGCGCCGCCGATGTTCCCCCTGACAAAGCTGGCCAGGCGGTTGGCCTTGCCGTCCAGGGACAGCGCGTGGCCCTCGAGCTTCTCGTAGTGCTCGAGTTCGACCTGGAAGAGCCGGACAAGCTCGAACCCGACGCCGGCCACGCCCGCGAACCCGATGCCGGAAAACTCGTCGCTACGGAACACCTTGTCGATGTCCCGCTGCATGATCACGTTCCCGGACGTCGCCCGGCGGTCACCCGCCATGACCACGCCGCCCTCGCAGGCCGCGGCGACGATCGTGGTCCCGTGCGGCAGGTCGCGCGCGAATGAACTCGGGGCGGCTCCGTCCGCAGGCCCGGCCGCGGCCGCACCCAGCGCCCCGGGCAGCAGTTCGGGGGCCGCGGTGGCGAGGAAATCGGTGAACGACGAGGTCCCTGCGCTCAGATACGGCCCGAGGAACCCCCGTCCGTAGGAATCAGCGCCCACGCGGATCCTTCCGTTAGTACGCGTCTGGTACTGCGACCCTACTGCCGCCGTGGCCGCCGCGAGAACGCGGCCTTACGTCATTCGCCGCCCTTCTGCACGTACGACCTGACGAACTCCTCGGCGTTCTCCTCGAGCACCTCGTCGATCTCGTCCAGAATCGCGTCGACGTCGTCGGTGAGCTTGTCCTGACGCTCCTTGACGTCCTCGGTTCCCTGCGGCGCGGTGTCCTGCTCCTCCTCGCTGCGCCGAGGAGCCTGACGCTGGCCGCCGGTGTCCTTTGTCGCCATGCCGCAACCTCCGTGATCCGCGGGAATGGCCCCGCAGCCTCAACGCTATCCTCGCCCACGGGTGGCCCGCCCAATCCTGCCATCCGGCATTGGTACCGAACCGGGATCTCGCCCCCGTTTCCGTGAGCGGGCCGAGCCGGGTCAGCCCCGGCCGGTGAGCGCCGCGACCAGTTCCCCCGCGGTCTCAGAACGGTCAAGCAACTCGCCCACGTGCGCCTTGGTGCCGCGCAACGGCTCCAGGGTCGGAACTCGCTGCAGCGACTCGCGGCCAGGTATGTCGAAGATCACCGAGTCCCAGGACGCCGCGGCCACCGAATCCGGGTATTTGCGCAGGCAGCGCCCGCGGAAGTAGGCCCTGGTGTCCTCGGGCGGGTAGTCGATGGCCCGGGCGACGTCCTGCTCGTCCACCAGCCGGACCAGCCGGCCCCGGGCGGCGAGACGGTTGTAGAGGCCGCGTTCGGCCCGGATGTCGGCGTACTGCAGGTCGACGAGCTGCAGCCGCGGGTCGGTCCAGGCCAGCCCGTCCCTGGTCCGGTATCCCTCGAGCACCTCGAGCTTCGTGACCCAGTCCAGCTCCCGCGAGGCCAGCATCGGATCCTCGCCGAGCCTGGTCAGCACCGACTCCCAGCGGTCGAGCACGTCCCTGGTCATGTCGTCGACGTCGACGCCGAACCGGTCCTCGGTGTACTTCCTGGCCAGGTCCAGGTACTCCAGCTGGAGCTGGACGGCGGTCATCCGCCGGCCGTCGCGCAGTGCCACCAGGTGCCGGCAGCTCGGGTCGTGCGAGATCGCGCGCAGCTCGGCCACCGGCGCCTCCACCGCGAGATCGGAGCCGAGGAACCTGTCCTCGATCATCGCGAGCACCAGCGCGGTCGTGCCGAGCTTGAGGTAGCTGGATATCTCGCTCATGTTCGCGTCGCCGATGATCACGTGCAGGCGGCGGTACTTCTCCGGGTCGGCGTGCGGCTCGTCCCTGGTGTTGATGATCGGCCGCTTCAGCGTGGTCTCCAGGCCGACCTCGACCTCGAAGAAGTCGGCGCGCTGGCTGATCTGGAAGCCCTCGTCCCGGCCGTCCGCACCGCGGCCGACCCGGCCCGCCCCGCAGACCACCTGCCGGGACACGAAGAAGGGGGTGAGGTGCCTGACGATGTCGGCGAACGGGGTGGAACGGTTCATCAGGTAGTTCTCGTGGCAGCCGTACGAAGCGCCCTTATTGTCGGTGTTGTTCTTGTACAGCTGGATCGCGGCGCCGCCGGGCATGGACCCGGCCCGGGCCGCCGCCTCCGCCATGACCCGTTCGCCCGCCTTATCCCAGATCACCGCGTCGAGCGGGTTCGTGCACTCGGGCGCCGAGTACTCGGGGTGGGCGTGATCCACGTACAGCCGGGCGCCGTTGGTGAGGATCACGTTGGCCAGCCCGAGGTCCTCATCGGTCAGCTGGGCGGAGTCGGCCGCGTCGCGGGCCAGGTCGAATCCCCGGGCGTCGCGGAGCGGGTTCTCCTCCTCGAAATCCCACCGGGCCCGCCGGGCCCGTGCCGACCTCGCCGCCTGGTAGGCGTTGACGACCTGAGAGGAGGTCACCATCGCGTTCGCGCCCGGCTGACCGGGCACGGAAATGCCGTACTCGGTCTCCGTGCCCATAACCCGCCGCACGCTCATGCTTCAGAGCCTAGTGCCGACATACCGCCATCGTGCCCAGCCGGGACCGTGGCCGCACATTCCTGGCCGCACTTGCCTGCACTCGGCCCCCGGCTACAGGTACTGGCCGGTGTTGGCCACGGTGTCGATGGACCGGCCCGCCTCGGTGCCGTGCTTGCCGGAAACCAGGGTCCTGATGTAGACGATCCGCTCACCCTTCTTGCCGGAGATCCTGGCCCAGTCGTCTGGGTTGGTGGTGTTGGGCAGGTCCTCGTTCTCGCTGAACTCATCGACGCACGCGGCCAGCAGGTGGGCGATCCTGATGCCCTTCTGCCCGGTCTCCAGGAACTCCTTGATGGCCATCTTCTTCGCCCGGGCCACGATGTTCTCGATCATCGCGCCGGAGTTGAAGTCCTTGAAGTAAAGGACTTCCTTGTCCCCGTTGGCGTAGGTGACCTCGAGGAACCTGTTCTCCTCGGTCTCGCTGTACATCCGCTCGACGACGCGCTGGATCATCTCCTCCACCGTCGCCGCCGCCGAGCCGCCGTGCTCGGTCAGGTCGTCGGGGTGCAGCGGCAGCCCGCCCACCACGTACTTGGAGAAGATGTCCCGGGCCGCCTCGGCGTCCGGCCGCTCGATCTTGATCTTGACGTCCAGCCGGCCCGGCCGCAGGATCGCCGGGTCGATCATGTCTTCCCGGTTCGACGCGCCGATCACGATCACGTTCTCCAGGCCCTCGACGCCGTCGATCTCTGACAGCAGCTGCGGCACGATCGTGTTCTCCACGTCGGAGGACACCCCCGACCCGCGGGTGCGGAAGATCGAGTCCATCTCGTCGAAGAACACGATGACCGGCATGCCCTCGCTGGCCTTCTCCCTGGCCCGCTGGAACACCAGCCGGATGTGCCGCTCGGTCTCGCCGACGTACTTGTTCAGCAGCTCCGGGCCCTTGATGTTCAGGAAGAAGCTCTTGCCTTCCTTGGCCTGGCCGGCCGCCTGCGCACCCTGGCCGGGGGCGGCCGGCTCGCCATCCTGGCTGGCCTGCGCCGCCGTCCGGGCCGCGACCTGCTTGGCCAGCGAGTTCGCGACCGCCTTGGCGATCAGCGTCTTGCCGCAGCCGGGCGGGCCGTACAGCAGCACCCCCTTCGGGGGCTTCAGCTGGTGCTCCTTGAACAAGTCGGCGTGCAGGTACGGCAACTCGATGGCGTCGCGGATCTGCTCGATCTGCGGAGCCAGGCCGCCGATCTCGGAGTAGGTGATATCCGGCACCTCCTCCAGGATCAGCTCCTCCACCTCCGCCTTGGGGATGCGCTCGTACACATACCCCGACCGCGGCTCCAGCAGCAGCGAGTCGCCGCCGCGCAGGGTGGAGTTGCGCAGCGGCTCGGCCAGCCGCGCGATGCGCTCCTCGTCGGCGTGCGAGATCACCAGCGCCCGGTCGCCGCCCTCCAGGATCTCCTTGAGCATGACGACCTCGCCGATCGTCTCGTAGCCCTGGGCGATGACGACGTTGAGCGCCTCGTTGAGCACGACCTCCTGGCCGGGCTTGAGCTCGCTGAGCTCGATCCCCGGGCTGACGCTCACCCGCATCTTCCGGCCGCCGGTGAAGACGTCCGCACTGCCGTCCTCGCACGCCTCGAGGAAAATCCCGAACCCCGACGGCGGCTGAGCCAGCCGGTCGACTTCCTCCTTCAGCGCCACGATCTGGTCGCGTGCCTCACGCAGCGTCCCTGCCAGCCGATCGTTCTGGCCGGTGACGCTGGCCAGGTTCGTCTCGGCCTCGCGAAGCCGCTCCTCGAGCAGCCTGGTCTGCCTAGGCGAGTCCGCAAGCCTGCGGCGCAGAGCGGCGATCTCCTCCTCGAGGAAGGAGATCTGCGTGGTAAGGACCTTGACCTCGTCGTCATATCGTCCGGCGCGCGCGCTGTCGTCGCGAGAGGCCATGCCCCTCACCCCCTCCCGAGAGCCGATTTACCCTTGACCCTACCTATCGGAGAAGCTTCCGTAACCTATGGCCGGCCACAGCTCGGCTTTCTCCCGTTACGATCCGGGAACAGTCCGGAGGCGTTACTGCTTCCCGGCCCGCATTTCTGGCCTGGTCCCGGCCGTGTTGGCGGCCCGGTGCGGCCGACCCCGCGCGTCGTCATCCGGCGGGGGCATTCGCTGCCTCATCCTGCTCCTGATCGGCGTTGGCTCCCTTGGCTGGGCGACGGCGCCTCGGCGGAGGCGTCACCCCGTCGGCCAGCCGCCGAGCGGTCACCAGGAACCCCGTGTGGCCGACCATGCGGTGCTCGGGACGGACGGCCAGCCCGTCTACATGCCAGCCGCGCAGCAGCGATTCCCACGCCGCGGGCTCGGCGAAGCTGCCGTGCCCCCGCAGCGCCTCGACGGTGCGCGAGAGCTGCGTCGTGGTGGCCACGTAGCAGCAGATCAGCCCGCCTTCCCTGAGCGACACCGAGGCGGCGTGCGCGTACTCCCACGGCGCCAGCATGTCCAGCACCACCCGGTCGAAGGCCTCGCCAGGGCCAAGGGCTCCCGCGGCACCGTCCGCGGGAAGCTCACCGGTCACCAGCCGCCAGGACGGATGCGGGCCGCCGAAGTAACGCTCCACGTTCAGCCGCGCGATCTCGGCGAAGTCGGCCCGGCGCTCAAAGGACACGAGCAGCCCGCTCTCGCCGACCGCCCTGAGCAGCCAGCAGGACAGCGCGCCCGAGCCTGCCCCGGCCTCGAGGACCCTCGCGCCGGCGAAGATGTCGGCCATGGCCAGGATCTGCCCGGCGTCCTTGGGGTAGACCACCGCGGCCCCGCGGGCCATCGACAGCGTGTAATCGGCCAGCAGCGGCCGCAGGGCCACGTAGGCGGTGCCGCCGGACGAGACGATCACGCTGCCCTCCGGCCTGCCGATCAAGTCATCGTGGGCCAGCGAGCCGCGGTGGGTGTGGAAGGACCGTCCGGCCTCCAGGACCAGTCGGTGGCGGCGTCCCTTAGGGTCGGTGAGCTGAATCTGATCGCCGGGGGCGAGCGGACCGCGAGGCTGACTGATCACGTCCGTCAGGCTAACGGTGCGCATCAGGCTCCGGCGAAGGCGTGGTCAAGGTCGCTGGTCGCCAGCACGCCGAACACCTGACCGGACGGCTCGATGAGCAGGTACTCCGTGGCCGGGGAGCGCTGCACCGCCTCGATGAGCTCCATCCCGGATAGGTCGGCGGGCAGTACGATTCCTGGCTCGATGGCCCGCGCCAGCGAGCCGACCTCGATCCAGGGCCTGCGCTGCTGCGGGGTGGCCATGACCGCGGTCTCGTTGACGATCGCGATCGGCGTGGACTCGTGATCGACGATGACCAGCGCGCGGGCCTGGGCCTCGTCGGCGCGCCTGATCGCCTCGGCCAGGGGCACGTTGCCAGGGATCGCGATGGCCCGTCGCGCGAGCCTCCTGGCCTGCAGTCCGGGCAGCCGGTCGCGGACCTTCGCCGCCTTGATGGCCTGCCCCGAACTGATCCACATGAACACCGCGATGACGGCCAGCCACAACACGTAGGTGCTGGCCAGGCTCAGCCTGCTGCCGAGCAGCGCCACCGGCACGAGGATCAAGAGCACGGCGAGCCCCCGGCCCGCCCAGGCCGCGGCTATCGTGGCCGTGCCCGGCCGCCCGGTGATCTTCCATACCCCGGCCCGCAGCATCCGGCCGCCGTCCAGCGGCAGGCCCGGCAGCAGGTTGAAGACCCCCACCACCAGGTTCGCGAGGATCAGCTGATCGATCAGTACGCGGGGTATGCCGCCGAGGTTGAACGCGAAGTCCAGCCCCAGGCCGCATGCGGCGAGCGCGAGCGATGTCAGCGGCCCGACCACGGACACGGTGAATTCCTTGGCCGGGGTGGGCGGTTCCTGCTCGATCTCGGAGAACCCGCCGAGCGGGTACAGGAGGATCCGCCGCACGGTCAGCTTGAAGGCCCGGGCCACCACGCAATGACTGAGCTCGTGCACAAGCACCGACGCATACAGCAGGACGACGAAGGTGGCGGCCACGGCGTACCGGACCCCGCTCGGGTGCACCGACGCAGGCAGGCTGCTGGCGTAGAAAACGACAACGAAGCCGGCCACCAGGAACCAGTACGGCGAGATATACACAGGCACGCCGAATGGCCGAGCGATGACGATGCCATACCTGGCATCGCGCCGCGGTCCTGGCGGCGGCGAATCACCTGGCTGCTGCGCCGGCTGGCGATCCTGCTCCGGGCTAATGCCTGACACGCAGTCGATGCTACGTGCTGCGGGGCACCGTGAACGGGTTGCGCGCATCAGCGATTCGGACGCGCCGGCCAGCGCGCTAAACGCGGCAACTGTCGGTGCCGTCCCCTAGTCTCCCGAGAGTGGGCCAAAAGACATCGGCCGGGCCGCCCGGCACGGAGCCGCGCGAAGCAGAGCCGCGCGAAGCAGAGCCGCGCGAAGCAGAGCCGCGCGAAGCAGAGCCGCACGAGGCAGAGCCGCGTGGCGCACTGCCTCCCGGCGGCGAGGCGGCCGACCCGGGCTCGCGCCCGTCGCTGTCGCCCTCACGCGCCGGTGACTTCCTGACCTGCCCGCTGCTCTACCGGTTCCGGGTGATCGACCGGCTGCCCGAGCCGCCGAGCCCGGCCGCGGCGCGAGGGACGCTGGTGCACGCGGTCCTTGAGCGGCTCTTCGACGAGCCCCCCGCGCAACGGACCCCGCCGACGGCCCAGGCCATGCTCGCGCCGCAGTGGGAACGGCTGATCGCCGAAGAGCCGGAGCTGGCCGGGCTCTTCGAGAGCGACGAGGAGCGGAGCGTGTGGCTCGCCGAGGCCCGCGACATGCTGGACCGCTACTTCACCCTGGAGGATCCCACCCGGCTCGAGCCCAGGCACCGAGAGCACGCCGTCGAGGCGATACTCGAATCGGGCCTGCTGCTACGCGGCTACATTGACCGCCTCGACGTCGCGGCCGGCGGCGAGATCCGGATAGTCGACTACAAGACCGGCACCGCCCCCAAGGAGGAGTACGAGGCCCGGGCGCTGTTCCAGATGAAGTTCTACGCCGTGGTGCTCTGGCTCACCCAGCAGCAGGTGCCGAAGCTGCTGCAGCTCATCTACCTGGGCAATGGCGAGATCGTCCGGTACGCGCCGGACGAGTCGGACCTGCGCGCCACGGTCAGGAAGATCAGCGCGCTGTGGCAGGCGATCGAGCGCGCCCGCAGCACGGGCGACTGGCGCCCCCGGCCCAGCAGGCTCTGCGCCTGGTGCGCGCACCAGGCGATCTGCCCCGCCTTCGGCGGCACCCCCCCGCCGCTTCCCCCGCCGCACCCGGCCCCGGCCGAGGTACCGCCCCAGGCGCAAGCTCAGGCCCGGCCAGAGCGGCGTGCCGCGGCCCAGATACCCGCGCAGGCCGACGGCCCGGCTGACACCTCCGCCGAGCCGACACCTACCGCCTGAGCCCCGCCGCCTGAGCCCCGCCTGAACCGCGACAATCGCCTCAAGCGGGCGAGCTAGTCAGTTGATGCCGCGGCGGCGCAGGATCGCCGCAACGTCCGCATCGAGGCCTTCGTCGCCGTCCGCCGCGCCCTTGCCCGGCTTGGCCGGCTTGGCCGGCTTGGCCGCGCCCACCTCGGCCACCGCGCGGCTGCCCTGACCCGCGGTCACCGGCGGCACGCCGCTCGCGGACTGCTGCTTGAGCTCCTTCTTCCTGGCCCGCTTCTTGCCCGACGACAGCCGGGGGATCCCGCCCGACGTCAGGAAAATCACCGCGGCCAGGACGAACAGGATCACGCCGGCCCAGGTCTTGGGCGAGAACACGAATGAGCTGGCGAACTGCACGACCGCCGAGCCGATCCGCCCGATCAGCAAGATCCCGCCGGTGAGATAGGCGGCCAGCGGCAGCAACGACCATGCGGCGGCCCGGATCCCGCGCCGCACTCCCCTGCGCCGCCAGGTGAACCAGCTGAGCACGAGCCCCACGCCGGTCAGCCCGACGCAGAGCGGGAACCAGGCGATGCTGTTCCAGGTATTCACGGCCGCCTCCTTCGTGCCGCGCCGCCCCGCTGCGGGGCGCGCGGCGAGGCGTGTCTCCTCTCATCGTCGCACATGTCCGGGCCGCTCCCGACCACCGCAACTTCGGGCGTCCGTCCGCCGGCTACCAGGCGGCCACGAGTCTGCGGAGCGTGGCCAGGTCGACCTGGCTGAGTGAAGTGGCGACCACCCGGCCCGGCTGGGCCGGGATCGGCACCAGGCTCGGCACCGCGATCAGCCGGCAGCCTGCCGCCTCGGCCGAGGCCACGCCGTTCGGCGAGTCCTCGAGCGCCACGCACCAGCGCGGATCGGCTCGCAGCAGCGATGCCGCCCGCAGGTACGGCTCGGGATCGGGCTTGCCGCAGCTCACGTCGTCGGCGCACACGGTCGCGTCGAAGCCGACGCCGAGCTGCCGCAGCACGGCGTCCATGACCGGCCGCTCTGAGGATGTGACCAGGGCGTGCGGGATCCCGGCCGCCGTCACCTCGGCCAGCAGTTCCCTGGCCCCCGGCAGCATGGTCAAGGTCCGCGACCTCAGCAGCGATGTCATGCCTTCCACCAGCCAGCGCCCGACCTCCTCACGGCTGGCCGGGCGGCCGGCCCGGGCCAGCAGGTACGAGACCGTGCGCCGCAGCGAGCCGCCGACCAGCGCCTGCTGGTCCGCCTCGCTCCACTCTCCGCGCAGCCGCGCCATGACCGCGCACTCGACCTCGAACCAGAGCGGCTCGGAGTCGACGAGCAGGCCGTCCATGTCGAACAGGACGGCCTGCAGCGCCCGGTCGCGGTTGGATTCGGCCGACTCGGCAGGCTCCGTCGGCTCCGTTGGCTGCCGCAGCATCGTCAGGTGCTGAAGTAACTGGCTTCTGGATGGTGCACGATCAGCGCGTCGGTGGACTGTTCCGGTGCGAGCTGGAACTCCTCGGACAGCGTGACCCCGATCCGCTCCGGCTGGAGCAGCCGCATCACCGTGGCCCGGTCCTCCAGGTCCGGGCAGGCCGGGTAGCCGAACGCGTAACGGCAGCCCCGGTACCGAACCTTGAGGATCCCGTCCAGGTCGGCCGGGTCGTCCCCGGCGATGCCGAGCTCCTCCCTGACCCGGCTGTGCCAGTACTCGGCCAGCGCCTCGGCCAGCTGTACGGACAGTCCGTGCAGCTCCAGGTAGTCACGGTAGGCGTCCTTGGCGAACAGTTCGGCGGTCGCCTCGCTGATCTTCGACCCGACCGTGACCAGCTGGAATCCGACCACGTCGATCTCGCCCGACTGGCGGGAGCGGAAGAAGTCGGCCAGGCACAGGTGACGGTCGTGGCGCTGCCGCGGGAACTCCAGGCGCTCGCGCTCGTTCCCGCCGGAATCCAGGATCACAAGGTCGTCGCCTTCGCTGACGGCCGGGAAGTAGCCGTAGACGACGCCGGCGTCCAGCAGCCCCTCGGTCTGGATCCGGTCCATCCACATCCGCAGCCGCGGCCGCCCTTCGGTCTCCACCAGCTCGGCGTAGGACGGGCCGCCGTCGCCGCGCGACGGCTTGAGGCCCCACTGGCCCATGAACGTGGCGCGCTCGTCCAGGAAGGCCGCGTAGTCGGCCAGCTGAATGCCCTTGACGATCCGGTCGCCGAGGAACGGCGCGGCCGGCACCGGGCTGTCCTCCGCCACGTCGGAACGGGCGGGCATGGCGTCGGGCTCGGTGAGCCGCAGCCGCGGCCCCGCCGGTACTCGTCGTTCCCGCAGGGTCGGCAGTTGCGCGCCCTTTTCGCCTCGCTTGATGGCCATGAAAGCGTCCATCAACCTGAGACCCTCGAACGCATCGCGAGCGTAGCGGACCTGGCCGTCGAACAGGCTGGCCAAGTCCTGCTCCACATAAGCGCGGGTGAGCGCGGCGCCGCCGAGCAGCACCGGCCAGCGGTCGGCCAGGTGCCGCGAGTTCAGCTCGGCCAGGTTGTCCCGCATCACGACGGTGGACTTGACCAGCAGGCCGGACATGCCGATGACGTCGGCACCGCTGGAGTCCGCGGCTTCGAGGATCGCGGATATCGGCTGCTTGATGCCGATGTTGACCACGTCATAGCCGTTGTTCGACAGGATGATGTCAACCAGGTTCTTGCCGATGTCGTGCACGTCGCCCTTGACCGTGGCCAGCACGATCTTGCCCTTGCCGTCCTCGCCAGAGCGCTCCATGTGCGGCTCGAGGTAGCCGACGGCCGTCTTCATCACCTCGGCCGACTGCAGCACGAACGGCAGCTGCATCTGGCCCGAGCCGAACAGCTCGCCGACCGTCTTCATCCCGTCCAGCAGCACGTCGTTGACGATCTCCAGGGCGGGCCGCTCGGCGAGCCCTTCGTCGAGGTCGGCTTCCAGGCCGATCTTCTCGCCGTCGATGATCCGCCGCTTCAGCCGTTCCCAGAGCGGCAGCCCGGCCAGCTCCGCGGCCCGGCTGGCCTTGACCGCGGCGACGTCGACGCCCGCGAACAGCTCGAGCAGCCGGGCCAGCGGATCGTATCCTTCCCGCCGCCGGTCGTAGACGAGATCGAGCGCCGCCTGCAGCTGGTCTTCGGGAATCCGCGCTATCGGCATGATCCGCGAGGCGTGCACGATCGCCGAATCCAGCCCGGCCGCCGTGGCTTCGGCGAGGAATACCGAGTTGAGCACGGCGCGGGCGGCGGGATTCAGGCCGAAGGAGACGTTGGAGACACCGAGAGTGGTCTGCACCTCCGGGTAGCGGCGCTTCAGCTCGCGGATCGCGTCAATCGTCTCGATGGCGTCCCGCCTGGTCTCCTCCTGGCCCGTGGAAACCGGGAACGTAAGGCAGTCGACGATGATGTCGGACCGCCGCATCCCCCAGTTCCCGGTCAGGTCCTCGATCAGGCGGCTGGCCACGGCGAGCTTCCACTCGGCGGTGCGCGCCTGGCCCTGCTCGTCGATGGTGAGGGCGATCACCGCGGCGCCGTGCTCGCGGATGAGCGGCATGACCCGGGCCATCCGTGACTCCGGCCCGTCCCCGTCCTCGTAGTTGACCGAGTTCACCACCGCCCGGCCGCCGAGCAGTTCCAGGCCCGCCCTGATCACCTCCGGCTCGGTGGAGTCCAGCACCAGCGGCAGGGTCGCCGCCGTGGCTAGCCGCCCGGCCACCTGCCGCATGTCGCTGACCCCGTCCCGGCCGACGTAGTCGACGCAGACGTCGAGCAGGTGCGCGCCGTCCCTGGTCTGCGCGCGCGCGATCTCCACGCAGTCGTCGTAACGTTCCGCGATCATCGCCTCGCGGAACGCCTTGGATCCGTTCGCGTTGGTGCGCTCCCCGATGGCCAGGAACGCGGTGTCCTGGCGGAACGGCACGTGCTGGTAAAGGGAGGCCACGCCGGGTTCGGGCCGCGGCTCACGGGCGGAGAGGGGGCGATCGCGCAGCCTCCGCACCACCTCGGCCATGTGCTCCGGCGTGGTGCCGCAGCATCCGCCGGCCAGGGCCAGGCCGAACTCGGCGGCAAACGCCTCGTGGGCCTCGGCCAGCTGAGCGGCGGTCACCGGGTAGTAGGCGCCATCCGAGGTCAGCTCGGGCAGGCCCGCGTTCGGCATGCAGGACAGCGGCAGCCGTGAGTGCGCGGCGAGGTAGCGCAGGTGCTCGCTCATCTCGCTGGGCCCGGTAGCGCAGTTGAGGCCGATGAGGTCGATGCCCAGCGGCTCCAGCGCGGTGAGCGCCGCGCCGATCTCCGAGCCGAGCAGCATGGCTCCCGTGGTCTCGATCGTCACCTGGGCGATCAGCATGACGTCGGCGCCAGACTCGGCCGTGGCCGCGGCGATGGCCCGGCGGGCTCCGATGATCGCCGCCTTGGCCTGCAGCAGGTCCTGGCAGGTCTCCACGATCAGCGCGTCGGCCCCGCCGCGCAGCAGGCCCGCGGCATTGACCTGGTACGTGTCGCGGAGCTCAGCGAAGGTGACGTGGCCGAGCGTGGGCAGCTTCGTGCCCGGGCCCATGGAGCCGAGGACCCAGTGGGTCCGCTGGCTGCCCGACCAGTCATCGGCGGCCTGCCGGGCAATCCGCGCCCCCGCCTCGGCCAGCTCCCCGATCCGGTCGGCGATGTCGTATTCGCCGAGGTTGCCGAGATTAGCGCCGAATGTGTTGGTTGTGAGGCAATCCACCCCGGCGTCAAGGTAGCTGTCGTGTATCGACCTGACGATGTCCGGCCGGGTGACGTTCAGTATCTCGTTGCAGCCCTCATACCCGGCGAAGTCATCGAGCGTGGTCGGGGTGCCCTGGAGCATGGAGCCCATCGCGCCGTCCGCGACCAGCAGGCGCTCGGCGATCGCCGCTCGCAGACCAGGCCTGGGGTACGCCGCAGCCGCTTCCTCCGCGCGCGGAGGCTGAGTGTCGAAGGTCATAGTGGGCCAATTCTAAGTGCCGGCCTCCGCTGGCCAGGGCGAGGACCGAGCAGCCGACCTCGCCACCGGCCGGCCACGTTACGCGGTGATCATGGTCATGCACGTAACCTGGAGCACGGGGAACTCGAGGAGGTGGTTGGAGATCGAGCTCGACGGCATCGGAAAGCTCAGCTCGCCTGCGGTCATCGCGGCCTTCGAGGGCTGGAATGACGCCGGCGAGGCGGCCAGCGGGGTCATCAGCCATCTCGCGGGCGCGTGGCAGTCCACCCCGGTCGGCGCCATCGATCCCGAGGACTTCTACGACTTCCAGGTGACCCGTCCGGTGATGGAGGTATCCGACGGCCGGACGGACCGGCTGGTCTGGCCGACCACCCGGCTCACCCTGGCCAAGCCCGAGGGCGTCGACCGCGACCTGATCCTGCTGCACGGCATCGAGCCGAACATGCGCTGGCGTGCGTTCAGCGATGAGCTCGTGGCCGCGTTCACGGAGTTGGGGGTCGAGCTGGTCATCCTGCTCGGCGCCTTGCTGGCCGACTCGCCGCACACCCGCCCGGTACCGGTGAGCGCCGCGGTCTCTGACGCCAAGCTGTCCGCCCGGCTGCATGTCGATCCGGTCGACTACAAGGGACCCACCGGGATCGTGGGCGTGCTGCAGCACGCGTGCATTGCCGCCGAGGTTCCCTCGGTTTCGCTCTGGGCCGCGGTACCGCATTACGTGGCTCAGCCGCCCAGCCCCAAGGCCACGCTCGCGTTGCTCAGGGGGGTTGAGGACATCCTGGACGTAACGCTGCCGCTGGCCGACCTGCCGGACGACGCGCGGGCCTGGGAGCGCGGCGTCGACGAGCTGGCCGACCAGGACACCGAGGTGGCTGAGTACGTGCGGACGCTCGAGGAGGCACGGGACGCCACGGAGCTGCCCGAGGCGAGCGGCGACGCGATCGCCCGTGAGTTCGAGCGCTACCTGAGGCGCCGCGGCGATCGCGGGGAGCACGGCGGCCGCTGAGGCGCAGGCCCGGCCGGTCCGGCGCATTCAGGGTTCCGCCCATTCTGCAATATGCGGCCATTGCTGATGTGCCGTCAATGAAAGCTTCGATTGGGCCTTTCGCTCGATCTGTATTTCTGGGACCGTTGTGTCGCCCCTCGAGAGGAGACGCGATGGCCGCGACTGTGATGTTCGTCCACGGCGCGTGGGTTACCAGCTCGTGCTGGGACAGATTTCGCGGTTTTTTCGAAGACCGCGGGGTCGCGACCATTGCGCCCGGATGGCCGGGTAAGGGCCGGACCGTCGAGGAGATCCGGGCCGATCCGTCGGCGCTGGCCGGCCTCGGCGCCCGGCAGATCATCGAGCACTACGCCTCGGTGATGGCCGGTCTTCCCGAGCCGCCCGCGTTAGTCGGGCATTCGTTCGGCGGGCTGTTCGTACAGGTTCTGCTGGCCCAGGGGCTGGGATCGGCCGGAGTCGCCATCGACTCGGCACCACCCAAGGGAGTCTTAGCGTGGCAGCCCACGGTGCTCAGGTCGCTGGGCAGCGTGCTCGCGAACCCCGCCAACCGCGGCCGGGTGGTCCACTGGTCCTACGAGCGATTCAGGTACGCCTTCGCGCACACGCTGCCCGAGCGGGAGGCGAAGGCGGCCTACGAGCGTCATATCACGCCCGAGACCGGCCGGATCTTCTTTCAGGGCGCCATGTCGTCAGTTGACCGGGAGAGTCCCTTTACTATTGATTTCGGCGCGGCCGAGCGCGCGCCATTGCTGCTGATTGCCGGTGAGAAGGATCGTATCGTCCCGGCCCCGGTCAACCGGGTCAACTACCGCCGCTACGCTACCTCTCCCTCAGTCACCGAATTCAAGGAGTTCGTCGGCCGTACGCACTGGCTCATCGCTCAGGACGGCTGGGAAGAGGTGGCGGGCCACGCCTGCTACTGGCTGGCCAGGCAGGGTGCGATGTAGCCGGATATCGCGCAGCAGGTTAAACCGGCGGCCAGGGAACAGCGGGCCAGTCTTCCGGCGGGAACGGGTGGATCCGGTGTTCGAGTAGCAGCTCGACCCGCTGCCGCGTAGCCTCCACCTCGGCCGGCGATAGCCACCGGCCCAGCTCGTCGCACAGCTCTCCCCCGGTCAGCGCCTGCTGCAGCGTGCGCAGCGCCTCGACGGCCGCCGCGGGAAGGCTCCGGCCGCGCCACTGCCAGAGCACCGTGCGGAGCTTGTAGTCCTCGCCGAAGCAGACACCGTGATCACAGCCGTACAGGTTACCTTCGGGGTCCGGCAGGAGATGGCCGATCTTCCGGTCGGCATTGTTGATGACCGCGTCGAAGACGGCCATCTGCCGCAGCGCCGGGTGGTCGTTGCTGCGGGCGAGCGCGATCACGTCGACTGTCTCGTCAGAATCAATCCACAGCTGGCACATGCCGGGCCCGAACGGGCCATCGCGGAATACGGTCGGCGGAACGAGGTGCCAGCCCGCCGCCGTGGAGACGACGTAGGCGGCGACCTCCCGGCCGGCCAGGCTGCCGGCCGGGAAGTCCCAGAGCGGCCGCTCGCCGGCCACCGGCTTGTACACGCAGGCCGCCTCCCGGCCCGCGTGGCGCACCGTGCAGTACAGCGTGGCATTCGAGGCGACGACGAGCCTGCCCTCCACCTCCAGGCTGCCCTTGGTGAGCAGGTCGAGCGCGCCCGTGTCCTCTTTCCCCCCGGCCCTGCGGGAGCCGGCCGAACTGACGGCGCCGGCCTGCGCGGCCGGTTCGCCGGGTCGCTCCGGCCGTCCCTCACTGCGCCGGGCGGGCTCACGCATTGCTGATCCGGTGCCCGTTCTGTCGCGGGCAGATGTGCCCTGAGGCATCGAGCGGCAGGCCGCACAGCGGACAGGGCGGCCGGCCCTGGCCGACGATCTGCAGGGCTCGTTGAGTGAACGCCCGCGCCGCCGCGGCCGTGATCCGGACCCGCAGCACGCCCGGGCCGTCCTCGGGCACATCATCCGCAAGGTACTCGACGGGGGTCTCCGATTCCTCCTGCGCCTCGATCACGACGCGCTCACCGTCAGCGTCCCACGCCAGGGCGATGACGCCTACCCGGAACTCTTCGAGCAGGGGCAGGTCGAGCGGTCCGTCGTCGGCCAGGCTCGCGGGCGCCGCTGCGGGCACCGACGACTTCCCGCCGCTGTTGCGGAGCTCGTCGTCGAGCAGTTCATCGAGCCGCTCCGCGAGACGGCTCACCTGGATCTTCTCGAGGGCCACGCTGGTCACTCGGCCGCTGCCGCTGGCCTGCAGGTAGAACGTGCGCTCCCCGGGCTGGCCGACCGTCCCGGCGACAAACCTCTCCGGGGGGTCATAGGTATAGACCGCCATCAAGCTCGCGCGGAGGGGACTGCCGTCTTCAGGCAGCAGGGGATCCGCGCTCCCTCCCTTCGGCGGGTCCGGGCCCGGATGCCGGTGCCGGGCCATATGGTCGGCATGCAGTGGCCCGGCGACGCCAGCACCCCGGGGCCGTGACCCACATTCGGACGCCAGGACCGGTGCAGGTGAGATGAGCCTATAAGTTCCGGGCCTATCCGGCCTGCCCGGCGCAGGGTCGCGCGGAGCGGCTGCGGGCCGATCACGGCCACACCGCGCTGGAGAGGCGGCCTGAGACGCTGCTGGCTTCGGCCGTCAGGGCAGTCACGACCCTATCCTCCCGCTCCGCCGCCGACCGTGGCTTCGGCCTCGCGCCGCGCCTTGTCCCGTGACCGCCCCGGTTCGGGCCGCTTAAGGCCGGCCACTCCCCCGCCAGTGTCGTTCATCCGCAACAGGAACGGGCGCAGCGGCGTATAGCGGATCGCCGTGAGCGAGCACGGGTCGACCTGGATCCGCTGCAGCATGTCGATGTGCATGCCCAGGCTGTCCGCGATGACCGACTTGATCACGTCGCCGTGCGAGCAGATCAGGTAGGTCGCGTGGGCCCCGAGCCGCTGGTTCCAGTCCCGGATCGCGCCGACCGCGCGATGCTGCATGTCCAGGATGGACTCCCCGTCCTCGCCGGGGAATCGCGCGGCGCCCGGGTGGGCCTGGACGACGCGCCATAGCGGTTCCCTGGCCAGCCGCTTCAGCGGCTGGCCGGTCCAGTCCCCGTAGTGGCATTCGCCGAGCCGCTCGTCCTGCTGCACGGGCTCGGGCCGGCCTTCGCCGATGGCCGCGATCACGTCCGCCGTCTGCCTGCACCGCTCCAGCGGGCTGCTGATGATCGCGTCCAGCGGCAGCGGCGCGAGCCTCGCCGCGAGGGCCTCAGCCTGCTGCCGGCCCCGGTCGTCCAGCGGGATACCGGGCGTCCAGCCGGTCAGAACGCTGCCGGTGGTGGCCGTCAGGCCATGCCGCACCAGGAGGACCAGGGTCACGCCCCGACTCTACGGGGTGCTGATGGCTGCGCTGGCCTGCCGGGCGTAGTCGGTGACCATGAGGGTCATCGAGCCGAAGCTGACCCAGTCTCCGGCCCGGAGCGGGACCGGCTCGGTGACCCGCCAGCCGTTGAGCCGGGTGCCGTTGGTCGAGCCCGCGTCGCTCAGCAGCCAGCCACCCGCCCAGCGGCGCAGGCCAGCGTGGCTCCGGGACACGGTCATGTCGGACAGAACCAGGTCACATGCTGCGTCGCGGCCGATGGTGAAGCTGTCTTGGGTACCGGAGGGAAGCACAAAGGCCGGCGGCGGGGCCGGTCGCAGGTATCCGGCCAGCCGGCGCCTGGCCGCCTCCCTGGCCTGGGCCAGGCGGCCGAGGGCGGCCTGAACCGGCGACATCCGGGGGGCCGGCAGGTCGGACACGATCTGTGCGAGGTCACCGTGCCAGCGAGCGCGCAGCGCGGCGTCGACCCGGACGATGAAGCTCTCCTGGGCCAGGTACCCGTCGGCGAAGCGATCCCGCAGTTCAGCGATGACCCGGTCCCGGTCGGCGTCGCAGGCACGCGCCGCGGGCGAACCGTCCGCCGGCCGGCTACGAAATGCCCGCATAGTCAGAAGTATCAGGCTCGCATCAGCCCGGCACAAGCCGAAGGCACGACCGCGCCCGCCGGGCTAGGCCTCGGCCGGGGAGGCGACCGAGGCGGAGCTGTCCGCCCCGGTCGGGTTCTGCAGCGGGAAGTGGCAGGCGGCCAGGTGGCCGGTGCCGGGGAACGACCGCAGCGGCGGCTCGACCTCGGCGCAGATCTCCTCGGCCAGCGGGCAGCGAGTGCGGAACCTGCAGCCGGACGGCGGATGGATCGCGCTCGGCAGCTCACCCGAGATGCCGGCCCTGACCTTGGCCTGCTCGGCCTCCGGGTCGGCGACCGGCGCGGAGTCGAGCAGCCCCTTGGTGTAGGGGTGCGCCGGCCGCAGGTACACCTCGTCGGCGGGCCCGATCTCGACCAGCTTGCCCAGGTACATGACGCCGATCTGGCTGGACACGTAGCGCACCACGGCCAGGTCGTGGGAGATGAACAGGTAGGTCAGGCCGAGCTGGCGCTGCAGATCGCTCATCATGTTGAGGATCTGGGCCTGGATCGACACGTCGAGGGCGGAGACCGGCTCGTCGGCCACGATCAGCTTCGGGTTGAGCATCAGCGCGCGGGCGAAGCCGAGCCGCTGGCGCTGGCCGCCGGAGAACTCGTGCGGGTACCGCTCGGTCGACGTGCGCGGCAGCCCGACATGGTCCAGCATCTCCGCGACCTTCTGGCGCCGTTCGGTGCGGGAGCCGATGCGCTGCACCGTGAGCGGCTCGACCAGCACCGCGCCGGCCCGCATCCGCGGGTCGAGTGACGCGTAGGCATCCTGGAACATCAGCTGGATGTCCTGGCGCTCCCGCCGGTACTCCCGGCCGCTGCTCTTGGCCAGGTCCCGGTCCTGGAAGTTGATCGCCCCGCTGGTCGGCTTCTCCAGGCCGACGACCAGCCTGCCGATCGTCGTCTTGCCGCAGCCGGATTCCCCGACCAGGCCGAGGGTCTCGCCGGCCCGGATCGTGAAGCTCACGTCGGCGACCGCGCTGACCCAGCCGACCCGCCGCTGCATGACGGCTCCCTTGGTCACCGGGAAGTTCTTGACCAGGTGCTCGACGCTCAGCAGCACCGGGGCCGTGTCGCCGTCGAGCGTGGCGAGCTCGGGCTGGGGGGAGCCCACGTGCTCGACGCGCGTCACGCTGCGGCTGAATTCGGCGGTGCCGACCGGGTGGAAGCAGGCGAAGTTGTGACCGGCCACCTCCCCGCCCAGGACCGGCTCCTCCTCCCGGCACCGGTCGGTCGCGTACCGGCAGCGCGCGGCGAACCGGCAGCCCGCCGGCGGGTTTACCAGGTCGGGCGGTATCCCGGGAATCGAGTACAGCCGCTCCTTGGAATCCGCGGCCTTGTCCGGCAGGGACTGGAACAGCGCCTCGGTGTAGGGGTGCCGCGGGTTGGCGAACAGCGTCCCGGTGTCGCTGATCTCGGCGATCTTGCCCGCGTACATCACCGCGACCCGGTCGGCGCGGCCGGCGATCACCCCCAGGTCGTGGGTGACCAGGATGACCGACATGCCCAGCCGCAGCCGCAGGTCGTCGATCAGCTCCAGGATCTGCTTCTGGATCGTCACGTCCAGGGCGGTGGTGGGCTCGTCGGCGATGAGCAGCTTCGGCTCGCAGGCCAGCGCCATCGCGATCATCACGCGCTGGCGCATCCCGCCGGAGAACTGGTGCGGGTACTCCCCGATGCGCTCCCTGGCCTGCGGCAGCCCGACCAGGTTGAGCACCTCGGCGGCCCGGTCCAGGGCCTGCTCGTTGCTGGCGCCCCGGTGCAGCTTGACCGTCTCGGCGATCTGCTTGCCCACCGTCATCGTCGGGTTCAGCGAGGTCAGCGGGTCCTGGAAGATCATGCCGACCTCGTCGCCGCGGACCCGGCGCATGTCGTCCTCGGAGAGCGCGCTGATCTCCGTGCCGCCGAGCCGGATGCTGCCGCTGACGATGGACCCGCCGGTCGGCAGCAGGTTCATGATCGACAGCGCGGTCATCGTCTTGCCGCATCCCGACTCGCCGACGATGCCGAGGGTCTCCCCCGATTCCACGTGCAGCGACACTCCGTCGACCGCGTGCACGATCCCGTGCTTCAGCCGGATCTCGGTGTGCAGGTCGTTGATTTCAAGTAGCGGCGCCACCAGGTCTCTCCTTCTTTCCCGCCCTCACCCGCCGTCGAACCTACGTGCCCTTACCGGCGCTGCAGCCGGGTCTCGAACGAGTCGCGGAGCGCGTCGCCGATGAAGTTAAAGCAGATGCAGGTCAGGATGATCGCGATGCCTGGCGGGTAGATCAGCCACCAGTAGTTCGTGCCGGACTGTATGTAGGTCAGTCCGCCGGACAGCATGTCCCCCCAGTCGGTCGCGGGCGGCTGGACGCCGAGGCCGAGGAAGCCCAGGCCGGCCAGGATGATGATCGAGTCCGCGATCGCGAACGTGGTCTGCACGATGATCGTGCCGATCGCGTTCGGGATGATATGCCGGACCACCGCGCGGGACCTGCCTCCGCCGATGATCTTGACCGCCTGCACGTACTCCCGGGTGCGCAGCGAGAGCGTCTCGCCGCGCACCAGCCGGGCCACCCCCAGCCAGTAGAACACGGCGATGATGAAGATCATGATCAGCGTGTCCGGGTGGAAGATCACCGACAGGATGATGACCACCATGATGTAGGGGATCGACAGCCCCGCGTCGACGATGCGCATCAGGAACGAGTCGACCGGGCCGCCGATGAATCCGGAGAAGGCCCCGTAGAGGCTGCCGATGAAGACCGCCACGATAGCGGCGGCGAACCCGACCTCCAGGGAGGTCTGGCCGCCTTTCATCAGCCGGCCGAGCTGGTCGTAGCCGACGTTGTCGCAGCCGAGCGGGTGCGCGCTACTCGGCGGGCACAGCGCATCGGTCAGGTTCGTGTTCACCTGGTTGGTGTGGTAGATGTGCGGCCCGACGAAGCAGAACAGCACGATGAACACGAGCAAGCCGAGGCTGGCCAGCGCGAGCCGGTTCTCCGCGAACACCTCCCAGCCGCGGCGCAGCAGGCTGCGCGGCTTCGCGGCCGCGAGCTCCCCCCCAGCGGCCTCGGGGGCTCCCTGAGGTGGTAGGACCGGAGTCTCTATCTCGCGGGGATCCGCGCCCGGCATGATGGCCATCAGGTGTACCTCACCCTCGGGTCGAGGACCGCGTAGCTCACGTCGGCCAGCAGGTTCCCCAGGATCGTCGCCAGCGTGGCGATGAGCGTGAACCCGAGCAGGACCTGATAATCAACGTTGAGCGCGGCGTTGTAGAACGCGAGCCCCATGCCGGGATAGTTGAACACCACCTCGATGAAGATCGCGCCGGCGACCAGCGTGGGCAGCGAGAGCCCGAGCAGGGTGACGATCGACATCAGCGAGTTCCGGAAGACGTGCCCCCACAGCACCCGCCGCTCGCTGGCGCCCTTGGCCCGCGCGGTGCGGACGTAGTCCTGCACCAGGTTGTCCATCACCGACGAGCGCATGTACCGGCTCCACAGCGCGTACAGCACGAACGAGTAGGCGGCCACCGGCAACACCAGCGCCCGGGGCTGGGACAGGACCTGGGCCACCGTGCTGCCCTGCGGGGCGAACGGCGGGAACAGGTGAATGTCGATGGAGAACCACTCGACCAGGAGTATGCCGACGAAGAACGTGGGGGTGGCGTACCCGAGGAACGAGATCCCGGTCAGGACGTAGTCGCCGGTCGTGTAGCGCTTCACGGCCTGGTAGAGGCCGAGCGGGATGCCGAACAGCAGCGAGACCACGGTGCCGAGCAGGACTAGGATGATCGTCTTGGGCAGGTCCTGGGCGATCAGGCTGGTGACCGACTGGTTGAGCTTGGTCGAGTAGCCGAGGTTGCCGTGCAAAAGTTGCCCGACCCACTTGACGTACTGCACGTAGAACGGCTTGTCGAAGCCGTACAGGTTGTTGTAGTAGGCGACCTGCTCCGGGGTCGCCCGCGGGCCGAGCAGCGCCCGGATCGGGCCGCCCGGGAACAGGTGCACGAGGAACAGCGTGAACACGGTCACCAGGAAGAGGACCAGGAGGGCCTGGAGGGTCCGGCGGATCAGGAACCCGGTCATCGCGCCACCGCCCCGCCTGCGGGCCGGTCACCGCCCGCGCCGCGCCATGGTGTCATGAGTTCCTCCCGTTCCGGCCAGCTTCTCACTGCCGCATGCCATTCCGCCAGTGGCCGCCGACCCGCCCGCGTCCTGCGGGCGGGCCGGCGGCCAAGGCCTCCTACTACTGCCTTACTACTTCGCGGCTACTTGGTGAAGTACCAGTACTCGGGAAGCAGCGTGTAGAGCGAGTTGAAGGTGACGTTGTGCAGGTTGCTGCTCACCGCCGCGATCGTGTACGGGTTCGGATTCCAGATGAACGGCAGCTGCTGCGCCCCGTAGGTGGCGTACTGATCGAAGACGGACAGGCTGCTGCTGGTGTGCGTCTGAGTGATCAGGTTGTCCATCTTGGGGTCGGAGTAGTTGCCGGAGTTCGACCCCGCGCCGGTCGCGAACAGCGGCTCGCCGGTCGGCTCGAAGCCCGGGCCGTCGAAGTTCCAGCCGCCGAAGGCGAACACCTGCACGGCGCACTTCGAGCTCATCGGCGCGCACGGCGCGCTCTGGCCGATGATCGAGGTGAACGTCTCCCCGACCAGGTTGATGTCGATGCCGGCCTGGCTGGCGTCGGACTTGTAGGTCTCCCACATGGCCGTGACCGCGGCCTGGCCGGTCGCGTAGACGAACGTGAACTTCGCCTGCTGGCCCTTGGTGATGCCGGCGCCGCACTTGGCCGGGTCCTGGCAGGTCATCACGCCGCCCACCTCGGACCAGCCGTGGGCCTCCAGCGTCGACTTCGCCTTGGCGATGTTGAACGGGTACGGGCCCTGGCTGCTGTTCTGGAGCTGGATGGAAGGTATCCACTGGTTCCCGGGCGGCGTGTTCGGGGCCGGCCCCGAGGTCGGGAGGCTGTACCCGCGGTAGATCGCCTTGTCGATGCCGAGCTGGTCCATGGACTCCTGCAGGGCCTGCCGCATGTAGAGCTGCCGGACCATGAAGCCCACCGTCGGGTTGTTGAAGTTGGGCTGGGCGTAGTAGATGCCGAACGAGTAGAAGGGCTGCAGGTTGTAGCCGGTGCCCACCGGGTTGGTGGCCGGCACGGCCGCGTTCGCCGGCTTCGGCGGCAGGTCAGCCGAGGGGACGTAGCCGATGTTGATCTGCCCGGACTTCAGCGCGGTGTACTCGGTCGCGTCGTCCGTGTACGGCACCAGCTTGAACTCGGAGATCTGCGGCTTCGGGCTGCCGGAGTACGCCTTGTTCGGCACGAACGTGACGTTGCCGGTCGTGCTGTAGTAGGACAGCTTCCACGGCCCGTCGACCACCGACCACAGCGGGCTGCTCGCGTAGGTCGAGGTGATCTTCGACTGGGCGGTCAGGAACGCGTAGACCGCCTTGCACTTCGCCCAGCCGTCGGCCGCGCTGTCACTGGTGCAGCCGCCGCTGCCCGGCTTCGCGCCCAGGCTGGTGACGTCCCAGGACAGCGGCATGGGGTTGAGCTCGGCTAGCTGGTTGTAGGTGAACCAGGTGCTGGAGTAGGCCTTGTTGAGCTGCATCGTCAGCGTGTTCCCGCTGGCCGTGGCGGACGTCACGTTGTCCGGCAGCAGGCCGGGCGCGTAGGCGTACCAGTTCGCCTTCTCGGCTATCGCCATGTTCAGGAAGAACAGCACGGAGTCGGCGTTGACGACCTCGCCGTTGGAGAACTTCCAGCCCTTCATCGTGACCGTGACCGTCTTGCCGCCGTTGGAGTACACCGGCGCGTTGGCGGGCGACAGCGGGTAGTTGATGGCCACCGAGGTGTTGGTGTTGTTGCCGAACATGTACAGCGGGCGGTACATCAGCCACTGGAACTGCTCATCGTCGTACACGCTGGCGCTGGTGATCGCGTAGAACGGGAAGATAAAGGTGTCCGTGGTGCCCGGCGGCAGCGCGAACGTCGCCGTCCCGCCCTTGACCGCCGTGCCCGACGAGCTCGGGCTGCTGGTGGTGCTGCTGGACGAGCAGCCCGCCGCAATCAGCGCGACCGCTGCCGCCCCGGCAACTGCGGCGAGCCGCAGCTTACGTCTCCATTGGTCCATCTAGGCTCCTTCGTCATGGCGCGCGTGCGCGCGCGTTCTGCCATCCGGTTCATGCCGAGGCGCTCCGATAACCGGTGCGCGCACAGGCCGACCCGCCACAGATCAGGTCGCGGCGGGCCCGCCGCCCCGAGCCACCGCGGCCGACGTCGAGCGACGCTGATCGTGCCACCGCCCGCCGCCTCTCTGTCGGCGCTGCCCCGGCGCTGACCCGCGCCCTTGGCACCGCCGCCGCGCGCCAGCGACACTTTGTCCTGGCAACGGTTCGTTCAGAGCGTAGTTTCGCCGATGTCGCAGATTCCAGCCGTAAATGTCACAACTTCCTATCGATATCGTCGCAGGCCACTGCTGGTCGCTTCCGTCATGTCATTGGTGTTACGCCGCTATTGCCCCATTGTCACGAATTCGTCCGCACTGCCCCAGGCGACCGCCCAGGCCCCGTATCTCCCCGCTACCAGGCAGCTTATGCCGTCGCGGGCCGGTAGCCGCGGTGCCAGCACGGGCCCGGCGCGTCACCGGCCGCCGACGCCAAGGTGCTGAAGACCGATGAAAAACCTGGTGCGCTCAATGGGGTCGACGTGAGAAACTGCGCCGCGCGCGCCCGGCAAGATCGCCAACGCGGCGGGAGACCGTTCCCTGGTCAGCCGCCGATCGCGTGCGCGCCGCCGTCCACGTGCACGATCTCGCCGGTCGTGGCCGGGAACCAATCGGAGAGCAGCGCCACGCAGCCGCGCGCGGCGGGCTCGGGGTCGGACACGTTCCAGCCGAGCGGCGCCCGCTCCCCCCACGGGTCCGCGAGCCCCGAGAACCCGGGGATGCTGTTCGCGGCGATGGTCCTGAGCGGGCCCGCGGCCATCAGGTTCACCCGGATCCCGCGGGGCCCGAGATCGCGGGCCAGGTAGCGGGCGCAGGACTCCAGGCCGGCCTTGGCCACGCCCATCCAGTCGTAGGCGGGCCAGGCCAGGCGGGCGTCGAAGTCCATCCCGACGATCGCTCCCCCGCCGCTCATCAGCGGCAGCGCGGCCATGGCCAGGGACTTCAGTGAGAACGCGGACACCTGCACCGCGGTCGCCACGTCCTCCCACGGCGTGTCAAGGAAATTGCCGCCCATGGCGGACGGCGGCGCGAACGCTATGCCGTGTACCACCCCGTCTAGGCCGTCGACGTGCTCGGACACCCGGCCAGCCAGCGATGCGAGCTGGTCTTCGTCGGTCACGTCCAGCTCAAGGACCGGCGGCGGGTCCGGCAGCCGCTGCGCGATCCGGCGCACCAGGCTGAGCCGCCCGAACCCGGTGAGCACCACCGTGGCGCCCTCGTGCTGCGCGATCCGCGCCACGTGGAACGCGATCGACGCGTCGGTGAGCACTCCGGCCACCAGTATCCGCTTGCCGTCCAGGATTCCCATCGCGCTGCCCTTCGCTGTTGCCGGTGCCCGCTGACCGCCTGATTAGTGCCCCATGCCCAGACCGCCGTCCACCGGGATGACGGCCCCGGTGATGTACCCGGCGTCGGACGAGGCCAGGAACGCGACCGCGGCCGCAACCTCGTCGGCGGACGCGAGCCGGCCGAGCGGGACGCTGGCCAGGATCGCCGCCCGCCTGTCCTCCGGCAGCGCCGCGGTCATGTCGGTGTCCACGAACCCCGGCGCGACCACGTTGACGGTGATGGACCTGGTTCCCAGCTCGCGGGCCAGCGACCGGGCCAGTCCCACCAGCCCCGCCTTGGAGGCCGCGTAGTTGGCCTGGCCGCCCGAGCCGAGCAAGCCCACCACCGAGGAGATGAAAACGATCCGTCCCCGCCGCATCCGGATCATGCCCCGGACGGCGCGCTTGGCCACCCGGTAGGCGCCGCCCAGGTTGGTGTCGAGCACCACGCCGAAATCGTCCTCGCTCATCAGGGCCAGCAGCTGGTCACGGGTGATCCCGGCGTTGGCCACCAGCACCTCGACCGGCCCGTGCGCCGCCTCGGCCGCGGCGAAAGCCTCGTCCACCGCGGCCGGGTCGCGGACGTCGCAGCGGGCCACCGTTAGCCCGTCGACGTCCTCGCCGGACCGGGACGTGATGGTGACCTTGTCCCCGCCGGCCGCGAGCCGCCGGGCGATGGCCAGCCCGATTCCGCGGTTCCCGCCGGTGACGAGGACTGATCGGCTCATCTCTTCGGTCCCTCCGGTGGCAATGATCCCAGGCTCGAAGCACAGGATAGATTGGCCTGCCGTGGCCCATAGTGCAGATCAGGCGGACCAGGTGGCGGGCGCGATCGACCCGGAGTTCACCTCGTATCCGTTGCGGATGCTGGCCGACGCCGCCTTGCAGCGGGCCAGGGACTTGGGCGCGGAGCACGCCGACTTCCGCGCGGAACGGATCCGGGGCCAGCGCATCGGGCTGTCGGACGGGAACCTCGAGACCCTCTACGACACCGACGACCTGGGCATCGGCGTCCGGGTGGTGGTCGACGGGACCTGGGGGTTCGCCGGGGCGGTCGACCTGACCCCGGACGCGGCGGCGCGCGCGGCCGCGACCGCCGTCGACGTCGCCCGGGTGGCGGCCGCCGTCAACACCGAGCGGATCGAACTGGCCGCCGAGCCCGGTCACGGCGACGTCGGCTGGGTGTCCGCCTGCCAGGTGGACCCGTTCAGCGTCGGCGTCGGCGACAAGATCGCTCTGCTGGCGGGGTGGAGTTCCGGGCTGCTCGCCCACCAGCAGATCGCCCACGTGGACGCGTCGCTGCTGCAGGTCAAGGAGTGCAAGTTCTACTCGGACGGCGCCACCACAGCCACCCAGCAGCGGGTCCGGCTGCACCCGAGCGTGACCGCGGTCGCGGTCGAGGCGGGCGGCCGGTTCGAGACCATGCGCACGCTGGCCCCGCCGGTCGGCCGCGGCTATGAATTCCTTGGCGGAGCGGATAGGGGCTGGGATTTCGCCGCCGAGCTCGCCGAGATCCCCGGGCTGCTGACGGCCAAGCTGGCCGCGCCCTCGGTGCAGCCGGGCCGATACGACCTGGTGATCGACCCCTCGAACCTGTGGCTGACGATTCACGAGTCAATCGGGCACGCCACCGAGCTGGACCGGGCCCTCGGTTACGAGGCCGCCTTCGCCGGAACCTCCTTCGCCACCCCGGACCAGCTGGGCCGTCTGCAGTACGGCTCGCCGTTGATGCACGTCACCGGGGACCGGACGACCGAGCATGGCCTGGCCACGGTCGGCTACGACGACGAAGGCGTCGCCGGGCAGTCCTGGGACCTGATCTCCGGCGGCGTGCTGACCGGGTACCAGCTGGACCGGCGGATGGCCCGGGTGCAGGGGCTCGGTCGGTCCAACGGCTGCGCGTTCGCCGACTCGCCCGGCCACATGCCGATCCAGCGGATGGCCAACGTCTCGCTGCAGCCCGCAGCGGGCGGCCCGTCCACTGCCGAGCTGATCGCGGGCGTGGAGCACGGGATCTACATCGTCGGCGACAAGAGCTGGTCCATCGATATGCAGCGGTACAACTTCCAGTTCACCGGCCAGCGGTTCTTCAAGATCGAGCATGGCCGGCTGGCGGGCCAGCTCCGTGACGTCGCCTACCAGGCCACCACGACCGACTTCTGGAACGCGATGGAAGCCGTCGGCGGCCCGCAGACCTACGTGCTGGGCGGCGCGTTCAACTGCGGCAAGGGGCAGCCCAGCCAGGTCGCCCCGGTCAGCCACGGCTGCCCCGCGGCCCTCATGCGGGGCATCCGGATTCTCAACGCCGCGCAAGAGGGAGCCTCGTGACCAGGGACGCCGCAGCCGGGTACCGGCCGCAAGATGCCGTGGAGCGGGCCCTGGCCGCCGCCGCTTGCGACGACTGCGTGGTGATCGCCGAGGAGACCTCCTCGGCGAACCTGCGCTGGGCCCGCAACACGCTCACCACGAACGGTGTCTCCTCGTCGCGCCAGCTCACCGTGATCGCGATCTGCCGGGACGGAGCCGGGGCGCGGGTCGGCGTGGTGTCTCGCGCCGGGGTCGGCAGCGGTTCGTCCAGCGCCGGTCAGATCGCCGACATCGTGGCCGAGGCGGAGAAGGCGGCCGCCGAGAGCTCCCCGGCCGAGGACGCGCAGCCGCTGGCCGGACCGACCCGCGACTATCCGCCCGGAACCGGCGGCCCGGCCTGGGACGATGCTCCGGGCAGCACCGAGATCGGCGTGCTGCGCGGCTTCGCGGGAACGCTCGGCGGCGCGTTCGACACCGCGGCCTCGGGCGGGCGGCGGTTGTACGGGTACGCCGAGCACTCGATGACCTCGCTGTTCCTGGGCAGCTCCAGCGGGCTGCGGCTGAGGCATGACCAGCCGGCCGGCAAGGTCGAGCTGAACGCGAAAACGGATGACCTCGGGCGCTCCGCCTGGGCGGGCGCGGGTACCAGGGACTTCACCGACGTCGACGTGGCCGGCCTTGAGGCGGGCCTGGCCCGGCAGCTGGGGTGGGCGGCCCGCCGGATCGAGCTGCCTGCCGGGCGGTACGAGACGCTGCTGCCGCCGACCGCCGTCGCCGACCTGCTCATCTACCTGTACTGGTCGGCCGGGGCCAAGGATGCGATCGACGGCCGGACGGTGTTCAGCAAGCCCGGCGGCGGAACCCGGGCCGGGGAGCGGCTGGCCAGCCTGCCGGTCACCCTGCGCAGCGACCCGGCGGCTCCCGGCCTCGAGTGCGCGCCGTTCGTGATCGCCCACGCGTCGGCCCGCGAGTCCTCGGTGTTCGACAACGGCCTGCCGCTCGGCCCGACCGAGTGGATCCGCCGCGGCGAGCTCGCCGCGCTGGTCCAGACCCGGTATTCGGCCAGCCTGACCGGGCTGCCAGCGACACCGGCGATCGGCAACCTGATCCTGGACGTCCCGGGCCCGCAGGCCTCGCTGGACGACATGATGGCCCGCACCGGCCGCGGGCTGCTGCTGACCTGCCTGTGGTACATCAGGGAGGTGGACCCGCAGACCCTGCTGCTCACCGGCCTGACCAGGGACGGCGTCTACCTGGTCGAGAACGGCGAGGTCACCGGGGCGGTGAACAACTTCAGGTTCAACGAGAGCCCCGTCGCCATGCTCGGCCGGGTCACGGAAGCCGGCGCCACCGTCTCGGCCCTGCCGCGGGAGTGGAGCGATTACTTCAGCCGCTCGGCCATGCCGCCGCTGCGGGTGGAGGCCTTCAACATGTCCTCGGTCAGCCAGGCCAGCTGACCGCCTCAGGCGTCCTCGAGCCGGAAGCCGACCTTGAGCCCGACCTGGAAGTGGGCCACCTCGCCGTCCACGATCTGGCCGCGGACCTGGGTCACCTCGAACCAGTCGAGGTGCCGCAGGGTCTGCGCGGCGCGTTGCAGGGCGCCGCGGATCGCGGGCTCGATTCCTTCCGGCGACGTGCCGACGATCTCGGTGACCCGATAGGTGCGCTCGCTCATGTCTGCCTCCATACTCGAATTTCGTGACTCCTGACGCCACAGAGCTGCAACGCCGGGCTCGAAAGCTGCTGCCCCGTAGTGTCTACGACTACTACGCCGGGGGTTCCGGGCGCGAGCGGACCCTCCGCGCCAACGAAAAGGCGTGGCGCCAGATCTGGATGGCGCCGCGGGTGCTGCGCGATGTGTCGGCGGTCGGCACGGCCACCCGGCTGCTCGGCACCGAGTTCGCCACCCCGCTGTGCGTGGCGCCGACCGGCTTTCACGGCCTGGCCCACCCCGACGGCGAGCTGGCCACCGCGGTCGGCGCGGCCCGGGCCGGGGCGCTCTTCGTGCTCTCGACCAGAAGTTCCCGGCGGATCGAGGAGGTCGCCGGGGCGGTCGCGGCGGCGGGCGGCACCTGGTGGTTCCAGGTCTACCTCATGCGCGATCGCGACCTGACCGCTGGCCTGATACGGCGCGCCGCTGCGGCCGGGGCGGCGGCGCTGGTGCTGACCGCCGACACGCCGGTCGTCGGCAGGAAGCGGCGGGACTCTCATGACGGCGTGGTCAGCGACGAGGACTTCCTGGTCAACCTGGGACCGCTGGAGGACAGGACCAGCGCGGCCCAGGCGGCCGACCTGACGTTTGCGGACATTGGCTGGGTCAGCGAGGCGGCCGGAGGCGCCGGGCTGCCGGTCGTGGTCAAGGGCGTGCTCCGCGGGGATGACGCCAGCGCCTGCCGGGCGAACGGCGCCGCCGCGGTGGTGGTCTCCAACCACGGCGGCCGCCAGCTCGACGGCGCGCTGCCGTCGGCTTTCGCGCTGCCGGAGGTGGCCGCCGGCAGCAGCCGGGTGGGCCCTGGGAGGTCTACGCCGACGGCGGCATCCGCACCGGGGAGGATGCGCTCGCCGCGCTGGGACTCGGAGCACGGGCGGTGTTTCTCGGCCGACCGGTGCTGTGGGCCCTGACCTGCGGCGGGGCGGACGGCGTCCGGTCGCTCCTGGCCGGCCTGACCGAAGACCTGGCCCACGCGATGGCCCTGGCCGGCGCGGCAACGATCGCCGAGACCGCCGGGATCGCGTGGCCGGCCGGGCCGGTGGCCGCCGCCCGGCCGCCGCACTGATCGAGAGCGTTCCCCGACTCGTTACCGCGGCGCCGGGCAGGCCGCGGTGGCGGCCAGCCCTCGGCTGACCTACGGTGGAAGCGTGAGAACCACCCATACGCGCCGGGACCGTGCCCACCTGGTGACCGAGGCGCCCCGGCCGATGTCGCAGGACATCTCCTACCGCGAGCGGCGGTACCTGATCATGATGGGCATCCGGCTGGTCTGCTTCGTGATCGCGGTGCTGCTGTTCGTGAACGGGGCCGGGTGGCTCACCGCGATTCCCGCCGTTGGCGCCATCGTCATACCGTACTTCGCCGTTGTCTTCGCCAACGGCGGGCGCGAGCCGAGCGGCCGGTCGCGATTCCGGCCCTACGAGCCGAACCTGCCGCGGCGGTACGAGCCCCCGGATGGCGGCCGCGACGCCCGTGCGGGCACTTATCCGGGCGCGCCCGGCCCGGCCGATACTGACATTCCGGGCAACGGCGGCGCGCCTCCGCGCAGCGGCTGAACCGGCCACGAAAGGTCACAGGAAAACAGCGGATCAGCGGCGATCAGCGGGGATCGGCGGGCGTCCATGCCGAGATCCGCTTGTAATCCGGTCTTGACGCACAAGGGGGGGGTTCGGTGTAACATGTTTGCCGGTGCTCTGGTCCCCCGCCGGGGCACCGATGCCGGCGTTCCGGGCCCCCGTCGGAGCGCCGATGAATGCGACGCCGGGTGGTTTGCCCCCGTAGCCACCCGGCGTCGCTCTCTCTTTTCTGGGGACCGTGCGGATAGCTAACAAGAAACGATGTTGCCCGTCGCGGTCGCGCTCTCTGCCTTACTCGGTCTTGCTGAACTCGGCGATCGCGATCGCGGTCATGCCGAGTCCCATGATCGCCACCATCCCGAGCGACAGGCCAATCGGCACCGGCCAGCCGAGCCAGGTAATGGACGGCGCCAGGTGCTGCTCGAACACCGCAGGCATGCTCAGGTGGCTGAACACCGCGTGGCGCATGGGGCCGACAATGTAGGTGAGCGGGTCGATCCTGGTGAGAACGCTGAGCCAGGCAGGCAGCCCGTTGAGCGGGTACAGCGCCCCGGATAGGAAGAACAGCGGCAGCACGAGCATCTGGGTCAGCGCCATGAAGGCCTGGAACTGCTTGATCCTGGCCGCCATCATCACGCCGAACGCGGTTAGCGTGAACGACAGCAGCAGCAGTTCGCCGATCAACGTAACAATGAGTATCGGGTTATACGGAACGTGAGCGAACCCGGCGAGGGCCAGGAAGATGATTCCCTGGAAGGTCGCGATCGTCGCCCCGCCGAGGCACTTGCCGATCACGATGGCCCCCCGGCTGACCGGCGCGACCAGGATCTCTCTGAGGAAGCCGAATTCGCGGTCCCAGACGATCGATGCCGCCGAGAAAATGGCAGTGAACAGCACCGACATTGCCAGCACACCGGGGTAGATGAAGGTCTTGAAGTCGATTCCCGACGGCAGGCTCCGGCCGGCCAGCGCGCCCAGGCCGGTGCCAAGCACGAACAGGAACAACACCGGCTGGATCAGCGCCGTGACGGCCCGCAGCCGGTCGGTGCGGAACCTGATCAGCTCGCGCCGCCAGACGATCGAGACCGCGCGCAGATCGTGCCGCAGGCCGCGCTCGGGGACCGCGACCCGGATCTGGCCGACCAGTACCGCGGCGCCGGGGGACGTGGTTACGTCCGTGGTCTGAGTAGCCATCGCTCATCGCCTCCCGCCGGCCCGGAAGCGCTGGGCCATCTGGCGCATCGCGTCCGTGCCCGACGCCTCGGCGTCGCGGATCGTGGTGCCGGTGTAGGACATGAAGACGTCGTCCAGCGAGGGACGTGCCACGCTGACCGAACGGATCGGCACCGTGAACTCAGCGAACAGGCGCGGCACGAACTGCTCGCCGGCCGCCACGGAGAACGTCACCGCGCCCTCGTGCATGGCCGCCTCGATGCCGAACGTGTCGGCCAGCGCGGCGATGGCCGCGCCGTCGTCTTCGGTGTGGATCTGCACCCGGTCCTCGCCGATGCTCGCCTTCAGCGCCTCTGGGGTGTCGATGGCCACTATCTTGCCGTGATCGATGATCGCGATCCGGTCGCAGTGCTCCGCCTCGTCCATGTAGTGCGTGGTGAGGAAGATGGTGATGTCCTCGCGGCGCTTGAGATCGTTGATGTAGGTCCAGATCGAGGATCGCGTCTGCGGATCCAGGCCGACCGTCGGCTCGTCGAGGAACAGCACGTGCGGCGCGTGCAGCAGCCCGCGGGCGATTTCCAGCCGCCGCTGCATTCCGCCCGAGTAGGTGCTGACCAGGCTGGACCGGCGGTCCCAGAGCCCGACCATGTCCATGACCTGGCGCATCCGCGGGACCACGGCGGCCTTCGGCACGCCGTAGAGCTCGGCGTGGAAGCGCAGGTTCTGCTCGGCGGTCAGGTAGGTGTCCAGCGTGGTGTCCTGGAAGACCAGGCCGATGTTGCGGCGTACCGAGTCGCGCTCGGTTCGCGCATCGTGGCCCGCGACCCGCGCGGTGCCCGATGTGGCGTTCGCCAGAGTGCACAAGATCTTGATAGTGGTTGTCTTGCCCGCCCCGTTGGGACCGAGGAAACCGAAGGTCTCGCCCCTGGCCACCTCGAAGTCGATGCCTCGCACCGCCTGGACCTCGCCGTAGTCCTTGGTCAGGCCGGAGACCGAGATCACCGGTTCCTGGGCTGGTGCGGTCGCCCCGTCCGAGGCGACCGCACCATCCGCGCTCGTGCTGGTGTGCGTCACCAACGCCACTGCCTCCCTCTGCTCGTCGTATTGAGCGTAGCCGCGCACGGCGTGGTAGCGCCCAGTGGCTTACTCGCCGGCGCCGGCGGCGGTGTCGTCGTCATCGGCCGCGAGCAACCGGTACAGCGCTTTGCGCGTGTCGGTTAGCACCACGCGGGCCTGGCTGACCTGGCCTTCCGTGCCCGCGCTCAGGACCTGGTAGGCGGCCATGGCGACCTGGCCGATGAGGTTGCGCATCTCGATCGCCGTGTCGCCGACGGCGCCGGCGACGACGTCCCACGGCGCCCTGACCTCGTCCGGGTGCGCTTCGACATAGCTGCGGCCCTCATCGGTGAGCAGGTAAGCGCGGCGGCCTCCGTCGCCGGCCTCGGCCCGGATCAGTCCCTCGTCCTCGAGCTGCTGCAGCGCGGGGTAGACAGAACCCGGACTGGGCCGCCACACTCCGTCGCTCCGCTCGCTGATCGCCTGGATGATCTGATAGCCGTTCATCGGCTCCTCGGCCAGCAGCGCCAGCGCCGCCGCGCGGACGTCGCCCCGCTTGGCCCTCGGCCCGCGCATCCCGCGCCGGCCGGGATCGCCGAACCATGGTCCGAACATGTGCGGTCCGGGCGGACCGGGCGGGCCCGGAGGGAATCCTGGCCGGCCGGGAAAACCAGGCCCGCGGACATGGGCACGACGGCCGCGCCGCCGCCACCCGAAGTCCTCTTCGTCGCCTCGACCCCTCCAGTTGTCTTCTTCTCGCATTGGTATATCTCCTGTCTGTGGTCAGGCGCTGTAAGTCTCAAGCCTATCCCGGACTGTCGCCAGACTCTCTAGATACGTCAAAGATATATCGTTAACTCGCCTGAGGCAAGCCCGGAGACGGGATCGGGCGATCGGCATGATGGGGCCTGACGGCCATCGACGGCGGCAGCTGATTCCGGACGCGGGCCGGCGGACCGGTCAGCCGCCGATGGCCGACATCGGCCGGGCCGGCTGCAGGAATCCGGGATCGTTGATGCCGTGACCGGGCAGCTTGGGCGCGACCGCCTGGCGCCAGAGCGCCGCGATCGTGGCATCGCTCGCGCCGGTCCGGAGTGCGCCGCGCAGGTCACTCTCGGTGCTCGCGAACAAGCAATTGCGCACCTGCCCGTCAGCGGTGAGCCTGACCCGGTCGCAGGAACCGCAGAACGGCCTGGTCACCGAGCCGATCACGCCGATCCGGCCCGGACCGCCGTCGACCAGGAACGCCTCGGCAGGCGCCGAGCCGCGCGCCGCCGGGTCATCGGGCGTCAGCGAGAACTCGGCCGACAGGGCGGCCAGGATCTCGTCGGCCGTCACCATGTCGTCGCGGCGCCAGCCGTGCTGCGCGTCCAGCGGCATCTGCTCGATGAACCGGAGCTGGTAGCCGCGGGCCAGGCAGAACCGGGCCAGCGGCACGGCCTCATCGTCGTTCTTGCCGCGCATCAGCACCGTGTTGACCTTGACGGGCGCGAGCCCGGTGGCGGCGGCCGCCGACAGGCCGGCCAGCACGTCGCCGAGGCGGTCCCGCCGGGCCAGGGTGCGGAAGGTCTCCGGCCGCAGCGTGTCCAGCGATACGTTGATCCGGTCCAGCCCCGCCGCGTGCAGCGGGCCGGCCAGCCGGTCGAGCCCGATCCCGTTGGTGGTCAGCGATATCTCCGGGCGCGGGCGGAGCGCGGCGGTGCGGGCCACCACGTCCACCAGGCCGCGCCGGAGCAGCGGCTCACCGCCAGTGAAGCGGACCTCGGTGATGCCGAGCAGCTGCACCCCGATGCTGATCAGGCGCACCACCTCGTCGTCGGTGAGCAGCTCCGGCTTGGGCAGCCAGTCCAGCCCTTGTGCGGGCATGCAGTAATCGCAGCGCAGGTTGCACCGATCGGTGAGCGACACCCTCAGGTCGGTGGCCACGCGTCCGTACGAATCGGCCAGCACGGCGTCACCTCCCTGCACAACTGCGCCTTTTGCCGCAGACGGTCCACACTACCCGTCCTCGCGTCCGCCCAACGAACGACCGGCCCTCGGCCGGCCCGGGCCGAGGCCCGGTGCTCCCCGGCCCGGGCTGGCCGACTGGCCACTCCAGGTTGATCAGGCCGCCCTTCCCGCGGCGGACGTGGCCCGCTGCCGCTCGGCATCCTCGCCGTAGTCGGGTTCCCGGCGCTGGTAGCCATGGTTCATCAGCGGCGATGAGATCAGGAAGTCGGCGCTGGCCCGGTTGCACGCCACCGGGATGTTCCACACCATCGCGATGCGCAGCAGGGCCTTGACGTCCGGGTCGTGCGGCTGTGGCTCCAGCGGGTCCCAGAAGAAGATCAGCAGGTCGATGTCGCCGTCCGCGATCTTCGCGCCAATCTGCTGGTCACCGCCGAGCGGACCGCTCTGCACGCAGGTGATCGGGAGGCCGAGCTCGTCGGCGAGCAGGCGGCCGGTCGTGCCGGTCGCGTAGAGATGGTGCCGGCCGAGCAGCGCGCGGTTGAACGTCGCCCACTCCCCCAGGTCCGCCTTCTTGTTGTCATGAGCTATCAGCGCGATCCGGCGGCGGATCGGTTCGTGTTCCATCTTTAAGGTCATACGGCCAGTCTGCCGTAGCCAGATTCGGGCCCGGTAAACCCGGCGTTATGAGCGCGTGACAACCCGGTCCGGCCGGAGCGCTATAACAGGATCATGACTGTGGACGGCGCGATCTGGCGTGATCAGCTCACCGCGGCCGAGCGCGCGGCGCTTGGCCGCGGCCACGGAGCGATTCCTGATCCACGCCCGGACATCCTGGTGGTCGGCGGCGGGATCATGGGCGTCGCGACGGCGGCCGCCTGCCATGAGGCGGGGCTCGGCTCGGTGCTGCTGATCGAAACCGGCCGTCTGGGCACCGGTGCCACCGGCGGAGCCAGCGGCCTGCTGATCCCGGAGCCGCATCGGTGGAGCGACCCCGAGCCGCTGCTGGACCTGGAGCGGGCCAGCCTGGAGCGGTGGCGGGAACTCGAGCAGCGGCTGGACGGCGGGGTCGGGCTCGCCGACATCGACTGGATCGGCCTGGCGCCGCACCCCGGCGGCTTTGCCGCGCATCAGCCTCCGGCCGTGGAGTGGCTGGCTCCCGGGCAGGTGGAGCAGCTCGTTCCCGGCCTGGCCCGGTCCATGGAGGGCGCGCTGATCCGGCGCCAGGCCCGGGTCAACCCGCTGCGCGCGGTGGCGAGGCTGGCCGCCGGGCTGCCGGCGGTCGCCACCGGAGTCGCCGCCACTGCCGTCACCATTCGCGGTGACCGGCTGGTGACCGTGGCCACATCGGCCGGTGACGTCGACCCCGGCATAGTCGTCTTCGCCACCGGCCAGCCGCCGGTGCTCGACGGGCTGCCGCTGAGCATCCCGTCGGACCGGGTCAAGGGCCACCTGCTGGTCACGGAGACCACGACGGTCAGCCTGCCCGGCATCGTCGCGCCGGTCGCCACCCAGCTCGAGGACGGCCGGCTGCTGGCCGGCGGGACCTTTGATATCGGGGACGAGGATCCGGCCGTCCAGCCCGACGTGATTAAGTCGATCATGGACGGGCTCGTGGCCGCGCTGCCGGCCGCGAAGGGACTGGGCATCGCGTATCAATGGTGCTGTTTCCGGCCTCGCCACCCCGACCGGCGGCCGGTCATCGACCGGGTCCCCGGCCTGGGCAACGCCTGGCTCACTTCAGGGCACTTCAGGACCGGGATACTGAACGCTCCGGCCACGGCCGCGGTGCTGGCCCGCTGGATCTCGGTCGGCCAGCCCCCGGCCGAGCCGGGCACCTGGTCGGCGACGCGTTTCAGCCGGCCGGCGGGCTGAGCAGCTTTCGGCGGTCGTCGGGCAGCCGCTGCGTCACCCCGGCCCGGTCCAGGAACTCCAGCAGCGGTATCGCGACGCGGCGCGTGGTCTGCAGCGCCTGCCTGGCCTCGGCGGCCGTGAACGGCTGGGGCAGGCCGGCCAGCACGCGCCCGGCCAGCGCGTCGGCGCCCGGGGCCAGCACGATCTGATCGCTGATCCGCAGCAGCAGCCCGGCCCGGTCGGCCGCGGCCATGGCCCGGAGGTCCAGGCCGAGGCGGCGGAGCCGGTCAGCGTCGGGCGCTGCGAACGGCGCGGTGGCCAGGTCGGCCAGGAGCACTCGCACGGCGGCCGCGACGGTGGCCGGCAGCTCCGGCGTGTCCCGCGCCGCCGCGATCTGGACCAGGCCGTCACGCAGCCTCAGCGGCGGCCGGACCAGGGCGTCGACCAGCCGGCGGTCGGGCAGGCCGACGGCCGCCCGGGCGGCCTCGACGGTCAGCCCGCGCGCCAGCGGCTCCCGGCCTGCCTGCGCGGTGACCGCCTCGCCGAGGCGGCCCGCCAGGTCCGCCCAGTAGCCGGGGTCGGCCAGCCACTCGCCGAGGACTGGCTCCGGGTGCTCGCTGACGCCCATGGCCAGCAGCGCGCTGGCCCGCAGCAAACCGTGCCTGCGCAGCAGGTCCGCGGCCACGGGCCGGTCGGGCCAGGAGCCGAGCTCGGCAGCGGCAGACGCGCCGGCACCGCGCCGGCCCAGCGGCGGCGGGGCCGCGTCAAGCACCACCGCGCCGTACACGGCGGGCCCGGCCGCCTGCGCCGGGCCGGGGCTGGCGGATCGCGGCGAGGCGGCCCGAACGGCCTGGTCCCGCATCAGCAGCCGGTCGCCGACGTGCAGCGGGATCGGCTCCCGCCAGGTGAGCCGCGCGATCCTGCCGCCCAGCAGCCGGACCCTGGCCACCGTCCCGGCGACCCCGGCGTGCAGCGTCACCGCCCGAGGCAGGGGCGGCGCTGCGCCCGGGCGGGCCGGAGGCGGGCCGGGCTCAGCGAGCCGCACGTCGACGACATCGGTCAGTGTCCAGCGGCCCGGTTGCACCAGGGCCATGCCCCGGCCGAGCCGATCATGGCTGGTGCCGCGCAGGCTGAGCGAGGCCCGGGCCGGCCCGGTCAGCTCGGTCACGGGCTCGCCCAGGCTCTCGAGGCCTTGCACCCGCACCGGCCGCATGGAAGGAGTGACGACGAGCTCGTCCCCGAGGCGCACGGTCCCGCCCGGCAGCATCCCGGTCACGACCGCGCCGCCGCCCGCGTCGCTGACGGCGCGATCCACCCAGATCCGCACCGGCGCGGCGGGGTCCGGCACCGGGAGGCGGCCGGCCAGCCGGGCCAGCGCGTCGACGAGCTGCGGCAGGCCCTGCCCGGTGACCGCGCTCACGGCGAGGGCCTCCACCTCGCCGAGGCTGGAAGCGGCGATCAGCTGGCTCCCCTGGGACAGGGCGGGACCGGGATCGGCGAGATCGGCCCGGGTGACGACCAGCAGGCCGTGGCGGATCCGGAGGGCATCAAGCACGGCCAGGTGCTCGGCCGACTGCGCCTGCCAGCCCTGGTCGGCGGCCACCACGAACGCCACGGCGGGGGCCGCTCCTGCCCCGGCGATCATGCTCGCGACGAGACGCTGGTCACCAGGCACGTCGATGAAGGCCAGGCGGTCTCCTGACGGCAGGGTCAGCCAGGCGTACCCGAGGCCGGCGGCTGGCCCGCCACGGTCGGGATCCCGGGGGCCGGGATCCATCCCGGTGAGCGCCTGCACCAGCGTTGACTTGCCGTGATCCACGTGCCCGGCAGTCGCGATGACCCGCATGCCAGCCACGAGCGCGAACCTACCGGCCCGGGGCGGCGCGGCGGCGTGCGCTTGGAAGGGAGCATTCGCGCATTTACCAGCGCTTTGCATAATGGGGCGCCCACCGGGTACCCATCTTGTGCGAGTCTTAATCCTCCGATTACGGAGGGAGTGAGCGCTATGGCTAGCGTGGCACGGATTCCGCGCAGTCGCGGCGGTGTGAGCGGGGTCCTGCTGATCCTGCTGGGCGCCTGGGGTGGCCTGGCTCCGTTCGTCGGCCCCTACTTCCACTTTGCCTACACGCCGGACAAGGCGTGGGCCTACACCTCCGGCCGGCTGTGGCTGTCGATCGTGCCCGGCGCGGCCGCGGTGCTCGGCGGCCTGCTGGTCGTCAGCGCCTCGCACCGGGCGGTCGGCTGCCTGGGCGCGTTCGTCGCCGCGCTCGGCGGAGCCTGGTTCATCGTCGGTGTCCCGGTGACCGCGCTGGTGGTGAAGAACGGCTCGATCAGGCCCGGAGTGCCGCTGGCCTGCCCGGTCGGGGCGCTGAACTCGGCGACGCGCGTGTTCCTTGAGGGGCTCGGCTTCTTCACCGGCGTCGGCGTGCTGATCTTGTTCTTCGGGGCGCTGGCGCTCGGCCGGTTCTCCGTGGTCGGGGTCAGGGACGCGGCGCTGGCCGAGGAAATGCTGTCCTCGGTGCCCAGCGGCGGCTATCCGGCCGGACCTGAGCAAGTTCCCGAGGACACGGGCTACCCCACCGCCGCGACCGGCCAGTTCCCCGCGCCGGGCAGCCAGTACCCGCCGGAGCAGACCCAGACATCGCCGGAGCAGTACCCGACCACGACGAGCCCGTTCGGGGGCACGCCGCCATCCGATACCGGCCCGCTCAGGGGTCCCAGCTAGGCTGACCGCGCCGGGGACGCTGGCCGCCGGTCACGCCTCCAGCTTCAGGTTGTAGACGCGCGCGGCGTTGCCCGCCAGCACCAGCGACGCGGTCTGCTCGTCCGGGCAGAGTTCAGCCACGGCGCGGGCGTTGCGCGCGATGCCCGGCACGCCGGGCCAGTCGGTGCCGAAGATCATCCGCCGGGCCAGCCGCGGCCAGCTGTGCCCGGCGTAGTAGTCCCGCAGCCGCGACGGCGGCAGCCCGGACAGCTCGATCCAGACCCGCTCGCTGGACAGCGCCATGAACGCCGCGGCGTCGTACCACCAGCCGCGCCCGCCGTGCGCCAGCACGACCTCCAGCGCCCGGAAATCGCGCAGCACGTCGTCGAGCAGGATCGGGTCGGCGAAGGAATTCGACGAGCCCGGGAAGGTGGACGTGCCGCAGTGCACGACCACCGGAATCCGGGCGTCCTGGCACATGGCGTAGGCCGGGTACAGGCTCCGGTCGTTGGCCGGGAACCCGCCGTGCACCGGGTGGATCTTGAGCGCGACCGCGCCGAGGTCGATCTGGCGCTGCAATTCCTCATCGACGGGGTAGTGCAGGTGCGGGTTGATGTTGCCGATCATGCGGAACCGGCCGCCGGAGCGTTCGGTGAGCGGCAGCAGGTCCTCGACCGGCTGGATGCCGGTGACCCTGGGGCTGTACTCGGCCAGCAGCAGCGCCACGTCCACCCCCTGGCCGGCCAGGAAGGCGTCGAAGCGGGCCGGGTCGATCGTGCCGCCGGGATCGTAGATCGCCTCGAGCACCGACGTGCCGCCGAAGTCGTGTGCCCAGCGTGTCCAGGCCGGCTTGAGCGTGGGCAGCCGGGCGGCGTGCATGTGCGCGTCGACGAGCGGGCGGCCGTCCAGCATCAGTCGTCCTCCTCCTCAGGCGCGGGCAGGAAGTGACTCAGCCCAGGTGCACGTAGTCGTAGTCGAACGGCTGGCCGTTGATGCCGTTGCGGGGCGGCGCGATCCATGCGGCGATCTTGCCGCGTTCGTGGACCGGCTGCATCAGGGAGCGCACGTGCGTCTTGTCCACGTCGGTCGGCAGCCACTCGCCTTTGCGGTGGTCCCATTCTTCGGCGGGGAGGCGCTCCCCGTCCGGGGTCGCCTCGATCCCGGCGAACGCGCCGACCTTGCGGTTGAACGCCGCGTGCGGCAGCTTCAGCCGCGGTTGGAGGCCGGCGCTGGACAGGATGCGGTTCCAGCGCTTGACGCCGCTCTGGCAGTCGGTGATGTACTCCCTGCGCAGGTCGGTGTTCAGGCCGACCAGCGCGGCCACCTCGGTCTGCCCGATGTCCCCGTCGTCGCTCAGCGAGTCGACCATGATCGACTCGCTGGTGAGCTTATGGTCGTCGCGGCGGCGGTCCTCCAGCCAGCGGCCCTTCAGCCCGGCGGTGTAGTAGTTGGCCACGTTCGTCGATGTGTCGCCGCCGAACAGGTCGAGTGACACCGAGTAGTGGAAGTTGAGGTACTTCTGGATGACGTCGAGCGGGATGCCGCCGCGGGCCGCTACTTCATCCGTGTCGTGGGCGACCATCAGCTGCGCGGTCCGCTCGACCACGCGGTCGATGCCGGTGGTCCCGACGAACATGTGGTGCGCCTCTTCCTTGAGCATGAACTCAGCCGTGCGCGACAGCGGGTCGAAGGCCGACTCCTTGAGCGTGCCGAGCTGGTACTTGCCGTCACGGTCGGTGAAGTAGGTGAACATGAAGAACGACAGCCAGTCCGGTGTCTCCTCGTTGAACGCGCCCAGGATGCGCGGCGCGTCCTGGCTGCCGGAGTTGCGGTGCAGCAGTTCCTCGGCCTCCTCGCGTCCCTCGCGGCCGAAGTGGGCGTGCAGCAGGTAGACCATCGCCCACAGATGCCGGCCCTCCTCCACGTTCACCTGGAACAGGTTGCGCAGGTCGTACAGGCTCGGGGCGGTGGCGCCCAGGTTGCGCTGCTGCTCGACGGAGGCGGGCTCGGTGTCGCCCTGGACGACGATCAGCCGCCGCAGCGCGGAGCGGTACTCGCCCGGCACCTGCTGCCACGGCGGCTCGCCCTTGTGGTCACCGAAGCCGATGCGCCGGTCAGGGTCGCGCTCGGCGAGGAAGATCCCCCACCGGTAGTCGCGCATGGCCACGTGCCCGAAGTGCGCCCACCCCTCGCGGCCCACGTTGACCGCGGTGCGCAGGTAGACGTCCCGGGTCGGCAGCGACGGGCCCATCGACTCCCACCAGGACAGGAAGTTCGGCTGCCACGATTCGAGCGCCCGCTGCAGCCGCCGGTCGTCGCGCAGCTCGACGTTGTTCGGGATCTTCTCGGCGTAATCGGCGGTGGACGTCATTGCTCAGACTCGCTTCCGGTCGAAATGGGCGCGCTGGCCGGTGCCGAACCGGCGCAGCGCGCCGTCGGGGCCGGACGCGTTAGGCCGGTTGAAGATCCAGTTCTGCCAGGCGGCCAGCCGGCCGAAGATCTTCGTCTCCATCGTCTCCGGCCCGGCGAAGCGGTAGTTGGCCTCGAGCCCGGAGAGAGCGTCGGGGCTGAAGCTGGCCCGTTCCTCGACCGCGATGCGGACCTCATCGTCCCAGTCGATGTCGTCGGGCGCGAACGTGACCAGGCCGAGCTCCTCGGCCTGGTCGGCCTGCAGCGGACGGCCGGCCGCCTCGCTGGCGGCCGCGAGCGCCGCGTCGTCGCCGAGGAAACGGGTCTGCAGCCGGCAGAGACCGTTGCCCATCGGCAGCGGGCCCAGGTTCATCCCGTCCAGCGTCACCGTGGCCGGCCCGGCGCCCGGGTCGCTGTCCTCGAACACTCCGAGCAGCATGTAGGAGCGGTCCGCGGCCAGGGCCAGCTCGAGCAGCGACCCGGCGAAGCAGCTGCCCGGCTCGATCAGCGCGATCAGGCTGCGGCTGGTCACGTCCAGGCGCTTCAGGGTGCGCTTGAGGTAGTGCACGATCTCGTTGACCAGCCAGTCGCCGGCGTTGTCCAGCAGCAGCCGGTCGTAGGCCAGCACCCGGCCGGGGTCCCCGGCGGTCTTGAGCACCCAGGTGCCAAGCTCGGGCTCGTTGGTGCGCAGGTCGAGGATCAGGTCATCGAGCTCACGGGTCATCGCGAGGGGCCAGAACGTGACGCCGGCCGAGCTGATCGAGCCGGCCTCCGGCGGGTCTTGCTCCGGGCTCGCGACGGTGATCGTCGCCGTGCCGGCCGGCCGGTCCAGGGCCGCGGTCACGTACTGGTAGCCGATGCGGTCGTCGTCGCGCCGCTTGGCCAGCGGGGTCAGCGCGATCCCGCGCGCCCCTTCCGGGCGGCCGGAGCGGGAAGCGAGCTGCGCCGCGCGCTCGGCGACGGCCTGGTCCCATTGCGGCCGCGGCACCGTCTCGTCCACCAGCTTCCACGCCGTGGCCTTCGCCCCGCCGACGCCCTCGGACCGGGTCGCGAAGTAGTCGGCCCGGTCGCGGCGCACCAGTCGCTTGTCGGTCACCCGGGTCAGGCCGCCCGTGCCGGGCAGCACCCCGAGCAGCGGCAGTTCCGGCAGCGACACCACGGACGAGCGGTCGTCGATGAGCATGATGTGCTCGCACGCCAGCGCCAGCTCATAGCCGCCCCCGGACGCGGTGCCGTTCAGCGCGGCCAGGTACGTCTGCCCGGAGTTCGCCGACGCGTCCTCCATGCCGTTGCGCGTCTCATTGGTGAACTTGCAGAAATTCACCTTCCACGCGTGCGGCGACGCGGCCAGCATCCGGATGTTCGCGCCCGCGCAGAAGATCTTCTCCTTGGCGCTGGTCAGCACGACCGTGCGCACCTCGGGGTGCTCGAACCGCAGCCGCTGCACCGCGTCGTAGAGCTCGATGTCCACGCCCAGGTCATACGAGTTGAGCTTCAGCTCGTAGCCGTCACGCAGGCCCGCGTGCTCGTCGACGTCCATGGCCAGCGTCGCGACCGCGCCGTCGACGGTCAGCCGCCAGTGCCGGTAGCGGCCCGGCTCGACCTGGAAGCTGACCTGGCCGGCGTCGCCCTCCGGCCCCGCCGCTGAGCGTTCCGGAAACTCTTCCACTGCCATCCTTCATATGTTCTACATGTTCTTCTCCTTCAGTCAAGTGCCTGTAGCATATTGGTGCCATGCCGAGTGACCGACCAGCCGCCTTGTCGCGGCGGCACGCCGCGGGCGCGCCCAGCGCGCGGGGGCTGCTGTTCACCTTGCTGGGCGAATTCGTGCTGCCCGGCGGCGGCACCGCCTGGACCTCGGCGGTGATCGGCGCCTTCGCGCGGCTCGGCATAGCCGAGAAGGCGACCAGGCAGGCGCTGATGCGCACCGCGGCCGACGGATGGCTCCGCGCCGAGAAGGCGGGCCGCCGCACCCGCTGGCATCTCACCGGTGCCGGGCGGCAGCTGCTGACCGACGGCGCCGAGCGCATCTACTCGTTCACGGGAAGCGCCGCGAACTGGGACCGGCGCTGGCTGCTCGTGGCGGCCCGGATCCCCGACGGCGACCGGAGCACCCGGCATGCCGTGCGCACGAGGCTGAGCTGGGCTGGCTTCGGCCGGCTGGGAGCTGGGCTGTGGATCAGCGCCCACCCGGAGCGGGAGGCGGAGGTGGCGCGCGTGCTCAGCGAGGCAGGCATCGGCGGCGATGCGAACCTGTTCGTGGCGACCCGGGCCGGCCTGGACGGCGCCGGCGCCATGGTGCACTCGGCGTGGGACCTGGCCGCGATCGAGCGGGAGTACGGGCGGTTCATCGCCGAGTTCAGCGGCGGCGAGCACGATGACGTGCTGGCCAGGCAGGTCGAGCTGGTGCACGCCTGGCGCCGGTTCCCGGCCATCGATCCGGCCCTGCCCGCCGAGCTGCTGCCGGCCCGCTGGCGCGGCCTGGAGGCCGCCCGGCTGTTCGCGGACCGGCACGAGCGCTGGTCGGCGGCCGCGCGGGCCGAGTGGACGCGCCTCAACGACCCGTCAGGACCGGCGGGCGGCGGCTTCCAGGGTCGTGAGCGGCAGCCAGCCGTCGTGGCTCCACACGATCTTGCCCGAGGCTGAGGTGAGCACGAGCCAGGGCTGGTCCTGGACCCCGTAGCCGTCGGCGACCCGGCCCGTCTCGTCGAGCGCCACCGGGTATGCCAGCGGCTGGCCGATGCGCTGGTTGATGATGAACACCGCGGGCGTGTGATCGACCTGGCCGGACTGGATCTGGACATAGACGTGGTAGGCCTTCCAGACCGCATGCAGCTCGGCCAGCGAGCCGGTCAGGAAGTCCCACTGGTTGACCATGGCGTGCGTGCGCGAGTAGGCCATCACGTCGGACACGGCGGTAGCGGACGGGTTCGCGTCGATGCCGAGGAGCTGTACGCCCGGCCCGGCGCGGCCGAGCAGCTGCTTGGCCTCCAGCATGCTCACCGTGGTCAGCGGGCAGATGGTGGTGCACTCGGAATCGGTGAAGGCCAGGATCACGACCTTGCCGCGGAACGCGCTGAGCGAGACTTGCTGCCCGAACTGATTGGTCAGCCGGAAGTCCGGTGCTGCGACTCCCCCCAGCGAGCTGCCCGGATCCAGATCCGGGTTGGCCTCGGCCTCGCGCTGCTGTACGCCGGCGCCCGGCCCGCTCGGCCCGGCCTGCCCGCTCTGGCCGGCATGGCCGGCCGCGGCAGTACTGCACGCGGTCAGTGCGGCCAGCGCGGCCAGCGCCGTCAGCGCGGCCAGCACGAGCCGCAGCCGGACCCGGAGTCTCCCGTTCATCGCCGCCATCTTGCCACCAGGCGGCTCGCCACCGGGGCCTTCGCGTGGTCAGCCGCCGCATTCATTCGCGTGCCGGCTGGCCGCGCTGAACGCAATCCGGCCCTCAGGCGTCTACTAGGCTGACGGCGGCGCAGCCTTTCCCGGGGGGACGACCGATGAGGGAGAACATCTCCAGGCGCAGGCCGGCGACGTTTCTGGCCGTGATCGGCGTGCTGCTGGTGGTGGCCGGGATCCTGCTGGTGACCGTGCCGTTCGACCACGGCACGATCCCGCAGTGGAACGGGCTGTGCTCCTCCGGCATCGGGCAGATCGGCCAGCTGATCGACTCCTCCGCGCAGCAGGACTGCGGCGCGGTGAGCCTCGCCGACCACCTGATCGGCTGGCTCATCGGCGGCGGGATCGTCCTGCTGGCCGCCTCCGGGCTGCTCTGGTTCGGCGGGCGCGGTATCAGGCGATCAGGCGGGCGCCGGGGCCGGGCACCGGGGTAACCTCGCGCGCCGAGGACACCAGGTGGCCGTCAGCGCAGGTCAGCTGCAGCCGCACCGGCGCGCCGCAGTCCCGGTGCCTGAGGTCCGCCACCGGCCCGTCCGGGCTCACCGCGTACGTGTTGCCCCACTCCAGCAAGGCCACGATCAGCGGGAACAGCGCGAGCCCCTGCTCGGTGAGCCGGTACTCGCTGCGCGCCCGCTGGCCCGGCTCCCGGTACGGCACCTTGCGCAGCAGCCCTTCTGCCACCAGGCGGGCCAGCCGGTCGCTGAGGATCTGGCGCGGCGCGGAGATGCGACGGCGGATGTCATCGAAGCGGCGGACACCGTTGAACGCCTCCCTGAGCACCAGGAAGGTCCACTTCTCGCCCACGATGGCCAGGGCGGCGCCGATCGTGCAGTTCTCGGTGTCGTAATCAAGGACCCAGGGCCGGCTCATCATCACATGCTAAGTCTGGTTGACAGACTTAGCAACCAGGGTGCACGCTGGGTCTGTGACTCGAACTCAGTTGGCTGAGCCGGACGCCGCCGTAACCGGGCGCTGCGGCGGCACCGTCCTGTACCGCGGCGCCGTGGCCGCGGATCGCGAGGCAATCAGGTCGTTCGTCATCGGGCTATCGCTCCGCACCCGGTTCCTCAGGTTCTTCACCCCGGCCTCGCCGCCGAGCTCGGCCGTGCTGCGGGGGATGTCCGGAGCTATCCCGGGCACCGATGCGCTGGTCGCGACCTGCAACGGGGTGATCGTCGGTCACGCGATGGCCGCGGACGTCGCCGGGCCGGACGGCGGCCCGGTGACGGACATCGGCCTGGTGGTGGCCGATCGGTGGCAGAACCGGGGCGTCGGCTCGGAGATCCTGCGCAGGCTGGTCGAGCGGGCGGCGGCCCGCGGCGTAAGAGTCCTGGTGATGGACGTCCTGCCGGAGAACCGGCCGATGCTGGCGATGATCTCCCGCCGGTGGGCGGACGCGGCATACGAATTCGGCGCGGACTCGGTGACCGTCCGGGTGTACCTGCCGGGCGCGCCCGCAGCGAAAGGGCACCCCGGTGGGGCAGCCTTCAGGGCCGCGTGACGTCCAGCCGGGCGGCGTGCCGCTCGACGAGCGGCGGCGCAGCTACCAGTGGCAGGATCCGGCGGTCTCCGGCGCCGCCGCGCGCACGCTGGCGGGCGCCGACTTCCTCGGCGCCATCGCCGATGGCTCGCTGCCGCCGCCCCCGATCGCCATGACGCTCGGCTTCACGCTGGTCTCTGTGACGCCCGGCCGGGCAGTTTTCGAGTTCACGCCCTCCGAGTTCCACTACAACCCGATCGGGTCGGTGCACGGCGGCGTGTGCGCCACCATGTGCGACTCGGCGTGCGGCTGCGCGGTGCACAGCATGCTGCCCGCGGAGACGTACTACACGTCGCAGGACCTGAGCGTCAAGTTCCTGCGCGCGGTCACCACGTCGGCTGGCCCGCTCCGGTGCGAGGGCACCGTCATCCACCTGGGCTCCCGCACCGCGCTGGCCCAGGCCCGCCTCACCGACGGCCGGGGCAGGCTGTACGCGCACGCGACGAGCAGCTGCCTGATCTTCCGGCCGTGACCGCCCGCCGTGACCGCCCGCCGCGACCGCCCGCCGCGACCGCCCGCCGCGACCGCCCGTTGCGACCGCCCGCCGCCAGCGCCGGGCGGCTCAGGCCTCGTACAGGGCGTCGATGACGTCGGCGTACTTGGCGTGCACCACCCGGCGCTTGAGCTTCAGCGTGGGCGTCAGCTCCTCGCTCTCCGCGGTCCACTCCACCGGCAGCAGCCGCCATTTCTTGACCTGCTGAACGCGGGCCAGCCGCTGGTTGGCCTCGGCCACCGCCTCGCCCACCGCCTCCAGGACCGCGGGCTCCTCGGCCAGCGCGGCCAGGGATGCTGCATCGATGCCGCGCGCCCGGGCCCACGCGGGAGCCACGTCGCCGTCCAGGGTCAGCAGCGCCACCACGTAAGGGCGCCGGTCCCCGTAGCTCAGCGCCTGGCCGATCAGCGGGTGGGCCACCAGCAGGTTCTCGACCGCGGCCGGCGAGATGTTCTCCCCGCCCGAGGTGATGATGAGCTCCTTCTTGCGGTCCACGACCGACAGGAAGCCGTCCGGGTCCAGCGACCCGATGTCGCCGGTGTGCAGCCAGCCGTCGGCGTCGATCAGCTCGGCGGTCCGCTCGGGCAGGTTGAGGTACCCGGGGGTGTTCAGCGGCCCGCGGGTCAGGATCTCGCCGTCATCGGCGATCCAGACCTCCACCCCGGGCACCGGCCGTCCCACGGTGCCCAGCCGGAACCCGTCCGGGGTGTTGGTGGTGAACGCTCCGGTGGTCTCGGTCATCCCGTAGACGTCAAGGATCTGCATGCCGAGTCCGGCGAAAAACTCGGCCACGTCGGGCGGCAGCGGCGCGGCCGCGCTGGACACCATGGTCGCCTCGCCCAGGCCGAGCAGGGACCGGATCGGCTGCAGCACGCCCTCGTCGGCCCGGCGGAACTCCTCGGCCAGGTCATCGGGGGTGGTGTTGCCGAACTCGCGGCTTTTCACGTACAGGCGGCCGGTGGCCATCGCCTCCTCGACCGCGGCCTTCCTGGCCGGATCCTGCTCGGCCGCCAGCAGCGCCTGGATGCCGGCCTGGATCTTCTCCCAGACCCTGGGCACGCCGAAGAACGCGGTCGGATGGACCGCGCCCAGCGTGGCGAGCAGGTCGGTGGCGGCGTTGTGGCAGAAATGGACGTGCCAGGCGTAGTGCACGGGCAGGTAGATGGTGAACATCCGCTCGGCGATGTGCGCGAGCGGCAGGTAGGACACCCACCGGGTGTGCGGCTGAATATAGCCGGTGACGTCCGCCGACGCGACTTCGTAGAGCACGCTGCGGTGGGTGATGATGACGCCCTTCGGGTTGCCCGTGGTGCCCGAGGTGTAGAGCACGGTCGCCGGGTCACCGGGACCGATCGCCGCCGCCCGGTCGGCGACCCCACCGGGCGACGCGGCGAGCCGGTCCCGGCCGAGCGCGCCAAGGTCCGCCCAGCTCAGGTAGGGATCGCCGGCCGGGCATGCGGCCGGGTCCCTGACGATGATCTTCCGCAGGCCCGGCAGCTCGGCCAGCACCGGCTGCCAGCGCGCCAGTTCCGGCCCGCCGTCGAGCACGGCGATCCTGGCGTCGCAGTCCGCCGCGACGAAGCGGACCTGGTCGGCGGCCAGGGTCGCGTAGATGGTGACCGGCACTCCCCCGGCGTGCATCACCCCGAGGTCGGCCAGCACGTGCTCGACCCGGTTCGGCAGCATCATCGCGACCCGCTCGCCGGGCTGCAGGCCGAGGTCGATCAGCCCGGCGGCGATCTCGAGCGCCCGCTGCCGGGCCTGCTCCCAGGTGATGGTCTGCCATGGCCCGCCGTCCTCGCGGTCGGAGAACGCGGGCTCGCCGCCCCAGCGCTCGACGGTCGCGGCCAGGTGGTCGACGACGGTCTGTCCCGCGTCGGCCCCGGCCGAGCGCTCGATGTCTGCCCGCTGCCGCAAGATCTCTGCCGTCACGCCTTACCTCCTAGGGCCGGGGAACTCGCCCCGCGGAAACCTGCTCGTATGGCATGCCACCATGCCGCCTGCCCGCACCGCAAGACGGGGCGCTCATCACAGTTCCGGCTGGTCGTGCTGAGCGTTCGCCGAGCGGCCGTTGACCGTCCGATGACCAGGCCTGGCCTGGACTCTGGCCGTACCCTGACTCACGCTTGACCCTCGTTCCGCACCGCCGCAGGTATCGTGACCGACGTCGGTAGACCGCTGCACCGGTTCCCGGCCCGCTTATGAGCCGTTGACCCGCCGATAGCCCTATCCTTGTGTGCCGGTGGCACGGCACGCAGTTGCCCGCCGTGCGAGGCCCTCAGCTTGGCGGCCCATCGATGGCCGGGAAGGGACGCCGATGGTATCGGCAGAGTCGGACCTCGCCGCTTCGGTCGAGGCGAGGCCCGCAGACGGGCGGCGAGACAGGCGGATCCTCGTCTGGGCCGCCGCGGCGTTTGTGCTCGCGCTCGCCGCGTACGTGGCGGACGTGGCGACGCATCCGATCAACGCCACGCTGGGCTGGTTTGACCTCAACATCTACAACCATGCGGGACTGATCATCCGGCATGCCCCGGGCACGCTGTACACCTGGCACTTCCTGCCGGGCGTGCAGTACCTCTACACGCCGTTCGCCGCGCTCGGGTTCGCGGCCGGCTCGCTGCTGCCGTGGGCGGTGCTCAAGTGGCTGATGACGGTGGCCAGCCTGGCGGCGATGGTGGCGACCGTCTGGGTGACGTTCGGCCAGCTTGGCTGGCGCGGCCAGGAGCGCGCCGCGGCCGTGCTCGGGGTCTCCGCGGTGGCGCTGTGGACCGAGCCGGTGCTGCGCTCGGTGCAGGTCGGCCAGATCGAGCTGGTGCTGATGGCGCTCATTGCCTGGGACATGTGCCAGCCCGACCACCGCTGGTGGAAGGGGGCCGGCATCGGCGTGGCGGCGGGGATCAAGCTGGTACCGCTGATCTTCATCCCGTACCTGGTGCTGGCCGGGAAGCTGCGGCAGGCCGCGGTGGCGTCGGCGGTGTTCGCCGGTACCGTGGTGATCGGCTTCGTCGCGCTGCCGCATGACTCGGTGAAGTGGTGGCTGACCGGGTATTTCCTGCACGCGGGCGATTTTTCGAACACGAGCCAGGGATCCCTGCTGAACCAGTCGCTGCTGGCCCTGCTGACCAGGACGCCCGCGGGCGCGGGCTCGGTGGCCGGGCTGTGGCTTGGCCTGGCCGTGGTCGTCGGCTGCCTCGGACTGTGCGCCGCCACCCTGCTGGCCCGGGCCAGGCCGACCGCGGGCTGGGTGACCTGCGCGGTAACCGGGGTGCTGATCTCGCCGATCAGCTGGGACAACCACTGGGTGTGGATCGTGCCGGTGCTGGCCGTCCTGGTTGATGCGGCCATCCGCGCGCGTGGCGCCGTCCGGTGGGCCTGCTGGGCCCTGGCCGGGGCACTGGTGGCGGTCTTCCTGGACTGGCCGTCCCACTGGACCGGGCGGGATGCCTTCGTCCCGCACGGGCTGGTCGGGTTCTATGTCGGCCGGCACCCGATGAGCGAGATCTTCCATCTGACCGCCGCCCAGCTGGTCGGCTGGAATTTCTTCGTCCTGGCTGGCCTGACGATATTCGCTGGCCTGCTGATCTACGCGGCGCTCACCTGGCGGAACCGCCGCCGCGCGGCGGCTACCTGATCCGCCGGCCCATCTCCTCGGTGCCGTAGCCGCCCAGATCCTGCACGGCCGAACGGAACTGGCCGGACTGCAGCAGCGCCCACAGCGGGGCGAGGCGCGGGCTGTCCGCCTCCCGGGCGCTGACGACAAGGTCATACGGCTCGCGCGTGACCGGGAGGAAGTCAAGGCCGAAGGCGCGCGCGGCGGCCATGATCCCCAGGCCGGCGTCGGCGCGGCCGGCCGCCACCGCGGCCGCCACGGCCAGGTGGGTGGGCTCCTCGCGCGGGTAGCCCTCGATGGCGTCGGGACCGATCCCCCGCAGCCGCAGCTCATGGTCGAGCAGCACGCGGGTGCCTGCCCCCCGCTGGCGGTTGACGTAACGCACGCCGGGGCGGGCCAGGTCGTCGATGTCCTTCAGGCCGAGCGGGTTGCCCGCGGCCACGATCAGTCCCTGGTCGCGGTGCACGAGGCGGATCACGGACACGTCGTGCCCGCCGAGGATGCGGTCGACATAGGGCAGCGTGTACTCGCCGGTCGCCGGGTCCAGCAGGTGCGAACCGGCGATGTGGCACAACCCGTCGCGCAGGGCCACCAGGCCGCCGAGGGAGCCGACGTTCGATGACGCCAGGGTGACCCCGGGATCCTCGGCGCGCAGGGCCGAGGCGGCCAGGTCGAGGACGAGGTCATGCGAGCCGATGGCCACGATCGTGCCGGAGATCTCGTCCAGGCCGCGGAGCAGCTCGACATCGACCTCGTCGCCGGGGTGATGCCCTTCAACGCCGGCCGGCACCACGAGCAGCCCGTCGGCGCGGACCAGCGAGGTGAGCACGCCGGCGCCGCGGGGCAGCGGGGTGGCGACCATCGTGCCTGCCACCAGGCCCAGGCGCACCCGGACCCAGTCGTCCATGCCGAGCGGGGAGGCGAGCTTGCGAGCCAGCCGCGCCCGGGTCCGCGGACGGCGCCGGGGCATGGCGCCCTCCAGCTCGGCCAGCAGCGGCTCGGCGAAGATGTCGAAGGTCAGCGCGGCGGACACCGGGTAGCCCGGGGCCCCGAGAACCGGCGTGCCGTCGATGACGCCGAGCACCACCGGATGGCCGGGGCGCACCGCCACCCCGTGCACGGCCAGCGTCCCGAGCTCGCTCACGATCCTGGCCGTGTAATCGTCGCGCCCCGCACTCGACCCGGCCACGATGATGAGCAGGTCGCAGTCGGCCACGGCCGCGCGGGCGGCGCGGGCCAGGCGGGCCGGATCGTCCGGCTCGATCGGCAGGCAGCGAGCCGTGCCGCCGGCCTCGCGGGCCTGCGTGGCCAGCATCAGCGAGTTGGTATCGAGTATCTGCCCGGGCCCGGTCGGCGTGCCGATCGGGCGCACCTCGTCGCCGGTGGGCAGGACGGTGACCACGGGGGCGCGCCGCACGATGAGGTACGTGGCCCCGGCCGCCGCGGCGGCGGCCAGGTCGACGGCCCGCAGCCGGTGGCCCTCGGGCAGCAGCAGCTCGGCGGTGCTCACGTCCTCGCCGATCGAGCGGACGTGCTGATAGGGCGGCACGGCGGCGCGCAGCTCGGCAGTGCCGCCGGTGTAGTGGACGTGCTCGCGCATGACCACCGCGTCGCGCCCGTCGGGCATCGGGTCGCCGGTGTCGACCACGTCGTAGGCGTCCGGCTTCAGGTAGACCGGGGTGGTCTCGCTGGCGCCGAGGGTGTCGGCGGCCCGTACCGCGATCCCGTCCATGCCGGCCGCGTCGAAGGGCGGCGAGGAGCGCGTGGCCCACACCGGCTCGGCGGTGACCCGGCCCGCGGCGTCCTCGACCCGGACCCGGATGGCCGGCAGCCGGGCCGGGCAGCCGGCGGCCGCGCGCGCGCTGCGCCAGGCGTCGAGGGCGCGGGCGGCGGGAACGTCGCGGATGAACGGGCTGTCGGTCATGACCTTGATCAACGGTACAGGGTGACGTCGACCTCGGTACCGGCGTCGAGCCCGGTCGCCTCCTCGGGGATGATCACGTAGCCGTCGGCGGCAGTGAGGACCGACAGCAGCGCGGACATGCCGAACACCGGGCTGGCGCGTCCGTCGCTGACGCGGACCTGGACCACGTCGAGGCGGCCGGTGGCGGACGCCAGGTCACGGTCGAGCCGGGCCGGCACGGCCGGCTCGGCCGGCGGTCGCGTGCACCCGCCGACCAGCCGCACCAGCGGCATCCCGATCAGCCGGAAGATGACGAGCGCGGAGCGGGGGTTGCCGGGCAGCCCGATGACCGGCACTCCCGCGCACTCGGCCAGCAGCGTGGGCTTGCCCGGCCGGATGGCCAGCCCATGGCACCAGATGCCGGGCGGGCCCAGGCGGCCGACGGCGGCCGCGGTCTCATCGCGCGCCCCGACCGACGAGCCGGCCGAGATCACGATCAGGTCGCTGCCGTCCAGCGCGGCGCGCAGGGCGGCCTCGAGCAGGCCGGGGTCGTCGGCGACGATTCCGCCCTCGACCGGATCACCGCCCGACTCGCTGATCAGCGCGGCGAGCGCGACCGCCGTCGCGTCGCGCACCTGCCCCGGCAGCAACGCCGCGGTGCCCGGCGGCACCACCTCGTCGCCGGTCGAGAAGATCGTCACCCGGGGGCGCGCGTGGACGGCCACGCTCGTGACGCCGGCCGCCGCCAGCATGCCCAGGTCCTGGGCCCGCAGGGGGCGGCCGGCGGGCACGAGGTCGGCCCCGGGAGCGGCGTCCTCGTCGGCCCGGACGACGCCGTCGCCCGGGGCCACCGGCCGGACCACCTCGATGGTCCCTGACATCGCTTCCTGGGTGTACTCGACCATCACCACCGCGTCCGCGCCGGGCGGCAGCATGCCGCCGGTCGGCATGCTGACCGCGGTCCCCGGGCTGACCGCGACGTCAGGCGCGGCGCCCATCCGGACCGCCCCGGCGACGTCCAGATAGCCGGGCAGGCCCTCGGAGACCCCGTAGGTGTCCGCCGCCCGCACCGCGTAGCCGTCCACGGTCGAGCGCGCGAATCCGGGCAGCGCGTGCGCGGCGGTGACTGCCGCCGACGGGATCCGGTGCCGGGCCGCGGCGAGCGGGATGGTCTCGGCCGGAGTGCGCCGCCCGGGCCGGAAGCCGGTCAGCGCCTCGGCCACCGTTCGCGTGGTGAAGAACTCCCGGCCCCGCGACGTCGGCGTCATGGGCTCCGTTGCGGTTCTCCCAGCCTGAGCACGCTGACCACGGGGCCCAAGGCGACCTGGCCGAGGCCGCAGATGGAGGTCTTGCGCAGGGTCTCTTCCAGCTCGAGGATGCGCTCGTCCACGTCAGCCGGGCCGCCGCCGTCGGCGAGCAGGTCGCTGAGGATCCGGTGCGCCTTGGCGGATCCGACCCGGCACGGGACGCACTTGCCGCACGACTCGTCGCGGAAGAAGCGCAGCACGTTCGTGGCCGCCGCGAGCAGGTCCGTGCCTTCAGCCATGACGACCAGCGCGCCGGAGCCGAGCATCGACCCAGCCTCGGCCAGCGTGCCGAAGTCCAGCGGCACGTCGAGCCGGTCCGGCCCGAGGAAGTTCGATGACGCGCCGCCGGGCTGGATCGCGCCGACCGCCCGCCCGCCGGTCACGCCGCCGGCCCGCTCGAGCAGCTGCCGCGCCGTGGTACCCATCGGCACGCAGTAGACACCCGGGCGCTCGACATGCCCGGAGACCGCGAAGAACTTCAGCCCGGTGCCGCCGCCCGTGCCCTGCCGCTTCCACCAGTCGGGCCCGCGCCGGACGATGACCGGGATGTGCGCGAACGTCTCGACCGAGTTCATCAGCGTCGGCTGTCCCCAGAGGCCGTAGGTGCCGGGGAACGGCGGTTTGTTGCGCGGCTCCCCGCGGTGCCCCTCCATGCACTCGATCAGCGCCGATTCCTCCCCGAGGATGTAACCGCCCGGCGAAGTGAAGACCTCGGCCGAGAGCCGCCGTCCGCTGCCGCCCGCGTTTTCCCCGACCAGCCCGGCGGAGCGCAGCGCCTCGATCTCGCCGCGGATCACCGCTTCCTCCGGGCCGTACTCATGCCGGATGAATACCCAGCCCTCCTCGGCGCCGACCACGGCCATCCCGAGCAGGAGCCCCTCGAGCACGAGATGCGGCTGCTCGGCGAGGATCTGCCGGTCCTTGAACGTCCCCGGCTCGGACTCGTCCGCGTTGCAGATCACGTATTTCGGCGTGGCCGCCTGCGCGGCGACCAGCCCCCACTTCCGGCCCGCCGGGAACCCGGCCCCGCCCATCCCGCGCAGGCCGGAGTCCTGCAGCGCGGTGATGACCTGGTCGCCGTCGATCTCGCCGGCCAGCAGGGCGCGCAGCGCCGCGTACCGCGGCTCCCCGGGCGGGTACGGGTCGTTGGGCCAGGGCGCGCCGTCGCTGTAGGCCCGGGGCACGGGCTCGGCCCGGTGGCCCGTCCTGGCCCCGGTGATCAGCGCGTCCGCATCCTCGGTCGCGGCCGGGCACTCGTTGACCGCGACCGCGGGGCCGACGTCGCACCGGCCGATGCAGGATACCTCGGTGAACTCGACCTCGGCCTGGTCGCCGTAGCGCTCCCGCAGCGCGGCGATGCGCTGGTCCGCGCCCTGCAGCCAGCAGGACAGGTCGTGGCAGACGTGCAGCGCGACCTTGGCCGGCGGCTCGGTGCGGAAATGCGGATAAAACGAGACCAGGCCCTCGATCTCGTACAGCGGCCGGCGCACGTCCCTGGACAGCGCTTCGAGTTCCTCGCGCGGCAGCCAGCCCAGCCGCTCCTGGATGGCCTGCAGCGCCGGGATCAGGCTGGGACCGGGGAACCTGCCTGCCCGTGCCTCGACACCCGGCACCCGCTCCTGGGCGCTGGCCATCACCGGTCCCCGGGCGCGGGTGCGGCCTCGATCCGCACGGCGCAGAACTTGAACTCGGGGATCTTGCCGTGCGGGTCGATCTCATCGGTGGTCAGCAGGTTGGCCGCCGCCTCGCGGAAATGGAACGGGATGAAGCAGTTGCCGCGGGCCTCGCTGTGCGAGAAGCGCGTCTCGAGCTCGATAGTCCCGCGGCGCGAGCTCACCTGGGCCATCGCGCCATCGGCCAGGCCGAGCTCGGCCGCGTCGGCGGGATTCAGGTACACCTGCGGCCTCGGGCTGATCGCGTCGAGCGCGTAGGACCGGCGGGTCATGGAGCCGGTATGCCAGTGCTGCAGCAGCCGGCCGGTGTTGAGCACGTACGGGTAGTCCTCGCTCGGCAGCTCCTTGGCCGGCAGCCACTCGGCAGGCACCAGGTGGGCCAGGCCGTCGGGGGTGTTGAACTTCTCGCCGAACATGACCACGGTCCCGTCGCTGTGCTCGGGATCGGAGTTCGGGTAGAGCTTGCCGGTGGACCCGAGGTTGTCGTAGCTGAGGTTCTTATAGCTGCGCATCACCGAGACGATCTCGTCGAAGACCTCGCGGGGGGACGAGTAGCTCCAGCCCAGCCCGATCCGGTTGGCGATGTCCTGCACGATCTCCCAGTCCACCCGGGCCTGGCCCGGCGGGTCGAGCACCTTGCGTCCCAGCTGCACCCGGCGGTCGGTGTTGGTGTAGGTGCCGTCCTTCTCCAGGTAGGACGAGGCGGGCAGGATCACGTCGGCGAACTCGGCGGTCTCGGTCAGGAAGATGTCCTGCACGACGAGGAAGTCGAGCGCCGACAGCGCCTTGCGGACCTTATTGATGTTGGGGTCGGACAGGAACGGGTTCTCCCCCATCATGTACATGGCGCGCACGCCGCCCTTGAGCGCCGAGCCGATGATCTCGGTCACGGTCAGGCCCCGCTTGGGGTCCAGGTCGTCGGTGCCCCAGATCTGCTCGAACCTGGCCCGGACGTCGGGGTTGTCGGCCTTCTGGTAGTCCGGGTAGTACATCGGGATCAGGCCCATGTCCGAGGATCCCTGCACGTTGTTCTGCCCGCGCAGCGGATGCAGCCCGCTGCCGGGCCGCCCGATGTTGCCGGTGATCGCGCACATCGCGATCAGGCAGCGAGCGTTGTCGGTGCCCGTGGTGTGCTGCGATATCCCCATTCCCCAGAAGATCACGCCCGCGTGCGCCTCACCCCACGCCCGGGCCACGCGCCGGATCAGCTCGGCATCCACCCCGGTGATCTGGGCGGCCCGTTCCGGCGGGTAGTCCCTGACGGTCGCGGCTAGTGCCTCGAAGTTCGTCGTCCGGTTCTCGATGAACTCGGTGTCGGTCAGCCCGAGGCGGATCACCTCGTGCATGACGCCGTTGTAGAACGCGACGTCGGTCCCCGGCTTGAGCTGGCAGAAGATGTCGGCGTGGTCGGCCATCTTGTCGGCTCTCGGATCGACGTAGATGATCGTCGTGCCCCGGCGGCGGGCCTGCTTGAAGAACGACGAAGCGACCGGGTGGTTGGCCGTCGGATTGCTGCCGGTGACGATCGCGACGTCGGCGTTGGCCACGTCGCCGTAGGTGGTAGAGACCGCGCCGGAGCCGATGCCCTCGAACAGGGCGAACACGCTGGAGGCGTGGCACAGCCGGGTGCAGTGGTCAACGTTGTTGGTGTGGAAGCCGGTCCTGATCAGCTTCTGGAAGAGGTAAGCCTCCTCGTTGGAGCACTTGGCCGACCCGAAGCCGGCGATCGCGCCGGGCCCGCCCGCGGCGTAGACCTCGGTGAGCCTTCGGGCCACCAGGTCCAGCGCCTCCTCCCAGGTGGCCTCGCGGAAGTGCGGCAGCACCTGGGCGTAGTCGACCAGGCCGCCAGGCCTGCGCCGCCGCCGCCGCTCGCCGCCGTCCCCGTTCTTCCCCCGGCCCCGGCCGCCGTCCTGGCCGTTGCCGCCCGGCTGCCGGATCCCGGCCCCGGCGGCGGCACGGCCCATTCCGCCGCCGCGATCACCCTCCGGCCCGTTCATCTCGCCGCGCACCTCAGCCGACAGCGCGCCCTTGGGGTAGGCATCGTCACGGCGGATCAGCGGCACGGTGAGGCGCTGCGGTGAGGCCGCGTAGTCCCAGCCGTAGCGGCCCTTGACGCACAGCCGGCCCTTGGAGCCGGGCTGGTCCCGGCCCTCGGCGAACGCGATCGCCCCGCGCTCCCGGTCGACGTGGTAGGTGAGCGCGCAGCCGACCCCGCAGTACGGGCAGACGCTGTCCACCGCGTCAAGCTCGCTGCGCGGCCGGATCGGTATGTTATGGATCGGCTTGTTGGTCAGCGCGCCCGTGGGGCAGGCCGCGACGCACTCCCCGCAGGTCACGCACGACGACGCGCCCATCGGGTCGTTCAGGTCGAACGCGATCCTGGTCGTGTAGCCCTTGCCGCTGCGGCCGATCACGTCATTGCCCTGGATGTCGTCGCAGGCGCGGACGCAGCGGTCGCACAGGATGCAGGCGTCGTGGTCAACGGCGATGACCGGGTTGGACAGGTCGGCCCCGCGGCCCGAGCCGGCCGGCAGGCTGTCCATGATGTCCAGGCCGGTCAGCCCGAAGCGGTCGGCCAGGGCCAGCAGTTCGTTGTCGCCGGTGGTCGTCTGCTTCGGGTCGCGCTCCCTGGCCGGCTGGTCGGAAAGCAGCAGTTCGGTGAGCGTCGCACGGCTGCGCTCGACGTCGGGCGTGGCCGTTTTGACCTCCATGCCGTCCTCGCACGGGCGCACGCAGGCGGCGGCGTACGCTCGCGCGCCGACGTCCACCACGCACATGCGGCAGACGCCGACCGGATCGTAGCGCTCGTCGTGACACAGGACCGGGATGTCGATTCCGGCTTCCCTGGCCGCGGCCCAGATGGTCGTGCCCTCCGGCACGGTCACCGCGGCTCCGTCGATCGTCAGCGTGACCGTCCCGGTCTTGGCTGGAGCGTGAATGACCATAACTCAGTATCCACCGTTCCCGCACACTTAGCGGCAGTCAGTTCCGCTCGGCGGCAGCCCCGGACGGCCCTGGCCCCCATGGTGGCCCGGCGGGTGCCGGCCTGGCCAGTGCGCAGCGGCGCCGCGGCCGGAGCGAGCAGGCAACCGCAGGTCCGCGAGGCTGGCCTCGTCCGGGCGGCCCGCTGCGTCCAGCCCGCGGGCGGCGTAGTAGCCGTCGATCATGCCCCGCAGCCGCTCCGGCGTCAGCGTCGCGACCCGGCCGGACGCGACGGTAAGCGGCTCGGACAGCAGCCGCTCGGGCAGCCAGTCGTCCTGCGGCCGCCAGCCCTCGCGGATGTTGAACGCGCGCTTGGCCAGGACGATCCGGCGCGCGGTCTGCCGCAGCTCGGCCCCGCCGGTGTCCCAGCCGGTCACCGCGGACAGCAGGCTCGCCCACTCGTCGAAGGGCTCGCTGAACACGCCGCGCAGGAACTTGCACAGGATCAGGGAATCCATGACCGCGGCCCGGTCCTCGGTCTCCACCGCCGCGGCGACGTGCGCCTCACCCCCGGCCATCCGGTCCAGGTCACCGGACAGGTCGGCCTCATAGGCACCGGAGCGGTTGTGGTCGGCGCCCCGGGAGTTCACCGCCATGCCCAGCGCCATGGCCTGCATCGTGCGGGGCTCGTAGCCCGGCAGCTCCAGGCCCTTGACGTGCAAGGCGAACGCGGCCGAGCCGCCGCCCACGCGCTCGGCCGCGCACCGCGTGCCCTGGGCGAGCAGCTCGCCGAGCCCCTGCCGGGCACCGATCTCGTCCAGGGCCCGGATGACCGCGTCCGCGTCGCCGAATCGCAGCCACGGGGCGTCGATCAGGCCGCGCTCGGCGCATTCCATCGCCCAGGCGATGGTGCCGCCCGCCGAGATGGTGTCCAGCCCGAGCTCGTCGCACCGGCCGCTGGCGGCGAGCACGGCGTCGGGGTCGGACACGCCGCACATCGGGCCGAGCGCGAAGACGTTCTCGTACTCCACGCGCGTCTGCTTCCCGCCCCGCGCCTTGTAGATGTGCTCGCAGCCGATCGTGCACGAGGCGCAGCTGTTGCGGGTGACCGTGCGCATCTGCGCCAGCTCCTCGGCGGCCAGCTGCGGTGCCTCGGCGAACGTCGCGGCCTGGAAGTTGCGGGTGGGCAGGGTGCTGATCGCGTTGAACGCGAGCAGGTTGGCCAGCGTGCCGAGCTCGCGGTACTTCGCCGTCGCCGGGCCGAACGACCGGGCCCGCAGGTCCCGCGCGGCCGCGAGCACGGCCTGCGGATCGGCCGACGCGACCTTGGCCGCGGCGCGGACCGCGACGGCCTTGAGCCGCTTGGAGCCCAGCACCGCGCCCAGCCCGCCGCGCCCGGCGTGCCGCCCGTCGTGGGAGATCGTCGCGTAGCGCACGCCGCGTTCGCCGGCCGGGCCGATCGCGGCGATCCGCCAGCCCCGGCCCAGGCGCTCCCGCAGCCTGCGCTCGGCCTCGCCCGCTGACAGCCCGCACAGGTCGGCCGCATCGATCAGCCGGGCACCGTCACCGTCGATCAGCAGCGCCGACGGCCGGTTGGCGGCGCCGCGGATCACGATCGCGTCGTTGCCGGTGAGCTTGCCCGAGATCGCGAAGTGGCTGGACGCCAGCGCGTCGTTCAGCATGCCGGTGAGCGGCGACTTGGCGACGACGGCGAACTTGGCGCTCGTGGTCAGCGGCGTGCCCACCAGCGGGGAGAACACGAAGGCCAGCGGCGCCTCCGGGGCCAGCGGATCCGTTCCGGGCGGGCCGAGGGTGTGCATCAGCCAGGCGCCCAGGCCGGCGCCGCCGATGTAGGCGCGGAGCACCTCGTCACTCAGCGGCAGTACACGGGACGCCGCCGTCCCCGCGTCCACCACGAGGGCCCGTCCGAAATAGCCGCCGGCCACCACCTGGATCAGCCGCCGGCGTCCGCGGCCAGGAAGAAGACCGTGTCACCGGCGGCCAGCGGCACCTGGCCGTCCCTGGTGATCTGATCGCCGTTCAGCGCCGCCACGATATGCCCGTCCAGTACCAGTCCGGCGGCGGCTGCGGCGCCGGCCACGGTGGCCGCGCGAACCGGCTGCGGGCCGCGGTGCCCGTCGGCCAGGGTACCGAACCGCTGGATCGTGACTTCCGGCGCCTGGCGCGAGCGGGCGGCCTGGTAGTCGGCCGGCTCGTTGACGTTCAGGACCGAGTCGAGGTCGGGATCCAGCGCGGCCAGGATCGGGTCACCGCGCAGGGCGCCCTCATCCAGCCGGGTGACCGTGCACTCGTCGAACAGGAAGGCCGGGCGCAGCCGCTGCTCGCGCACCAGTCGCTCGGCGACCGGTGCCAGCGCCGTGCGGTAGGCGGCGGCCAGCGGCTGCGGGTAGCCGAGAGCGATGGGCAGCCCCACGTCCGCCCCCTCGACCACCGCCCGCAGCACCCGCCGCACGAACGCGGGATGCAGGAACGGCAGGTCGGTGGAGCAGACGAACGCGATCTCGGCGTGACCGGCGACCGCCGCCAACCCCGCGGCCAGCCCTTGCACGGGGCCCAGGCCCTCGCGCGGATCGTCGATGATCTCGACCGCCGGCGGCAGTTCGGGAAGGGACTGCCCCGGGGCGCGGACCACGACGACCGGCCCGTCGGCCACCCGGGACAGGATGCCGACCGTCCGGCGCAGCAGCGTCGAGCCATGCCACTCCAGGGCCGCCTTGGGTGTGCCCATTCGGGACGAGCGGCCACCGGCCAGCACGATACCGGCAGAACTCGACATGCTCCGATCCTAAGCTCTTGGCCCGGCCTCCTGGTCGGTCGGCGCGGCCGGACCGGCGGGCGGTGCCTCGCGGGCAGCCCACTGGTACGGGCTCCCTGGTGGATCGCTGCGTAGATGCGGTCCCGCAGAGCGTTCGCCTCGCCGCCGGTCAGGGCCCGCTCCAGGTGCCGGAGCACGCCAGCGAATAACTGGTTCGCGGCCCGCCAAAAGGTGGTCATCAGCGGTCGTGATCGCAGCCCAGAATGACCACAAACCGGCGCGGGCCCGCCGCGGCGGCGGTGCTAGGACAACCAGCGGCGGTCAGACGACGCGGCGGTGTTAGGACGCTGCGGCGGCGTCGAGGAGGCCACGGCGCCGGCGGATCGCGAGATCAGCCTTGGTGAACAGCGTGTCCACGATGATCCCGATAACCAGGATGACGATGATGATCGAGCTTTCACCGTTGAAGTCGAGGTTCTGCTGGTCGACCGCGAGCAGTTGGCCGATCGAGAGCTGGCCGATGATCGCCACGAACAGCTCGGCCGCCATCAGGCTGCGCCAGGCGAACGCCCAGCCCTGCTTGAGCCCCGCGACGTACGCGGGCAGCGACGCGGGCAGGATCAGGTACCGGTACAGCGCGACGCCGCGCAGGCCCATGGTCTTCCCGGCGCGCAGCAGCAGCGGCGGGGTGTAGTCCACGCCCGAGATCAGCCCGTTGGCGATGGACGGGGCGGCGCCGAGGATGACCACGAAGAGGATGGCCGACTCATTCTCGCCGAACAGGATGATCGCGAACGGGGCCCACGCCACCGACGGCATCGTCTGCAGGCCGGTGATGATCGATCCGACCGCCGCGCGCAGCGGCGGGATCCGCGCCACCAGGATGCCGACGACCGAGCCGATGATCAGCGCCGCTGCGTAGCCGACCACCGCGCTGCGCATGGTCCATCCGACGGTCTGCCAGAGCTGGGCATGCTGGATCTGGCTCCAGAGGTCCGAGAAGACCGGAGCCGGCCCCTGCAGCACGTAGTGCTTCCACCCGCTGAGGGTCACCAGCTCCCAGATAGCCAGGACCAGCGCGATCGCCAGCAGCTTCGGCCATGCCGCCGCCCACGCCTTGCGGGCGATCCTGCCGGGCTCGGCCTTGCGCGCCGGCTCGAACTCCAGGCGGTCCAGTCCGCGCAGCGCCTGGTCAGTTGCCATGCCGCCCCATCTCCTCGCGCAGCCGTTCGGTGATGGTGCTGGCCAGCGTCGCGGTCTGGGTCGAGTTGATCCCCCGCGGCCCGTCACGAGGCACCCGGTACTCCTCGATGACCCGGCCCGGTCGGCTGCTGAGCACGATGACCCGGTCGCCGAGCCGGACGGCCTCCCGGACGTTGTGGGTCACGAACAAGACCGTGAGGGTCTGCTCGGCGCAGATCCGGTCCAGCTCGTCGTGCAGCAAGTCGCGGGTCATGGCGTCGAGCGCGCCGAACGGCTCGTCCATCAGCAGCACGTCGGCATCTTGCGCCAGCGCCCGCGCCAGCGCGACCCGCTGCCGCATGCCGCCCGACAGCTCGTGCGGCCGCTTGCCGCCGAACCCGTTGAGCCGGACCATCTTCAGCAGCTCGTCGGTGCGGCGCCTCCGGTCCGCCTTGGGCACCTTCCTGGCTCGCAGCGCCAGTTCGACGTTGCCCGCGGCCGTCAGCCACGGCAGGAGCGCGGGCTCCTGGAACATCATCGCCGCGCGGCCGCCCACCGCCACCTCGCCGGACGTGGCCGAGTCCAGGCCGGCCACTAGGGACAGCAGCGTGCTCTTGCCGCAGCCGGACGCGCCGATCAGGCAGACGAACTCCCCCTGCCCGACCGTCAGCGAAACCTGGTCCAGGGCGAGCACGCCGCGCGCGCCGGTCCCGTAGCGCTTGGAGACGTCCGTCAGCCGCACCGCCTGCTCGCGATCGCCGACCGCCGGTCCGGCCCGCTGGCCATGGATAGCGGCCGTCCCCGAGGCTGTTCCAGGCGTTGCCCGGTGGTTGGTAAGGCTCATGAACTCACCTGTGTCTGGCCGTCGGCGGCGAGCAGCTTGTTGAGCGGCCCGAGGTCGTAAATCGCGGTCAGGTTCGATACCGGCTTGAGCAGCCCGACGTCGACCGCGTGCTGGGCGTCGGTGATGAGCGACGACGCGATCGGGTCGTTGGTGAAGGTGATCTGCGCGAACGACGCCGTGACGACGCTGGACTTGAGTGCCTTGCCGCTCACGCTGGCCAGCTCGGCGTTGGCCGCCGTCTCCGCAGCTGACCGGTCGCTGTTGATGAAGGTGTTCGCCTGGATCTGGCCCTTGAGCAATCCGTCGATGACCGTCGGGTGCGCGGTGAGGAACGACTGGGTCGCCACCAGCTCAGTGGTGACGAACTGGCCGCTCGGCCATAGGCTGGCCTCGTCGACCAGCACGTGGCCGCCGTCGGCGACCATCTCCACGTCGCTGGGGGCCGGCTCCCAGCCGCCGGCGATCGAACCGGACTGGAACGCGAGCACGGCATCTGAATTGGGCGTGATCGGGGTGATCGGCACGTCACCGCCGCCGGTCGGCGTCGTGGTCAGGCCCTGCGTCTTGAGCCAGTAGCGCATCGACACGTCCTGGGTGTTGCCGAGCGAGGGCGAGGCCAGCTTCTGGCCCTTGAGCTGCGACGCCTTGGTGATGCTCTTCTTGACCACCAATTCGGCGCCGCCGGACGCGGCGCCGGAGATCACGCTGATGAGCTTGCCGCCGGAGGTCTGCCAGGCCTTGATCGCCGGATTCGGGCCCACGTACGCGGCGTCCAGCTGGCCGGCGAGCAGTGCCGTGGCCTCCTCCGTGCCGGTGCTGAACGGGTAGAGCTTCAGCGTGACGTTCTTGCCGAGATCCTTGGTGAAGTAGCCCTCCTTGATCCCGACCAGCGCGCTGGCGTGGGTGATGTTCTCCAGGAAACCGAGCCGGAGGGTGACCGGTGCCGAAGAAACGTTCGAGTCTCCCGACGTGCTTGCCGTGCTGGACGAGCTCGATGAGCTGCATCCAGCCGCCAGCAGCGTCGCGGCAGCTACCCCCGCGACGATAAGCACCTTTCTCATCGTCCGCCTGTTCTCTTCGTTCTTTTCGATCTAAATTATCGACTTAGTAGGTAAGCTTTTATACCACAGCCAACCGGGGGACGCACCCAGGCGTTCCTGTTGCTCCGGCGGGCGTCAGCCGCCGTCGTCGCCCGAGTCCTCGAAGTCGATCCCGGCCACCGCCGGGAAGCGCTGCAGGCACTGCTGCAGCTGGGCCAGGTTCGCGTCGCTGGCGTTATCGGTGCGGTAGGTCACCGCGTAGGCCATGTTCACGGCGGTCCGCTTGGCCGGGGGCGGGAGCGCCTCGGCCCGCACGTTGGGAATGTGCGAGCAGGCCGCGCGCACCTCAATGATGGTCGCGACCGGCGTGTTCGAGTTGAAGTTCACCGTCGCCCACTGCTGGCCGAGCGCAGCATCGAACTTCCCGCAGCCCGCCAGTCCCCCGGCCAGCGCCACCACGCCCGCGGCGGCGAGGACGCGGCCAACGGCGCGGCTAGACTCTGGCACGGCTGTCAGCTTAGTGCGCCCCCGGAGACCGTCTTCTTCCCGGGCACGCCGCATCCGCGAACCGTGGGAGGGATCATGGCCGCGCTCATCGAGGACTACGCGCTCATCGGGGACATGCAATCGGCGGCCCTGGTCAGCCGGGATGGCTCGATTGACTGGCTATGCGTCCCGCGGTTCGACTCAGCGGCCTGCCTGGCCGCGCTGCTTGGCGACGGCCGCAACGGCGAGTGGCGGATCAGCCCGACCGCGGCGGAGGGCCCGGCGTCCCGGCGCGGCGAGGTGACCCGTTGCTACGAGGATTCCACGCTGATCCTGGAGACCGAGTGGCAGACGGTAGGCGGCACCGTACGGCTGATCGACTTCATGCTGCCGCGCAGCGACGGGCCGCCGGTCCTGGTCCGGATCGTGGAGGGCGTGCAGGGCGCGGTCGAGATGGAGTGCGTGTGGCGGCTCCGCTTCGGCTACGGCAAGGTCCTGCCGTGGGTGCGCCGCATCGATCACGCGATCGTGGCCGTCGCCGGGCCCGACTCGGTCTGGCTGCGCACGCCGGTCAAGCTGATCGGCCACGACCTGGCGCACGAGGCGAGCTTCACGGTCCGGGCCGGCGAGCGGATCCCGTTCGTCTTCGCCTGGACGCCGTCGCACCTGGGCGCGCCCCCGGAGGTCGATGCCTTCGACGCGCTGGCGACGACCAGGCAGTTCTGGGCCGGCTGGATGGCCAAGTGCACGTACAAGGGGCAGTACCGGGACGCCGTGGTCCGGTCGCTGATCACGCTCAAGGCGCTGACCTACGCCCCGACCGGCGGCATCGTCGCGGCACCGACCACCTCGCTGCCCGAGGACATCGGCGGCGTGCGGAACTGGGACTACCGGTACTGCTGGCTGCGGGACGCGACGATCACCCTGGAGGCGCTGCTGCGCACCGGCTACACCGATGAGGCATCGCAGTGGCGGGAGTGGCTCGGCCGCGCGATCGCCGGAGATCCTGGCGACGTGCAGATCATGTACGGCGTGGCGGGCGAGCGCAGGCTCGAGGAGTGGCAGGCGGAGTGGCTGCCCGGCTACGAGAACTCGGCGCCGGTTCGGATCGGCAACGCCGCGGTCAGCCAGCTCCAGCTCGACGTGTACGGCGAGGTGATCGACGCGATCACGCTCGGCAGGCAGGCGGGCCTGAGGTTCGACAGCCACACCTGGAGCCTGGTGCGGGCCCTGCTCCGGTTCCTCGAAGGGCACTGGAACCAGCCTGACGAGGGGATCTGGGAGGTGCGGGGGCCACGGCGGCACTTCGTGCACTCCAAGGTGATGGCCTGGGTGGCCTTCGACCGGGCGGTCCGGGTCGCCGAGCTGGGCAAGCCGGGCGCCGAGAGCCGGTGGCGCAAGATCCGCGACCAGATTCACGCGGAGGTGTGCGAGCAGGGCTACGACGCCAAGCGCGGCACCTTCACGCAGTACTACGGCAGCACCGAGCTGGACGCCGCGGTGCTGCTGATCCCGGAGGTCGGCTTCCTGCCGCCGGATGACCCGCGGGTGGTATCCACGGTGGAGACCATCGAGAAAGAGCTCACCAGCAGCGGCCTGGTGCTCAGGTACACCCAGCCGACCGCGGCCGATCCGTCGTCGCAGACCAACGTGGACGGCCTGACCGGGTCCGAGGGGGCCTTCCTCGCCTGCAGCTTCTGGCTCGTGAACGCGCTGCACCTGATCGGCCGGTATGACGATGCGACGGCGCTGTTCGAGCGGCTGCTGTCGATGCGGAACGACGTCGGGCTGCTCAGCGAGGAGTACGACCCTCGCTACAACCGGCAGGTCGGCAACTTTCCGCAGGCATTCAGCCACATGCCGCTGATCCAGTCGGCGCTCAACCTGGACGAGCACGCGAGCCACCACTGCCGCCGCGTCGCCAGACGAACATCGCAGGGCGGTTGATGCCACACTTGTGCCTAGTCATGGCACCACGTCCGCACATCCTGGTCGTCAACGGCCGCAAAGTCCGCCAGCCGGTCTTCGTCATCGGCGCCCCGCACTCGGGAGCGGATCTGCTGGCGCGCGCCCTGAAGCACTCGCCAGGTTTCCACGTCACCGTCGGCCAGCGCAGCGTGATGAGCGTGGTGTACGCGTTCGCGCGCAGCCCGTCCATCCAGCGCGGCCGCGGCGAGGCGGCGGCCACCGTGCTGCGCGACGCCTTCGCGCAGGCCTGGCAGGTCACCGCCCACGCCTGCCTGGCCTGCTCCCAGGCCTGCCGGGACGCGGGCGAGCTGAACGGGACCGGCACGTGCATCGCCGAGCGCGACATCCGCAGGTACGGGGACGCGAGCCCGGACCTCATGTACTGCGCCGAGGGGCTGGTCGACGCGTTCCCTGACGCGCGGATCGTGCAGGTCATCCGTGACGGCCGGGATGTGGTGGCCGCGATGCTCGCCGACGCCGACTCGCTGGCCTGGTTCAAGCCCGGCGTGGCCAACGTGGACAGCGAGTTCCCCAACCCGTTCTTCGGCATCGAGACCGCGTCTGACCTGGCCGCCTGGCCCAGCCTCTCGCTGGCCGGAAAGTGCGCGATGCGCTGGCGCGGCTCGGTCAGGACGATGGCCAGGCTGCGCAGCAGCATGCCCGCGGAACGGCTGACCACGCTCCGCTACGAGCAGCTGATCCGGCAGCCCGCCGCGGCGACCCGGGCGGTGTCCGGTTTCATCGAGGCCGACCTGGCCGCGATCGGGGTCCGCGGGCGCGGGCGGGCCTGCCGATGGCCATCCAGTCGGGCGGCTGGCGGCGCATGCTGACTCCGCAGCAGGTCACGGACGTCGAGCAGGTGGCCGGCATCGACCTGCGCCGGGTCGGCTACGGGGCCTGAACCCGGTCACTCCGCTGCTATTCCTCCCGCTCAGCGTCACTCCACGTCGGCGCCGCACCCGGCGGCAGCGGCACGGCGAAGGCGTTCAGCAGGAACGACACCAGGGTGTAGTACCCGCACAGCGAGACAAGCTCGACGACGCCGGCGTCTCCGAGAAGCTGCCGGGCGGCGTCGAAGACCTCCTGGTCGAGCTGGCCGCCCACGGTGAGCTGGCGGGCCACGGTGTAGACCGCCCGCTCGTCGCCGGCCTCGAACGGAGGCTCCTCGCCCCGGCCGATGGCGTCCACGACCTCGCCGGCCACGCCGTGCTCGCGGGCCATGCGGGCATGCGCCCACCACTCGAACTCGGCCTTCCAGCGGGCGCCCACGGTGATGATCGCGACCTCGCTGAGCCTGCGCTCGATCGACGTCTCGAACCGCAGCACCCGCCCCAGCGAGCTCAGCCGCCGGCCCACGCCGGGGGCGTGGACGAACGCGTTGAACGGCCCGATCAGGCCGCCGTCGGGGTTGACCAGGTCGGCGCCGCGTGAGCCCACGACGCCGTCCCACACCGCCCGGCCGTCGGGCCCGAGTTCGTCATAACGCAGGTAAGGAAGACGGTTATGCACATCAGCACCATAGTGTTCGCCATCTCAGCGGCGCGATGATCCCGGTCGACGGCGGCGCTCTTCGCGCGACCTGAGGTCAGGCCAGCGCCGCGGGCTCCTGGGCGGCGAACTGGGTGCGGTAGAGCTCGGCGTACAGGCCGCCGGCGGCGAGCAGCTCGTCGTGCTTGCCGCGCTCGCGGACCTGGCCCTCGTCGATGACCAGGATCTGGTTGGCTTCGCGGATGGTGGACAGCCGGTGGGCGATGACCAGCGAGGTGCGCCCGGTCAGCGCCGTCTTGAGCGCCCGCTGCACGGCGGCCTCTGACTCGGAGTCCAGGTGCGCGGTGGCCTCGTCCAGCACGACCACGGCGGGTGCCTTCAGCAGCAGCCTGGCCAGGGCGACGCGCTGCTTCTCTCCGCCGGAAAGCCGGTAGCCGCGGTCGCCCACGACCGTGTCCAGGCCGTCGGGCAGCACCGAGATCAGGTCCCAGATCTGCGCCGCCCGGCACGCGTCGATCAGCTCCTGCTCCGTGGCCCCGGGGCGGGCGTAGGCCAGGTTGACCCGGATCGTGTCGTGGAACAGGTGCGCGTCCTGGGTGACGACCCCGACCGCGTCGTGCAGCGATTCCTGGGTGACGCCGGAGATGTCGAGCCCGCCGATGCGCACGGCGCCCTCGTCCGGGTCATACAGCCGCGACACCAGGTGGGTGATCGTGGTCTTGCCCGCGCCTGACGGCCCGACGAGCGCGGTGAGCTGCCTGGCCGGGGCGGTGAAGCTCACGTCGTGCAGCACGCCCAGGTTCCCGTCGGTGCGCTCGGGCGCGGGCAAGGCGATGGATTCCAGCGACGCCAGCGAGACCTCGGACGCGGCCGGGTACCGGAACGAGACGTGGTCGAAGACGATGTCGGCCGCTGGCCCGGCCGCCGAGCCGTTTTCCTGCCCCGCGAGCACCAGCGGCACCGCGTCCGGCTGGTCGGCGATCAGCGGCTTCAGGTCCAGCACCTCGAACACCCGGTCAAAGCTGACCAGCGCGGTCATCACGTTGACCTGAACGTTAGACAGCGAGGTGATCGGCCCGTACAGCCGGCTGAGCAGGCCGGCCAGCGCCACCAGCGCACCGACCTGGAACGCGCCGTCGATGACCAGCTTGCCGCCTACCCCGTAGACGACCGCGGTGGCCAGCGAGGCGAGCAGCGCCAGCGCGATGAACAGCGCGCTGCCGTACATCGTCTGTACCACGCCGATGTCCCTGACCCTGGCCGCCCGGCCGGCGAACACCTCGCTCTCGTGGTTCGGCTTGCCGAACAGCTTGACCAGCATCGCTCCGGCGACGTTGAAGCGCTCGGTCATGGTCGAGCCCATCGCCGCGTCGAGCTGCATCGACTCCCTGGTCAGCCGCTGCAGCCTGCGCCCGACAAGCCGGGCCGGGATCAGGAACGCTGGGAGCAGCAGCAGCGCGATGACCGTGACCAGCCAGGAGTAGTAGAACATCGCGGCCAGCACCAGGATCAGCTGCAGCACGCTGGACACCACGGACGACAGCGTGGAGGTGAGCGCCTGCTGGGCGCCGATCACGTCGCTATTCAGCCGGCTGACCAGTGAGCCGGTCTGCGCCCTGGTGAAGAACGCGATCGGCTGCCGCTGCACGTGGCTGAACACCTCGGTGCGCAGGTCGTAGATCAGGCCCTCGCCGACCCGCGCGGTGAAGTAGCGCTGGACGATGGTGAGGAACGCGTCGAACAGCGCCAGGCCGGCCACGACGCCCGCCAGGGCCAGCACGACGTCCGTGCGCTTGGGCAGGATGCCCTTGTCGATGATCACGCCGAGCAGCACCGGATACGACACCGTGACCACCGCGTCCAGCGCGGCGGCGAGCAGGAAGATGGCAAGATCCCAGCGGTAGGGCCGCGCGTATCCGGCGATCCTGCGGATCGTCCCCGGCTTCAGCCGCTGCTTGGTCACCGACGGATCCCGGGAGAAGCCGCGCATCGCTTGCCACTGGCTGGCGTACATAGCGCGAGAAACCTCCCGACGGCCGGTGTTCTTCCCGGGTTAGCTCAGGGCGAACCACCACCCGCGGAGGCCCCTAAACCAGATTAGGAGCGGGCGAGGCGTTCCCGGAGCAGGGCCGCCTGGACGCTGCGTTCCGCGGCCGCCTGCTGCTCCAGCGTGTTCGCGCTCGCCTGGACCAGCAGCCGCTTGGTCGCCCGTGCCGTCTCGGCGTCGATCTCCAGCAGCGCTGCGATCAGGTCCGTGACCGCTCCGTCCAGGTCGGCGGCGGGCACCAGCAGCTCGGCCAGCCCCAGCTCGCGGGCTTCCCGGGCCGGCACGGTGCGGGCGGTGAGGCACAGCTCGATGGCCCGCGGCAATCCCACGATGTCGACGAGCGGCTTGGTCCCGGTCAGGTCCGGGACCAGGCCGAGGGCCGGCTCCTTCATGCACAGTTTCGCGTCGTCGGCCAGGATGCGCAGATCGCAGGCGAGGGCCAGCTGGAATCCGGCGCCGATCGCGTGCCCTTGCACCGCGGCGATCGACACGATGCCCGGGTCACGCAGCCAGAGATAGCCTTCCTGGCAGCTGGCGATCCACGACTCGAACCCGGGGTCGCCCGCGCCCGGCGGCGGGTCCTCGCCGGGAACCCCTTCCGCCGAGAACATGCGCAGGTCGATCCCGGAGCAGAAGGACGGCCCGGCGCCCCGCACCACGACCACGCGGACCGTGGACGGCAGGCCGGCCCGATCGCGGCCAGGCCGCGCCAAACCTGCGGAGTCATCGCGTTGCGGCGCTCGGGCCTGCTGAGCGTCACGGTGGCGACCACGTCGCTGATGTCCAGGCGCAGTCCGCTGGCCGCGAGCTCGGCAGAGGTTACTGTCACGGCGTGCTCCGGGTGCGTTCGGTGCGGCGCCGGCGCGACCGGCGCGGCGGGCCGGATGGAGCGCCGGCCGCCGCGTCCTCAGGAACGGATGGCGGGAATAGCGGGCTGCCCCTACTCAGCGCTTGCCCTTGCCCCGGGTCGCGCCGCCCCGGCCGCGCAGTGACACTCCGGTCTCGGTCAGGATCCGGTGCACAAAGCCATAGGACCTGCCGGTCGAGCCCGCCAGGGAGCGGATGCTCTCGCCGGCGTTGTACCTCTTCTTCAGATCAGCCGCCAGCTTCGTGCGGTCGGCACCCGTCACCCGGGTGCCTTTCTTGAGGGTCTCGGTCACGCGTACCTCCCGGTGAGCTGAAGTGACCGCTGCGTTACCGTCTCCCGCCATGATCACGCATGAACTCGTGATCGGCTACCCACACGCCTGCAAAAGATCTCTTCTTTTTGAAGCGGTGCCCGGAACCGGTTCCGCGGGCCGGCGGGCGCGGGATTTCAGGCCAGCGCCACCAGGTCGGTGAACTCGTCGTTCCACGCATCCTCGACCCCGTCGGGGAGCAGCACGACCCGCTCTGGCCCGAGTGCCTCCACGGCGCCCTCGTCGTGGGTGACCAGAACGATCGCTCCCTGGAAGCGGCGCAGCGCGGAGAGGATCTCGGCCCGGCTCCCGGGATCCAGGTTGTTGGTCGGCTCGTCGAGCAGCAGCACGTTCGCGCCCGACACGACCAGCAGCGCGAGGGCGAGCCTGGTCTTCTCGCCACCGGAGAGCACGCCCGCCGGCTTGGCCACCTCGTCACCGGAGAACAGGAACGAGCCGAGAACACGGCGCTGCTCGGCTTCGGTGAGGTCGGGGGCGGCGGTGCGCATGTTCTCCAGCACGGTCCGCTCGGTGTCCAGGGTCTCGTGCTCCTGGGCGTAATAGCCGAGCCGCAGGCCGTGCCCGGGCCGGACCTCGCCGGAGTCCGGCTGCTCCAGCCCCGACAGCAGCCGGAGCAGCGTGGTCTTGCCTGCCCCGTTCAGGCCCAGGACCACGACCCGCGACCCCCGGTCCACCGCGATGTCCACCCCGGCGAAGACCTCGACGCTGCCGTAGGACTTGGACAGGCCCTGAGCGGCCAGCGGGGTGCGGCCGCAGTGGGCCGGCACCGGGAACCTGATCCGGGCCACCCGCTCCGGCGCCCGGTCAGCGGTGACCCCGGCGAGCAGCCGTTCCGCCCGCCGCTGCATGTTCTGCGCCGCCTTCGCCTTCGTTGCCTTCGCGCGCATCTTGTCGGCCTGCGACCGCAGCGCGGTGGCCTGGCGCTGCGCATTCACCCGCTCCCGCCTGCGGCGCCGGGCGTCCGTCTCCCGCTGGTCCAGGTAGGCCTGCCAGCCCAGGTTGTAGATGTCCAGGACGCAGCGGTCGGCGTCGAGGTGGAACACCTTGTTGACGACGGCCTCGAGCAGCGCGGCATCGTGGCTGATCACCACCAGCCCGCCGCGGAAGGCCCGCAGGTGATCGCGCAGCCAGGACACGGAATCGGCGTCGAGATGGTTGGTCGGCTCGTCGAGCAGCAGCGTCTGCGACCCTCCGAACAGGATCCGGGCCAGCTCGATGCGGCGGCGCTGGCCGCCGGACAGGGTTCGCAGCTGTTGCCTCAGCACCTGCGGTGGCAGGCCCAGGCTGGACGCGAGCGACGCCGCCTCGGCCTCGGCGGCGTAGCCGCCGAGCACCGTCAGCCGCTCTTCCAGGTGACCGTACCTGCGCACCGCGGCATCACGCCTGCGCGGATCTGAGTCGGCCATGCCAAGCTCGGCCTCCCGCAGGCCGGCCAGCAGCGCGTCCAGGCCGCGGGCCGACAGCACCCGGTCCACCGCCAGGCCCTCGAGATCGCCGACCATCGTGTCCTGCGGCAGGTACCCGACCGATCCGCTGGCCAGGACCGTTCCCGCGGCCGGGGCCGCCTCTCCCGCGAGCACCCGGGCCAGCGTGGTCTTGCCCGCGCCGTTCCGGCCGACCAGGCCTATCTTGTCACCGGGCGCGACCTGGAACGTGGCCGCCTCCAGCAGCAGCTGCGCTCCTGCGCGCAACTCAAGGTCATTCGCCTTGATCATGAGAAAACCGCTCCATAATATAACATAACGGGCAACAATAGCCGCACGTCCACGGGTTACCGTGGGCAGCCCGTCACGACAGGAGCGGTTGCATGCGTGCAGCTTACCCGAGACCTGCCCGGCCCCGGCAAAGGCATTTCGCCGGCCTGCCGCCCCGTTAGTGCGGTCCGGCCAGCCGGATCCGGATCGCACGGAACATCCGCGGCGTCCCGCGCAGCACGGCCAGCCTTGGGTCGGGCACGGTCAGGAAGCGCTCGACGGCGAGCTCGAGGTACGGCCGCAGCCGCGGGTCGTCGCGCAGGCCGACGATCGCGCGCCGGTCTCCGCCGAGCACCACGGCGTCGAGCTTGCCCGCGTACTGGCCGAATACCGCCGCCGCGGTGTCGGCCGCGGCGGCCAGCGCCTCGCTGGCCTGCTTCTCCCGCCGGCGCGCGAAGCGCTGCTGGGATGTCCCGCCGGCCGCACTGCGCCCGTGCACCAGCCGTGAGCCGACCTTAGAGGCCGCCAGGTGGGCCTCGGGCCCGGTGAAGACCCCGGCCGCGTAGCCGCCCAGCCGGACCAGGACTACCCCGACCGTGCGCCCGGCCCGCGCGTGCGCGCTGATCCGCTCGGCGATGTCGGCGACCGGCCCGGCCGGAACCACCGTGCCGTCCGGCAGCGGCGGGAACGGGACATGGCACTGCGCCACCGCCCCGTCGTCGGCGCGGAAGGTGACGACCGCCGGGCCTGCCTCGGTGGCGATGTCTCCATGGCGCTGCGCGAAGGACTCCAGCCAGGTCACGAGGCGCTCCGGGCTTATGTCAATCCACCGCGCATCCTCAGCTGCGCCATTCGACACTACGCAACGCCTCCTACCGCTTACTATCCGTGATATGCACTTCAGGGGGACCTCAGATGACGATTGTGGCCGATGACAATAGCGCCGGCCACGCCGGCGAGCACGCCGACGGTGCAGTGGAACGAGCACTGGCCGCTGCGGCCAGGGACGCCAGCCGGATCCGCGATCTTCTCGACGAGCTGAGCCGGGGCAGGCTGTGGCTGCCGCTGCCCGAAGACGGGCGGCCGGTGACCGACGGCTCGGCCGTGCGCCTGCCCACAGTGAAGCACCTTGGAACCGAGTTCGTACCGGCGTTCACGTCCGCCGCCCGGCTGCGCGGGACGGTCCCGAGGCCCCGGGCGCCGATGCCAATCAGGCCGGCCGGATGGATCCACGCTCGTCCGCCGGTCAAGCCGCACATCGCCGTCCCGGCGGCGGCGCTCGCCCGGCTGCTCCCCGCCCACGTCGGGATAGCCCTGAACCCCGGCGCGGGCGAGAGCGTGCCCGTCTACCCCCAGGGCGTTGCGTACCTGGCCGCTGCGCTGGACGCGGATCCGCGCAGCCGGATCCGGGTGGGGCCGCTGCCGGTACAGCCGGATGACCTGCTCGGCAGCATCCGCTCGGGCCTGGCCGGCGTGCCTGCCGCCAGCCGCGCGGCCGTTGCCTGGCTGGCGGTCGAGTTAGCCGGCGAGGGGCTCGTGGTCTCGGTGGCGCTCGACGACCCGAAGGACGTCGTGGCCAGGGACGCAGTGCTCCGGGTCGTCGAGCGGGCCGCACTGGCCGCGGCCCAGGACGCATGGTTCCCGATTGACGTCACCTTCCCCGGCGAGGGCCCGCCGGATCCGGTCGACGAGTGGATCTCCGCCTTCGCAGCCCCGTTCTACCGTCGCGCCGGATCATCCGCACCCGGTTAGAGGGCTGACAACAGCTGCGGATCCAGTTGGTCCTAGTTGTCATAGGTGTGCACTAGTCTGCCGGATGTGAACCTTTCCGCGTGGGCCAGCCAGGTGGGCGTGGGCAAGTACACGGCCTACCGCTGGTACCACGCGAGGACGCTGCCGGTGCTTGCACGCCGGGCCGGGACCAGTCGGGTCCCGCGTCAAGCGCCGAGCCGACGGTAAGACGGGACCTCGTCCCGCGCGTGGCATTGAAGCGCCGAACCCAAACCCCGAGAGGGGTGCCGCATGAACTGCAACTACAAGCAACTCAGCGGCAACGGAGTGTGCCCTCGGCCTTCGATTGGGCAGCACCGCGGGCGGTTGGAGTCGATCTTTAAAGATGAGCTAGGGTTCGTAGCTGAACGGTTAAGGATCTGCTTGCCTGACGGAGCCCGCCCTGACGCTGAACCAGCTGCGCACGTTCCTGACCGTGGCCGAGACCGGGTCGGTCCGCGCGGCCGCCGAGCAGCTCGTGGTCACGCAGGCGGCGGTGTCGGCCTCGCTCGCGGCGATGCAACGCTCGCTCGGGATCCAGCTGATCCGCCCCGAGGGCCGCGGCCTCCGGCTGACCAGCGCGGGCGAGGAGTACGCGGCCTACGGGCACCGGGTACTCGGCCTGCTTGACGAGGCGCGCCTCGCCGCCGAGGCAGCCGCGGATCCGGAGCGGGGCGAGCTCCGCATCGCGGCGGTCACCACGGCCGCCGAACAGATCGTCCCCGGCCTGCTCAGCGGGTTCCGGCAGTCCCATCCGCGCACCGGGGTGGTACTCGAGGCCGGTAACCGCGACCGGGTCCGGGCTCTGCTCGAGCGTCATCAGGTTGACCTGGCGCTGGCCGGGCGGCCGGAGCCGGTGTGGGACGTGCGCGTGCACGCGGTCCGCCCGCATGAGCTCATCGTGGTGAGTTCGCCGGAACTGGCCGCGGCAGCGGCTGGGACGGCCACGGCGGCCGGGGCGGGCGCTCCTGGCGCGGCGGGCGGGATGTTGTCGTGGCTATCCCGCCAGGCCTGGCTGCTGCGCGAGCCGGGCTCCGGCACCCGGCTGAGCACCGAGGCGCTGCTCGCGGACCTGGACATCACGCCGCCGACACTGACCGTCGGATCCAACGGCGCGATCCGCGAGTCGGCCGCGGTCGGCCTGGGCGTCACGCTGGTGTCCCGCGACGCGGTGGCCCAGGAACTGGCGTCCGGCCGCCTGGCCGAGATCCGGGTGCCGGGCACTCCGCTGCACCGCGACTGGTTCCTCATCGCGCATCCCGGCCGCCTGCCGCTGCCCGCCGCCCGGCTGGTCGCACACGTGCTGCGGGAGAGCGGAGAGAGCGCGTTTCATCTTCCCGGCCCGGCGGCCGAGGGCTCAGCCGCCGCGCCGTAGCCCGCTGAGCCGTTCCACTGCCAAGCTTTTGCTTGACAATCATCCGCTAAGTCTCAATAGACAGTCAAAGGGTCTTCGGGTGATGCTGGCCTTCAGGCATGGCGAGGAACTCCGGAGGGCGGCGAGCACGGCATGGCGGCAGTGCAGGACCGGTGGAACGCGGGCGTCATCCCGTACGCGGAGATGGGCTACTACGACGCCGACTACGTGCCGAAGGACACCGACATCCTGGCCGCCTTCCGGATCGCGCCGCAGCCCGGCGTGCCTGCCGTGGAGGCGGGCGCGGCGGTGGCCGGAGAGTCATCGACGGCCACCTGGACGGTCGTATGGACCGATCGCCTCACCGCCCACGAGCACTATCAGGCGAAGTGCTACCGGGTAGATCCAGTGCCCGGCCGTGACGGGGAGTACATCGCCTACATCGCGTATGACATTGACTTGTTCGAGGAGGGCTCGATCCCGAACCTCACCTCGTCGATCATCGGCAACGTCTTCGGGTTCAAGGCGCTGCGCTCGCTACGGCTCGAGGACATGCGGATCCCGCTGCACTACGTCAAGACCTTCCGCGGCCCGCCCCACGGCATCGTGATGGAGCGCGAGTACCTCGGCAAGTACGGCAGGCCGCTGCTCGGCGCCACCACCAAGCCGAAGCTGGGCCTGTCCGCGCGGAACTACGGCCGGGTGGTCTACGAAGCGCTCAGCGGCGGGCTGGACTTCACCAAGGACGACGAGAACATCAACTCTCAGCCGTTCATGCGCTGGCGGGACCGCTTCCTGTTCGCCATCGACGGCGTCAACCGGGCGGTACAGCGGACCGGCGAGATCAAGGGACACTACCTCAACGTCACCGCCGCCTCGATGGAGGACATGTACGAGCGCGCCGAGTTCGCCCGGGAGCTGGGCAGCGTCATCGTCATGGTCGACCTGACCGTCGGCTACACGGCCCTGCACTCCATGTCCAACTGGGCCCGGGCCAACGGGGTCCTGCTGCACCTGCACCGCGCGGGCCACGGCACCTACACGCGGCAGAAGTCGCACGGGGTCAGCTTCCGCGTCATCGCGAAGTGGTGCCGGCTGATCGGCGTCGATCACATCCACGCCGGGACGGTGGTCGGCAAGCTGGAGGGCGATCCGGCCATGGTGCGCGGCTACTACGACACGCTGCGCGAATCGCGGGTTCCGCAGGATCTCGGCCACGGTATCTACTTCGACCAGGACTGGGGGTCCATGCCCGGCACCATGCCGGTGGCGTCGGGGGGCATCCACGCCGGCCAGATGCACCAGCTCCTCGACTACCTGGGTGAGGACGTCATCTTGCAGTTCGGCGGGGGCACCATCGGCCATCCCATGGGCATCGCCGCCGGCGCCACAGCCAACCGGGTGGCCGTCGAGACAATGATCAAGGCCCGTAACGAGGGCCGCGACTTCGCCGCCGAGGGCGAGCAGATTCTCGCCGAGGCCGCGAAGCACTGCCCCGAACTGCGGGCCGCGATCGACACCTGGGGCGACATCACGTTCAACTACGAATCGACCGACACCGCCGATGTCAGCCTCACGCCGACCCGGTGACGACACACCTGCCAGGAGCCTTCCATGCGGATCACCCAGGGCACGTTCTCGTATCTGCCTGATCTCACCGCCGAGGAGATCAGGGCGCAGCTTCAGTACGCGATCGACCGCGGCTGGGCGGTAGCGGTCGAGTACACCGACGACCCGCACCCCCGCAACGTCCTGTGGGAGATGTGGGGCCTGCCCATGTTCGAGATCTCCGACCCATCGGCGGCCGCCCGCGAGGTGACCGCCTGCGTGAAGGCGTGGCCCGATCACTACATCCGGGTGACGGCCTACGACGCCGCGCTCGGCCGGCAGACGACGGCGCTCAGCTTCATCGTCAATCGTCCGGGTCATGAGCCCGGCTTCCGCCTGGACCGGCAGGAGGCAGCCGACCGGCGGATCAGGTACTCCCTGCATGCGTACGCCACGGACCAGCCGAGCGGCGAGCGCTATGGCCACCCGGGCGGCCAGCACGGCAGCGCATGAGTGCGCCGGCCGGCCGGGGCGCGCGCGGATTCGCTATGCCCCGCCCGGGTAATGGGATGGCGCCGCCGGGCGGTGGCGCCGATCGTCCGCCAGATGGCGCTCCGCGGGCCGGAGCCGGCGGCGGGCCCGCCGCCGGCCCAGACCACGATGCCCGCGGGCAGCTTCGCGCGGATGAGCTCGTTGACCTGGACGAAGAAGGCAAGGCGCTGCGGATATCCGCGATCCTGGAGCAGCTCGACCGAGAGCTTGTCGGCCTGGCCCCGGTCAAGGACCGGGTGCGCGAGATTGCCGCGCTGCTGCTCATCGACCGGCTGCGCGGCCGGTACGCGCTGTCGTCGTCGCGCCCCAGCCTGCACATGTGCTTCACGGGCAGCCCGGGAACCGGCAAGACCACTATGGCGATGCACATGGGCGCGCTGCTGCACGAGCTCGGATACCTGCGCACGGGCCAGCTGGTCACCGCGACCCGCGACGACCTCGTCGGCCAGTACGTCGGCCATACGGCACCCAAGACCAAGGAAGTGCTCAAGCGGGCGATGGGCGGGGTCCTCCTGATCGACGAGGCGTACTACCTCTACCGGCCGGACAATGACCGCGACTACGGCCAGGAGGCCATTGAGATCCTGCTGCAGTTCATGGAGGCGCACCGCGATGACCTCGTCGTCATCCTGGCCGGGTACGCCGAACGGATGGACGTGTTCTTCCGGTCCAACCCGGGCATGGCCTCCCGGATCGGGCACCACATCGACTTTCCCGATTTCGGCATCAGTGACCTGATGCAGATCGCCGAGCGCATGCTGGAGCGGGAGGAATACCGGCTCTCGCCCGAGGCGGCGGCGGCGTTCCGCGAGTACATCGGCCTGCGCATGCGGCAGCCGCGGTTCTCCAATGCGCGCAGCATCAGGAACGCCATCGACCGGCTTCGGCTGCGCCAGGCCGGGCGCCTGGTCGCGGCGGGCGGCCAGGTCCGCCGGGCGGACCTCGTCGGGATCAGCGAGGCCGACGTCCGCGGCAGCCGGGTCTTCAGCGATAGTGCCGCCAGCCCCGCCCCGGCCGCCCTTCCCGCAGGCCCTCCCGGCTCACCGGGTCAGACCGCCTGACCGGCCGGGCTGAGCGGCAGGACCAGCCGGACCGTGGTCCCGCGGCCGGGCGAGCTGGAGAGCTGGAGCTTCCCGCCGAGCAATTCCGCCCGCTCCCGCATGCCCGACAGGCCGAAGCCAGTGGGACCCGCGCGCTCCCCCGCCGTCCCGGCCGCGGCGGCCGCCATGCCCTGGCCGTCGTCGCGCACCTCGAGCAGAACCCGGCTGTCCTGGACGGACATGTGCACCCATACCGTCCTGGCCTGGGCATGCTTGGCCACATTCTGCAGCGCCTCCTGCGCCGTCCGGTACACCGCTGTCTCCACGTGCTCGGCGATCCGGGAACTGGCCGCGTCGACCTGGACGTCCAGCTGCGGGAAGGACCGGCCCAGGCTCTCCAGGCTGGCGGCCAGCCCGAGGTCGTCGAGAACCGGCGGGCGCAGGCCCGCGATCGCCAGCCGGGTCTCATCCAGCGCGGCCGCGGCGAGTTCCTGGGCGCGGGCCACCTGCTCGGCCGCGATATCCGGCTCGCCCGGGATCGCGTCCGCGGCCGCCGAGAGGTGGAAGAACAGGCTCACGATGCGCTGGCTGATGCCGTCGTGGATCTCGCCCGCCAGGCGCCGGCTCTCGTGTTCCTGCCACTCCACCATCTGCTCGGCGAACCGCTCGAGCGCTTCCTCCCGTTCGGTGAGCCTGCTGTGCAGCCGGGCGTTCTCGATGGCCCCGGCCACCAGGCCCGCCACCGACCGCAGCAGCTCTACATCCGCGCCGGTGAACTCCCGGCGGATCTTGGTATGCACGTTCATGACCCCGACCAGGTGGCCCAGCGGAGTGACCACGGGCACCGAGACCATCGAGGCGAAGTCCTCGCCGCGCAGGGCCGGGATGTACCGGTACCGCGGGTCATCGGCCTTGTGGTCGACCAGCACGGCCGGCTCGCCGTGCAAGGCCACCCAGCCCGAGACACCCTCGCCGAGGGCGAGCTCGATCTTTCCCACGAGGTCGTCAAAGGGGGGTGTCGCACCGCGCAGCTGCAACCGGGTGCCCTGCTCGTCGAGCAGGTGCACGAAGCACACGTCGGTGTCGGCGGTCTCGGTCACCAGGCGAGCGACCCCCTGCAGGATCCGGTCCAGGTCGAGCCCGGCCGAGATGGTGTCGATGACGCGGGACAGGAGCTGCGCCTCGCGCTCCGGATCGGCCCTCGGGGCCGTGGCGGAGTTCAATGAACAGCCCTCGAGGCCGTGGCGGGGTTCAATGGAAGAGCCCTTCGCGCAGGGCCGCGGCCACCGCCGCGGCCCGGTCGGACACCCCGAGCTTGCGGTAGACGCCCCGGGAATGGGTTTTCACCGTCTCCTCGCTGACCACCAGCTTCGCCGCGATCGCGCGGTTGCTCAGCCCGGCGACCAGCAGCGACAGCACCTCGCTTTCGCGCTGCGTGAGGCCGAGATGCGCCCCCGGCCAGAACTCGCCGCTGTGCAGCCGGGCCGCGGACAGCGCCACCCGGCCGGCCAGCGCCGGGTCAATGAGCACCTCCCCCTCACAGATACGGACCAGGTGGTCGACCAGCTCCCCGCCGCGGATCCGCTTCAGCAGGAAGCCGGCGGCGCCGACGCGCAGGGCCTGGTACAGGTACTGCTCGTCGTCATAGACGGTGAGGAAGACGACCTTGCAGCCGGGCACCCGGCCGAGGATCTCGGTGCACAGGTCCAGGCCGCTCGTGCCGCGCAGCCGGACATCCAGCAGCACCGCGTCCGGCTCCAGGTCCGCGACGAGCTGCGCCGCCTCGCGCGCGTCGCTCGACTCGCCGGCGATCTCTACCTGCTCACGGTACGGCCGGAGCATGGCCGTCAGTCCGTCCAGCACCATCTGATGATCATCGATGATCACCAGCCTCAGCGGACGCTCCATGTCAGCACGGTACCCATCGCGGCGAGCCTGGTACCCACCGCGTGGCCGGCCCGGCGCGGCCGGCCTTCCGGTCATTCCTGTGCCTTAAGCAGGTGCCAGACCAGCAGCAGCTGCGCGATGGCCAGTGCCTCGCTCCGCGTGCCGTTGGCGAAGTCCCCGAGCGAGTCCGGCATCGGCGTCCCGTGATCGGCGGACAGCTGCTCCCAGATCGCCTTCTCGACGATCCGGCTGTCCTCCCGTGGCGCATAGCCGTGAATGTGCAGCGCGTCCACGGGACGGCCGTCGGCGTCCCTGATCAGCTTGAGGTGGACGGTGCGGCGGTCGTCGTCGGTCAGCACGTCGGTCAGGTCAGGGTGCTGGATGGTCGGACGGAGCAGAAGCTCCGCCGACAGCGGCGTGTCCGGCGCGGCGGGCCTGCCCTCGATGGGCGCGAACCGCACGCAGATATCCGCCCACTGCCGCTGCGGGCGGATGTACGCGGCCGACTCAGGCTCCCGCCGCTCCAGCTCCTTCAGCACCTGGTCCGGCGCGTAGCCGCGCTCCGCGCAGTCGCGCCGCAGCTTCCACCCGTGCCTGATCTGCTCCGGCGGATCGAGGTAGACCGTGATGTCGAAGCACGCCCGGGCCAGCTTCGTGTGCAGCGGCAGCAAACCCTCGACCAGCACGAAGTCGCGCGGCTCGACCAGGACGGGCCGGACCAGCCGGCCGGATGAGTGATCGTAGACCGGCTTGAGTATCGGCCTGCCGAGCGCCAGGAGCTGCAGGTGCTGCTCCATGATGTCGACGTAGTTGCAGTCCGGGTTGAGCACGGTGAACGGGACGTCGCGGCGTTCTGCCCGGTCGTACCGGTGATAGTCATCAACGCAGATGGCGGTGGCGCGGTCCGGCCCGAGAGCGGCGGCGATGCCCCGGGTGAGCGTGGTCTTGCCCGCGGCGCTGTCGCCGGCGATGGCCAGCATGACGGGCCGCCGCGGTTCCTGGCCGCTGGAACTGCTGCGCTGCAGCTGGATGAGCCTGTGGGGCACTGCGGCCTCCCTACCACGCCCGGCAGTCCCGGCGGCTCATCGGCCCGGCCATCCAGTCGTTAATGCCTCGAATGAGTACGACCCTAGGCCGCCGGGAGCAGGTCCCGCTTCCCCCTGGGTGGTGAGACGGCGGGTGAGGAAGGCCGCCCGGGCGGCGCCCGGCCGCGGCGGTGACATCCCCCGCGGGTTCCACCATGCGGGGGATGCAGCCGTGTGGCGGCCTGATTAGCGTCGAGCCCATGGAGCAACGGCTATGAACGATCTCATCGCCACGGCGGCCGCGCTGGTCGCCCCGGGCCAGGGCGTGCTGGCCGCCGACGAGAGCGTCCCGACCATGTCCGCCCGGCTGGTCAGGGCGCGGGTAGCTCCGACCGAGGAGAACCGGCGCGCCTACCGGGAGATGCTGGTCACCGCGCCCGGCCTGGGCGACGGGATCAGCGGGGTGATCATGTGCGATGAGACGCTGCGCCAGCGCGTGGCAGGCGGCCGGCCGTTTCCTGCTGCCCTGGCCGGGCTGGGCATGCTGGCGGGCATCAAGGTCGACGCGGGCGCCCATCCGCTGGCGGGCGCCCCGGGCGAGACCGTGACCGAGGGCCTTGACGGCCTGCCGCCCCGCCTTCGCCAGTACGCCGATCTCGGTGCCGCGTTCGCGAAGTGGCGCGCCGTCTTCGCGATCGGCGCGGGCACCCCGTCCGCGATGGCCTTGCGGGCCAACGCCCAGGCGCTGGCCGGCTACGCGGCCGCCTGCCAGGAGGCCGGGCTGGTGCCGATCGTGGAGCCCGAGGTGCTGATCAGCGGGACGCACTCGCTCGCCCAGTGCGAGACGGTGACGTCACTGGTGCTGCTCGAGGTGGTGACCGCGCTGCTGGACTCCGGCGTCGACTTCGAGGCCATCGTGCTCAAGCCCAACATGGCGCTGCCGGGCTTCGACTCCGGGCAGCGCGCGACGCCCGGCGAGGTGGCCGAGGCGAGCCTGGCCACCCTGGGCAGCATGCCAGTCGCTCTGGCCGGCGTCGCGTTCCTCTCCGGCGGGCAGCCGCCCGAGCAGGCCACCGAGAATCTCGCGGCGCTGCAGCGGGTACCCCACCTGTGGCCGCTGACGTTCTCCTTCGGGCGCGCCCTGGTCGACCCGGCCCTGGCCGCCTGGCGGGGCGACCCGGCCGCCGTCCCGGCCGGCCAGGGCGCCCTGCTGCGGCGGGTGGCCATGAATGTCGCGGCGCTGGCCGGCCGTTATACGCCCGAGCTTGAGCTGGCACCGGCCTGAGGCTACTGCGCTGGCAGCGCGCGTTCCCGGGCCGCTCGGTTCAGCGTGCTGATCACGCCGCGCAGCGACGCATCCACGATCGACTCGCTGATGCCGACGCCCCAGAACACCTGCTCGCCGACGGCGATCTCCAGGTAGGCGGCGGCCTCGGCGTCCCGCCCGGCGGTGAGCGCGTGCTCGGAGTAGTCAAGCACCCGTACGTTCAGCCCGCCGAGGCCCAGGTCGGCTCCGGACAGGGCGTCGCAGAACGCGGCGATCGGGCCGTTGCCGGTGCCGGTCATGGTGTGCTCGGCGTCGAAGGCGCGCACGGTCGCGCTGATCCGCTCCACGCCCTGCTCGCTCACCGAGCCGAACTTGACCAGCTCGAACGCGCCGGGGTTCAGGTACTCGTCGGCGAAGATCTGCCACATCTGCGCCGCGTCCACCTCGCCGCCCTCATCTTCGGTGTGGCGCTGGATGACGTGGCTGAACTCGATCTGCAGGCGGCGTGGCAGGTCAAGGTGGTGGTCGGACTTCATGATGTAAGCGACGCCGCCCTTGCCGGACTGCGAGTTGACCCGGATGACCGCCTCGTACGACCGGCCGACGTCCTTGGGATCGATCGGCAGGTACGGCATCGCCCACGGCAGCTCGCCGACCGGCTGGCCCGCGGCGGCGGCGGCCCGCTCGAGGTCATCGAAACCCTTCTTGATCGCGTCCTGGTGCGAGCCGGAGAACGAGGTGTACACGAGATCGCCCGCGTACGGGTGCCGCTCGTGCACGTCGATGCGAGTGCAGTACTCGGCGGTGCGGCGGATCTCGTCGATGTCGCTGAAATCGATCATCGGGTCGACGCCCTGGCTGTAGAGGTTCAGCCCGAGCGTCACCAGGTCGACGTTGCCGGAGCGCTCGCCGTTGCCGAACAGGCAGCCCTCGATGCGCTGCGCGCCGGCCAGCACGGCCAGCTCGGCGTCCGCGGTCGCGGTGCCGCGGTCATTGTGGGTGTGCACGGACAGCGCGATGTGCTCCCGCCTGGTCAGGTTCCTGCTCATCCACTCGATCTGGTCGGCGTACACGTTCGGGGTGGACCGCTCGACCGTGCAGGGCAGGTTGAGCACGATCTCGCGGCCCGGCTCGGGTTGCCAGACGTCCATCACCGCCTCGCAGATCTCCAGCGAGAAGTCGAGCTCGGTGTCCATGAAGATCTCTGGCGAGTACTCGTAACCGAAGTCGGTGCCGGGCAGGTAGCTCTCGGCGAACTTCATCACGGCGCGAGTGCCCTCGACCGCCACCGCCCGGCACTCCGGGCGCCCGTCGCCGTCCCAGCCGAAGACGACGCGGCGGAAGATCGGCGCGGCGGCGTTGTACATGTGCACGGTGGCCTGCCGCGCTCCGGCCAGCGACTGCACGGTCCGCTCGATCAGTTCCTCGCGGGCCTGGGTCAGCACCGAGATACGGACGTCGTCGGGCACCGAGCCACTCTCGATCAGGCTGCGGATGAAGTCGAAATCGGTCTGGCTCGCCGCCGGGAAGCCGACCTCGATCTCCTTGTAGCCCATGCGCACCAGCAGGTCGAACATGGCCTGCTTGCGGGCTGGGTTCATCGGGTCGATGAGGGCCTGGTTGCCGTCGCGCAGATCGGTCGACAGCCACCGCGGCGCGGTGGTGATCGTGCGCGACGGCCACTGCCGGTCGGGCAGGTCGATCGCGGGGAACGGGCGGTAGCGGTGGCAGGGCATGCCGGACGGACGCTGATTACCTGGGTCGCTCATGGTGCTGCTGCTCCTGACGGGGAAACCGGAAGGGGGATCGGTCGGCGCAGCACAGCAGCCCGCGACGAGGGGCCGACCGGCCTGGTTACCGGGCCTCGCCGCGGCCGCGAAGAAGCAGCGCGCGCATCATGACCTGCTCATGTTAGCTGACGACAGCGCGGCGCGCGAGCCCTCCCCCCGCGCCCGGGGCGGCCGAGGAGAATAGCGGCAGAGGAGAATACTTGCCCTGGGGGGTGGGCAACGTTGATTCCCGCGCCGTCGGCTGCGCAGACGCTGACGTTCCTGTTCACTGACGTCGAGGGCTCCACGGCGATGCTCCAGCGGCTGGGGGGCGGGTATGCCGAAGTCCTGGCCGATCACCACCGGATTATCCGGGCCGGCCTCGCCGCGCACAGCGGCCGGGAGATCGATACCCAGGGCGACGCGTTCTTCGCGGTGTTCTCGTCGCCCAGTTCCTGCGTGACCGCGGCGATCGAGATGCAGCGGGCGTTCGTTTCGTACCCATGGCCGGCCGGGCATCCGGTCCGCGTCCGGATGGGCATCCATTCCGGCGAGGCGGCGCGCACGGACGTCGGCATTGTCGGTCTCGAAGTGCACCGCGCGGCCCGGATTGCCGGCGTCGCGCACGGGGGCCAGATCGTGCTCTCGGCCGCGACCGCTGCCCTGCTCCGCGACTCGATGCCGGCGGGCGCCTCGCTGAGGGACCTCGGACTGCACCGGCTGAAGGATCTCGGCCGGCCCGAGCAGATCTTCCAGCTCGAAGCCGATGGCCTTCCGGCCGCGTTCCCGCCGCTCCGGTCGCTGGACAACCCGAAGCTGCTGAACAACCTGCCGGCCCAGGTAACGAGCTTCATCGGCCGCGACGCCCAGCTGGCCGAGATCCGCCGCTTGATCACCACATCTCGCCTGGTCACGCTCACCGGCTCGGGCGGTGCGGGCAAGACCCGCCTGGGGCTCCAGGCCGCGGCGGGCCTGCTGGACGGATCGGGCGACGGGGTGTGGTTCGTGGACCTGGCCCCGCTTCGGGACGGCGACCTGGTCGCGGCGACCGTGGCCAGCGTGCTCGGCATCCGTGAGGATCCGGACCGGCCGCTGGCCAGCACGGTCATCGATGCCGTCGGCCAGCGGAGCCTGCTGGTGCTGCTCGACAACTGCGAGCACGTCGTCGACGCGTGCGCGAAGCTGGCGGACGCCCTGCTCCGGAACTGCCCGAACATCGTGCTGCTGGCGACGAGCCGGGAGCCGCTCGGCATCGATGGAGAGCGCGTGTACCGGGTGCCGTCGATGGAGACGCCAGCCGACGGCGACGACGTGGCGGCGATCAGGAGCACCGAGGCCGTGCGGCTGCTCGCCGACCGTGCCGGGCAGCAGGGCGTGCAGCTCACCTGGGACCAGCCGGCGGCCGAGGTGGCCGGCCGCGTCTGCAGGCGGCTCGACGGCATTCCGCTGGCCATCGAGCTGGCCGCCGCCCGGCTGCGCGTCATGTCCGTGACCGAGCTCGATGCCCGGCTCGACCAGCGCTTTTCCATCCTGACCGGCGGCTCGCGCGCCGGTCTCCCGCGCCAGCAGACGCTGCTGGCCATGGTCGACTGGTCCTGGGAGCTGCTGACCGCGGCCGAGCGGCACGTGCTCGCCAGCCTGTCGGTGTTCGCCAGCGGGTTCGACCCCCCGGCGGCCGAGGCGGTGACCGCAGGCGAGATCGTGCTCAGCGGCGAGGTTCTCGGGCACCTTGGCGCGCTGATCGACAAGAACCTGGTGCAGTTCGACGACACCGGCGCCGGCCCGGCCCGCTACCGGCTGCTGGAAACCGTGCGGCAGTACGCGATGCGCCAGCTCGAAGGGCATGACCACTCGGCGGCGAACGAGGTCAGGACGGCTCACCGCGACTACTACCTGGCCGTCGCGGAAGCGGCGGCCCCGCAGCTCGTGGCGCACGATCAGGCCGGGTGGCTGGACCGGCTCGATATCGAGCTGGACAATCTCCGCGCCGCGATCGCCTTCAGCCTGAAACAAGCCGACCCGGCGACCGGCATCCGGCTGGTCGCCTCCTTGCGGATCTTCTGGAAGGCACGCGGCCACGCCTCGGAAGGGGTCGACGCCCTCCGGGCGCTCCTCGCCCTGCGGGCGGCCCAGGGGGCGACGCTGCTGCGTGCGACGGCCCTGGCCAGCGCGGCCTACCTGCTCGAGCAGACCGGCGGCTACGCGATCGCCGACGCCTATTGCGATGAGGCGCTGGTCATTGCCCGGTCCGCCGGTGACGACTACCTGACCGCCGATGTGCTGAGCGTGCGCGCGTTCGTCTTGGTGCGCCAGGGGCAGCAGGCTTCCGCGCTGCCGCTGATCGAGGAGGGCCTGGCCCTGGCCCGGCGGCTCGATGAAGCGCATCTCACCGCCCGTCTGCTGTCCGCCCGGTCGTACGCCGTGGACTTCGAGGGCGACCACGCGGGCGCCGCTCGTGATGCCGCCGAGTCCCTGGGGCTTTTCCGCCAGGCCGGGGACCGGCGGGAGGTGGGGACGATGCTCGGCAACCTCGGGTACTCGGAGATGTCCATGGGTGACCTGGAGACCGCTCGCGGTCACCTGCTCGAGTCGCTGGACATCGCCCGCGGGCTGAACGACACCTACGGCGTGGTGTACGCGACCTTCAACCTCGGCCTGGCCGAGTACCTCAGTGACTCGCCCGGTGCCGCCGGGGCCCTGTTCGCTGAGTCGTTCGACCTGGCCAGGCGGGTGCGGATGAGAGCCGGCACCGCCTACGCGCTGATCGGCCTGGCGATGGCCGGCAGCGGAGCGCGCCCGGTCAGGTCGGCCCGGCTGCACGGGGCGGCCGACGATGCCCTGGCCGCCCTGGGCGAGACCGTCGATTCCCTGGAAGCCCGGCTGCGCGATCTCGACCGGGACCGCCTGCGCGCGGTGATGGGCGGCGCGGCGTTCGACGCCGAGCATGCCGCCGGGCGGGCCATGACGTCCGCGGACATCCTCGCCCTGGCGCTCGGCGACCGGGCCGACTGGCCGGCCGGGCCGAGCGGGCCCGGTTGCTGACCACCCCGGGATTCGGCCTGGGATTCAGTCCGCCAGGCGTAGCAGCCGGGCCGCGTTCTCTTTCATGATCAGCGGCCGTACTTCGGGCTTGATGTCCAGGTTCTCGAAGTCCCGGATCCACCGGTCCGGGGTGAGGGCCGGGAAGTCCGAGCCGAACAGCACCTTATGGCGCAGCAGGGTGTTGGCGTACCGCACGAGCTGGGGCGGGAAGTACTTCGGCGACCAGCCGGACAGGTCGATGTAGACGCGTGGCTTGTGCGTCGCGATCGACAGCGCCTCGTCCTGCCATGGGAAGGACGGATGGGCGAGGATGATGTCCAGGTCGGGGAAGTCGGCCGCGACGTCGTCGATGTGCAGCGGGTTGGCGTACTTCAGCCGGACCCCGCCACCGCCCGGCGTGCCCGCTCCGGCACCCGTCTGGCCGGTGTGGAACAGGGCCACCAGGCCATGCTCGGCGATGACCTCGTAGAGCGGGTAGGCCATCCGGTCGTTCGGGTAGAAGCCCTGCGTGCTGGGGTGGAACTTGAACCCCCGGACGCCGAAGTCGGCGGCCAGCCGTCGCGCGAGGCGCACCCCGGCCGTGCCGCGGGCCGGGTCGACGCTGGCGAACGGGATGATCACGTCCGCGTGCTCGGCGGCGAGCTCGGCGACCTCGAAACTGTCCGGCTCCGGCTCCGCGCCGGACTGGGTAACGCTGTCCACGGTGAACGCGACGCACGCCATGTTGCGCTCGCGGTAGTACTCGGCCAGCTCGGGAACCGTGTAGTGCTGCATCGACCCGATCCCGAAATACGCGCCCATGGCCTGGTCGCCGCCGGCCGCTTGGTCCTGGCCGCCGCGCACCGACCGGTGCACGTGGGTGTGCACGTCGATCGCGGAGATGGTGGTGACGTCCACGGGCACGGCGGCCAGCCCGGTTCAGCCAGGCCGGGGGGGCAGGTCCTCGGCGTACGCGGCGCCGGTCCGCGCCCGGACGGCATCGGGCGGCACGCCCGGCGCGCACTCGGTGAGCCGCAACTGCCCGCCGGCCAGGTGGAAGACGGCGAGATCGGTGTACACCCGGGTCACCACCGCGCGCCCGGTCAGCGGGAATGTGCACTGCTCGACGATCTTCGGCCGCCCGGCCCGGTCCAGGTGCTCCATCACGACCCAGACCTCGCGCGCGCCGGCGACCAGGTCCATCGCGCCGCCCACGGCCGGGTTCTTGCCGGGCACATACCAGTTGGCCAGGTCACCGCGGGCCGAGACCTGCAGCGCGCCCAGAACGGTCACGTCCAGGTGGCCGCCGCGCACGATCGCGAACGACATGGCTGAATCGACGATCGCCGCGCCGCTGGTCAGCGTGGCCGGCTGCTTGCCCGCATCGGTCAGGTCCGGATCCTCGCGATCCGGGTCCGGCCGCGGGCCCAGACCCAGCACCCCGTTCTCGGCGTGCAAGATGACCTCGGCGCCCGGCGGGATGAACCGCGGGACCAGCAGCGGAATGCCCACCCCCAGGTTGACCACGTAGCCGTCCCTCAGGTCCCGGGCCAGTCGTTTGGCGATGCCCTCGCGGCTCAGGCCGCGAACCACGGCCGCGCCGGTGACCTGGGTCATCGCGAGAACCCCGCGAGGTGGACGGTGACGATCATGTCGCGGAAGGTAGCACGGCGGCGAGCAGCGGGGAACATGCTCTTCCGCGTCGCAGAAGCCGCGGCCGTCCGGCGACACCGGGGCTGAGGATCAATCCAGCGCGCTGACCCGGCCGGACATCGCCGCCTCCGGCGAGCATCCCGGGCGCCGGCGTGCGGCGGCCGCCAGCCGCGGCCCGGGCTGCGGCGCCAGCACGCGGGTGATCGCGGCCGACGCGACCGTGAGCATGTTGGCCAGGACCAGAGGCCGGGCGCGCTCGGCCTCGACCACCACGCTGATCGCCGCGGCCACCCCGCCGAACTGGTCGTAGACCGGCACCGCCACCACCAGGTCCGGCAGCGTGATCCGGCCCCGCGCCACGGCGAACCCGGACCGCCGGACCTGGGCCAGCTCGCGGCGCAGCTGGGCCGGGTCGGTGACGGTCAGCGGCGTGAACCGCTCCAGCGGGCCGCGCAGCACCCGCTCCTGCAGGTCGTGGTCGGCCAGCGCGAGCAGGACCAGGCCGGTGCCGGTGACGTGCATCGGCCAGCGGTCCCCCATCCGGCCGTTGGTCGGGTGCGTGGCGCAGGCCCGGATCGTCTCCACGTACACGACTTCCACCCCGTCGCGCACGCCCAGGTGCACGTTGCCGCGGGTGCGGTGGTGCAGTTCGTCCAGGTAGGGGAACGCGGCCTCACGCAGGCCCAGGCCGCGCGGGGACAGCGCGGCCAGCTCGAGCAGCCGCAGCCCGATCGAGTACCGCCCGCCCGGGCCGCGTTCCAGCGCGCCCCACCGGACCAGCTCGCAGACCAGCCGGTGCGCCGTGGACAGGCTCAGCCCGGCCCGCCGCGCGATCTCGCTCAGCGACAGCGCACGCTGCTGCGGGCCGAAGGCATCGAGCACCGCCAGCAGCCGCCCGGCCGCGTTCGTCCGCGTGCCCCGGCCGCTCGGCTCCTTCGGGGCATCGAAAGACTCCCGCATGCTCGACCCCCTTGTCGACAGTGCCGCGCGGGTTAGCGTGCTGCGTGCTGTTTCGGTACCGCTGGGTGCACGAGCTGTAATCCGATCATGTTGACACGCGGTGGTCGGTTCCGCAAGAAACGAGATGGACACGTTGCAAATCGTCAATCCCGCCGAAACCGCCCTCCGGCCTGCGGCGACAGGGGGTATCCGCGGCCCGGCGACGGCCCGGCCCGTGAAGACCGCATCGCGGCCGGGCGCCCGGCTGCCGGATCTCTGTTTTCCCTTTCGCACGGCGGAAGCGCCATGGACGCCGGCCAGGCGCGTCCCCGAAGCTGACGCTGTTTATTGGCGAGGTCGGCTCGCCGCCGTGTGCCTGCCGAGGACTGCGTTGCCGGGCAGGCCGGGGTAGCGCAGCGTCCTCAGCCGCCCGGGCCTATTCATCGCAGGAGCATTCATAGCAGGAGCGTCGCCGTGAGAACGAAGACAAATCACAGACGTAGGTTTATCGTGTCTGCCCCGGCCATTCTCGCGGCGATCGCTGCCGTCATCCTGGCAGGCTGCGGGTCATCGAGTAGTTCCGCACCCACCGCATCATCGAGCGCGCCGCACCACGGCGGGTCGCTCACGGTGCTGGAGGGTACCGGCTACGTCGGGAGCTGGCCGGGGCTCGACCCGGCCACCGACACCGACGGGGCGGCGAACCAGAGCTATATGGACTCCATCTTCGGCGAGCTGTTCGGGCTGAACAGCGCGGGGAAGATAGTCCCCGACCTCGCCACGGGGTACTCCTTCTCCAACGGCGGCAAGACGATCAACGTCACGATCCGCCAAGGCGTGACGTTCTCCGACGGGACTCCGTTCAACGCGGCCGCCGTCGTGTACAACTGGAAGCGGGACCTCGCAGCGACCTGCACGTGCAAGCCGGTCTTCCTCGCCGCGCCGACGATCACCCAGACGGGGCCCTACTCCGTTTCGCTCACGCTTCCCTACGTCGACGCGCCGTTCATCAACGGCATCCAGGACGACGTGTTCAACTGGATCGCCTCGCCGACCGCCATCCAGAAGATGGGTCCGACCGCGTTCGCCGCGAAGCCGGTCGGCGCCGGGCCCTTCACCGTCGTCAGCGATACCCCGGACTCCGAGCTGGTCCTCAAGGCCAACCCCCACTACTGGCAGAAAGGCCTCCCCTATCTCGAGAACCTGACCTTCAAGTCCGTGGCCAGCGACGAGGCGGCCTACGAGGCGATGCTCGCCAACTCCGGCCAGGCCTATGAGGGAATGTCGACTCCTCAGCTCGTACCGTCGTTCAAGGCACATTTCCAGGTGACCGCCCAGCCCTCCACCTCTCCCTACGACATCCAGCTGAACACCAAGATCCCGCCCTTCAACAACATCCTGGCCCGGGAGGCGGTCTACTACGCCACCGACGCCGCCGCGCTGGACTCGCACCTGTTCGGTGACACTTATCCGGTGACCGAGTCGTTCACCGCCAAGGCCGGCCTCTTCTACGAGCCGACGGTGCCCGGCTATATCAATTACGACCTGGCCAAGGCCAAGGCGCTCGTCAAGCAGGTGGGCGGCATCACCACCACCCTGGACACCATCAGCGCCCCGACCGCCATCACCCTCAACGAGGGTCTCCAGCAGCAGTGGGAGGCCGCTGGGATGAAGGTCACCCTGAACTCCTACGACCTGACCGCGCTGATCGGCGTCTTCATATCCAAGAAGTGGCAGGCCTTCCTGCAGACCGCCGGTTCGTACGACCCGGGCACCGGTGTCGGGGTCGCCTTCCGGTTCGCCTCGACGTCCCCGTTCACCGGCGTCTACGACCCGCACGTCGACGCGCTGCTCAACGCCGCGGCCGGGACGGTGAACATGTCCGCCCGGGCGGCCGACTACGCCGCGCTGAACGCCTACATCGCCAAGGAGGCGTACGGGCCGTTCCTGTTCCCCATCGCCGGCTACAACATCGCCGCCCATGGCGTCGGCGGACCAGGCCTGACCACCGCGATCCCGAGCGAGGTCGTGGACCCGGAGATCATGTGGCAGTACGTGTACAACAACAACGGATGACGCGCGGATCGCCGTCGCGATGAGCACCTCGGTCACCGTCGGGGAGCCGGGCGGCCAGGCGGGCGGTGCGCCCCGGCACCGCCGCCTGGCCGGCTCGCCGGCACTGCGAGTGGCCGGTCGGCGGCTGCTCATCGCCATCCCCGTGCTGTGGGGCGTGACGCTCCTGACTTTTATTGTCTTGAACTCCCTGCCCGGCGACGCTGCCACGGCGCTGCTCGGGGCGAACGCGACGCCACAGGAGATTCGGGCCCTCACCATACAGCTGCACCTCAACGAGCCGTTCTGGGTCCGCTACTGGAACTGGCTCGACGCCGCACTGCACGGCGACCTCGGCACCTCGCTCTACACCCACCTGCCGGTGACCACGATCATCGCTGAGCGCCTGCCGGTCACCATCGAGCTGGTGGTGTACGCGCTCGTCATCACGTTCGTGGTCTCGATCCCGCTGGCCGTCTTCTCCGCCCGCCTGCCGCGCGGCGTGGTGGACCGGACCAGCATGGTCCTCAGCATGGGCGGCCTGTCCATCGCGCCCTACGTGCTGGCCCTGCTGCTCATCCTGGTCTTCGCCGACGATCTGCAGGTCTTGCCCGCGCTCGGCTACCAGTCGATCGGCGCCGGGATCGCGGGAAACCTCAAGGACCTGACCCTGGCGGCGGTCACCGTCGCCGTCCCGCTGACCGCGTTCTACACCAGGTTCCTGCGCGCCGACCTGCTCGAGCAGATGCAGTCCGAGGATTACACCGTGACGGCTCTGGCCAAGGGCCTGTCCCGGTGGCATGTCCTGACCCGGCACGCGCTACGGAATTCCTTTATCGGGCTGCTCACCGTCATCGGGCTCAACCTCGGCACGCTCATCGGGTCGACGGTGATCGTGGAAGAAATATTCGGGCTGCCCGGCATCGGGTACCAGCTGCTCCAGGCGATCGACAACCGGGACGTGCCGCTGGTCGAGGGCATCGTGCTCGTCTTCGGTACCGTCGTCGTCCTCGCTAATCTGGCCACCGACCTGCTGTACGGTGTGCTCGACCCAAGGATCCGTCATGGTCGTTCCCGTAGCTGACGCGCTATCTCCGGCGGTGCCGGCCGAGGGCATCGCGGCCGACGGCCGGTTCTCCCGGACGCGCGGGCTGATGCGCTCGCTGGAGATCGTGATCCCGGCCGCCATACTGCTCGTGCTGCTCTTCTTCTGCTTCATCTGGCCGCTCGTCTATCCCGTGCCGTCTCCGGTCAACGGGTCCGTCCTCGACGCCAACCTTCCGCTGTGGTCGCCGGGTCACATCCTCGGTACCGACACGGTCGGCGACGACGTCATGTCACGGATTCTCTACGGCGGGCAGGTGTCGTTCGAGGTCGCTGCCGCCGTGCAGGCCATCGGCCTGGTCATCGGAGGGCTCGCGGGCGTGGTCGCCGGTTACCGCGGCGGACTCGTGGAGGCCACGACCATGCGGGTGCTTGATGTGTTCATCGCCTTTCCCTCGCTCGTGCTCGTCCTGGCCATCGCCGACAGCCTCGGTCTCAGCGAGATGCACGTCATCTGGGCGCTGTCGGCCTTCAGCATCCCGGCCTTCGCGCGCGTCGCCCGAGCGGCAACGCTGCGGCTGCGGGACCAGCCCTTCGTCGTCGCGGCGCGGCTGTCCAGCGTGCGGACGTGGCGGATCCTCTCCGGCCACATCGTGCCCAACTTGCTGCCGCAGATGGTGACCTTCAGCCTGCTCGGCGCCGGCGTGGTCATGATCCTGGAGGGCGCGCTCGACTTTCTCGGCTACGGTATCCCGCCGCCCGCTCCGAGCTGGGGCAACATGATCGCAGCCGGACAGAACGTGATGTCGATCTACCCTCGCTTCGTCATCGTGCCGAGCATCTTCCTCATCGTGACCGTCGTATCGCTCAACCTCATGGGTGACGGCCTTCGCGCCCGGTGGGGGACGCGGTGATGGCCGGCCCGCTCGGGCAGCGCGTCCGCCGGCTAACCGCCCCGTCAGCGAGCGCCTCTCCCGCGGCCGGCGAGCCAGCACCGTCAGGTTCCCAGCCCGGCGCTTCTCCGCTGCTCGACGTCTGCGACCTGCGGGTGCGCTTCCGCTCTCGCGGCGGCATCGTCCACGCCGTGCAGGGCGTCAGCTTCACCGTCGAACCCGGCCAGACACTCGCCATCATCGGCGAGTCCGGTTCCGGCAAGACCGTCAGCGCGTACGCGATGATGGGCCTGCTGCCGCGCACGGCTCACGTCTCGGGCTCGATCCGGTTCAACGGCGTACAGCTCGTCGGCCGCAGTGAGAAGGAACTGCAGCAGCATCGTGGTCGTAACGTCGCGATGGTCTTCCAGGACCCGGAGCGGTCCCTGAACCCGACGATGCGGATCGGCACACAGATCACCGAGGCGATCCGGCGCCATCTCCCGCTCAACCGTAGCCAAGCCCATGAGCGCGCCGTCGAGCTGCTCCGGACGGTACGCATCCCCACGCCGGAACGGCGCTTCCACGAATACCCGCACCAGCTCTCGGGCGGCATGCGCCAGCGCGTGGTCATCGCCATCGCCCTGGCCTGCGAGCCCAAGCTGCTGATCGCCGATGAGGCGACCACCGCGCTCGACGTCACGACTCAGGCCCAGATCATGGACCTCCTGCTCGACCTGCAGCAGGAGTTTGGCACCGCGCTGGTGATGATCAGCCACGACCTCGCCCTGGCCGCGTCCTACGCCGAGGACGTCATCGTGATGTACGCAGGCCGGGTGGTCGAGCAGGCCGCGGCCGGGGACCTGTTCGGCGGCGTCCGGATGCCTTATACCCGCGCTTTGCTGGACGCGATCCCGCGGGTCGAGCTGGAGCCGCATGTCCTGCTTCCGGTGATCGGCGGGCGGCCGCCCGACCTGTCCACGATCGCGCCGGGATGCTCCTTCGCCCCGCGCTGCCCCGATGCACAGCAAGATTGCCGGCAGCAGAGCCCCCCGCTCGAGGAACACGAGACCGGCCACTGGTGGGCGTGCTGGCATCCGTGCGGAAAGGAGGCCGCCCAGTGAGCGAGGCCAACACTGCGGCGGCACCCGGCGGTGAGGCTCTCCTCGAAGTCCGCCACCTGGTCCAGGAGTTCGTCCTTCGTGATTACGGCGGGGCCAAGGGCGGAGTGCTCCAAGCGGTGTCTGACGTGTCCTTCGAGGTTCACGCCGGTGAGACGCTCGGCATCGTGGGCGAGACCGGATCAGGGAAGTCGACCCTGGCCCGGTCGGTCATCCAGGCCCCGCCCCCCAAGCGGGGCTCGGTGCTGTTCGAGGGAAAAGATCTGGTTGGTCTTTCCCGCCAGGCCATGAAGCCGGTACGCCGGGACCTGCAGATGGTGTTCCAGGATCCGTTCACGTCCCTGGACCCGAAATGGACCGTCTCCCGCATCGTCGCGGAGCCACTGGTCGCCTATGGCCTGGGCTCCCGCCGCGAGCGCCGCGAGCGCGTGAGTTCCCTGCTCGACCGGGTCGGACTCGACCCTGACCGCTACGGCAAGAGGCATCCCCGTGAGCTCTCCGGCGGGCAGGCCCAGCGGGTCGCCATCGCCCGGGCCCTGGTGCTCGAGCCCAAACTGATCCTCTGCGACGAGCCGGTCTCGTCTCTCGACGTCCTCGTGCAGGCCCAGGTGCTCAACCTGTTCGAGAAGCTGCGCCGAGAGCTTGGTCTTTCCTACCTGTTCATCGCGCACGACCTGGCGCTGGTCAAGCAGGTCAGCGACCGGGTGGCGGTCATGTATCTCGGGAAGCTGTGCGAGATCGGCCCGGTGCGGGACATCTACCGCAAGCCGCTGCATCCCTACACGCTGGCGCTGCTGAATTCCATCCCGGATCCGGCCCCCCGGGCCGGGAAGCGGGACGCCGACCGTGTGATCAGCGGTGACCTGCCCTCGCCGCTGGACCCGCCGAGCGGCTGCCGGTTCCGCACCCGTTGTCCCCGGGCCCAGGAGCGTTGCGCGGCAGAGCCGCCCGAGCTCCGCGCGCTCGGCGCCGACGGGCATCTGGTGGCCTGTCACTTCCCGCTCTCCGACGGCTCCCGCGCGCCGGCTGACGGGGCGGCGGAACTCGAGGTCCTCGGCCGCCGGCCGCCGGGCGGCGCGTCCTGATCCGTCGGTCCCGGGAATGGCCGGTGCCGGTGAGGCCTTGTGATGATCTGCCGGGAAGGGAAGAGGAGAGAGCCTGGATGTCCGAGAGCCAGAGCGCAGAGCACGGCGTGGCCACAGCGGCGGGGCCGTCCTCGGAACGGCCTCCGTTCCGCGCTGATCACGTCGGCAGCCTGCTGCGCCCGCCCGAGGTGCTGCGGGCCCGGGACGACTTCGCGGCCGGGCGCATCAGCGCCGGCCAGCTGCGGGACGTCGAGGACGCCGCGATCCGCGATGTAGTGCGGATGCAGCACGAGGTCGGGCTGCGGTCGGCGACGGACGGCGAGTTCCGCCGTGAGTCGTGGCACATGGACTTCATCTACCAGCTCGGCGGCATCCAGAAGGTGCAGGACGACACGATCAGGGTGGCGTTCCACAACGAGCAGAAGACATACGAGTGGGCGCCGCCTTCCGCGCATGTCGTCGCCCCGCTCACCCTCGAGCACACCATTTTCGGCGACGCGTTCTCGTTCCTGGCCGGCACGGTCACGGCCGCCACGGCGAAGCTGACGATCCCGTCGCTGAGCATGGTGCACTACCGCGGCGGGCGTTCGGCGATCGACCAGGCGGTGTACCCCGACCTCGGCCAGTTCTGGGCCGACCTGGCGGCGGCCTACGCCGAGGAGGTCCGGCGGCTGTACGACCTCGGCTGCCGTTACCTGCAGTTCGACGACACGAGCCTGGCGTACATGAACGACCCCGCCCAGCGCCGGCACGTCGCCGAGATCGGCGGGGATCCCGAGCACCAGCACGAGCACTACATCGCGAACATCAACCGCGCGCTGGCCGGCCGGCCGCCCGGCCTCGCCGTCACCACGCATATGTGCCGGGGGAACAACCAGAGCATGTGGGCGGCCGAGGGCGGCTACGACTTCGTGGCCGAGGCGCTGTTCAGCGAGCTCGACGTCGACGGGTTCTTCTGCGAGTGGGACGACGAGCGCTCGGGCGGCTTCGAGCCGCTGCGGTTCGTGCCGCCGGGCAAGCGGGTCGTGCTCGGGCTGGTGACCACCAAGCGCGGCGAGCTGGAGAGCAAGGACGACCTGAAGCGCCGCATCGACGACGCCGCGCGGTACGTCGACATCGGCCAGCTGTGCCTGTCACCGCAGTGCGGGTTCTCCTCCACCAAGGAAGGCAACGACCTCACGCACGAGCAGCAGTGGGCCAAGCTCAGGCTGATCGTCGAGACCGCGCAGGAGGTATGGGGCTCGCGGTGAGCCCGAGGTGCACGGCGCGCCGGGCGGCGACCCGGCGCGCGCCGGTCAGACGTTGAAGCCGAGCGCGCGGAGCTGCTCGCGGCCGTCCTCGGTGATCTTGTCTGGTCCCCACGGCGGCAGCCAGACCCAGTTGATCCGGAAATCGGCGACCAGCCCGTCGAGCGCCGAGCGCGCCTGGTCCTCGATCACGTCGGTGAGCGGACACGCGGCGCTGGTGAGCGTCATATCGATGGTGGCGACCCGGTCCTCGGCGACGGTCACGCCGTAGATCAGCCCGAGATCGACGACGTTCACGCCGAGTTCTGGATCGACGACGTCCCGGAGTGCCTCAAGCACGTCCTCGACGTCCGGTGTGAGCTGGCCGGCCAGCTCAGAAGCGTTATCGGTGGTCATGTCTGCTCCCCGTCTGGTTGCATGGCAGCCTCGTCGGCCGCTGACCCGTCCAGGGCCTGAGTGGTCGCGTCCTTCCAGGCCATCCAGCCGAGCAGGGCGCACTTGATCCGCGCTGGGTACTTGGACACGCCCTCAAACGCTACCGCGTCGCCGAGCCGGTCCTCGTCGGGCTCGGCCGCGCCCCGGGACTGCATCAGCTCAAGGAACGCCCCGCTGACGTCCATGGCCTCGCGCACGGTCTTGCCGATCACCGCGTCGGTCATCACCGACGCGCTGGCCTGGCTGATCGAGCAGCCGAGCGCGTCATAGGACACGTCGGCGACCACCGGCTCACCGCTCGCGTCCTTGAGCGTCACCCGTAGCGTGACCTCGTCACCGCAGAGCGGGTTCACGTGATGCACCTGGGCGTCGTAGGGCTCCCGCAGGCCCTTGTTGTGCGGGTGGCGGTAGTGGTCCAGGATGATCTCCTGGTACAGCGACTCGACTCCCATCACACCCCCTTCAACGCGCTGCCCGGTACGAGGGGTTCCCGTCGCATTTATGCCGTCCCGAAGAACTTCTGCGTCTGGCGTACCCCATCGGCCAGCGCGTCGACCTCGTCGTGGGTGTTGTACACGTAAAACGTGGCCCGGGTGCTGGCCTGCACCCCGAGCGCCCGGTGCAGCGGCCAGGCGCAGTGATGATCGGCTCGTACCGCGATGCCGAGCTCGTCGAGCAACTGGCCGACGTCGTGCGGGTGAACATCCTCGATCGTGAACGAGACGGCCCCGCCGCGGTCGTCGGTCGTGAGCGGGCCGAGGATGCGCACGCCGTCGATGCTGCCGAGCGCCTCGAGCGCGTGCCCGGTCAGCGCTTCCTCGTGCGCGGCCACGTTCTCCATGCCCAGCGCGTCCAGGTAGTCGCAGGCGGCGGCCAGGCCGACCGCCTGGGCGGCCGCGGGGACCCCGGCCTCGAACCGCTCGGGCGGTGGCAGGAAGGTCGAGCCCTCCATCCTGACCACTTCGATCATCGACCCGCCGGTGATGAACGGCGGCATCGCCTCAAGCAGCTCGCGCCGCCCCCACAGCACGCCGATGCCGGACGGGCCGAGCATCTTGTGCGCGGAGAACGCGAGGAAGTCGGCGCCGAGCGCTCCGACGTCAACCGGCCGGTGCGGCACTGACTGGGCGCCGTCGGTCACCACCAGCGCCCCGCGGGCATGCGCTAGCGCGGCGATCTCGGCGACCGGGGGCACCGTGCCGGTGACGTTGGACTGATGCGTGACCGCCACGACCTTGGTCCGGTCGTTGACCAGGGCGTCGGCGTTGCTCAGGTCCAGGCGGCCGTCCGGCGAGGTCACGGAGAACCAGCGCAGCGTGGCGCCGGTGCGCTGGCACAGCTGCTGCCAGGGAACCAGGTTGGCGTGATGCTCCATCTCGGTGACCAGCACCTCGTCACCCGGGCCGACCCGGAACCGCGCGGCCTCGGGACCGGCGGTGGCCGCGTTGCTCATCGCGTAGGCGACCAGGTTCACCGCCTCGGTCGCGCTCTTGGTGAACACGATCTCGCCCGGATCCGCGCCGATGAAGGCCGCGACCCGCGCCCGTGCGCCCTCGTAGGCGTCGGTGGCCTCCTCGCCGAGCAGGTGCGCCCCGCGATGCGCCGCCGAGTTGTGGATGGTGTAGAAGTCGCGCTCCGCGTCGAGCACCTGGCGTGGCTTCTGCGAGGTGGCACCGGAGTCGAGGTAGACCAGGGGCCGCCCGCCGCGCACCGCCCGGCCGAGGATCGGGAAGTCGGCCCGGATGTCGGTCACGTCGAGCGGGCGAGCCGCTCCGCTGGCCAGTGCCTGCCCCGTCGTGGCTGAGGTCATGCCGCCGCGCCCGCCTTCAGGAACTTCTCGTAGCCTTCCGCCTCCAGCACCTCGGCGAGCTCGGCACCGCCCTCCTCGACGATCCGGCCGCCCACGAACACGTGCACGAAGTCGGGCTGCACGTAGTGCAGGATCCGGGTGTAGTGGGTAATCAGCAGCACCCCGTGCCCGGGCTCCTGGCGGAACGTGTTGATGCCTGCCGAGACGACCTTGAGCGCGTCGATATCAAGCCCGGAGTCGGTCTCGTCCAAGATCGCGATCTTGGGGTTCAGCAGCTGCATCTGCAGGATCTCGTGCCGCTTCTTCTCGCCGCCGGAGAAGCCCTCGTTCAGGTTCCGCTCGGCGAAGTCCGGGTCGATCGACAGCGCGTCCATGCTCGTCCGCAGTTCCTTGACGAACGTGCGGAGCTTGGGCGCCTCGCCGCGGACGGCGGTCACCGCGGTCCGCAGGAAGTTAGACACCGAGACGCCGGGCACCTCCACCGGGTACTGCATGGCGAGGAAGAGGCCGGCCCGCGCCCTGGCGTCCACGCTCATCTTCAGCACGTCCTCGCCGTCCAGCGTGACCGAGCCCTCGGTCACCAGGTACTTGGGATGGCCGGCGATCGCGTAGGCGAGGGTGGACTTGCCGGAGCCGTTCGGTCCCATGATCGCGTGAGTCTGGCCGGCCGAGACGGTCAGGTCGACGCCGCGCAGGATCTCCCGGCTGGCGCCGGAGGGTTCCGCCACGCTGACGTGCAGGTTACGGATGTCAAGGGTGGGTGGCACGGGCTGAACTAGCTGGCTAGCCGGGGTAGTCATCATCTCTCCTGGTCTGGCAGCGAGACGTACACGTCATCGCCTTCGGTCTGCACCGGGTAGGTGGGCACTGGTCTGGTGGCTGGCGGACCGGTCGGCTTGCCGGTGCGCAGGTCGAAGCAGGATCCGTGCAGCCAGCACTCCACGGTGTGGTCGTAGATGTCGCCCTCGGACAGCGGGACCTCCTCGTGCGAGCACACGTCACGCAGCGCGAAGATCTCCCCGCCGGTGCGGGCGATCGCGACCGGCGTGCCTTGCACCTCCACGCCGAGCACCCCGTTCTCGGGCACGTCGGCGAGCGCGCAGGCCCGCACGTAGTTGGCCGGCTGGGTCATGCGGCGCCCTCCGCCGGGCTGCTCAGCTCGGCCTCGATCGCGGCGGTCACCCGGTCCCGCACCTCGGGCACCTCGATCTGGGCGATCAGCTGGCCGAAGAAACCCTTGATCACCAGGCGCCGCGCGTCCTCGAACGGGATCCCGCGGGCCATCAGGTAGAACAGGTGATGATCCTCGAGCCGCCCGCTGGCGCTGGCGTGCCCGGCCCCGACCACCTCGCCGGTCAGGATCTCCAGGTTCGGCACCGAGTCGACCCGGGTGCCGTCGGTGAGCACCAGGTTCCTGTTGTACTCGTAGGTGTCGGTGCCGGTTGCCTCGGCCCGGATGATCACATCGCCGATCCACACGGCGTGCGCGTCCGCGCCCTGCAGGGCGCCCTTGTAGCTGACCCGGCTGCGGCAGTTGCGCTCGTCGTGATCCACGAACAGCCGGTGCTCCAGGTGCTGGCCGGCGTCGGCGAAGTACAGGCCGCGCAGTTCGGCGTCACCACCGGGCCCCGCGTAGCGGACCGAGGGCGCCAGCCGGACCACCCCGCCGCCCAGCGTCACCGCCGTGTGGGTCAGCTTCGCGTCTTTCCCGAGCTGAGCGTGATGGTACGACAGGTGCACCGCATCCCCCGCCCAGTCCTGCAGCGACACCACGGTCAGCGAGCCCCCGTCCCCGACCACCAGCTCCACGTTGTCCGCGTAGGTCGCCGACCCGCCATAGTCCAGCACCACCACGCCCCGCGCGTTCGGCGCCACCTTCACCACAAGATGCCCAAATGCCGCACCAGCGGCATCCTCCCCGCGGACGGTGACCCACGTAGGCGCTATCCGTTCCGGCCCCTCGCCAATGGTGATGACGGTGGCCTCGTCGAACGACGCAAAGGCCCGGGCGCTGACCCGGTCACCAGGGACAAAGGCGGTGCCGAGCCGGGGGTCGCCGTGTTGCGTCAGCTCAACGGCGACACCCGGGGCGGCATCGGCTGCGACCGTGGTCTTCCCCGGCGCCAGGTCACCATCTGTGTGCAACCCGCGCAGCCGCCGCAGCGGCGTGAACCGCCACTCCTCCTCGCGCCCGCTGGGCACGGGGAAGTCGGCCAGTTCGAAGGACTGCCGTTCGTGCAGCCTGGAGACGGGGGCGCCGGCCTCGACCGCCCCCTGGAGCCCCGCCATTAGCCGACCGCCCCTTCCATCTGCAGCTCGATCAGCCGGTTGAGCTCGAGCGCGTACTCCATCGGCAGCTCGCGCGCGATCGGCTCCACGAAGCCGCGGACGATCGTGGCCATGGCCTCGTCCTCGGTCATGCCGCGGCTCATCAGGTAGAAGAGCTGATCCTCGGAGATCTTCGACACCGTGGCCTCGTGACCCATCTCCACGTCGTCCTCGCGGACGTCGACGTAGGGGTAAGTGTCGGACCGGCTGACCGCGTCCACCAGCAGCGCGTCGCACTTCACGGTGGACTTGGAGTGGGCGGCGCCGTCCTGCACCTGGACCAGGCCGCGGTACGAGGTCCGGCCGCCCGCCCTGGCCACCGACTTGGACACGATCTGGGACGAGGTGTTCGGCGCGCAGTGCACCATCTTGGCGCCCGCGTCCTGGTGCTGCCCGGTGCCGGCGAACGCGACCGACAGCGTCTCGCCCCTGGCGTGCTCGCCCATCAGGTAGACCGCCGGGTACTTCATCGTGACCTTGGACCCGATGTTCCCGTCGATCCACTCCATGGTCGCGCCCTCCTGGGCGACGGCGCGCTTGGTGACCAGGTTGTAGACGTTGTTCGACCAGTTCTGGATCGTGGTGTAACGGCAGCGGGCGCCCTTCTTCACGATGATCTCCACCACCGCGGAGTGCAGCGAGTCGGAGGAGTAGATCGGCGCGGTGCAGCCCTCGACGTAGTGCACGGAGGCGTCCTCGTCGACGATGATCAGGGTCCGCTCGAACTGGCCCATGTTCTCGGTGTTGATCCGGAAGTAGGCCTGCAGCGGGATCTCCACGTGCACGCCCTTCGGCACGTAGATGAAGCTGCCGCCGGACCAGACCGCGGTGTTCAGCGCGGCGAACTTGTTGTCCCCGACCGGGATGATCGTGGCGAAGTACTCCTGGAACAGCTCGGGGTGCTGCCTGAGCGCGGTGTCGGTGTCCTCGAAGATGACGCCCTTCTCCTCAAGGTCCTCGCGGATCTTGTGGTAGACGACCTCGGACTCGTACTGCGCGGCGACGCCGGCGATGAGGCGCTGCTTCTCAGCCTCGGGGATGCCGAGCCTGTCGTAGGTGTTCTTGATGTCCGCGGGCAGGTCGTCCCAGTTCGCGGCCTGCTTCTCGGTCGACCGGACGAAGTACTTGATGTTCTCGAAATCGATGCCCGTCAGATCCGCGCCCCAGCCGGGCATCGGCTTGCGCCGGAACAGCTTCAGGCCCTTCAGCCGCAGGTCGAGCATCCACTGCGGCTCGTTCTTCTTGGCCGAGATATCGCGGACGACCTCCTCGCTCAGGCCGCGCCGCGCGGACTCGCCTGCCTTGTCGGAGTCGGCCCATCCGAACTTGTACCGCTCGAGCCCCTCGAGTTCGGGGCGCGCGATGGTCGTCATGCGGAGATGCCTCCGGTTGTTGTCGTTGTGTCGCCGGTGATTGAGGTGCTACGGCTGTGCACGAGTGATGGTGCCGTGATGTGGGTGGTGCAGACCCCGTCGCCGCGGGAGATCGTAGCCAGGCGTTGCACCGGGGTGCCGAGGAGACGGCCGAACGCCTCCGTCTCCGCCTCGCAGAGCTGCGGGAACTCGGCGGCCACGTGGGCGACCGGGCAGTGGTGCTGGCAAAGCTGCTCCCCGCCCGCCTCCCCGTGCCCCCGCATCGCGGCCGGGGCGACGCTCGCGGAAGCGGCGTAGCCGTCCGCCGACAGCGCCTCGGCCAGCGCCTGCACCCGCTGGCCGGCCGGCGCCGCGTCCACCACCGGGCGGTACCTGCGCTCCAGGTCGGAGATCTTCCTGCGGGCGAACTCGGCGACCGCGTCGGCACCCGCCGTCTCGGCCAGGAAGCGCAGCGCGCTGGTCGCCAGGTCGTCGTAGGCGTGCTCGAAGGCGCTCCGGCCCGCGTCGGTGATCGCGAACAGCCGGGCCGGGCGGCCCCGTCCCCGGCCGCCGTAGCAGCGCGCTTCCCTGGCCTCGATCATGCCCTCGGCCAGCAGGTTGTCCAGGTGGCGGCGGATGGCGGCCGGAGTCAGGCCCAGCCTGCCGCTCAGCCCGGCCGCGGTGGCCGGGCCGTTCTCCAGGATCAGCCGCGCGATCCGGGCACGGGTGCCCCGCTCGGTGCCCGGATGCCCCGGCATAGGCTGGGCGGAGGCAGCGCTGAACTCGGCACCAACCGAGGTGCCGGGCGCGGCGTCATCCAGTCCCATGTATTTCACAACATCAGTGTGCCGTAAATACTTCCGCTACCGCAAACCGGCTCGCCGGTTCGCCAGTGACCCCAGCTCGCGGCGGGGCCGCCGGGGATGATGGGATGACCGGCCTGATCAGGGCCCGGCGTTTCCCGAGTGGCAGCCGACGACACGCGGGACGGCGCGAGCCCATGGATTTGCCGTGCGCCTCAAGCAGTGATATTTCCACATCTAGAGGGTGGAGATGGCCATTAACGATGCGGACGGCGCTGGCGCCGCTGCCCGGCAGGCCGTCGAGGACGCCACCGACCAGGCGGCGGCGCGGCCGTGGGCCCGGCTCGGGCCCGCCGCCACCGAGGAGCTGGCGGCCGCGCTGGCGCCGATCGCCCGGGCGTGCGCCGCGGAACTGCCGTTCCCCAACCCGGTTGGCGTGCCCGCGCCGGGCGCCGGCGCGGCGCGGGCATGAGCGCGCCCCGGCCGGCGCTGGCCGCGCTCGCCGACCCGGCGGTGCTGCCGGATCCCTATCCGATCCTGGCCGGGCTGCGCGAGGCGTCGCCGTTCGCCGAGGCGGATGGGGCGCTGGTGATAGCCGGCCGTCACGAGGACTGCTCCCGGATCCTGCGCGACCCGCGGGCCAGCAGCGAACGCGGCCGGTCGCTGCTGGCTCCGCCGCAGGCGCAGGCCCGGCGGCCGCCGTCGTTCCTGTCGCTGGACCCGCCGGATCACACCCGGCTACGCCGGCTGGTGTCCAAGGCGTTCGCGCCGCGGGTCATCGCCGGGCTCGCGCCCCGGATCCGCGAGCTGTCCGACGAACTGCTCACCGCCGCAATGAGGGGGGATGGGGAGGTGGGCGGGGGGTATGCGGAGGTGGGCACGGGGGACGGGGAGGTGGGCGGGGGGCGACGGCAGCTCGAGGTGGTCGGGCAGCTGGCCTACCCGCTGCCGGTGCGGATCATCTCCGAGCTGCTCGGGGTCCCGCCCGGGGATCATGCCCGTTTCGCCGGGTGGTCAGCCAGCCTGGCCCACTCGCTGCAGCCGCAGTTCGTTCCCGCCGACGGCTCGTCGGCCGCCGCGGCGCTGCAGGCCAGCCTCGAATTCGCCGGCTACTTCGGTGAGCTGATCGCCGCCCGACGGGCCCGCCCGGCCGGCGATCTGCTCTCCGAGCTCATCCGGGCCGAGGACGACGGCCAGCGCCTCAGCGAGCAGGAGCTGATCGCCACCTGCGTGCTGCTGCTGGTGGCCGGTCACGAGACCACGGTGAGCCTGATCTCCAACGCGATCCTGGCCCTGCTGCGCCACCCGGACCAGCTCGCCGCGCTCCGCGCCGACCCGGGACTGGCCGCGGCCGCGGTCGAGGAAACGCTGCGCTACGACGCCCCGGTGCAGTTCACCGGCCGGATCGCCCGCGGCGGCATGCAGGTCGGCCCGCTCAGCGCGCCCGACGGCGCGGTCCTGCTGCTGCTGATCGCGGCCACGGGACGTGACCCGGAGGTCTTCGCCGACCCGGACAGGTTCGACATCCGGCGCACCGCAGCGGGTCACCTGGCCTTCGCCGCCGGGCCGCACTTCTGCCTCGGCGCGCCGCTGGCCAGGCTGGAGGCGACGATCGCGGTGCAGGCGTTCGCGACCCGCGTGATCAAGCCCGAACTCGACCCGGCGAGCCTGGAATACAAGCCGAACCTCAACCTGCGCGGGCCCCGGTCGCTGGTCGTGGGCTTCGAGAGGATCCTGCGCGAGCCGTAGCTCGAGGCCCGGCCGGGCCTTCGGCCTGGCCGGTCATCAGGCCAGGAATCCGCGGAGCAGGGCGGCGGTGCCTTCCAGGTGCTCGGCCGTGGCGCGCCGCGCCCGCCCGGCGTCGCCAGCCAGGATCGCCGTCGCGATCCCCGTGTGCTGGCCGGCGGTGTGATCGATGTTGCGCTGCAGCACCGGTATCGCGTTCAGCAGGTCGTTCAGCCGCATCCGTGCGTCGGCGCACGCGGCGGTGAGCAGGCTGGATCCGGTGAGCTCGGCGATGGACAGGTGGAACAGCGTGTCCAGCCGCCGGTAGTCCTGCGGGCACGCGCCGTTCACGTCGGCGAGCCTGGCCAGCAGCACCTCCCGTGCTTCGGCCCGCGCCGCGGACTGGCCCATGAGGCGGGCGAGGGCCTCGGCCGCGCCGGTCTCCACCGCCAGCCGGAACGTCAGCGCGTCAGCCAGCTTGCCCTCGTCCTCCCTGGCCAGGCGGCGCAGCTCGCCCCGGTCCGGGGCGGGCGGCGCGCCGGTCACGAAGGTGCCGCCCGACCGGCCGCGGCGCGACTCCACGTAACCCGCCCGCTGCAGCTCGCTGATCGCCTCCCGCAGGGTCAGACGGCTGATGCCGAGCTGGACGGCGAGCTCCCGCTCGGCCGGGAACCGCTCCCCCGGCCCGACGACGCCGAGCTTGATCAGGGTCAGCAGCCGCTCGACGGTCTCCTCGAACGCATTGCCCTCGCGCACCGGCCGGAGCAGGCCGGTCAGCTCGAGCCGGCTGCTTGCCACGGTCGCCCTCCGGCCGGGACCGGCCCCTGCCGGACCAGTACTGTTCCGCTGACTCTACGGCTTACGCCCCGGTACGCGGGTCCCCGCTGACCCGCGTACCCGGTGCCTGTGGGACGCATGGGGTAAATCTGGCCGCTAGGTCTTGAACATTCCGTGGCACCCGTTCATCATTGGTTCGATATTGAACCATTAAGACCGGCGGCCGACCAGCGACGAGGCGGCAATTCCCGCGCAGACACCCGATCCGAGGAGCATGCCGTGGCGATCAACGAGCAAGCAGCGCCGCTCAGCAGCGACGAAGAAGAACTCCACCGGCTCGGCTACGCCCAGGAACTCCGCAGGCGGATGTCGGGCTTCAACAACTTCGCCGTGTCGTTCACGATCATCTCGATCCTGTCCGGCTGCATGACCCTGTACGGCTACGGGATGATCACCGGCGGCCCGGTCGCGATCGTGTGGGGCTGGCCGCTCGTCGGCATCATGACCCTGATGGTCGGGCTGTCGATGGCCGAGGTCTGCTCCAGCTTCCCGACCGCGGGCGGGCTGTACTACTGGGCGGCCAAGCTGGCCCGCCCGGGCCGGGGCCCGGTGTGGTCCTGGTTCACCGGCTGGTTCAACTTCCTCGGTCAGGTCGCGATCACCGCGGGTATCGACTTCGGCGCGGCGTTCTTCATCAACGCGTGGCTGAATCTCGTGTTCGGGACGCCCACCTACCACTGGGTGACCATCTTGATCTACGCGGCGGTGCTGTTCGTGCACGGCCTGCTGAACCAGTTCGGCATCCGGCTGGTCTCGGTGCTGAACGACATCAGCGTCTGGTGGCACATCATCGGCGTGCTGCTCATCGTGGCCCTGCTGACCTTCGTGCCCTCGCACCACCAGTCGGCGAGCTTCGTGTTCACCCATGTGGTCAACCTGACCGGCTGGCACACCACGATCTATGTCCTCGCCCTCGGCCTGCTGCTGGCCCAGTACACGTTCACCGGCTACGACGCGTCCGCGCACCTGACCGAGGAAACGCACAACGCGTCCACCCGGGGACCGCGCGGCATCGTCATGTCGATCGTGGTGTCGCTGTTCGCGGGCTGGATCCTGCTGATCGGGATCACGTTCGCCATCCAGCACTACGCCGCTGAGGTGGCCTCGCCCACAGGCGAGCCACCGGTCCAGATCTTCATCGACGCGCTCGGGGCGACTACCGCCAAGCTGCTGCTGCTGGTCGTGATCGGGGCCCAGCTGTTCTGCGGCATGTCCTCGGTGACCGCGAACTCGCGGATGATCTACGCGTTCTCCCGCGACGGCGCGCTGCCGGGCTCGTCCATCTGGCACCGGGTCAACAAGCGGACCAGGACACCGACCAACGCGATCTGGCTGGCGGCCGCCGGGGCGCTGATCCTGGGCCTGCCGTACCTGGTGAACAGCACGTCCTACGCGGCGGTCACCTCGATCGCGACCATCGGCTTGTACGTCGCCTACGTGTCGCCGACGTTCCTGCGGCTGCGGCAGGGGGCCAGCTTCAAGCGCGGGCCGTGGCACCTGGGCTCGTGGAGCTACATCGTGGGGTGGATCGCGGTCGTCTGGGTGATCTTCATCACGATCCTGTTCATGCTGCCGACGCTGAGCCCGGTCACGGTCAGCAACTTCAACTACACGATCGTCGCGGTGGTGGCGGTCATCGGCTTCGCCGGCATCTACTGGGCGGTGTCCGCGCGCAAGTGGTTCAAGGGCCCGCGGGTCCAGGGCACGGCCGAGGAGCTCGCGGCCATCGAGCGGGAGCTCTCTACCTGACCGCCTCCCGCGTGCCTAACCTGATGGGATGTCAATGCAGAAATACCGCGGCCCCGGGCCGCAGCGCCGCCAGCGCGGCATGCTGACCCTGGAACGCCTGCGGGTCGAGGCCAGCGAGGACAAGGTCGACACGGTCGTGCTGGCCTTCACCGACATGCAGGGGCGCCTGCAGGGCAAGCGACTCTCGGCCGAGTTCTTCCTCGACGAGGTGGCCGAGCACTACTCAGAAGGCTGCAACTACCTGCTCGCGGTCGACGTGGAGATGAACACCGTGGACGGGTACGCGATGTCGTCCTGGGACCGCGGTTACGGCGACTTCGTGCTGGTGCCGGACATGGCCACGCTGCGCCAGGTCCCGTGGAACGAGGGCACGGTCATGGTGATCGCCGACCTGACCTGGCTGGACGGCGCCCCGGTGCTGGCCTCGCCGCGGCAGATACTCAAGGCCCAGGAGCAGCGGCTGGCCGAGCGCGGATGGACCGCGATGGTCGGCACCGAGCTGGAGTTCATCGTCTACACCGACTCCTACGAGCAGGCCTCGGCCAAGGCCTACCGCGATCTCGTCCCGGCCAATCAGTACAACGTGGACTACTCGATCCTGGGCACATCCCGGATCGAGCCGCTGCTGCGCCGGATCAGGAACGAGATGGCCGGGGCCGGGCTGTACGTCGAGTCGGCCAAGGGCGAGTGCAACCTGGGCCAGCACGAGATCGCGTTCCGGTACGCGGAGGCCGTCGCCACCTGCGATAACCACTCCATCTACAAGACCGGAGCCAAGGAGATCGCGGCGCAGGACGGGAGCAGCATCACGTTCATGGCCAAGCCGAACGCCCGCGAGGGCAACTCCTGCCACATCCACCTGTCGCTCCGCGGCGACGGCGGCGCGCCGGTCATGGCCGGCGACGGGCCGTACGGCCTGTCGAAGCTCGGTGAGCACTTCCTGGCCGGGCAGCTCGCCGCCCTACGGGAGCTCACGCTCTGCTACGCGCCCAACGTCAACTCCTACAAGCGCTACGTGCCCGGCAGCTTCGCCCCCACCTCGGTGCGCTGGGGTCCGGACAACCGGACCTGCGCGCTCCGCCTGGTCGGGCACGGGGCCTCGCTGCGGGCGGAGAACCGGGTGCCCGGCGGCGACGTGAACCCGTACCTGGCCGTCGCCGCCATGATCGCCGCCGGCCTGCACGGCATCGACAACGAGCTGCCCCTGGAGCCGGCCGTCGAGGGCAACGCATACCTCGACACCGGCGCCCGGGTGCCGCACACCCTGCGCGACGCGCTCGAGCTGTGGCAGAAGAGCGACCTGGCCCGCCAGGCGTTCGGTGCGGAGGTGGTGGAGCACTATGCCAACTACGCCGGCGTCGAGCTGGCCGCCTTCGACGCGGCGGTGACCGACTGGGAGCTGCAGCGCTGCTTCGAGCGCCTCTAGCGCCCGCGGGCCGCCGGCCCGCCCGCATTCGAATCCCGGAGGGGAACCCACGCATGTCCGAGTTCACGGTGCTGAACCCCGCCACCGAGCAGCCGGTCACCACGGTGACCCAGGCCGGCGTCGAGGCGACCGACGCGGCGATCGCGCGCGCCGCCGCCGCGCAGCAAGCCTGGCGCGCCGTGGCGCCCGGAGACCGGGCCGCCCTGCTGCGCCGGTTCGCGGCCGCGGTGGATGCGCACGTCGGCGAGCTGGCCGACCTGGAGGTGGCCGGCTCGGGCCATCCCATCGGCCAGGCGCGCTGGGAGGCCGGGCACGTGCGCGACGTGCTGCTCTATTACTCCGCGACGCCCGAGCGACTGATCGGCAAGCAGATACCGGTGCCCGGCGGGCTGAACATCACCTTCCATGAGCCGGTCGGGGTGGTCGGCCTGATCGTGCCGTGGAACTTCCCGATGCCGATCTTCGCCTGGGGGATGGCGCCCGCGCTCGCGTCCGGGAACACGGTGGTCGCCAAGCCGGCCGAGATGACCCCGCTGACCGCGATCAGGATCGGCGAGCTCGCGCTCGAGGCGGGGCTGCCCGAGGGCGTGCTCCAGGTGCTGCCGGGCAAGGGCAGCGTGGTCGGTCAGCGCCTGGTCGACCACCCGGCCGTGCGCAAGATCGTCTTTACCGGGTCGACCGAGGTGGGCAGCCAGGTCATGGCCGGATGCGCCCGGCAGATCAAACGCGTCACCCTGGAGCTCGGCGGCAAGAACGCGAACATCGTGTTCGCCGACGCCGACCTCGAGCGGGCCGCCGCGACCGCGCCGTACGCGGTGTTCGACAACGCCGGGCAGGACTGCTGCGCCCGGTCCCGGATCCTGGTGCAGCGCTCGGTCCTCGACCGGTTCATGGAGCTGCTCGAGCCCGCGGTCCGCAGCGTCGCGGTGGGCGACCCGGCCGCGCCGGGCACCGAGATGGGCCCGCTGATCTCGGCCGCGCACCGCCGGCACGTCGCGTCCTACGTGCCCGACGGCGCTCCGGTCGCCTTCCGCGGCAGCGCGCCGGACGGGCCGGGGTTCTGGTTCCCGCCGACCGTGCTCGCGCCGGTCAGCGCCGATGACCCGGCCTATACCGAGGAGGTGTTCGGCCCGGTGGTCACCGTCACGCCGTTCGAGGACGAGGCCGACGGGGTCGCGATCGCCAACGACACGCCCTACGGCCTGTCCGGGTCGATCTGGACCTCCGACATCGGCCGCGCGATCCGGGTGGCCCGGGCCGTGGAGAGCGGCAACCTGTCGGTGAACTCGCACTCGTCGGTGCGTTACTGGACCCCGTTCGGCGGGTTCAAGCAGTCCGGGCTCGGCCGCGAGCTCGGGCCCGACGCGCCGGACGCGTTCACCGAGACCAAGAACGTCTTCATCGCTACGGAATGAGCGACCACAGCCGCAGGAAAACCGAAGGGAGCCCAGGCATGCAGCGCTTGCAGGACCGGGTCGCGGTCATCACCGGGGCGGGCAGCGGCATCGGCCTGGCCAGCGCGCGCAGGCTGGCGGCCGAGGGCGCCGTCGTGATCGCCGTCGACATCGACGAGGCGGCGGGCAAGGCCGCCGCGGAGGAGGCCGGCGGCACGTTCATCGCGGCCGACGTGTCCAGCGAGGACGATGTCCAGCGGATGTATGAGTCCGTGGCGCAGCAACACGGGCGCATTGACGTGGCGTTCAATAATGCGGGCATATCTCCGCCGGAGGACGACTCCATCCTGTCCACCGGCCTCGAGGCGTGGCGCCGGGTCCAGGAGGTCAACCTGACCTCGGTCTACCTGTGCTGTAAGCACGTGATCCCGTACATGCAGCGGCAGCGCAAGGGATCGGTCATCAACACCGCGTCGTTCGTCGCCCTGCTGGGCGCCGCGACCTCGCAGATCTCTTACACCGCGTCCAAGGGCGGGGTGCTGGCCATGACCCGCGAGCTCGGGGTGCAGTTCGCCCGGGAGGGGATCAGGGTCAACGCGCTGTGCCCGGGCCCGGTGAACACGCCGCTGCTGCGCGAGCTTTTCGCCAGGGACCCGGAGCGAGCGGCCCGGCGGCTGGTGCACATCCCGGTCGGCCGGTTCGCCGAACCGGAGGAGATCGCGGCCGCGGTAGCATTCCTGGCCAGCGACGACGCGTCGTTCATCACGGCGTCCGAGTTCCTCGTAGATGGCGGGATCTCGGGCGCCTATGTGACACCCTTGTGAGGCCGGCCGGACCGGGCGGGAGGGGAAGGTTCATCGATGGCTGACGGCACGGGCGCCCCGCTGATCGGGATCAGCGCCTACTGTGAGCGCGCCCGGTGGGGCGTCTGGGAGACGCAGGCCATGGTGCTGCCCAGGCGCTATGCCGATCGCATCGCGGCCGCGGGCGGGATCCCGGTCCTGCTGCCGCCGGTGCCGGGCATCGAGGACGCGCTCGGGCGGCTGGACGGGCTGGTGCTCTCCGGGGGCGGGGACATCGACCCGGCCCGCTACCGCGCGGAGCCGGCGCCGGAGACCGGGAGCGTGCGCGAGGAGCGCGATACCGCGGAGTTCGCGCTGTTCGCCGCGGCCATGTCGCTGCGCCTGCCGGTCCTCGGCATCTGCCGCGGCCTGCAGGTCATCAACGTGGCGCGGGGCGGCACCCTGCACCAGCACCTGCCCGACGTGGTCGGCCACGACGGCCATGCTCCGGTACCCGGGGCCTTCGGGGCGCACGCGGTGCGGGTCGCGCCGGGCAGCAGGCTCGGCCAGATCCTCGGCCGCGACGAGGTCGACCTGTCGTTCGCCACGCCGACTCACCATCACCAGGCGGTCGACAAGCTGGGCGGCGGACTCCTGCCCACCGCCTGGGCGGAGGACGGCACCGTTGAGGCGTTCGAGCTTGACCCCGCAGGAGACGGCTCGTTCGTGGTGGCCGTGCAGTGGCACCCCGAGGCCGGCGACGACCCGAGCCTGTTCCGCGCGCTCGTCGCCGCGGCGCGAGATCGCGCTCCCGCCCCGGCCTGACGCCGGGGCTGGCGCTGGCATTCGCCCCATCGTGGGACTATGTACCGTGAACGCAGCGCAGCCCGTCCCCGAGGGAGTGGACCCGGAGCGGCCGACGCCGGCCCGGATGTACGACTACTTTCTGGGCGGGACCAACAACTTCGAGGTCGACAGGGAACTGGGCGAGCGGCTCAAGGCGCTGGTGCCCGAGATCGGCGACTCGGCCTGGGCGAACCGGTCGTTCCACCAGCGCGCGGCCGGGTGGATAGCGGGCCGCGGGATACGGCAGTTCATCGACATCGGGGCCGGGCTGCCCACTCAGGGCAACACTCACGACCTGGTGCAGCAGGTCGTCCCGGACGCCCGGGTGGTCTACGTGGACAACGATCCGATGGTGCTGGCGCACGGCAACGCGCTGCTCGGGGAGTCCGCGAACACGAAGATCATCATGGCCGACCTCCGCGACCCGGAGAGCGTGCTTGACCACCCGGACTTGCGCGCGCTCATCGACCTCGGCGAGCCGGTCGGCCTGCTGCTGACCGGCGTGCTGTACTTCGTGGCCGACGGGTCTGACCCCTGGGGGCTGGTCGACAGGTACGTGGCCGCGCTCGCGCCGGGAAGCTACCTGGCCCTGTCGCATCTCACCGCCGACAGCAAGCCGACACGCGCCGTGCAGGAGAGCGTGGACGTCTACTCGCGCGGCACCGAGAACATCCACTTCCGGTCGAAGGCCGATGTCGAGCGGTTCTTCGAGGGCCTGGAGCTGGTGCCTCCCTACGAGGGCGCGGGGCCCGTGGTCACCCACGTCGGGCTGTGGGGCGCCGAGGATCCGGGCCTGGCCGACACCGACGACTCGAGGTGGCTCTACTGCGGGGTGGCGCGGCGTCCCTGACCGGCCGGGGCCTGGCGAGATGCCGGTCACACCGGCTTGGACCGCCCGATACCCGTAGACTCGCGTGCGTGTGTTCCGCTCCGGCCGTCGAGATCAGCGGTCTGGTCAAGCACTACGGGCGCACCGTCGCTGTGGCGGGGCTGACGCTGCGGGCGGAGCGCGCGCAGGTGACCGCGATCCTCGGCCCGAACGGTGCCGGGAAGACCACCACGATCGAGATCTGCGAGGGTTACCGGCGGCCGGACCAGGGCACCGTGCGCGTGCTGGGCCTGGACCCGGTCAGGGACGGCCAGGCGCTGCGGCCGAAGGTCGGCGTGATGCTGCAGTCCGGCGGCATCCCGACCGCCGCCCGGGCCGGCGAGTACCTGCGGGTGATGGCCAGCTTCCACGCCCGGCCCATCGATCCGGCCCTGCTGCTTGACCGGCTGGGCCTCACCGGCTGCGCTCGCACCCCGTTCCGGCGGCTGTCCGGCGGCCAGCAGCAGCGGCTATCGCTCGCTGCTGCCGTGATCGGCCGCCCCGAACTGGTCTTCCTCGACGAGCCCACGGCCGGGCTCGATCCCCAGGCCAGGCACGCGACCTGGAGCCTGATCGGCGGGTTGCGCGACGCGGGGGCAGGAGTCATCCTGACCACCCACTACATGGAGGAGGCAGAACGCCTCGCCGACCAGGTCGCCGTGGTCGACCACGGCAGTCTCGTCGCCTCGGGAACCCCGGCCGAGCTGACGGGCACCGCCGGCCAGCTCAGGTTCCGTGCCGAGCCCGGCCTGGACACCGACAGCCTGCTGGCCGCGCTGCCGCCGGACAGCGCCGCCAAGGAGTCCCCGGCCGGGTACTACGTGGTCGAGGTGCACGACCGGGTCGATCCCCAGCTGCTTGCGGCGGTCACGGCATGGTGCGCCGAGCGCGGCGTGCTCGCGCAGAGCCTGCGGATCGAGAACCGGACGCTTGAGGACGTCTTCCTCGAGCTGACCGGGCGGGAGCTCCGCTCGTGACCGAGATTGCGGACGCCTGGCCCGCGCCCGCGCCAGGCGCCGCGCCGCTGCCGCGGATGGTCGGCGCCCAGGCCGGGCTTGAGCTGCGGACGCTGCTGCGCAACGGCGAGCAGCTCGTGCTGACCCTGATCATCCCGGTGCTGCTGATCGTCGCGTTCAGCCAGGAGAACCTGGTCAGTTACGGCCCCGGCAGCAGGATCGACTTCCTCGCCCCGGGCATCCTGGCGCTGGCCGTGATGTCCACCGCGTTTACCAGCCAGGCGATCGCCACCGGATTCGAGCGCAGGTACGGGGTGCTCAAGCGGCTTGGCGCGACGCCGCTGTCCCGCCGCGGGCTGATCGCCGCGAAGACGCTCACCGTGCTGGCCGTCGAGGTCCTGCAGTCCGTCCTGATCGTGGTGGTGGCGCTGGCGCTCGGCTGGCACCCGCACGGCGGCCCCGCGGCGGCCGCATGGTCGATACTGCTGATGGTCGTGGGCACCGCGGCGTTCAGCGGGCTCGCCTTGCTGATGGCCGGGACGCTGCGCGCCGAGGCCACCCTGGCCGCCGCCAACCTGGTCTACCTGGTGATGCTCGGAATCGGCGGGGTGGTGTTCCCGCTGACGAAGTTCCCGGCGGGCGCGCGGCCGGTGCTGCTGCTGCTGCCGGCCGACGCGCTGTCCGATGGCCTCCGGTCGATGCTGCAGCTCGGCGGCGGCCTGCCCGTGCGTGACCTGCTGGTGCTGGCGGTCTGGGCGGTCGCGGGCATCGCGCTGGCCGTGCGCACCTTCCACTGGGAATAGCCGGAGCCTCCGGTCACCGTCTCCAGATCCCGGATGCTCCGGCGTCCCGCCGGGGCCATGGGCGCGGTTCCGCCGTCGGCGCTCGTGATCACCGGCATCGTCTCGGTCCAGGTCGGCGCGGGCCTGGCCTGGCTGTTCGGCCAGGTCACGCCGGGCACGATGACCGAGCTGCGGCTGTGGACGGCCGCGCTGCTGATGGCGGCGTTCGGCGGCCGGGGGCTGGCCCGGTCGGTCCGCGACCTGGTTCACGAGCGGGCCTGGCGGGACTCGGCGGTGGTCCTGGCGTTCGGCGTGACGATGGGGATCATGAACTTCTCGATCTACCAGTCGTTCGCGCGGATACCGCTGGGCATCGCGGTGACCATAGAGTTCCTCGGGCCGCTGGCGGTCGCCGTGGCGTCCTCCCGGCGGCTGGTCGACCTGATCTGGGTGGCCCTGGCCGCCGCCGGGGTGGCGCTGCTCAGCGACGGCTGGTCCAGCCTCGCTCATGGCGCGGCGGGCGGCGGCAGGCCGGCTGCCGGGCTCGCGGTGACCGGCGTGGCCTTCGCGCTCGTCGCCGCCGCCGCCTGGGCCGCCTACATCCTGCTCAGCGCGTCGACCGGGCGGCGCTTCCCTGGGTCGTCCGGGCTGGCCATCGCCATGGTGGTCGCCGCCCTGGTGGTGACGCCGGCCGCGGCCGTGACCGGCTCCGCGGGGCACGGCTCCGCGCTGCGGGCCGACGTGCTCGGCACCGGCATCGCGGTCGGGCTGCTGTCGTCGGTCATCCCGTACCGGCTCGAGATGGAGGCGCTGCGCCGCATCCCGGCGCGGATCTTCGGAATCTGGATGAGCCTGGAGCCCGCGGTCGCCGCCATCGTCGGGCTGCTGCTGCTCAGCGAGGTACTCGCGCCGCGGGAGTGGGCAGCGATCGGCTGCGTGATCGTGGCCTGCGCCGGCGCGGCCCGCGGTCACCCGCCGGACCAGAGCGGTCCCGGACCGCCCGGTCCGGTCCCGCCCAGTCCCGGCTAGTCCGGCGGCAGCCGGGTGCGGGACACTCTTACGATGAGATTCGTGCCTGGCCACCTAGCGGATGCGGTGCTGTCCCCGTCGCCTGCCTCGATGCGGCGCATCGCGCTGGCGGGCGTCGTGGCCAACGCCGGGATCATCATGACCGGCGCCGGGGTACGGCTCAGCGAGTCCGGGCTCGGCTGCCCGGACTGGCCCAGGTGCACGGCGACCAGCATCGTGGCCAGCGGAGCCACCGGTGACCCGCTGATCCACCGCTGGGTCGAGTTCGGGAACCGGCTGGTGACCGTCGCGATCTTCGTGGTCGCCGTTCTCGTCTGCGTCGCGGCCTGGCGGTACCGCCCGGACCGCACCGGCCGGCGGCGGCGTGACCTGCTGTGGCTGGCGTCGGCGCAGCCGGCCGGGATCGTGGCCCAGGCGGTTCTGGGCGGGATCGTGGTGCTGACCAAGCTCGACCCGGTCTGGGTGTCCGTCCACTTCCTGTTCTCCATGGGCCTGGTGGCCGTCGCCGTGGCCCTGTACGTGCGGTGCGCCGAGGGCCGGGGGCCCGCCCGCCTCCTGGTCCCGCGCGAACTGCGGCTGTTCGCTGTTGGCGCCGTGGCGGTGCTCGGCCTCATGCTCGCGGCCGGCACCGTGGTGACCGGTACCGGGCCGCTGGCCGGCGAGGCCGACATTCCCCGCTTCCACCTGCCGCTCAGCGGCGTTACCCAGTTCCACGCGGATATCGGCTGGTTCCTGGGTGCGACGGTGATCGCGCTGGTGCTCGGGCTCCGGCTGACCTCGGCCCCGCGGCGGGCGGTCAGGCTGGGCTGGGTCCTGCTGGCGCTGATCGGCGCGCAGGGCGCTATCGGCTACGCGCAGTACTTCAGCGGGCTTCCGGCCGGCCTGGTCTGGGTGCACGTCGCCAACTCGGTGCTGATCTGGATCGTGGCGATCTTGCTGTTGTTCGCGCTCCGCGACCGGGGCACGGCGGGCATGACCGATCAGGCCCGGGCCGCCGAGGCCGGAGTCGCGGACGCCGCGACCTTCGCGCCGGCGGCCATCCCGCCCGGCGGGGCGCTGTCCCCGGATGCTCCGCGGCGGTAGCGGCGGCCGCGAGCCCGAGGCGGCGAGCCGGGTGATCAGGGCGGTCTCCAGGTGGCGGACCGCGAGCTCCGCAGTGACCGTCCTGGCCATCGACGGGCACGGCGCCGCTGGCAAGTCCACCATCGCGGACGCCGTCGCCGAAGCGACCGGGGCCGCGCTCGTCCATACCGACGACTTCTTCCAGGCCCGGCCAGCTGCGGCGCCCGGCGGGCGGCCCCTGGCGGATTACTACGACTGGCGCCGGCTCCGGGCCCAGGCGCTCGAGCCGCTCCGGGCGCGGCGCGGCGCGGCGTTCCGCCGGTTCGACTGGGAACGCGGCCGCGGGCTCGACGGCCTGGTCACGGTCGGGCCGGGCGACCTGATCCTGGTCGAGGGCGTGTACTCCGCGGCCCCGGAACTCATCGACCTGGTGGACCGGTCGGTGTTCGTCAATACGCCCGAACATGAGCGGCTGCGGCGGCTCCGCAGCCGGGTGAGACCTGAGGAATGGGACGACGAATGGCTGATCGCGGAGCAGGCCTATTTCGGCCGGACCCGGCCGCCATCCTCATTCGATCTCATCGTGTCTGGTACCGGCCCGGCGCCCCGGGTGGCGTCGCGGTAAAATAACCGCACATTCCGCGGGAGCTCGGGCTGACCGGGCTGAGAGGGTGGCTGACCGCGCCACCGACCGTCTGAACCTGACCGGGTAATGCCGGCGTAGGGAGGCTGCCGTGAGGGGCCCGAGGCAAGTACACCGCACGGCGCTCAGGGCGCTCGCCCTCACCGCCACTGCCGTCCTCGGCCTGGCGGCCTGCAGTTCCGGCAGCACGCCAGCGGCGGCCGGCGGCGGCACGCCGGTCAGCGGCGGCACCGCCTACTTCGCCGAGCAGCCGCTGACGCCGCCCACCTACATCTTCCCCCTGGTGTCCGGCCAGTACTTCACCGTCGCCAACACGAGTGACCTGCAGACCCTGCTCTACCTGCCGCTCTACTGGTACGGGGACCGGGGGAAGACCTCCATCGACTACCCGCTTTCGATCGGCGACCCGCCGGTCTACAGCGACGGCAACCGCGTGGTCACGATCACGCTCAAGCACTACGTCTGGTCCGACGGCGAGACCGTGAGCGCCCGTGACGTCGGGTTCTGGATCAACCTGCTCAAGGCCAACAAGGCCCACTGGGCGAACTACGTCCCCGGCGGGTTCCCCGACAACGTCGTCGCGTGGAAGGCGCTCAGCCCCAGCACGGTGCAGCTCCGCCTGAACGCCAGCTACAACCCGTTCTGGTTCACCTACAACGAGCTGTCCCAGATCACTCCGCTGCCGATCGCCTGGGACCAGACGTCGCTGGACGCGAAGGCCCCGTCACCGGCGGCTGCGAACCTGCCCGACACCAGCACGGCGGGCGCGACGGCCGTCTACAACTTCCTGAACGGCCAGTCGACGGCGGTCGCGGGCTACGCGTCGAGCCCGGTCTGGTCGGTGGTCGACGGCCCGTGGAAGCTGACCAGCCTGACCAGCGACGGCACCGCCTCGTTCGTGCCCAATCAGCGCTACTCCGGCCCGCAGAAACCGCGCCTGGCGAAGTTCGTCGAGCTGCCGTTCACTTCCGCCGCGGCCGAGTTCTCGGTCCTGCGCGCCAGCCCGGCCACCGGCGGCCCCGGCCGCTCCGGCCAGCAGATCTCGCTCGGCTACGTGCCGGACAACGACCTGCCGCAGCAGCCCGCCCTGCGGGCCCAGGGTTATCAGCTGGTCAAGGACTACCCGTTCGGCTTCGACTACTTCGAACCGAACTTCAACAACCCGCAGGTCGGGCCGATCCTGAGGCAGCTGTACTTCCGTCAGGCGTTCCAGCACCTGGTCGACCAGACCGGGTGGATCCATGCCTACTACGACGGCCTGGGCGTGCCCACCTACAGCCCGGTGCCCGCCAGCCCGGCGAATCCTTACGCGAATGCGGAGGCGTCGGTGAACCCCTACCCGTTCAGCGTGCCTGCCGCGGGGTCGCTGCTGGCCGCGCACGGCTGGAAAGTCGTCACGAACGGGGTCACCACCTGCTCGAGGCCGGGCACGGCCGCGGACGAGTGCGGCGCGGGCATCAAGGCCGGCCAGCCGCTCGCGTTCACGCTCATGTACCCCAGCGGGCTGCCCTACACCGATGGGTCCATGACCGACCTGCAGTCGGTCGCTCGGCTGGTGGGCATCGGGATCTCCCTGGACGAGGTGACCCAGACCACGATCGCCGCGACGATCGAGCCCTGCGCTCCGTCGTCGGCGGCCTGCAGCTGGGAACTCGGGAACTACGGCGAAGCCTGGCTCTTCGAGCCGGACCATTATCCGAGCGGCGACGAGATCTTCCAGACCGGCGCTCTCGGCAACGTGAACAACTACTCCGATCCCGCGATCGACAACCTAATCAGCGCCACGACGACGACCGCGGCGGCCGGTGCCCAGGCCGCGCTCGACGCGTACGCCGATCAGGTCAGGCTGCAGCTGCCTGACTTCTGGCAGCCGAGCCCAGGGACCCTGGACACCGTCCAGTCGAACCTGCGCGGCTTCGTGCCGAACGCCTACGGCTTCATCAACCCGGAAGAGTGGTACTTCACGAAGGCATCCGGGTGACGTGAGCGGATACATCGCCCGCCGCATCGCCCAGGCCGTGATCGTCGTGCTCGGGGTGACCGCGGTGACCTTCATCCTCGAGCACCTGATCCCGGGCAGCCTGGCCAGGGCGATCCTCGGCACCCGGGCCAGCGGAGCCGAGATCGCGGCCTTCAACCGCGCCAACGGCCTGGACCATCCCCTCGTCGTGCAGTACCTCACCTTTCTCGGCCGCCTGGCCCGCGGCAATCTCGGCTTTTCCTACCGGCTGAACCAGAGCGTCGACTCGCTCGTCGTGCACCAGCTACCCAACGACGTGCTGCTCGTGGGCACGGCGCTGGCGCTGGCGCTGGCGATCGCCATTCCGCTCGGCGTCGTCCAGGCGGTGCACAGGAACCGGGCGATCGACCACGTGGCCACGTCCGCGGCGTTCGCGCTGTACTCGATGCCGTCGTACTGGCTGGCGATCCTGCTGATCGCGGGGCTCTCGATCAGCCTGCACGCCTTCCCGCCCGAGGCGCCGCAGTCAGCGACGGTCGGCGGGCTGCTCGCCGACCCCCGGGCCATGGTCTTGCCCGTGCTCACCCTCACGTTGGTGAACGTCGCGCTGTTCAGCCGCTACATGCGCTCCGCGGCCATCGCGACGCTGGCCGAGGAGTACGTGCGGGTGGCCCGGGCGAAAGGGCTGCCGGGCAGGCTGGTGCTGACCCGGCACGTCCTGCGCAACTCGCTGATCGCGGTCACGACGCTGGTCGGCCTGTCCTTCCCGGCGGTACTCACCAGCGGCCTGATCGTCGAGTACGTGTTCAACGTGCCCGGAGTCGGGCTCACCTATTACACGGCGGCGGTCAACGCCGACTACCCGGTCGAGCTCGGCGTCGCCGTTCTGGTCGGGATCGTCACGGTGCTCGGCAACCTGTTCGCCGACATCGCTTACGCGGTCCTCGACCCGAGGGTTCGCTATGAGTGACAGCGTCCGGGCCACGGGCCTCCCGCCGGGCGCCGCCGTCGCTCCCCCGCCGGTGGCGCCGGCCCGGCCGGCCTCGCCGTCGGCGGCAGGCCCGCGCGCGCCGGGCCGCTTCGCGGGCAACTCGGCGCTGCGGGCCTTCGCCGGCCATCGTCTCGGCCTGATCGGCCTGGCGATCATCGCCGTCCTCGCGGTGTTCTGCTTTGCCGGACCGGTTCTGTATCACACCGATCAGGTTCACGCGAACATCCAGCTCACGAACCTCCCGCCGGGTCAGGGCCGACCGCTCGGCACGGACGCCAACGGCTACGACATCCTCGGCCGCCTGATGGTGGGCGGCCAGATCACGCTGGAGATCGGCTTCGCGGTGGCGGTGCTCGCGACCGCGCTCGGCGTCGCCTGGGGCGCAGTCTCCGGCTTCACCGGCGGCCTGGCCGACGCCGTCATGATGCGCGTGGTCGACATCGCGCTGGCCATCCCGGCGATCTTCCTGCTCATCTACCTGTCGTCGGTCTTCCGGCCCACGGTCCCGCTGCTGATCCTGGTGCTCTCGCTGCTGTCCTGGCTGGGGCCGGCCCGGCTGGTGCGAGGCGAGACGCTGTCGCTGCGCACGCGGGAGTTCATCCAGGCCGTCAGCGCCATGGGCGGGCGCAGGGTGCGCATCGTCGTGCGGCACCTCATCCCGAACACGTTCGGGACGATCGTGGTCAGCGCTACCTTCCAGGTCGCTGACGCGATCATCCTGCTCGCGACGCTGAGCTTCCTCGGCTTCGGGCTGCCGCCGCCGGCCGCCACCTGGGGCGGGATGCTGTCCCAGGGCACCACGTACCTGCTCGACGGGTACTGGTGGGAGGTCTATCCGGCCGGTTTCATGATCATGCTCACCGTTGTGGCGTTCAATCTCGCCGGTGACGCGCTGCGGGACTCGTTCGACGCCAGGCTCCGGCCGCGCTGACGGGGCCGGATGGTACGGCACCGGGGTATCGCGCCAGCGGTCTTGCTGCGGTAGCTTTCGGCCATGCCGACCGCCGCCCTGAACGGGACCGAGATCGCCTACTGGGACAGCGGCGGCGATGGCCCCGCGGTGGTGCTGAGCCACGGGTTCCTGATGGACCACACGTATTTCGACCCGCAGCTGGCGGCGCTCGTACCGGAGTTCCGCGTGATCACCTGGGACCAGCGCGGGTTCGGCGCGACCAGGGCGCCAGGCTCCTTCTCGTTCTGGGATTCGGCCAGCGACCTGCTGGCGCTGCTCGACCACCTCGGGGTGCGCCGGGCGGTGCTCGGCGGCATGTCCCAGGGCGGCTTCGTGTCGCAGCGTGCCGCGCTGCTGGCCCCCGAGCGGGTCAAGGCGCTGATCCTGATCGACACCCAGGCCGGCCTGGAGCCCGCCGAGGCCGCGGAGAGCTACGAGCAGCTCCAGGTCATCTGGCTGGAGCAGGGCCCGGCACCGGTGCAGGACCTGGTCGCCTCGATCATCCTCGGGCCCGGCCAGTGGGACGGCTGGTTCGCGAAGTGGGCGGCGCAGGATCCGGCCCAGCTCCGGCTCGCGTTCCAGTGCCTGATGGACCGCGACGACCTCACCGGCCGGCTGGGCGACATCCGCTGTCCGGCACTTGTGGTGCATGGCACCAGTGACGCCGCCATCCCCACGGCCCGCGCCGAGGCGCTGCGGGACGGCCTGGGCGGCGAGGCCGCGCTGGTCCTGGTCGACGGGGCCGGGCACGCCTCCAGCCTCACCCATTCCGCACAGGTGAACCCACGCCTGCTCGGCTTCCTCGGCTCCCTCGGTGACTGACCGACCAGGACTTCACCGGCGCTTAACAGACCGGGCAGGTTAGGTTCGCCGCGATGCGGATAGGGTCGGTCTGATGTCTTGTCTTGCCGCGTGCGAAGGAGCGTGCCCGGGGTGAGCAGCCCGCTGAGCCAGCCGGATGACGCGCTGGCCTGGTCACCGGCAGATGCCAGGGCGGTCGACCTGATCAGGGCCAGGGTCGTGTCCATGCCGTGCGTGGAATGGTTTGCCGAGCAGGATGCTTCTTACCGGGAGAAGGTCCTTCCGGCACGCGTGCGGGCCCGGGTGAGCGTCGAGGCAGGCATCGCCCTGGGCTGGCGCGCTTTCGTCGGCGACGCGGGAGAGTTCGTGAGCCTCGAGCATCTTGGCGAATCAGCGGACCATCAGAGCCTCGACCGCGAATTTGGATTTACGGCTGAGCATGTCGTCACGGCCGCCAAGGCGAGCCTGGCCCGGCTCGGTCGCGAGTAGGCGACTAGGGCTAAGGAGTTAAGTTCATGAATACTCAGCCGCATGACACGCTTGCCGAGCTCACCGCCGCCGGCGTGGCGGTATGGCTCGACGACATCAGCCGGGAACGCCTGTCCACGGGCAATCTGGAGATGCTGGTCCGGGACATGCACGTGCGCGGGGTGACGTCCAATCCCACGATCTTCGCGCACGCGATCTCGGCGGGCTCCGCGTACCAGGAGCAGCTTGCCGACCTCGCGGTGCGCGGCGTCGACGTCGGCGAGGCGGCCCGGGCGATCACCACCGCCGACATCCGCTGGGCCTGCGACGTGCTGCGCCCGGTGTACGACGAGACCGAAGGCCTGGATGGCCGGGTCTCCCTCGAGGTCGACCCCAGGATCGCCAGGGACACGGCCAAGACCATCGCCGAGGCACGCGCGCTCTGGTGGCAGGTGGACCGGCCCAACCTGTTCATCAAGATCCCGGCGACCGTCGAGGGGCTGCCCGCTATTACCCAGTGCTTGTCCGAAGGGATCAGCGTCAACGTGACGCTGATTTTCTCGCTGCAGCGCTACGGCGAGGTCATCGATGCCTTCATGGCCGGCCTGGAGAACGCCTCCGACCAGGACATCGGCAAGCTTGAGTCGGTGGCGTCGTTCTTCGTGAGCCGGGTGGACACCGAGGTTGACGACCGGCTCGACAAGCTGGGCACGCCCGAGGCCGAGGCGCTGCGCGGCAAGGCCGCCCTCGCCAACGCGCGGCTGGCCTACGAGCTCTACGAGCAGAAGTTCGCCACCTCCCGGTGGTCGGCGATCAGCGCGCGCGGCGCCCGCACCCAGCGGCCGCTCTGGGCCTCGACCAGCGTCAAGGACCCGTCGTTCGCCGACACCATGTACGTGGTGGACCTGGTCGCGCCCGACACGGTGAACACCATGCCGGAGGCCACCCTGCACGCGGTCGCGGCCCATGGCCAGCTGCGCGGCGACACGATCCACGGCACGTACGAGGAGTCCAGGCGGGTGTTCGAGCAGCTGGAGGGGCTCGGCATCGGCTACGACGATGTGGTGACCGTGCTGGAGAGCCAGGGCGTGCAGAAGTTCGAGGCATCGTGGAACGAGCTGCTCGAGACGATCAAGACCGAGCTGGCCGCCGCGCAGTCGAAGAGCCGATGAGCCGGGGCGGAGGAATCGCATGACATCGAATCCGCTGCGCGATCCTCGTGACCGCAGGATTCCGAGGGTCGCCGCGCCCTGCGTGCTCGTGCTCTTCGGCGTGACCGGCGACCTGGCCAGCAAGAAGCTCCTGCCGGCCATCTACGACCTGGCCAACCGGGGCCTCCTGCCGCCCGGGTTCTCGCTGGTCGGCTTCGCCCGGCGGGACTGGGAGGACGAGGATTTCGCGAAGCTCACCCATGATGCGATCAAGGCGCATGCCCGCACGCCGTTCCGGGAAACGGTCTGGCAGCAGGTCGCCGAGGGCGTGCGGTTCGTGCCCGGGGAGTTCGCCGACGACGACGCGTTCGACCGGCTGGCCGAGACCGTGGCGCAGCTCGATGCGGAGCGCGGGACCGGCGGGAACTACGCCTTCTACCTGTCCGTCCCGCCGAAGGCGTTCCCCCAGGTAGTGAGCCAGCTCAAGCGGTCCGGGCTGTCCATGCCGCCCGAGGGACCCGGCGGGTACCAGCCCTGGCGCCGGGTCGTGATCGAGAAGCCGTTCGGCCACGATCTGGCCAGCGCGCGTGAGCTGAACGCGATGCTGGATGCGGTGTTCCCGAGGAACTCGGTCTTCCGCATCGACCACTACCTGGGCAAGGAGACGGTCCAGAACATCCTCGCGCTGCGGTTCGCCAACACGCTCTTCGAGCCGATCTGGAATCGCGGCTTCGTGGATCATGTCCAGATCACAATGGCGGAGGACATCGGCATCGGCGGGCGGGCCGGATACTACGACGGGATCGGGGCGGCCCGCGACGTGATCCAGAACCACCTGCTGCAGCTGTTGGCTCTCACCGCCATGGAAGAGCCGGTGTCCTTTGATGCCGACTCGCTGCGCGCGGAGAAGGCGAAGACCCTCTCCGCGGTCAAGATCCCCGAGGACCTCTCGGTCGGCACCGCTCGCGGCCAGTACGCCCGGGGGTGGCAGGGCGGGGTCGAGGTGCCGGGCTTCCTCGAGGAAGACGGGATCGCGCCGGACTCGACCACCGAGACCTACGCGGCGATGCGCCTGGAAGTAGACACCAGGCGGTGGGCCGGAGTGCCGTTCTACCTGCGCACGGGCAAGCGGCTGCCGACCAGGATGACGGAGATCGCGATGATGTTCCAGCGCGCACCGCACCTCCCCTTCGCGGCCACCGATACCGAGGAACTCGGCCAGAACGCGCTGGTGGTCCGGGTGCAACCGGATGAGGGCATCACCGTCAGGTTCGGCTCCAAGGTGCCTGGCTCGGCGATGGAGGTGCGCGACGTCAACATGGACTTCGCGTACGGCGAGTCATTCACCGAGTCCAGCCCCGAGGCGTACGAGCGGCTGCTGCTTGACGTGCTGATCGGCGACCCGCCGCTGTTCCCCCGCCAGGAGGAAGTGGAACTGTCCTGGATGATCCTCGACCCGATCGAGGAATTCTGGGCCGGGCACGACAAGCCCGAGCAATATCCGGCCGGCACGGCGGGCCCAGCGGGCGCGGACGCGCTTATCGCCCGCGACGGCCGGGCCTGGCGCCGGCTCTAGCCGGGTCCCCGGCTCCGGTCATGCTGCACGCCGGCCGGGTCGCCGGCCAGCCAGGCCAAGAGGAGAGGCGCAATGATGATCGACCTGACCGATACCACCACCCGGGCCATCCACGACGGGCTGACCAGGGCGCGGGACCAGATGGGCGGGCCGACCACGGGCATGGTGCTCAACCTGATCATCATGACCGATGAGGCCATCCAGTACGACGCGGTGCGCGCGGCGACCCAGGCGGGCCGCGAGCATCCGTGCCGGGTGCTCGCGGTGATCGCCAGGGATCCCAACGCCGCGTCCCGGCTCGATGCGGAGATCAGAACCGGCGAGGGCGCACCGGGACAGACCGTGCTGTTGCGGATGTACGGGGTCACGGGACTGCACGCGGACTCCGTGGTGATGCCGCTGCTGGTGCCCGATACGCCGGTCGTCACGTGGTGGCCCAGGGGCGGACCCACGGCACCGTCGTACGATCCGCTCGGCCAGCTCGCGCAGCGCCGAGTGACCGATGCGGCCTCGGCCGCCGAGCCGGCTGAGGCCCTCACCGCGCTCGCTGCCGACTACCGGCCCGGCGACACCGACCTGAGCTGGACCCGGTCGACCAGCTGGCGCTCCCTGCTGGCCGCCACCCTGGATCAGCCGCACGGCGAGATCACCGGCGGCACGGTCGCCGCGGAACCGCGGAACCCCAGCGCCGACCTGATCGCGGCGTGGCTCACGGGCAAACTCCGGGCGCCGTTCACCCGGGACGTGTCCGGCGGGCCCGGCATCACCGAGGTGCGGTTCGTGACAACCGACGGTGACATCACGATCACCAGGCCGGACGGGCGGACCGCCACCCTCAGCCGGCCCGACCAGGGCGAGCGGCGGGTGGCGCTGCACCGCAGGGACACCGCCGATCTGCTGTCCGAGGAGCTGCGCAGGCTCAATCCCGACGAAGTGTACGGCGAGACGCTGGCCCGCTTCGCCGCAGGCGCCGGGAGGTAGCGCCATCGCTGCCCCTCAGGTTCTCATTCACCGCGACGGAGAGCTGCTGGCCAAGGCCGTGGCCGCACGGCTGGTGACCAGGCTGGTCGACGTCTGCGCCGCCCGCGGTCACGGCTCGCTCGTGCTGACCGGCGGCGGGATCGGCACCCAGGTACTCGCGGAGCTCGCCGCGGCGCCGGCCCGGGATGCCGTGGACTGGCGGCACCTGGACATCTGGTGGGGAGACGAACGGTTCCTGCCGGCCGGAGATCCCGAGCGCAACGAGACCGGAGCCCGGGCGGCCCTGCTCGATCATGTCGACGCGAGCCCGGATCGGGTGCATCCGATGCCGGGTTCCGACGGGCCCGACGGCCCCGATCCGGAGGCGGCCGCCGAGCGGTACGCAAGCTGGCTGCTGGCCGCCTCGCAGCCCGAAGATCATAGCCAGGTGCCGTCCTTCGACGTGCTGATGCTCGGCATCGGGCCCGAGGGGCACGTTGCGTCGCTGTTCCCCGGGATGCCCGCTTTGTACGAGGAACGGACGGTCGTAGCGGTTCACGGCGCGCCTAAGCCGCCGCCGACGCGGCTGACCATGACGCTGCCCGCCATCACGGCCGCCCGGGAGGTCTGGATCATCGCCTCGGGCGAGGACAAGGCAGGCGCTGTCCGGCTGGCCCTGTCGGCGGCCGGCCCGGTCCAGGTCCCCGCGGCTGGTGCGAGGGGCAGGCAGCAGACGCTGTTCCTGCTGGACCGGGCCGCTGCCGCTCGGGTCCCGCCGCAGCTCGGCCGCCTCGCCTCGCCCTGACCCTGAGCTTCTGGGCGGGGATGGGCAGGATACGGGCGGATGCGCCACATCCTGCTTTTCTGGATGATTTGACCGACCGGCTGGTCGTGGTGGCGACCCGGGCCGGGCTCGGCCGGGTGCTCGCGCGCTGCCGCTCGCGGTAGCCAACTCGGCCGTACTGCCGCACTACGGAAACTGGGTCTCCCTAAAGCACGCTCCCCGAGTTACGCTCAGGGCAGATCTTCCATTTGGTTCTGCTGAGCCATCTGTGAAGAGAGGGAAGGTTCGTATATGGGCGTATTTGCACCTTTCGCGGGAGCCGCTGGCCGGACTAGACGCCCGGACAGCCATCTCAGCGTGGTCGGCCCCGCGTGTTCCTTCCGTCCATCCGAGCGCCTGCCCTGCCCCGCGGGCGATACGCCAGCAGTCAGGGTGGCGCAAGCCGCACAGGAGGAATCTATTGAGCACCACAGATGATGCTCCCGTCCCAGCAGTACCGCCTACCGGCATAGCCGATCCGGCACCGCTCGGGCTGGCCGCCTTCGCCCTGACCACGTTCCTGCTGTCAGCGGCGAACGCGGGCTGGATGAATAGCGCCACCGGCAACGCCTGGCTCGGGTACGCGTTCGCCTACGGTGGCCTGTGCCAGCTGCTCGCGGGCATGTGGGAGTTCCGCAACAGGAACGTGTTCGGCGCGACCGCGTTCGCCACCTACGGTGGCTTCTGGATCGGACTCGGGCTGTGGGTGCTCCTCGTGGCCAACGCGGGTCCGAAGACTCCCCTGGCCGCTGCGGCCTACGCGGCGGCAACCGGCAAGGATCTCGGCTGGATCCTGCTGGCCTTCGCCATCTTCAACACGTACATGCTGATCTTCAGCACGCAGCTCAACGTGGCGGTGTTCGCCGTGTTCCTGACCCTGGAGGCCACCGAGATCATCCTGTTCATCGGCTTCTTCGCCAACAGCTCGGGGATACATAAGTTCGGCGGCTACATCGGGATCTTGACCGCGATTGTCGCCTGGTACACCTCGTCGGCCGGGGTGCTCAACGGGATGAAGGGCAGGCAGGTCGTGCCCGTCGGCGGCCCGCTGTTCAACCTCTGACGGTAGGAGCGGGCGCGAACTCCTCGCCTGGTCCCGGGGCCCAGCCTGGTCCCCGGGACCAGGCGTTGGTGTGCGTCGATACGGTAGGCACGTGGATCTCCAGGAAAGGCGTCAGCTCGACGTAGCCCGGCACCACGTGGCCAAGGTCAAGGCGCGGGCACGGCCATGGCGGTCGATCTTCTTGCTCGTACTCGCCCTGATCGCGGCCGCCGTATCCGTCCAGGCCCGCCACACCTCGGACCTGCTGGCCCTGCCCCCCCAGCTCCAGACCTCCACGTGGCTCAGTCCGCTGGGCCGGCCAGGAACCCTGGCCCTGCAGTACGGCACGGCGGTGGCCTTCTTCCTGCTGGCGGGGGCGGCCACGATCGGGCTCGGCAACAAGGCCCGCGAGGTCCTGGAGCCTTCGGTCGGCTCCGCGCACGCCACGGTCATCCGCTTCGCCGTACTCGTGGCGGGCGGCCTCGCGACCATTGTCGTCACGCTGCAGCTGCTCAACATAGCGGTCACGCAACTGATCGTCGGCGGTGCGGTCACCGGGGTGCTCGTCGGCATCGCCGCGCAGCAAAGCCTGGCCAACGTTTTCGCCGGCATCGTCCTGCTGATGGCCAGGCCGTTCCAGGTCGGCGATCAGGTCGGCATCCGGTCCGGTGCGCTGTCCGGCCTGCTCGAGGGATCCGTCAGCGAGATCAGCATCACGTATGTCCGGCTGGAGACCGCGAATGGCCCGGTCCACGTCCCCAACTCCCAGGTGCTGGCGGCCGCCGTGGGTCCAGCTGGCGCGGTGCCGGCGCCAGCAGGCCAGGGAACGCCGCCCCCTGGCGCCGGAGCATCGCCTGGCGGGCCGGCAATGCCGCCCGCCGGCGCCGGAGCGGCCCCCGCGGGTCCGGGAATGACAGCCTGGCCCGGCGCCTCAGGGGCAGCGGCGGACGCGGCCCCAGAACCGGGGAAGCCGCCTGGCGCCTCAGCAGCGCCGGCGGGTCCCTCAGGGCCGACGCAACCGGAGCCTCCCGGATCGGAATCCGGGCGGGACACCGGCCATCAGCCTTCCTGAGCGGCAATGCTCAGCGGTGACTCGCCTCGTATTTCGCGATGACCTGCGCTGGAATCCGGCCGCGGTCACTGACCTCGATCCCGCTGCGCTTAGCCCAGGCGCGAACCTCGGCGCTGTGCTGGCGGTGAGCCGCCGTTCTACGCTTGGTTCGCGTTACCCTGCCCGTCACCTTGCGCGCCTTGTCGGCGAACCGCTTGAGTACCTCATCGAATTTCTGGCTGTGCTTCTCGCATAGGTCGATCTCATAATCCCGGCCGTCGAGGCTGAACGCACGCGTCATGTGCTCGCCGTCCGGGATCTCTTTTGAGTCGTAGTCACACGCGAATGTGACTGAGACCTTCTGTGCCACTTGTACTCCCCCTTCCCCCGACGCGGATATATCCCCAGGCACATGGCATCTGTAACGGCACCCAGGCCACGTGTTTTCATGGCCCGTTTGGACTGCCGATGTGGCGCGGAAAAGCTCCGCCAGATCAGTCGAACGATGCGTCAGGGTCAGCGCGCCGGTTGGGTCCTCCGTGACCGCTCTGAGGCCGCCTGTAGGGGAACGAATCCTGGGCTGGTTCATGCCCGATGTCATCGGTAACGGCGGTGCCGTAATGCGCCGGGTAATCGGCAGTACTTCGGCCGAGAGCATCGCCGCGGGGAGGGGCTGAAGTTCCGGGCTGGTAATGCGGCAAGGACGGCTCGCCTTGATAATCCATCGGTCCCGTGCCACCGGGGTACAGATCGTCCGCAGGCTGGCCTTGATAGCGGACCTGACCGCCAGTGTTGTGCGGATAGGCTGCGCTGTTGTCAGGGCCCGGATAAGGGGCGTCGTCGCGGCGGCCCACGTAGAGCGCGGCACCGTAGCCGGCCTCTGCGCTGCCGGGCGCTGGCCGGTCGGCCGGGTACTCGGTCCGGTGATCCGGCGGCCCAGTCAGGTACTCGGGGGCCCCGGTCAGGTAGTCCGGAGGCCCGGCCCGGTGGTCCGGCGGCCCGGTCAGGTAGTCCGGAGATGAGGCGCGGTGGTCCGGCGGCCCGGTCAGGTAGTCCGGAGGCCCGGCCCGGTGGCCAGGCCCGGCCCGGTGGTCGGGCGGCGCCGTCAGGTACTCAGCGGGCCCGGTCCGGTACTGCGTCGACCCGGTGCTGAGGTCGTCCGGCATCTCCGGCCGGTACTCCGGAGGGCTGGCCGGGTGATCGGGCGGCTCGGTCAGGTACTCGCGCACCCCGGTCAGGTAGTCCCCCGGGCCAGCCTGGGGATCCGGCGGCCCATGCCCGGGCGGTGGCCCCATGGTGTGCACCTGCGCGGACTGCATCGGAGCGTCAGCGAACGCCTGGCCCGACGGCTCGGAGTCCCATCCGGTCTGCGGCCCGCCCGGGCCGCGCTGCAGCGTCTCGACCATCCTCGGCAGGTCACCGATGGCCAGCCGGAAGGTACCCGTGCACATCCCGCCCTGCCAGATGCTCAGGACGGCCACTCCGGTGTCCGCGTACCAGCTGAGCCGCATGCTCCGGGAATTGCCCCGGACGTCGAAGAAGACCTCGCCGAGGCGGGGCAGCGGGGCAGCATCCGATGCCGACATGGTGCCCATGGTTGCGCTGAACCAGCGGCTTTGTCTAGTTCATGAGCACTTGCGATGGGGTCGGCCGTGGTCAGCCGCCGCGGAACACCTTGGCCAGTTTCCTTATCCCGCCTGCACGGGTACCAGCGCCGATGGCATGATGATGCGTCGGCACGCTGACGGTTGGCCCGGTGGCTGCCGCTTCGCGCACCCGGCGGCGGCCCGTGCTCGCGGGAACACCACGGCGGCCTAAAGCGTTGCATCTTCCGACGGGGCGAATGCCGCATCACACGAGATTTTGTGCGTCCAGCGAGCCGGACGCTCCGCTAGACGAGGAACTACACGGTGAGCTGGTTGTTGAGGAGAGTTATCCATGTCTGAGGTACGCCGTCAGGCCGTCTTGATTCCGCGGCCGAACTGGGGCTGGCAAGACGATGCTGCGTGCCGCGGTAAGGACGTCGTGCTCTTTTTTGGTCCCGATGGCGAGCGGCAGCCCGAGCGTGACATCCGGGAGCGGAAGGCCAAGGCCGTGTGTGCCGCATGCCCGGTCAGGGCCGAGTGCCTGAGCTACGCGGTCGGCCGCCCGGAGAAGTACGGCACGTGGGGCGGGCTCAATGAGGACGAGCGGTCGGCCGAGCGGCGCCGCCGGATGCGCCGCGCTAACGCGGCCTGACCCGCAGGAAACACCGGAGCCGCGGCTCCGGCTCGCCGGGACGTTGCGTGCCGCGGCCAGGGACACCGCCGCGGCACGTTATTTAGTGGCGCGAGACAATGAAGGCATGATCTGCTTGTCGTGCCGCCAGCAGCACCATGAAAAGTGCCCGGGCGGGACCTGGTGTGACTGCCAGCATCGGCAGCCCGATACGGATACCGAGCCGCGGCTCGGCTGGATCCGGCAAGGCTGACGGCGCCGGAGCGGAATAGGCGTGGTGGCCGCGCCGTTGAGTTGACACATGGGAGCCAGCCTTTTGTCTCCGGAGCCGGGTGGGCCAGCCTTGCGGGCTCCCGCGCGGGCGAGCCGGATGCCCCGCGCGGCGCGCCGGTCCGTCCGCCGCTTCGGGGCGCTGACCGCGGCTGACCCGTTGCTCGTCATCCGCCGGCATGTTGATTTCCTTCGGATCGGGAGCGCGCTCTGTCTCCCGCGGCCGCTGACCACAGCCCGTCATTCCTGACGGGCGCGTGCCGCGAGCAGCGCCCTCCGGCAACTGGCCGGGGAGTTTTGCGCCCGAGCGGGCTGCCGCCCGCGACATCCCGGCACGCGCCCCGTGACCGAAGGGACGCAGCACATGCCAGCGCCGAGCAGTACCACGGCCAGCCATGAGACATCCAGCCGCGAAGCAACCAGTGACGAAGCATCAGACCCGGCCATTTCCGGTAGTACCGGCCCCGCCGGGCAGGCGGATGCCAGGAGCCAGCGAAGCCGCCGCCAGGGCCGTGGTGACGGGCAGTGGGCACTTGGCTACCGCGAGCCGTTGAACAAGAACGAAGAACTCAAGAAGAATGACGACGGCCTGAACGTCCGCGACCGGATCATCAATGTCTATTCGAAGCGGGGCTTCGACTCGATCGATCCGGCCGACCTGCGCGGGCGATTCCGCTGGTTCGGCCTGTATACCCAGCGCAGGCCGGGCATCAGCGGCGGGAAGACCGCCTCCCTGGAGCCCGAGGAACTGGACGACAAGTTCTTCATGCTGCGCATCCGTATCGACGGAGGGCAGCTGAACGGCGAGCAGCTCGCCACGGTGGCCGACATCTCGCGGCGGTTCGCCCGGGGCACGGCCGACGTGACCGACCGGCAGAACATCCAGCTGCACTGGGTACAGATCGAGGACGTCCCGCAGATCTGGGCGGCGCTCGAGTCCGTCGGGCTCTCCACCACCGAGGCCTGCGGCGACACGCCCCGGGTGATCCTGGGCTGCCCGCTGGCCGGCATTGACGCCGAGGAGATCATCGATGCGACGCCGGAGATCCGCCAGACCGCCGCGCGCTTCGTCGGCGACCCCGCGTTCTCCAACCTGCCCCGCAAGTTCAAGTCCGCGATGAGCGGCTGCGCGGTGCAGTGCACCATCCACGAGATCAACGACATCGCGTTCGTGGGCGTGCCCGGCCCGGATGGCGAGCCCGGCTACGACCTGTGGGCGGGCGGCGGGCTTTCCACCAATCCGATGATCGGGAAGAGGCTGGGTGCCTTCGTCCCGCCGGGCCAGGTCCCCGAGGTCTGGGCGGGCATCACGTCGATCTTCCGCGATTACGGCTACCGGAGGCTGCGGCACCGCGCCCGGCTGAAGTTCCTGATGGCTGACTGGGGTCCCGAGCGGTTCCGCGACGTGCTGGAGCGCGACTACCTGGGCTACTCGCTGGCCGACGGGCCGGCGCCGAAGGCCCCGGGCAGCGGGCAGCGTGACCACGTGGGCGTCCACAAGCAGCGGGACGGGCGGTACTACGTCGGCTTCGCCCCCCGGGTGGGCCGGATGTCAGCGGACTCGCTGGACCTGGTGGCCAGGCTCGCCGTGGAGTACGGCAGCGGGCGGGTCAGGACCACGACCGAGCAGAAGATGGTGATACTCGACGTCCCCGAGGCCCGCACCGGCGCGCTGGCCGCCGAGCTGGCCGCCGCGGACCTGCCGGTCACCCCGAGCGCGTTCCGGCGGCACACCATGGCCTGCACCGGCATCGAGTTCTGCAAGCTGGCCATCGTGGAGACCAAGCAGCGGGCGTCGGACCTGATAGCCGAGCTCGAGCGGCGCCTCCCCGGCTTCACCGAGCCGATCACGATCAACGTCAACGGCTGCCCCAACTCGTGCGCCCGGATCCAGACCGCTGACATCGGCCTGAAGGGAACCCTGCTCACGCTGCCCGGCGGCGAGCAGGTGGAAGGATTCCAGGTCCACCTGGGGGGCAGCCTGGACGGCGGCGACGGGGAGGGCTCGGGCTTCGGCCGGAAGGTCCGCGGGCTCAAGACCACCGCCGAAGAGCTACCCGACTACGTCGAGCGGGTGCTGCGCCGCTATGACGCCAGCCGGATGCCGGGCGAGACGTTCGCCGCGTGGGTGGCCAAGGCCGGAGAGGCGGACATAGCATGAGTAATCCGCCGAATACTCCTATTAACACCTTTCCGGCAGAACGCGCGGTCCCGTTCTATTGCCCGTACTGCGGCGAGGAAGACCTGGAGCCCCAGGAAGCGGACGGCGAGTGGCGTTGCCGCAGTTGTGTGCGGTCGTTCCGGCTACGCTTTGCGGGAACCGGGGCCATCCGGTGAGCCGCGAGGTGATCAGGCCGGCGCCGGCGACCGCTGACATGACGACGCCCGCCCGTCGGGAGGAAGCCATCCGCATGGAGAGGCTGGCCGCTGAGGCGGCCGAGGCACTGGCCGGCGCACCCGCCGAGGACGTGGTCCGCTGGGCCACGGACACGTTCGGTGACCGGATCTGCATCACGTCGTCGATGACCGACGCCGTGATCATTCACCTCGCCTCTCAGGTACGCCAGGGAATAGACGTCATCTTCCTCGACACGGGCTACCACTTCGCGGAGACCATCGGCACCAGGGACGCCGTATCCGCGGTCTTCCCGGTCAACGTGATCAACGTCATGCCCGCGCAGACCGTGGCCGAGCAGGACGAGCAGATGGGCCCCAGGCTGTACAGCCGCAACCCGGATCTCTGCTGCTACCTGCGCAAGGTGGTACCGCTGGAGGGTGCGCTCGAGCCCTACGACGCGTGGATCACCGGGGTTCGCCGGGAGGAGACGGACGCCAGGAACGACACCCGGGTCGTCCAGTGGGATGCCCGGCGGGAGATGGTGAAGGTCAACCCGATCGTGGACTGGACCCAGGATCAGGTCGAGGCCTACATCGCCGAGAATGGCGTGCTGGTCAACCCGCTGGTCTACGACGGCTACCCGTCGATCGGCTGCGCGACCTGCACCGCCCGGGTAGAGACGGGCGCCGACGCCCGGAGCGGGCGCTGGGCGGGCACCGGCAAGACCGAATGCGGCATCCACCTCTGACCGCGGCCGCCGGCCAGCGGCCGCCGGAGCCTGCCCGGCCACCTCCGCTCGTTGCCGTCGCGCACGGCAGCAGCAATCCCCGGGCCGCGGCCGCCATCACCGGCCTGATGGATGTCGTGCGGGCTCGCGCCCGGCGCCGCGGCCTGCCGGGCCTGCCGGTGCAGGCGGCCTACCTGGGCCACGCTCTGCCGTCAGTTCCCGACGTGCTGGAAGCGCTGTACCCCGCGGCCCGGGATAGCCGCCCTGAACGCTATGCCCTCCCCGCCGTGGTGCTGCCATTGCTGCTCACCGGGGCCTACCACAGCGACGCCGACCTGCCAGCCGTGCTCCGCCAGGCCAGTGCCCGCCTGCCCGGGCTGCGCATCAGCTATGGCGAGCCGCTCGGCCCGCACCCGGGACTGCTGCGCGCCCTGGAACGCCGCCTCGCCGAGGCGGGGGTGCCGGCCGGGCCGGCCAGCGCGAGGGGCACCGCCGTCGTCCTCGCCGCGGCCGGGTCAAGCCGCCCGGCGGCGAACGCCGCCGTGGCCCGGATGGCCGCGGCCTGGCAGCGCGCCAGGGGCTGGCGCCAGGTGGTGCCCTGTTACGCGTCGGCGGCCTCGCCCACGCCCGGCCAGGCGGTCGCCGGCCTGCTGCGCGCGGGCGCGCCGCGGGTGGCCGTGGCGACCTACCTGCTGGCGCCGGGCGTCTTCGCGGACCAGGTCGGCGAGCAATCGCTGGCCGCGGGCGCCTCGGCCGTCTCCGCCCCGCTCGGCGCCGCACCCGAGGTGGCCGATGTGATCATCGAGCGTTACCTGCAGGCCGCTCACCAGAGTGCCGAGCCGCGCGTTCGCGATCGCGCGGCGCAACGCTGACAATGGGAGCGGGTGAGGTTTTGTGCGGGGATACCGGGGCGGAGCGGGAGCGGGTGAGGTTTTGTGGGGGGATGGGGTTCGGGTGAGGTCTTGTCGGGGAATGCGGGGGCGGAGCCCCCGCAGGTGAGGGTCCCATGACGCACGCGGCGCCGCATGTTACGCACGAGGTGCTCAATCAGGTCCCGCCGCTGGCCGGATACGATGTGGCCGACGATCAGGCCCTGATCCAGGCGCTGCGGCGCGAGGGTGCCGGGTGGGCCGAGGAGGGCCTGCACGAGCTCGGCGAGCGCGCGGGCTCCGCCGATACTCAGGAGCGTGCCCGGCTGGCCAACGAGCATCCCCCGGTGCTGCGCACGCATGATTCCCGCGGCCACCGGATCGACGAGGTCGAGTTCCATCCCGCCTGGCACGAACTGATGGCCACGGCCGTGGGCCACGGACTGCACGCGGCGCCGTGGCTCGATGACGCGCCGGGCGCGCACGTCGCGCGGGCGGCCGGATTCTTCGTCTGGACGCAGGCCGAGGCGGGGCACGGATGCCCGATCTCCATGACCTACGCGGCGGTGCCGGCGCTGCGGCACGAGCCCCGGCTGGCGGCGCGCTTCGAGCCGCTGCTCGGCTCGCGCAGCTACGATCCGGGCCTGCGGGTCGCCGGCCGCAAGGCCGGCCTGCTGGCCGGCATGGCGATGACCGAGAAGCAGGGCGGCTCGGACGTGCGGGCCAACACCACCCGGGCGGTCCCGGCGGGCGACGGCGGTTACCAGCTCACCGGCCATAAGTGGTTCTGCTCCGCGCCGATGTGCGACCTGTTCCTCGTCCTGGCCCAGGCACCGGAGGGACTCAGCTGCTTCCTGCTCCCCCGGGTGCTGCCGGACGGTACCCGCAATTCCATGCGCATCCAGCGGCTCAAGGACAAGCTGGGCAACAGGTCCAACGCCTCATCGGAGGTCGAGTACGACGCGGCGTTCGCCTGGCTCGTCGGCGAGCCGGGCCGGGGCGTGGCGACGATCATTGAGATGGTCAGCTCGACCAGGCTGGATTGCGTCCTCGGCAGCGCGGCCGCGGTCCGGCTGGCGTGCGTCACGGCCATGCACTACGCCAGCATCCGGCGGTCGTTCGGAGCCACGCTCGTCGCCCACCCCCTGATGGCGTCGGTCCTGGCCGACCTGGCCCTCGAGTCCGAGGCGGCCACCACGCTGGCCATCCGCCTGGCTGGCGCGGCCGACCGCGCGGCGCGCGGCGACGCGGGCGAGGCCGCACTGCTGCGGCTGGCGCTGCCGGCGGCCAAGTACTGGGTGTGCAAGCGGACGCCCATGGCCACCGCCGAGGCGCTGGAGTGCCTGGGCGGAAACGGCTACGTTGAGGAGTCGGGCATGCCGCGGCTGTACCGGGACGCGCCGCTCAATTCCGTCTGGGAAGGCTCGGGGAACGTGACCGCCCTGGACGTGCTCCGCGCGCTGGCCCGCTCCCCGGACTCGGCCGACACGCTGCTCGCCGAGATCGACCTCGCCGCGGACGGCGACCAGCGCCTCGACACGGCCCGCGCGCGGCTGCGCCGGGAGCTGAAGGAGGCCGTGGCGGCCGGGACCGAGGCCCAGTACCGGGCCAGGAGGCTGGCCGGGCTGATCGCGCTGACCCTGCAGGCCTCGCTGCTGGTACGGCATGCACCGGCCGCCGTCGCCGACGCGTTCTGCGCCTCCCGGCTTGGTTCCGAGCCGTCTGCCGGCCCCGGGGACCCGTTCGGCACCCTGCCGGACGGGCTGGACCTGGACCCGGTGCTCGACCGGGCCAGGGTCAGCATTCCCGGGTAGGGTCTGCGGATGCAGGTCTGGCCGGGAACCCCCTACCCGCTCGGCGCTAGCTGGGACGGTGCGGGCACCAACTTCGCCCTGTTCTCCGAGGTCGCCGAGCAGGTGGAGCTGTGCCTGTTCGATGTTGACCTGGCCGGTGACCACAGCCGGGAGACCCGCATCGCGATCACCGAGGTGGACGGGCTGGTCTGGCACTGCTACCTCCCGGGCGTGGAGCCCGGCCAGCGCTATGGGTACCGGGTGCACGGGCCGTACCAGCCGGAGCGCGGGCACCGCTGCAACCCGGCCAAGCTGCTGCTCGATCCCTACGGCAAGGCGGTCGACGGGGAGGTCAGCTGGCACCAGGCCGTGTTCTCCTACCAGCATGGCAGCCCCTCGGTGCTGAACTTCGACGACAGCGCTCCCTACATGCCGCGGAACGTGGTGATCAACCCCTACTTCGACTGGGGTGATGACCGGCCGCCGCGCACGCCGTATCACGAGACGCTCATCTACGAGGCGCACGTGCGCGGCCTGACCGTGCGCCATCCCGAGGTACCGGCCGAGCAGCGGGGCAGTTACGCGGGGCTGGCCCATCCCGCGGTCATCGAGCACCTGACGCGGCTCGGCGTGACCGCCGTCGAGCTGATGCCGGTCCACCAGTCCGTGCCCGAGCCAGCGCTGGTCCGGCGGGGCCTCACCAACTACTGGGGCTACAACACGATCGCGTTCCTCGCGCCGGACAACCGGTACTCCTCGTCGGGCACGCCCTACGGCCAGGTCGCCGAGTTCAAGGCGATGGTCAGGGCGCTGCACGCGGCCGGCATCGAGGTGATACTCGACGTCGTCTACAACCACACGGCCGAGGCTGGCGCCCTCGGCCCGACCCTGTCGTTCCGCGGCATCGACAATGCCGCCTACTACCAGCTCGCGCCGGGCAGCCCGCAGAACTACCTGGACTACACCGGATGCGGTAACAGCCTCAACGTGCGCAATCCGCACCCGCTGCAGCTGATCATGGACTCGCTGCGCTACTGGATCCTGGACATGCACGTCGACGGGTTCCGGTTCGACCTGGCCGCCGCCCTCGCCCGCGAGCTGCATGACGTCGACCGGTTGTCGGCCTTCTTCGACCTGGTTCAGCAGGATCCCGTGGTCTCCCAGGTCAAGCTCATCGCCGAGCCGTGGGACGTCGGCCAGGGCGGCTATCAGGTCGGCCACTTCCCGCCGCTGTGGTCGGAGTGGAACGGCAAGTACCGGGACACCGTGCGGGACTTCTGGCGCGGCAGGCCGGCCACGCTGCCGGAATTCGCGTCCCGGCTGACCGGCTCCAGCGACCTGTACGAGACCAGTGCCCGGCGGCCGGTCGCGTCGGTGAACTTCGTCACCTGCCACGACGGGTTCACGCTGCGGGACCTGGTCAGCTATGACCGCAAGCACAACGACGCGAACGGCGACTACGGGCGGGACGGCAGCGACGACAACCGGTCCTGGAACTGCGGTGCCGAGGGCCCGTCGGACGACCCGGCCGTCAACGAACTCCGGGCCAGGCAGGTGCGGAACTTCCTGGTCACGCTGTTCTGCTCACAGGGCGTCCCGATGCTGCTGGCCGGCGACGAGATGGGCCGGACCCAGCAGGGCAACAACAATGCCTACTGCCAGGACAACGAGCTGTCCTGGATCGACTGGGAGGCCGCGGGAAAGCAGCAGGACCTGATCGACTTCACCTGTGCGCTGTCCGAGCTGCGCCGGGCGCACCCGGTGTTCCGCCGCCGCAGGTTCTTCAGCGGGCTGGCCGCGCCCGCCCGCGGCGAGCCTGGCGGCCTGCAGGACATCGCCTGGCTGACTCCGGCCGGCCGGCAGATGACCGACAACGACTGGCACACCGGCTATGCCAGGTCGCTCACGGTGTTCCTGAACGGAGAGGCGATCACCGAGCCGGGCCTGCGCGGCGAGATCGTGCGGGATCAGAGCTTCCTGCTGCTGTTCAACGCGAACCGGGAGCCGGTGACCTTCACCTTGCCGGACAGCCGCTTCGGGACCGGCTGGGATGTGCTCGTCAGCACGGCCACCGCGGTACGGGCGGCCGGGGCGCGCGCTAACGGGACCGGCGCCGAGGCGACGATCACCATCCTGGCCGGGCGCAGCATCGAGCTGGCCGGCCGGTCGATCATGGTCCTGCGCGGGATCGAGGGCAACCTGGCCTCCCGCCGGGCTAGTGCCGGGTAGCCTGCGTCGCCGCGATCAGCACGAGCGTGAATGTCGTCAGGCCTACCGTGCCGTGCATTGCGACCACCTTGGCCGGGAAGTGCTGCTCGGCTCCCCGGGCATGCCTGCCGCCCCGGCCGACGAGCCACCGGGTCAGCATCACGAAGCCGAGCATCGCCGAGCCGCTCAGGACGCCGAACCCGCACCACGCGTACACCGTCTTGTGCGTGAGCAGGAAGGTAACCCATAACGACAGGCCGGTGGTGGCGAGGACGGGGTGCGCGAAGATCAGGGCGGCCGGGAAGACCGTGATCCTGGTCGCCTGCTGCCGCAGGCCGCCGTGGGACAGCCACACGCCGAGCAGGTACAGCCCGAAACCTGCGGTACCGCACCAGATCACCGTGGCGACAATCTTCACCATGTCCGCTCCAGCCCGCCCGCAGCCTGTGCTTACTTCCCGCCTTGGCTGCACATCCTGCACTATCGGGCCGCGAAAGGGGCCAGGACCGTATTTCACGGAATACTACGGACGGATATTGGCCGCAGCGAGCCGAGCACCACGTACCGTCGGCTTTCGCGTGGATCGGCATCGGTTCGGCACCGCTGAACGCGGCTTTCCGCGGGTCTGGTTGACTGCTGGCCGTGCGCGAGATCTTTCCGGCTGCGACAGCCGCACCTGAGATCGAACCAGCCAGGCCCGGCGCCGGGCAGGCGGCTGCGGCCGCTGCCGCCGCCATGGCCGGGCTGTACGCGTATCCCGGCGTGGCCACGCGCACGGCACCATGGCTGCGCGCGAACATGATCGCCAGTGCCGACGGCGCGGCCACCCTCAACGGGCGCTCCGGGGGGCTGTCCGGCGACGCCGACCGTGCCCTGTTCGCGGTCCTGCGCAGCCTGGCCGACGTCATCCTGGTCGGGGCCGGGACGGCCAGGGCGGAGAAATACCGCGCGGTCCGCGACCGGGAGATCTGGCCCGCGCTGCGCGAAGGGCGACCGCCCACGCCGCCGATCGCGGTCGTGACCAGGGGGCTTGGCTTGGACCTTGACGGTCCGCTGCTCTCCGGCGCGGCCGTGGAAGCCCGGACGATCCTGATCACCACGGAGGCGGCCCCGGCCGCCCGGCGAGCCGCCGCGGCCGAGCACGCCGACGTGGTCGTGGCCGGGCAGGAGTCGGTATCGCCGGCCGCGGTCATCGATGCCCTGGCCGCCCGCGGCCACTGGCGCGTTCTCGTCGAGGGCGGCCCGACCCTGCTGCAGCAGATCACCGCCGAGGGCCTGCTCGACGAGCTCTGCCTGACCGTCAGCCCGGTGCTTGAGGGGGGCCGGTCCGGCCGGATCCTGGCCGCACCGGACGAGCGCGGGCCCGGGCATGGCGGCGCGGCCGCCTGGCCGGGCGTGGCGACCGGGCTGAGCCTCGCCCACGTGCTCGAGGACAACGGGTCCCTGCTCTGCCGGTACCTGCGGAACCCGGGCTGACGCGATGGTGGTCCTGACCACGGCCGAAGCCTGAGCCGATAGCGTGGCCGCGACGGCGGGCGGTGGTCCCGCCGGCTGCGAACTGGAGCGATACATGCCACTGCACCGCAAGGTCGACGAAGTCGAGGCCGACGCCGAGCTTGACATCAATCCCGTGTATGTGCGCGAGGCCCGGCTCAGCGTGCCGCGCAACAAGCTCCCGGAGCACGGCATGCTGCCCGACACCGCCCTGCAGGCCGTGCGGGACGAGCTGATCCTGGACGGCAACGCCCGGCTCAACCTGGCCACGTTCGTGACCACGTGGATGGAGCCGCAGGCGCAGCAGCTGATGGCCGAGTGCTTCGACAAGAACATGATCGACAAGGACGAGTACCCGCAGACGGCCGAGCTCGAGCGGCGCTGCGTCAACATACTCGCCCATCTCTGGCACGTCCCGCCCGCGGCAACCGGCGCGGACGGGACCGCGCCGATGGCCGGCATCGGGTGCTCCACCACCGGTTCGAGCGAGGCGTGCATGCTCGGCGGGATGGCCTTGCTGTGGCGCTGGCGCGCACGCCATGAAGGGGGAAGGCCGAACCTGGTGATGGGCAGCAACGTCCAGGTGTGCTGGGACAAGTTCTGCCGCTACTGGCAGGTCGAGCCCAGGCGGGTGCCGATGGTGCCCGGCCGGCTCCACCTGGCCGGTCCTGAGGCGGCGGCCCGGTGCGACGAGAACACCATCGGCGTGGTCGCGGTGATGGGATCCACGATGGACGGCAGCTACGAGCCGGTCCTGCAGATCAGCCAGGACCTGGACAAGCTCCAGGCCGCGGGCGGCCCGGACGTCCCGATCCACGTCGACGGCGCGTCGGGCGGGTTCGTCGCGCCATTCCTGCACCAGGATCTGGAATGGGATTTCCGGGTGCCCAGGGTCGCCTCGATCAACGCCTCAGGGCACAAGTACGGCCTGGTTTACCCGGGGGTCGGCTGGGTGGTATGGCGGGACTCCGACGCCCTCCCCGAGGACCTGGTCTTCCGGGTCAACTACCTGGGCGGGGAGATGCCGACGTTCGCGCTGAACTTCTCCCGGCCCGGCAGCCAGGTCGCCGCCCAGTACTACAACTTCCTGCGGCTCGGCTTCGAGGGCTTCCGGAGCGTGCACCAGGCCTGCCAGGACGTGGCCAAGCACCTGTCCGGCGCGATCGCCGATATGGGCCCGTTCGTGCTGCTCACCGACGGCAGCGACCTGCCGGTGTTCGCGTTCAAGCTGCGCGATCCCGAGGCCGCCGGCTACACGGTGTTCGACCTGTCCGAGCGGCTGCGGCTGCGGGGGTGGCTGGTCCCCGCCTACACCTTCCCGGAGGACATGCAGGACACGGCGGTGCTCCGGATCGTGGTCAGGAACGGGCTCAGCATGGACCTGGCCAGCAGCCTGCTCGATGACCTGCGGGTGCAGGTGCGGACGCTGGCCACGCACCCGCAGCCGCCTGCGCCGCTGTTGCCCGGGCCGACCAGCCAGCGCGGGGGGTTCGCGCACTGACGGCAGTACCGGGATCCCCCTTTCAACAAGGGTCAGGCGCCCCGGCGCAGCCGGTCCAGGGCCTCGGCCAGGATGGCGGCGCCGTCGGTGTCGTTGCGGCGCTCCTTGACGTACGCGAGGTGGGTCTTGTACGGCTCGGCATGCGGCGGCGCGGGCGGGTTCGCCTCGTCCTGGCCGGCCGGGTAACCGCATCGTGGGCAGTCCCATGTTTCAGGGATCGCGGCGTCGCTGGCGAAGCTGGGCACCGTCTCGTGCCGGTTGCAGCACCAGAACGAGACCCGTACCCGCGGCGCGGCCTCACCGCGCTCAGCCTCGCCCATCGGACCTGCGCCGACCCGGCTGCCGCGGATGGCGTTGCCACTACTCACTGCTCACCCCTTGCCTCAAGACCTGCTAAATCCTCGCATGCATGACGAGACTGCCTGCCCGGCCGGCACCGCCGTCAGTGGTCCAGCAGCAGGTTAAGCCCGACGATGCAGAGGAACCAGAGGACCCCGGTGAAGATCGTGATCCGGTCCAGGTTCCGCTCGACAACCGACGATGACCCCAGACTCGACGAGACTCCCCCGCCGAACAGGTCGGAAAGCCCGCCGCCCTTACCCTTGTGCAGCAGGACAAGCACCACCATCAGCACGCTGGTGATGATCAGTACGATCGAGAGTGCGATGATCACTGCTGGCTCTGGTCCCCTCCGGGTTCGCTCAGGTGCTGGCGCTCAGTTCACGATACCGGCAGATCCTGACGAATTCCCCGGCATCGAGGCTGGCCCCGCCGACGAGGCCTCCATCGATATCCGGCTGCGCCATGATCGCGGCCATGTTGTCTGACTTCACCGACCCGCCATACAGAATACGCGCACTGGCCGCTGCTGCGTCCCCGTGAACGGCGGAAACGCGGCCACGCACGGCGACACAGACTTCCTGGGCGTCCTCCGGCGTAGCCACCTCGCCGGTGCCTATGGCCCACACCGGCTCATAGGCGATGACCATGCCCGCCACCTGCTCGGCCCGGATGCCATCCAGGCCGCCGTCCAGCTGGGCGAGTGTATGGCCGATCTGGTCGCCTGCCTGGCGCACCTCCAGCGGCTCGCCGATGCAGAGGACAGGCGTGATGCCGGACCGCAGCGCCGCCTTCACCTTCGCGTTCACCAGGGCGTCGTCCTCACCGTGGTACCGCCGCCGCTCCGAGTGCCCGGCCAGCACGAACTGGCAGGCCAGCTTGGCCAGCATCGAACCGGACACCTCGCCGGTGTAGGGGCCGTCGTCGTGAGCCGAGATGTCCTGGGCCCCGTAGGCCAGCCGGAGCTTGTCGCCCTCGACCAGGGTCTGGACGCTGCGCAGCGCGGTGAACGGGGGCAGCACGGCCACGTCCACGGCGTCGAAGTCCTTGCCGGTCAGGCTGAACGCCAGCTTCTGGACGAGAGCAATGGCCTGGAAATGGTTGTTGTGCATCTTCCAGTTGCCGGCCACCAGCGGTTTCCTGCCTGCGGCCCGGCTCACCCCGCTGCCTCGGACCCGGCCGCGTCCGGCGCGCCGTCATCGAGCGCCACGAGCCCCGGCAGCGGCCGGCCCTCGAGGTACTCCAGGCTGGCCCCGCCGCCGGTCGAGATGTGGGTGAACGCGCCATCGGGAAAACCGAGAATCCGGACGGCGGCCGCCGAGTCACCGCCGCCGACCACGGTCAGCCCGGCCACCTTGCTGATCGCCTCGGCTACCGCGCGGGTGCCCGCGGCAAAGGCGGGGAACTCGAATACCCCGACCGGGCCGTTCCAGAACACCGTTTTCGCGTCGGCGAGCTGCTCGGCGAACAGCGCCCGGGTCGCCGGGCCCATGTCCAGGCTCTCCCGGTCGGCGGGGAAATCGGCCACGGACACGACCTCGTGTTCGGCATCGGCCGCGTAGTGCGTCGCAGCGACCAGGTCGACCGGGAGCACCACATCCACGCCGCGCCTGGCCGCCTCGGCCAGCAACTCGGACACCTGCGGGATCATGTCCTCCTCGAGCAGCGACTTCCCCACCTCGTGCCCCTGCGCCTTCAGGAACGTGTACGACATCCCGCCGCCGATGATCAGGCGGTCGGCGGTGCTGAGCAGGTTGGCGATCACGGCGAGCTTGTCGGACGGCTTCGCGCCGCCGAGCACTACCACGTAGGGCCGTTCCGGGTTCTCGGTGAGCCTGCGCAGCACGGCCACCTCGCCGAGCACCAGGTCCCCTGCGGCGTGCGGCAGCAGGCCGGGCAGATCGTAGACGCTCGCATGCTTGCGGTGCAGCGCTCCGAACCCGTCGGCTACGTAGCGCCCGCCGGGTCCGGCCAGGGCCGCCAGCCGCCGGGCGAGCCCGGCGCGCTCGGTGTCGTCCTTGCTGGTCTCGGCGGGCTCGAAGCGGATGTTCTCCGCCATCCCGACCGCGCCCTCGGCCAGGCCTGCCGCGGCCGCGGCGGCGGACTCCCCGGCCACGTCGGCCGCCAGCGCGACCTCCTGGCCGAGCAGTTCGGCCAGCCGTTCGGCGACCGGCTGCAGCGACGGGCCGCCCGCGGCGCGCTCGGCGTAGCTGGCTCCGGCCGGTCGGCCCAGATGCGCCAGGATCAGGATCTTCGCGCCCCGCCCGAGCAGCCCGGTGATCGTCGGCAGGCTGGCGCGGATCCGGCCGTCGTCGGTGATCCTGGTCCCGTCAAGCGGCGTGTTCAGGTCGGCGCGGAGCAGCACCGTCCGGCCGACGACGTCCAGCTCGTCGATCCCCCGCATGGCCGTCCTCGCCCCCTCAGGGCCGGCCGGGCAGCCCGGCGCCGACGCGGGCGACCAGGTCGGCGAGCCGGTTCGAGTAGCCCCACTCGTTGTCGTACCAGCCGATGACCTTGACCAGCTTCCCGTTGGCCATGGTGAGCAGGGAGTCGAACGTGCACGAGTACGGGGACCTGACGATGTCGGACGACACGATCGGGTCGGAGGTGTAGTGCAGGTAGCCCTTCAGCGACCCGTCCGCGGCAGCCCGGTAGGCGGCGTTGACCTCCGCGGCGGTCACGTCGCGCTCGAGCTCGACGACCAGGTCGGTCACCGAGCCGTCGATGACCGGCACCCGCATCGAGATCCCGTCCAGTTTTCCCTTCAGCTCGGGCAGCACCAGAGCCGTCGCCTTCGCGGCGCCGGTGCTGGTCGGGATGATGTTCTGCGCGGCGGCCCGGGCCCGGCGCAGATCCTTGTGCGGGAAGTCCTGGAGCACCTGGTCGCTGGTGTAGGCGTGGACCGTCGTCATGAGCCCCCGGACGATCCCGAAGCTGTCGAGCAGCACCTTGGCCATCGGCGCGACGCAGTTCGTGGTGCACGACGCATTGGACACGATGTCATGCCGGGCCGGGTCATAGGCGTCGTCGTTCACGCCCAGCACGATCGTGATGTCCTCGTCCGTGGCCGGCGCGGAGATGACCACCTTGCGCGCTCCGGCCTCAAGGTGCTTACGGGCGTCGGCCGCCTTGGTGAAGCGGCCGGTTGACTCGAGCACCACGTCCACGCCCAGCTCGCGCCAGGGCAGCGCCGCCGGGTCGCGCTCGGCGAGCATCCTGATCGTCTGGGATCCGGCCCGGATGGAATCGCCGTCGGCGGTCACGTCCATGCTGAGCGGGCCGAGCACGGTGTCGTACTTGAGCAGGTGCGCGAACGTCGCGACGTCACCGAGGTCATTGGCCGCGACGATCTCGATCCCCCCACCCACCTCCCCATCCCTCTTCACTGCCGCTCCGGCGTGCACCGCTCGCCAGAAGCTACGCCCGATCCGGCCAAACCCGTTGATGCCCACCCGGACAGTCACCGCAGCGTTCTCCTTGTCGTGTTAGCTCATCCAGCCGCCGGACAGGCTGTGCCCCCTGCCCGACCGAACGATACACCGCCGACATCGGGAGGGCGGTGCGGCGGAGTTGATCAGGGCACGAGCATGTCGGCGGTCAGGTGCGCCTCTGTCCCGGGGATGCCGAGTTCCATGGCGCGCCGGTCGGCCAGCGCGAGCAGCCGCCGGATCCGCCCGGCGATGGCGTCCTTGGTCAGCGCGGGCTCGGCCAGCTGGCCGAGCTCCTCCAGGCTCGCCTGGCGGTGCTTGATCCGCAGTTCGCCCGCCACGATCAGGTGCTCGGGGGCGGCGGCGCCCAGGATCTCCAGGGCCCGCTCGACCCTGGCGCCCGCCGCGACCGCGGCCCGGGCGCTGCGCCGCAGGTTGGCGTCGTCGAAGTTGGCGAGCCGGTTCGCCGTCGCCCGGACCTCGCGCCGCATCCGGCGGTCCTCCCAGGCGAGCATGCTGTCGTGGGCACCCAGCCTGGTCAGCAGCGCGCTGATCGCGTCGCCATCCCTGATCACCACGCGGTCCACGCCGCGGACCTCGCGTGCCTTGGCGTGAATCTTCAGCCGCCGCGCCGCGCCGACCATGGCCAGGGCGGCCTCGGGGCCTGGGCAGGTGATTTCCAGGGACATCGAGCGTCCCGGCTCGGTGAGGCTGCCATGAGCCAGGAACGCACCCCGCCACGCGGCCTCACAGTCGCAGGCGGTGCCCGATACCACCTGCCGCGGCAGCCCGCGGACGGGCCGCCCGTGGCCGTCGACCAGCCCGGTCTGCCGGGCCAGGCTCTCCCCGTCCTTGGTCACCCGCACCACGTAGCGATTTCCCTTGCGCAGGCCGCTGGGGGCCAGCACGATCAGCTCCGAGGAGTGGCCGAACACCTCGGCCACGTCCTTGCGGAGCCGTCGGGCCGCCGCACCGGTGTCGAGTTCAGCCTCGACCACGATCCGGCCCGCGGCCAGGTGCAGGCCGCCGGCGAACCGCAGCAGCGTGGATACCTCTGCCTTCCTGCAGCAGGGCTTCAGCACGGCGATCCGGCTGAGCTCGTCCTTTACCAGGCCGGTCATGGCCATCGGCGTCACTCCCCCTCGAAAATCTGCGCGAATGCGCCCGCCAGCAGCCGCGGGTCGTGGCGCGGCGATCCGTCCCCCACGGCCAAGTCCGCCAGCACCAGCCTGCCCCCGAGAATGGCGGCCGCCTTTTCCAGCTCGGCCACGGTTCCGCTGGCCGCACCGCGGTCCGCGAGCACCACGTCAACGGTCAGCTCCGGGGCATGGTCGGCGAGCACCTCCAGGTGTGCGTGCGGCGAGAACCCCTCGGTCTCGCCCGGCTGCGGCGCCAGATTCAGCGCGACCAGCCTGCGCGCCCGCGTGGCCACCAGCGCCTCGGCCAGCCCGGGTACCAGCAGGTGCGGAAGCACGCTGGTGAACCAGGAACCGGGCCCCAGTACCACCCAGTCCGCCGCCCCGACCGCGGCCACGGCCTCGGGACATGCGGGCGGGTCAACGGGAACCAGTGACATCGACCGTACCCGCCCGGTCGTCGTCGCGCAGGCGACCTGGCCCCGAACCGTGGTTATCTCGTCGGGATGAGCCGGGTCGGCGCCCTCGACGTCGGCGGCGAGATCGAGCGGGACCGAGGCCATCGGCAGCACCCGGCCGTGCGCCCCGAGCAGGCGCCCGACCCAGTCCAGGCCCTGCACCGTGTCGCCCAGGAGCTCCCAGAGCGCCACGATCAGGACGTTGCCCACCGCGTGTCCGCCGAGCTCGGCCTCGCCGGTGAACCGGTGCTGCACAACGCGACTCCAGGTCGTACCCCACGCATCGTCCCCGCACAGCGCGGCCAGGGCCATCCGCAGGTCCCCCGGCGGCAGAACGCCGAACTCCTTGCGCAGCCTGCCGCTCGAGCCCCCGTCGTCGGCCACCGTCACCACGGCGGTCAGCTGGCGGGTGACCCTGCGCAACGCGGACAGCGAGGCGAACAGGCCATGGCCCCCGCCGAGCGCCACCACTTTGCGGCTCAGCGGGCGCCCCGCGGGGACCGCGGACAGTATCTCCGGCACGGTTCCCGGCCCAATGCCCGAGCGATCTGTCATCCCGCCCCTCACTCGCGCCCGAGGTCCCTGTGCACCACCCGCACGGTTGCCCCGGAGCCGGCCAGCCGGGCGGCGATCTGCTCGGCCATCACGACACTCCGGTGCTTCCCGCCGGTGCATCCCACCGCCAGCATCACGAAGTGCTTTCCCTCGCGCTGGTAGCCGGCCAGGGTCACGCGCACCGCCTCGACGTAGGCGCCGAGGAACTCGGATGCGCCCGGCTGGCCGAGAACGTACTCCCTGACATCCTCGTCCTGGCCGGTCAGCGGGGCGAGATCGGCGACCCAGTGCGGGTTCGGCAGGAACCTGCAGTCCGCGACCATGTCGGCATCGACCGGCAGCCCGTACTTGAATCCGAACGACACGACGTTCACGCGCAGCGCGGTGTCCGCGTCGCCGCCGAAGGTGTCCCGCATCCTGGCCCGCAGCTCGTGCACGTTGAGCCGGGAGCTGTCCAGCACGAGATCGGCCTCGCCGCGGACCCCCTGCAGCAGCTCCCGCTCGGCGGCGATGCCGTCGACCACCCGGGCGCCCTCTTGCAGCGGATGCGGGCGGCGGACGTTCTCGAACCTGCGGACCAGAGTCTCGTCGCTGGCCTCGAGAAACACGACGTAGGGCCGAGCGCCCCGGGCTTCCAGATCACCGATGACGGACTTCAGGTCGGTGGTGAACGCGCGGCTGCGGACATCGACGACGGCCGCGATCCTGGGCACCGCGCCCTGGGCGCGCCCGGCCAGATCCAGCATGGTCGGCAGCAGGTCCGGCGGCAGGTTGTCGGCCACGAACCAGTCAAGGTCCTCGAGTGACTTCGCCGCCGTACTCCGGCCGGCGCCCGACATGCCGGTGATGATGACGATCTGGGGCCCGGTGGCGTCCGGACCCGCTGGCCTATCCGGACTCATCGCGCCCCACCCACCTCCCCTGCTCCGCTCACGTTGACCGTCGCCGACCCGGGGCTCCCCGGATCCCCTGGGCGCAGGGCCGCCGCGACCGTCTCGGCGATCCGCGGCCCGATGCCGGGCAGGCAGGCTATCTCAGCCACGCTAGCCCCCGCGATCCTGCGAACGGAGCCGAAATGCCGGAGCAGCGTCGCCTTCCTGGCCGGCCCGAGCCCGGGAACGGCGTCGAGCTCGCTGGTCGTGAGCGCCGCCGACCTCTTCTTCCTGTGGTAAGCGATCGCGAACCTGTGGGCTTCGTCCCGCACGCGCTGCAGCAGGTACAGGCCCTCGCTGGTCCGCGGCATGATCACCGGGCCGTCCTCGCCGGGCAGCCAGACCTCCTCGAGGCGCTTGGCCAGTCCGCAGACAGCGACATCGTCGATGCCAAGCTCGTCAAGGGCCCGGGCCGCCGCAGCCACCTGGGCCGGCCCGCCGTCGATGACCACGAGGTTCGGCGGATAGGCGAACTTGCGCCGCGCGGGCAGATTCACCCCGTGCCCGGGCTCGTCCTCGGCCCGGTCACCGAGGACGTCGAGCTCGCCGGTGGCTTCCCGTTCCTCGAGATAGCGCCGGAACCTGCGGGAGATGACTTCGTGGATGGACGCGACATCGTCGGTGCCGTCCACGCCGCGGATGCTGAACCTGCGGTACTCCGACTTGCGGGCCAGGCCGTCCTCAAAAACGATCATGGACGCCACGACGTGGGTTCCCTGCAGGTTGGACACGTCGTAGCACTCGATCCGCAGTGGCGCCTCGTCGAGACCCAGCGCCTCCTGGATCTCGTGCATCGCGCGGCTGCGCGTGGTCAGGTCACTGGCGCGCTTGGTCTTGTGCAGGGTCAGCGCCTCGGCCGCGTTCCTCGCGACGGTCTCGAGCAGCGCCTTCTTGTCTCCTCGCTGCGGCACCCGGAGGCTGACCCGCCCGCCGCGCCGCGCGGCGAGCCATTCCTCGACCGCTCCGGCGGCCGGCGGCAGCACGGGAACGAGCACCTCGCGCGGCACCCGCCCGCCGCCCTCGGCTCCCGAACCTGACGCCGGGTCGTCACCGTAGACCTGGCCGAGGAACTGTTCCACAAGTTCCCCGGCCGTGATCTCCTCGACCTTGTCGACCACCCAGCCCCGCTGCCCGCGGACCCGTCCGCCGCGCACGTAGAACACCTGCACGGCCGCCTCAAGCTGGTCTTCGGCCAGCGCGATGACATCGCAGTCGGTGCCGTCGCCGAGCACCACCGCCTGCTTCTCCAGTGCCCGGTGCAGGGCCTGGATGTCGTCGCGCAGCCGCGCGGCCCGCTCGTACTCCTCGGCGTCGGAGGCGCGGCGCATCTCGGCCTCCAGCCGCCGGGTGAACCTGCCGGTCTGCCCGGCCATGAAGTCGCAGAACTCCTCGGCCAGGTGCCGGTGCGACAAGGCATCGATCCGGCCAACGCACGGCGCCGAGCACTTGCCGATGTAGCCGAGCAGGCAGGGCCGGCCGATCTGGCCGGCCCGCTTGAACACCCCGGTCGAGCAGGTACGAACCGGAAACACCCGCAGTAGCGTGTCCACCGTGTCCCTGATCGCCCAGGCATGCGAGTAAGGGCCGAAATACCGCACCCCGCGTCGTTTCGCGCCCCGCATCACCATGACCCTCGGGTACTCCTCGTCCATGGTGACGGCGAGGTACGGATAGCTCTTGTCGTCGCGGTACCTGACGTTGAACCGGGGATCGAATTCCTTGATCCACGAGTACTCCAGCTGGAGTGCCTCGACCTCGGTCGCGACCACGGTCCAGTCCACCGCGGATGCCGACCGCAGCATGGACTGCGTGCGCGGATGCAGCCCGACGAAGTCGGCGAAGTAGGAATTCAGCCGGGACCGCAGGTTCTTGGCCTTCCCGACGTAGATGACACGGCCGCGCTCGTCGCGGAACCGGTAGACGCCCGGCGACTCGGGAATCGAGCCCGGGGCCGGCCGGTACTTCGCCGGATCTGCCACGCAGCAACTCTATGCGCGCCGCCGGCCGCCTCGGTGTGCCACGCTGTGCCGGTGCCGATAGTCGCTGCCGCCTGCGCCGCCGCCGCGATCACGTGGGCGTACCTGCTGGCCGGTCACGGCGGTTACTGGCGCACCGATCAGCGGCTGCCGCCCGCGGGCGGCGACCCGGCGGCCTGGCCCAGCGTGACGGCGGTCGTGCCCGCCAGGAACGAGGCCGCGGCGCTGCCTGACACGCTGCCGACGCTGCTCGCCCAGGATTACCCCGGCGCCTTCCGCGTCGTGCTCGTCGACGACGACAGCTCGGACCAGACGTCCGAGGTCGCCCTTGACATCGGGCGCGAAGCGGCCGCTCGGGGGGGTCTGGGGGGGCCGCCCCCCGAGGCCAGCACGGCCCTCGGCCGCGAAGCGGCCGGCCGGGAACGGCTTTGCATCGTCCCCGGCCGCCGGACCCCGCCCGGCTGGGCCGGCAAGGTCTGGGCCATGGAGCAGGGGGTTCGCGCCGCAGGTGAGGTCCGGTACGTCTTGTTCACCGACGCCGACATCGGCTATGCGCCCGGCACCGTCACGGCCCTGGTGCGGGCGGCCGAAGGAGACGACCGCGGGATCGTCTCGCAGATGGCGCTGCTGCGGGCCGGCACGTTGTGGGAGCGGCTGCTGGTCCCCGCATTCGTCTACTTCTTCGCTCAGCTCTACCCGTTCCGGCGGGTCAACCGGCCCGGCGCGCGCACCGCGGCGGCCGCGGGCGGATGCATGCTGGTGCGCCGCAGCGCCCTGGCCGCCGCGGGCGGCCTGGAGCGGATCCGCGGCGCCCGCATCGACGACGTGGCGCTCGGCCGGCTGCTGAAGAACCCGCCGGTGTCGGCGCGCTGCTGGCTCGGGCTCACCACGAGCGTCACCAGCATCAGGCCCTACCCGCGCCTGTCGGGGCTGTGGGACATGATCGCCCGGAGCGCCTACACGCAGCTGCGCTACTCGCCCGTGGCGCTGGCCGGCACGCTGGCCGGCCTGCTGTGGCTCTATGCCCTGCCCCCGGCCGCCGCGCTCGGCGGGCTGGCCTGGCTGGCGGCCGGCGGCGGCCCGGCCGCCGCGGGGCTGGCCGCGGCGGGGCTGGCCGGCTGGGCGATCATGACGGTCAGCTACATCCCGATACTGCGGCTATACCGCCTCTCACCGTGGCGGGCACCCGGCCTGCCGCTGATCGCCGTCCTTTACGCGGCGATGACCGCCGACTCGGCCCGCCGCTACCACCTCGGCCGGGGCGGGCAGTGGAAGGGGCGCACGATACCGGCGGGCCAGCGCGACTAGCTAGGAGGCCGGGCTCCTGGTGCCCTCGGCCGGGGCGAACAGCACCACCGCCGCCAGGTCCTCAGCCACGTCGGTGAACCTGTGCCTTTCACCCGCGGCCACGTAGATCACCGATCCCGGACTGACCTGGGCGCTGTCCCCTTCGGCCTGCAGCACGGCCCGGCCAGCGGTCACGACGTAGATCTCATCCTCGGTGTGCGGCACCTGGTCGTCCACGCCGCCGCGCGGGACCGAGTAGGTGCCAACGCTCAGGTCGGCAACGCTCAGGTGCTCGACCCAGTGATTCTTTTCCCGGCCGGCCGGCGGCGTGAACTGCCCGGCACCGCTGATCACCTTCATGCCAGCCTCCCTGTCGCTGGTCAGTACTCGAACGCCGACGGCGGCGGGCAGGCGCACGCCAGGTTGCGGTCGCCGTAGGCCTGGTCGATCCGGCGGACCGGCGGCCAGTACTTGGCCCGCCGGTCGCCCGGCGCCGGGTAGCCGCCCAGTTCCCGCTCGTAGGGGTGCGGCCAGTCCGCGGCGATCAGCATGGCCGCCGTGTGCGGCGCGTTCTTCAGCGGGTTGTCCTGGGCGTCGAACTCGCCCGAGGCGACCTTCGCGATCTCCTGCCGGATCGCGATCATGGCATCGCAGAACCTGTCCAGTTCGGCCAGGTCCTCGCTCTCGGTCGGCTCGACCATCAGCGTGCCGGCCACGGGGAATGACATCGTGGGCGCGTGGAAGCCGTAGTCGATGAGCCGCTTGGCCACGTCCTCGGCGGTGATCCCGGTCTGGCTGGTCACCGGCCGCAGGTCCAGGATGCACTCGTGGGCGACCAGGCCGTCGCGGCCGGTGTACAGCACGGGGAAGTGCGGATCCAGGCGCCTGGCCACGTAGTTGGCGGCCAGGATGGCCACGCCAGTGGCCCGGCGCAGCCCCTCGGCCCCCATCATCCGGACGTAAGCCCAGGAGATCGGCAGGATCCCGGCCGACCCGTACGGGGCCGCGGCGACCGGGCCGACCCGGCCAGGACCCGGCGGCGCGGGCAGCGCGGGGTGGGAGGGAAGGAAATCCGCCAGGTGGGCACGGACCGCGACCGGGCCGACCCCGGGGCCGCCTCCGCCATGGGGGATGCAGAACGTCTTGTGCAGGTTCAGGTGCGACACGTCGGCGCCGAACGTGCCGGGCCGGGCCAGCCCGACCAGGGCGTTCAGGTTCGCGCCGTCCACGTAGACCTGGCCCCCAGCGGTGTGCACTTCCTCGCATACCTGGCCGACGGTTTCCTCGAACACGCCGTTGGTGGACGGGTAGGTCAGCATGATCGCGGCGACGCTCCCGGCGTGCGCGTCCAGCTTGGCGCGCAGGTCGCCCACGTCGATCGCGCCGTCCGAGCCGCACTTGACCACGACCACCCGCAGGCCGGCCAGGACCGCGCTGGCCGCGTTGGTCCCGTGCGCCGACTCCGGGATCAGGCACACGTCGCGGCCGGGCTCGCCGCGGGAGTCGAGATAGTGCCGGATGGCGAGCAGCCCGGCGAGCTCCCCCTGCGAGCCCGCGTTGGGCTGCAGCGACACCGCGTCGTAGCCGGTGATCTCGGCCAGCGCGTCCTGCAGCCCGCCGATCAGCTCCAGGTAGCCCGCGGCCTGCTCGGCCGGGGCGAACGGGTGCAGCCCAGCGAACTCCGGCCAGCTGATCGGCTCCATCTCGGCGGCCGCGTTCAGCTTCATGGTGCAGGAGCCGAGCGGGATCATCGACCGGTCCAGCGCGATGTCGAAGTCGGCCAGGCGCCGCAGGTACCGCAGCATCGCGGTCTCGCTGCGGTGGATGTGGAACACGGGGTGGGTGAGGAAATCGCTGTCCCGCCGCAGCGCCTCGGGCAGCGCGTCCGGAGGGTCGGCGGCCAGCTCGACGTCGCGGCCGGCCAGCGCCCCGGCCACCGCGCGGAGATGGGCGTCGGTCGTGGTCTCGTCGCAGGCGACCTGCACCGCGTCCGGTCCGGCCTGGTGCAGGTTGTAGCCGGCCGCCCGGGCCCGGGCCACCGCCTCGGCCGCGGCCCCGGGCAGCAGCACCCGGACCGTGTCGAAGAACTCGCCGGCCTCCGCCACCAGTCCCTGCTCGCGCAGCGTCCCTGCCAGGACGGCGGCCTGGCGGTGCACCCGCCTGGCGATCGCGGTCAGCCCGTCCGGGCCGTGGTAGGCGGCGTACATCGCCGCGATCACGGCCAGCAGCACCTGCGCCGTGCAGATGTTGCTCGTCGCCTTCTCCCTGCGGATGTGCTGCTCGCGGGCCTGCAGGGCGAGCCGGTACGCCGGGTGGCCGTCCGCGTCCACCGAGACGCCGACCAGGCGGCCGGGCAGCTGCCGCTTCAGGGCGTCGCGGACGCAGATGTAGCCCGCGTGCGGCCCGCCGAAGCCCATCGGCACGCCGAACCGCTGCGTGGTGCCGACCGCGATGTCCGCGCCGAGCTCCCCCGGCGGCCGGAGCAGGGTCAGCGCCAGCAGATCGGCGGCCACCGCGGTCACCGCGCCCCTGGCCCGCGCCGCCTCGATCGCTGGCGCGAGGTCGCGGACCGCCCCGCTGGCTCCCGGGTACTGCAGCAGCACGCCGAACAGCTCCCCGTCCGGCTGCGCGGCGATCAGCTCGGGGCTGACCTCGGCGGTGACCAGCTCGATGCCGAGCGGCTCGGCCCTGGTGGCCAGCACCGCCAGGGTCTGCGGCAGGCAGTCGGCGTCGGCCAGGAAGACCCGGCCCTTCCCCGCCACCCGCCTGGCCATGGTCATCGCCTCGGCGGCGGCGGTCGCCTCGTCCAGCATGGACGCGCCGGCCACCGGCAGCCCGGTGAGGTCCTCGACCATGGTCTGGAAGTTGAGCAGCGCCTCCAGGCGGCCCTGGGATATCTCCGGCTGATACGGCGTGTACGCGGTGTACCAGGCCGGGTTCTCGAGCAGGTTACGGCGGATTACGGCCGGGGTCACCGTGTCGTAGTAGCCCAGGCCGATCATGGAGGTGAGGACCTGATTGCGGCCAGCCAGGCGGCGCAGCTCGGCCAGCGCCTGCTCCTCGGTCAGCGGCCCGGGCAGGCTCAGCTCCCGGTCGGCGGCGAGACCCGCGGGCAGCGCCGCCGAGGTGAGCTCGTCGAGCGACGCGTGGCCGACGGTCTTGAGCATCTGCGCCTGGTCGTCCTCGGACGGCCCGATATGGCGCTGCGCGAACTTCATGGGAGCCTCCTCGGCGGCCCATCGCCGGGTCGCCCGATGCTGTTAGCCGGAGTCCCCCTCTGTCGCCGCGTCGACGCGCAGGTTTCAGAGCCGCTTGTCCCGCCCGGTCCCTGATGCCTGAGAGGTTCCGGGGATGTTGCCCCTTCGGCGCCCCGCAGCTGGCTGTGCGGGGACTCTCCCGGGCGGTGTCGTCAGCGCACCCGAGCCTACCCGAGCAGACTCGGGCCGCGGCCCAGGATCGCCGCAGTGGCCGCCGTGTCGCGAGCCCCGGTGACCTGGGCGCCGGTCAGATGTCGTCCCAGCGGAACACCCGGACGGAGATCAGCGTCAGCACCACGGTGAGGCCGAGCAAGATGCCGATGGCCGGCAGCGCTGAGCCGGGTCCCTCGCCGCGGGCCAGCACGTTCTGCATCCCGGTGACCAGGTAGCGCAGCGGCATCAGGTAGGACACCTCGCGGATCCAGGCCGGGGCGAAGTCCAGCGGGATGAACGCGCCGCCGAGGAACGCCATCGGCAGGATGATCAGGTTGGCGATCGCCGTCGCCGCCTGCTGCGTCTTCGCGATCGCGCCGGTGAGCAGGCCGATCGACATGAACGCCAGCGTCCCGGCCGCCACTACCGGGATCGCCATCCACCAGGACGCGGTGAGCCGCAGCCCGAAATACGGCCGGGTGGCTATGGCCAGGAACAGCACAAGCTGGATCATCGCGACGACCAGGCTGACCCCGATCCGCGCGGTGACCACCGAGCCGGTGCTCACCGGCGCGAGCCGGAGCCGGCGCAGCAGCTTGTTCTGCCGCCAGCTCACCAGCGTGATCGCCGCGCCGAACGTCGCCCCCGAGGCGATCGCCCAGCCGAGCAGCCCGGGCGCGAGGTACTGGATGGCCTTCAGCGATCTGTCCTCGACCTGTCCGGTGCTCAGCTGGAACACGGCGGGCCGCCCGGCCGCCGCCTGGTTGGCCTGCTGCACGATCGATGAGAACACGGCCTGGACGACGCCGGCGGTGACCGGGTCGGCGATCGAGTAGCGCACGATCAGGGCGCTGCCCTGCTGGCGCACGAAGGCGTCGTCCGTGCCGGCCCGGACGTCCTGGAGCGCCTTGGCCAGGCTGCCGCTCCTGGTGACGCTCACCACCTTGCCCAGCTGGCCGTGGCTGCCCGCGATGGCCTGGTCCAGCAGGCTGACCCGGCCGACCTCGACCACGCTGACCCGCGGCGTGCCCGAGTCCTTGTAGATCGAGCCGAACAGCAGCAGGAACAGCACCGGGATCAAGATCGAGAACACCATCGCCACCCGGTCCCTGACGAAGCCGCGGAACATGGCCACGGACAGGCTGCGGAACGCGTCCGTGCTCATCCGCGGTACTCTCGCCCGGTCAGGTGCAGGAACACGTCCTCCAGGGTGGCGCCGGACACCCGCAGGCCGGCCAGGGCCCCGCGGTCGGCGAGCCCGGCGAGCACCGCGGCGGGCTCCCGGGTGGCGATCGTGAGCGACACCCCGTCGTCGGTCACGCCGTCCGGGGCCGTCCCACCGCCGGCCAGCGCCCGGGCGGCATCGGCCGGCAGCAGGCCGGATTCCACGCTGATCCGCAGCGGCTGGTCGAGCTCGCGGACCAGCGCGGCCGGCGGGCCGTCCCTGAGCACCACGCCGTGGTCCATGATCGCCACCCGGTCGCAGAGCGTCTCCGCCTCGTCCATGTGGTGCGTGGTCAGCACCACGGTGCGGCCCTCCGCGCTGATCTGCCGCAGCAGATCCCACAGGTTCCGCCGGGCCTGCGGGTCGAGCGCTCCGGTCGGCTCGTCGAGGAACAGCACCTCCGGGTCGTGCACCAGGGCGCACGCGATCGACAGCCGCTGGGCCTGGCCGCCGGACAGCTTCTCGGTCCGGGTGCCCGCCTGATCCTCGAGCCCCACGACGCCGAGCATCGCGTCCGCCCGGTGCGCCGGGATCTTGTAGAGCAGCGCGAAGGTCTGCAGCTGCTCCCGGGCGGTGAGCCGCTCGAAGAACGCCGACGACTGCAGCTGGACCCCGATCCTCGGCAGCAGGGCCGGATTGCGCGGCCAGGCGGGCAGGCCCAGCACGCTCACCGTCCCGCCGTCCGCCTGGCGCAGGCCCTCGACGATCTCGAGCGCCGTGGTCTTGCCCGCCCCGTTCGGTCCCAGGATCCCGAAGAACTCACCCTGCTGAACCTCGAAGCTGACCCCGTCTACCGCCTTGACCGGACCGTAGGCCTTCCGCAGGTCCCGCACGGCTATGGTCGCTGCCACGCCCGTCACCTTAATCGGAAATAACGCCTAGCCCGCGGCTCAACGGGCTCCGCGCTGCCGCGCGCCAGGGATCGACTTGCAGGATCGACTAGCCGGGCCAGCTAGCCGGTCTTGCGCACCCGGCGGCGGGCCAGCTCGTCCGCGCTGGCCGACGCCGAGACGGGACGGCCCCCGGCTACCGCGGGCCCGGCATCCTCGGCCCGCTCGGCGGGAAGATCGGCGAGCGTCCCCTCGACCTCCTGCCAGACCCGGCCGAGCGCGATCCCGAACACCCCCTGGCCGCCCTGCAGCAGGTCCACGACCTCGTCGGCGGACGTGCACGCGTAAACGCTCGCGCCATCGCTCATGAGCGTGACCTGCGGGATGTCGCCTGGCCCCTGCTCGCGCAGGAAGGTGACTGCCGCCCTGATCTGCTGCAGCGAGATGCCGGTGTCGAGCAGCCGCTTGACGACCTTGAGCGTGAGGATGTCCCTGAAGCCGTAGAGCCGCTGGGATCCGGAACCGCTGGCCGCGCGGACGCTGGGCTCGACCAGGCCGGTCCTGGCCCAGTAGTCAAGCTGGCGGTAGGTGATCCCGGCCGCGGTGCAGGCCGTCGGGCCCCGGTAGCCCACGTCCTCGGGGCTCGCCGTGACCTCGTCACCGAACAGCAGGCCCTGCTCGTCGGCGGAGGAAATGCTGGCGTGACCGGTCCCGGCGCTGGTGGCCAAGTCGCCGCGCGCGCCCGCCGACTGGCCCTTGCCCTTGATTACCGCCACGTGCACCTCCGGCCCGGGACCAGGAGTCCCTGGGTACTCGTCTCGAACCGTAGGCCGGCCGCGCCGAGGTCGTCAACGATCTCCCGCGGCGCGTCGCGGTAACAGTAATGAGTCACGACAAACCATCCCCCGGGACCAGGTGCTCAGGTGGCGCGGCCGAAGTCCTCTGGAGTGATCGTGTCGAGGAACTCACGGAACTTTTCGACCTCGTCTTCTTGCTCATCGGGGATCGCGATCCCCGCTTCCTCGAGGATCTCGTCGGCCGCGAAGATCGTGGCGCCGGTCCGCAGGGCCAGGGCAATCGAGTCCGACGGTCGCGCGCTGACCTCCTTGCCGTTCGAGAAGATGAGGTCGGCGAAGAACGTCCCGTTCCGCAGCGCGGTGATGTTCACCGTCCGAAGCTGGACGTCCAGGGCCTCCAGGATGTCTCGCAGCAGGTCATGGGTCAGCGGCCGCACTGGCACGAGGCCCTGCTGGGCGTAGGCGATGGCCGTCGCCTCCATCGGGCCGATCCATATCGGCAAGTACCTCTCCCCCTGCGTCTCTTTCAGCAGGACGATGGGCTGGTTCGTGGGCATCTCGACCCGGACGCCTACGACCTCCATCTGCCTCACGACGGCTCCGTCCTCACGTGCGCCTGGCGCGCTGCCTCACTACTTCCGGCCCCTGCTCAAAGGGCACTCCCTTTGTCAACGTACACCCGCTATCGGGGCGTGCCCGCCCGCGCCCCGATTGCATGGGCGAGGAAATCCCGGTGGCGGGTACGGTTCGCGGCCGGCGTCACGCACTGGTGCCTCCCGCAGGACCGCCATACCCAGCCGCGGGCTGGTCAAGGCCACCGACAGGAAACCCGGCCTCGGCCAGGGCCGCCTCGACGAGCGCTCCATGCAGCCGCATCGTCACCGCCGCTATCTCGTGCGCCGTCCGGCCCGCCTGCTCCCTGGCCCCCGGGTTGCGCTGCCGCAGCGTGGGCGCGACCACCTGCTCGATGAACGACATCTCACGCTCAACCGCCGCCCGGACGGCCCGCAGGTGCCGCGGCTCAACGCCGTACCCGGCCAGCACGGCCGCGGCGGACGCGACCTGGAGCGCGTCCCGCCCGTAGGCCCGGCCGACCCGCCGGACCAGTCCGAACGTCTCCAGCTCGGCCAGCTGCTTCTCGTCGATACCGGCGGCGGCCAGAAGTTCACGCCGGCTCAGCGAGCTTCCCTTCCCGCCCGCGCCCGGGGCCGGGCCCTCCTGGGCCGGGGCGGCACCGCCGTCCGGTGGCGGCGGCAGCCGCTCCTTGATTACCCGCAGCGGCAGGTACTGATCGCGCTGGGCGGTCAGGATGTAGCGCAGCCGCTCGACGTCGGCTTCGTCGAACCTGCGGTACCCCGATGGCGAACGCGCCGGCTCGATCAGGCCCTCCGACTCCAGGAACCGGATCTTGGACACGCTGACCTCAGGAAACTCACCGCGGAGGCGGGCTATCACCTCGCCGATGCCGAGGTACGCCCGAGCAGGCTGCGCGCTCATCGGGTTCGCGGCGGCCAGACTCCGGCCGTCAGGCCGGACCGGAACTGCTTCAACCTCAACCTCTGCCCCTCTCCGCGTAGAGGTTGAAATCCCCGCCATCCCCGGCGGGGAGGATGTCAACCCCCGACCTGGGCGCCGCCGCCGCCAAACTCCGCCTGCGAGCGCGGGCCGAGCAGGAATACCAGGCGGAACTTGCCCACCTGCACCTCGTCGCCGCCGGTCAGGTCGGTCTCCTCGATCCGTTCCCGGTTTACGTAGGTGCCGTTGAGGCTGCCTACGTCGCGCACGGTGAAGCGGTTGCCCGAACGGTAGAACTCGGCATGCCGCCGCGAGACGGTCACGTCGTCAAGAAAGATGTCGCTAGCCGGATGGCGGCCGACCAGCGTGAGGTCACTGTCCAGCAGGAACCGGCTGCCCGCGTTCGGCCCGCGCCGCACGACCAGCAGTGCCGTCCCGGCCGGGAGGGTGTCCAGGGTCGCGGTATCGGCGACGGACTCGTCGCCGAACTCCGCATCGCCCGAGTCGGTACCGCCGAGGGAAATGATGGACGTGGTCTCCGTCGTGCCCTCACCAGAACCGCGAGCGAGCGGGTTCCCGCACTGCGAACAGAAGCGCGCCCCCTCCGGGTTCTCCTGACCGCACCTGATGCAGTACACGCTGGCCATGTTCCTGCCTAGCCTCCCATTCGCCGACCATTCGGCGGGGGCGGGAACCATGTCAGCCCGCTGGGTGGTTCGCCGCGAGAACTCCGCTGGTGGAGTCAACGCTACCCGCGCCGCACCGCGCCGGTCCATGCGCCACGCACGCCGCCCCCGCCCGGTCCCGGTGCCCCCTGGCGCGGTGGCGTCCGGTCGCGCGGCTCCCGCACGCGCCTTCTCGCGCCGCCTACGCCACATCCTGGCCGCACCTCCGACGCGCCACCGCTACTTGCAATTCAGCGATTCTCTCACGCCGGGCGCCTTCGCGCCGTCACTCTGCGCCCGCCGCCGCGGCCAGGACCAGGCGAACCGGGCTCAGCGCCCGGCGTCGGCCACCACCGCGGCCCACTGGTCGAGCAGGGCCTGCGCCGAATCACCATCGGTTCCCTCGGCCCACAGATGGGTGACCGCGTCGGACGGGTCGGGCAGGACGAGGATCCAGCCGCCGTCGGGCTCTTCCACGCGGACCCCGTCGGTGGTGTCGATCTTGCGCTGACCGGCCGCCTCCACAACGGTCCGCATCACGCTCCCCTTGGCCGCCCACGGGGTCGGCATGGAGCGCTTGAGCAGGTGCGCGACCGGGATCCTGGCATCGATCTGGCTGAGCGTCAGCCTCGTCCTCGCGACCAGGCCGAGCAACCGGGCGAACGCCGCGATCCCGTCGATGGAGCGGGAGAACTCGGGCATCACGAAGCCGCCGCGGCCGTCCGCCGCGAAGATGACGTCCTCGGCGGCCGTGGCCTCATAGATCCCGTGCAGCGAGGTGGGCGTCCAGGTCACCTGGACCTTATGGAACCGGGATACCCGCTCGGCCACCCTGGTGGTGGTCACCGGCAGCGCGACCTGGCCGGCCCGCCGTTCGGCGGCGATCAGATCGAGCACGACGAGCAGCGCCCGCTCGTCGCTGACCAGGGCGCCCTTGTCGTCGACCAGGGTGATGCGCTCCCCGACCGGGTCGAACCGGACGCCGAAGTCGGCACGCGACGACGAGACGAGCTCGGCGAGCCGGTGCATCCCGGCGCGGACCTGGGCCAGCGACTGCGTCGGTGACGCCTCGTCGAGCCGGTTGTTGACGGTCAGCACGTCCACGCCGATCCGGCCGAGCAGCCCGGGCAGCACCAGCGACGCGGTGCCGCCGGCGCAGTCGGCGACGACCTTCAGGCCGGCGCCGCGGACGCCGTTCATGTCGATACCGCGCAGCAGCGCGTGGGTGTAAGCCTCCACCACGCGCGGCGGGTAGGTCAGCTCGGCGATCTCGCCCGGGAACGCGCGCCGGTACTCCTGCCTGGAGAAGACCCGCTCCAGCTTGCGCTGCGCGGTCTGCGACATGTCGGCGCCGTCGGAGTCCAGGAAGATGATGTCGATGGACTGGGGATCTCCCGGTGTGGTGCGCAGCGCGATCCCCCCGCTGTACTCGCTGCGCGCGGTCTCGAACCTGGCCACGGGCAGCGGCTGGGCCTCCAGGTCGACCACGTTGATGGCGCTCGCGTTGAGCGCGCCGTGCACCGCGCGCTTCAGCGCCCGGGCGGCCCGCGACACGTCACGGGACGTGGTGACGGTCGTGCCCTTCTTCAGCGTGGTCGCGTAGGCACTCGCGAGCCGGACGCACAGCTCCGGGGTGATCTCCACGTTGACGAGGCCGGATACCCCGCGCGGGCCGAACAGCGTGCGCTGGCCGCGGGACTCCCAGATCACGCTGGCGTTCACCACGGCGCCGGCCTCGATGGTCTTGAACGGGTAGACCTTGACGCCCGCGGACAGGTACGCCTCGGGCTCGATCACGCACTCGTCCCCGACCACCGCGGACTCCTCGATCCTGGCCGAGCGCATCACGTCCGTGTTCTTGCCGATCACGCAGCCGCGCAGGGTAACGCCGATGCCGACGTAGACGTTGCTGTGCACGACGGCGCGGTGCAGGAACGCGCCTTCCTTGACCACCACGTTGCTGCCGACGACGGTGTACTCGCGCAGCTGGGCGCCACCCTCGATCTTGGCGTAGTCCCCGATCGCGAGCGGCCCGCTGAGCGCCGCATCCGGGTCGACCTCGGCGCCCTCGGCGACCCAGACCCCCGGTGAGACCTCGAACCCGTCAATTTCCGCCTGGACCCGGCCGGCCAGCACGTCGGCCTGGGCCTTCAGGTAGCTCTCATGCGTGCCGACGTCCTCCCAGTAACCGTCGGCGATGCAGCCGTACAGCGGCGCGCCGCGCTCGAGCAGCCGCGGGAAGACGTCAGCCGACCAGTCGGCGACCTGGCCGGCCGGGAACTCGGCGAGCACCTCGGGCTCCATCACGTAGATGCCGGTGTTGACGGTGTCCGAGAACACCTGCCCCCAGGTGGGCTTCTCCAGGAAGCGCTGGATCCGCCCGTCGTCGTCCGCGATGACGATCCCGAACTCCAGCGGATCGGGTACCCGGGTCAGGCCGACCGTCACCAGCGCGCCGCTGTCCTTATGGAAGCGGACAAGCTCGGATAGGTCGATATCGGTCAGGGCATCGCCCGATATGACCAGAAACGGCTGGTCCCGTAGCGCGTCTTCCGCATTCTTCACGCTGCCCGCGGTGCCGAGCGGGGTCTCCTCGGTGGCGTACTGCAGGCTCATCCCGAAGTCCTCGCCGTCACCGAAGTAGTTGCGCACCATCGAGGCCAGGAACTGCACAGTGACCACGGTCTCGTCGAAGCCGTGCCGGCGCAGCAGCCGCAGCACGTGCTCCATGATCGGCCGGTTGACCACTGGCAGCATGGGCTTCGGCTGGTTGGCGGTCATCGGGCGCAGCCGAGTGCCCTCTCCGCCTGCCATCACGACAGCCTTCACCGCGGCCCAGCCTCCCTACTTCCCCGGGGGTACCCGGGGGGACGACTCTCCGGATCCCCCGCGGCGGTTCCCCGGGGGAACGGCCCCCCCGATTCCCCCCGCAGTATGCGTCGCGCCTGCTCCACGTACAACAGGGCGGCGCACCAGTACAGTGCACTTCCCCAGATCGCAAACGCCCAACCGGCGATTCTGGCGGTCTCGGAGTAGCTGGCCGTGTGCGCACCAAGGAACAGCAGCGGGAACGCGTAGAGCAGGGCCAGGGTGGCCGCCTTGCCCACGAAGCTGACCTGCAGCGGCCCGTAGGAGTGCCGGCGGAGCACGGCGAGCACCACGAAGAGCAGCAGTTCACGCGCGGCGAGCAGGCCGACCAGCCACCACGGGATGATCGCCCGGATGGCCAGCGCGGCCACCGTGGCCACGATGTAGAGGCGGTCCGCCGCCGGGTCGAGCACCTGGCCGAGCCGGCTCTCCTGGTTCAGGGCACGGGCGATCTTGCCGTCCAGCCAGTCGGACAGCCCGGCGGCGATCAGCAGCGCGACGGCCCACCAGTCCCCGGCCTGGCTGCGGGGACCGAGCACCAGCCACAGGAACACCGGGACACCAGCGAGACGGGCCACGCTGATGGCGTTCGGAATGGTAACGACCCGCGCCTGCGGGTCCTTGGCGGCCACGTCCCCGGCCGTTGCCTTTGCCATCCTGCCTCGCTGCTCCCCGCCCAGCCCGCTCACTCGCGGCCAGGATACGGCCCAGCGGTTACGGGGCCTCCCACAGCGTCGCGATGCCCTGGCCGACGCCGATGCACATCGTCGCGGCGGCCCGCGCGACCGAGCGACGCCGGAACTCGTGCAGCAGCGTGGTGGTGATCCTGGCCCCCGAGCAGCCGAGCGGATGGCCGATGGCGATCGCGCCGCCGTTCACGTTGACCAGGTCCGGGTCGAGCTTGAGCTCGTCGATGACCGCCACGGCCTGCGCCGCGAAGGCCTCGTTGACCTCGACCAGGCCGAGTTCGTCCACCGGCCAGCCGGCCCGGGCCAGCAGCCGGGTCATCGCGGGTACCGGGCCGATCCCCATGAAGTCCGGGTGCACCCCGGCGGCGGCCGCGCCCGCGTACCTGGCCATCGGCCGGGCGCCGGCGGCGGTCACCGCTCGCTCGGACATGAGCAGCAGGCCGGCCGCGCCGTCGTTCAGCGGCGAGGAGTTACCCCCGGTCACGGTCCCGCCGGCGCGGAACGCGGGCTTGCGCGAGGCCAGGTCGTCCAGGGTCAGGTCAGCCCTGATCCCCTCGTCCGCGGTCACCTCGCCGCCCGGGGCCGTCACCGGGATGATCTCCTCGGCCAGCACCCCGGCGGCAGCGGCGCAGCTGGCCCGCTGATGGCTCCGGAGCGCGAACCCGTCCTGTCGGTCCCGGTCCACTCCATAGCGCTCGGCGACGTTCTCCGCGGTCTCGCCGAGGCTGATCGGCGGGTAGAGCTGCTGCATCAACGGGCTGACCAGCCGCCAGCCGAGCCTGGTGTCGGCCACCCCGGCGTCGCGGGGAAACGGGTCGGCCGACCGGGGCAGCACGAACGGGGCCCGGGTCATCGACTCGGTCCCGCCCGCCAGGCAGATGTCGGCGTCACCCGCCGCGATGGCCCGCGCGGCGCCGGAGATGGCCTCCATGCCCGACCCGCAGAGCCGGTTGACCGTGGCCCCGGGGATCTCGACCGGCAGGCCCGCCAGCAGCACGCCCATCCGCGCCACGTTCCTGTTGTCCTCGCCCGCCTGGTTGGCCGCGCCCCAGTAGACGTCGTCGACCTGCGCCGGGTCGAGCCACGGATTGCGGGCCAGCAGCGCCCGGATCACGTCCGCCGTGAGATGGTCCGGGCGTACCCCGGCCAGCGCTCCCTTGATCTTGCCCACCGGCGTCCGGCATGCATCGACTGCGAAGACCGCGCTCATCCTCTGAATGTACTGCCGGCCGCTGAATGTCCCGCCGGCGCCGGTCCATCGATCACGCGGTCCGTTCGCCGATGAACGCGGCCAGCGTGCCGAGCGTGGCCAGCGCGTCGAGATTGAGATCCTCGCCGGCGACGTCCACGCCGAACCGGCGGTGGACCTCGCGCAGCAGCAGGGTGCCGGCCAGCGAGTCGAGTCCCACGCCCGTGCCGAACAGCGGCACCTGCTCGCCGACGCCGAGCAGTTCCTCGCGCCCCGTCGCCTGGGCCAGGATCTCGCGCAGCGCGCCGATGACCTCCGGTGCCTCGCTCCCGCTCACGGCCCGGCCGCCCCGTCGGCTCCGTTGCCGTGCACCCAGTCGGGCAGGTCGGGCAGCGGCCCGGACACCGGCCGGGCGAACAGGGCCACGGGCTGGTCCGGCGAGCCGCCTTCTGCGGCGCGGAACCCGGACCCGGCCAGGGCCAGCCGCAGCGGCACGTTGCGGGGGCTGACCAGGCACGGGACGGCCAGCACGGCCGCGCCGCCGCTGGCCGCCGACCGGGCCAGCCAGGCCAGCAGCGCCTCGATGACGCCGCGGCCCATGGCCCGGCACGACATCATCAGCAGCGGCACCGTCCAGGTGCGCTCGCTGCCGGTCTCCACGACGCAGCCGCCGACCATTCCGTCATCGCCGAACCGGTCGGACAGGCGCACGGCCGCGACCCGGTACGCCGGGGAGCCGACCAGTGCCCGGAGCGCCGGCTCGGCCATGGCCTGGCCGGCCGTGTTGAACTGATGCGTGCGCACCGACAGCTCGTGCAGGCGCGGCACGTCGGCGGCCGTGGCCGGGGCGATCGTCACCTCGGTGCCGCAGTACCGCAGGAACTCGTCCCTGGACCCGGCGAACGCTCGCGCCTCCTGCTGTCGGCGCCGCCGCTCGGTGTACATCTCGCCGCGGCGGCGCGCCTCGGCCGTTACCGTCGCGGGACTGAACTCCGGCCAGCCGGCGGCGTCGGCCATGTCCTCCGGGGACAGCACCAGCGCCTCCGGCACGCGGAACGAGACCTCCGCCCGCTCGTAGAGGTCATCGTCCACGAACGCCACCGCGTCGGGGGCCATGCCCAGGTCCGCGATGATCCGCCGCACGGCGTCCGACTTGCGGTCCCAGCCGCATTCGGCGGCCGCGAACTCCAGGCCGGTGGCCCGCTCCGCGTACTGGGCCGCCTCCGGGGGGTTCCTGCTGGCGATCGCGTGGATGATGCCACGGTCGCGCAGCTCGGCGGCCACGGCGAGCATGGCCGGGTCGGGCGGTGGCGGCTGTGACCCCGACTCCAGGTACACCCCGGACAGCAGCGTGTTGTCGAGGTCCCAGATCACGCACTTCACCATCATGGCCGGTTGCCTTCCGCCCGCTTCTCCATCGTGACGTGCGTGGCCTCGAACCCGAACTTCCGGTACAGCGCGCGCATGCCGAGGTTCCTCGCGTGCACCTTGCCGGTCAGCTGGCGCAGCCCGGCGTGGTCGGCCGCCCGCAGTACCTCGGCCAGGAGCAGCTCGCCGATCTGGCTCCGGCCGGGCACGTCGGCGACGGCCAGCGACCTGAAGTTCCCGTACCGCGCCCCGGTCAGCGAGTTTGTCCGGCCGGACAGCCAGGCCCATCCGACCGGCTGGTCCGGAGCGGTCTCGGCCGCGGCGACCAGCGTGATCTCCCCGGGTTTGCCCAGCGCGCTGCCGACCCGCCTGCGATGCAGCCCGGCGTCGGTGACGGCCTCGTCGCCGAACGACACCTGCGCGATCTCTACCTCGAAGCAGGCGATCGCGTCGAGATCGGCCGCCCGGGCCGCCCGTATCAGGTATCCGGGCCGGTCAAGGCCTGCGTCTCCGCTCATCCCGCTGCTGCCCCCGTGGCCCGTGATCGTGCCTGCAGGGGCATCGGCCGGAACACCGTGCCGCCGCACTGCGGGCACCCGGCCGCCTGCAGCGCGGCGATCCGCGGCCACCGGCCGCCCGGGCCGACCTGGTGCACCTCCTTGCAGCGGGCGCACCGGTAGGGCCTGACCGCGGTCGCCCGGGCCTCGGCCGTGTACAGCGGGCCGGAGAACTCGCCCTCGACCAGCGGCCGCGCGGTGGCGGTGGTGCGCAGGTGGTACAGGTGGCTGGTGCCGGCCAGGATGCCAGCGCCCAGGTACTCGTTGAAGCCGGGCCACAGCGCCCGGACGGCCAGCCCCATGGAGCCGATCAGCTCCTGGGCCCGCAGGGTCTCGTCCGGCCTGCGCGCGCCGAAGGAGAAGAACACGTGCCGGCCAGGCCCGGGGGCCAGCGCGGTGACCGCGCGGGACAGGAACAGCTCGGCCCCGGCGACGGTGTAGGGCGGGTCGGTGCAGGCCACGTCGAATCCGCCGGCCAGGCCGTTGGGCAGCGGACGGCGCAGGTCGTGCCGGACCAGCTCGGCGGCCACGCCGGTGGCCGAGATCTGATCACCGGCCCAGGCCAGCACGTCGGGATCGGAGTCGATGACGGTCAGCCGCTCGATCCCGGCCTCGAGCCCAAGCGCCGCGGCGAAGGCCGCGATGGCCACCGAGACCAGGTCGTCGTCGCCGAGCAGCAGGATCCGCCGCCCGAGCAGTGCTCCCGCCTCGTGCATCCGCAGCACCCGCCGGATCTTCGTGGCGACCGTGCAGTGCGTCTGGTCCAGCTCCGGCTTGGCCCCCGGCGCCCCGGCCGCCGCGCGGTCCAGCGTGGCGGCCAGGCCGGCCAGCGACTCGGGGACGACCAGCCCGCTGCCGTCGCAGTCCGGGCACGCCCCGCTCAGGCCCGGGTGCTGGGCGGCGAGCAGATCCCGGCCGGCCGGGGTCAGCCGGACCGGCCTGGCCCGGTCGACCACGCCACGGCGCCGCAGCTCGTTGCACACCGCGGCCACGATCGGCACGGGCAGCTCGGCCATCCGGCTCACGTCCCGGACGGCCACCGGCTCGCTGCGGGCGATGGCCCGCAGGACATCGCTCACCCCGGACCGTCCCTCGGCCAGCCCCACGGCCGATGCGACGTCAGCGATGACCGAGTCCATGTCCATGTGCGTTATGTCGGCGATCTTGCTCGGGCTGCGGCCGGACCGCAGGGCGCTCATCTCCGCTGATCAGCAGGATCAGCGGAGTGTACGGTATCCTCCCACATCATGCCCGGCATCGATGCGGCGAGCAGGTACGCGCAGCTGCGCAGGCAGGAAGCGCTCGCGCCGAAGCTCTTGTATGCGGTCGACGCCCGGCTCACGCGCTGGTCGCCGGTGACCGACATCGCGCGGCTGACCTCGCTCACCGCCGCCGCGGTCACGGCGGGCCACGGCCACGTGCTGGACACCAGCCACGTGACCTTCCCGAACGGCGCTATCACGCTGGTGCTCATCCTCGCCGAGTCGCACCTGTCCATTCACACCTGGCCGGAAGAGGACCTGATCGCGATCGACCTGTTCAGCTGCGGCGCGATCGACGGCGAGGCGGTGATCTCCGGGCTGGCCCGCTCGCTGCGGCTCGAGGCGGTATCGGTGCGACGGCTGCGCCGCGGCCCGTCACCCGACGCCGCCGAACAGGTCACTTAACCGGACGTTCACCGTTCGTATCCCAAATAGCCCTCGTCACTCTATGTGTTCTCAATATTGCTATCCGTAGCATGGCGGAATGAGCACTCCAACCGGATCCGCATCCGCGCCGGGCGGCGTTTTCCGGCCCAGCTCGGCCACGCTGCTCGCCTCCGCGGTCGGCCCTAACCAGGCGTTCATACCGCGTACCCGGCTCGTACCAGGCCCGGCTGCCCGCCGGACCTCGCAACCTACTGTTCACCCCAAGTACCCGAGAACGCTGTTTGGGTGTACCGGGGTCGCAACGTGGCGCTGCGCTCATAAGCGTTATGAGTGCTGACTCCTCAGCGGCCGCGAGCCCCAACGTCTTCCAGCAGCTCGACGACTCCAAGATCAGCCGGTTCCAGATCAAGACCATGTTCGTCGCGGGCATGGGCTTCTTCACCGATGCCTACGATCTGTTCGTCATCGGCATCGTGGTGTCGCTGCTCAAGACGCAGTGGAGCCTGTCGACCGGCCAGGTGTCGTGGCTGAACTCCGCCACCCTGCTGGCCTCGGCGTTCGGCGCGATCATCTTCGGCCGGGTCGCCGACATGCTCGGCCGCAAACGGATCTACGGCTATGAGGTGCTCATCCTCGCCGCCGGGGCGATCGCGTCGGCGTTCGCGCCGAACTACACCTTCCTGCTGGTGAGCCGGATCGTCCTGGGGGTCGGCATCGGCGGCGATTACCCGGTCTCGGCGACGATCATGAGCGAGTATTCGGGCAAGCAGTCCCGCGGCAAGATGGTCGGGCTCGTTTTCTCCATGCAGGGCGCCGGCCTGGTGGTCGGCCCGCTGGTCGCCTCGATCTTGCTGGCCTCGGGCCTAAGCGAAAACCTCACGTGGCGGCTCCTGCTCGGCCTCGGCGCGATCCCCGGCCTGGCCGTGTTCTACCTGCGCCGCCAGATCCACGAGACGCCGCGGTTCGCCATGGCGGGCGGCGCCCACGAAGAGGCCCAGGCGGCCATCGCGGACGCCACCGGGGCCGGGTCAGGGAAGGTGGCTCCCGGGGAGTCCACCGCGAAGGTCCCGCAGAGCGTATCCGAGGGATTCCTCCAGCTGGTCAAGAACCGGCGCATGCTGATCTGGCTGATCGGCACCGCGGGCTGCTGGATGCTGCTCGACTTCTGCTACTACGGCAACACGATCTCCCAGCCGGAGATCCTCAAGCTGGCCGACTCCCGCGCCAGCGAGCTGACCACGATCCTGCTCCAGCTGGGCATCGTCCTGGTGTTCGCGGTGCCCGGGTACATCGTGGCGATCCTGCTCATTGACCGGGTCGGGCGCCGGAGCATCCAGCTCCTCGGCTTCGCCGTGATGGCGCTGATGTTCCTGCTCATCGGCCTCGTCCCCGGGATATCGACGACCCTCGCGCCGTTCCTGATCCTGTACGGCATCAGCTACTTCTTCACCGAGTTCGGGCCGAACATGACGACGTTCATCTACCCGGCCGAGCTGTTCCCGACCGAGGTGCGAACTACCGGGCACGGCATCTCGGCCGGGGCCGGGAAGCTGGGCGCGTTCATCGGCGCGTTCCTGTTCCCCGATATCCTCGCCTCGCATATCGGCCTCAGGGGCGCGATGACGATCGCCGGGGTCGTCGCGATCGCCGGCCTGGCCCTGACCTTCTGGTCGCTGCCCGAGACGCGGGGTAAGAGCCTGGAGGAACTGGAAGAAGACGCCTACGCGGCCGAGCCGGGAAAGCTCCGGGTTCAGCCCGCCTGATCCCGTCCGGGCGACAGCCCGGCGCAGCTGATATTGCCGAGGAGGTGAAGCGGCACATGCCGCGAATCCGGTGACGTACCGCATCGTGGTTGGCGTGGACGGGGCAGCGGACAGCAACGCTGCGCTGCGGTGGGCGCTGGCCGAGGCCGAGGCGCATCCCGACAGCGTGGTCACCGCCGTGCTGTCCTGGCAGGTGCCGTTCCTCTCGTTCCCCGGCGCGTTCGACCGGGAAGAGCTGGAGAACGCCTACAAGGCGTTCCTGATCGAGACCGTCAGCGCGATCGTGCCCAAGCCGGCCGTGCCGCTGGAGACCCTGGTGGCCGAGGGCGACCCGACCGAATCCATGGTCGAGGCGTCGAAGGGCGCGAACCTGCTGGTGCTCGGCATTCGCGGCCGCTCGCCGTTCGCCGGCCTGCTGCTCGGCTCGGTGAGCCAGGGCGCCGCGGTCGCGGCGCACTGCCCGGTGGTACTGGTCAAGCGAACCGACCAGGAGTAACCGGGCCGACCCGCTCAGCCTTCGCCGCCGACCGCTCGCGGGCGCGGCCGATCCGCGCTTGGATTGGCCGGTGAGCACGCGTGAAGCCCCGGCGGAGGACGGTAGATGAGCGAGCACGAGGTGGACGTCGTCGTCGTTGGCATGGGCCCCGGCGGCGAGTACGCCGCCGGGGAGCTCGCCGAGGCGGGGCTGATCGTGGCCGGCGTGGAGGCCAGCCTGGTCGGCGGCGAGTGCCCGTACTGGGGCTGCGTGCCGTCCAAGATGATGATCCGGGCGGCGGACCTGGTGACCGAGGGCCGCCGGATCCCGGGCCTGGCCGGAGCGTCCACCGTGCGGCCGGACTGGGCGCCGGTCGCGGGCCGGATCCGGGACGAGGCCACCGACGACTGGGACGACACGGTGGCGGCCGACCGGTTCACCGGTAAGGGCGGCCTGCTGTTCCGCGGGCATGGCCAGATCATCGCTCCGGGCCAGGTCGCGGTCGGCGACGACGTGCTGCGCGCCAGGCGCGCGATCGTGATCGACACCGGCACCGTGCCCGCGATCCCCCCGATTCCCGGCCTGGCCGGCACGCCGTACTGGACCAACCACCAGGCCATCGAGGCCGAGCGGGTGCCGGAGTCGCTGATCGTGCTCGGCGGCGGCGCGATCGGGGCGGAACTGGCCCAGGTCTACTCCCGCTTCGGCGCCCGGGTCACCGTGGCCGAGGCCGCCGGCCAGCTGCTGCCCTCCGAGGAGCCGGAGGCCGGAGAGCTGCTCGCCGACGTGTTCCGCCGGGAGGGCATCGGCGTGCGGACCGGAGCGAAGGCCGAGCACGTGGGCCACAGAACCGGCCCGGACGGAGCCGCCGGGTTCACGCTGACGCTCGCCGACGGAGCCGTTGTCCGCGGGTCCGAGCTGCTCGTCGCCATCGGCCGGCGCGCCGACCTGGCCGCGGTCGGCCTCGGCAGCGTCGGCATCGACGAGTCGCAGCACGCGGTGCCGGTCGACGGGCACATGCGCGCGGCGCCCGGGATATGGGCGATCGGCGACGTGGTCGGCCGCGGCAAGTTCACGCACATGTCCATGTACCACGCGGCCATCGCGGTGGCCGACATCCTGGGCCGGGAGCATCACCCGGCCGAGTATCACGCGGTGCCGCGGGTCACCTTCACCGATCCCGAGGTCGGCTGCGTCGGCCTGACCGAGGCCAAGGCCAGGGAGCAGGGACTCGACGTCAGGACCGGCGTGACGCAGGTGCCCGCCTCCGCCCGCGGCTGGATCCACAAGGCGGGCAACGACGGCCTCATCAAGCTGGTCGAGGACGCCGGGCGCGGTGTCCTGGTCGGCGCCACGTCGGTCGGGCCATGGGGCGGCGAGGTGCTCAGCATGCTGGCGCTCGCCGTGCACGCCGCGGTGCCGACCCGGCGCCTGCGGGAGATGATCTACGCCTATCCCACCTTTCACCGGGCCGTCGAGGACGCTTTGCGCGCGCTGTAGGTTGGGCGCATCGGGCGCGCACCGGGCGCGCGATAGTTGCGCGATGGGAGGACCGTGAGCGTCGGCAGCCTGGTCAGTTCCGGGCCGCTCATCCTGGCCGTGCCGGTCGCGGCGGCCGCCGGAGCGGTGACGTTCCTGTCCCCGTGCTGCCTGCCGCTTGTGCCCGGCTACCTCTCGTACGTGACCGGCATGTCCGGAGCCGGCGCCCAGCCAGGCCCCAGTCAGCCGGCGCGCAGTCAGCCGGCGTGCAGCCAGGCGACGTGCAGCCCGCCGGGGCCCGGCTGGCCGGTGCCCAGGCCGTCGGCGTCCGGACGGCCGGGGCCCGCCCGCCCGGCGCGGCGCCCGGCCGCACCGGCGAGCCGTCAGCGGCGGTGCTGGCCCCGCCGCCGCGCAGCCGGGTGGTGGCCGGCACCGCGCTGTTCGTGCTCGGGTTCTCGGCGCTCTACACCTCGTACGGCCTGGCCTTCGGCGGGCTCGGCACGGCGCTGAAGATGCACCAGCAAGTCCTGACCCAGGTGCTCGGCGCGCTCACGATCGTGCTGGGCCTGCTGTTCGCCGGCGTGCTCGACCGGTTCACGTTCGCGGGGCGGATCATGAAGCCCTCGCTGCGGCCCCGCGCCGGGCTGGCGGGCGCGCCGCTGCTCGGCGTGCTGTTCGGGCTGAGCTGGTCCCCCTGCATCGGCCCGACCCTGACCGCCGTGCTCGTGCTGGCGGAAACGTCGGGCACCGCGGCCCGCGGCGCGTTCCTGGCCTTCGTCTACTGCCTCGGCCTCGGCGTCCCGTTCCTGATCGTGGCGCTGGCATTCCAGCGCGGCATGCGCGCGTTCGGGTTCGCCCGCCGGCACGCGCGCCTGATCACCGGCATCGGCGGCGGCCTGCTCGTGCTGGTCGGGGTGCTCGAGGTGACCGGGGCCTGGACGGCGGCGATTACCTGGCTGCAGGTCCACTGGCTCCAGGGATATACCTCACCCATCTAGGGCAAGGGACGCAGCAGCCGCACCTAGCCCACTAACCTCCCAGGCAGACGCGGCACTCGGGCCAAGGAGGACCACATGCGGTTCGGCATCTTCTACGAGCACCAGCTGCCCCGGCCGTGGGGGCCTGACTCAGAGCACAAGCTGCTCCGCGACGCGCTCGAACAGATCGAGCTCGCCGACCGGTCCGGGATCGACTACGTCTGGGAGGTCGAGCATCACTTCCTCGAGGAGTACTCGCACTCCTCGGCTCCCGAGGTGTTCCTCGCCGCCGCGAGCCAGCGCACCAAGCGGATCCGGCTGGGCCACGGCATCGTTCAGGCCCCGTCGCCGGTGAACCACCCGGCCAGGATCGCCGAACGGGTCGCCACCCTGGACCTGGTGTCCGACGGGCGGGTCGACTTCGGCACCGGGGAGGCCAGCTCCGCCGCCGAACTCGGCGGGTTCGGCGTCCCTCGCGAGGCCAAGCGCGCGATGTGGGAAGAGACCCTCGACGCGGTGACGCGGATGTTCGCCGAGCAGCCGTTCGCTGGCTACGACGGCGAGTTCTTCACGATGCCGCCGCGGTACGTGCTGCCCAGGCCGCTGCAGAAGCCGCATCCGCCGCTGTGGGTGGCGTGCAGCCGCCGGGAGACCATCCACCTCGCGGCGCGCAGCGGCATCGGCGCGCTCTCGTTCTCGTTCGTCGAGCCGGAGGACGCCTCCGGCTGGGTCGCCGAGTACTACGACCTGATCGCCTCGGAGGAATGCGTGCCGCGGGGTTTCGCGGTCAACCCGAACGTCGCCGTGGTGCTGCCGATGATGCTGCACCCGGATGAGGAGACCGCGATCGACCGCGGCATCGACGGTGCGCACTTCTTCGGCTACTCCCTGGGCCACTTCTACGGCGGCGGCCCGCACACGGTCGGCGACAGCAACCTGTGGCGGACCTTCGGCACCGACCGCGCGGAGCACGGCTTTGCGCGGGAGATCGTGCACGCGAGCGCGCAGCCGCTCGCGGTGCGGCTGCTGCAGGCCGACGTGGGCTCACTGCGCGGCGCGATCGGCACTCCGGCTCAGGTCGCCGACCTGATCGCCCGGTACGAGGCGGCCGGGGTGGACCAGGTGATGTTCGTCATGCAGGCCGGAAACAACCGGCACGAGCACATCTGCGAGAGCATCGAGCTGTTCGCCCGCGAGGTCCTGCCCCGCTTCGCCGACACGCGCGACGACCAGGAGGCCGCCAAGGCGGACCGGCTGGCGGCCGCGGTCGACAAGGCACTGGCCAGGCGCGCCGGGCCACGGTCGGTGCCGGTTCCTTATCAGGTGAACGAGGACGCGGAGATCGCGGCGGCCCACCGGTCGGCGCACGCGCCGCTGCGCGGCCTGGCCGGCCAGGCGCGCCACGCGGCGCGGGAGTCGCTGCGCGGGCGCGGCCAGGCCTGCGGCGGGTGCTGGGCCGGACGCCGGACGCCAGGCTCGAGCAGATCTTCGGGAGCAGCCAGGCTCAGCGCGCCGTCTTCGGGATGATGACGCGCCAGTTCGATCCCGGCCGGGCGGCCGGCTTCGACGGCGCGATCGTCTACGACCTCGGCCTGGCCGACGGAACCCGCCGGTCCTGGTCGATCGAGGTGCACGGCGGGCGCGCCCGGGTCCGTCAGGGCGCCACCGCCGGCGCGGCGCTCACGATCAAGGCCCCGCTAGCCGACTTCGTCAGGGTGCTCACCACGTCGGGCAGCTTCTACCCGCTGATTCTGGACGGCCGGATGACGATGGACGGGGACCTGGCGCTGGCGAACCGGATGGCGGAGATGTTCGGAGCCCGCTCGGCGTACTGAGCTCATGTTGCGCGCCGGACGTTGCGGTCCGCGCGGTGCCAGCCCGCCGCCGGGGCTCGACCGGGCGGCGAGCTACGCCGCTGCCGACTGCCCGCTGGCCGCGGCCTGGAACTCCTCGAAAATCCGCATGTCCTCGCCCTCCTCGGGGTGCCATCGCATCCCGATCGCGAACGGGTGCCCGGCCAGCTCGACCGCCTCGACCGCCTCGGCCGGCCCGGCCGGCCCGGCCGCCTCGCCGGCGGCCCAGGCGACCGCCGCAACGCCGCTGCCGAGCCGGTCCACCGCCTGGTGGCGGCCGTCGGGCGCGTTCGCGACGGACACGGTCAGGCTCGGGCCGAGCAGCCGGCCCAGCCTGCTGCCGGGGCTGATCCGCACATCGCACGCGGCCCACCTGGCCGGGCCAGGCACCGGGGCGCCGTTAGCAGCACCATCTCCGCGGCCACGCTCGATCACCGACCCGCCCCGGACCGCGTTCAGCACCAGCATGCCGCGGCCGATCGCGAGCACTGGCCGCCCGGCCTCGATCGCCGCCCGCATGAGCGCGAACTCGCCGGCATCGCGGGCCAGGTCCGGCTGGCCAGCCTGGTCATGCGGCTCGGTGCCGCAACGCCGGGCATCGACGTCGGCACCGTCGGAGAACACGATTCCGTCGAGCCCGGCCACCAGGTCCGCGGCGTGCTGCGGGGCCGATGGCAGCAGGACCGGCACGCACCCGGCCCGCTCTAGGGCCCAGGCGTAGCTGGCGGGCAGCAGCACGGCCTCGCGCACGCGGTCCCCCCAGCCTGCGGCGGCCATCTCGCTGGTGATGCCGATTAGCGGGCGAGTCATAAGCCCATGATGGTCCACGATCGGGTCCCGGCGGGGCCAAACGGCCAGGGCCGCCGGATACAGCCCGTGACGCCCGTGAGTAATTCACTCATGACTGGACTGGAGTGTCCATAACACGAAGTGGCCGTAGCTGCCGATAAATCAGCGCGCGCTACTAGCTACGATCAAGGAAGGCACCGAACGGCATTCCACTACTCTGCGTACTCCCTCCCGCAACCAGGCGGAAAAAGGTTGTATACATCATGTCAGGATGCGAGACTCGGACCATGGCGATCGCGCTGGACGGCGGCTACCCGGACGATACTCCCCTGCGTAGGTTCCCAGGTCAGCCGGGTTTCCCGCCCTTCGGGCGGCGTCGCTCACCGCATACCGAACAACTCTTCTCGTTAACCGATGGCAATCCGTACGTTTCTGCAGAATTTGCGAATTATAGAGACGCGGACAAACTCGGGCGATCGGAAGTCTGGCCCGGTGCTGACGATGCGGGAGCGCGCGCGGCCGACACCAGAGATTTTGATATCCGGCTAGTAAAGGAGTCCTTCTCCCACCTCGCGCAGAACGGCGAGGCGGCAATGGAGCACTTCTATGCGCGTCTTTTCGTGCGTTATCCGGAAATCCGCTCCATCTTCCCCCATGCGATGCATGACCATATGGAGCGGGTATTCGCAGCGCTGGCCCGTATAGTGCAGAGCATCGATGACCCGGATTCGCTGACCGCATATCTCAGCCAGCTGGGATGCGGTCATCGCAAGTTCGGGGTGAAGGAACGGCATTACGAGCCGTTCCTCGCCGTACTCGCCGAAACGGTGCGCCATTTCTGCGGGCATTACTGGACCAGCGAGATCCAAGCCGCCTGGGAGACGGCGCTCGGCCGCGCCGCCTCGATCATGCTGGCCGCCGCCGAGCGGGACGCCGCGCAGCAGCCGCCCTGGTGGATCGGCGAGGTCGTCCAGCACGACCAGCGCCGCCCGGACCTGGCGGTGCTGACGATCAGGCCTGATCAGCCGCTGCAATACACGCCGGGTCAGTACCTGGCCGTCCAGGTTCCGCGGTGGCCGCGGGTGTGGCGCAACTTCTCCATCGCCAACGCGCCGCGCGAGAACGGCCTGATTGACCTGCACGTTCGCGGCGTGTGCGGCGGCATGGTGAGCGGATCGCTGGTGCACAACACGCGGCCAGGTGACACCCTGCTGCTCGGCCAGGCGTGCGGCGAGATGACGGCCTCCGCCGGCCAGGACCGGGACCTGCTGTGCATCGCCGGCGGAACCGGCCTCGCTCCCATCAAGGCGATCATCGAGGGAGTGATCAACGCCAGCAAGCCCGGCAGGCGCCGGAAGATCGTCCTCTACTATGGCGCGCGAACCGAGGAGGATCTCTACGACCTCCGCGATCTGCGGGTCCTGGAATGGATCTATTCGGCACTGACGGTGATTCCAGTCGTGTCACATCAGACCGAGTTTGACGGCATAAAGGGAATGCTGCCTGATGTGGTGGCGCATTACGCCAGCTGCGAGAGCCGGGAAATCTTCCTCAGCGGCCCAGATCTCATGGTGCGCCAGACCGTTGCGCTTCTCGCTGGCCGCGTCCAGGCCGATCAGATCCGCCACGATCCGCCCGACTCAGCCAGGTAGCCGGCCCCTCCGGCGCAAATGAACGCCGTGCAATCCCACGTGCATGTGCACCCGGCCCGGCCGTCATCGGCTATGCAATCTCACGGCGTAGTTTCCTGTCATGCAATCCCGCGCGGGCGAAGGTCGTGCAATTGCCTGTCGTGCAATCTCGTTTCGCATGTTGCTGATCGCAGCCTCACGCGCCGAGGTGCTCGCCGAAGAACCCGAAAATGCGCTGCCATGCGTCGGCCGCGTCCGACTCGATGTAGTTCATCCTGGCGAACCTCCCGAGCACCGCGGTCGCGCCGGACGGCTCGGTCAGGAAGCGGTGGCCGACACCCGGGTACACCTTCACGTCGTGCGGGATCTCCAGCACGGTGAGGGCCCGCTGCAGCCGTTCCGGATGCTTGGTGCCCATCGGGTCCCGGCCGCCGTAGCTGCCCACGATGGGGCACGCCCCCCGCAGCGCGCTCTCCGCGTCCTCCGGCACCTCGCCATAGTTCACCGAGGCCACGGCGAAACCATCCCTGGGCGCGCACAACAGCGCGAAGCCTCCGCCCAGGCAGAACCCGATGACGCCGGTCCGCCCGGTGCAGTCGTCACGGGCGGCCAGGTATCTCCGAGCGGCCTCCAGCACGTCGAACGCCGGCCCGGACTTGGAACGGACCTGGCGGATGGCGCCGAGCACGCAGCGCAACCAGGACTTGCCGTCGTAGAGATCGGGGGCGAGGGCCAGGTATCCGCGCGCCGCGAACTGGTCAGCCTTCTGCCTGATGTCGTCGTTCAGCCCGAACGCCTCGTGGATCACTACCACGCCGGGCCACGGCGCCGGGGCTGACCCGGCCGGCGGTATCGCGAGGTATCCCCGCGTCGTGCGGTCGGCTACCTGGTAGGAAATGCCTGGCATGCGGCAAACACTGTCACACCTTGCGCCACTGCGGTATCCATGCGCCATCGGAGATCGCGTAGTCGCCGAACAGGGCCGGAGCCTCGGCCCGCATCAGCTCGCCGATCTTGCCGAACACCAGCCGGATCTCCTCCTCGGCGCCTGGATCGGTCCGCGCCTCGATCGTATGCCGCAGCGTCCGGATGTTCGCCGTCCACAGCAAGCCGGTGGCCACCCCGTCCGGCGCGAACCGGCGCATGAACGAGGTCTTGTGCTTCTTCTCGTGGAACGGCACGCCCTCCTCGTCGAGCCCGAAGTGCTCGGCCATCCAGCGCTGGAACTCCTCCATCTGCTCCAGCAGGGCGGTTGACCGTTTCATCAGCTCGGCGTCGGCCAGCGCCCAGTCCGGGAACCAGAACGGGATGTCGGCGAGCCGCACGAACCGCAGCGACTCCTGCGAGATCGCCACCCCCGGCCTATGGCGGACCAGCTCGTGGGTGGCAACCCGCGATACGTTATGCAGCACGAAGCTGAAGCTGACGTGCTCGAGCACCGAGCCGTGCGCCTGAGCCAGGATGTTCTGCAGGTACTTCTCCTGGTCGCTGCGGACCCGGACGATGTTCGGGTTCAGCCCGGGCTCCCAGGCCCGGTAGCAGATCTTGCCGGCGAACTCGACCAGGTTCTGCGCGTCGTCCAGGTCGCCCCGGTCCAGCTTCTCCAGCCACTTCTCGCCGCCGACCTCGTTCAGGTACGCGGCGAGCTGGCCATAGTCGATCTCGGGCCGGGCGACGAGGAACACCTCGGGCTGCACGTTCTTCATGGCACGGGACACTACCGGGGACCGGTGACATCCAGCCGCAAGCAGCCGCATCCCGCGGCATCCAGCGGTCCCGCCGCCTGCCTCCCGCCCGCTCCCGCACGCGTTGCTGGGTAGCGGCTTCGTTGATGGTGCGAAAAGATGGGGTAAGTAGGCTTTGGATGTCAGCTCTTCGAACGGCACGCCAGCACAGCGGACAGGAGAGCACGAGATGACGCAACCAGGTGACACCCCGAACAGGCCGGTCGTGTTCATCCACGGTCTGTGGCTGCACGCGACGTCATGGGGACCATGGGTGGACCTCTTCCGGGAGGCGGGTTACGCGCCGATCGCACCGGGCTGGCCCGGGGACTCGGACACCGTCGAGGAAACCCGGGGGAACCCCAGCCAGGTCGCCGACAAGGGCATCGACGACGTGGTCGACCACTACGCGCGGATCATCCGGGGGCTGGACGTCCCGCCGATCGTCATCGGCCACTCCTTCGGCGGCCTGATCGCGCAGCGGCTGCTCGGGCAGGACCTGGCCGCGGCCGGCGTCGCGATCGACCCGGCACCCATCAAGGGCGTGCTGGTCCTGCCGGTGTCGGCGCTGCGGGTTGCCTCGATCGCGCTGCGCAAGCCCGCCAATCGCCACGAGGCGATCTCGCTGACCGCGGACCAGTTCCGCTACGGCTTCGGGAACGCGCTGCCGGCGCAGGAGTCGGCCGACCTCTACGAGCGCTGGAACGTCCCGTCACCGGGCAAGCCGCTGTTCGAGGCCGCCCTGGCCAACTTCACCCCGCGCTCGCCAGCCAAGGTCAACACCGGCAACCGGGACCGCGGGCCGCTGCTGGTAACCGCAGGCGGCCAGGATCACACCGTCCCGGTGGCCATTAGCACGGCCACCCGCAGGCTCTACCACAAGTCGCGCGCGGTGACGGACTTCTGGGACTTCGCCGACCGGGGCCACTCGCTCACGATCGACCACGGCTGGCGCGAGGTCGCCGAGTACGTGCTGACCTGGCTGAAGCAGCGACCAGTGTAAGCCAGGGCAGTAGTGCGGCGCCCGGGCCCCGGCCGGAGCCGCCGCGATCAGGACACGGTGGTGACGACCGCCTCGCGCGACCGGGCGCGGGCCAGCCGCAGCACGTTCGCGATCACCTGATGACCGGCCCGGCCGGACGCGGTGAGGATCGACTCCGGGTGGAACTGCACCCCCCACCGGCCGGCCGCCTCGTCCTCGATCGCCATCACCACGCCGTCCGGGGTCACCGCGGTGACGGAAAACCCGCCGGCGACGCCGGCCGGCACCGCGTGCAGTGAGTGATACCGCCCGGCGGTGAACTCGGCCGGCAGGCCGGCCAGCAGCCCGGACGCCGCCGGGCCGCCGAGCACCCGCACGCAGCCGGGCTTGCCGTGGGCGGGCGAGGCCAGCAGGCCAAGCTGCCCGCCCGCGTGCTCGACCATCGCCTGCAGGCCCAGGCACACCCCGAACGCGGCGATTCCCCGCTCGTCCAGCGCGGCCAGCAGCGCGTCGCAGCCGAAGTCGGACGGCCGGCCGGGGCCCGGCGACAGCACGACCAGGTCGGGCGCGTACCGGCCGAGCAGGGCGGTGTCGAACCCGGCTCGCAGCGTGGTCACCTCCGCGCCCGCCTCGCGGAAGTAGCCGGCCAGGGTGTGCACGAACGAGTCCTGGTGATCGACGAGCAGCACCCGCATCCCGGCACCAGCCGCGGGCGCGGCCGCGCGGCCCGCCGCCGCGGCCGCCGGCGGCTGCGGCTCGCCCAGCGTCTCCAGCAGGGCGCGGGCCTTCAGCTGGGTCTCGCGCTCCTCGGCCGCCGGGTCGGACTCGAACAGCAGCGTCGCGCCGGCCCGGACTGCGGCGATCCCGCCGGAGATGTGGGCCGTGCGCAGGGTGAGCCCGGTGTTCATCCCGCCGTCGAAGCCGATCATCCCCACCGCGCCGCCGTACCACCGCCGCGGGCCGTCCTCATGATCCTCGATGAACTGCATGGCCCAGGTCTTGGGCGCGCCGGTCACGGTCACCGCCCACATGTGGGTCAAGAACGCGTCCAGCGCGTCGAAGCCGGGCCGCAGCCGCCCCTCCACGTGGTCCACGGTGTGGATCAGCCGGCTGTAGATCTCGATCTGGCGCCTGCCGATCACCCGCACGCTGCCCGGCTCGCAGACCCGGGACTTGTCGTTGCGGTCCACGTCCGTGCACATGGTCAGCTCGGACTCTTCCTTGGCCGAGGTGAGCAGGGCGCGGATGTTCTCGGCGTCGGCCAGCGCGTCCGCGCCGCGGGCGATCGTCCCCGCGATCGGGCAGGTCTCGACCCGGTCGCCGGTCACCCGCACGTACATTTCCGGCGAGGCCCCGACCAGGTACTCGCCCTCGCCCAGGTTGAGGAAGAACTCGTACGGCGCCGGGTTGCGCTGCCGCAGCCGCTCGTAGAACGCGGCCGGCGAGGCGCAGGACCCGTGGAAGACGTGGCTGGGCACCACCTCGAACAGGTCGCCGCGGGCAAAACGCTCCCGCGCCTGCTCGACAACCCGCGCGAACGTCCCTGGCCGCGGGTCCTCAGGAAGATCACGGGCCGGAACGCCACGCCCCTCCTCGCTCCCGTCGGCCACGGCCCGGTCGACGCCGCGGTCCAGGCCTTCGGTCGACGCGCCACCCGCCTCGAATTCGTAGCTGTAGCAGGTCGCGGTCTCCCGCTTGCGGTCCAGCACGTAGATCTGGTCGGGCAGGTGCAGGACCAGGTCGCGCTGGGCGGCCGGCCTGGCCTGCCGCAGCCGGACCGGCTCGAACTGGAACGCCAGGTCGTAGCCGAACGCGCCGTACAGCCCGAGGTGCGGATCCGGGCCGGAGAACGCCGCGATGATCTGGCGCAGCGCCGAGAACACGGTGGGCCGGCGGCTGCGCTCCTCCTCGGTGAACGTGCCGTCGGCCTCCGGGATGATCACCTCCACCTGGCCGGGACCGGCGGCCTGCACCGCGCCGGCCCGGCCCATCGCCGTGCTGATCACCGGCAGCAGGACCCGGCCGCGGCCGTTCAGGGCGGTGGCGGTGATCCGCCGGCCGCGGGCGACCAGTTCGACGCACGGGTCGACGTAGGCCGTGTGCCACCGGCTGTAGCGGCCCGGGTATTCCATGCCCGAGCTGAGCACGCCGCCGCGGCGCGCCTCGACCTGCCTGGTCATCTCCTCGAGCAGGACAGGATCAAACGGGGCGGCGGTGCGGCTCACCCGGACTCCGCCACCGGTCTCGAACTGCGTCAGGTCCACGTCGGCCCCTCGCCTCGGTCATCGGGCCCGGTACCGGACGGTGCGGAAAAGAAAAAGGCGACCGCCGGCCCGGGCGGTCGTCGTCTTCTTGGGATCTGCAGCGTGCGCGGGCACGGCAGGGGACCGCCCTCAGGGGCGGCGCCACCAGCCTGCGGTGCGGTTCGCGTGCATGGCGTGAGCCTAGCCGCGGGACAGCCGCGGCGCCACTCCGGCCGGCCCTAGGAGCGCGGCGGCAGCGGGGGCCGCCGCCTGGATGGCCGGTCCGAGGTGGCGGGGGGCGTGACTGCGGGCCTGGCCGCGAGCGCCTCAAGCGCCATCCGGACCCCGGTCTCCAGCTGCGGATCCCGGCCCGCCGCGTAGTCGTCCGGGGACGGGACCACTTCGACGTCCGGGTCGACGCCGTGGTTCTCCACCGTCCAGCCGTAGCCCTCCAGCCAGATGGCGTAGCGCGGGACGGTGATCCCGGTGCCGTCCACCAGCCGGTGCCAGTCGTCGATGCCGAGCACGCCGCCCCAGGTGCGGGTGCCCACGGCGGGCCCGAGGCCGAGGATCTTGATGGCCGCGGTCACGATGTCGCCGTCCGATCCGGCGAACTCGTCGGTCAGCGCGACCACCGGCCCGTGCGGGGCGTCCTGCGGGTAGGTCTGCGGCCGCAGCCCGCGCGGCACGTCCCAGCCGATCACCCGGCGGGCCAGCTTCTCCACCACGAGCTGTGAGGTGTGCCCGCCGCGGTTGCCCCGCACGTCCACGATCAGCGCCTCGCGGATCATCTCGGTGTGCAGGTCGCGGTGGAAGTCCGCCCACCCTTCGCTCACCATGTCCGGGACGTGCAGGTAGCCGATCCGCCCGTCGCTCAGCTCGCGGACCCGCTGCCGGCGCCCGGCGACCCAGTCCTGGTAGCGCAGCCGCCGCTCCTCCTTAAGCGTGACCACCACAGCCTGGCGGGGCTCGCCGCCCTGCGCCGGGCCGATGGTCAGCTCTACCGGCTGGCCGACGGCACCGACCAGCAGCGGGCCGGGCCCAGCCGCGTCCAGCGGCCGACCGTCGATCGCGAGCAGGGTGTCTCCCGGCCGGACCTGCGCGCCCGGGGTGGCGAGCGGGGACCGGGCCCGCGGGTCGGAGGTCTCGCCCGGCAGCACCCTGGTCACGGTCCACCGCCCGTCGGCGCCGCGTTCCAGGTCCGCACCGAGCAGTCCGAGCCCGGGCTCCTGATCGTCGTCATCGCCGTGGTCGGCGGCCAAGACATACGCGTGCGAGGTCCCGAGCTCGCCGAGCACCTCCCACATCAGGTCGGCGAAGTCCCGGGGCCCGGCGATCCGGTCCAGCAGCGGCCGGTAGGACTCGAGCACGCCGTCCCAGTCCACCTCGGCCAGGTCCGGCACCCAGAAGTCATGCCGGATGAAGCGGCCCGCCTCGGCGTAGGCGTTGCGCCACAGCGCGGCGGGGTCGGCCAGGTACCTGGCCCGGGACTTGTCCACGGCGACCCGGTCCGCCGGGTTGTCCGGGTCCGGCTTGCGGTTCGCGGGCACGACACCGAGCTTGCCGTGGTCGCTGACCACGAGCACGCTGCCGTCGCCGCTGGCCTCGAACCAGTCCAGTTCCTCGGCCAGCTCGGTGCACCGCTGCGCCTCGAGATCGAAGTACTCCAGGCTGGGCCGCGGGGCGTCGTCGCCGAGCTTGGGACCGCCCTCGCCGAGGTTGCCGATCACCGGCTGCCTGAGCCAGGCGAGCCCGCCCTTGACCGCGCGCAGCGAGGCGTAGCGGGATTCGGCCACCGGGATCGGCACGACCCGGCCGGCCAGGCCCTCGGCGTCCACGGCCATCGGGGCGGGCGCGCCCTCCGGCTCGCCGTCCGGGGCTGCCGAGCGGTCACCCTGGGCAGCGTCCCCGGCCCGGCCAGCGTCGTGCCCCGGGCCGTCGTCATCGTGGCGGCCGCCGACCGGACGCCCGCCGGGCAGCGGCGCGAACGGCGACGGTGTGGCCGCGGCCAGGGGTACCAGGTAGGGACGGCTGCCGTACGGGAACGACAGGTCGAAGACCTGAGCGTCGTACACCGGGTCGAAGCTGCGCACGGACAGGAACGCCAGGTAGCTGCCGTCCGCGGTGAACACCGGGTCGGTGTCGGTGAACCGCCCGTCCGTGACGTCCACGACCGTCCGGCCGGGGTCGGCGACCCTGACCATGCGCAGCTGCCGCAGCGGCTCGGGACCAGGTTGCGACCAGGCCAGCCAGGCCGAGTCGGGCGACCAGGCCAGCCCGGTGACCTCGCCGTTGCCGGACGACGCCAGTTCGGTCACCGCGCCCGAGGTGACGTCGACGGCGCAGAGCCTGCCGTCCCGCGCCGCGACGGCGACCGCACCGCCGTCCGGAGCCGCGGCCAGGTCGGATACCCAGCCGATGGCACCGGCGGCGAGCTTCCGCGACGGAGTGACCGCGGCCGGTCCCTCGGCCGCCGCTATCTCGATCGCGTCCGCGCCCTCGGCGTCGGTCACCCACGCGACGCGGCCGGTGCTGCCGAGCACCCGGGGCAGCCGCGCCCGTACGCCAGGGACGACCGAAAGGGCTCGCGCCGGGCCGTCCCGGTGGGTCAGCCAGTGCACGGTCCCGCGCACCTCGATCGCGCTGGCCTGTCCGGAGTGGTCGCAGGACAGGCTGCCCAGATGATCGTCCGCCGAGATCAGCCGGGGTGCCCGGGCCGCGGGCGAGGGCAGGCTGAACTCGAGCCGCCGCGGCCCGTCTGCCGCGTCAAGGCCGTCGAGCAGCCAGACGTCTCCCGCGCAGTGGTAGACAATCCGCTGACCGTCGGTGCTGGCGTTGCGGGCGTAACTGCCGTCGTGGTCGGTGTGCCGCCGCAGCTCGCCGCCATCCAGCGCGCATGAGTACAGGTTGCCGGTGCCCTCGTGATCGGACAGGAACGCCAGCCTGCCGCCGACCACCATGGGGCTGGCGAACTGACCGGCCACGCCGCCGAGCAGCCGGGTGAAACCGGCCGCGGGCATCCCGGCGGGGCGCGCCCACAGCCGTCCCGCGGTCCCGCCCCGGTACCGCTTCCAGTACGCCGGATCGCGGAACGTCCCGGTGAGCAGCGCGACCCCGGCCGTTTCGATGGCGACGTCGGTGACCGGGCCGAACGGCAGCGGCCGGGACGCCGCCGCGTCTCCCCCGTCCGCGTCCGGCGCGGCGGCGGGCAGCGCGTGCGCCCAGGGGTGGTGAGCGAACGGCTGGCCCGCTGCGGTGACCGCGACGATGTCACCGTCGGGCGTCCAGCCGCAGACCCGGGTTCCGCGATCGCCCCAGTAGCTGAGCCTGCGGCCGTCCCCGCCGTCGATCCCGGCCAGGTAGACCTCGGGCGCGCCGTCCCGCCCGCTGGTCCAGGCGATCATCGTGCCGTCCCGGGAGATCCTGGGATAACTGGCCGCGGCGTGATCTGCGGTGACCCGCCAGGCCCGGCCGCCGCCGGCCGGGGCGAGCCACACGTCATCGTCTGCGATGAAGGTGACCATGTCGCCGTGAATGTGCGGGAAACGGAGGTATCCGGCTGACGTCACCGGTTCATCGTAGGCCGGGTCACGCCGCCCAGAAGGGCCGTAGCTCGAACGTCCCGATCTTGGCGGCCGGGTGCCTGGACGCGACCTCGACCGCCTGCTGCAGGTCGCCGCGCTCGATCACGTCGAAGCCAGCGATCTGCTCCTTGGTCTCCGCGAACGGGCCGTCACTGGTCACTGACCAGCAATGCGCCGCCGCGCACCCGTACCGTCCTGGCCTCGCTGGCCGGCCGCAGCCGACCACCGCAGCGCTTCACGCCGCGGGCCTCCATCTCCGTCAGACGGCAGCCGGATCGCGGGCCGGCTGCGGTGCGGGCTTCGGGCCGCGCCCGGCCCGCGGGATGCGGACGACCGGCCACGGACGCCGGGGGCGGCTGATCTCCCGGGCGCGCCGCGCCGCGGCCGCGTGCGCTCGCCGTTCCCGGTTCTGCTCGGCGGCGATCGCCTGCATGATCACTGGGTGCATGACTCCTCCTCGGTGGCGGGCCGTCCTGATCCGGCCGGTCACCCCCACGACGAACGGAACCGCCCCCCGAGGACACCGGCCGGCCTCCGAATCCGCCGCGCCCTGACGCCCCGGCCATGATCAACTCACTTCTCACTCGCTGCGTCATCACAAAACCGTCTAAATTGGGTCAGGCAATGACTGGAGGCGTGAAAAGACGCGATGATCAAGGAGACGGCGCGGCCGGGCGGGCTAGAAGTCGACCCAGGTGCCAGCGCCTCGCTCCGCGGCGTTGCGGTAGGCCAGTGCGGCCGCGGCCAGGTCCTCGACGGCCAGGCCGAGCGACTCGAAGATGGTGATCTCGGTATCCGCGGCCCGGCCCGGCGCGGTACCGGTCAGCAGCTCGCCGATCTCGGCCCTGATGTGGCCCGGCCCGATCGCGCCCTCGCCCTGGGCCAGCAGGTAGTCGCCTGCCTCGCTGGTGACCGACTCACGGCTGTCGGTGAACAGCGCACCGGCGGCCATGGTCTCGGTATCGAGCTCGCGGGCCTGCGGCACGCACGCCCCCACCGCGTTGATGTGCGCCCCCGGGACCAGCCAGTCCTTCTGCAGCACCGGCGCGGCCGAGCTGGTCGCGGTCACCACGATCCCGGCTCCGGCGACCGCTTCGGCCGCCGAGCCGCAGGCCGTCACCGGCACGTCGGCGCGGCCGCGCATGTCCTCGGCGAACCGGCGCGCCTTGGCCGGGTCGCGGCCGGTGACGCGGACGCTGGTCAGCGGCCGCGCCGCCGCGATGGCCAGCAGGTGGGCCCGGGCCTGGACGCCGGTGCCGATGATGGCGAGCTCCGCCGCGTCGCCGCGGGCCAGCAGGTCGGTGGCGACCGCCGACACCGCCGCGGTGCGGACCTCGGTGACGGCCGACGCGTTGAGCAGCGCGAGCGGCTCGCCGGTCTGCGCGCTGGACAGGAGCACGACGCCCTGATGCGAGTCAAGGCCGGCCGCCGGGTTGCCGGGAAAGATGCAGATGGCCTTCAGCGCGTAGGCCGCGCGGGCGCCCGTGTCCGCGCCTTGCCCGCCTGCCGCCTGGTAGGCGGGCATCAGGGCCATCATCCCGGCCGCGGCCGGCGGCCTGATGATCGTCCGCAGCGGCTGGTGCACCTCGCCGCGGGCCAGCGCGGCGAGCGCGCCGCGCATCGCGTCGGCGCACTCGCCGTAAGGCAGCAGGGCGTGCACGTCGCCGGCCCCGAGGACCAGCAGCCTCATCCGGGCCGGGTGCCGAATTCTGGCCGCCAGCGGTGCCCGGTCACGGATTGGGGACCGGAGGCTGAGCCGAGGCCCGGCTGCCCGACGCGCCGTCCCGGGCCACGCTGCTCGCCGCTGCCTTGGCGTGCGGGGCGATCGCCATTTCCTGGGGCCGGTGCTCGGGCACCGGCTTGCCGACGATCCGGTACACCGCTGAGCCGTCCACCGTCTCCTGCTCCAGCAGCAGGTCGACAAGCTGCTCGAGCTCGGACCGGTGCGCGCGGATCAGCCCGACCGCGGTCTGCTCGGCCTCGCGCAGCAGCCGGGACACCTCGCTGTCCACCTTGGCCTGGGTGGCCTCGGCGAACGGCCGGCTGGACATCCCCGGCCCGCCGCCGCCCAGGAACACCGACCCGCCCTCCGGATACCCCACCGGGCCCAGCGCCGGCGACAGCCCGAACTCGCGGACCATCTTGATCGCCAGGTCGGTGGCGCTGGCCAGGTCGTTCGCCGCCCCGGTCGACCCCTGCCCGAACTCCACCAGCTCAGCCGCCCGGCCGCCCAGCCGCACGGCCAGCGAATCGGTGAGGTAATCCTCGCCGTACAGGTGCCGCTCATCCAACGGCAGCTGCTCGGTCACCCCGAGCGTCTGCCCGGCCGGCAGAATCGTGATCTTCGCGACCGGGTCGGCGTGCTCGGACAGCACGGCGACCAGCGCGTGCCCCGACTCGTGGATCGCGACCGCGTGCTTCTCTTCCGGCAGCAGCACGTTGGAGCCTTCGCGCCGGCCGAGCAGGATGCGGTCCCGCGCCGCGTCGAAGTCGGCCGCGGTCAGCACCTCCCGGTTGTCGCGGACCGCGTTGATCGCCGCCTCGTTGGTCAGGTTGGCCAGGTCCGCCCCGGAGAACCCGGGCGTCCCCCGCGCCACCACGTGCAGGTCAACATCCGGGCCGAGCTTCTTGCCGCGGCAGTGCACGGCCAGGATCGCGGCCCGCTCGGGCAGCGTCGGCAGCGGGATCGTGACCTGCCGGTCGAACCGGCCCGGCCGCAGCAGTGCCGGATCCAGGATCTCCGGCCGGTTCGTCGCCCCGAGCACCACGATCCCCTGGGTCACGTCGAAGCCGTCCATCTCGGCCAGCAGCTGGTTCAGGGTCTGCTCCCGCTCGTCGTTGGCCACGATCGCGCCGGTGCCCGACCGCCGCTGGCCGATCGCGTCGATCTCGTCGATGAAGATGATCGCCGGTGCCCGCTTGCGCGCCTCGCTGAACAGGTCACGGACCCGGGCCGCGCCGACTCCCACGAACGTCTCGACGAAGCTGGAGCCGGTGACCGAGAAGAACGGCACCGCGGACTCGCCGGCCACCGCCCGGGCCAGCAGCGTCTTGCCGGTACCCGGCGGCCCGATCATCAGCAGCCCGCGCGGCGCCACCGCCCCCGCCCGCTGATACCGCCCCGGGTTGCGCAGGAAATCGATCACCTCGCCGATCTCCGACTTGACCCCCTCGTAGCCGGCCACGTCGCTGAACTTGGTGTCCGGCCGCTCGGCGTCGAACACCTTCGCCCGGCTGCGGCCCACCCCGAGCACGCCTTGCAGGCCTCCCGCTCCCCCGCCTGCCTTGGCCATCCGGCGGAACAGCCAGAACACGAAGATGATCGGCAGCAGCAGGAACAGGAAGTAGAGGATCACGCTGCCCACCCCGGAGCTGGGCGGCGTCGCGGTCACCGTCTTCACGCCGTCTGCGGTCAGCTGCTGGCTGAGCGCCGTCGTGGGCTGGCCGGGAATGACGGTCGTGTACGTCTGGCCGTTCGTCAGGTCACCGGACACCGTGGTGTTCGAGCCGCTGGCGCCGTTGCCGAAATCGACCGTCTTGATCTTGTGGGCGCTGGCGTCCGCGGTGAACTGCGAGTACGTCAGGCTGACCGGCGTGGTGACGTGTATCCCGGGCAGGAAGATGTACAGCAGCACGGTGGCCAGCAGCGCGATCGGCCACAGCCAGTGCCGCCACCCCGGCGGCGGCGGCGGCGCGACGGGAGCGGGCTTGTCACCCGGGGGTGCCGGTTTCGGCTGCTTGCTCATGAGTCATTCTTACGCTGTATGCGCACGCGAGCGGTAGTTGGCCCTCTGCTTGTGACTTCCGTTACCTCTCCTGGCGCCAGCAAGGAGGAACGAGCCGCCATGCCGTTCACGATCATCGTCAACGGTGCCGAACGGCAGGTCACGGCCGACGACGGCCGCAGCCTGCTCGAGGTGCTCAGGGAGGACCTGGGGGTCACCGGCCCGAAACTGGGCTGCGGCGAGGGCGCGTGCGGGGCCTGCACGGTGCTGATCGGCCGGCGCGCGGTGACGTCCTGTACCACGCCGGCCGCCGAGGTCGCGGGCCAGCGGATCACGACGGTCGAGGGCCTGGCCGAGGACGGGCTGCTGCACCCGGTGCAGCAGGCCTGGCTGGAGGCCGGCGCGATGCAGTGCGGGTACTGCACCCCGGGCTGGCTCACCGCCACCGCGGCCCTGCTCAGCCGGGTAGCGCACCCGGATGACGCCAGGATCGCCGCCGAGCTGTCCGGGAACGTCTGCCGGTGCTGCACCTATCCGCGGATCCGGCGTGCGATCCGCCGTGCCGCCGAACTCATGGAGGAGCCGGAACTGCTCGAGCCGGTGCCCGAGGCCGCCCTTGCCTCCGGGGCCGCGGGCGCGGGCCGGGCGGCAGGCGCGCCGGGGGCCGCCGCCTCGCCGCCGTGGGACCAGGCCAGGGACGCGGCGTCGTTCTTCGAGCAACTCCCCGACGGCCTGGTCACGGTCGTCGCCGACGACGCCGATCCGGCCGCCGGGCCGGGTCAGGGCCCGTGGGCCGCCCCCGACGACGCCTGGGTGCACGTCGGAGCAGACGGCTCGGTGACGGCGTTCACCGGCAAGGTCGAGGCTGGCCAGGGCACCCGCACCGCGCTCGGGCTGCTCGTCGCCGAGGAACTCGCCGTGCCGTCGGCCTCGGTCCGGGTGGTGATGGGCAACACCGACGTCTCGCCCTTCGACCTGGGCACGTTCGGCAGCCGCTCGATGCCGTTCGCGGCGCCCCCGCTCCGGGCGGCGGCGGCAGCAGCGCGGGAGGCGCTGCGGGACGCAGCGGCCGAGCGGTTCGGCCTTCCGGCCGCCGACCTGACGGTCGCCGGCGGTATCGTGGCCGGCCCGGACGGCGCGCCGAGCATCGGCTACTCCGAGCTGCTGACCGGTGTCCGCCGGGTCGAGAGGGTCCCGGCCGACCGGCCCGTCACCCCGCCGCCGGCCTGGCGCTCGGCCGGTCAGCCTGCGAGAGCGGCCGGCGGCGCCAACGTGGTCACCGGCGCGAAGCGGTTCCCGGCGGATCTGAGCGTCGATGGCATGCTGCACGGCTGCGTGCTGCGCGCCCCTGCGTTCGGTGCCACGCTCCGCAGCGCCGACACGGCCCCGGCCGATGCGCTGCCCGGGGTGAGCGTGGTCCGGGAGGGCGAGTTCATCGCGGTCGTGGCCCCGGACGCCGCCGCCGCGCGCCAGGCCGTCAGCGCGATCGACGCCGTGTGGGACCGCTCGCCCCAGCCCGGGCCCGATGACCTGGCCGGCTACCTGCGGTCGCACCCCATCGACGGCGAGGGTCCGGGCGCACCGTTCCGGCACGAGCAGGGTGACGTCGACGCGGCTCTCGCGGCCGGGGCGGTGCGCCGTTCGGAGACGTACACGACCGCCTACATCGCGCACGTCCCGCTGGAGCCCCGGTCGGCCCTGGCCGCCTGGCAGGACCGGCACCTGACCGTCTGGACCGGTACCTCGACGCCGTTCCGGGCCCGGCGTGAGCTGGCGCGGGCGTTCGGCGTGCCGGAGCAGCAGGTGCACGTGATTGTGCCCGATTACGGCGGGGGGTTTGGCGGCAAGCACGGCAGCGCCGTGGCCGCGGAGGCGGCGCGGCTGTCGCGCGCGGCCGGCAGGCCGGTCAAGGTGCAGTGGAACCGCCACGAGGAATTTCACTGGGGCTACCTGCGTCCCGCCGCGCTCATCGAGGTCGCGAGCAGCGTGGACGCGGCCGGGAGGTTGACCGGCTGGTCGTACGTCAACATCCTCTCCGGGCCGGCCGGGATCCTCACCCCCTACGACATCCCGCATCAGCGCATCGTCTACCAGCCGGCCGATTCGCCGCTGCCGCGGGGGTCGTACCGGGCGCTGGCCGCCACCGCGAATCACTTCGCCCGGGAATCCCACATGGACGAGCTGGCGCACGAGGTCGGCGCCGACCCGCTGGAATTCCGGCTGCGCCATCTCGCCGACGGCCGGCTCGCCGACGTGTTCCGGGCGGCGGCCGGGCGACTCGGCCGGCCGGTGCGGCCGGCCCCGCAGCGGGACGGGACCGGGGCCGGGATCGCCGGCGGCATGGAGAAAGGCGGCCGGGTCGCCACCGCGGCCGAGGTCCGGGTGGACAGCGACGGCACGCTGCACGTCGACCGGCTGGTTACCGCCTTCGACTGCGGCGCCATCGTCAACCCGGACAACCTCGCCAACCAGATCGAGGGCGCGGTGATGATGGGCCTGGGGGGCGCGCTGTTCGAGGCGATCGACTTCGCCGACGGGCAGATCCGCAACGCCTCGCTCTCGCAGTACCGGGTGCCCCGGCTGCCCGACCTGCCCGATGTCGAGGTCGTGCTCGTCGACCGGCCCGACCAGCCGTCGGCAGGCGGCGGCGAGACCCCGATCGTGGCCGTGGCGCCCGCCATCGCGAACGCGATCTTCAGCGCGTGCGGCATCCGGCTGCGGTCCATGCCGCTGGCCCCGGACGGCGTCGTCAGGTCCCCCGCGCGCTAAACCAGGGGCGGGCCGGGCGGACCCGCGATGGGGGCGGGCGGTCCCTGCGTCATGATGTCCGTCACTGTGGTGGAATCGTGCCGGAACCTGCCCACGGAAGGCTGATCATGGCGCTCTTCGGCTCTCAGCGTCGCCTGGCGAACGCGCTCGAAAACAAGGTGCGGCTGATCGTGCCGGCCGACCCGGGGCCCGAGCAGCTGCTGGCCGCCGTCCAGCTGTACGACCCTGGGGCCCGGCGAGACGGCGACCGGGTCAGCGTGGCGTCCGGCTCGGTCTTGCTGACCGCGCCCACCGAGATCGACGCCGAGACCGCCCGCCGGGCGCAGCTGCCGCCGGGCCTGTCGGTCGTCTACTTCGTCGACGTGCCCGAGTGGCGGGGCTCCCCCGCCCAGGTGACCATGGCCAGGGAGGCGAAACGGCAGGCCACCGGCAGCGCGCTGCGGCTCATCGGCGGCCTGGCTGCCCGGCTGGGCGGCATCGCCGTGCCCGCCGCCGACGAAACCACCAAGCCGCTGCGCGCCGACGTGTACACCACCCGGCAGGTGACGGCAGACGACGTGGCCGGCCTGCTCTCCCAGCAGGCACCGGGCCTGGTCCCGGCGCCGTCGTCGGCCACCGCAGACGGCGTCGTCACGCTGCACGGTGACGGCGCGCCGTTCGAAGTCGAGTGCTGGCCCGCGCACAACGCGCTGATGACCATGGATCCGCCGGCCGCGCTCGGCACCATGGCCGGGGGCCTGAAGCTGAGCCGGATCATCGTCCGCACCGCGCAGCAGGCGGACAGCGCCGAGCCCTCCGTCGCCCGGGCGGTGGGCGCGGCCGGCCTGGCCATCGCCGCGGGAACCGGCGGCGTGTGCGTCGACATCTTCGGGTTCCGCGTGGTCAGCCCCGACGACCTGGTTATCCGCTGACCTGCGGCCGGCGCAGGGCCGGTCAGAAGATGCTGTCCCATACGTGCTCGGCCAGGTGAGCGGCGTCCTTACCGGTATTTTCGAAGCTGTGCCCGACGCCGGCCGCGATCCCGAGCGCCACGCCGTCGCGGTGGATGTCGCCACCCCAGTTCTCCTCGAAGAGGTTGTGCGTAAGGTCGCCGACGCCGAACGCCACGATGCCGCCCGCGACCACGCCCGCGGCGCCGGCCAGCAGCGGCGCGCCAGCCAGCGCGCCGGCCGCCAGGCCGCCGGCGACCACGGTGCCGACCGCCGCGCCGGCCGCCACCCCGGCGATGTTGGAGCCGATTTCCTCCGGCACCGCCTCGTACCAGGGCTGGCCGGCCTTGATGTCGCTGTCGGCGCCGAGCCCGGCGCCCACGGCGCCGGCCAGCACGTCGACCACCGGGAGATCGTCACCGAAATCGACGAGCTTGCTCAGCAGGCCGTCGCCGTCGGCCCCGTCGCTCACCTCGGAGGTGCTCAGCGAGCCGGACGACTTCCCGAGCAACCCGGACAGCTTGCTCGGCAGGTCGCCCACCCGGGTGTCAAGCAGCTTGCTGAGCGCGCTCTCGCTGTCGGCCGCCGAGGCAAGCTCGGTCCTGGCGTCGCCGAGTTCGGCGCGTACCTTGGCCGACTCGTCCAGGATGTTGTCGGGCAGCGGCCCGCCGTCGGCCTTGGCCTCGGCCGCCTCCTTGAGTACGGTCCTCGCCTGGCCCCTGAGCTTCACGATCAGCTCATCGACGGAGCGCCGGTACGCCGAGGGGACCGCCCACAGGTCGCTCAGCAGGTCGGCGACCGTGTCACCGTCGGAGGCGGTCAGGCCGGACGGAGGAGCGATCTTCGAGTACACCGACATCAGCTGGCTGGCGGCGGTCTGCCTGGCCTGCTGGGCCAGGGCCATGGCCTGCGCGTACACCTGCTGGTAGGCGCTGGCCCACGCCTGCTGCTGGGCCTCCTGCGGGTTCGAAGGCGGCCCGACGAACGCCGCACCCGGCTGGCCGTCCGGGCCGATCTTCACTCCGTGCGCCGCCGCGGCGTCGGCCTCCTGCTCCAGCGCGTTCTCGATCTTGGATAGCTCGACCGCCAGCCAGTTCACGATGGAACCGGCGTTGGCGATCACGGCGCCGAGCGCCTGCCCGGTCAGCGAGTCCCGCCCCCACGCGTTGGCGAACGCGGTCGCCGCCGACCCCTGCCAGCCCGCGTCCCCGACGATCCGGCTGACCTGCTTGTCTAGCGCCGTGGTCACGCCGTCGATCTCGGGCACGTAGTCGTACATCCGGCCGGCGAACGCCGACAGGCCGTGGATATCACCGCCGACCCAGTTATAGATGAACGGCGCCAGCGCCGACGGGCTCTGCGCTCCGGCCAATCGATCCTCCTAACTCCGAGCCGACTTCGCCCTCGGTGAACGCCCTCAGACTGCGCTCCTGCCAGCGCCAGGCGGACGGGTCCACCGCCGGATCCACGACCACCGTCGGCACCCCGGCCTTTCCCATCGCGGCCTGCACGGTCCGCAGCGACACGCAGGCCCAGGGCTGATAGTGGCCGAGCGCGGCGACGAGCCTGGCCACCGTGGAGAAGGCCGGCAGCGCCACTGTGCCGTCGGCCAGCGTGCGCACCTCGTACGCCACTTCTCGGCCGCCGCCGCTCGCCTCGGGCCGCGCCGGAACGAACACCAGCTCCGGGAATGGTGGCTGACCAGGTGCCATTAGGATGACCCTCCGTGCCTTTCGGCCGACCATGCCTCAAGGGCCAGATGTCACCGTTTGGCAGGCAGCGTGCATGACGGCACAAAGGTATCGTGCCGTCGCTGACAACACACGCGCCACGGCACGTTTACGGAATTTCGTAGCTCGGGGGCGACGCGTTCCGGTCAAACGCCCAGATCCGCGCCGGGACGCCGAGCAGCCGGAGCGGGTAGGAACCGGCCAGCGCCAGGCCGGGGGCCGGGCTCGGGACCGGCGGCGGCACGAGCACGATCACGCGGCCCCCGGGACGGGTGACCCGCGCCGCTTCCCGCAGGACGCCACGCACCCAGGCGGGCGGATCCGCCGCCGGGCGGAACTGCCTGCCGAACGGGAGGTTGGTCACGACGGCACCGAACGCGCCGTCAGCGTGCGGCAGGTTCAGGGCGTCGGCTCGCTGGATGCCGGCACCGGCGGCGTTGGCCCGGGCCAGCTCCACCGCTTCGGGGTCGATGTCGGAGCCGCTGGCATCCCATCCGGCGGCCAGGGCTTCCGACACGATCGTTCCCGAGCCGCAGCAGGGATCGAGCAGCCGCCCTGACCCGTCGCCCGCCAGCCGCACCATCGCGGCCGCCACCACCGGTCGCACGGCGCCGTGGCGTTCACCGGCGCGCCCTTCGCCATGCTGGCGCAGCCGCTTGTCGGAAAGGCGCAGGCCGGAGGCGAACCGCGCACGGCGATGCTCGACGACCCACACCTCGAGGTCGGCGGGATCCGCGATCCGCCAGCCGGGGCGGCCGGCGCCGATGGCCCGCTCGACGGCGGCGCGCAGCTCGGTGCGCCTGAACCGGGTCTCGTCCATCACCCGGGTGATCACCCGGAACGTCATCGACCGGCTGAGGTGGCGGACGTATCTCGCCCGGACCGACAGCGCCCGCTCCAGGCCGGCCGCGGGCACCAGGGACGCGGCCACCCGGCCGGCCCGCCCCGGCCGGCGGAGATCGTGACGAACACGTCCTCGGCCAGGCGCAGTTCCTCGGGCCGGAACCGGGCGCCGCGCCTGACCCGGAAGAAGATGATGTCCGCCCGGCCGTCGAAGCCGGTCTCGTGATCTGGCTCCAGCGCAGGATGCGCCACCGCCTCCTCCCTGAGCAGCGGGCCGAGGCCGGGAACCGTGGCCGCGAAGAAGGAGACCCGGCCCGGCGCGTCAGGCGCCAAGGTGCGGCGAGATGATCGCGGGCATGGCTTCACCGTAGCGGTGGCGCGACATCGTTGACGCCAGGTGCATTCAGCGTGCGCCCGCACCCGGAATGTGAGGCGACGCCCGTAAGCTGTGCAACAGGCGCTGCGCACCGGGGAGCGTGACCAGCATGAACTCACCGCGGCCCGAACCAGGCTCCGCCGTCCACCGGGGTACGGGCATGACGCCTCTACGCATCGCCTGCGGCATCCTGTGGGCCGTGATCGCAGTCGGCATCGGGGCGGGCGGCGTCGGTGAGGTGATTATCGGCAACATCGGCGGGGCCGTCGTGTGCATCGTGATTGCCGCGCTTTCCGGCTGGTATGACTACCGGGTATGGACGCGCAAGGCCCGCCTGCTTATTTTGATCTTCGTATGGGCCGGTGAGTTTCCCGTCGTTCCGTGGAGACGTCGCCCCAACGGGACCCGTACGGGTCTTACCGCACGTCGAGGCCGGTGGCGGCCCGACCGATGACCAGGACCGGGCTGCGACCGGGCAGGGTGGCGCTCGCGAGCGGGATCAGGGTTCAGAGGCCGGCGGCGGAGCGGCGGGCGGGGGACGCGACCGTTCCCGCGAGGGCCGGAATCGAGGCCGCGGGCCTCCCAGTCGTCAGCGGTCGTTGACCAGGGCGAGCTTGCCAGGCGGATGCGGGCTGGTCAGCGTCGCGATCGCGGCCGGGGCATCGGTGAAGCCGAAGGTCTGCGCCATCGGCACCACAAGGTCGCCGTCCGCGGCCAGTTTCAGGATCCGGCTGCGCTCCTGCGCTCGGAATGGTCCGCTCTCCGGGTTCGACGCGCCCACGAAGATGTAGCCGTCAGCTTTCGCCCGCGGGGCGGCGGCGATCGTGACGACCCGTTTCCGATCGCCGACCAGAGCGAGCGAGACGTCGCCGGCCTCGTCACTGCCGACCGTGTCCAGCGCTGCCGCGACGCCACCGGGCGCGGCCGCCCGGACCCGGTCGAGCAGGCCCGGCCCGTACTCCACCGGCGTACCGCCGAAGCGGCGGACCAAGTCGAAGTTGGCGGGGCTGGCCGTGCCTATCACCCGTATGCCGAGCTGGCGGGCCTGCTGGAGGACGCTGACGCCGACCGCGCCTGAGGCACCGTGCAGCAGCACGGTCTCGTCCCTTCGCGCCCCGGAGGCATGCAGCAGGTCGGCCGCGGTGGTGCCGACGAGCAGGAGGTTGGCCGCCTCGGGGAACGTCAGCGACCGCGGCTTGGCGAACACGCTGGACGCCGCAGCCGTGATCGCGGTCGCGTACCCGCCGTTCACCGTCGAGGCGATGACGCTGTCGCCGATGGCCCCGCCGCCGGAGGCAAGCTGGGTGTCCGGCCCGAGCTCGCTAACGATTCCCGCCACCTCGTACCCGATCGAGAGCGGCAGCAGCTTGCGATCCTGGCCTGGCGCGATGTGCTTGGCGTCCGCGGGATTCATCCCGGCGGCGCGGACGTCGATCCGGACATCTCCGGGCCCGGGGTCGGGCACGTCCACGTCGATCATGCGCAGAACCTCGGGACCGCCGAAGTCGACGGCCACCCATTTGCGCGCCTGCGTCATGCGCTGCCCTCCTCCGGGGTCACATCTTAAGCGTTGTCATTGCAGGGCTCCTGCGGCCTGACGGGCGCCGGTGATGCTCGCTTGGGCCGCAGTGCCGGATCAGGCGCCGCGCTTGGCCCTCGCCACGTTGGTCTGGAGCTCAGCCAGGTTCTGCCGGGTCACGAAGGCGGGCTGGCCAGCGTCCACCCGCCAGGCCTCGTCGAGGCCGCCGAGATCCAGCGTGTCGAACCCGAACTCGTCGTACAGCCCGGCAACCAGCTGCTTCGCAGCCGGGTCGTCCCCGGCCAGGGCCAGGGCCCGGCGCTTCGGGTCGCCCTTGGGGCGGCCGTCGCCGGACATGTCCGCTGCTTCCAGCATGCTGAACGCCCGGACGACCTTGCTAGCGGGCAGGTGGGCCTGAAGCATCCCCGGTACCGTCGCCGTTCCGTTGTCGATCGCGGCGATGTGACCGTCGCGCTGCGGGAAGTAGTTAATGGTCGCGACGACAACCTTTCCGGCCAGCGGCTCGACCGGAACCTGATCGATCGTCGTGATAGGGATCGCCACGATTGCGAAGGCGCCCGCCGCAGCAGCCTCGGCGGGCGCCGCCGCCCGGGCCTGCGGCCCGAGCTGGGCGACCAGGCCGGCCAGCGAGTCAGGCCCCTGCGAGTTGCTGAGCACCACGTCATAGCCATGCGCAATGGCGGCCTTGGCCAGGTTGCTGCCAACGTGCCCGCTTCCGATGATCCCGATAGTCGTCATGTTCGCTGACTCCTAGCTGACGATGAAGGTGCCGCGCCGGTGTCTCGAAGCTAGCACACAACATTCCATGGAATCCACATTCTGAGAAGTAAGTGCCTCGGAACCATCACTGGCCGCTGCAGGCGAGGGCAGCATGACGGGCCGTCCTCCGGTTGACCGGCGCCAGGTGGTGTCGGCAGCGGGAACGCGGCCGCGGAGGCGCCTGTCTCAGGCCGCGGAGCGTTCGCTGAGCGGGCGGCGGCGCAGTTCCGTCTTCTGGATCGCCGGCGGCACGTAAGCCTGGTCGAGGGTGCCGATGTCGGTTCCGGGCGGGACGATCTCATCGATCCGGTCGAGGACATCGTCGGAAAGGACGACGTCCACCCCGGCGAGAAGGTCGTCGAGTTGCTCCATGGTGCGGGCACCGAGCAGCGCGCTCGTGACACCCGGGTGCGAGATCGCGAACGCCATCGCGAGGTGGGTCATCGACAGTCCCGCTTCTTCGGCGAGCGGGATCAACCGCTCCACCGCGTCCAGGCGCCGCTCATCACTGAACGCCGTGAAGAATTTCGCGCGAGTGACGTCGTTGTCCTGCCCGCGACGGACCCGGCCGGTGAGCATGCCCTGACCGAGTGGTCCCCAGGCCAGAATGCCCATGCCGTACTGCTGCGCGACCGGAAGGACCTCACGCTCGATGCTGCGGTTCAGGATCGAGTACGGCGGCTGCTCGGTACGGAACCGCTCCAGACCGCGCCGTTCCGCCGCCCAGTGCGCCTCTACCAGATTCGAGGCCGGCATCGTCGATGTTCCGAACGCGCGGATCTTGCCGCTGCGGACGAGGTCGGTCAGCGCGGACAGTGTTTCCTCGATATCGGTGTCGGGATCGGGGCGCTGGATCTGATACACGTCGATGTGGTCGGTCTGGAGGCGGCGCAGCGAGTTCTCGACTGCCGTGATGATCCACCGCCGGGAGGCCCCCTGCTGGTTCGGGTCGGTGCCCATCGGGCGGCTGACCTTCGTCGTGAGGACCACGTTGTCACGGCGGCCTTTAAGGGCCCGACCGACAACCTCCTCCGAGTCTCCGTACGCGTCAGCGGTGTCGACGAGGTTCATGCCTGCGCCGAGCGCCTTGTGGATGATCCGGATCGAGTCCTCGGGGTCGGGGTTGCCGACCTGAGTGGCGAACATGAGCGCGCCGAGCGCGTAAGGGCTGACCTTGATGCCTGTTCGGCCAAGGTTTCGGTACTTCATGAGGGCTCTCCAGATGTGAGCGTGACGTGTGCAGACGCCCCCGTCGCTGAACGGCCCGGCCGCGGGTGAAGGCGCACGACGGGTCCGCCGCGCGGCGGCTAGGTGTTCTGTCCGGACAGGTTGGTGACGCGGCTGGCGGGCGGGAGGCCGCCGAGCGCGGTGTGTCCCCGGTGATGGTTGTAGCTGTGGAGCCAGGGGTCAAGGGCGGCGCGCCGCTGGGTTTCTGAGGTGTAGGGGCGGGCGTAGGCCCATTCGTCGGCCAGGGTGCGGTGGTAGCGCTCGACTTTGCCGTTGGTCTGTGGCCGGCGGGGCCGGGTGCGCTTGGGGGTGATGCCGAGGTCGGCGCAGGCAGTGGCCCAGGCTTTGGAGATGTAGCAGCTGCCGTTATCGGACAGGACGCGTTCGATGGTGATCCCGGCGGCGGAGTACCAGGCGTGCGCGCGGGCCAGGAACGCGGCGGCGGTTTCCTTGGTTTCGTCGGCCAGGATTTCGGTGTAGGCCAGGCGGGAGTGGTCGTCGAGGGCGGTGTGCAGGTAGGCGTAGCCCAGGTTGGGCCGGCCGGGGGCGGTGCGGCGCCGGACCGGGTCGCGGTGGGCCTGGCTGTTGCGGTTCCCGGCGGAACGGCCCAGGGTGCGCCAGCCGCCGCCGTCGGGGATGTTGCCCAGTTTCTTGACATCGACGTGGACCAGCTCCCCGGGTGCGGGCCACTCGTAGCGGCGCACCGGCACGCCGGTGGCCCGGTCCAGGTGCGCCAGCCGCGGGCAGCCGTACCGGGTCAGCACCTTGTGCACCGTGGAGGGGTTTAACCCCAGCCGCCAGGCGATCCGGGCCGGGCCCAGCCGGCTCGCCACCCGCAGCCCGATGATCCGCCGCTCGGCCCGGCACGGTGTGCGGCGTGGGCTGTGATGCGGCCGCGAGGACCGGTCGGCCATCCCATCCGCGCCGTGTTCCCGGTACCGGGCCGCCCACCGGGCAGCGGTGGTGGGCGAGACCTGGAACCGCTCGGCGGCGCGGCGCAGTGGCCACCCATCATCGACGACACACCGGGCCAGGCGCAGCCGCCCGGTCTCGGTCAGCGGGGCATTACGGTGGGGCACGAGGACCTCCCGGTTGTTCAGTGTTGATGTGGTGATCCACACCGAACCCGGAAGGTCCTCCCTATATCAAGATCATCAGCCCGTGTCGCCGTCACCAACGTCTGTGGTCAGTACAGCTAGGCGCTGTCTTGGATCTCGATGGCCGGGCTCGTCCCCCGCAACCGGGTGAGCGTGGCCGCGAACTGCCGCAGGGTCCGCTCCGGCACCGCGGAGCCGAGCAGCCGATGCAACTCTTCGTCGAAGGCACCGCCGGCCTCCGCAAGCACCCGCCGGCCCTCGGGGGTTAGTTCCAGCAACGAAGACCGGCGGTCGGCGGGATTGGGCAGCCGCTGGCAGTAGCCGCTGGCTTCAATCCGGTCGACCAGCTTGCTGGTGCCTCCGGTGGTGATGCCGAGCTCGGCGGCGATGTCGTAAACCCGGCAGCCCGGCAGCCTGGCGATCACGGACATCGGCTCGAAGTGGGTCAGGGGCAGGCCGAACTCGCTCTTCAGCCGGGCGTCGACCGCGTTCCAGATCTCGATCTCGAAGCGGATGATGTCGCTGAAAAGTCGCCTCAGGTCTGTCACGACCGAGCCCACCTCCTGTGTGCCGCCTTGGCTTACTGTATCGTGTAAGCAGCTTCCAGCTAGGCGGATTCCCAGGAAGCTAGAGCACTGCCGCCCGTCAGCAGACGTGGATCGCAGGCCCCGGCGACGGGCTCCGCGCGGGCCAAGGCCGAAGACGGCCAGCCCAGCCAGTACGAGGTGCTGTTGACTGTCGGCAGGGTCCGTTCAGGCCCCGCATCAGCGCCATGACCTGCGGTTATTAGCGGACGTCCAGCCCGGTGGCGGCGCGGCCGATGATCAGGCGCTGGATCTCCGACGTGCCTTCGAAAATCGTGAAGATCTTCGCGTCGCGGTGCCACCGCTCGACCGGGTAGTCCCGGGTGTAGCCGTTGCCGCCGAGGATCTGGATCGCCTGCTCGGTGACCCGGACTGCGGTCTCCCCCGCGACCAGCTTGGACATCGAGCCCTCGGCGTGGTTGAACGGCATGCGGTTGCGAGCCATCCAGGCGGCCCGCCAGGTCAGCAGCCGGGCCGCGTCCACGGCGGTGGCCATGTCGGCGAGCATGAACGCGATGCCCTGGGTCTGGCCGATCGGGCGGCCGAACTGGACCCGGCCGACCGAGTAGTCACGCGCGTACTCGTACGCCGCGCGGGCCACGCCGACGGCCATCGCGGCGACAGCCGGCCGCGTCGCTTCAAAGGTCTTCAGCGCGGACTGCTCGCCGCTGCGGACGCCGTCCCTGCTCCGGGCCAGCCGGGCGTCGAGCCGGTCCTTGCCGCCGACCAGGCAGCGGCCGGGCACGCGCACGTCGTCGAGCACCACCTCGGCGGTGTGCGACGCCCGGATCCCGTGCTTGCGGATCTTCTGCCCCTGGGACAGGCCGCGGGTGCCCGGCGGGACGACGAAGCTCGCCTGGCCCCGCAGCCCCAGCGCGGGGTCGACCGCGGCCACCACGACATGCACGTTGGCGATGCCTCCGTTGGTGACCCAGGACTTGGCCCCGTTCAGTACCCACTCATCGGTGGCCTCCTGGTACACGGCCCTGGTCCGGATCGCCGCGACGTCGCTGCCCGCGTCGGGCTCGGACACGCAGAACGCGCCGAGCTTGACGTCGTCGGCATCGCCGAACATCGGCGGCAGCCACTCGGCCATCTGCTCGTGCGTGCCGTTGCCGCTCACCGCCACGGCGGCCAGGCCGGTGCCCACGATCGACAGCGCGATCCCCGCGTCGCCCCAGAACAGTTCCTCCCAGGCGACCGGGATGCCCAGCCCGCTCGGCTCGAGCCACTGCTGGGCGAAGAAGTCCAGCGAGTACAGGCCGATCTTCGATGCCTGCTCCAGGATCGGCCAGGGCGTCTCCTCGCGCTCGTCCCACTCGGCGCCCGCGGGCCTGATCACGGTCTCGGCGAACTCGTGCACCCAGTCGCGCATCTCGCGCACGTCCTGGCTAAGGTCCATGGAAAAGCCGCCGCCGGCGTCGTGCTCGCTGCTCATCGTGCTCCTCGTTGGTCCGCGCTGGCCGGCCCCTATGTTACTCCAGAGTAACAGACATCGGCGGCGGCCGGCCAGAGGCGAGCGGACCGACGCTTATCCTGGCCGACGAGATCAGTCCGCGATCCAGGGAGCCAGCACCGACATGGACTACGGCAGCTACGATGGCCTGCTCTTCGAGCGGCACGACCACGGCGTGCTCCAGGTCACGATGAACCGGCCGGAGAAGTACAACGCCGCCGACGAGGCCATGCACGGCCAGCTGGCCAGGGTGTGGACCGACATCGCGCGCGACGAGGAGACCCGGGCCGTCGTGATCACCGGCGCGGGCAAGGCGTTCTCGGCCGGCGGGGACCTCGCGATGGTGCAGCGCCAGATCGGCGACTACGGCCGGGTGACCAGCATGCTCAGCGAGATGAGCGACCTGGTCTACAACATGGTCAACTGCCCGCAGCCGATCGTCTCGGCGATCAACGGCGTGGCGGTCGGGGCCGGCCTGGTCGTGGCGCTGCTCGCGGACATCAGCATCTGCGCCGAGGATGCCCGGCTCGGCGACGGGCACGTCCGGCTCGGCGTCGCGGCCGGCGATCACGCGGCGATCATCTGGCCGCTGCTGTGCGGGATGGCCAGGGCCCGGTACTACCTGCTCACCGGCGAGATGGTCACCGGCACGGAGGCGGAACGGATCGGCCTGGTCAGCAAGGCCCTGCCGAGGGAGCAAGTGCTGGAGGAGTCGCTCCGCGTCGCGGGCGGCCTCGCCGCCGGCCCGCAGCTCGCGATCCGGCTGACCAAGCGGGCTCTGAACAGCTGGCTCCGGGCGGCCGCGCCGATCTTCGACCAGTCGGCGGCCTACGAGATGCTCACGTTCATGGGCGAGGACGTCAAGGAAGGCGCGGCGGCGCTGGTCGAGAAGCGCCCGCCACGCTTCCCGTGACGCCGCCCGGTACGAGGCGTTTCACGGCGTCAGTACTGGTTGTTCATGGCGACACGCACCTCGGCGAGGGTGGTATCAGCCACAGCTCTGGCCCGGTCGTTGCCCTCGAGCAGGATTTGCCGGAGGTAGGCGCGGTCCTGCGCGTACTGGGTACGGCGGGCCCGGATTGGAGCCAGGTACTCGTTGACCGCATCGGTCACGGTCCTCTTCAGCGCGGCGGCTCCCGCGGAGCCGATCTCGGCGGCAACCTGCTCCGGAGTCTGGTTCTGGCAGAGGGCGGCCAGCAGGAGGAGAGAAGACACCTCGGGGCGAGCGGCCGGGTCGTAGGTGATGTGCCGCTCGGAGTCGGTCCTGGCCCCCTTGATCAGCCGGGCGGTCTCGTCTAGCCGGCGGCCAGGGTGATGGCATTGCCCCGGCTCTTGCTCATCTTGGTGCCATCTGTGCCGAGCAGCAGCGGTGCATTCGACAGCAGGGCACCGGGCTGAGGAAACACAGCGGTGCCGGCGCCGTAGCGGTCGTTGAAACGGCGGGCGATGGTCCGGGTGAGTTCAAGGTGAGGGAGCTGGTCCTGGCCGACCGGGACCAGGTTGGCCTTGCAGAAGAGGATGTCGGCGGCCTGGTGGGCGGGGTAGGTGAACATCAGGCCACTGACGGAGGACCGTCGCGAGTGGGCGATCTCATCCTTGACGGTGGGATTGCGGCTGAGCTCGGCAGTCGAAACGAGGCTCAGGAAGGGCAGCAGCAACTGGTTGAGGGCGGGAACGGCGCTGTGAGTGAAGATCGTGCTGCGGGCCGGGTCCACGCCAATGGCGAGGTAGTCCAGCATCAGCTCCTCGACGTACCCGGTCAGGTTGTCCGCTACATCGCGGTCCGTCAGCACCTGGTAATCCGCGATGATCACGAACATCTCCACGCCGAGGTTCTGGAGACGCACGCGGTTGTGCAGAGTGCCGAAGTAGTGGCCCAGGTGCAGCCGCCCGGTGGGGCGGTCGCCGGTCAGGACCCGGAATTGCCCGGGATCCTTGATGATCAGCTTTTCCAGCACCGCACTGCGGGCCTGGGCGGCAGGCATCCCGAGTGCGTCGGTGCAGGAAGCGGAGACGAGGGCGCCGGAGCCCGCAGTCTGGAGGGTGTTGTTCATGAGTGTCTCCTGGTGGGTCGTGTCGCCGTCGGGACGACACGACCCCTGATCCAGGGGACACAAAAGGGCCGTCCGTCCGAACGGCCCGGTTCATGCATGAGAGGTGGCCGCTCCTACCAGGAGCGCCACCAGCTCAGACCCGACGAAAGATGCATGGGCCCATCATAACGCCAGCTCCGCAAGCCCTACTCCTGCTCGTGGCGTTCCAGGAAGTTAAAGACATCGGCCTCGTCGACGCCAGGGAAGCTCCCCGTGGGCAGCGCGGACAGGATGTGCGAATGCGCGCGCGCCGACGGCCACGCCCGGCCCTCCCAGCGCGCCGCGAGCCCGGCCGGCGGGCGCTGGCAGCACTCCCCGTCCGGGCAGGCCGAGGCGCGGCGCAGCAGCGTCTCCCGGCCGCGGAACCAGCGTGAGTGCTCGAACGGCACGCCCAGCGTGATCGCGAACCCGCGCTCACGGCTCTGGTCCACGAAGGCCGCGCACCAGTAGGTCCCCGACGGGGTGTCGGAGTACTGGTAATGCGGGCTGAACCGGTCCTCGGCGGCGAACACCTGCCGGCCCGACCACTGCCGGCACATCCGCTGGCCCTCGATCGCGCCGGTGGCGTCGGCCGGGAACACCACCCCGTCGTTCTCGTAGGCCTTGTAGATGATCCCGCCCTCGTCGTTCTTGACGAAGTGGCACGGCAGGCCGAGGTGATGGGTGGCCAGGTTGGTGAACCGGTGCGCCGCCATCTCGTACGACACCGAGAACACGTCCCGCAGGTCCTCCACGGACAGGCTCCGGGCCGCGGCGGCCTCGCGGAGGAATGCCGTGGCCTGCTGCTCCGGAACCAGCACGGCCGCGGCGAAGTAGTTGGCCTCCACCCGCTGCCGCAGGAAGTCGGCAAAGTCCTGCGGCGCGCTGTGGCCGAGCACGAAGTGCCCGAGCGTCTGCAGCAGGATGGTCCGTGGCGTGTGCATGCCCATGGACTCCTGCTTCAGGTAGATCCTGTGGTTGCGCAGGTCGGTCACTGACCGCACGGAGCGGGGCAGGTCCCTGACGTACCGAACCGAGAATCCGTGGTGGCTCACCACCGAGAGCAGCATCCCCTGGGAGATCGCCCCGCCCGCGTAGCCGGCGGTGGCCAGCGCCGCGGCGGCCTCTTCCTCGATCTCCGCGAAGTAGTTGCCGCGCTCCCGCATCATCGCCCGCAGGTCGGCGTTCGCCGCCCGGGCCTCCTCGGGTGTCGCCGTGGGCTTGGCCCGCTGCTTGCGCAGCTCGGTGTACAAGGCCAGCAGGTGCTCGATCACGTCGTTCGGCACCCGCGCGCCGGCGCGCAGGTGCGGCAGGCCCAGGTCCCGGTAGACCGGGTCCTGCTGCGCTTCCTCCAGGGCGATCTCCAGCTGGGCCCGGCGGCTGGGCGGCTGGCGGCGCAGCAGTTCCGCAGCCGGCACCGACAGCGCGGCGGCCAGCGCCTCGATCAGGGACAGCTTGGGCTCCCGGCGGCCGTTCTCGATCAGCGAGAGCACCGAAGGGGCACGGCCGACGCGCTCGCCGAGCTCGGCCAGGGTCAGCCCCCTGGCGCGCCGGGCATGCCGGAGCCGCTGGCCGAACACTCCAAGATCCAGACCACTTTCAGTGAAAGAATCAGAATTTTCTTCGGCGAAAACTGGCATATCTTCAGCTTAGATGAAAATCTGCCGAAGTTCAGGACCTTAGCCTCTAGTCGTGGCCGGATGGCCTACCGCAGAGTAGCGGTATTGGCTCGGGGCGCTGCATGCACCCGGGGACGGCGGCTAGGTCGGAGGTAGCAGTGAACGATCAGGCAGCGACATTGCAGCAGGAGTGGGCGACGGATCCGCGCTGGGCGGGCGCCGAGCGCAGCTACTCGGCGGACGATGTGGTGCGGCTGCGGGGATCGGTACAGGAAGAGCACACCCTGGCCCGGCTGGGCGCGGAGCGCCTGTGGGAGATGCTGCACGAGGACGGTTACGTCGCCACCCTGGGCGCCCTGACCGGGAATCAGGCCGTCCAGCAGGTCAAGGCGGGCCTGCGGGCCATCTACCTGTCCGGCTGGCAGGTGGCCGCCGACGCCAACCTGGCCGGCCAGACCTACCCGGACCAGAGCCTCTACCCGGTCAACTCGGTGCCGCAGGTCGTCCGCCGGATCAACAACGCGCTGCTGCGGGCCGACCAGATCTCCTGGGCGGAGGCCGGCGGCAGCGAGCCCGCGCCCAACTGGCTGGCGCCGATCGTGGCCGACGCCGAGGCCGGATTCGGCGGCGTGCTGAACGCGTTCGAGCTGATGAAGGCCATGATCGCGGCCGGAGCGGCCGGGGTGCACTGGGAGGACCAGCTGGCCTCGGAGAAGAAGTGCGGCCACCTGGGCGGCAAGGTCCTGATCCCGACCGCCCAGCACATCCGCACGCTGAACGCGGCCAGGCTCGCCGCGGACGTGTGCGGCACCCGCACGCTGGTCGTGGCCCGCACCGATGCCCAGTCGGCCGCCCTGATCACCAGTGACGTCGACGAGCGGGACCGGCGCTTCGTCACCGGCGAGCGGACCGCGGAGGGCTTCTACCGGGTCCGCGGCGGCATGGAGTCCTGCATCGCCCGCGGCCTGGCCTACGCGCCTTACGCGGACCTGCTGTGGATGGAGACCTCCACCCCTGACCTCGACATAGCCAGGGAGTTCGCCGAGGGGATCAAGAATGTCCACCCGGACCAGATGCTGGCCTACAACTGCTCGCCGTCCTTCAACTGGCGGGCCCACCTGGACGAGGGCACGATCGAGAAGTTCCAGCGCGAGCTCGGCGACATGGGATACAAGTTCCAGTTCATCACGCTGGCGGGCTTCCACGCGCTGAACCACTCGATGTTCAGCCTGGCCCGCGGTTACGCCGACGAGGGCATGTCGGCCTACGTCCGGCTGCAGGACGCCGAGTTCGCCGCCGAGGCGGACGGCTACACCGCGACCAGGCACCAGCGCGAGGTCGGCACCGGCTACTTCGACCTGGTGAGCTCGGCCATCACTCCGCAGTCCGCGACGACGGCGCTGGCCGGCTCGACCGAGAGCGAGCAGTTCGCCGGCGCGCATTAGCCGCCCGGCTTACCGCATGAGGCCGATCTCGCTCGGCTCGTCGGCGTAGTCGTCCTCGACGTACCGGCGCCGCCACCGGGAAGGGACGAACAGCGGGACGATCATTACGGCGCCAGCCAGGGCCAGCACGCCGCTGGTCAGCATCGTGCCGAAGCCGGCCGCGAACGAGTGGCCCGGCAGCGGGATCAGCCGCTCGGCCCGCCTGGCGCTGGCCACGAGCAGCGCGGTCCAGCCGAGCAGCAGGATGCCGGGCAGCCCGGCGGCCAGCGGCGAGACGGCGGGCACGGCCAGCAGGATGCCCAGCAGCAGGCCGACGCCGGCCAGGGCGGCCAGCGCGATGGCGCCGTGCGCGCTGGTCAGGCTCAAGCCGCTGGCGTGCAGCGCGGTGATCTTGGCGACGCCCCAGCCGGCCCCGACGAACAACGCTCCCGCCATGACCAGCGCGAGAACAACTCCGAACAAGTGCCGCATGTCGCCTCTACCCCTCGGTTGATTGCTTCCGAGAACCCTGGCTCCCTGGCACCCACTTCATCCCGGCCGGCCGTCCGGCCGCCGCCAGGCGGCCCCGGCCAGCCGCACCCGCAGCTGGTTGACCGGCTCAAGGACGGAATACATCCCGTAGGCGTTCCGCTCCACCAGCCGGAATTTTACTCCCCGGATACCGGGCGGGCGCCGGTAGCCGGCTGGCCGGTACCGCACGAAGTCCTCGTGCATGCGGCGGAAATACTGCCGCCGCGCGGCCCGCGGCACCAGGGGCAGGACCGTGGTGTAGTGCCAGATCGCGCGCTCGAATACCGCCGCTTTGACCTCGCGGGCGGGCGGCGGATCGGCGTCGGCCACCAGGGCGAACACCTTCTCGTACGAGCGGAAGATCCGCAGCTGCGCGCTGCTCGCGGTGGTCATGAACGACCCCGGCCGGGCCTTCCGGTACCGGTAGCAGGCCCGGGCCAGCGCGCTGATCCGGCCCGCGCGCAGCAGCATCGCGCAGGTGAGAGGCACGTCTTCGTGAATCCCCTCGGGGAACGTCACGCCGAGCCCGGTCAGGAACGCGCGGCGGATGACCTTGCTCCATGAGGTCATCGTGAGGTGAATCAGCTGCGGCTGCTCGGCCAGGGTGAACGCCCCGGCCGGGGCGGCGCGAAGGAGGGCACGGCCCGGGCTCGGGCCGGTGCCGCCGCCGGGGTACAGGTCCTCGTAGTCGATCAGGAGCACGTCGGGGCGGTCCTGCTCGAGCCGGGCGGCGATCGCGGCCAGCGCGCCGCCGGCCAGCAGGTCATCGGCGTCGACGAACCAGACGTACTCGCCTGCCGCCCGGGCCAGCCCCATGTTGCGCGCGTTGCCGGGCCCGGCGTTGTCGGTCAGGTGCAAGACCCGCAGCCGCGGATCCTCCTTGGCGCGGACGTCGAGGATCCGGCCGCAGCCGTCCGGCGAGGCGTCATCGACCGCGATGACCTCGATGTCGGCCGGTGCCTGGCCCATGACCGAGTCGAGGCACGCCTCCAGGAACTCCTCGACCGCGTACACCGGGACGATGACGCTGATCGTCGGCTGCGCTGGCATGCGGTCCCGCGGCTCAGGGCAGGCGATCTGGCTGCCTGGATTCCGCGACGCTGCTGCCGGAGACGGCCGGGCGGGCGGGCGACTCCGGGATCTGCGCGCTTTTTCGGCTCATCTTCGACGGCCACCAGTTCCACCGGCCGAGCAGCACCACCGTGGACGGCACCAGCAGCGTGCGGACCAGGAAGGTGTCCATCAGGATGCCCAGCGCCAGGCCAAATCCGATGTCGCGGATCTGGGCGCCGCCCGACCCGCTCCCGGCCACGACGGTGAACACCAGGAACGTGCCGGCCAGCACCAGGCCGGCCGACGTCACCGTGGTGCCCGTCCGGCTCAGCGCGCGCTGGACCGCCTCCCGCAGCGGGTACTCGCGCACCTCTTCCCTGATCCGCGTCATGACCAGGATGTTGTAGTCCTCGCCGAGGGCCAGCAGGAAGATGAACATCAGGAAGGGCATGAAGAACACCAGCCCTCCGCTGTGACCGAGCTTGATGAAGACCAGCACCGAGAGGCCGAGCGCGGCCAGGTAGGAGACCCCGACCGACGCGATCAGGTAGAGCGGCGCCACCAGGCTGCGCAGCACGAGGGCGAGTATCACGCCGATGGCCAGGATCGCGATCGGGATGATGCGCTTCAGGTCGCTGTTCGAGATGTTGCTGATGTCATAGAGCGCTGGCGCCTCGCCGCCCACGGCCGATTCCGACGCGCCGACCGACTTGGCGATCGCCGTGGTCTCCGCGCGGATCGACGGGACCGCGTTCAGCGCCGCGGTGGTGCCGGGATCACCGGCCTTGAGGCTGGTCGAGAACTGCACGGTCCGGCCGTCCGGGGCAACGTAGTTCGAGGTCGCCCGGTAGATCTCGTAGCCGATGGTGGGCACGCCGGTGTGCGGCGGCGGAACCGCGGGCAGCGCCTCGGCCGGGCCGAGCGCGGTGTGCAGCTCGGTGTACTGCTGGGGCGTCAGCAATGGTCCGACCGGATTCAGCGGCCCGGTGACCTTGGTGAACAGCCCGCTGGCCTGGAGCTCGCTGGTCGCCTTGGCCAGCGGCGCCGGATCCTCCCACACCGGGACATCGAACCGGAAGATGATGCTGGTGGGGTTGGCGGCCGACTGGGGGAAGTACTTGGTCAGCAGCACCTGGCCCGCGGCCGAGTCGCTGCCGGCGGGCGGGGCGGTGTTGCCGCCGAAGCCGGCCGCCGTGTAGCCGAACACCGCGAGCCCCAGCGCGCCGAAGAAGACGAGCCCCGCGAGCAGGGTCGGCACCGGGTGCCGGACGATCCGCCCGGCCACCTGGCCCCAGACGCCAGGCTTGCCGCTGCCCTGGATGTTCCACGGCAGCAGCTTCGGCCGGCCGAACCACGTCTGGAACGCCGAGCGCTTCATGGCCAGCAGCGACAACCGGATGGACAGCAGCGCGGGCAGCAGGGTCAGCGCCGAGATCAGCATGACGCCGATGGCGATCGCGAACGGGGCGGCCAGGCCCGAATAGAAGGAGAAGCTGGCCAGCAGCAGGGTGAGGACCGCGGCGATCACCGTGGCGGCGGAGAAGGCGATCGACTCGCCGACCTTGGTCACGGACCTGACGATCGCCTCCCTGGCCGGAGGCCTGGTGTGGATCAGGTCGCCGAGCAGGCTGCCGGCCAGCCCGCGGGAGCCTGGGTAGTTGGCTCCCTGTTTGCCGTGCTGGGCCGCGCGAAGTTCCTCGCGGACCCGGAAGACCAGGAACAGCCCGTAGTCGGTGCCGGCGCCCAGCACCAGCACGATCATCAGGAACGAGGCGAGCGAGGAGACCTGCAGCCCGTGCTTCGCGGCCTCGGCCACCAGCGGGCCGGCAATGGTGAACGAGATGAGCGCGGGGGCCAGGGTGACCAGGGCCAGGCTCAGGGACCGGAAGATCAGCACCAGCAGGATGATGATCAGCAGCAGCGACAGTTCCTCTATCTTGCCGCCGGTGTTGCCGGATGCCTTCTGCTGGTCCACCTGTGCGGCGATGTCCCCGGCCAGGTGGACCTGCAGCCCGGCCGGCAGCCCGGCACTCGCGATCTTGGCGCGCAGGGCGTCGACCAGGTCGGACGCGGCGTTCGGGTTACCGCCGTTCAGCTGCGAGGCCAGCACGACGAGCTGCTCCGCGTGCCCGTCGGGCGAGACCCCGGCATCCAGGACCTTGCTGACGCCGGAAACCGACTTGAACTTGCCCTCCAGCGCCGACAGGGCCGTCACGTCGGCCGGGGTAAGCCGGGACGCGGTCCGGGCCGCCACCACCGGGACCGGCTGCAGGCCGGCGGTGCCGAACGGGGCGGCCAGCACCGCCGCGTGCTCGCTCGGCGCGCTGGCCGGCAGGAACTTGGTGTTGTTGCTCTGGGTGACGCTGGACAGCGACGGCAGGTACGTCACCGCGGCGATCGCCGCCGCTATCCACGCGAGAACGACAAGCCACCGGAACCGGACCGCGAAGCGCCCGATGGCGCCGAAGACCGCGTCGATACGCATAGTGACAGAGCCTACGTGAGGCTCGTTAATGGACGATGACCATACGCCGGGGCGCGCCGGCCGGGGTCAGCCGCCGGGCGGCCCGGGGTCGCCGGACGGCTCGTCGGCCAGCGCGTCGACGGCGCCCGTCAGCTCGCGAAGCCCGGGCAGCGCGGCGTCAAGCGCGCCGCGGCTGGCGGGCCCCAGGCTGGTGATCGCGGCCTGCAGGATGCGCTCGTTGACCTCCTGCCAGCGGCCGACCATCGCCGTGCCGTCCGGCGTCAGCTGCAGCGACGCGGTCCGGCGGTCCAGCTGCCCTCCGGTCCTGCTGACGCAGGCCCGCCGCAGCCCGTACACGAGCGTGGCCACCGAGCTCGGCGCCAGCCGGAGCAGGCGGGCCAGCTGGCCCGGCCTGGCCCCCGGGTTGTCGGCCAGGCAGGACAGCAGTTCCAGCTGCGCGACCGACAGCCCGCCCGGAAGCGTCCCGTCCCGCCCGGCCGCCCGGGCGGCGCGGCGCATCGCGCGGCGTAGCCGCGAGACCACGTCGGCGATCTCCAGCCCCAGGGGATCCGGGCGGGCCGCGGCGGCCGGGCCGGCCACCCCGGCCACGGCCGGCTCAGCCGAAGGCACCCGACGGTCCTGTCTCGAGCTCCGCCCCTGTCTCGAGCGCCGTCGCGGCGCCGAGCGGCCGGATGGCCGCAGCGATCAGCGCCGCGGCGGCGGCCGCGGCGGCCAGTACCGCGAGGGCGCCCGTCGCGTCCGGCCGTCCCGCCTGGCCCGGTCCGGACAGGTGCAGGGTCAGCGTCACCAGCGCGATGCCGAGGGTCGTGCCGATCCCCCGCGCCATGTTGACCAGGCCGCCGAGCACCGACGCGGAACCGTGCTCGGCACTCCGCATGATCACGGCGTTGTTGGCGGGCACGAAGACGCCCAGGCCAAGCCCGGCCAATGCGAGCATTGGCACGATCCGGCCGGGCGACATTGGCATGAAGATGAGCATAACAAGAGCAAAGGCGCAGGTAAGTGCCCCGGTGACGCCACGCTGCCGGTTGGTCAGCCCCTTCGGGAGCAGCGCCTCGCTACCGAGCGCGGCCACGCCGAAGCCCGCGGGAAGCGCGGAGAGCACGAGCCCGACGCGCAACTCGCCGCCCGCGCTGCCCAGCGCCTGCGGCACGAGCACGAGCGGCCCGAACAGGGCGAGGTAGCCGAGCATGGCCCCGGCCAGGCCGAGCGCCAGCCTGCCGGAGCGCAGCAGGGCCCGCGGGATCAGCGGGAACCGGGCGCGCGTCTCGCGGAAGGCAAATCCCGCCGCCGCCATGGGTGCGGCCGCCGCCAGGCTGGCGATGGCCCAGCCGGGGAGGGCCAGGCCGCCGGCGGCCGAAAGCAGAAGCAGCAGTCCGCTGGTGGCCGCCGCGAGCAGTACCGCACCGGGCCAGTCGAACGAGTCACTGCGGCTCAGCCGCCTGGTCCTGGGCAGCAGGTAGCGGCAGGCGATCACCGCGATGCAGCCGACGGGCACATTGATCCAGTAGACCGCGCGCCAGCCCACGGTCTGGGTCAGCAACCCGCCCAGGGTCGGCCCGAGCCCGAGCCCGATGGCCTGGGCCGCGGCCTGCACGCTGAGCGCGAATCGCATCCGGGCGGCCGGCACGCTGGTCGTCACCAGGGCGACGCTGTTGGCCTGCAGCATCGCCGCGCCGACCGCCTGCACCAGCCGGAACGCGATCAGCAGGCCCAGGGACTGGGCCAGCCCGCAGGCGGCCGAGGCGGCGGTGAAGATGATGAACCCGTAGCCGTAGATGAGCTTGCGCCCCACCGCGTCGGCGATCCGGCCCGCCGGCGCGAGCATGGCCACGAGCGCGAGCAGGTAGGCGAGCGACACCCACTGGACCGCGGCGAGCGGCGCACCGAACTCGTGCTGCATCGGGCGGAACGTGAGCGTGACGATGCTGGCGTCGAGCTGCCCCATGAACGCGCCGAAGCAGACCACGCCCACGGCCAGCCAGGGCGCCCGCGGATCGCGCCTGATCGCGTCCGGCCGGGGCGCCTCTACCAAGATACTTCTGTAACCGAACATCTTCACCGGCAGTGTACGACATCGGCCAGCCGGCCGTCCCGGCACAGTTCGCGCGGGGGCCCGGCCGGACGACGATTATCGGCGTTCCGCGCCCCGCTCCCGTTCGGCGTCAATACGCTGCGGAGCAAGTGCCTGCCCCGGCCGGCCAAGGGCCAGGACGGGAATACGACATGCTCATGCGGGACATGCCGGGCGAGGTGCTGGCCAGGACGGGGCCGTAACCGTCAGACTCGTGACGGGGGAGTCCGAGCTACGCCCCCGCGCGGCCGGGCAGCGCGGAAGGGACGCCGATGCACGAGTTGCGCCTCGTCGCAGTCAGCGAGGACGGCAGTTATGCCATCCTCGCGGTGCCGGGACGCAGCGGGCGTTTCTCGTTGCCCATTGATGACCGCCTGAGGACCGTAGCTCGCGGCCAGTTCTCCCGGCTCGCGCAGTACGAGATCGAAGTGGAGAGTCCCTTGCGACCCAAGGAGATCCAGGACCGGATCCGCGCCGGAGAGACGGCCGACGAGATCGCCGATGCGGCGGGAGTCCCGATCGAGCGGGTGCGCCGCTTCGAGGGCCCGGTCCTCGCCGAGCGCGAGTACCGGGCGCAGGAGGCGCAGCGGGCCACGGTCCGCAGCCCGGGGGACTCCGGGCCCGGGCCGCGGCTCGGCGACATCGTCGCCGACCGGCTCGTCGAGCTGGGCGCCGGCCCCGACGACGCCCGGTGGGACTCCAGGAAACGGGCCGACGGTAACTGGCAGGTACAGCTCACGTTCACCGCGGGCGGCCGGCCGCACGTCGCCGAGTGGGTCTTCGATCCGCGGCGCAGGCACATCGCCCCCGACGATGACCAGGCCGCCAGGCTGTGCCTGGCCGCGGAGGACCTGCCGGCCGGCTCCTTCGCACCGCGCGGGCCCGCAACGGCGACGGTAACGCCGATCGCCTCACGGCTGGGCGGGCTCGCGGCGCATCATCCCGAGCAGCGCGCAGCCGCTCCCCCGCCGATGTCAGCGGCCGGACCTGGGTCGCCGGCCCAGTCCGGCCCGCCAGACTGGGCCGAGGGCGGGGCGAGGGACGCGGAGGCCGAGCGCCGTGCGGCCGAGCGCGAGCGCGACAAGGCGGCGGCGGCCGACGGGCGCGGCGACCCGGCCCGGGAGCGTCCGGCGCGGAAGGCCGCCGGCGGCCGGTCCCGGCGCGCGTCGGTTCCCTCCTGGGACGAGATCATGTTCGGGAACACCCGGCAGCCCGAGTGACCACGCCGCCGGGCGGCGGCCGCGCGCGAGGGAAGATACTGGGGATCCCCCTAGTGCTAACTGAATCGACGGCACTGCACACTGGGCGGCATGTCAGGGACTAAGCGCGGGCGCCGCGGCCCGCATTACCGGGATCACGCTCGAACCCAGCTGCGGGCCATCGGCTGGGCCGCGGGCGCCGTGACCATGATGGCGGTGCTTGCGGCGTGCGGGGGGGCATCGAGTTCGGCCAGCGGCGCGGCCGGCACCCCGTCAAGCGGCACGGTGACCGGCTCACCGGCAGCGTCCGCCGCGTCCTCACCGTCCGCGGCGGCCACCCAGGCCGCCGGAGGCTCCCTGGGCTGCCTGGCCGGCTCCTGGCGGACCAATTCCATCAACTTTCCCGAGTTCAAGGCCACGGGCGGCGCCGGGGGGATGCTGACCATCAGCAGCACCGGGGCCTTTGTGGTGAATTACAGCGGCATACAGCCCATGACGTTCAGCTACAACGGCGTTAAGGGATCGATGCAGTACAGCGGGCAGGCCAGCGGCCAGCTCCGGGTCAGCGGCGACAAGCTGAGCGGGGTCACCCAGTCGAGCACCTTCAAGGTCAAGTCGGAGATCAACGGCGTGAGCTTCAGCCTGCCGCTGCCCAAGGTCACGGCGGGCAGCGCGGCGCCGTGGGTGGGTTACACCTGCTCGGGCAACACGCTGACGCTGATCAACCCGCCGCCGGGCGGCAGCTGGTCCCTGACCAGGACCAGCTGAGCCCGCGAGGCATGACGAGCCATCAGACCGGTCGCCCCGGCCCAGCCGAGAGCGGGGCCGCCTCGGTACGACGCGTCACGCGCAGCAGGACCTGGCCGCTCCGGTGCCGCGCTGCGGACAGCGGGGGCATCGAGGCTGTCCTGCCCGGCGGCCGGCGGGCCACATCGGAAGGCGATTTGTCGATAAATCTCTCTGCGCGTGTCGACAATCGCGGGCGTACGCAGGTCACCGGCTAGTTATTCTTCCCCGGGTTTCCGCCGCTATAGGCCGGGCGGGTCCAGCCGCCCCGGGCGACCATTCTCCCCCGCACCGGTCTGGCCATCGCGTCCGGCAGCGTAGGATCGCCCACCGAGACGGACTGGGGCGACGGGCTAGGACGGGCAAGAGAAATGTGCTTGGGCCGGGGTGATCGCGTGCTGGGGCGGGCGGGCCTGCGGGCCGCCGCAGCGGCAGCGGCGGCCGTGCTGCTCGGCGGCTGCGGCCTGCTCAGCGGCCCTACGGCGCTGCAGCAGGATGATCCTCAGGTGATGACCGTAACCAGCCCGGAGTTTGGCCAGGGAGTACCGGTCCCGCACCAGTACACGTGCTTCGGCGCGGGCCAGAGCCCACCGGTCGCCTGGTCTGGCGCGCCGGCCGGCACCAGGGCGCTGGCGCTGGTCATGGACGATGCCGGGGCGCCCATCACTCCTTATGTCTACTGGATCGTGTTCAACATCAGCCCGGCGACGCCGGACATCCAGGCGGGCCGGCTCCCGCCCGGCGCGCGGCAGGCCGACAACAGCAAGGGGGCGGTCGGCTACAGCCCCCCCTGCCCTGGTCACAGCCACCAGTACCGGTTCACCATCTACGCGCTGAACGCCCCGTTGCAGCTCCGGAACGGGACCAGCCTCACGGCCGCGTGGTCCGCCATTGCCGCCCACGCGCTCGGCCGGGGCAGGCTGCAGGTCGCCGTCAATCCGTAACCATTTGAGCACAGTGCGTGGACACGCCTGGGTAAACTTCTCGAAACGCATGACAGGGCCTATAGCGGTCCGACAGAATCACAGGTCAAGTGATCAGCCACTCATTCGATCCAGGGTGCTCGCGAAAAGGGGAAAGACTCGCGTTGATGGCCGCGTGTGTCTCGCTTGCGCCACTCTATGAGGCCGTCCCCGTTGGATGGTGCGATGACTAAGCTCGTTCTCGTCCTGGCCGTAGTTGTCGTGGTAATCCTCGTCGTCGTCATTGTGGCCGTGCGGAACATGAGAGCCGAGGATCCCGAGGAATTCGATGACCGCCGCGATGGCCGGAGCAGAACTCGCGGCCACCGGGACGAGCGTGACCTTCGCCATAGCCGTCGGCAGCCGGCCGAGCGCCAGCCCGCGCGGGCCGGCAACGACCGCGACTTTGACGAGCCCCGGGGCCGTGGCTACGACGCGGACCTGGACTTCGACCAGCCTGCCGGGCGGGGCCGTGATGACCGCCGCAGAGCGCCGGCCCCGTCCGCTCCGGAACAGCGCCGCCGCGGCGCTAACGGCACGCACGGGCCAGACGAAACTCCGGCACCGGCCCGCGCGCGCCAGCCGCGCGGCAGGCGTTCCGACGACAGCTCGGAGTGGGACAGCAGCGAGTGGGACAAGCTCTCCGACGTGGACTACTGGGCCGAGCTAGCCTCGGATAAGCCGCTGACCACCACGGCCCAGCCCGCCGCGCCGCATTCGACCGCGCGGCCCGCCGCCCCGCGTAACGGCGCTCAGGCGCGGCCCGGGCCGGACCTGGAGCCCGAGACCATGGCCGCCCGCAGCCCAGTGCCCGGTGCTCCGCGCCGGGATCCGGTGACCGGCCTTCCGGTGCGAGGCCCGCAGCAGCCTGCCGATGCCGGACTGGCGGCCATGGCCGCCGGCCCGAGTGATTTCGCCGCCGCCCCGGTACCCCTCAGCGGAGTCCAGGACCGGCAGCGCCCGATGACCGGCCCGAACGGTGAGCGCGGCACGCACCGCCAGCGGCCGCCGGCCGCCTCGGCCGGTGAGAGTGGCGTACCGGACCGCGAGCGGCCGCTCACTCCCCCGATGAGCGAATCGGCCCAGCGCTCGCTGGCCGCGCTGACCGGCGACCGCAGCTCGTACCTCAGTGCCGGCCCGGCCAGCCTTCCGCTCCCGGCGATCCGCGATGTCCCGCGGGACCGGCCTCGCGTCGCTCCCGGCGATGACCCTCGGACGGCGGTTCGCGATGTCCCCCGGGACCGGTTCCCTGTCGCTCCGGACGATGACCCTCTGACCAGCCCCTCCTTCCCGAAGGTCCCGGCCTCAGACAGCAGGTCGTACCACAACGGCAGGAGCGACACGCCGGCGGGCGGCTCACGCACTCCGCCGCCGTACCTGGCCCCCACGCAACAGTTCCCGAGTTACGACTCGCCTGCTCCGCAGTACCCCGCAGCCCCCCGTCCCGCCCCGCGCCCGGCCGCGCAGCAGTCACCACCCCAGCGCTCCGGCCAGCACTCGGCACCTCCGCGTCCAGCCGCTGAGCAGCCCGCCCCGCGGCGCCCGGGCAACGGCAGCGGAGATGCCGGCCGCACGAATCCGCACGCCTATCGGCCGGATCCGCTGGCCAGCCGGGATCCGTATCCTCCGCGGGCGCCGTCCGCACCACCTGGAGCTGCGTCCGTGCCGCCCGGCCCGGCGCAGGTTCCCCCAGCGGCGTCGGGCAACCCGTATGGCAGCTACGTAACTCCCGACAGCCAGCAGACCGTGGCCTCCAGCTATGACGGCTACCCGGCCATGCCCGGCGCTGGCCACGGGCAGTCCTACCCGCCGCCAACCGTACCGAACGGCACCGGGCAGAACGGGAACGGCTACTGGCAGCACCAGCCGGCGGCTCCGGGCCACCAGCCTGATCCGGGTGCCCCCAGTTACCTGGACAATGCGGCGCAGGTCCCTGATCCGCGAACTGACGGAACCGAAGCCGACTACCTGAACGGTTACGGACGGCACGGCCAGGCCGGCTACCTGCCGAGCGGCTACCCGGCCGACCAGCAAGACCCGGCGGGATACGCACCTGTAGACCCGTACGGGAGCGATGGATACGGCGGTTACCCAGAGTACGGAGCGGCCGGACGCTGATCTCCGCCCGGCGGGCGGGCTTGACAAGGTGGGCCTGCCCGCACCGACAATGTGCCGACCCCGCAAGGCAGGTGAGATGCAGGACGGCACGCATGACCATGTACGCAGTTACCACTTGCACCGGCTGGCCACGGCGCTGGACACCGAGGGCTTCCATGCCACGGTAAAGACCAGTTACCCGGCTGCCCTGCACGTGTTCATCCCCGGCGCGTCGATGCTCGCCGAAAGCATCGACTGCACTCCGGGTACCGACGACGCTGGCCGCCTGTGCTGGTATTACCGGTGGTCATGGGGCGAGGTGCTGCACGATGCCGAGGACCCGCCGGGCGCGGCCGCCAAGATCGCTGAGGTACTGGCCGCACGCTGACGGCGCACGGGCGCGCCCCGGGGATCCCAGCACGGTCCCCCCGGGGCGCTGCGCGGCGAGCCCTAGCGAATGAGGCCAGCCAGCAGACCGCCGTACTGATCCTCGTTCGAGGTCCGTGGCGGCGAAGCAACCCTGAGCGCCGGCCCGGACGGCCGGGCGGACGGCCGTACGGTACTCGCCTTCGACCGGGTCGCCTTGGCCTTGGCACTCCGCTTGGGCTTGGCGGTAGCGTGCGACTTCACCGCTGCGGTGCTGCGCTTAGCCGTGATCTTGGGCTTGGCCGCGGTGGTCTTCGGCCGGGCCGCAGTCGCCGGCTTGGCCACCTTCGTCGACCTGGCCAGCGCACTGGATGACCTGGCCGTCCCCGACTTGGCCGCGGACGTCGTCCTGGCCGTGCTCCTGGCCTTGGCGGCCGTGCTCCTTGTCCTGGCCTTGGCCGCGGTGCCGGCCGGCCGGGCCGTGGTCCTGGACTTGGCCGCGGCGGTCCTCGGCGTCGATGCCGACATCTTGGCTCCCGACATCGTCTTGGCCGCTACTGTCAGTGACTTGGCGGCAGTGGTCATGGCCTTCGTGGCGGTGTTCATCGCCTGCATGGCGGTGGACATCGTCTTGGCTGAGGACGTGGCCTTGGTGGCCGCGGCCGTCATCTTGGTAGCCGCCGACGTGACCTTGGTGGCCGCGGACGAGACTGTCCGCGCCGCGATCGCGGCCGACGGTGCGTTGGTGGCGGCCGCCGTGCGCGTCGTCCTGGTCACGGTGGTCCTGGTGCTGGCCCTTTTCCTCGGACGGCTTGCGGTGCGCCTGGGGGCGCTGCCGCTCGTCGACCGGGCGCGGGCACTCGCCGGGCTCCGGCGATTGGCCGTGCGGGCCGTAGTTCGTGCAGGCACTGATCTTCCCCCCGTCTAGATCAATTACGGAAGTCCTATTCCACGGGTGGCGGAGATTTACACACTCGATGACCGTTCTACCTGCAGAACAATGGCCCTAAGCGGCTAAAAATAGCCGCTAATTCCCGCCCGGACCGCGCCTGACACCCCCGCGCCTCGGCTAACTGCGCCGGATCAGCGACGGGAGTGTGGTCCGCGCGGACTATTCGTTCCGTGCTCCGAGGGCGATGACAATCGGCACCACGGGTCCTGCCGCCGCAGCGGCTCTTTTTCGATCAGGGGCATGGCGATGACGGTGGCCGGGACGAGGCGACACAGCGAGACCGATAGGTCCCCCCCATGACCCCCGCTCGCCGAGAGTGGCTCGGCGCGCAGGCTCCCTTGGTCGACCGCAGGTGCGGGCGGCCTCCCCCAGCGCGTTGCCGCCTCGCCCCGGTTAGGCAAAGCCAACCGCTCTCCGGCGCGCCGGGCCATCCCCGAACTCAGGGATGCGGGCCGTGCCGCAGTCGCCCTAGAATGCCCGCTACCGCACGCGACCTCGGCCGGCCGGTGCTCCCGGACGGCCGAGACCACGCCTGCGTGGCAGCAAGACACCCGCGGGCAGGATGGTGATGACGCTCGAATCGGCTCAGGCGACCGCGCACGTCACCACCCCGTCGGGTCGCGTGATCGGCATTCCCGACGGCACCCGGCTGGTCTTCGGCCGGGGGCCCGACGCCGACCTGGTGATCCCGGCCGGGCGCGGCCTGTCCCGGCAGGCCGGCGCGGTCAGCGCGACAGCCGGCGGCGCATGGGTGGCCAATATCAGCCTCACCCATGCGCTCTACGCCGAAGGTCACGGGTACCGGATCCGGCTGCCGCGCATGGAGGCGCCGGGCCAGCCGTCGGCCGGCTGGTTCGTGCGGCAGGGGACGGCGCTGATCGGCTCCCGCGCGATGCTGGACGAGGGCCAGCCGCTGCGCCTCGTCGTGGCGGTCAGGGCCGTCGCGCTGGACCAGGCTGACGGCAACGGCGCCGCGCTGCGGGCCGACGGAGATGCGACCCTGCTCCCGCTCTACCTGGACCCGAACACCAAGCTCTTCCTGGTGGCCCTGATGTGGTGCCGGCCCTGGCTGATCGATCCGGCGCGCAGCATGCCGCTGCCCCGCACGCCCGAGATCGCCCGCGCGGCGCTCGAGGTCACCGACGCCCATCACGAGATCGACTGCTTCGACAACGACCCGGCCTTCCGCGACCGGCTGTCGGCCCGGGTCGGCGAGCACATCAAGGTGCTGCGCCGCAAGATCGTCGAGCGCGGCCTGGTGCGTTCCGGCATCCGGCTCTCCGACGAGGTCGCGGTGGGAGCGCTCATCGACACCGGGATCATCGCCGCCGACGATCTGGCCCGTCTCACGGACCCGGCGTGGTGCTCCCGCCAGGAGGACCTGTGGTGGACGTAGCCCGACCGGCGGCGCTAATGTCCCGGCGGGCTGCCGGGACCGCCGGGTGCGCCGGGCGGCGCGCGCACGGTGAAGCTCGCCTCCGCCCTCGCGCCGCCTGAGGCCGTGACGATCACGTGGTAAGTCCCGACCGGCAGCCCGCGGCGGAAGAACTCATGGTCCTGGTTGATCGCATAGCTGAACGTGCCCTGGCCATCCACGACGGGATGCTCGGGAGAGGCGCGCCGCCCGGCCAGCGCCACCGTCACCGTCTGGCCGGGAGTCCAGCCGATGCCGTGCAGCACGAACGCCGTGTGGCTGTCGCCGGTGGTCTGGTAGAGCGCGATCTGCGGCCGGCCGGCCTGCTGCGCCGACAGCGAGGCCTGCGAGGCCGGCACCACGATGGTGCCCGGCGGCGGCGGCGGTAGCGGTGGCGGCCGGCTGCTGCGCTCGGCCGCGAAGCCGACGGCCGTGCCCGCGCCGATCAGGGCGACGGCCGCCACCACCGACCATGCGGCCAGGTATATCCGCCGCCGCCGGCGGCCCGGCCCGGCCGCGCCGCCGCGCGCCCCGCCCGCGCGCTCGGCTCCCGCCGCGGCCGCGTGGCCGCGTCGCGTCAGGGCCCGGAGCGGCAGCAGCCGGCGGCGAGGGGCCGCCGCCCGGCGCGGAACGCTGAGGGCGGGCTGCGAACCGAACGTCGCATCCTCGCCCGCGCTGGCCTCCGGGCCCGCCCCGGCCGACGGCTTGGGTTCCCGGCGGTATTCCGCGATCAGGGCCAGCGCCGGGTCCGGCAGCGCCGACGACCCGAGTTCCCGCCCGGCGTCCTCCAGGCTGAGCGCCAGGTGGGCGAGGACAGCCGCCGAGTTCGGGCGCTGGCGCGGGTCGCGCTGCAGGCACGCCCGCACGATGTCGGCCAGGTCCGGCGGCAGGCCGGTCAGGTCGGGCGGCTCGGTCGCGAGCCGCACGAGCACGTCCATGACGGTCTCGCCCTGGTACGGGGCGTGACCGGTCGCGGCGAAGAGCATCGTCGCGCCCAGCGAGAAGACATCGCTGGCCATCGTCGCCTGGCGGGTGTCCCTGGCCTGCTCGGGCGCCATGTACGCCGGCGTGCCCACCGCGCCGCGGGTCACCGTGAGCTGGATCCGCTCCGCTGCCCTGGCCACGCCGAAGTCGATGACCCGCGGCCCGTCCAGGGACACCAGCACGTTGGACGGCTTCAGGTCCCGGTGGACTAAACCAGCGCCGTGGATCGACTCCAGCGCCTCCGCGCAGCCCGCCGCCAGCCAGCGGACCGCGGGCACGGGCAGCGGGCCGCAACTGCGCACCAGCGTGCTCAGCGAGGGCGCGGGCACGTAGGCCGTGGCCAGCCAGGGCACATCGGCCTCAGGATCGGCCGCGACGACCGCCGCGGTGAAGGCCCCGCTGACCCGCCGGGCCGCGGCGACCTCCTGGGCGAAACGGGTACGGAAATCTGGCTCTTCGGCAAGCTCGATCTTGATCGTCTTGACCGCGACCAGCCGCCCCGCGGCCGACCGGCCCAGATAGACCTGTCCCATCGCGCCGGCGCCGAGACGGCCGATCAGGACGTAACCACCGATCTGCTCCGGGTCCCACCGGCGCAGCGGTTCGGTGAGCGCAGGCTGCGGCAATCCAGTCTCCTCCCGGTACGCGAGGTTAGCCCTTAAGATGCCGACTGGCCAGGGTTCCGGCACACTGCCGGGAACCTGCGGCGCGGCCGCCGTGACCGCGGATGGCCTAGCCTGTTGGCTGCCCGGGACCAGCCAGATCGCGAGGGACGCCAACGATGCCGGTAGCCGAGATCACCCGTGCCGAGACCGGCGTGCGCACTCGGCTGCTGCGTGTGGACTCGGCGCGCGACATCGTGGCCCGCGCGCTGCGGTCCCGCGCCCTGCCGGGCACACTATGAGCTACCGGTTCCGTCCTCCTGTCGAGCGGCCGGCAGACCGTGGCGCCCCGCCGCCGCGGTTCCGGCGCACGGAGGCCGACGGCATGATCATCGAGCGGGACGTCGCCGTTCCCGTCCGCGGCGGCGTGACGATCCTCGCTGACGTCTTCCGGCCCGCCGGCGAGCGGCCCGCTCCCCCGCTCATCGCCTGGAGCCCCTACGGCAAGCACGCCGAGGGACAGCTGACGCTGCGGTACCCGGACAGCGGGGTCGCGCCCGGCCAGCTGTCCGGGTACACCGCGTTCGAGTCACCCGACCCGGTGTACTGGACGCAACGCGGCTACGCCGTCGTCAACGCCGACATCCCGGGGACGTGGCATTCCGGCGGGAACGCCACGTTCCTGTCGCCCGAGGAGGCGCTCTGCGGCCACGACTTCATCGAATGGGCCGCGGCCCAGCCCTGGAGCAACGGGAAGGCCGGCCTGTCCGGCGTCTCCTACCTGGCTTCCGCGCAGTGGTCGATCGCGGCGACCCGCCCGCCGCACCTGGCCGCGATCAACCCCTGGGAGGGCTGGAGCGACACCTACCGCGAGGTGGCACGGCACGGCGGGATCCCGGAGACGTACTTCTGGCCGTACATCGGCCTGCGCTGGGGCTGCGGGACGAACCTGGTCGAGGATCTCGCGGCCGAGACCGCCGAGCACCCGCTGTTCGACGAGTTCTGGGCGGCGAAGGCCGCCGACCTGTCGCGGATCACCGTCCCGGCCTTCGTGGTCGCGAGCTGGTCCGACCAGGGGCTGCACACGCGGGGGACGTTCGAGGGCTTCAAGCGGATCAGCTCCGGCCAGAAGTGGCTCGACGCCCACGGACGCAAGAAGTGGGGCTATTACTACAGCCCGGAGAGCCTGCGGCGGCAGCAGGCGTTCTTCGACCATTTCCTCAAGGGCCTGGACACCGAGGTGACCGAGTGGCCGCGGGTGCGCTACGAGGTCCGCGACCGCGCCAACACCGGAGCCAGGAAGTCGGCTGCCGGCTGGCCGCTGCCCGGCACCGAGTACGAGCGGCTGTTCCTGGACGCGGGCTCCGGCCAGCTCAGGCGGGACGCCCCGGCCGCCGAGGAAACCGTCGGCTACGACAGCGAGCGGGCCTGCCGCGGCCGCGGCCGGGCCACCTTCGACCTGCGCTTCGACGAGGCCACCGAGATCGTCGGCCACGCCAGCCTGCGGATCTGGATGTCGGCGCCCGAAGCCGACGACCTGGACGTGTTCGTGGCCGTGCAGAAGCTCGACCGCTACGGCGACCTCGTCGGGTTCCCGTACTACGCGGTGTTCGAGGAAGGCCCGGTCGCGCTCGGCTGGATCCGGGCCTCGCACCGGGAACTCGACGAGCAGCGGTCCGCCCCGTGGCAGCCGGTGCTCGCCCACCGGGCCGAGCGCAAGCCCGGACCCGGCCGTGCCGTTCCGCTGGACGTCGAGATCCTGCCCTCGGGAACCAGATTCGGGGCGGGCGAAACGTTGAGGCTCGTCATCCAGGGCACCGACATCTACCGCCAGCCGCGGCCGCTGGTGCAGGCCTTCCATGACGAATCCGTCAACCACGGCCCGCACGTGATCCACACCGGCGGCCGGTTCGACTCGCACCTCCTCGTCCCGCGAGCGCCTGCCTGACGCGGGGCGCCGGTGGTCTTACACCCACCATGGTGCGGGAACGAGCCTGACCCGCTTCGACGGCTACGTCGCCGCTCGCGGGGAGGCGCGACCGCGAGGGGTCCTGAGCGAACGCCTGGCCGCTCCGCTTACGCTCGGTCGTCATGAGCCTCGAAGCACTGTCGTCGGCGGCCGCGGTGGCCGGGCTGGCGCGCAGCGATCCGCACAGTCCTGGCCTCAGCCGCGTACGGGGCCAGGGAGGCTTCCGATATCGCGACCCGTCGGGCGCAGAAATAACGCAAGGCGAGGTGCTGGACCGCATCCGGGCGCTCAGGATCCCGCCCGCCTGGAAAAACGTCTGGATCTCGCCGGATCCGCTGGGCCACATCCAGGCCACGGGCGTGGACAGCCGGGGCCGGACCCAGTACATCTACCACCGGCTGTGGCGGGAGCAGCGCGACGCTGAGAAGTTCGCTCACATGCTGCGGTTCGCCAGCGCGCTGCCTGCGTTGCGGGCCGCCGCCCAGGACGACCTGAAGCGCCGTGGCCTGAACCGCGAGCGTGTCGTCGCCGGGGCCGTCCGGCTGATCGACCTCGGCCTGTTCCGCATCGGCGGTGAGAAGTACGCCGATCTGGACCATCATTACGGAGCCACAACGCTGCAGAAGCGGCACGTGAGGCTGATGCGCGACGGCATGATGTTCGACTACGTCGCCAAGGCCGGGAAACAGCGGACGATCGTCGTCAGGGACCCGGTGGTCCTGCCCACGGTGCGGGCGCTGGCCCGCAAGGACAACGGCCTGGAGCCCCTGTTCTGCTACGAGCACGGGGGCGGCTGGCACGTCCTCCACTCTGACCAGGTGAATAATTACATCGCCATGCGGGCCGGCGGCCACTTCACCGCCAAGGAATTCCGCACCTGGAATGCCACCGTGCTGATGGCCCTGGTGCTGGCGAACGCCGGGCCGTCGCCGAGCGAGCGGAGCCGTAACCGCGTCATAACCGCCAGCGTCCAGGAGGTGGCGCGCTGGCTCGGCGACACCCCGTCGGTGGCGCGGGGATCGTATATCGACCCTCGGCTGATCAGGCAGTACGAGTCAGGGGGCCAGCTGCAGGCCATCCCCGTGCTGCCGGCCGTCCTCCCGGCGCCCGCCGAGGCGGAGACGGCGGTCGCTGCGCTGCTGGCGGCCTCTTGAAACTGGGTCGGTCATCCGGGTGGGCGAGAGTGAGTTGGCGCGTCGGATGGCGGGACCGCCTCGTCGTCCCGCCACTGGCCACCGTGTTCCCTGGCGTACCTTCGCTGCTTACGCGGCGAGTCGGCGTAGCTGTCGTACAAGTCCTCGGCCGTCCTGGTGGTCTTGCGGTTGAACCCACGGGTGCGCCATCCGACGAGTTCAACAAAGCCATAGACCCCGCAGAGCAGGAACACTACGACGACGATGTCCATCCACATTGACATCACCTCCGGCTGCCCCGGGCACTACCCGCTGAATTCGGTAGTAATCACCGCGCCGCACCGGCGCCAGCGACACTGCCGGTCAAGGTGGCAGGCAGCGGGCCAGCTGGCTAACTGTACGTCGCGATGATCAGGAAAATGATCACCAGGAACGCAGCAGCCGCGAGTATCAGGACTACGGTGGCGACGCGCATGAGGACCCGGTCCCGGCGTACCATCCGTTGCCGGTCCTTCAGCGGCATTCTGGGCGGACGATAGCCGGGGGGAGGATCGTGCAGATAGATTCCTCGCTGCCGGATCAAGTTGGGTTGATTCCCGCGGAGACGGCCTCTCCGCGGCCCACTGAGCCAGACCATCGCGCCTCCCGGCCACCTTCTGCTGCCAGCGTACCGCTGCGCAGGATGCCAGCCCCAGCTGGCAGGCAGCGGGCGAGCTGGCCTGTAGGCCGGGTTCTGTGCACCCGCGTTACGCGGGCCGGCGGCCATCCATCTGGGACTGCCGTTGCCGACAGCCTCGTGCGGTCTACCCGCGAGCATCGGGCGGGCCGCCCTCGAACGCTCGCGCAGGAGACGCCTGCGCGTCTCCCTCTTGACCTTGCTCCGGGTGGGGTTTACCGAGCCGCCCGGATCACTCCGGGCGCTGGTGGTCTCTTACACCGCCGTTTCACCCTTACCTCCGGACGAGTCCGGAGGCGGTCTGTTTTCTGTGGCACTTTCCCGCGGGTCACCCCGGGTCGGGGTTACCGACCACCCTGCCCTGCGGAGCCCGGACCTTCCTCGACGTCGCCTGAAGTCCAGGCCGACGCCGCGGCCGCCCGGCCAGCTCGCCCGCTGCTATCCCCAGGATACGGCGTTACTGTCCGGCCCGGCGCAGATGCGCGGTGTCGTTGAGCGATCTGACCACCGCCGGGCCATCGGGAAACCACCCGATCTCGCACAAGGAAGCGACGTCCAGGTGGAGCCGGAACATCGCGGCCGGCGGGGCGAGCATGGCCCGGCAGACCAGGGTCTTGATCGGCGTGACGTGGCTGACCACGACCAGCGTGCGGAACTGATGCGCGGCCAGCATCCGGTCCAGCGCGGCGAGGACCCGCCGGGCCGCGGCGGCGAAGCTCTCACCGCCCGGCGGCGCGACATCCGCGCTGCCGAGCCAGGCCGACATCTCCTCTGGCCACCGCTCGGATGCCTCCGCGAAGGTCAGTCCCTCCCACTTGCCGAAGTCGGCCTCGACCAGGTCGTCGTCGACCTGCAGCGGCGCGCCAGTTGTCTCGGCGACCGCCTCGGCCGTCCGCCGCGCCCGCTGCAGCGGCGAAGTCACGATCACGTCGATGCCGCCGCGCTCGGCCAGCCGGCCGGCCGCCGCAGCTGCCTGCCGCACGCCGACGTCGGTCAGCGGAATGTCGCCGCGCCCGGCGAACCGGCGTTCGCTGGACAGCGCCGTCTGGCCGTGCCGCAGCAGCAGCGTGGTCGTCGCCTGTCCCTGCGGGGGGCCCCACCCCGCCGCTGGTCCTGGTTCGGCAGAGTCCCCGCCCTCGGCCCCGTCGCCCAGGGCCGAGCCAGAACGCTGACGCCTCTCCCGGCCCTGGCTGCCCGGGCTGCCCGTCCCGGCCGCTGCGTCCATCGCCTGGTTCGCCAGCTGGTCGGCGCGGGCGTTGCGAGCCCGCGGCACCCATACGTAGGACACCCGCCCGAGCCGCCGCGCCTCGTCCTGCGCCGAGCGGGCCAGCGACCGGAGATTCTCGTGCTTGATTTTCCAGCGTCCCGACATCTGCTCGACGACGAGCCTGGAATCCATCCGCACCTCGACGTCGGCCCCCGGGGCCAGCTCGGCCGCGGCCCGCAGGCCGGCCACGAGGCCCGAGTACTCGGCCACGTTATTGGTGGTGGTGCCCAGGCTGTCGGACCTCTCGGCGAGGACCTCACCGGTCGCTGGGTCGCACACCAGCGCGCCGTAGCCCGCCGGTCCCGGGTTGCCCCGTGAGCCGCCGTCGGCCTCGACGACGAGCTTGCGGCTCACAGCCCCGACTCGGGAGTCCGGACCAGGATCCGGCGGCACTCCTCGCAGCGCAGCACCTCGTCTGGATCGGCCGTCCTGATGCTGTTCAGGTCCACCGTGTTCAGTGAGAGGTGACAGCCCTCGCAGCGGCCTCCTCGCAGCGCGGCCGCCCCCACGCCTCCGTGCTGCTCCCGCATCCGCTCGTACAGGTCAAGCAGGTCCTGCGGCTCCTGGCTGGCCACGGCCACGCGGCGGTCGGTGGCCTTGCCCGCCTGCTCCGCGAGCTCGCCCAGGGCGGCGTCGCGCCGCGCCGTGACGACGTCGCGGGCCGCGGCGATTTCCACCCGCTCGGCCGCGGCCGCCTCGCGGCTGCTCTGGGCGGTCTCCTGGCGCTCCATGACGTCGAGCACGATCTCCTCGAGGTCGGACTGCCTGCGCGTGAGCGAGACAATCTCCGACTGCAGGTTCTCCAGGTCGCGAGGAGACGACACCTGGCCGGCGTCCAGCCGCTTGCGGTCCCGGTCGATGCGGGTGCGTACCTGGTCGACATCGGCCTCGGCCTTGCCGAGTGCGCGCTTGAGGTCACCCTGTTCAGCCTCGAGAGACGCAACGGTGCCGCGCAGTTGCGCGTCACGCTGCTCCAGCCGGTCCAGCTCGGCATGCTCGGGGAGTCCCCGGCGGCGATAGTCGAGCCGGCTCAGCTCGGCGTCCAGGTCGGCAAGCTCAAGCAGCCGCAGCTGCGCCTCGGGAGATGCTTTCACGGCTCCCCACGTTAGTCTGTGGCCCCGCCGCTGTCGCATCCAGCAGGCTCTCCGTTCCCGGCACCGTCATTACGCGCGCGTCAGATTGATCACCACGACAGGCGGTGACGTCGGCTGCGGTGATCCGCCGGCCGGCTCCACGGTCAGCCCGACGCTGTCCCCGGCCGCGAGACCGGATACGACCATGGGGCCGACCATCTTGCCGCGCCCGGACACAGTGATCATGCCCGCCGGCTTGCTCCCGGCCGGTCCCATCAGCCACAGCTCGTAGCCCTCGGCCGGCGGCAGCACCTGCAGGTCAGCCGCGGTGAACACCAGGGCGCCCTCGCGGTGGGACATGACCACCCTCGCGGTGCCGCCGGTGCTCACCTGCGCGGTCAGCATCGTCGCGTCGGAAGCCCCAAGCACCAGCGCGACCGTGTGGTCGCGGCGCTGGGCCTGGTCGAGGCGGTTCTGCGTGCCGTAAGCCAGCACTCCCGCTACCACGGCCACTACGGCCAGGGCGCAGGCCAGCGCGACGGCCAGCCTGGGCCGCCATCCGAGCCAGCCGCGGCCGCGCAGCGCGGCCCACGGCGCCTGCTGGGCCTGGACGACGGCCGGCGGGAGCTGCCTGGTCTGCCCGGCGGCGCGCACGGCCGCGTCCTTGAGCGCAGCAGGCGCCTGCACCGCCGTGGCCGCGGCCAGCGCGGCCGCCGCTTCCCTGAACCCGCGGATCTCCTGACGGCACGACTCGCAGCCGGCCAGGTGGCGCTCGAACCGGGCCTGGTCCGGCTCGGGCAGCGCATCCATCGCATACGCCCCGGCCAGGGTGTGCAGATCGCTGCCGCCGAGCCTCATGCTCCCACCCCCAGGCAGTCGCGGAGCCTGATCAGGCCGTCGCGCATCCTCGTCTTGACGGTGCCGATCGCGACGCCAAGCAGCTCGGCCACCTCGCGGTAGGTGTATCCGCCGTAATACGCGAGCGTCACCGACTCCCGCTGCAGCTCAGTGAGGGATCCGAGGCACCGCCGCACCCGCTCCCGGTCCAGCCGGGTCTCGACCGCCTCCGTCACCTCGTCGTAGGCGATCACGGCCGTGGCCACGCGCAGCTCGCGTTCTGTTGCCTTCTGCTCTGACCTCACCCGGTCCACGGCCCGGCGGTGGGCCAGGGTCATCACCCACGCGGCCGCGCTGCCCAGCCCGGGATCGAACCGCGCGGCGGAACGCCAGACCTCGAGCAGCACTTCCTGAGTGACCTCCTCGGACTGAGCCGGATCGCGGACGACCGCGCGGACCATGCCGAGCACCTGGCCGACCATGCGGTCATAGACCACTACATAGGCGTCCTGGTCGCCGCGTGCCACCAGGACCAGCAAGTTGCCCAGCTCATCGGCGGACTGCCGGGCACCGGCCTGACCGCCGCCGGCGTCGCTGGCGCGCGGGTACCCGGCCGGGCCGCCCCGCGGCCGCCTGCGCTGGCCTCCGGTCATGCTCCCCATGCCCTAGATTCGTAGCCGCGCAGCCTTCGGTTTGGGTCTCCGCCAGGAACACCGCTACGCGGCACATTCTCGGCCGGCGGCCAAACCTCCCGGTGTTCCGCGCCGAATGAATAGTGTGACTCCTGAGATGGATATCGCGCGAGTCGGCCGAGGGATGATCGCCGGGCTGCTCGCCGCCGCCGTCGCGCTGGGCATCGGCCAGCTCGTCGCCGGGATCGTGGCGCCGGACGGCTCGCCGGTCGTAGCCGTCGGCGAGGCCTCGATCGGCCTTACCCCGCCGCCGGTGAAGAACTTCGCGATCTCCGCCTTTGGCTCGCATGACAAGGTGGTCCTGGTCAGCGGCATCCTCGCGGTGCTGGCCATCTTCGCCGCGGTCGTCGGCGTGCTGGCCATGCGCAGGCTCTGGTACGGGATGGTCGGGCTCGCTGCTTTCACGGCCATCGGCCTGGCCGCCGCGCTGACCCGCCCGACGGCCTCAGCCAGCTACGCGCTGCCGACGCTGGTCGGGGGCGCCGCGGCCGCCGCCGCTCTCGCCCTGCTGGTCCGCGCCGCCCCGGCGGCCGAGCCGGTGTCCGGGGCCGGGCGCCGGAGCTTCCTGGTCACCGGGATCACCGCCGCGGCGACGGCCGCCGTGGCCGGGCTGGCCGGCCGCCTTTTCGCCGAGCACTCCAGCGTCGCGCAGGCGCGGGCGTCGCTGCGCCTGCCCCCGCCCACGCACCCCGCCGCTGCGCTCCCGGCCGGCAGCAACCTGCGAATACCCGGCCTGAGCTCGTTCGTCACGCCCAACGCGTCCTTCTACCGGGTAGATACCGCGATCGTCCTGCCCGAGGTCCCGCCGTCGAGCTGGCAGCTGCGGGTGCACGGCATGGTGGCCCGGGAGCTCACCATCACCTTCGACCAGCTGATCCGCCGTCCGCTCACCGCCGACTACATCACGCTGACCTGCGTTTCCAATCCCGTTGGCGGGCCCTACGTCGGCAACGCCCTCTGGATCGGCGCGAGCGTGGCCAGCCTGCTGCGCCAGGCGGGGGTGCGGGCCGGCGCCGACCAGCTGCTGTGCACCTCGGCCGACGGCTTCACCTCCGGCACCCCGCTGCAGACCGTCATGGACGGCAGGGACGCGATGCTCGCCGTGGCGATGAACGGCACCGCCCTCCCGGTCGCGCACGGGTTCCCGGTTCGCATGGTGGTCCCCGGCCTGTACGGGTACGTGTCCGCGTGCAAGTGGATCACCGACATCGAGGTCACGACATACGCGTCGAATGTCGCGTACTGGGCGCAGCGCGGCTGGGACCAGCAGGCACCGATCAAGACGGAATCACGGATCGACGTGCCGAGCGGCACGACGTCGCTGAAGCCGGGACCGACGTCGGTCGCCGGGGTCGCCTGGGCGCAGCACAAGGGCATTGACGCCGTCGAGGTCCGGGTGGACAGCGGGCCGTGGAACGTGGCCCGCCTGTCGGCCGTCCCCGACATCGACTGCTGGCGGCAGTGGGTATGGGACTGGCACGCGACGCCGGGCACGCACCTGATCGAGGCGCGGGCCACGGATGCCACCGGCTATACCCAGACCGCGCTGCAGGAGCCGCCCGAGCCGAACGGGGCTTCCGGTTACCCGAGCATCTCGGTCACGGTCAACGGCGCGTAGCTGGCCCCGGGCGCGGACCGCCGGGCCGGGCCACCCGCCTCAGAGGAGCTGGTCGCGGACCTGGCCGTACATGTAGGCGCCCAGCCAGCGGCCCAGCTCGTCGAAGAACTGGCGCCGGTCGTCGTCCGGGCCGGATGCCTGCCCGTCCAGCCCGTTCTCCAGGCGCAGCCAGGTCTCATGGGGCCCGAGCTTGATCGTGGCGTCGTCGTGCCGGCGCTTGCGCCCCGGGCGGCGCCTGACCTCCCCGCCCGCGGAGCTCAGCACCAGCACCGGGCAGGCTATGTCCAGCCCCCGCTGCAGCCGCCGTCCGAACGCCGGGTCGGACAGGATCAGCGCGTCCACGCGGCCGGCGTCACGCCGCGCGTCGCACCACAGGGCGGCGGTGGCCGCGTCCGAGGCGTGAGCGGTCACGATGATCATGTCGATTCCCTCGGCCTCCCGGAGGCAGCGGCAGGCGGCATCCAGCCTGGCGAATGCGGCCCGGAGCCGGCGCTCACGCCGGCGCGCGGGCTTGCCCTGCCCGTCCTCTGGACGCAGGTCCGCGACGTAGCAATGAAACCCGCGCTCGGTGTACCAGCCGACGAGATCCTCCGGCACGAACGTGTCCCGCTGGCCGTGCAGGTAGAGCACGGAGCGCCTGGTCGGCAGCGCGGACCGGCGCCGCAGCATGACCCCGCCGCGGTCAGCAGCCTCGCCGGACGCGGGCGGCACAGTCACTGCCTCGTAACCGTCGGCAGCACCGCCACGCTCCGTGATGAGGCCCATCACATCCCCCGTCTCCCATGATCCCGCCTGAGCACGGAACGTCACGGCAAGTCTCGCACCGTGACCAAGCTTGACGCGAGTGAACACGCGGGCGCAGCCCCGGGCCGACGGCCGTGGCGGCTGGCCCTGGACCGCCGGCCGAGCCGATGCCGTAGCCTCTCAGCATGGGCGAACGGCTGACCGAGCACCTCGAGACCGAGCTGAAATTCGAGGTCAGCCCCGACTTCGCCGTCCCGGACCTGGGCGGCCTGACGAGCGGCCAGACCGTGACAGAACCGGAGGTCAGGCTCCTTGCCGCCAGCTACTTCGACACCCGCGACCTCCGCCTGGCCCAGGCGCGGATCACCCTCAGGCGCCGGACCGGCGGCCCCGACGCCGGCTGGCACCTGAAGCTGCCCGTGGGCGCGGGCACCCGGCGCGAGCTGCAGGCCCCGCTCGGCGATTCCGACACGACCGTTCCGCCGGAGCTCGCGTCGCTGGTCGCCAGCCGCGTCGAACACCATCCGCTGCAGGTCGTCGCCGTGCTGGAAACCCGCCGCACGGTGCGGTATCTCGCCGGCGCCGACGGCGAGACCCTCGCCGAGGTGGCGGATGACATGGTGACCGGCCGGGTGCCTGGTCCGGGCGGCTCCCCGGCCGAGCCCGTCACCTGGCGGGAGATCGAGGTCGAGCTGGTGTCCGGCGGCCCGGAGATCCTGGCCGCGGCCCGTTCCCGGCTGGTCGCGGCGGGGGCGCGGCCGTCAAGCTCCGCGTCCAAGCTCGGCCGGCTGCTGGGCACAACACCGTCGGCGTGACGGGACGGTGCGCCTTCCGGCACGCCGATGTCGTCAGGCGCTCGAGTTGAGGTAGGCCAGAACGGCAAGAACGCTGGTGCTGTGGCACACTCGCTTGCGTGCCGCGCGCCTTCCAGCAGGTCGATGTCTTCACCACCACGCCCTACCTCGGCAACCCGGTCGCCGTGGTGCTCGACGCGGACGGCGTGTCCGACGCGGACATGCAGCGGTTCGCGCGCTGGACGAACCTGTCCGAGACCACCTTCGTGCTGCCGCCCTCGGACGGCGGCGCGGACTACCGGGTGCGCATCTTCACCCCCTCGCTCGAGCTGCCGTTCGCCGGCCACCCGACGCTGGGCACCTGCCACGCCTGGCTCGCTGCGGGCGGCGCTCCCCGCCAGGACGGCGTGATCGTGCAGCAGTGCGGCGCGGGGCTGGTGCGGGTGCGGCAGACCGCCGCCGGCCTCGCGTTCGCCGCGCCGCCGCTGCTGCGGTCCGGGCCGCCCGGCGAGGCGCTGGTGCAGCACCTCGCCGCGGTGCTCGGCATCGACCGCGCCGACATCGTGGATGCCGAGTGGGCCGACAACGGGCCGGGCTGGGTGGCGGTGCTGCTCGGCAGCGCCGAGGCGGTACTGGCGCTGCGGCCGGGCATCACCGACGTGGACCTGGGCGTGGTCGGCCCCTACCCGCCGGGCTCGCCGCAGGCGTTCGAGGTCAGGGCGTTCATGCCGAAGGACGGCGGCACCGACGAGGACCCGGTGACCGGCAGCCTGAACGCATCGCTGGCCGAATGGCTGCTGCGGACCGGCCGGGCCACCGCGCCGTACGTGGCCAGCCAGGGCACGGCGCTCGGGCGCGAGGGCCGGGTGCACGTCTCCCGGGACGCCGATGGCACGATCTGGGTCGGCGGCGGGACGATCACGTGCGTGTCCGGCCAGGTCGAGCTGTAGCAGCCGCGAAAATCAGTGGCCGCGCCGGCCACGGCGCTGGCAGCCTGGCCGCATGAAGCGCCGGTTCAGCAGCGACGAGATCCGCGAGACCTTTCTGCGATTCTTCACCGAAAGGCAGCACGTGCGGATCGGGGCTGCCTCGATCATCCCGGCCAACGACCCCACGCTGCTGTTCGTCAACGCGGGCATGGCGCCGCTCAAGCCCTACTTCCTCGGCGAGGCGCTGCCCCCGGCCCCGGACCTGTGCAACGTGCAGCCGTGCGTGCGCACGATCGACATCGGGGACGTCGGCGACCGGCACCACCTGACGTTCTTCGAGATGCTGGGCAGCTGGTCGATCGACCACTACTTCAAGGAGCGCGCGGTCGAGCTGGCCTTCGAGCTGCTGACGCAGGGCTTCGGGTTCGAGATCCCGGACCTGTACGTGACCGTGTTCGGCGGCGACGACACGCTCGGCATTGCCCCCGACGATGTATCGGCGGCGGCCTGGGAGCGGGTCGGCGTGCCCCGGGACCACATCGTGTACCTGGGCGCGGAGGATAACTTCTGGTCGGCCGGGGATACCGGGCCCTGCGGGCCGAGCACCGAGGTGTTCTACGACACCGGGGCGCAGCACGGCGAGCAGTACCGGCCGGGCGGGGAGTTCGACAGCAGCGGCCGGTACATCGAGATCTGGAACGCCGGGGTGTTCATGGAGTTCAACCGGCTCCCCGGCGGTGCGCTGGAGCCGCTGCGGTTCACCAGCGTGGACACCGGTTCCGGCCTGGAACGCATGGCCATGGTGCTGCAAGGCCGCGAGTCGGCGTACGAAACGGATCTGCTCGCCCCCATCGTCGCGGCCGCGGAGTCCGCGCTGACCGGGTCGGCCGTCGGCGAGCGGGACATCCGGATCGTCGCCGACCACGTCCGGGCCTCGACGTTCATCCTCAGCGAGGGCGTCGTCCCCTCGAACGAGGGGCGGGGGTACATCCCCCGGCGGCTGCTGCGGAAGGTGATCGCGATCGCGACCCAGGCTGGCGCCGTGGACTTCGACCTCGCGGGCGTGGCCGCCACGGTCATCGACCACATGCGCCGCACCTACCCCCAGCTCGACGCCGGCCGCGACCGCACGCTGGAACTGCTCGCCCGCGAGCAGCGCGACTTCGGCGGTGTGGTGCGCCGCGGCCTGGACCGGCTCGCCGCGCTGGCCACCGGCACGGGCTTCGAGATCACCGGTGACGAGGCGTTCACGCTGTTCGCGACGCACGGCATGCCGGCGGACCTGATCAGGGACTTCGCCGCTGAGCGGGGCGGCTCAGTGGACGAGCAGCGGTTCGCCGAGCTGTTCGCCGGGCACCGGGAGCTCTCCCGCGGCTCAGCTGCCGGACCGGGAGCCGGCCCAGGCCAGCACGGGCATGCCCCCGCGGATCCGGATGTCCTCGCCGCGCTGGGCAGCACAACGACCCGATTTCTCGGCCATTACACGCTCACCTCCGCTGGCGAGGTGAGCGCCCTGGCCGGGCCGCACGGCTTGGTCGACCGGCTGACCGCGGGCGAGAGCGGCCTGGCGGTCCTCGACCAGACTCCCTGCTATGCCGAGGGAGGCGGCCAGGTCGGCGATACCGGCCGGATCACGGCACCCGGCCTGTCGGCCCTGATCACCGACACCCAGAACGCCAGCGGTCACCACGTTCACTACGTGGAGGTCACCGAGGGCGTCCTGAGCACGGGCGACACCGTCGAACTGACGGTCGACGCGGCGCGGCGGCGGTCGATCATGCGGAATCACTCGGCGACTCACCTGCTGCACGCGGCCCTGCGCCGGGTGCTGGGCGACCATGTGCGCCAGGCCGGGTCGCTGGTCGCCCCCGACCGCCTGCGTTTCGACTTCCTGCATCCCCGGGCGCTGTCCGGGGGCGAGGCCGAGCAGGTCGAGCAGCTGGTCAACGCGGAAGTGCTGGAGAACGCCGAGCGCACGACCGAGGTCAGGCCCTACCAGGACGCGATCCGCGACGGGGCCATCGCATTCTTCGGCGAGAAATACGGTGACGACGTCCGGGTGGTCTCGTTCGGGGACTTCTCCACCGAGCTGTGCGGCGGCACGCACGTGCACAGCACGGCCGAGGTGGGCCTGTTCCTGATCACCAGCGAGGGCAGCATCGGCTCCGGCGTGCGCCGGATCGAGGCGATCACCGGAGACGCCGCGCTGCAGCGCACTCTGGAGCGCGACAAGCTGCTCCGCGGACTGGCCGCGCGGCTCCGGGTCTCCGTCGATCAGCTGCCGCTCCGTGTCGAAGCGCTGGCCATGCGGGCGGCCAAGCCCGGGGCGGCCGGGACGGCCGGGCACGGAGGGCAGACCCAGCTCGATGCCGGTGGCCTGGAGGGCTCGGTGCGCGTCACCCCGTCCGGACATCGCTTCCTGGTGGCCCGCGAGCCGGGAATCGCCCTGCGCGACCTGCCTGCCGAGACCCGGCGGCTCGCCCGCGAGCTGGACGCGGTGATCGTGCTCCTGCTGCCCGACCTTCCGGCCGGCACCCTGCGCGTCGGGGTCGGCGTCCCCGGCGGCCTGGTCGGCCAGGTCCCGGCCACGAGCGTGCTGGACCGGGTCCTGGCCGTCACCGGCGGGCGCGGCGGCGGAAGTGCGGCATTCGCCCAGGGCGGCGGGGCCAGGCCGGACGACCTGGCCGGCGTCGAGTCCAGGGTCTGGGCCGCGCTCGGGCTGGACCCGGCGGCGTAAGGCCGGCCGGACCGGCAGGAATACCGGCTGGCGTGATGGTGTGCGCGTCGGCGGCCACCGCGGCCTGCCCGGGCCTTTTACGCTGTATGGGTGGAGATCCTCACGTTCCTGTTCACCGACATTGAGGGCTCGACGGCTCTGCTGCGGCAGGCGGGAGACGGAGTTTACGCGCAGGTGCTGGCCGGCCATCACGCGCTGATCCGGTCGGCTCTGGCCGCGCATGACGGCAGCGAGGTGGATACGCAGGGGGATGCGTTTTTCACGGTGTTCTCCTCGCCGCGGGCGTGCGTGGCGGCGGCGCTGGAGATGCAGCTGGCCTTTGCGGCGCAGGCCTGGCCCGCCGGGGTGCGGGTGCGGGTGCGGATGGGTGTGCATTGCGGTGAGGCGGCGAGGACAGCGACGGGCCTGGTGGGGCTGGAGGTTCACCGGGCCGCGCGGGTGGCCGCGGTGGCCTGGGGGGGCCAGGTGCTGGTGTCGGAGGCCGCGGCCGTCCTGGTGCGCGACTGGCTGCCACCGGGCGCGGCGCTGACCGATCTGGGCACCCATCGGCTGAAGGACCTGGGGCGCCCGGAGCAGATTTTCCAGCTGCACGCGGCGGGCCTGCCCGCGGAGTTCCCGGCGCTGCGGTCGCTGGGCAGCCCGGCGCTGCCGAACAATCTGCCGGCCCAGCTGTCGACGTTCATCGGCCGGGAGCGGGAGGTCTCCGAGGTTCGGGCGCTGGTGGAATCGGCTCGCCTGGTCACCTTGACCGGGGCCGGCGGCGCCGGCAAGACCAGGCTGGGACTGCAGGTGGCGGCCGAGCTGCTGGATGGGTCCGGTGATGGGGTCTGGCTGGCCGAGCTGGCCGCGGTCACCGGCCAGGACGCGGTAGCTGCGGCCATCTCCGAGGCGCTGCAGCTTGCCGCCCGGCCGGGCCGCCCGGTGCTGGAGGCCCTGCTGGATGCCCTGGCCGCGCAGGATGTGCTGATCGTGCTGGATAACTGCGAGCACCTGATCGGCGGCTGCGCCAAGACCGCTGAGGCGATCTTGCGGCGGTGCCCGCGGGTGCATCTGCTGGCCACCAGCCGGGAGCCGTTAGGCATCGGCGGCGAGACGATCTACCGGGTACCGTCGCTGTCGCTGCCCGGGCCTGGGGACTCCGGTCTCCTGGCGCCTCGGTCCTCTGATGCGGTGGCGCTGTTGGTCGAGCGGGCCCGGGCGCACGGCGTCGCCCTGGCCGTGGATGAGCAGGCCGACCCGGTGGTGGTGTCGGTCTGCCGGCGGCTGGACGGGATGCCGCTGGCGATCGAGCTGGCCGCGGCGCGGCTGCGGTCGATGTCGCTGGCCGAGCTGCATGACCGGCTGGACCAGCGGTTCCGGCTGCTCACCGGGGGCAGCCGCACCGCCTTGGGGCGGCAGCAGACGCTGCGGGCGGCGCTCGTGCCGGTGCTCAGGCGGCCGGACGCCCGCGCGGACCCCGGACTGTTCGTAGCGGCGCTGGTCACTGCCGTGCGGGCCGCCGCCTACATTGACATGGCCACGGCACGGCAATTTGCTGAACAGGCGATCCAGGTCGCACGCCGGCAAGGCGACGACCGGCTGCTCGTCAGGTCCCTCGCGGCATTCTGCGCCGCATGTTACTTCGCCGGCGAGCCGGAGGCCGGGCGCCCGTTCGGGCAGGAGTCTGTCGAACGCGCCCGTCGGCTCGGCGACGACGTCCAGCTGGGCGTGAGCCTGCTCATCTATCTCCTGATCATTGACCCGGCCCGGTCCGGGCAGCTGCTGGCCGAGGCGATCGCCTGCACCGAACGATCCGGCGACCATCTCATTAACTCTTTCCTGCACAACAACGCCGGCTTTCATGCCCTCAGCACCGGGGATATCCCCGCCGCCCGGGCTCACCTGGAAGCCGCGGCGCAAGCCGGGCAGCAGATCGGATTCGAGGACACCATGGCGATGGTGGGCCTGGGCGTGGTGCTGCGCGCGGAAGGGGACCGGGACAGTGCGCGGTCCACGCTGGAGGCCGCCCTGCGGGTCAGCCGCCGGAACGGGGACAGCCGAAGCATGGCCGCCGCCATCGTTAACCTGGCCTGCCTGGCCGGCGATGCAGGCGACTGGGACCGGGCAGCTGCATTGCACGGCATCGCGCAGGCGTTTCTTGACCGGGTGAGCAATCAGTGGGCAGAATTGGCGGCGCTCCATCGACGTGACAGCCTCGACCGAGCGCGTGCGCGCCTGGGCGATGAGCAGCTTGACCGGGCCTACGCCCAGGGCATGGCGCTCAGCCCGGAGAAAGCCCTCAACCTGGCTCTCCCAAGAGCGGGTCCGGCCTGATCGCTACGGCCGTTAAACCCGGTTGCGGTGCTCTATCTGTGAGCTAACGTGGGCCACGCCCGCCTTCGATAGCCGCCTGCCTCTCTGCCCTACTCGCGAGAGGCAGGCGATTGCTTACGGCCTGAACCCACCAGTCAGCCTCAAAACGGTACTCGATCTTGTCGTACACTTCTCCATCGAATGGCGTTCCAGGGGGAAGAGTTAGTCGAGTACCAAAGTTTGCCCAGGAGATATAGGCATAGCCGTCTGCGAGCCCAATTATCGTGCCGTAAATTAGACCAAGGGCGGGCGTCTTTCCTCGTTGCACATTGATTGACCCCAGCACTGGTACGCTGGCTCCAAGTAGGCGGGATTCTGGGTGAGGTAGCGTTGTCGAGACGTTATATCCGACTGTTTCGCATGTACTGGGATCGAACGGGCTTTGAGCATTCACGTCGGAGGTCTTACCGACGGTGACGAATTCTTTGATCAGGCCGAAATCAGCTGGTGCACTATAGAGAAAGCAACTAGAATCGGTGGTGAAGCGATAAAAGAGATATCCATCGAATGGCGCTTCGGGGAATACGAACGAGCATGTCCAGTTATGAATCCACCATTTCTCAATGAAAGGTGAGGTGGTATTGTCGTCGGTAGCATCCACAACTGTGTAGGCGAGTCCTCCAGGGTACAATCCTGCCGTCGTTATAGCCCCCGATGTTCCAGCTATGCCAGGAGTCTCGTTGATACCCTCGGACATGTACGGCAGATTTACAGTAATCCATGGACTGAAGAATGGGCCGATATTTGCGACGAGCGAAACTATCGCATTTGCGCGAACATCGGTGACGGGAGCCGGCTTGGGCCGGGGTTGTTTCAACAATCCCGCCCGACGTCTGATGAGGCCATCGACATATGAGTTTAGCTTGCCACCGGGGTCGCGTTTGTAATCAGCGATATCGTTCAACCGAGAAGTCACTACACTGATCTCGGACTCTAATATCAGCTGTTTGATTTGTGTGCGCATTGCCGATTCCGGAGCGGCAATAGCCTCGCAACTAGAGTTTTCACGTGTGTTCTGAAATTGATCTTCAGGCATCATGTCAACCATCCTCTTTCCCGCCGGTTATCATGTGCTAGCGGTACGGATCTTTCGGTCCGACATCTGCGTAACCTATCTATTATCTGAGATGAGCCCGATCCTTCGCTGAGTTCTATTGAAGTAAGAGTGGGGGCAGATCGCTCTGCTAACTCGGCGGAATAGTTATGCGATGATTGAATGTCGGCGGTGTGGAGATCGCATGGAGACGGTGTGGAGATCGGACCCAACGTGTATGAAGCAAATTCGATCGAGCTGAGCTCACATCCGGGGAACGCTGGACTAGGGCAGATCATGAAACACATTCTGCTGTCCGTCGGTGCCATGTTCCTGGATGCCACGCACCTGGCAGGGCGCGAGCCAGGCCCAGCGGGTATGGCTGCGAGCTTGATGAGCGGCGGTTGGCGCGACTGCGGGCCGCACTGGATATAGGCCAGCCGTCTATGGCTGGGATACTGATGAGCGGTAAATCCTGCCGCGGGTCAGTAGCAGGAGGTTGACGGCGGCCATGTATCGGAGGAGAGTCATAAGCCTTATGTACTGCACCGAATATTAAATCGTAAGGAGCCACCGGGCCGGAAGGAGGGCGCGACGATGAGTGTTACGAGAGACGAGAAGACCGAGCAAATGCTTCCCAACGCATCTTCAATGCCGTTCGAACTTCAGGGTTCCTCCAATGCCTGCGGAACGACTTCACTGGCAATGGTTATGAATTACCTCGGCATACCAGAAACCCGGGAAACGATCGATGCTTCTATCCGCAGGATGGATATCTTTAGCTCCCCAGAGGATCTGCTGACATTTGCCCGTAGTCACGGGCTTCAAGCTCAGGGGTACAATCATGGAATGTGGTCGGACATTGAGCGTTATATTAGTCTTGGCATTCCTTCCACTCTCTTGATCAATGCCGATTATTCATATCCATCAGGGTCTATTGATCCCTCGAACTCTGGGCTCCATTATGTTGTGGCCGCTGGTCACGGAATTGACTCGCTCAATGGCCAGCGGTACGCACTCCTGCATGACCCTGAGTATGATCGTGGCTATATGGCTTTGCATGAGGCTGACCTGATTGCAATGGGCAACAATATATCTCTGTTTTCGGTGAATTGGGGATTCTTTGACTATTATATGGCGTTCGCTACTGGAACCCAGGCCCCGCTTCCGTCGGGTAACAGTAAAGGCATCCAGAGTGCACTTGGTGTGGTCGAAGGAGTTGCAAACATCACCAACGGAATTAGTATAATTATCCATCCTACCAGTCCAGGTGGCCAGGTCAGCGGTATTATTCAGGTTATCGGCGGAGCTGCTGAGGCGATCATCTGTGTAGAGGGGGCACTGATCCAGAAGGCTGGCCAATGGCTTGGCGGAGTGGTAAAAGGGATACCTGTAATCAGCAATATCGTCGCGCCGATTGGTGATCTAACTAACGGTTACGGCGCGGTCATCGGAGATTTGGGAAACGGGCTTGGCGATGTAATCATCGACTTGGGTGGAGGTGCGGGAGGAGTCATCGACAATATTGCGAACGGGATCGCTGGCGCGGTCGACGGTATAAGCGGTGCATTGGGCTCTCTGTCCCATGGTGATGTCGGTGGATTCCTGACTGGTGCCGCGAACGCGGCTGGCAGCATAGCTAGTGCTGCTGCAGGCGCGGTGGGTAACGCTGCAGCCGCGATTGGCAACACAATCAACGACGCAGGGGATGCTGCGGGTGACGCTATAAGCGATGCGGCGGATTCTCTAGGCGATGCAATTAACGATCTCAATCCTTTTTAATGGGCGCGGGCGGTGCGGCTGGGGGCCTGCCCGGCGCCGAAGACCTGCCGGGCGTCCTCGATCGCGACTTCGATTGACCAGCTGCTGGCGTACCGCTCGATCACGGCGGCGGGGCTGGCGTCCAGGTCGGTGGTGACCAGGGCCAGGTCGTACCCGGTAGCGGAGACATCGCGGATCAGCAGCACTTGCACGCGCCCGGGGCCGAGGCGGAGTTCGTGCCCTTGATGACCAGCTTGGCGCGGGCGGCTCAGGCGGCGCGGCGGCGGACCAGCCAGACGGTCGCGGCGATGAGCAGGACCGACAGCGCGAGCAGCCAGCCGCCCTCGATCCACTGGAATGGCCAGAACCGGCTGCCAGGCTGGTAGCTGATCCAGTGCGTGTAGCCGTGCTTGGTGAGATAGCCCACCGCGTTGAGGATCGTCTGGAACGTGTTCGGCCCGACCCGCGTCGCTGGGGCAGGGTGGTAGCCCTGGAGGATGTTCCTGATCGCGGACTGGCTGACCAGCTTGCCGTCCTTGGTGTACCAGTTATTGATGATCCACGCGGAACCAGGCAGGTTGGTGCTGCTTGTGACCAGCGGCGTCAAGTAGTGCTCCCGGAGGAACACCGCGGCCGCGAGGGCGAGCCCGGCGTAGGCGGCAAAAGTGGCGGCCAAGGCGGGGACGGCCCGGCGGATGAGCATCCCGGCCAGGACGCCGGCCGCCGGACAGCTTGCCGGCCTTGCGGTTCAGCGGGATGCCGAGCTCGCCCAGCCGGGCCTTGGCGTAGGGCTGGTCGAAACGCCGGTTCAGGTTGCGGGTCAGGTGCAGCATGTCCGCGGCGGGCAGGTTCTTGTACAGCGGCGTGTCCTGGGCGACGAACGCGGTGCCGTCCAGCGCGGCCGGCGACCCGGGCAGCCGACCGCCGAGCACGGTGACGGCGCCCGCGTTCGGCGCGGCCAGGCCGACCGCCAGGTTCAGCAGGGTGGTCTTGCCCGCGCCGTTGGGGCCGACCAGCGCGGTCACGTGCCCGGCGGGGACCGCCAGCGTGCACTCGCGCAGCGCCCAGGTGCGGCCGTAGCGCTTGCCCAGGCCGCTGGTCTCGATGATGTTCACGTTCATGCGACACCCTCCGCTTCGCCGCTCCTTGCGCCGCGGCGTTCCCCCGTGCCGCTGCGGCGCTTATAGAAATCCCGCAGCGCGCTGGCGAACAGCGCCACGATGCCGTCCTCGTCCAGGCCCGCCGCGTCGGCGGTGGTCAGCCAGCCGAGCAGGGACTTGTGCAGCCCGGCGAGTTCCGGGAGCGCGACCTGGCCCAGGGTGGCCTGGATGAACGTGCCCTGGCCGGGCCGCCCGGCCGTCAGGCCCTTGGTCTCCAGCTCCTTATAGGCCTTCAGCACCGTGTTCGGGTTGATCGCCAGCGAGGCCACCACGTCCCGGACCTTGGGCAGCTGGTCGCCCAGCGTGAGATAGCCCAGCCGCAGCGCGTGCTCCACCTGGTGCACGAGCTGCAGGTAGGTCGGCACCCCCGAGGCCGCATCCAGCCGGAACTCGATCGGCGACCCCGGCCCGCGCGGCCCGCCCCCCGGCGTGCCGCCGCCACCCCGCGGAAGCTCTGGCACTGCCGGAGCCCCTGTTTCCGACAGGTCGGCGAACAGCCCGGTCAGGTCGGCCCGGGTCTTGGCGCTCATGGCCCGCCCGGCCCGGTCGTCGAACTCGGCCCGGTCCAGGCGGCCAGCGGCGAAGTGCTCGGCCAGCCGGCCGGAGACCGCCTCGCGCTCGGCGTCGGAGACGCGCAGGTGCTGGTCGGAATACATGCCGCCGCTCGCAGGCGAAGCACCAGCCCCGCCGCCTGCCGCGCCGTCACCTTTATCTATAACCATAAGACTTGGATACAGGTAGGTGATCCGGCTGGTCAACATGGCGGCCTAGCGCAGCAGCGCAGCGCTGCCAGCCGGACCCGCCGCACAGGCACGCCCTCCCGCACGGACAGTGACGCCCACGACGGCCTCCGCGACCCGCCGATCGCCGCGAATCCCCGGCAGTTTCGCGTCAAGGCAGGCACTGCTCCGCACCGGCTGGCGGCGCGCGGAACGCGCCAGCCATCCTGCAACTGACTGGGTTAGCCGTCCTCCGGACGGCACCACAAGCGCCCGCACAGCGCTGGCCCGGGCAGCTGGCAGGTCATTTTCTGGCGGCGGTGTAGCCGAGCGCTGCGGCGAGCTCGAGGGCGCTGCGGGGGGCGTAGGCAATGCGCCACAGCCCGCCGTGCGCGGCCGCGTGGGCCTCATCCTGCCAGGGATGCGGGTGCGCGGGGCCGCCGCCGGTGTGCAGGTCATGGACCAGCAGCGCGGCCATGAGGACCTTGCAGGTGGCGGGTTCGAAGACCTCGACGCCAAACCGGTGCGCACCGGCGTACGCAGCCGCCAGCGCCCGGTTCTTCACCACCGACCGGGTGCGGGACGGCGGGGCGACGTTCATCGACACGGTCGCGCCGTCATGACGGGCGAGTGTGGCACGCCAGCGGTGCAGGCGCTTGGCGAGCGCGTAGTTGGGGCCCTGCTGCGACACCAGGCTGTCGTTGATGCCGGGGTCGGCACCAGGCAGGTAGGCGCGGCGGAGCAGCCGGCCGCCCGACAGCGTCCGCAGTGTCCGGGCGGCGAGTTTGGCTGCCGGCGACCGGGTCGCGTAGGCGCGGGCGGACTGCGCGACCGCCTCGGCGGGGACGGCGAACACGTCGGTCGGCGTGGCGAGGAAAGCCAGTGCGACATCGTCACGGCGGGCCTGCAGGCGCACGGTGAGCGCGTCGGCGGCGGCGGCGAGGCGCACGTTGTCCGCGCCGTCGGCGTAGACGTAGTTCCCCAGCACCAGCGGGCCGTCCACAGCGGCCAGCCAGTCGGCGATGGCGGGGACCTCGCTGATCAGGTCAAGGCCGGCGCGCTGCGCGATGGCCTCGTCGCTGTCCCCGGGCTGATCGTGGCCCGGCTTGCCGCCAGCGACGGGAACCAGCAGTGTCCCGCCGCTGCGCCGCGCCGTGTCCAGCAGGCGCTCCCAGATAGCAGGACCGGGCAGGTCAACGGCGATCACCCGGGCGCCCCAGCTCAGCAGCACGGGAACCGGACCAACCTCGGCGCCCGCCCCGAGCGCGACGACCGTGCGGCCGGAAAGGCGCAGCCACTGCGGATGCGCCGCGACCGTGCGGACCGCGTCAGCGCACGACGGCTCGATCACGCCATCGTCCGCCCACCTCTCCAGCCTGCGCAGCAGAGCGCTGCCGCGGAGCCGCTCGCCGTGGTAGGGCAATGACAGCTCGCTCTCGGCCTGCCCGGTGCCCGGCACCGTGACGGCCGCAACTGACCGCTGCGCAGGTGCCGACAGCAAGCTGTCGAGTCCGGTCTCTTCGCCGCCCTCGTGGACGACGCGCATCTGCCGGTGCGCCGACTCCAGCCCCCCGCGGGCAACGGATACCGCGGCGTCCTTTGACGCCAGCCCTGCCTCGACGAGCCGGCGAAAGTGCACCAGGTAGCCCGTGCGCCAGTTGGCATCGTGCTCCGCATCCAGCGCCCCGGCCGGGTCGACCTGGCGCAGCGCGTCGGCCACTACCGCCCTGCCCACCGCTGACGTGCTCCGGCGTCCGTCCGCTGACGCCGGAAATACGACCCCTGCCACCTCATCGCGGCTCATCGCGCTCCTGTCGTCGTCACGAGACAACCACGCTGAACCCGATCCCGCCACTACCAGTCGGCCGCCGCGGCGCCTCGCTCGCCGCCCGAACGACGGCCTACGCAGGTCAAGCGGCCCGAACCCTCGTAATGGAGCGGTTGCTGGCCCGGCCTGAGCGCCGCGCGGGCTTGACAGGCGCATCCGGGCCGGGCAGCACCGTGGTACGGCTGGTCCACTCGGGCTGGGAACGCCGCCCCGACGGCGCGTCCGCGCGCGAGAACTACGACTCCGGCTGGGACCCCGTAGTCGGCTCTTTCGCCGAGGCCGCCGCCCGACTGCCTCGCTAACAAGCCCGGGTGCGCGCCTTCACCGCCGTCGGCGGGCGCGGGCCCGGTTGACTGGCCGCGGCATGTTCACGAGTGCGCTGGTGGGACGTCGAGCGCCGGGTTGCGGTCGAAGAACCCGAACGGCTTGAGCCAGAACGAGACCGTGTCCACGGGCATCACCGGCCAGTCCTCCGGCCGGGTGATGTGGTGGATGCCGAACACGTACCAGAGCACCACGTCGGTGTTCTCGATGGGCCTGTTCCGCGCGGTCCACCGGGGCAGTCCCGAGTCCTCCTCGCTGAGGTTCGGGAACTCACCGCAGGGCCAGCGCTCGTCGTCCCGCTGCGGGGTGACCCAGAGCGTGTGCCCGATGACCTCGGCCCGCCGGAACGCCGGGGACGCGTGGTCGAGCAGCGGAGGGAACGTGCCGCCCGGGACCAGCTTGTACCCGACGGGCGTGCCCAGGCCGTTCCTGACGTTGTCGTTGACGACCTTCCAGCCCCGCTGAACGCTCCAGTCGTAGTCCTGCCTGCCCTCGGACTCGGTCCGCAGCGGGGTGTCCCTGATCGTCAGGCCCAGGCCGTACGGGTCCCGCTCGCTGACGCCGGGCGACTCGGACTGGGACGCGTAGACCGTGTTGGCCGGGCCGTCCACGTCGAGGTCCAGGCGCGCCACGATGAAGTGCTGGTGGAACGGCGCGTAGGTTCGCTGGTCGACCAGCGTGCCGTAGGGCGGCTGCCCGCCGTCGGGGAAGTACGAGGTGACCATGATCCCGGTGGCGCGTACCTCGCACTCGATGCTGCCGTCCTGGTAGAAGCGCCAGTAGACGAGGTACTCGTAGTTCGCGACCGTGACGTGGAACGAGATCACCAGCCGTCGGGCGCGGCGTGACTCGCTGCCCGACCGGTCGTCCACGTGCTTCCAGAGGATCCCGCTGTCCTCCTCGTGAATGCAGATCGCGTTGGGTATGGTCCGCGGCTCGCCGCGGGAGTCGTGCACCACCGCGTCCAGGTAGGTGATCTCGCCCAGGCAGTCGCAGCCGAGCTCGAGCGAGGTGGTCATGAAGCCGAGCCCCCACTCGCCGATGTCGAACGCCGTCCGCCGGTAGTGATCCACGGTGGCGTCCCGGTACGGCACGATCATCTCGGCGAACGAGAGCCGGTGCGCCACCGGGCGGAGCCGCCCCGCGTCACGGAACCCCACCGTATGCAGGACCAGCCCCTCGCGGTGGTTGAAACCCAGGCGCAGTTCCCAGTTCTGCCAGCACAGCAGGTGGCCGCTGAGCGTAAAGGCCACTCCGTCGGGCTGGGCAATGTCCAACGGCTTCACCTCGCGCAGCGGCATCGGGATGAGCTTGGGCAGGTACTCCCCCATGACCTCGGGCGCATCGCCGACGCCGGGAGTGTCCTCGAGCTCCAGCAGCTCCATCCGGTTCAGGTCGACGACCGGGTGCAGCCCGCTGACGCTGTGCGCGTACGGGTTGCCGTCCTCGCTGCCGCGGTGCCACACGTCGGCCCAGCCGATCCGCAGGCCGCGGTAGCGCTCGGGGACCAGCGCCGCGCCGTACGCCCAGACGTCGGTGAGCACCAGCGACATGTCGGTGATCCCGCGGCGGGCCAGTGCCTCGATGAGCTGCGGGTGGGCGCGCAGCATCTCGTCGCACTCATGCCATTCGTCCACGGTCATGTTCGGCTGCTGACCGGGCAGCTGCTCCCAGCCGGTCACCGCGGCGCCGGCCAGCGAGACCACCGCCCGGTACGCCTCGCCGTCCGCCCGGTCCCAGCAGACCGCGGCGGCCTGGCGGCCAGGCGGGGCGGGCGCTGCCTTGGCCGGCTCGATCAGCTCGATCGAAGCGAACCGCCAGCCCGGCGGGGTGACCCCGCGGTCGCGGCGCAGGGCGGCGGCGACGGCGGCGATCTCGCCGGCGGTGAGCGGGTCGAGCGGATGGGCGCCCTCGCTCATGGTCAGGCCATCTTGAAGGTCGGCGGGGTGACCGGGTCGGGGTGCTGGCAGACGATCGGGGTGCCAGCGAACTGGGCCCGGATCCCGGTGATCCACCGCTTGCACCGGTCCTCGAGCTGGTTGTCATCCGTCTGCAGGCGCCCGCGGGTCACCAGGGCTCCCAGGTCTGCACCCGGGTAACGGTAGTCGCCCGGCGCGAGGATGCGAAGGTAGAAGGCCTCGGTTTCGTCCGAGATCCAGTGCCAGTCGTATCCCCAGCGGTTGAACTCGGCGGCCCCGTCGTCGGTGAGCCGGTAGATGCCCGTGCGCGGTGCCCGGTTGAGCAGCTCCACCTGGTCGCCGGTCTCCTTGATGATGATCTGGCTCCAGACGTCGACGGTGGCCTCGCGAGACCAGCGCTCGTTGATCTCGGCGATGTCCACCTCGTAGTCCACGTCGAGGTACTCGAGCAGGTGGAACAGGAACAGCGGCATGTCGGCGTAGGCGCCCGCGGTCACGTTCGTCATCGAGCTGATGCCGCTGATCCGCGGGTTGAGCTCGCCCAGGTAGAGCTCGCCGGTGCCGGTGTCGACGAGGAAGTCGACCTCGAAGAAACCCACGTAGCCCTCGTCGGCCAGCCGGTCGCCGAGGCGGCAGGTCAGGTCCCTGGCCCGCTGCTTCTGCTCGGCGGTGAGCGTGGCCGGGTAGTCGTTGCCCGCCCAGCCGCCGCGGTACGGGGTCAGCTCGGGGTGGCCGGTGATGTCGTTCATGAGTGGCCCGACCAGCGTGCCGCACCGGGTCAGCACCGCCTCGACGGCGATCGCGCGGTGGTCGATCCGGCGCATGACCTTGAGCTCGTTCTCGTGGAGCGGCTCCTGGGCCGAATACTTGTCCCAGTCGGCCTGGGACTTGATGAAGAACGTGGTCTTGCCCGAGTCGCCGTAGGGCATCTGCACCACGAGGTCCTCGCCGAGGCCGGCCTGGGCGGCCAGGCCGAGGAGCTCGGTGTAGCTGGCGGCGCGGCCGAGGACGTTCGGCACGCTGGGCACGCCGGCGTCGTTGCCGAGCTGCGTGGTGACGATCTTGGAGTCCAGGCGGTGCCTGAGCCCGGCCGGCGGGTGGGCGACCTGCAGCCCGGCTTCCGCGGCCAGCGCCTCGGTCTGCTCGTCGAACATGACGAACGCCACCCGGCCGCCGGAGCCGTGGGAGCGGATCCAGCTGGTCACCTCGCGGCTCGCGAGCAGGAAGTTGCAGATGTCCTCGATCGACTCGAATTCGGGAGCCTGCCGGTCGGCGGGCACGAACACGCTGGGATGGCTGCCCTCGAACGAGTCGTAGTAGCTGACGTAGTGGAAGTTGCGGACCCACCGGTCGATCCCGAGCAGGTTGAACGCCGTCGGCGAGACGAAGTAGATCGGCGTCTGGTTGGTGCGGAAGAACTCCCGCAGGTCGGAGACCCCGCGCAGCTTCGGCGGCGAGTCTGTCATCGTGGCCCTCCCCCTCAGGAGTCCGGTCTTGTCCCTGGAAGAGCGGATAGAGCGTGATTACCCGCCACGGCGCCGCGCCACGCACGGGGGAGGTTCCGGAGGTCAGCCGGTGTCGTGCCGGTGCGCGTAGCCGATGGCGGCGGCGGCCGGCCGGGACCATCCCGGCCGGCCGCGCTACCTTTCGCCCATGCACAGTGTCGACGCCACCACAGAGCAGATGATCAGGTCGGTGCTCGCGTACGCGGAGAACCGGCTGCGGCTTGACCCGGTACCGCTGGACGAGGGCTCGCGCGACCCCGCCGAGCTCGACGCCGCGCTGCGGGGCCTGCTCGGCGACCTGCCGCACAACCCGGACCAGGTGCTCGGCGTCTACACGTCGTGCCTGGCGCCGGCGGTGATCTCGGCGGACAGCCCCCGGTTCCTCGGCTTCATCCCGGCCGCGCCGACCAAGGCGGCGCTGCTGTTCGACATGCTGATCTCCTGCGCGTCGATCCAGGGCATCTCCTGGCTGGAGGCCGCGGGCGCGATCCACGCCGAGAACCAGGCGCTGCGCCTGATCGCCGACCGGGCCGGCCTTCCGGCTGGCGCAGGGGGCTGCTTCGTCTCCGGCGGCTCGGCCGCCAACCTGTCGGCGCTGGTCGTCGCCAGGGAGGTAGCCAAGCGGGCGGCCGGTCCCCGGGGCCCCGGCGCCGCCGGCCGGCGGTGGCGGGTCGCGGTCAGCACCGATGCGCACTCCTCGATCACGTCCACGCTGCGGATCCTGGAGATGGACCCGCTGACCGTGTACACCGACGATCACCGGCTGACCGGCGCCGCACTCCGGGCGGCGATCGAGGCCGACGGCGACCCGTCCTCGATCGCCGCCGTGGTCGCCACGTCGGGCACCACCAACGCGGGCATCATCGACGACCTGGCCGGGGCCGCTGCGGTCTGCCGTGAGCTCGGAGCCTGGTTCCACGTGGACGGCGCCTACGGCGGGGCCGGGCTGTTCGCGCCCAGCGTCCGCCGCGCCTACGACGGCATCGAGCACGCCGACTCGTTCATCGTCGACCCGCACAAGTGGCTGTTCGCACCGTTCGACTGCGCTGCGCTGCTCTACCGCGACCCGGCCCTCGCCCGGTCCGTGCACAAGCAGGACGCTTCGTATCTCGACGTGATCCACGACAACCCAGCCGAGTGGAACCCGACCGACTACGCCTACCACCTCACCCGGCGCGCCCGCGGGCTGCCGCTCTGGTTCTCACTCGCGGTCTATGGGGTGCGGGCCTACTCCGACGCCATCGAGGCCTCGATCAGCCTGGCCCGCCGGGCCGCTGCCGAGATCGCCGAGCGCGATTACCTGGAGCTGATCCGCGAACCCGAGCTCGGCGTGGTGCTGTTCCGCCGCCGGGGCTGGACGCCCGCGCAGTACACCGACTGGGCCGACCGGCTGCTGCACGACCAGGTGGCGTTCATCCCCCCGTCCGCCTGGGAAGGCGAGACCGTCGCCCGGTTCGCGTTCCTGCACCCGCACACCCCGATCGGCCTGGTCCGCGAAATCCTCGACCGGATGCGGTAGCCCGGTCCTGGGCGATCGCTCATAGCTGGCTGAGAGCCAACCTAGAGCACCTCCCGAAAGCCGGCCGCGAGACTCGCTGTCATGAGCAAGAACAGCACCTCGCCCGGCGTCGAGGCCAGGCAGCGAGGCCGGACGCGGCTGCGCGCGGCCACCGTCTCGGCCGCCGCCGCGAGCCTGATCGCCGCGGGGGCCGTCGCCTTCAGCCTGCCCGGCGCGGCCACCGCGGCGTCCAGCTCCTCGTCCGGCTCCGCCGCGAGCAGCACGCGCCATGCCACCTCGAGCACGTCAAGCGGGACCAGCAAGTCGGGCACGTCAGACGGCTCGTCCAGCTCGTCCTCAAGCGGCCTGAGCTCGCCGGCCTCCGCGCCGACGTCCAGTTCCGGCAGCGGCCAGGTCACCTCGGGCGGTTCGTGATGAACGGCATCACGTCAAGCACCGCGCTCTGGTACGCCAGCCGCGCGACCGGCGTGGTCAGCCTGGTGCTGCTGTCCGCGGTGATGATCTTGGGCATCCTGGTCAACCGGCAGGGACGGCTGCCCGGCCTGCCCCGGTTCGCCGTCCTCGGCCTGCACCGCAACCTGTCCCTGCTCGCGGTCGCGTTCGTCGCCGTGCACGTGATCACCGCGGTCGCCGACTCCTACGTCAGCATCAGCCTGGCCGCCGCCGTGATCCCGTTCGTCTCCGCGTACGAGCCGCTGTGGCTGGGCCTGGGCGCGGTCTCCCTCGACCTGATGGCCGCCCTCATCGTGACCAGCCTGCTGCGCCGCCACATCGGCCGCCGGGCCTGGCGTGCCGTGCACTGGCTGGCTTACGCGTCCTGGCCGGTCGCGGTCGTGCACGGCGTGTTTTCCAGCCCGGACCTGCAGAGCGGGCCGCTGTTCTACCTGGCCCTGGCCTGCATCGCCGCGGTCATCGGCGCGCTGGCCTGGCGGGTGGCCCGGTCCCGCGCCGCGGTCCCGCGGGCCCGCCGCGTCCCCGAGCTGATGGCATCGCAGGGGGTTCGGGGGAGCGGCCACGCCGGGGTAGCGCAGCCGGACCGCCTGGCCCGGGTCGGCGACCGATGAGCCCCGCGGCGGCCAGCCCCGCGCTGGCCCGGCAGCGCCCGGCGGGCGGCGGCGGACTCCCCCGGCTGCTACCGCCCGCTGGTCAGACCAGCGCCGACCTGGCCGTCCACCTGCGGCGGCACGGGCACGTACCGTACCGCGGCGGGTCCAGGAGACTGATCCAGGAGGTGCGCGCCGCCGGGCTGACCGGCCGGGGCGGCGCCGCCTTCCCGGTGCACCGCAAGCTGGAGGCCGTCGCCGCGGCCCGCCCCGGCCGCGCGGTCGTCGTCGGCAACGGCGCCGAGGGCGAGCCGGCCAGCCGCAAGGACGAGGCACTGCTGTTCCTGGCGCCGCACCTGGTCCTGGACGGCCTGCAGCTGGCCGCGGAGGCCGTCGGCGCGGGCCGCGCAGTGCTATATGTCCGTGCTGACCTGCGGGAACGTACCCGGCTGGACATTCATGTGACGGAACGCGACGCCCAAGGGCTGGACCGCGTCCCTGTCGAACTCGCGTTGGCCCCGGCGCGGTTCCTGGCCGGAGAGGAGTCGGCCCTCGCGAGCCTGCTCAGCGGCGAGGCGGCGGTGCCGCGCTTCACCCCGCCGCGGGTCTTCGAGCGCGGCGTGGACGCGCGCCCCACTCTCGTTCAGAATGTGGAGACCCTGGCCCATCTGGCGCTGATCGCGCGTTACGGCCCGGCCTGGTTCCGCGCCCTGGGCACCCCGGACGAGCCGGGCACCATGCTGTGCACGGTGCGCCAGGCCGACGGCTCGGTGAACGTGGCCGAGGCGGCGATCGGCACGCCGCTCGCCGCCCTGCTGGATCTGTCCGAGGCCAGCGCGGTGCTGGTCGGCGGATACCACGGGGCCTGGATCCCGGTCGCGCAGGCGTCCTCGCTGACGCTGAGCAACGCCGCGCTGCGGCCGCTGGGCGGGTTCACCGGCGCCGGGGTGCTCGCTGCCCTGCCCGCGGGCTTGTGCGGCCTGATCGAGTCGGCCCGGGTGGCCCGCTACCTGGCGCTCGAGTCCGCCGGGCAGTGCGGGCCGTGCCTGAACGGCCTGCCCTCGATCGCGGCGGCCATGGCCGAGCTGGCCGGGCTGACCGGTGAAGGGGGATGGGGAGGCGGGCGGCGGCCGGACCCGCGGGTACTGGCCGACCTGAGCCGGTGGGCGGGTCTGGTCGAGGGCCGGGGCGCCTGCCACCACCCCGACGGGACGGTCAGGTTCCTGAGCAGCGCGCTGCGCGTGTTCGCCGCGGAGGTCCGCGAGCACCAGCAGGGCTTCTGCGGAGCGGCCAGCGACCGGCCGTTCCTGCCGATCCCTGACGGGCCGTCTTCCGACGCGGACTGGAGCTGACGATGAACGCCGCGAAGCTGAGCGTCAATCCGATCGCCTGCTCGGGCCACGGCCTGTGCGCCGAGTTGCTGCCCGAGCTCGTCGCGCTCGACGAGTGGGGCTACCCGGTCGTCGCCGGCCAGCCGGTGCCGTCCCGCCTGATCCGGCAGGCCAGGCGGGCGGTGACCGACTGCCCCGCGCTCGCCCTGCGGCTCACCCAGGCCGGCGCCGTTCAGAAGAAACCCAGAGGTGGCACATACTGACGGCCAAGACTGCCAGCGCATCCTGGAAGCATGAAGAGCCTGATGGAGAAACCACAGTCGGCCGCTGACCCGGCCAGCGGCAGGCTCAGCGAGCGGCCGGACGGAACGCCGATCCGGGTCCTCGTCGTGGACGATGAGCCCAGCCTGGCCGAGCTGCTGGCCAGCGTGCTCCGGTACGAGGGCTGGGACATCCGCACGGCCGCCGACGGCTCGTCCGCCGTGCGGACTGCCCGGGAGTTCAAGCCCGACGCGGTCGTGCTCGACGTGATGCTCCCCGACTTCAGCGGGCTCGAGGTGCTGCGCCGGCTCCGCTCCGAGCTGCCCCACGTCTGCGTGCTCTTCCTGACCGCGCGGGACGCGGTCGAGGACCGGGTCGCAGGCATCACGGCCGGCGGGGACGACTACGTGACCAAGCCGTTCAGCCTGGAGGAGGTGCTGGCCAGGCTGCGCGGGCTGCTGCGCCGGGCCGGCGTCGCCCGGGCCCGGACCGGCACCGAGCTGACCGTGGGCGACCTGACCATGGACGAGGACGCGAGAGAGGTACGCCGCAGCGGCGAGCTGATCGAGCTGACCGCCACCGAGTTCGAGCTGCTCCGGTTCCTCATGCGCAACCCGCGCCGGGTGCTGTCCAAGGCGCAGATCCTGGACCGGGTATGGAACTACGACTTCGGCGGCCAGGCCCACGTGGTCGAGCTGTACATCAGCTACCTGCGCAAGAAGATCAACGCCGGCCGGGAGCCGCTGATCCACACCGTGCGCGGCGTGGGTTACGTGCTGAAGCCGGCCAATTGACGGCGTTGGCCGGGACACGATGAGCCAGGCGGGTTCTCCGGCGCCCCCGGGTGGCGGGCTGCGCGGCTGGCTGGCGGGCCGGACCCTGCGCGGGCGGCTCATCGCCGGCCTGGTGGCGCTGCTGGCCGTGGCCTGTGCGGCGGTCGGCATCGTCACCTACCTGAGCCTGCACGGGTTCCTGCTCAGCCAGCTCGATTCGCAGCTCGCCGCGGCCAGTTCCCGCTACACCATGTGCGTGGACGGCCCCCCGCCGGGCAGCCAGCCGCCCAACCCGAACGATCCGGACGCCGGGCCGGGCGACCAGGACACCCACCAGGCCGATCCTGGGTACTGCGCCGACACGGCCGGGCAGGCGCAGGACACGTTCTCGGCTGCGATCATGCCCAGCACGCCCCACACGGTCGTGGCCAGGCTCACCCAGGGTGCATGCACGCTAACCGCCGCCGAGGAGACCGTGCTGCGGCAGCTCCCGGTCAACGGCATGTTCTACACCGAGAGGCTGACCTCGCTCGATGCCGACTACCGCCTGACGGCCGAACGGGGAGACAACGGCGCCGTCCTGATCACCGGCCTGCCCATGACCCCGATGACCGACACCCTGGACAACGTCGAGCTCACTGAGGCCATCGTGTTCGCCGCCGCCCTGCTCCTCACCGGGTTCATCGGCACCGCCTGGGTGCGCCTGTCGCTGCGGCCACTGCGGCGGGTGACCGTCACCGCCGGCCAGGTGGCCAGGCTGCCGCTGGCCAGCGAGGTCGACCTGCCGCACCGGGTGCCCGACGCCGACCAGCGGACCGAGGTCGGCCAGCTCGGCGCCGCGTTCAACCGGATGCTCGGGCACGTCGAGTCCGCGCTCACGCGGCGGCAGGCCAGCGAGGCGCGGCTGCGCCGGTTCGCCGCCGACGCGAGCCACGAGCTGCGCACGCCGCTGGCCGCGATCCGCGGCTACGCGGAACTTGCCCGGCGGCACCCCGGCACACTGCCGCCTGAGGTGGCGCACGCCCTCGGCCGGGTGGAGGCTGAATCGGCCCGGATGAGCGCGCTGGTCGAGGACCTGCTGCTGCTGGCCAGGCTGGACGCGGGCCGCCCGCTGGAGTCCCGGCCCGTCGACCTGACCCGGCTGGCGATCGACGCCACCAGCGACGCGCGAGTGGCCGGGCCCGATCACCGGTGGCAGCTCGAGCTGCCCGAGGGCCCGGTGCTCGTGCCGGGCGACGACCAGCGGCTGCACCAGGTGCTCGCCAACCTGCTCAGCAACGCGCGCACGCACACGCCCGCCGGGACAGCGGTCACGGTCGCACTCGGGTCCTCCGCCGAGCGCGATGTCGCGGAGCTGAGCGTGACCGACGACGGCCCGGGGATACCGGCCGAGCTGCGGCCCGACTTGTTCGAGCGGTTCGTCAGGGGCGACGGCTCGCGGTCGCGCGCGGCGGGCAGCACCGGCCTGGGCCTGTCGATCGTGGCGGCGGTCATCGCCGCCCATCACGGGACCGTCACCGTGGACAGCGAGCCGGGCCGGACCCGCTTCGCCATCACGCTGCCGCTGCTGCCCGGCCAGGCGCCCCCGGAGGACCCGCGAGCGCCCTGAACCCCGCCCGCTCGTGACCCTCGACCGACCCGCATCGATCCTGAGGCTCCGTGCTGGCTCCGTCCAGCCGCCGCTGGCCGCCTGACTTTGCGTCATAAAGTTCTGGGCCCGAACCCTTGACTTTGCGCCATAAAGCAGAGTCTACTTTATGGCATAGAGTCGATAAAGGAGACACCATGAACCGCACACCCGACGCCACCGCCGCCGGCAACGACGGCACCTTCGACCCCCAGCAGGCCGCCGCCCTGCTGGGCCAGACCACCCAGCAGGCCCGCCGCAAGCTGCAGCCCTCCCCGCCGTGGCTGCTGGCCACCAGGGCCGTCATGGTCCTGGCCGCGTGCGGCGCGATCTGGCTGTCGGTGCGCGGACAGCACCCCTACCACGGCCCGACGGGCGCGGACATCCCCATCCTCATCGCGTTCATCGTCATCAACTTCGGCGCCACCGTCACGGTCCGCGAGCGCGCGATGGCCGGGGTCCGCGGCAGAACCCGGCTGCGCCCGGCCGAGATCACCGTCCTGGTGCTGGCCTGGGCCGCCGCGGCCGCGGTCATGGTGGCGCTGGCCGCCGCGGGGGTGAACTACGCCCTGTACCCCACCACTGTGCTGATCGTCCCCGGCCTGACCTGGGCCGCCATCACCGCGGCACGCTCAGAATGGCTCAGCTGCGGCACCGGGCTCGGGGTCGCCGCGGTCGGCGCCGTGGGCGCGTTCGCCGGGCCGGCCGGGGCGTGGGCGGTGGCCGGCGTGGGCCTGTGCGCCGTGCTGCTGGGCCGCGCCGCCGCCGGCGCCTGGCAGCAGCGCGCGTAAGGGTGTGCCATGACTGACGACGCGCTCGACCCGCTGATCCACGTGCCCACCCGGCTGAAGATCGTCGCGACGCTGGCGGCCCTGCCCGAAGGCGACACGCTCTCCTTCACCCGCCTGCAGGACATGATCGGGCTCACCCCCGGTAACCTGATCATCCACCTGCGCAAGCTCGAAGAAGCCGATTACATCAGCAGCGAGAAGACCAGGAACGGGACCGTGTCCATCACCACGGTCGCTCTTACCGGCCACGGCCGCAAGGCACTCGGCGCCTACACCCAGGCCCTGCGCGACCTGCTCGGCGGCCTGTAACCAGCCCGCCCGCCCCGGCCGACCCGGACGGCCCCCGATGAGGGGCTGTCCGCTGTTGCCGAGGAACGCCGCACTCAGAGCCGGCGCAGAGACCGGCCGCAGTCCGCGCGCAGCATGATCATCCACTGTGGTGGCCATGGGATCGCCAAGCAGAGTTCTCGAGGACGCAGACCACGAACCGGCCGGGCCTGCGGCGCCTCAGGTGGAGATCGTCGTGCCGGTGCGCAACGAGGAGCAGGACCTCGCTCCGAGCATCCGGCGCCTGCACGCCTACCTGACCGACCGGTTCCCGTTCACCGCGCGCATCACGATCGCGGACAACGGCAGTACCGACGGGACCTGGGCCGCCGCGCTCGCCCTAGCTGACTCGCTTGACCGCGTCCGAGCCGTCCGCCTAGAGCAGCCAGGCCGGGGGCGGGCGTTGCGTTCCGTCTGGTCGGCCAGTGACGCGGAAGTGCTCGCGTACATGGACGTCGACCTGTCCACCGACCTGAACGCGCTGCTGCCGCTGGTGGCCCCGCTGCTGTCCGGCCACAGCGACGTGGCGATCGGCACCAGGCTGGCGCAGGGCGCCCGGGTGAACCGGGGCCCGCGCCGCGAGGTCATCTCCCGCTGCTACAACCTGCTCTTGCACGCCACGCTGCGGGTCGGCTTCTCGGACGCGCAGTGCGGGTTCAAGGCGATCCGCGCCGACCAGGCGCGCGCGCTGCTGGCGCTGACCGAGGACACCGGCTGGTTCTTCGACACCGAGCTGCTCGTGCTGGCCGAGCGGGCCGGGCTGCGCATCCACGAGGTACCGGTCGACTGGACCGATGACACCGACTCCCGGGTCGATGTGGTCGCCACCGCGATCGCCGACCTCCGCGGCATCGCCCGCCTCGGCGGCGGGCGCCAGCTCACCAGGTTCCTGGCCGTCGGCGCGGCCAGCACGGTCGCCTACGTCCTGCTGTACCTCGCATTGCGCGGCGCGATGCCAGCCCAGGCGGCGAACGCGCTCAGCCTGCTGGTCACCGCCGTCGCCAATACGGCGATGAACCGGAGCTTCACGTTCGGGGTCCGCGGGCGGCAGCACGCCGTGCGCCACCAGATCCGCGGGCTGCTGGCGTTCGCTGCCGGGCTGTTGCTCACGTCGGGGGCGCTCGCCGCGCTGCACGCGGTCTCGGCCCGACCGGGACGCGGCGCCGAGGTGACCGTGCTGGTCGGCGCCAACCTGCTGGCCACGATCCTGCGGTACGGGCTGTACCGGAGCTGGGTCTTCCGCGGCCGCCCGGCTCCGCCACGGGCCGCGTCGCCCCCGGGCGGTCCCGTACTGCCCCAGCCCGCCCTGACCACATCCGTCCAGCCGAACGGGAGCGCCCGGTGACCGCCGTAACTGCCCGCCCGGGCCAGGTTCCCGCGCCGGACGGGCCCGCCGGGCACGGCCGCTTCGCCCGGCTGCTCCGCGGTTCCGAGCGCGACCCGCGATGGGCCCGGCCCGCGCTCATCGCCATGCTCGTGCTCACCGCGGCGCTCTACCTGGCCGGCCTGTCCGGTAACGGCTGGGCCAACGACTTCTATGCCGCCGCGGTCCAGGCCGGCACGAAGAGCTGGAAGGCGTTCTTCTTCGGCTCGTTCGACGCATCCAACTTCATCACGGTGGACAAGACGCCCGCCTCGCTGTGGGTCATGGAGATTTCCGCGCGGATCTTCGGCCTGAACTACTGGAGCGTGCTGGTGCCGCAGGCGCTGGAGGGCGTGGCCGCGGTCGGCCTGCTCTACGCCACGGTGCGGCGCTGGTTCGGGCCCGCGGCGGGCATCCTGGCCGGGGTGGTGATGGCGACCACCCCGGTGGCCGCGCTCATGTTCAGGTTCAACAACCCCGACGCGCTTCTCGTGCTGCTGATGACCGCCGCCGCCTACGCGGTGACCCGCGCGATCGAGGCCGGGAAGACGCGCTGGCTGGTACTGGCCGGCGCGCTGCTCGGCTTCGGCTTCCTGACCAAGATGCTGCAGGCCTTCCTCGTCCTGCCGGGGTTCGCCCTCGTCTACCTGGTCGCCGGGCCGCGCGGGCTCGGCCGGCGGATCTGGCAGCTTCTCGTGGCCGGCGCGGCGCTGCTGCTGGCCGCCGGCTGGTGGGTGGCGGCCGTAATGCTCACCCCCGCCGCCGACCGGCCCTACGTGGGCGGTTCCACGAACGACAGCATCCTCCAGCTCGCCCTGGGCTATAACGGGCTGGGCCGGCTGGATGGCAGCGAAACCGGCTCGGTGGGGTTCGGCCGCGCCGGGGGCGGCAGCCCCGCGTTCAGCGGCGCGGCCGGGCTGACCCGGCTGTTCGCGTCCGATATGGGCGGGCAGGTGAGCTGGCTGCTCCCGGCCGCGCTCATCGCGCTCGCGGCGCTGCTGTGGGGCACCAGGCGCGCCCCGCGCACCGACCGCACCCGCGCCGCGGCGCTGCTCTGGGGCGGCTGGCTGCTGGTGACCGGGGCGGTGTTCAGCTACATGGCCGGCATCATCCACCCGTACTACACGGTCGCGCTCGCCCCGGCGATCGGCGCCCTGGCCGGCATCGGCGCCGTCCAGCTCTGGCGGGTGCGCGACGGCTGGAAAGGGCACGAGACCAGCTGGTTCGGCCGGGCTGCGCTCGCGGCCGGAGTGGCAGCCACGGCCGTATGGTCCTATGCCCTGCTCGACCGCGCCCCGTCCTGGCTGCCGTGGCTGCGGGTCGTGGTACCGCTCGCCGGGCTGGTGTCCGTGGTCATCCTGCTGGCCGGGCGGCGGCTGTCGTCCACGCCTGCGACCAGGCGGGGCAGGCTCGCCCTCGCGGCGGCGCCCGTACCGCTCGCGCTGATCGCCGTGCTGGCCGGCCCGGTCGCTTACAGCCTGGACACGGCCGCGACGTCCCACACCGGCGCCCTGCCGTCGGCGGGACCGGCGGTCACGTCGTTCGGCGGCGCCGGGGCCGCGGGCGGCCCCGGCCAGGCCGGCGGGCCTGGCGGTACCGGCGGTACCGGCGGTCTCGGGCGCGGCGCGCCCACTGGGCTCGGGCGACCCAGCGGATCGGGGAGCGCCGGCGGGCCGGGCGGTACCGGCGGATTCGGCGGCGCCGGCGGCCAGGGGCAGGCCGCCCGGCCCGGCCCGGCTGGCCGGTCTGGCCGCGCCGGAGGGCTGGGGCGGGCGGCCGCGCGGGGCGGCCGCGCCGGCGGGCCGGGCGGTATCGGCGGCGGGCTCGCTGGCAACACCCAGGTCAGCAGTGCCCTCACCAAGCTGCTCGAGGATGGCGCGTCCGGGTACCGGTGGGCCGCCGCCACGGTCAGCTCGGACAGCGCCGCGCCGCTGCAACTGGCCAGCGGAGACCCGATCATGTCGATCGGCGGGTTCAACGGCACCGATCCGGCGCCCACGCTCGCCCAGTTCGAGCGGTACGTCGCCGATCACGAGATCCACTACTTCGTCGGCACGAACTCCGACAGCTTCGGCGGCGGCTCGGGTAATGCCGCGCAGATTACCGCGTGGGTGAAGGCGCACTTCAGGTCGGAGACCGTCGGTGGCGAGACCATCTACGACCTGGCCAGCCCGGCCGGATAACTGCGCGCCGGCGGGCTCGGCCGGGACCGCGGGATGGACCGGCCGGCCGCGGCACGCGACAATGGCGCAGTGACCCAGCCGGAGCCGCCGCCGGCCGACGTGATCAGGGCCTTTGGCGGGGATCCCGGGAGCCTGGCGCGGCTCCCCGGCGGCCAGGGCGGCTCGTGGCGATCCGGCGACGTGGTGCTCAAACAGGGCGGAGCCGGGAGCCTGGCTGCGTGGCTCGGCCCGGCCCTGCGGAACCTGCCCGACCAGGCCGGCTTCCGGCTGGCCCGGCAGCTGGCCTCCCGCGAGGGAAGCTGGACCGTCCGGGGCTGGGAAGCCACCGAATGGCTGGCCGGCGGGCACGAGCCGGGGCGGTGGCGGGACGCGCTGGCCGTGTCCGGCGCATTCCACCGCGCCGCCGCCGCGCACGTCGCGGAGCGCCCGCCCGGCAGCAGCAACGCGTGGGGCGTCGGCGACCGGGTCGCCTGGCGCGAAGAAGACCCCGGTCCGCTGCACCCACTGGCCGCGGCGACGCTCGCCCGTCTCAAGCCGCTGCTCGACGAGCCATGGACGGGGGCCCCGGATCAGCTCATCCACGGCGACCTCGGCGCCGGGAACATCCTGTTCGCCGACGAGGACGGGCTCGCGCCCGCCGTACTCGATGTCTCCCCCTACTGGCGGCCCGCCTCCTTCGCCTTCGCCGTGCTCGTCGCGGACGCTCTCGCCTGGGAGGGCGCGCCAGCCTCGTTCGGCCGGGAGTTTCTCGGCCAGCGAAGCCAGGCGCGCCAGCTTCTCGCTCCGCCGTCGCCTACCGGGCCGTGACGGCCGCCCGCCTGTGGCGGAGCGCGCCGGACCGCGCCGCCGCGGAGATCGGCGGGTACCGGCCCGTGATCGGGATGCTCGGCATCTGAGCCGCGACGACGGCGCAGGCCGCCGGCGGGCCGGGCTACCGGTTCCGGCGCCGCTCCCCATCCTTAACCGGAACGGGCTCCCGGCGGCTGAGTCACCCCCGCGAGGCTCATCAGGTCGTCGAGTATCTCGCCGAACATCTTCGTCACCAGGGTGAGGTGACCCTCGCCGGGCCGCAGCCGGGCGCGGGCCAGGGGGATGTTCGCGGCCAGCCAGCTGCCATGCGCGCTGGGCACCATGCGGTCCTGGTCACCCTGCCAGATCGCGACCGGCGTTGCGTGTCCGAGTGCCTCGAGGCTGAGTCCCCAGTCACGGGTGAAGGCCAGGTCGTCATCGCGCCATCCGTCGATGCCCGTGCTCACGGCCGCGCGCAGCGAGGCGGCCAGGTACTCGGCGAACTCGCCGGTAAGCACCGCCTGGTCGGCATCGGAGATCAGCCCGCCCAGGCCCTCGGCCACGTCGGCGGCGCCGACACCGCGCAGCGAGCCGGCGGCCGCGTCCAGGAAGCTGGTCAGGTCCGCCTGCCCGGCCAGCGCGGCCCGGAACTCCTCGACGTTCTCCTCGGCCATGCCGGCCATCCAGTCCAGGCCGGGGCTGTCGGACGGCGCAACCCCGGCGATGGTCGCCGCGGCCAGGCACCGGACCGGCAGCAGGGCCGCGCAGGCCAGCGCGTGCGGGCCGCCGCCGGACCAGCCGACGGTCACGAACTCGTCGGCGCCGACCCGTTCCAGGATCACGTCCACGTCAGCGGCCGCGTCCGCGATCAGCCTGCCCGGCTGCGGCGTCGAGCCGCCGTAGCCGGGCCGCGAGTACAGGACGGTGCGCAGGCCTCGCGCGGAGGCCGCGTCGGTCACCGGCCCGAATTCGACCAGCCCGCTCGGCGTGCCGGTATGAAACACCAGCGGCAGGCCGTCATCGGGGCCGGAGACCAGGACGTCAAGCACCCGGCCGCCGGACGCCTTGACGGTGAACCGCTGTGCTTGCGCCATGGGTCAGCTGCTCCTGATCCAGGTGTTGTGGAAGGCCCCGGCGTTGCTCATCGCGCTGGTGGAGTCCTTGTCGAGGCCGCTGCCGTCGATCATGACGATCTTAGTCGGGTGCTTCCTCTTCAGCGATACCCCGTTGACCTTGGCCGCGGTGAAGTCGGCGGTACCGAAGTCCGCCAGCCGCAGCACGCCGCTTCCGGACGACGGCGCCTCGGTGATCACCTCAGCGGAAGACCGGTCCAGGCCCGCCTCGTTCCTGGTGACCGTGTGGGTCCAGCCGCGGGTGTTGTCCCTGAGCACCAGCGTGTACGTGTCGGTGCCGCTGAACGCCACCGACGCGCTGAGATGGTCACCCGGCCTGACCTTGGTCCTGAAATAGACCGGTGCCGCCGGGTATATCTCGTACCAGCCGCTGTAGCTCGCGGCCCGGCCTGCGCAGTCGGAGTCCGTTCCGGTCTGCTCGACCGAATGGCTGCTGTAGCCGTCCAGGCCGATCCAGAACGACGCGAACTTGTCACCGGAGGTGCACTTGACGGCGGGCTCGGTCCAGCTGGCCGTGACCCTGTGGTACGCGCCGTCCCCGCCGGCCACGGCGTAGCCGGACCAGTTCGTGCTCTCGACCTCGCTGTTACCGGCGCCGCGCGCGCCGGGCCGGGCCAGGCCGGCGGGCCTGACCATCGGAGGTCCCGGGCTGACCGCGGGGATCACGGCAGCATGCGATAACAGGGGCGCGGCGGAGGCCGCGCCCGCGGCGGCCATGGCCGCCGCGATGGCCAGGGCCAGAGCCGTGACGGGGGCGCACCACTGACGGGCCATACTGGCTCCTCGTGTCATTGCCTGGCGGTAGGCCGACAAATGATCCTATGTGTGCCGCGGGGGCCGGCATGCAGAAACGAATGGATCGGGCGGGGCAAGCCAGCATTAGATCACATAACGCGCTGCCCCGGCTGCGATACGCAGCCGGGGCAGCGTCTGGCCCGCCGGATGAGCTAGCTGCTCCTGATCCAGGTGTTGCTGAACGCCCCGGCGCTGCTGATCGCGCTGGTGGAGTCCTTGTCCAGGCCGCTGTTGTCAATCATGATGATCTCGGTCGGGTCGTGAGACGCCAGCGAGGTGCCGTTGGCCGTGGCCCCGGTGTAGCCGACGGTGCCGAAGTCAGCGAGCGGCAGCACGCCGGTCTCCGACGATGGCGCCTCGGTGATCACTTCGGCGGAGGACCGGTCCAGGCCCGACTCGTTCTTGGTGATCGTCTGCGTCCAGCCCTGGGTGCTGTCCTTGAGCACCAGCGTGTAGGTCTCGGTGCCGCTGAACGTCACCGAGGCGCTCAGCTGGTCACCCGGCTTGACCGTGTTGGTGAAGTAGACCGGGTCAGCCGGGTACATCTCGTACCAGCCGTAGTAGTCCGGCGTGGTGCCGTCGCAGTCGGAGTCCGTTCCGGTCTGCTCGACCGAGTCGCTGCTGTAGCCATCCAGGCCGACCCAGAACGCTGCGTACTGGTCGGAGGAGTGCCTGCGGCCCGAGGACGTGCAGGTCGCGGCCGGCTCGGTCCAGCTGGCCGACACGCTGGTGAACGCTCCGTCGGCCCCGGTGGCGGCGTACCCGGACCAGTTCGTGCTCTCGGCCTGGTTTACGTGGCCGCCGCGCGCGGCCGAGTGCTCTGCACCTCCCGGCCTGATCAGGCGACCGCCGGGGACGAATCCGGCCGCTGCGGCGGGATGCCCCGCGGCGGGATGCGCCGCGGCGGGTGCCGCGGAGGCACTGCCTGCCGCGAGCCATGATCCGATGAGCAGGGCCATTGTTGCGAGGGGTACGCACCAGCGACGTGTCATACGGGCTCCTCAGCCTTCGTGCGAAGGCATGATGAATCCAGTTATGGCGTGATTCATCATGCCTGGGGGGTTGCTGTGAACGTACATTGGCCGCGAGTAATGGTTAAACAAAGCAACGTTAAAGCCTTGGCAGTGCCAGCAACCTCTAGCCGTGCGGTCACCGCTTCCCGTCTGTCCGGGCAACGGCGTACGGTGAAACTCCGCGAGCCCCGAGGAGACGCCGTGCCGCTTCCCGCCGCAGAAAGCACCCCTGCCTCCGCGGAGCGCAATCGCTTCGCACAGAACTTGTTCACTCCGCTCCCCCAGCGGTACGACCGGCTGGCCGAGATTCTGTCCTTCGGGCAGAACGGCCGCTGGCGTCGCGCCATGATCGGCCGGATCAGCCCCGCCGCCGGCCAGGTCGTGCTCGACGTCGCGTCGGGGACCGCGGGCGTCGCGCTCCAGATCGCGGAGCGATCCGGGGCCAGCGTCGTCGGCGTTGACCTGACCGAGCAGATGCTCAGGCAGGGTCAGCGCAACGTGGCCGCCTCGGCCGTGAGCGACCGCATCTGGCTGGTGGCCGGCCGGGGCGAGCAGCTGCCGTTCGCCGACGCGACGTTCGACGCGCTGACCTTTACCTACCTGCTCAGATACGTGCTTGATCCGGAGGCCACGCTCCGCGAGCTGGCCCGGGTGGTCAAGCCGGGCGGGCGGGTCGCGAGCCTGGAGTTCATGCTGCCGCCGTCGCGGTTCTGGCGGTCCTGGTGGTGGCTGTACACCCGGCTGCTGCTGCCGGCCGGAGGCCTGGTCACCGGCGGCCGGGAATGGTACGCCGTCGGCCGCTTCCTGGGTCCGAGCATCTCCGGGCACTATCGCCGCTACCCGGTCCCGTGGACAGTCGAGGCGTGGCGCAGGGCCGGTTTCGAGGATGTCGGCGTTCGGATCATGAGCCTGGGTGGCGGGCTCGTGATGTGGGGAACGCGCGCAGGTGGCTGACGGGGCTGCTGCCGCGCCTGCTGAGGAGCCCCGGGCCGGATCCCCGACGGCCGCGCGGCCTGCTTACTACGCCGCGAGCCCGGGCGGATGGCGTGACTGGTGGACCCTGCTGCACCCCCCGTATACGGCGTGGCACCTGTCCTACGTGGTGATCGGCGCCGTGCTGGCCCCGCAGGTCAGCCTGACCGCGCTGCTCGCCACGCTGATCGCGTTCTTCCTCGCGGTCGGCCTGGCGGCACACGCGCTCGACGAGCTGAACGGCCGCCCGCTGCAGACGCGCATCTCGTCGCCGGTCCTGGTGGCGGTGGCGGTCGCGGGCCTGGCGGGTGCCGTCGCTCTTGGTGCCGCCGGGGTGGCCAGGGTCGGCTGGGCGCTGCTGCCGTTCATGATCGTGGGCCCGGCCCTCGTCGTCGCCTACAACGCCGAGCTGTTCGGCGGGATCATCCACACTGACCTCGGCTTCGCGGCCGCGTGGGGCGCTTTCCCCGTGCTGACCGCTTACGCCGCGCAGACCGGGCGGCTCGCGCTGGCCCCGGTCCTCGCCGCGATGGCCGCGCTGGCCATGTCGGCGGCGCAGCGCAGGCTCAGCACTCCGGCCAGGACCCTCAGGCGCCGGTCGGTCCGCGTCGAGGGCACCGTCACGCTCGCCGACGGCCAGGTGACCGCGGTGGACCAGCAGGCGATGCTGGCCCCGCTGGAAGGGGCCCTGCGGGCCATGTCATGGGGTCTGGTGCTGTTCGCGGCCTCGCTCGCGCTGGCCAGGCTGGGGTAGCTCAGAGCGCCCCGCGGCGTTGCAGGTAGTTCAGCGCGACCCAGCCGATCGGCACCGGGAGCCAGAAGGTGACGGCCCGGAACAGCAGGACCGCGCTGAACGCGACGGTGCCGTGCAGCCCGGCGGCGGTCAGGCCGGCCGACAGGGCCGCCTCGACTGCGCCGATCCCGCCTGGCGTCGGCACGGCCGATCCGATCGCGCTGCCGGTCAGGTACACCACCGCGACGGCGACGATCGGAAGCGAACCGCCGAACGCGCGGACGGAGACATCGAGGCAGCCGATGTACGCGGCCGTCACCAGCAGCGCCCCGCCGATGCCCTCGGCCAGCTTGGCGGGCCGCTGCGCGATGTCGAGCAGCCGCGGGATCACCTGGCTGGCGGTCGAGGCCAGCCGGGACAGCAGCAGCTTGCGGCCGGCCGGCACGGCGAGCACGGCCAGGACCACGGCGACCAGGACGGCCAGCGCGATATACGTCCAGCCCGGCGGCCGCAGCGTGGTGCCCTTCGAGGTTCCGGCCAGCGCCACGAAGATCACCAGCAGGATCAGGTGCAGCCCGAACGCGACGACCTGCGTGACGCCCACGCTGGCCACCGCGTCGGCGGGCGCCACCTCGGCGCGGCGCAGGTAGCGGATGTTAAGCGCCGCCCCGCCGACGGCGGCGGGCGTGACCAGGGTCACGAACGAGCAGGCGATCTGGGTCAGGAAGGTCCGGGCCAGCCTCAGCCGCTCGAACACGAATCCGGACAGCGACCACGTGGCCCCGGCGTAGGTCAGCGCGGACAGCGCCAGCGCGGCCCAGGTCCACCGCCAGTCGGCGTGGTGGAACAGGTTGCCCATGCTGGTCCTGGTGAGCTCGCCGGCCAGGATGTAGGCCGCGAACACCGCGGCCACCAGCGTGACCACCGTCCGGAGCCGGATCCGTTCCAGCTGGACCGGGGCGGGCTCGGGCCCGGCCACGACGACGGGCACCAGGCGTTTCCTGAGCGCGGGCAGCACATCCCGGCGATGGCGCACCGCGGTCCTGGTCGAGCGGTGCAGCACGACCGGCTGGAGCAACGGTGCCACGGCGGCCAGCTCGGCGCTGCTGATCTTCCCGAGCGCGCTGCTCGCGGCCCGGTCCGGGCCGACCAAGAGCGCCAGCTCGGCCAGCAGCTGGGCCAGGTCCAGGCGCAGTTGAAGGTCGCTCGCGGCCACATCGCCGTTGCCCGGGTCGAGCAGCATGACGTCACCAATGGCTGCGCGCGTGCGGACGCCGTCGTGGTGATGCGGCCCGAGGCCGTGAGGCCGGCTGTCGCCGCCGCGGTTGCTGTCGTCGGCGCCGATCAGCACGATGCGGTCGGCGGTGAGCGCCCGGTGCGTGACCCGGCGGCTGTGCAGCAGCAGCACGGCATCCCAGACGCGCGCGAGCTGCGCGTCCGTGGGCGGCTCGGCCAGCTCGGCCAGGGTCGTCCCGTCGTGGCTGTCGTTGACCAGCACCGCGGCTTCCGGCCCGACCCTGATCAGCGCGCGCAGGCGGGGCGTGAGCACGCCCGCGTCCTCGGCCGCGTAGGTCAGCAGGGCACGTCGCTCAACCGCCCGCTCCACGGTCAGCGGAGCGCTGCGCGACACCTGCGCCTGCAGCCGCAGCCTGCGGTACAGCCGGTAGAACACGTCAGCCGCCTGCTGGTCACGGTCGAAGACGGTGATGTCCAGCCGGGTGCCGCTGCGGAGGGCCGCGTCGTACATGCGGGTCTCCGCGCTGGCGTCCACGATCCGCCGGATGCTCACGACCGGCACCTCAACCGCGCTGAGTGCCTCGGCGATCTCGATGGCCGAGGGACGCAGGGAAATCGACCCGACCAGATACCGGAGCCCCGACCCGCACGCGATGCCGACGAGCACGGTGATCAGCACTGAGAGCACGGTGGTCTGCGCCCCGGCGACGCTGGCCAGCGCGTAGAAGCCGATGGCCAGCCAGAACACGGCCCGCCACCGCGGACGCCCGGCCAGGCCGATGACCGTGACATAGGCGGTGAGGCCGGACAGGTACCAGTCCAGCGCGGGCACGTGGTGGCCGGGCGGGTGAGTGGGGGTGAGCACGCTGTACAGGCCAGCGGCGGCCGGGAGCCTGAGCAGCAGGTTGGCGGCGAGGACCAGGCCGACCGTGATGGCGCCCGCGACCGCCGCCTCGGCCAGCCGCCGCAGCTGGCGGCGGATAAGGGCCCGGATGGCCAGGGCCACGGGCAGCAGGAGCAGCGCCACGTGCGCGGCGAAGCCGAGGAACGGCAGCAGTGCCTTCAGGTGGTTGCTGGCCAGGACGATGTCGGTCTCGGCGCCGTCCGCGGTCGCGCGGGCGAGCAGGCCGAGGGCGGCCAGCAAGGCGATCTCGATGAGGGCGATGACGCAGCGCAGCAGGTCCGCGGGTATGCGGACGCGTGACTCCAGGTGATCCTCGACCTGGATCGCGGGCGAGGAAGCCGAGGAGGCTGGCGCGGCGGGGCGCACAGGTACCGCCGGAGCCGGGCCGGCGACTCCGGCCGGCGGCGGGTCCTCCTGAGGCAGGGTCACCACATGATGGTTTCACCTGGTTCTCAGTAAGCACAGGGGGCGTCCCGAACCAGACCTGCGCCCGGTGCCCGGGTTGGCCACGCTCCCCGCGGCTTGCTGCGCTGCCCGGGCGGGCCGCGCGGCGGGATAGTCGGTCAGCGGTAGGTCCTCGCCCACGCCGGCTGGGCCCGGTCGCCGCCGGTGAGCTGCTGGTAGAGGGCCACGCTGTCGGGGTGGGGCTCGCCGTCGGCGGCAATGTCCGTCATGGTGTCCAGGCAGCGGCTCCACGCCTCGCGTACCCCGGCCAGGTTGCCCGCCGCGTGCTCGGCGCGCATCAGCGCCCGCCACAGCTGCTCGGCGGCGACGTCACCGGCTAGGCCGGTTCGCGCCGCGCGAGCCGAGGCCGACGGGTCTCCGGCCCGCAGCTCAAGCTCGGCGAGCAGCTCGGCCGTGTCGACGATCTGCGCCCGCACGGTCTCGGTGAAGGCAAGGTCCAGCCACCAGTGGTAGCAGCCGGTGAACGGCTTGCCGCGGATCAGCGTCAGGGCCTCCCGCAGGCAGCCGACATCACGGTCGGCGATCCCCCGCTCGCTCAGCTCCTCGAAGTCGGCCCAGTCGAACCTGGCGTCCTGGTGGAGTGCGTACTGGCCGGCTCCGAGATGCTCGATCCACACCCTTCCGTCGGCCGCCCGGCCAAGCTGGCGCCGGGTGCGCACGATCAGCTGGCGCAGCGAGTCACTCGGCTTCGGGTGATCGGGATCGGCGCCGAGCAGGTAGCACAGCTGGGCATTGGACAGCCCGTCCCGCCCGTTCAGCGCGAGGGCCAGGATGAGCTGGCTCTGCGCGGGCTGCAGCGCGGCGGGGGCGCCGTTGACCGTGAACGTCCCCATGACGCCGATCAGCAGCCCCGGTTCCTCGGCCTGGCCGTCGGTCAGGCGCGGCGGGTCAGGCTGATCGGACGGAGCATCAGGCGCGTCCTCGGCGGACGGCGGTTCCGCAGCGGCCGGCGGTTCCCCAGCGGACGGCGGCTCCTCGGCGGACGGCGGGTCCTCGGCGGACGGCGGCTCCTGGAGGCCGACGAGCTCTGGTGCCGGCGGCCACGAGGAGCCGTCGTAGGGCGGCTCATCGGCGGCGACGTCGTTCAGGTCGGCCGCGATCTGGAACAAGGCGGTCAGGGCCTGGTAGTCGTCGCTGGTCAGCGGCTGCGGCCAGACGTCCAGGTGCAGCGGCGACACGTGCCCGACGATCCCGCCCGGCCGGGCCGGGTCAGCGTCGAGCCGGAAGCTGGCGGGCGCGGGATGACCCTCCGGGACGTCGCTGCCGCCGGCCACCAGCGCCGCGATCCCCGCCGGATCGCTGGCCAGGTCGGCCAGCATCGCCATCTGGTCCGGGGTCGGGGCAATCCGGCTGACCAGGAGCGTCAGCGCCCAGTCCTCGTCGCGCGGATCGAGGAGCCGGCGCCGGCGCACGTCGGCCCGGTCCGCGTCGCCCAGCCGGCGCCGCAGCGCCACGGCCTTGGAGGCGAGCAGGTCCAGGGCCTCGGCCAGGCTGGCGCAGCAGGTCGCCCGCCCGTCCACCGCCTCCAGCTCGGGGAACCCGGCCAGGATCAGGTCATACCAGCCGGCCAGCTGGCTGGTGGTCAGCTCCGCCGCCGCGGTCGACAGCACCAGGTCGGCCAGGTCGGCCGGGCCGTCGACCGTCGTGACCCGCAGGTACTCCAGATCGATCAGCACGTACCCGCCGTCGGCCGCGGCGCCCGCGGTCAGCAGCCCGGGCAGCAGATCGCCGGCCTGCGCAGGACCGAATGGCTCCGCTGGAGCATGCCGGGGCAGCTCCAGCTGCCAGGCGGTGCCCTGCCGTCCCCCGGGCACGGCGAACGGCGCGGGCGGCGGCTCGCTCGACGGGCTGGCCAGCAGCAGTTCCAGGCCCGACCGGTGCACGAGAACCCCGGTGACATCCGGGATCTGCTGCCCGGCGGCCACCAGGCCGGCCCCGAGCTCGCTCAGCGCCGAGCGCAGCGCGGGCGCGGGTTGCGGCATGGGCCCGGGCCCCGCGCCGTCATACCGGAGCGGCCCGGACTCGCGCGCTCCGCCGTCATAGAGCAGCGGCCCCGACTCCGGCCCCGCGCCGTCATAGAGCAGCGGCCCCGACTCCGGCCCCGCGCCGTCATAGAGCAGCGGCCCGGACTCCGGCTCCGCGCCCGCGTAGAACAGCGCCTCCGGCTCCGGCCGGCCCGTCCCCGCGTACAGCAACGACTCGGGCCCGGGCGCCGCGTCCGCATAGAACAGAGCGTCCGACTCCGGCCTCGCCCCGGCGTACAGCGGCTCCGGCCCGGGCTCGGCCGGGTACGGCCGCGCCGCGGCGCGCAGCCGCTGTTCGGCCGCGATCACCGGCGCGCTCGCGGGCACCGGGATCCGCCGGCCGAAGCGGCGGGCCTGCCGCTGGCGGCGGCGCATCCGGGCCAGGGCGACGCCCGCCCCGCCGACCAGCACGCCCGCGGCGAACACGGCGAACGGCGGGACCTCGGCCAGCTCGGACGCGTGCGCGGCAGTCGCGTCCGGGTGCGCAGGCGCGGGCGCCTGGGCCGGGGCCGGGGGGTCGGCGGCGGGCGGGCCAGCGGCGGCGCCAGCGGGATCCGTGGCCGCTCCGCCCGGGGTGGCCACCGGGTGCGGGCGGCTGAAGCGCGGGTCACGGGAATCGTGCCCGCCGTGCGGGCCCGCTGCGTGGCCGACCGGGGTGGTTGGCCCCGTGGACGACAGCCCGGTGGGGGGGCTCGCGGGCAGCTGCAGTACCCACCCCGGCCAGATAACCGACGGATCGGTGAACGTCTGGCCGTTGCCCATGTGGTGCCCGACGTTGAGCTTGACGATCTCCGGATAGAGATCCCCGTCGCCGAGGTAGCGCTGAGCGATCGACCAGAGGCAATCGCCGCTACGGACAGTTACCATCTGATAGAAGCCCATGCTCATCACCTGGGGGGCTGGCGGATCGGCGGCCGTTGCCCCGGCGGGCCGGTCCGGTGACAGGCCGGCGGGAACAGCCGCCGGCGGCCCGGATCGCACCGCCGAGGCGGTCGTGACTGAGGCAGGCGCGGCGCTGGCCAGCACGGCGGCCGACTGGCTGCTGAAGGCGAGGGCTATGACCGCGATCAGAAAGCTGGCCGAGTGCTGCAGCCCGCCGAGCCGCAGCCTCGGGGCGCTGCGCCCGCGCAGCGCCGCCTGAGCCTCCGCGACCACCGCGACGGTGAACGCCGCCCACGCTATCCAGCTGATGTCGCGAACGGCGCCCAGGAACACGGTGCCGTTGTCGCGGTGCAGCAGCAGCGTGGTGACGTGATGCCACGCGGGGACGTGCTGTGGCAGCGGGTCCCCGCCCAGCTTGTACAGCGCCAGCGGCAGGCCGACCACCAGAGCGATCAGCGTCGCCAGCGCGGTACCGCCGCGCAGGACCGCGGCCGGGCCGCGGCGCCTGGAGGCCCGGCCGGTCATGCCTGCGGTCCCGTCACGCCGGTCACCAGCGCGGCGGTCGCCGAGCCCGTCGAGGTCATCGAGTCGATACCGATGATCGACAGCACCCGCGTCGGCCCGGTCACGGTGACTGTCACCTGGATCGACTCGGTACCCACCGGGGTGACACTGCCCTGGTAGCCGGCGTTGGCCAGGTACTGCCGCGCGGCCGCGATGGCCTGGCCCTGATCCACCGTGAACGACCCGGTTGAGTACGCGTTCGCCTGGTTCACCATGCCCGCTCCGGCCCTGGCCGCCTCCTGCGCGATGGCCGTGGCGTTCTCCGCCTGGTTCAGCTTGGCGCCACCGTCGATCACGATCCCGGCCAGGGCGATCAGCGCCACGAACAGCGCCAGCAGCATCAGCGTGATCGATCCCTGATCGCCGGCGCCTCGCCTGCCCGGTAATGTCATCTGGCGCTTCCCGTCCTCCCAGCCTCGTCGCCGAGTTTGCGCCTGCGGTGTGATAGTCACTGTGACCTCACCGTCCCCGGTACGGGTCGAGTGGCGACGTGAACGTCGCATTGAGTGTCTTGCTCCCCGGCATGCCGGGCACCACGAGGTTGGACAGGGAGACCCGGCACGTGACCGTGGCCTGGACAGTGGCGGGCTCGCCGACCGGCACCCCGAAGCCGGTCACGTTCACTGTCACCACCGGATCGCAATTCAGGCCGTCCTGGTTGAGGGCCGCCCGGGCGCTGGAGAGTGCCGCCGTCTGGGCCGCGCCGGGCGTCAGCGAGATCGAGGCCTGCCTGGCCGCGTCGCGGGCGGCCGCGGCGACCGATCCCTGTGCCACCGAGGTCCGCCCGGCAGCGATCACGAGGCCGAGCAGGAACAGGATCACGGGCGCCAGGATGACCAGCTCGAGCGCGGCGTTGCCCGCATCGCGGCCGCGGCTGCTGGACTGGATCCGCACGAGTCCTTCGTTCACCTCAGGGCGCCGCGAACTTCTCGACCGGTGCCTGAGCCGCCTCGGTGACGCTGACCACCAGGCCAGGCACGACCGACGGCACCCGCCCGGAGACCCTGATCTCAACCGTCGCCGCGGTGCTGCCCGCCCCGGTCGCGGACGGGCCGAGCAGGTAACCGGAGGCGGCCGACCGGGCGAAGGCCAGTGCCGCGCTCGGCCCGGCGCCCGGCCGGGCGCCGCTCACCCGCGCGGCGTCGGCGCCCTGGCGCGCGGCGGCCAGGGCCGCCTGCCTGGCCAGGAACCACAGCGAGGCCTGGGCGATGACCATCACGGCCATGAGGAACACCGGCACGATGATCACGTAGCTCAAGGTCAGCGCTCCGGTGTCTGAGCCGCATTTCCTGCGGCAGCCAGCGGATCGCATCGCCTAGGGGATGTTGCTCTCGTACTGCTTGATCTTGCCGACGAAGAACACGCCCGCGGCCACGGCCGCGGCGACCAGGATCCCGGCGATCACGATCCATTCCAGCGTGATCGCGCCGGACTGGGGATCGCCGTCGAGCGCCGCGCGGGCGCGCCAGCGTGCCCGGTCGAGCAGGTACCTGATGGCGAACCAGAGCGGGTTCATCATGGGCCTCCGTTTCTGGGACGCGGGCTAGCCAGCGCCGAAGGTGCGGTCGAGGACGGGGAAGATCAGTAGCACAAGGAAGCCGACACCGAGCAGGGCGATCGGGATCACCATCGTGGTGCTGCGCGCGCCGGCTTTGGCCCGGTCGGCGGCCTGCGCCTGGGCTCGCATCGAGGCGGCCCGCGCCGCGAGGGTGTCCAGGATCTTGGCGCCTTCGTGCCCGGCGACCTCGGCGATGTCGGCCAGGTCCGCGAGCTCGCTGACCCCGGTCTCGCGGGCCAGGCGGGCCAGGGCGGTCCAGGGCGCGTCACCGGCCCGGCGGGCCGCGTCCAGGGCGCCCGAGATGCGGCCGAACGCCCAGCCGCCGCCGATCTCGGCAGCCGCCTCGAGAGCCTCGGTGGGCCCGGCGCCGGCCCCCCGCTCGAGCGCGACCAGGTCGAGGTAGCTCGTGAGCGCGTGCCGGAAGTCGCTCCGCCGCTCGGCCGCGTTGACCCTGGTGACCAGGTCAGGCGCGAAGAACAGGCCGACGCCGCAGGCCAGCGAGGCGATCGCGGGCACCTGCCAGGCCACGCTGAACCCGCCCAGGGCCATCAGCTCGACCAGCACCGGCGGTACCGCGAGCCCGAGCAGGCCGCAGGTTATCTTGCTGGCGATCCAGACATCGCGGTCCTGCCCGAGCAGGGCCAGGTCCGCCGAGGGCACGGGCAGCCAGGGCATCTCCGCGGAGATATGCCGGGCCAGCCGCAAGGACACGGACGCCCGGCGGCCCGGCGGCGCGGCCGAATCCAGCCGGGCCAGCGCGGCGTCGAGCCGCGAGGGCGCCGGGACGATCTCGCGGACCACCACGAAGATGCCCAGGCCGCCGAGGATGCCTGAGACGATCACCCACAGGCTCACTGTGGCCTCCCGGCCTGCGCTAGATCGGCCGGCCTCCGGGCCGGGTCGGCCTCGAGGAACCGTCCCGGGGCCGGCATCGTGCCGAGGCGATGCAGCCAGCCGAGACCGATGGCGTACAGCCCGGCGACGAGGGCGAGCACCAGTTCCCCGGCGAAAGTGCCGAACGGCGCCGAGTAGGACCGGTTCAGCACGGCGAAGGCGGTGAACCCCAGGATGAACACCGCGATCCACCTGACCGTCGTCCGGTGCACCGCCCGCTCCGCCTCGATGTCACGCCGGGCCGCGACGTCCCTGGCCAGCATCACCGCCAGCGCGTTGAGAACCTCGCGCACTCCCCCGCCGCGGCGGCCGGTCGCGATGATCAGCGCGGCCGCTATCCGGTCGGCCGCGGGGTCGGCGATGTCGGCGGCGAACGCCCGCAGCGCGGCCTCGGTGCCGGTCCGGGCCGACAGCCTGCGCGCGAGCGCGGTCACCGGCTCGGCGATCGCGGCGGGCGCGGTACGGACGCTGGCCTCCAGGGCTTCCTCGAGGCCGCGGCTGGCGGTCAGCATGTCGCTGAGCCGCCGGATCCACTGCTCCAGGCCTTCCAGCATCTCGGTGCGGCGCCGCTGCCCGCGCACGAAGCTCAGCCGGGGCAGGAAGATGACCGCCGCGGCGACCGCGAGCCCGGCCACCGGCCACCGGGTGATGGCCAGCATGGCCAGCCCGGCCGGCACCGCGACCAGCATCCGCCACCGCTGCGGGGGCGTGAACGTCCGCGGCTTCCCTTTCGCCCGCGCGGCGGGCGGCCGCGGACGGCCGATCAGTTCCCGGACGCCGAGCACCAGCCCGACGGCGATCAGTCCCCCGGCCAGGGCGGCCAGCAGCATCATCGCCAGCCCCCTCTCTGGACCACGGCCCGCTGCCGGTCCAGCAGGCCGGGATCGAAACCTGCGGCCGCGAGCCTGGCCAGCAGCCGCGGCGAAGGAGTGTGCGCGGCAATCGCCCGCCCGTCCGGCCCCTCGGGCAGGAACAGCCGGTTGACGGCCGGACGCTCGGTGTCGCCCGGCGGCATCACCTCGAGGACTTCCGACACGTACCGCAGCGTCCGCTTCCCGTCGTGCCGCTTGCGCACGTGCACCACCAGGTCGACGGCCATTCCGACCAGGATGTGAATGGCGCGCTCGGCCAGGGTCAGGCCGCCGCGCAGGCCGAGGATCAGGATCCGGTCGAACGCCTCCCCCGGCGAGTTCGCGTGCAGGGTGCACATCGAGCCCTCCTGGCCCGAGTTCATCGCCTCGAGCATCGGCATGATCTCGCTGCGCCGGACCTCGCCGACCAGGATGCGCTGCGGGTTGTGCCGCAGCGCGTGCGCGATCAGGTCGTGCAGCGTGATGCCGCCGGCGCCCTCGGAGTTCGGCTCCCGCGCCTCGAACGCGATCACGTCCGGGTGCTGCTGCGTCCCGTGCAGGAACAGCTCGTACTCCGACTCCAGGGTGGCCACCCGCTCGCCGGGCGGGATCTCCGAGGCTAGCCCGCGCAGCAGCGTGGTCTTGCCCGCGTTCACGCCGCCGGTCACGATGACGTTGCAGCGGCTCCGCACGGCCGCCGCGAGGAAGCTGGCCAGCGTCACGTCGATCGTGCCGAGCTGGATCAGCCGGGCCAGGGTCACGTCGAGCTGCCCGTGCCTGCGCAGCGACACGCATGGCCGGGGGGTGACCGCCATCGTCGCCGTCATCCGGGCGCCGCCGGTCAGCGCCACGGTGACCAGCGGTGAGGCGGATGAGAAATCCCGCGCGGTCTGCCCCCCGCGAGCGGCCCAGTTGCGGATCATCGCGATCAGCTCATCGTCGCTGGCCGCCACCGGGGGGCCGATGACCCGCTCTCCGGTCGCGTAGGTGACCCACACCTCGTCGCAGCCGTTGACGTCAACGTTCTCCACCTGCGGATCCCGCAGATACCCGGCCAGCGGGCCGAGTCCGTACCGCTGGTCGTAGACCGCCTGGGCCAGGGCTTCCCTGTCCGCCGGCGAGAGCACCGGAGCGCCCGCCCTGACCTGCCGTTCGGCCCAGGCCCGGACGGCGTCACCGATCAGCGGCAGCGCATCGTCCTGGCTGGCGCCGTCTTGCAGCCGGTCCGCGACCATCGCGAGGATGTCCGTCACGCCGCGGCGCAGCCTGGCGTCACCGAGCCCCGATGGCGTCCGCGGAGGCTGGCGCTGGGGCCTGGTGCCGTCATCGGCCTGGTGCGGCGGGCCGGCCGCGGCGGCCACGGCGGGAGGGGCGGGAGCGAGGAGGGCGGCGGGGTGGGGTAAGTCTGCGTCATCGGTTCGCGCTCGCCTCCCGGGCGGCCGGCCCGGGCCTGGCCGGCGGTCCGGCCGGCGAGCCTCCCGCGGCCTCGCGCAACGCGCGCCCGGCCGGGCCTGCCGCCCGGATCAGCGGCCTGGCCTGCAGCCCGCGGCGGCTGCCGGTGCCGTCCGACAGCACCGCGGCGGCCTTGACGTCATACGGCAGCGTGGCCGTCACCGGGATGCCCAGCGCCCGGCCGACCTCACGCGGGGAGTGTGTCCCCTCGCCGACCAGGAGCAAGGCCATGCGCCTCGATCCGCCGAGCGTCTGGGTCAGCATCTCGACCCTGGCCCGGGCCTTGCTGACCTGGCGCAGCGACGGCCGCAGGACCAGCACCACCAGGCGCGCGATGGTGAGCACCGGCTCCGGGCCGCCGCCCGCGTCGAGGCGGCCGCAGTCGGCGATGACGTCGGCCGGCTGGGCCGCGAGGGTGGCGGCCAGCACCGGCCAGGCGGGCGTGAGACCGGTGCTCTGGCGCGGGTCGGAGATTCCGGCGAGCAGCAGCCGGCCCCGCTCGTCGTCAAGCTCGATCAGCTGCGGCCACAGCGCCGCCGCGACGCCGTCCGGATTCTGGCCGGCCTCGATGGCCAGGGTCAGCAGCCCGTTCCTGGCGGGCAGGTGCCCGGCGAAGAGCCCGGCCAGGATGTCACCGCCGCTGGGGTCGCATTCGGCCAGTATGACCTGGCCCGGCCAGCCGAGGGACAGCGCCAGCGCCGCCGTGGTGACTCCGGGCGACCCGCCCGCCGACACCAGCGCGTACAGGCTCACGGCGACGTCCGGGCGGTGATGACGAGCGCGATCTGCCCGGTCGCGGCCTGCTCGGCCAGCGGCGGCCCGTTGCCCGACGTGACGAGCAGGTCCACCACGTCGAACCCGTCCTGGTTGGTGACCGTGTTCACGGCTTCGACCACGGCGGCGACCGGGCTGGTGAGCACGGGTGCCGCTCCTGATCCGGAACTCCCCGCCGCCGCGGGAGTGGCCACGACGAGCACCTGGTCGCCCGGGGCCAGGCCGCTGGCCGGCAGCCCCGACGGCTTGATCGCCACCGGGACCAGCGCCTGGCCGCGGCCGGGCGGCAGCTTGCTGGTCAGCTCGGACGCGGCGAGCAGCGTCCCCGGCCGCAGCGACGTCGCCGCGACCAGGCCGATGACCTGCGACAGCTGCTTGGCCGGGATGACCTGCAGGCCAGGTCCCCCCGCCACGCTCGTGGTCGCGACGTCGGCCGATGTGATCACCGAGCCGGCCGGGACCGCCGCGGTCACCATCAGCACCGGTACCTGGTGGTCCTCCCGGTTGTACAGCGCGGCGCTGGCCAGGATCCCGGCACCGATGAGCGCCGCGGCCAGGGCGATCATGCCCGGCCGCCGCTTCCGCGGGAGCCCGCGCAGCTGGCCGTGCGCCGCCGCGGGGACCGGGCCGTTCCTGGGCGGCTCGGGCTCGGGATGGAAGACGGTCCCGAAGCCGAGGCCCGGATCGCTGCCGCTCATCCGCTCGTCACCAGTGCCTCTCCGGCCGCGATCGCCACCGTGAACGGGGTCGTGGCCGCCACCCCGGCGGCCACCTCGCCGCCTGCCCCGCCCGATCCGACCCAGCTGATGTTCCACGACACGGTCACCGAGGCCTGGTAGGCGTTGCCCGGCTGCCCGGCCGACGGCTGGGCGTAGGTGTAGGAGCAGTCGGTGTGCTGGGCGCTCAGCGGCAGCTTCGGCTGGTACGCGCGGCCCGGGCCGGGGCACGAGAAGCCGGCCAGGCCGCCGCCCGGGTTGAAGGTGAGCTTCTGCGGCACCGCGGTCGCCTTGGCCCATACCGGGCCGGCCGTCACGGTCACGCTCACCGGATGCCAGTTGGTCATCCAGAACCACTCCGGCAGCCCGACCAGGCCTTCCTTGCCGACGGGCGGGGCCGTACCCGGATTGAGGGCCGGGATGTGCAGCTCGCCCATCGCGATCTGCAGCAGCTGCTGCGGGGTCACGGCCGGCGCGCCGGCCGCGTTGTCGACCAGGACGACCCCGCCGAACGCCTGGGTACCCGGGCAGGTGATCGCAGCCCAGGTATGGCCCTTGGGCGGCGGCCACTGCAGGCCGAGAAAGGCCGCCTGCTGCTGTGACAGCGGGGTGAGCGTGCACGCCGACTTGGACCCGCCGCCGCCACCGGAGCCTGGCTGGCCCGGGATCGTGCCGAGGTTCTCGCACACCCACTCGTAGGTTCCGTTGACCAGCTGGTAGGAGCAGCCCCCCGCGACCGGGCTCGCCGTGGCGGCCGTGGCCGCCGTGGCCGCGTACCCGGTGGCGGGCGCGGTGAGCGCGGCGGCCAGGAACACAGCCGTGAGGACCCGGCGCCAGATGGCGCGGCTGACGGTACGGCTGCGGACTTCACGGTTCAGGGAACGCATGACGACACCACCGGGACCTGGTTGCTGACCAGCCACCGGCCGTGCGCGCGCACCAGCGTGCTGATCATGTTGACTCGGGAGTTGCCCAGGCTGCCGATCACCTGGCCGGACCTGGCGTTCTGCACGCCGGCGTGGCTGAAGTCCGCGCAGTCGTGTACGGACGCGTGGTTGCCGGCGATCTGCACGCCGAGGATGTGCGGCACCGGCCCGCCGTACTGGATCTCGCCCAGCGCCCAGTCGGTCTCGAATCCCTTGATCAGTGACGGGATGCTGGCCGGGGCCGCGTAGGACGCCAGGATCGCGCCCGCCCGGCCGGCGTTCTGGGTGTCCAGGGCCTGGCCCAGTGCCGCCCAGTAACCCGTGTAGGCCGCGATGATCTGCTGCTGCGGGCTCAGCGACGGATCGGCCAGCGCCGCAGGCACGACCGCCGACGTCCCGCGCCCCGCCGACTTGTGCGGCAGGGTGACGGCCGCTGGCTGGCTGCCGCAGCCGACGACGGCCAGCACCAGGCCGGCCAGCAAGCCGAGGCAGACGGGCCCGCCGCATCGGTTCGCCACTCGCCGACGCAGCCCGAACGCGCCGAGTAACGGATGATGCGCGGCGAAGTCCTTAGACATATGCCGTGCTCCCGCTGACTGTATTGTTAGCCTGTGACCGCCGTGCCAGCATTGCGCACATCCGCCCATCCGCACAAGCGGTACGGCACGAATGTTGCGGGATCATGACCCCGCTTCGGACATCTCCTGAGCAACGGCCCGACTGCGGCGCGGCCAATCACCGGGGAAACGGCGGCTGCGCGGCTGAGCCCCGCCTGCCCCGAATGCGACCGGGGCCTGCTCCGAATGCGACCGGGCCCAGAGGGTCCTGGACAGCTCCCTGCCGGTCGAAGAAGCCAGCCTGACCTGCAGCGGCCTGGCGGCCGTGGAGGTCTTCCGCCGCATGGCGGCCTGCGCCGGGTTTCGCCGTCGCGGAACTCTCGCTATCGAGCTATGTGCTCAGCCTTCACTTCTCAATAGCGGCAGCCGGATACGCGAACCCGCTGACCTAATCGGCCGCCGCGTCGGCCTGGCCGAATACCGGCTAACGGCCAATGTATGGATCCGCGGCATACTACAGGAACACTATGGCCGGTGGCTCGCCGGGCGCAAGGCTGAGCCCGCCGGCCGGTTCGCCGCTGAAACCCTTGAGGATTTCGTGACCTGATCTGTACGAAACGGAGCACACCCGCCTAGCATGCGCTGGTGGCCATGGTGTTCGGGGTCGTCAAGCGGCTGCTGGTCGGGCGGCCGGTGCAGAGTGACCGGCTCGGTCATACGCTGCTGCCCAAGCGGATCGCACTGCCGGTATTCGCCAGCGACGCGCTCTCCTCCGTGGCCTACGCCACCGAGGAGATCCTGCTCGTGCTGTCCCTGGGCGGGATCGCCTTCTTCGGCTACACCCCGTGGATCGCGCTGGCCGTCGGCGTGCTGATGCTGGTCGTAGTGGCCTCCTACCGGCAGAACGTGCACGCGTACCCGTCCGGCGGCGGGGACTACGAGGTAGCCAGCACCAACCTCGGCCAGCGCGTCGGCCTGGTTGTGGCCAGCGCCCTCATGGTCGACTACACGCTGACCGTGGCGGTATCGGTGTCCGCCGGCGTCGCGAACCTGGCCTCCGCGTTCCCCGCGCTGGATTCCCACGTCACGCTGGTCGCGGTCCTCGTCGTGGCGACGATCGCGCTGATCAACCTGCGCGGGGTGCGGGAGTCCGGCACGGCGTTCGCGATCCCGACCTACTGCTTCATCGGCGCGGTGACGCTGCTGATCATCTGGGGCCTTACCCGGCTGGCGCTCGGCCATCACCTGCACGCCGAGAGCGCCGCCTACCAGATCCAGAAGACCCGTGAGTACGGCGGGCTGCTGCTGCTGTTCCTGCTGCTGCGCGCGTTCTCCTCCGGCTGCACGGCGCTGACCGGCGTGGAGGCGATCAGCAACGGGGTCCCGGCCTTCCGCAAGCCGAAGAGCAAGAACGCCGCGACCACGCTGGCGCTGCTCGGCATCATCGCCGTGTCGATGTTCGCCGGGGTCACGGCGCTGGCGCTGATCAGCCACGTGCACATCTGCCAGACCGCTTCCCTGTGCGGTCTTCCGGCGGGCCAGGCGCAGAAGACCGTGATCGCCCAGGTCGGGCTCGCGGTGTTCGGGAACGGCTCGCCGCTGTTCTATTTCCTGCAGCTGGTCACGGCGCTGATCCTGGTGCTGGCGGCCAACACCGCGTTCAACGGGTTCCCGGTCCTGGCCTCGATCCTGGCCCGGGACAGCTTCCTGCCGCGCCAGCTGCGCACCCGCGGCGACCGGCTGGCCTACAGCAATGGGATCCTGCTGCTGTCCGGCTTCGCGATCCTGCTGATCATCGTGTTCCAGGCGTCTCCCACCCGGCTGATTCAGCTCTACATCATCGGCGTGTTCGTGTCCTTCGTGTGCAGCCAGACCGGGATGATCAGGCACTGGAACCGGCTGCTGCGGACGACCACCGACCGCGCGGCCCGGCGGCACATGTTCCGGTCCCGGGTCATCAACACCATCGGCGCCTGCTTCACCGCCGTCGTCCTGGTCATCGTGCTGGTCAGCAAGTTCGCCAGCGGGGCCTGGATCGTGGTGGTGGCGATGCCGGTGATCTGGCTCACCATGCGCGGGATCCACCGGCACTACGAGAACGTGGCGGCCGAGCTCGTCCCGCCCGCCGAGGCGCCGGTCACGCTGCCCGCGAGCAACCGGGCCATCGTGCTGGTGTCGAAGCTGCACCTGCCCACCCTGCGCGCGCTGGCCTACGCCCGGGCCACCAGGCCGAGCCATATCGAGGCGATCACGGTGAACGTCGACGAGGCCGAGACGCTGCGGCTGATCCAGGAGTGGGACCGCTCCGACATCCCGGTGCCGCTGACCGTGGTGGCCTCCCCGTACCGTGAGATCACCCGGCCGGTGGTGCAGTACGTGAAGCAGCTTCGCCGGGAGAGCCCGCGCGACATCGTGACCGTGTTCATCCCGGAGTACGTGCTCGGCCACTGGTGGGAGCAGGTGCTGCACAACCAGTCCGCGCTGCGGCTCAAGGCCCGGCTGCTGCAGCAGCGCGGCGTGGTCGTGGCCAGCGTGCCCTACCAGCTGAGATCGGCGACCCAGGCGGCGGCGGCCGCCGGCCTGCCCTGGAAGGCAGCGCTGCCGCCGCTGCGGAGGCTGACGGCCGGGCGCGACGTGCTGCATGCCCAGGAAGTGCAGGCCGAGATTGACGGCCGGAACGCGACGCCGATTGGCGGCTGTGCCGACCGCGAGGTGGCCGACGTCGCGGGCATCCTGCGCAGCGTCACGCTGCGGCCGCGAGGGCCGAGCCTCACCATGGAGGCCGACCTGTGGGACGGAACGGGCCATGTCACTCTGGTCTGGCTGGGCCGGCGCAACATTCCCGGCGTCCAGCCGGGCCGCCGCATCGTCGTCCGCGGCCGGGTAGCCCAGATCAAGGGCGAGCGCACCATCTACAACCCGGTCTACGAGCTGCAGCCCGCCGCGGCGGGCGCGACCGATGCGGAGGGCCCGGGCTGAGTCGCGGGCCGCTCAGGGCCGGAAGCGGTAACCCATGCCGGGCTCGGTCAGCAGGTGCCGCGGCCGGGACGGGTCGGGCTCCAGCTTCCGGCGCAGCTGGGCCACGTAGACCCGCAGGTAGTTGCCCTCGGTCTGGTACTCCGGGCCCCACACCTCGTGCAGCAGCTGGCGCTGCGTGACCAGCCGGTCGCTGTTCCTGACCAGGACCTCGAGCAGCTGCCATTCTGTCGGCGTGAGCCGCACGTCGGCACCGTCCCTGGTGACCCGCTTGTCGGCCAGGTTGACGGTGAAGTCACCGGTGACGACGACGGGCTCGTCCGGGGCCGGGGACGCCCGGCGCACGGCCGCGCGCAGCCTGGCCAGCAGCTCGTCCATCCCGAACGGCTTGGTGACGTAGTCGTCCGCGCCCGCGTCCAGGGCCGCCACCTTCTGGCTCTCCTGGCCCCAGGCGGACAGCACGATGATGGGCGTGGAAGTCCAGCCGCGAACGCCCCTGATGACCTCGGTGCCGTCCATGTCCGGCAGCCCGAGGTCGAGTATCAGCACGTCGGGCCGGTCCCGGGCCATCGCGGCCAGGCCCGACGCTCCGTCGGCGGCGGTACTGACCTCGTACTTGCGCGCGGTCAGGTTGATCCGCAGGGCCCGCAGGATCGGTGCCTCGTCGTCGATGACCAGGATCCTGGTCACGGGTCGGCGGCCACGACCGCGCCGGGGATCCGGCTGGCGGCCGGCAGGGTCACCCTGATCGTGAGCCCGCCGCCCGGGGTATCCACCGCCGCGACCGAGCCGCCCATCGTGTCCAGGAACCCCTTCACCACCGCGAGGCCGAGGCCAACCCCGGTTCCGGTGGTGCGCGCTTCCCGCCTGCTGGCGTCCAGCCGCTCGAACGGCTCGAACATCCGCTCCTTCAGCGCGTCCGGCACCCCGGGCCCGTGATCGGTGATCTCCAGGATCACGCTGTCGCCGGCGGGCCTGGCCCGCAATCCAGGCGGCCGGGCGGGCGGGGAGTAGGCCAGCGCGTTCGCGAACAGGTTGGCCAGCACCCGCTCCAGCAGCCCGGGGTCGGTACGGACCAGCGGCAGCCGGTCCGGCACGGCCAGGCGCACCGTCCCGCCGGCATCGAGTCCGCGCAGCGCCACCGGCGCCACCTCGTCGATCGCGGTGGGGCGCAGGAACGGCTGCAGCGAGCCGGCGGACAGGCGGCTCATGTCGAGCAGGTTGCCGATCAGCGCGTCGAGCCGGTCGGCGCCTTGCTCGATCGTGGCCAGCAGCGCGGCCTCGTCCGCGGGCGTCCACTGCACGTCGGTCTGGCGCAGCGTGCTGACGCTGGCCTTGATCGACGCCAGCGGTGTCCGCAGGTCGTGGCTGACCGCGGCGAGCAGCGCGGTGCGCATCCGGTTGCCTTCCGCGAGCGCCTCGGCCTGCGCGGCCTGGGTTCGCAGCCGGTCCCGGTCGAGCGCCGCGGCGGCCTGGGCGGCGAAACCGTCCAGCAATCGCGCGGTCACCTGCTTGGACTGCGCGCTGATGACCAGGGCCAGGCCGGGCCGCGGCTGGACCCGGACCACCTGGGCACCCGGCGGCGCGGTGCCGCTGACCGCGACCCTGACCCACTGGCCGCCGGCCAGCTCGAGGAGCTCGGCCCGGCCGCCCCTGGTGCCGGTCAGGTGACCGATCACCGCCGCCGGCGTATCGGCGCCGCCCAGCACCGTCTGGGCCAGGGCCAGCAACTCGGCCGCCTCGTCGGCACTGTGCGCCGCCTGCTGCGCCCGGTGCGCGGCCAGGTGGACGACGCTGCTGACCGTGACCGCGACGGTGACGAACAGCAGCAGCGCCAGCAGGTTCTGCGGATCCGCGATCGTGAGCGTGTGCACCGGCCGGGTGAAGTACCAGTTGAGCAGCAGGCTGGAGGTGACGGCCGCGAGCACCGCGGGCCAGAACCCGCCCACGACCGCGACCGCGACGACCGCCACCAGGTAGATCAGCAAGTCGTCGGCCAGGCTCAGCCGGTGCTGCCCGGCGACGAGGGCGGCGGTGAGCAGCGGCAGCCCGGCGACCAGGATGACGCCGGCCAGCAGCCGCCTGCCGCCGATCCCGCCGGACAGGCCCGACAGGTCCCGCGGCCAGCGTCGCGGCAGCCCCGCCCCGGGGGGTGAGGGCGGGACTGCCGCAGTCGGATCCGGCCGTCCGGCGGCAGGCTCTCGCCGTACGTCAGGCGGGCCAGCGGCTGGATCGGCCGACGGCCAGCGTTCGTCGGACACGTCCACAATCCATAGTGTGAACGACGAAGCGATCCTGCGCACTAGCGCACCCGCACCGGCGCCGATCAGGCCGCACGCGCAGACGACGACCGCGGCGCGCGCGGCGGCCAGTCCGGTCGGGTGCAACTGGGCGTAGGGCGCACGGGAAAACCCGACGACCGTGAGCCAGCCGATCACCGCGAGCAGTGGCGCGACCGCGGGCTCGGCCACCAAAGACCCGGCGGTCACGATGATCGCAGCGAGAATCAGCACCCAGGTCGCATCGACCCGGCCACCGGTGCCCGCGGCCAGCGCGCCGACGACGAGCAGCGCGGCGAAGCCGGCCGGCAGGGCCAGCGGCGCGGCCAGCCCTCGTCGCCTGGGTTTATCGGTCATCTCGTGACCAGTTGACCGCACGCCGCGCGGCTTGCTGATGATCTTGACGCGATCTTAACGCCGCCGGCGCGAGCCTTGACGTGACATTAGCGCCGGGAGGCCATGCGGGCCGGGCCGCGCGAACAGACGCTTCGGCCGTGACCGAAGCGTTCGTCTCCTAGGCTCGCTGCCATGGACACCAGCATCGGGCCGCATCCCGCGCTGCCGCGGACCGTGGCCGACCCGGCCCAGATCCGGGCGATCCTCGCCGACCCTGGCTACACGGTGCCCGATCCCGGCCGCGCGGCACCGCCGGGCACGATGGCGTGGCTGCGGCAGAACGTGGCCCGCCTGTCCAACGGCGCTGATCACGCGCGCCGCCGGGAAGTAGCCGAGGACCTGCTGCGCCGCCTGGATCCGGGCCTGCTGCGCTCCGGGGCCAGCGACGCCACGCAGGCGGTCATCGAGCAGGCGGGCGGACGGCCGTTCGACGCGATGACGCAGGCCGCCAGGCGGGTACCCGTCCTGGTGCTCGCCGCGGCGCTCGGCGCGGCCGATCCGGGCCAGGTCACCGGGCTGCTGGCCGCGGTGGCCGCCGCCTACCTGCCGGGCACGGCCGACCGGGGCACGGCCGACGGCAGCGTCGCCCGGCTGGCCGGGCTGCTGCCGGCCGGGCCCGACGAGCAGGTGGCCGCCCGCATCGGCCTGCTTGTCCAGGCCTACGACGCGACCGCCGGGCTGATCGGCAACGCGGTCGTCGCCGGGATCCGGGCGGGCGGTCCGGTGCCTCCGGCCGAGCTGGTCGCGCAGGTCCTCCGCAGCGACCCGCCGGTCCGGCTGACCCGCCGCGTCACCCCGTCCGGGGAAACCATCGCGCTTGACCTCACCGCGGCGGGCGATGACCCGGCCGGGCACCTGGCGTTCGGGTCCGGATATCGGATCTGCCCGGGCGCGGCCCACGCCCGCGCGCTGGCCGAGGGCACCGTCGGGCCGCTGCTGGCGCGCTGCCGGTGGACCGGTGCCGAGATCAGCTACCCGGCACCGCCCGCCCTGCGCGCGCCAGAGCGCCTGGAGCTCACCGAGCGTTGACCCGGGGGCATGGCCGCCCAGCGGTTATGACTCCTCAGGCTCCGCGCTCTTCTCGAACCGGCTGACCGCGATCAAGCCGAGGATGAAGACCGCCACCATCGCGAGCAGCAGCGCGAGCACGGATGTGCTGACCAGCTTCTGGCCGCTGAGCACGAACAGGATCTTCCGGATCACGGCCACCAGGCCGACGATGATGAACGGCTGAGCCACCAGGCGGTGCGAATGCAGCGAGAGCACCACCGTGTGCACGATCTCGATCAGGATCAGCACCAGGAGTATCTCGTCGAGCAGGCTGGTGGCCGCGTTGATGACGGACTCCGCCGACAAGATCTTGGCCGCCGTTATCGAGTGGAAGAAGTCCGCTATGCCGGAGATCAGCAGGATCGCGGCCAGGACGATCAGGACCAGGCCGACGACGACCGTGATGACATCCTGAGCGTGCTCGAGCAGCAGGATGGACCGGGTGACGCCCCACATCCCGCGGCGCGGCGGGCGGCCGGGGCGGCCAAGGCCAGGCTGCCCCGGTCGCCCCGGCTGATCGTCGCCGGCCGCATCCATAGCGGACAGTTACCCGGTCACGGGCTGGTGGACACCGTGCAGACCGCACCCCGGTCCGCGCCGGTCACCAGCGCCGCGTACTTGGCCATGGCCCCGCTGGTGTAGTTCGGCGCCGGGCGCTTCCAGTCCGCCCGCCGCCGCTGCAGCTCCGCGTCATCGACCGCCAGCTCGAGCCGCCGCTGCGGCACGTCGAGCAGGATGCCGTCGCCGTCGCGGACCAGCGCGATCGGCCCGCCGTCCCAGGCCTCGGGCGCGGCGTGCGCCACGCTGGCCCCGAACGTGGCGCCGGAGAACCGCCCGTCGGTGAGCAGGACGACGTCGCGGCCGAGCCCGGCGCCCTTGATCGCCGCGGTGACCGCGAGCATCTCGCGCATGCCCGGGCCGCCCTTGGGGCCCTCGTTCCTGATCACCAGCACGTCGCCCTTCCCGACCTGCCGCGCGGTGACCGCGGCGAAGCAGTCCTCCTCGCACTCGAAGACCCGCGCGCGCCCGTCGAACCGGAGCGTCTCGATGCCCGGCGTCTTCACCACAGCGCCGTTCGGCACCAGGCTGCCCCGCAGCACTGCAAGCCCGCCGTCGGCCTGGAACGGATCCTTGGCCGGCCGGACGACCTTGCCGTCGGGCTCGAACGCGTCGGCCACGTTCTGGCCGATCGTCTGCCCGTTCACGGTCATCGCGTCGCCGTCGATCAGTCCGGCCGACAGCAGCTCGCGCAGGATCACCGGGACGCCGCCGACCTGGTCGAGCTCGCTCATCACGTACATGCCGGTCGGCCGCACCGAGGCGATCACCGGGGTGCGCCGGCTCACCTCGTCGAAGTCGTCCAGGGTCAGCTCGACCCCGGCCTCGTAGGCGATCGCCAGCAGGTGCAGCACGGCGTTGGTGGACCCGGCGGTGGCCATCACCATGGTGGCCGCGTTCAGGAACGCGGCCCTGGTCATGATCTGCCGCGGCCGCAGCCCGGCCGCCAGCGCCGCGACGACGACCGCCCCGGTACGCCGGGCCAGGTCGGTCCGCTCGGCCGAGACCGCGGGCGGCGACGCCTCGCCGGGCAGCGTCATGCCCAGCGCCTCGGCGCACATCGACATCGTGTTGGCCGTGTACATGCCCGCGCACGAGCCCGCGCCGGGGCAGGCGGCCCGCTCGATCGCCAGCAGGTCGGCGTCGGAGACGTCGCCGGCCGCGTGCCCGCCGACCGCCTCGAACACGTCCTGGATGGTCAGCGACCTGCCGAGGGCGTGCCCGGGCAGGATCGTGCCGCCGTACAGGAACGCGGCGGGCAGGTCGAGCCGGGCGCAGGCCATCAGCATGCCCGGCAGCGACTTGTCGCAGCCGGCGATCGCGACCAGCGCGTCGAACTGCTCCGCGTTCATCATGAGCTCGACCGAGTCCGCGATGATCTCACGGCTGACCAGCGAGGCCTTCATGCCCTCGGTGCCCATCGAGATCCCGTCCGACACCGCGATCGTGCCGAACTCCAGCGGCACGGCCCCGGCCTGCCGGACACCCTCCTTGGCCGCGGTGGCCAGCCCGTTGAGGTGCACGTTGCACGGCGTGACCTCGTTCCAGGAGGAGGCCACGCCCACCTGTGGCAGATGCAGGTCCTCCTCGGACAGGCCGACCGCACGCAGCATCGCGCGGGCCGGCGCTCGGGAAGGGCCGGTGGTGAGCGGGCCGGAACGCGGCCTGGGCAGCTGGGCAGTCATACCTTCTCCGGGATTGTGTCGAGGTCAAGCGGGGCGGTGAGGGGGGCAGAGGAGGCGGGCGGGGCCTCCGCGCCGGCGCGCAGCAGGCCGTAGGCGACTCCGTCGGCAAGAGCCTCCCACGAGGCGGTGACGATGTCCTCGGAAACCCCGACCGTGGTCCATTCCCCCACGTTGTCGGCTGAGGTGAGCATCACCCGCGTGACCGCGCTCGTCGCCGCCCGGCCGTCCAGGATCCGCACCTTGTAGTCGACCAGGTGGATGCTGGACAGGGCCGGGTAGAAGTCGCGCAGCGCACGGCGCAGCGCCTGGTCGAGCGCGTGCACCGGGCCGACGCCGTCGCCGACGGCGACCACCCGCTCGTCGCCTAGCCGCAGCCGGACGATCGCCTCGCTGCGGTCCTCGGCCACGGAGCGCTCGATCATCACCCGGTAGCTGTCCAGCGAGAACCACTCGGGCAGCGCGCCGACGATCTTGCGCACCAGCAGCTCGAACGAGGCGTCGGCGGCCTCATACGCGTAGCCGCGGTGCTCGGCCGCCTTGACCTGGTCCAGCACCTCGGTGGCGCGCTCGGGCGAGAGGTCCAGGCCGAGTTCCTCGGCCTTGGCCAGCACGTTGCTCCGGCCGGCCAGCTCGCTGACCAGCACCCGCTGCTGGTTGCCGACCGCGCCCGGGTCGATGTGCGCGTACGCGTCAGGCCGCCGGGCGATCGCGGAGGCATGCAGGCCGGCCTTCGTCGCGAAGGCCGACGAGCCCACGTAGGGCTGGCGGGCGGCCAGCGGCAGGTTGGCGTACTCGGCGATGGTCCTGGCCGTGGAGGCCAGCGCCGTCAGGCGGCCGGGCGGCAGCAGCTCGTGGCCGCGCTTCAGCTCCAGGCCGGCGATGATCGCGAACAGGTCGGCGTTGCCGCAGCGCTCGCCGTAGCCGTTGGCCGCACCCTGCACGTGCACCGCGCCGCCGGACACGGCGATCACCGAGTTGGCCACCGCGCACGCCGAGTCGTTGTGGAAGTGCACGCCGATCCGGGCCCGGTCCCGGACCGACGCGGCGACGTCGGCGACCACGCGGGCCGCGTCGTCGGGCAGCGTGCCGCCGTTGGTGTCACACAGCGCGAGCGTGTCGGCGCCCGCGTCGACCGCGGCGTTGAGCACGGCCAGGGCATAGCCGCGGTCGGCGCGGTAGCCGTCGAAGAAGTGCTCGGCGTCAAACACCACCCGCCGCCCGGCGGCGGCCATGTAGGCCACCGAGTCGGCCACCATGGCCAGGTTCTCTTCCCTGGTCGTGCGCAGCGCCTCGTCGACGTGCAGGGTCCACGCCTTGCCGACCAGGGTGACGATCGGCGTGTTCGCGGCCAGCAGAGCGGCCAGGTTCGCGTCATCGTCGACGCCCCGGCGCGGCATCCGGGTGGCGCCGAACGCCGCGAGCTGGGCGTTCTTCCACTCCAGCTCGCCGGCCCGGGCGAAGAACTCGGCGTCCTTGGGGTTGGACCCCGGCCACCCGCCCTCCACCACGTCCACGCCGAGCGAGTCGAGCGCCGCCGCGACCCGCAGCTTGTCGGCCACGGTGAGATCCAGGCCGACCTGCTGCGAGCCGTCGCGCAGGGTGGTGTCGTAGATCTCTACCTTGGGCTCGGCCGGCTGGCTCATCGGGCACCCGCCGTCGCGTCCAGCGCTTCCCGCAGCGCGTCTTCCCAGCCGGACGTGGTCTCCGGCGCCCCGGCGCCGAGCACGGCGGACACCGCCGCGTCCAGGTCGGCAGCGGCTCCGGCCTCGCCCAGGTGGTCCAGCATCAGCGCGGCCGACAGCACCGCGCCCGCCGGGTTCGCGCGGCCGGTGCCGGCAATGTCCGGGGCCGAGCCGTGCACCGGCTCGAAGACCGACGGGCCGGTGCGGTCCGGGTTGAGGTTCCCGCTCGGCGCCACCCCGAGGCCGCCGGTCAGCGCGGCGCCCAGGTCGGACAGGATGTCGCCGAACAGGTTGTCGGTGACGATCACGTCGAACCGCTTGGGATCGTCGACCAGGTACAGGCAGGCCGCGTCCACGTGCGCGTAGTCCAGCGCGATGCCCGCCTCGGCCGCCACCTCGCCCGCCACCCGGCGCCACAGGTCGCCGGCGTGCATGAGCACGTTGGTCTTGTGCACCAGCGTCAGCCGGCCGCTGCGCCGCGAGGCGAGGGCGGCCGCATACCTGACGCACCGCTCCACCCCGGCCCTGGTGTTCAGCGACTCCTCGGTCGCGCTCTCGAACGCGGTGCCGCGGTGCACGGTCCCGCCGGCGCCCGCGTACAGGCCCTCGGTGTTCTCACGCACGATCACGAAGTCGAGGTCGGCGGCCGGGTGCCGGGCCACGGCGCCCGCCACGCCCGGGCGCAGCTTCGACGGCCGCAGGTTCACGTACAGGTCAAGCTCGGCCCGCAGCCGCAGCAGCAGCCCGCGCTCGAGTACCCCGGGCGGCACGTCCGGGCTGCCGACCGCGCCGAGCAGGATGGCGTCGGCCTTGCGCAGCTCGTCGAGCACGGTGTCCGGCAGCACCTCGCCGGTGGCCAGGAAGTGCTGCGCGCCGAGGTTGTAGGTGCGCCACTCGACGACGAACCCGCGGGCGGCGGCGACCGCGTCCACACAGTCCCTGGCCACCTCGGTGACCTCGGGGCCGACCCCGTCGCCGGGCAGGTGCGCGATGGCGTACGCGCGCGCCCCGCCCGGCGCGGCTACATCTCCTGCGGCCGTCACGCGTCCTCCCGGTCGGTGGGCGCGTCGAGCCAGCTCATCATCTGGCGCAGCGGGCGGCCGACGGTCTCGATCTGGCTGCTGGCCGCGGCGGCGCGGAGCCGCTCGAAGTTGGACCGGCCCTCGTCATCCTCGGCGATCCACTCCCGCGCGAAGTCGCCGGACTGGATATCGGCCAGGATCTTGGCCATGGCCTCGCGGGTGGGGGCCGCGATGACCCGGTCGCCGCGGGTCAGGTCGCCGTACTCGGCGGTGTCGCTGACCGAGTAGCGCATCCAGCGCATGCCGCCCTCGTACAGCAGGTCGACGATCAGCTTCAGCTCGTGCATGCACTCGAAGTAGGCCACCTCGGGCTGGTAGCCGGCCGCGACCAGGGTCTCGAATCCCGCGTTCACCAGCGCCGTCACTCCGCCGCAGAGCACCGCCTGCTCGCCGAACAGGTCGCTCTCCGTCTCTTCTTTGAACGTCGTGACCAGCGCCCCGGCCTTGGTGCCGCCGATCCCGGCGGCGTAGGACCGGGCCAAGTCCCAGGCCTTGCCGGTCGCGTCCTGGGCGACGGCGACGAGCACCGGGGTGCCCTGGCCGGCCTCGAACTGGCGCCGCACCAGGTGCCCGGGCGCCTTGGGCGCCACCATCGCGACGTCGACCTCGGGCGGCGGGGTGATGTAACCGAAGTGGATGTTGAAGCCGTGTGCGAAGAACAGCGCGTCGCCCGGCCTGAGGTTCGGCGCGATCGCCTCGGCGTAGAGCTTGCGCTGGCCGGTGTCGGGCGTGAGCACCATGATCACGTCCGCCCAGGCGCAGGCGTCGGCGGGATCCGTGACGGTGAGGCCCTCGGCCTCGGCGCGCGGCCGGGACTTCGATCCCTCGGGCAGCCCGACGCGGACCTCGCAGCCCGAGTCGCGCAGGCTCAGCGCATGGGCGTGGCCCTGCGAGCCGTAGCCGAGAACGGCGATCTTGCGGCCCTGGATCAGGCTGAGATCCGCATCGGAGTCGTAGTAAACGGTGGCCATCGGTATATGTGTCCTCTCAGCAGGTTCAGTCGGGTGATCAGACGGCCTCGGCGACCGCCGCCAGGCCGTGGTCGGTGATCGTGCCGCTGCCGCGCGACATCGCGATCCGGCCGGTACGCACGAGTTCGCACGTACCGTAGCGTTCCAGGTTCTCCAGCAGGGAATCCAGCTTGCCCGGGCTGCTGGTGGCCTCGAGGATGATGGTCTCCGGGCTCATGTCGACCACCTTGGTGTGGAACACGGTGGCCACCTCGAGCAGCTCGCCGCGCAGGGCCGGGTCGATCCTGACCTTGATCAGCGCGAGCTCGCGCTCCACCGCGGCGTGGTCGTCGAGCTGGACCACCTTGAGCACCCGGACCAGCTTGTCCAGCTGCTTGGCCACCTGCTCCACCGGCGTCGAGGCGCCGTCCACGACGATCGTCATCCGGCTGACCCGCTCGTCCTCGGTCGGGCCGACGGCCAGCGAGGAGATGTTGAACGCCCGCCGCGAGAACATGCCGGCCACATGGGCGAGCACGCCGGGCTTGTTCTCGACCAGGACCGACAGGGTGTGGGTACTCATCGGGCCAGCACCTCTCTGCTCTTGCTCGGGCGGGCGTCCCCGCCGGTCAGCTCGCGGCGGGTGGCGGCCTGCTGTTCCTCGGCGGTGAACTCGGGCCCCAGCGCGATCTCGTCGTTGGGCCTGCCGGCGGCCACCATCGGGAACACGCCCTCCCGGTCGTGCACCCGGAAGTCCACGACCGTGGGCACGTCCGTCGTGGCCAGGGCCTTGTCCAGCACCGCGTCGACGTCGTCGGCGCGCTCGCAGCGCAGGCCCAGGCAGCCGTAGGCCTCGGCCAGCTTCACGTAATCGGGGATCGCGGTGCCCAGCTCGACCTCGGAGTACCGCTCCTCGTAGAACAGCTCCTGCCACTGCCGCACCATGCCGAGGAAGCCGTTGTTGAAGATCAGCACCTTGATCGGCAGGTGCTCGATCGCGCACGTGGCCAGCTCCTGGGCGGTCATCTGGAAGCAGCCGTCGCCGTCGATCGCGACCACGAGCTCACCTGGCCTGCCCACCTGCGCGCCCATCGCGGCCGGCACGGCGAAGCCCATCGTGCCGAGGCCGCCGGAGTTGATCCAGCTGCGCGGCTTGGTGAACGAGAAGTGCTGCGCCGCGTGCATCTGGTGCTGTCCGACGCCGGCCACCACGACCGCCTCGCCGCCGGTGAGCGCGGACAGCCGCTCGACCACGTGCTGCGGCTTCAGCGGGCCGTCCGGCTCCTGGGTGTAGCGCAGCGGGAACCGGCGCTTCCAGTCATCGATGGAGCGGAGCCAGTGGCCGGTGTCGGGTGGGCCGTCCGCGGCGATCTCCGCGCGCAGGCTCTCGGCGAGCCCGGCCAGCGTGGCCCGGACGTCGCCCACGATCGGCACGTCCGGCGCCCGGTTCTTGCCGATCTCGGCCGGGTCGATGTCGGCGTGCACCACCTTCGCCTGGGGCGCGAAGTCGGCCAGCCGGCCGGTGACCCGGTCGTCGAACCGCGCGCCGAGCGCGATCAGCAGGTCGGCCTCTTGCAGCGCGGCCACCGCGGTGTAGCAGCCGTGCATGCCCGGCATGCCGAGGGCCAGCGGATGAGTGTCGGGGAACGCGCCGCGCGCCATCAGCGTGGTCGTGACCGGCGCCTTGGCCAGTTCCGCCACGGCCAGCAGCTCGGCATGGGCGCCGGCCTTGATCACGCCGCCGCCGACGTACAGCACCGGGCGCCGGGCCTGCCGCAGCAGCGCGGCGGCCTCGCGCACCGCCTCCGGATCCGGGGCGCCCGGCAGCCGGTAGCCGGGCAGTTGCATGGCGGGCGGCCACGCCCCCCAGGTCATCGTCGACTGCAGGATGTCCTTGGGCACGTCGACCAGCACCGGCCCAGGGCGGCCGGTGGTGGCGATGTGGAAGGCCTCGGCGATCGCCGCCGGGATCCGCTCGGCGCTGGTGACCAGCTCGTTGTGCTTGGTCACCGGGAGCGTTATGCCGGTGATGTCCGCTTCCTGGAACGCGTCGCTGCCGATCATCGCGCTCGGCACCTGGCCGGTGACCGCGACGATCGGCACGGAGTCCATGTAGGCGTCGGCCAGCGCCGTGACCAGGTTGGTCGCGCCTGGCCCGCTGGTGACCATGCAGACGCCGGGCCGGCCGGTGGCCCAGGCGTAGCCCTCGGCAGCGTGCCCGGCGCCCTGCTCGTGCCGGACGAGCACGTGCCGGAGCGAGGACGATCGCAGCGGGTCATAGGCCGGGAGGATGGCGCCGCCGGGCAGTCCGAAGACCACGTCGACGCCCTGCTGCTCGAGACTTCGCACCAGCGCCTGCGCTCCGGTGAGTTGCACGGGTTGCTCCTTCTTTTTCCAGGGCTAGGTCCAACAAAAAACCTCCTCGCCGTCGCGGCGTAGGAGGTGAGCGCGAACCCTGCGTGCGGGTTCGCGCTAGGTGATAAGTACGAGGGATAGACCGGTGCGCATTGCTACTGCTCTCTTATGGCCGGTGGTTGGGCGATCAGCATAACACTATCCGCGCGGTGGTTCACGGCAAGGTCATTCCGGTGAACTCACCGCGTATTCCTTGCCGCCGCGTCCCAGGCTAACTCCTCACTCCCGTCGTGGCCGGTGCCGTCGGCTTGTTCGTCTGCGGCTGTCTGGGCCGACGACGAGCCGTTCGACGGTGGCCAGCGGGTCGGGATCCAGGCCCACGGAGACTAGCTGGGCGTGCCGGGCGTCGGCCTGGGCGGCCCATCCGTGGTCGGTGTGCTCGGCGTGGTCGAGGGCGGCGTGGGCGCGCAGGGCGTCGAGTTCGTGCCAGGCCAGGTTGTGGCGGACCGCGAGCCGCAGCGCGGCGTCGGCGGCGTCCCGGCCCTGGAACAGCAGGTCCGGGCTGGCGGTGGTGGTGGCCTGGGCGGCGCGGATGCGGGCGCGGGCGGCCAGGGCGGCGCAGTGAGCGGGCACCAGCCCGCGAGGGGCGGCGATGGTGATCGCTTCGGCCGCATAGCGTTCGGCGGCCTCCAGGTCCCCCAACTCCCTGGCGTGGTCGGTGAGGTCGGCCAGGGTGGCGGCGAGCTCGGTCAGGAAGTCGCCGTCGCGGAAACACCCGGCCGCCGCGGCCAGGTGCTCTCCGGCCGCGGCGGTGTCCCCGGCGGCCAGGGCGAGGCGGCCCAGCACCCGGTCGCACCGGGCCAAATCGGCGTTCCGGCCGTATTGCCGGCAGATTTCTGCGTTGCGGCTGGTCAGGGCCCGGGCGGGCCCGGTCCGCCCGGTGCGGGTCAGCCATTCCGCCCACTGGGTCCCGCGCAGCGAGTACAGGTGATCCCCGTCCGGGTCGTCGGCGACCTGGATCTGGTCGGCGTCGGTGAACTGCTGCTCGGCCTCCGCCGCGTCACCAGCCCGGCCCGCCAGCCACCCCACGTACGCGTGCGAGGAACAGATGCTCCCTCGGTCGCCAGTGGTTTCGGCGCAGGTGAGTGATTCGGCCGCGGCGTCCCGGGCCGGGCCGATCTGCCCGAGCTGGCCGAGGCAGTCGGCCAGGTTCTGCAAGTCGCTCGCCAGGCTCGTCATGTCCCCGGCGTCACGGTCGTGACGGGTGCCCTGGGACAGGTATTCGCGCGCCGTGGCCAGGTCACCCGCACTCAACGCCCACAGGCCGGTCCCGTTCAGGTAATGACCCAGACGGCGGGGGCCGAGGTGGGTGGCGCAGGCGGCGCGGCGGTCGGGGGTGGCCACGAACGCGGTGGCGGCGCGCTGCCCGAGCCGGGCCGCCGGCAGAGTGAGCCACACCGCCGGATAGCCGGAACGGTTCTGGTAGATGTCGTTGGCGGGCTGCCATTGGCCGGCGTCCAGCAGCAGCTCGATGACCTCGACCACCCGCAGCGCGTCCGCCCGGCTAGCCACCTCCCCGGCCGGCATCCCGGCCAGGGCGGTGTCGGCGGCGGTCCCGGCGGCGTCCAGGACCAGCGCCCGGAAGGTGTCGCGGACCAGCGGGTGGGCGGAGATCGTCCCGTCGGGGTGCCAGGACGCCAGCCCGCCCAGCCGGGCCCGCACCGCGGCCTGCACCCTGTCCGGGGTCCACCCGGCCAGCCGGGCACCGAACACCTCATGAGCGGCGACCGCCAGCACCGCCGCGGGCTTGACGGGCCGGGAGAACAGCGACACCGCGGCCAGCAGGTACCGGTCCGCCTCGGCCAGCCGGGCGGCGTAAAACTCCAGCACCCGGCTCACCCGGGCATCGGTGCGCGCCGCTGTGGCCAGGCTGGCGCGCAGGGCGGCCAGGTCACCCTCGGGGGGGCGGTCGGCCAGCAGCCCGGCCAGCACCCCGGTGGCCAGGGCGTGCCCGTCCACCGCCGCCACCAGCTCCCGCCGCTGATCGTCATCCAGCCAGCCGCCGCCGGCGGCGGCCAGCAGCGCCGACCCCTCGGCGGGGGTGAACGGGGGTACCTCGAGCATCCGGGCGCGGCCGCCGTCGAAGCCTTCCAGGTCAGCGAACGGGAACCGGCTGGTCAGCACCACCAGCCCGCCATGCGGCTGCTGGCAGGCGCCGGCCAGCACCTCCCGCAGCGTGCCGTCCAGCAGCCGCCCGAACCCGTCCCCGGCCGGGCCCTCCTGCGCCACCTCCAGCCCGTCCAGCACCAGCAGCAGCGGCACCGCCCGCAACAACCCCAGCACCGCCGCCGCCACCCGCCCGGTCCCCGCCACCACGATCCCCAGATCCCGCCGCGCCCACTCCAGCAGCGCGTCGGCCCAGTGCTCGGCCGACGGGTCGGCGTAAAAACTCCACCCGAACACCCCCGCCACCCCCGGCCGCGCGCCCAGCCCGCCGCCGTCCTGGATCCAGTGGGTGACCAGCGCGGTCTTGCCCGCACCCCCCCACGCGCTCACCCCCACCAGGGCGACCTGCGGGTCGCCGGCCCACCGGTCCAGCCGCGCCAGCTCCTCGCCCCGGCCGGTGAAATGCGCCACCCGCTCCGCCGGCGGCACCCATTCCACCGGGATGCCCGGGCCGCCTCCGGCAGCGTCCCGCCCGGGCACCTTCGGCGGCGCGCTGGCGCGGGCGGGCAAGTCACCAGCCGGCCCGAACCGGTCGTCCGTCTGGGCTGCCAGGAGCAGGCCCAGCGCGGAATGATCACCGCCGGGCGCGGGGTACAGCACGACCTGCGCCCCGTACTCGATCTCGGCCCGCAGGGCCAGGGTTGGCGGGTCGTTGCCGTCCGCGTCGGGATCCCAGGCCATCACCGCGACATGACGCGGCTCACCGCCCGGGTCGGCCCGGGTCCCGGTCCGGTCGGCGATCTCCCGCAAGATCGCGGTGATCCGCTGGTCGGCGAAGCTGAACCCGACCCAGACCAGGTGCCCGTCCATCAGCCGGGCCAGCACCTCGGGCAGCCTTCCTGCGTAGGCGCGCCGGTACTCCGTCGTGGCCAGGACCACGCTGTCGGGCCGGTTGTGCTGGCCGTGGGCGAACAGCACCGGCAGCTCGGCCTCGCCGAACACGTCCCCGGTCCGCCACCGGTCCAGCCCCAGCTCATCCTCCCAGGTCGTGAACCCGGTCGCCGATGCCCGCGGCCGCACCCGCATCCGGGCGTCCACGATCCCGGGGTCGTAATTCGTGGTGACCACGGCCTTGAACGCGCACCGGCACACCAGTTCCTGCACCGGCGTCCAGGACCGCCCCGACTCCGGGTCGGTCCGGACCCGCAGCACGCCCCGCAGCGCCGCCAGGTACCCGCCCGTGCCCAGGTCGCGGCGCACGATCTCGACGGCCGATTCCGGGCTGGAGGAGGCCAGCGCCCGGCAGGTCGCGGCCTGCTTCTCCGAGAGCCGCCCGGCCGCCGCGTCGACCAGCTCGCCGATCAGGTCGTTCCACAGCGGGTACAGCGGCGCCGACACCCCGGCCCCTAAAAACGCCACCGCCTGGCCCGACGCCAGGTACCCGTCCAGCGCCGCCAGGCCAGGGCCATTGACCCGGGCCAGTTCCTTCGCCTGCGCAGCCGGCAACCCGCCCAGATAACCAGCGGCAAGATCCCCCCTCACAGACCCGATCCTGCCGCATTACCGCAGCTGCCACCAGGCAACCGGCCAACCCCGCATAGCCGCAGATACCGTGAATCGCCGCCCGATCCAGGGCTGATCACCGGCTGATCATAGCGAAGGCTGCGGCCAGAGTGTCCGGGTCTGGGTGCTGGGCGAAGGTGCGCCTGGTTAGGCCCGGCCGACTACGGTGGGCAGCCAGGCCGGGCGCCGCGGCTCGAACGCGCTGATCTCCTGCTCGTGCCGCAGCGTCAGCGCGATGTCGTCGAGCCCCTCGAGCAGCCGCCACTGGGCGTAGTCGGCGAGCTCGAACGGCTCCTGCAGGCCGGCCGAAGGGATGGACACGGCCCGGGCGGCCACGTCGACGACGACCTCAGCCTGCGGGTCGGCCGCGAGCGCCGCGAACAGCCGCGCCGCCGCGTCCTCGCTCACCATGGCCGGGACGAGCCCGGCCGCGACGGAGTTGTTGCGGAAGATGTCGCCGAAGCTCGGCGCCACGACCGCGCGGAATCCGAAGTCCTGCAGCGCCCACACCGCGTGCTCGCGGGACGAGCCGCAGCCGAAGTTCGACCCGGCCACGAGCACCTTCGCCTCGGCCGCGCCGGGGCGGTTCAGCACGAAGCCGGGGTCCTCGCGCCAGGCGCCGAACAGCCCGGCCGCGAATCCGGTGCGCTCGACGCGCTTGAGCCAGGACGCCGGGATGATCTGGTCGGTGTCGACGTCGCGGCGGTCGAGCGCGACCGCGCCGCCGGTTATGCGCTGAATCCCGGGCATCACAGGTCTCCTGGCAGGCTGAAGTGTCCGGCGACGGCGGTTGCCGCCGCCACCGCGGGCGACACCAGGTGGGTACGCCCGCCGGGGCCCTGGCGCCCCTCGAAGTTGCGGTTGCTCGTCGACGCCGAGCGCTGGCCGGGGGCCAGGATGTCGCCGTTCATGCCCAGGCACATCGAGCATCCGGCCGACCGCCACTCGAACCCGGCGTCGGTGAAGAACTTGTCCAGGCCCTCGGCCTCGGCTTCGGCCTTGACCCGGGCCGAGCCGGGCACCACGAGTGCCCGGACGCCGCGGCTGACCTTGCGGCCCCGGGCGACCTCGGCGGCGGCGCGCAGGTCCTCGAGGCGGCCGTTGGTGCACGAGCCGATGAACACGGTGTCCACCGTGATGTCGCGGATCGCGGTGCCCGGGGTAAGGCCCATGTAGGCGAGCGCGCGCTCGGCCGCCTGCTGCAGTTCGGGGGTGCGCAGCGAGCCCGGGTCCGGCACCACATCGTCGATCGTGACCGACTGCGCCGGGTTCGTCCCCCAGGTGACCGCGGGCCGCAGCGCCGAGGCGTCGACGCGGATCTCGCGGTCGAAGGCGGCCCCGTCCTCCGTGGCCAGGCTGCGCCAGTCGTCGAGCGCCTGCTCCCACAGCTGGCCGCGCGGGCTGTGCGCGCGCCCTTCGAGGAAGGCGAACGTGGTGTCGTCCGGGCCGATCATGCCGGCCCGGGCCCCGCCCTCGATGGACATGTTGCACACCGTCATCCGCCCCTGCATCGACAGCGCCCGCACGGCCGCGCCGCGGTACTCGATGACCGAGCCAACGCCGCCGCCGGTCCCGAGCGCCCGGATGATGCCGAGCACCAGGTCCTTCGCGGTGAGCTCGGGCCCGAGCTCACCGTCCACGGTGACCGCCATCGCCGCGGGCTTGACCTGGCGCAGCGTCTGCGTGGCCAGCACGTGCTCGACCTCGCTGGTGCCGATGCCGAAGGCCAGCGTGCCGAACGCGCCGTGGGTCGAGGTGTGACTGTCCCCGCAGACGATCGTCATGCCCGGCTGGGTGAGCCCGAGCTGCGGCCCGATGACGTGCACGATGCCCTGCTCGATGCTGCCGAGCGGGTACAGGGTGACGCCGTGGAACTCGCAGTTCCTGCGCAGCCGCGCGATCTGCTCGGCGGCCAGCGGGTCAGCGATGGGCTGGTCCAGCCCGATCGTGGGCACGTCGTGGTCCATCGTGGCCACGGTCAGGTCGGGCCTGCGCACCTTCCGGCCGGCCAGCTCGATGCCCTCGAACGCCTGCGGCGAGGTGACCTCGTGCACGAGGTGCAGGTCGATGTAGAGCAGCGGCGGCTCGCCCTCGGGCGTGGCGACGAGATGCCGGTCCCAGATCTTGTCGAACAGGCGTCCAGCCATGGTTTCCTCTGTCTTCGAGTTCCATCTGTCTCAAATAATGAGATAGGATGTTCAATCTATGGACACTCTAGAGCCGGACGGGGCGGGCCGCAACCCGATCAGCGGAGTGGGCGTGCTCGACCGCTCGATGACCCTGCTCGGGCTGCTCGGCGACGGTCCGCGGACGCTGCGGTCGCTGGCGCAGGCCAGCGGGCTGCCGCGGCCCACGGCCCACCGGCTGCTGCTGGCGCTCGAGGCGCACGGCCTGGTCGGCCGCGGCGCCGACGGCGCCTTCCGGCTCGGGCCGCGGCTGACCGAACTGGCGCTGCGCGCCGGCGACGGGCTCGAGCTCGGCACCCTGGCGGCGGCGGTGCTGGCCCGGCTGCACGACCAGACCGGCGAGAGCGTCCAGCTGTACCTGCGCTCCGGGGACCGGCGGCTGTGCGTCGCCGCCCGCGACGCTGGCGCGGGCCTGCGCGACAGCGTGCCGGTCGGCGCGCTGCTGCCGCTGGACGCCGGCTCCGGCGGAAAGGTGCTGCTGGCCTGGTCGGACGATGCCGGCCGGTTTCCCGCCGCCGACCCGGCCGAGCTGGCCGCGGTGCGGCGGCGCGGCTGGGCCTCGAGCGTCGCCGAGCGCGAGCCCGGCGTGGCCAGCGTCAGCGCCCCGGTGCTGAGCGGCGGGACGCTGCTCGGCGCGCTGTGCGTTTCCGGGCCGGCCAGCCGCCTGGGCCACTCCCCGGGGCGCCGGCTGGCGCCCCGGGTCGTCGCCGCCGCGCAGGAACTGGCCGCGCTGGCCGGAGCCGGCGGCCTGCCGGAGCCCGGTTAGTCGCGCAGGGCTCCCGCGTCGCCTCCGTTGTCGCGGCGGTCCAGGGCGACCTGGACCGCCTGCAGCGCCCGCTGGGCATCGTCGGCGCTGTCGGCGGGCTGATTCAGTGGCTTGCTGTCGGACATGGCACTTCTCCCCGGATCACGAGCGTGAGGTTGGCTGGTCAGGCAGCCCGGTCGGGCGGAGCCGCCGCGGGTCAGCCAGCCCGCCGCGCGGCAAAACAACCGATCGGCGATCCGAGGGGTCAGCGGGCGGGCGGCTTGGTCCAGCTACGGCTCATGGCCAGCACCTCATCCCGTAGCGGGGTGCTGGCCTGCCTTTGATCAGGTCCCGCTACGGCTGCTAAGGATGAGTACGCAGCGCCGCATGACGAAACTCATAGTAGCGGACATCGCGGTGTGTCGCGCGCCGGCTACCGCGGTAGCGATCGCAGTAACCGCGCAGTAAGAGGTCTGTAACGGCCCCTCCCTACGGTCCCGCGAGTAGCGGGCGCATCGGGCGCCCGGACGGAACAGAGGTCGTCATGAAACTCGCCTGGTGCCGTAATCGAAGCGCTGCCGCGATCATGATGTCGGTGGCCGTGACCGCGCTGGTGGCCGCGTGCGGCTCGGGTCACTCCTCAACCGCGGCACCTCCCAGCACGCCATCGCCGGCGAAAGCCACGAGCTCAGCGCCGGCCACCGCGGCGGCGTCGGCGGCGAATTCCTGCAGCGTCGTCACCCAGCCGGAGGCCAGCGCCGCGCTGGGGCAGCCGGCGAAGGCGCCGCTGCTCGGCAAGGCCACGGTGGAAGGCGGGGTGGCCTGCGTCTTCTACGGCCCGGACGTGCCTGCCGGGACCAGCCCGGACGTCGCCGTGCCGGACAGCGTCAGGGTGGTCCTGGTCACCGGGCCGGACGCGAAGAATTGGTTCGAGAACTACCGGCACAAGGTCCACGCCGAGCACATCCCCGGGCTCGGCGGCGCGGCCTACTACGACGGATATGCGTCGATCAGCGTGCTGCAGGGCGACGCCTACGTCCGGATCGCCGTCGGCATCCCGAACAACCTCGGCGTCGACGAAACGCTCGCCCGCGACGCGCTGCCGAGGATGTAACGTCGGCCGCGTGCCTGACCGTGCCGATCGCGTCCTCGCCGAGCTGCCCGGGTGCGCCCTGGCCTGGTCGGACGAGTTCGACGGGCCGGCCGGATCCCGGCCGGCCCCGGGCACGTGGCAGCCGCAGACCGGCGGGCACGGCTGGGGGAACCGGCAGCTGCAGTACTACACCGGGGGCGCCGAGAACGCATCCCTCGACGGGGCCGGCCACCTGGTCATCACGGTCGACAGGGCGCAGCCGCAGGCCCGCGACCGCTGCGGCGGCTGCGAGTACACGTCGGCTCGGCTGACCAGCAAGGGCCGCCGGACGGCGCGCTACGGCGTGGTGCAGGCGCGGATGCAGATCCCCGCGGGCCAGGGCATGTGGCCCGCCTTCTGGATGATGGGCCAGGACTTCGACGAGGTCGGCTGGCCAGGCTGCGGCGAGATCGACGTCATGGAGAACTTCGGCAAAGACCCCAGGATGGTGCACGGGGCGGCGCACGGGCCTGGGTATACGGGCAGCGCCGTCACCACCTCACACCGGGCCCGGCTGAGCCTGGCCCGCGGCTTCCACGTGTACTCGGTCGTCTGGGAGCCGGGCCGGATCCGGTGGTACCTCGATGACCGGCGGTACGCCACGGTCACCCCCGCCGACCTGGGCGGCCAGCCCTGGGTCTTCGACCACGACTTCTTCCTGCTGCTCAACGTGGCCGTGGGCGGGACCGCCTCGGTGACGCCAGCACCGTCGGTTCCCTTCCCGCAGCGGCTGCTGGTCGATTACGTCCGGCTCTACGCCCGGCCAGGGTGACGGCTTCCCCATGTATCCCGAGATCGAGCCGTATGCCCGCGGGATGCTCGACGCCGGCGATGGCCAGTCGCTGTACTGGGAGACCTGCGGCAACCCGGCTGGCCAGCCCGCTGTCGTGCTGCACGGCGGGCCCGGCTCCGGCTGCGGCCCGGGCTTCCGCCGGTACTTCGACCCCGCGGCGTACCGGATCGTGCTGTTCGACCAGCGCGGCGCGGGCCGGAGCCTGCCGCACGCCAGCGACCGCGCCACCAGCCTGCAGGCGAACACGACCCGGCACCTGATCGCCGACATCGAGTTGCTGCGCGAGTTCCTCGGCGTCGGCCGCTGGCTCGTCTGGGGCATCTCGTGGGGATCCACGCTGGGGCTCGCCTACGCCGAGCAGTACCCGGAGCGGGTCAGCGAGATCGTGCTCCATTCGGTCACCATGACCCGGCCGGCCGACATCGACTGGCTGTACCACGGTGTCGGCCGGTTCTTTCCCGAGGAGTGGGCCGCCTTCCGCGACGGCGCCGGAACCGGCGCGGGCGGTGACCTGGTCGCCGCCTACTACCGCCTGCTCGACGACCCCGACCCGGGGGTGCGGGAGCGGGCGGCGCGTGACTGGTGCGCCTGGGAGGACGCGGTGGTATCGCTAGAGGAGGGTCATCGCCCGCATCCGCGGTATGCCGATCCCCGCTTCCGCATGGCGTTCGCGCGGATCGTGACCCACTACTTCCACCACCGCGCCTGGCTCGAGGACGGCGCGCTGTTGCGCGACGCCGGCCGCCTGTCCGGCATCCCCGGCGTTCTGGTGCACGGCCGCCTCGACCTCGGCGGGCCGCCGGCCACGGCGTGGGAACTGGCCCGGGCCTGGCCGGACGCGGAACTCCATCTCGTCGGCGGCGGTCACACCGGCGGGCCGGCCATGGACGAAATCCTGATCGCGGCCACCGACCGCTTCGCTAGCCGGTGACGCGGCTGGGCCTCACGGGCTGCGCAGCGAAATCTCGTCGGACTCGTTGATGTTGTCGGCCTCGATGGCCCGCAGGCCCTCGCCCAGGCGCTCGCGGGCCTGCCGCAGCAGCATGAGCGAGTCGCTCGCCGGACCGTGCGCGGCGGCGCGCTCCGGGTCGGCCGCGTGCTCCTCGATGAGGTGCGCCTGAAGGGCCGCGGCGACCTCGTCGACCGCCTTCAGCGCTTGGTAGATGGCCCGTTCCCGCGCGATGTCGTCAACCATGCGGCCAGTATCCCGCGGTCAGCCTGAGCGCCGGGCCAACATGCACCTTTTGCTGGCCTGCTCGCTATCTGGCCAGTCACGCTCCTCGAGAATTTCAAAGCCGGCGGGCAGCAGCGAAGCGGGCTGGCCAGGATCCAGGCACCAGCCGGCGCACAGGCCAGGCCGGGCGCGCCGGGCCTCGGCCGTCAGCGCCTCCCAGCCGAGCGCGCCGCCCGGCGCCACCGCCCCGGCCGCGGCGGCGAAGACGGCCCGGTCCCAGTAGCCGGTGCCCAGCACCAGGGCGTAGCCGCCCGGCCGGGGCCGCCATGCCCCCAGGTCGGCTTGCACCACGGTGATCAGGTCGCCGAGACCGCGAGTGCGGGCCTCCTGCGCCAGCAGGCCCAGGGCGACATCGGAGATGTCCACCGCGGTGACCCGGCGTCCGGCCGCGGCGGCCAGCAGGGCGCTGCCCGACGGCCCGCAGGCGAGATCGGCGACGGGCCCGTCCGGCAGCCGGAGGGACAAGGCCCGGACCGCCAGCGGGTGCGGCTCGAACGACACCAGGGAGCGGCCTTCGTACCTGGCGTTCCACCTCAGCCGGTCCGGGTGCCCGGCCAGTTCCCGCATGCCAGGCATGCTAATGCGCCGCCCGGCCGGGTCGGCACTAGTCGTCGCGGACGGTGATGCCCATGGTCTCGGCCAGGACCGGGGCCAGGTAGACGAGCTGGCCGGTGCTGACGATCGCGCCGCGCAGCGAGTCGGGGCCGATGATGATGCCGAGCTCGGCTCCGCGCAGGTCGGCCGCCTTCATCGTGACGCCGGTGAAGTCCGTCCTGGCCAGCCGCGAGTCGGGGAACGCCGTCCGGGTCAGCGTCGCTCCGGCGAAGTCCACGTCGCGCAGCTCGCACCCGGCGAAGGTCACCTCGGTGAGCGCGGCGCCGCGGAAGTTCACCGAGTCCAGCTTGCAGCCGCGGAACGTGACCCGGCGCAGCTCGGCCCCGTACACCTCGGCACCGGCGAGGACGCTCTCGGCGACCGCGACGTCCGTCCACTGGGACTCCCCCAGCCCGGTCGCGATCAGCCGCACGTCGCGCAGCAGCACGTCGCGGAGCCTGGCCTTCGGCAGCCGCCCGCCCTGGACGGAGACGCCGGTGAGAGCGCATTCGAGGAACTGGCTGCTCGCCGCCTGCGGCTCGTCGAAGCTGAGCTGGTCGAAATGCACGCCGTCGTAGTCGGCGCCGGCCGCGAGCCCTCCGGCGTGCGGCTCGAGCGTCGCGGCGAACGGCAGGTCGTCGACGTCGTGCCAGTCCATGAGGCAGCCGCTCCAGGTCGAGGACCGGGGGGTGGCGTTTGCCCCGATCAGCGTAGACTCCCGGCCGTGCGATCTTATCGTGAACTCTGGCTGTGGCTCGGCGGCCTGTTCCTGACGCTTTTTGCGTTCCTGGTCGCCATTGCTATCGCGTACTTTGCGAAGCAGGCAAATTACTCTCTCTTCCTGAACGGGTGGATGCTGGGGGCGTTCATCTGTTTCCTGGCCGCTTACACGTGTTTTTTCGGAGCCATCAAGAGCTGGCCTTTCCCGCCCCTCGTCAGGCCGGAGTTTCCCGGCATCGAGGTCGAGATATACGGCACCAGCTCGATCGACACGCAGCGTGAGTCGGACTCCGGCCTGGCCGTGCCGGCCCGGCTCAGGTCGTTCACCGTACGCTTCAAGAACACCGAGGCCAGCCAGGCAGCCAACCTCACCGTGCTGCTCTATCTCAAGCTGGTACCCGGATCCTGGGGGCGCGTCGGCGAGGCGGTCTGCCCGCCGCCGGACTGGGCGCTGCCGCCCTCGCTCGGCCTGACCCCGATCAGCATGCCTTTCGACCTGCCGCCGGGCAGCGCGATCAGCGGGCACCTGGTCTACGAGATACCCGGGTACTACCTCGATAAGATCGACCAGCCACTGAATGCCCGCCTGGAGCTATGGGACCAGGTCACCGATAAACGGGTGAATGTGCCGGCCGAGATAGGCAGCCATGACAAGAGCAGGATGGTGCCATCATCCGGCGGCGCCGAGGTCCTCGGCCCCGAATACGAGAGCCAGCCAGATCAGCAGGGAGATGCGAGGCAGGCGTCTCCCTGACTCCCTGCCCCGGAGGCCAGCTTGACCACGACCACGACCGACCTTCACACCGGAAAAGGTCGCGGACACCGCCCGCGACGTCCTGGCCGCCGTACGGGAGGGGTAAGCACGTGAGGGCAACGCAGATCCTGCACGAGCGCGGGCAGAGCCTCTGGCTCGACAACATCACCCGTGCCCTGCTCGACACCGGCAAGATCCAGCACTACATCGACGCCTACTCGGTGACCGGCCTCACCTCGAACCCGTCGATCTTCGACAAGGCGATCGACTCCGGATACTACGACGACGCGATCCGGGCCAAGACCGCCCAGGGACTGTCCGGCGAGGACCTGTTCTTCGCGCTGGCCACCGAGGACCTGCGGCGCGCGGCCGATGAATTCCTCGGCATCCACGAGCGCACCGACGGCGTGGACGGCTGGGTGTCGCTCGAGGTCTCGCCGCTGCTGGCGCACGACACGGCCAGCACCGTCGAGGCCGCGAAGGCGCTGCACGCCGCGGCCGGCCGGGCGAACCTGTTCATCAAGATCCCGGGCACCCCGGAGGGCCTGCCCGCGATCAGGGAATGCACCGCGGTCGGCGTGCCGATCAACGTCACGCTGCTGTTCTCCGCCGACCAGTACCTGGCCGCGGCCGACGCCTACCTCACCGGCGTGGAGCAGCGGATCGCCGCTGGCCTCGACCCGGCCGTCGGCTCGGTGGCCTCGATCTTCATGTCCCGCTGGGACGTCGCCGTGGCCGGAAAGGTCCCGGCCGAGCTGACCGGCCGGCTCGCCCTGACCGTCGGCCTCGACGTCTATCGCGGGTACCGGAAACTGCTGGCCTCCGACCGCGCGCTGCGGCTGGAGAACGCGGGCGCGCGGATGCAGCGGCTGCTGTGGGCCAGCACATCGACCAAGGATCCCGGCGCGCCGGACACCCTTTATGTGCACGGCCTGGCCGCCCCGTTCACCATCAACACGATGCCCGACGCCACGCTGGAGGCGTTCTACGACCATGGCGAGGTGGGTGAGCCCATGCCCGCCGACGGCGGCGACTGCGACGCGCTGCTGGCGCGTTTCGCCGAGGCGGGCGTCGATACCGCGGCGCTGGCCGCCAAGCTGCAGAACGACGGCGCGACGTCGTTCGCGGACTCCTGGAACGACCTGCTGGCGAGGATCACGGCGCAGGGCGGGTCGCCCGGCTGAGCGCCCGCACGGACCCGACGGCGGCCCGGACCGCAAGCCCGGGCCAGACAACGACCTGGAGGATTAACCGATGCCGACCGTCCCGCTGCGCCAGCGCCCGAGCTGGAAGGCGCTCGAGCAGCACTACGGCGAGATCGCCGAGGTTCACCTGCGCCAGCTGTTCGCCGACGACCCGGGGCGCGCCGAGCGCCTCAGCGCCGAGGCGGCCGGCCTCTACCTGGACTACTCGAAGAACCGGGTCACCGACGAGACGATGCGGCTGCTGGTCCAGCTGGCCGAGGAGTCCGGCGTGGCGGAACGCCGGGACGCGATGTTCCGCGGCGAGCGGATCAACGTGTCCGAGAACCGGTCGGTGCTGCACGTCGCGCTGCGGATGCCCAAGGGCAGCTCGCTCGTGGTCGACGGCGTGGACGTGGTCGCGCAGGTGCACGAGGTCCTGGACCGGATGACCGAATTCGCCCGGCGGATACGTTCCGGGGAATGGAAGGGCTACACCGGCAAGCCGATCATGAACGTGATCAACGTCGGGATCGGCGGCTCGGACCTGGGCCCGGTCATGGCCTACGAGGCGCTGCGCCACTACTCAAGGCGCGACATGACGTTCCGGTTCGTGTCGAACGTCGACTCGACCGACTTCGCGGAGGCGACCAGGGACCTGTACGCCGACGAGACGCTGTTCATCATCTCGTCGAAGACGTTCGGCACCCTGGAGACGCTCACCAACGCCCACTCGGCCCGCGACTGGGTGGTCGGCCAGCTCGGCGACGAGGAGGCGGTGGCCAAGCACTTCGTCGCGGTCTCCACCAACGCCGAGAAGGTCGAGGCGTTCGGCATCGACACCGCCAACATGTTCGGCTTCTGGGACTGGGTCGGCGGCCGGTACTCGATGGACTCGGCCATCGGCCTGTCGACCATGATCGCGATCGGGCCGGAGCGCTTCGGCGAGATGCTGGCCGGGTTCCACGAGCTGGACGAGCATTTCCGCACCGCCCCGCTGGGCGAGAACCTGCCGGTGCTCATGGGCCTGCTGGCCGTGTGGTACGCGGACTTCTTCGGCGCCCAGACCTACGGCGTCATGCCCTACGACCAGTACCTGAAACGGTTCCCTGCCTACCTGCAGCAGCTCACGATGGAGTCGAACGGCAAGCACGTGACCCTCGAGGGAGCCACGGTCGACTACGACACCGGCGCCGTCTTCTGGGGCGAGCCGGGCACCAACGGCCAGCACAGCTTCTACCAGCTCATCCACCAGGGCACCCGGCTGATCCCGGTCGACCTGATCGGTTTCGGCAAGACCCTCAACCCGCTGGGCGAGCACCACGACATCCTGTCGTCCAACGTGTTCGCCCAGGCCCAGGCCCTGGCGTTCGGCAAGACCGAGGAGCAGGTGCTCGCCGAAGGGACCTCGCCGGAGGTGGCGCCGCACCGGGTGATGCAGGGCAACCGCCCGACCAACGTGCTGCTGGCCGAGATCCTCACCCCGCACCTGCTCGGCGTGCTGGTGGCGCTGTACGAGCACAGCGTGTTCACCCAGGGCGCGATCTGGGGCATCGACTCCTTCGACCAGTGGGGCGTCGAACTCGGCAAGGTGCTGGCGGTCCAGATCATCCCCGAGCTCGCCAGCGATGCCGAGCCCGAGCTCAGCCACGACTCGTCGACGAACGCCCTGATCCGGCGCTACCGCGCGCTGAAGGGCTGATCCCGGGTTATGTCGAGCCGCCCGATCCAGGCTGGACGACGTTGACGGTCAGGATCTGGACCGGCTTCGAGCAGGTTGCCGACGTGTAGCTGAGGTAGACCGGCGTGGTCTGGTTCGGCGGGTAGATCACCAGCCAGTGCGCGGTGACCATGCCACACGCGGCGGGCGGGAAGTTGCCGGCATCGGCGATCCGCAGCAGCGCGTTCGCGGTCGCGCCCGGCGTCAGGGTGACCAGCACGCGCGGCGGGGTCGGGTTCTCCTTGGCCGACAGGCCGATCTGGCCGCCCGACGCCCCGGTCGACGCGAACGAGACGCCCGGGTAGCCGTACAGCGTGCAGCTGACGTTGGAGATGTTCGTGAAGTCGATCACCTGGTAGGTGCTGCCCGCGGTGCCCTGGCTGAGCCCGGCCTTGACCCCGAGGTAGCGGGTCGGGCACGGGGCCGGGCCGGCCGCGGCCGGCGACGTGGCCGCGACGGAGGCGGGCGCGCTGGGCGAGGAGACCGGGGTCACCGTGGCCGTACGGCTGGGCGCGGCGGCCGGGCTGGACGAGGAAGAGGACGACGCCCCGCAGGCCGTGGCGAGCACGGCGCAGCAGGCGAGCAACGCTCCGGCGATCGCTCGCCCGGCCATGCGTGAAGATGAAGTCATGTCGCGGTGTCCTTCTGCCCGGTCGGCTCCGCGAGCCGTGTGACACATAGGACGCCGATCGGGCCGACCCGGTTGGCGCCGCGCAATCCGGTGCTTTCCCGCCCGCGGCCTAGCTGATGAGCAGCGCTATCGCGATGAACTGGCAGGTCGCCGCGGCGCAGACGAAGGCGTGGAAGACCTCGTGGTAGCCGAAGATCGACGGATACCGGTCGAGCCAGCGGCGATGGTAGGAGATCGCGCCCGCCGTGTAGAGCAGGCCGCCGGCCAACATCAGCGCCCCGGGCACGGCGCCGGCGTGAATCCACACCGCGGGCAGCGCGAGGGCGCCCATCCAGCCGAGCGCCAGGAACGTCGCCCCGACCAGGCGCTCTGGTCCGTTCATCCACCGCATGCGGATCCCCGCCGCGGCCAGCGTGAGCGACCAGAGCACGATGAGGCAGGCCAGCCCGAGTGCGCCGTGCATGGCGAGCAGGAAAGCGGGAGTCGCCGTGCCGGCGATCAGGAAGAAGATCATCGCGTGGTCGAGGCGCTGCAGCCGCCGCCGCCACGCATCCGTCCAGGTGCCCCGGTGATAGAGCGCGCTGATCCCGAACAGGGCGCTCACGCTGGCCGCGTAGATGGCCACGGCCGTGATCCGCGTGGCTCCCTGCGCGTGGACCAGCAGCAGCGTGCCGAGCACCAGCGACGCAGCGAACCACAGCAGGTGCAGCCAGCCGCGCATGACCGGCTTCGTGTAATAGACACCGCGGCGGGCATCATAGAGCGCGCCGATCGCCGCTGGCGGCGTCCCGGCCGGGGAATCCGTCACCATCGACCTCCACTTCCAGTGTCGCGCACCGCGGTCGCAGAAGAAACCGTTTGCCCAGGTAAAGCGGTTTGGACCGGTAACCAGGTGGTTAAGTTCCGCCAATTGCTGGACTTACACATTGACGATCGTCACAGGATGTGTCATCAATGGGTCCACGCTGCGGAGGGACGGGGCGGCCATGAGTCAGCCGGTGGATCACCGGGCGAGCCCGCGAGCAGACGATACAGCCCGGCTTGATGCTACCCGCCGGGACGCCACGGTGGCGGCCTGCCGCAGTGAGCGGATGCGGGTGGCCTGGGCCGACACCGACGCCAGCGGCCGGATCCACTGCACCGCGGTGTTCCGCTGGGCCGAGGCGGCCGAGCACGCACTGCTGCGCGGGCTCGGGCTGAGCCCGCCGGGCAACGCCGACGGATTCCCCCGGCGCCGCGTCGAGGCGACCTACCACCGGCCGCTGTGGTTCGCCGACGAGTTCGACCTGGTGCTCAGCGCCGAGCGGATCGGCCGCACCTCGGTCACCTATGCCTGGCAGGCGATCCGGGATGGCCAGGTCTGCGTCGAGGGCCGCACGGTCACCGTGCACGTCGACGGCGAAGGACGGCCGGCCCCGCTCCCCCAGGCGCTCCGCGATCTGGCCGTCTAGCCGCTCAGGCCAGGACGGAACCGCCGGCCACGTCGAGGACGATGCCGCTGATCCAGCCGGCCTCGCCCGAGGCGAGATAGCGGGCCGCGGCCGCCACGTCCTCGGGCGTGCCCAGACGCCGGATCGGGTGCATCCCGGCCAGTTCCTGCTGCACCGCCGCCGGGATCTGCCGCTGGTTGCGCTCGGTCATGATCGTTTCCGGGGCTATGCAGTTCACCCGGACGCCGTGCGGGCCGGCCTGCGCGGCCAGGCCCTGGGTGAGAATCTCGATGCCGGCCTTGGCCGCGGCGTAAGGGACCGGCGAGGCCGCGCTGGGCCGGCGGGCCGCGGCCGACGAGATCGTGATGATGCTCCCGGCGCCCCGTTCCTTCATTCCCGGCAGGAAACTCTTGATGGTCAGGAACGTGGCCGTGAGGTTTCCGTCGATGGTCGCCCGCCAGCCCTCCTCGCTGACCTCCTCGACCGGGCCGGGCCGGACCGGGTTCCCGCCCGCGTTGGCGACCAGCACGCCGACCGGCCCCAGTTCCCGCTCGATCCGCAGCCGCATCGCCTCGATGTCGGCGTACCTCGTGACATCGCCGGTGACCGCCATCGCCCGCCCCCCGGCCTGCTCGATGCGCGCCACGACGCCGGCCAGCGCGGCGCCGTCCCGGCCGTGGACGACGACCTGCGCGCCGTGCTGCGCGAAGTGCGCGGCGACGGCCGCCCCGATGCCGCGTGAACTGCCGGTCACCAGCGCCACCTGGCCGTCGAGACCGTTCATCGCCTGCCCCTCTCCGAGCGTCAGTCCGGATCTTAGATCTCTAAGAATTCTATGTCAAACGTTTAGTCCTCTACTGGTAGAATGAGCCCATGCCTCAGCCCGCACGCATGCCGATCGGCCTCCAGCTGGCCCGCACCGCCAAGTCGGTGAGCCGCGCGTTCGACGAAGCGCTGGCCCAGGCGGGCGGGTCGATCCCGGTCTGGCTCGTGCTCATCTCGATCAAGAGCCAGCAGCTGGGCAACCAGCGGGAACTCGCCGATGCCGTGGGCATCAAGGAGGCCACGCTGACCCACCACCTCAACGCCATGGACGCTCAGGGCCTGATCACCCGCAGGCGTGATCCGGCCAACCGCCGCGTCCACCTGGTGGAGCTGACCGACGAGGGCGAGGCCGCCTTCCTCAGGCTGCGGGACGCGGCCGTCGCGTTCGACGAGCGGCTGCGGCGCGGCTTCGCCGACGGCGACATCGCCGGCCTGGAGGGGCTGCTCGGCCGGCTGGAGTCCAACGTGGCCGGCTGACCGGCGGCCTACGGCCCGGTTATGCGGGCCGGGTTTACCCGAGCGCCGGGACCACCGCCTCGATGAGGTGCGGTCCCGGCTCGTCGAGGGCCCGCCGGAGCTGCAGCGCGAACTCCCCCGCCGTGCGGGCCCGGCCGGCCGGGATGCCCATCCCGTTGGCCAGCGCCACGAAGTCGAGAGCGGGCCGGGACAGCTCGAGGAGGTTCCGGGCGGCCTCCCCGGCGGGCTCGGCGCCGACCCGGTCAAGCTCCATGCCGAGGATCGCGTACGAGCCGTTGTTGAAGATGACCGTGGTGACGTCCAGGGCCTCGCGGGCCTGGGTCCACAGCGCCGGGAGCGTGTACATGGCGCTGCCGTCCGCCTCCAGCGCGAGGACCTTCCGCTCCGGGCAGGCCAGCGCGGCGCCGGTGGCCACCGGCAGTCCCTGGCCGATCGACCCGCCGGTCAGCGTCAGCCAGTCGTGCGGCGGCGCCCCCGCCGTGGCCCCGGGCAGCCACAGCCCGGACGTGTTGGCCTCGTCGGAGACGATCGCGTCCTCCGGCAGCAGGGCGCCGATGACCGCCGCCGCGCTCTCCCCGGTGAGGTCGCCGGCGCCGTCCGGCAGCAGCGGGCGCCCGGCTTCGCGCGGCAGCGGCTTGGCGTCCGGCGCGGCCAGGCCGGCCAGCGCCGCGAGCGCGCCGCACACGTCATCGCCGGGCTCGGCGAGCACGTGCACCTGGCCGCCGGCCGGAACCAGCGAGCTCTCCTTCCCCGGGTAGGCGAAGAACGAGACCGGGGCGCGCGCGCCGGCCAGGATCAGGTGCCGCGTGCCGGACAGCTGCGAGGCCGCGAACTCGGCCAGGTAAGCCAGCCGGTCGATGGCCGGGAGGCCAGCGCCGCGCTCGAGCCGCGCCGGGAACGTCTCGCACAGCAGCCGCGCCCCGGTGGCCTGCGCGACCCGGCTGGCCGCCTCCAGCCCGGGCCGCCGCGTCGCCGACCCGCCGAGCAGGAGCACGCAGGGTTCCCCGGAGCGTAGCGTTCCGGCCACTGACTGGACGGTTTCTTCGGGGACGGGCGGCGCCGCGCGCACCGGGAGCGGGGGCGCGGGCTCGGCGCCGTCGGACCACGAGACGTCGGCGGGCAGGATCAGCGTGGCCACCGCGCCGGGCGGGGTCATCGCGGCGGCGACCGCCTCGGCGGCGTCCGCGGCCACGTCGGCGCTGCGCGCCGAGCGGCGGACCCAGGCGGACACCGAGCCGGCCAGGGCGTCGATGTCGGACTCCAGCGGCGCGTCGAAGCGCTTGTGGTACGTGGCGTGGTCGCCGACCACGGCCAGCAGCGGCGTGCGGGCCCGCCGCGCGTTGTGCAGGTTGGCCAGCCCGTTGGCCAGGCCCGGCCCGAGGTGCAGCAGCGCCGCGGCCGGCCGGCCGGTCATCCGGCCGTAGCCATCCGCCGCGCCGGTCGCCGCCCCCTCGAACAGGCACAGCACCCCGCGCATCTCGGGGACCGCGTCCAGCGCCGCGACGAAGTGCATCTCCGAGGTTCCCGGATTGCTGAAGCACACGTCCACGCCGCAGCCGGCCAGCGTGCGGATCAGGGCCTGGGCGCCGTTCATGCGATACCTCCCGCGGTCAGTCGAACGCCGACCCGGGACCAAGGAGGCCCGCCGGGTCGAAGGCCTGCTTCACCCGCCGCATGAGCCCGACGGCCACGGGATCGGCCAGTTCCAGGAAGTATCGCTTCTTGGCGTGGCCGATGCCGTGCTCGCCGCTGACCGCGCCGCCCCGGGACACCGCGGCCGCGAAGATGCCGCGCAGCAACTCGGCGCGCCGGGCGGGATCGGGCTGGAACACCGCGAGGTGGACGTTGCCGTCGCCCGCGTGCCCGGCGCCGATCACGAGCCCGCCCTGGCCCTGGGCGATCCCGGCGGCCTCGGTGAGGAAGCCGGCCATGGCCGCGCGCGGCACGACCGTGTCCACGATGTCGTCGGCCCCGGCGCCCTTGGCCGCCCAGAACGCCTTCTCCCGCGCCTCGATGAGGCGGCGCGCGGCCGACTCGGGCAGCACGTAGACGTCGGGCGCGCCGAGGTGGGCCAGCCGCTCGGCGAGTTCCTCCACGGCGCTGGCCAGCCGTTCCTCGCTGCGCTCCTCCAGCACCACGACCAGGTAGGCCAGCGTCTTGTCGCGGACGGCGGCCGGGACCCCCAGGTCGACGTCCGAGTTCGCGGTGATCACCGACATCGTCACCATGTCGATGTACTCGAGGATCAGCGGCCCGATGCCGGTGGCGACGATGCCGGGAACCGCCGCGGTCACCTGCTCGAGCGACGCGAACGGCGCGAGCACGGTCGCCTGGGACGGCAGCCGCGGGTACAGCCGGACCGTGGCCTCGGTGACCAGCGCCAGCGTGCCCTCCGAGCCGACGATCAGCTGGGTGAGGTCGTACCCGCTGCTCTCCTTCACGACCTTCCCGCCGGTGCGCAGCACCTCCCCGGACGCGAGCACGGCCTCCAGGCCGAGCACGTGACGGCGGGTGACGCCGTACTTGACGGCCCGCATCCCGCCCGCGTTGGTCGCGATGGTCCCGCCCAGGCTGGCGCTCATCTCCCCCGGGTACACCGGGTAGACCAGGCCCGCGGCGGCCGCGGCCTCGTCCAGCGCGGCGAGCGTCACGCCCGGCTGCACGGTGGCGGTGTGGTTCGCGCCGTCGATCTCGAGCACCTGGTTCATCCGCTCGAACGACACCACGAGGCCGTCGCGGTCGGGGACCGCGGCGCCGGACAGCCCGGTCCCCGAGCCGCGCGCGGTCACCCGGATCCCGTGCTCGGACGCGATCCGCAGCACGGCCGCGACCTCGGCGGTGCGGCCCGGCCTGACCACGAACGCCGGCGCCACGGCCGCGACGGTCAGGCTCTCGTCATGGCCGTAGTCCGGCGGGCCGTCGGCGCCCGCCAGCACGTGGCCCGCGCCCACGGCCGCGCCGAGCGCCGATCGCAGGTCGGTCACCAGAACCTCCTCACGCGCCAGCGGCCTCATTAGTTACCACCTGGTAGCAAAGACTATCCGGAACGCCACGCCCCGGCTCGGTGTGGCCGCCACCGCCCGGCGATGGCCGGCCGTGGGAAGCTTGGTGGCCATGTCGACCGAATCCCGGCGTGCCAGCCCCAGCGAGGACCTGCCGAGCGCGGATCGCCTGCTCACCCTGTCCGACGGCGTGGTGGCGATCGCCCTCACCCTGCTCGTCCTGCAGCTTCGGGTGCCGCCGTTGAGCCTCGCCGATCAGAACTCGGCCTCCGCGCTCGCGTCGGAGCTGGCCAAGGACTCCGACCAGCTGATCAGCTACGTGATCTCGTTCTACGTCATCGCCCATTTCTGGCTGATCCACCACCGGGTGTTCACTCAGCTGGCCGGCCAGAAGGAGAGCCTGGCCTGGTGGAACTTCGCCTTCCTGTTCACGATCACGATCATGCCGTTCACCAGCGACCTGCTGGGCCAGTACGCCAGCAACCCGCTGGCCGTCGACATCTTCGCCCTGAACCTGCTGCTGGCCAGCCTGGCCACGCAGGCCACGCTGACCCTCGGGCGGCGCAGGGGCCTGATGACCCCGGGATCGCACGCGCAAGCGGTGCGGGATTCGTTCCTGCGCACGGCCGGGGCCGCCGTGGTGATCGGCGCGTCCATCGGCCTGGCCTGGGTGAACACCGATCTCGCCAAGTACTGCTGGCTGCTGCTCGCTGTCGTGCCGCGGGTCGTCACTCTCTGGTCACAGCGCCACGAGCACCGGGCAGGACGGCCCGGCTGACGACGCGGGCCGGTCGTCCCTGGCGCGTAGGCTGCGGTCAGCAGCGGGTAGGAGGCCGTCATGGGGTTCGAGCACATCCTGGTCGAGCGGTCCGGCGATTTCGCCACCGTGACGATGAACCGGCCGCAGCGGCGCAATGCCCTGTCGCTGGCGCACATGCGCGAGCTGATCACGGCGTTCCGGGAGATCGGGGACAGCGATGCCCTGGGCATCGTCCTGGCCGGCCACGGCCCGGTGTTCAGCGCCGGGCACGACTTCGCCGACGTGGCCGACGCCGACCTGGCCGCGGTCCGCTCCCTGCTGCAGACCTGCACCGAGCTGATGACGCTCATCCAGCAGGTGCCGCAGCCGGTCGTGGCGCGGGTCCACGGGCTGGCCACGGCGGCCGGCTGCCAGCTGGTCGCGACCGCCGACCTCGCCGTGGCCAGCGAGAACGCCGGCTTCGCCGCCCCGGGCGGGAAGGGCGGCTGGTTCTGCCATACCCCGATGGTGGCGATCGCCAGGAACATCGGCCGGAAGCGGGCCATGGAGATGGCCCTGTCCGGCGACGTGGTGGACGCCCGGACCGCGCTGGACTGGGGCCTGGTCAACCGGGTCGTTCCCGCCGACCAGCTCGACTCCGCCACGGCCGACCTGCTCGAGCGGGTCACCCTCGGGTCGGCCGAGAGCAAGGGCATGGGCAAGCAGGCGCTCTACGCGCAGATCGACCTCGACCAGCCGAAGGCCTACGCCTACGCCGTCGAGGTGATGGCCGCGACCAGCCAGCTGCCGGACGCGCGCGAAGGGATGCACGCGTTCCTGGAAAAGCGCAAGCCGCAGTGGCGTCGCGGGCCGCGCTGACGGTCATCCGCCGTCCGCCGCGCAGGCCACGGCAGGAATAGTCCGCCGAGATGTGGGCAGTCACATCGGTCACGGGCGTGACGCCAACCGCACGCGAGCAGATCCGAGGCCGTGATGACAACTACCGCTATGACAACGACCGCCGACGGCCTGGCCGAGTGGTGGTCACTCGCCGCCTGCCAGTCGGCCGATCCTGACCTGTTCTTCCCGATTTCGGCGTCCGGTCCCGCCCTCGGGCAGGTCGCCCGGGCCAAGGCGGTGTGCGCCGGCTGCCAGGTGCGCGCCGACTGCCTTCGGTACGCACTGGCCGCCGACCCGCTGCAGGGAGTCTGGGGCGGCATGAGCGAGGAAGAGCGCCGCCTGCTGCGGCAGCGCGAGGCCAAGGCGCGGTCGCGAGCGTCGCGGCGGTCGGGCCGGCCTTCCCGCCGGGCGTGGGCCGCCGCCGATGTTTAGAGCCGGCCGTACCGGACAGCTAGACCGGGCCGACGGTCCAAGGAGGGCAGAGCCATTTATATCGGAATTGGAACGATAGTCGTCATCGTGATCATCGTGCTCATCGTCTTGATGCTGCGGCGATAGGCGATAGCAGCACCATTTCAACGGACCGCCCGGCATTTGCCGGGCGGTCTACGGCTTTCCGGCGGCCATTTCGCCGCCCGGGTGGCCCGGGTGACGGGCAGCAGGCCGTTCTCCATCTGGCCGAGCCGCTGCGCCCTGGCCGCCACGGTGCTGTCATGGGTGACGAGCACCATCGTCACCCGCGGGAGGCAGCACGTGTCAGCAGCCGGCCCAGTCCGGGTCTTGTACGCCGTCGCCTGCGGCGGCCCGCCAGCCGCGCAGCTCCCCGGCTTCGTCGGGTTCGCCCAGGAGCGGGGCTGGGACGTGTGCGTGATCGCCACGCCAGACGGAACGAAGTTCGTTGACGCAGCGCGGCTCGCCGCCCAGACCGGTCATCCGGTCCGGAGCCAGTACAAGCATCCCGACGAGCCCGATGTGCTGCCGCCCGCCGACGCGTTCGTGGTCGCCCCGGCCACCTTCAACACGATCAATAAGTGGGCCCAGGGGATCAGCGACACGCTGGCGCTCGGCCTGCTGAACGAGGCCGTCGGCCTGGGCCTGCCGATCATCGCCGTGCCGTGGCCCAATGCGGCGCTAGCCCGCCATCCGGTGTTCCAGCGCAGCATCGCCGCCCTGCGCCAGTGGGGCGTGCGCGTGATCCTCGATCCGGCCCGGCTGTCCGGCGCCGCCGGCGACCCGGCCGTCTTTCCCTGGCCGGACCTGCACACCGAGCTGGCCAGATGCTGACCATGAGCCGGGCGCCTGGCCGCCCGTCAGAGCTGCGGGCCGCCGCCCGGGCCGCCGCCGGGACCCGGGGCGCCGGGCCCGGTGATCGTGCGGCCGCTCATCACCTTGGCCGTATCGCCCTTGCCGTTCATGATGAGGTAGAGCACGAAGAAGATCGCGATGCCGGCGGCGAGGCCGATGGAGTACCACCCGAAGAGATCCGTCTTCTCCGGGTCGAACAGTCCGGTCACCGCCCCTCCGCCGATTGCCCCGACGACCGCGGTGATGTCGCTGATGGCCGCTTTGTCGACGGTGCGCACCAGGGTGCGGTAGGTGATGAAGCCGACGCTGAGGCCGAAGCACACAGCGCCGATCGCCATCACCGTGGCTGACCGGTCCACGGAACCTCCTCCGTTGCTCGCACGACCTGGCGGTTACCCGGGCGAAGCCGCCCGCAGCGAGAGGTTCGCCAGGCAGTACGGCGTGTACGCGAACCCCATGACGTTGCCGAGGCCGAACATCGTCCAGCGGGTGGCGCGGATCGCCTCGCCGACGGAGTTCCCGGCGGCCAGCGCGGCCAGCGCCTGCTCGGCCACCCACCCCGCGAGGCCCTGCTCCATCGTCACCTCGGTGCCGAGCACGCCGGATGCCGCGGCCCAGCGGGTGAACGCGGGCACGAAGCTGTTGACCGTGCCGCTCGTCACCTCGGTGGTGTGACAGCCGTTGAGTACGACGAGCGGGTGCCTGCTCCCCCAGTGCGGCCTCGGCCACACCGCGCTGCGGGCCCACATGTTCACGTCGATCGGCTCGATGTAGTAGTCGCCGAAGTTCAGGTAGTGGCCGGCCGCTCCCCGGCTCTGCGCTTCGTAACCGGAATGGCAGTAGAAGTACACGACGTCCATCGATTCCGGGCCGAGCGCGCTGGCCAGCTCGGTCTCGGTCGCTACCGGCGCGCGGGCGACCGCTCCGGCCGGCAGCCTGGCCTGCAGCTGCGACACGTGCGCCTCGGTGAGCCGCCGGTCGAGCTTGCTGTCCGCGGCGAGCAGGAACCGCAGCGGCTCCGCCCCGGTCGTGACGATGCTCTCCAGGTCCCGGCCGGCGTCGGGCGGCTGCTCGATGATGCACGACAGGCCCCAGAACCCCCACGGGCACAGCACGTTCCCGCGGCCCCGGTGCTCGTCCTCGTGCTGGCACCGCACGGGCGCCGCCGCGGCCTGGCCGGCGCCCCCCGGGCCGAACTCGCGCACCGACGGGCACAGCTCGTACCTGGCCGGGTCGCCGCCCAGGGGAAGGTCGTAGACCGCGGCCCACAGGATCGCATGCTGGTCATACGCGGGGTCGACGATCTGCAGCACCGGCGGACGATGGCGGCGCTGCGCCTCTTCGCGGAGCAGGTCGGGCAGGGAGAACGAGACCGTGTTGCCGGCGGCCGGCACGTCGAACAGCCTTACGTACAGCTCCGCGCCCGCCTTGGCCAGGCTGCGCAGGTCGCTCTCGAACTCTGCCGCCGCCTTGGTGTAACCCGGCCCGTAACGGCTGCGCTCGCCGCCTTTGGCGTCGACCAGGAAGTGGCTGTTGTACAGCATCTGGCGCGTGTTGAGCGCCGCGGTGTCGGCGGCCGCGGCGGGAATCGCGAACGGGTTGTCGGCGAACTGGATGCCGTTGACCACGACCCGGGACGGCGAGACAACCACCGACGCCGTGCGGTCGGCGAGATCACGCAGGTTGCTGAACGTCCTGGACAGCCGGCCGAGCAACTCGGCTCGCGGCCCGGGCGGCCCGCCCGGCGCCGCGGTCCCGACGGGCAGCGTGAGCACCTGGGCGTGGACGGCGGTGACCTCGTAGTAGATGACCAGCTCACCGCGCAGCAGCCCGGGCCGGGCCGGCGTCCGGACCGGAAACCGGGTCCACGGCCTGCGATCGCAGCCGGGCTGGTGGCCGGCGTCCGGCGGGCAGTCGCAGGCGAAGCTCTCCCCCTCGCGGGGCAGGAAGAACGGCCGGACCAGCGGCTGCGGGGCGTTATCCAGCGTGAGGGCGGCGCGCAGCCACACGCCCTGGTCCGGGAGCAGCTCGTCGGGCCAGACCGCGTCGGCGCGGGACAGCAGGCTGCCCGCGACGTGGCGGCCGATGTTGACCAGCAGGTCGTAGGCGCTGTCGACGGCAAGGGCCCGGTCGGCCGCGACCGGCTCGGCCGTGCCGGGCAGCGCGACGATCGTGTTGACCGCGCGAGCCGCCGCGGGCTCAGGCAGCGCCGGAGGCAGCGGCACAGCGGGATGCGCAGGCACAGCGAGCCCGCGCAGGGCCTCGGGCTCAGGCGCCGCCGGAGGCGGCGGCACAGCGGGATACCCAGGCACAGCGAGCCCGCGCAGGGCCTCGGGCTCAGGCCCGGCCGCGGCAGGCAGGGCCGGGACCGGCGCGGCAGCCGCGGGAGGCGCAGCCTGGGTAGGAGGCGCAGCCTGGGCGGGCGCGGGCGGCGCCGCCTGGGCGGGCGCGGGAGGTGCATCCGGGATCCCGCGCACCGCCCCGAACTGGCCCGTTACCTCCTGCTGCTCGATGTAGTCGACGAGCTGCCGGGCCCGGTCGGCCTCGGCGGCGGCGTCCGGGCCGGCCGCCTGGTGGTCGTCGAGCGCGGCCCGGGCGTACCGCAGCGCGTCGCCCCGGCGCCCGGCGCCCAGCAGCGTGGACGCGGCGTTGTAGCGGGCCCGGCCGACGCCGTAGCGGTTGCCCCGGCGCTCCTCCTGCTGGATGGACTCCCGGTAGTGCCCGAGCGCCCGGTCGGTTTCGCCCGCCGCGCCGTAGATGTCGCCGAGCGCGTTGTGGGCCGTGGCCAGATCGCCGGCCGCGTGCTCGGGGAGCAGCTCGAGCGCCTGCTGGTAGGCGGCGGCCGCGTCGGGCAGATTCCGGTCCCGCTGGTAGGCGTTCCCGAGGCGGAGCGCCGCGGTCGCTTCCTCGCGGCGCGCGCCGATCCGCCGGAACAGGTCGGCCGCCGCGGAGTACGACCGCGCGGAGCCGGCCTGGTCTCGCTCCAGCTGAACGTCGCCGAGGCGCCAGAACGCGATGGCGAGCTCGCGGATCTGGCTCCGCTGCTGCTCGTCGAGCGAGTCCGGGGCCGCGGCGAGAACGCGTGCGGCCTGCTCGCCGCGCCAGGCCACGACGGCCTCCTGGAGCCGCTGCGCGCCCCGCCCGTCGCGGTCCCGCCGGGCCAGCACGACGCGGTACTCGGTAAGCCTTACCCACTGCCGCCCGAGGCCTGGCCGCGGGCCGCCGGTAACGGGATCGGTGAGGTAAGGGATGACGGCGTCGACCAGCCGCCGCCACTCGGCATCCCGGCCGGGCCGCCCGAGCCGGCCCAGCCGGTCGTCCCGGCCGTACAGGATGCGCAGGCCCTGCATGGGCCCGATGAGCAGGTCCGGCCAGCCGTTGTCGCGGGCGAGCTGAAGGGCCCGGGCCAGGTTGGCTTCCTCGGCGCCCAGGACACCGATCACGTCGGCGTCGCCCGTCTCGTAGCGGCCGGCGTACTGGTCGCCGAGCTCGGCGATGGCGGCGGTCCAGGCGCGGACGGCGGCTGCGGCCGTGGCGCTGCCGGGCGCACCGTGGTGCTGCTGGAAGAGGCCGTCCAGGTACCAGGGCGCGGCCGGGTGGACCTCGTAGTAGCCGCCGCCGCGCGCGGTGAGCAGCCCGGCCTCGGCGGCCCGGCCGAGCAGGCCGGCCACATCGCTATCGCCCATCAGGCGCAGGGCTTCCGCGTTCAAGAAGCCCTGGAACAGGGCGAGCAGGGCGACCAGCGGAAGTTCGGCGCCGGTGAACGCGCCGGTGCAGCCGTAGTCGAGTGAGGCAGTGAGGGAAGCGCCGCGACCCTGGGCGGCGTCGTCGGTGATCCGCGCCGAGCCGGCCCGCAGCCCGGCGACGAACTCCTCCATCTGTCCCGGGCTGCTGAGGTGATCGCGCAGCACCTGCCGGACCAGGACAGCGACCGTCAGCGGGTTGCCCTGCGTGAACCTAAGCAGCGGCCGCCAGTCCAGTACCTCCATGGAATGGTCCCCGCCGCCGGGCTGGCGGGCCGCGACCGCCCGGGCCAGCTCAAGGCGCTCGAGCATCGGCATCGGCGGCAACCCGGCCCGGCGCGGCATGTCCCCCAGCCAGCCGCGCTCGTCGCGGCGGGAGGCCAGCAGCACCTTGCACCGGGTCTTCGCGGCCAGATCGCGCAGGAAGCCGGCCAGCTCGCCCTGCTCGGCCGCGTTCCACGCGCTCGGCGCGCCGGCCGGGAATCCGGCGACCGCCTCCACGTCGTCCCACACCCACAGCGCCGGGACCTGGGCCAGCACCTGCATCGCCACGTCCCGCTGCCGGGCCTCGTCCAGCTCGGCCCACTGCACTCCGGCCTCTTCCAGCGCCGGCCGGAACTGCTCCCCGACCTGGCCGAGCAGCCGGGCCAGCGGCAGGTGGTGCTGGAACGAGGTGAACAGCACGGCGCGGGCCGCGCCGGTCAGCTCGTACCAGCGGGCGAACTCGAGCGCGGTCGCGGTCTTTCCCGCCCCGGCCCACGAGTGCAGCAGCACCACCGGCCCGGCATCGAACGCCCGGTCCAGGGTCAGCAGCGTCTCGTCGCGGCCGATGAACCCCACGTCAGGTCCGGGCGGCAGCCCCGTGCCCAGCCGGGCGCGATCCAGTCCGGCCGGCGGAATCTCGAGGTCGATGGCCAGCCCCGGCCCGGCCGCGGGAGCCCGCAGGACCAGCGGCGCGGCCTCGTAAACGACCGGCACCATCCAGTCCTGCAGCGGCAGCGCCGCGCCCACCTGCCGCACCGGGTCAGCGGCCAGCTGCCGGCGCGCCGCGGCGACCGCCTCGCCCAGCGCGTGGCCGGCCAGCAGGCCGCCGTACACGTCAAGGATGAAACGGAGCGCCGTCTCGACGAACACGTTGTAGCGCATGGCCACGACCCCGGGCACCCCGGCGTTCATCACCTCCTGGGCCAGCGACCCGTAGGCTCGCACCCGCCGGTGCGCATCTGCCTCAGCCGTCACCGTCTCCGGCGCCGTGACCAGGTCGGCGTGCGCGCTGCGGCACGCGTTCAGCACCAGCACCGGCACCCCGGCGTCGGCGAGCAGCCTGCCGAGCGCCGGACCGTCCACCAGCTGCCAGTTCCCGCCCGACCCCGGATCCTCGAACACCAGGAACCCGTGCGCTCCCGGCCGTGGCGGGGACACCAGCGAGAACACCGCGGGCTGGACCGGGCCAGATTCAGCCCCAGCGGCGGCGGCACCGACGTCAAGGTAGGTGCCGTGACCGTCGAAATGCACCACGTGGTACGGCGAGCCCGCCGCCTTCGCCGCGGTAAGCTCCCGGGTCAGCTGCGCGAACGTCGGCGGCCGCAGCACGTCCAGCTGCAACGTCCGCCGCTGCGACCGGGCCAGGTCGAGCAGCTGGCCGGCGATCGACCGGAACGGCACGTCCTCCTGCCCGCCCGGCCGGCAGATCACGAGCAGCACCCGCAGCGCCCCGGCCGTCCCGTCCGGCCCGGGCCCGCGCCAGTCTGCCTGGGGCTCGATCCGCACGAACGCGCCCGCCCGCAAGGCGAGCACCCCGTCGCTCGCCGGGTCGCGCAGCAGCTCCCAGGGCACCGCGGCCGCGCCCTCCGCCCCGGTGGCCACCTCCACCCGGGTATCGGCCAGCGACCCGGCCACCGCGGCCCACAGCGCCCTGGCGTCGCGGTTGGCCTGGAACACCACGGTGAACAGCTCACGGCCGAGCTCGGCCAGCCGCTCTTCCACCCGCCGGGCGATCTGCGGTGCCCGTTCGGCCGGGTACTCCAGGTAATCCTCGAGGTACCAGCGAATGTCTTCCCGGTCTTGCGCCGTGAGCCCGAAGACGAACCTGGCCTGCGCGTCCCGCGGCCGATGTGGTCCCTCCAGCCGCAGATCCACCACATGCCCGGCACCGTCCAGCCGGTGCAGCAGCCGCAAGACTTGCCCCACGAACCCCTCCGCCCCAGCCCCGGGCAAACCCAGGCTGAATCAGACCAGGGTAACCAATGGGACGCCTTTTCCAGCGCTCTCCCTTTAAGGGGCCCCCGGCCGGCCCGAATCGGCCTGGCCGAATAAGCGGCCAATAGTGCCGTTATCCGGTTATAGTCCGAGCCCGCCGATGAGCCGCCGCATCTCGCCCGCGTCCTCGGCGGCGCCCGGGGCGGCGGCCTCGAAGTCGCGCAGGGCGGCGCGGGCGAACAGGAGCGCGTCCTCACAGCGTTGCTCACACATGCGCGAGCCGGCGGCCGCGGGCGAACAGCGCGACGGCCATGGCGTGCAGCCGATCGCCGATCGCGCGGTCGGTCAGCCCAGCGCAGGCCCGCGCGTTGGAACTCTCCAGGATGATCCCGAGCTTGAAGCAGGCCAGCACGACGTACCAGTCGAGCGCCTCGAGACTGCGGTCGCTGGCGCCGGCGTAGGCCGCGACGATCTCGCTGACCGGGCCGACATCGCCAGCCGTCCGCAGCGCGCCGGCTGCCACGGTCTCCTGCTCGTCAGGCAGGCTGGCCACGAACCGGCCGAGGTCGACCAGCGGGTCCCCGATCGTGGCCATCTCCCAGTCGAGCACCGCGTTGACCCGGGGCCGGCCTGCGTCAACCAGAAGGTTGCCGAGGTGATAGTCGCCGTGCATCAGCCCGGGAGGCCCGTCGGCCGGGCGATGGCCGGTCAGGAACGTGGCCAGCGCGTCCAGGCCCGGCAGCGGCTCGCCCGGGTACCCGGGCAGATGCCGGTAACTCTCCCATTCGGCTTGCCAGCGTGGCACCTGGCGGCTCAGGAATCCATCCGGGCGCCCCAGGTCGCCCAGCCCGGCCGCGACGTAGTCGACCCGGCCGATCCGGGCCAGCTCGGTAGCGGCGGCGTGCCCGAGCTGCCGCCGTCCGCCGGCGGTCGCCGCGTAGGCCGGCCACTGGACCATGGGGTTGAGCCCGTCCACCGCGGCCGTGACAACGAACGGGATGCCGAGCACGGAATCGTCCGCGCACGTTGCGGCCCACCGCGGGTGCGGCACGTCGGTGGTCGCCAGCGCCTCAAGCACCCGGGCTTCCCGCAGGATCGTCTCCCGGGCCCTAGCCCGCGGGTGCCGCGACGGGCGGCGCAGCACATAGGCGGCGCCCGCTTTGCTGAACCGGACCAGCACATTCTGCGTGCCTCCCTCAAGCAGGACGAGGCGCTCGACCGGGCCGACCGGAAAGCCCTGCGTGTCCAGCCAGCGCGTCAGGGCTGCGGCATCGACCAGATCGATCACCGTGGCATGGCCCGGCGACGGGCCTGGTCCGAACCGCCAGAAGACATATCTTTACGGTAACCAGTCTCGCGGCGGCCCGGCCAGCCGCTCATCCCGAGGGGGACGCATGTTTGCCCGTCAGCATGCCCTGGACCATCCTGATCAGGCTGCCATCATCATGGGCACGTCCGGCGAGACCGTCACTTTCGGCGAGTACGAGGCCCACTGCAACCAGATCGCGCATTTCCTGAGGGCAGCCGGGCTGCGGCGGGGCGATCACATCTCGGTCTTCATGGAGAACAGCGCCCGGATGCTCGAGATCGAGGGAGCCGCCGAGCGGACCGGCCTGTATTACACCCTGATCAACAGCTACCTCGCGCCCGGCGAGGTGGCGCACATCGTGACCAACTCGTCGTCCCGGCTGCTGTTCAGCTCGGACCCGAAACGGCAGGTGGCCGACGCTGCCGCGGCGCAGTGCCCTCAGCTCGAACGCATGCTGATGACCGGCCCGGGCGCCCCGCCGGCCGTGGGAGTCCTTCGATGCCGCGGTCGCGGGCTACCCGGGCGACCCGGTCCCGGACGAGTCACTCGGAGCGGCCATGCTCTACTCGTCGGGCACGACCGGCCAGCCCAAGGGCGTCCTGCGGGATCTGCCGACGGTCGCGCCGAGCGAGCCGCTCCCGGTGATGCTCTTCGTGCGGGGCATGTTCGGGTTCCGGGACGGCATGACCTATCTCAACCCGGCCCCGCTGTACCACTCGGCTCCTCAGGCGAGCGTGGCCGCGTCGCTGCGGACAGGCGCCACGACCGTGGTGATGGAGCACTTCGACGCCGAGCAGTGGCTGGCCCTGGTCGAGCGGTACCGGGTGACCAACTGCCAGATGGTGCCGGTGATGTTCAGCCGCCTGCTCCGCCTGCCCGAGGAAGTCCGGGCCCGCTACGACACCTCGTCGCTGGAGTGCATCGTGCACGCCGCGGCGCCGTGCCCGATCCACGTCAAGCGGGGAATGATCGAGTGGCTCGGCCCGATCATCACCGAGTACTACGGCGCCACGGAAGCCAACGGCTTCACGTTCTGCGACTCCGCGCAGTGGCTCGCGCATCCCGGCACCGTCGGCCGCACCATCCTCGGCGAGCTGCTGATCCTCGACGATGCGGGCGCTGAGTGCCCGACGGACGTCGACGGGACCATCTGGTTCCGCGGCGCGACCGCGTTCCAGTACTTCCAGGACCCGGTCAAGACGGCCGAAGGCCGCAGTAGCGACGGAACCATGAGCACCGTCGGGGATGTCGGCCACGTCGACGCGGAAGGGTACCTGTACCTCACCGACCGCCAGAGTTACATGATCATCTCCGGCGGGGTCAACATCTATCCCCAGGAGACCGAGAACCTCCTGTCCGCTCATCCAGCCGTCCTGGACGTCGCCGTCATCGGCGTCCCCAACGACGACCTGGGCGAGGAGGTCAAGGCGGTGGTGCAGCTGGTGGACCCGTCCCGGGCCGGGCCGGAGCTCGCCCAGGAGCTGGTCGCCTACTGCCGGGACCGGCTGACCCATTTCAAATGCCCGCGCACCGTTGACTTCGCGGACGAGCTGCCGCGGTCGCCCACCGGCAAGCTGTACAAGCGCGTACTCCGCGACGCGTACTGGGCAGGCCATCAGACATCGATCGTCTAACGGCGCACCGTTCCGTCTTACGGCTCAGATTCCGTCTGAGCCCCGCTAGCGCTCGGGCGGGCCTGCGCCCGGGCCTTTGCGGGATCCTGGGGCGTGCGCTCAAAGAGCAGAGCGTGCAGCAAGCGGCTTTCGGCAGCCGTATAGTAGCCGCCATTATCGATGAGTATGCTCCTCAACGCATTCTGGTAGTGAAGCTGTAGCCTCGGGATATTACCGGTGTACTTAAACCCGTCCACCAACGCGCCCTGATACCGGAGAGCACCGGAGACGTGCTGGTGATCAAGATACAGATGCGTCTGTTCGCCAAGGCGCAGGACGCTCTGCTTAGCCGCTACGGATACAGCCCAGCTAGTTCGGACTGTCCCCGCTCTGTCGATGTCATTATCAAGGAAACGTACCGACGCTTCGAAACTGCTGCTCCGCTCATCCAAGATCGTCAGCTGATCGACCGCGGTAAGGTTGAGAAATCGGTACCCGACGCTGAGGGCGTTAATACCTGAGTCAAGCCAGCTATTGACGTAGACTTGACCGTGCGTGCTTCCCTTATCCTGGTAGGGATCGGAAAACGATGCCTCGTAGCCGGAGAAGGCGCCATATGCCTCCTGCCACGAAAACGCGTTGTCCATTGCCCACAGAACCTCGGGCGCATGAGCTGCGTGATATATACCAATGACGTCCATGCCGTCATCTGAACTCAAGATCTTATCTACCTGCTCAAGGGAGGATCCCAGCGGCTTCTCGATGATAAGCCGGCGGGGCCGCTTGTCATGTGCGGCCACTTTCCTGAATATGTCATAGTGGGCAGGTGTCGGCGTGGCGACTATGACCGCCGAAGGTGATCTGTCCAGCAGGTCGTCAATGTTGGAGTAGACGGGCAGGTGCTGCCCCATATAGCTCAGGGTGCGGCCGGCGTCGACATCAGCGCCACCGATCAGTTCCACGCCCCCGATGTGCTCGAGCGCCTGCACCTGAAGTTTCGCTATCATTCCGATCCCGACAATCCCTACGGTCTCACCCATTACTCCTCCTCGGATGAGCCCAGACCGCCGCCCGGGCCGCTGCGGAGTCCCCGGGAGGTCGCTGTCTTGGCTCTTGGCGCTGTTCGTTACCCTGCGGGATGAGGCCGAGGGGAGGTGCGGACGCGAGTCCGAGATGAGCGAGCATGAAGCGATTGTCATAGCGGTCGATATGGGCACCACCAGCACGAAGTGCGTGGCCTACGACATCAGCGGCCGCGTAGCGGCTTCCCGCGCGATCGCGCACTCGTTGAGTGAACCACGTCCCGGATACGCTGAACAGGACCCCCGGGAGATCCTCACCGCCGTCGTCCAGACCGTCGCGAGTGTCGCCGCGCAATGCGGCGGGCAGGTCAAAGCCCTTTCGTTCAGCTCGGCGATGCACAGCCTGATCGGGCTGGACCGCCGCGGCTCCCCGCTGACTCCCGTCGTAACGTGGGCGGACAATCGCGCCAGCGCTCAAGCCGACCGCATGCGCGCCGCCTCCGGAGGGCTGGCCTTGCAGCGGCGAACGGGAACGCCGCTGCATCCCATGGCTCTGCTGCCGAAGCTGGTCTGGTACCGCGAAGAGCAACCCGAGCTCGCGGCTCAGGTGCGGCACTGGGTCGGCATCAAGGACTACGTGCTGCTGGAACTCCTGGGCGTCCTGGTCACCGACCATTCGCTCGGCTCGGCCAGCGGCCTGATGGACATCCACCGGCTGCAATGGGATCCCGAGGCCCTCCAACTGGCCGGGATCAGCGCGGATCAGCTGCCTGAGCTCGTCCCGACGACCACGGTGCTGCGTGGCCTGCTGGCCGCCCGGGCCGAGGCGGTGCAGCTTCCGCCCGCGACTCCTGTCGTCGTGGGTGCCGGCGATGGCCCGCTGGCCAATCTGGGCCTGGGCGCGGTTCATCCCGGCGTGGCGGCCTGCTCAATCGGCACCAGCGGGGCGATGCGGGTCATGGTCGAGCAGCCCAGCGTCGACCCGCGGGGTCGCATTTTCTGCTACGCCCTGACCGAGCGACGCTGGGTCGTCGGCGGTGCCATCAACAACGGCGGCCTGGTCCTGCAGTGGGCTGGTGACGCGCTGGCCCCGGAACTGGGCGATGGACGTGAAGACGAACTGCTGCGGGAAGCCGGCACGGTGCCGCCCGGATCCGGCGGCTTGATCATGCTGCCCTACCTGCAAGGCGAGCGCGCCCCGCACTGGAGCTCGCTTCCCTGCGGCGCCTACGTCGGGCTGACGCGAGAGCACCGCCGGGCGCATCTCATCCGCGCCGCGCTCGAAGGCGTGTGCCAGCAGCTCGCTCTCGTGCTCGATTCGGTACGCGCCGCGGGCAACGAGGTTCGCGAAATCCGCGCGACCGGCGGCTTCGCGAGCAGTGCCCTGTGGCGGCAGATGCTCGCGGACGTCCTCGGAATGCCGGTCGGGTTTCCCGCCGGGCACGAAGGCTCGAGTTTTGGCGCCGCGCTGCTCGGCATGGACGCGCTCGGGCTTATCGAGTCGATCGATGTCGCGGCCCGCCTGGTCCGAATCCAGGAAACGCTCTCCCCCGATCACGCCGCCCGGCAGGCCTACGCCGACCTGCGGCCTACGTTCGACGAACTCTACGACGCGCTGGTCCCGACCTTCCTCGCCTTGCGCAGCTTGAGACCCAGCCTGCCGATGGAAACCAGCCTCGACGCCCGGCTGAGCGGGTGCTGACCGCTCGCGGTCAGCTCACCGCCCCTGGCGGGCGAACTTCTTGGCCTGATCGATGACCATCGCCACGACGTCGGCGTCCGCGCCGAGCGCCGGGTCCAGCTGGCCGAGGACCCGGGGCACGGCCGCGGCCAGCGGGCCCGCGGCCAGCGGGACCACCTCGTCGGCCCGCGCGTCGCTGACCGGCGCGCCCAGGCCGCGCAGGTGACAGATCCAGGCGGCTAGCACGCGGGTGGCGGCGGCGGGCATCCGGCCCGCGGCGCGCTCGGCGCGCAGGACGGGCAGGATGCGGATCGGGATCTTCTGCGAGCCGTCGGCGGCGATCCGGTCCAGCCGGTCGCGCATCCGCGCGTTGGCGAAGCGCTGCAGCAGCGCGGCGCGGTAGGCGGCGAGGTCCGCGGCCGACTGATCCAGGTGCGGCGAGGCTACCGCCCACCACTCCTCCACCCAGGACCGGCACCTGCCGTCGCCTATGGCCGCGGCCACGGTCACGTGGCCCGTGATGGACCCGGCGTAGGCCAGCAGCGAGTGGGCCCCGTTGAGCAGCCACAACTTGCGGTGCTCGTACGGCGTGATGTCGTCGGTGAACGTCGCGCCAGATTCCTCCCAGCGAGGCCGTCCGGCCGGGAACGTCCCGCTGAGCACCCATTCGTGAAACGGCTCGGTGACGACCGGGCAGCGGTCGTCGAACCCGGTGGACTGGAGCACGGCGCGGGCGTCTTCTCCGGCCGCGCGCGGGGTGATCCGGTCCACCATGGTCGTGACCACGGCCACCGAGTCGGCGAGCCAGGCCGCCAGGTCGTGGTCGACGAGCTGGGCCAGGTCGCGGACGACCCGCCCGGCGAGTGCGCCGTTGGCTGGCGTGTTGTCGCAGGGCACGAGCGCGAGCGGGCCCGCGCCGGCCCGCTGCCGGGCCGCGATACCGGCGACCAGGCGCGCGGGCGCGGTGCGCACGACCCCGGTGGGGTCGTTGCGGAGCGCCTTGATGTCGGCCTGGACCTCGGGGCGGCCGGTGTCGAGACCGCCGTCGGGACCGCGCAGGTACCCGGCCTCGGTCACGGTGATCGTCACGGCGGCCAGCTCCGGAGCCTCGAGGTAGCGCAGCCAGGCGTCGTGGTCGGCCGCCGCGTGAGCCCGCGACAGACAGCTCAGCACCTCGAACTGGTCAGCGTCGCTGCCGCGCGACACGAGCGTGTAGAGCCCTTCCTGCTCGTTCAGCTCACTGACCAGGGCTGAGCTGCGGCGGCCGGTGAAGGCCGCGATCCCCCAGTGCGCGGCGTCCGGGGCGTGCTCGGTGTACCAGCACGGGTGGGCCCGGAAGAAGTTGCCGAGCCCCAGGTGGACCAGCCGCACCGGCGCGGCGGGGCGGCCCGGCCCGGCGGTTCGCGACAGGCGCGGGGCGCTCAAAGCTTGAACACCGTGGTCGGCTGGCCGGTGACCAGACCGATGGCCGTCCCGGTCGCCTCGTCCTCGCCGAGCCGGTGCTCGGCGACCAGCCGGGCCAGGACGCCCGCGTTGACCCGGCGCGACATGTCATGCCGGGCGGGGATCGAGCAGAACGCCCGGGTGTCATCGACGAATCCGGATATCCGCGAGAAACCGGCCGTCTCGGTCACCGCGCCGAAAAAGCGCCGGATGGCGTCGGGGGCGTCGAGGAACCACCACGGCACGCCCACGTACACCGAGGGGTAGAACCCGGCCAGCGGGGCCAGTTCGCGCGACCACGCCGTCTCGTCGACGGTGAAGGCGACCAGGTGGAAGCCCGGGTACGTGCCGAAGCGCTCGAGCAGCGGGCGCAGCGCGTCGGTGAACTCGACGCGGATCGGGATGTCGTGGCCGGTGTCCGGCCCGAACCGCTCGTAGGTCGGCCGGTGGTGGTTGCGCCGCACGCCCGGATGCAGCGTCATCACCAGCCCGTCCTCGCATGACATCCGGGCCATCTCCAGCAGCATGTGCCGCCGGAACGCCGCCGTCTGCGCACCGGTGGCCGCGCCGGCCAGCGCCGTGCGGTAGATGCGCGCCGCCTCCGCGGGCTCCAGCGGGTCGGTCCGCACATCGGCGTGGCTGTGGTCGGCCGAGGTCGCGCCGTGGGCCATGAAGTAGCGGCGGCGCTCCTCCAGCGCGCGGACATAACCGGCGTAGTCCCCGGTGTCGGTCTGCGCGGCCTCGCCCAGCCGGGCGACCGCGTCGCGCCACCCGGGCTGGGCCGGCTAAGATACCGGTCCGGGCGGAACGTCGGGATCACCCGTCCCGGCCACGCCGGGTCGGCGGCCAGCGCGGCGTGCGCCGCGAGGTCGGAGCAGGGATCGTCGGTGGTGGCCAGGACCGTGATGCGGAAGCGGTCATACAGGGCCCGCGGGCGGTAGGCCTCCTGGCCCAGGCGCTCGGCCACCTGATCGTAGATCGCGTCGGCCGCCTGCTTCGACGGGCGCGCCGTGACGCCGAAGATGCCGGCCAGCTCGGCCTCGAGCCAGAACCGTACCGGCGTGCCCCGCAGCAGGTCCCAGCGCTCGCACAGCAGCCGCCACGCCGCCCGCGACGCGCGTTCGGACAGCGGGCCCTGTCCCACCCCCAGGGCGTCGAGCCCGACCCCGTCGGCGTGCAGCAGCCGGGTCACGTAGTGGTCGGGCGTCACCAGCAGCGCCGCCGGGTCACGGAACGGCTCGTCGTCGACCAGCAGCCGCGGATCGACGTGGCCGTGCGGGGAGATCACCGGCAGGTCGCGCACCGCGTCGTACAGCCGCCGCGCGATCGCCCGCTCGGCCGGGTCGGCGGGCAGCAGCCGGTCTGGGTGCAGCGTCTGCGCCGTCGCCCCGGCCGTCATGAGCGTATAGTTTCACGGGCGCCAAGTCAGTAATCGTCCGGTCACTGGATGTCCTGGTCAGCAGCCGCCGGGAGGTGTGACATGGCCGAGACGACACGTCCGGCAGCCACGGGAATTGCGCAGATCGGCGGGCCGCGCGACGTCCTCACCGAAGATCAGGTCACGGCGTTCGTGCACGAGCAGCTCGGGGCCGTGCACCTGGACGGGCGCAGCCTGTGCGTGCTGGTGCCAGACGGTACCCGCAGCTGCCCGCTGCCGCTGCTGATATCGGCGATCCACGAGGTAGCGCACGGGCGCGTCAGCCACCTGACGGTGCTGGTCGCCCTCGGCACCCACGCGGCGATGAGCGAGCCGGAGCTCGCCGCGCACCTGGGCTACGCGGCCGGCGCCCTGGCCGACCGGTATCCGTCGATGACCGTGCTCAACCATGCCTGGTGGGATCGTTCCGCTTTCGCGGAGGTCGGGACCATCGACGCGGACCGGATCGCCGAGCTGTCCGACGGCATGCTGCGCCACACGGCCCGCGTGCGCGTCAACCGCGCCGTGGTCGAGCACGACGTCACGGTCATCGCCGGCCCGGTGTTCCCGCACGAGGTCGTGGGGTTCTCCGGCGGCAACAAGTACCTCTTCCCCGGCGTCTCCGGCCGGGAGCTGATCGACCTGTCGCACTGGCTGGGCGCCCTGATCACCAGCGCGAAGATCATCGGTACCCGCGGGATCACCCCGGTCCGCGCGCTCATCGACGAGGCCGCGTCCATGGTCCCCGGCGAGCGGCACGCGCTGTGCCTGGTCACCAAATCCCATACCCGCGACCTGCACACGATGACGTTCGGTGACCCGTCAGCGGCGTGGGCGGCAGCGGCGGACGTGTCGGCCGAAACGCACATCCGCTACCTCGACGCTCCGGTGCGGCGGGTGCTGGCGCTGATCCCGGCCAAGTACGACGACATGTGGACCGGCGCCAAGGGCTTCTACAAGGTGGAGCCCGTCGTGGCCGACGGCGGGCAGGTCGTGCTGTACGCACCGCACATCCGCGAGATCGCCGCCACCCACCCGGCGATCGAGCAGATCGGGTATCACTGCCGGGACTACTTCGTCAAGCAGTGGGACCGCTTCTCCGGCCAGCACTGGGGCGACCTCGCCCACTCCACGCACCTGCGCGGGGCGGGAACCTGGGACGAGGTCAACGGCGAGCACGACCGGGTCACGGTCACCCTGGCCACCGGCATCACCGAGCAGGTCACTCGCGCGGTCAACCTCGACTACCTCGACCCGGCGCAGGTCGACCCGGCCGCGTGGGCGGCCGACCCGGACACGCTCGTCGTGCCCGACGCCGGCGAGGACCTGTACCGCCTGCCGTGAGCCGTCCGGCTCGAACGCGGCGAGGGCGGTCGCGGCCTACTTGTTTCTGGTCGCCAGCCGTCCTTCGGCGAAGGCGCCGGTGTCGATGTCGTCGAGCGTGGTGACCACGACATCGGCGCCGGCCGCGGTCAGCAGTCCCGCGTCGGCGGCGCGCGCGATCCCGATCGCGGCCATGCCGCCGCCCTTGGCCGCCTCGACGCCGGCCGAGGCGTCCTCGAGGACGACCGCGTGGCGCGGCTCGACGCCGAGCTCGTGCGCAGCGGTCAGGAAGATCTCGGGGTCGGGCTTGCCGTGCGCGAAATCGCGTCCGGACAGGTCGACGTCGAAGTAGTCCAGCAGCGAGAGGCCGGGCCGCACCGATGGCGACGAGATGCCCTGCTGCTGCGCGAAGGTGTCGAGGCGGATCTTGCTCAGGAACAGCGTCGCGTTCTTCGACGACGACGCGTCCGCGATCCGCAGGCCAGCGTCCTTGACCGCGATGGCGAACCGCAGCGCGTCGGGGTAAGCGGCGAAGTCGCCCGCCTCGATGAGGCGCACGAGGATCTCCTGCTTTCGCTGGCCGTACTCGGCGGCGCGCCGGTCAGCGTCGGGCACCTGGAAGTAGTCGAGCGCGGCGCGGGCACCGCTCATGCGCGGCTTGCCGGACATCTGCTCCTCGTAGACGCGGGACGTGAACGCTTCCGGCGACCAGGTCGTGGCGTCGCGGATGTCCCGCCAGTCCGACTCCATCAGCTCGCGCAGCGACTCGCGCCACGCCTTCTCATGAGGCGAGTCGACCAGAACCCCGTCGACGTCGAAGATCGCACCCTGGAACTTCGGCATGCTGGCCCTCCTCAGTGGCTGAGCTTGAACGCTGTCTCCTCGCCCGGGCACAGCTCACGGATGTCGCCGCCGACGGCGACCCGGACCGGGCGGCTGGCACCCTCGGGGTGGATGGCCGCCGTCAGGTCATCGCGGGTGAGCGTGACGAGGATCGGGGTCTGCTGGAACTGCATCGCGAACGACAGGCTGTCGAGCGGGCCCGGGAGCCGCGGATCGAAGTGCAGGACGCCGTCGCGGATGTGGCTGCCCGCGTAATACCGCTGCACCAAGTTGAGCGTCCCGGACATCACGCCCATGTGGATCCCTTCCTTCGTCGTGCCGCCCTGGACGTCGTCGGCATCGCTCTGCAGCGCGACCAGGAACCGGTCCCACGAGCTCTCGGGGTCGATCGCGGCGAGTACTCCCGCGTGGGTAACGAAGCTGAGTGTCGAGCCGTGCGAGGTGCGCTGGTCGTAATACGCGATGTTCCGCCTGGCCGTGCCGTCGCGGTAGTCGTACCCGAGCCGCTGGAAGATCTCGCCGAGCTCCTCGCTCCCGAACAGGAAGAAAAGCATCACCGTATCGGCTTGCTTGGCGATCTTGTAGCGGTTGGGATCGTCGCCCTCCGCGCGCAGGATGCGGTCGAGCCGCTGGATGTTGCCGTATTTCGCGCGGTACGCCTCCCAGTCGAGCTCCTCGAGGGCGTCGTAGCCCTCGAACTGGCTGATGATCCCGTCGTCGTGGAACGGGACGAACATCCGCCGGCTCATGTCCTCCCACAGCGCCAGCTCGTCGTCGTCGATGCCCAGCCGCCCGCGCAGCGCCTCGGCCCGGCTGGCGGGGAGCAGCGACAGCAGCCCCCCGGCGATGCCGCACAGCCACGCCACCATGACGTTGGTGTAGGCGTTGTTCCGCAGCCCGCCCTCGGCCGCGCCGGGGTATTTCTCGTGGAACTCGTCGGGGCCCATCACGCCGTGGATCTCGTAGCGCTCGCGGACGGGATTGAAGTGCGCGATGGACGCCCAGAAGCGCGCGATCTCGACCATCATCTCGGCGCCATAGTCGCCCAGGAACACATGGTCACCGGTGGTCTGGTAGTAGTGCCAGATGTTGTAGAAGATCGCGGCGTTGACGTGCCGCTGGCGGCGGCTGAGGTCCGGCTCCCAGCGGTCCGAGAGCGGGTTGAGGTGGACGCGCTGGGCCTCCTCGGTGCCTTCGCTCCCGCTCTGCCAGGGGAACATCGCGCCCCGCAGCCCGGCCTGCCGGGCCGCCGCCCGCGCCTCGCCGATCCGGCGGTAGCGGTACATCAGCAGTCCTTGCGTGACCTCGGGCAGCCGGACATTGAAGAACGGGAACGCATAGATCTCGTCCCAGAAGACGTGCCCGCGGTAGGCCTCGCCGTTGAGCCCGCGGGCCGGCAGCCCGGCGTCGAGGTCGGCGGTGTGCCGCGAGCAGACCTGAAGGAGGTGCGCGATGTGCAGCCGCAGCAGCAGCTGCACCCGCTCGTTCCCGGACACCCGCACGTCGCACGTCCGCCATAGCTCGTCCCACGCCGCGGCGTGGCGCTCGTGCGACGCGGCGAAGTCGCTGTGGCGGGCCGCCGACGTGGCCGCTCGCACCAGGGTGTCGCTGACGGCCGGGTCCCGGGAGGTGAAGAACGTCACCATCTTCTCGACCCGCGTCGCGCCGCCCTGGTGCACGTCGAAGGCCAGGACCTGCTGGACGTAGTCCTCCATCTGGTACAGCGTCCGCGCGGCCGGGAGTGGCTGGCCGTCCCGGAACACGCGGGTGCGGGCCGCCTCGCTGATGTACATGTTCGACTGCCGGGTCTCGGCTTTCAGCGCGATGACCTCGGGCCCGAACGTCCTGGGCGAGACCGGGTTGAGGTGACGGCCTTCGAGCTGCTCATAGCGCGCGACGCCGCCGTTGCGCACCCGGCCGTCGATCGCGGTGACCACCTCGACGTGTCCGGACCAGTTCTCCGGAGTGAGCGTCCACGCGATCCCCGCGTGGTGGGCGTCGGCCATGCTGACGAACCGGTGGCTCTCAAGGGTCGTTTGCCTGCCGCTGCGGTCGCGAAAGCGGACATGGCGGACGACGGTCGCGTACCGGATGTCCAGCTCGTGGCGGTAACCGAGCACGTCCACGTCGGCGAGCCGGATCGCCTCCTCGCCCTCGATGCGCAGCTGAAGGACAAGCCAGTTCGGCAGGTTGACCAGATCCTCGTTGAGCACCGGGAGGCCGCCGAGGATGGTTGTCTCGCGGTTGTAGCCCCCGTGCACGTAGGTGCCGGGATAGTGCACGCCGTCGGCGTCTTCCCACTCCGCCGCGCCGCGGGTGCACAGGTAGCCGTTGCCGGTCGAGGTGAGCGCTTCGCGAAGCCCCTCAGCATCGGGATCGAAGCCGTCGTAGGTGAGCCAGAAACCGTCCACGGCACCTCCGTGCCTGCGTCCCCGACGGCCGGTTACCGAGCGTCACCACTGACACTACCGGGTCCGTGCTCAGGGGCCGGAGGGCCGGCCGCGCCGGGCACCATCAGTCTGCCCTGGTTACATGGGCGCGAGGCTGTCCGCGGAAGAATAGCTACGTGGTGGCCTACGACGCAGCCGAGGTGACCGAGATGACCAGCCTGACGGATCGACCCCCGGCCAGCCGTGGCTGAGGACTGGCAGCCCCACCCCGCACTGGCCGCGTTCATCGATCTGGACCACGACCGGGCGCGTCGGCGCGGCTACCCCGAAGCGGTGTACTGCGAGGGCAAGACGCCCGGCCAGCTCAGCGCCATCGCGCGCGCGATCAAGGGAGCCGGCACGACGGCGCTGTTCGCCCGGGCGGGTTCCGCGCATGCCCAGGCGATCCTGCTGGTGCTGCCGGACGCGCGCTACGACGAGGACGCTCGCCTGCTCGCGTGGCCGCCCGAGCCGCCGGCCCCGCGCGGCGGGCAGGTCCTGGTGGTCGCGGCCGGCACCTCCGATCTGCCCGTCGCCCGCGAGGCGCAGCTGACCGCCCAGTACCTGGGCCGCGAGGCCGGCCTCATCGTCGACGTCGGCATCGCCGGGCTGCATCGCATACTGGCCCGGCTGGACCAGCTGCGGTCAGCCCGCGTCATCGTCGTGGTGGCCGGGATGGACGGCGCGCTGCCCGGCCTGGTGGCCGGCCTGGTCTCCGCACCGGTGATCGCCGTGCCGACCTCCGTCGGCTACGGCGCGGCGCTGCAGGGCCTGGCGCCCCTGCTGACCATGCTGAACTCGTGTGCTCCCGGCGTGGCCGTCGTCAATATCGACAATGGCTACGGGGCCGGGCACCTGGCCGCGCAGATCGCGGCCCCGGCCTAGGCTAATCCGGCGGGACCGGCCTCCCGGGCACGAGGCCCTCCTGCTCCGCCGCTGCGATCGCCTCTTCGAGCACCCGGCGGACCGGGACGGAACGGGCCGCGGCGGCCTCCGCGACGTCGTCGAACTCCGGCGTCGCATGGACGATCTCGCCGCCGCGATGCGCGACCTTGATGCGAACCCGGCCGCCCGGGACCGACAGCGGCACCCAGAGCCGATCAAGCGCGGTCCTGGAGACGGCGACTTCCCGCACCCCGTTCGTGCTGGTCAGCTCGAAGATAAGCCGCCGCAGCACCGCACGCTGGCTGGCCGAGGTGAGCACGGCGAGCGTGTGCGCCGGGCGCCCCTTCTTCATCACGATCGGGACCAGCCACGCATCAGCCGCGCCCGCCTGCAGCAACGACGCCAGGACGGTGGGCCACACCCGCGGGTCCATGTCATCGATGTTGGTCTCAAGCACCGACATGACCTCCGGCTGGACCGGTTCCGCGGCAAGGCCGGTTCGGTCGCCGAGGACCACGCGCACGACGTTCGGATGCCCGGGGACATCCCTGGTGCCCGCCCCCACGCCGACCGCGTGCACCAGCATGGCCGGCAGGTCGCAGGACTCATCCGACAGGGCGGTGAGCAGCGCCATGCCGGTCGGGGTGGCGAGTTCCCCCTCGCCGCCGGACAGCACGCGCCAGCCCGACGACAGCTCCAGCACCGCCGGACCGGGCAGTGGAAGCTCGCCATGGGCGGCCGTCACCCGGCCCGAGCCCAGCGCAACGGCGCTGCAGGACATGGAGGTCACGGCCAGGCCGTCCAGCGCGGCGCAGACGCCGACGACATCCGCGATGGAGTCCCAGGCCCCGGCCTCGTGGAAACGCACCTCGCTGGCCGCGATCCCGTGCACTCGCGCTTCGGCCTCGGCCAGCCGCTCGAACACCCGCTGGGCCCGGTCCCGCACCCCCGCAGCGAGATCCGCATCCTCGAGCAGCGTCCGGATGTCGGACCAGCTGCGATGCGCATGGTCGTGGCCTGCGGGCGTCACGTCCACCTTGGTGGCGCGCAGGCCGGCCCGCCGGACCTGGGCGGACGTCAATCCGATCGACTCCGGCGTAACGGCGTTCACCGCGGCGAGCAGCGCGGCGAGGGGCGCGCCGGCATCGACGAGCGCGGCCAGCAACATATCGCCTGCGACGCCGGCCGTGGCATCCACCCAGGCATGCCGCCCCGCGTCAGCCGGCGTCATGCGAGCCTGGCTGCTTGGCCTTGGATGCCTTCTGGTCCTCCTCAAGCCCGGCCATGACGGGCTTCACCCGCAGCGGCTCGATGAACTTCGCGATCCGTCTGTCTCCTCGGTCAGCCACGGCGTTCATTGTCCGGTGTCACGGTCGTTGACGAGGACCGCGGCACCGTCGAAACGGCCGGCCTTGAGATCCTGCAGCGCCTGTTGTGCTTGTGCCAGGGGGTACACGTGGGTCGTCGCGCGCACGTGGTAGCGGGCCGCCAGCGCGAGAAACTCCCGGCCGTCGTGACGGGTGTTGGAGGTGACGCTGCGCAGCTCCTTCTCGTAGAACAGCTCGTGTTCGTAGTTCAGCGCCGGTACGTCGGTCAGGTGGATTCCGGCCACCGAGAGGACACCGCCACGGTCAAGGGCCCGCATCGCCACGGGCACCAGATCCCCGACGGGCGCGAAGAGGATCGCGCTGTCCAGAGGCTCGGGCGGGGAGTCGTACGCGCCCCTCGCCGACGCGGCGCCGAGCTCGAGCGCCAGCCGCTGGGCCGCTTCGCCGCGGGTCAGGGCGTGGACCGTCGCGCCTTGCGCCAGCGCGAGCTGGGCGCACAGGTGGGCGCTGTCACCGAACCCGTACAGTCCGAGCCGGCCGCTGCGCGGCAGCGACGCGCGCAGCAGCGCCCGGTAGCCGATGATCCCGGCGCACAGCAGCGGCGCCAGCTCGACGTCATCGACATCGGCGGGCAGCCGGTAGGCGAACGCGGCCGGCACGGTCGTGTACTCGGCGTATCCGCCGTCGGCGTCCCAGCCGGTGTAGAGCGAGCGCGGACAGAGATTCTCGTTGCCGCGGCGGCAGTACGCGCAGGTCCCGTCGGTGTGCCGCAGCCACGCGACGCCGACCCGGTCCCCCACGGCGTAGTCGGTGACGCCGTCGCCGAGCGCCGCGACCGTGCCCACGACCTGGTGACCCGGCGTGACGTGCTCTCGGTGCACCGGCAGGTCGCCCTCGCTGACATGCAGGTCGGTGCGGCACACCGCGCAGGTGAGCACCCGGACCAGCAGCTCGCCGGGAGCCGCGGCCGGCACGGGCTTCTCCTCGTAGCTCAACGGGCCGGTCTCGATCGGCCCTGGCTGCCGCACGACCCACGCGCGCATCGTCGCCGAGCTCTCTGCCATCATCACTGTCGTCCTCTCGGGTACTCCAGTCTCGCGTCCAGCAGCGTTCCCAGGCCAGCGCGTGCCCTAACGGGCGGCTCCCGCGGATGGCCAGCCCGCCGGCGTGGTGGACTGGGCGCGCGGGTGCGTTGCGGGGTCGATCGGGACGGAGGCCGGGACGGTGGATCAGGTGCTGGACGACGACGAGCTGGCGGCCATCGACGCCTATTGGCGGGCCGCGAACTACCTCTCGGTGGGCCAGATCTATCTCGTGGACAACCCGCTGCTGCGGGAGACGCTGCGGCCCGAGCACATCAAGCCCCGCCTGCTCGGGCACTGGGGCACCACCCCCGGACTGAACCTGATGTACGCGCACATGAACCGGGCGATCCGGCAGCGCGACCTCAACGTCATCTACATCGCCGGGCCCGGGCACGGCGGCCCCGGCATCGTGGCCAACGTCTATCTGGAGGGCACCTACAGCGAGGTGTATTCGGCCATCGGCCAGGACGAGGACGGGCTGCGCGCCCTGTTCCGGCAGTTCTCGTTTCCCGGCGGCATTCCCAGCCACGTCGCGCCGGAGACTCCCGGCTCGATCAATGAGGGCGGTGAGCTGGGCTATTCCCTGACGCACGCGTACGGCGCGGTGCTCGACAACCCGGACCTGCTGGCGTTGTGCGTGATCGGGGACGGTGAGGCCGAGACCGGGGCGCTGGCGACCAGCTGGCATTCGAACAAGTTCCTCAACCCGGCGACCGACGGGGCGGTGCTGCCGGTGCTGCACCTCAACGGGTACAAGATCGCCAATCCCACGGTCCTGGCCCGGATTCCCGAGACCGAGCTGGCCGACTTGCTGCGCGGGTACGGGTATGCGCCGTCCATCGTGTCCGGGGATGACCCCGCCCAGGTGCACCGGCAACTCGCGCTGAGCCTGGATGCCGCGCTGGACCGGATCGCCGCGATCCAGCGCGCGGCGCGCGGCAGCCTGCCCGGTGCGGACACTGCGGCCGGGCCGACGACCGGCGGCCGCCCGGCCTGGCCGATGATCGTGCTGCGCACGCCCAAGGGCTGGACCGGCCCGAAGGTGGTCGACGGCGTCCAGATCGAGGGCACCTTCCGCGCGCATCAGGTCCCGCTGGCCGAGGTGCGCACCAATACCAGCCACCGCGAGCAGCTGCAGCGGTGGATGGAGAGCTACCGCCCGCAGGAGCTGTTCGACCACGACGGCCGGCTTGTCCCGGCGCTGCAGGCCCTGGCGCCCAAGGGCGACCGGCGGATGGGCGCCAACCCGCACGCCAACGGCGGCTTGCTGCTGCGCGAGCTGACCATGCCCGACTTCCGCGACTACGCCGTCCCGGTGCACCGGCCCGCCACCGACACCAGCGAGGCCACTCGCGTGCTGGGCTCGTTCCTGCGTGACGTCATCGCCGCCAACCGCGACCGGTTCCGGCTGATGGGCCCCGACGAGACCGCGTCCAACCGGCTGACCGCGGTGTTCGACGCGACCGTCCGCGCCTGGGACGCGATCACGGTGCCCGGCGACGATCACCTTGGCCCGGACGGCCGGGTGATGGAAGTGCTGTCCGAGCACCTCTGCCAGGGCTGGCTGGAGGGTTACCTGCTCACCGGCCGGCACGGGCTCTTCAACTGCTACGAAGCGTTCATCCACATCGTCGACTCGATGTTCAACCAGCACGCCAAGTGGCTGAAGACCACCAACCACATCGCCTGGCGCCGCCCGATCGCGTCGCTGAACTACCTGCTCTCCTCGCACGTGTGGCGGCAGGACCACAACGGCTTCTCCCACCAGGATCCCGGCTTCATCGACCACGTCGTCAACAAGAAGGCCGAGATCATCCGGGTGTACCTCCCGCCGGACACCAACACGCTGCTGTCCGTGGCCGACCATTGCCTGCGCAGCAAGCAGTACGTCAACGTCATCGTGGCCGGCAAGCAGCCGGCCTTGACCTACCTGACGATGGACGAGGCCATCCTGCACTGCACGCACGGCCTGGGCATCTTCCCCTGGGCGAGCAACACCGACGGCGAGCCGGACGTGGTGCTGGCGTGCGCCGGGGATATCCCGACGCTGGAGACGCTCGCCGCCGCCGACTTGCTCCGCACCCACCTGCCCGAAGTCAAGGTGCGGGTCGTCAACGTCGTCGACCTCATGCGGCTCGAGCCGCCGTCCGAGCACCCGCACGGCCTGCCTGACCCTGAATTCGACGCCCTGTTCACCGCCGGCAAGCCGGTGATCTTCGCCTATCACGGCTATCCGGCGCTGATCCACCGGCTCACCTACCGGCGCGCCAACCACGACAACATCCACGTCCGCGGCTACCTGGAGGAGGGCACCACCACCACGCCGTTCGACATGGTCATGCTCAACGACCTGGACCGGTTCCACCTCGTCATGGACGTCATCGACCGGGTCCCGTCCCTCGGCAGCCGGGCCGCCACGCTGCGCGAGCAGATGTCCGACGCGCGCCTGCTCGCCCGCAAGTACACCCGTGAGCACGGCGAGGACGATCCGGCCATCTCCGGGTGGACCTGGGGCGGCCAGGACTGACCGATGCAGGTACTGACCGTCAACGCCGGCTCCTCCAGCCTGAAGCTGTGCCTGCTCGACGACCGGGACGAGGTTATCCAGAGCGCGGACCTTCCGGCGGTGGGCTCAGGCACCGGTGATCCCGAGCTGGCTCAGGCGCTGCGCGACTGGCCGGTGCCGGACGCCGTCGGCCACCGCATCGTGCACGGCGGCACCCGCTTTACCGGACCGGTGCTGATCGACGCGGACGTCGAAGACGCGCTGCGGGCCCTGACCGATCTCGCGCCGCTGCACCAGCCGAAGTCTCTGGCCGCGCTGGACGCCGTCCGCAGCCGGCTGCCCGATGTTCCGGCGGTGGCCTGTTTCGACACCGCGTTCCACGCCTCGCTGCCGGCCGCGGCCGCCACGTACGCGGTGCCGCGCGAATGGCAGCAGCGCTACGGCGTGCGCAGGTACGGCTTCCACGGGCTGTCGCATGCCTACTGCTCCCGCCGGGCCGCTGAGCTACTCGGGCGCCGGCCGGCCGGGCTTCGCCTGGTGACCTGTCATCTCGGCGCCGGAGCGTCGCTGGCCGCCGTGGTCAGCGGGCGCAGTGTCGATACCACCATGGGCTTCACCCCGCTGGAGGGCCTGGTCATGGCCACCCGGTCCGGGACCGTCGATCCCGGTCTCGTGCTGTGGCTCGAGGAGCACGGGCAACTGCCGCCGGCCGATGTCGCGGATGCCCTGGAACACCGGTCGGGGCTGCTCGCGCTGGCCGGCACCGCCGACATGCGGGAGGTAGAGACCCGGGCGGCCGCCGGCGACGAGGCGGCGACGCTGGCGTTCGAGGTGTTCGTCCATCGCCTGGTCACCGGGATCGGTGCGATGACCGCCGCCGCCGGCGGGCTCGACGGGCTCGTGTTCACCGGCGGCATCGGCGAGCGTTCACCCGCCGTCCGGGCCGCCGCCGGCCGGCTCGGCCACCTCGGCGTCCGCATCGACGCCGCGCGCAACGATGGCGTGCAGCACGACGCCGACATCAGCCAGGCGCAGGCGAGCGGGCGGACCCTCGTCGTCGCCGCTCGCGAAGACCTCCAGATCGCCCGGGAAACCCGCAGCGTCCTCACGGGCAGCCGGTGACCAGCGGACGAGGATCAGCAGCTGCCCGGCTCAGGTGCCCCGGCTTGCGCGCGACTGCTATCCATACTACCGTCTGGACACATGTCCGATTATCTGGCCACCGAGCCGACCAGGCGGCGGCTCAGCGCGCGGCAGGCCGACACGGTGCGCCGGCTGACCGAGGCCGGGGTGGAAGAGGTGCGGCAATCCGGCTACGAGAATCTCAGCATCCGCGACGTCGCACGCCGGGCCGGGGTGGCCGCCGCCACCGCGTACACCTACTTCGTATCCAAGGACCACCTGCTCACCGAGATCTTCTGGCGCCGCCTGAGCGCGCTGCCGCCGGCCGAGGCCGCCGGGTCGTCCCCGGCCAACCGGGTCGTCGCGGTGCTGCGCGAGCTCGCCCTGCTCGTATCCGAGGAGCCCGAGCTCGCGGCCGGGTGCACGGCCGCGATGTTCGGCAGCGAGCCCGACGTCCGCCAGCTCCGGCTGCAGATCGGGATGAAGATCCACGAGAGGATCGAGGCGGCAGCCGGCCCGGGCCCGGAAGCCCGGCTGCTGGAGCTGGCCTACTTCGGCGCCATGGTGGAGGCCGGCCTCGGTTACACCACGTACGGGCACATGGCCGACCGGCTGGCCGAGGCCGCCGAGCTGATCCTGGGGTGAGGCGTGGGGACCGCGGTCGCGTTCAGCCCGTACGACTACCGGATCCACGACGACCCGTACCCGGTCTACGCCCGGCTGCGCGCCGAGGCGCCGCTGTACCGCAACGATGAGCAGGACTTCTGGGCGCTGTCCCGGCACCGGGACGTGACCGCCGCGTTCCGCGAGCCGGCCCGGTTCTCCAGCGCGAACGGGGTTTCCCTGGATCCCTCCGCCTGGGGCCCGTACGCGCACAAGACCATGTCGTTCCTGGCCCTGGATCCGCCGCGGCACACCCGGATGCGCGGGCTGGTGGCCAGGGGCTTCACGCCGCGCCGGGTGGGCCAGCTGGAGCAGCGCATCCGCGAGCTGAGCGGCCAGTACCTGCTGGCCGGCCTGAACCGGGACGACTTCGACTTCGTGGCCGACTTCGCGGGCCTGCTGCCGATGGACGTGATCTCGGAGATGCTCGGCGTGCCCGAGGCCGACCGCGACGAGCTGCGGCGGCTGGCCGACACCGTGGTGCACCGCGAGGACGGGCTGTTCGACGTCCCGCAGGCCGGCCTGGAGGCCGCGCTGACCCTGGCCGGCTACTACGCCGGCATGATCGCCGAGCGGCGGGCGCGGCCCGCCGGGGACCTGACCTCGGCCCTCCTGGAAGCCGAGATCGACGGGGACCGGCTGACCGACGACGAGGTGATCGGCTTTTTGTTCCTGATGGTCGTGGCCGGCAACGAGACCACGACCAAGCTGCTGGCCAACGCCGCGTACTGGGGCTGGCGCAACCCGGCCCAGCTGGCCAGGCCGATGCGTGACCCGGCCTGGGTCCCGGCCTGGGTCGACGAGACCTTGCGCTACGACGCTTCCAGCCAGGTGATCGCCCGCACCGTCGCCGAGGACTTCACCGCGCACGGGCTGACCGTCCCGGCCGGCCACCGGCTGCTGCTGCTGATCGGGTCCGCCAATCGTGACCCGGCCGCGTTCCGCCGCCCCGATGAGTTCGACCTTGAACGCGACGCCTCGGGGCTGATCAGCTTCGGCGCCGGGCGACATGATGCGCGGTCACGCCCAGACCATCGCCGACGAGGTGAACCGGATGACGGCCGGGTGGGCCGGCCGCGGGGAGATCGACCTGCTGGACTGGTTCGCCGAGCTGACCATCTACACCTCCTCGGCCTGCCTGATCGGCGCCAAGTTCCGCAACCAGCTCGACCGCCGGTTCGCCGCGCTCTATCACGACCTGGAGCGCGGCACCGACGCGCTGGCGTTCGTCGACCCGTACGCGCCGATCGAGAGCTTCCGGCGCCGGGACGAGGCGCGGGCCGGCCTGGTGGCACTGGTGGGCGAGATCATGGCCGGACGCGCGGCGGCCCCGCCGCCCGGCCGCGGCGAGCGGGACCTGCTGGACGTGCTGATGTCGATCCGGGACACCGAAGGCACGCCGGCGTTCAGCGCGGACGAGATCACCGGCATATTCATCTCGATGATGTTCGCCGGGCATCACACCACCTCCGGCACGGCGGCCTGGACGCTGATCGAGCTGCTCCGCCACCCGGACCAGCTCACCGGCGTCGTCTCCGAGCTCGGCGACCTGTACGGCGGCGGCGCCGAGATCAGCTTCCGGGCGCTGCGCGAGATCCCCCGGCTCGAGGCGGCGGTCAAGGAGGCCCTGCGGCTGCACCCGCCGCTGATCCTGCTGCTGCGCATGGCGGCCAGGGAGCTGGACGTGCAGGGCTACCGGGTGCCGGCCGGCGCGCTGGTCGGCGCGACCCCGGCGATCTCCAACCGCATCGCCGCTGACTTCCCGGACCCGGACCTGTTCCGGCCGGAGCGCTATGCGCAGGCACGTCAGGAAGACCTGATCAACCGCTGGACCTGGATCCCGTTCGGCGCCGGGCGGCACCGGTGCGTGGGGGCGAACTTCGCCATGATCCAGCTCAAGGCGATCTTCTCGGTCCTGCTGCGGGACTGGGCGTTCGAGCTCGCGCAGCCACCCGACAGCTACCGCAACGACCACTCCAAGATGGTGGTGCAGCTCGCCCGGCCGTGCCTGGTGCGGTACTCCCGCCGGTCCGCCCGGAGCTCGTGATGCGGATCGAGGTCGACCTGGACCTGTGCCAGGGCCACGCCATGTGCGAGCTGGAGGCGCCGGGCGTCTTCTCCGTGCCGCGCAAGGGCAAGGTGACCGTGACCGATCCAGCGCCGCCGGAGAGCGACCGGGCGGCGGTGCAGGCCGCGGTCACGTACTGCCCGACCCAGGCCCTCCGGCTGCTCGACGACTGACCGTGCGCCCTTCCGAACCTCCCTGGAGGTAGCAGATGCCCGACGGGCGTCCGTATGAGGTGGCGGGCATCGGGGGCAGCTGGTTCCGGTACGGCGGCGACTGGCAGTGGAGCTGGCAGCGCGACTTCTTCGACCTCGGCAACGCCACCGCGGTGTTCCTGGCCCTGATGCAGGCCGACGTGCTGTCGGATGGCATGCGACGCCGGATGGAGCGGGCCACCTCCGGCGAGAAGCTGCCCGGCCACTACCCCATCGGCGGCGGCCCGGTGCCGCTCTGGTGATCTGGCGGCACCGGTCCGGGTCCGTCCGTCCCCGGCCTAAGGAATGAACACCGTGCGCAGGCCGGGAACCTCGGGGGCGCTCCAGGTGGCTTCGACATCGGCGAGCGGTACCGGCCGGGCGTTGATCTCGATGGTTCCGGCGTCGATCTCATCGACCAGGGACGGCAGTTCGGCCAGGTAGGCCTGGGGCGACACGGCACCCTGCCCGTTGCCCTGGAGTCGGAGGTTGGCCGACCTGAGCGCTACCGACGACAGCTCGATGGTCGGGCCGGCCATGGCGCCGATCTGTATCCAGTTCATGGCTCGGCTGCGGTCGGCCCGGGCCTTGAGCAGGGCCATGATCGCGGTCGCGGCCGGCTCGCCCCACAGGTAGTCGATCACGACGTCCACCTCAGCGGCCGCGTCCGCCAGGCGTTCGGCCGTGGCCGCAGGATCGTCGCTGAGGGCCACGACCTCGTCGGCCCCGAGGGAGGGCAGCCCGGCGAGCCGCTCGGGGTTACGGCCGGCCGCGACGACCCGGGCGGCGCCCAGATGCTTGGCGACCTGCACGGCCATCCCTCCGGCGTTGCCGGTGGCCCCGAGGACCAGGACCGACTGGCCCGGCTCGAGCGGGACCCGGCGGCGCAGGGCCACCCAGGAGGACATGGCCGGGTTCATGGCCGCCGCGACCTTGGCCACGTCGGCGTTCTCCGGCAACGGGACGGTTCGCCGCCGGTCGACGACGGCCTGGTCGGCCATGGAGCCCCAGGTGTCATCGGGGACGGCGAAGTAGACCCGCTGGCCGCCCGCCAGACGGCCCACCCCGTCGACGCCGGGGATCATCGGCAGCGTGCCGGTGCTGGTGTAGTGCCGGCCCGCCGCGCCGGACCGGACCCGGGGGTGCAGTCCCACGGCCAGAACGTCGACCAGCGTCTCGTCCGGTCCGGCGGGCTCGGGAGCGTCGTGGGTCTCGTACCGGGGTGCGTGGCCGAAGGATCGGACCACGGCGGCGTGCATGCTCATACGGTTCGGTCTCCTGCCTGGCGCTCGCACCAGCTCGGGGTGATTTAGTTGGTAACACCACCCACTATAGTACGTGACACCATCTAGTTTTGGCGTACACTCGTGACGTGCCCCCGACCGGCGACCGCCCCGTCCTCACTCCCCTGCCCGGCGAGGGAGACCTGGGCCTGGTCGACGCGCTGGCCCAGCTGACCTTTGCCGTGCAGGGGGCGCTCGGGCGGATCGCCGCCGCGCACGACCTGTCGATTGTCCAGGTCCGGCTGCTCGGAATCCTCCGGGACCGGCGTCCGTCCATCAAGGAGCTGGCCAGACTGCTGCAGCTGGACAAGTCGAGCGTGACCGGGCTGGTCGACCGAGCCGAACAACGCGGGCTCGTGCGGCGGACCGCCTCTGCGCTCGACCGTCGCAGCGTGCACGTGACTCTCACCGCCGCCGGCCGGGAACTCATCAACCAGGGAACAGCGGCCTTCGAGGCCGAGATCGCCGTTCTCGTGGCCGGCCTGACCCCCGCCCTGCGAACCCGGCTGTCCGCAACCGCGAGCCGCATCGTTGCTGCCGATGCCCGGCGGCGCGGCATCGACATTCTCACCGTCGAGCCCGTGCCCGCCGAGGGCGGTGCCGCCGTCCGACACTGAGGCACCGGGTCTGGCGCCCGGCCGGTGTCGGGCGAGCCTTACTCCGCGGGCGGCGCGGGGATGTGCGGGGTGCCGTCGCGCAGGGGCGGGAACTGGAAGGTGGCCGCCGTGGTGCCCCGGGTCAGCTTGGTGATGTCCGCCTCGGGCAGGACCTCGGTGTCCTCGTCAATGACGACCTCCCAGCGGCAGGCCGGCACCCGGCCCGCTGGCACCCGGGGCGGGCGGTGCACCGCGCGGATCCGCGCCTTGGGGTTCACCGCCTGCGCGGTCACGTCGAAGGTCCCGTCCTCGATGGCATGGCACATGGTGCGCACCATGCGCTCCCCGAACGGCTCGACGTCCAGCAGCGCGCCGCACGAGTGGAGCTGGAAGAAGCCGTGATGCTCGTCGACCACCTCGTACTGCACGTCCATGTAATGCTGGGCGAAACCGGGGTCCAACTGCAGTTGCTTGAATATGGCCGGGACGCCGTTCCCCTCGATATTCATGATCTTCCTGATCCGCTCGGTGTAGATCGGGCTCGCGCCGCGCCATTCTTCGATGGCCAGCTCCTCGACCGCCTGCGGCCCGTACCGCAGCCCGACCGCGGTGAACACCGATCTGTCCAGCAGCTGCGCGATCAGGGCGAACTCTCTGACCAGCCGGACCAGGGCCTCCTTGGACAGGTCTTCGTAGCGGAAGTCGGGATCGAATTCGCCGGAGTAATCCTTGCGCTCGGCCATGGACTGAACTGTAGTCTGGACACATGTCCGGAACAAGGCAGCCGCAGGACATGGTGGGCGGGTGCTTGTTCCTGCTGTCGGACGAGGCGAGCTGGATCACCGGCCAGATCTTCAACATCGACGGCGGCCAGGTCTTCCGCTCATGAGCGAGAAGGCAGCGATCGGATTCATCGGGCTCGGCCAGATGGGCCAGCCCATGGCTGGCCGTCTCGCCGGCTGGCCCGGCGGCCTGATCGTGCACGATACGCGGCCGGAGGCCATGGCCCCGCTGGCCGACGCCGGGGCCCGCACGGCGGCCAGCGTCGGCGAGCTCGCGGAGGCCGCCGGGATCATCTCGGTGATGGTCCGCGACGACGACCAGGTACGCGACGTCGTACGCGAAGCAGCCGCCGCGGCCGGGGCGCCCCGCATCATCGCCATCCACGCTACGATCCGGCCACGGACGGCGCCGGAGCTCGCGGCTGAGCTCGGCGGAGCCGGCGTCGAGATCGTGGACGCGCCGGTGAGCGGCGGCTTCGCGGGCGCGCACGACGGGCGGCTCGCCGTGATGGTGGGCGGCTCGCGGCATGCCTACGAGCTGTGCCAGGAGCCGTTCGGCTGCTGGGCCAGTCTCATCATGCACATGGGCCCGGTCGGCGCCGGCACGCAGGCCAAGCTGGCCCGCAACCTGCTGCACTTCGTGGCGTTCACCGCGGCCGCCGAGGCGCAGCGGCTGGCCGAGGCGGCCGGCCTCGACGTGCGCAAGCTGGCCAGGATCGTGCGGCACTCCGACGCGGTCACCGGTGGCGCCGGCTCGATCATGCTGCGCCCCACGACAGCGCCCCTGGACGCCCAGGATCCGCTGCGGGAGATCCTTGAGCACGTCCGGGCCCTAGGCGAGAAAGACCTGTCGCTGGCCCTCGAGCTCGGCGCCCAGCTCGGGCTCGACCTGCCGATGGCCGAGTACGCGATCAGGAATTTCGCCGCCGGGCTCGGCCTGCCCGCACGAGAGGACCATCCGTGAGCGATGACCGGCGGCAGCGCGGGCTGGCGAAGATGAGCGAGGTCTACGGCTGGGAGGTGCAGGACGGGCCCGGCGACTTCGTCGGCCTCACCGTTGATCACTTGTTCGCCGAGATCTGGTCCCGGCCGGGCCTGACCATGCGCGACCGGCGGCTGCTGCTGATCGGCCTGCTGGTCGGGCAGAACCTGCATGATGTGGCCGAGATCCAGATCGGGGCCGCGCTGCGCGGCGACGAGCTGACCCCCGACGAGCTCCGCGAAGTCGTGATCTTTCTAACCCACTACGCAGGCTGGCCGAGCGGCGCGAAGCTCAGTATGCAGGCCGAGAGGCTCATCGGTGACCGCGCCCGGGCCGCGGCGGCCGCTGACGGCGACCCGACGTGACACAGCCGCGATACCCCCCTGCGAAGGAGCCCCCGTATGCGCCACGGCGTCGTGTTGTTCACCAGTGACCGCGGCATTACCCCGGCCCGGGCGGCGCAGGCGGCCGAGGCCGCGGGGTTCGACCGCTTCTACGTTCCCGAGCACACGCACATCCCGGTCAGGCGGGAGGCGCTGCACCCCGGGACCGGCACGCAGGCGCTGCCCGACGACCGCTACACGCGCACGCTCGACCCGTGGGTATCGCTGAGCATGGCGGCGGCGGTGACGTCGACGATCGGTCTCGGCACGGCCGTGGCCCTGCCCGCCGAGCACGATCCGATCACGCTGGCCAAGACCATCGCGTCGCTCGACCACTTGTCCGGCGGCCGGGTGGTGCTCGGCGTGGGATTCGGCTGGAATCTCGACGAGCTCACTGACCACGGCGTGCCCGCCGGACGGCGGCGCACCGTGCTGCGCGAATACCTCGAGGCCATGCAGGCCCTCTGGGCGCAAGACGAGGCCAGCTACCAGGGCGAGTTCGTGAGCTTCGGCGGTTCCTGGGCCTGGCCCAAGCCACGGCAGCAGCCGCGCATGCCGATCCTGGTCGGCGCGGGCGGCACCAAGAAGACGTTCGCCTGGATCGCCAGGTCGGCCGACGGGTGGCTGACCACGCCCGGCGAGGCCGACCTCGAATCGAAGGTGGCGCTGCTGAACGAGGCCTGGGCCGGGGCCGGGCGAGCCGGCCGACCGCAGGTCACCGTGCTGGCTGGCCGGCCGGACCCGGACGTGCTGGCGCGCTGGCGCGAGATCGGCGTGACCGACGTGGCCTTCGGCATGCCCGACCGGGCCGAGGACGAGGTCGTCGCCTACCTCGGCCGGCTAGCGGGCAGGCTCGGCCTGGCGCCCGTCCCGGGCGTGAGATGAACGGCGGTCCCGCAGACAGCCAGGACCGTCCGGGAAAGGGCGAGAGCTTGGCGCTGCGGGCGGTGGTTGTCGGCGGCGGGATCGGCGGGACCGCGGCGGCGCTTGCGCTAGCCCGGGCCGGGATCGACGTCCGGGTCTGCGAACAGGCCCGGCAGCTCACCGAGGTCGGCGCGGGCGTGTCGCTGGCGCCTAACGGGCTGCGGATGCTGGAGAGACTGGGGGTCGGCGAGGGGATCGCGCGGCTGGGGGCCCGGCACGTGTCGACTCAGCTCAGGCTCTCCGACGGGCAACGCGCACGGCACGAGCCGCATCAGTTCGCTCAGGCCGGGCGGAACGTGGGTATCCACCGGGCCGACCTGCTGGCCCTGCTCGCGGAGCAGCTGCCACCCGGTACGGTGCGGACCGGGCACCGCTGCACCGGTTTCAGCCAGGACGCCGGCCGCGCCACGGCCAGCTTCGCCAACGGGACGACGGTCACGGCCGACGTCGTGATCGGGGCGGACGGCATTCACTCCGTGCTGCAGGGTTTCGTGGTGGAGCCGGCCGAGCCCGTGTTCTCCGGGGTGGTGGCCTACCGCGGCCTGGTGCCGCGCCTGGACGAGTACCCGGCCGACACGATGCGGATGTGGGTCGGCGAGACCAAGCACTTCCTGGTGTTCCCGGTCCGGGCCGGACGGCTGCTCAACTACGTGGGATTCGTCCCCTCGGGCACCTCAGTCAGGGAGTCGTGGTCGGCCACCGGCGACCCGGCGGCGCTGGCCGAGCACTTCGCGGGCTGGGACCCGGTCATCGGGCAGGTCATCGCGGCGATCAGCCGGCCGGGCGGCAGCGGGTTCCAGTGGGGCATGTACGACCGTGCGCCGCTGCCCCGGTGGAGCAGCGGGCGGCTGACGCTGCTCGGTGACGCGGCGCACCCGATGCTGCCGCACCTGGGCCAGGGCGTAAACCAGGCCCTTGAGGACGCCGTGGCTCTGGCGACGCTGCTTGCTGCGTGCGCAAGTTCAGCCGACGTTCCCCGGGCGCTGGCCGCGTACGAGAAGCTGCGACGCGACCGGACGGCGCGCGTTCAGCTCGGCTCACGGCGGAACGGCGCCGGATACGACAGCTCCGGCAGCCAGCTGACCGACCGGCGGTGGATCTACGACCACGACGCCTGGGCGGAGGCCGCCCAGGCGGCGCGGGATCGTCGCGGTTAGCTGATCTGACGGTGTGCGGCCGGGCTGCGGCGGCCAGGCTTGGCCCATGGGCACAGCAAGGTTGTCCCCTGCGCACCCAGCCCGCGTTGAAGCGGCCTTCCCGACGGCTGGGGCAGCGGTCCGCTTCTTCTGCCGCCCGCGAACGAAAGGCTCCCCGTGCCCGAGCGGCTCCCCGTGCCCGAGCGACCGATCATCGTCTTCGATGTCAACGAGACCTTGCTCAACCTCGATGCGATCCGCCCCATCTTCGACCGGATCTTCAACGACCCCGCCGCCATGCGCCTGTGGTTCGCCAGCCTGATCACCTACTCTGAGGCGCTCACGTTGGCCGGCGTCTACGTTCCGTTCACCGACATCGGCGGCGCCGTACTCCGGATGCTGGCCGCCACCCGCGCCATCACGATCAGCGACGCCGACGGTGCCGAGCTCACCAGCCGGTTCGCTACGATGCCGCCCCATCCCGAGGTCCCCGCGGCCCTGCGCCGGCTCCGCGACCACGGCTTCCGGCTGTTCACCCTCACCGACAACACGCTGGAGATCTCCGGGCGGCAGCTCGAGCACGCGGGCGTGATCGACGTGTTCGAGCGCCGGTTCAGCGTCGACGAGACCGTGCGACGCCACAAGCCCGCGCCGGAGGCCTACCACTGGGTGGCCGCCGCGCTCGAAGCCGATCCGGCCGGCATCTGCCTGATCGCGTCCCACGTCTGGGACACGATCGGGGCCGGCGCGGCCGGCTGGCAGACCGCGCTCATCCTGCGCGAGGGCAACGCCCCGCTCGACGTCGGCCCGCAGCCGGACTACATCGGGGAAGACCTCGATGCGATCGCCGCCCAGCTCATCGAGCGGTACGCCGCAGCGGCGAACGCCAGTCAACCAGGGCATTGACCCTAAGTCTGATTCAGCCGGGTCAGCGAACCGCCTCCGGCATCAAGACCGGGGTCCAGCGGTCCGGCTCGTCGTTGTCCTCAGCCGTCCGCGGAGCCCAGCGGCGGGTGACCGACGCCGGCTGGAGCATCGTGCAGACCCCCGTCGCCGCCGGGCTGGCCTGGTATATCGCGCATACCCTGCTCGGCCATCACCAGCCGTTCTTCGCTCCCACCGCGGCGGCGTATCGCTGTCCAAGAACAGGGTGCTCCGCGGCCAACGCGCCCCGCTCAGCAGCCGCACTCCCCCGCCTTGCGCGAAGCCCTGGGCGAGCTCACGTCGGCGTTCGCGGCCTTGGCCGAAGGAGGCGACGCCAGCGCCACCCAGGCCGCCCGGCACGCCATCCGGGTCCGGGTCCTGGTGACCGGCGCCGCGCCCGCGGGCGGCCCGCTCCCGCCGCTCATCGCCAGGCTCGTCGAGACCTGCGCCGATGACACGCTGCGGCTCGCCGGCAAAGCCGGCAGCAGAGTGCGGTTATCCGGCGAGGCCTCCCCGGTCGGCTCGCGCAACTGAGCCGGGCCGGCCAAGGCCGTGACCTGGGGTGCAAGGCAAGCATCAAGGCGAGTGCAAGAGAAGCGTCCAGGCTGGTAGCAGATGATCGTGCTGCAGTCCCCGGCAGCGGGAGTCGCTGGCGGGCCGCTGCGGAAGGGCACAGCACGTGCTCGGGGCTAGCGGGGAGGTCTCCGTGAGTTTGAACCAAGGTCGAGTCCCCACGGATTCTCACTGGCGTATTCCTGATCCCCGGTGGCCGGACGGCCGCAACTGCGGACCGAGGTTCGGGTACCTGGCCGAACCAGGTCCCGGAGATCCTGGGAGTCGTATCAATCCGTGCCCCACCGGACTGCACTACCGGTGTATCCGGCCGGGTGAGGCCGAGAGGTACGGCCTCACCAGCGTGCACGTTGACGCAGTGACGCTGCCGCGGGACGACTGGCTCGCCGGCTGGCGCTCTGTTGATCCGGGCTGACGCCATGACAGCGATCGTGCTTGCAGCGGCCGGCGGTTTAACCTGCGCGGCTGGCATCGCGCTGTACGCCGGGCTGAAGGTCCGCCGGCAGGCGCCCGTCGTGACATGGCGAGCGTGGGCCGAAGGATTCCCGGCGGGGGCCGTGTCCTGGGGACTGGCGGTCGCGGTCACGCTGGCCATACTCGCCGGGGCGGCGGCCACGATCGACTCCCGGGTCACCGGCCAGGGCCACCCTCCCCGCGCGTCACGGGGCGGCGACGTCGCGCTGCCGCAGCGCCTGCCACTGCCGGCGCTCACGGCGAGCAGCGCCCGCCCGCCTCGCCATCGCCACGGGGGCGCCCAGCTGGGATCGCCTGCTGCCCTCGCACCGAGCCCAGCGTCGCATCCGGCGCCGACACTGCCGGTTCCCGGGTCGCATCCGCCTATACCGACTCCGCCGCCCGCCCGGACCCCGCGGCCGAGCCCGAACCCGAGCCAGACTCCGAAGCCTGCGCCGAGCCCGAGCCCCAGCCCGACTCCGACATCGACACCTGACCCGAGCCCCAGCGCGAGCCCGAGCCCGAGCAGCGTCCCGTCGCCGACAGCCACCGCCACCCCGTCCCCGTATGGGGAGAGCCGGTGATCACCGTCTGGGTGCTCGCAGAGACGGGAACGCTCGCCGCCGCGCCGTCGGCCGCGCTCGCCGCGCTGGTCATGGTCACGCGATCTCGCGCACGTTCGCCCGGCCGGCTTCGTGCCCGCTCGCACCAGGCCCGCTCGCACCAGGCCCGCTCGCACCAGCAGCACATCAGGCAGCCGGAATTCTTCCTGGCCGCGCCGGTGGCCGCACCGCCGCTAGCCACCGAGAGCTACGCCGACGGCGTGCAGGCCGCGGGGGCCAGCAAGGCGGTCGCCAGGCGCCTGTGCCCAGTCGACGACTCGAAGGCGGTCGCCAGGCACCTGCGCCCAGTCGACGACTCGAATGCGGTCGCCTGGCGACTGCGCCCAGTCGACGACTCGAATGCGGTCGCCAGGGACCTGCGCCCGGTCGATGACTCGTTCGCCGTTGGCCGTCTGCACAAGAGCGCCGAGCGGTTCATCACGCAGTTCCACATCGAGAACCGCGCCGGGCCGCCCGACCAGCGGCTCTGGCACGTCCACCGCGAAATCGACACCACCGGCACCTACCAGCACACCCCCGCCGAACTGGAATTCGGCGCCCGCGTCGCCTGGCGCAACAGCGCCCGCTGCATCGGCCGCCTCTACTGGCACAGCCTGCGCGTCCGCGACCGCCGCCACATCACCACCGCACCCGACATCGCCGCCGAATCCGCCGCCCACCTGCACGAAGCCACCAACGGCGGCCGGATCCGCCCCGTCATCACCATCTTCGCCCCCGACACCCCCGGCCGCCCCGGCCCCCGCATCCTCAACGCCCAGCTCATCCGCTACGCCGGCTACCCCACCCCCGACGGCACCCTCGGCGACCCCGCCAACCTCGACACCACCCGCCTGGCCACCGACCTCGGCTGGCCCGGCGGCCACCCCCCCGGCCGGTTCGACATCCTCCCCCTGATCATCCAGGACACCCACGGCCACCTCACCCTGCACCACCTGCCCCCCGACGCCATCCTCGAAGTCCCTCTCACCCACCCCCACTACCCCTGGTTCACCGGCCTCGGCCTGCGCTGGCACGCCGTCCCCGCCATCACCGACATGTACCTGGCCATCGGCGGCATCACCTACCCCGCCACCCCCTTCAACGGCTGGTACATGTGCACCGAAATCGGATCCCGCGACCTCGGCGACACCGCCCGCTACAACCAGCTCCCCGCCATTGCCACCCACATGGGCCTGCCCACCACCACCGACCGCACCCTCTGGAAAGACAAAGCCATCACCGAACTCAACCTCGCCGTCCTGCACTCCTACACCACCGCCGGAGTCACCATCTCCGACCACCACACCGAATCCGCCCGTTTCCTCCAGCACATCGACCGCGAACAACGCCACGGCCGCCCCTGCCCCGCCGACTGGACCTGGATCGTCCCCCCTGCCGCCCCCTCCACCACCCCCGTCTTCCACCGCTACTACAACAACTTCCACCAAACCCCCAACTTCTACCGCCACGCCACACCCCCACAACTCCAACCACCCCACCCCCACCCCGCAACCCCCGCCACCCAACACTGAGCCGAGCGCGATGCGCACCAGCATGGCCGGGATCCCTGGTTCGCCGAGCAGCACCCCCGCACGGTGCTGAAGAGCGACAGGTCGGGCCGCGTGGCCTGCCGCCCGGGTTGCGCGTGATCCGCCGAGACCCCCATCGGTCCCCGGCGCGGTCTCAGCCGGATTCGGGCTGCCGCGCCCGCTCCATGACGATCCGCGTGAGCTCGACACGTGAGCCGATGTTGAGTTTGCTGAATATCCGGCGGAGGTGGAAAGCGACGGTGTGCCTGCTGATGTAGAGGCGGCTCCCGATCTGCCTGTTGCTCAGCCCTTGCGCGACAAGTTTTGAGGTCTCGCGCTCGGCATCGGTGAGGCTTTCCCATCCGCTGACCGGCCGGTCGGCGGAAAACGTCCCATGACGGCGCCGGACACCGAGCCCTCGAAGCCGACGGCGGATGCGAGCCATGTCGGCGGCGGCTCCCGCTCGCCCATATGTCTCCATGGACTCATTCAGATATGTGATGGCCAGGTCTTTGCCGGCCTGGCTGGCCAGCAGGACGCCAAGGTCTTCGGCAGCGGAGGCCCGCGCCCATAGGTCTGTGTGCTGCGCTGCCGCAGCGGCTAGCTGCGCTGAGTCGTGGTTCAGCAGTCCCAGGCTGTGGGCTGCAGCGGCGGTGATAGCAGGAATGTCCGGGTTACGTCGCGCGAGGGCATTGGCCGCGCGCGCCACTTCCGCGGCCAGGCCGTGGTCGCCAACGGCGAGCGCAGTGCGCACCAGCCAGGCCGGGATCCCCGGTTCGCCGAGCAGCACCCCCGGACGGTGCTGAAGATCAGCACAGACACCGCGGAAATGGCCGATGGCGACGGCAGGACCCTCTCGCGCCTCAGCGACCCTGGCTTGCGCCATGCTCACCGCGGACCGGGCGTAAGTTGCGGCCGTCCGCGGTATCGGGGCGGGACGGCTGGCCAGGTGATGGCCCGCGGTCGCGAGGTCGTCCTGGCGCAGCGCGATCAGGGCGAGCAGGCAATGGGCGAGCGAAGCGTAGCTGCGTGCCGGCCCGGCGGCAGCCACAGCCGCGTGAGCCGCGGCGGTGGCCTGGCCCAGGCTGCCGCTGGCCAGGCAGAGGCGTGCATCCAGGATCGACAGCACTGTTAGCGCTGGTATGCCGCGCAGCGTCTCGCGGTCAATCGCCTGGATCACCTTCTCCGCTTCGCCGCAACGGCCCAGGTCGGCCAGGGTGGCCCCGAGGGCCAGGAGGGGCTGGACATGGCGGGCATCGGCAGAGACGCCGCGGCCACGGCGGGCGGCCTCATGGAGAAGCTCGAGTCCTTCGCTGACTTGCCCCTTGTCCCAGGCGATCAGTGCACGGGTGAACAGCGCCGCCGTGATTGCCTGGCTGTTGTGCTGACTCGGCACGCTGAGTATCCCCGCAGCTATCCGTTCAGCGGCCTGGTCGTCAGACCGCCCGGCCAGCGCCTGCAGTTGTGCCGTCAGGGCGTCATCACGCAAGTCCGCTGGCAGCTCCGGCTGGGCAAGTGCCGTTTCAGCCTGGCCACGGGCCCGCTCCGGCTGGCCGCTCGCGCACAGGATGGACGAGAGGGCGCACCGGAGCCGGGCCTCGGCCACCGGCGGCACTGGCTGCGCCAGCCCATCCTCAACGAGGCCGGTTGCCTGTTCGAGCCGCCCGGCGGCCGTGCAAGCTTCGGCGGCGGCCACCCACCGGGACAGTGTGCCCGGATCGTCGGGATGGGTCAGGTCCAGCGCCCGTAGCGCCAGGCGGGCTGCGGTCTGCGGAGACGAAGGCAGGAGCTCTGCCGCCGCCTTGTCCAGTCCGGCTAGCGACGCGTGGTCGCCGGTGCTGGCGGCTTCGAGCAGATGCCCGGCTGCGGCAGCCGCAGGTTCCCCGCGGCGTAGCAGCATCTCCCCGAACTGGCGGTGCAGCGCGCTGCGCGCCGGCCGCGGGATCATGTCGCCCGCGGCGCGGCCGAGCAGCGGGTGGCGGAACGAGAAGGCCGCATCATCGGCCACCACGATTCCGGCCGCGAGCGTCTCCTCGACCAGGGGCAGCAGCCCGGCGGGCGTATCACCAAGCATCTCGGCAATGTCTGCTAGCCGGAATGACCCGCCCAGCGCGGCCGCGGTCTTGAGGAGATGCTGGGCCTTTGCGCTGAGGCCGTCCAGCCTTTGCGCGGCAACGCGATTAATGCGGGATGGCGAGCCAGCGGAGGCCAAGCTGGCCTGGCTGCCAGTGACGTGGACGGCCCGTTCGTCGCGGAGGCCGCCGATCAGCTCGGTGAGCAACGATGGATTGCCGCCGGCCCCGGCCGCCAAGGCCAGCAGTCGTTCATCCGGCCGGGCGCCGAATGCTTCCGTCAGCAGGTCGGTCACGGCTTCGCCGCTGAGCGGGGCGAGAGCCAGACGGGTGGCACCATCCCGTTCCAGAACCCTGAACAGCAGATCTGCGTTGTTGCCCCCCTGCGTATCCGAGCGGGCCAGGACCCAGGCCACCGGATACCGGGCCAGCTGGCCAGGCAGGACCCGCAGGGCCAGCAGCGTGGCCTGGCTTGCCCACTGGAGGTCGTCCAGGCTCACCAGGACTGGAGCCACCGCAGCCCGCTGTATCAGGTGCGCTTGCAGCTCACCGATCCGGGAGGAGGTCGCATCGCTCGGATTGTCCTGCTGGTTCCCGCTCCTGGTGAGCGGCTGGCGCAGCGCGGTCAGCAACACGAAAAACGGGATCGTCTGGCTGAGCTGGTCCGCTGCCCCAGTCGCTAGCGAAAACCCCCGGGCCCCAGCCTCAAGCTCACACTCATTCAGCAGAAGCGACTTACCGATTCCCTGTTCCCCGTCAACCAGAAGCACCCCCCCGATCCCCTTCTCGGCACGCCGGAGGAGCGCGCCCAAAGTCCGCCGTTCTGTCGACCGCCCGCGCATGGGTGTCTCAGCCGGGCGCGAGGGGCGAGCGGTTTCCGCGCGTCCTTCCCATGGGCAGTTACTGATCGTCGCTGTCATGTCGGTACCTCGTTAGCAGGCCGCAGGCCGGCCGCCCCGCGATGGTGGGTAACAAAGAGGGCGAAGCGGTCCGGCCAGATGTGGTCAGGTGAGCGGCTCGCCGCCGTCGATGTGCAGCGTCTGGCCGGTGAGGAACGTGTTGGTCAGGGCGAACAAGACGCCCTGTGCGATGTCCTCGGAGGTGCCGATCCGCCGGGCGGGGTTGCGGGCGCTGATGTCAGCGAAGTAGTCGGCCTTGCCCTGCTGGCCGAAGGCGTCCCAGGCGCCGGTGTCGATCACACCCGGGGAGATGGCGTTGACCCGGATCGGGGCCAGTTCCAGGGCCAGCGAGCGGGCCAGGGTATCGGCGGCGGCGTTGGTGATGGCCACGCCCAGGGTGCCGGCTTCGATCTTGGCCGCGGCCACGCCGGAGAAGATGACGAACGAGCCGCCCTGGGTCATGCGGGGGGCTAGGTGCTTGGCCAGCATCAGCGGGCCGATCACCTTGGTGTCGAAGGACAGCCGGATCGCGTCCCGGTCCAGGTCAGCAACGTGGCCACGGGCACGCGCCGAGGCGGTCGAGACGACATGGTGGACCGAGCCGAGCCGTTCGCCGAGAGCGGCGATGGAGCCCTCGTCGGTGAGGTCGACGGTCTCGGTGCTGACACCGGGCTCGCCGGCGTAGGCGGCGGCCAGTGTTTCCTGGTCGCGGCCGGCGGCGATGACGTGCGCTCCGGTGTCCAGGGCGGCGAGGGCAACAGCGCGGGCGAGCCCGCTGCCCCGCCCGATGACGAGCACGGTCTGATCTTTCAGTGATCCGGTCATGACAGCGTCCTTTGGAGGAAGCCGCGGATATGGTCCGCAGCGGTGTCGAGGTGGCTTTCTCCGTCCCTCACCAGTGCCAACTCTGGTACTCGGCCGGATGAACCCGCCTCGTACGATCCGGAGGATTTGCGGCGGGCCGCGGGTCCGACCGGCTTGTCGTCGTCCTTCATGGGCGACCACGATGGTCATCGCGTCAGCGCGGCGGCAGGCGGCGGACTTCGAGAAGCTCAAGCCCGAGGGCCTCGATCTCGGCGAGCACTCCGTGCAGCGCGGCCTGATCCGGCAGCGCTCCGGTCAGCACCGTGTTCTGTCCGCGCGCCTGAGCCCGCAGGGCGGGGAACGCGGAACGCATCGTCTCGCCCAGGTGGCCGCGTACCCAGATCTCGTACTGTCGCGGCCGCCGCCCGCTGCGTGCACCGGTCACGTCGCCATCAGTCATGGGAAGAGCCAGCGGCCGGCGGCGGCCCCGAAAGTAACGGATCTCATGCCAACTCCTCTCACTCGATCGAGCTCTCGTTGCGAGCCTGGACGCCGTCAGGATGAGCGGCCAACGCACGATTCGGATGATTCCTGACGGCGCTCAGGGCCCCTGGTGCGCGGAAGGCCCCTAAGTCAGCGCTGGCGTGCGGATGGTGCGAGCAGGCCCAGAGCGCGGGCGGACTCGACGGCCCCAGCCCGGCGGTGCGTGCCGAGCTTGGCGTACAGGTTGCGCATGTGGGTCTTGACCGTGCTCGTCGAGACGGACAGCTCGGCGGCGATCTCCGGCGCCGACAGGTGGGTCGGCAGGTAGCGCAGCACGCGGATCTCGCTCTTACTGAGCGGCTCTGTTAGCCCCCGAAAGGGCGACCCCCCGGTAGCCCGCGCCCGGGGGGATGCCATCGCCCCGGACCCCCCTGGCCCTCTTGGCCCTCCTGGCCCAGCCAGCAGGTCGAGGATCTCGGCCAACAGGGCGGCGTGCGCGGTGCGCTGCCGGGCCTGGCGCTCGAGCAAGCCGGGCGCGGGGTGCAGCAGGAACCACAACAGTGCGCCGTCGGGCTCAGCGCAGTCCAGCGCGCGCTCGAGGGCCCGTCCGGCGGCGGCCGGGTCGCCGAGCGCGTCCCGGGCGATCGCCTCGAGCAGGAAAGCCTCAACCATCCAGGACCGCCAGCCCACCCGGACAGATCCGTCCAGGACCGGCCCGAGAGCCATGGTCGCCGCGTGCGGATCGTCCATGGCGAGCCGCAGCACCGCAGCGGAGATGCGCATCTCCCCGCGCTCGCGGTCGCGGTCGCCCAGGCCCGCCAGGACCTGCTCGGCATGCTCCGTCTCGCCGAGGCGCACCAGGGCGCGCACCAGCCATGCCCGCAGCGGCCTGGCCAGCGGGTGCAGCCCGGCCAGCCGCTGGGCGGCCCGGAACGCGGCCAGCGCGTCGCCGGCCCGGCCGCGCCCGAGCTCGAGCTGCCCGCGGACGTACTGGCCCCCCATTGCCGCCGCAGGGTTGGCTTCCGCTCTGAAAGTACGCTCGGCGCGCTGCACCCAGGCCTCCGCATCGTCCAGCCGCCCCTGCCAAGCCAGTGCCGACCCAAGCGTCATGGAGGCGAAGCCGGCGAACAGATCGTCGGTCCAGCCGTGCCGCTCGGCTAGGTCGATCGCCTGCCTGCTGAGCTCCGCCGCTCGCGGAAGCCACCGGGTGAGCTCGATCTCCGCCCGGTACACCAGGGCCATGAACTCGAGATATGGCCGCCCGATCCGGCGCGCCAGCGCGAGAGCCTGCTCTAGATGCGACTCTGCCTGGTCGGGCTGGGCTGTCCAGGTCTCGCTGTCGCCGATTTCGATCAGCGCCAACGCGCGCAGATCCTCACCCAGCCCAGGCCGCGCCGCCTCCGCGGCCTCGGCCACCGCCAGCAGGCGCTGCGCCTCCTCGGCCCGCGCCGGAAAGTTGCCGCTCCGCGCGACCAGCAGCAGCCGGACCACCCCGAGCAGCACCTGCGCCTGCCCGCGTCGGTCTTCCGGCACCGACGCCGACTCGCGCTCGGCCAGCCCCAGGTACCGCTCCGCCGCCTCCAGCGACCCCAGCTCCAGCTCATCGGCCGCGGCCACCGCCGCTAGCTCGGCATCGGCCGCGCGGGCCCCGGCAGGAAACCCGGCCAGCAACGCGTGCACGATCGCGGCCTGCCCGCCCAGATACAGTCCCGGCCAGTGGTCGGCCAGCAGCCGGGCCGCCAGCCCCCAGTCCCGCGCCGCCTGGGCATGACGGATCGCCTCCACCGGGAAACCGTGCCCCGCAAACCAGGCCGCGGCAGTACCGTGCAGCGCGGTGACCTCACCCGGCTCTGTGCGGCGCAGCTCCAGTTGCAGCAGGTCGGCGAACAGGTGGTGGTAGCGGAACCAGGACCGTGCCGCGTCCAGCGACACGACGAACGCGTTCGCCTCCTCCAGATCCTGCAGCACCCGCTCCCCGCCCGAACCTCTCGTCAGCAGGTCGGCCAGCTCCCCGTTGACCCGCTCCAGGATGGAGGTCCGCAGCAGCAGCAGCCGTACCTCCTCGGGCTGCCGGTCCAGCACCTCGGCCAGCAGATACTCCGCCACCGTCCGCTCGCTGCCGGAGAACTCGGCCGCGAACCGCCCCGGATCTTCGTGCCCGGCCAGCGACAACGCCGCCAGCCGCAGCCCCGCCGCCCACCCTTCAGTCCTGTCCACCAGAAGCGCGAGCGCCGACCCGGAAAGCTCCACCCGGGCCGCGGCGAACAATGCCCGCGCCTCGGCCACGGTGAACCGCAGGTCGTCCGCGCGGATCTCGGCTACCTCGCCCTCCAGCCGCAACCGGTGCAGGCCCAGCGGCACGTCATGCCGGGTGGCCAGCACGAACCGCAGACCCGTCGGCGCGCGCATCACCAGCAGCTGCAGCTGCCGCCGGGCCTGGTCCGACACCAGCTCATGCAGGTCGTCGATCACCAGCCACAGCCGCTCTTCCAGCGGCGCCAGGTCCTTCAGCAGCCGCTCTACGATCGCCCACCCGTCCAGATCCGGTGCCGCCGTCAACGTGCGCACCAGCGCCGACCCTGGGACCGTCTGACGCAGCGCGCCCAGCGCCGACAGCCAGAACCGCTGCGGATCCCGCTCGTCGCGCTCGACCGCCACCCACGCCGCGCGCTCGGCCAGGCCCGCCTCACCGATCCAGGACCGCAGCAGCACCGTCTTGCCGCTGCCCGGCGGGGCCGACACCACCGTCACCCGCGCCGACTCCTCCAGCCGCTCCCACAGCCCCGGACGGCCAACAACTCCTCCCGCACCAGGACCAGCGTCGCGGCGAGCAACGGACTCCGAGCTCCCGGCAGGCCGCATAGCCCATATTCGCACGAACGTCAGCCAGCGCGCCGTCGCCAGGCTGCCTTCGGCCAATAGCCATCCGCGCTCCGACCCTCCCGTTAGCTGGTCGCGCTTATTGACCTGTTAGCTATCGGGTTTCAGGAGTTGAGCCCGGTTCTGCCCTGGCCAAGGTTAGCCAGCCCGGTCAGGTCAGCGCAGATCACGCCGTGCGCCTTGACGAAGACCATGAGGAGGCTCCCGCAGGTCCGGCAGCGGACAACGGTGCCCGGCGCCTGCCGGTAGACAACCAGCTCGGCCACCGGCCTGGTCGTACGACAGGTGCCGCAGGTGCTGCTCGCGGGGGTCATCTCGGTGCCGAAGACGTCGATCAGCAGGCCGCCGATCGCGTTACCGTCGAGTGCATCCATCAGTGTTCTCCGGTCCCTGTCGCCCCGAACCGCTCGGTCTTCACCCGCTCCGCGGGATAGCCGAGCCTGACTAGCCCGGCCGCCACGTCCTCGACGAAGTTCGTCGGTCCGCAGACGAAGGCCAGGGGATCGGCTGTGGCCGGCCAAGCGACCTGGGCGAGCAGCACCGGGCCGACCCGGCCGCGGTGCCCGGTCCAGCCCGGTGGCTGGGCGCGGGTCAGCGTGTAGGTCACCTGGGTGCCGTCGTGGTAGCGGTCAAGCTCCTCGCGGTAGATCACGTCGGGCAGCGTCCGGGACGAATACAGCAAGCGCACCCGGGCGTCGCTGCCGGTCCGGCTGCGGTGCCGCAGGATGGACCGCAGCGGGACGACGCCCGACCCGCCGGCCACCAGCATCAGCGGGCTGCCGTCGCCGGGCTCCCACACGAAATAACCGCCCACCGGACCGCGCAGCTCCAGCTGGTCGCCGATCTGGAGCTCCTCGGTGAGGTACGGCGAGACCTCGCCGTCCTCGAGACGTTCCACCGTGATGGCCAGCGGCTCACCGGGCGCCGAAGCGATGGAGTACGACCGCTCTGCGCTGTACCCGTCCTCGGCGGTCAGCCGCAGGTCCAGGTGCTGCCCGGCGCGGTGGCCGGGCCAGTCCGGGGGTTCCAGTTCGATGGTGACCACCTTCGCCGTTTCCCGGGCGCGGGCGGTGACGGTGGCGACCTGCCAGGTCAGTCGCCCGCGTAGCGCTGTTCTCGCCATGGGTCCCCATACATGTGATAGCCGTAGGTCTCCCAGAAACCCGGCTCATCCGCATCACGCAGATCGAGGCCGCGGACCCACTTGGCGCTCTTCCAGAAATACAAGTGCGGCACCAGCAGCCGTGCGGGGCCGCCGTGCTCAGGTTCCAGGGTGCGGCCGTCATAACCGAATGCCACCCACGCCTTGCCGCCGGTGACGTCCTCGATCGGCAGGTTCGTGGTGTAGCCGCCGTCGCAGAAGGCCATGACGTACGAGGCACCCGGCCCGGCCTGATCCAGCAGGGCGTCCACCGATACGCCCCGCCAGTGAGTGTCCAGCTTGGACCAGCGGGTCACGCAGTGGATGTCCGCGGTCACGGTCTCGGCCGGCAGCGCCTGGAACTCCTGCCACGTCCAGGACTTATTGGTGGCGCCGCCCTGAGTAATCGAGAACGTCCATTTCTCCGGTGGCGTGCGCGGCGTCGGGCCGGCCGACAATACCGGGAAGCTCTCGGTCAGGTGCTGACCCGGAGGCAGCCGTCCTTGTTGCCCGGTCTGGGCCCGGCGCAGGCCTCGGAAGCCACGCGAGATAGGGGCCATATCCAGTCAACTCCTCCTCACCAGCGGGGCCGCTGATCAGCACGGATCCACCGTCGGCCTGGTCTCGGCAGGCCACACCGTCAAGGGTGGTAATCCCAGGCGGCCGGCCGCACAGTCGCCCGGGCCTGCCCGGCCGGCCACGGGCTGGCCGGCCGGGCAGGTGGCCGGGGACTCAGGAGGCGGCGATGCCTTCGCCGTCGTCGTCACGGGCCGGGAAGATCAGGCAGAGGAAGTCCGATCTCGTCGTCCGGCCGTGTCCTAGAGCAGGTGGCGGAAGCAAGACGGATCTGCGCGGTGCCCGGTCCACCAGAGGGCCTGGCGTTCGTGTTGGCGGATGTTTGATGTGACGGTGTGGGGGCGGGCTGGGCCGCCCAGGCTGGCCGGTGAACGTGCAGCCGGCGTGCCTGTCAGCGCACCCAACCGGAAGGAACGTTCCCATGAGCATGAACTGGCTCGCGGGCCTGAACCACGACGCGGACGGGCCTGACCGGCCGATGGCCATGCCCGTCTTCGCGGGGCAGAAACTGGTAGTCGTCGGGGGCAGCAGCGGGATGGGACGCCAGACCGCCGCCGACGTCGTGGCCGCCGGCGGCAGCGCCGTCATCATCGGCCAGGACCCCGGCAGGGTCGACGACACCGTCCAGGCACTGGCCAAGGACGGCCCACGGCATCACCGCGGGCTGCACGCGCTTACCCGCAACCTGGCCCTCGAGGCCGGACGCAACTGAGAACCCCGGCCCGCCCATGCGCCCGGCCCAACCACCCGGCGCACGGGCCCTGGGCCGCAGACGGCAGGACGCAGCCGACCTGTTCGAGCGCCTGTGCCGTCAGCGCCTCCCGTTTCCACATAGGGCGCGCGCCCCACAGCGACAACCCGATGCGAAAGCTTCAGCTGGCTGATTGCCCCTTGTGCTGGACGGTGAATCCTAGCTTTCCGAGTACCGCGACTGCGCCAGTCTTTCCGCCCTCGAAATCGCCGGAGGCAAGGCGCTGGCCCGTCGCGAACTCATACGCCGTGCCCAGGATGGCTTTCGGCGGGTAACGCCGTCCGTCCTGGACCAGGTCATAAGTAGTGGTGGGGCCGAAACCATGCTCAGCGAAGAACGGCTCCGGTCCCAGCCGGTCGTACTCCTGCAGCGCGCGCAATACGTCAGTATCGGTCACGCGGTCCCAAGCCACCATGTCTTCATTCCTCCCAGGATTTTGATGGGCTGCTTGTCCGGGCCCCGGCGTCGACGGGGCGCGCCTGCTGCGTGCTCACCGGCCAGCCTGGGCACCCCAGCCCGCCCGCACACCGTCACATCAGACATTCATGACCGGGCGTCAGCTAACCGTACCCAGCTGCCGGTTTTGCCGGTAAGCCGCAGATCGCAGCGGCCCTACGGGGCCGCTCCTTCCTCGGAGCCTCCGACGACCCGGCGAAGGAGGGTCGCCGGGTCGGCGGGCAGGTCGTTCCCCGTCCAGGCGACGTACTGGTCAGGCCTGACGAGGATGAATCGGCACCCGTAGACCGTCCGCTCCTCGTCAAAGGTGTCCACGAGCACTCGCAGCGGTATCCGGAGAACCCTCGCTGCAGCCTGGAACGCCGCGATCGGCCGCCGGTCGCCGGACAGCGCGACCAAGGTGTATCCGCATCCCAGGTGCTCGAAGATGTTCCGGCCCGAGGACAGGAGCACTGGCGCCAGGTGATGCCCCGCCCGCGCCTCGAAGGTGTGGTGACCGCGGACGCTGCACGTCGAGCCCGCGGGTCCGCACACGATGGGCGAGCCCTCGTAGTGCGGCTCGTACGACGGAGGTGCTGTCTCTCCCGATGTCAGACCGCTCCACGCGCGCTCGAACTCGCTGCGGTCACGCTGAGGGCTGTAGCGCGCGAGGAAGGCGCGGTCCTTCGCGATGCCCTCTGTGATCGCCTCTCCTGTCTCGATGAAGATCGGGCGCCGCTCTTCCGTGTAGCTGTCGAGCAACGGCGGCTCGCCCCACTTCTCCAGCACGGCAGCAAGCTTCCATCCGAGGTTGACCGCATCCTCGAGCCCCGTGTTGAGGCCGTACGCGCCGTAGGGAGGATGGCTGTGCGCCGCATCACCGGCGATGAACACGCGGCCGCGCTGGTAAGTATCAGCGATGTCGACGCGCAGGTCCCAGAAGCCCACGTGCTGGAAGTCGCAGGCCAGGGGGAACCCCGCAGCCCGCTCGATCAAGGCACGGACGTCGAGATTCGCCACCGTCGCGTCCTTGGGCACCGGCGCGTGGAAGAACCACGTCTCAGCGGCGTCAACTCGCCCGAAAAACCACCAGTATCCTTCCAGTTCGGGATGCAGAACGCGGTACGTGGTCCGCGGCGGGAACCGCTCTAGGCGTGTGTGCAGGTCGCGCGAGCGGAAGACCGCCAAGACCATACGCTGATCGAAGTCAGCTCCGCTGCATGTGATGCCTGCCTGCTCGCGGACCATCGAACGGGCTCCGTCGCACCCGACGACGTAGGCGCCCTTGATCTCGCAGCGCGCGTCACTGGAGTTTTCGAGCGCTGTCACGCGCACGCCGTCGTTGTCCATGCCGATGCGGGCTGCCGACCAGCCGAACAGCGTGACGACGGAGTCGAGCGCTTTGACCCGCGTGCGCAGGACGGACTCTGTCAGGTACTGGGGCAGCCGTTCGTGCCGCTGGTAGTAGAAGTCGCTGACCGTCTCGCGGCCGGGCGGAGCATACCAATACTCGCCTGCGAGACTCCCATACGCCGTAATCCCCCCGATCGGCAACTCCGGCGGCAGGAGGCGTGCCGCACGCAACTCCTCAGCGCAATCCCAGTAGTAGAAATGCTCCAAGCTGCGCGCCGTGAGGTTCTGTCCCTTCGGGATCGCCGAGGGTTCGAGGCCGCGCTCCAAGAGCACGCAGGATATGCCCGCCTTGCCGAGCGTCGCAGCCAACGCAAGGCCGACCGGTCCGCCCCCCACGACGATGACCGAAGTCTGGAGCCGGCGCGATTCAGTCATTGCCGAGAAAGCAATCTCTTCGCCTACTCCCATCAACGCACTGCACCTCGACGGAACATCTCAGGCGGTCGAATGTGGTCTACGGTACCGACCACTGCTGGTTGGAGCCGCCGTTGCACGTCCAGAGGTCCAGTTGCGTGCCCTCGGTGGTATTGAATGCCGGATCATCGAGGCACTTGCCGGATACCGGGTTCACCAGCTCGCCGTTGACCGCCAGCCATTGCTGATTGCCGCCGCCGTTGCAGGTCCACTCCTCGATGAGCGCGCCGTTGGCGGTGCTGGCGCCGGTGATGTCCAGGCACTGGCCGTTGATGCCGACGGTCCCGTTGCTCTCCATGGTCCAGCTCTGCGAGGACGCGTTGCCGTTGCAGTCCCACATCTGCACCTTGGTGCCGGGAGTGCTGGAGCCGCCGTTGACGTCGACGCACTCGGCGGTGTCGTCGCCCGCGACGATCGGGCCGGTCGGCGTCGCCGAGCCGACCAGGGCGACGGACAGGTTGTCGAACTGGTCGGTCTGATAGCCGGAGGTGCCCAGGCCGATCATCCCGGACGCGTAGGCCGTGTTGGTGACGGTGCCGACGGTGGTGCCGTTGATGGCCGCGCTGATGCTGCCGCCGTTGAAGGTCAGCGCCAGGTGCTGCCAGGTGCCGGTGCCCGGAGCCGTCACCGTGCCGCTCGCCAGCGTGGTCAGCGTGCCGCTGGTGCTGTTGCGCACGATCGACCACGCGCCGGTATTACTGAGCTGCAGGTAGTAGTCGTTGATGTTGGCCGGCGAGAAGCTCTCCTGGAGGCCGGCCCGGCCCAGCAGTTGCACCGCGCCCGCCTGCTCCATCAGGGCGTCGGCGGAGACGGTGTAATTGGCCCAGCTCAGGTTGCCGCCGATGGTGTAGGGGTTGGCGTTGTTGTCCCATTCGATGGGCTCGACCGCCGCCTGCTGCTGGACGCACTGCCCGGAGTGGCCGTCCACGCACGGCTCGACCTCGAAGGCGCCCTGCTGCTGGGACAGGTAAGGCGGCTGCTGGCCCGCCGTGTCGCTGTCGAAGCTGTCGGAGTACGGCAGGGCCAGCGTGCTCTGGGCCGGGCTGGCCGCGGTGCCCTTGCCCTGGCCGGTCGTGGTGGTCAGCGTGTAGATGTAGCCGGGCTGCACGGTGAGCGAGTAGGAACCGCCCGATGGCGTGATGCTGGCCTGCTGCACGAAATCGGCCGTGCCCGGCGAATCGACGTCGGTGGCCCAGACGTGCACGGTGCCGGTAGACAGGCCGCCCGACACGTTCACGTTGACCGTCTGCGCCGCGGTGGCGGTGGTGGTCTCGATGATCGTCGAGTAGTCAGTGCCGTCGGTCGACTTGAGCGTGACGTAGCTGCCGTTGGACTCGGACCCGCCGAGGTATCCCGAGCCGGAGTTGAGGAACTGCCAGCCCGGCTGGGTGAACTGGGTCACCTGGGCGGTAGCCCACAGGCTCTCGCCGACACTGTAGGCTCCCGACCACGGCTGGTTGGCCAGGATCAGTCCGTCGGTGTTGTAGGGCAGGTTCGGGTAGATCGCCGCGATCACCGGCCAGTTGATGTAGGCGGTCAGGTCCGCGTCGACGTAGCCGCGGGTTATGGACCGGATCAGCGCCGGGGCACCAGTGTTCAGGTCCTGCGAGCCGTTCTCGCTCGCCCACAGCGGCTTGCCGGTTGACTCGGCGGTCGAGTTGGCCGGGCAGCTGTCGGCGCTGCCTCCGTCACCGCCCGCGCACGGGTAGTGGACGCCGATGATCGATACTGCGCTGGCGAAGGCGGAGTTGTCGGCGATGTCGGTGGCGATGCTCCAGTCGCTGTCGGCGCCGACGATCTGGACGTCCGAGTAGCCGTCGGCGTTTAGCGTGGACCTCAGCTGCTCATACCAGGAGATGTTGTATCCGCGCTCGTTCCAGCCGCCGAGGTAGTTGATGGTCAGGCCGTGGGATGCCGCGCAGTTCAGCCAGCTGATCAGGTAGTTAATCGTGCCGGTGGACCAGAAGCCGCCGCTGATCCAGCCGGGCGCACCCCAGGCCAGCCCGTAGAGCTTGATGTTCGGATTGAGCGCCTTCGCCTGCTCCATCAGCCACCACTCGTAGCCGGCGCTGCAATTGATGGAGCCCGACGTGTGCTCAATGCTGGATTCCGAGCCGTCGGTGGAGTTCGTGTCGCCGCCGATCTCGACCTTGAGGATCTGCAAGCTGGCACCGTAGTCCGGCTTGAACAGGTAGTTGAGGATCTGCTGTTGCTGCGCGGCCGGGTAGTTCGTCAACAGCCGCGAGTTGCCCCCGCCCCCGCTGATCGCGCCGATGCCACCGAAGGTGCTTCCGGCGCTGGTGCCATTCACACTGATCGTCGTGACGGCCGCGGCGTGTGCGCGCGGAGCAGCGACCGTGTAGCTCAGGGCCCCGAACGCGGCGATCAAGGCCGCCACGACGATGAGGTGTAAGGCCCGCCGGGGGATAATCATCACGAACGCGCCCTTCAGCCGTGCGGCCGACCCGACGCCATTCACAGAGCTGGGTCCGGAGGGCTGCGGTGATCGGCCTGATCAGCAGCTGGTAGATCCTGTTCGGTTCTGTTCCTTATTGGGACACGGCGTCCCTGCCTCGTCAAGGGCTGTGGCACGGAGTTCCGGGTCAGCCCGGAACTCCGTGGTCCGGGCTGACGCCAGTGTGAGAACCATGTCCGTGTCATCCGGCTAGAACGGCATCGCCTAGCCAGCCGCCACGACACCTGCGAACTGGACAGATTGCAGGATGCGGTCGCTGACCTGGCGTTGTCCGCTCTGCAGGGTCCGTCAGAACGGCGGGTTGTCGGGCTGGCTGTAGTCAGCGCTCAGCAGGCCGTTTCCGGCACGGGTGACGCCGTTCAGTCGTCACCCGTAGGGGGTGATGTGCGTTGCAGGGCTCGGCTGCTGTGATCACGTTGCGAGGGAACTCGGTCTCGGGTCGTGGCTGGTTACTTGCCGTGCGATTGTCACACAACCTGATCCTGAACACCTGGTCAGGAAGGCAGAGGGAGCGGAGCGATGGCTCGCGAGATCCAGCGGAGCGTGTTGCCGATCCCCGACCAGCCCAGCTTCGGCCTGGTCACCTATGACGCCAGGGATCCGGATACCAGCTTCCCGCCGGTCGAGCCGTTGCGGCCGCCGGAAGGGGCTCCGAACGTCCTGGTCATCTTGCTGGACGATGTGGGATTCGGGGCGTCAAGTGCTTTCGGCGGCCCGTGCAGCACGCCCGCCGCGGAGAGACTGGCTGAGGGCGGGCTGAAGTACACCAGGTTCCACACGACGGCGCTGTGCGCGCCGACCCGCAAGGCGCTGCTGACCGGCCGCAACCATCATTCAGCGGCGATGGGCAGCATCACCGAGACCGCGACCGCAGCGCCCGGCCAGACGTCGCTGACGCCGAACACCAAGGCGCCGTTGCCGCTGACGCTGAAGCTGAACGGCTACTCCACCGGCCAGTTCGGCAAGTGCCATGAGGTACCGGTGTGGCAGTCCTCGCCGATGGGACCGTTCGACATGTGGCCAGCCGGCGGCGGGGGCTTCGAGTACTTCTACGGGTTCATCGGCGGCGAGAACAACCAGTGGTACCCGGCCCTGTACGAGGGCCTGAACCCGGTCGAGCCGGCCAAGACCCCCGAGCAGGGCTACCACCTGACCGAGGACCTCGCCGATCACGCCATCGACTGGGTCCGCACCCAGAAGGCGCTCATGCCGGACAAGCCGTTCTTCATGTACTTCGCCCCGGGGGCGACCCACGCACCGCATCACGTGCCGAAAGAGTGGGCGGAGAAGTACCGGGGCAAGTTCGCGCACGGCTGGGACGCCCAGCGCGAGATCACCCTCGCCCGGCAGAAGGAACTCGGCGTCGTCAGCGCGGACGCGGACCTGACTGCGCGGCACGCGGAGATACCGGCCTGGGACGACATGCCCGAGGAGATCAAGCCCGTCCTCGAACGCCAGATGGAGGTCTACGCGGGCTTCCTGGAGCACACCGACTACCACATCGGCCGGCTGATCGACACCCTGGAGCAGCTGCACGTCCTGGACGACACGCTGGTCTTCTACATCGTCGGGGACAACGGTGCCTCGGCCGAGGGCACGCTGCAGGGCGCATTTAACGAGATGGCGAACTTCAACGGCGGGGCGCAGCTCGAAACGCCCGAGTTCATGGTGTCCAAGCTCGACGAGATCGGAACACCCACCTCGTACAACCACTACGCGGTGGGCTGGGCGTGGGCGATGGACGCGCCGTACCAGTGGTCCAAGCAGGTCGCGTCGCACTGGGGCGGTACCCGCAACGGCACCATCGTGCACTGGCCCCGCGGCATCACCAGCCACGGCGGAACCCGGATGCAGTTCTGCCATGTCATCGACGTCGCCCCCACCATCCTCGAAGCGGCCGGAATCCCCGAGCCCGCGTTCGTCAACGGCGTCCAGCAGTCCCCCATGGAGGGGACCAGCATGCTGTACAGCCTCAACGATGCCGACGCCCCCGAGCGCCACGACCTGCAGTACTTCGAGATGGTCGGCAACCGCGGTGTCTACTACAAGGGCTGGAGCGCCGTAACCAAGCACCGCACTCCCTGGGTCCTGGGCCAGGTCAAGCTGACCGCGTTCGACGACGACGTCTGGGAGCTCTACGATGGCACCGCCGACTGGACCCAGGCCCACGACCTGGCCAAGGAGATGCCCGACAAGCTGCACGAACTCCAGCGCCTGTGGCTGATCGAGGCAGTCAAGTACAACGTGCTTCCGATTGACGACCGCGCCGCCGAGCGGATGAACCCCGACCTGGCCGGCCGCCCGCAGCTGATCACCGGCAGCTCCCAGCTGCTGTTCCCCGGCATGAAGCGGCTGTCGGAAAACAGCGTCGTCAGCATCAAGAACAAGTCGTTCGCAGTGACCGCGCAGATCACCGCCCCCGACAAAGCCGAAGGCGTCATCATCGCCCAGGGCGGCCACTTCGGCGGGTGGGCGCTCTATGCCAAGGACGGCGCCGCCAAGTTCGTCTACAACGTGCTCGGCATGGCCGAGTTCATCACCGAGGCCACCCGGCCTATCCCGGCCGGCCAGCATCAGATCCGGATGGAATTCGCCTACGACGGCGGAGGCCTCGGCAAGGGCGGCAACGTCACGCTCTACTACGACGGCGAGAAGGCAGGCGACGGACGGGTCCCGGCCACCCAGCCGATGATCTTCTCCGCCGACGAGACCACCGACATCGGCGAGGACTACGGGATGCCGGTCACCTCCGACTACGCCGGCGATACCAGCAAGTTCAACGGCAAGATCGACCTGGTCCAGATCGATCTTGGCGACGACAACCACGACCACCTGATCGACCCGGAAGAAATTGTCCGCATCGCTTTTGCCCGACAGTAAGAAGAGGCGCACATCAAAAGGCTGGAGGTTCGCAATGGCGGGTCAGAGCAGGGATAACGCGCTCGATCACGTGGTCGTGGTGGTGTTCGAGAACCGGTCGCTGGATAACGTGCTGGGCCGTCTGTACGGGCCGGGGGACGGCAAGACGTTCGAGGGCGTGCTCGGCAAGGACCTCACCAATCCGATCCCGGAGTGGGCCGAACACGGCGCCGACCGCAAGGTGGTGCCATACACGGTGGCCACCGACATGGATAGCCCCAATCCCGACTCCGGGGAGGAGTACCCGCACACCAACACCCAGCTGTTCAACATCCAGAACGAGCAGAACCGGTTCGAGCTCGGCGCGGAGATCTCCGCGCCCTACAACGCTCCGGCGCCGGGCCAGGTGCCGACGATGGACGGCTATGTCACCGACTACATCAGCTGCTTCACGGCCGAGATGGGCCGTCAGCCCACCTACGAGGAGTACTCGCAGATCATGACCGGGTTCACCCCGGAGCAGATCCCGGTGCTGAGCGGGCTGGCCCGCGGGTTCGGGGTGTTCGATCACTGGTTCTGCGAGGTCCCGTCGCAGACGTTGCCCAACCGGTCGTTCTGGACCGCGGCCACATCGTCGGGATTCTGCGTGAACTCGCCGGTCAAGAACTTCGTGCAGAAGAACACCGCCGAGACGATCTTCAACCGGCTCGACGATCACGGCAAGACCTGGAAGGTGTACATCAGCGAGCCGATGCGGCTCTCGGGCACCGGCCTGGCCCACTTCTCACGGCTGAAGGACCGGTTCGCGACGCACTTCGTGCCGTTCGCCCAGTTCGAGGCCGATGCCGCCAGCGGGGACCTGCCCGACTTCTCGTTCATCGAGCCGTCCCTGGGGGTGGGGCACAACGACTACCACCCGGCGTGCGGGCGGGCCATGGGGCACGGCATGGCGATCCAAAGTATTGACCCGCCGTCGTCGATCCTGGGTGGTGAGGCGTTCTTGTCCCGGATCTACCACGCCTACAAGGCGATGCAGTCCCCGGCGGGGTCCAACGTCTGGAACACGGCCCTTTTGATCGGCTGGGACGAACCGGGCGGCACCTACGACCACGTTCCGCCAGGCCCGGTGCCACCACCCGACCCGTCCGCCCCGGCCGGGCAGCACGGGTTCGGGTTCGACCGCTCGGGCTACCGGGTGCCGGCCATCATCGTGTCGCCGTGGGTGGCCGAAGGCGAGGTGTTCAACGGCGAGCACCGGCACACCTCCCTGATCGCCACGCTGCGCGAGCAGTGGGGCCTGGGCGACCCTTTCACCGGACGCGATGCCGCCGCCGCGACGTTCTCCCACGTCTTCACCCTCGACACCCCGCGAGACCCGGCCACCTGGCCGGTCCCCGAACCGCGGCCGGTGCCTGCGTTCATGGAGGATGCGGCAGCCCTGGGCGCGAGCCTGTCCACGCTCGGCAAGACCCTGGCCCAGGGAATACGGGAGTACGCCGACCAGAACCACATCGAGATCGAGGGCCTGCCCAAAGACCCCAATGATGACGTGCCCCCCGAGCAGCTGCTGCCTGTGCTGCGAAACTTCCTGGCCACCATCTTCCCCCTGCTGGCTCCGGCCGACCCGGGACCAGGCGCCGCAACCTGACCACGATGTGAGGCAGCCGTGACCGCGAAACAAGAAGCGCCCACTCCGAGCCCGCTCGGGCCGCTCGCTCGCTACGAGCGCAGCATCATCGACCGGATCAACGACTTCAACGACCCGCGCCAGGAGTGGCGGCGGCTGTTCTCCGAGCTGCTCGGCACCTTCTTCCTGGTCCTGGCCGCCGCCGGCGGCGGGATGATGGGCCACGCCTTCCCCGGCGTGATCAGCCACGGCGCCGCCGTCGTGGCCCCCGCGCTGACCGTCATGGCCATCATCTTGTTCATGGGCAAGGTCTCCGGCGCGCACCTGAACCCGGCCGTCAGCATCGCCTTCGCGCTGCGCCGCGAATTCCCCTGGTGGCGGGTGCCCGGCTACATCATCGTCCAGCTGGCCGGGGCCACCCTGGCCGCCGTGGTCCTGCACGCGATCATCAACGTCCCGGCCAAGTACGGGTCCAACTACCCCGCCCCCGGCTACTCCGCCGGTGCCGCGTTCTGGATGGAGCTGATCTTGACCACGGGCCTGGTCAGCGTGATCCTGGGCACCGCATCGGGCGCCCAGAACGTCGGCGTCATCGGCGCCTTCGGCGTCGGCGGCTACATCGCCCTGGCCGGACTGTGGGGCAGCCCCATCTCCGGCGCCTCGATGAACCCGGCCCGCACCTTCGGACCCGACCTGGCCAGCGGGACCTTCACCAGTTACTGGGTCTACATCGCCGGGCCCATCGCCGGCGCCGCGATCGCCGTGGCCATCGCCTTCGTCCTGCGCGGCCGCGGCGGCGACAAATCCGCGCTCGGCGCCGCGCAAGGCGACCTGTTCACCGAAGGCTACGAGGCCGGCAAGTCCTAAGAATCTGCACCGGCCGTCGATATTCCTCGCCCGTGCGTCAAGCGATCGGTCGCCGCGCGAGCCCTCAACGGACCACCGCGAAGTTACGTCGGCATAGTGCGGCTGCCGCGCGGCGGCTTCGGGTGGCGGACCTTTCCCACCCACAGGTAAAGGATCCCGCCCCACGGGACTGACAGCCCCAGGCCCAGGCAGAGGATCGCCCACACCCACTTGGGCAGGTAACGCACCTCCTCGGCCCGGGCGAGATCGATAAGGCAGAACACTACAAACCCGACCGCCACCGCTAGCACGGGGATAATCACTGCGAGGAGTTTCAACGAGACTCTCCGAACTGACCCGCGGCCTTCTCCAGCTCGGCACCGTCGGCGATGAGCTCGCCGCCTTGCCGCCTCAGCACCGCCATCGACAGCCCCCCGGCTGCTATCGATCTCATAGCCGCTAACGTTAGCAATACTGAGAGCAGAACGCCACCGCAGCAGCGTGCGATCACCCAGGCTGCCCTGGGCCGGAGTCCGCGGCGGCGGCGGCCCAGGGCAGGCGGGCGGAGCCTATGCGCCCGTGTCCACGGCGTCGTCGTCGTGCCGGGTCACTGCGCCCGGCGCCGACCCCGCAGCGGCCGCGGCCAGCTTGCCGTTGCTCGCCTGGATGGGCAGCTGGGGGATCGGCGGGACCTCGGGTATCTCAAGCGGCGCTCCGGTCGTGATCTCGGCCTCGGCCTCGGCCGCGTCCTCGACGCCGAAGTCCGCGAGTGACGCCGAATCGGCGGCCGACTTCTCCGCGCCCGCAGGCGCCGTGGGGGTGAACTTGTCGAAGAACCGGAGGAGCTCGACCGGTACCGGCATGACCAGCGTGCTGTTCTTTTCCGCGGCGACCTCGACGACCGTCTGCAGCAGCCGCAGCTGCAGCGCGGCCGGGTCGCGGGCCATGACGTTAGCCGCCGCAGCGAGGCGCTTGGAGGCCTGGTACTCGCCGTCGGCGGTGATGATCCGCGCGCGGCGCTCCCGCTCCGCTTCCGCCTGGCGCGACATCGACCGCTTCATGCTCTCGGGCAGCGAGACGTCCTTGATCTCTACCCGCTCGACCCGGATGCCCCACGGGCCCTCGGTCGGCTCGTCGATGATCCGGCGCAGTTCCCGGTTGACCGAGTCCCGCTCGGAGAGCAGCTGGTCCATCTCCGACTGGCCGATGATCGACCGCAGCGAGGTCTGGGCCTGCTGCGAGATCGCGAACATGTAGTTCTGCACGTTGATCGTCGCCTTGATCGGGTCCACGACCCGGAAGTAGACCACCGCATCAACCCGGACGGTCACGTTGTCCCTGGTGATGCCGTCCTGGGCCGGGACGGCCATCGCGACGATCTGCATGTTGACCTTCTGCATCCGGTCGCCGAACGGCCGGATAACGGTCAGCCCGGCGCTGCGCGGCCGGCCCAGCACCTTCCCGAACCTGAAAATGATGCCCTGCTCGTACTGCTGTACGACCTTGAACGAACGGCCGGCCGTGACGAGCCCGGCCACGACGAGTATTACCAGGATGACCACTAGGGCAACCATCGCCAACGCCTCTTCTCCGGTGACGCCGTGGTAGCTGGCCGCCCCTCGGCGGCTGGCCCCGGTGCCTCCCATCAGCTTATCTACGTGTCCGGAAACTAGCAAAATGTTTCTAGGAACGAGGACCGGCCCTTGAGGGTGACGGGCTGGGGTGTCCTGGACCGGCCACGCCCAGGCGCTGCTGTGCATCGCCCGTCACCGGGTGCGCGGCAGAAAGACAGCCACCGCAACCGGTACCAGGACAGCTGCATCTCCTGCCGTCACCGCGAGCAGTGACGGCAGGGGATGTCTTATCGGGCGGGCGGTGCGTCTTGGCGGCGGCCCGCCTGGCCCGCGGCGTCAGGCGCCGTTCTTGGCCGCCTTGCCCGTTACCACGGCTTTGCCCGTTACGGCGGCCTTGCCAGTGCCGGCGCGGACCGGGATGTGCTTGGCGCGCGCTTCGGTCGCCTTGGGTACCAGGATCTGCAGAACGCCGTTGTGGGCGGTGGCTTCGATGGCGTCGGCCATCACGTGGCTGGGCAGGGTGATCGACCGGCGGAACGCGCCGTAGCGGCTCTCGGCCCGGTAGACCTTCTCTGCGGCGGGGTCGTGCGCGGGGTGCCGCTCGCCCTGGATCGTCAGCAGGCCGTCCTGGAAGGTGATCTCCACGTCCTCGGTGCCGACGCCGGGCAGTTCCACGGCCACCAGGTAGGCGTCCTTGCGCTCGGAAATGTCAACCGACGGAGCCCACGCCTGCGCGCCCGGGCTGGTGCCAGGCTGCTGGCCGAACTGGCCGAGCCACTGGCCTGGCATCCTGTTCATGCGCAGCAGCTCGTCCTGAGCATTACGCAGGTCATCGAACAGATCCCAGCTTGTCATGACTGTCATGTCGTTCTCCCTCATGCATCCCGCCGGGCCGGCGGCCAGGCGGACCCGGGAAAAAATGCAGTCCGGGTGAACGACATTCGCTTCCGAGTAACACTGTTTACTATAATGTGCACATAGTTCACAGTCAAACTCGGTGCGCGGAGGCGGACATGGCCAACCGGCCGCAGGCAGCCCCCGGCGACGACCCGCACCCGCTGTGGTTCAGCCCCCCCGACGGCCCGGAAAGCCGCCGTCGCGCGCTGACCCGCGAGCGGGTCGTCGCCGAGGCCCTCACCGTCATCAGCACCGACGGCGCAGCCGCCCTCAGCATGCGCGCCCTCGCCGCCCGCCTGGGCGTGGTCCCCGGCGCGATCTACCGCCACGTCCGCAGCAAAGAACAGCTCCTCGACCTCGCCGTGGACGGGGTGCTGGCCGAGGTCGACACCCGGGCCGACCCCGCCCTCAGCTGGACCGAGCAGGTCAAGACGCTCGCGCAGCGGCTGCGCGCGGTCCTGGAGGACCATCCCGGCATCGCCGCCCTGCTCAAGACCCGCGACCCCCTCGGGCCGCACTCCCTCGACCTGGCCGAGGCGTTCCTCGCCCCGCTGCAGCAAGCCGGCCTGCCCGCCCGGCAGACCGCCCTGGCCTTCTCGCTGATCTACGACTACACCCTCGGCTTCGCGCTCGGCGACCGCACCACCGTCAACGAGCAGCGCGTCCAGGACACCGCGACCAGGCGCCAGCTGCACGCCTTCTTCCGGTCCCTCCCCCCTGACCGCTTCCCCGCGCTCGCCGCCCTCGGCGAGCACGTCTGGGCCGACAACCGCGACCAGCGATTCACCGCCAGCCTCGACACGCTCCTCGCCGGGATCGACGCCGCCCGGTCCCGGCAGCACCGCCAGCCAGCACACTGACTGGACCAGGCGGCAGCACCGCCGGGGCACGCCACCGCCGGGCAGCGGCCCGCGCCCGAGTCCAGCTCACCGGCTCCCAGGACACCGTGGCCCGCGAACCCTGGCGCAACGGGCGGGTCTTCAGGATCGCCCAGCGGGTCGCCGCGGGTCCAGAGCAGGACCGGGGAGCAGGTCATGTTTTTTCTCGTCTTGATCGTCATCATCGTCGTAGTCATGATCGTGGCGGTGCCGCGCATGCGGCGGAGGCGCTAGGCCCGCTGCTAATCCGGCGGCCAACTCAGCGACAGTGGCTGGCATTAGCTAGCCACGGCGGTCAGGGGCCAGCCGAAGAAGCCGTCCAGTACGACCCGGCCGCCCGGGGAACGCAACGGATCGGTCGCCGTATAGGTGGTGATGAACGTGTCGATCTCGTGGTGCACGATGACTGGCCGAACGGGCCCGACGGAGGCGCCGTCGGGCCAGGTGGCCTTCCGGATGCCGGCCGCAGAGCTGTAGCTGTTGGTCTGGGTCAGGACACCGACCAGCCAGTATCCGTGCCCGCCCGCTAGCGGCAGGGCGAGCGTCGGGTCGGCGGTCGGGGCAAACTGCTGAGATAGAGTCGCCCCGCCGACCCGGTCCTGCCTGATCTCGGTGGCGGACTCGGCATTGACCGAACCGGAGCCTGAGAAGAACGAGTTCACCGCGAATGGCGCCGCAGCAGCGGCGGTCTCCGTTGTGCCAGTCGCGGCGTGGTCCAGCGTCCGGGCCAGGGCGGCCGTGTAGTTCGCGGGCGCCAGGACGGCTGGGGCCGTGGTCCCGGCTCCAGCCCGGCACAGCGCCGGCCAGGCGGGATCGCCGCTACCGGAAGACTGATTCACGATCGCAGCGAGCTTCCACGCGCGGCCGGCCCGCCGGAACACCAGGGCTACCGGCTGCATGGACTGCCCAAGGCTAAAGACGTTGGTGTCACCGTAGGCGACGAACGTGGCTGCCGGGCCATGATGGCACGGCACCGTGATCGATACGCTTGTGAGCCGGAACGGCGGTCGGCCCCCAGGACCGGGGTCGCTCCTGGTCCGGTTCTTCTGGGCCAGGTAGGCGCTGCGTGCCTCACCCGTCGTCACCTGATTCAGCGGCGCGAAATCGTTCCTTGTCCATATCTGGTTCGTCTTGGCCAGCCAGTTCAGCGTCGCCGACAGCTCCGCGGCAGTGTGCCGCGATGCGGGAGGCGCTCCGACCGCGGGGGCTCCCCCTCCCCCGCACGCCGCAGCGGTCACGGCGGACGTGGCCACGATCGCGGCGAGCAGCGGCGCAGTCCAGCGCCTCCCGATAGCGTTCATGCGTTCCCTCCCTAGCGAGCGACGCGGTGGTCCGCGCTCAGCTAAGGCAAGACGCTAGGGACGCCCGGGACAGCAGTCATCGGGGCAAGCCCCCCTTCCGCCGCGGGGCTAGCCCTGACGCGGGTCGGGGCTAGCCCTGACGCCAGGTGGGCCATGCGGTGTGACACTGGAACTGTGCCACCCTCAGCCGCCATCCTCGTCGTGGACGACCACGACGGCTTCCGTGCATTCGCGAGAATGATGCTGGAAATGGCCGGCTTCACGGTCGCCGAGGCGGCCAGCGGCACCGAAGCGACGCGGACGGCCCAGGCCATCCGGCCCCGCCTGGTCCTCCTGGACATCCAGCTGCCCGACGTCGACGGGTTCGAGGTGGCGAGGCGACTGGCTGAGCAGGAGCACCGGCCGGTGATCGTGCTGACGTCCACCCGCGAGGCCAGCGACTTCGGCGGCCAGATCGCGGCCAGCCCGGCAGCCGGGTTCCTGCCGAAAGACCAGCTGTCCGGAGCCGCGCTGCGCGGCTTCCTCGGCGCGAGCCCGCCATGAGCCGGCGGGTGCGGGCTGTGCTGATCGCCGGGCTGGTCGCGGTGACCGCCTTCAGCGTGGTCACGTTCTATGTCAACAGCTGGCCGGAGCCGCCTGGTCCGGCGATCTACGTGATCACTCCGACGCTGGTCCTGCTGGCGTATCTCGGGGTGGGCCTGATCGCCTGGCAGCGCCATCCGACGGAGCGGATCGGCTTGCTGTTCACGATCGTGGGCTATGCCTGGTTCCTGCCCGCGCTGACGCGGCTGCACTATCCGCTTCCGTTTACGATCGGCTACCTGACCGGGACCCTCTATCAGGCATCCCTCGCGCATCTGGCCTTGGCCTGGCCGTACGGGCGGCTGCGATCCCGCCTCGACAAAGCGGTGGTCGCCGGGAGCTACGCCTGGAACGTCGGCAACAACACCGTCCAGATGCTCTTCTGGAATCCGCGCACGAACGGATGCGGCGTGGCCTGCCCGGCCAACCTGCTCCTGGCCGACAGCTCCGCCAGGCTGTACAGCACAGTCGGCACGGTCGCCTCGTTCTTCGGCATCTTCGTGACAGCGGCCGTCGTCGCCCTGGTCGCCTGGCACTGGTGGTCAGCCCGTGGTTATGCGCGCCGGGCGATGACGCGGCTCATCTGGGTGGCCGTGCCGATCGGCGCGTACGTCATCATCCTGCAGACCCCGTCTAATCTCGGGCTCTCCAATCTGCTGGTGTACGGCATCGGTCCGCTGATCCTGATCACCGCGCCCGCCGCGTACGCGATCGGGATGGTCCGGGCACAAATGGCCCGGCGTGCTGTTGGAGCGGCGCTGGTGGACCTCGAGCCCGGACCGCCGCCCGGCCGGCTCCGTGACGCGCTGGCCGATGCCCTGGGCGACCCGGCCCTCCAGTTGGCCTTCCGGGAAGCCGACCATGGCCGCTACCTGGACACCAGCGATCAGGCCGTCGACCCGGCGCAACTACCGGCCGGGCGCATGCTGACGGCACTGGACCCGGCCGGTGATGCCGTGCTCATCCATCATGAGGAACTGCGGCACGAGCCGGATCTGGTCAGGGTCACCGTGACCGCGGCCCGCCTGGCCCTCGAGCATTCCCGGCTCCAGGCCGAGGTGCAAGCTCAGCTGGAGCAGGTCCGCGCCTCCCGGGCGCGGATCGTCCAGGCCGGCGACGCCGAGCGGCGCCGGCTGGAGCGCGATCTCCATGACGGCGCGCAGCAGCGCCTGGTCACCTTGAGCCTGGCCCTCGGCATGGCCCGCAGCCGCGCGGCCGGGGCCGACCCCGAACTCGTGTCGCTGATCGAGTCGGCCGGAAAGGAGGCGCAGGAAGCCCTGGTCGAGCTGCGGGAGCTGGCTCGGGGTATTCATCCCGCCGTCCTGACCGAGACCGGGCTGACCGGGGCCATCCAGTCCCTGGTGGAGCGGTCGCCGATCGCCACGACGATCGCCGCGGTGCCGTCGGGACGGTTTCCGGCCGCGATCGAGGCGACGGCCTACTTCGTGGTGTCCGAGGCGCTCGCCAACGTCGCCAAGCATGCGCTGGCCGACAGCGCGCAGGTGACGATCCGGCACCTGCCGGGACGGCTCCTGGTGCAGGTCAGTGACGACGGAGCCGGGGGCGCCCGGCCTGAGGGCGGATCCGGGCTGCGTGGCCTGGCCGACCGGGTGGCGTCAGTGGGCGGCGTGCTGCGGATCGATTCCCGGCCGGGTTGCGGGACTCGCCTGGAGGCGGACATCCCATGCTCGTGACGCAGCCAGCGGCTCCGCTGCGCGTGGTCATCGCCGAGGATGCGGTGCTGCTGCGCGAGGGGCTGCGCCGGCTGCTCACCGAGGCCGGCCTGGACGTGGCAGACACGGCCGGGGACGCAGCGCACTTGCTCCCCCTCGTCAGCGCCTTGCGTCCCGACGTCGTGCTCGCCGACATCCGGATGCCGCCTACGCAGACCACTGAGGGGCTGCAGGCCGCGATACAGATCCGCCGCCAGTGGCCGGGCACGGCGGTCGTCGTCATGTCGCAGCACGTCGAGACCGAGCACCTGTTCGAGCTACTCGCCGATGATCCCCGCGGGGTCGGTTACGTGCTCAAGGAGCGCGTCGCTGACATCGCGCAGTTCACCGACGCGATCCGCAGGGTCGCCGCCGGCGAGTCGGTGATCGACCCGCAGGTCGTCTCACGGCTGGTGGCCAGGCCGCGGCGAGACAGCCCGCTGCAGACCCTGACCGAGCGAGAGCTGGCTGTGCTGGCCCGGATGGCCGAGGGCCGCTCCAACCATGCGATCGCCGGCCAGCTGCACATGTCGACCAAGACGGTGGAAACCCACATCGGGAGCATGCTGGCCAAGCTGGGCTTGCCACCCGCACCGGAAGATCACCGCAGGGTCCTTGCGGTCCTGACCTACCTGCGCCGCTAGATTCCGACCGGGCGGCGGTCCGCGGCGCGTCACCTGGCCGCATGCTGCTGGTGAGCCATCTCGCCGCAGACCTAGCCCGGCGCCTGCTATCGCCCCATCCCGGTAGGAGCGCGGCATTCGTGGCTCGCGTCCGCACCGGGCCTTTTCTTGCGAGGCGGCCAGTTCAGCATGGCCCGCTCTGGCCCTCTCCGTGACCAAATGCCGGTATCGGGGGCCGCGCCCCTATACGCGCCAGTCTTCGCGGGGTAGATTGAGGGTGTTGCTCCAGACCCCGGTGGCTGGTGCGTCCGCGGGATACCGCGGCTGCGCTGCAAGGGTCCGGAGCTTTTTTCGTGCGCCGGCCCGCAGACACGAGCAGAGGCCGGCGAAAGGAGCCGGCCATGGGCCTGGGCAAGAAGGCTAGCGACCGGGCCAAATAGTGAAGGGCAAGGCCAGGAAACACGCTGGCCAGGCCACCGGAAACAATCGGCTCAGAGCCAAAGGGAAAGTCGGCGAGGTGGCCGGCGAACTCAAGCTCAAAGGAGAGAAAGCCAAGGACGCCCTCAACCGCTGACCCGGCTTCCCGTGGCCATTGTCGCGGTTTCCAGCCGCAGTAACGAAAAGAAGCGACCTCGCCTGCGCAGCAGGAACCGCAGCCCGCACTACGTGACCCCAGCGATATCTTCCGCCGCCGCCCTGGGACGGCGGCCCGCCATCAGGAGCCCCCTTGATCATCCTCGGAGTCATTCTCCTCATTATCGGGTTCATCGCCGGGATCGCCATCATCTGGACGATCGGCATCATCGTCTTGATAGCAGGCGTGATACTCGCACTGCTCGGGATGGCCGGTCACGCGGTCGGCGGCCGCAGGCACTACTTCTGAGCGCGCCGCCCTGACGGCATCTGGCGAGGAACCACCCCGAAGAGCGCCGTGCTCTGCGCCACCAGAAAGCCCCGCCCCGCACGACGGGCACCATCCCATTCCCCAGGCCACTGTCTAGTCCCACCTGACGCTCCCGGAGGCACTAATGCGCATCGGATCCCTTCTGCTGGTCATCTGGCTCATCATCGGCGCTGTCGCGGCCAGCCAGCGCCATTACTTCTCCAGCTCGCGCCCAAGCTGCGCCAAGACCAGCACGGTCGTCGTCACGATTGCCGCGGGCCCCCTCAACTATGTCGGCGTGAACCCCAAGGTCTCGTGCACCTAGCAGGCACCGCCAGTGCTACGGCTGCGGTTGCGTCCCGCGCACGGGACATCATCGTGGATCTGACTGACCTGGAGTCACCAACTGCGGCGGCCCGAGCACGCCGCCGCGAGTGCTGAGGCAGGCCGACACCGCGGCGGTGATTTTGTACTGGCCGCGCCTGCTTCAGCTGCTCCTGGGAGGAGGACCATCGGCCGGATGTGCCCGCGCCCGGCGGGCCTGTGCTGGCCGCGGAGCTGGCCCGGCAGCGCGCCGAGATTGACCAGGCCACCGGGAGGCTCACCGAGCAGCTCGGACCGGCATCGAGGACGCGTTCGTGCGGTTGGGCGCCTATGCTTAAGCCCATGACCGGCGGCTGGCCGACGTCGCCGACGACCTCGTCGGCTGCCGTCTGCGGCTGCGCCCTGACCTGTCCCGGGGCGGTGAGGCGTCCGCCTGCCCGCCGCTCCCGCGAGAAATCCTGCTGCCGCACGTGAGAGGGTGAGCGGGGATGGACGGACAACTGCTGTCGGAGACGTTCGTTGAGCTGACCGACACCATGGTCGCTGACTTCGACGTGATCGACTTCCTGCATGTGCTGACCGACCGCAGCGTGCAGCTGCTGGACGTCTCCGCGGCCGGGCTGCTGCTGGCCGATCCGCGCGGTGAGCTGCGGGTGGTGGCCGCCTCCAGCGAAGCGGCCCGGCTGCTGGAGCTGTTCCAGCTGCAGAGCGATCAGGGTCCGTGCCTGGACTGCTTCCGGGCCGGCCCGTCACCGCCGGGGACCTGGCCGCCGAGGCGGCGCGCTGGCCGCGGTTCGCGCCCGCGGCCCGCCAGGCCGGGTTCGCCGCCGTGCAGGCCCTGCCGATGCGGCTGCGTGACCAGGTCATCGGCGCGCTGAACCTCTTCCGCGCCGCCCCGGGAGTCTTTCCGCCCGCCGAGGTGCGCGTCGGGCAGGCGCTGGCTGATGTGGCCACGATCAGCCTGCTGCACGAGCGCGGCATGCGCCGCAGCGACACGCTGAATGAGCAGCTGCAGACTGCGCTGAACAGCCGGGTCGTCATCGAGCAGGCTAAGGGCAAGCTCGCCGAGCGGCTCGGCCTGGACATGAACCAGGCCTTCAGCCTGCTGCGGGACCATGCCCGGGCCCGCAACCTGCGCCTGTCCGACCTGGCCCAGGCCGTTATCGACGGTACGCAAACCCTCACCGGGCAGGCTGCTACCAGGCCCCGGCAGCCAGCCGGGCAGGTACAGCCGCGGCCTGGCTCGTGGCGCAGGACGTGACCGGTAAAGTGCCATGATCAGCGGCTGATTCGCCAGTTTTCACGAGGGTAATACACCGAATTCCCAGCCGCTGTCCTTTGCGGGCTGCCCTGTCATTCTGACGGTGCCATCCGTATCAGCCGACTGCTTTTGCCCGCCTCGGGGGACGCGCATCCGGCACTCATGCACCCGGGACGGCCATTTTGCCGGCCCGGTCATCTGGAGTCACGAATCAGCGTGCGGCCCTGGCGGTTCTTAGCGGTGCGCGAAGAACCCGCGGCGGCTGGACCGGCCGGACCGGCTGGTGACCAGGTGGTAGACGAGCAGGAGGACTGCAGCTCCGACGATGGCGGTGAGCCAAGTCGAAAGGTTGAAGAATCCCTGCAAGGAATGGATGTGGAAGAGCTTGGTAGCGACCCAGCCGCCGGCCAGTGCCCCGACGACCCCGATCACGCAGGTCAGGATGAGGCCCTGCTGCCTCCTGCCGGGGATCAGCATATTGGCGATCAGGCCTGCGGCCAGACCGAGAACGATCCATGCGATAATGCCCATACCGACTCCAAGGTCAGTGATCAGTTGAGTTACGCGGTAGTCAGTCGTGCTGAATAGATCGCGGTCGGAGGCAAAATCCCCCCGAGCTTTCCGCTGTCTTCAGTCTCGGTGTCGTGCCCGCACCAGTAGGTGTACGGGAGAAGAAAAATCCGGGCCCTTGCTACTGCAACCGTGTAATTTAGCGGCGCAGCTGCCTGGGTCCGGAGCGTGCTTTAACTATACACTTTCCTGGCTCTCGCGCATAATCTCCCGGTCTGGAGGCATCAGTGGATTCATGATCCATTTTGTCCCGGCCGTGTGCAGCCGGAGACGCGGCCGCGCCGCCGCTCAGATATGCATGCCGGAGGTCCGGCGCGGCCGGGCAACATCGGTGCTGGCAGCGCAGGTCCGGCGGAGCACAACCCGGAGAACGCAGCGCACTGGCCGGAATCCGCGGACAGGCCCACCGGCTCGTGGCGGGACGACTAGGTGGCCGAGGCGGTCGAGGCAGGAGATCTCAGTATCGCAAGCACCACGATCGCGCGGCGAACCACATCGGGCCCGCCGCGCGACTAGGGGTTACTTGGCCGCGGCGCCGTTCTTCGTGGTCGGCGCGTCGTTCTTGCCGGCCGTCAGTAGAGCGCTCGCCTTCAGGACGTCCTCAGCGAACGTCCGCTGGCTGGCCAGCAGCTGCTCGGCGAAGTCGTAGGCGCTCGCGACGAGCTCCTGCGGCTTGGGCAGCTTGTCGGTGAACGGCATGTTCAGCTCCGGCAGCTCCGGGGTGATCGACTGGACCTTACTGGTCCAGGCCTGGATCGCCTCAATGACTGCGGTCTGGCTCTTGCGGACCGTGTTCAGGACTTCGTCCTGCAGGTCGCGGCCCATGGTACGAGCTTCGGTCATGGCTCCTCCTCATAGTTGTTATAGTGCTAACTATACAGAGCATCTGCGTACTTTGTCAAGCGCGAGCCCGTCCTGCCGATAGCGGCAACGCAGAGCAGGCTGAGTGGCAGCGCGCCACCCGATGGAGCCGGCTTACCAACAGGCCTCCTTCGCGACATGCTGGATCCCTTGCCTGAGGCCACGCATGCCAGCCGGCACAGGCCAGGCAGCGCAGCCAGTCACCTGAGCGCCGAAGGAGCGAAACCGTGGAGTTCGAGGTAGTCATCGAGATCCCGAAGGGCCAGCGCAACAAATACGAGATGGACCATGAGACGGGACGGATCCGGCTGGACCGGATGCTGTTCACCTCTACCCGGTATCCGGCCGACTATGGCTTCATCGAGCACACGCTTGCCGATGATGGTGATCCGCTGGATGCGCTTGTCCTGCTCGACGAGCCGACCTTCCCCGGCTGCCTGATCTCCTGCCGGGCGATCGGGATGTTCCGGATGCGGGACGAGATGGGCCTCGATGACAAGGTGCTGTGCGTGGCGGCGACCGATCCGCGGATGGCGCACCTGAACGACATCGACGACGTCCCCGAGTTCGACCGCCTGGAGATCCGCCATTTCTTTGAGATTTACAAGGCGCTGGAGCCCGGAAAGGAAGTGGAGATCTCCGCCTGGGTGGACCAGGCGGCCGCCCATAGCGAGATCGAGGCGTGCAGGCAGCGCGCGCGCAGCGCTGGCCATCAGGGCGGCTAGCGGAAAGGCCGACGCGACTCAGAGCCGGCGATACCTGCCCGCCGCTGCAGAAACCGACGTTGCGCGGTCCGCTCTCGATCTCGATGAACTGGATGTCCTTGACAAGGCCGGGAAGATACGGCGAGAGGTCCGGTAACGCCGTGCATCCGCCCAGCGAGCCGTCCGCCCGTAGACTCGCCAGCCCGGCGGAACCAGTGGCAAACGGCCTGGCAGCGCATACTGCCGACAGCCGCACTGCCGGCAGGCGCATACTGGTAGTGATGAAGACAGCCCGCGCCGCGACCCGGCGCTACTTGCCCACTAGTCCCTTCGCTCCCCCAGCCGCCGCGCCACCTGCTGAGCAGTTCGCCGTGCGGGATCAGGTTACCCACGACAGGTACGGCCTCGGCCGGGTCATCGGCGTCGAGGTTGACGCCACCCTGGTCGTGGATTTCGGTTCGTGCTGCGTGCGGATCACGACGCCGTGCGCCAAGCTCACCAAACTCTGATTCTGCCAGCGGCACCCGGCGGACGGCCCCGCGCCGCCGCGGCACCGTCACCGCGGCGGACCGCCTGGAGCCGGCCGCCACGGCAACCGGGTCTGGCGCGACGCTGAGGCTCGGGGCCGTTCACCCAGCCGTTCCGGCCTTGGATCGCGTCGGGCGAGCGGCGTCCCGTGGCCGGGCTGTCCTAGTCGCCGCCGTCACCGAAGTGCGCAGGGCGGGGCACCACTCCTCGATACGATCTGTCGCACCGTCCGCGTTCATCCGCGATGAGTTCGGACCGGAGGTGACGTCTTACCTGCGAAAGCAAGCCAGCTTGAGAGCGGAGAATCGCATGGGCGCAGCCGAGACTGTGAACGTCCACACCGGTGACGGTCGATTGCTCGAAGCCTTGGTGTCTGGTCCCCCAGACGGGACCGTCTTGGTGCTCCACACGGGCACTCCATGTGGCCTGGTACCGCTTCCAGCCGGACTCGACCCAGCACCGATGGGAATCCGCACCGTCCTCTACGCCCGGCCAGGCTACGGCCGCTCCACGCCCCAAGCTGGGCGCACTGTCGCTGATGCGGCTGGCGATACCGCGGCCATCCTGGACGCATTGGGGGCTGGCAAGTTCCTCAACCTGGGCTGGTCAGGGGGTGGTCCTTACGCTCTCGCCTGCGATGCTCTGCTGGCCGATCGCTGCCTGGCGACCGCGGTTATCGCCGGGATAGCGCCTTACACCGAGGCTGAAATCTCAAGCCCGGTGCGGGCCTGGTACGAGGCCGATGAGGACAACCAACTCGCCCTCGCGGGCGACATCGAGGGGTTCCGGCAGGCGGTTGACGCCTTTGTCGCCCAACTCGCAAACGTCAAGGCCGAGAACATCGCCGCAGAAACGAACAGCGATGCGGACCGTCGGTTCTTCGCCCAGGGAAACGCAGAGTGGGTCGCCTCGTTCCTCAGAGCTGCCGGCGTTTCAGGGAGCCAGGGAGCAGCTGACGATTACCTGGCATCCTTTCGCGACTGGGGTTTCCCCTTGGCCAGTACCCGCCAGGTCATCATCTGGCAGGGCACGGAAGACCAACACGTACCCCCATTTCACGCTGAGTGGCTCAGAGACCACCTTTCCCGAGCCGAACTGCGAACCCTCGAGGGCGAGAGTCACAACTCCATCGTCCGCCATCTGCCCGAGATCATCAACAACCTGATCGCCGCCGACCAGCCAGCACGGAACTGATCCACCTAACGTCGTCGAGACTGGGGTCAGGCGGAATTCGGAATCCTGCGCCTGGTCAGCAAATCCGCGGTTGGGTATCGACCCGGTCGTGGCTGGCCTCCGTCCGGAGGCCAGCCTTGTCATCGCACCTGACTCGTCAGCTGAGCGCATCCACGGCCTTCACCAGCTGGTCCTCTTGAGCCCAGTTGTCAGCGAAGTGCTTGTTCGGCACCTCCATCTGGTTGTAATACCACCAGAACATGTAGATCCCGAACGAGAAGATCGCGGCCACGATCCGGCCGACGTAATTGTCCGGCTTCTTCACCCAGTCGTGATCGGGAGAGGACACCTGCTGGCCCAGCTGGCCGTAGATCGCCGACAGCTCGTGCTCGGCGCCGGCTTCGGCTTGGCCGTGCTTGATGAGGTCCTGGTCGAGCAGCACGAACGCGACGACTTCGGCGATGCCGCGGGCCACGATGGCAAGCACCAGCCAGATGACGGGCTCACGAAAATCTTGGGTCATCCGGCGCAGCACCGCTAGGTGACCTGCGGCCCGCTGGAAGGATGGCCCAAGCTCCTGCTGCAGGCCACGCCGCCCGGCCTGCTCCCACGCGACAGCGGCGGCCGCGTCGAGCAGTTCGAGCCGGCGTGCGTTGTGGTCACGCATTCGGCGGACAAGCTGGTAGAAGACATAGAACCCGTAGATCCCAAGGGTGAGTATGGTCCATCCCAACGCTGACCAGTAGCTGAAGATGTAGTCAGACTCGTCCCGGCGCTGCGCTGCCAGGCGGACCCGCTCAGCAGGAGACGGCGGCAGCAGGCCGGGCATCTGCGGCGGTCCGGGCACCGCCGGGGGGTGCGCAGGCTGGTCGGCCCGGGTCGTCGCTGGCGTCGGCTCCGGCGGTTCCCGCGTTTCCTGAGGTGTGTCGCTCATGACTGTCCTTCCGGTCGTGGGCTGTGTCATCCGGGCCCGGGTGACGACCAAGGGCAGCGCGTCCCATAGCGCCGCAATTCTGTCTTGACGAGCTAGCCGCGGGTGTCTGGACAGCGGCCTGGCTGCGTACCCGTTGACACCCGCGTCCCGACTCGAGGAATCGACATGCGGTTGCCCGCAGGCTGGCGACCCAGTGCAGAATGCCCCGGTTTGCCCGGCACCTCTGGCTGACCGGCGCGTGGGCAAAAAGAAACCCCGAAAAACCCGCTACACAATCGCCATAAGCGTGAAATGCGAGCTGCCAGGGTCCGGAGCAACACCGTAATTATAATCCTCCTGGGCATCCGGCGATAGCCCGGTAAAGAGAACATGCGCGACGCCCCGGACCGTCATTCGCGTGACCGTGTTCAGGTAGCGTTATCGCCGCCGCTCCGGACATGCCCAACTGATCTCACTAAACGCTGATGTTTCATGATCCTGGCCGGCTCGAGGCCCACCCGTTGGGCCTCGCCCGCAGCCGCCCGGTCCCCTGATCAGGTAGCTGCCGCTGGCAGGTGACGTACAGCACCGGGCTGCGCCTCCGGCAGGCCTAGGTACTCGGCCAGCCACGGCCCGGTCACGCTGCCCGGGGCACGCGCGACGTCTGCGGGCGTTCCCGCCGCGACGACGTGCCCGCCGTCCGGGCCGCCGCCTGGGCCCATGTCGATGAGGTGGTCGGCGGCGGCGAGCAGGTCCAGGTCGTGGTCGATGACGATGATGGTGGCCCCGGCCGCCAGCAGCCGGTCGAATACGCCGGTCAGGGTGGCCACGTCGAGCGGGTGCAGGCCGGTGGACGGCTCGTCGAAGACGTACAGCGCGCCGCGCTGACTGCTGCGCAGACGGGAGGCGATCCGCAGCCGCTGCGACTCGCCGCCGGACAGGGACGGCGTGGGCTCGCCGAGAAGCAGGTAACCCAGGCCGACCTCGTCGACGGGCCGCAGCGCAGCGGCGACCGGGGCCCGGTCAGCGAACCGCTCCAGGGCGTCGTGCACGCTCAGGCCGAGCACGTCGGCTACGGTCAGGCCCCCGACCCGGACGGCCAGGGTCGCGTCGTTGAAGCGGGCGCCGTGGCAGGTCGGGCACTGCACGGTGATGTCGGGCAGGTACTGCACGTCGAGGTCGATGTGGCCGAGCCCGCGGCAGGTCGGGCACTGGCCCTCGCGGGTGTTGAACGAGAAGTGCCCCGGCTTCCAGCGCCGCCGCCGGGCGTATGCGGACTCGGCGAACACGCGGCGGATCTGGTCGAACGCCCCGGAGTAGGTCGCGGGCGTCGACCGCGCGTTCTGGCCGATCGGCGAGGCGTCGATCTGGACGACCTGGCGGATGCCGCCGAGGTCCAGGCGGCGGACGTGCCCGGGCGGCGCCGACCCGCTCAGCAGCGCCCGGGCGGCCGGGATGAGGCTGTCCAGGACGAGGGCGGTCTTCCCGGCCCCGGACGGCCCGGCCAGCGCGGTCAGCCGGCGGGTCGGGAAGACGGCGGTGAGGTCGTGCAGGTTGTACAGGTCGCCGATCTCGATGGTGATCTGCCCGACGGAACCGGGCCGGGCCGGGCGGTCGCGCGGCACGGCCGCGGCGCCGGCCAGGAACGGGCCCATGATCGAATGCGGGTCAGTTTCCAGCTGGCGAGGGGTGCCCTGGGCGATTACCCTGCCGCCGCTGGCGCCGGCCCCGGGGCCGAGTTCGATGACCCAGTCCGCCGAGCGGATGAGGTCCCGCTCGTGCTCGACCACGACCACGGTATTGCCGTTCCCGGCCAGGGCGGTGATCGTCTTGCGCAGGCCCACGACGTTGCTCGGGTGCAGCCCGACCGACGGCTCGTCCAGCACGTAGAGCATGCCGGTGGTGCTGGCCCGCACCGTTGAGGTGAGCTCGATCCGCTGCCGCTCTCCGGTCGAGAGCGAGGCGCCGGCCCGGTCGAGGGTCAGGTAGCTGAGCCCGACGTCGAGCAGCGGCGTGAGCCTGCCGTTCAGCTCGGCGAGCAGGCCGGTGGTCATCCGGCTGAGCTCGGCGGGCAGCCCGGCGGGCAGGCCGGCCGCGAACCCGCGCAGCTCGTCCAGGCCGAGCGCGCTGATCTCGGCAATGTTGCGGCCGCCGAGCTGTGAGGTCAGCGCCTCGGGACGTAGCCGGGTGCCGTGGCATACCGAGCAGACGCGGGTAATGAGGAATCGCTGCACCAGGCGGCGGGTTCGCTCGTTGTCGCTGCGGAGGGACCGTTCCACCGCGGCGACCGCGTTGTCGTAGTTGACTGACAGCTGGACGGTCCGCCCCTTCCGGCCCGAGGTCAGCGTCACCTGCCGCCGGACCGGTTCACCGTGCAGCACGATGTCGCGCTCCCGCTCCGTCAGTGACCGGTACGGTACGTCGAGCCGGACCCCGAGCTCGCCCGCGGCGTACATCGACAGCCGCCGCCCGCCGGAATTCCACGGCAGTACCGCGCCCTGCTCGATCGTCTTGTCCGGATCGGGCACCAGAGTGGTGACGTCGACTTCGGATCGCACGCCCAGGCCGTGGCAGGCCGGGCACGCGCCGTAGGAGTTGAAGGCGAAGAATTCGGCGCTGGGCGGCTCGAAACCCGCGCCGCACACCGGGCACACGACTTCCATGCCCTGCGTGGCGATCGACGGCTCGACGCGGTGGCCGTTCGGGCAGAGGTGGGAGCCCAGTCGCGACATCATCAGGCGCAGCACGTTGAGCACCTCCGACATGGTGCCGACCGTGCTGCGCGGCCCCGGTACCGGCGGGCGCTGCCGCAGGGCGAGCGCGGGCGGAAGGTGCTCGATCCGGTCCACGTCGGGCCGCTGGGCCTGGGTCAGCCGCCGGCGGCTGTAGGTGCTCAGGCTCTCCAGGAACCGCTGCATGCCCTCGGCGTACAGCGTGCCGATGGCCAGCGACGTCTTGCCCGATCCGGACACGCCGACCACCGCGACCGTCCGCCACAGCGGCACGTCGACGTCGACATCCTGCAGGTTGTTGTGCCGAGCCCCGCGCAGGCCGATGACCGTCGGCAGAGTTGCCGGCCCGGAGATATCGCTAGACGCCATGAGACAACCTAAGCGATGTCACGTTGTCTCCCTTGAGGCCGGCCGCCGCCGCGGCCAGAGCGGCCGGCTGCGTGAAACACGGCCCAGGCCCGCACCGGGGCCGGCGGCACCAGCCCCGGTGCGTTGTGGTCAGGGGTGTACCGGTCCGCTGGGCCCGCTGTCGAGGCGCAATGACTGCATGATCGCGAACGTGGTGGTGTAGGTGAACTCCCCGATGTCCGCGGCGGCCAGCACGCCGGTGTACTTGGCGATCACGGGCGCGGCGGCCCGCTCGGTGACGGCGTCGAGGTGCCCTTTCACCCCGGCCCAGACGTTCTGCCCGCCCTGCACGTAGTAAGGCACTGGGTTGACGTTCGCCAGCGCCTCCCTCGAGCTGGCCTCGATATCAGCGATGTAGCGCTGGTGCAGGGCGACGTCTTCGCGGGTGGCGAGCCTGCCCAGGTGCCCGGAGATCAAGTGCGTCCACGGGTACGACAGGGCGGTGTCCGGAGCCTGCATGTACCCGATCACGTCCTCGCTGAGGTTGAGGTTGTAGATCGGCACCCAGCCGGCGTTGACGACGTCGATGAACATCAGGGTGTCGTGGCCGGGGAAATGGATGTAGATGTTGTCCGGCGTGTGGTTGGGGCCGTGCCAGGCCAGCTCGACGCGCTCTCCGCCTACCTCCAGCGTGTAGCTGTCGCTGAAGGTCACATCCGGCGCAGGCCGGGCCGGGTCGTCGTCCCGGAGCAAAAGCCGGCGGGTGTCCTCGTGCCCGATCCGGACGACATTCTCGAAAAGCGAGGCGCCCGCGCCGTGGTCGGCGTGGTGATGCGAGTAGACCAGGTGCGTCACGGTGTTGCTGACGCCCTCCGCGGCGGCGATCTCGTCAACGGCCCGCCGCAGGTTACCGCCGATGCTCGGCGGCGCGTCAAACAACACCACGCCGTCGCGGGTGGCCAGGAACGCCGAATTATAGACGCCGTCGGTGACCCAGTACAGGTTCCGCTCCACGCGCCCGACGTAGTACCCCTGATCGTTCAGGGCCGGGCCGAGCGCGGACGGCGGGATGGGGGCGTAGTCGGGCAGGTCTGCGGCGCTGGCGCCGGAGGCTGGTGATGTCACGTTTACTCCCTTAGATCCAGGCACGTGCCGTGGCGGCCGTGCGCGCTTCGCGACAGTCCCAGGCTCGCCACCTGCCTGGTGAGAGGTCATCACTGGATCATGGTGATTCACGCGTCGCAGAGGTCTCAGGCGCCGTACGCGGGCAGTATTGCCCCGCTGACTGGCGCCGCGGCGTCGCTCACCAGGAAGGCGATCACGCCGGCGACCGCGTCCGGCGCGACCGCGTGCGCGATGACCTCCTCCGGGAGCGAGGCCCGGTTGGCGGGGGTGTCGATCAGCTGCGGCGCGATCGCGTTCACCCGGATCCCCTGCGGGCGGAGCTCGATATCGAGAGTGCGGGTCAGGTGCACCAGCGCGGCCTTGCTCACGCTGTACGCCGCCATGCCGCCGGATGGCTCGATCCCCGGGCGGGCGGCCATGTGCACGATGGCACCCGATCCCTGCTGCTGCATATGCGGCGCCACCGCCTGGCTCAGCCACACCGCAGGCCCGAGGTTGACGTCGATCATGAGCCGCAGCAGCTCGGGAGTCGTGCTGAGCGTGTCTCCCAGGCGGAACGCGCCGATGGTGTTCACCAGGGCGTGAGGGGGCCCGACCTCGGCGGCGATCCGGTCGATGACCGCTTTCGCCGCCGCGGGGTCGGTGGTATCGGCCACCTCCCGGCGGACGCTCGCGGGGAGGTCACTCATCCCGTGCTCGTTACGGTCGACCCCCACCACCGTGTGGCCGGCGGCGGCGAGGGCCGCCACCGTTGCCTTGCCGACCGCACCGCCTGCACCGGTCACGATGGCCACCTGAGCGTTCATGATGTCAGCCCTCCCTGGGGCGCCCAGGGCGCCTTCTCGACGAACTCGAGCCGTATTCCGTCCGGTCGCGACAGAACGAGGGTTGCCGCAAGGCAGGTGAGAGGTCCTCACCGGATCATGGTGATTGGTTCCGTTGACAGTGTGCGGGCTGGCCTGATAGCGAGAGGACTGTGTCACCGAGGGCAGAAGATCAGGTGCCAAGGCCGGCCTCTGACGGCAGATCGAGCAACCCCCGGCTGATCGACCGGGGTGATCTTCTTGCTGCCCTGGGCCGCGCCGCGGTGCGGAAGGTGACGATCATCTCTGCTCCGGCCGGCAGCGGGAAGACATCGCTGTTGCGTGCCTGGGCAGACCATCCGGGTCAGCCGTATCAGCTCGCGGTCGCGACGATCCAGCGCGACCAGCACGACGCTCAGCTTTTCTGGCTTGCCCTCCTCGACGCAGTCCGTCATGCCATCGGTGCGACCAGCGGCACGGAACGGCCAGCGGCGACGCCCGATTTCAATGCGCGGGCGATGGCTGACCGAGTGCTAGCGGAGCTCGCCGATGCTCACGGCGACATCATGCTGGTTATTGATGATCTCCACGAGCTGAATTCGCCGGAGTCGCTCGCCCAGCTGACGCGGCTGGTGGAGAACCTTCCCCCGCACGCGCACGCGGTGCTGGCCACACGCCGTGATCTGCGGCTGCGCCTGCATCGGCTGCGGCTGGCAGGCGAACTGGCCGAGATCCGCGCGGCTGATCTGCGCTTTACCGAGCGCGAGACACGCGAGCTTCTCGGTGCCTCAGGTGTCGCGCTGTCCGAGGCTGGGACAGCACTCCTGCACCAGCGGACAGAAGGGTGGGCTGCGGGCCTGCGGCTCGCAGCGATCGCGCTGGCTGGTCACCCTGACCGGGAACGTTTCGTCGAGGAGTTCTCCGGCAGCGATCGCACGGTCGCCGAGTACCTGATCGCCGAGATACTGGAACGCCAGCCAGCTGAAGTCCAGCAGTTGCTGCTGCGCACCTCCCTGCTCGATCGCGTCAACGGTGAGCTGGCGGACCTGCTGACCGGCCGCTCCGGCTCGGAGCGGATCTTGCTGGAACTCGAGGACGCGAACGCGTTTGCCGTGTCGCTCGACGCCGAGCGCACCTGGTTTCGCTACCACCACCTGTTCGCGGATCTGCTGCGGCTGGAGCTGCGCCGGGCGCTGCCTGAAGAAGTGCCAGGGCTGCACCGGCGGGCTGCTGCCTGGTTTGCCCAGCACGGCCAGATGGTCGACGGCATCCGGCACATGCAGGCGGCGGGCGACTGGCCCGAGGCGGCCCGGCTGCTGGCCGACCATTCGTTCAGCCTGATGCTCGACGGGCAGGTGCCGACCATGCAGGCGCTGGTGCGGGCCTTTCCGCGGGGAGCCGATCGCCCCGAGCTGGCCTTGGTGCGGGCCATAAGTGACCTCGTGCAGGGACGCCTGGATGAGACGGCCGCCCATCTGGCGGTCGCCGAGCTGCACGTCGAATCCGTGCCGCCAGATCGTCAGCGCCGCCTGCGGGTAGCGATCGCGGCGCTGAAGTTGTCGCTGGCCAGGCGGCGCGGTCACCTGGCCGGCGTTCTCGAGCAGGTCCAGTTTCTGGCGTCCCCGGTAACCGGGCAATCTGACGAGGACATCGCGCTGGGCAGCGACCTGCGGGCCGTCGCGCTAATGAACCTGGGGGCAGTTGAGGCGTGGTCCCTGGGGCTCCCAGAGGCTGAACGCCACCTCCAGCATGGCGCCGACCTGGCCCGGAGCATCGGACGGCCCTACCTCGAAGTCAGCTGCCTCGCGCAGCTCGGTTTCGCGTCAAAGGTCCGCCCGTTCGCCACCACCCAGCGGCGCTGCCGGGAAGCCATAACGCTCGCCGAGCGGCACGGCTGGGGCGCCGAACCCATGATCGCCCCCGCGCTGGTAACGCTCGCCGGCACGATGATCTGGACGGGGGAATTCGACGAAGGCGAGCAATGGCTGCATCGCGCCGCAGCGGTATTGCAAGCCGACACCGGGCCGGACATCACGCTGTTGATGCATCATACGAGGGCGATATTGCACGCCGCCCGCGGCCGGTATCCGGAAGCACTGACGGAGTTCAGCACCGCCGAACACCTGCGATCGCAGCTAGAAGGCTCGCACGCCCTGGCGAGCCAGGTGACCAGCTGGATGCTGGCCACACAAGCCCGCCTGGGGATGCCCGGCGAAGCCCGCGCCGCGCTCGGGGCGCTCGATGACGAGCGGGCCGGCTCAGCCGAAATCCGTAACGCCTACGCCGTGATCTGCCTCGCCGAAGGCAACCCGGCCGCGGCTCTCGCCGCGGTGCAGGACGTTCTGGACGCCGCGGCGCCGGCCATCGGTTACGTGACGGTCGTTGAGGCCTACCTGCTGGCCGGGCTCGCCCAGCGTGAGCTCGGTGACCAGCGCGCAGCGAACCAGGCTGCCGAACGCGCACTCGCCCTCGCGGAGGCCGACCGGCTGGTCCTGCCGTTCGCGATTACCGGCGCAGCGGAGCTGCTGGAGGCGCTGCCGCGGCATGAGACAGCGCATGCCGCACTGCTCACCGACATCCTCGACGTCGTGCACGGCTCCTCCTTGACCGCCAGGGATCAGTCTTCGCCGCCGCACGCGGAGGAGCTAAGCCCGGGCGAGCTAAGAGTGCTGCGCTATCTTCCGACGAACCTGTCCCGGCCAGAGATCGCGAGCGAGCTGTCCGTCTCGGTGAACACGGTCAATACCCAGGTCCGCAGCATCTACGCCAAGCTCAGGGCCCGTGACCGCTCCTCGGCCGTGCAGCGCGCGCGCGAGCTTCGGCTGCTGTCTGCTGGCCTGACGCGGTAGCCAGGCGGGTCACCTGATCCTGGTGATGAAGGTTCACCTGCCAGCCCGCCACGATGGCCTCATGGACCCGGCCCCTGCCCTGTTCGCGATCCGGATCAAGGGTCAGCTCGGCGCCACGGTGCTTTCTGCGTTCCCGGCGATGGTGGCGCGCCAGGATGGCACTGACACGGTGCTGACCGGCCTGCTGGACCGCTCGGCACTCTTCGGCGTGCTGGCCGAGGTGGAGGCGCTCGGCCTGGACCTGCTCGAGGTCCGCCAGCTCACCCGGCATCGTAAATCACCTGGATCAGGTGAGAGCCTCTCACCGTGACGGTGACTAGCTTCGAAGGAGGACCTCAGTGACAGAGGATTCCAGCCGCGAAGCGTGGCTGCAGCAAGCGCGCTCCTACCTGCGCAACGCCGACCCGGTGCTGGCCCGGCTCATCGACGACCGGCCAGGCTTCGATCCCCGGGCGTGGATGGCCCAGCTGCCGCCGATGGACCTGTACGGTGCCCTGCTATTCCAGGTCACCGGCCAGCAGCTGTCCGTCGCCGCGACCCGCCGGACCATTGCTCGCATCGAGGCCCTGTTTGGCGGTCATCTCCCCTCGCCCACCGAGCTGCTCGGCGTAGATCCCGGCCAGCTCCGCGAGGCCGGGCTCTCGTGGCGGAAGATCGGCACGCTCCGAGACCTCGCCGGGCGGCTGGAAGACGGCCGGCTGGACCAGGACGCGCTGAGCAGCCTGCCCGACGACGAGCTGATGGCCGAGCTCACCGCCATCCCCGGGATAGGCCCGTGGACCGTGCAGGGCGCCCTGATCATCGCGCTCGGCCGAGAAGACGTCGTCCTGCCGGGCGACCTCGCGCTGCGTAAGGCCGTCCAGGCCGCCTACCGGCTCGGCCAGCGCCCCACCGAGGAGGAGGTTCTCGCCATCGCCGAGAAATGGCGGCCCTACCGCAGCCTGGCGACGAGCTACCTGTTTTCCGCCGCCTTCGAGCCGACCGAGGCACCGGCCGCCGGGCGCGAGACGTAGGCCGCGCGGGCAGCAGGACTAGCTGGTCAGCTTGATAAGGAACAGCCACGCGTTGATCACGCCGCCAATAAGGCTGGCCACCGCAGCAGGGATCAGCCAGTACAAGCCACCGCCGGCGTGGACCAGGAAGGTGACTCCGGCCACGCCCACCAGCACGGCGGTGATGCTGTTGGGCGAGAACTTTTCGATGTAGCGAGCCACTCCTTGTTCGGTGCTATGACCGGCTCGCCGGTCCAGGATGAGCAGGGCTGTGCCCGAAACCGCCGCCAGAGCCAGCAGCTCCGAACCTAGGGCTGCCGACGGCTGAGGTGCCACCAGAAAGACCGCGATGAGCACTGAGGTCAGGAACAGCACCAGGGTTTGAGCCGCGCGGGAGCTGAGTCTGCGCGATGCGGCCAGCACGTCACTTCTGACCGAGACCGCAACGAACAGCAGGCCGGTCAGGGCGCCGGCAACGGCAGCGAGCGTCTCCCCGAAGCTGACCCACATGACCGTCGCGTATCCCACCGGGACAGCTTCCCAGGTCTTTGGCTGGACAGACGAGCTGACTCAATCAGCGGGTTAGGGCACACGCTCCCGGTTGTGGTCCGCGGCGGCACCGAGCCGTCTGGTCTCGGTGCGGGATCTCGCGGCCCGCCGATCGCCTCCTCGGCCGTCGGCGCGGCTGCATGCCAGACTGGGAGGGCGGCCGTGGATCTGAGGCCTCCACGGCGAAGCCTGTGCCCGCGGAACCATGCCCGATCCCGGGTTTGTGACGAGCGACCAATGGAAGAACGCGCCCTGCTGCTTAGGCTCCTCTGGAGGAGAGATCATGAGCCCCGACAGCGACACGATCAGATCGGCCGCGGCGGATGCCGTGGCGGCGCCCCTGGACCTGCTGCTCACCGATGCGGCCATCGGTGCGCTGCGCCGGGTGAACCCGGGCGGTTCCGGCCTGCGCCTGGCGGCGGCGCTGGCCGGCCTTGGCTGGTCGCCGGACGGGGGCGCCGGCTGCTCGGCGAGCTGGCCCGCGTCGCGCTGGGCACGTCGCACGTGGAGCCGTCCCGGCGCGACCGCCGGTTTGCCGACCCGGGCTGGGCGGGCAATCCGTTGCTGCGCCGCGCGATGCAGGCCTACCTGGCCGCTGCGGAGACCGCGGAGGGTGTGGTGGCCGACGTCGGCCTGGACTGGGCAGACTCCGAACGCGTTGGCTTCGTAGTGACCAACCTGATCGACGCGCTGGCCCCGAGCAATAATCCGCTGCTGAACCCGGCGGCGGTGAAGGCCGCTGTCGACACCGGCGGCGGCAGCGCCCTGGCTGGCCTGCGGCATTTCGTCGCCGACATGGCTGCTCCGCCGCGGGTGCCGTCCATGGTCGAGCCGGACGCGTTCGAGGTCGGGGTGGACCTGGCCGTGACGCCCGGATCGGTGATCCTGCGGACCCCAGTGTTCGAGCTAATCCAGTACCGCCCGGCCACGGCCACGGTTCGGCAGGTTCCGCTGGTGATCGTTCCGCCGACGATCAACAAGTTCTACGTGATGGACCTGGCGCCCGGGCGGAGCCTGGCCGAGTTCCTGGTCGCCAGCGGCCTGCAGGTGTTCATGATCTCCTGGCGCAACCCGGACGCCCGGCACGCAAAATGGGACTTCAACACCTACGGGCAGGCCGTCCTGGACGCCATGGACGCGGCGGCGCGGATCACCGGAAGCGAGCAGACCGCGCTCATGGGGGCCTGCTCCGGCGGCATCATCGGCGCGATGGTGGCCGCTCACCTGGCGCACACGGGCCAGCAGGACCGGCTCGCGGCGTTCACGCTGATGGTCACCGTGCTGGACGAGGCACAAGCAGGCCTGGCCGGCGCCGTCATCGACGAGCGGACTGCGCGGCTGGCTGCGGCCGCGTCCCGGGCCCGCGGCTATCTGGACGGCCGATCGCTGGCCGAGGTGTTCGCCTGGCTGCGGCCAAACGACCTGATCTGGAACTACTGGGTCAATAACTACCTGCTCGGACGCAAGCCGCCGCCGTTCGACATCTTGTTCTGGAACGCGGACACCACCCGGATGACCGCGGGCCTGCACCGGGACTTCCTCCAGCTGGGCGTCACGAACGGGCTGGTCCGGCCGGGCGGCGCGACCATGCTCGGCTCACCGCTGGACCTGGCGCTGATCGACCGTGATACCTACGTGGTCGCCGGGATCACCGACCACATCTGCCCCTGGCAGAGCTGCTACCGGTCCACCCAGCTGCTCGGCGGCCGCAACCGGTTCGTGCTGTCCACCAGCGGGCACATCGCCGCCATGGTCAATCCGCCCGGAAACGACAAGGCCAGGTACCAGGTGGCCAAGGACTGTCCGGAGGATCCGCAGGAGTGGCTCCGGCGCGCAGAGACCTGTCACGGCTCCTGGTGGCCGGACTACGCGGGCTGGCTGGCCGAGCGCTCCGGGGAGGAGCAGGCCGCGCCCGGGGAACTGGGCGGTGGCGGGCTGGTGCCGATCTGCGACGCGCCGGGAACGTATGTCTATGACCATTGACCCGTCCCGTCCCGGCCCGGCCGCGGAAGACCGCGCGGGATCCGTCCTGGGCCGGGTCATACGAAGCCGGATGCGGCGGGCCGGGCCGGCCGAGCGGATGCGGATCCTGACGATCGGGGGCCGTACCATCCGCGTCGCGGTGCGGGAAGGGGCCCCGGAATGGCCGCCGTTGCTGCTGTGCAACGGCATCGGCGCGAGCCTGGAGCTGCTCCAGCCGTTCGTCGACGCGCTCGATCCGCGGCGGGGAGTCATCCGGTTCGACATGCCGGGCGTCGGCGGCTCGCCGGCCCCGGTCGTCCCCTACCACCTGGCCACGCTGCCGTCGCTGCTGGCCGGCCTGCTCGACCAGCTCGGCCATGAGCAGGCCGACGTCCTGGGCATCTCCTGGGGCGGCGGGCTCGCGCAGCAGTTCGCACTGAGGCGCCCGGGCCGGGTGCGCCGCCTGGTGCTGGTCGCGACCGCGCCGGGCGTGCTGATGGTCCCCGGGCGTCCGTGGGTCCTGCTGCGCATGCTCACGCCGCGCCGTCACCGGGACCCCGGATACGCGGCCCGCATCGCCGGCGAGCTGTACGGCGGCAGCGCGCGGAAAGACCCGGTCGTGGCCCGGGACCTGCTGCACGCGACGACCCGGCTGGGCCCGGCCCGGGGCTACTACTACCAGCTGATCTCCAGCGCCGGCTGGACCAGCCTGCCGTGGCTGCCGAGGCTCCGGCCGCCCACCCTGATCCTGGCCGGTGACGACGACCCGATCATCCCTCTGGTCAACGGGCGGATCATGCACTGGCTGATACCGCGCAGCCGGCTGCACATCTACCACGGCGGCCACCTCGAGCTGGCCGCAGACCCCGAACGCCTGGCCGCCGCGGTGGAGGCGTTCCTGGATGCCGACCTCACCGCGGAGAGGAGCGAGCAATGACGCAGGTGACGAGCACGCACCTCGGGGAATCCCTCGGGACGGACTTCTTCTCCGTCCGCGAGCAGTTCACCGACGAGCAATGGTCGCACTTCATCACCGTCCGGCGGTTCGTCGACGAGGAGGTCGTGCCGGTCGTCGGCCCGTACTGGGAACGGGCCGAGATCTGCTGGCCGCTGGTCAAGCGGCTGCCCGAGCTCGGCATCGTCGGCGAGGACATCAAAGGATACGGCTGCGCCGGGATGAGCCCCATGGCGTGCGGGCTGGTCACGATGGAGCTGCACCGCGGCGACGGCAGCCTCGGCGTGTTCCTCGGTGTGCACGCGGGCCTGGCCATGCTGTCGATAGCGATGTGCGGCTCGGAGGAGCAGAAGGCGCGCTGGCTGCCTGACCTGGCCCGGATGAACAAGCTGGGGGCCTTCGCGCTGACTGAGCCGGAGCACGGCTCGGACTCGGTCGCCCTGGAAACCTCGGCCCGCCCGGTGAAGGGGGATGGAGAGGCGGGTGGGGGCTGGGTGCTGAACGGCCGCAAACGGTGGATCGGGCTGGGCACCGTGGCCGACCTGATCGTCGTCTGGGCCCGCAACACCGACGACGGCCAGGTCAACGCGTTCGTCGTGGAGAAGGGGTCGCCGGGCTACCAGGCTCGGGTCATCGAGGGGAAGGTGTCGCTGCGCTCGGTGTGGCAGGCCGACATCACGCTGGACGAGGTGCGAGTGCCGGCCGAAAACCGGCTGCCCGGGGCCCGCTCGTTCAAGGACACCACCCGGGTCCTGGCCACCACCCGCAGCACCTGTGCCTGGGCGGCGCTGGGCCACGCCACCTCGGTCTATGACACCGCGCTGCGGTACGCGATGCAGCGGCGCCAGTTCGGCAAGCCGCTGGCCAGCTTCCAGATCATCCAGCAGCGGCTGGTGTCGATGCTGGCGGACCTCACCGCGATGCAGCTGTACTGCCTGCAGATCGGCCGTCTGGCCGAGGCCGGCCTGACCCCCACCGTGGCCGGGCTGGCCAAGATGCACAACACCCGCAAGGCCCGCGTGATAGCCGCCGACGCCCGCGACATGCTCGGCGGCAACGGCATCCTGCTCGACTACCAGGTCGCCCGGCACATGGCCGATCTGGAGGCGATCCACACCTTCGAGGGCACCGAGACCATGCAGACGCTCATCGTCGGCCGCGAAATCACCGGCATCGGGGCCTTCACCTAGGTAACGAACAATCAGATCGGTTTCGTGTGCCTGGCACGATGCCCGTTCGGCTGTTGGCTGAGACGGTGAGACATGACCGAGAAATCCACCGTCCGGAGCGTGACCTACGAACTGCTGCGGTCCCTCAGGCTTACCACCGTCTTCGGTAATCCCGGTTCGACCGAGGAGACCTTCCTGCAGGAATTCCCCGACGATTTCAGCTACGTGCTGGCGCTGCAGGAGGCGTCGGTGATCGCGATGGCCGACGCCTTCGCTCAGGTCACCCGGCGCCCGGCGCTGGTCAACCTGCACTCCTCGGCAGGACTGGGAAACGCGATGGGCAACCTGGTCGCGGCCTATCACGGAAACACGCCGCTGATCGTCACGGCGGGACAGCAACACCGGGCACTGCTGATCGGGGAGCCATACCTGGGCAATCGTGAAGCCACCACGATGCCGAAGCCGTGGGTGAAGTGGTCCTACGAGCCCGCCCGGGCGCAGGACGTTCCCGAGGCGTTGATGCGGGCCTACGCGATGGCCCTGCAGCCGCCGGCCGGACCGGTCTTCCTGTCGGTTCCGCTGGACGACTGGAACCAGCCGCCGACCGGCCCCGCCCGCGTCCGGACGGCGAGCGACCGGGTGGCCCCCGACGCGGAGCGTCTGCGGCTGTTCGCCGGCCGCATCTCCGCCAGCCGCCGTCCCGCGCTGGTTTTCGGACCCGAGGTGGACAGCAGCGGCGGGTGGGACGCCGCCATCGCCTTGGCGGAGAAGCTGCGCGACGAACAGGTCGGCCTGCGGCCCGGCACCCGGTTGGTAGGCGTACCGGTCGGAGTCGTATCGCTTCCGCGTCAGCCTGGCTCTGGCTTCTGGGTCTCCTGCAGGCGACGCCGGGACGCTTCCACCTCGGCTTCGGCGGCGGCGCGGTCGGCCCAGGACCGTCCTTCGACGGTCTTGCCCGGCTCTAGTTGCTTGTAGATCAGGAAGAAGTGCCCGATCTCCAGCCGGTCGAACTGGGGCACGTCGTCAATGTCGCGCACGTGTTCCTGACGCGGGTCGCCCGCAGGCACGCAGAGGATCTTGTCGTCCGGGCCATTTTCGTCGGTCATCCGGAACATGCCGATCGGGCGGCTGCGGATCAGGCAGCCGGGGAACGTCGGTTCCAGCACGAGCACCAGCGCGTCGAGCGGGTCGCCGTCCTCGCCCAGGGTGTCCGGTACGAAACCGTAGTCGGCCGGGTACTGCGTCGCGGTGAACAGCGTCCGGTCCAGGCGGATCAGGCCGCTTTCGTGGTCGACCTCGTACTTGTTCCGGCTGCCCCGCGGGATCTCGATCACGACGTCGAACTCCATGGCCGTTGGGGTCCTCACTCCGGCGGCGTGCCGAGCAGCAGCGGGTAGGCCCGGCGGTCCAGCCGCCCGGACAGGTCGACGTGGACGAACTTCTCCTCGGTGTACTCATCGAGGGCGTGCGGCCCGAGCTCGCGGCCCAGCCCGCTCTGCTTGTAGCCGCCGAACGGGTAGGCGGCGTTGACCAAGTGCCAGTCGTTGACCCAGACCGTGCCGGCCTCGAGCTGGCCGGCCACGTCGAGGGCCCGCTGGTTGTCGGTGCTCCAGACCCCGGCGGACAGCCCGTATTCGGTGTCGTTGGCGATCCGGATCGCCTGCTCGGTGCTCTCGGAGCGGATCACCGCCAGGACCGGGCCGAAGATCTCCTCGCGCGCGATCGTCATGTCGTTGCGGACGTCGGTAAAGATCGTCGGCTCGACCCAGAAACCGCGCTCGAACCGCCGGCCATGGCCGGCCTCCGCCGTAGGCCAGCGTGGCGCCTTCGGCCTGGCCGGAGTCGATGTAGCGCAGGATCCGGTCGCGCGCCTCGGCCGAGATGACCGGGCCGAAATCCGTGGCCGGGTCGAGCGGGTCCCCGATCGAGATCGTCTTCGTCCGCTCGATCAGCCGCTCGACGAACTTGTCGTGCACGGCGGCGGCCACGATGATCCGGGTGCCCGACTCACACGCCTGCCCCTGGTTCATCAGGCAGCCGAACAGCGTGCCGTCCGCGGCCAGGTCCAGGTCGGCGTCGTCCAGGACGATGTTCGGCCCCTTGCCGCCGAGTTCCAGCGTCAGCCGTTTGACGTTGCCCGCGGCCATCCGCATGATCTCCCGCCCGACCGCCGTGGAACCGGTGAAGGCGATCTTCCGCACGTCCGGGTGGCTGGCCAGCCGGGCTCCGACGACGGCGCCCTCGCCGGGCACGACGTTCAGCACTCCCGGCGGCAGCCCGCATTCATGCGCGATCTTGGCGAACTCCAGCAGCGTTAGCGGGGTGTGCTCGTCGGGCTTGACGACGATGGTGTTGCCCGCGGCCAGCGCCGGGCCGATTTTCCACATGGCCAGCAGCAGCGGGAAGTTCCACGGCACGATGGCCGCGCACACGCCGACCGGCTCGCGGCGGACCAGGCCGGTGGCCAGCGTGGGCACCCTCAGCAGCGGTCCGGACCGCTCGAAGGCGTAGGTGCGGGCCTGGCCGGCGAAGTAGCGCAGGTGGGCGATGGAGAAGCCGATCTGGAAGGCCCCGGCCTGGCGGACCGGGGCGCCGTTCTCCAGCGCCTCGAGGACGGCAAGTTCGTTAACCCGCTCGCCGAGCCGATCCGCTATCGCGTCGAGCACGGCGGCCCGCTGCGCTGACGCCATCAGGCGCCACCGGCCGTCGGCGTGCGCGGCCTTGGCCGCTGCGATGGCCCGGTCCGCGTGCTCGAGGCCGCCCTTGGCCACGCTGGCCACCAGTTCCTCGGTGGCCGGGCTGCGGATCTCGAAGCGCTCGTCCGCGTCGACCCAGTCTCCGTCGATGAACATCGAGTAGCGGCGGATAGTATCCATCCCGCCCCCTTTCGCGCTGTGATCCACGACGCTAGGCCGCGGCGGACTCGGCGATAACGTGCTGGCGGCACGAGGATGGGCCCCTCCCTCGGGCCGCCGGCACAACGGTTGTGCCGCCGTACCAACGCCCGCGGACAGGCTTGATACCCGGGACCAACGACCCGCCCGGGCCGCCCGCCGGACAATGGGCAGCGTGACGAACCTGGCCAAGAACCTGACGAACACCACCCGTACCCACGCCGGGCGGGTGGCCGTGCGAGTGGACAACGCGGCGATGACGTACCGGGCCCTGGACGAGGCCAGCGCCCGGGTCGCCGGGCTGCTGCACGAGCGCGGCCTTAAGCCCGGCGACCGGGTCGGCCTCATGATGCCCAACGTCGCCGAGGTCCCCGTGGTGTACTACGGCGTGCTCCGGGCCGGCGGCGTGGTGGTCCCGATGAACCCGCTGCTCAAGGCGCGGGAGGTCGCCTACTACCTCGGCGACTCCGGGGCCGGGCTGATCTTCGCCTGGCATGCGTTCGCGGACCAGGCGCGCTCCGGCGCCGAGCAGTCCGAGGCGGAACTCATCGTCGTGGACGAGGTCAGCTTCCCCGAGTTGCTGGCCTCCGCCGCCCCGGATGACCAGGTCGCGGACGCCGGCAACGAGGACACGGCGGTGATCCTCTACACCTCCGGCACGACCGGCCACCCGAAGGGCGCCGAGCTCACCCACGGCAACCTCCTCAGCAATACCGAGGTGGCGTGCACCGACATCGTCCGCGCGGGCCCGGACGACGTCATCTTCGGCGGGCTGCCGCTGTTCCATGTGTTCGGGCAGACCGTCGCGCTCAACGTGGCGGTGGCGTCCGGGGCGTGCCTGACCCTGCTGCCGCGGTTCGACGCCGAGCACGCCCTGCGGATCATCGCCGGTCACCGGGTCACCGTCTTCGAAGGCGTGCCGACCATGTACGTGGCGCTGCTGCACCAGCCTGACCGCGCGGGCTACGACACCTCCGCGCTGCGGATGTGCATCTCCGGCGGCGCCGCGCTGCCGGTCGAGGTGCTGCGCGGGTTCGAGGAGGCGTTCGGCGTCCCGGTGCTGGAGGGATACGGCCTGTCGGAGACCTCGCCGGTCGCGTCGTTCAATCATCCCGGCCGGGAGCGCAAGCCGGGCTCGATCGGCACCCCCATCCGGGACGTCCGGATGCGTGTCGTGGACGGGGAAGACCACGAGGTCCCGCAGGGTGACGTGGGCGAGATCGTCATCCGCGGGCCGAACGTGATGAAGGGCTACTGGCATCGCCCCGAGGCCACCGCCGAGGCGATCCGCGACGGCTGGTTCCACAGCGGTGACCTGGCCCGGGTCGATGAGGAAGGCTACTTCTACATCGTGGACCGGAAAAAGGACCTGATCATCCGCGGCGGCTACAACGTCTATCCGCGGGAGATCGAGGAAGTGCTCTACGAGCATCCCGCGGTCGCCGAGGCCGCCGTGATCGGCCTGCCGCACCCGGCGCTGGGCGAGGAGGTCGGCGCCGCGGTGGCCCTCAAGCCGGGTGCCGTCGTCAGCGCCGAGGAACTGCGAGACTACGTCAAGGGCCAGGTGGCGGCCTACAAGTACCCGCGCCACGTGTGGATCGTCGACGCGCTGCCCAAGGGCCCGACCGGCAAGATCCAGAAGCGGGATATCGTCATCCCGGCCGACCTGGCCGTCCCGTGAGGCTGCTGCTGCTCGCTCCCCCGGGCGCCGGCAAGGGCACGCAAGGCGAGCGGCTAGCAGCCAGTTTCGGGGTGCGGCACATCGCCGCGGGCGACCTGCTGCGGGCCGAAGCCCAGGCCGACACGCCTGCCGGCCGCGAGATCGCCGCCTACCAGGCCCGCGGTGATCTCGTCCCGGACCAGATCGTGCTCAGCGCGCTGACCCCGGCCGTTGTCGAGGCGGCCGCTGGCGGCGGGTACATCCTGGACGGCTTCCCGCGAACTCTCCCGCAGGCCACCGCCGCAGCGGACCTCGCGGCCCGGCTCGGCGTAACGCTGGACGCGGCGGTCTACCTGTACGCGCCGGAGGAGGTGCTCACGCGGCGGCTTCTGGACCGCGCGAGCCAGGGTGGGCGCACCGACGACGTGGCCGACGTGATCCGGCACCGGCTCCGGGTGTTCGCCGAGACGACCGGGCCGCTCGTCCCCTACTACACCGACCGGGGCATCCTGGTCGCGGTAGACGCCGACCAGCCACCCGATTCCGTCACCGCAGACATCCAGGCCCGGCTGTCCGGGCTGGGGAAGACCCGCCTGCGTGGTCACGAGGGAGGCGCACGCATATGAGTGATATAACGTCGGCGTCGTCGCCGGCTCTGGGCATCTGCCTTGAGGAATATGAGTATCCCTACCTGTCTCCTTCCTGCCGCTCAGGCCACGCGGGTGGTCGTACCCGACTGCGGGCATATCCCGCACCTTGAGCACCCGGGCCGGTTCCTCGCCGAACTGCTGCCGTTCCTCGCGAGCTGACCCGAACCGCTTCGCGACCAGTTCTCGACGGCGTCGTTGATCGAGGTCAGGACGGCTGCGCTGCGTCGGCCCGGTCGGCCGCTCGCCAGAGGGTCGCTGACCAGGCATTACCTATACTAAAGCAAAGAAGTTTGCTTTAGATGAGAGCGCTCGGGTATGGTGCCCTAAAGCAAAGTTCTCTGCTTTAGGAGGCGGCGATGTCCGGTCCAGATGCGCCCGCGGTCGCTGAGGTAGCGCCGCTGGCCGCTCAGCGTGCACCCCGCCGCAGGCTGTCACCGATGGCGGCGTTCACCGGGACGTCAGCGACGTTCGCCGCGTTGTTCTTCGCGGCCGGAGCGCCGACGCCCCTGCTCTTGCAGTACCAGCACGAATGGGACTTCCCGGCCGGGTTGCTCACCGTCGCCTTCGCGGTCTACACACTGGCGCTTCTGGCCGCCCTATTGGTCGGAGGCTCGCTATCCGACCACGTCGGCCGCCGGCCGGTGCTGATCGGTTCGCTCCTCACCGAGACGGTCGCGATGGCCGTGTTCATCGTGGCTCCCGGCATCGGATGGATCATCTGCGCTCGCGTCATCCAAGGTGCCGCGACAGGGATGGCGACCAGCGCCTTCACCGCTTCGGTAGTGGAGCTGGCGCCGGTCGGGCGGGAGAGAATCGGCTCGGTCATAGCCGGGACATCGGCCGCGGGAGGCCTGGGACTCGGCGCCCTCGTGACGGGCGCCGCAATCCAGCTGACCGACGCGGCGAACACCATCATCTTCGCCGCCCTGGCCGTGATCATGGCGGCCGGAGCCGCCGTCGCGGCACTGTCCCCTGAAACGGCTCCGCTGCGCCCGGGCGCGGCCCAGAGCCTGCTCCCCCGGGTGAAGGTCCCGCCCGCGGCTCGTCGCGAGTTCACCGCGGCCGTGCCGGTCCTGCTCGCCGCATGGATGCTCGGAGGACTTTTCATGGGGCTGGCGCCCACCATCGTCCTCGACATCTTCCAGGTCCACAGCGGATTCGCGGGCGGAGCCACCGCGTCGATCTACCCGCTGGCCGGTGCGACGGCCGGATTTGCCCTGGGACGGCTGCCGGCGCGCCGCACGATGGTGGTCGGCAGCGCAGCGGTCCTGGTGGCCGCGGCGCTGATCGTGGGCGCTGTCGGCATCCGCGAGCTACCGCTGCTCCTGGTCGGCGGAGTAGTCGGCGGGGCCGGATTCGGGGGATCGTTTTCCGGTACCATCCGCCTCGTCAGCCCGCTCGCAGAACAGCATCAGCGCGCGAGAATGTTCGCCGGCGTCTACATCGTGGCCTACCTAGCATTCGGCGTTCCCGTGCTCATCGCCGGCCAGCTCATCTCCCTGATCGGGCTGCTTCCGACCGTGATCGGCTACGGAACCCTCGTCCTGGTCTGTGCCACGGCCGGCCTGACCGCGCAACGCCTGGCCCGCCAGGCCACTGCCGGAAAGAGTCTCCGTGGACGTCGCGCCCCTTAACGCCAATATCCGTGCTTTATACTGGCCGTATGAGCTCAGAACGATCCCCGGCCCGGCGCACAGGAGGCCGCAGCGCCGCGGTGCTGATGTCGATCAAGCAGGCCGTCGAGGAACTGGTTGCCGAGCGCGGCAGTGAACGGGTGACGATCCCCATGGTCGCCGAGCGGGCCGGGGTGAACCATTCGAGCGTCTACCGCCGCTGGGGCGATGCGCAGACGATGATCAACGACCTCGCCACCTACCGGCTCAACCCCGAACGCGGACTTCCGCACACAGGGGATCTCCGCGCCGACCTGACGGCCTGGGCCAGCGAAATCGTCACCCACTACAGCAGGCCGGTCAACGCGGCCCTGCTGCGCGGTGGTGCCGCCTCGGCCGGCGAGAGCGAGTCAGACTGCCTGCGCAACCGCCGGGCAGAAGCCGCCGCCCTGGTTGCAGCCGACGGACCGGACAGCCCGGTCACCAGCGACGACGTGATCGACTACGTCGTCGCCCCGATCATCTACCGGGTCATCTTCCTGCCCTGGACTCTCGACGACTCCAGCGCGAAAGCGCTCGTCGACCACCTCTTCGACTGAAATAAGGCGGCCTTCTGGCCGACACAGACGTCCGCCATGCCCCCACCGGCCGTGACGCCAGGCCCCAAGTGACAGCCAGACGGCCCAATCCCGGAGCGAAGGAGCAGCACATGACAGCCGGCGCAGTCACCGCAGACGGGCGCGCGCGCGTCCTCGCGGACGGACATCAGATGCCGATGCTGGGCCTCGGCGTCTGGCAGGTGCCCGACGGGGCGGAGGCCGTGAACGCCGTCCGCTGGGCGCTCGACCTGGGGTATCGCCATATCGACACCGCTCAGGCCTACGGTAACGAGGAGAGCGTCGGACGGGCGCTGCGCGACAGCGGAGTCCCGCGCGGCGAGGTCTTCATCACGACCAAGTTCTACCCAGGGCGCAAAGACCCCGTGGCCGAAGCCGAGCAGAGCCTCAGGCGCCTCGGCGTCGACCAGGTCGACCTGTACATCGTGCACTGGCCGCGCGGCGGTCCCGTCTGGGCCTGGCCGGGGATGGAACGGGCTCGCGAGCGCGGGCTCGCCCGCTCCGTCGGCGTCTCCAACTTCGGCGCCAGGGAGCTAGAAGAGGTGATAGCAGCCGGGACAATCCCGCCGGCGGTCAACCAGGTGCAGTTCAGCGCGCTGCAGTACCGGCGCGCGCTGCTGGACGCCTGCCGGCGGCAGAACGTTGCGCTCGAGGCCTACAGCCCCCTGGGGACCGGCCGGCACCTGTCCAACGCGACGGTGAACCGGGTCGCGCAGCGGGTGGGGCGGACACCCGCGCAGGTGCTGTTGCGCTGGTGCCTGCAGCATGCAGTTCCGGTCATCCCCAAATCGACTCACCGCGAGCGGATAGCCGAGAACGCGCAGATCTTCGACTTCACCCTGTCGGACGAGGACATGGCCGACCTCGACGAGCTCGACCAGACCCACGGCACCGGAGGCGCCCTCGAACGCCCATGGTGGTAGGCAACGGCCCGGACTGAACGCCGGCGAGCTATCGAGCTCCTATGCGGCGATCTGTTTCCCGGATGGCGTCATCGCGGTGCCTGCGGCCGACTGTCGGCGGATGCCTCGGGAGCTACCTCGGCGAGGAAGTCGCGCACGACGCGCTGGAACAGCTCAGGCTCGTCGCTGGGCGGTGAGTGGCCCGACTTCTCGAAGATCACCAGCTGTGAGTCCGGGATGAGTGCCGCGATGGTCTCTGACATCGCCACCGGGGTCACCCAGTCGTGCCGGCCGACGGTGATCAAAGTGGGGCAGCGCACGCCGGGAAGGGCCGGCTTAACGTCGTAGGCCGGCCGGTTCTGCTGGAAGCACCAGTTGTGGGTCTCGTGCCGGTAGCTCCCGTTCTCTACTCTCGCGGCCGCCCGTTCCCGGTCGTCCTCGTATGAATACAGTGGGGCGATCTCGGCCCAGCGCGCCTTGAGATCGGCGTCGTCGCGGATGTGACCGGTCCAGTAGCGCTCGAAGTTGTCCCAGTTGATGTTCACGCGCGTCTGCTTGCGCGCGTTCTCGAACACCAGCTTCAGGTTTGTGCTGTCCGGGGATGTGTCGCGGAGGATCATGGCGCGAGTGTGCTCGGGGTAGGCGATGGCGTACTCCATTGCGATGAAGCCGCCGTACGAGCCCCCGGCCACAATGACCTGGTCGACACCCAGCCACTGACGCACCCCGTCCAGGTCCGCCGCCCACTGCGCGTGGCTGTATGGCGGCTTGCCCTCACTGATGCCGCAGCCGCGAGCGTCGTAGACCACGATCCGGAACGTGTCTGCCAGCCACCCGAAGCTCGCCCTCGGCTCGGCCAGGGAACCAATGCCACCGCCGCCGTGATGCACGATGATGACCGGGGCCCCGTCAGGACCCAGCACTTCAACATTCAGACTGTTGTCGTTGATCAGCACGAACATCTGGCCTCCTCCTTAATGCCCGTGGCTGCCGGGAACGCCGGCGGCCTGGTCTCACCAGGCCTCGCTGAGCACCGTACAACGGCTCAGGAGTTCAGCGAGGCCAGCGCCTGCCGGGCACGATCCTCGACGCCTCGACCGAGCGCCGCGGCGTCGCTGCCGCCGGTTCCCATGGCGTTGGCCGCGTACCGTACGAAGACTCCTTCGCCGATGCAGGCGAGCTTCCACTGGGCGAATGCCACGTAGAACCCCAGGTTGGTCAGATCGCGGCCGGAGTGGGCGGCATAGCGCTCCGCCACGTCGGCCCGGCTGGGGAAGCCAGGCAGCGCCGTGGCGGCGAGCCGCAGCGGGTCGGAAGCCGCCCTCGGCCCGGGGCCGCTGCCCCAGTACGCCATCAGGGTGCCAACATCGGCCAGCGCGTCACCCAGCGTGCACAGCTCCCAGTCCAGCACCGCCTGGACCTGGCCTTCGGCGGAGAGGATGGTGTTATCCAGGCGGTAGTCGCCGTGCACGAGAGCCGTTCCCTGCTGGGCCGGGACCCGGCCGGCGAGCAGGTCGTGCACCTTGTCGACCAGTGGCACCGGGCGGTAGACGCCGACCTCGCGGGCCTGCTGCTGTGACTGGCCGAACTGCCTATGCCACCGGCGCAGCTGCCGCTCGATGTAGCCGTCGTGCCGGGCCAGGTCACCGAGCCCGATGGCATCGACATCCAGCTCGTGGATGGCGACCAGCACGTCAACGAGGTCGTGGCCCGCTGTCATCCGGGTTGCCTCGTCGAGGGCGGCCGCGGCCTCGGCGGGCCCGCGCAGGACGTAGCCGTCGACGAAGGCCATCACGTAGAAAGGCCGGCCGTTGACTGCCTCGTCGGCACAGTAGCCCAGGGCCGCCGGGACCGGCACCGGCGTGTCGCGCAGGGCAGAGATGATGCGGTGTTCCCGGGCCATGTCATGGGCCGTCGGCAGGACGTGGCTGATCGGCGGGCGGCGCAGCACGATCCGGCGGCCCGCGGCATCGGTGACCGCATAAGTCAGGTTGGAGCGGCCGCCGGCGATCAGCGCGAAGTCAAACGGCGGCTGCAGGCCCGCAACGTTGGCCAGCAGCCAGCCCGACACCGCCGACGGGTTGATGCCTTCCGTCATCTGTCAGGGTCTCCCGCTGAGCCGGGCCTGCAGGCGGCGCATGCCGCCGCCGGTGACGATGGCGACCCGGTCCGCGATATCCATGACACAACCCCTCCGGGTGATGGACCGTCCGGCCATGTCGAGTGTCCCGATCCCGGGCGTCGGCGGCCGCAGCCGGGGTCCGGGATCCCCATCATGCTACGGCGGCGCGGCCGTCGCCGATGATCATGTCGTTCACCGGGCCGGGGGTCAGTCCGTGACGATGGGCACCCACCAACCAGATGAGGGTGTCTTCAGGTCGGTACTGGCCGAGAATGTCGACTGGGGTGGGTGTCGACTTGGTGCTTAGGGGTACACCCGGAATGTTGTGACGCAGTTGACAGTGGCATCATGCAGGTTGGGCACCCGCGGCCGTGAGAGGCAGTCATCCAATGCGTCCTGACATCAGACCTGGCGGCATCTTCCCCGATTACTCTCTCCCGGACCACACCGGCACGGTGCGCACGCTGAGCGAACTTCAGGGTCGCGATCCGCTGGTCCTCACCCTCGCCCGCGGCAACTACTGCCCCAAAGAGCATCAGCAGCACCTCGAGTTGGCGGCCAACTACTCCAAGATCGCGGTGGCCTACACCCAGATCGCCACTATCGCCACTGACGACCATCACACGCTGCAAGAGTTCCGCGCCTCGGTCGGCGCCCAGTGGCCTTTCCTGGCCGACCCAGGGCGGACCGTCCAGCAGGACCTCGACATCCAGGAGTACACCGACCCCGAGCACAACCCCATGATCCCGCACACGCTCGTACTGAAGCCGGGACTGGTCATCCACAGTGTCTACAACGGCTACTGGTTCTGGGGCCGCCCGTCGTTCTACGACCTGTGGCATGACCTGCGCGCCGCCACTATGGAGATCCGCCCGGACTGGGACCTGGGCACCCCGGGACTCCGCGAAGCCTGGGACGCGGGCGACTACTCGAAGTTTCACGGCTGGGACCGGCGGTCCCCGAAATCGACGCCGACATCGTATGTGTGACAGAGCGACGACTGTCGGCGCATTCAGCGGCCCGCGGCGAATGACCTGGGTAGGCCCGGTAACGCACGCCCTCCGGGTTCGTGTCGTGGCGCTTGGCTAAGGCGCGGCGAGTTGTGCAAGGCGGGTCACCCTGGTGGCCAGCCAAGAATCACGGAGGGGGCGAGGCCAGTGCGCACGCCGGTATGCGAGATGCTCGGGATTGAACAACCGATCGTGCAGGCACCCATGGCCGCGATTCCCGGCCTGGCCGCGGCGGTCTCGAATGCCGGCGCGCTTGGCATGGTGACGCTCACGTGGTCCGATGACGCCGCAGCCGTCGTTCGTGAGACAGCGGCGCTGACCGCGCGGCCGTTCGGGGGCAACTTCGTTCTCACCGAAGATTTTCACCGTCGCCTTGACCAGGCCCTCGAAGCCGGCTTGCGGATCGTCTCGTTTATGTGGGGAGATCCCAGCAGCTACGTCGAGCCTGTGCACGCGGCCGGAGGAGTCGTTATGCACACCGTCGGCAGTGCCGAGGAGGCACGGCGGGCGGTCGCCTCCGGCGTGGACGTGATCGTGGCCCAGGGCTGGGAGGCCGGCGGGCACGTCTGGAGTACCGTCGCGACACTGCCCCTGGTGCCCGCCGTGGTGGACGCGGTGACGCCGGTGCCGGTGATCGCGGCTGGCGGGATCGGTGACGCTCGCGGAGTCGCCGCGGTGCTCGCCCTCGGCGCCCAGGCCGCATGGCTGGGCACGCGGTTCCTGCTGGCCGAGGAGATGCCGATCCACGAGGACTACCGGCGCAAGCTGATGGCGGCGGCCGAGACCGATCCGCAGTTGTATCCCAACCTCTACGAGGTCGGGTGGCCCGATTCTCCCCACCGCGCGCTCCGCAACTCAACGGCCAGGGCGTGGGAGGCCGCGGGCCGCCCGCCACTCGCGCAGCGGCCAGGAGCGGGCGACGTGATCGCGCACTTCGCTTCCGGCGAAGCAATCGTTCGTTACGAGCCAGCACCGCCGATGGTCGGGACGACCGGTGAGATCGAAGCGCTCTCGATGTGGGCCGGACAGGGTGTTGCCCTCGCCAGGCAGCCACAGTCAGCGGCGGACATCGTGACCGAGCTCACTTCCCGCCTGTAACCCAGGTCGGAGGCGCTCGCCCCGTGACCGCCGGCGCTTTTGTCCTCGGCCGGCAGCAAGCACGTCAAAGCTGGGGATGGTCCCTCCCGTGCGGTGCCGTTCCCGGTTACATGTCCAGAACGATGTCGGAGCGGGGCTGGGAGCAGCAGATGAGCACTTGGCCGTCGGACGGGGCCTCCAGCGGGTCCGGAGAGTACGAGACATCGCCTGACAGCAGTGGCGTGACGCACGTATGGCATACGCCACTCCGGCAGCTCCACCGGGTGGGCACATCGCAGGCATCAGCCAGGTCGAGGAGGCTGTGCCAGCTGGCGGTGAAGGGCGTGGAAATTCCGCTGCGGGCGAAGGTGACCAGCGGTCCAGTGCCCGGCGGTCCGGGCGGCTGGTGCGGCGCCGGGACCGCATGGCCGACGACGCCAGGGTTGGTGGATGGCAGCGCCGCGAACAGTTCCGTGTGAACACTGGCGGGCTCGATGCCGGCCGCGGTGAGGGCGTCGCGGACCTCGGCCATGTACGCTGGCGGCCCGCAGACGTAAGCCTGCGCACTGGCGGGCAGGCCTAGCGCGGCCAGCGTGTCCTTGGTGACGTGCCCGGCAACGGCATGCTCACGGTGAAGCTCGGCCGGCGTGGCCTGACTGTAGAACAAGTGCTCGCGGGTGTGCGGCAACGACTGGAGCAAGGCGCGGGCCTCGACGGCGAACGGATGTTCCCGCGGGCGGCGCGCGCTGTAGATTCCCCAGACCTCGCGTTCACTGCCTGCCTGCGCGAGCTGGTGCAACATCGACAGGACCGGGGTCACGCCGATGCCGGCCGAGATCAGCAGCACCGGTGCTGAGCCGTCATCGAGCACGAAATCACCGCGGGGCGCGGCTACCTCGAGGGTTGCGCCAGCGCGCAGAGTGCGGTTCAGGTACGGGCTCACCGCGCCGTGTGGCTCGATCTTGACGCTGATCCGGTACGTGGCAGCGCCCGGCGCGGACGACAGCGAGTAGCTGCGCACCGGGGCGGGCTGCCCGGCGCCGGCTACCCGCAGCGTGATGTACTGTCCGGCCTGTGCCGCCGGGAGCGCGGTGCCGTCTTGGGCGGTCAGGTAGATCGAGGAGACAGTCGCTGTTTCCCGGACCACCTTGGTCACCCGCAACGGCCGGAATCCGGTCCATGCCGGACCGGGGCGTGCGTCCGGCTCGGTGCCGGGCGGCGGTGCGGTGGCTGGGCCCCCACGCTCGGCCGCGTCGATCAGCTCGCGGAAGGATTGCTGCCACCCTGGGCTCAGCGCGGGGATCTGGACGGCCAGCCGCAGCTTCGCGGTGTCGCGGCCGGGCAGGTAGAGCAGCGCGTCGGTGTCCGTCACGGTGAGCGCGTGCGGTCCGGTCCTGGTCTTGATGATCTGGTCGCTGGCCTGGATGTGTCCCTCGCGCAGGACGCGCATGTAGAAGCCGGGCCGGTGATGACTGACCAGCAGCGCCGGCATCTCGGGCTCGCCCAGCCGCATGCCGACCCGGTAGCAGGTCACGCGGGGCTGGGTAACCTCAAACTCCGCCTCGCCTATCCGGTACCGGTCTCCGATACATACCTCGTCGTCCGCCAGCCCGTCGACGGTGAGGTTTTCCCCGAACTGGCCGTAGCTCAAGTCATCGCGGCCGAGATGCCGCTCCCAGTGCCGGTAGGACTCGATCTGGTAGACCATCACGGCCCGTTGCTCGCCGCCGTGACCTTCGAGGTCCCCTTGCCCGTCACCGTCGATGTTCAGCCGGCGCACCATGACCGGCCCGGGCACAGGTTCCTTCCAAATGCCGGTGTGCACGGTCTTGCCCTGCCAGGCGACATCGCGCGGCAGTCCCACGTTCACTGACAGCAAGACTGGCATGTTGTGCGCCTCCCCGGCGCGGTACGCCGTCGCACTCCCAACGTCCAGGTGTACTTCGATCTTTTCCGGGACGAGCGAGATCATGCCGGAGAAATGCGCAACCTCGGGCCGGGGGTACGACCAGCGTAGGGGGTCGGCATCAGCTGATCCGGGCAGTGAGATCCCTGCTGCTAGCGTGGCATAGGTGAACAACGCAATGGATCGTGACGCCAGGACCCGAGCCCGGATAGAGCAGCACTGGGAGGCCTCCGAGAGCGGGGACATCGACACCGAGCACGCGATCTACGCCGAGGATGCGATCCTGGACTATCCGCAGTCCGGGGAGCGCTTCCGGAGTCGGTCAAAGATCAAGGCGCAGCGCGGCGGGCACCCGGCTGAACGCCACTTCACTGTCCTGCGGATCCGGGGCGGCGGCGACCTGTGGGTGAGCGAGTGCGTGATCACCTATGACGGCGTGCCCACCTACTCGGTGAGCGTCATGGAACTCACCGGCGATCTGGTCACGCACGAGACCCAGTACTTCGCCGACCCCTTCCCGGCGCCTGCCTCGCGGGCGGCGCTAGCTGAGCGGATACCTGGCCACGAGCGATGAACCCATGCGCGGATCTCGGCTAGCCATCTTGAGCGCGCCGGCGGCCCGCAACCGCCGGCGCGAGAGCTTCAGATCGCCCGCATAGCGGGCGAGGGACCAGAATTGTCATGCCGTGACGGGTGAGCCGGTCTAGCTCGTAGCCAGCGCGGCTTCGGACTTAAGGAGACTTACGGAACGGTCTCGCTTCCGGTGTTTGCGGGTCCTGTGGTTGGCGTGCTGGTGAGGGCGATCACGTCGCGTAGCTGGTGGCGGCTGGCCACCCCCAGCTTGGGATAGGACGGGGGGCGGCGGACCCTGGCGTTCCAGCAGGCCGAGGACGCGGCTGACGGCCTGGCGGCTGGCGGGCATTCCGGACTGGCAGGCGACGGTCGCTGCACTCCCGAGCGCGTCCCAGGCGAGGGCCGGCAGGTCACGCGATGCCTCTTCGGCGACGGAGATGAGCGCCGACAGCGCCGCGGTGCGCCGCCCCGACCAGGCCAGCGCCCACGCGGCGTCGTGGCGGGCGGTAAGCCGCAGTTCCGGGTCCACGGTGACCGCCAGGGCGCGAGTGGCGAGCTCCTGCACCCAGTCCCCCTGGCCGGTGGGAACGGCGGCCGAGGCGGCGGCGACCAGCCTGCGTGCCTGGTCTGCGCGTTCGGGGCTGAGTTCGGCCGCGCGTTCCATCGCCAGCGCGGAGGCGGCCGCACCACCGTGGTATTGCGCCTGGGCAGCGGTGGCCTCCGGCAGCGAAGCCACGTGCTCGTCCGGTTGCAGGGCCACGGCGGCCAGGCCGCAGGAGCTGATGCAGGCCGGCGAACGCGAGTCTGGACTCCGATTCCCGGCCGGTGACCGACAGGACCCGGATGCCCGCCGACCGGGCCCGTCCGGCGGCGTCCGCCAGCAGCACGGTCTTGCCCATCCCCGCTTCACCGGTGACGAGCAGCACCTGGCCGGCCAGCGGGACCTGATCCACCAGTCCGCGCAGCCGGGCCAGCCCGGCTTCCCGGCCGATGATGGGTGCGGGCTGCTGTGCCGGGAGTTCACCGGGGCCTGGCATCTGCCTGTCCTCTCGGCAGTGCGTTTCGTCAACGCCGTCCCTCGAGGAAACAGCGACCGTGGCCCGGGCATGCCCGCAGCGCGCACAAAGTGCAGTGACACCACGGATACCGCTCGTGCCGGCCTGGAGTCACAGTGATGACTGGGCCGGTCGTTACCCCTGCGAGCACGAAACGATGAGGATCGCGATGCCTTTCGTCACTGTCGGGCGGGAGAATTCAGCCGCTATCCGGATCTACTGCTCGACTTCATCGGCCACCTGAGCCGGGCCAGCAGACGACCGCTATGAACGACCCAGGACGTCGCCGATGTCCCCTGCGAGCAGGAAGCGGTTCATCGTGTTTCCCGCCGTGGAGGCTCCGCTTCTTTGTGTGAACCCGCCTGGCGCATTGGCGTGAGCCAATGCGTGACCGTCGCCGGGTGATCTGGATCGGTCATGGCACGGATCTTGTCCAGCCGCTCCTGGTCATGGACGGTGACACGCCCGTGCTGGCGGAGGTGCTCGTCCCAGGAGGCGACGACGAACTGCTCGACGATCCTGGCCGGGTCGGCGGCGTCCTGCCAGGCCCGCCAGGAACTCGCGCCGGTGCGGCGGCGGCCGAACCTGGCGTCCTCGAGCGCGGCCAGGAGGTCGGCGGCGAGTCCGTCGCGGGCCCGGTACTCGACAGCCACCATGACCGGCCCGGTGGGCGGCCCCGTGGCGGCCAGGTACGGCGCCGGCCAGTCGCCTGCGGGCAGCAGTTCCTGCGGCGGGATCGGCTGGAAGCGGTAGCGCAGTCCGGCCAGCGGGCCGAGCGCCAGTCCCGCGGCCGCGATCAGCAGTGTCGGCGACAGCCCGGCGTGCTCCGCGGTGACGCCCAGCACAGCGCTGCCGACGGCGTTCCCGCCCTGGAAGACCATCAGGTAGAACGACATGCCGCGGGCCTTGACCCATTGCGGCAGGGTCAGCTGGTACAGCGAGTTCAGCGTCGACAGCGCCAGGATCCAGGCCAGTCCCCCGACCGCGAGAGCCGCCCCGGCCAAGGCGGTGACATGGACGTACCCGAGGATGAGCGCCACGACAGCGAGGCCCAGCGAGCCGGCCGTCAGCTGAGCGCCGGGCGTGAGCCAGCCGCGCAGCCGGGGCAAGAGAAAGGCACCGGCGACGGCGCCGACGCCGACGCAGCCCAGCAGCAGCCCGTACCCGCCGGAGCCGAGATGCAGCAGCGAACTCGCGGCCAGCGGCAGCAGCGCCCAGATCGAGCTGGCGAAGAAGACGAACAACCCGGCCCGCAGCAAGATGACCCGCAGCACCGGGCTGGCCTCGACATACCGCGCGCCAGCCCGGACCGCCTCACCAACGTGCTCACGCGGAAGCGCGTCCTGGGGCCGCGTGCCATGCCACCACGCGATGACGACCAGGACGGCCAGGAACGTCGCGGCATTGATCAGGAAGACCGTGCCGGCGCTGGTCGCCGCGAGCAAGAGGCCGCCGATCGCCGGGCCGACCGCGCGGGCCAGGTTCTGGTTCACCGCCCCCAGCGAGATCGCCTGCGGCCGCTCGGCCGGAGTGACGAGCTCGGGCTGCAGCGTCTGCCACGTCGGCGAGGTGAGAGCCTGGCCGGTCCCGACGGCGAAGATCAGCGCCAGCAACACCCACGGAGTGACCAGCCCTTCGATCGCCAGCAGACCCAGCGCCGCCGCGGCGACCAGCATGATCGTCTGCGTGACCAGCAGGAAACGCCGCCGGTCGACCAGGTCGCCGATCGTCCCCGCGAGCACAGCGAACAACACGATCGGCAGGCTCGCCGCGGTCTGCACCAAGGCGACATACGTTGCGGAGCCGGTGAGCGTCAGCATCAGCCACTGAGCGCCCACCGTCTGCATCCAGCTGCCGATGTTGCTGACGAACTGCGCACCCCACATCGCGGCGAACAGCCGGTGCCGGAACGGCGCCCACGCCGACCCCGGCGCTGCGCTCTGACCACCCGGTGCCACCCCGGCGTCAGCGGGATGCACGGCCCACGCACCGTGGCGTTACAGAGTAGACACCCGGATTCGCCCGATAGCGCATCCAGCCCAGACCCCGCCGCAGATAAGTCATAGACGCAATACTCGCTCAGGTTCCGTCGGCAGCCAGAAGGACGCCCGAGCGATCAGCCCGCTATCGAATGTTCCGTCTGGTCCACGTCTCGTCCGCGTGCGCCGGTGCCGGGCTTCGCCTCGGTCACCTCGCTGACCGTGACCCACCGCTTTTGTGCGGCCGAGACCTCCATCGCGTCACACACCGCCTGCACCGCCGCGCCCTGGCCGAACCCCGGACTCCACACTGCATCCGGCCAGCCCTCCAGCAGGTCGGCCGCCTGGTTGCCGAATGATGAGCCGTAACCGACACCTTGGCCCAGCGGCCACCAATCGGCGGCGTAGGGGTGGCTGGGGTGCTCGGCCCGGATCCGGCGCATCCCGTACAGGCCCGCTTCGTCGTCAGCACTGCCATAGCGCAACTCGTTGAGGCGTGCGTAGTCGAAGACCAGCGTGCCGCGGCTGCCGTTCACCTCGATCGTGAAGTCGCAGGGGCGGCGCACCGCGGCCCGCGCCACTTCGATGGTCCCGAGCGCTCCGGAGCGGAACCTCAGCAGGGCGCTGGCCGCATCGTCGACGGTCACCGGCCGGGCGCCGCCGCTCGCCTGGGGGCGAGCCCGGATGAACGTCTCAGCTTGCGCGCACACGCTGCGGATATCCCCGACCAGCCAGAGCGCCATGTCGATCAGGTGACTGCCCAGGTCGGCGATGGTCGTCCCGCCCATCGTCCGATCGAACCGCCAGTCGAAGAGGGTGTCCGGATCGGCGAACTCGTCGGACAGCCAGGCGGCGCGCCAGAGCCTGATCTCGCCGACAGCACCCTCGGCGACCATGCGTTGCATCAGCGCGACCGCTGGCAACCGCCGGTAGTTGAATCCGACAGCGTTGCGCACGCCCGCCCGGGCGGCCGCAGCCAAGGCATCGGCGGCCTCAGGGTAGGACAGGGCCAGCGGCTTTTCGCACAGGACCGCCTTGCCTGCCGCCGCAGCAGCCTGTGCCATCTCGGAATGTGTCCCGGGCGGCGTGCAGATGTCCACGATGGCGATGTCGTCCTGCGCGATCAGGCTGCGCCAGTCGGTGGTGTAGGCGGCCTACGCCGTAGGCGGCCGCGGCCACACCGGCCCTGCTCCGGCCCGAAATCACGCTGACCACAGGCGTCACCGGCAGCGTGCGCAGCATCGGCGCTACCCGGTAGCCATAGCAGTGCGCCTTGCCCATCACGCCGTAGCCGATGCCGCCGGCACGGAGTTCCGGCAGGGGGCCGCCACGGCTCAGCTTCCGCGGCTCGGCGGCACCATTGGGAGAAGCGGTCCAGGCTTCCTGTATGGTTCCTGGGCCGAGATTCTTGAGGTGCGATAACAGCAACACCGGCGAGTTCGCCAACAGGACCAGGAGGCAGGGCTCATGCCTTCCCTGAACGACCGCGTGGTGCTCCTGACCGGCGGGGCGACAGGTATCGGGCGGGCCATCGCCCTGGACATGGCGGCCGCCGGCGCGACCGTCGCCATCGGCGACACGAACATCGATGACGGGCAGCGAACAGCTGAGGAGATCCTGAGCGCAGGCGGCCAGGCGTCCTTCAGGTCATGCGACGTGGCCGAAGCCGAACAGGTCACCGCGCTGGTCAACGGCGCCGTCGCCGACTTCGGACGACTGGACGTGCTGGTCAACGACGCCGGCATCTCCGGCGGGTCACGTCGCCTCCATGAGCTCGACATCGACGCCTGGGACCGGACGATCGCCGTCAACCTGCGCGGGACCTTCCTCTGTGCCCGAGCGGCGATCCCGCACCTCGTGCGGCGCCCGCGAAGCGCGATGATCAACATCGCCTCCACCTACGGCATCATCGGCGCGCCGCTGGCCCCGTCGTACTGTGCTTCTAAAGGCGGCATCGTCAACCTCACCCGGCAGCTGGCCGTCGACTACAGCCCCGACGGTCTTCGCGTCAACGCCATCTGCCCCGGGTACATCGACACCGACATGGGCGGCCGCAGGGGATCCCTCCCGCCGATCGAGCGCGCCGCCGCCGAGGCGCGGCGGGAAGCGAACGCCGCCTTGCAGCCCATCGGCCGCCAGGCGCAGGCACAGGAAGTGGCCCGCGTCGCGACGTTCCTGGCCTCGGACGAGGCGTCATTCATGACCGGTTCCATCGTGACCGTGGACGGCGGATGCACGGCCACCTTCCGCTACGGATCCTGACGGTTCCCCCTCGAACTCCCGCGCGAGTCGATAGCCATCACCGGCCATCAGCCCAGCCATGCCCTGGCCCGCGCATCAGGCTCCCGGCCCGCCAGTGACGGCGCTGGCGCCGGCGAAGGCCATCGGCCGGTGGCCGGGCACGGCGTGAGAGCCGACGGCAAGCGGTGCGCCTGGTCCTTGCTGGTTGCCTGCTGGCGGCGGTGCGATCTCCAGCAGGAGCAGCGCGACATCGTCGTCGAGCTTGCGGCCCGCGTGGGCAACCAGCCGGTCGAGCAGCCCGTCCGCGGCCACCTGAAGGTCCGGATTGCGCAGCGTGTCTTGACAGTCCTCGGGCCGGAAGTAGCGGCCGGCCTTGTCGCGTGCCTCGAGCAGGCCGTCGGTGCAGAACAGCAGCCGGTCGCCCGTATGCACCGTGAAGGTTGATGGCTGCATGGCGGGATGCAGGCCCAGGGGCGTGGCGTAGGCGCGCGGGCTGAGCGGCCGCAGTCCGCCGTCTGCCGCCAGCAGCAGTGGCGGGGGGTGCCCGCAGGTGATCAGCTGAAGCCAGCCGCCCGGGTCGAGCTCAGCGAACACAGCCGTCACGAAGTCCTCTTCGCCCGCGGCCCTGGTGACCGACCGGTCCACGACCCGGGCGATTTCCGGCAGGTCCAGACCGGGCTGGGCGCAGGCGTCCCGGAAGCTGGTCATCGCGACGCTGGCCAGGCGCACCGCCGACAGGCCCTTGCCGCGGGTGTCGCCGATCAGCCAGCGCGGCCGAGCGGCATCGGGGACGACCTCGAGCAGGTCGCCGCCGACCCGTGCCTCGGCGGCAGCCGACAGGTAGCGTGAGGCGAGCCTGGCCGCGGTTACCGCCTCAGGGACCTCCCGCAGCAGCGCGCTTTGCGCCACCCGGGCCACCGCACGGACCTGGCTGAGCCGCCGCTGCGCCACCGTGCGCAGCGCCGAGTTGATGACCGCGAACGCGGCCAGCAGCAGGCACACGCTCAGATGCGAGACCAGCACTCCCGGCCGGCCGGGCTCCACTGCGCCCAGGCCCGCGGCCAGCAGCAGGGCCCAGCCCGCCAGCACGGCTGTGACCTGCGGCGACAGCACCAGCGAGGCCAGCAGCGGCCCGACCGCCAGCCAGGCCAGCGGGATGATCGCGGGGCCAGCAGCGTACTGGGCAGCCGCCACCGCCGTGATGGCCAGCAGCAGCACCAGCCCGAGCCATCCCCTGGGCAGGCGGGTCCGCGGCGGGGCAGGCCCCGACGGTTCCAGCGCGATGCCGCCCTGGGCCGCGAGCTTTGTGCCGCGGCGCACGCGGTCGGCCGTCGGCCTGTCGTGCCTCTGACGCATGGGTCGCATGCCTGACAACTATCCGGGATCGGCCTCAGCGGTCGCTGACCGCAAGCTCAGAGCAGGCACAGAGCCCGGGAGCCGGGCGCTGCGACCTGGCCGGCCGGAGCCAGGATCCGCACGCAGCCGCCAGCACGCCAGAGTTCCAGGAGCGCCAGAAATCAGGCCGTCTTAGCCCGACCGATCGCCAGGTCGAAGGCATCGTCGAAGCCGAGCGCTGCGCCCCGCGCGTATGCGCGCCCGAACTTCTCCTGACCAAGACTCGCTCGCACCACATCGAGGCTTTCCTGCCGGTACCGTGCCTCGGGGTCCTGCCAGGGCTCGCCGAGCGGTTCGACAAGCGCCTGCGCAGCACCGTGCAGCTCCGCTGCCCGGTGGAATTCGCCGTCGTCCGCGGCCACGCACGCCAGGCCGAGCATGGCGTAGGGAACGCCAGATCGTTCCCCCGTCCGCCGGCTCATCCGCAGGCCCCTCTCGAACATGGACCGCGCACCCGCGAGGTCGCGTTCCTGCCGGAACACCCAGCCGAGATTGACCACGACGTGGTGGCTCTTCTCCCCGAGTTCGTCCATGAACGCGGCCGCCTCCGCCAGGTGGGCGCGCGCCGCAGGCATGTCCCCGGCTCGCAACGCGTGAACTCCGGCGTTGTTATGCAGCAGATAAGCGATGAGCCGGTCGCCGGACCGCTCAGTGCAGGCGATCGCCTCCTCGTACAGCCGCTCCGCCCGCGCCGGATCGCTCAGGTCGGCGGACAGCAGATAGCCCATGAGGCTGTCGGCCAGCAACTCATCGTCCCCTAGCCGACGGGCGCGTTCCACGGACTCCTCGCCGAACGGCAGGCCTTTCTCCGGCGCGCCCGCGAAGTAGTAATTGCCGCACAGCATCGAGAGCGACTCGATGAGCAAGCGCTCGTCGCCGCGGCTGCGCGCGAATTCAACAGCTTGCTCGCCCAGACGGCGCGCTGTTTCCAGGTCGATGGCGCGCCCGGCGATCATCGCGGTACCCAGCGCCGCACCGTAGAGCTGCGGATCCGCGTCCGCGTCAGCCCGCTCCAGGGCCGGCAACAGAAGCTCGCAGCCTTCCTTTTCCTGCGACCGCGTCATCCAGTAACGCCGCAGCGCGACGCCGAACCGCAGCACGTGGCTGGTGCCATCAGGATTGCTGGCGGCGTGCTCGACTGCACGCCGCACATTCGCGTCATCCTCGTCCAGGCGAGCCAGCCATTTCCCCTGCTCGGGACCGGTCAGATACGGCGCCGCGGCCTCAGCGACCGACAGGAAGTGAGCGCAGTGCGCAGCCCCGAGGGCAGTCGTTTCGTCCTCGCCGTTCTCCAGCAGTCGCTCGCAGGCGTACTGCCGGATCGTCTCCAGTAGCCGGAAGCGCACATCTGCGCCGGACTGCTCAGCCACGACCAGGCTCTTATCCACCAGCGATCCGACCAGGCCGGCTGACCTCGAGCAACTCGATGTCTCCGAAACCGCAGACCGCCTCAGCCGCTGGGAGATCGAAGCTTTCAGCGAATATCGAAAGACGGCCCAGCAGCAGCCGCTCCGCGCTAGTCAGCAGCGAGTACGACCAGTCGACGGTGGCCAGCAGGGTCTGCTGGCGTTCCAGCGCCGTGCGACTCCCTCCGGTCAGCAGCCGGAAGCGCTGGTCCAGGCGGTCGCGCAGCTGGCCGAGCGACAGCGAGCGCAGCCGCGCGGCGGCAAGCTCGATCGCCAGCGGCATTCCGTCCAGGCGACGGCAGATCGAGGCGATCAGCGGGCCGGTCTGATCGGTGACCGCGATCTCGACGCCCTGCCCGCGCGCCCGGTCCACGAACAGGGCGATGGCGTCGGAAGACTCGGCCGGCGCGCCGTCGTAGTCATCCTGCGACGGCATGGACAGCGAAGGCACCCGGTAGATGACCTCGCCGCCGATGCCAAGCGGTTCACGGCTCGTGGCCATCAGATGCACCTTGGGGCAGCGCCGCAGGATCGTCTCGGCCGTCTTGGCGCACACGTCGATCAGGTGCTCGCAGTTATCCAGCACGAGCAGAATACGCTGCGGAATGAGCGCATCCACCAGCGCGTCGAGTGCCGTGTGTCCGGCCCGCGCGGCGATGCCCAAAGCCGCGCCGATGACCGGAGCCACCGCGTCCCCGTCTGTGACCCCGGCCAGCTCCACCAGCCAGACCCCGTCGTCGAAACCTTCCAGCAGCTCAGCGGCCACCTGGAGACTCAGCCGGGTCTTGCCGGAGCCCCCCGCCCCGGTCAGCGTGACCAGGCGCGAGGACTCGACGAGGGCGCGGACCTCCCTTAGTTCAGGCTGTCGGCCGATGAACGTCGACAGCTGCCCCGGCAGGTTGTTCGGCAGCTCCGGGTTGCCGAGCGACTGCAGCGGCCCGAAGTCGGTCTGCAGCCCTGGCGCGCTCAGCTGGAAGATGCGCTCGGGCAGGCCGAGGTCCTTCAGCCGGTGCAGGCCCAGGTCCTTGAGCGTGGCACCGTCCGGCAGCGAGTCCCGCATCAAGGCCGCAGCCGTCTCCGAAAGCAGGATCTGCCCGCCGTGCGCCACCGCCGCGATCCGGGCGGCGCGGTGAACGTCAAGACCGAGCACGCCAGTGTCCGCGGTCTGGGCTGCCTCTCCGGTATGCACTCCCATCCGCACCCGCACGCGCTCGTCGCCCGGCCAGGCATGTGTCTCCAGCGCGTGCTGCATATCGAGCACCGCGGCGACACATTCCCGAGGGGACGGGAACGAGGCAAAGAACCCGTCCCCGAGCGTGTTAAGCTCGCGGCCGCCATGGACCGCCAGAGCCGACCGGATCAGCGCGTGATGATCGGCCAGGATCGGTGCGTAGCCGTCGTCCCCCACCCGGCGCAGCAAGGCCGTCGAGCCTTCTATGTCGGTGAACAGGAACGTGAGTGTCGCCACGAGCCAAGCGTAGGAGGTGAGCCGCCGCTCAGCTGAGTGCCAGCACCGCGTAGACGGCCAGCCAGTGTTCCACCATGTAGTCGTCGCCGATAACGTGCGGCAGCGCTGCGTCCAGGTGGGTGCGCGCCGCAGCCAGCGCCGGTCCGATCCTCGCGTCGCCGTCCGGCAGGCTCTCCGCGATCCGTCGCCAGCAGTAGGCCCGGCTCGCGTTGAGGCCATGCAGGTGGGCGATCTGCCCGTCGCCGGCGTCAGAGACGACGGCGGGAGTGAACAGCGTGACTGGCTCACCGTCGGCGATCCCCGGCAGGAACGCGGCCAGCCAGTCGGCGAACTCCGGCTGCGCGAGCAGCCTGCTCATCAGCTCTGCCTCGGTCAGCGCGGGAGACAGGAAGTCGTGGCCTGACGGCTCGTAGCTACCCGGATAGTCGGCGTCGCCCGCGAACCAGCCGAGTGCCTTGGCCTCGATCGCCACGGCCAGGTCCGGCCGGCCTGCCTGCGCCCGCCTGGCAGCGAATGGCAAAGCGACCGACAGGCCGAACGCGCTGTTGCCGTGCACGCCGTGCCGGACCGGATACGTGGCCTTGGGCAGCCAGTCCAGGAAGCCATCGGTCAGCACGTCGGCCAGCGGCGCGAACGCGGTCAGCCAGCGGCCCGCCTGGGCATCACCGAGGCTGGCGATCTCGTGCACCAGCGCGAGCGCCCAGGCCCAGCCATACGGCCGCTCGTGCCACCCGTCGACGCTGGCCACGAAGCTGGCTTCCACCGCCAGCTTTTCCACGGTGAACTGGGCGTCCAGCAGCTCCCTGATCTCGCTGGCCGGCACCGAGCCGCCAGCCAGCCGCAGTAGCCGCACCAGCAGCCAGTGCATCTCGACACAGGAGTGCCAGTCCAGGCTGCCGTAGAACACCGGCGTCCGCTCGGCGGGCCGGGCCGGGAAGTCGCCAGGCCGCGACATCAGGTGGATAAGGAGCGAGGGGAACTCCCTGCCGATGTTGGCCACCGCCACCTCAGCGTAGGCGGCCGCCTGCTCGTGCAGGATGTCCCGGCACTCCGCCGCGACCGCACCGGCCGAGCCGGTCTGGCTGTCACGCACGGCAGCAGCCTACGCGCTCCGATACGAGCGGACCGCTCCGTCCCGGGCCTACCCATCCGGGCGCTGGCCGCGAGATCCGGCGGTCTCGGCTGAAGGCGTCGTTAGGTCCTAGCGGTTCGCTGGTCGGCGGGTGCCTGCGCCTGGGAGCGGGCGATGGCTTCAGTCACGGCGCTGGTGTTCCGTATTCCCAGCTGCGGTGCTGGATGATGCGCTCGATGCGCCAGCCCTCCGAGGTCCGGAGCATGTGGTTGGTGTAGGAGCCGCGCAGCAGGTAGAACTCGCCGTTGCCTGATCCCCGCAGCAGGTGCTGCGCGTACATGTAGGAGTGGCAGATGGCCCGGTCGGGATCGCTGGCGTCGAACTCGATTCGAGATCAGCCTGCCGCTGCTAGCCGAAATGACCTTCCATGGCGGCGCCACCACCTACAGCTGGCTGATCGGCGCGCTGGCGCCGGGGCGGTCGCCGGCGGCCTGTACGCGGCCCGGTCAGGCCGCACCGGAATTGCCCGGCTGACCAGGGCCGCCCTGTTCTACGCGATCGCTGTCGGCCTGGTCGCGGCCGCTCCCAGCTGGCCGGCCGCGGTTGCCGCCTGCGTCGTGGCCGGCGCAGCCACCATCACGTTCCTCTCCATCGGAAACGCCACCATCCAGCTCGCCGCCGAGCCCGAGTACCGCGGCCGGGTCACCGCACTGTGGTCGATGGCCCTGGTCGGCAGCACAGCCATCGGCTCGCCGGTCATCGGCGTGCTCTCCGACGTAGCCGGGCCGCGGTACGCGCTCGCCCTCGGCGCTGTCGCCTGCCTCGCAGCCGTGGCCATCGGCCGCTGGCTGGGCGGGTCGCGAGCACGCCAGGTGGCGGGCACGGGCTGATCGTGCTGGCCAACGCCACCACGAAGTGCTTCCCGATGATCCAGATCTCCGAGTCCAGCGAGCGCTCGATCGTCGACCTGCAGCGAGGAGATTACGAAGAGCCATCGTGGTCTCTCCAGGCTGACCCATGCCCTGGCCCGGCCAGGTTGTCAGCACCCGCACCCCGGCTCAGATGGCGACAACGGTGATGTCCCTGTCTCCGGCCACCAGGCGCATGTCACCCGGGTCGCTGGTCACGACGGTGATTTGCTGCCCGGCCGAGGCTGACTGGATAACCGCGCCCAGGTGCGCGCCGGCTACAGAGACCCCGGTCCGTTGGCGGATGGCCGCTGCGGCGCTGGCATGGGCCGCGTCGAGCGGAATATCCGCGATGCGCAGGCGGTTGGGGAACACCCACGCCGGGGAGGTCCGGTCCCACCCGGCCTCGACGCGGACCGCGGTGGGCACCACGACCTCGATCGCGACGGCACGCCGTTTGCGGCTCGCCACGACCTGGGCCAGGCTCACTGTCCGGCGATGTTTGGGATGAGTCGCGTCCCGTAGGGCTTGGACCGCCTCGTTATCCAGCACAACAATCCGGCTCATGCCAATGAGAGGGCCCGGGCCTCAGCCCAGAGCAACACGTCATCAGGGCTGGCGTCTGGGTGCCTCGGAAGGATCTCGGCGGCTGCCCGGCGCAGGCGCCCCGGCTCAGCCGCCAGAGGATGGCCGTCGAGCTCTGCCGCCGCGACGGCAAGATCACCGACGTCGGGACGCGCCTCGCCAGGCGGAACGGTTTCGCGTGCTCGCCTCCCGACTCCGAACTCGCCGCCGATACGTAATGAACGTTCGACCCCACAATGTTGGTTCGCCTGGCGCCAACCGTAGGGACTCGACGGGGGCGGCGCCAGCTAGAAGCCGAAGCATTCCAGCGTTGCCGGCCAGCTCGTCCGAGCTGTTGGGCTGGTGCCCCCTGGGCAGGCTGGCGCTGACCAGCTCCCGATGACCGGGTTACTGATGCTGCCGCGTCACGCCGGGCTTAGGTTGAGGCATGGACTATCGCACTCTGGGGCATAGCGGCTGCGCGGTGTCGGCCTTTGGCCTTGGGACCATGACTTTCGGCGTGGAGGCTGACGAGCCGGGCGCGCATGAGCAACTTGACCATTTCGTCGAGGCGGGCGGCACATTGGTCGACACGGCCGATGTGTACGGCGACGGGATGTCGGAGGAGATCATCGGCCGCTGGCTGGCCAGCCAGCCGCCGGCATCACCGAGCCGGTGGTGCTGGCCACGAAAGGCCGCTTCCCGCTGGATGATTCTCCCAACGGTGCCGGGTTGTCGGCGCGGCATCTGACCCGGGCGCTGGACGCGTCGCTGCGCCGGCTGGGCGTCGAGGCGGTTGACCTGTATCAGGTTCATGCGTTTGATCCGTGGACGCCGCTGGAGGAAACAGTGCGGACCCTCGACGGGTTTGCCCGCGCTGGCAAGATCCGCTACTGGGGGCTGTCGAACTTCACCGGCTGGCAGCTGACGAAGATGGTGCACCTGGCCCGCGCGCTGGACGCGGCCGGCCCGGTGACGCTTCAGCCGCAGTACAGCCTGCTGGTGCGGGAGGTTGAGTGGGAGATCGTGCCTGCGGCGATGGACGCCGGCCTCGGGCTGCTGCCCTGGAGTCCGCTCGGCGGCGGCTGGCTGTCGGGCAAGTACCAGCGCGGCCAGCGGCCGTCCGGCGCCACCCGCCTGGGCGAGGACCCGAACCGCGGCATGGAGGCCTACGACCGGCGGGGCACGCGGCGCACCTGGGACGTCATTGACGCGGTGCAGAAGATCGCCGACCAGCGCGGCGTGTCCATGGCCGAGATCGCGCTGGCGTGGGTGGGCGACCGGCCCGCGGTGGCCTCGACAATCCTCGGCGCCCGCACGATCGCCCAGCTCCAGACCAACCTTCGCGCCGCGCACCTGCATCTCAGCCCAGCCGAAACCACCGCGCTCAACGCCGCGAGCGACCCGCAGCCCACCGACTACCCATACGGCGAGCTGGGTATCCAGCAGCGCGACCGCCACCTCGCCGGCGGTGACTAGCCCGCCCGGGCAGGTAGCGCGTCGAGCACGCTCTATGCATACCGGCAGTCGCCCTGGGCGTAGCCGATCGGGGTCATGGCGTTTCTCCCTGCTGTTCGAGCACGCGGGTTACGACGGTCAGGTCCTGCCCGCCGAGCCCTTGATCAACGGCCAGCTGCCATTCCTCAGCCAGGCAGGCGAGGGCGGCGAACTGGTCGTGGCCGGCTTGCAGCGCGAGGCGCACGTCCTTGAGCGCGAGCGACAGCGCGAACTGGGCCGAGAACTCGCCGCCTGCGATCCGGTGCAGCTTGGCCACCTGCCAGGGTGACACCAGCGGACCGCCGACCAGCGCGTCCACTACCGTCTCGATGTCAAGGCCCAGCCGGCGGGCCAGAGCCACGGACGCGGCGACCGCTTCGGCCGCGAACGCCAGACAGGTGTTGTTGACCAGCTTCAGCCGCGTTCCTGCCCCGGCCTCGCCGACCCAGATCGTGCGCGTGCCGAGCGCGTCGAACAGCGGAGTGACACGCGCGCGCGCCTCGCCTGGTCCTGACGCGAAGATCGTCAGCTGGCCGCGTTCGGCCGGATCCTTGCTTCCCGACACCGGCGCGTCGAGGAGCATCACGTCAGGACGCTCAGCACCGGCCACGGCCGCGACGCGGTCGATCCCCGCCACGCCGATGGTGCTCATCTGGACCCAGATCGCACCGGGAGCGAGAGCAGCGAGCATGCCCTGGTCCCGGGCCACCGAAAGGACGGCATCGGCGTCGGTCACCATCGTGACCACGATCGCGGCTTGCCGCGCCGCGTCGGCGGCGGTCCCGGCGACTTGCGCGCCGAGCTCAACTAGATCCCGGGCCGGCTCCATCCTGCGGTTCCAGACAATCGTCGGGATGTCAGCGCGCAAAGCACTGGCCGCCATCCCATGGCCCATCGCTCCGATGCCGAGCACCGCAACGGGCTCTGGCGTCCCTGCCATCGGTCTCCCCCTTCGCGGCCGAGGGCAGCGGTCCTCGGCCGTACGGCGCTCCGGCGGGCGGGCCATCGAAGCACGAGGTTAAGAGTCGGGTCCGGCAGAGTGCCGTAGCGACCCGCTCGCTGATGGGCGTGCCGCAGTCAGGTTAGGTGGTGGCACGACAGTTTGGGGACTGTCGGCCACGATGCTGCGCGGCAGATTTGTAGGTAGCTGGGGTCGGCGGTCCTAATCCGGCTGGTGCGGCCGGCGGGGAGCCGCGGGCGGGATGGTGGTGATGGCCGGCGGAGTCTCGGGCCAGACCAGCAGGACCGGGCAGGATGCGTGGTCGACGACGAAGCGGGTAGCGGGACTCAGGCTGCGCGGTCCCAGGTGTGTGCGGTCGCCGTCGCGGGCGAGGATGAGAAGGTCGGCGCCGTCGGCAACGGTAACGACTTCCCGCTCGATCCGCCCGGATCGTTCCAGCCGCGTGCAGGGCCGCCCCAGGCGGTCTGCGGCGGCCTGCAGGAGTTGCTGAGCGGAAGCGGCGGCCAGCTGCTGCAGGCGGGTGCCCGGGTCGCGGTCGGGACGGCCGCGGCCGAACAGGCCGGCGTAGGCGCCGTGTGCGGCACCGGGGACGTCGTGCCCGGTGACGTGGAGCAAGACGATATCGGCGCCTTCAGGGGCGTGGGTGCTGGTGGCGTCGACGCAGGCCGGCCAGGTGCCTTCGACGATCCAGGCGATCACGGTCACGGGCATCAGCCTCCGATAGCGTGCAGCGAAGCCCACAGGGCCAGCACCGCCAGGACCAGCGCGGCAGGCACGGTGAGCAGTCCGAGCCGGGTGAACTCTCCGAGGTCAGCGCTGGTGTCGTGTTCGCGCGCGATGCGGCGCCACAGCAGGGTGGCCAGGGAACCGGCGTAGGTGAGGTTGGGGCCGATGTTCACCCCGAGCAGTACCGCGAGCACGGCGCCGGGTCCCGCGGGGACGGCCAGCGGCAGCAGCACCAGCACGGCGGGCAGGTTGTTGATCACGTTGGCCAGGACGGCGGACAGCGCCGCGACGCCCAGCAGCGAGGGCAGCGTCACGCCGCCGGGCAGCAGATGCCCCAGAGCCCCGGCGAGCCCGTTATCGACCACCGCGCGGACCACGATCCCCAGGCCTAGCACGAAGAACAAGAAGGGAATATTCGCGGCCCTGACGATCGCAGCAGGGGTGGTGCGCCGCTGGGCCAGGGCCCGGGCGGCGAGCACCGCCGCGCCGACCAGAGCCGCCCAGGCCGGGTTCACCCCGGCGACGGAGGTGACGGCAAACCCGGCGAGGGTGCAGGCCACCACCGTCATGGCGAACACCGGCACCTCGGGCGGCTCGGTGGCAGGCCGGGCCCGGGCGCCGGCGTCCAGGTCAGAGGCGAAGAACCGGCGGAAGACGGCGTACTCGGCTCCGATGGCAACCAGCCACGGCAGCGCCATCAGCGCGGCGAAGCGGGTGAAGCTCAGCCCGCTGGCCGCGAACGCCAGCAGGTTGGTCAGGTTGGAAACCGGGAGCAGCACAGAGGCGGTATTCGCCAGATGGGTGCAGGCATACACGTGCGGCCTGGGACGCGCCCCCAGCCGGGCGGCAGTGACGAACACCACCGGGGTGAGCAGCACCACCGCGGCGTCCAGGCTCAGCACCGCCGTGATCACCGAGGCGAGAACGAAGACCGCGAGCAGCAGCCGCCGCGGCCGGCCCGCCGCGGCGCGTGCCATCCAGCCCCCGCACGCGCGGAACAGGCCTTCGTCATCACACAACTGACCCAGCACCAGCACCGCCGCCAGGAATCCGATCACCGGCCCCAGCCGCTCCGCCGCCGCGCGGGCCTGGTCCAGCGAGATCGCCCCCGTGCCCAGCAGTACGAGCGCGGCCGGGACCGCCACGACTGCCTCCGGCCAGCCCCACGGGCGCACTAGAGCACAAGCCAGCACCGCTGCCAGCAGGACGACGGACAAGGCTTCCGCCAGCGCCGTATTCAAGACCATGTCCTCAGCAGAAGCGAGGCTCCGCGATTGCCGCGACTAGGGCGGACAACGTGATCAGCGCGACCCGGTCAGACGAACAGCGGCTCGGCCGCCGTCCGGCCGACCAGCGCACTCATCGCTGCGTCGTTCGGCGCCCCGGTGAACCGGCTGGCCGCGTCAAGCACTTTCGGGAGCAAGCCCAGGTCCCCCGCGCTGCAGAGGAATACCCCAGGGCGGCTCATCGCCCACCACACGGAGAGGTCGATGTCGTCCTGCTGCTCAAGCGGCTCGTACCAGGTCGCCCGGGTGTGCGGCAGGCCCGCCCAGGGACGCAGCGCGATCGACTTGATCGTCTGCACCGCGACGCGCCGCTCGCGGCAGGTCTCGTACAGAGCGTCGAAGTTGCCGGCGTAATACGAGTTCTGCATGGTGATGAAGTTGTACGGGAGCAGCACCGAGTCGAAGCCGAACCGCTCGAGGCTGCGGCGGTGCGTCGCGGCGATCTGGCTGCCGTGGCCGGTCACCCCAATCCAGCGGATGAGGCCCTGCTCCCGGGCTTCAAGGGCGGCCTCGAGGGCCCCGCCAGGACTCAGAGCGGTGTCCCACTCGATCGGATCGGCTAGGGCGTGCAGCTGCCAGAGGTCGACGTGATCGACGCCCATCCGGTCCAGGGACCGGTGCAGTTCCTCGCGGGCCCCGGCTGCTGTGCGCTTGTCGCCCTTGGTGGCCAGGAAGAACCGGCCCGGTTCGCGCTGCAGCCACGGCCGGATGCGCACCTCCGCCTGGCCGTAGGACGAGGCCACGTCCAGATGGTTCACCCCGTGGGCGAGCAGGAGGTCCAGGGTCTCGTCCGCGGCCCGCTGGGAGACCTGCGCGAGAGCCGCCCCTCCGAAGATCACCCGGCTGCTCTGGTGGCCGGTGCGGCCGAACTCTGCCTGTTCGATGGGCACGAGGCCTCCCGAAGTGCCGAAAGCTGAAGCCGACTGTAAGGCGGATCGCGGCGGCAGGTCAGCGCAACCGCGCCGAAGCGTATAGTCCGAATCATACGATCAGCCGCGGCATGACGGGCGATCGGCCAGGGGACGGGATTGGCTGCCTGGCGATGGTAAACCGGCCGTGGGCAATGGCGCGCCATGCGTCTGACGTGCGAGGTGACCTGGGATTGCTGCCTATGACCGGGCCCGGATTCCCCACGAAACCTTCGCGCTGGCCAGGCACTGGACCAGGGCGGCCCGACGCCGGAGCAGATTACCGCGGCGCGGGCCCGGGCGAAAGGAGCAGGGACCGAGCGTGCCTGACGAGCTTGACGCGCTGGCCGGCCAGCTGACCGAGCGCCTGGCCGGATTGGGCAGCGCCCTGATCGCGTTCTCCGGCGGGGTGGACTCCTCTCTGGTCGCTGCGCTAGCCGCCCGGGCGCTCGGGGAACAAGCCCTCGCCGTAACCGCCGTCTCGCCCGCCCTCGCGACCGGAGAGCTGGACGGCGCCCGGTCGGTGGCCCGTGCCGTAGGTGTCCGGCACGAGCTGATCAGCACGGCCGAGCTGGAGCGCGACGACTACCGGCGCAACGACCGCTTCCGCTGCTACTACTGCAAATCCGAGTTGTACGAGCGGCTGGCCGCGCTGGCCCGGCGCCGCGGATTTGCCGCCGTGCTGTCCGGCGCCAACGCCGACGACACGGGTGACTGGCGGCCCGGGCTGCGCGCGGCGGCCGAGCACGGTGTCCGGCATCCCCTGCTGGAGGCGGCCGTGGGGAAGGATCAGGTGCGGGCGCTGGCGCAGCACCTGGGGGTTCCGAGTGCGGACAAGCCCGCGTCGCCCTGCCTGGCATCGCGGCTCCCTTACGGCACCCCGGTCAGCGCCGATGTGCTGTCTCAGGTAGACCGGGCCGAGCTGAGCCTGAAGGAACGGGGTTACCTGGAACTCCGGGTGCGGCATTTCGGTGCTCTCGGCCGGGTGCAGCTCGGCGCGGCGGACCTGTCGCGGACGGCGGACCCGGACGAGCATGCCGCGGTGCTGGCCTGCGTCCGCGCGGCTGGATATCAGCGCGCGGAGATCGACGAGCGGCCATTGCGGTCCGGTTCGCTGAACCTCGACATCACGCCGGTCAGCCGGGCCGGCTGACCGGTCCCGGCATGTCGGGGCGGCGGGCGTCCCGCTTGGCGAGTTCGCCCGGCCCGGCCGCCGCACGCGGTCATGAGCTAGAAGCCGCAAGTCGTTAGGAGGGCAGGTGGCGCGAAGGTTCCCGCCGGGCTTCTGGTGGGGGGTCGCTTCTGCCGGTCATCAGACCGAGGGTGACAACACGGCGAGCGACACGTGGTTCCTGGAGCACGTGCGGCCGACGGTGTTCCGGGAGCCGTCGGGGAAGGCGTGCAACAGCTACGAGCTGTGGCGGGAGGACGTCGACCTGGTGGCCGGGCTGGGCTTGAACACCTACCGGTTCTCCGTCGAGTGGGCGAGGGTGGAGCCGGCCGAGGGCCGGTTCTCGGAAGAGGCCCTCGCGCACTACCGCGCGATCGTCGATCACTGCCACGATGCGGGGATCGCGTCGGTGGTGACCTACAACCACCTCACCTCACCGCACTGGTTCGCGCTGCGCGGCGGGTGGCTCGACCCGCGGGCCCCGGCGGTGTTCGCTCGCTACTGCGGCCTTGTCACCGAACGCCTCGGCGACAGCATCGCCCGGGTCGTGACGCTGAACGAGCCGAACCTCCCGCGGCTCCTGACATGGCTGGAGGTACCAGAGGCCGTGCGCGAGCTCGAGCGGGCCACGCTGCTCGCCGCGAGCGAGGAGGCCGGCGTGCCCCGCTACCGGGTCGCCAATGTCGTGCTCCCGGAGGAGATGGACGCCATGGCCAGCGGGATGGCCGCCGGCCATCGGGCGGCGAAGGCCGCCATCAAGATCCGGCGTCCGGAGCTTCCGGTTGGGTTGAGTCTCGCGGTCGTCGACGACCAGGCGGCGGGCGACGACGCGTCGGTCCGGGACCGCAAGCGCGCCGAGGTGTACGGCAGGTGGCTGGCGCTGGCCCGGGAGGACGACTTCGTTGGCGTGCAGAACTACGAGCGCGCCCGGTACGACGGCGGCGGGCCCGTGCCGCCCCCGCCGGGGGCCGCGCTGAACCAGATGGGGTCGTACGTCGACCCGCTGTCGCTGGCCGGAGCGGTCCGCTACGTGCACGAGGCGGCCGGCGTGCCCGTGCTCGTGACCGAGCACGGGCTGGCGCACCACGACGACGCCCGCCGGGCGGCGTTCATCGAGGCGGCGCTCGGGGGGCTGCTCGACGTTATCGAGGATGGCGTACCGGTGGCCGGCTACCTGCACTGGACGTTGCTGGATAACTTCGAGTGGATCTGGGGCTTCGACGTCCAGTTCGGGCTGCACGAGGTCGACGGCCAGACGTTCGCCAGAAAGCCCAAGCCCAGCGCGGCCGTCTACTCAGCGATTGCGCGTGCTAACGCGCTCGGCGGCAGCTGATCACCGGCATGCCGCAACCCACCGGAACGTGTTCGCCAAGGTGACCACCCCGGTGTCCGGGTCCTGGAACTGCGCGAGGGCACGCCGCAGGACGTCGCCGACCGCGGGCGCGCCCGCCGCCTCCGTGGCCCGAGCGCCGCCCGCGGAACAGAGAAGGCCGCGGACGGCGTCGTCCAGCGAGGCGTAGCGCCAAGAGCACACGACCTCGCCGTCGTCCACCAGGCGCAGGCCGGCATCCGCCAGGGCGGCCTCCAGGTTGCCCGGGGCCGAGAGTGCGTATGGGGCGTGGTCGTCGGCCTGCTCCGGCGGAACGAGCGCGCTCATGGCCTCATGCACGACCGTGCCCTGGGACCGCTCGGGTGCAGCGAACAGGCTCGCGACGACGCGCCCGCCCGGACGGGTGACGCGGACCGCTTCGCGCAGCGCCCGCCCCGGGTCACCGGCGAACTGGAACGCATTGATGCCCAACACGGCATCGAACGCGGCGTCACCGAACGGCAAGGACTCCATGTCGCTCTCGCGCAGGTCGGCGTCTGGCAGCCGCTCGCGCGCGATGCCCAGCAGGCCTGCGCTGATGTCCAGACCGCTGGGGATCGCGCCGCGCCGGGCCGCCAGGGCGAGAGTGAGCCCGGAGCCACAGCCCACGTCGAGGACGCGAGTACCCTCGCCTACGCCCGCGACATCGAGCACCGCCTCGAATAGCGGCTGGTTGTGCGCCTCGGCCAGGTCCGCCCACGCCCGCGGGTCGGTGCCCCACAGACGGCGCTGCACCTGCGCCGCGGCGCTGGCGCCCTTAGCCCCTGCGGAGCCGGCGGCCCGGGGGGCCCGGGGGTCGATCCTGCCGCTCATGCCGTGCTCACCGCCGGCTTGATGTTCTGGTTGAGCCGGAAGACGTTTTCCGGGTCGTAGATCGCCTTGATCTGCTGCAAGCGCTCGATCGTGCGCCCGTACGCGCCGACGGCGGTGTCGTCTTCGTCATCGCCCATGAAGTTGACGTAGTTGCCCTCGCTCAGGAACGGCTTGAGGGCGGCGTACGTCGCGCGCGCCCAGGCGATCTCGCGCTGGTCGTCGTCGGCGTCGCGCCAGGTAGCCGGCATGTTGACCAGCCAGCGGGCCCGGCGGAACGGGAACGCGGTCGCGCCGGAGTCCACCCGGGCGATCGCGCCGCCCAGGGCCAGCAGCTCTATCTGGGAGATCGGCGACTGGAGCGACGCCGCGCGCTCGAGCAGCGCGTCGATCAACCCGTCGGGCAGGTCGTCGGCGAAACCCGCTTTGATATAGGTGCGCAGGCCATGGGCGAACAGGTCGTCGGTGATCGTCTGCATGAAGAGAAAGGGCACGACCGACAGGTCGCTGGCCGACGGCTGAAGCTCGTCTCGGATCTTGGCCAGCACGGCCCGGCCCTGCTCGGCGTCGCCTGACCACTCCACGAGCGACATGATGCCGTGCCGCCCGACCAGCTCCGGCGCCATCCACGGCACGTCGCCGGCGCGCCGCAGGAAGCTCGTCCACAGCAACTCGTCCCGCGCGGCGGGGTCGGCCATCTCGCGCCGGCCGCGCTCGATTACCTGACGCGCCTCCTCCAGGGGGTGGAAGGTGGCCAGGATCAGGAGCTCTGACAGCTCGTGCAGTGCGAACTCGAACTCGGTGACCACGCCGAAGTTGCCGCCGCCACCGCGCAGCGCCCAGAACAGGTCGGCGTGCTCGTCTGCCGACGCGCGCAGGATCTCGCCGTCGGCGGTGACGACCTCCGCGGACAGCAGGCTGTCGATGGTCAGGCCGTAGCGGCGCATCAGGCGGCCAACGCCCCCGCCGAGCGTGAGCCCGCCCGCGCCGGTGTGCGAGACGACGCCGGCCGGCAGCACGAGACCGTGCTCCTGGGTGGCGCGGTCGACTTCTCCGAGCAACGTCCCGCCGCCGACCTTCGCCCGCCGCGTTTGCGGGTTGACGCGGACGTGGTTGAGCGCGCGCAGATCGATCACGATGCCGTCATCACAGACGCTGTGTCCCGGCATCGAGTGCCCGCCGCTGCGCACGGCGATCAGCAGGCCCTCGGCGCGCGCATAGCAGATGGCGGCCGCCACGTCCCGCGGCGACCGCGGCCGTGCGATCAGCGCCGGCCGACGGTCGTGCATAGCGTTCCAGATGGCGCGGGCGGCGTTGTAGCCGGCCTCGTCCGGGCGGATTATCGTGCCGCTGAAGCCGGGGATAGCGGTGGCTGCCATGCTCTCCTGCAGATATCTATGAGTAGGGATCGCCTCAGGCGCTCGCCGACCTCTTGCGTTAGTCGCCGGCCCGCAGCGCGACCAGGTGGTCGTGCAGGCCGGCGATGACGTCGTTGTGCTGGTGCAGCTCGATCGGATGCGGGAACAGCGGCCCGCCGTCGTGCCACGCGACCGAGATCGGCCCCGTCTGTGCCGTGTTGATCAGCCGGCACCCCAGCCCCGCGAGCCGCGCGCTCTCCTGCTCCACGTCGGGCACCACCCAGGAAACGTGGCTGACCGTCCCCGGGGCGACGCCGTACGCGGCTGCCAGGCGATCGTCGATCACGTGAACCTGGCCGAGCTCGACGACCACCGATCCCCACGCGGCGAAGGCGGCCGAGTGGTCGAATTCGACGTCGTGGTACTGCTGGCCGTCGACCGTGAGGACGAACGAGTCGAACGCGATGTGCGGGAGGACCTGGAACGGGCCGACGCCGAGGTCCCGGCCCCACCGCTGTAGCGCGGAGTCAAGGTCGTCAACCCAGTAGCCGACGTGGTGCAGCCGCTGCATCGTCACCGGGCCGTGGCGTCGTCGCGCTGCGCGCGGTCCTCGAGCGCCCCGCCGCCGAACTGGCGGTCGTGATCCATGGTCATGCGCATGAACGGGTAAACGTAGTCGCGCATGTCCTGCTCGTAGACCCCGATGGCCCGGACGAGATCGGTCTCGCCGCGTGCGGCCGCGGTGAGCTGGTCCAGCAGGTGCGCGGCGTCGCGCAGCGCCAGGTTCGCACCCAGGCCGAGCGTCGGGAGCATGGCGTGGGCGGCGTCGCCGATCAGCGTCACCCGCGAGGGCGGCCACGGCGCCGCCGGCTCGAGGAAGCCGAAGGGGATCACGAAGATCGAGTCGACGTCGAGGCCCGCGACCAGGGCTCGCGCGGCGGGGTGCCAGCCCTCGATCGCGCCCAGCATCGCATCGCGGAGCATCGCCGGCGTATTGGACGTCCACTCGGCCGCGGGCGGGATCACCGTCCCGGGCGCCACGCTGCAGCTGATCATGACGTAGTCGTCGACCGGCTCGAGCCGTACGTCGGGCGCGATCGCGGCCGCCGCGTCGCCCGGGCGCTGCCGGGGCCGGTAGACCGAGATCAGCAGTCGCGAGCCCTTCCGGTCCGCGGCGATGATCACGCCATCGAACAGGTGCGGCGGCATCCGCCCGAGCAGTTCGGGGGTCAACGGCGTACGGCCGAAGACGCCGAGCCCCCGGACGCCGGTGTCGATGACCGGCGTGCCGGGAAGCCGCTGCCTGCGGACCGCCGAGCGGATGCCGTCGGCGCCGATCAGGACGTCGCCCCGGGCCGTCGTGCCGTCGGCGAGGGTCACCGATACGCCGGAGGGGGTCTCGCCGTACCCGACGACCGCTTGGCCGGGGTGGAACGACTCGCCCAGCCGGGCCCGCAGGATCGAGCGCAGCGTCCGGCGGTGGACCCCGGTGTGCGGGCGTTCACCCTCGTTCGGCGGGCCCAGGTGCGGCTGCGAGCTCAGCTCGCTGAGCTGATCGTCGAGGACGATCGACTCACGCCGGTCGTAGGTCAGGCGTGAGGTCTCGGCGTACAGCTCGAACAGGTCCTCGGGCAGGCAGCGCCGCAGGGCCTCGCCGCCGTCGGCGTTCATGTGGAGGTAGTAGCCGATCTTGCGGCTGTCGTCGGCGTCGCGCTCGAAGATCTCGCACGTGTGGCCGTCCTTGAGCAGCCCCTGGGCCAGGGCCGGGCCGCTGAGGCCGCCACCGGCGATGAGGACGTGCAGCGGTTCGGTACTGGTCACGGCGATCTCCTTCTCTTCGTTGCGGCGGCTCTCCGCGGCAGGCCCGCCCCGACGCCTGATCAGCCCGTCGAAGAGTAGAGGTCGGTCGAGTACGGCGGGGTATCGTGGGCGGCGCTCCACGGCACCACGTGGTTGCGGAGCACGCCCACGCCCTCGACCTCGGCCTCGATGCGGTCACCGGGCTGCAGGTAGAACTCGAACGGGTTCGGTTGAACCGCGGCCACGCCCGAGATCGTCCCGGTCGTGAGGATGTCCCCGGCCGAGTAGCCCTGCGCCGAGTGGTAGGCGACGAGGTGGGGGATCGAGACAAGCATCTGGGCGGTGTTGCCGCGCTGGCGGACCTGGCCGTTGACCCGCAGCTCCATCGCCAGCGCCTGGGCGTCCGGCACCTCGTCCTTGGTCACGATCCAGGGGCCGATCGGGCAGAACGTGTCGATGGCCTTGGAAAACGAGAACACGCCGGACTGCATCTCCCGCCGCTGGATGTCGCGGGCCGTGATGTCATTGAAGACCGTGTATCCGGCGATGTAGTCCCCGGCCTCCTCGGGCCCGAAGAACTTGCCGCTGCGGCCGATGATGATCGCCAGCTCGAGCTCGTAGTCAAGCTCCTTCGTCAGCCCTTCGGGGTACACGATGGCGTCGTCGGGGCCGATGATCGCGTCAACGTTCTGGAAGAACACGATTCCCTTGTGCACCGGATGCGACCAGTCAACGGCCTGCAGCTCCTCGTGATGGTCGGCGAAGTTGCCGGCGGTGTGGAAGAACTTCTTCGGCACGATCGGCGCCTGCAGCCGGACGTCGGCCAGCGGGAAGCGGTCCCCCGTTTCGCCGGCCTGGCCGCCCCGCTCGAACCACTCGCGCGTCGAGGCACAATCGAGCTCCACAACGACCTCACCCTCGAGGCGACCGACCCGACCGGCGTCGAAGGTGACCAGTTTCATGGCGTGCTCTCATTCTACGAAAGTTACTTTCGTAATATCATCGGACGCTGCGGGACGCGATGTCAAGAGGGCCGCCGGCGCGGGGCCCAGAGGCAGGCCGGCGCGCTGTCAAGAGGGTCGTCCGGCGCCGTCCGGGGCAGGGACGCGGAACACGCGGAGCTGGAGCGCAAGCGCCGCGTAGTAGCCGACGAGGGTGAGCAGCTCGAACAGCCCCGCCGTGCTGACCTGATCGACTGCCTCGAGGTACTCGGCATCGTCCAGGTCGCCCCGCGCCACGAGCGCCGCGACCGTGCGCGCGACCACGGCCTCGCGCCCGCTCAGCGCGGCGTGGCGACCGTCGCGCACGGCGGCCAGCTCAGCGTCGCCCAGCCCGGCCGATCGGGCGGCCGCCTCGTGGGCGTACCACTCGAAGCCGGACCGCCAGTGGGCCGCAACGACGAGGATCGCGATCTCGCGGGACCGGTCGTCGAGGCCGGTGTCGTAGCGCACCGAAGAGCCGAGTGCCTGCAGGGCCGACCCCAGCCGCGGCTGGAGCAGGAAGGCGTTGAACGGGCCCTCGAGGCGTCCGTCCGCGTCAACCAGCCGGAACGGCTGGGGGCCCTGGGCGCGGCGCCCCCCGGCGATCGCGTCGTAGAGCGAACGCTGCCCGTCGTCGAGCGACGACGGCTCGAGTTTCGGGATGCGCGCGCCGGAGGTCACAGCACGCCGACGTTGGTGTCCGACAGCAGCGCGGAAATCTCGGCGCAGGTCGCCACCACCGCGGGCGTGAGCTCGCGGATCATCCGCTGCGTCGACCAGTCCCGGGCCTGGACGGCCAGGTTGACGCCCGCGAGCACGCGGCCGTCCGGGCCGGTGATGGGGGCGGCGACCGACCGGAGCCCGTGCGCCAGCTCCTCGTCCTGCATCGCCCAGCCCTGGTCGCGTATCGCGGCGAACTCCCCGCGCAGCTCGGCCAGCGAGACCTTGGCGTTAGGCCCGGAGTTGGCGGAGAACGAGGCGTCCGTGATGCACGCCGCCAGGTCGGACTCGTCCAGATAAGCGAGCAGCAGCTTGCCGATCGAGGTGTGCACGGCGGGCAGCGTGGAGCCCACCTGGATGTTCGCGGTCACCAGGTCGGAGTTGCGCAGGCGGACAAGGTAGAGGACGCGGTCGCCATTGAGGACGGCCAGGTTCACCGTCTCCCCGGTGCGCTCGCCGAGCGCCTGGAGCTTCGGCGTGGCTATGCTGACGAAGTCGAGGCTGCGCAGCGCGGCTGTGCCGAGCGTCAGCGTGCGCACGCCTGGCCGGTAGTCGCCGCCGGGCAGGTGATCGAGATAGCCCTCCGACGCGAGCGTCATCACCACCCGGTAAACGGTGGGCATTGGCAAACCGGTGGCGGCGACGAGGTCGCTCACGCGCCAGGACGGGTGCTGCTCGTCGAACAGAGACAGGATGCGCAGCCCCTTGGCGAGGGCCTCCACGCGGTATCCCGGACGTTCCCGGGGTTCCGGGCGGTCAGCGGATTCCGCCCCGGCGGAGGGCTTGACGGGGCGGAGCGCAGCGGTTGAGGAGCTGGCGGTGCGCCTGGGCATGGACGGCCTTCCTCCTCGGTAACGGACTGCCATCAGCCTACGGGTGCGAGGGCGGACCCTGGACAGCTGTGCGGCGAGTCGGCTACCGTTGGAAAGTGACTTTCATTATACGAGAATTATAACTGAAGGGTAGACCCCATGCCGGACTGGCTCATGCTCGACGGGCGGCCAACTCTGGTCTTCGGCGCCGGCGGGCTCGGGGGAGCCAGCGCGCTGAGCCTGGCTGCCCAGGGCGCCCGTGTCGCGCTCGTCGATCTGAACCAGGAGAACCTCGACGCGGTCGTGCGAGCTGCGAAGGACGCCGGCGGCCAGGTCGAGGCGCTGGTCGCCGACCTGCGGACGGCGGAGGCCTGCCGCGCGGCCGTCAGCGAGGCCGTCGGGCTGGTGGGAACTCCGCAGGTCTTCCTGCACGCTGTCGGCCGCAACGTGCGCAGGCCAGTTCTCGACCTGGAGGACGACGACTGGCAGGAGACCCTCAGCTTGAACCTGTCGTCGGCGTACTGGCTCGGCCAGGCCGTCGGGCGGCTGATGGTCGAGGAGCGGTACGGCCGGATGGTCTTCGTGTCGTCGGTTTCCGGGCTGCTCGCTCATCCGCAGCACGCGCCGTACGCGGCGGCCAAAGGGGCGATGAACCAGATGCTCCGGGTCATGGCGCGCGAGTGGGCCCGGTACGGTGTCACGGTTAACGCCGTCGCGCCCGGCTACATCGAGACCGACCTGACCAAGGACTACCTCGACAAGGACAACAACCGGGAGAGCCTGGAATCGCTTGTCCCGGCGGAGCGGCTCGGCCGTCCTGAGGAAGTGGCCGACGCGGTGACGTTCCTGGCGTCGGACCGCGCCCGCTTCATCACCGGCCACGTCTTGTACGTGGACGGCGGCCGCGTGCTCGTCTGACCGTGCTACCCACCCACTTATCCCGGAAGGACAACCCGTGCCTCTCGCCCCCGTTCCCCTGCCCCGTCGCCTCCAGGGCCGGTCGGTTGTCGTCACCGGAGCCGGGACCGGCTTCGGCGCCGAGATCGCGGTACGCGCCGCCCAGGAAGGCGCCCGTGCCGTCGGCGTCCACTACCGCAACTCCATGGAGGGGGCGAAGCGGACCGCCGACCGGGTAGCGGCCGAGGGCGGCGCTCCCGTGCTGCTGCAGGCCGACATTATCGACTGGGGACAGATCAAGGCGATGGCCGACGCGGCCTTCGAACGGCTGGGCGGCGTCGACGTGCTGGTGAACAACGTCGGGGACGTCGCACGCGAGCAGATGTCGTGGCGTGACATCACCGAGGAGTCGATCGACCACATCCTCGCCGTCGACATCAAGGGCACCCTGCTGTGCGTCCACGAGTTCGGCGCGCGGATGCTGGACCAGGGCCACGGCAGCATCGTGAACATCGGGTCGACCGTCATCGTCCGCGGCAGCGCGCGGGCGCCGCAGTACGCCGCAGCCAAGTACGGGCTGCTTGGCGTGACCAAGTCGTACGCGCACGCGTTCGCGCCAACGGTCCGGGTCAATGTCTTCGCCCCGGGGTTCATCGAGACCGAGGCAACCCTCGGACGCCGGGACTGGCAGTCAGGCCGCGGCGACCAACTGCGATCACTCACCCCGATGGGCCGGATCCCGGGGCCCGCCGAGCTCGCGGGCACGGCTCTCTTTCTCGCGACCGACGACGCCTCGCACATGACGGGCGGGTACATGGTCGCCGACGGCGGCTACAACATGGTCGGGGCGTGAGCGTGGCCGGACCCCACTCGCGCGACCTCAGCCTCACTGAGGCCCGCGCGCTGGTGCAGCGCGCCGTCGACAAGGCCGAGCAACTCGGCCTGCGCGGGGCGATCGCGGTGGTCGGGGCGACGGGGACGCTGCTCACGGCGTCACGCATGGATGCCGGGGGACCTGGCGGAATGGCGCGGGCTCGCTCCAAGGCCTGGATCTCGGCGACCCAGCAGATCCCGAGCTCGGAGCACCTGCACCGAATGACGACGATCGCCCCGCCGGTCGCCGCCGGCTTCGCCCTGGCCTCGCCGGAGGCGGTGTTCCCGGGCGCGGGCGGGCTGCCGGTCAGCGTCGACGGCGTGGTGGTCGCGGGCATCGCGGCCTCAGGCGCGACGGTGAGCCCGTTCTTTCCGGCCGACGTCAACCCGCGCGTCCTGAGCGTCGACGGCAGGCCGGCTAACCCCGAGGACCTGCTGATCGCTTATGCCCTCGGGCTCCCGTACGCCGGGCAACACGGGGACGACCAGAAGCGGTGGGAGGAGCGCTTCGGCGACCTGGTCGTCGGCCCGGCCGACAGCCTCGGCATGGCTCCCGCCCCTCGGGCCACCGGCCAGGCCCAGCTCGAGTGGGCGAAGGCGCTCTGCGACGCCGCCATGGACGGGGCGTCGCGTCGCGGTGTCCGGGTCGCAGTCGCCGTCGTTGACAGCGGCGGTGACCCGATCCAGCAGGACCTGACGGACGGCGGCCCGGCCGGCGCGGTAGCCGTCGCGCAAGCCGTGGCCGGCGCCGCCGCGCTCTTCGACTGTGACAGCGGCGAACTGGACACCCGCTTCGGCAAGGCCGATGCCGTCGCCAGCCTGGTGGTACCGCCGGTGCTGGGTGTCCCCGGCGGGCTGCCGGTCCGCGACGCCGGGCGCGTGGTCGCCGGCCTCGGCGTCGGCGGCGGCGATCCGCGGGTCTGCGAGGACATTGCCCGAACCGCCCTGGCTGCGTCATGACCGAACGCGGCACCGATCCGGTCCGCATCGCGGTCATCGGCTGCGGCGCGATCGGAAGCCTCTATGCGGCACACCTCGCGCGCGTTCCCGGCGTCGAAGTGTGGGGCGTCGACCCCTGGGCAGAGCACGTGGGCGCGATCCAGGCGCGGGGACTGCGGGTCACCGGACTCGCGGACTTCGTCGCGAAGGTCCACGCGCGCACCGACGGCAGGGACCTCCCCCCGTGCGACTTCGGCCTCGTCGCCACCAAGGCGCTGCACACGCGCGCGGCCGTCGGGCGGGCCCGAGCGGCCCTCGGGAACGCCGCCGTCGTCAGCGTGCAGAACGGAGTCGGCAACGAAGAGGTCATTGCCGAGCTCGTGGCGCGCGTCATCCGCGGGAGCATCGTCACGGCGGGCGCGGTCGTGGAGCCCGGCGTCGTGCGGTACGACGCGCGAGGGGACTCGTGGTTCGGGCCGTTCGAGCCCCGGCCAGCACCGATGGGCGAAGTCGAACAACTGGCCCGGCTGCTCACCGACGGCGGCCTGCGTACGCACGCGCTCCGGGACGCGAGGGGGCCGCAGTGGACGAAGGTCATCTTCAACGCCGCGACGAGCCCGCTCGCCGCGCTGACCGGGCTCTCGGTGGGGCGCGTCTGCACCGACACCGGGCTGCGCCGGCAGGTCGACCGGCTGATCGCGGAGGCGGTGGCGGTCTGCGAGCGGACCGGGATCGTACCGACGCGCCCGCCGCAGGAGGCCGTGGACGAGGCCATCGCGGAGGCGTACGACCACCAGCCGAGCATGTTGCAGGACGTCCTCGCCCGGCGGCCAACCGAGATCGACGTCCTCAACGGCGGCATATCCGCCCAGGGAGGGCGGATAGGGGTCTCCACTCCCCTGCACGACTGCATGGTTGCCCTGGTCAAGGGCCTCGAGCGGTCCTGGTCCGGCTAGCTCGGAAGGGCGCGATTTGCGCCCTCGGGTGTCGCCAATTCGTGACTTCCGAAGTGTAGACAAGCGCCCCCTTCTTCCGTAAACTGCAGATCATGAAAGCAGCTTTCGCGATGTGAAAGTTACTCCTCATCGCTCAGGGAGTCCTTCGTGAGTACTCATCGCCGCGCCGCGCTCGGCACCGGCCAGGCACTGGCCGTCGCCGCCACGCCGCTCACGAGGGCGCCTTCTTCTGGCTGCCGTGGCGTCCGCCGTCACCACCGGACCGGATCCTGGCGGTCGTCGCCCGTTTGTGCCGCACCGGGCCCGAGCCCGGCGCCACCCACGCTCGCATGTGTCCCGCTTTCCATAGTGGACACAAAATATGAAATTGCGTACAGTCTGCCGACGGCGCGGATGAGCACCGCAGAGGGAGAGCCATGACCGCACCGACGGCACGTCAGCCGCTGCTCGACGTGGCCGGCTTGCGCGTCTCCTACGGGGGGGTCCAGGCCGTCTCCGATGTCAGCCTCCAGGTCGCCGAGGGCACCGTCTACGGGCTGATCGGCCCCAACGGCGCCGGCAAGACCTCGATGGTCGACGCCCTGACCGGATACACCAAGCCCGCCGCCGGGCGGATCGTATTCGACGGCCGCGACATCAGCGGCCTGCGCCCCTACCGGCGAGCGCGCCTCGGCCTGGGCCGTACGTTCCAGTCGGTCGAGCTGTTCGGCGACCTCACCGTCGACGAGAACCTGCTCGTGGCCAGCGAGCACGTGACCGTCGCCTCGGCGCTGCGAGACCTCTTCCTGCCGCACCGCCCGCCGGACCGGACCGGCGTCGACTGGGCCATCTCGGTCTGCGGCCTGGAAGACGTCGTTGACCGCTACCCGTCAGAGATCTCACTCGGCAAGCGCAAGCTGGTGGGCATCGGCCGGGCGCTCGCCCGGCAGCCCCGGCTGGTCCTGCTGGACGAGCCCGCGGCCGGGCTCGACACCGACGAGAGCCTCGAGCTGGGGGGCCGGCTGCGGGCTCTGCCCGAAGAGCACGGCGTGACGGTCTTCCTCATCGACCACGACATGGGGCTCGTGCTCAGCGTGTGCGATCAGCTCATGGTTCTTGACTTCGGACGGCAGATCGCCGCGGGAACCCCGGCCGAGATCCGCGATGACCCGCGCGTGATCGAGGCCTACCTAGGAGGACACCATGCCGGCACCGGCCAGTAGCGCGAGCGGGTCCGGCCACCCCCTGGTCCTGAAGAACCTCTTCGCCGGCTACCAGGAGATCCCGGTCGTCCGCGAGCTCAACCTGGAGGTCCGCCCGGGTGAGGTGGTAGCCCTGCTCGGCCCGAACGGCGCCGGGAAGACCACGACCCTGGAGACCATCGCCGGGCTGAACCGCCCGATCTCGGGCACGATCGAGCTGTCCGGCCAGAACGTCGGCGGCGTCCCGGCCTACGTCCTGGCCCGCCGGGGCGTCGCGCTCGTGCCCGAGGGGCGCGCCCTCTTTCCCGGGCTCACCGTCCGCGAGCACTTGCGGCTGGCGGGCGGCCGGGGCGGCAGCCGCGAGGAGGAGCTGCTCGAGATGCTCCCCGAGCTGCGCAAGTGCCTGGGGCGCAAGGCAGGCCTGCTGTCCGGCGGTGAGCAGCAGATGCTGGCCGTGGGCCGGGCTCTGGTGACCCGGCCGCGGCTGTTGCTGGTCGACGAGATGAGCCTCGGACTGGCCCCGGTGATCGTCGAGCGCCTGCTCCCGATCCTGCGCCGAGCGGCCGACGGACTGGGCGCGAGCGTGCTGTTCGTCGAGCAGCACGTCGCGCTGGCGCTGGAGATCTCCGATCGCGCCTACGTCATGACGCACGGCCGCATCAGGCTCGAGGGCCCCGCGGCCGAGCTTCGCGAGCGGCGTGAGCTGCTCGCCGCCAGTTACCTCGGGGAGACGGCCGCCTGACATGGCCGGCTCCGGCGAGCTCTGACCCAGAGATACAACTACTAGGAGAACAGATGAAACGTCACAGATGGCTCTGCGTGGCGGCGCTCGCCGTGATCGGACTGGCCGCGGCGGGTTGCAGCTCGAGCAGCTCGAGCACTCCCTCGTCGGGCGGCACGTCGGCCTCGGCCAGCAGCACGGTGTTCGGGACGCCGCACAAGGCGACCGGTACTCCCTATGTCTTCGGGATGATCAACGATGAGACCGGCGCGGTGACGTTCCCGGAGGCGCGCCAGGGAGCGATCGCCGCCGCCAACTACGTCAACAACTATCTCGACGGCATCAACGGGCATCCGATCGTGATCGACGAGTGCACCGGCGACGGGACGCCGGCCACCGCGGCGCGGTGCGCCAACCAGCTGGTGGCCGACCATCCGCTGGCGATCCTCGGCGCCGCCGATGTCGGCGCGCCCGCCTCGATCCCGATCTACGAGCACGCCAACCTCGCGTACCTGGGCGGCATCCCGTTCACTCCGGTCCCCATGACCGCCCCGAACTCGATCCAGTTCTGGTCGGTCAGCGTCGGCGACAACGCCGCCGCCGCCGTGTACGCGGGCACGAAGCTGGGCGTCAAGAGCGTCGCGCTGGTGTACTTCAGCAATCCCCAGGGCGAGTCGATCATTCCCCAGATCACGCCGGTGTTCAAGGCCGCCGGGGTGACGACGATCAAGTACGTCCCCCTGTCTCCGACGACGCCGGACCCGAGCCCGCAGGCGGCCCTGGTCGAGAGCAGCGGGGCGCAGCTCGCGTACGTTGACGTCCCGAACGGCTGCGGCAACATGCTGAAGGCGCTGAAGAGCGTCGGCTTCAGCGGCAAGCTGATGGGCATCGACCCGTGCGGAGCGCCGCCGGTGATCCAGGCCGCCGCGGGCGGGGCCGAGGGCATGTACATCGCCTCCCCGTTCATGCTGCAGAGCGGGACCAGCCAGCAGGCACGGCTGTTCCAGGCGGCGATCAAGAAGTGGGCCGCGCCCGGCACGCTGATCGACTCGATCTCCACCGCCGGCTTCGCCACCGTGATGAACGTCCAGCAGGTGCTGAGCAAGATCTCGGGCACGCCGACGACCACGAGCATCCTGGCCGCGTTCAGGTCGGGCACCCACGCGAACTTCCTGTCGCACCCTTACACGTGCAACGGGCAGGCGATGAAGGGCGCCCCCGCGATCTGCAACGACTACTACCTCATGAACCAGGTCAAGAACGGGGTGATCACCCAGCCGGATCCGACCTGGGTGACCTCGAAGGGCTACTTCCCGGGTATCAGCGGCTGATGGCCTCGGCCGGGTCCGCCCGCCCCGAGGCGGGCGGACCCGGCCTCCGCGCCGGCTTGACCAAAAAAGAAATAGACGAGAGACCATGTCCAGCTACACCCTCTTCCTGATCCTGGGCCTTGGCTCCGGGGCCACCTACGCCATCCTCGGCCAAGGACTCGTGCTCAAGTACCGCAGCGCGGGCGTGGTCGACTTCGCACACGGCGCCGTGGCGATGTTCATCGCCTATGTCTTCGTCAACCTGCGCAGCTTCGGGGAACTCGAACTGCCCGTGGTCCTGATTCCCCATCAGATCTCGCTGAACGGCGGGGCCGGGCTCAGCACGGCACTCGCGATCGCGATCTCGCTGGTGTACTCGGCGATCCTCGGGCTCGTGCTCTACGTCCTGGTCTACCGGCCGCTCCGTGGTGCCTCGCCGCTCACCCGCGTCTGCGCGTCAGTCGGCGTGATGCTCGCCCTGCAGGCGATCGCGGTTCTCAACTACAGTACCGAGCCCGTCACCACCAACCCGATCTTCCCCAGTTCCTCGCTGTCGCTGTCCCATGTCATGTTCCCTGAGGACCGGCTGTTCTTCACCGGCGTGGTCGTCGTCATCTCGGCCGCCCTCGCGGTCACCTACCGTTTCTCCCGGTTTGGCCTGGCCACCCGGGCCGGTGCCGAGAACGACCGGGGAGCCGCGCTGACCGGCATCTCCGCCAACCGCGTCGCGGGCCAGAACTGGGTGATCGCCACGGTGCTGGCGGGAGTGGCCGGTATCCTGATCGCCCCGGTCGCCAGCCTCGATCCGACCTCCTACACCCTGTTCGTGGTGCCGGCCCTGGCCGCCGCCCTGGTCGCCCGGTTCGAGTCGTTCTGGATCACCGCGCTGGCCGGCCTGCTGATCGGCTGCGCGCAGTCCGAGATCGAAAAGCTCATCACCGTCTGGACCTGGCTGCCCCAGCAGGGCCTGCCGGACTCGCTCCCGTTCATCGTCATCATCGTCGTGATGACGCTGCGCTCGCGCGCCGTGCTGGCTCGTGGCGGGGACACGGCCGAGCGCAACCCCTCGGTCGGCCGCCCGCACGCGCCGCTGCGCACGGCGGCCGTCTGTTTCGTGGCCGGCGTGGTCCTCCTGCTGCTGCTCGACAGCGTCCTCCGCTTCGCGTTCATATCGTCGCTGACGGTCACGTGTATCGCTCTGTCGGTGGTGGTGCTCACGGGCTACGTCGGCCAGGTGTCGCTCGCCCAGATGTCTCTGGCCGGAATCGGCGGCTTCGCGCTCGGGCACATCTCCAGCGGATGGGGCATCGGCTTCCCGTTCTCGCTGATTCTGGCCGGCCTCTGCGCGGTCCCGGTCGGCCTGATCATCGGCCTGCCGGCCTTGCGGCTGCGCGGCGTAAACCTGGCGGTGGTGACGCTCGGGTTCGCGGCGGCGATGGACGCCCTGATCTTCACCAGCCAGAGCTTCACTGGCGGCACAGCCGGCCTTCCGATCCAGGAGCCGCAGGTGTTCGGGCTGAACCTGGCGATCAGCCAGGGCAAGGCCTACCCCCGCGCGATCTTCGGCGTGCTGGTTCTCGTCGTCGTGATCCTGCTCGGTCTGCTCGTCGCCCGGCTCAGGCGGGGCCCGGCCGGACGCATGCTCCTCGCGATCCGCTCTAACGAGCGCGCCGCCGGCTCGATCGGGATCAACGTCGCCCAGGGGAAGCTGATGGCGTTCGCGCTGGCCGCGTTCATCGCCGGCATCGGCGGTGCCCTGACCGGCTACACGCAGGGCGAGCTGACGTCCGATAGCTTCGCGGCGTTCACGTCGATCGGCCTGCTGGCGATCGTATTCGTCGCCGGCGTCGGGCGCATCGCCGGAGCGGCCGTCGCGGGCATCATGTTCTCCGCCGCGGGCCTGTTCGTGACCTTCCTCAACATCCACCTCAACGTCGGCCAGTACCAGGCGGTCGTCGCCGGCGTCGCGCTCGTGCTGACCGCCGTCCAGAACCCGGACGGAATCACCGGCACCGCGACCGGCAAGGGCCCGGCGGTGGCGCTCACCAAGCTTCGGGACCGTGCCGCCGCGGAGTATCAGAAACGAGTCGCGGACCGCGGCAGCGGCCAGGTGGCGGCAGCTGACCCGGGCGGCTCCCAGCCCGCCCCCGAGGGCGACAAGCCAGACATCCAGCGCCCCGTTGCCTGAGGTACCGCCCCGGCCCGGCCGACTGCGGGCCGAGCATCTCGCCACGGCGTTCGGGATCGGCACCACCCGGCCGCGCCTCTCGTGGTGGCTGCCGGACGGCGTGCGGCGGCAGCTCGGCTACCGGATCCGCGCCGATAACGGCTGGGACAGCGGCCACGTCGCGAGCGACGAGAGCGTGCTGGTCAGCTACGGCGGCCCGCCGCTGCATTCCGGCGAGCTCGTCACCTGGCAGGTCAAGGTGTGGACCGAGCGGGGCGAGAGCGAATGGTCTGACCCGCAGTGGTTCGAGCTCGGCCTGCTCGGCCCCGGCGACTGGTCGGCGCGCTGGATCACGCCGACCGAGCACGGACACCCGCCCGCCGGGCGGCGGCCGGCGATGTTCGTGCGCGGCGAGTTCGAGCTCGCCCAGGCGGCCGTCCGGGCCCGCCTGTACGCGACGGCCCACGGCATCTACGAGGCGTTCCTCAACGGCGTCGGCGTCGGCGACGCCGAGCTCACCCCCGGTTTCACCGAATACCGCCGGCGCCTGCAGGTTCAGGCGTACGACATCACCTCGCTGTTGCGGCGCGGGCGCAACGCCCTCGGCGCGATCCTGTCCGACGGATGGTTCCGCGGTCAGGTGGGGCTGCCCCGCTCGCACGACCAGTGGGGCTCGGAATTGGGCTTCCTCGCCCAGGTGCACGTCCGCTTCGCCGACGGCTCCGCCGTCGTGGCCGGCACCGGCGCGGGCTGGCGCGGCGCGCGGTCGCATATCGACGCGGCCGACCTGATCGCCGGGCAGTCGGTCGACCTCCGCCGCCGGCCCGACGGGTGGAGCGAGCCCGGCTTCGACGTGGCCGGCTGGGACCCGGTCACCGTCACCGACGACGGCTACGCCAACCTCGTCGCCTCGCCGGCGCCACCGGTGCGCGCGGTGCAGGAACTCGCGGCGGTCGCGGTGCGCCGGGTCCCACGCGGTCAGGTGTTCGACCTCGGCCAGAACATCAGCGGCTGGGTGCGGCTGCGGGACCTCGGCCCCGCCGGGACCGCGATCACCCTGACGCACGGCGAGGCGCTCGACTCCGGGGGCGACGTCACCACGCAGCACCTGGACGTGAACCTGCCGTTCATCCCGGAGCCGTTGCCGGCCGGGCAGGTTGACCGCGTCACCTCGGCCGGGCGGCACGATGAGGCGTTCGAGCCACGGCACACCACGCACGGGTTCCGCTACGTGCGCGTCGAGGGCCATCCGCGCACGCTGGCCCCGGGCGATCTGGCCGGGATCGTCGTCCATACCGACATGACCCGTACCGGCTGGTTCCGCTGCAGCGACGAGCGCATCAACCTCCTGCACGAGGCGGCCGTCTGGAGCTTCCGCGGCAATGCCTGCGATATCCCGACCGACTGCCCGACGCGCGAGCGGGCCGGCTGGACCGGTGACTGGCAGGTCTTCATCCCGGCCGCCGCCTTCGTCTACGATGTCGCCGGATTCGCCACCAAGTGGCTCCGCGACCTGGCCGCCGAGCAGTGGCCGAGCGGCGTCGTCGCCAACCTGGCGCCGAGCCCGCCCGCGGAGTCCGAGGGCGGCTTCCTGGCGGAGATGAACGGCTCGGGCGGCTGGGGCGACGCGTCCGTGATCGTGCCATGGGAGATCTACCGCGCCTACCGGGACAGGCGGCTGCTGGAGGAGCAGTGGCCGTCGATGGTCGCCTGGCTGGCCCACATCGAGCGCGCGGCGGCCGGCGCGCGCCACCCGGAGCGCGCCGCGCGCCATCCCGAGCCACTCCCCCACGAGCGCTACCTGTGGGACACCGGATTCCATTTCGGGGAGTGGCTCGTCCCCGGCGCGGACCTGAAGGGGCCGGAGGAGTTCGAGGCGTTCCGGCGCAGCGACAAGGCCGACGTGGCCACGGCTTACTTCGCCCACTCGGCGCGGCTGATGAGCCAGATCGCGGCCGTGACCGGCCAGGCCGACGCGCAGCGGTACGGGGATCTCGCCAACCGGGTGCGCGCCGCCTGGCGGGCCGAGTTCATCGCCCCTGACGGCGGGCTGCATCCGGACACCCAGGCCAACCACGTCCGCGCGCTCGCCTTCGGCCTCGTTCCAGCCGGGCTGCGCGCGGACACGGCCGCGCGGCTGGTGGCGCTGATCCGCGCGGCCGGCACCCATCTCGCGACCGGCTTCCTGGCCACGCCCCAGCTCCTCCCCGTGCTCGCCGATACCGGCCATCTGGACGTCGCCTATGAGCTGCTGTTCACCGACACGATGCCGTCGTGGCTGTACATGACCGGGCGAGGGGCGACGACCATGTGGGAGCGCTGGGACGGGGTCAGCCCGGACGGCGTGCCGTTCGAGTCACTCAACCACTACTCGAAGGGCGCGGTCATCACGTTCCTGCACGGCTATGTGGCGGGGATCGGGTTGCTGGACGGCGCTCCTGGCTACCAGCACTTCCGGGTCGAGCCGCGGCCGGGCGGCGGGATCACCTGGGCGCAGGCCCAGCACGACAGCCCGTACGGGCGGATCGAGTCGGCCTGGAGGCTCGACGGCGGGGAACTCGAGCTGTCGCTGGCCGTCCCGCCCGGGACGACGGCCGAGGTCGCGCTGCCGGACGGATCCCGGCGGATCGTAGCCCCGGGCCGGCACGCTCTCCGGGGCCCGGTGCCACCGGCCAGCCCGCGGTGAAACTGGGTCGAGCCGGGATCGCCGCGTCTCCCCCGGGCCGGTCAGGCGGCACCCGCTCCCGCTCCGGCTCCGGCCAGCCGGCCGAAAACGATCGCGTCGGTCAGGCCGCCGCCGTGCTCGGTCAGGTGGCCCCAGATCGAGCCGGCCGCGCCCGCCGCGTACAGGCCCGGAATCGGCAGGCCGTCCGGCGCCAGCACCCGCGAGCGCGCGTCGCGACGCGGGCCGCCCGAGGCCGTCGCCACGCCGGGCCACATCGGGATCGCGTACAGGGGCGCCACCAGCGGGGCGAGCGTGGCGGGAGCCCGGCCGAATTCGTCGTCTCGGCGCCGGGCGACCGCCTCCGCGTACGCGGTCAAGGTGGCTTTCAGCGTGACCGGGTCCAGGCCCGTGGCGGCGGCCAGCTCAGCGGGGCCCTCGCCTCGCTTGATCCACCCGGCGGCCACCTCGGCTGAGTTGTCGGGGCTCCAGTCATAACCGTTGGGACTGCCGACGATCCCGTGCAGCGGCCCGGCCCGGCGGGCGCCCTCGTCGAAGATGATCCAGCCCGGCATCCGCGGCCGGTTGGGGCGGCGCGGGAGATACGCCGTGAGGGCCCGCACGCGGTCGTGCGCCTCCCAGCCGGTCTCGTCGGCGAACCGCCGTCCCTCGCCGTCCACAAAGACGAAGCCCGGCGCGTGGACGTCCAGCGTGAACGCGGCCGGGTAATCCGGGTGCACGAAGCAGAACCAGCCGAAGAACGCGCTCATGTGCCAGAGCGACGCGCCGGCCGCCTGGGCCAGGCGGATCGTGTCGCCGGTATTGCCCGGGTGCCCGACCGAGACGAGCGGGAGCGGCAGGTAGGTGTCCCGCAGCCGGGCATCGGCCTCGAAGCTCCCGCTCGCGAGCACGACGCCTTGCCGCGCGCCGATGCGCACAGGTTCGCCGTCGTGGTCGACGACCGCGCCGACGACCCGTTCCCGCTCGAGCACGAGATCGCGCACCGGGCAGTCCAGCGCAACGAGAACGCCTCGTTCCCGGACCGCCGCCTCGAGTACCCGCCACAGCCCGGCCCCCGGACGCTCGCCGCCGGCGGGGACGAACTGGCGGTAGCGCACGTGGCCGGCGGCGGGAAAGTGAGGCCACGAGGGAAGCATCCCGGCGAAGGCGTTCACGTCCACGGGCGCGGTGGCTCCCCCGAGCGAAGTAAGGAAGCCGCCGACGTCTGCGAGTCCGCTGGCGAAGGCCTGGAGCACGGTCCGGTCGGTCTTGCCGAAACAGAGCGCGTCAAGGTGGTCGACGGCCCGCGGGCCGTCGACCTCGAGCAGGAAACCGCCCGAGTACACGCAGTTGCCCCCGCCCGCCGATGTCTTCTCGACAACCGCCACGCTCGCGCCGGCCTCGCGGGCCGCCAGCGCCGCGCTCGCGCCGGCCGCCCCGAACCCGACGACGAGGACATCGACCTCGCGGGGCAGACTCATGCGGGCGGTGCCGTCAGGAGCCGCTGCGGAGCATGGGCGGGATGGAGAATGGGCGGGAGCACGCCGCAAACTGTAGACGCTCAGCGCAGAACCAGACCGCCATCTGCGCACAGCGTCTGGCCAGTGACCGCGCCGGCTGCGTCAGATGCGAGGAAGGTGACCACCGCGGCGATGTCGCCGGGCGCGAGATCACGGCCGATGGCCTGCCGCGACCGCACCGCGGCAAACGCCTCCGGCGGGGTGCCCGCGATGGCGGCCGGGGTCGGGGTGAGCCCGGGCGCGACGCAGTTGACCGTGATCCCGTCGCGCCCGAGCGAGCGCGCCAGCGTGCGAGCGATACCGATCAGGGCGGCCTTGCTCGCGACGTACGCGAGCAGGTCACCGTCCGGCGGATCCCACACCGTGTCCGAGACGACGAACACGATCCGCCCGAAGCCGCGCTCGGCCATGCCGGGGGCCACGGCCTGGGCCAGCCACAGCGCCGACTCGACGTTGACCGCCTGCACCCGGCGCCACGCCTGCGGGTCAAGGTCGAACAGCGACGCGCGGTCGAACACGGCCGCGGCGTGGACGAGAACGTCGCAGCGTCCGTGCCGTCCGAGCAGGGCGGCGGCACCGGCCTGGACCTCGCCCCGCTCGGCGAGGTCCAGGGGAGGGTCGCCGTTCCGGTCCAAGATCGCGACCTCGTGTCCGGCCGCGCGCAGGCCGGCGGCGATCGCGCCGCCGATGGCGCCAGCTCCGCCGGTGACCGCCGCCACGCGCGTCATGGAAAGTAGACTACTGCTGCACGCATCTGGCGCTGGTGTATGCAACTTTGCGGAACGTCGATCAGCCCATGTCGAGGAGGTACGAGCGTGAGAGTGCTCGGCCTGAGCGCGGGCAACCCGGACGGAAGCGCCGAGATCCTGCTGAAGGCCGCGCTCGGCGCGGCCGTCGAGGCGGGGGCCGAGGTCGCGCTGGTCCGGCTCGACGACCTGCGTCTCCCGCTGCGGCCGGTGGCCCCGGGCCAGCCGCCCGCGGACGACGACGGGCCGTGGCTGTGGGATCAGCTGATGGACAGCGACGGCCTGGTCGTCTCGGCGCCGATCTACTCCCGCACGATCCCGGGGAAACTGAAGCTGGTGGCCGACCGGCTCTCGGGCCCGGCGGCCGACGTCGCCTTCGCCGAGAACTACCGCCGTTTGCTCGAAGCGGGAGAGTCGCCACCGGTCGCCTTCCCCTATGACGAGCGGGTGTTCCGCCCGCGCGTGGCCGGCTTCATCGCCGTCGGCGGGGCGCTGACCAGCCAGTGGACGTCGCTGGCGCTGCCGCTCCTGCACCAGATGACGTTCTCCGCGCACATGGCGGTGGCCGACCAGCTGCTCATCGGCGGCGCCGGCATGCCGCGATCGGTCGTGCTCGACGCGGGCGCGCTGCTGGCCGCGGCCCGCGTCGGGAGGAGCGTCGGCTCGCAGCTCGGACTGCCATTCCACGAGGTGGAGTACCGCGGGGAACCAGGCCTGTGCCCGTTGTGCCACCTATCGCTCGTGACGATCGCGGGGGCCACGGCCGAGTGCGCCACGTGCGGCGCACGGGGGCGGCTGGCGGTCGCGGACGGCGTCGCCGCCGTGCGCTTCGACGATCCGGCCGGCCTCGAACGGTCGGTGACCACCCTGGCCGAGAAGCGCGCGCACTTCCGGGAGGTGCAGGACACCGCGGCCGCACAGGGCGCGCTCGCGGGCGATATCGCACAGCGGGCATCGGCCTACGAGCGGTTCGACCGCCGGATAACGCCTCAGGAGCAGGAGCCGGCCGAACCGGAACATTCGCACATCACCGGCTCCTACGCGACCGCCGACGGCGACGGCGTGCTCGGCCCCTGATCGAGAGGCAACCGTGGCAGACAACGGGCAGAACACCGAAGACGTTTACGAGCGGCTTCGTACCGCGATCCTCGACGGAAAGCTCGCCCCGGGATCGGTGATGTCCCAGGTGGCGCTGGCCGAAGAGTTCGGCATCAGCCGGACGCCGCTGCGCGAGGCGCTGCGGATGCTGCAGAGCGAAGGGCTGGTCGAAGGCGAGCCCAACCGGCAGGTACGCGTGGCGCCGATGACGCCGCGTGATCTCGAGGAACTCTACGTCATACGGGTGACGCTCGAAGCCGAGGCCTTGCGGCTCTCGGTGCCGCATATGGCCACCGAGGACCTGGCTCGGCTCGAGGGATATATGGCTGAGATGGCTCACTACGCGGGGGAAAAGGACTACCTGCGATGGCACGTCCCGCACCAGAAGTTCCACCGGGCCCTGACTGCCGGAGCCGGTGAGCGCGTCAACTTCCTGCTGGGCCAGATGTCCGACCACGCCGAGCGTTACCGGCGGCTGCATATCGGTTACGGCCCCAGCGCGTGGGCGACGGCTCAGCACCGAGAGATCCTCGAGGCCTGCAAGGCGCGTGACCGGGACCGGAGTGCCGGCCTGCTGGCCGGCCATCTGGCCCGGACGGGCTTCGAGGTGTCTGAGTTCCTAGACCCGAAGTACGACCCGCAGCGGCTGAAGACGGCGGTCACGGACGCCGGGGGCGAGCTGCCCAGGCGGCGAACTCGTCAGGGCGCGGCCTGACCACGGCGTCACGGCCCCGGCCCGCGGCCGGACAGAGTGCAGCCCTCCCGGGGACGTCTTGCTACCTTCTCTCCTTCGGCCTCCCCTTCGGCAGCCTTGTGCGAATACTCTCACTGTGAGAGAGTAACTTCCATAGAGTGAACGAAGCAGGCGGAAACTCGGGTCGATCGGAGGACGCCGGGCATGGGTCGGCTGGCCGGCAAACGAGCGTTCATTTCCGGCACCGGCGGCGGGATCGGGCGGGCGACGGCACTGCTCTGCGCGCGTGAGGGCGCGCACGTCGTGGGCTGCGACCTGCACCCGGAGACCTCGAGCGAGACCGTCGAGCTCGTGCGGGCCAGCGGCGGGCGGATGGACGCGGTCGCGCCGGTCGACCTGGCCTCGGAGGAGGGCGCCCAGCGATGGGTCGACACCGCCGTCACCCTGGCCGGCGGGATCGACATCCTGGTCAACAACGCATCGGCGATCCGGTTCGGCCCCATCGACCGGCTCTCCTTCGCCGACTGGTCGTTCACGGTCCGCCACGAGCTGGACATCGTTTTCCTCGTCACCCGCGCCGCCTGGCCTCACCTGGTCGCGGGCGGCGGCGGGTCGATCGTCAACGTCGCGTCGATATCGGCCTCGCGCGGTGCGTTCTTCATGCCGCAGAACGCGCACGGCGCCGCCAAGGGAGGGGTCCTCGCGCTGACGTACCAGCTGGTCGTCGAAGGCGGCCCGCACGGCATCCGGGCCAATGCCGTCAGCCCGGCGATGACCGAGACGCCGCACACGGCACCGTTGCTCGCCGACCCCCAGGGCCCGGCCGCGAGCATCGCCGCCCGTACGCCGCTGGGCCGGTGGGGGCAGCCGGAGGATGTCGCTCACGCGATCCTCTTCCTGTGCTCGGACGAGTCCTCCCACGTGAGCGGCGCGAACATCCCGGTCGACGGCGGCGCGGCGGTCGTGGGATGACGTCGCGGGTCCGGGACAGCCTCGCCGGCCGCCTGCTCCTGCGCGGCGACCCGGGGTACGAGCAGGCTCGCGTCGGCCGCATCTTCAACGCGCGCCGCCCGGCCCGGTTCCCCGCGGCGGTGCTGCTCGCGGAGAACGACGACGACGTGACCGGGGGCGTCAGGCTGGCGGCCGAACGCGGGTGGGCGGTCAGCGTCCGTTCCGGAGGGCACTCATGGGCGGCGTGGAGCCTGCGCGAGGACGCCCTGCTGATCGACCTCGGGGGCATGCGCGACATCGCGTACGAGCCGGCGACCGGCGTCGTCTCGGCCCGGCCGGCCGTTCAGGGCGGCCTCGAGCTCGCGCCGTTCCTCGCCCGGCGGGGCAGGGCGTTCCCCGGCGGCCACTGCGCGTCGGTCGGTCTCGGCGGCTACCTGCTGCAGGGCGGGCAGGGCTGGGACGGGCGGGCTCGCGGGTGGGCCTGCCAGAGCGTCGTCGGGGTGGACGTCGTGACGGCCGACGGCCAGCTGGTTCACGCGGACACCGGCGAGAACCCCGACCTGCTGTGGGCGGCGCGCGGCGCCGGTCCCGGCTTCCCCGGCGTGGTCACGCGATTCCGCCTGCAGACGTACCAGGCACCGCGGGTGATGTGGCACGACACCTGGACGTTCCGCCTCGACGACACGGTGGAGCTGCTCACCTGGCTGCACGGCGTCGTGCCCGGGCTCGACCGGCGCGTCGAGCCGGTGGTGGCGGCCACCCGCCTGCCGGCCGTCCCGCTGCACGACGGCACGGCCCGTCCCGACGGGACGGTCCTGCTCCTGCACACGACGGTGATGGCCGACTCCGACACCCACGCGCTCGCCCTGCTCGCCGCGCTGCAGGACGGCCCGCTCGCCGGCCGGGAGCTCGGGCACGTCCAAGACCGGACCAGCGTCATGAGGGAGAACCTCGCCCAGACGGCGCAGAACCCCGAGGGGCACCGGTACGCCGTCGACTGCACATGGACCGACGCGCCGGCCCACGCCCTGGCCCCGATGCTGCACGCGCTGTGGAGCGAGCTGGACACCGAGCACTCGTTCTCCATCTGGTACGGGTGGGCGCCCCGTCGGGACCTCCCCGACATGGCGTTCTCGGTCGAGGCGGACGTGTACGTCGCGACGTACGCGATCTACACCGATCCGGCCGACGACGCAAGGTACGCCGATTGGGTCCATCGCCAGACGGCCGCGCTGGCCGCCCACGGCACCGGCGTCTACCTGGGTGACACCGATTTCACCCGGCGGCAGGACCGGTTCCTGTCGGACGATGCGTACCGACGTCTCGGCGAGATCCGCGCGGAGCGCGACCCGTCTGGCCGCTTCGCGTCGTACCTGACGTCCGACGCGGCCGGGCTGAACGTCCATGGCTGACCAGGCCGCCATCGTCGCCCGGCTGGACCACGCCGGGCTGGCCGTCGCCGACCTCGAGGCGGCCGTCTCGTGGTTCTGTGACGTGTTCGGGCTGGTGCCGGAGCTCACGCTCCGGGTCGAGGCGCTGGACCTGAGCATCGAGATGCTCAGACACCCGGTGCACGGCTACCGGCTTGAGCTGCTGCACCGGCCCGGTTCCCGCGGAGGCCGCAAACCCGGCACACCCGGCGAGGCCGCGCTGCGCGAGGGGTACGGGCACCTGGCGTTCGACGTGACTGACCTAGACACCGGATACGACCGTGCCGTCGCCCGCGGAGCGCGGCCGGTCATGCCGCCGGGCCCGTCGCCGGAGCCCGGGGTGCGGATGGCGTTCGTCGCCGACCCGGAAGGCAACCTCATCGAGCTCCTGCACCGGCCACCGCAGAAGGGTCCACCTGCACCGGCCACGGCAAGAGGGTCAGTAAGGAGACAGCAATGAGCGAGACCCGAATTCTGTTCGTCAACGGGCACGTCTTCGACGGTACCGGTTCGCCGGCCGTGCCCGCCGACGTCGTCGTCCGGGGCGATCGCATCGAAAGCGTGCGGACCGGCGGCGGCACCGCGATGCGGGACGGCGACCAAGTGGTGGACTGCGCCGGTGCGACGGTCATGCCGGGCATGGTTGACTCCCATGCGCACCTGACATTCCCGTCCGCCGTGGGGCACATCGACCCGTCGTTCAACCCGCCGCTCGACGTCAGTTTCTTCGGCAGCATGCCGACGCCGGACGAGCATCTCGCGATCGCGAAGCGCAACGCGAAGATAATGCTCGACCACGGCTTCACCAGTGCCTACTCGGCCGGCTCGCTCACGCCGGTCCCCATCGAGGTGCAGTTGCGCGACCAGATCGCCGCGGGCGCGACGCCGGGCCCGCGCATGCGCGCCGCGTCGTTCGAGCGCGACAACAACCCGGTGCAGATGGGTCCGGACGGCCCGAAGCCGAAGAAGGTCGGCCCGGACGCGGTGCGCGAGTTCATCCGCGAGCAGGCCGCGATCGGCTTCGACAGCGTCAAACTGTTGATGAGCAACGACGACGTCTTCGTTGCGGGCGGCTCGATGATCACCCAGTACGGCCCCGAGGAGGCGCACGCCGCCGGCGAGCAGGCTCGCGAGTCCGGCGTGTGGCTGAACTGCCACGCCCAGGCACCGGAGTCGATCAAGCTGGCCGCCCGCAACGGGTTCCGCTCGATCTACCACTGCACCTACGCCGACGCCGAGGCGATTGACCTGCTGGAGGCGCGCAAGGAGTCCGTCTTCCTGTCCCCCGCCGTCGGCATCATGTGGGCCAACGTGCACGAGGGCGCCGACTACGGCATCGACACCGCCATGGCGGAGAAGATGGGGTCGGTGAAGGCGCTCCAGGCGATGACCGAGCTGTACCCCGAACTGCGCAAGCGCGGGCTGCGGGTGCTGCCCGGCGGCGACTACGGCTTCCCGAACAACCCGATCGGGCGCAACGCCCGGGACCTGGAACTGTTCGTCCGGCTCTTCGGCTACTCCGCGGCCGAGGCGCTGCGCGCCGCTACGCAGTACGGCGGCCAGGTGATGGACCTGCCGGTCGGGATGCTGACGCCGGGCTACTTCGCCGACGTCCTGGTCGTGCGCGGCGAGCCAACGCAGGATGTGGCCGTGCTGCAGACCACCGATAACCTGCTCGCCATCATGCAGAACGGCGCGTTCTACAAGCGGCCCGAGGGGCCGTGGGCCACGTGACGCCCGCCGTTCGGCGGGTGCCGGACGTCCGGTACGGCGAGGTACCCGGTTACCGGCCGCTCGAGCTCGACCTGTACCTGCCGGACAGCGGCGAGCCGCGGCCCGTCATCGTGCACGTCCACGGCGGCGGATGGCGGCGCGGCTCGCGCCGCGAACCGCTGCCCGCGCTGGGGACGGGCTTCTACGACTCCCTCGCTGCCGAAGGCTTCGCGGTGGCCGCGATCGATTACCGGCTCAGCGGCGAGGCGCACTTCCCGGCGCCCCTTGAGGACGTCCGCACGGCGGTCGGCTGGGTTCAGGACAATGCCGCCTCGTACGGGTGGGACGCCAACTGCATATTCCTCTGGGGCGACTCGGCCGGCGGCCACCTCGCGCTGCTGACCGCGCTCACCGGCACCAAGGTCCAGGCGGTGGTCGCCTGGTTCCCGGTCACCGACCTCGTAGGCATGCCGTCCGACGTCGCCGACTCGGGCGGCGTGCCGGATCGTGGGCCTGACTCCCGCGAGGCACAGCTCCTGGGCGCGCCGGCGTGGTCGGTGCCCGACCTGGGGCGGCAGGCGAGTCCGGTAACCCACGCCAGCGCCGACGCGCCGCCGATCCTGCTGATGCACGGGGCTGCGGATGACATGGTGCCGGCGGCGCAGAGCGTCCGGCTCGCCGAGGCGCTCGCCACAGCCGGGGCGACCGTCGAACTGGAGCTGGTGCCGGGCGCGACGCACTTCTGGAGCGGCGCGAACGACGTGGACGCGATCGTGCGGCGCTCGATCGAGTTCCTGCGCGCGCACGGCCATTACGGCCCGTGACGGCGGTCAAGTGACGGGCCGGCGCGGGCTGGCGCGATGACCGGGATGGCGGGCGGCCCAGCCTCAGAAACAGCCCAGCACGGTGGCCGCGGCGGCGGCGATAGCCGCGCCCGCCAGCCACGGTTGCCATCCCGCAGCCGGCCCGCGGCCGTCACCGGCCCGGGGGCCGCCCGGCACGGCCGGGGACCGCATTACCTCAGCGCCGAGCTCGCTGATGCTGATGAGGTGAATCGCGAGATTCTGGAGCCGGTCCAGCAATCCCCACAGCTCGGACTCATCACGGACCGATGCGACGACCGACGTCCAGCCTCGCCCTGGCTCGATCTGGAGCCCGTCCGCCACGCCGCCCAGCATCGCCGGGCTCTCGCCCCGGACAACAATCCGGTACCGGTGGACTTGGTGATCTGGCGCGGTCATCGCTGCTCCGGGCGTCCATGCAAGGCGGAGTCCCGGGCTGTGGTCACCGCAGGCTGGCTATGAGCCCAGGTCGCCAAGCCGCCCGGCCGTCCGGGCGAATCTCGACGGCGGGTGCTCGATGGCAGGGTTCCTTCAAGTGCATCTCTAGAGTAATGCTCCAAATACCTCCTGCCTAGACTTGTCCCATCGACCCCAAGCAGCAGGACCCGGAACAGGCGGCCACCGGTTTCTCACAGCGTCCGGCCCTGGTCGCCGCTCCTTCGTCCCGGCGTGTGCCGGGCAGCACCGCGGCGGGCCGGCGCAGCCGCGACCGCATATTGCAGGCCTCGCTGGACCTGATCACCGAATCGGGCATCGACGGGGTCCGCGTCGCCGAGATCGCGCGACGGGCGGGGATGAGCTCGGGGCAGGTTATGTACTACTTCACGTCCAAGGAGCACATCCTGCTGGAAACACTGGCGTGGTGCGAATACGAAGACACCCGGCACCGGCGGGCCGTCCTGCAGCAGGTCACCGGGGCCTGGCGCCAGCTCGAATTGTTCGTCGACCTGTACCTGGGGGCCGGCGCCGCCGACCCAAGCTGGATTCTGTGGACCGAGGCATGGGCACGCGCACCCCACGACGCGCAGGTCAGCAAGTTCCTCGACGACCTGGTGCGTCCCTGGCGCGAGGACCTGGCCGCCATCATCGACCGCGGCACCGGGGACGGGACGTTCCGCCCCCGCCGGGCGACCGGCGACATCACACTCTGCCTCTGCGCACTGCTCGACGGGCTCTCGATCCTGCACATGCACCAGATGCCCGATCTGCCCCGCGGCCGCCTGATCGAGCTCGCGATCACCTCCGCCCAGGTCGAACTGACCCCGCCCGCCGCGCAAATCCCGGGCCACCTGCCGACTGGACGGACGTAGCGCACGGCGCTCTTTCTCGCGACGCCGACCGGTCACGGCGTCCATCCCCCTGGCCGTGCTACCGGTCGGTTACAAGCTGGATGAAGGCAGCCTCGTGTGCGATCGTCATGCCGGCCGGGCCGCGCTCGTATCCGCCAGCGGGCAGTGCGAGTAGGCGGTCAGCAGCTGCTCGTCGTTGAGGTGAGTAAGCGGCTTTTCGCCCAGGGGCTGAGCACGGCGGCGATGCCGGCCTCCCAGTTGATGAGGGTGCCGTAGCAGTCGAAGCTCAGCGCTTGGTAGTCGGTGAATCTCACAGGCCGCGCTCCGTGATGAGGTCGAGAAAGAATCGTTCACCGGCGCCGAGGTGTGCTTGCCACGCCTCCAGGGCGGGGCGGATCTTGCCTGCGCGCAGGGCGTGGAGCAGGGCCGCATGTTCGGCGGCTAGCTCGTTCGCGCCACGGTAGGCGGGGCGGAGCTGGGCGATAAGCAGCCGTAGTTCCGCGCCAACGCTGTTGAAGGTGCGCAGCAGCCGCGGCGATGCTGCTGCGGCCAGCACCGAGCGGTGGAAGGCGATGTCATGGTCGGCCACCACGTCCCACGTCACCGCGTCGGGCAGGGCCACGAACGCGCCGGCGGCCTTCTCGACCCCGGTGAGCGGGCGGTTGTCCTCGATGATCAGCCGCACCGCGGCGAGTTCGATGGGGCGGCGCAGGCGGTAGAGATCGACCGCGTCGAACGCAGTGAAGGACCGCACCCGGGCGCTGCGTCCCCGGCCCCGCTCGAGCAGGCCGTCGGCGACAAGCATCTGGACCGCGGCCCGGATGGTGGGACGAGCAGCGCCGAACTCTTCGGTCAGCTCAGTGTCGCGGAGCTCCTTGCCGCCTGGATACTCCCCGGCAAGAAGGCGGCGCCGCAATTCGTTGGCGACTGCGTCGGCGACTGAGACCGTCTCGATCATCATGGATGACTGCATAACAGGTTGTCAGGTTCTCGGCAACTGCCGGACGGCCGCCCCAGGAGCCGCGCCTGGCCGGGTTTGCGTGACGGCCAGGACGAGCCCGGCCAGGATGAGAACGCACCCTGCCGCCATGGTCGCTGTGAGATGTTCGGACAGGAAGACGACCCCGAGCAGCGCGGCGGTCAGCGGCTCCAGCAGGGAGATGGTCACGGCGGTGGGCGATCCGAGGGTGGACACTCCGCGGGCGAACAGGGCGTATGCCAGCGCGAGCGTGGCGATCCCGGCATAGACGGCGCCGAGCAGCAAGGGGGCCCGGCTGAGCCAGTTCAGGTGCTGCCAGTAAAGCGCCGGCAACAGCATGACCGTCCCGGTGGTGAAGATGGCGGCGACCGAACGCGATGAGCCATGACGCTGAGACAACCAGCCGATGGTGCTGGCCTGCAGGGAGTAGCAGCCGCCGGCGGCCACACCTAGCAGTATCCCGGGAACGGAGACCGAAGCCTGCCCGCCGCCAAGACTGAGGAAACCGACCCCGGCGGAGGCGACCGCCGTTGCCAGCCACCACCTCGCGCCTGGCTGCTGACCGCTTACCAGCCACCGGGTCAGCCCGGTGAACACCGGAGCCACACCGATGGACAGGAACGTCGCCACAGCAACACCCGTGCGTGACACCGAGGCGAAGTACAGCGGCTGATAGGCGGCAACACCAACACCGCCGATGAGTACCACCCCCAGGTCGCGGTGGGTCCACCGGGCGGTCTTCTGCGCTCTGGCCGCAAGCAGGAGAAGCACCGGCGCGCCAACAGCCAGGCGCGCGAACGCGAAGCCGGTGCCCGCGCCCGCCGGGTAGAAGGTGAAGAGAGGGCCGACCGTTCCCCACAAAACGCCAGCAAGAGCAGTGCCGCCGATGGCGGCCAGCCAGGGCGCGCTGAGCCGACCCGACCGGTGAACCCGGGACTCGGGCAGGGCCGTCGTGCTGGCCAGCACGGGTGCCACCCCCTTCAACAATGCGAACGGACGCCGCGGAAGGAGCCCTTGCTGGATAACTGTATACCAGATAGCCAGTTAGTTCATAGGTCAGGGAGCCACCCGGCCAGGCACAGAGACTGGACCAGCCGACCGGAGCTCGCCCCGCGCATTTTGCGCGCATCCAGGAAGCCGCGGGGGCCAGCCCGCTCATGACGTATCTATTGTCGCTTCGTTTGCGCAATTGTCGCTTGACCTGTTCCACGGCTTCGATGAGCATGTTGTTCGGGGCCTCGGAGCATGGGGCGTGAGCGATATGCGTCAGCAGGCCAGTCGGACACACCGCGCGGGCAGGCCAGCGTTCGACCTTGTCGCGTCGAAGCTCCGCCGTCCCCGCGCTCGCCCGGGGACGGTCCGCCGGTCGTCGCTGATCGAACGGCTGGCGCGAGACGAGTTCCGTCCGATCGTGTCGGTGGTCGCGCCGGCCGGGTACGGGAAGAGCACGCTGCTGTCGCAGTGGGCCGAGCACGATGCCCAAGCCTTCGCCTGGGTGTCGGTCGACGAAGCGGACAATGATCCGAAGGTCCTGCTCCGCTACGTCGCCGAGGCCCTCGACGCGGTGCAGCCGGTCGGGGGGCGGGTGTTCGACGCGCTGGCCTCCCCGGCGAGTTCGGTGCCCGGCTCGGTGGTGCCGCGGCTGGGGTCGGCGTTCGCGGCCATGACGACGCCGGTGGTGCTGGTGCTGGACGACGTGCACCTGTTGCGCAACTCCGAATGCCGGGCCGCGCTGTCGGTGCTGGCCGATCACGTGCCTCCCGGCTCGCGGCTGGCGTTCGCCGGGCGGGACGAGCCGCCGCTGCGGATCGCGCGGCTGCGCGCCGAGGGCAAGATCCTGGAGATCGGCCCCGGTGACCTGTCGCTGACCCGCGGCGAGGCGGCGTCGCTGTTGCGCGCCGCTGATGTGGCGCTCGGCGAGGACGACGTGGCGGAACTGCACCGGCGGACCGAGGGGTGGGCGGCCGGGCTGTACCTGGCCGCGCTCTACCTGCGGGAAGGCGGCTCGCTGTCGGGTGCGGTGGTCTCGTTCGGCGGCGACGACCGGCTGGTGAGTGAGTACGTGGAGTCGGAGTTCCTGGAGCGGATCTCCCGGAAGCAGCGGGAGTTCCTGACCCGGACCTCGGTGCTGGAGCGCCTGTCCGGCCCGGTGTGCGAGGCCGTGCTCGATATGGCCGGGTCCACCGCGACGCTGGCGGATCTGGCCCGGTCGAACCTGCTGCTGGTGCCGCTGGACCGGCGGGGGGAGTGGTACCGCTACCACCATCTGTTCCGCGACATGCTGCTGGCGCAGCTGGAACGCCTGGAGCCGGGCCTGATCCCGGTGCTGCGGCGGCGCGCCGCCGACTGGTTCTTGCGTAATGACCAGCCCGAGGCCGCGCTGGAGTACTCTATCGCGGCCGGGGACGCCGATACGGCCGCTCGTCTGGTGCAGAAGCTCTACCTGCGGACCGACCGGCAAGGCCGGGTCACCACCCTCCAGCGGTGGTTCGGGTGGCTGGAAGAGCGGGGCGGGATCGAGGGGCACCCGATGCTCGCTGTGCAGGCGGCGTTCCTCTACGCGACGATGGGGCCGCCAGTCGAGGCTGAGCGGTGGGCCGATGTGGTCGATCGCTGGCAATACGGGGACGCGACCCGGCCCGGTGACCCTCTTGCCGAGGCGTGGGCCGCCCTGCTGCGGGCCTTCCTGTGCCGTCGCGGGGTCGAGCAAATGCGCGCTGACGCAGACGAGGCCGTACGCAGGTTCGCGGCGGGGAGCTTCGTGACGCCGGCGCCCGCGATACTGCAAGGGATCGCGCGCGTCCTTTGCGGTGACCTCGATGGCGGCGACGCGTCACTGGAGGATGCGGTCAGCGTCGGGGAGGAAGTCGGTGCGCACGAGGATGTCGCGCTCGCGCTGTGCGAACGATCGCTGGTGGCGATGGCGCGCGGTGCATGGGGCCGGGCCGAGGCTCTGGCCGGACAAGCACGTAGCGTGTTGCGTCGGGCCGGGATCGAGGACAGCTACGCCACGCCTCTGGTCTGCACGGTGCAAGCCCGCGCAGCCTTGCACCGGGGAGATGCCCCGGTGGCGCGCCGGGAGCTCATTAGTGCTCAGCGGCTGCCGCATCTGCTGACCTACGCCCTGCCCTACTTCGCCGTCCAGATCCGGATCGAGCTCGCCCGCGTACACATCGCGCTCGCTGACATAGCCGGGGCCAGGACGCTCATGGGGGAAGTGGATGAAGTACTCAGGCGCCGGCCTGGCCTGGGCACCCTGGTCGTCGAGGCCGAGGCGCTCCGGGCCCAGCTGGCCAGGCAGCACGGTTCGATCGCCCTCGGAGCGTCCGCGCTGACCGCTGCCGAACTCCGCCTGCTGCCGATGCTCGCCACGCACCTGTCGTTCCCGCAGATCGGCGCCGAGATGTTCCTGTCCCGTTACACCATCAGGGCGCAGGCGGTGTCGATCTACCGGAAGCTGGGGGCCTCGTCACGGAACCAGGCCGTCTCGCGGTCGCGTGAGCTGGGGCTCCTGGAAGGGTGACTCCTCGTTCTAGTGCCATCTGAGTGATGGATTTCGCTCCGACCCGAGGTCGAATGGCGGCAGGCGCGAGCGGAGGCGTTGGGCCAGATGGCGGGATTGCCTTGGAGCGCGGATGGATCGAGCCGGTACTGAGGTGTGACCCCGAACTGGCCGGCGTGCACCGGCGCCTGCTGAGCCCGGCCCGGCACCACGACCAGCTCCCAGGTCCGCCAGGCCTACCGGAGCAGGCCGCGATTCTGGTGGTCAAGCAGCTCACCGAACGCGAGCGCGAGGTGCTGCGTCACTTGCCCGCGCTCGGCACCTCGGTCGGGACGTGGCATCGGCTGACCCTTCGTTCAGGCTGGCTTGGAGACCGCCGCGGGTCGTGGCCGACCGTGAGGCGGCTAGGGGGTGACGATCGCGAAGTCGGGGTCGGGGTTGTCTACGAGGGTCATCAGCCGCCCGACGACAGCTGCGTCGCCCGACATGTCGATCCCGTCGGGCCTGGCCGTGGCCAGGAGCTGCAGCAGCTGCGGCTTGGTCAAGGTCACCGTTAGGTCCGCTGCCCGCTTGTCAGTGGTGGGGTAGTGGATGAGGGCGCCGTTGCTGAGTTCCATCCGGTAGTTCTCATGGGTGTCGGTGAAATGCCAGCCAATCGACAGCCGCTCGTCCCAGGCCTTGGGGCCGTTGATGCGGATGGCGATGGAGTCGAACAGCTGAGTGATGGTCAGCGCCGGAGCCAGGCCCGCGCTGCTGACCTCGGTGTGCTCGATCTTGCCAGTACGTAGCTCGTCCGCGCCGGTCAGGAAGCTGTTGCGCCAGGTCGCGTTCTCCGCGCCGTAGCCAAGCCGTTGCAGGACCGAGGCAAGCAGTTCTCGCGCGGCGTCATTGTCTGGCTGGGCGAACACCGCGTGGCTGGCCAGCTCGGCGGCGAACCGCAGGTCGCCCTGCTCGGAAAACTCCTTCGCCCTGGCGACGGTGGCGTCGATCCCGCCGAAGGCCTGCACGTAACGCGTCCCGGCGGCCTCCGGCGGATGCTGCCACAGGTGCGCGGGGTTGGCGTCGTACCAGCCGAGGTAGCGCTGGTAGATGGCCTTGACATTGTGGTTGACCGAGCCGTAGTAACCGTGGGTATGCCAGGCCCGGTCCAGCCCGGGCGGCATCTCCATCGCTTCGGCGATCTCGCTGTGAATGTAGCCCTGGTTGATCAGCCGCAATGTCTGGTCGTGCAGGTAGGCGTACAGGTCCCGCTGCTGGGTCAGGTAGCCGGTGATCTCGTCAGTGCCCCAGGTGGGCCAGTGGTGAGAGGCGAACGCCACATCCGACTGGCGGGCGAACAGCTCGATCGCCTCGGCCAGGTAACGGGACCAGATCCGCGGGTCGCGGACCTGCGCGCCGCGCAGGGTCAGCAGGTTGTGCAGGTTATGGGTGGCGTTCTCGGCCATGCACAATGCCCGCTTGTCCGGGAAGTAGAAGTTCATCTCCGCGGGCGCCTCAGTACCCGGCGTCATCTGGAAGATGATGCGGACCCCGTCAAGGACCTCTTGCTGCCCGGTGCGGGTGATATCGAGGGTCGGCGCGATCAGGCCGGGCGTGCCGGTCGACCCGCCCGCGCCCAGCCCGATCCCCAGGGTGCCAGTCGCATCCTTGGGCAGGCTGGGCGCTGCGTAGTAGTAACTGCGCCGCAGCATCGCGACCCCGGCGTAGACGTTCTCCGACACCGCGTGCTCCAGGAAATGCTCCGGCGCGACGACCGGGACGCTAGTGCCAGCGTCGGTCACGCCCAAGACCCCGCCGAAGTGGTCTAGGTGGGCGTGGGTGTAGATGACGGCAGTCACGGGGCGGTCTCCGCGGTGCCGTCGGTACAGCGCGATCGCCGCGGCCGCGACCTCCGCCGAGATCAACGGGTCGATGACGATGACCCCGTGGTCGCTTTCGACCAGTGTCATGTTGGACATGTCGAAGCCGCGGACCTGATAGATGCCGTCCATCACCTCATACAGGCCGTGCCTGGCCGTCAGCTGCGCCTGCCGCCACAGGCTGGGATTCACCGTGTCCGGGCAGTCGCCGTCCAGGAATCCCCACGAGTCCATCTCCCAGACCACCCGGCCATCCGCGGCCTTAATGACCATCGGCTCCAGCGCGCCGAGGAAGCCACGGTCGGCATTGGCAAAATCAGTGCGGTCGCCGAAATCAGCAGCGACCGGCACGGCAGTCCCGGAGGGCTCAGGCATCTCATCTCTCCATCGTCATAGGGCCATCGACGCCCACGGATTCTCCATTGAAAGGGCTAATGAACCTCGCGGGTAGAGACCTTAGTCGTCTCTACGTGCGCCCCGGCTCCGTCAACACACGGGCAGCCGCGATCCAGCCTGGCGTTCGCCGCGCCGCCTCGCCTCACCCCGCAAGGGTGAGAGTTTGGCCACGGGTGACCCAGCCCGCGCCGCCTGCCTCGTGCTCGCCGCTGCTCGGCGGCCACCTGATCACCGTCTGCGTCAGGCTCCGCCACGATCGTCTACGTACGCTCCTCTCCATCATTCAACGAGGCGGATCAGCGAGCGCTCAGTCAGACCCAGTCAAATGGCCTCGACCTTCGGCATGATCTCCTGCTTCAGCCGCTTCATGTCGTCGAGCGTCTTCGAGACCGGCACGTCCTGGAAAGGCGGCCAGAGGAGCGGCATCGTCAGCCCGACCTCCCGGTAGCGCTTGAGGATATCCGTGATCTGGGCCGCCGTCCCGACCATCAGATTGCTCGCTTTGCCCTGCGGAGTCTGATCGGTCTTCTCGTCGGTGATCACGAACCAGATCATGCTGCAGATCTCCAGATCGTCGATCGAGCGGGAGCTCCCTAGCTCTCCGAGCTCACGCTGGATGGCGGTGCGCCACACCTGGAGCTCCTCAGGGGTGTCCTGGATGCCGGTCCAACCCGCGAGGTTGTACTTGGCGATGCGGTTTGCTGAGCGCTTCGGGTCCTTGAGGCCGCTGAAGAAGATGGGCGGGTGCGGCTTCTGCAACGGCTTGGCTCCGAACCCGCACCTGCCGAAGTCGGCGAACTCGCCGTGGTACTCGAACAGGTCGTTCGTCCAGATGCCCTGCATGATCTCTATCGTCTCCCGCACGTGCTTGTGCCGCTTGGGGTAGATGTGCGAGGCGCTGGCGGCGGCGAACTCCTCGGGCATCCAGCCGGCTCCCACGCCCACGTTGACCCTGCCGTTGGAGAGATGGTCCACGGTGGCGATCTCCGTGGCGAGGACACCGGGCGCCCGATACGGCGTGTCGGTGATGCTCATGCCGATGCGCACCTTCGTGGTCTTCGCGGCGAGCCAGGGAATCAGCGGCCACCCCTGGTACCACTGGCCGCGTGAGGAGACCGGCAACGCCTTGGGGAACTCGTCCATCATGCCGAACGAGTACTGGAGCTCCTCTCGATCGGAGGCTTCCGGGACGACGATCCGGTCGAGCGTCCAGACTGAGTCAAAGTCGAGGTCCTCGGCCAGGCTGGTGAGCTCTTCGAGTTCCCTGACAGTCACTTTGTCACGGAAGTTCGGCAGGTAGAGAGCGAGCTTCATGCGAAACAGCCTCCTTGTCGTGCGTTCATTACGACGACGGCCGAAGCTCCGGTCGAGCGGCACAATCCCCCCCGGAACTGCCGACTTGGGCGAAGAATAACAGGCTCAGTGGCCGCAAAACGCGTCTCATTTTGCGAACGAGCCCTTAGGCGAGCGGGCCGCCCTCTGTCTCGCTGCGCAGCCGGTCGCGCAGCTCCCGTTTGACGACCTTGCCGTAGTTGTTGGTCGGCAGGGCGTCTACGAACCGGTACTCCTTGGGCCGCTTGAACCGGGCGATGTGCTCGAGGCAGGTCCGGTCGAGGTCAGCTGCGGTCGGCGCGGCGTCGCCTTCAGCGGCCACCACGAAAGCGACGACCGCCTCGCCCCACTCGCGGTCGGGCCGGCCCACCACCGCCGCGGCCCTGACGCCAGGCTGGCGGAGTAGCGCCTCCTCCACTTCCCGGGGATAGATGTTCATTCCCCCGCTGATGATCAGGTCCTTCGAGCGGTCTCGCAGTGTGAGGTAGCCCTCGGCGTCGAAGCTGCCGAGGTCGCCGGTGTGCAGCCAGCCCCCGCGCAGCGTCTCGGCCGTGGCATCCGGCTGGTTCCAGTACCCGGCCATGACGACGTCGCCTCGGACCACGACCTCTCCTGCCTCGCCGATGGGAAGTTCCCGGTCGTCGCCGCCGACGACACGGACCTCGACGTCGGTGCGGGGCACTCCCACGCTCTGCAATCGGTCCCGCCACCGGGGATGGTGCCGGTCCGCGTGGTCCGCCTTGGACAGGGCCGTGATCGTCATCGGCGTCTCTCCCTGCCCGTAGATCTGGGCCAGGCGTGGGCCGAAGGTTCCGAGCGCGCTCTCCAGATCGGCCAGGTACATCGGGGCGCCGCCGTAGATGATGGTCTTCAGATGCGAGAGGTCTGCACCGGCGATGGCGCGGTCACCGGCCAGCCGCTTCACCATGGTGGGAGCGGCGAAGAACGACATCCCCGGCCAGCGCCGCAGGAGCGCGGCGATCTCGTCTCCGTCCACGCCGCCGGAGTGCGGCACGACGCTCACCGCGCCGCGAGCCAGGTGCGGCAGCCCGTAGAGGCCCGACCCGTGCGACAGGGGCGCAGCGTGGAGCATGGAGTCCCGAGGCATCACCGGGTCGATGTCGGCAAGGTAGCTGAGGCTCATCATCAGGAGGTTGCGGTGGGTGAGCGTGGCTCCCTTGGGCCTTCCCGTGGTGCCGCTGGTGTAGAAAAGCCAGGCCGGGTCCTCCGGCTGCCGGCTGACGAGCGACGCTGGCGACGACGCCGTGAACCGGTCCCACCGCTCGCCCGGCGCCACCACGACCGCCCCGAGCGAGGCGACAGTGCCGACCAGCGACTCGACATCACCGGCGTGGTCGGCATCGGTCACGACGGCCGCCGACCTGCTGTGCTCGAGGATGAAGGCGATCTCGTCTCGATGGAGGCGAGCATTGACGGGCACGGCGGCCAGGCCGGCGTGCCAAATGGCGATCAGGGCCTCGAGGTACTCAGGCCGGTTGCGCATCAGGATGGCGACCCGGTCCCCGGGCAACAGGCCGAACTCATCGCGCAGGCAGGCCGCGGCGCCCGCCGCCCGGGCGGCGAACTCGGCCCAGCTGGCGTGGAGGCGTTCGCCGTCCGCCAGCGCCGGTGCGTCCGGCAGCCGGCGGGCCTGACGCTCGACCCACACGGCCAGGTTCATGGCAGCGTCCTCCCCTCGGAGGCGAACGCCGGATACGGCCAGCGCGTATGCCGCGACACGGCGCCAGCGTAACGCCCCTCGGGTTTGGGTTGGAGGCCGTCGTTGCTGGCCGGTCGCTACGACTCCCACTACCAGCTCCGTGGATCTGGCTGAAGGCAACCGCTCGCCGAGGAAGGAGGCGTCGCTACTATTGCGCCACCGGCGAATCACCGCTCCGCCATGTTTTGAGGAGTCTCCACTTCCATGTGCACGGCCACCGCTCCCCTGCGATGAGGCTTGCCGATCACGAAGCGCTGGCCAGGCTGGCCGCGCGCGACCACGGGATCCTCTGCACGCTCCACGCCGAGCGGGGCATCGACGCCGTGCCCGTCGTGTATGTGCTGGACGCAGATGGCTACGTCGGCGTGCCCGTCGACCGGGTGAAACCCAAGGCGTCACTGCACCTGCAGCGGGAGAGGAACCTGGCGGCCGATCCACGCGCCACGCTGCTGGTCGAGCACTGGGATCGCCGCGACTGGTCACAGCTGTGGTGGGTACGCGCCGAGCTGCGCTGGCAGGGCGACGCCGCCACCGACCGAGCTTCGGCCCTGGCCGCCGCACTGGCCGGTCGCTACCCCCAGTATCGCGACCAGCCCTTCGCCCGGGTGCTCGTGCTGCGCATCGTCGGCGTATCCGGCTGGGCGGCCGCCGGCCCCCTCAGGTGACGGTGAGTTCGTCAGCAAGGGGAAGGCTCGAGGAGTAGAAACGGGTGCCACTGAGAGTGATGATGCTCCCGGAGACCCAGCGCCCCGAGCCGACGTTATATCGGTGATCCACCTAGCCGGGCTCGCGCCATGGAAGCACACTCAGCGGTCGTTCGTCACCTGGTTGACGAGGCCGCCGAAGAGCCGGGACGAGGGGATTCGGGCTTAGCGGGGTCAGGCCCGCCATGTCGAGCCGGCTCTCGTTGGCGGCGGATCATGCGCGTCGAGTGATCGTTGAGCTGAACTTGGCAAGTCCTGGAGCAAATCTCCGGTCCATGGTCAGCAATTGGCCAGTTTGCGCTCGCATCCTGGGGCTATGGAGGCTGCATCGGCGTCGGCGCGGTTGCTGGTCGTGGACGACGAGGCGACGATCCTGGAGCTGTTGTCGGGTTCGCTGCGCCTGGCGGGGTTCGAGGTGATGACGGCGGCCAGCGGCGCCGAGGCGGTCCGTGCCACCGCGTCGGGCCGGCCGGATCTGGTCCTGCTGGATGTGATGATGCCGGACGGTGACGGGCTCGAGGCGCTCCGGCGGATACGTTCCGGGGGCGCCGACGTCCCGGTGATCTTCCTGACCGCCCGGGACGAGGTGCCCGACCGGGTCTCTGGTTTCGCCGCGGGTGCGGACGACTATGTCACCAAGCCGTTCAGCCTGGAGGAGCTGCTCGGCCGCATCCGGGCGGTGCTGAAGCGCACCCGGCCGGGCGCTGCGGGTTCGCAGCTGCGGGTCGCCGATCTCGAGCTGGACGAGGACGCGCACGAGGTGAGGCGGGCCGGCGCCCTGGTCGCGCTGACGCCCACCGAGTACCGGCTGCTGCGGTTCCTGATGGTGAACGCCGGCCGTGTGGTCAGCAAGGACCAGATCCTGGACCAGGTCTGGGAGTACGACCCGGCCCGCGACGGCAGCGTGGTTGAGCCGTGCGTCAGCTATCTGCGGCGTAAGGTCGACCAGGGGCAGCCGAGGCTGATCCATACGGTCCGCGGGTTCGGTTACGTGCTGCGGATCCCGCCGTCGTGACGGACGAGGCCGTGCGATCGGGCCGGCGGCGGACGGCCGTGCGGGCCGTGTCGCTGCGTACCCGGGTGATGGCGGCCGCGGCGCTCCTGGTGGTCATCACCGCCTTGGTGACCGCGGTTTTGGGTACCACGCTGTTGCGCAGTTACCTGCTTTCCCGGTCAGACGCCCAGCTTCGGGACTTCGCCAAGGTCGCCAGCCGCATCGTGGAGCGCCAGCAGCTCCAGCCAGCTGACAGCAGCCGTTCCCCGGCACTGCCCACGCAGTTCCTGGTCGAAGTGATCGGCGCAGACGGGCCGATCCAGGTGGCGGGCGGGCCGTTGGGCTCGGCCGGGGGGCTCCCGCTGTCCGCTGCCCAGCTCAGCGACACCGCAACGCCGTTCACCGCCGTGGCCGCCGGTGCAGCGCCGGGCTCGTGGCGTGTCCTGGTGCAGCGGCTATCCGGCGGAGGACATCTGGTTATCGCCTACAGTCTGGGCGATCTCGACAGCACAGTCACCCGCCTGGAGGTAGCCGACGCGCTGGCGGCGGCCGTCGCCGTCGTCTTGCTGGCCGGCCTCGGCCTGCCGCTGGTGCGGGCCAGCCTGGCGCCGCTGGCACGCATCGAGGCAACAGCGGCGGCGATCGCACGCGGCGACCTGTCTCGGCGCGTCGACCATCCGGCCGGGAATACCGAGGTCGGGCGGCTGGCCGAGTCCCTGGATGTGATGCTGGCCAGCATCGAGACTGCGTACCTGGCGCGGGCCGACGGTGAGGGGCGGGCTTTGCGGTCGCAGGAGCGGATGCGGCGTTTTGTCGCTGACGCCAGCCATGAGCTGCGCACACCGCTGACTTCCGTGCGCGGGCTGGCCGAGTACGCCATGCAGCAGGGCACCGCGGCCAGCCCGGAGGAACTGCTGCGGCTGATGAGCCTGATCGGCCGCGAGGCTGACCGGATGGGCCGGCTGGTGGCAGACCTCCTGCTGCTGGCCCGCTTCGATGCCGGACGCCCGCTGCAGCGGCGGCCCATGGACCTGGCCAGCCTCGCAGCCGAAGCCGTCCAGCGGGCCCGCATCACCGATCCCGGGCGCCCGTTCACGCTGCAGGCAACCGAACCGGTGATCATCGACGGCGACGAGGAACGGCTGGCCCAGATCGTCGACAACCTGCTCGGCAACGCCGTCCGGCACACCCCGCGCGGATCGCCGGTGACGGTAACCGTGACCGGCCGCGCCAGCCGCGCGGAACTCACCGTGGCCGACCATGGTCCCGGCATGACAGCGGAACAGGCATCGCACGTGTTCGAGCGGTTCTACCGCACCGACGGCGCCCGGACCCGTGACCGCGGCGGCACCGGGCTCGGGCTGGCCATCGCGGTGTCGCTGGCCGTGGCCCACGGCGGGCAGATCACCGTCGACACCGCGCCCGGCCACGGCGCGGCTTTCCGCCTGCGCCTGCCGCAGGCAGAGACTCCGCAGGGCACCGCAACCAGATCGCAAGGCCAGCTCCGTTAACCCCCGGTGGCGAGGCAAGACATCGGCCCTGCCCCGGTGCCCGCAGCCCGCGCCGCCCGTTCGCGGCAACGGAGACCGGACTTGATCAATGGTCCGGCGGCCTGGCGGCGCTCAAAGGGTCACCAGGCCGTCCAAGCCCGCGGCCCGGCGGCCATCGCGCTGACCGCAGTAGCCGCAATGGCCGGATGCGGCTGGCACCCGGCCATGACGTCAGATCCCGGCCGCTCACAGAGTTCGGCGTTCCGCCAGTGCCTGGCCGGTGCGGTGGCCAGGCTCGCCGGTCACATAATGCCCTCACCGCCTGAAGAACCTCGGCGGCTCTGATCGCGTGCCGCGGCTCTTACCGGCCCGGCGTCCTTGGCGTTTGCTTGCGGACCATTTGCCGGCGCCTTGTCCGTCAGCGCGCACTGCGCAACCTCGCGGCCATTCTCCAGGATTTATCCACCGACTTTCCAGCGCGGATTGCGATAACTGAGATCAATAGCCACGGCGAGAGGAGTTAAGCAAATGTTTTCCAGCAAGCGCACCAGAATCATCGCGGCCACAGCCGCAGCGGTCGTGCTCGCAGGAGGTTGCTACGGAATCGTCACCGCCACCTCCAGCAGCGCCTCGACCACGGCCGCCAGCAGCAGCCCGGCCGGCGGGTCCGGATCCGGCGGGGGCTCCAACGCCCGCTCCGGGCCGGCCGCCGGAGGATCATCCGGCACGATCAGCAGCGTGTCCTCTTCCGGCTTCACGCTGACGACCGCAACCGGCCAGAAGGTGACCATCAAGGAGGCGTCCTCCACCACCTACCAGAAGGGCACAAGCCCTGCCTCCGCCAGCACCGTCACCACCAGTGAACCCGTCCTGGTACTCGGGACAACCGACGACGCGACCATCACCGCCACCCAGGTCATCGTGCAGCCGCCCGCCAGCAGCGCATCGAACCCGGGAGGACGGGTGATCGGCTACACCCAGGGCGAGCAAGGCTCCACCCAGCAGGTCGGCCAGATCCCGGCAGACTACACGCAAGGGTCAGGCACGATCGTCAGCGGCACCGCCGCGAACACGGCGACCGAGGCCGCGCTAGCCGCCTACCCAGGCGGCATCGTCGACCGGGTGGTGAAGCTGAGCAACGGCCAGTACGAGGTCCACTACATCGGCGTCAACTGGCCCCACCACATCTTCGTCAACCAAGACTTCCAGGTCATCGGCGCCGACGACTAGCGCCGCGGCCCTACTGCCTGACCATCACCGCCCCAACCGCCAGCGCGGGATAGCAGGTCGCCGCCGAACTGCTGGCGCACGCCGCCCGCACCGGCGCGCTGCCGCCCGGGCTCGTGACCATCCGCGCCTACGACGGATACCTCGACATCGAGCCTCAGCCCTAGCGGCGTTGGCCGCGAACCCCTTGTCACCGACGAGGGTCAGTGAAGTAATGAAAGAAGCCCTCGAGTCCGTCGCGTTCCCCGAGTTTCGGGTTGGCCAGGCACCAGGCCACGGGCATTCCGTCTGGGTGGTGATCAGGTACGGCTTCAAGCCCCAGTACCAGCGCGAATGCGCGGCGCAGTACCCGTAGTGCGCCCAGCCAGCGAGCTGGGACCGCTTGGCCGTCTCCCGGGAGGTGCCGCACGGCACCGGGGTGGCGTCGATCAGCCGCACTGGGTCGTACCAGGACGGCGACTGGCGGGCCAGGTGATCGATCACGATGGCCAGCAGCGGCGCGGCGGCCTTGACCCGCTTGTGATAGCCGGGCTGTTTGGGCAGGTACGGGAACAGGTGGCCCAGCCGCCCGTAGCACATCCGCAGCCAGTGATGCTCGCTGCGCGCCCCGAGCAGCACCTGCGCCGCGGCCAGGCAGACTAGTTCGGTGTCGGTCAGCCGCTTGGGCGGCCCGGGACGACGCGGGCCTGACGGGATCACGTGGTCGTCGATCTCCACATAAAGTGCGATCAGAAGAGTATCCAGGTCTGTTGTCACGGACGATCATGGATGCCCTCCTCCCGTGTCCGGATCAAGCCGGCACGTCACACGGCCCGGGTCGGGATTCACTCATCGAAGAGGTAACGGTGGCCGAGCGGAAGAGCCGGCGGGCTGGGCGATGAGCGGAGCCTGCTCGACGGCTGGCTGGACTACTACCGGGCCACGCTCCTGGTCAAGTGCGAGGGCCTGACCGGCGAGCAGCTCATCAAGCGGTCGTGCGAGCCGTCGCCGATGTCACTGATCGGGCTGGTCCGGCACATGACCGAGATGGAACGGGTCTACGGGCACCGGATGGCCGACTGGGAGATCAGCTGGCTGTACTGCACGGACGAGAACGAGGAAGGCGACTTCGAGGCGGCGACTGCTGCCGGGGCCGCCGCGGACCTGGAGACTTTCCGGGCGCACTGCGCCCGGACCAGGGAGATCGTGGCAGCGCACCGGCTCGGCGACACCTTCGGGAAGAAGAACTCCTATACGCTGCGCTGGTTCTACCTGTACCTGATCAAGGAGTACGCGCGGCACCTTGGCCACGCCGACCTGCTGCGCGAGCGGATCGACGGCTCGGCCGACGAGTAGCCCGGGCACGCCGGACCTGGGCTTGGAATCACTCATCCAGAAGGCCAGTAGGCCATCCAGCTGCCAAAACTTGGTGGGCGCAGGTGGGTTCGAACCACCGGCGCCTCGCGTGCAGTGCTCGTCGACGCCGATCATGCGCACGCCGTCGAACCGGTGTGGGTCCTCGATCAACACACGCCTGCCCTCGGCCAGCACCGCGTCGTTCGCGGTGTTCCACGACACGCCCAGGCCCTCGGCGACCCGAGCGACGGTCAAGTGCTGACACACGATGCCTTCTAGGGGGGTCATCTCCGCCGAGGAGTTCGAGCGGGAGGCCAAGGTTCTGGCGGCCTAACGGCTGGCCTCCCTGGGCCGTATGGGCGGCTGGACCAGACGGCCGGGGAAGCAGGAACCCACAGCCCTTCACACCAGGATCAGATCATCCTGTGCAGTGGCGTGTCTCACGGCCGGTGGTTGGGCCAGGCGCCGCCCGCCCGGGCTGCTGGTGTACCTCGCCACCGGGGATACCGGGCGAGTCAGCCCAAGACCGCCTGTTCGCCGGAGCCCGATTGCCTGGGATCGGGCAGGCGCATCATGCGGAACGAGATGAGCAGCCCGATCAGACCGGCGAGAATCGGGATAAGAAGCGCCACCTGAAGAGCGATGTGCCTGGCCTGGGTGTTGATCCTGATGATCTCCTCCTGCGTCTTCGGCGGCTGGCCGGCGAGCTGCTTCTGGAGCTGGGTGTTGCTCACAACTTCGGCGTCGTGTTCCAGGACCTTGGCGACCTGCTGCTGCTCGGTCCCGGAAAGCACGGTGCTCGACTGGGACATGCTGGTGAAGGCGAAGGACAGCGTGGCCAGCAGGATGGCGCCGGCGAACGCCAGCCCGAATGACAGGCCGAACGACCCGCCGGCCGAGTTCACCCCGGCCGCCTCGCTGACGCGTTCCTCAGAGATCGGGGCCAGCGTGTAGTTGTTCAGCTGAGAGACCAGCAGGCCCAGCCCCGATCCCGCGATCATCAACGGCACCACCAGATACCAGCCTGACGTCGCCCGGGGCACGATCGGCTCCACGGCGACCATCCCGATCGTGAACAGCGCGAACCCGGCCCGGATGAGGCTCGCCGGGCGCCGCTTCCCCGCCCTTCTCGCGGCGAGCAGGGCCACCGCGAACATGCTGAGCGACAGCGGGGCGATGGACAGGCCCGCCCCCATCGCGCTGTACTCGAGCACGATCTGCAGGTAGATCGGCAGCGCGATCATCGTGCCGCCCAGGCCGATCTGCTGAAGCAGCTGCCCGGAAACCCCGAACCTGAACAGCTTTGCCTTGAACAGGTCCGGGTCCAGCAGCGTCGCCTTGCCCGCGCGCTTGCGCCGCACCAGCCACCACGCCAGGAGCCCAAGCGACACCGCTCCCAGCGCCAGCAGCAGGCCTACCGCCTCACCGCCTTCTTGCCACACGAGAATGCCTAGCACGATGCCGCCCATGCCCAGCACGGACAGGACCGCACCCACGACGTCTACCTGCCGGGATCCGGTGTATTCCACGTCATGGACCAGCCTGATGCCCGACAGCACGACCGCGATGATGACGTCCTCGAGCAAAAACGCGATCCGCCACGACAGGTAGGTCGTGATGAACCCGCCGAGCAGCGGGCCGACGGCGGCGGCGATCGCGGCCGCGGCCCCGACAAGCGCGTACGCCTGCCGTTGCGCCGCGCCCTCGAAGTTGCCGTGGATGAGTGACTGCATCGCCGGCAGCAGCAACGATGCGCCGATCCCGCCCACGATCGCCCAGAAGACGATGATGGTGGTCAGGCCCTGCGCCAGAGCCATGGCCAGGGCGCCGATCGCATAGCCGAGCAGGCCCAGCACGTACGCGCGCTTGCGCCCTATCAGGTCGCCCACCTTGCTGCCGATCAAGATGAACGCCGCCGACACCAGCGCCTCAAGCGCGATCGCGGACTGGACCCCGCTGACGGTCGTGTGCAGATCGTGAACGACCGACGCGATGGACACGTTCATCACCGACGTGTCGACCACCAGGACAAACATCGCCATCGCCAGCAGGATGGCCAGCCTACGGTCCCCTCTGGCCAGCCCGGGAGCACTGGTACCAGGCTCGACAGTCATAGCAGGTTCACCATCCCGACAGTCATGCGCTTTCGGCTGAAGGCAAGCCGCGTGCCCTTGGCCCCATCGCACCCGAAGAGGACCTGATCATGACCTGGCCAGACGCGAGCCGCACGACGGCGCGTTGCCCACCGGACGGGCGGGTGCGCGGTCAGCAACCTCTCACAGGCCGCACCGCGATCGCCAGCATCTGTCACGTGAAATCCCGCTCAGCCAAAGGTGGCATCCGGAATCCTCGGCAACTCGGCAAGCACGGGTTTCGGGCATCATGACCAGGCCATGGGTGGCCTGATACTAGGGCACCTGGCGGGCCGGCGCCTGGGTGCAAGACCTTGCCGCTCACTTCGAGGCCCGAGGTAATGCCGGTGTGCTTCGCCCCGGCCCGGGCCCCGGCCGCCGTCCCCGGCGCTGCCGTGTCAGTCACCTCGGCTTCTCGGCCGCACCCGCGCAGGCTTCATCTGACTCCCGCGATCCGTTTGTGCGGTGTCCCCGAGGGTCAGTTTCTCAGGCGTGCCGGCATCGTGCAACGGTCGATCTGGCTGGTGAACCGGCTGCTGTCGGTGGCGGAGGTGGAGGTGCTTCTCATATGCGGTGACGGCCGCCGCGATCGGGCAGGGCCCGCGGATCCGCTGAAGCTCAGGTGGACGTCACGGTAGTCCAGGTCGGGATGGAGTCGACTGGTTTCGGGCGTCACTGCCAGAATCCGGCGAGCAGCTCCGCGAGGGCTCGGCCTTGGTTGTAGCCTCCTCGCGCGGCCCGCAGACGCGTTGACGGATCCGACGCATTGGCGTCGAAGACGTCACCCGCGCCGCCATCCGGAAAGACGGTCTCGACCCTGCTGCCCCCTGCGCGCAATTCGTCGACTTGGGTTGCGAGATCCATGCCCCACTCCAGCGGCATCCGCGATCTGCCGCCGAACGGTGACAGCACCAGCACCCGCCCGTATCCAGCCGCCAGGTCGGCGTTCTCACTGCGCCGGTAGCCGCCGTTGATGTATCGGTTCTCCCCGATGCGGTAGGGAGGGAAGGGACCGAAGCCGTTGCTGGTGCTGGCGGCGACGGCGTCCACCAGATCGATTCCGCTGTGGCGGTCGAACACGACCGGTTCCCCGGTATGCGCATCGACAGCCGCGATAAGCACAGGCTGTTGCGGCCAGTGCTGGCTGGGAAGCCGAGCCGCGACGATGTCGCGCCAGCGCGTCTGGCTAGAGCCGTCGGAAGCATCCATCTCGAGCGCCGCGGCGCCCATCTTGCGGCGCATGTCGGACGCATCCTCAGCAGAACCGATGATTCCGTTCGACCACTCCATGTAGGTCGGCCCCGAGAAATTCGGAGCGCGTCCCCTGTCCGATCCGGCGTCGCCAGCCTGTGGCTGAGGCACCTCGGCGAGGATGGCAGCGTACAGTTCGGCCGGCCGTGTCCCGCTGGTGATCTGGGCAGCCACCGTCGATCCTGCCGACGTCCCGATGATGAGATCGGCCTCGGTTGCATCAATCCCGGCATCGGACAGGCCGGCGATGAGACCGAGCTCCCACGCATTGCCTGCCGCTCCGCCGCCGGCGAGAACCAAGGCTCGCTTGTTTGAGTTGCCCGCCTGTCTTGTGGCGCCGGCCTGCTGGTCGGGCATCGGCCAATTCCCGTGCCGTGGCGCGCGCGTCACCGCGATGCCATCGGAAGTGGTCGTCGAGCTGATGCGCGGAGTCGAAGAAGGTGTTGTGTTCATGGGAGTCGCCTTTCGCGGATTGCCTGTCGGGCGCTCCCAATTGCGACTACCTCAGTCGCGCGCGATCGTGCCCTGCAGGGGAGCACCCATTACGGATACTGCGTACATGGGTCTCACCTCCTGCCGATGGATCACGATCACGGGAATGATCGCACACCCGCGACGCGGTGCGCAATCGGCATCAAGCCGGTTGCCGTGTCGCTGTCGAACGCGACGGCTGGCGGTGGGGACCCGCCTAAGAGCGAGATCAAGCCTGCTTGACTGCCACGGCCTACCTCACCGAGCTCTTCGAGGCGAGGACCACAATCCGCGCAGCCCACCCAAGCAGTTACGCGAGAAGGGCTTCGGCGAGAACGCGGACCGCTGCGGCTGAAGGCCCGTGGCTTGTGAAGCGGCGAAGGCCAGCCTGATTGTCGCTGGAAAGACCGGTCTGGTTGTGGATGCCATATTCGGACGACACCCACTCCTATACGCCCCGAAATGGGCGCGAGGCACCCCGGTCAGCGTCGAACCATCACTGAGTCACGCGGATTCCGTCATATGGGTGCTTCCTCGCGAATTGCATCGCCTTCGATGCTGCGCCAAGGGACTCGAGGGGCTGCCATGATCATGAGCGATGATCTCAGTTTGGCCAACGTCGACCGCCGTCCACGCAGCGACGAGTTCCGCTGGATTGCCTACCGCCTCCTCGATGACCGCCAGCCCCTCCTCCCGCCGCTCCAGCTCCGACAGGGAAACAGACTGGCTATTCATCCACATAACCAGGTCCGGCGACAATGCATCCGGCCATTTCCGTAACAAAAATATTTGAGATCGCGATGACAGACTGAACATTGGCATCGTGCCTTTGAGTTGCCCCAGACGACCCGCCGGCGTCTGCCACCGCGCACGCCAGGCCGGGAGGAGCCGCCGTGACCGACACCCAGTGGGCTGATGTCTCTGAGTGGCAGCGCCCCGTCGATGACGCCTATCCGTGGCAGTTCCTCTGCTTCCGGTCCAACGACGGCGAGCACCGCGACGCGAACTTCGCCGCCAACCACACCTGGGCGGACAAGGCCGTCGCCGACGGGCGGATATTCGGCTACATGGTGTACTACTTCTACCGTCCGGGAGTGAACGGTGCCGAGGTCCTGAAGTCGATGGTGGGCAGCCCGGATCAGCGGATGGCCGTGATGATCGACGTCGAGTCCGACGCCGGGCAGATCACCGGCAACCAGTCAGCGTCGATCAACGCCCAGTTCGACGAGCTAGCCGGCTGGCTCGGCAGTCCAAAGCGGGTCACCGGGTACGGCAACACAGGCGATCTCGACTCCCTCTGGCCGTCCAAGCCGCCAGGCATCAGGCTGGTGATCGCGGCCTACGGATCCAACCCGGCCTACCTCGGAAAGTTCGCCCACCAGTACTCCGACGATTACGTGACCCCGCCGTTCGGCGCCTGCGACATCAACTCCGCCGACGGGATGGACGTCGCCGACCTGGAGCAGATGTTCGGCTTCACCGCCAATGCCCCCAAGCCGAAGCCGAAGGCGCCGACGCAGCCGTGGCCCTACGGCCCGCACGACTACCTGGGGCTGCCCTCAGCCGATCCGCACTGCCACTCCGGGTACTACGGCGGCAAGGACACCCAGGTCGTGCTGACCTGGCAGCACCAGATGTCGCATCGCGGCTGGGGGATCGCGTGTGACGGCAGGTACGGGCCGCAGTGCCGCTCGGTGTGCCTGAAGTTCCAGTCCGAGAAGGGACTCGCCGTGGACGGCCTGGTCGGCCCGCGCACCTGGGAGGCGTCGTGGACCGCGGCCGTCACCTGAGCCTGCCGGTCGGCACGCTGGCCGCCGCGGCAGAGACGGCCGCGGGCCCGGTGGCAGGCCAGATACTCCGCCCGGTCTACTCCGGGGAGATCCCGCCGCGGACGGCTGTCGAGCTGTTCTGTGGTCGGCGCCGGGCCAGTCCGGCGGCCGACCCTCCAGCACGTTGAACAACCTGATTGACCTGGACGCGCTCGGCCGCCGACCCGGCCAGACCAGCCTGCTCTTCAGGGCATGTTCGCTGTCGCCGGCAACACGCCCACCGCGACCGCCCACGTGGCTGGATGTGGCCTGGTGCCTGCGGTCGTTGGCTCTTGGTTTGGCTCTTTCGCATGTCACCGGCCGCCCGGCTGCACCGCACTGCGCCAGCTGTGGCGATGCGCGCCGGTCAGGTCCCCGGATGGTGGTAGATGCCGATGCGGTGATCGACGTCGAGGACGTGGACGATGCGGGAGGCTTCGTCGATGCGGTACACGTTCCGGTAGGTGCCGCGCCGGGCGCCGTGACAACCGGCCAGCGGGCCGAACAGCGGCTTGCCGACACGCTGCGGCTTGACAGCGAGCGCGGCCTCGCAGGCCGCTGGCTCGCTGGTCGCCGGGTACCGGCTCTCGTTCCTGGTCGCCACCTGCATCGCCCTGCTCGCCGCGGTCCTGGCCGCCTGGCGGCTCGGATCCCGCGACTGCCAGCAGGAACTCACCCGCCAGCAGCCTGGGCCGGGGGCGCCGGCCGCGACGCCCGCCGAAGCGCAGCTCCGCAAATGCTGAGAGCCCGGTCAACTGTGACGTGATCCTTAGCAGCCAGTCACCGGCCACGAGCTGCTCCTCGCTGCTCGCGAACAAGCCTCTGACCTGGGTGTGCGCAGGTGGGTTCGAACCACCGGGGGCCGGCCCCTCGCTTGTAAGGCGCGTCACCCGGGTGGCTGGACGTCACTGGCCGTGGCCTGACGTGCCGTCAGGCCGCATTGATCGTGGCTGCACGTGGCTGGGCGTGGCCTGGTGACTGTGGTTCTTGGCTCTTTGTTTGGCTCTTCCCAGCGCGCCCGGGAGAGGACACGGTGGCGTCCGGAATCCGGTGTAAATCGGCGGGCGTGGTTCGCTTCGTGGGTGAGATTACACGGTGGCGGAGACGGTTTCGGGGTGTCGCGGGCCGGTTGGCGTTGGCGGTGCTCAGGCCGGGTCGATCCGTGTGGGGCTCGTCGCACGTTCACGCCGCTGCTGTTTACCTTCCGGTCGGTCGTCGTGCTGGTCGTGTTCGGCGGCTTCTGGCTGTCCGTGCGCGGCCAGCACCTCTACGCCGGGCACATCAGCGGCTGGGCCATAGCCGTCGCCCCGTGGTGCTCGGGACCATCAACATCGGCTGCAGGACCTGGGTAATCGGGCGCGCGGGCGCAGTCCGCGAACGACTTTCCCGCTAAGGCCAAGGGTCCCCGGTCACAGTTCGTCGTCGAGCAGGGAGAAGACCGCCAGATCGTGCAGCCCGTCGTCTTCCAGCCCTGCGCGGCGGAGTGTCCCTTCCCGGCGGAAGCCTGCTTTCTCCGCTACCCGCACCGATGCCACGTTGTCCGTGTTCGCCGTCAGCCAGGCCCGTTGGATGCCGCCTTCGGTGAGCACCCACCTGGCGACCGCGCCGAGTGCCTCGGACGCGTACCCCTTGCCGCGCTCGTCGCCGCGGACGCCGTAGCCGATCTCCGCTGAGCGGACCTCCCAGTCGGCGTGGAACAGGCCGATGGACCCGACGATCCTGCCGGCCGCGCGGTCCAGCATCGTCAAGTGGACGCCCGTTCCCTCCCGCTGCGGCCGGTGCACGCCGTCGGCGAGCCACCCTGCCACCTCATCCGGATCTGACGGCGCACCGGGCGGCAGCGCCTCAGGCCCTGTGCCCGCGGCGAGGAGCCCGCGCACAAGCCCGGCATCGCCAGCACCGTACTCGCGTAGGTCCAGTCGTGCCGACCGGATGACAGGAGACGGGAAAGGGCTCACGGGTGCCCACCGTACGCCCAGGCCGCCGACCCAGCCGTCCCCGTGCTGGCTGGTTTGCGGGGGGCTTGCGCGTGATCGGCTGTTTGCCGTGTGAACGAGTGGACTCCTGGTAGTCCGGCGGTTGTCTAAGCCTGCCGTTCTTCCAGGAGACAAGGAGGCCGTGTTGTCATTGTCGCGAGGCGACGGGTGCTTGTGATGCCCTGGTGCCGCCGTGGAGCTGGAACTCTCCTGCCGCACCTGACAGGGGTAGTCGTTGAGGGAGTCGTGACCAGGCCGCTGCTCGTGCTAGCCAGGGCGCGGGCGGAAGCCGCAGCCTGCTCGGGATGCGGCGCGGCGTCGGTCCAGCGCGTGCTAGTCGAGCAGTGCGGTGAGCTTCTTCGGCGCGAGGATCCGGTAGCTCTCGGTCACGAGCTCACGGATCTCCTCCCAGTCCGTGTCGTCGGAGAGCAACACCCTGACGCGATCACGGCCGGCTCGCGAGGCGAAGAACGGGTAGCCAATGGACAGCAACGCCTCGCGTTCGTCTGGGCAGGCCCGCAACACCAGCTGCGAGACGGGCTGGCCGGCCGAGTCCTCCGTTGCTACGAGCAAGCAGAACGACCTCCGGCGGATGTCGAACGACCGCGCCGTCGATCTCGTTCTGGTTAGAGAAGCGTCGACCCGCACCGTCACCTCGGGCAGCGCCAGGCACAGCGTGCGGATCCGCTCAACGATGTCCTCCGGGACTTCTACGGGCGCGCTCACGCGAGAACCGCCGAACGAGCCCGCTGGACGATCGGACCGCTGACCATACGAAAACCGCATTCGCGAGTGAGACATCCGGCGCGCCACTGCCGAACCGCCGTCGATCCCGCGCCGCACCGACAACCTACCGGCGGAACGCGGCTCGGACTACAGCTGCGGTGGAGCTGAAGTACTCGGGTGGTTCGATGAAGCCCCACTCGTTGAATGTCGAGCCGTTGGTGACGGCGCGCCGGTAGCCGAAACAGGCGAGGTAGAGCGTCCGGATGTACATGACCGCCCCGAGCCGGTCGAGTTCGTCGTCGGTCGGCTCGACATGTCGGCGGTAGGCGTTGATGGCAGCGTCGATCCACTCCTGGTTCGGCCGACGTGGGTTCCACGAACCCGTGCCCCACATCAGGTAAGCGAAGTCGGCGAGGCGCGGTCCGCGCCCGGACGCCTTCCAGTTGATCGCGACTGGCCCTTGTTCGCTCAGGACGGCGTGATCGGGAGCGTGGAGGAGATTTCCGTGGAGCAAGCCCTCCGGAAGGCCGTGACCGTCGTCGGCCGAGCGTACCTGGTCGCGGAGCTGCTCGAATCGCTCGCGCTCGGCGGCCGCGACCTTCGTGTCGACGGCGTCGAGAAACGAGAGGGCCGCCAGCAGGTCCTGACGCGGCGTGCCCTCATGGCTCGGGTCCTCACCACTCGCTCCACCCGGGCGGTCGACGGAATCGTCGTACGGCAGCGCGTGCAGCCGTCCGAGCAGCTCACCCATCATGGCGAACTTCGCGGCACCGTCGGGGAGCTGGACGCCTTCAACGAACCGCGTCACGAGGACCGCGCTGCCATCGAAGTCAGATACCGCATCGTCGGCCGCCAGGCGCTCCGCGGGATAGTCCTGCTGCTCCAGGAATCTGAGGATTGCGGCGTCGCCCTCAACACCGGCACGCGGCCGAGCGGGAGGGAACGCGCGGGCGACCCACGGGTCGCCGTCATTACGGTCGATACGGAACACGTAGGCCTTGTGCACACTGAGCTTCGTCGCCGCGACCGGGTCAATGCCGTAGCGATCCCGGAGATGAGCGAGAAGCAGCTCAGCAACGGGCTCGTGGTGCATCCGCGCACCGAGACCCTCGAGATCCGTCAGCGCTTCGGTGTAGCGCTGCCCAGTCTCCTCGGCGTGGCGCCGGACAACCTTCTTGAAGCTGGCGTCCTTAGTCATGGACAAGCCTCCCCTTGACACCCTCGTCCCCCAGCGACGCAGTGTTGGAAGATGGCCTGTGACATTGACGACCGAGAGGGCGAATCCCCTTCGCCAATGGAAACCCGACTGGGGCGGATGTTCCACAGCTCGGCGACCGGTCGCCGCCGTGAACAAACTCTTCCTAAAGCGCTCGGTCTTCGTCAAGCGCTTCACCCACGAGATGACACCGCGGGAAGCGCCTGGCAGTGAGGCGCGGCCGCCCGGCCACAGCCCGCCGGCCGCGGGCATCCGGGCGCCCCCGGCCGCACGCCCGCCGGCCCGTCGCCGACATCGTCGGCGACCAGCGGCGGTAACCAGTGCCGCTGGTCTACTTCGACTCCAGCGCCTCCATCAAACTGCTGGCCGAGGAAGCCGGCAGCGACCTGGCCGCCCAGCTATGGGACGGCTGCGACGCCGCCGTGGCCAGCCGCCTGGCCTACCCCGAAGTCCGCGCCGCGCTGGCCGCCGCCGCCCGCAGCCACGACCTGGCCGAGGCCGACCTCGACGAAGCCGAGCGGGCCTGGGACAGCTACTGGGCAGCCACCCGCCCGGTAGAACTCACCGCCGCCGTGGAACAGCACGCCGGCCAGCTCGCCCGGACCTATGCGCTACGCGGCGCTGACGCCGTCCACCTCGCCAGCGCCCTGGCCATCGGCGACCCCGGCCTGATCCTCGCCGCCTGGGACCGCCGCCTCCACTCCGGCGCGCAAGCCGCCGGCCTGCGCACCGCTCCAGCACAACTCGACACACAAGAACCATGATCTTACGGGCCAAGATCGCCCGCCCTCATGACGCCTCGCTGGCCGGCAGCTGGGTGTTCACCCGGAGGCCCTGCGGACGTGGGTTCGGCAGGCGGAAAGTGACGGCGGTCAGCGGCCTGGTACCACGAGACGTCGGAGTGACGTCTCGATGACCATCTGACCGCTGGATCTTCGTGATGCTGCCTGCACGGCGCGACCGGCTTGAACCCGGGCCGTCTGGAGCGTTGAAGAACGAGAACACAAGTGGATAGGCGGTGACCGACGGCAGCCGCTGCGGCAGCGACACCCAGGCGTTCATAGCTCATATCTGCCAGGCAGGTGACGGTCCCCGGGCCCCGACCACGATGGAAGGTCCTTCGGGGAAAAAACGCCGAGGCGCTGCAGGTGGCGGCCGGGATGCGGGTCAGCGGCGGCGCGACTGCCGCCGCTGACCCGCCCCGAACGGCAGGCGGAGCCGCCCGGGGTCGAGGTCGGCGGCGAAGACGCGCTGCAGCATGTGCCAGTCTTGTGGATGAGCCCGGATTCCGGCCTCGAAGAGCCGCGCGACCTCCTGCATCATCGCCGCCGCTTTCTGCTCCCCGTCGCCTTCGGCAGGAACCGGGATCGCTTCATGAATATGCGCGCCCCAGTCATCACCCTCGAACCACAAGATCACGGGCACCAGCGCCGCGCCGGTCTGCACGGCCAGCGCAGCCGCGCCGCCCATCATGCGGGCCTTCTCGCCGAAGAACTCCACCTCCATGCCCCGGCCGGTGACATCGCGGTCACAGACCAAGCCGACCGTCTTGCCTGCCCGCAGCCGCTCCGCCAGGATGCCGAACGCGCTGCTCATCCCCCCGCTGGCCGGCAGCACCTCCACGCCGAGACCCTCGCGGAACGCGACGAACCTGTCATAGACCGACTCCGGCTTCAGCCGCTCCGCCACCACGGTAACCGAGCCGGCCCCCGTGGCGATCAGCCACGCGCCAGCCACGTCGTAGTTGCCCATATGCGGCAAGGCGAGGATCACCCCGCGGCCGGCCGCAGGGTATTCGAATAGGGCCCGGCTATGCCCAGTGACGTGCATCCCCCCGAGCAGCCGGCCGGCGGCATCACCGGCAGCCGGAATGCCTCGAGCCAGTAGCGCGCATACGAGCGCATCACCTGCCTGGACAGCCCGCGCAGCTGGCCGCCTGGCGCCCCGTTCCCGATCACCCGGCGCAGGTTGCCCTCCAGCACCCGCACCCTGGGACCCTGACGCCGCCACGCCAGGTCGGCGGAAAACCGGAAGGCACCCTGCGCCCACGACCTTGACGCCGATGTCGGTGATGGCGTGCGCCATCCCGGCCGACACCGGCGACGGCGATCTGGCGCTGGCGTTCGGCGCGGCACTGACCGCCGCCGACCTGCCCGGGGCAGGGTTCACACGGCATCTGGTACCTCCTGCCCTGCTCGGCGCACGAATGATCAGGGCTAGGCTGGCGTCGCCGCACGCCATAATCTGGTCTTATGACGTGCATATCGGAGTCAGGGCGACCCATAGAGCCCGTTTATGGGCCCGATGCCTTGCAGGATTTCGACCCTGACCGCGACCTAGGTGAGCCTGGCGAATACCCGTTCACCAGAGGCGTCCACCCGACCATGTACGTCACGAGGCCGTGGACGATGCGGCAATACGCCGGCTTCTCCACCGCGGCCGACTCCAACCGCCGGTACCACCAGCTGATCGACGCGGGCACGACCGGCCTGTCGGTGGCCTTCGACCTGCCGACCCAGATGGGCTACGACTCCGATGCTGAGCAGGCCAGGGGCGAGGTCGGCAAGGTCGGTGTCGCCATCGACTCCATCGAGGACATGCGCACGCTGCTGGCCGACATCCCGCTGGACACCGTCTCGACCTCGATGACGATCAATGCGCCAGCCGCCATCCTGCTGCTGCTGTATCAGCTGGTGGCCGAGGAGCAGGGTACAGGCCCCGAGAAGATCTCAGGCACTATTCAAAACGACATCCTCAAGGAGTACATCGCCCGCGGCACCTACATCTACCCCCCGCAGCCATCCCTCCGGCTCGTCGCCGACTCCTTCGCCTACTGCCAAAGTGAGATTCCCCGGTGGAATACCATCTCGATCTCGGGCTATCACATGGCTGAGGCCGGCGCGACGCCCGTGCAGGAGATTGCCTTCACCATGGCAAACGCGAAGCAGTACGTGCGCGCCGCGATTGACTCCGGCCTCGCGGTAGACGAATTCGCGCCCCGCCTCTCTTTCTTCTTCGTGGCCAGGACAACGCTGCTAGAGGAGATCGGGAAATTCCGCGCGGCACGGCGGATCTGGGCTCGCATGATGCGCGACGAGTTCGGGGCCGTCGACCCCCGCTCGCAGATGCTCCGGTTCCACACCCAGACAGCCGGCGTCCAGCTGACCGCGCAGCAGCCGGAGGTGAACATGGCCAGGGTAACCATCCAGGCGCTCGCGGCCGTGCTGGGGGGCACCCAGTCGCTGCACACGAACTCCTACGACGAGGCGATCGCGCTGCCTAGCGAGAAGGCGGCGAGACTGGCACTGCGTACCCAGCAGGTGCTCGCCTATGAGAGCGATCTGACAGCCACTGTCGACCCGCTCGCCGGATCGTATGCGATCGAGGCGCTGACCAGCGACATCGAGGAGCAGGCAATCCAGCTGATCGCCAAGGTTGATGAACATGGCGGCGCGGTCGCCGCGATCGAGCAGGGCTTCCAGAAGGCCGAGATTGAGCGGTCCGCCTACCGCGTGGCCCTCGAGATCGACTCCGGGGAGCGCGTCGTCGTCGGCGTGAACAAGTTCACCGCAAGAGGCAAGGAGCCCTACGAGCCGGTGCGGCTCGACTCGGCCATCGAACAGGACCAGGCGGAGCGGCTCGCCGCGCTGCGCGCCGGCCGCGACAGCGCCGAGGTACGCCGCAGGCTCGATGACCTGAAGCGGGCCGCGCCGAGTTCGGCCAACCTGCTCTACCCGCTCCGCGAGGCGCTGCGGGCCCGCGCCACAGTCGGCGAAGTCTGCGACGCTCTGCGCGAGGTCTGGGGCCTGTACAGGTCGCCCGACGTGTACTGATGCCGCCGGACGTGAACTGACTAGAGACCGCCCAATGTGGTCTGACAAGCTAAGGTCCTCGGCCCTCCTCGTCAGGCCAGGAGCGGATCACCATTTCCTCGCCTCAGTGAGGTAAGACGCTGGCGAACTACCTGCTGAGCAGGCCCTTTTCCCGCGCCACTCCTCCCGAACTACGCATGCGCCTATCAGCCCACCCGCGCCTGCCACCGCAGCAGCCGCCTCCAATGATCCGCTGCGGCGTTGTTGCCCCGGCGGATTGCGCGTAGCCTCATGCTGGGGTCGATCGCACTCGATATGCCTGCATGTACTCGAGATTGCGACTCCTGCTGCTCTGGACCTCGGCGGCGCTTTTGCGCACGAAGGCAAGCCGAGGTGGCATATGAGAGTGCCCATCCGCCAGCGGATCCCCCTTCCCGTCGGCGACGAGCGGGACATCCCGCCGCGCAAGGGCGCCGAGCAAGATCGAGGCCAGGTCACGCCAACCGCTGGCGCTTTGCCGGTGAAGGTGCGACAAGCGGAGCACAGCCTGATCTCCGGAAGCTGCCGCGATGCTTGACGGAGCGCCCTCCCGTGCCGCAGTGCCCGGCAGCCACCAGGCTGGGCGCACGGCTGAGCCGCCCCCTCCGCACGTCATCCCTGATCTTGCCCGAGAGGGTGCAGCTCAACTCTCGGAGCTATCAGCCGCCATGGCGACGAGGGGGCCGTGGTGAGAAATCGCCATCAGGCGCAAACGCGGCTATCCCATTCGACGGCAGGTTCTAACCGCGCTACCGAACAGGGCAGGTCGCCGGTGGATCAGGAGACGTTCGCCCCGGAGGTGACGTGTGAAACCGTTTGTGGTCAACCGGCACGGTCGTCTGGTGTTCCCGGCGAATTTCTTTGGTGAGCTGGACTTCTCGGTCCTGAGGACGCTCGATCAGTTCACCGCCGTGATCGAGCGGGATTTCGAGGCGAAGGCACCTACTGGGACCGACATCCTGGCCCGCGTCGAGTCCGGGGCCTACCCGGGGCGCTTTGAGCTGCTGCGCGATCTGGGCCAGAACCTGTTCTGGGCCAACCGGTACTCGATCACGATGTTCGAGAAGCGGCCGACACGCTGGCGCGACGTGGCGAAGCATCGCGACGACGTCTTCCTGCCGGTACTGATCCCGTGGGAAGACAGCGAGCGCAAGGTGGCCGCGGTCGAGCGCGCCTTCCGTGAGCTGCCCGCAACGTGGGACGCCGACACCGAGGACAAGGTGTTCGACCTGCTGTTCGACCTGTTCCGCAACAAGCTCTACCATGCCACCGAGCTGCCACCGATCAAGCCAACGGTCGCTGAGTTCCTGGATCAGCCCGACGCGCTGACGTTCGTGATACCCGATCACGACCCGGACTACCCGGTCTTCCGGACCGAGGAGATCTTTGACGCCGACGAGAGCGTCCCCGAGCTCGAAGCGCTGATGCGCTGGGGGATGGTACTGCACAACCAGTACCCGTGGAACCGCTCGCGCACCGTGCTGCGCGAGCCTGCCAGAATCGGCAAGGACGACTTCGTGGTCGCGTTCCACCCCCGCGATCGGGACGTGATGGCCTTCATCGACCGGGTCAAGAGCACCGGTGCCACCGGTCGCAACGCCGCCGATAAAAACGCTGCTGTCCCGGAGCAGCGCGCGCCACTGGAGGCCGTGCCGCCTGCTACCCCCTACCCGCCGGTGCGGGTGCGTGAGGCGTTCGCGATCCAGCCGAGGCTGGCGGCGCTGGCGGTCGTGCGCGGCGAGCACGTCTGCGATAACACCGACGTGATCCGGAACGCGAGCTTCTCCTGGTCGCCGATGAGCGCTGCCGAGATCAGCGCGAAGACCGGCATCGAGCAACGCCGCTACACCAGCCGGGAGCCGGAGCAGCTGGCCCTGCACGCCGCCCGCGCCGCGCTGGCGAAGTCCGGCCGGGAGCCCGGGGATATTGGGGCGGTGCTAGTCAGCACCTGCACCAGCAACCGGCAGATCCCATCGGTGGCGTGCTGGGTGTCCGGGGAGCTCGGACTGCTGCAAACGCACGCCTCGGTCGACTTGGTGGCGGCCTGCGCGGGGCTGCCCTACGGGCTGGCCGAGGCGATCCGGCAGTTGCAGGAAGTCCAGCGGCCCGTCCTGCTGGTCTGCGTGGAGAAGTTCTCCGACAAGATCGGCAGCTCCCGTCCCTCGCGGATGATCTTCGGGGACGGCGCCGCGGCGATGGTCATCGTCCCCGCTACCCCAGGCACCACCGGCGACGTAGAGGTCGTGCAGACCTATGCGAGCGGGCCGAGAAGTGAGGTCAACTCGATCATCTGGCCGAACCCGGAGTTCGACAACGACATCACCGTATACGGTCCCGAGGTCAAGTCCCTGGTGCAGCGCTACCTGGCCCAGATGATCGACGAGCTCGGCGCGCAGAGCGATCCGGACGACCCCGGCCGGACGTTGCTGCAGAGCATCGAGCTGATCGTCCCGCACCAGGCCAACAAGACGATGATCCTCAACCTGGCAGGCAAGGCCGGGCTGTCCGCCGGCCAGCTGTACTTCAACGTCGAGGCGATGGGCAACGTGTCGTCGGCGAGCATCCCGATCGCGGTGCACGACGCCGTCCGGGACGGGGTAATCACCCGGCCCACCCGGGTCTTCACGCCCGGCTTCGGGGCCGGCGCCGTCGGCGGTTACGCGGTACTGCGCATCGACCCCGCCATCGTCGCCGACGAAATGGTGCTGGACATCATCGGCGGCCTCAATCGCGGCTCCGTGCCAGTAGCACGGGCGACCGGGACGACGACCGACGACGTGCGCGTCGCGTTCGGCGCGTGACCGGATGAGTAGCCAGGAAACCCGGCCTGCTTTCCAGCGCGTCGCCATCATCAACCGGGGCGAGCCCGCGATGCGGCTGATCAACGCCGTCAGGGAGTGGAACGCCGAAGGGCGGCGCGCGCTGCGCGTCATCGCCTTGCACACCGCCGCCGACCGGCGGGCGATGTTCGTCCGCGAAGCCGACGAGGCGGTCCTCATTGGTCCGGCCGACCCCGGCGGCGATGGGGCCGCGTTCGGTGCCAGTCCATATCTCGACTACGCCGAGCTGGAGCGGGCGCTGCGCGACTGCCGGGCCGACGCGGCCTGGCCAGGCTGGGGGTTCGTCTCGGAGAAGGCCGAGTTCGCGGAACTGTGTGACCGGCTGGGGATCACCTTCATCGGGCCGCCGGCCGGAGTCATGCGTCGGCTCAGCGACAAAATCGAGTCCAAGCGGCTGGCCGGGCAGGTCGGCGTACCGCTCGCGGCGTGGAGCGGCGGCGCGGTAGCCGACCTCGAGGAGGCCCGCGCACAGGCCAAGACGATGGGCTACCCGCTGATGGTCAAGGCCACAGCGGGCGGCGGCGGGCGAGGCACCCGGCTGGTCCGATCCCCCGCAGAACTCAACGAGGCCTTCGAGCGGGCGAGATCGGAAGCATCGAAGGCTGCCGGGAACGCGTCAGTGTTCCTGGAGCGGGCGATCCGCGGCGGCCGCCACGTCGAGGTGCAGGTCATCGCCGACGCCGATGGCGCCGTGTGGACGCTGGGTGTCCGGGACTGCAGCGTGCAACGGCGCAACCAGAAGGTGATCGAGGAGTCTTCCTCGACTGTGCTGGATGCTGAGCAGGAGCACATGCTGCGTTCCAGTGCCGCCGAGCTGATCCGGGCAGCCGGCTACATCAACGCCGGGACGGTGGAGTTCCTCTACGAACCCAAGGAGCGGCTGCTGTCGTTCCTGGAAGTCAACACGCGCCTGCAGGTCGAGCACCCAGTCACCGAGGCCACCACCGGAGTCGACATCGTCAAGCTCCAATTGCACATCGCCGCGGGCGGCACGCTGGCTGACGTCTCGGCCGCCGCACCGTCCGAGCACGGGCATGCGATCGAGGCCCGGCTCAGCGCCGAGGACCCGGGGCACGGGTTCGTTCCCGCGCCGGGCCTGATCGAGCACCTAGTGCTGCCTGCCGGCCCGGGCATTCGGGTGGACACCGGGGTGGCTGCGGGCGACGTCATCCCGCCGCAGTTCGACTCCATGATCGCCAAGGTGATCGCCTGGGGCCGGGACCGCCGGGAGGCCCGCGCCCGCCTCGTGCGCGCACTCAGGCAGACCGCTGTAGTGATCCACGGCGGCACCACGAACAAGGCGTTCCTGCTCGACCTGCTGGACCGGCCGGAGTTCGTCTGCGGAAAGGCGGACACGACCTGGCTCGACGCGTTGGTGGCTGACGGCTACGCCCTGCCGCGGCGGCTCGACGTCGCCCTGCTGGCCACCGCCGTCGAGGCATACGATGCACACGCGCAGCGCCAGGAAGGCAGGCTGTTCGCATCCGCCGAGCGAGGGCGTCCCGAAGTCGGGCACGAGACCTGGCATCAGGTTGACGTCCGCGTGGACGGTGCGGCCTACCGCCTGCGGGTGTCCCGGTGCCGCCCGATCCGCTACCGGGTGGAGCTGGACGGCCATGCGGTGGACGCCGACGTCGAGCGCTACGGCCGGTTCGAGCGCAGGCTCTCCGTCGGCGACCAGGCGTTCGCCGTGCTTGCGGCCGCACAGGGCCGGGACTATCTCATCGAAGTCGACGGCGCGATGCACCGGATGTCCGGCGGTGAGGCGGGGCTAGTCCGGGCCCCGGCGCCCGCCATGGTGGTGGCCATCCCGGTCAAGGCCGGTGACGCGGTGGCGGGGGGCGACGTCGTGGCCGTCGTGGAGAGCATGAAGCTGGAGACGGCGCTGCACGCGCCGGCCGCGGGCCGTGTCACCGAGGTGCTCGTCGAGCTCAACACCCAGGTCGAGAGTGGCACCAAGCTGGTCCGGATAGAACAGGACCCGGAACTGGACGGGATCGGGGGCCCGGCATCAGGCATCCGGGTCGACCTGAGCGCGCTGAGGGGCACGGCCACGGTTGACCACGGTCCGGTCGCCACGGCCGCCGACGCGCTGGCGGCACTGCGCTCGCTGGTGCTGGGCTTCGATATCGACGAGCGCGAGGCCCGCGGGCTACTGCTGGGGCTGGCCGCCGCGCGGGCCGAGTTGCCCGCCGACGACCCGCGGGTGCTCGCCGGGGAGACCGAGGTCCTCCAGATCTTCGCTGACCTGTGCGCGCTGTCGCGCAATCGCCGGGTGCCCGGCGGGGCCGAAGCCGACGACGAGTCCGCCGTGGACGCCGAGGCCACCCGCAACCCGCAGGAGTACCTCTACGCCTACCTGCGCTCCTGGGACGCCGACGCCGAAGGACTGCCTGAGTCCTTCCGGATCAAGCTGCGCCGTGCGCTAGCTCACTACGGGATCACTGACCTCGAGCCCTCACCCGACCTGGGCCCCGTGCTCTACCGGATGTTCCTCGCCCACCGCCGCGCGACCGCGCACGTGCCGGTCGTGTCAGAGCTGCTGCAGTGGCGGCTGAGCCACCCGGAGTCGCTGCCCGAGCCTGCCCGCGACGGCTACCGGCGGGTCCTCGACCAGCTGGTGTCGGCCACCCAGCTGCGCCATCCGGTGATCGGGGACCTGGCCCGGCAGGTCGTGTACCGATGCTTCGATGCTGCGCTGATCGCCGGCGAGCGGGCCCGGGTGCAGCAGCAGGTGCGGTCGGAACTCGACCATCTCTCCCCCGATCCCGAGGCCCGGACGGCCCAGATCGAGGCCATGGTCGCCTCCGGTGAGCCGATCCTCGGAGCCTTCGCCGAGCGGCACCACGCCGCGATGCTCGAGGTGATGACCCGGCGGTATTACCGGATCCGGCCGCTGCAGCAAGTCCAGGTCATCGAGCATAACGACCGCCCGCTGCTGACCGCCGGATACGTCCACGACGGACACGACTACCTGCTGGTCGCCACCGTGGCCAGCGCAGCGGAGACCGATGGTGCGACCGACCTGCGCCGGCTCGTGGATGCGCTCCCACCCGACCGCACGGCGCTGATCGACCTGTACGTCACCTCCCAGACGCCCGAAGCCGACGGCGACCCGGACGCCCGCGCCGCCAGGATCCGCGACAAGCTCGGTACCATCCCGCGCGCAGTCGGGCGGGTCGCCGTCGCGGTGCGCCGACCCGACGGCGCGGAAAGCGGCGGGCCGACCTGGTTCACCTTCCGCAGTGCGCCGGAGACCGGGGCGGCGGTGGAGGACCGGACGCTGCGCGGCCTGCACCCGATGGTCGCGGAGCGGCTGGGCCTGTGGCGGCTGTCGGGATTCGAGCTGACCCGGCTGCCCTCGCCCACCGACGTGCACCTGTTCCGCGCGCAGGGCCGCGAGGTCCCCGACGATCAGCGGCTGATCGCCCTCGCCGACGTCCGCGACCTGACTGTCCTGCGTGACGAGTACGGCCGAATCAGCGGCCTGCCACAGCTTGAGCGCATCCTCGACGCCTGCCTGGACAGCCTGCGCGCGACTCGCTCAGCCGACCGCGCCGCGGCGAAGCTGGAATGGAACCGCGTCCAGCTCTACGTCTGGCCGGTCGTGGACGTGCCCCTCACCGAGCTCGACCAGGTCGTCCGGTCATTCGCCCCGCGCACCGAGGCGCTGGGCCTGGAGCAGGTGCTGATGCAGTTGCGGATAGCCGATGCCGACGACCGGGGCGCCGCCGAACCGCAGGAGCTGATGTTGCGGTTGTCCCGCCCGCCGGGCGCCGGGCTGACGCTGCGCATCACCGACCCACCGCCGAACCCACTGCGCGAGATGAATTCCTACACGCAAAAGGTGATCCGGGCCCGTCGCCGCGGTGCCGTGTACCCCTACGAGCTCATCCCGCTGATCACCCGCTCGCCTGACCGCGGCGGCGCCCCGGGCACATTCACCGAATACGACCTCGACGAGACGGGCGCTCCGGCCCCGGTAGAGCGGGCGCCGGGTTCGAACACCGCGAATATAGTGCTCGGCGTGCTCAGCACGGCCACAAAGCGGTACCCCGAGGGGATGCACCGCGTCGTGCTGCTGGGCGACCCGACCAACGCGCTCGGCGCGATCGGCGAGCCGGAGTGCCGCCGGGTCCTCGCAGCCATCGAGCTGGCCCGGCGGTTGCACGCCCCGGTGGAGTGGTTCGCCATCTCCGCGGGCGCGAAGATCGCAATGGACTCCGGCACCGAGACCATGGACTGGGTCTCCCGGGTGCTGCGCGGGATCATCGAGTTCACCCAGGACAGCGGCGAGATCAACGTCGTGGTCACCGGCATCAACGTCGGCGCCCAGCCGTACTGGAACGCCGAAGCCACCATGCTCATGCACACCAAGGGCATCCTGGTCATGACCCCGGACTCGGCGATGGTGCTCACCGGCAAGCAGTCGCTGGACTACTCCGGCGGAGTCTCCGCCGAGGACAACTTCGGCATCGGCGGCTACGACCGGATCATGGGCCCGAACGGCCAGGCCCAGTACTGGGCACCCGACCTATCCACAGCCGTGGACGTGCTGCTCGCACACTACGAGCACACCTACACCGCGCCGGGCGAGCGCTTCCCCCGGCCAGCCGCGACGACCGACCCCGCCAGCCGGGACATCTCCGCGTCGCCGCACGCCGGGCCAGGTTGCGACTTCAGCACGCTCGGCGAAATCTTCGATCCCGCGATCAACGGTGAACGCAAGAAGCCCTTCGACGTGCGCTCCCTGCTGCGCGGCGTGGCCGATGCCGACCATACGCCGCTAGAACGCTGGGCCGACATGCACGACGCCGAGTCGGTCGTGGTGCTCGACGCCCACCTGGGCGGGCAGCCGGTCGCGCTGATCGGCATCGAGTCCCGCCCGCTGCCACGACACGGCCCCTCCCCGGTGGACGGCCCGTCACAGTGGACGGCCGGCACACTGTTCCCGCGCTCGTCGAAGAAGACCGCCCGGGCCATCAACGCGGCCAGCGGGAACCGCCCACTCGTCGTGCTGGCCAACTTGTCGGGTTTCGATGGCTCCCCGGAGTCGCTACGCCGGCTACAGCTGGAGTACGGCGCGGAGATCGGCCGCGCGGTGGTCAACTTCGACGGCCCGATCGTGTTTTGCGTGGTCTCCCGCTACCACGGCGGCGCGTTCGTCGTGTTCTCCGGGACGCTCAACGACAACATGGAGATCGCCGCCGTCGAGGGCTCCTACGCCTCGGTGATCGGCGGGGCGCCCGCAGCGGCAGTCGTGTTCGCCGGCGAAGTCAACAAACGTACTGCAGCCGATCCGCGGGTGGCCGACCTGAAGGCCGGCATCGCCGAAGCCGTGGAGAACGGCGCCCACGCCGACGCCGCCCGGTTGCGCGCCAAGCTGACGTCGGTCCGCCCGGCCGTGCGCTCGGAGAAGCTCGGCCAGGTCGCCAACGAGTTCGACAACGTGCACAGCATCGAGCGTGCCCGCAGCGTGGGCTCGGTCCACACCATCGTCCCCGCCGCCCGGCTGCGGCCCTACCTGGCCGACGCTGTGCAGCGCGGGATCCACCGCACGCTCACTGCACTCGCCGAGCGGCACGGCGAGCACGGATAGGGACGTTGTACCGCGCTAGATGACCTGAAGGAGGCGGCTAAGGGTGACCGCAGCCTCCTCTACCCGATGCGTGAGGCGCTCCGCGCCCGTGCCACTGTCGGTGAAGTGTGCGATGCGTTCCCCGAGGTATACGGCGTTTACAAGTCATCGGACGCGTTTTAGCGCGCTGCGCCGCATCAACGAGATCTTGAAGGCCGCTTCGTCCTCTTCGCGACCGGGCGTCGGCAGGCTGTCTGGCTCGCCGCCGTAGTGCCCGTGCCCCTCGTTGCCCTGCCCGGTCTGCGGGCGCCTTCCGTCCTGTCAATGCGCTCTGGCCATGGCTGCTGGCGATTACTGTGGCGCCGTCTTGGTCTGAGGCCTGTTCGGGGACGCCATGCCGACGTGAAACGCCGAGATGCAGGCAGCGGCACAGCGCGCACCGGGCGCCCGCTGTGCCCTTGGCTCGAAGAGCTGGTTATTTGGCCCCGGAATGCCCTATGCACGAGTTTAAGGAAAGCGTACTATCACGGGTATTGCTCCGGACCCCGGCAGCTGCATCCGCCATGTTGCGCATGTGGCGGTAGGGCCGGGGTTTTTTAATGCGTACATAGGCCCGTGCCGGACGTGACGATAAAGGATCAAGACGGTGAGAACCGGCGGGGGAGAATACCTCTCCTACGGCGATCTGCTCAGCAACAACGGCGTGCTCACGCCTTGAGGAGGCCGGTATCCGATGATGAAGAGGTGCCCGGAGCCGGCGGTTCTGCCGGTCCGTTCAGCAGCTGCCCTGGCGGTGCATGCGCGCGGCTTGACTGTCCCTGTCGGGGTCATCGGGCCGGAAGCAACCGGCCGGGCTGCGCGATGAGCGCGACAGCGGCCGGCCCGGAAGGTCAGGCCGGCGGAGCGGCCCGGGGCCAGGCGCTGCTGGATCGTATGGACCGGCTGCCGGGGTGGCCGCTGCCCCGCTTCGACCTTTTCGTGCTGGGCCTGGCGTACTTCTTCGTCTTCTACGACATTACCGACATCGGCTTTGGGCTGCCGGCCATCGTCAAGCAGTTCGACCTGAGCTCCAACGACGTGAAGTTCGTGGCGATAGCGATCGGGCTGGTCGGCTACATCGTGGGCTCGAACCTCATCGGGGCGCTCGCGGACTGGCGGGGCCGCCGGCTTGCGTTCCTTACCTCGCTGCTCGTGTCTGGCCTGGGATCTCTGGGCACCGCGTTCTCGACTGGGATCGTCTCGCTGTCAATCTGGCGTTTCCTGACCGGTATGGGCGTCGGCGCGGCTCTCAACCTGGCGTCGACCTATGTGGGGGAGCTTTCTCCTCCCGCGCGGCGGGGCCGTATCTCGGTAACGATGTTCATGATCGGCATCATCGGGCAGGCCATCACGCCGTTCGTGGCTCTCGCCCTGGTACCGCACTTCTATATCGGCTGGCGGCTCCTGTTCGCCATCGGCGCGCTGATCGGGCTGGCGGGCGTGCTGTTCGGGTTGCGGCTGCCGGAGTCACCCCGGTGGCTGATCCAGCACGGCCACCTCGACAAGGCCGAGGTCATGGTCGGGTCGATGGAGCAGCGCTTTGACCCGCAGGAACTGGCGGCGGCCGCGGCGCCGTTCTCGGCCGGGCAGGCGCCCGGTCCGCTCTCCGGTGCGCCTGGGGGCACCCGGCCGGCCGGTGACGACGAGCATCCGGGCAGCACCGTGTACGAACTGACGCACGGACGGTATGGCCTGGCGGTCCTGGCCATGATCACCATGTGGTTCCTGTGGTACATCGGCAACTACGGGTTCCTGGGCGACGCCGCCACCCTGCTCTCCGCGCACGGCCTGGGAATCGGCAGCTCGATCCTGTACCTGGCGGTCGGAGCGATCGGGTACCCGGTGGGGGCGGGGATCATGATCCTGGCGGCTGACAAGATCGAGCGCAAGCACCTGATCTTCGGCGCCACCGCCGTCTGGCTGATCGGGATGCTGCTGATCGGGACCCTGGCCAACGGCGCGGTCGTGACCGCAGGCTCGTTCCTGGCGTCGCTGGCCTTGGGGTCCTACCTCCAGGTGGCCTACACCTTCACCGCCGAGAACTTCCCGACCCGCCTGCGCTCCCGGGGGTTCGCCCTGGCTGACGGAGGCGGGCACCTGGGCGGGGCGGTGGGCGCCCTGCTGCTGCCCACGCTGATATCCGGCAGCTCGTTCTTCCTCGGGTTCGCCGTCATCGGAATCACCGGGCTGCTGGCCGGCCTGATCGCCCTGGGCGGCCCGAAAACCAGCGGCCGCTCACTCGAGCTGATCGGCAGGCCCATCCCGCTTCCGTAGACAGTCGCCGAGGTGGCCAGTTCAGGAGACCTGATGAACTCCAGCGGCAGCAGAGGCACGACGCCCTCCGCGCCGGCGCAGGTACCCGGCGCGCAGATACTTGATCAGGCGGCCCTGAACAAGGATGTCGCGTTCACCGATGCGGAACGAGATGAGCTCGGCCTTCGCGGGCTGCTGCCCTGGCGCGTGGCCACCATCGAGGAGCAGGTGGAGCTTGAACTTGAGCATGTCCGCCGCAAGACGGATGATCTGGAAAAGTACATCGGGCTCGTTGCGCTGAATGACCGCAACGAGACGCTGTTCTACCGGCTGCTCGTCGACCACATCGAGGAATTCGCCCCGATCGTCTATACCCCGACGGTCGGCGAAGCGTGCCGCACGTTCAGCCACATTCAACGCCGTCCGCGCGGCGTGTGGATCACTCCCGACGACATTGACCGCATCCCCGAGCTGCTCCGTAACACCGGCCGGCCGGGCATCCGGCTGATCGTCGCCACCGACAACGAGCGGATCCTGGGGCTGGGCGACCAAGGAGCCGGGGGCATGGGCATCCCGGTGGGAAAGCTCGCGCTCTACTCCGCAGGCGCCGGCGTGCATCCCGGCGTGACCCTGCCGATCTCGCTCGACGTCGGCACAGACAACGAAGACCTGCTGCGTGACCCGCTTTACCTCGGCTATCCGAAGCCGCGCCTGCGCGGCGCCGACTATGAGGCGCTCATCGAGGCTTTTGTCAGCGCCGTGCTCGAGGTCTACCCCGCCGCCGTGCTGCAGTGGGAGGACTTCAAGCAGCACACCGCGATCAGGCTGCTCGGCCGCTACCGGCAGCGCATCACGAGCTTTAACGACGACATCCAGGGCACCGCCGCGGTGGTCGTGGCCGGGCTGCTGGCCGCGCTGCGGCTGCGCGGCGAGCCGCTGGCCGCTCAGCGGCTGGTTTTCGTAGGCGCGGGCGCGGCCGGCACGGGCATCGCGCGCCTGGCCGAGACGGTTATCCGCGAGCAGGACCCGGGCGCCAGGCTTCGCCGCGCGGTCATGATGCTTGACTCGCGCGGTCTCATCTTCGACGGGCGCGACCAGGTGGACGAGGACAAGCGCCCGTTCGCGATGCCCGCGTCCGAACTGGCCGCGTGCGGCTTCCCGGCCGCCAGCCACTACGATCTCGAAACCGTGGTGCGGCAGATGGCCCCGACTATCCTGATCGGCACGTCAGCGACCCCAGGCGCCTTCACCGAGCCGGTGATCCGCGAAATGGCCGCCCGCACTCCGGCGCCGATCGTGCTGCCGCTGTCCAACCCGACCCTGAAATCCGAAGCGACCCCGGCCGATGTGCTCGCCTGGAGTGACGGGCGCGCGCTGGTGGCAACCGGCAGTGCCTTCGACCCGGTGCGGTTCGAAGGCCGCGACCGTGTGATCGGGCAGGCGAACAACGTGTTCATCTTCCCGGGAGTGGGCCTCGGCGCGATCGCGTCGCGGGCACGAGAAGTCACCGACCGGATGTTCCAGGTGGCGGCCACCACACTGGCCGACATGGTCGACGCGGACCGGCTTGCCGAGGGCGCGCTCTACCCCAGCCTCGCTGAGCTCCGGCCCATCTCGCGGGCCGTCGCGATCGCGGTCGCCTGCGAGGCCTGCGCATCCGGCGCGGCACCAATGATGAGCCGCGATCAGGCGGCGGCCGCGGTGGACGCCGCGATCTGGACCCCGGAGTACCCCCCGCCCGCCGTGCCGCCCGAACTATAGGCCAGCCCTGTCCAGGGCACACCGCCGACAGGTTTAAGTCGTAGCTGCCAGCATTCCTGCCGATTCTGTCGCCGACCCGTGTTCGGTCCGACGCCGGGCGAACGCGTTGTTCTGGCGCGACGCTGGCGAGGATCCTCCGCGGCATCCTTGGTCCGGGCGGACGCTGCCGCGCCTAACGACGGTCGGCCTCCATGCCGGCCCGCTGGCCGCTTGAACACTGCGGATCCGGCGGCTGCCGCTTCGGAGGGAGCCGGCAGCGCTTATTTCGCCGCGGGCATGTCCGGGAGGTACCGTTGAGGTACTCGCAAGCCCGGTTCGGCCGCGCGCTTGTGGCGCGGCCTGTGTACCAGGCAGCTGCCCGGGACCCCGGCGGTACAACATCAACCGTCGCGATGGGCCTCCAGGGAGTTCCGGTGGTGCGATCTTCCGATGCAGTAGTCTCCGCGCCCGGGCTCTCTGCGGCGCCGCGTGGGCACCGGTGGGCCATTCTGGTGGTGGTCTGCGCCTCGGCGCTGATCGTCAATGTGGACAACACGATCCTCAACGTGGCCCTGCCTACCCTCGTCCGGAAGCTGGCCGCTACCTCAAGCGAACTGCAGTGGATCGTCGACTCTTATGCGATGGTGTTCGCGGGCCTGCTGCTGGTCGGCGGCAGCCTGGCCGACCGGTTCGGGCGCAAGCGGTTTTTCCTGATCGGCCTGACCGTCTTCGCCGCGGGATCGATCGGCGCCGCGTTCTCAGGGGCGGTGGACCTGCTGATCGGCTGGCGGGCGGTGATGGGGGCCGGCGCGGCGCTGACGATCCCCCCGTCTTTGTCGATCATCAACGACGTGTTCCGCGACCGGGCGGAGCGGGCCCGCGCCATTGGTGTCTGGGCCGGGACCATCGGCCTGGGTATCGCGATCGGCCCGATCGCCGGCGGCCTGCTGCTCGCCCGGTTCTGGTGGGGCTCAGTGTTCCTGGTCAACGTCCCGATCGTGGTCGCCGCGTTCGCCGCAGCCCTAGTGCTGGTGCCCGACTCGAAGAACCCGGCCGCCGACCGGCCCGATCCCTGGGGGGCAGGGCTGTCGATCACCGGCCTTGGCTTGCTGCTGTGGGCGATCATCGAGGCTCCGGCAAGGGGCTGGGCCTCAGCGGAAGTGATCGGAGCCGGGCTGGCCAGCCTCGTTGTTCTCGGCGCCTTTGTCGCCTGGGAGGCCCACAGCAGCCATCCGATGCTGAACCTCGGATTCTTCTCCGATCGCCGGTTCTCGGTGGCCGCAGTGGCCGAGAGCCTCGGGGTCTTCGGGCTCCTGGGGGCGCTGTTCGTGCAGACTCAGTTCCTGCAGTTCGACCTCAGCTACTCGCCCCTCCAGGCGGGGCTGCGGATCCTGCCCATGGCCGCCGTGCTCGGCGTGAGCGCGCCGCTGTCCCCGATCCTCGCTCGCCTCATCGGGATCAAGTTCACCGTTGCCGCCGGCCTGGCGGCGATCGCCGGCGGCCTGTGGCAGATCTCGGCGGTGTCTACGGTTGCCACGACCTACGGGGACGTGGTGCCCGGCCTGCTGCTGATCGGGCTGGGGGCCGGGCTGCTGCTGCCGACGGCGACGAACTCCGTCGTGGGCTCGGTCCCCCAGGGCGATTCCGGGATCGGATCAGCGTCTAACGCCGTGGCTCTGCAGGTCGGCGGCGCGCTGGGCGTCGCCGTGATCGGGAGTGTGCTGTCAACCCGCTACCAGGATCACATGACCACAGCGCTGGCCGGCCGGCACGTGCCGGCAGCTGCCACGCACACCATCCTCGGCTCACTCGGCGGTGCGCTCGCCGTGGCGGCTCGTGCCGGCGGCGCCGCCGGGGCCCTATTGGCGCATACTGCCCGCGCCGCCTTCATGGGTGGCAACGAGGTGGCGCTGGCGGTCGGCGCCGCCGTCGCCCTTGGCGGCGCCCTCCTCGTGCTCGCCCGCCTGCCATCGCGGGTCCCCCGGGACCTGCCGGATCCCAGTGTGCCAGTGCCGGCGAAAGCGACGCCATGAACAGCCAGGTTGACGTCAAGCGCAGGCCCCGCAGGCAAGCGTCGGTGATCAGATCAGCCGCCGATCCCATTTCCTGAGAAGGTAACCATGAGGTTTCTCTTCAACGACCAGTCCTTCTCCTTCGAGGCGCTCCGGGCCCTCGGCTACGCCGCTTACGGCGGCGCCGACGTCGGCGAAGTCGTCAGCACGGCTGGCTGGATCCCTGACGGCGACGAGGCCGCCTGGTACGCGCAGTGGCGGGCGCTCGCCGAGAGGATTCACGCCGACGCGGATCGCGCGCCGCCGCGGGTCATCCCGTTAGCGCCCGGGAGTCCTACCTGCGAGCAAGCTACTACTACCGGCTGTGCGAGTTTTACCTGCGCGTCGACCCGGCCAATGACCCTCGTGTCCGCGAAGTAGGCCAGCTGGGATAACGCCCTGGCGGAATCGTTCTTCAGATCGATCAAAGGCGAGTTGCTCGACCTGCAGCCCTGGCCTGCCCGGCCGGCGCGCGGCGCGCCATCGTCGAGTACATCGCCTGGTACAACGGCACCCGGCTGCACAGCGCCCTTGGTTACCGCAGCCCTGCCGAGTTCGAAGCCAGCCACCACAACAAGATCAAGAATGTAGCCTGAAAAGCCATCAGCCTGTCCGTCAAAGCGGGACAAGCTCAACTGGGCGCTGGGCAAGCGCCGCACACAGATCGGCTATCTCTGGCGCGCCGAGCCACTGCGGCGTGGGATTTGACCGCTCATGCATGTTACGAGGTGAGAGGCGCTGTAGTTGGAGTGACGCGGGTTATGCGATCACTCACTGCTACCGGGCACACGAGTACGTATACAGAGTTCACGCAGGTCAGGGGAAGGTATGTCAGGCTCAAAATGCAACTATTGGCCTTCGCCCTTCAGGCGTGGCGCCGAAGCCGCCGGGCGGCGGCGGTGGTGTTATTCTCCGCCGATCAGGGTGCCGAGCAGCTTGGCGTAGTGCAGCAAGTGCATATCGCCGACGTACTGCTCGCGGACGTGGGCATGCGCGGCCTGCCCCATCCGGGCCGCCTGGTCCTGGTCGCCGAGCAGCAGGCAGGCTGCCGCTCCGAACGCCTCCAGGTCGGCGGGATCGGGCAGCAAGATGCCGGTGCCCTCGGGGATCTGGTCGATGATCCCGCCGACTGCCGAGCCGATGACAGGCCGCCCCTTCCACATTCCCTCCGCGACGGTCAGCCCGAATCCTTCAGCCAGGCTCTTCTGCACGATGACGGTGGCGTGCCGCTGCAACGCGTTGACCATGGCCGCGTTCTCATCGATGTCATCCAGCGGCAGCGTCACCAGCAGGATCCGCGTCCGGGCTGCGGGCCGCAGATCGTGCCACTGCAACAGGCACTCCCCGTAGACCGCCGCGCCCTCCGGGTCGTCGCTGACGTCGTTGACCGCCGGGCCGACCAGCATCAGGTACCCGTCACCGCCGGGCGCGACATGGTCGGCGAAGCCGCGCATGACCCCGGCCATGTCCTTGAGCCGGTCCCAGCGGGACACCTGGACCAGCACCGGATCCCCGGGTTCGGGGCGGCCCTCGCCGACGATGGCGGCTGGCCTGGTGACGACGTCCGCATCGCCGTCGCGGCGCACGAACGTCGCGGGCACCGTCGGCGCCGCACCATCCAGCACGCCCAGCTTCACCAAGATGGCCAGAACGGTGCCGGCGTCGAGTTGCTGGTTCTTCGGGGAGAACGGGTCGATCGACGGCGGGATGATCCACGCCTTGCCGGCGGGGATCCACGATGGGATGTATTCCCGGCGCGAGAACACGTATGCCTCCGCGGCGGCCAGGTGCGGCCGCAGGAAATTCCACCCTGCCCGGGTCACCTCGTCTTCCCAGTCCACGCCGATGTGGCAGCGCCACACCACCCGGGCACCCGCCTGCGCCAGCGGCGCGGCCAGGCCAGCGGTCTGCGGGTCGTGCAGCAGCACCACATCGCCGGGCCGGACCCGGGCGAGCAGCTCCACCGCGTTCGCGGCCAGCATCTGTGCGTAATGACCGGCCTCCGCCGCGCCGAGCGGGGCTCCGGACAGGCTGCCGTGGATCTGGTTGTGCAGGCGCTTGGTGATTGCGAAGAACCCGGCGTCGCCGGTGATCACCAGCCAGCCGATCGGGATGTCCAGATCCTTGACGTACCCGACCAGTGCCCGCAGCATCTCGGCGACCCCGCCACCTGCCGCGGTCGAGTTGACGTTCCAGATGGTGCGCCCGGCCAGCACCTGCCGGACCTGGCCGGCGGCCCGGGCCAGCTCCGCATACCTCGGGGCGCCGATGACCGGCTCCAGCCGGGACACCGGCAGCCGCGGCACCTCCACCGCATGCAACAGGCTCACGGCATCCGCCTTCCCGGTCGCACCCGGCCGGGCCACTGATCAAGGCGTAACGTGCCCGCTACGTGACTCAGCACGGACGATAAGAGTCAACCACGGTCATTCACCGACGATCAAGCACATCGGGGCAGGACACAGTATCCGCGGGCCGCGATCGACCAGCGCCAGCAACTTCCCGGGCTGACAATGCCGACGATCGCGAGGATAGTATTGCCGGCAGTCGCCATGCAGGTGAAAATATGGCGACCTCCCCCTAACCCGCCATAGACGTATTCACGTCAGCCGGAACCTGTCCAGGGCGCTATCAGCGTCACTGCGTGATCGGCTACGGCGGCGTGCTGAAAGGCCCCTTTCTTCCCGGAGGAGGCATCGTGGGCGCGGTGAACGTGGCCTCAGGCGGGACGGCATTCCGATGCCCTGTGGACGATCGTCCAGCACAATGACCTCGTGGCCGGCATCCAGGAACTGCGCCGCTACTACTGAGCCTATGTAGCCTGCGCCACCGGCGGCGAGCAGCTTTATGGCTGGTATCCGATCCGGCGGTCCGGTTTCATCCGCCGAGTACCTCCCCGTCCGGAACGTGACGCGGACCGGTAACACGCACGTCGCCCGCAGCCATGACGCCCGCGCCGAAGGTAACATCGCCTTCGACCTCGAACCGGCGGCAGCGGCGCAGCGACGGGGCCCCGGCAGGAAATCGTTGCTCGAAGTCGGGCAGCAGCTTGTAAAAGTCCTTGTCCAGCGTGACGACGGGCCCCGGGCCGTCGAAGCTGGGCCTCATCCGCCCGTCACTGGTGAGCTCATAGGCGTCGGAGCGCACGACCAGCAGGTCGTCCGTGGTCTTCACCGGGACGAACCGCGAGCGGGGGACGTGGACCGCCCGAGCGCCGGGAATCGAGCCGATCGCCGCGCCGATCGCCGACTCGAGCTGGATCACCGGGATGCTCGCCGGGTCGCGCGGGTCGACGGTCTCGCGGTTGACGATCAATGGCAGAGCTGGTGCCGCCGGGTCGGCGGCCTGCAGTTCCTTGAGCGCGCGCAGGTCGATCCAGATGTTGTTGGTGTTGTACCAGCGCCAGCGCTCGACGTCGGTGAACGAGGTGTCGCCGTCGGGCACCTGCGCCGTCTCCCGCAGCACCACCCGGCCTTGGTAGCGGGCGAGGTGGCCGCCCTTGCGGTCGGCCGGCGTGCCGCGCACTGCCTCCAGCGCGAACGGCACCTGCTCCGCGGCGAGCCATGCGGCGATCCGGACCTCGGCGAGCGCGCCGAGGTTGTCGGAGTTGGACACGAAGGCGTAGCGCAGGCCGGCGTCGAGCAGGGCGTCGAGCGTGCCGGACGCCGCCAGCACGGTGTAGATATCGCCGTGCCCGGGCGGGCACCACTCCAGCTCCGGGTCGGCCGGCCACTGCACCGGCTGCAGGTCATCTGCACGGATCTTGGGCTCGCGGCCCTGAAGAAAGTCCAGCGGCACACCCGGCACGCGCAGGCCGTCGTAGCAGCGCAGCGCGTCCAGCGAGGGATCGCGGGTGGCCGCGGAGTTCATCAGCACGAGCGGCAGCCGGGCGCCGTGCCGCTCACGCAGTGCCAGCACCTGCGTAGCGAGGACATCAAGGAAGCTTGTGCCGGGCTTGACCTCGAGCAGCGACTTCGGCCCCGACAGGCCCATGCTCGTCCCCAAGCCGCCGTCGAGCTTGACGATCACCAGCCGGTCGAGCACTTCACGGGCCTGGCCGGGTGGCGGCTCGGGCAGCTCATCCAGGCGCGGCAGGTCCTGAAGCGGCTCCAGGACGTCGCCCGGCAGGCGTCCGGCCTCCTGCTCACCCAGTTGCCGGAGGCGCCTGCGCAGGGCGGCCAGCTCAGCGGCGCGGGCGCCTCCAGCCTCGGCCTTGGCCAAGACAGCGGCCACATGGCCGGGCGTATCCATGTTCTGATTCTCCTATCAGCCGATGCGGCCTCAGCGAAGGTGCCCAGCCGAAGTACTCCGATCAGCTCCCTCAGGACCGCCGAGAATGCCGCAAATCTGCGCGATCACCTCACGCGCAGACAGCCGGGCAGCCCAACCCGTTGTACCAACAGGCTGCCGCCGCCACACCCAACGGCCGGCCACAGCGTCCCGGTGACGCAGCTGGCGACGGTTGACGGGGCGGCCACCAGGTCCGTTCGGCGCCTGCGACATCAACTCCGCCGACGGGATGGACGTCGCCGACCTGGAGCAGATGTTCGGCTTCACCGCCAGTGCCCCCAAGCCGAAGCCGAAGGCGCCGACGCAGCCGTGGCCCTACGGCCCGCACGACTACCTGGGGCTGCCCTCAGCCGATCCGCACTGCCACTCCGGGTACTACGGCGGCAAGGACACCCAGGTCGTGCTGACCTGGCAGCACCAGATGTCGCATCGCGGCTGGGGGATCGCGTGTGACGGCAGGTACGGGCCGCAGTGCCGCTCGGTGTGCCTGAAGTTCCAGTCCGAGAAGGGACTCGCCGTGGACGGCCTGGTCGGCCCGCGCACCTGGGAGGCGTCGTGGACCGCGGCCGTCACCTGAGCCTGCCGGTCGGCACGCTGGCCGCCGCGGCAGAGACGGCCGCGGGCCCGGTGGCAGGCCAGATACTCCGCCCGGTCTACTCCGGGGAGATCCCGCCGCGGACGGCTGTCGAGCTGTTCTGTGGTCGGCGCCGGGCCAGTCCGGCGGCCGACCCTCCAGCACGTTGAACAACCTGATTGACCTGGACGCGCTCGGCCGCCGACCCGGCCAGACCAGCCTGCTCTTCAGGGCATGTTCGCTGTCGCCGGCAACACGCCCACCGCGACCGCCCATGAACGCAGGAACCTGGTCGTGCATGCGTTGATCCCCAGTCAGGTAAACGCCAGGCCCGGCCGTGACCTGCTCTCTTGGGTCACGGCCGGGTGTTCCCGCGTGGCCACCGCCGCACTGGCAAGCGGTCACCCATCACCGCCCGGCGGGCTAGAGCCCCGCTGATTTACAGCGGCTCCTGGGACGCGGCCGTCGGGTCTACGGATCGATGGCGATAGTCACCGTGCCGGTCACCGTGTTGTCCTGGGAGTCCTGCACCTGCATGGGGAAGCTGAAGGTGCCCCGTCACCCTCCTCGACAACTGCGACCTCAATATCGCCCCAGGACACGCGACGCTCGTGTGGAACACCTCCTCGGGCGCGTTCGAGGCCACCGAGCTGGTGAGCTGACCTCACACCCGGGCGCAGGGCGGCCAGCCTTCCGCTGGTCCCCGCGCCTGGGCCATCCAGCCTGAACCGGATCGCGAAACTGGAAGCACGCCTGGCATATTCGCTCCGAAATCCCACGAATCAGCGCCGCCGGGTCGGCACGCGAGGCACACGCCGGTCACCGAATGCGCTACCAGGCGAACACGCCAGGTGACCAGCCGGAGGCCCGGGCAGAGATCGGTGGCACGGGCAGGCGGCGGCAACGCACCGGAAGAGCCCGCCGTCGGCGGTGATGAACCGGGTGATCAGGGCGGCAGGCCTCATAGTCCTCCCTCCTCATAGTTCCCCCTCCTCGGCTGCGGGCTCGGGTGTGGCCAGTCCCTTCGGCGAGGACCCGGGCGGCGCGCACGGCCGACGGGCTAGACCCCTGCCCAACGCTGTCGCTACGGCCATTAGCGAACGCGGGCGAGTGCGCGGACACGGGTGCCGCGCAGGACCCGGCTGTCGGTGGCCACCGCCACGACCACCAGGACCAGGACGAAGGTGACAACGGCTTCTGCCGCGAGCACCCGCCCCGCGAAACCCCGGCAGCCGGGGCCGTGGCGCCAAGGCGGGCGATCGACCTGGCCTGATTCCCGTACAGACTCAGGTGGCCGCGGCTACGGTCTGGACGAGCGAGACGAGGATCGCCGCATGGGCCAGCCTGGCGGCCCGTGCGTAGCCGTGAGCGCTCGCGGCTTGTGGTCCAGGCATGGCCTGGGTCTGAGATCAGCTGACGTCGTAGGTTGTGATCTCGATTAGGTGAGCATCGGGGTCCAGCAGGTATATCGACCGAGCCACCGTGTGATTGGACTCCCGGAAATCAATGCCTGCCGCTTGGAGCTCGCGACGCGTCGCCTCGAAGTCCTGGGCCGACGCGCGGAACGCGACGTGCGTCAGCGAGTCAAAGGTGGATGCCTGGACAGGTGTTCCGCGGGCCGGGAACAGGGCTACCCCACTACCGCCCTTTATCAGCACAGCCGGGTAGCTGCCCCATGCATCCTGGTACGCCCGCTCAAGCCCAAGTACCTGCTGATACCACTCGATAGACCGGTCTATGTCCGAGACCGCAAGACCCACATGGTCCAGCGCCTCAAGCTTCATCAACCCTCCTGACAGATCCGGACCGCCGCAGCGCTCCGCTCCGGCATATGCGGCAGCCTAGCCACTGACCCCGCTACTGACATCGTCCTTGAGGACAGGTCCGAGCGGTCCAATGGTCTTAGGACCTGTCGCCGCTAGCCCACTGACCAGGCATCGGGGAACTCGCTCGCGGCGGCCACCGGGGCGAGCCTGCGCGACCTGATGGACCGGATGGGCCGCGACAGCGCCCGTGCGGCGCTGATCTACCAGCACAAGACGACTGCGGCCGGACAGGTGATCGCGGACGCGCTGAGCGCCCAGATCGCGGCCCTGGAGCAGCGCGACGACCGCCCAGCCGCGGGCTAATGGCACATTAATGGCACGGAGCACCACTTACATGATCACGCTAAAGGTGTTTTGCCTGGTGGGCGCACTTGGGTTCGAACCAAGGACTTCTCGCTTGTAAGGCGCGTCACCCGGGTGGCTGGACACCGCTGGCCATGGCCTGACGTGTCCACCCGGCCGGACCGATCGTGACTGCATGCGGCTGGGTGTGGCCTGGTGGCTGCGGTCGTTGGCTCTTGGTTTGGCTCTTTGACATGCCACCGGGCGCGGCTGCACCGCACTGCGCCAGCTGTGGCGGATGCGCGCCGGTCAGGCCTTCGGCTGGTGATAGATGTCGCTGCGGTGATCGACGTCGAGGACATGGACGATGCGGGAGGCTTCGTCGATGCGGTACACGATCCGGTAGGTGCCGCGCCGGGCACCATAACAGCCGGCCAACGGGCCGAACAGCGGCTTGCCGACACGCTGCGGATTGACAGCGAGCGCAGCCTCACAGAACTCAAGGACCGCGGCGGCGACGGATTCAGGCAGCCGCTCGGAGACGGCCCGCCGCGCAGCGGGCTGGAAGCGGATGTCGTACCGCTCCCCCGGCGGGATTGTCACCGGCCAGTGGCGCGGCGCCTGGCCAGGTCCTGGCGCACGGTCGCCAGGTCCGCGCCCGGCTCGCCGCGGCCGAGCGCGGCCAGGCTCTCGGAGATGCGGGCGACCGCGTCACTGTCGCCAAGGATCTCCAGGGTCATCTCCAGCCCGTCCAGGTCATCGACCGACAGCAGGACAGCCTCGGCCTCTCCGTTGCGGGTCAGGGTGATCCGCTCGTGCTGGAGCCGAACCCGCCGCGCCAGCTCGGACAGCCGGGCCTTGGCCTCAGAGAGGGGCACAGGAGTCGAATCGACACTCATAGTCCGAAGTATAGACCACGTTAGTCAACTTTCAGACTAGTCACTGACCACGCCGGGCGGTTTGCTGCCTGGCCCGGCGACGATGAAATCAGCTGCGGTAGCAAGCCGCGCCGCGTCCAATAGCCCGCCAAGCCGCTCAGTTACATCGAACTCCTATGCGGCGATCTGTTCCCCGAGAGCTACCGCTGTTCAAAATCTGCGCGCAGGGATGTCCGCGGGGTAACCGTGGGACGCGACAACGCCCCGTTCAGATGATCATTGTCCCGCCAGTGTTCGCTCTGATGGGGCCCGCCTTGGGGTTGGAACGACTGACTCCTCGCCTTGTGAGCGAGTTATCTCCGTAGCCGGGTGTCGCCTGACGTAGCTCCAGCTGCTAGGGCGCCGCGGCAACCGCGGCTGACTGTGGCTGGATGTGGCCAGATGTGCCGGTCGCCCAGCAGTTTCGCAACGCCGCACGCAGGTTCGGTCGCCGGACTGGCACACTTTGGCTCTTGCTCCTTAGCCAGGCTAACGATTAAGATCACCAATCACGGCTCTGACCAGCATAAACTTGGTGGGTACAGGTGGGTTCGAACCACCGGCCCCTCGCTTATCAGGCGGGTTACTCGCGTGGCTGGATGTCGCTGAATGTGGCCCGGCGTGCCATCTGGCTGCACCGATCGTGGCTGCATGTGGCTGGATGTGGCCTGGTGCCTGCGGTCGTTGGCTCTTGGTTTGGCTCTTCCCGCCACCGCCGCGGACATCCTCGCCTGGCCGGGTCCGGCCGCCGGGACGTGCCAAGCCGCAGACTGTCCGCGTGACAGCTGCCCGCGACTATGACGACCTGCATCACCTGGTGGACCGGCTCAGCCCGCGCCAGGCGGAGCGGCTTCCCATGCTCGCCGGCCTCCGACCCGAACTCGCATCCGCCGCTGAGCCAGAAGACCCGGGCACCGCCAGGCGGCACCTGCTCGTCACCGGGATCTGGCAGTCCGGCCGCGGCGATCTCGCCGAGCGGCATGACGAGACTATCCGCGGGCGCCTGCGGCATCCCGCGTTACGCTCCTGCTCGACACCGGTCCGTTCGCCGCAGCCATCAACCGCCCCGGCAACCATCACGACCGCTGCGCCACTCTGCTGGAATCTGCCGAAGGCCAGCACCGGCTGGGACCGGCGCACGTACTCTTCGGCGTCGAAGGCCACCCGGGCTGGTTGGGGCTGTCCATCGGTGCATCGAGTAGAAGCCGAACGTAACGGTAACCGCACCGTCGCTAGTTGAACTCCCAGTACTTTTATCGTCGCCAGCTCTGAATACTCACTCCAGGTGCTTGCCTTTACCGATTTCACAGCCTTCATTGACAGCACCAACCTCGATACGACGGGCCTATTCGGAGTTGGCGCCGGCGCCTGTATAGCCAATTGGTATCCAGACCGAGCGCTAATGAGATCTCTTGATTGTTAACCAGCCGCGATTCTACTGCTTCCCGTCCTGTCAGCATAATTATACCTTTCATTGTATCTGATCATACTGTACAATAACTTACTAATGTAGCCTGGAGTCCCTTCAGAACGCGGCGCAATTGGGCATCTGGAATACAGGGGGGTGACAGTGGTCTTGATCGCTGGCGGCGGAGCCGCAGGACTGTCCGTGTCCCTTGCCCGGGGCTAGCCCCCGAGAGCCGTCGCCGACCGACCCGGCCACTATGCAGGTCACCGCCAAGGGGAGGCGCGGTTGCTGCATCGAAAAGCACCGATTCGCTTGCCGGGGACTGGGCCAGCCGGCCCAATCCATAAATTCGTGGCGCCCGCTGCTGGCTCATGCAACGGCGAAACAGCCGGTCAAGACTCGCCAGTGCCCTACTAGCCCCGCACCACCCTCACCGCTCAGTGAAAGAAACGATCATGAACGAGATCATCACCCCCTCCGGTGCCGCTCCGGCGCTCGAGGTGCGAGCCCAGGGATCCGATCGGACGCTACGGGCGGGGCGCAGCTACCGGGTGGGCCGCGATCCGCGGTCGGACATCGTGGTGGACGACTCCAGGGTTTCCTGGGAGCACGCGATCCTGCGTGTCGAGGGCCGCCAGTGGCTGCTGGAAGACGCGAGCAGCACCAACGGGACGTTCGTCGGCGCGCAGCGCGTGCAGCGGGTCGAGATCACCGGCGCCTGCCAGGCCCGGCTCGGCGACCCGGCCAGCGGCCCGGTCATTTCCTGCTCGATCGCGGCCCCGGCCGACGGCCACGCCGCCGCGGTACCGCCCGTCCCTGTGCTGCAGCCAGCACCGGGCGGACGGGCGCCCAGCGTGACCGTGCGGCTGTCGGCTCGGGTGCTGCGCATCGGCCGTGCCGACGACAACGAGGTTGTCGTCTCGGATCTCAGCGTGTCCCGCTACCACGCCGAGCTGCGCAAGGCGGCACCGGGCGGGTACGAGATCGTCGATCGGGGCAGCAAGAACGGCACGTACCTCAACGGCCAGCGGATCTTTGCCGCGCCGGCCACCGAGGGTGACGTCATCGGCATCGGCCCTGCCACCTTCCGCCTGGTCGGCGATGAGCTACAGGAGTTCATCGACACTGGCGATATCTCGCTCGACGCCCGCGGCCTGACCGTCCGGCTGCCCCGCGGCAAGGTGATCCTGGATGACGTCAGCTTCCCGCTGGCCGAGCGCTGCCTGCTGGGTGTCATCGGGCCCAGCGGCGCGGGCAAGTCGACGCTGCTGGGGGCGCTGACCGGCATGCAGCCTGCCACCGAGGGCTCGGTGCTCTACGACAGCCGTGATCTTTATGCCAATTACGCCGAGCTGCGGCACCGGATCGGGCTGGTGCCTCAGGACAACATCATGCACACGCAGCTGTCGGCCCGCCGGGCGCTGGGGTATGCAGCCGAGCTGCGGTTCCCGCGGGATACTACCCGGGCTGAGCGGGACCGCCGGGTCGGTGAAGTGCTCGGCGAGCTGTCGCTCACGCCGCACGCCGATACCCGCGTGTCGGCGCTCTCCGGCGGCCAGCGAAAGCGCGTCAACGTCGCTCTTGAGCTGCTGACCAAGCCGTCGCTGCTGTTCCTGGACGAGCCCACCTCCGGCCTGGACCCCGGTCTTGACCTGTCCGTGATGGAGATGATGGCGGGCCTCGCCCACGATGGGCGGACGGTCATCGTGGTGACGCACAGCGTCGCCTACCTGGACGTCTGCGACCGGCTGCTGGTGCTGGTGCCCGGCGGCAAGGTCGCCTACTTCGGCCCGCCGGCCGACGGCCTGCGGCACTTCGGCCAGCCCGGCTGGGCCCACGTGTTCCAGGCATTCGAGGCCGAGCCAGACCGGGACTGGGCCGGGGAATACCGCCGATCGACGTACTGCGCCCAGTACGTCACGGCCGCGTGCCAGGCCGGTCCGTCAGCCGCGGCGGCCGTCCGGCCAGTGCCGCCGCCGGCGCGGCCCAGGAACCGGCTGGCCCAGCTGTCCACCCTGGTCAGGCGGTATCTGTCCGTCATCGCCTCGGACCGCACCTACGTGGCAGTCCTGGCGGTGCTGCCGGTCATCCTCGGCGTAACGGTCCGGTCGATACCGGATCGGCTAGGACTGACCGGCCATCATGACAACTTCTACGCGTCGGAGGTGCTGTTGATCCTGGCCGTGGGTGCCTGCCTCATCGGGGTAGCGAGCGCGGTCTGGGAGCTGGTGAAGGAACGGGTGATCTATACCCGGGAGCGAGCCGCCGGCCTGTCCGCAGGAGCTTACCTGTGGTCGAAGGTCATCGTCCTGGGCCTGATCTGCTCCCTGCAGGCGGCCATCCTCGTGTTCATCGGCACGCTGAAGAGCCCGCTGCCGCCCCATGGAGCCTTCCTGACATCCTGGCCGCTGGCGGAGCTCGTGCTGGCCATCGCCGTGCTGGCGGTCGCGTCGATGACCGTGGGCCTGCTGATCTCAGCGTTCGTCAGCTCGTCGGACCAGGCCATGCCAATGCTCGTCCTGGCCGTCCTGACCGAGCTCGTGCTGACCGGCGAGTTCTTCCCGCTGAAGGGGAGGGTCGTCGAGCCTTTGTCCTGGTTCTTGCCGTCGCGATGGGGCTTTGGCGCGGCCGCGGCCACGTCGAGCCTGAACCAGATCCAGCTGCCCATACCGGGGGTCAGGCCCAACCCGTGGTGGAATCACAGCCCCCATATCTGGCTGGTGAACATGGCGATGCAGGTCGTGCTCACGGCAGGGTTCATCGTGCTCACCTGGTGGCGGCTGACGCGGCCGCGTGCCGGCCGCCACCGTTTCCCAGATAAGTTGATCTTGGCCTTGCTTCCGCTGGCCAGCGGGGTGCTGGGGCGGGTTCGGCGTATTGCCCATGTCAGCGTTTCGAGAGCTGCAGCGAGTTCGCCGCGGCCTTGCGCGATGCGTGCGGGTTCGGCCCGGCGATACACAGGCAGCTCTCGACGCCGCCACGTAAAGGCGAGGGGTCACTGACTGCTGTAGCAGCGCTCGTGCTGGAGCCGAACCCGCCGCGCCAGCTCGGACAGCCGGGCCTTGGCCTCAGAGAGGGGCACAGGAGTCGAATCGACACTCATAGTCCGAAGTATAGACCACGTTAGTCAAATTTCAGACTAGTCACTGACCACGCCGGGCGGTTTGCTGCCTGGCCCGGCGACGATGGAATCGGCTGCGGTAGCAAGCCGCGCCGCGTCCAATAGCCCGCCAAGCCGCTCAGTTACATCGAACTCCTATGCGGCGATCTGTTCCCCGAGAGCTACCGCTGTTCAAAATCTGCGCGCAGGGATGTCCGCGGGGTAACCGTGGGACGCGACAACGCCCCGTTCAGGTGATCATTGTCCCGCCAGTGTTCGCTCTGATGGGGCCCGCCTTGGGGTTGGAACGACTGACTCCTCGCCTTGTGAGCGAGTTACCTCCGTGGCCAGATGTCGCCAGACGTGGTTCCGGCTGCGAGGGCGCGGCGGCAACCGCGGCTGGATGTGGCCAGATGTGCCGGTCGCCCGGTAGTTTCGCAACGCCGCACGCAGGTTCGATCGCCGGACTGGCACACTTTGGCTCTTGCTCCTTAGCCAGGCTAACGATCAAGAATCACCAATCACGCCTCCTGACCAGCATAAACTTGGTGGGCGCACTTGGGTTCGAACCAAGGACTTCTCGCTTGTAAGGCGAGTTCGTACCGTCGCTGGACGTGGCTGGACATGGCCGGGTATGGCATCTGCCAGCCACGACTATGGCTGGACGTGGCCTAGCGTGGCCTGATGCCGGTGGACGTTGGCTCCGTTGGCTCCCTATTTCGTTAGCTCCGCTAACCATCGAATGAACGTGCGCCATCCCGTGAGATGCCGGCGAGAGATTCCCGCCGGCTATCTCGTTCGCTGCGACTACCAGAGCCGCGCCTCGCGAGCGCATCTGCCAGGGTCGGTCCCGAGCACAACGAGATCGGCCAGTTTCCCGGGGGCGACCACGCCCCGGTCGTCCAGATGACACGCCCAGTACTACAGTCCGGGTTCGTTACAAATGGGATCTCCCTTCTTCCGGCCGGGGGCCAGGTATGCGGTTCGGGACAGGGCCGGGGCTTGAGCAACATCCGAACGGCCAGTGGCAGTAACCCAGCGGTCGGGGCTGTCTCGCTAGCTGACAGACGGATCCGCCAGATCTTCTAGTGCGATTCATTTCTGTGTCCTTCCCGGGAGTCGCGCGCCATCTGATGCCGGGCCAATGCCGGCGATAGGAATTCCCCGGGCTCGCGGGATCGGGCTGCGCCCTGGGCTCCCTGTGCGGGCAATCCCGGACCTGGGTCAGGGCTCGTCCTGATGTCAGCGGCTGTTCGGCGCTTCGCGTGGGTCGTGGATGGTCGTGACCTGTCCGGAGAGCGGATCGGTGTGGTGTTCCATGGTGTAGAAGCGGAGCTGGTGGCCGTCCGGGTCAAGCACTTCCGGCAGGATCCAGCCGAAGCTGGCCCTGTGCACGCCGGCGTGCGGTTGGCCAAGCTCGTCCAGCCAGGCAGCGAGATCGTCGATGGCGGCCCGGTCCGGGACGCCGATCGTGAAGTAATCGAAGCCAGCGGCGGCAGCGGCGCGGTCAGGATCGAGCCGCAGCCCGATCGGCGGGCCCCCGCTTGGGTGCTCAAGGCCGTAGCCCATCAGCCGGCCCTCTTCGACGAACTCGATCCCGGCTTCGTATCCCAGCCGACTGTGGTACCAGTCGCGGGACCTGGCCAGGTCGGTCACTGGTAGCTTCAGATGATGGATGCCAGCAAGGACCGGCCGGTGAGACGTGTCCATGGAACCCTCCGATGCAGCTAGACTGCACTAACTACAGTTAGACTGCATCTTATGACGGGCGATGTCAACCCCCCTGGACCGCTGCCGCCACTGCGGCAAGTCCAGATCGCGCAGACCGAGCAGCGCATCCTGACCGCTGCCACCGCGCTGTTCCTCACAGACGGCTACCTAGCCACCACGCTGGAGGCTGTCGCCAGCCGGGCCGGCGTCGGCGCTCGCACCGTCTACCTCCGCTTCGGCACCAAAGCCGCATTGTTCAAGCGAGTGGTCGACGTAGCCATCGCGGGGGACAGCGAGCCAGTCCACGTGCTCGGCCGCGACTGGGCCCAGGCCGCGTGGACCGCCCCGACCGCCGCGGAGCGGATCGCCGCCGCCGCCGCAGCGGGGCGCCAGATCATGGAGCGCACCGGCTCGCTGTTCGCCGTCGCGCAACAGGCCGCCGTCCTCGAACCCCTCATCGCCGGGTTCTGGCGGCAAGGCCGCGAGCAATCCCGCCATGTCCAGGCCGTCATCTGGACCAGGATGGCCGACGATGGCCTGCTTGACCCGGACATCGACCTGAACTGGCTCATCGACACCGCCAGCATCATTGCCGCCGCCGAAACCTACCTGCTGATCAGCCGCATGACCGACTGGGACCTCGACGGCTACCAGCACTGGCTCCAGGCCACCTGGACCCAGCTGATCGCAGCACCGCGCCACAACCTCCCGGCCGGGTCCTGACAGAATCACCCACCCGGATCCCGCTTGCCTCCGCAGCGGCGGTAACCCAGCGGTCCTCAGCCCGCTATCGCCACTGGCCGTTCCGTTGTTGCTCGAGCCCGGGGCCTCCCCGAGGTCGGCGGTAGGGTGAGGCGGTCCTCTTACCGACACCGGTAGATTCGGCACGTGGGTGCCAGACGAAGGGACGCCGCTTCGCGGCGCGCCCGTCGCCCGTTGACACCGGGCGACGTGGTGGCGGCTGGGGTTGAGCTGCTGGACGACGTGGGCCTGGCCGGGTTCACGACGCGGGCTCTTGCCGATCGCCTGGGGACGTACCCGGCGACGCTGTACTGGCATGTCGGCAATCGGAGCCAGGTGCTGGCGGCGATCGTTGAGCACGTTCTCGGCGAGATGACCGTCGAGGACCCCCGGTCGATCGGCTGGAAGGTGTGGCTGCGTCACGCGTCCGGTGAATACCGGAGGGTTGTGCACGCCCATCCCCACCTCGCTCCGGTCCTTGTCTCCCAGCTTGTCGTGAGTGCTCCGGCCACGCGGCTGGTGGAAACCGTCCTGGCCGTCCTGGACGGTGCCGGGTTCCGGGGCCAGGACCTGGCCTCGGCCTTCAACGCCTACGTCGGTTCGCTGGTCGGCTGGGTCTCGGTCGAGCTTGCGGCGAGCCCTCCGGACATGGGTGAGGACTGGCAGGAGGCCTTCGCGTCCACGGTGCTCAGCCTGCCGGCTGAGGAATTCCCCGTCATCGCCGCCAGCCGGGAGTACCTGGCCGACTCGGTGCTCACCCTTCGCTGGCACGGCGGCGCTGAGCGGCCGCTCGATGCCTCCTTCGAGGCCGCCGTCGAGATGTGGATCGACGGCCTGGCTGCCCGGCTGGAGCGGCGCGCGCCTTGACGGCGGTCTGCCCGCGGGCGCATTATTGTACAATGTTCAAGACGGTGGCCGCGGACTCTCGAGGTTCTCACGCGTGGGACATGTACGCCACGGAACGGGCCGACATTCACGCCTTCCTGGCCTCGCTCACGCCGGCGCAATGGAACGAGCCGTCACTCTGCGAGGGCTGGCGGGTCCGGGACGTGGCGGTCCACCTCCTGGTCGACGAGCCGCTCGAGCAACTGGGCGTCGTGCGAAGCTTCGCCAAGGCCGCGACCTTCAAGTTCTCGGTGCACCGGATCAACCAGTGGTGGATCACGCGGAACCGCGAGCGCCCGACACCGGAGATCGTGGCCGCCTTCGACGGCCCCTGGCGTCCCGGCAAGATCAGCAAGAGGCTGGGTCCAGTGACAGCGATCCGGGCGGTGGTCATCCACCACCAGGACATGCGCCGGGGCCTCGGAATCCCGCGAGTCGTGCCTGAAGAACGCGTTCGTGCCGCACTCGACGTGGTCCTGACACCGCGGGGCAGCACGAACCTGGGCTCCTGCCAGCGAGCAGCCGGCCTGCGACTCCACGCAGACGACATCGACTGGTCATGGGGTAGCGGGCCCGAGGTGACCGGCCCGGCTGAAGCGATCCTCATGGCAGTGGCGGGCCGCCCGGCTGCCCTGGCCGACCTGTCCGGAGAAGGACTCCCGGTGCTGGCCGGACGCGTGACCCAGCCCCGCGCAGCCGGGTAGGACGCGGTCCGGCGAGTTCGCGGCCGGCCGGCACTACGGCCCGGTTTGTTATATGACGGCCCCTTTCTTCTGGCGATGGTCAGGTGACGCGGGCGGCTTTGAGCTGGGCGTGGTTGTGGTGGCATCGGGCGCGGGCCTGGTGGCGTCGTCGCCATCGTGACCAGGCGTAGCCGAGGTCGCGGGCGGTCTGGCTCATCGGCGTGGTGGCCAGCCGGAGGAGGCGGCGGGCCTCGGGCACGCTGACCTTGACCAGGCCAGGGTCGTCGCCCGGTGGCCGGTTGCCGGCGGTGGCAGGCAGCTTGCCGGTGTCGCGCCAGGCCGCGGGTTGCCGGTTGCCGCCGGGGGCGGGAGACTCCACGGTGGACGGGGCCGGGCCGGCCGCGGCGATGGCCAGCAGCGCCTGGGCGCACATGGACAGCACGGTGTGCCGGCAGAAAGAGTGCCAGGTCCGGACCTGGTGCTGGTCCAGGCCTGTTTGCCCCTTGCTTTGCTGGTGGCATTCTTCGACGGGCCACCGTTTCCCGGCGACCGTGACCAGGCCCGGCAGGGTCACCAGCCGGCCCTCCGGGGCATGGCAGTAGAAGAACGCCAGGTCAGAAGGGTCGGTCCTGCTGCGGCGGAGCAGCACCCAATGCCGCGGCGAGGTGGTCGCGGCCCAGGCCCACGCGTAGTCGCGGTGGCCCTTGCAGCCGCGCCCGCACGAGCGGGTCTCCCACGCGGTGGCCGGGACCAGCCGGGCCGCCGCGGCCACGGCCGTCTTCCGCCCGGACGGCAGGGTGACGGTGAAGTTCACCGGCACCGCGACCACGTATCCCTTCTTGCCCTTCTCGCATGCTTCCCGCAGCTTGGCGCTGCGGCCGTAGACCTCGTCGGCCACCACCCAGCCGAACGGCGCGCCCACGTCCGCCGCTGCGGTGATCATCGCGGTACCCAGTGCCGACTTGGTGGCGAACTCCACGTCGTCCGGGACATGCGCCGTTCGCGCCGCTGCTTGTCCTCACACCACTGTTTCGGCAGGTAGAGCCGGAAGTCGAACAGGGTATAGGCGCGGGCGGTGACGTAGGCGGCGAACACCACGGTCTGGCAGTTCTCCACCTGCCCGGTGATCCCGGCATGCTGGCGGGCCACGCCCACCGCCGTTATCTTGAGCTTTGCAGTTGATCATGACTGTGACCTGGGCTTTCGTGTCATGGACGATGACCTGGACGTGGCTGTGGCAGTGCGGTGGGGTCCCGGTTCGCAGGCTTGATCGTTACTGAATGGTGTTGTCCGGGGTTCTGGCGGAGGGTTGCGGGCGTGGGCGCTGGCTTGGCGCTGTTCGCCGAGGAGGTGGGCGATCTGCCTGCGCAGCTGCGCGATCTCGGCCCGGAGCTGGGCGCATTGATCCGATAGCCTGCGGTTTTCGGTGTGGGCGGACTCCAGCCTGCGCAGCAGCGAGGTGTCGGAGGCACGCTGGCTCGCGGGGATCGGCGCTGTGGTGGATCTGCTGGTGGCCTGGCGGAGTTGCCGGATCTGCCGGCAGATGTCCGGCTGGGAGTACAGCCAGGAGCGGGATACCTGGGCCTGGCCGGCGACGGCGGTGAAGGTGACGGCGGTGCCGGCGCGGTCGAGTTCCCGGATCGCCTGGATCGCCTTGGCGCGGGTCAGTTCGTGCCGCCGCTTGGCGGCGGCGACGAGGGGGGTGGCGGCGTCAGCAGACATCGGCGGCACCTTCTTGCGGGTCCTGGCCGGCCTCGAGGGCGGTGATGATTCGCTGGAGGCTGTCGGCGACCTGCTGGTTCATCTCCGCCATCCGCGCCTGCCCGCGGGCCTGGGCCGCCGAGATGATCTGCAGGGTCTGCTGGTGCTGGCGGTGGTGCCCGGGGAGGAACTCGGCGGTGGTGATGAACAATGGGCAGGTCAGGCAGGCGTTGGCGTGCTGACACCGCCTGATCAGGGGCAGCCCGCAGTAGCCGTTGGGGAGGGCTTGCACTGCCCGGCTGAGCCGTTGCTTGGCCCAGGCGGCCTCGGCAAGCGGCCCGTCTGGGTCCAGCACGACGGTGTCGCCGTGGATATCGACCTTGCGGGCCCGTTCCCAGTGCCGCCGGATGGTCGCGTCGGACAGCCGCGCGTAATGCGCGGTCATCTGGTGTGAGTCGTGGTCGAGGATGCGGCGGACGACCTCCTGCGGCACGTCCCGGTTGATCAGCCGGGTGCCCAGCGTGTGTCTCCACTGGTGCGGGGTGAGATGGACGAGCTGTCCGTGTTCGTCGCGGATGTCGCAGCGTTCCAGCCAGCGGGAAAGCGCGTCGCGGTAGGTGTTCGCGGCGATCGGCTGGTGCCCGGCGAGGTTCATGTTCGGCCGGGGAAGCAGCACCGGCGCGCCGTCTGGCCAGCGCTGCAGCACCCGCTGCTGCTGGCTGCTGATTTCGGCTTGCAGCTCGTCGTCGATCGGGACGAGCGCCTCCCGTTTCATCTTGTGGTTGGAGTAGCGCAGGTAGGGGGCGCCGTCGCGGTCGCTGACCACGCAGGCGAAGGGGAGTTTGAGCGCGTCGGAGATACGCAGCCCGCAGCGCATCAAGATCAGCGTGATCAGCCGGTAGGCGGGGTTGTCCCACCGGTCGAGCTTGCCGGGCTGCTCAAGCTGGGCCATGACGTGATCGGCGAGCGCCCGCGGCAGCTGTTCGGGCTGCCGGGGGTAGTCCTCGGGATAGAACACCGCGCCGCCGGGGAGGGCGGGATCCCAGCCGTGCTGGCGGATCGCGCGGAAGAAGACGTTGAGCGCGCTGATGTGCCGGGTGTGCTCCTTCTTTCCGCCGAGTTCGTGGTGCAGATCGGCGAGGTAGCGTTCCAGCAGCGTCCGGTCCGCGCGTGCCAGGCTGTCGGCGGCCACGCCCGGGGAGGCAAGGAAGGCGGAGAACCGCTGGATCACGCGGACCGCCGAGTCGGTGTCGCTGATGCTCACCCCGGTGCTCAGCCGCCACCGGATCCACCGTTTGGCCAGGTCCTTCAGCCACGGCTGGGTGATCTTCCCGAAGTCCAGGATGGTTCCGCGTTCGGTGATGCCCAGGTTTCGCGGCCGCCACCGGTCCCGGGGGTATTCCAGGTCCCAGCCGCTGCCGAACGCCAGTTGCTCGACGCGGCGGTACGCGTCGAGAGCGAAGGCGCGCAGCCCCGCCGGAGCCTGGCCGGAGCGCGGGCTGAGGCTGGCCCAGTGGTCCTCGGGGCGGTCCAGCAGGGAGGCCACGCCGGCCGCGGCCAGGTCCCGGGCGAACCGGTGCACCCTCACCGGCACGAGCTGCGATCTGGCCTCATCCCGGCGGCACTGCAGGGCGTATTGCACTTCCAGGCGCAGCGGGCCGGGCAGGCATCGCAGGTCGATGTATTCATGCCCAGGGCCAGGGTCACGGCACGAGGCGATGAACTCCTCGACGTCCGCCCGGCCGCCCCGGTGCCAGCGCTTGTGGTGGCTGTGGCAGAACACCGAGGTCGGCTTGGCCCACAAGGTGCAGTAGGAGACCCGGCAGGTGGCCGGGGCCCGAGATGGCGGTGACGCCGTCGTCTGCCAGCAGGCCAGATCCGGGCGCCCGGCGCGGGTCCACCGCTGGAAATGCTGGTAGCACAGGCCGTGCCCGGCCAGCGCGTAACCGCAGCCGGTGACCTGGCAGCCGGGCAGCGGGCTGTGCCCGGTCCAGCCGGGGCTGGTGGTGGCCGCGAATACCGCCGGATCGGGTTTGCCTGCCATCATCCAGCGGTGGCTATGGCTCCAGCACATCTGCCGGCACCGGGCTGGCCGGTCACACTCCGGGACCGCACACGGCGGCCCACCGAACACCGGATCCCGGGGATCGAACACCAGCACCTCGTGCCGGAACTCCGGCCGGATGACTGCCAGCAGCTTCTCCAGCAGCCCCGCCGGCCGCCCGGCCTGGCTGATGGTCCCGGAGGCGGCCGTCACAGCGTCACCTCCGTGCCGGCGAACCAGCCCGCCGCCTTCAGCGCGGCACGAGCATCCTCAGCGGTCAGATGCCCGTAGACGGCCAGCGTGGTGGTGATCGAGGAGTGACCAAGCAGCTTGGATACCACCTCGATCGGCACCCCATCCCGCAGCGCCCTGGTGGCATAGGCGTGCCGGCACCAGTGCGGGTCGAAGCTGACCCCGGTCCGCCGCCGCAGCCGCAGCACCAGATCGTAGACCCCGGCATACGTCCACGCCTGCCCGCGCGGGCGGGCAAACAAGTTAACGAAGACGTGGTCACTGTCCAGATCGCCGTACTCGGCGAACAAGTAGTCCCCATACAGCCGGATCACCTGGTCGCTGACCGGAACCGCGCGCTGCTGCCCGGACTTCGACCGCGCGCCGTTGTCATTGATCCGCGGGACGACCGCCACCGTGCGCTCGGCGGCCATGATGTCCTCATGGCGCAGGCCCAGCGCCTCGCCGACCCGCAGGCCGCAGTCCCACAGCAGGGCAAACAGCAGCCGGTCCCGCAGATGCCCGCACGCGTCGAGGATCGCCTGGATCTCCCCGGCGGTGACCACCCGCGGCAGCTTCACCGGCGCCTTCAGCGCGATGACCCGGCGGGCCTGCGGCTTGCTCTTGCTGATGTGATGCAAGAACGGCTTCCAGCCGCCGCGGCGCCCGCCGGCCTGCCAGGCCGTCAGCAGCCCGGCCACGTCCGCCCCGCGCCGGGCGTGGAAACCATAAAACGCCGCCAGCGCCGCCAGCTTCCGGTTCACCGTCGCCGCGCTGACATGCGCCTGGACCGACGGCAGCACCGCCACGCCGCCATCACGGCCGCCCGGCGGCAACGCCAGCCAGGCCACATACTCGCCCAGGTCATCAAGCCGGACCGCCCGCCAGTCCAGGCCCCGGCCGGCGATGAACACCCAGAAGTCCTTCAGATCATGGGCATAGGCCTTCACCGTGTTCGGCGACCTGCCGATGTTGCTCAGGTACGCCAGCCAAGACTCCACCGCGGCGACCGGCACGCCATCGTCACCCAACACGGTCCACGACTCCACCCGGGAGCCGGGCACCACGACCCGATGCACCTGCATGCTTCCTCCACTTCACCCACGTGCTGGACGAAGCAGCAGATAACCATGTCAACCACAGTGAGCAAAGCAACCAGAAGGGCCAGTGTTAGACATCGAGGACAGTACAGATGGCGCCTCAGATAACCGTCCGGTCGCCCTTCTTCAGCTCCGCGGTCTCATCCAGCGCAACGATCGCCCCCGGGTCACCCAGGCGGGCCAGGATGAACCGCTGCAGCGCGGCCAGCGCCGCCGCCCAGTCCCAGGCATGCTCGGCCAGCACCGCCTGCATCCGCCGCGGCGTCGCGTGCCCAGCCCGCTCCGCCAGCTGCCAGCACGACCTGCGATCACCAGGCTCGGTCAGCAGCGCCCCGATATACGCGAACGCCGCCAGCCGCGACCTGGCCTGCGCGAACACCGGCGCAAGCAGGCCACGCAGCTCGCCCTGAAGTCTGTCTAGCCAGCTGCCATCTTCTACGACGGCACCGGCGGCCACCTGCTGATCTTGTCTCGTCACAAAGCATGATCATGCGGTGGCCGTCCCGCCCCGCGGCACCTGGTACACCAGGATCAGGCTGCTCTAGATCGGTCACAAACCCGGACTGTAGTACCAGGCAGCATCGGCAGCGAACATGCGCAGCGCCGCCTCCAGGCTCAGGCCTCTGGCCCTGACCGCGCGCGCCGCGGACCAAATGGCCGCACACGCCGGATAGCACCGCCGCCAGAGTAGGTGAGGAACAGGCGGCCCTGTTACGGTCCAGGACGACCGGAGGACTCTACGACTCGAACACCTGACGGATCTCGATCTCGCCCTCCGCGCCGTACTCGCCAGGGTAGATCCGGGAAAGCGCCTCGAACGGGGCACGCCTGGCCCATTCCACAGCTTCCTCCATCGACTTCACCTGGAGAATCCAGTAGCCCGCGGTCAGCTTCTTCGACTCGTCAAACGGCCCATTGATGACGGCGCGGCTCCCCCCGGAGAACTTGACACGCCGTCCCTCAGCGCTCGGGAGCAGCCCCGCGAGGTCGACGAGCACTCCGGCCTGCTTGAGCTCGTGGTTGTACCTCCCCATCGCGGTGAGCAGTTCGTCGCTAGGCACTGCGCCCGGCTCTGGATCACCCTTGATCATCAACATCACTCTCATGTCGTGTTCCCTCCTCGCTTATGCCGGAACCTCTGTGTTAGGCCATTTCCATGCATACCAAGCAATAACCGCCGAGGTGGCGATCATTATGATTGAGAAGAATACATACGCCAGAGTCGGCGTTTTAACAAATAGCGTTATGATCTGAACAGCAGTCAAGAATACGGCTGCGATGATGTTCGCCAGCGATTGGCCCGATACTTCAGTACCCGGGACAGGAGAATCATGGCTATCGAAATCTCAATCAATACGCCGGCGCCCAGCAAGAAGGCCTGGGTATAATGAACGGCCGGCTTGTGATTTATGAACACGCTATAATACAGCGTTGTAATATCGATGTAGGCGGCGTTGAGCATATAGAATATCCAGAGTAGCGAGAGTCTTTCCTTCGCGCCGTGGGCGGTCGCGGTCACCGGCGGTCTTTGCTCTGTCGGAATCCCTGTTGCGTTTCGACCATTCATCGGGCGATCCCCTCGGTGACCGGCGGGTAGCTGGCCGCCTTCGAGGCGGGTGCTCGGTCGGTTGCGGTGATTCCGGTCGTAAAGGAAGAGGGCTTGAAACCCTTGACGACCAGCCAGAGGCCGAGTGACAGCTCCCAGGCAGCCACCGGGAGTGCGGCGGGCATAGGGGAGCCGAGCTTGATGCCGCCGAACAGAGTTGCGATGACGGTGCAGATGAGGAACGGGGCGCCGATGAGCCCGATCACGGGAATGATGCGGGGCACGAGGCGGGAGCGGTACAGCAGGGTGCCCAGCAGCAGAGCATTGATGGCTGGCATGAGGCTCTGCCCGAGCAGGAACGTCCAGTTGTAGACCGCGACGTGCGACGCGGCGGTGGTGACGAGCGCGGCCGTGTTTGCCCTGGCCGCTGCGCCCAGGTCCTGCCGCAAGGACACCAGCGAAAGCAGGCTGATGACACCGGTGAAGATCATGCCGGCTTCCAGGACCCGGGCGGCGGCAAAGCCCAGCGCGAGGCTTTCGTTCTGCCGTTTGACCACCGGGTACAGCGTGACGGCCGTGCCGATGCCGGCCAGCGCGACGATCACCTCGAGGAAGCCGCCCACGAGCACGCCCGTGTGGCTGCCGGAGCTGAGGATCCAGTCCCGGTGGTTCTTGATCGGGCCGTAGAGGGCGAGCGTGGGGATCGAGATGAACGTGATCAGGTAGAAGACGCCCGCGACCAGCGCGGTCTTCCTCAGTGAGGTCATCGGAGTACCTTTCGCGATGGTCGAGCGAACATCTGGACTCCTCCCGGCCGGCTGTGGCCCGGCGCGCTTCATGCTTCGATCGTGACGGGACCCGGCCAGGGTGTCGCTAGGGGAAGCCCTAGGGTTCGGCCCTAAGCTTTGCCCGGCGCCCTTCCGGGCGGGACGCGCCGCTGCCGCTGGCAGCCGACGGCACCCGGCCCCGCGGATCCGCCCCGGCCGGGCCGGGCATGATCGCAGCGCTGCTCTCGCGCGCCGGATGCACGGCAAGGCACAAGGACCGGCTCGCGGCAGCAGGCAGTAACCGGGACGGACGCAAGGCCCAGGACCCGAGGACCGTCCCTAGGGAACCCAGGAGTCTCCCCTAGCGACAACGCGGCCCGGTCCCGTCACGATCGAGCCATGAGCCCCGGATCCGGCACAGCAGATCAGCTGACCGTCCCGGCAAACCGGCTCACCCGCTAGGGCCGGACCCACGCTCAGCCCATCCACCCGGCAAACCAGGAGGCGCATCCCCGTCCGCCGCGATCTGGCCCTTGGCGAGCAGGACGATCCGGTCGGCGTAGGTGTCGGCTTCTTCCAGGTAGTGGATGGCGAAGATGATCGTCCGGCCCCGGGCGGCGTCCTGGCGGATGGCCGTCCAGAAGCCGCGGCGGCCCTCCACGTCCATGCCCTGGGTCAGCTCGTCCAAGATGAGCAGCTCGGGGTCGGGAATCAGCGCCATCGCGAACCGCAGCCGCTGCTGTTCTCCGCCCGAGCATTTCCCGACCCTGCGGCCCGCGATCGCGGTGATGCCCGCCCGGTCCAGCACTTCGGCGACCGGGCGGCTGACCGCGAAAAGCCGGGCGCTGTACTCGACCGTCTCCGCCACCGTGAGGTCCTTGAGCAGGCCTCCCGTCTGCATGACCGCGGCGACCAGGCCTTTGCGGACCGCCTGCCGCGGCGCCATGCCGTACACCTGGACCGCGCCGGCGTCGGGGCGGGACAGGCCCAGGATCATGTCGATCGTCGAGGTCTTCCCCGGCCCCGTTGAGACTCAGGAACGCCATCACCTCCCTGGCGCCGACGGCCAGTCAGACCGGAGGCTGACCCCGGCCTCTCGCAAGAGGCCGGGGTCTGCTTAAGGCCTTCGCAGGCCGTCAGGACGATCCCGGTGGCCCGGTAATCGCAGCCCGGAGCGGGCGCTGCGGCGTAGGTTGCGGCGCGGGGTCGTTGCCATGGCCGCGCGCGGACCGTTCGCGGAAGAGGCTAACGGCGATCAGGGCGAGGTTGCCTGCTGCGGCAGCTCCGATCGTGGTGGTGACGATCGCGAACAGCCCGGATGTCGCGGTGAACCCGAGCCACCCTCCGAGCAGGGCGCCGGCGGTTGCGGCCAGGAGCCCGAGTGACTTGGTGGCACGGTCCCAGTCGCGGCGAGTCCAGGCCAGGTAGAGGCCCAGCGCGATCGGCCCGCTGATGGCGAGAATCCCGAGCAGTTCGCTGGTCAAGGACAACGCGGGCCAAAGCGTCAGGACGACTAGGGCTGCTCCGAGCCAGCCGCCGAGCCCGAGCACGACCGGGACGATGGTGCGGGTCACGACGCTGGTCTTGCGCCCTGCGGCACCGTGCTTGCGTACCCGGCGCGCTACCCAGAGCAGCCACAGGGCAGCCAGGGCGGCGAAGCCGATCATTGCCGCAAGGAGGTCCTTGGCAATCGCTCCCTGCGTGACCGGCGTGGCGAAGCTGACCTTGTTCGGGGTGTAGCGGGACGTGTCGACCCGGCCGGTGTCGAAGAACGCGTTCAATAGCTGCGTGCCAGCCGTTGGCTCGTAGTACCAGAAGTCGTCCACGTGCCCGAGCCCGGACAGGATGACCTGATGCCCGTTGGGGAGGTGCGGCAGCAGCTCCTTCGTGGCGTTCTGGGCCGGCGTTGCGAAGTCGAGCGTCCCGCCGATCAGCAGCGTCGGGACGTTCGAGTTCTGCACGCTGGTGTACTGGTTCTCACCCGGGTTGGCCGGCCAGGCGTGCACAAGGCCTCCTGCCCCCCACAAGAACTCCGTGAAGGGATTGCCGATGATCGAGCCCCCGCCCGCGCCGGAGCTGAAATAGCGCTCGGCGGGCTGCGCGTCGGCCATCGCGATGCTTGCAAACTCGCCCCAGGTGAACGCCTGGGGGAGGACGATATCGGCCATCAGCGATAGAAACCACAGGCCGCTCGGGTCGCCGTGCGCGGCGGAGATCCACGAGTTGAGGGTCATCGGCCCGGACAGTGGCGTATCCGCCGCGGTCGCCTCCTGGAGCCCGAGGAGCGTCGCGACCCGGACGTTGCCCGGCTTGATCGGCAGGAAGTACCACCGGCTCGGCATATGCGCCGCCGTGTGCTGCATGCTCGCGGCGAGGTTGGCGGTGCGGGCGCGGCAGGCAGGCTGCTGCGCGCACAGCGCCGAGTAACGCTCGATACCCTGATCGATCTCGGCTCCGCTGAACAAGAAGTTCCCGGGCGGGTTGACCCCCATCATCACCGAGCGGTCGACACTGTTCGGGTACCGCCACGCGTAGATCATCGCGAGACGGGTCCCGGCGCTCTCGCTGAGCAGGTCGATGCGCTTGTAGCCGAGCGCGACGCGAGCGGCCTCGATGTCGTCGGCCTGCTCCGCCAGCGTGTAGCCGGCGAGGTCTACGCCGGATCGCTCAAGCCGCTTCGCGCACGAGGCGAAGGCCTGGGAGTACGCGCTCAGCGACGCTCTGCCGAGGTAGTCTGCGGAGTTCTCCAGCGCCGCCGTCACCTCGGGACAGTTCAGCACCGAAGAACCGTCGACGCCGCGGTAGCCGACCATAACGACATCGTGCTGGGCGGCCAGGCGGTTCGCTTGGGGAAACGTCATGTTGGTCGTGCCAGGGCCGCCGTTGAGATGGAAGATTGGCGCCAGCGGGTGCGATGAGCGAGCCAGGATGCGTATCACCGGCAGCGCGATCAGGCGCGACCGGGGGTCTGCCCGGTCCTCGGGCACGACAAGCGTTCCGCAATCAGCGCGGTAGGCGCCGTTCTCGGTGGGATAGGTGCACGGGTGCATGGTCAGCTGGCCGGAGTGCGCCCCCTGCGGGACTGAAATTGCTGCCGAGCTGGACGAGACTCGCAGGTAGGTAAGTCCCGTCAATAGGACGATGGTCACCAGCAGGGCAGCGATTCGTGCCCAGGTGAATGACCGGGATGGGGGGGATTTGCTGACCGGGTCTTTCTTCATGGAGTCCATAGCATTCACGGTGTTCCTCCGGTGAGCGTCGTCACGAAGCCGTGCGGAAAGGAGATCGCGGTCCCGGTCCCGCGCAGACCGGTGGTCAGGGCGGGGAGCAGGGACGTGGCCGGGGCGGCCAGCGCCAGCGCGAGCGCTAGCGGGGCTCGCAGCGGCCGCCAGGCTGCCAGCCGGGCGGCCGGGCGGGCGGCGGTGTGGATGTGTGCCATCGGAGGTGTCCTCCTTGGTTGCGGATCAGGTTGTGGTGGTGGGTGTGCTGTGGTGCGGCTGGAACGCGCCGAGTGCCGAGCCGGCGATGAGCCCGACGGCGGGCGCGGTCTTCCTCAGTGAGGTCATCGGAGTACCTTTCGCGATGGTCGAGCGAACATCTGGACTCCTCCCGGCCGGCTGTGGCCCGGCGCGCTTCATGCTTCGATCGTGACGGGACCCGGCCAGGGTGTCGCTAGGGGAAGCCCTAGGGTTCGGCCCTAAGCTTTGCCCGGCGCCCTTCCGGGCGGGACGCGCCGCTGCCGCTGGCAGCCGACGGCACCCGGCCCCGCGGATCCGCCCCGGCCGGGCCGGGCATGATCGCAGCGCTGCTCTCGCGCGCCGGATGCACGGCAAGGCACAAGGACCGGCTCGCGGCAGCAGGCAGTAACCGGGACGGACGCAAGGCCCAGGACCCGAGGACCGTCCCTAGGGAACCCAGGAGTCTCCCCTAGCGACAACGCGGCCCGGTCCCGTCACGATCGAGCCATGAGCCCCGGATCCGGCACAGCAGATCAGCTGACCGTCCCGGCAAACCGGCTCACCCGCTAGGGCCGGACCCACGCTCAGCCCATCCACCCGGCAAACCAGGAGGCGCGTCGTGAACACCCCGGCGGACCGGCCCAGGCCCGGCAGCCATTCCATCCTGCGTTTCCTGGAAACGGTGCGGGACCGTGCCTAGGCCGGCTGGCCCGGCTAGCGAGACCAGCGCGGACAGGCGGGGAGGCGGCCGCGACCCCGGGCCCCAAGTGACCGCCAGCGGCGCTTGCACCGGTGGCACCGTTACCGGGCAGCCGCGCCGCCTGCTTCGCCTGGAAGCGGCGGTGCTCCTGGCCGGCTCCCTTATCGCCTACTCGGCCACCCACCAGCACTGGTGGCTGGTGCCGCTCACCATCCTGCTCCCTGACCTGCTCATGGTGCCCTACCTCGCCGGGACGCGCCTCGGGGCCACAGCGCGTCCACAGCTCCCTGGATGAGGCAATCCCAATAAGAGCTTCCATCCCGCCTATCTGCACCGCGTAACCGCCTGGCTCCATGGTCATCACGGCAGCCGGCCAACGACCAGACAATACAAAAATCGTCACAGAGCGCGGCCGATCTAGCACGATGGCTCACACACAGTTCTTGTCAACGGCCAAGTTGCGGTGCGTGATCGCCGTCGACTGAAGTGACGCGCACACTTCCGCGTGCGGCGCGGTCACGAGCGCTTGGGCAATCGAGATCGTATTCGTCCACAGCCCGCCGGCTGGCCTTCAGCTAGCCGATCCAGGTGATGTCGAAGATGCGGATGATCTCGCAGGCGTCATCGGCGTGGAAGGTCAGCAGTCCGTAACCGGCACCGAACACTGTCATGCGGTAGGCAGGATCCTTGCCCGGCGGCATGACCCTCGCATCCCAAGGCTGCTCGGCGAGGTCAACCGCTCGCTGCAGCAGGGCATCAAAAGCGGCGCTTGGTAAGCCGTTCAGCTGGACGAGGGCAGCGCCTTCGAACCTGACGCGGTAGCTCACACGCGGTCCGGCCAGCCGGGCACGATCTCCTCGACCGGCACCGACCCTTCCAGGCTGCCGGTCCGGACAGCCTCTTGCACCGCCTGCAGGCGCTCCTCGAACCCGGGGGCGGAAAAGGCAGCCGCGCTCAGCCGCCAGCGCCGCAGCAGATCATGCAACTGCCGGTACCCGTCCACCCGACGGGCTGCCTCCGACGCGGCCTCGTAATACTCGGCCAGAAACTGCTCATGGAAGCGCTCGGGCAGGACGCGCAAGATCTCGACCGGGTCATCCGGGTCGGGCTCGTACACCGGCTGCGCGCTCATGCCTATAGACGCTACCAGCGGCATCCGACGGGAGGCCGAAGATGGCCGCGCACGATCGCAGGGTGAGCGCGGGCTCTCGGCGTGCTCATGGCACCGGCTACGGGCAAGATCACAATCAAGTGGCTCCCCGTTAGGCCCCTAACGACCTTCTCAAGATCGCAATATGCCTCTGAACTGCGAAAACAGTGGGCGCAGCAGGGTTCGAACCTGCGGCCCCTCGCTTGTAAGGCGAGTGCTCTACCGCTGAGCTATGCACCCTGGCCGCCGCCGAGGGGACCTCGGCTACCGGGCTAGCGTACCTGCCCTGCGCCTGCCTCGCCGCGCTCGCAGAACGGCCGCGGGCGCGCCGCCAGGCGGGGCTAGCCGATCCTGGCGGGCTTGCCGGCCCGGCCCAGGACGCGGGCGAGCGCGAGTTCCACCTCTTCGGCCAGGCCCGGGGTCTCGGCCAAGTCCAGGTTCGCACCCGGACCCGGCACCGCGCCGGGCTCCACCGCGGAGGCTGCATCGGCAGCCACCACGGGCGAAACGCTGTGGACCGGGCCCATGCCCGCGGGATCCGGGCTGGGCTCACGGACGTCACCACAGTCCCGGCACTCAACCTCGCCGAGCCTGCGCACCAGGTGCACGCTGGAGCACACCGGGCACCGGTCGAGCTCCCCCGTCCAGTCCACGGACGACTGGCAGGCCGGGCAGACCAGCACCTGGCGGTCGGCCCGGACCCCTCGTTTCCAGGGGCTCTCGCCCCGGTCCGGGTCGACCTGGCGTGCACCACACCGATAGCAGGGCATGAAGTGTGTTCCGATTCTGCCGTTCCCCCAGAACGCGCCGCGGCGGCTAGTCCAGCTCCGCCAGCGCCTTCTGATACTCGGCGATGTCCCGTGCCTGCGGTACCGGGTTCACGACCTTCCACCGCACGACGCCATTCTTATCGATGATGAAGGTACCGCGCGTCGCTATCCCCATGTTCTCGTCGAACACGCCGTATGACTTGGCCACGGCGCCGTGCGGCCAGAAGTCGGACAGCAGCCCGAACTCGAAGTGCTCGGCGTCGGCCCAGGCGCGGTGCGCGAAGCCCGAGTCCACCGACACCGTGAGCAGTTCCACATCGGCGCGCGACACCTCGGGGAACTCGTCGCGCATCGCGCACAGCTCCCCCGTGCAGACGCCGCTGAACGCGAGCGGGTAGAAGACGAGCACCACGTTCTTCTGGCCGCGGAAGCTGGATAGCTTCACCGGCGTGCCGTGCTGGTCCTTCAGCTCGAAATCCGGTGCCTCGTCGCCGACCTCAACCGCCATCGCTGGTCCTTCCTTCACGTGGGTTGCTGTTGGGGGCCTCAGATAGCGAGCCCGCAAGTATGAGATGTGTTCAGTGTGCCATCAGCGTCAGTCAACCGTGCCAGGCACCCGTCTGCGCAACACGCACCGCCCCGGGACACGCCGAGGTGCGGGAGGCAGGCCGTTCAGCGGCGCGCCTTCGGCGCGACCAACCGGGTGCCCGACCAGTCCCTTCCGGCGCTCACGGTCGACGTCTGCGACAGCCCCGCCGTCGGCGCCGCCTCACCGATCTCGCTGGGTTCCACGTGACCGTCGCGCCCCGCCTTAGGCGTCAGCAGCCAGATGTAGCCGCCGTCGGCGAGCGGGGTCAGCGCGTCCATCAGGGCATCCACGAGATCCCCGTCTCCGTCCCGCCACCAGAGCAGGACCACGTCGACGACATCGTCGGAGTCCTCGTCGACAAGCTCAACTTCCTGCACCGCGGCGATCGAGTCGCGAATCTGCTCATCGCAGTCGTTGTCGTAGCCGATCTCCTGCACCACCTGGCCCGGCTTGATGCCGAGCCGCCCGGCCAGGTCGCGCTGGTCTTGCGCCTGGCCCGCGGTCGCGCTCACTGACGTCCTCCTGGGTCCTTTCCCGCTGCCCACCGCTGCGCGGCTACCATCACGCCACGCCCGGCGACGGCGGCTGAAGTCAGGTGCGGCACTGTGAGCGTCGTCACCTCTTGATCGGACAGTTCACACTGGGCAGGCCCGGTGCGCAAGTCACAATTCGCACACAGGCCCAAAACAACGGTCATGACTTGATCTTCCCCCGGGTCGGCTCGGTTATCCGACCAGCGACAGGCGCACCTGCCTGTCCGGATTATCAACATTAAGGTCCACAATTGCCACGGACTGCCAGGTTCCGAGCGCGAGCCGGCCGGCCACAACCGGCAAGATCGTAAATGGCGCCACGAACGCGGGCAGCACGTGCGACCGCCCATGTCCGCGGGATCCGTGCGCGTGCTGCCACCGGTCGTCGGCGGGCAGCAGCTCGGCGAGCGTGGCCAGCAGGTCGCGGTCGCTGCCCGAGCCGAGCTCGAGCACCGCGACGCCCGCCGTGGCGTGCGGCACGAACACATGGAGCAGGCCGTCACCGCCACCGGACGCCTCACGGGCGAAGTCGGTGCATTGCCGGGTTATGTCGTGCACTACGTCGTTGCGCCCCGTGTGCACCCGGATGATCTCGGTTTTCAGGCCTTGGCCTTCCGCTGCCTGGGCACTGCCCTGGTCTTCTTGGCCGGATGCTCGACGACGGCGTCGGGGCCCGGGAAGACCAGGCAGATGCGGCCATCGTCGAATTCGACCATGTAGGGCGGTGCGCCACCCGAGTCGCGGACCTCCACAATCACCCCGGTCCGATCGGGATGCCCGACGACGTTGCCGTGCACGTGCAGCCGGTCGCCGACTACAGCATGCATGCGTCCACCTCCTTCAGCTCGACAGATTTCGCGCGGCTGGGGCCAGTAGTCCGGCCGCCGCACAGGTCCTCCGCTCGCTTCTGGTCTACCCAGCGTGGCATAGGCCAACAGTCAAGTGAAGGCCCCCGCGGCCCGCGTGCCGGACGGTTACCGGCGGGTAGAGATGCGTTGCGGGCAGTCGCGTACCAGGATGAGAAGAGACACCGACTCCGAGCGCAGCGGGCAGCGAAGTGCTGCCTGGACAAACACCACCAGCGGTAACAGCCGGCCAGCCTGGCCGCGCCACCGCGGGAAGGCAAGGAACACCCCGTGGCCTCCGGACGCCAGCGCTTCTCGATCATCAGCGACGGCCTGCCTAGCCAGCTGCCCGACATCGACCCGGACGAGACCAGAGACTGGATCGACTCGTTCGATTCCGTCGTCAGGACCCGCGGCCGGGCCCGGGCCAGGTACGTCATGCTCCGGCTCCTGGAGCGGGCCCGCGAGCAGCAGGTCGGCGTGCCCGGGCTGCGCAGCACCGACTACATCAACACCATCCCGCCCGAGCGCGAGCCGTGGTTTCCCGGCGATGAGTACGTCGAGCGGCGGATCCGCGCCTACATCCGGTGGAACGCCGCGGTGATGGTGTCCCGGGCCAACCGCCCGGGGATGGGCGTCGGCGGGCACATCGCCACCTACGCCTCGGCGGCCAGCCTGTACGAGGTCGGGTTCAACCACTTCTTCCACGGCAAGGACCACGGCGAGTCCGGTGACCAGGTGTTCATCCAGGGCCACGCGGCGCCCGGCATCTACGCGCGGGCGTTCCTCGAGGGCCGCCTGACCGAGGACCAGCTCAACGGGTTCCGCCAGGAACTGTCCCACCGCGGCCACGGCGGCGGCCTCCCGTCCTACCCGCATCCGCGCCTGATGCCGGACTTCTGGGAGTTCCCGACCGTGTCCATGGGGCTGGGCGCGATCAACGCCATCTACCAGGCCAGGTTCAACAGGTACCTGCTGGCCCGCGAGATCAAGGACACCAGCCGGTCGCACGTATGGGGGTTCCTCGGCGACGGCGAGACCGACGAGCCGGAGGTCCTCGGCTCGATCGGCCTGGCCGCCCGCGAGGAACTGGACAACCTCACGTTCGTGATCAACTGCAACCTGCAGCGCCTGGACGGGCCGGTCCGCGGCAACGGGAAGATCATCCAGGAACTCGAGGCGTCGTTCCGCGGCGCCGGCTGGAACGTGATCAAGGTCATCTGGGGCCGGGACTGGGACCCGCTGCTGGCCAAGGACACCGACGGGGTCCTGGTCAACAAGATGAACACCACGCCGGACGGGCAGTTCCAGACCTACGCGGTCGAGTCCGGCGCCTACACCCGGGAGAACTTCTTCGGCGGCGACCCGCGGCTGCGGGCCATGGTCGAGCACCTCTCCGACGACGAGATCCGCAACCTGTCCCGGGGCGGCCACGACTACCGCAAGGTCTATGCCGCGTTCGAGGCGGCCCTGGAGCACGTCGGGCAGCCGACCGTGATCCTGGCCCACACGATCAAGGGCTGGACGCTCGGGCCCGACTTCGAGGCGCGCAACGCCACCCACCAGATGAAGAAGCTGACCGTGGCGGAGCTCAAGGACTTCCGCGACCGGCTGTACCTGGACATCCCGGACGCGGCCCTCGAGGCCGAGCTGCCGCCCTACTACCACCCGGGCGACAAGTCCGACGAGATCCAGTACATGAAGGAGCGCCGGGCCGCGCTCGGCGGCTACCTGCCCAAGCGGGTGGTGCGGGCCAAGCCGCTGCCCCAGCCCGGCGGCAAGCCGTACGAGGACCTGCAGAAGGGCTCGGGCCGGCAGTCGGTCGCCACCACGATGGCCTTCGTCCGGCTGCTCAAGGACCTGATGAAAGACCGTGAGATCGGCTGGCGGTTCGTGCCGGTGATCCCGGACGAGGCGCGCACGTTCGGCATGGACTCGCTGTTCCCGACGGCGAAGATCTACGATCCGCACGGCCAGACCTACGAGGCGGTGGACCGCGGCCTGCTGCTGTCCTACAAGGAGGCGACCAAGGGCCAGATCCTGCACGAGGGGATCAGCGAGTCCGGGGCGATGGGCTCGACGATCGCGGCCGGCACCGCCTACGCCACGCACGCCACGCACATGATCCCGGTCTACATCTTCTACTCGATGTTCGGGTTCCAGCGGACCGGCGACCAGATGTGGGCGTTCGGCGACCAGATGGGCCGCGGCTTCCTGCTCGGGGCGACCGCCGGCCGGACCACGCTGACCGGTGAGGGCCTGCAGCACAACGACGGGCACTCGGTGCTGCTCGCGTCGGTCAACCCGGCGTGCGTCGCGTACGACGCGGCCTGGGCCTACGAGCTGTCCTACATCGTCAAGGACGCGCTGCGCCGGATGTACACCTCCTCGCCGGAGCACCCGGAAGGCGAGAACATCTTCTACTACCTGACCGTGTACAACGAGCCCTACGTGCAGCCGGCCGTGCCGGCCGACTACCCGGGCGGCACCGAGGCGCTGGAGCGGGGCATCCTGCGCGGCCTGTACCGGTACGCGGGCGCGCCGGCGCCCGCCGCGGAGCAGCCGGCCGGGGAGCAGCCCGCCGATGCCGCCGAGCGGCCGCGCGCGCAGATCCTCGCCTCGGGCGTGGCGCTGCGCTGGGCGCTGGAGGCGCAGCGGCTGCTGGCCGAGGACTGGAGCGTCGCCGCCGAGGCGTGGTCGGCCACGTCCTGGACCGAGCTCCGCCGCGACGCGATGGCCTGCGACGAGTGGAACATGCTGCACCCGGACGCCGACCCGCGGGTTCCCTATGTCAGCGGCGCGCTGGCGGATCACCCGGGACCGGTCGTCGCCGTGAGCGACTGGATCCGGGCCGTGCCCGACCAGATCGCCCGGTGGGTCAGCGCCCCGTTCAGCTCGCTGGGCACCGACGGCTGGGGCTTCTCCGACACCCGGCCCGCGGCCCGCAGGTTCTTCCACGTGGACGCCCAGTCGATCACCCTGGCCGTACTGACCCAGCTGGTCAAGACCGGTGAGCTCAAGCCCGAGGTGCTGGGCCAGGCGATCACCAGGTACCGCCTCGACCTGGATGTGAGTGACGCCCTGTAACGCTCAGCGGGCGGAGCGGGGCGAAGTTGAGAGCCTCGCTGGCCAGCGGCAGCCACGGCAGGCTCGGGAACCGGCTCGGCGTCAGCGCGGGCCGGCCTCGATGACGCCGCGCACCTCGGCCTGCGTGGGATGGATGCCGAAATCTGTGACCGCCCAGGTCGCGCCCGCCTGCTCCCACGGGCCTGGGTCCTCGCCCGGCGGCAGGTCGACGACCACGTCGAACGGCTCGCCAGCGGGACGCGATTCGCGGATCTCAGCGGTCAGCTCGGCCAGCTCGGCCGGGCCGGGCAGGCGGGTGGGGAACACCCCGTCCCACCGCAGCGCGCGCCGCACGGGCCGCCGGTGCGGCCACTCCGCTGCCACCCACACCGGGATCCGGGGGCGCTGCAGCGGGACCGGCTGGAACTCCCCGCCCCAGTACCGGATGAGGTCGTCGAGGCCGTGGTCGAGCAGCCGGGCCCGCTCCCGCGGATCGGCGACCTCCCCGAACGGCTCGAGCTCGCCGTTGCGCGCACTGCCCAGCCCGACCCCGAGCGTGAGGCGGCCCGAGCTCAGGAGGTCAAGGGTGACTGTTTCCCTCGCGAGCTTGTGCACCCGCCGGCGCGACAGCGGGGTGATCAGCGGCCCGATCCGCAGCCGGCTCGTGGCGCACGCGACCGCGGCCAGCGCTACCCACGGATCGGCGACGGCCCGCACCGGCGCCCGGTACACGATGTGATCCCAGACGAAGAAGCCGTCCCAGCCGCGCTGCTCCGCGGCGGCCGCGAGCTCGGCCAGAACCCGCGGGTCAGACAGCTCGCCAAACGGCGGCACATCGATCGCGTGCTTCACCGGCCTGAGCCTAGCGGCCGGGAAACGAGCGCGGCAATGATCTTGGCCTCCCGGATCGTCGGCGCTATGTGGTAGGACAACTCCATGCGCTACGGAGTTGTACTTCCCGGCGGGACAGCCCCCGAGCAGCTTGATCAGGCGGTGCTGGCCGAGCAGGCGGGCTGGGACGGGGTGTTCGTGTGGGAGGCGGCCTACGGGGTGGACGCGTGGAGCCTGCTGGCCGCGATGGCCGCGCGGACGCAGCGGGTGTGGCTCGGCACGATGCTCACGCCGCTGCCGTGGCGCCGCCCGTGGAAGGTCGCCAGCCAGGTGGCGACGCTGGACCAGCTATCGGGCGGCCGGGCCATCCTCGCAGTCGGCGTCGGCGCGGTGGATACCGATCTCCCGGACACCGGCGAGGTCACGGACCTCGCCGGGCGCGCCGAGCGGCTGGACGAGGGCATCGACCTGATCCGCGCCCTGTGGGACGGCCAGACCAGCTACGAGGGGCAGCATTACCGGTACCAGACCGGGCGGCTCGACCTGACCAGGGCCGGGCGGCCAGTGCAGCAGCGGATCCCGCTGTGGGTGGTCGGCGTGTGGCCGCGGCCGAAGTCGCTGCGCCGGGTGCTGCGCTGCGACGGCATCCTCCCTCAGTACCAGGTGGACGGCCGGGAACCGGGCCCGGACGACGCCCGGGCCTTGCGGCAGTGGCTGACTGACCACGGTGTGGGGCCCGGCTTTGACATGGTCGCTGACGGCGAGACACCGGCGGGTGACCCGACCGCCGCCGCGGCCGTGACCCGTCCTTGGGCGGAGGCGGGCTGCACCTGGTGGCTGGAGACCCGGTGGGAGATGCCGCACGACTCGCCCGAGCGCATGGGCGATATACGCGAGCGGGTGGCGGCCGGTCCTCCGCCCGCCGCCGGGCCCGGCTAGACCCGGGCGCCCGAGCGCCGCATGACCAGGCCGGTGATGGCCAGCAGGACGACCGCCGCGATCTCGATGATCAGCACCGTGTTGGCCAGGCCCGAGGTGAACGTGAGCTTGAAGCCGAAGATGCCGACCGAGCGGGCCAGGAGGAAGCCCACGATCGTGCCGGCCATCAGCAGCAGGCTGGCCAGCACGACGATCAGCCGCCGGGTGGCCAGCAGCACGACGGCCAGCACGAGGGCCGCGACCACCTGGACGAGGAACAGCTGATCGAGCGTCTTCACGTGCCGGTAGGCAATGTCCCAGAGGTGCAGGTGGATGAGGCCCGATGCGATCATCAGCCCCGCATCGCACAGGAACAAGACCCAGAGGCCCAACGGAGAACGCTGACCGCGGGTGGCTGATCGCCGTCGGTGGGTGGTAGTCACAGCGTCGATACCTCGCTCTTAGTGAGTGAAGGGCTCAGCCCATTGGGTCAGGAACGTCCGGGCCAACCGCGGCCGCTCGCCGGACTGCTCGACCGGCACCGGACGGCCGGACAGGCCGGTCGGGATGACCGCCTTCCCGGCGGGAAAGACCGCGCGGCGCGAGAGCGCGTCCCAGAACGTGAAGACCGTGCCGAGGTTGATGTCGAGCCGGCCCGTCGCCGAGTGATGAATCCGGTGATAGGCGGGACTGATCAAGGCGGCGCCCAGCTTCCCGTAGGTCCACCGCACGTTGGCGTGCGGCAGCGCGCCCAGGCACGCGTAGATGGTGAGCACCACCGCCGGGGTCACCGCGTTGTGCCCGATGGCCAGGATCGGCACGGCGCTGATCAGGAAGCTGACCTGGACCAGCGGATGGGCGCGGAAGGTCGTGAGGATGCTGAGCTCTTCCTGGGAGTGGTGCACCGCGTGCAGCCGCCACAGCGACGTGATCCGGTGATTGCCGAGGTGCACGAGCCAGTCCACGGCATCGATGGCCAGCACGGCCAGCGCTATGAAGCACCAGCCAGGCACCGCGGCGAAGCGGGGCAGGACCAGCCAGGGGGCTAGGCGTGCCAGTCCCGCCGAGAAGCCCGCGCCGAGGAGCACGATCAGCGGCACCACCAGCAAGGCATGGGCCAGCAGGTAGACCATGTCGAGGAGGTGGCCCCGGGCCAGCAGCGGGCGGCGCTGCGCCGGGCGGACCTGTTCGATCAGGAATACGGCCAGCACGAAGCCGGTGACCGCGGGCCCGGCCAGCTCGAACTGGCCCGCCCAGATGGAATGCACCGGGCCGTACTGGGCGAGCGCCTCCCAGCCGAGCCAGGACAGCCAGGCCGCGAGCCCGGCGACGGCAACGGTCGGCAGGTAGAGCCGCCGCGCGCTGGCGCCGCGGGCCGCAGCCCTTTCGCGGGCCTGCGCGGCGAGCGAGTCGACGGTCCCCGGGTCAGCAGCCATGCCTAGTCGGCCTCCAGTTCTCTGCACGGCGGAATGACGCGCGTCGGGTCCCCACATATGACCACGACCGGCGGCGCGCCGTGGTTCAGTTGCCGTGATAGGCCGGCTGAGGCGCGCGATATAGCTGACCCGGGTCGGCCCGGGCCTGGTCGTGGGGCCTGGTCGTAGAGTCGGGCCATGGACGGTGCGCGCGACGTGGTGGCGGCCTACTGGGCAGCGGCGGAGGCCAGGGACTGGGCGGCGTTCGCCGACCTGGTCGCCGAGCACGTCGTGTACGAGGCCCCGCAGACCAGGGAACGGGTCCGCGGCCGGGCCGCCTACGTCCGGTTCAACGCCGAGGGCTTCCCCGGCGGCTGGCATATCACGGTGGAGCGGATCGCCGGGCAAGGCCGGCACGCGGCGAGCTGGATCCAGATGTCCGACGCCGGCGACCACTACCCCGGGCTGTGCTTCTTCGATCTCGGCGAGGACGGCCGGATCGACCGGATCACCGACTTCTGGCCCACCCCGCAGGAGCCTCCGGCCAGCCGCGCGCACCTGGCGGAGCGCTACTGATGCGCGACAGCCTGATCACCCACCCGGACAAGGTGCTGTTCGCCGAGCGGGGCGAGACGAAGGGCGATCTCGCCGACCACTACCTGCGGGTCGCCGAGCCGCTGATGCGGACGATGGGCGGGCGCCCCGTGCTGCTGCAGCGGTTCCCCGAAGGCGCGGCCGGCCCCTCGTTCTTCCAGAAGCGGGTGCCGGCCAGCGCCCCGGACTGGCTGCAGACCACCACGGTGGCCACGCCGAACGGCACCACGGCCCGGGCGCTGGTCGCCGCCGACACCGACCACGTGCTGTGGGCGGTGAACCTGGGCTGCCTCGGCTTCCACGTCTGGCCTTACCTGGTCAGCGACCCGGACCATACCGACGAGCTGCGGATCGACCTGGACCCGACGCCCGGCGTGGACTTCACCCACATCCGCCGGGCGGCCAGGGAGCTGCAGCAGCTGCTGACCGAGCTCGGCATCACCGGTTACCCCAAGACCACGGGCAACCGCGGCCTGCACGTGTACGCCCGGCTGCAGCCGCGCTGGGACTCCTACCAGGTCCGCGCGGCCGCCGTCGCCGCCGCCCGCGAGCTGGAGCGGCGCAGGCCCGACCTGATCACGGCCGCATGGTGGAAGGAGGAGCGCGGGCAGCGGGTGTTCGTCGACTACAACCAGAACGCGCCGCACAAGACGGTCTTCGGCGCCTGGTCGGTCCGGGCGCGGCCGGGCGCCCAGGTGTCGACCCCGATCGCCTGGGCCGAGCTCGACGACATCCACCCGGACCAGTTCACGATCGCGTCGCTGGCCGCCCGGCTGGAAGCCGGGGACCCGTGGCTGGGCATGAACGACGACCCGCAGTCGCTGGAGCCGCTGCTGGAGATGAACGCGCGGGACCGGGCCAGCGGGCTGCTGGACGCGCCCTGGCCGCCGGTGTACCCGAAGCAGCCGGACGAGCCGCCCCGGGTCGCGCCGAGCCGGGCGAAGAAATCCTGAGCGGCCGGGGCGGCGAGATGGGTGCGATCGCGGCCGAGCCGATCTTCACCGGCCGGCTTGCCCTGCTGCCGCTCCGGGCCGAGCACGCCGAGGAGATGGCCGCCGCGCTGGCCGACCCGGATCTGCATGCCTTCGTCGGCGGTGAGCCGCTCGGCCCGCAGGCCTTGCGCTCACGATACGAGCGATGGGTGGCCGGCTCCCCCGACCCGCGCGAGTCCTGCAACTGGGTACGGCGTCGGACCCAGCCCCTACCCTCGGGGACATGACGATTCAGCGCATGGACAACGTCGGCATCGTCGTCGACGACCTCGACGCTGCCGTCGCCTTCTTCACCGAACTTGGCATGGAGCTGGAAGGCAGGATGCCGATCGAAGAAAGCTGGGCGGGAACCGTCGTCGGGCTCGACGACATGCGAAGCGAGATCGCGATGATGCGGATCCCGGACGCCCCGGGCCGGCTCGAACTGGCCAAGTATCACACCCCGAAGGCACCGGCCCGCCGTTGCGCCCGGTCCGGCGCACTCGAGTAAGGCCCCGCCATGACTCCTGCCCGTGAACCAGTCCGCGGCATGCTCGGCCGGTACCGTCCGCAGGGCGAGGCCGAGGCCGCCGACGTCGCGCGGGTACGCGCGCTCACGGAGACCGCGGACGATCCCTGGCTGCGCTCGATTCCCCTGCACGTCACCGCGTCCGCGCTGATCGTGCACCCGGCCACCAGCAGAGTGCTGCTGCGCTGGCACCAGCGCCAGCAGGCCTGGCTTCAGGTCGGCGGGCACGGTGATCCGGGCGAGAGCGACCCGCTCGCGATCGCGCTCCGGGAGGCCGCCGAGGAGACCGGGCTGACCGACCTGGCGCCATGGCCCGACGCGCAGATCCGGCACGTGGTGATCGTCCCGGTCCCGGCCGGCGGGCAGGAACCCGCGCACCAGCACGCCGACCTGCGGTTCGTTCTGGCCACCCGCGACCCGGACGCGGCCCGGCCGGAAAACCCGGATGCGCCGCTGCGCTGGCTGTCACCGCGCGATGCCCACCGGGCCACTTCCGAGGCCAACCTTCGCGAGACCATATCCCGCGCCGAACGGCTCCTCGACGGCTGACGCCGCCAACCGCCGGCCGCCGCCCGCCCGTGCCTGCCGCCGGCGGGCGCGCAGCCGGCCAGCGGATGGCTATTGACAAGCCAACTCCCGGGCGGGTACATGGCCATAGCAGGGCTCCGGGTCAGCCGCGACCGACCGGGGCCCCGAGGCTGCTGCCAAGGGGGAAACATGGCTGAGACGACCATCGACCCGGTGCTGGCCGGAATCGGCCCGATCCAGGCCGACCTGGGCATGATCTTGGTGCGGTCGGCCCAGCGTTTCGGAACCAAGCCGGCTTATCGCCGGCGGGCGGACCTTGACCTATCAAGCGCTGGACGACCTGTGCGCCCGTGTGGCCGGCGGCCTGTACGAACTTGGCGTGCGGCCCGGCGACCGCGTCTCGCTTTACTCGCCCAACCGGTGGGAGTGGGTGGTCGCCTACCATGCGGCGTTGCGGGCCGGGGCGGTGGTCAACCCGATCAACGTGATGCTGACCCCGGAAGAAGTGGCCTTCGTCCTCAACGACTGCGGCGCGGCGGCGATCTTCACCGCGGGCGAGAAGGCCGAGCTGATCGTCGGCCTGACCCGGGCCGTGCCCACCTTGCGCCGGGTCATCAGTTTCGACCCGGCCGGCCGTGGCGTTACCCCGTTCGACGATCTCCTCGGCAGCGCCGCGGCAGTGCCGGACCTACCCAGGCCAGCGCCGGCCGACCTCTCCACGATCGGCTACACGTCTGGCACCACCGGCCACCCCAAGGGGGCGATGCAGTCGCATCGGGCCGTCTTTCTCAACACCGCCGCGCTGTTCGCCGTCCAGACGCGGACCGAGCGCGATGTGCTGCTCAACGCCCTCCCCCTGCCGCACGTCTACGGCAACGTCGTGATGAATGGCACCTTCATGGCCGGCGCCACGCTGGTGATGATGGAGCGCTTCGATGCTGCCCTGGCCCTGGCTGAGATCCAGCGCCATCGCGCGACCGTGTTCGACGGCGTGCCGACCATGTACGCGATGATGCTCGCCGACCCGTCCCTGGCCGGTACCGATCTGACCTCGCTGCGGGCCTGTGCCGTAGGCGGCCAGACCATGCCGGTAGCGAAGATGCAGGAATGGGAGCACCAGTCCGGGGCACCCCTGCTGGAACTCTGGGGGATGACCGAACTGGGGGGCGCGGGCACCAGCAATTGCGCCTACGCCCCCAACGTCCATGGCTCGATCGGCTTTGCCCTTCCCGGGCTGGAGGCCCGGGTGGCCGCGCTCGGCGATGCGAGCATCACGGTCCCCGACGGCGAGCCGGGCGAACTGATGGTTCGCGGGCCGTTCGTGATGCTCGGCTACTACGGCAATGAGCAGGCGACGCAAGCCGCGATCGAGCCCGACGGCTGGCTGCATACCGGCGACATCGCCACCCGTGACGACGAGGGCCACTACTTCCTCGTCGACCGCAGGAAAGACCTGATCATCACGGGCGGGTTCAACGTCTACCCGGCCGAGATCGAACGCGTCGTAGCCGCCCATCCTGCCGTGGCGATGGTCGCCGTCGGTTCGGTACCCGACGAGACCCTCGGTGAACTGGCCCGCGCCTATGTGGTGCTGCGTCCCGGCGCTGCGGCCACCCAGACCGAGATCATCGAACACTGCCGGCCGCACCTGGCCGCTTACAAGCTGCCCCGCTCGGTCCGATTCGTGCCCGACCTGCCCAAGACGTCCACCGGCAAGGTGATGCGCCGGGAGCTGAAAACCCTCGACATTTAAGATCATTATCCGGCGTCCCCGGGCGGGCGGCCGACGTTCCTGCGGATGCCGCTATTCCGCTATTCCGATACAGGTAAGCGTGGATGGTGTCATCGCTGTCGTTGCTGGCGCGTCAACGGGCCGGCCACGCTAATGCCGGGCCCGGGCGCTCAGGGACTCGGTGAGCAGGCCCGCGGTCTCCAGCCAGTCACCGACGATCCCGATGTCGGCGCCGTCGAACACCGGGGCGTGCGGGTCGGTGTTGACCGCGAGCACCGTGCCGGCCCGGCGGACGCCGACCAGGTGGTTGAACTTCCCGGACACCCCGAGCGCCAGGTACAGCCGCGGGCTCAGCCAGTGCCCGGTCAGGCCGACCTGCCGGTTGCGTGGCAGCCAGCCACGGTCGGTCACCTTGCGGGTGCCGACGAGCTCGGCGCCCAGCAGCTCGCGCAGCCGGGTCAGCTGCCCGTAGCCTTCCGGGGGCACCCCGGCGCCGACCGCGAGCACGCAGTCCGCCCGCACCAGCGGCGCGGAACCCGCATCCCGGGTCCTGGCGATCTCCCGGACCGCGCCGGCCGGCTCCACCACGGCGACCGACATGGTCGCGACCGCCCGCCGCGCGGCCAGGGGCGCGAAGGCGCCGGGCCGCAGCGTGGCCATCTGCACGGCGGAGTCGGCGGAGATCGCCGCCACCAGGCGCCCGGCGAACGCCGGCTTCCAGGCGATCATGCGGCCCTGGTCGGTGGTCAGCTCGATGGCGTCGCCAGTGAGGCCGGCCCCGAGCCTGGCCGCTATCCGGGCCGCCACCTGGCGCCCGAACGACGTGCTCGGGGCCAGGATGGCCCGCGCGGCCAGCGGGCCGGCCCGGGCGGCCACCAAGGCGGCGACGTCCTCCTCGGTCACCGGGCGGTCCGTGGCCGAGCCGACCACGAGCACGTGGTCGGCTCCGCACGCTCCCAGCTCGGCCAGGCCGGGCCAGCCGGCCGGGCCGGCCGGGCCAGGCGAGCCTGCCGGGCCGGCGCTGACCGCGACCACGGTGCCGCCGATCTCGGCCGCGAGCCGGGCCGCGGCGCCCAGCAGCTCGCGCGCCAGCGGCGCCCGCTCCGGCTCCAGCACCGCGATGACGGCCGGCACGGGCTCGCCGGCGGGCAGGGAGCGGAGGCCGGAGATGGGCGTGTCGGACGCGGGAGTGCCGGGACCGGGAATTCCGGACGCGGAGGCGGCGCCAGGGAGGGAGGCAGGGGGCTCACCGGGCTGCACCTGGCCGGGCAGCGCCGCCCGCTCGGCGAGCAGCTTGACCGCCTGCTGGACCTGGTCGGCGAGCGGGCCGGCCAGGATGCGGCGCTCGCGCCGGTGCTCGTGCGCGCGCACCTCCCCGACCCGGGTCGGGCTGCCCGCGGCGCCCCACGGGCCGGGCCCGAGGTCGGCCGCGCGCACCAGCGCGATCCGTTCGGCGGGGACGGCGGCTCGCTCTTCGGGCCCGAACTTCGCCGGCGCGCAGAGGCGCTCGGCCACGCTCAGCACCGCCGGGAGCGGCACCACGAGCTCGGCGGTGCCGTCGTCCCGCTCGCAGGTGACCCGGGCCTCGGCGGGGTCGCCGGAGATCTCCAGCTGCCGGACGCCGCTGGCGAACGGCAGCCCGAGCAGCTCGGCGAGCTCGGCCGGGACCTGGCCGGTGTCGGCGTCGACCGAGTTCAGCCCGGCGAGGATCAGGTCGAACGGCCCGGCCGACCGGATCGCGGCGGCCAGCGCCCGCGCGGTGGCCAGCGTGTCCGAGCCCGCGAACGCCGGGTCGCACAGATGGACGCCCTCGTCCGCCCCGGCCGCCACGGCCTCCCGCAGCACCTCGCCCGCCTGCGGGGGGCCCAGCGTGAACGCGACGCAGCGGCCCGCCGCCGCCAGCTCGGCGCCCTTGGCGATCGCGCGGCGGCAGTACGGGTTCACCTCGAGCTCGACGGTGTCGCGGACCAGCCTGCCGTCCTGGCCGAGCCCGAAGTCCTCGGCCAGCGGCACCTGCTTGACCAGCACGGCCACCGAGAGCGGCGGGGTCACGGCGTCAGCAGCACTTTCGTGGCCTCGTGCGAGCGGAACATGTCGTAGGCGGCTGGCGCGCGGTCCAGGCTGAGGCGGTGCGAGATGATCCGCCGCGGGTCGATGTCGCCGCCGAGGATCAGGTTCGCGGCCCGCTCGCGGTCGTCGGTGGGCGCCCCGATCGAGAACCGCAGCGTGGTCTCGTTCGCGAACATCCGGCCGAGGTCAATCGGGGCGGCCGGGTTGAAGTGCGCGCCGACGACGCTGACCGTGCCGCGGCTGGCCACCAGTTCCAGGGCGAGCCGCAGCGCGGCCTCGCTGCCCGAGGCCTCGATGACCGCGGCGGCGCCGGGCCCGCCGGTCAGCCGGCCGATGCAGTCGCGGGCGTCCTCGGGCGGGACCGCGGGAGCGCCCAGGCCGGCCGCGGCGGCGCGGCGGCCCCCGTCCGGGTCGATCATGACCACGTGCTCGGTCCGCAGGCCGGCCACGAGCAGGGCGAGCAGCCCGACCGGGCCCGCCCCGGTGACGGCCAGCACGGCGTCCGCGCCGACGTCGGCCCGCGCGACCGCGCGCATCGCGGTCGGCAGGATGTCCGCGACGAACACCGCGGACTCGTCGTCGAGATCCGGCGGCAGCGGCCACAGCAGCCGCCGGGCGTTCGGCACCCGGACCCGGTCGGCCTGGCCGCCGTCCAGCCTCGGGTACACGCCGGAGTAGCCGAACAGCGCCATCGACTCGCACTGCGGCGAGGCGCCGGCCCGGCATGGCCCGCACCGGCCGCAGGAGAACGTGGACGAGCACACCACGCGGGTGCCGGGCCGGAACGGGACGTCGGGGCCGGCCTCGGCCACCGTGCCGACGAACTCGTGGCCGAGCACGGTGCCCCACTCGAACCCGGGGACGTGACCGGCCACCGGGAGCAGGTCCGCGCCGCAGATGGCGGTGGCCGCCACCGACACGATGGCGTCGCCGGGTTCGGTCACCGCCGGCTCGGGGACGTCGGCCACCTCGACGACGCCCGGGCCGGCCGCGACCACCGCCCTCATCGGGACTCCGGAGCGGTCACGAGGTGACCGCGCCCTGGACCTCGCCCGAGGTCGCCAGCGCCCCGGCGCCCCCGCCGACCAGCCGGGAGGCGATGAGGTACCCGGCGCCGGCCACCACCCAGCCGACGATCCACGAGATGTCGGCGCCGCCGAGCACCTTGACCATCGGCCCGGTGTACAGGGTCTGGTCCAGGAACGGGACCTGCGCGGCGAGCGCGATCAGGTACGGAATGATCGCGGTCCACCGCCAGCCGCCGTAGACGCCCTTCGGCGAGAAGAACGACTTCACGTCGTAGCGGCCCTTCCTGACGATGTAGAAGTCGATCAGGTTGATCACGCTCCACGGGACGAAGAAGAACAGCAGCACGTCGATGAAGTTCTCGAACGAGGTCAGGAACGTCTTGTAGCCGGTCAGGGCCAGGATGGTGGCAATGGCGAAGACCACGATCAGCCCGATGACCCGGGCCGCCCGCGAGGCCACCACCCGCATCCAGGTGCTGCGCACGCTCTCGACGGCCAGCATCCCGGTGTAGGCGTTCAGCGCGTCGCTGCCCAGCAGGCTGAGCGCGAGGATGGGCAGGATCCACTTGCCCGCGATGGAGGCGATCGAGGCCACGCTCGACGCGGCGGGCGAGATCGCGGTGATGTAGATGCCCAGGCCCGCGTACAAGATGGTGGCCAGGGAGTTGCCGGTGAACACCGACCAGAACACCTTGGGCGCGCTGACGTCCTTGGGCAGGTACCGCGAGTAGTCGGAGACGTACACCGCCCAGCTCAGCATGTTCATGAAGAACAGCCCGACGGCGGCGATGAAGATCGGGAAGCTGGACAGGTGGGTGCCGGTCATCCCCTTCGACAGCGAGTCGCCGCTGGTGGCGGTGAGGATCACGGCCGCGACCAGCGCGCCGGCGAACAGCACGGTCAGCACCGGCTGGATCCGGTGGATCCAGTGGTACCCGAAGATGGCGAGCAGGACGGCCGGGATGGTCACGATGATGATCCACCACGGGATCGACACCGAGGTCACCAGGAGCTGCATCGACTGCGCCTGGACCACCTGCTGCGCCGCCAGGTAGCCGACGTCGAGCAGGATCGAGGCCAGGAAGATGAAAACCGCGCCGTAGAAGCCGAACTGGCCGCGGCTCTGGATCATCTGCGGGACGCCGAGGCGCGGCCCCTGGACGGCGTGCAGCGCGGTGAAGACCATGCCGAGCAGCGTGCCGACTAACAAGGCGATGAGGGCCCACAGCACGTTGAGCCCGAACAGGATCGCGAACCCGCCGAGCACGAAGTTGAACACGTTGGCGTTCGTCGCGAACCACAGCGTGAACTGGCTGTGGACCCGGCCGCGCCGCTCGTTCTCCGGGATGATGTCGATGGAGTGGGCTTCGATCTCGGCGGCGATTCCCTCAGGAGCCTGCGGGCCCGCCCGGTCCAGCTGTGCCATGGTTTCCCCCTTTGGGGGTCGTTCTTAGTGGCGGACGTGGCCTCCGTCGACGTTGACGGTCGAGCCGGTGACCCAGCCGGCCTCCTCGGAGGCGAGGAAGGCGACGGCGGGCGCGATGTCGTCGGGTACAGCGCGCCGCTTCAGCGCCTGCAGGGTCCCGACGAAGTCGAAGGCCTCGGCGTGCGGACTGGACATGACTCCCTCCGACGCCGTGAGGCCGGGGCTGACGGCGTTGACCGTGATGCCGTAGGCACCGAGTTCTGTCGCCAGGGCCCGGGTGAAGCCGATCACGCCGCCCTTGGCGGCGACGTAGGCGGCCATGTTCGGGGTCCCGGCGAAGAACGTGTTCGAGGCGAGATTGACGATGCGGCCGTAGCCGCGCTTGCGCATTTCATCCGATGACGCCCGGCACATGAGGTAGACGCCGTCGAGGTTCACCCGCATGATGCGCCGCCACTCGGCGAAGTCCACCTCATCCCATGCCGTGAATGGAACGATCGCCGCGTTGTTGATCAGGATGTCGATTCGGCCGGTGCGCGCCGTGACCTCGGCGTGCAGCGCGGCCACCGACTCGGGGTCGCCGACGTCAGCGGCGACGGCGAAGCTCGGCTCGCCGAGCTTGCCCGCCATGTCCGCCGCGCCGTCGGCGTTGATATCCGCGACGGCAACCGCCGCGCCGTCGGCCGCGAGCCGGGCCGCGATCGCGGCCCCGATGCCCTGGGCCGCCCCGGTGACGATGGCCGTCCGTCCGGCCAGACTGCTCATGATTCCTCCTGGTAGTTGTCTGAGTCCAGCGCGGCCAGCGCCGCCTCCACGGCGGCACCCACGTCGGCTTTCACGCCGAAGCCGCGTAGCGCCCGGCCGAGCGCGGTCAGCGCGATCACCGGGCTGAGCGGGTAGGCGGTGGGGCCCATGTGGCCGATCCGGATCACCTTCCCGACCAGGTCCCCCTGGCCGCCGGACAGCATCACCCCGGACTCGGCCCGGGCCCGCGCCCTGACTTCGCGCTCGTCCAGCGGGGCCGGGACCTTGAGCGCCGTGACCGTGTCCGAGCAGATCGACCGGTCCGCGGCCCAGAGGTCCAGGCCGAGCGCCTCGGCTCCGGCCCGGGCCGACCGGGCGGCGGCCTGGTGCCGGCGCTGCACCGACGCCGGCCCTTCGGCCAGGTACTGCCCGAGGCAGGCGTGCAGCGCGTTGACATCGGACACCGAGGGCGTGAACGGGAACGGCCGGTCGACCTCGTGGGCATCCTTCCAGTCCAGGATCGACAGCATCGACGCCCGCGGGGCGTCCGGGTTGGCCTCCATGCGCTCCCACGCCGCGTCGCTCACGTGCAGCATCGACAGGCCGGGCGGCCCGCCCAGGCACTTCTGCGGTCCCACCACGACCAGGTCGGCGTCCCACGCGGCGAAGTCGCAGGCGGCGCCGCCAAAGGAGGACACCGCGTCCACGATCAGCAGCGCGCCATGATCCGCGACCACCGGGCCGATGGCGTCGAGGTCGTTCATGGTCCCCGACGGCGTCTCGCAGTGCACCACCGAGACCACGCTGACATCGGGCCGCTCGGCCAGCGCGGCCGCGACGCTGCCGGCGGGCACGGCGCTGTCGTAGGGGACCTCGACCTCGATGACTTCCTTCGCGTAGCGCCTGGCCCACCAGCCGTATCCCTTGCCGAACACGCCCGAGACCAGGTTCAGCACGACATCGTCGCGGCCGATCAGCGAGGCCGCCGCCGCCTCAAGCCCGAGCACCGCCTCGCCGTGCAGGATGACCGGGATCTGCCGGGTGTCGAACGCCTTCCGCATCAGCTCGGCCGTGTCCGCGTACAGCTCAAGGAACGCCGGGTCGTAGTGATAGAGCACCGGCTGGCCCAGCGCCGCCAGGGTGGCCGGGGTGGCCCCGGTCGGCCCGGCGGTCAGGGTAAAGACCGGCTCGAACTGGCTTGGCCGGCGGTTGAATGGGGCCACCTCAGCCCGTCCTTTCCGCGGATCTCGCCGGCCACCGCCGCGATGGTGACGATCTCGTCGGGCAGCGGCGCGCCGGGGACCCGCACCTCGGGTGCGTCACGATAACACGGACATAATGAGCGTCCTTGGGCGCGGGCGGGACGTCAATCGCCGTCTCGGGAGCACCACGTCAGCTCAGTGCCTGGCGCACCGCGACGAGCCGGCGCGCCCGTTCCTGGCGCAGGCTCTGGGCCTGCTCCGGGGTGTAGCTGAACAGTCCGGATCCGGTCTTCATGCCGAGCTCGCCGCGCTGCACCCGCGAGGTGATGGTCTCGCTCACGTCGCCGCGGGCGTTGAGGTCGGAGTTCAGGTAGCTGCCCACCGCGTTGTAGATGTCCAGGCCGGCCACGTCGAGCAGTTGCAGCGGCGGGATGACCGCGAGCTTGAACCCGATCCCCCACTTCACGCACGTGTCGAGTTCCTCGGCGGAGATGACGCCGTCGTCCACGAGCGCCAGGCACTCGCGCATGATCGCGTACAGCACCCGGTTCTCCACGAAGCCCGGGACGTCCCGCAGCACCCGCACCGGGACCAGGCCGAGGTCGCTGATCGTGGCCCGCAGCCGCTCCACCACATCCGGCGAGGTACGCGCGCCGGCGATCACCTCGATCACCGGGATCACGTGCGGGGGGTTGGACCAGTGCATGCCGACGACCCGGCCCGGGTCCGACACCGACTCGGCCAGCCTCGTGATCGGGATGCCCGACGTGTTGCTGGCCAGGATCGCCTGGGCCGGCGCGAGCCGGTCCAGGTCGGCGAAGACCTTCGCCTTGATCTCGGCGTTCTCCGGCACCGCCTCGATCACCAGGTCGCAGTCGGCGACCGCGGCCGCGAGGTCGTCGTGCACCGTGACGGTGCCGCGCTCGGCACCCTCGGGGCCGCCGATCCGGTCAAGCACCGCGGCGGCCGTCTCCACCTCGCCAGGCACCCGGTCACGGGCCGCCTGGAGGGTATCGAAGCAGCGGACGTCCAGGCCGCCCCTGGCCAGGGTCGCGGCCATGCCTGGCCCCATGGTCCCCGTGCCGACGATCGCTACCCGCTTCATGTGCTGCCCTCCGCTCGGTCGAGCTTGCGGTTGTAGTACTGCCAGAAGTTCTCGACGGCCCGGTCCGGGTAGATCGTCAGCCGCTTCTGGCCGATCTCATCTGCGTCAGGGAACGTGTGCTCGAGGCCGGACGCGGCGAGCGTGAGCTGGACCCGGGCGGCCTTCTCCAGGAAGATCCCGGCCAGCGTCACCTCCCTGACGTCCGAGCCGACGAACGCCGCCCCGTGGTTCTTCAACAGCACCGCGGCGGTCGGGCCGAGCGCGCCGGCGAGTTCCCGGCCCAGCTCGGGGGTGTTGACCAGGTCGCTGGTGAGCTTGAAGTGGCGGACGCCGTCGGCGAACCAGACGCCCTCGTTGGTGTACGGGCGGATCTGCGCCGCGGTCGCCGAGAGCACGGTCGCGTGGAACGGATGCGTGTGCGCCACCACGTTCACGTCCGGCCGGGACCGCAGGATCTCGGCGTGGATCGGCCATTCCAGGTGCCGGATGCCGGTGCCGTCGAGCACTTTGCCGTCGAAGTCGAGCAGCACGAAGTCGCCGGGCCCCATGACCTCTTCCAGGCCGATGTTGCCCCGCTTCAGCCAGAACCCGCGGCCGTCGGGATCCCGCAGCGACAGGTGCCCGAGCGACATGTCGTTGTGGCCCTCGAGGTCGAGGATGCGGTGCGCGCGGGCCAGGTCCCGCAGCGAGCCGGGCAGGCCGGCCTCAGCGGAACTCACGCGCTCACCGCCTCGAGCAGCGCGGTCAGATCCCAGAGCACCTCACGGGCCGCCCGGCGGGCCTCGTAGACCTGCCACGGGTCCCGCAGGTACCGCTCGGTCAGCTGGCCGAGGCGATCCGCAGCGGCCCCCGCCTCGCCGGCCCGGAACCGGAAATGCCGCAGCGCGTCGTCGGCCACGCCGTAGTGGCCGGCCAGGGCGTCCGCGAGCTGGCCGAGCAGGGCCGGCAGCCGGCGGTCAAGCACCCAGGCCACGCCGACGCCCTCGTGCGCCGAGCGGAGGCCATGCTCGCGCGCGATCGTCACCAGGTCCGACGCCTGGGCGGACGGGGCGGCCGCAGCCGCCGCGAGCTGGGCGCCGGTGAGCCCGAGCGCCCCGGCCGCGGCCGCCCATCCGGCGTCGGCGTCCGCGTCGGCGACGGTGAGCGCCCGGTGCAGCTCGGCGAAGATCTCCTGGCCGTCGTCCGGCCGGAGCCAGGTGACCTTGCCCGCCAGCATGTAGCGGGCCCGCCCGGTGAACACCGGGTACAGGGCCAGCACCAGGGCCCGGACGGTCTCCGGCGGCGCCTGACCCGACGTCACCGCCGTCCAGGCCGGATGCGCCGACGGGTCGGCCCAGCTCTCCTGGTCGTCCAGGCCGAGCAGTTCGCCGGCCGTCCCGCTGGCCAGCATCATGACTCGTCCTCACCGTCGAGCGAGGCGTACGGGCTCTTCGGCACCGACCAGACCTCGACCGTGCCGCTGAAGAATCCGGTCCAGCACAGCACGTCCCCGGCCGATATCCCGAGCCGCTCGGTCACCTGGGCCGGCACCTCGGCGGACAGCCGTCCCTCGGCGTCGGCGGTCAGCGCGACCGCCACCGAGAACTCGATCCCCTCAGTCAACTGGTGCTCCCTCCGTTCTTCGCGCTGAACTCCCTGATGATCTGAGCCACGTCCGCGGGGCGCTCCTCGGGCACGTAATGGTCGGCGCCGTCCACGACCACGGCCGGCAGGTCGGGACGCAGCGCCCGCGCGGCCCGGAACGCCTCTTCGGAGACGAACCTGCTGTCGGCGCCGCGGACGAGCAGCGCGGGCACGCCGAGGCGGCGCAGGTCCGGGGCGAGATCCTCGCGGAGTCCGGCGCAGGTGGCCCGCATCGCGCCGGCGTCGGCCAGCGGCGCGAGCCTGCCGTCCGGCCGCTCGGCGTAACCATGCCTGGCCCGCCGGGCCACCGCGTCCGGGGGAAGCCCGGGATAGCGCCAGGACAGATAGCCGGTCAGGTCGCCCAGGTCGCCGAAGCTGGCGGGCCCCTGGCTCACCCGGGAGTCGAGGGCGTCGAAGGCGGCCGGCCCGATGAACGGGGTGAACTCGATCGCTATCACCCCGGCGACGGCCTCCGGGCGTAGCGCGCCGGCCACGATCGCGTTGCGGGCGCCGAGCGAGTGGCCGACGAGCACCACCGGGCCGGGGCCGATGAACGCCGCGACGTCGGCCGCGTCGCGGGCGTACGCCTCCGCGCCGAACCGGCCGTCGCGCGGCAGCCCGGTCCGGCCGTGGCCGCGCTGGTCGATCGCGACGACGTGGCAGGAGCCGGCCAGCAGCTCCATGACCGGCAGCCAGACGTACGCGTTGGCCGTCACGCCGTGCAGGAACAGCACGGGCGGCCCCTCGCCGAGCTCGATCGCGTACAGCTCGGCCGCCGAAGCCAGCATGCGCCTGCCCGTCTGCATGGCCTCACGCCGCCAGCAGGGCCGGGTACCGGCGCTCGAGCTCGCGCTGGATTCCCTGGTGCATTTCCCGCCATGCCCACAGTGTCGCGACCGCGGCCCGGCGGGCCCTGGCTATGCGTTCCGGCGTGTTGCAGTAGTGGGCCAGCAGCACCTCGTTCGCGTCCGAATGGCCGATGTCGGCCCGCACGTGCTCGACGAAGTACTCGATGGTCTCGTCGTCGCAGCCGTAGTACTTGCGCAGCGCCAGGGCGGTGGCGCCGTGCACCTCGGGCAGCTGCTCCTCGTCGGCGTACCAGGACGCCAGGCCCTCCTCCGCGCTGCGGCGGCAGAAATAGGTCATGGTCAGCGGGAACCCGGCCACCTCGGCCAGCGGGTTCGCCGCCGCCTCGTCGAGGTCCTGCTGGGTCGCGCCGAGCCGCTTGGCGAACTGCACCCACAGGCCGGGGTGATCGCCCTCGCCGGCCTGCCGCAGGATCTCGTCGAACGCGTTCTCCAGCAGGTGATGCGCGTCGTCACCCTGGAGGAACGCCACATGAGTGATCATCATCGGCAGGTCGGCCCGCGCCTGGAACGGCCAGCGGAGAATCGCGTAATCCTTGAGCGCCTCGGCGGGCAGCCGGCCCGAGGTGATGAGCCGGATCAGCGGCACGCTCAGGTACCGGTTCTCCGGCCTGCGGAGGTCGTGCCCGAGGATCTCGTAGACGCCGCCTGCGGAGTTCGAGGGCATCGTGCCTCCCGGGAGTCGTGCGCCAGTTAGCTGTAGAACGCCGGCGCCTTCAGCCAGTCGCGGTACGAGTCGGCGTCGTGGGAGTAGAAGAGCTCGGCGTCGTGGTCCTGCGCGAGGGCGGCCAGGCGCCGCATGGACGCCACGCTCGCGGTGGGATCCAGGTGGAACCCCGCGATGATCGTCTTTTCCAGGCTCTGGCTGGTGTAGACGGCATCGCCGGTGAACAGCATCGGCCGCCGCCCGCCGAGCTCGACCATCAGGCTCACGTGCCCGGCCGTGTGGCCGGGCGTCTCGAACACATGCACGCCGCTGGCGATCTCGGTGTCGCCGCTCAGCAGCTCGTACCTGGGGCCGATCTCGTCGAAGCTCAGGTCGGAGTAGCCGAGCCGCTCGAACGGCTGGTGATCGTGACTGGCCGCGAGTTCCTTCTCGTGGGCCAGGACCGTGGCGCCGCCGCAGAACTTGTTCCCGCCGACGTGGTCGAAGTGATAGTGCGAGTTGATCACGTGCGTTATCTCGCCCGGGCTGCGGCCGACCAGCTCCAGCTGGCCCGGGATGGTCTGCTCCGGCGTCTGCAGCGGCTGCTCGAAGGGCAGGACCTTGTTGACGTGCTCCAGGTCATAGCCCGTGTCGAACAGGAATAGTCCGTCCGGGTGGTCAATCAGGACGCTGTAGCACGGAAACCGGACCGGACCGCCCGGGCCGGCGTTCCAGTAGAGGTGATACCCGTCGATGACGAGCGTTCCCCCGTCGAGGAGATAGACGCGAACGTTACCAGCCATGGCTTGACCCCGGCTCTCACGTTATGAGAATCTGGTCTCAGTCTGCAGTAATCGTAGGAGCCGCCCTGTTGACCGTCAAGGGGCCGCCATGCCGAGTTTCCGGGCCTCTGGTCAGAGGTCGTCCGCGTCCCCGGCCGGCCGTCAGCCCCCGGGCGGCACCCAGAGCACCCAGCGGCTGCTCGCTCTGCTCGACCAGTTCAGCACCGCGCAGCCCACGCACACGGTCGACGGCCTCAGCGAGGCGATCGGCGTGCCGCGGAGCACGGTGTACCGCCTGGTGAGCCTGCTCAAGGCGCATGAGCTGCTGGAGCAGGCCGGCGACAGCCGGTACCAGCTGGGGCCGAAGGCGATCATGATGGGCTACGTCGCGCGGTCGACCGTGGACCTGGCCGACATCTGGCGCCCTGGCCTCGAGCGGCTGGCCAGCGCGAGCCGGGAAACCTCGCTGGTGCTGCGCCGGATCGGGGACGCCGCGGTGTGCGTGGACCGCGTCGAGTGCGACCACCCGGTCCGGCTCTCCTTCGACGTCGGCAAGGCGATGCCGCTGCATACCGGCGCCGGCGCCAAGGTGCTGCTGTCCGGCACGCCGGCCCGGGCGCGGGACCGTTACATCGAGGCCGCGGTGCCGCCGCCGCAGCACGCCCGGCTGCGCGCCGAGCTGGAGACCATCGCCATCCGGGGCTGGGGCGAGAGCTACGCCGAGGTCGACCCGGGCATCTGGGCGGTGGCCGCGCCGATCCTGGCCGACCGCGACGGCCGCTGCCTCGCGATCTCGGTGGCCGTGCCGGAGTACCGGCTGGAGGCCGGGCGCCGGGAGCAGCTGATCGATCAGACCAGGCAGGTCGCGACGGCGCTGCGGGCCAAGCTGTCGCACTACGCCTAGCGCCGACCTGCAGCAGGGCCCGTAGTCCGCGTGAGGTCCCCCTCGGCCAGCGCCTGGCCCAGGGCAACGGGGTTACCGTCCGATGAACAGGTACTCCGCCGCCGCGCGGCGCTGGGCAGCCGCGTGCGTGCCGAAGGTATAGGTGTGATCGGTCAGCCGGACCTCGACGTCGTCTTTGACCTCCCTCAGCAAGGCCTCGATCGTGGCCGCGTCCGGGACCGCGTTGGAGGAATACGACAACACGATGGCCGAGTCCTGGAACTGCGTGAACGTGCGCCGCAGCGCATCGGTCACCGTGTGTTTGTAGGAGAACGGCGTGTACCGCTTGGGCAGCTTCTTGGTCCGGGTATTTTCCATGATCGCCAGGCCGCGCCAGTAGACCGCCAGCCCCTCCAGGAAGTGATAGCGCTTGATGTAGCAGTTGTCGTCCCGCGGCGGGGCGTAAGGCGGATCGAGGTACACCACGTCATAGGGCTGCGCCGGGAGCGCGAACACGTCTCCGGACAGCGCGGTGCACGGCTGGCCGCTGTCGAACACGACCCGGTTGTAGTCACCGGCCCGCCCGCGGAAATGCTCCCGCAGCGACAGCCGCAGGTCGCGCCGGCCGTCGTCGTACCGCAGATCGGTGAACGTGAACACGCCGCGCGGCTGCCTGCGGGCCGCGGCCAGCACCAGCGCCGCGATCGCGATATCGCGCTTGGGCCCGCTCATGCGGTCAATGTGCGACCAAGCCGAATCGAGGAACGCGCGATCCTCGCCGGTGAAGTACAGGCCCGCGAACGTGCGCTGGATGAAGTCACGATCGTCGGCCGGCCGCCCGCAGATGGTCTCGATCTCCTCGCCGGCGAGGACCTGGTCCTGGTTAACCACTGTGGCGGCCGCGATGACGGAAGGGAACGTAAGGAAATCGTTGGACGTGACCTGGTAGCCCAGCGATTTGAGCAGATAGGACACGACCCCGCTGCCGGAGAACGCATCGAGCGCGGTCCGCCCGCCAAGCTCGGTGAACGCCTGGGCCAGCTGCGGCACCAGACGGTACTTCGACCCCATGTAGCGCAGCCGCGGAAACTCGCCGACCCGGCCGATCACGCCAGGCACCCTGGGCTCTGGCCCAGCGGTCACTCTGGCCGTCACAGGCGCCATCCTCGCGCACAAGCCTGTCAAACCGCGCAGGCCGCGCCGCTCAAATCGCATCAGGTTCGCTGCCGCGCGGACGCCCCCTGCCGTTCGCTATCCGGTGACGCGTTCGGTAACGGCGAGATGCGCCGACAGGAACTGCCCGGCTCTGTCCAGCGCCGCGGCCGCTTCGTCGAGGATCGGGTAATAGGCCTGGAAGACGTGCGGCACCCCGGGGGTGATGTCGAGGGTGACCTCGACGTCGGCGGTGGCGGCTTGCCGGGCGAGGCGGACGGCGTCGTCGAGGAGAACCTCGTGAGTTCCGGCCTGGATGATCAGGGGCGGCAGGCCGGACAGGTCGGCGAATATCGGGCTGATGAGGCCGAGCGCGGCATCTTGTCCCGCCGTGTAGTCGGTGACTCGGGCTTGGAGGGCTTCTCGGCTGAGCAGCGGGTCGGCCTCGCGCTTGGTTTCCATGGTCGTCCCGGCCAGGGTGAGATCGGCATATGGTGACATGACAAAGGCGGCGGCGGGCCGGGGCAGCCCGTGATCTCGGGCGTTGACCAGGGTGGCGATGGCGAGCCCGCCGCCGGCGGACTCTCCCGCGAAGGCGATGTCCGAAGGAGCTGTGCCGCCCCGCAGGAGGGCTTCGTAGGCGGCCAGAGCGTCGTCGACCGCGGCCGGATACGGATACTCGGGGGCGAGCCGGTAGTCGACGGAGATGACCTTGGCGCGGGTCCGCCGGCCGACCTGCGAGGCCAGGTCAGCGGCCAGGAAGGCATCCCCCATCACGTACACCCCGCCGTGGAAGTACAGGACAACGTGGCGAGGTTCGATTCCGTCGACTGTGATCTCGCCAGCTGGGACGCCGCCCAGCACGGCTCGGGTCACGGTGACCTCGGCGGGCAGCGGCTGCGCTGACAACAGCTCCCGGAGCTGTCGCCGTTGCTCGCTGACGTCGCTGCCGGCGGGAAAGGCTGACTGCCGCAGGATTGCGTCGAGGGTCTCTCGCTGCTCGGTGCTCACGGAGGATCTCCCTTCGGTTGGGTTGGGCTGGCAGCGCCCCAGGCTCGCTCGCCCGTGTCAATCCACTGCCGAAATTTCCGGCCGGGAGGCGGGCCACCACCAGGGTGGCCGCCAGCCAGGTGAGGAGGCGTCACCGGATCATGGTGATTCGCGCGACCGGAGGACCGCAGAACCGAGCTTCCGCGGACAGTCATCTAGTCACCGGGATGCCTACCAGGGCAGCCTGCCGTAGCCGCCGTCGCCGCCGGTGGTCCATAGGTGACCCCACAGGATTCCGCTGGGGCTGTCGTCCGGCAAGGTGGCGAGGTACACGCTGGGCTCCGCTCCCTCCGCGGCCGAGCGGAATCCGCGGTGGTCGTTGAAGTCGGTGTCGGTATAACCGGGGTTGGCCGCATTGACCTTGATCGGGGTGTCCCGGAGTTCCTTGGCGTACATGGCGGTGAGCATGTTCAGCGCGGCCTTGGACGACGGATACTGTGCGGAAGCCGGCATCTGGCTGAGCGGGCTCGCCGGGTCACTCTGCGAGGTGATCGAGCCGACCTCGCTGGACACGTTGACGATCCGCGCCGCCGCGGCGCGGCGCAGCAGCGGCAGCATCGCGTTCGTCACGGCCACCACGCCGAAGACGTTGATCTCGTAAACCGCGCGCATGTCGTCGAGCGACGTCTGGCTCGGCGGGCCGCCGCGGCGCGCAACGCTCGCGGTGCCCGCGTTGTTGACCAGGACGTCCAGGCGGCCGTACTCCGCTTCGATCCACTCGGCCGCCCGCTGGACCGACTTGGTGTCGGTGACGTCGAGCCGGACGAAACGGGCGTCCGCGCCGCCATCGCGCAGGGCCCGCTCGGCCGCCCGGCCTCGTTCCTCGTCGCGCGCGCCGACCAGCACGGTCATGCCCTGGGATCCGAGCTGGCGCGCGGTCTCGAACCCGATTCCCTTGTTGGCTCCGGTAATGAGGGCGATCTTCGTTGTCATGCCCGTCACGCTACGGTGACGGTCCCGGATACGGGAGGGACCGGCGCAGCCTGGGACTGGCGGTACCACCCTGCGCGTTGCGGCAGGTGGCAAGCTGGAGGCTATGAACGCTGCCGCCCGGGGCGATCCCCCGTCAGCCCCCGGCCCCAGGCCGGGCTCCGCGGGCCGCAGCAACCGTGCCGGGCTGGCGGCGTTCCTGCGGGCCCGGCGCGCCCGGGTTGCCCCGCGGGACGCCGGACTGCCCGGGACGGGCCGGCGGCGGACGCCGGGACTGCGCCGTCAGGAGGTCGCCCAGCTGGCCGGGATGTCGGTTGACTACTACATCCGGCTGGAGCAGGGCCGCGGGCCGCACCCCTCGCGGCAGGTGCTGTCCGCGCTGGCCCGGGCGCTGATGCTGAGCGCCGACGAGCGCGAGTACCTGTTCCGGATGGCCGGCGAGGCCCCGCCGCAGCCGGTGCGGCCGAGCCGCGAGATCACGCCGGGCATCAGGTGCCTGCTGGACAGCATGCCCGCCACGCCCGCCTACGTGGTCGATGCCGCCTACAACGTCCTGGCCTGGAACCAGCTCGCCATCCACTTCATCGGCAACCTGGCCGGGCACGCGGACCGGAACCTGATCCGCTGGACGTTCCGCCGGTCACCAGCCGATGGCATCTGGAGCGACGAGCACTTCCTTCGCTTCACCAGGTCCACGGTCGCCGACCTGCGCGCCGGATACGCCCGCTACCCGGGCGATCCCGGGATCGAGCGCCTGGTCACCGAGATGCTCGCGCTATCGCCGCGGTTCGCCGAGATGTGGGCCGCGCACGAGGTCGAGGTCCGCGGGCCGATGCTCAAGCGCGTCGACCATCCGCGGATCGGGCCGCTCGAGTTCGAGTGCCAGGTCCTGCACATCGCCGAGACCGGCCAGCGCCTGATCGCCTACTGCGCCGCTCCCGGCTCCGCGACCGAGGAGGCGTTCATCCGGCTGGCTCAGCCTGACCCGCCGGGCATGGCCAGCAGCCCGTCGGTGTCGCCGGCCCGGCTGACGTAGTAGCCGACCAGGTCGCCGGCGTTGTTGACGCCGTTGATCGTGGTGCTCACCGCGGCGTCCGGGCCGTCGATCGTGGTGAACCCGTGCCGCGCGGTCCAGGTGAACCCGTGGGTGCTGGCGCCGCGGCCGGTGCCGATCTGGTAGTCGCCCACCACCTCGCCCGAGTCGTTGACGCCGAGCGCCCGGGTCATCGTGGCCCCGGGGAAGCTCAGCACGGACGGCGGCCCGGCCGGCCCCAGCACGAACCCGGCGATCCCGCCAGAAGGCGTGGCGATGAACCCGGCGACGGTGCCGGAGTTGTTGATCGCCGCGGCCACCACGCTGCTCGCGCCGGGCACGGCCACCAGGGTGAACCTCCTGGTCGCGATGTCGTACCGGTACCCGTGAGCGAGGCCCCGGGCGTCGGCGTAGAAGCCTACGGCGATGTCGTGATCGTTGACGCCGAGCAGCCGGTTCACCGGCGGTCTGCTGCTGCCGCGGGCCGGGAAGCTGACCGGGTGGAAGCGGCCGCCCATGAGGTAGCAGCCGGCGTCGCCGCCGGGGCGGCCGGCCGCGCTGCGGGCGGACCAGAATCCCACCTGGACCCCCTCGTCGTTCAGCCCGGTGAGCTGGGTCTGCGCCGAGCCCGGGAAGCTGAGGCTCTGGTACTCCGCCCGGCTGTACGGGGGACGCACGATATAGCCGTGGGGCGGGTGGCCGGCCGCCCCGGAACCGAAGTAGCCCGCGATGTGGCCGAGGTTGTTGATCCCGAGCAGCCGGTTGAAGGTCAGGTCGCTGGCGTCGTCGAGGGTGCTGAGCGAGTAACCGGGGGCCCCGGCGGGCATCCCCGGGCTGGCCTGCTGGCTGGCCGCCACCGGGCCGACCCGGGCCGGGTGCCCCGTGCTGTGCCGCCCCGGCCGGCCGGGCCGCCCGGACTGGAAGGACACCGCCAGCGCCCCGCACAGCGCGCCTAAGGCGACGACCGCGGCCAAGGCCAGGCAGATGCGCATCGCCGGTCTCATGTTCTCACTCTTCCGGTTGCCACGGCCCAGAAGCAAACCGACATTTGGGATTCCCTGATCGCCTCCGCTGGTCAAACCGCCTCACCGGCCGGCCAGCCGGGGGTGGCGTTCGGCTGGAACGGCCGTCTCGTGGCACGCTGGCCGCATGACGGCAACGCAGCGGACTCCGGCGGACGGCGGCCCGACAGCCCGGGTCCGCGACGAGACCGTGCGCAGGCTCGAACGGTCGATGGGCACGCTGAGCACCGCCGCCATGGCCTCGATGGACCGCCAGCTGCCGTGGTTCCGCGCCATGTCGGCCGAGAACCGGTCGTGGCTCGGCCTGGTGGCGCAGGCCGCGCTGGCCACGTTCATGGACTGGATCAAGCACCCGGAGCGCGGCCGCCCCGCGGTCGCCGGGCAGGTGTTCGGCACCGCGCCGCGGGAACTGGCCCGCGCGGTCAGCCTGCAGCAGACCGTGGAGATGGCGCGCGTGATCATCGACGTGGTCGAGGCGCAGGTGGATGAGCTGGCCGCGCCGGGCGGCGAGGCCGAGCTGCGGGAGGCCGTGCTCCGCTACACGCGGGAGATCGCGTTCGGCGCGGCGCAGGTCTACGCGCGCACCGCCGAGGCGCGCGGCGCGTGGGACGCCCGCCTGGAGGCGCTGGTGGTGGACTCGCTGGTCCGCGGCGAGGTGGACGAGGGCCTGCAGTCCTGGGCGTCCGCGCTGAACTGGTCGGCCGGGCCGGTGGCGGTGATCGCGGGCAACGCCGACGGCAGCGAGCCCGAGAGCCTGATCGACGAGCTGCGGGGTATCGCTCGCCGGGCCCGGCTCGACCTGCTCGCCGGGGTGCACGGGCACCGGCTGGTCGTGGTGCTCGGCGGTGCCGCCGACCCGGTCAAGGCGGCGGCGCTGCTGGCCGGGCGGTTCGGTGCCGGGGCGGTCGTGGTCGGCCCGGTCGTCGGTGACCTGGAGTCGGCCACGCTGTCCGCGAGCGCGGCGCTGGCCGGCCTGCGCGCGGCGGCCGCCTGGCCCGAGGCGCCGCGGCCGGTCGAGGCCTCCGACCTGCTGCCCGAGCGCGCGCTCGACGGTGACGAGGAGGCGCGCGCCGAGCTCCTGGCCGAGGTGTACGAACCGCTGCTGAGCGGCGGGGCCGCGCTGCTCGACACCGTCGTGACCTACCTTGAACAGGGCAATTCGCTCGAGGCGACCGCCAGGCTGCTGTTCGTGCACCCGAACACCGTGCGCTACCGGCTGCGCCGGGTGAGCGAGCTCACCGGCCTGATCCCCGGCGACGGCCGGAGCGGGTTCACGCTCTGGGTAGCGGTCGTCCTGGGCCGCCTGGCGCACAGCCGCCCGCCACACAAGCGAACATGATTTGTAGGATTCCTCCAGGACCATACCGAGTAACTTCGTACGCTTCGGCATTCATATGGCGAAGTTCTACAGTGCAGGGTAGAAAGATGCTTCTCCTTGCGGCCCCGGGTCAGGGCGCGCAGACACCGGGCTTCCTGCAGGAATGGCTGGAACTGCCCGGGTTTGCCGAACGCCTCGGCTCCCTGTCCGATCTGGCCGGATGCGACCTGATCAGGTGCGGGACCACGGCCGACGCCGACGAGATCAGGGACACCGCGATCGCTCAGCCGCTGCTCGTCGCGGCCGCGGTCACCGTGGCGGCCGAGTTCCTGGGCGGGCCCGGCCAGGCCGACGAGCTTGCCGACGCGGCCACGACGGCCGGCGTCGGTGCCGCCGCCGGGCACAGCGTGGGTGAGCTGGCCGCCGGGGCGATCGCGGGGATAGTACAGCCCGCCGACGCGATCCGCCTGGTGCGGGTGCGCGGCCAGGCCATGGCGCGGGCCGCCGCGGCCGAGGCCACCGGGATGACCGCGGTGCTCGGCGGTGACGAGCAGGCCGTGCTGGCCGCGATCGAGGCCAGCGGGCTCACCCCGGCGAACGTCAACGGCGCGGGCCAGATCGTCGCCGCGGGCACGATGGACCAGCTGGCCGCGTTCGCCGCCGATCCGCCGCCCGGCGCCCGGCTCCGCCCGCTCTCGGTGGCGGGCGCATTCCACACCAGGCACATGGCGCCGGCCGTGGACGCGCTGCGGGCGGCCGCATCTGACCTGGCCGTGCGCAGCCCGGCGCTGGCCCTGCTGTCGAACCGCGACGGCAGCGTGGTCCGCAGCGGCCCCGACTGGCTGGAACGGATCGTCACCCAGGTGAGCGCGCCGGTCCGGTGGGACCTGTGCATGCAGGGCATGGCCACGCTGGGCGTCACCGCGCTGATCGAGCTCCCCCGGCCGGCACGCTGACCGGCCTGGCCCGCCGCGGGCTGCCGGGAGTGAAGACTCTCGGCCTGAAGACCCCCGGCGACCTCGACGAGGCCCGCGCGCTGCTGGCGGCCAGCCACGACACCCACACGGACAGTCACGCGCCGGACTGGCGGCTGATCGTCGCGCCGCTCGCCGGCACGTTCCGGGCCGGGCCCGCCGACGGAGCTCCCGCCGCCCCCGGCGCCACGGTCACCAGCGGCGCCGACCTCGGGCATGTCGAGATGCGCGGCGGCAACCACACGATCTCCCCGGCGTTTCCGGCCACGATCATCGAATGGCTGGTCGAGGACGGTGACCCGGTGAGCGCCGGCCAGCCGCTGGTGCGGCTGCAGCCCGAAGGTACCGAGTGAAGGAGAGAGCTGGATGCGACTGACCGAAGGCTCGGCGGGCGCGCGGATCCTGGCGTTCGGCGGCTACCAGCCGGCCAGGGTCGTCACCAACGATGAGCTCGCCGCGACGGTGCAGACCAGCGACGAGTGGATCCGCAGCCGGGTCGGCATCGCCAGCCGCCGGATCGCCGGCCCGGACGAGACCGTGGCCGACATGGCGGTCGCGGCCGGCGGCAAGGCGCTCGCGGCCAGCGGCCTCTCCCCCGAAGACATCGACCTGGTCATCGTCGCCACCTGCACCCCGGAGGCGCAGATCCCGAACACGGCGGCGACCGTGGCCCGCAGGCTCGGCATCGCCGCGCCCGGCGCTTATGACATGAACGCGGCCTGCGCCGGGTTCTGCTACGCGCTGGCCAGCGCCAGCGACGCGGTACGGACCGGCACCGCGGGCAACGTGCTGGTCATCGGCGCCGAGAAGCTGTCCCAGTGGGTCGACTGGACCGACCGTTCCACCTGCATCATCTTCGCCGACGGCGCGGGCGCGGTGGTCGTCGGCCCGGTGACCGACCCCGACGAGGCCGGCATCGGGCCGGTCGTGTGGGGCAGCGCGGGCGACATGGCCGACAAGATCTACATACCGGACCGGAACGGCTTCATCATCCAGGAAGGCCAGGCCGTGTTCCGCTGGGCCACGACCGCCTTGCACCCGGTGGCGAAAGAGGCCTGCGCCCGAGCCGGCGTGGACCCGACCGAGCTGGCCGCCTTCGTCCCGCACCAGGCCAACCTGCGGATCGTCGAGGCGATCGCGCGCCGGATCGGCGCGCCGCAGGCGCTGGTGGCCGACGACATCGTGACCGCGGGCAACACCTCGTCGGCGTCGATCCCGCTGGCCCTGTCCCGGATGCTGGAACGCGGCGAGATCGCGTCCGGCGCCCACGTCCTGCTGCTCGGCTTCGGCGCTGGCATCTGCTACGCCGGCCAGGTGATCAAGGTACCCTGACCAGGCCCCGGGCACCCGGGGCCAGATCGGTTCAGTACGAAACAACGAAGGAGAGTGCACCACCCATGGCCATGACCGACCAGGAAATCCTGACGGGCCTCGCCGAGATCGTCGACGAGGTGGCAGGCGTCCCAGCCGACCAGGTCACCCCGGAGAAGACGTTCGTCGACGACCTGGACATCGACTCGCTCTCGATGGTCGAGATCGCGGTAGCGGCCCAGGACAAGTTCGGCGTCGAGATTCCCGACGATCAGCTCAAGGACCTCAAGACCGTTCAGGACGTGGTCGATTACGTCCGGCGGTCGACCGTGTCGGCCTGACTGGGCCACATAACCGGCGCGGCGCGCCTGGCCGCGCGGCACAGGGCGCCGCGCGGCCCGACCTGAGGAGCACGATCACAGTGGGCACAGACCGAATGAACGTCGTCGTCACCGGGCTCGGCGCGATCACGCCCGTGGGCGCCGACGTCCCGTCGACCTGGGACTCGCTGCTGGCCGGGCGCAGCGGCGTGACCAGCCTGACCGACGACTGGGCCCAGGAGCTGCCCGCCAGGATCGCCGCCTGGGCTGCCGTCGACCCGGCCACGCTGATCGACCGGGTCCAGGCGCGCCGCCTGGACCGGTGCGAGCAGTTCGCGATCGTCGCCGCGCGCGAGGCGTGGGCCGACGCGGGCTCGCCCGAGGTCGAGCCGGAACGGCTGGGCGTGGTGGTCTCCAGCGGCATCGGCGGCGTCGCGTCCACGCTGGCCGCCTACGACACTCTCAAGGAGAAGGGCTGGCAGCGCCTCTCGCCGTACACGGTCCCGATGCTCATGCCGAACGGCTCCGCCGGGTGGATCAGCATCGAGCTCGGCGCGCGCGCTGGCGTGCACACCACGGTCAGCGCGTGCGCGTCCGGCGCCGAGGCGATCGGCTACGGGATGGAGATGATCAGGTCGGGCCGCGCCGACGTGGTGCTGGCCGGCGGGACCGAGGCCGCGATCATGCAGCTGAACATCGCGGCGTTCGCGGCCATGCGCGCCCTGTCCACCCGCAACGACGAGCCGGAGCGCGCCTCACGGCCGTTCGACAAGGGCCGGGACGGGTTCGTGCTCGGCGAGGGCGCGGGCATGGTCGTGCTCGAGTCCGCCGAGCACGCGGCGCGCCGGGGCGCGCGGGTGCACGCGGTCGCGGCGGGCGTCGGTTACTCCGCCGACGCGCACCACATCGCGCAGCCCGATCCCGATGCCTCCGGGGTGGTGCTCGCCATCCAGCGGGTGCTGGCCGACGCCGGCCTGAACCCCGACCGGGTCACGCACGTGAACGCGCACGCCACCTCCACGCCAGCGGGCGACGTCGTCGAGTGCCAGGCGATCGCCACGGCCCTCGGCGCGGCGGCCGACGGGGTCGTGATCTCGGCCACCAAGTCCATGACCGGTCATCTGCTGGGCGGCGCGGGCGCCGTCGAGTCGGTGGCCGCGATCCTGGCCCTGCGCGAGCGGGTGGCCCCGCCCACCATCAACCTGGAGGACCCGGACGACGACGCCGGAATCCACATTGCGACCGAGCCGACGAAGCTCCAGCCACGGAGCAGCGCCCCGATGGCCGTGCTCAACAACTCGTTCGGCTTCGGCGGGCACAATGTCGCCCTCGCCTTCACCGCTGCCTGAGCCGGGCCCGCCCGGTGAGCCGAGCTCGCCCGCCCGACCCGAGGAGACCAACGTGACAACAGTCCTGGACATCCCCCCGCAGGCATCGGAGAGGAACGCGACCCAGGCCGCCCAGGCCCAGAATGGCCAGGGTCTGCCCCGGGATCCGCATGTCCGTCTTGAGGCCCTGTTCGACCCGGGATCGCTGTCGCTGCTCCTCCCGGCGGACGACAGCGGCGTGCTCGCCGGGACCGGGACCATCGACGGCATGCTGGCCGTGGCGTTCGCCAGCGACCCCCGGGTGCAGGGCGGCGCGACGGGCAGCGCGGGCTGCGCGGCGATCGTCACCGCCTACGACTGCGCGATCGAGGCCGGAGCGCCGATCATCGGGCTGTGGCACTCGGGCGGGGCCAGGCTGCGCGAAGGCGTGGAGAGCCTGCACGCGGTGGGCACGGTCTTCGCCGCCATGACCCTGGCCTCGGGCAAGATCCCGCAGATCTCGGTGGTGCTCGGCCCGGCCGCGGGCGGCGCCGCCTACGGCCCGGCCCTGACCGACCTGGTGATTCTCTCGGGCCAGGGCCGCATCTTCGTCACCGGGCCCGATGTCGTGCGCAGCGTGACCGGGGAGGACGTCGACTCCGCACGGCTCGGCGGTCCCGAGCCGCACAGCCGGCGCTCCGGCGTCGTGCACGTGGTGACGGAGACCGATCCCGAGGCGATCGGCCAGGCCAGGCGCCTGGCGCTGCTGCTCGGCCGGCCGGAGCGGGACGAGGCCGCGGAAGCCGTCACGTCGGACACCGACCTCGCCGCCATGCTGCCCGACTCCCCGCGGCGCGCCTACGACGTCCGCCCGCTGATCACCGGCCTGCTGGACGATCCCGGCGTGGAGCTGCATCCGCGGTGGGCCCCGAACATCGTCACCACCCTCGGGCGGCTGGCGGGCCGGACGGTGGGCGTGATCGCCAACAACCCGCTGCGCCTCGGCGGCTGCCTGGATACGACATCCGCGGAAAAGGCGGCCCGGTTCGTCCGGATGTGCGACGCGTTCGGGGTGCCGCTCGTCGTCGTGGTCGACACGCCCGGGTACCTGCCCGGGGTGGGCCAGGAATGGGACGGCGTGGTCCGGCGCGGCGCCAAGCTGCTGCACGCGTTCGCCGAGGCCACCGTGCCCCGGGTGACGCTGGTGACCAGGAAGTCCTACGGCGGTGCGTACATCGCGATGAACTCCCGCTCGCTCGGCGCCACCCGCGTGTTCGCCTGGCCGAGCGCGGAGGTGGCGGTGATGGGGGCGGTCGCGGCGGTCCGGATCCTGCAGCGGCGCACGCTCGCCGCCGCGCCCGCCGACCAGCGGCACGAGCTCGAGGCCCAGCTCGCGGCCGAGCACGAGCGCGAGGCCGGCGGGCTTCCCCGCGCGATCGCGCTGGGCGTGATCGACGAGATCGTCGAGCCCGACAAGACCCGGCAGGCGATCGTCCGCGCGATCGCCGAAGCCCCGGCCCGGCGCGGCGCGCACGGTAACATCCCGCTCTGAGACCAGCGAGGGAGCGAGCGTGCCAGAGGACTTCAACAGCAAGATCATCGAGGAGTTCCGCGACAACGGCGGGAAGGTCGGCGGCCCGTTCGAGGGCGCGCCGCTGCTGCTGTTGCACACGGTCGGCGCCAAGAGCGGCCAGGAGCGGGTGAACCCGATGATGTACCAGGCGATCGGGGACAGCTTCGCGGTGTTCGCCTCCAAGGGGGGCGCGCCGACGAACCCGGACTGGTACCACAACCTGGTCGCGAACCCGCGGGTGCGGGCCGAGGTCGGCGGCGAGACCATCGAGCTCACCGCGCGGGTGGCCGACGCCGGGACCAGGGAGCCGATCTGGGCCGCCTGGAAGCGGGCCAACCCGGGCTTCGCCGACTACGAGAGGAAGACGACGCGGCAGATCCCGGTCGTCATACTCGAGCGCGTCAGGTAGCGGGGCAGGCCGCTGCGCCGGCCGCCGGGTCCGCCACCGCGCCGCCCGGCGGGTAGACCGAGGCGCCGGCCGCCGGCCGAGGTGGGCCGGCACGCCGACGCCGGCGGGCAGCGCGGGATCCGGCACCGGCTCGCCCCACACCGCGCTGATCGGCAGCTCGCCCGCCCACAGGCCGAGCTTCGCGTCGGGGCTGTCACCGTCGTCGGGCGGGCCGGTACGGATCTTGACCGACGCCTCGTCCAGCGACAGCGCCAGCAGCCGGGTGGCGGCCAGTTCCTTGCGGCTCGGCCGGCGGGCGTAGTCCCACTGGCCGGGCGCGAGGTGCTCGGACAGGCAGCGCAGTCCGTGCAGCTTCCGCTCCGGGTCGCTGACCGCACGCGGCGTGGCGTAGATCATGGCGCTGCGGTAGTTGATCGCGTGCTCGAACACCGAGCGGGCCAGCACCAGGCCGTCCACTACCGTCACCGTCACGCACGCGAGGGGCTCCCGGCCGGCCAGGCTCTGGCTGGCCACCGATCCGTGCAGGTACAGGTGGTGCTCGTCGAAACCGTAGCCGGTCGGCACCACCATCGGCGCGCCGTCGGCCAGCACGCCGAGATGGGCGACCAGGCCGGCGGCGAGCACCGCGAACAGCTCGGACCGGTCGGCCCGGCCCTGCTCGCGCAGTCGCCGGTGCCGGGTCCGCTCGGTCGCCGAGAGCGCCTGCTCGGGTGGCTGGCCAGTCATCCCGCCAGCCTACGGTTACGCAGGAATCCGCCGGGAAGGGGCGCGGTTGCACCCATAGACCCCCGAACCGACAGGAGCCGTCGTGACCACATCGCTGACCAAGCCGCTCTACACCGCCCGGGCCACCGCGACCGGCGGCCGGTCCGGGCACGCCGTCTCCGACGACGGCATCATCGACCTCGACCTGCGGCCGCCCAAGGAGATGGGCGGGCCGGGCGGGGCCACCAACCCCGAGCAGCTGTTCGCCGCCGGCTACGCGGCGTGCTTCCAGAGCGCGCTTGCCGTGGTCGGCCGCCGCCAGGACGTGGACACCAGCGACTCCACCGTCGAGGCCGATGTCACGATCGGCACGATTCCGGGCGGCGGGTACGGGCTCGCGGTCGCGATCAGGGTCGCCATTCCCGGCGTCGAGCCCGAGACCGTGCGCTCGCTGGCCGAGGCCGCGCACCAGGTGTGCCCGTACTCGAACGCCACCAGGGGCAACATCGACGTGACGGTCACCGCGGCGTAGCGCCGCCCGCGCCGATCCCGGCCGCGGCCCGCCCGTAGGCATCGAGGACAAGGTCCCAGAAGCCGCCGGTGTCGATGGCCACGGCCACCCGGGCGTTGCAGTCGCCGGGCGCGGCGTCGAAGTCGGTGACGGTCATCCCGGACGTCCACCGTCCGGCCGTCTCGACTTCCACCCGCGCGGGCACGTACCTGATCAGCCCGGGTGCCGCCACGCCGGCCACCGCGCACACGTCGTGCACGGCCGGGCCGTCGGCCTGCTCCGCCCCGGGCGCCCGGCTGCCGTTGCGGTACCCGGCCAGGCTCGGCAGCAGCAGGTCGTCGGCGAGCAGGCCGAGGCCGCGCATCCGGCCGCGCACCGTCTCGGTGACCCGGGCCTGCAAGGTCACGTCGAGGCCGACCATGGTCACGGTCCAGCCGGCCCCGAACACGATCGCCGCGGCCTCGGGATCGGCGGCGATGTTGAATTCCGCGGCCGGCGTCACGTTCCCGCGGCCCGCCGACCCGCCCATGATCACGAAGTTCCTGACCTGGGACACCAGCCCCGGGTGCCGCCGCAGCGCGAGCGCGATGTTGGTCAGCGGGCCGATCGCGATCAGCGTGATCTGGCCGGGCTCCGCGCCGGCCGCGGCGGCCAGGAAGTCGACCGCGTGCCCGTCAGCCGGCCCGGATGAGGCCGCAGGAAGGCTGGCCGCGCCGAGCCCGGAGTCGCCGTGCACCCGCCGCGCGTCCAGCACCGGCCGTTGCAGCGGGGCCGGGCAGCCCGCCACCACGGGCACGTCGCGCATGCCCACGAAGTCCCGTATCCGCAGCGCGTTCGCCGTGGTCTTGTCGAGGCCGACGTTGCCGGCCACCGTGGTGATCCCGCGGAGGTCGAGCCCGGGGTGACCGTGCGCGAACACCAGGGCGAGCGCGTCGTCGATGCCGGGATCGCAGTCGATGATGATCTTCTGAACCGCCACGCGCGCTCCCGTCCTGCCGCCCTCCCGCTATGGTCGCACGCGGCCGCGAAGCGCCAGGCTTGGTTGCCGCCCGGTCCCGGAGTCTCGCTCCGGGACCGGGCGGCCGCTCAGGACGCCCGCTGGCCGGCCAGCGACATACCGCCCAGGGGGGGCCGGGCGGGGCGAGGGACGGCGGGGAGAGGGACGGCCGGGCGCGGGACCGCCGGGCCGGGCCAGCGCTGGCGCCGCCTGCCGCGCGGGACCCGATGGAGCAGGCCGTCCGAGCGGGTCGACTCGTCCCGGCCACGGGCGTGGGCGACGAGCCGCTCCCTGAGCCGGTCCCGGCCCCGGTGCAGGCGCGACATCACCGTGCCGATCGGGGTACCCATGATCTCGGCGATCTCCTTGTAGGGATATCCCTCGATGTCGGCCAGGTAGACCGCGGTGCTGAATCCTTCCGGGAGGTCGCGCAGGGCCCGCAGGACCTCGGAGTCGGACAGCCGGTCCAGGGCCTCCTCCTCCGCGGACCGGGCCGACTGGGAGAACAGGCTCTCGGGTACCTGCATCTCGCCGAGCTCGCTGAACAGCGACTGGGGCGGCTCGCGCCCCACCTTCCGGCGGGAGTTGATGAATGTGTTGGCCAGGATGCGGTACAGCCAGGCGCTCAGGTTCGTGCCCGGCCGGAACTGATGGAAGGCGACGTAAGCCTTGGCGAAGGTCTCCTGCAGCAGATCCTCCGCGTCACTCGTGTTGCGCGTCATGCGGAGCGCTGCGGGGTAGAGCTTGCGCATATAGGGAACCACGTCGTGCTCGAAGCTGAGGTGTTCGTCCGTGACGTCATTGGCCAGCGTCATCGTGCTTGGCCTCCTTGTTGGGTTGCCCCCCTCCAGGTGCAGACCACGGGCCGGCTCGACGCGTCACTGCTCTACGATTGCGGCCGCTACCTTCTAGTCACGGCCATGCGGGGGCACGGCCTACTCGGCGGGTAGCTGAGGGCGGGGGGTGGCCGGAGCAGCGATGCTGGGCGTCAGCCAGCGGAGATCACCGAATACGTGAGCGGTAACATATCTCCCTCTTCCCCTCGCACGGATATAGAGCAGTTTCCGGGCGGGTGTCGAGTTGGTTTTCCGACCGACGATTACTGGTCGTAACGAGATCTGGAGTTAAACAAGTATTCAGGGGCATGTCAAGCGGCTTGGCGAAGAAGGTCTGACCCGTCGCTGCGAACGTTTGCTAAGCGTACCTGCAGGTCAGAGGCCTAGTTGCGGTGGTTCGCCACGATCGCACGGCTCGCGCCTGTTATCCCAATTCGCCCCTTGCCTTAACCGGCGCAATAACCGAAATCCACGCCGCAAAAGGGACGATTCCCAGCTGTTATCCAGTCGATGCCCGGCGGGGCCGGCCGTGGTATCGGCAGATGTCGCCGGCCATCGAGATTCTCAGCCGGTGGCGTGCAGCCAGCGCACCGGAGCGCCGTCGGCGGCATGCCGGAACGACTCAAGCTCGTCGTCCCAGGGCTGGCCGAGCAGCAGGGCGAGTTCGGCCTCGAGCGAGCCGCCGAGCGCCGGATGCCGCGAGCCGTGCAGATCCCGCATGCTGTCCATGCCCGGGCTGGCGGGCTGGCCGCCGTCCTGTGACCGGCCAGGCGCGCCCGCCGCGGCGAGCGTCATGGCCGCGCGGAGCCTCGCCTCGGGAACCAGGATGTCGCCGCTCGCCGACGTGACCGCGCAAAACGTGCCGAGGGACGGCGTGTGGCTGTAGCGCACCGCGTCGCAGCCCGGGCTGGCTTCTTCGGTCACCTCAAATCGCAGCCGGTTCCAGCCCGCGAGGGCCGACGTGATTGAGGCCGAGGTCCCGGGACGGCCGTGCCAGTCCAGTTCGGCGCGGAGCATCCCTGGTGAGGCAGGCTGGTCGACCCAGGCCAGCCTGACGGGCACGCCGACAACCCCGGCCACTGCCCACTCGATGTGCGGGCACAGCGCCGGAGGGGCGGAGTGGACTTGCAGCACGCCGCGAACGGACACCAGACCTCCCAGCCAAACGGACGAGGTTCGTCTTCCCCAACGACCTCATCCCGCCGGCCAGTGGCGGCATGGCGCGCAAGCCCCTACCGTGGCTCCACCATTGTGCCCCAGCGCCGCCGCCGACGCCAGCACTCCCCCGGCCGCGTCGCGTGTCCCGTGACCGATCTGTATGACGACATGATGTGATAAGCGGGTGATCCCGGCAGCAGGGACATCGGATTCCGGCCCCGGTCGCGATGCCGCCGGGCTGCTGTTCGCCGCGGAGATGTACGGCGTCCAGCTTGACCATCTCGCCGGGCTGCTCGGCGTCAGCGAGGCACGCGCGCGCGGCGTCGCCGCCCGGTGGCGCGGCCGGCGCTTCGCGGAATCGGCTCGGCTCGGGCCCGGCGGCCCGTGGACCTGGCTGACCAGGGCCGGCCTGGCCGCGTGCGGGCTGTCGTATACCGCGGCCCCGCCGGCGTTAGGCAGGCTCGCGCACATCCGGGCCGTGGCCGCGGTACGGCTGGCGCTCGAGTCGGCGCCCGGGTACGCGGCGGCCGGCGGTTACTGGCGCAGCGAACGCCGGCTGCGGGCCAGGATGGGCGGCCGGGTCGGGTTACGCCAGCACATCCCGGACGGGGAGGTGCACTGGCCGGAGGACGCCCCGGTGCCCTGGGCGGGCGAGTGCTGGGCCATCGAGGCCGAGCTGACCCCCAAGACCACCGGCCGGACCGTGGCCATCATGCGGGAGCTGCTGACCAGGACCGGTGACTACGGCTGCCCGGCGGCCGAGATCGCGTCGGGCGGGCCGCCGCGGCACACGCGGGTGATCTACCTCTGCGCCCCGGCGGCGCGGCCGACGGTGACCAGGGCACGGAAGGCGCTCGGCACCGCGGGAGCGCGGGTCGAGATCCGCCTGCTGCCGCCCGGTGCGGCGATGGCCGGGCCGGGCCGCCCCAGGGCAGCACAGTGATCAGCCGCTGGCTGAGCCTGATCGCGGCCCGATGGCGACATGCTCGTCGACCGCTACCGCCTGAACGCGCTGACCGGGCGTTTCGAGGCGGAGCGGACCATCATCCGCAACGGCCGCGCCCGGCGGGTGAACTTTGTCAAGCGGCTGTTCGGCTTTCCCGAGCTACGGGACTGGCTCCTCGCCGCGGGATTCGCGACCGTGACCGGCTACGGCGAGGACGCACAGCCGCTGACCTCCGACCACAAGCGGATGATCATCGTCGCGGACCTGCCCTAAGACCCGGTGAACCAGACCGGCCACCCAGCCGCCAAATACGAACAGATCGCCGATGACCGCGCGCCGAACGTCGCTTCTCGGCGCGTTTTGGGTCCTCCATGAAACCCGCCGTTGGGCCACTACGCCGGCCTGCTCCTGGCGCCGGGTACTGTTCACCCGTCGGCAGGGGCAGGAGGCGTTTCAGTGGCGTGGCCAATCTTCCGCGGCCTGTTCGACGACGCGTCGCTGTTCCCGCCCGCCTCGCTGCCAATGGCCGACGCCGTGGCCGGACACCTGCGTCACCAGGCCGAGTGGTACCGCGAGATGTCCGGCCCGTTCGTCTGCCCCGACACGAAGATCACCGAGCTAAGCGCCGCGCTCACAGCCGCCGGCGTCGCCGAACTCGACCTCGCGCTGGTGCTGCCGGGCGGCGCCGCGGGTCTGGACGCGGCAGTGGACGGCGTATTCGCTGACCCGCGGCTGCGGCTGCGCGCAGTCGAATTGCCGGCCGCCGCCTGCGAAAGCATCGCTACCGCGGTCGCGGACGTGGCTGCCGCACTTGACCGGGCACCGCTGGCCGGCGCCGTCGCCTTCATCGAGGTCCCGGCCCGCGACTTCACCACCGCCGCGGCTCGCGCCGTAGACGACCACCGGTACCTGGCCAAGGTGCGTACCGGCGGCAGCACGGCAGAGGCATTCCCGGACGACCAGACGCTGGCGAACTGCCTGGTCACGCTGGCTCAGGCGCGGCTGGCGTTCAAATGCACGGCCGGGCTGCATCAGGCGGTACGGCACCGGGCCGCGGACACAGGTTTCGAGCATCACGGTTTCCTTAACGTGCTGCTGGCGGTGGCAGCGGCCCTCGATGACGCGAGCCGGGAGCAGGTCGCGGCGGAGCTCGCCGACCGGGACGCGGCGCAGGTCGCGGCCAAGATCAGCAACCTGGATGTGGAGACGGTCTCAGCGGTCCGCAGCCTGTTCACGTCGTTCGGCACCTGCAGTACCGACGAGCCGATCAACGACCTGGTTACGCTTGGCCTGGTCAGCAAAGACTAGCCCCGACGGGTGGCCTCGGCGTGCCGACTATCACAGCTCGGCTTGAGCCGTCGGGCGCTGACCTAGGTTTATAGCGCTTTAGTTCGAGTCTCGGGAACTCCACTCCGCGGCGCCGTTCACGAATCCTCGCGTCGGCGTACCCCTCCGCTGGCAGAGTGCGCCAGATGCACGGCCGCGGTCAGTCGCGGATGAGCGCGATGGCGTCGGGGTGGCTTCCGACCTTGATCGGCTTCTCACGGATGCCGGTGGCGATCTCGACCGGGGTCACCGTTCCTGGGCCTTGCCAGTTGGCGACGTACGCGATCGTGCCGTCGGGGGTGATCGCGATGGCTTGCGGGTTGTTGCCTGGCTGGATTGGCTTTCCCGGGATGCCGGTTGCGGTCCGGATCGGTGTCATAAACCCGGGCATGTCTGTCTCAACCGTCGAGTCGGTCACGACGATGGTGGTGACGTAGGCGGTCTGGCCGTGTGGGGTGAAGGCGATGGCGGTCGGGACATAGCCGGGCGTGGGCTCGATCGTCTTGCCCGGGACGCCGGTGGCGAGGTCAATCGGGGTCACCGAGCCTTCGTTGACGACATAGGCGGTCTTGCCGTTCGGGGCGATCGCGATGGCTTGGGGATACGGGCCCACCTTGATCGGCCTGCCTGTGTTGTTCGTGGCTAGATTGATCGGCGTCACCGTGCCCCGGTTTTGGTCGTGGGCGACGTAGGCGGTCGTGCCGTCGGGCGTGATCGCGATCGCTACCGGCTGGGGACCGACCCTGATCGGCCGTGATGCCCTGTTGGTGGCCGTGCTGATCGGCGTCACCGTCGACGAGTCAACATTGGCGACATACGCGGTCTTCCCGTCGGGGGTGATCGCGATCCCGTCCGGGTAGACGCCGACGTTGACCGGCTTGAGGGCAGCACGGGTGGCCGTGCTGATCGGCGTCACCGTGTCTGAGCCGGCGTTCACGACGTAGGCGGTCTTGCCGTTCGGGGTGATCGCGATGGCCACGGGATCGCCGCCCACCTTGATCGGCTCGAACACCCTTCTCGTGCGGGTGTTGAACGCCGTCACCGTGCCCGAGCGCTGGTTGACGACGTAGGCAATGAACGGTCCGCGAACCGGCCGGTCAATGTTGGCCGCGGCCTGCCGGGCCGGGCTGGCCTGGCAGGCCGCGAGCAGGACCACAAGAAAGCCAGGTGCCGCGATATTGACCGCCTTGACCATGATTCCTCCCAGCCGAGGAGGTGCTCGACACGCCAGACCCGCCTCCGGGCAACCGCCAGTGTCGCGCGTGGCAGCAGGCTAGCGCGTCACCGTAATCACCCATCTGCCCTTTAGCCTGACTTGCTCGGACGGTGCCGAAGTAGTCACTCACATGGCTGTGTGGCGGGTGCAGCCGTACACGCTCCCAGGCGGAAGGCTGGGCCGCCCGAGTGCCAACGACAGCGATGGCGCTCGGGCTCGGAGTTGCGGTGCGGCCCGCGTTCCACCTCGCAGCCGAGCCGGGGTCGCTGCATGGTCATCACTCTCTCCGCGTTTAACCGCACAGCCGGCCATATCGAAGCCTCGCGCAGTCCGCCGACCAGCCCGATCACCTAGCGTGACTCGGACTTCGAGCCTGACTTGGCGCCGGATTTTCGACGGCAGCCGACCTGTGAGTGGACGCGTTAGCCGATCGCGCAGGAATCGCCGTCGCAGCTCGCTTCGGAGTTACTGCCGGTCGAGACGGCAACGGGCGTGAGCTGGCTTGTCTCGTCGTAAGCACGCTGCAGGAGCTGCAGCAGCACCTCGGGCGGCTGTGCGCCGCTGACCGCGTACTTGCCGTCGGCGACGAAGAACGGCACGCCGGTGATGCCGTAGCGCGCGGCTTGCTGCTCATCGGCTCGCACCGCGTCGGCGTAGGCGTCCCCGTCGAGGACGGCCTGGACCTGCGCGGCTGGCAGGCCGGCTTCGGTGGCCAGGCGCGCGAGCGTGGGCTTGTCGGCGATAGGGAAACCTTCGGTGAAGGTAGCGCGCAGCAGGCGCTCCTTCACCTCCGGCTGCAGTTCGTGATCTTTGGCCAAGTGGAGCAGCCGGTGGGCGTCGAAGGTGTTGCCGCTACGGATGAGGTCGAACCGGAACTCCAGGCCGTCAGCGGCCGCCCGCTCGGTCATCTGCTCGCCGGCCTGCTCGGCCTGGGCGGTCGTCATGCCGTACTTGCCGGCCAGATGCTCGGCATGGGTCCCAGTGCGGCGCGCAGGCGCGGCCGGGTCGAGCTCGAACGACCGGTAGGTAACCGTGACCTCGCCAGGATGGCCGAAGGAGGCAACCGCGCGTTCGAACCGGCGCTTGCCGATATAACACCACGGGCAGACGACGTCAGACCAGATCTCCACATTCATGGCAGTAACAACCTTCGCGACGACGGCGTGATTCCACCACAGACGGCTCCCCCGGGACGTCTCGGAAGGCCTCTGTCGCGGCTGGGAGAACCTGACCCGGGCTCGCTAAGCTCCTGGCGTGCATATGAGTGAGGCGACAGATGGCTTCCGGCTGGCCTACGACCGGCGGGGCACCGGGGAGCCGACGTTGCTCCTGCACGGCTGGCCCGGGGACCGGGGTGATTACCGCGAGGTGGTCTCCCGGCTCAGCGGGCTCGATGTCATCGTCCCCGATCTGCGCGGGTTCGGGGAATCGGACAAGCATCGGGTCAGCCCGGCGGACGCGTACTCGGCGGCCGCCCAGGCGCGCAGCATCGTCGCGTTGCTCGAGGAACTCGATCTGCACGAAGTGCTCATCGCAGGCTATGACATCGGCAGCCGCATCGCGCAGGCGGTCGCGGCGGACCGGCCCGACCTGCTACGTGGCCTGGTTATCGCGCCGCCGCTGCCCGGAATCGGAGCGCGGATCCTGGACGCATCTGCGCAGCGCGAGTTCTGGTATCAGGCCTTTCACCAGCTCGAGCTGGCCGAGCAGCTCATCGATGGCAGACCCGGCGCCGTGCGCGCGTACTTGGCACATTTCTGGTCGCACTGGTCGGGGCCGTCGTTCGAGCTGAGTGAGCAGGCACTCGATCGCCTCGTCGAGCGCTACTGCGCGCCTGGCGCATTCGTCGCATCAATCGCCTGGTACCGGGCCGGCGCGGGCTCGGTTGCACGCTCGCTGGCTGAGCAGGCACCGCCGCAAGACCGGCGCGTGCACGTACCCACGACGGTGCTGTGGCCCGCTCACGACCCGCTGTTCCCGGCCCAGTGGTCGGACCGGCTCGGGGAGTTCTTCGACGAGGTACGGCTGCGGATGCTGCCGTCGGCTGGTCACTTCTCGCCGCTGGAGGCACCCCACGTATACGCAGAGGAGATCATCGCTGCCGCCGCCAGCGCCTGAATCGTCATGTCCTACCTCGGGCTACCATCAAGCCGCTGCCCTTCCCGCGAGTCGCCAGGACGTCCTCTGCGGCGTGCCGGTGCGCGCTTTGGGCGACGATGGCCCAGGGTTGCCTGGGGAAAGATGTCAGAGATGGATTCTGGTGCTGGCGGAGCTGCGGCCTTGCTGCCGCCGGGCGCGGCGTTGTCCGCGCCGGCCCGCCACGGGGCGGCGGCGTCATGATCGGCCGCTGGCTCGGCCTGGCCGCGGCCCGCGCCGCGTTACGCGCCATCGCCCGGCTGCTGCGGATCGCCGCGGTCACGGCGCTGATCATCGCGGCCGCGCCCGCCTCGCTGGTCGCCGCTGCCGGCGTCGCGCTGGCCTGGCTGAGGGGCTGGCCGCCGGGCCGACTCTACCGGGCGGCGCTGTGGTGCCTGCCGATGCTCGCGGTCTGGCTCGCGGCCACGGCCATCGCCACCCGCTCGGCCTCCGGGGTGGCGGCCGCGCCGTACCGCGCCTGGCTGTCCCTGTGGCACGGCGCCCACCCGGCCTCACTCGCGGCCTTCGCGGCGATCGCGCCGGCCGCAATCCCGGCCGGCCTCGCCGCGGGCGGGCTGGCCTGGTCCTACCGGATCCGCTCGATGGAGACCGGCGCCGGCGGGCTCTCCCCCGGCACGGCAGTCTCCTTTGACCTGAGGCAATGGCGCCACCAGGCGCGCAGCGCGCGGGCCAGGATCGCCGCCCCCGGGGCCGTCCCGCTCACTACCCGCAACGGAAGCCTGGTGGCGGGCGCGGTGATCAGGGCGGTCGGTCATCCGAGCCGTCCGATCGCCAGCATCCCGTACTCAAGGATGCGCTCGCACCAGGTGGTGATCGGAACCACCGGCACCGGCAAGACCACGCTCCTCCTGCGGCTGTGGGCGGGTTTCATGGCCTCCGCGCTGCGGCGGCACGCGGCCGGACAGGGCAGGCTCCCGCTGCTCGTGGTGCTGGACTGCAAGGGCGGGGCCGACGCGCGGCGGATCGCCGACCGGGCCCGGCGGGCGCTGCGCGTGGCCGGGGCCCGGTCCACCGCGGTCTGGCCGGACGAGGCCAGCCTGTCGCTCTGGGCGCTGCCGCCCGCGCAACTCACCACCACGCTGGTCGACCTGATCGAGCACGGCACGGGGGCCGCCGCCTACTACGCGGACGTGATGGAGGCGGTGGTCGGGCTGGCCGTCGCCGCGCCGTCCGGCCCGCCGGCCAGCGCGGCGGACTTCCTGGCCCGGCTCGATCCCGGCTGGCTCGCCCTGGCGTACTCGTCCGGCGGGCACGAGGCCGAGCTGACGCTGGTCCGCTCGGCGTCCCGCCAGGTCGGCGACATCGCGCTGCGATTCCGCACGCTGCTGCGCCGCCTCGGCGACGGCCTGGACGGCCCCGGCGGGTTCGGCGACGCCGACGCCTGGTACTGCATCCTGGAAGGCACCGCCGAGATCAGCGTGGCCGAGGCGCAGGCCCGGGCCATCGTTGACCTGCTAGCCAGCTACGCCACATCGCCCGGGGCCGACCGCGAGATCCTGCTCGCCGTGGACGAGTTCAGCGCCGTTTCCCGCAGGCTCCCGGTCTGGCAGCTGTACGAGCGGGCCCGCTCGCTGGGCCTGGCTGTGCAGGTGTCCGCCCAGTCCTGGGTGAGCCTGGCCGCCGACGAGGACGAGCGGTACCGGATCGCCGCCACCGCCGACGGCGGGATCTGGCTGCTGCGCACCCCCCACCCCGAGCCGGTTGCCGCCCTGGCCGGAACCAGGAAGGTCACCGAGACCACGCGCCGCCTGGCCAAGTTCCCGGTCTGGAGCCACCAGGGCACCTCACGGGTACGGTCAGACCCGGTCGTCGACCTGGACCTGATCCGCGCGCTCGATGTCGGCCAAGCCGGTTACATCTACCGCGGCGGCGTCACCTACGTCCAGGTGAAACGGCTGGTGACCGCCCCCGCGGCCTTGCCGACGCCGGGCCTGCCCGCCGCGGCGGTACGTGCCCAGGCGGCACCGGCGGCCGCCGGGCAGGCCGCGACCGGGCAGCGGCCAGCGCCGACACCGGCCGCGACGCCGCCGACGCCGCCGCACCGGCTGCCAGACGCCAGCCCGCTGCTCGACGAGGCGTTCGGCGCGGAGCCAGCCCCGTGAGCCGCCCGGCAGCGGCCGACCCGTTCCGCGCGCTCGGGCTCGAGCCACGGGCCGACCTGACCGACGACGAAGTGCACGCCGCCTGGCGCCGGGCCGCCAGCGCCACCCACCCGGACCGCGGGGACGGCGGCGACCCGCAGCGGTTCGCCGAGGCCGCCGCCGCCTACACCGCGCTGCGCACCAGGTTCGGCCGGGGCGAGGTTCTGGCCGACCTCCAGGCCGGCCCGACGGTGGCCACGGGGAGGGACAGTCGTCCCGTTCAGTCCCTCTCTGCTGGCCGGCATCTGTGGGCACGGGTCCAGCGGGGTCGTCCGGCCAGGCTCGCGCTGCGGATCCTGCTCGCGATGGCGGCCGCCGCGGCCGCCGTGGCTGCCGCGGGCCCGCATCCCGCGGCTCCCGCCCTGGTCACCGGCGTGGCCACCTGGCTAGCGCTGACGGCCCGCCACGACCTCGCCCCGCGCCACAGGCGCTGACTTGCGCAGGCGGCGATCACCGGCGGGCAGACGCGACGACGATGAGCTCGGGCTGGGCGCTCTCCTCCCGGATGAGCCGGGCGCTGCTCCAAGCTAATAGTGCTTTACTTCGAATCTCGGGAATTCCACTCCCGCCATCGTTCACAAGTCTTCGCCCTGACTTCTCCCCGGGCGGATGCCCTGCCGCCCCGCGCGGCCTGGGAAGCCCTCCTTGGTGAGGATCACCGTTCCTTGGCTCCTGTGACGGTGAGGTTGTGTTCGTTTCCGGCCAGGGTGCCGTCGGCGAGGAGACTGGCGATGAGCTCGTGCAGGCGGGTGCTGATGTCAGGGCCGCGCCGGGTCCAGCCGTAGAGCCGGGCGACGCACGTGGTGAGCTCGTCGTGTGAGATGCCGGCTGCGTCGCGGACGAGGTTGGCTAAAGCCAGGCTTAGTTCGTGGTCGTGGACCTGTTCGACGGAGCGGCGACAGGCGTCGGTGGGTATGCGGACGATAGTGGGCGGGGCGCTGGTGAGGGTGAGGAAGTCGCCGTCGCGTACAACGCCCATGTGCCGCGTGGCGTCGTCGATGTTGTCGCGGATGCGCGGTCCTATGCGGCCGATATCCCATGCTTCCCGCAGCCGTTGCTGGAGGACGGCGGTGTGGACGGGTGCTTCAGTCATGATGACGGCGCGGATTCCCGGGATCATGCTGATGTCGCTGCCGGGCTGGCTGGGATCGATCCAGTGCTGCAGGCGGGGCACCTGCGCGGTGATGTAGGGGAATGCCCATGGTGGGGCTTGGTCGAAGGTGGCTGTTTCGGTCTGGATCTCGGGACGTGCGCGCTCGTCGGAGTCGATGACGTCGGTGAGCAATCCGTGGACAGGTGCCGCTGTGGCATGTTCGATGGCAGCATGCAGCTTGCGTTCTTCGCCGTTGCGGTCCCGGTACCAGGCGGTGCCCCAGATGCGGTGAAGATTCCAGCCTAGGCCGCGGAGGACTTTCTCGCGGAGCCTGTCCCGGTCGCGGGCCGTTTTCGAGGAATGGTACTGGTATCCGTCGCATTCGACGCCCAGGGCGTAGACGCCGGGGTGGTCGGGATGGCGGATTCCTATGTCGATGCGGTATCCGGCGGTGCCCACCTGCGGAGTGAACTCGTATCCCCAGGACCGGATGACAGTGATGACCGATTCTTCGAATGGGGATTCGGCGTCGCCTCCGAAGGAAGTGTCGAGAGCCAGAGCTGCCATGCCGCGTGCGGCGTAGTCGAGGTAGCGGCGCAGGTGCAGTAGCCCTTCGGTGGTAACGGACTCGGGGATGTCGCTGGCCCGGATGCTGCTGACGATCTCGTTGCGGTAGCGGGCGCGGGTGATGGCGACATTGAGCCGCCGCCAGCCTCCTTGCTTGTTGAGCGGTCCGAAGTTCATGGTGATTTTGCGGTTCTCGTCGGGCCCGTAACCGACGGAGAAGATCAGCACGTCCCGCTCGTCGCCTTGCACTGATTCGAGGCTTTTGACGAAGAATCCGCGCAACCGGTCGTTGGTGAAGAACCGGTCCAAGTCGGGGCGGTCTTGCCGGGCCCTGTTGACCGCGATCTCGATGGCCTCAGCCTGGGCCTCGCTGAAGGTGACCACTCCGAGGCTGAGGGATGGCCGCGTGTCGTAGTGGTGAATCACCCGTTCGGCGACCTTGGCGGCCTCGTCGGGGTTATCCCGGGAGCTTCCCCGCCGGTAGGTTCCGTCTACCCAGAACAGTTCCACGCCGACGTCGGGCCCGTCGCTGTGCGTGCTGGGGAAGGTAATGAGTTTGCCTCTGTAAAACGAGGCGTTGGAGAACGCGATCAGCGCTTCATGCAAGGAGCGGTAGTGCCAGCGCAGCGTCAGGCTCCGGAACGCCCCCGACGCCTTGGCCAGATCGAGGATCGACTCGAACTCCGCGGTGTCGTCGGAATCCTCAGACCATTCCTCCTCATCATCAGCGGTAGTGCGAGTGAAGAAATTGCTCGGCGGCAGCTGTTTCTGGTCCCCCGCCAGGATCAGGGCCGAACCGCGGTAGATGCAGTTGATAGCGTCCCCCGGACTGACCTGGCTAGCCTCGTCGAAGATGACGACATCGAAGTGCAGATCCGCTGGCAGGTACTGGCTGACTGCGAGCGGCGACATCATGAAGCACGGCTTGATCGCCTGGGTGACGTGGCGCGAGCGTTCGATCAAGGTCCGCACCGGCATGTGCTTCTTTTTCTTCTCCGCCTCGCGGTGGATGATCGCGGATTCGCCAATGTCGGTGCGGGGCCTCCGCGCGTTACAAGCGCGGATGATGCCACCCGTCGCTGCCACGATCAGCGCACGGTCCAACTGCCGGTACTCGTCGACCAGGGCGTCCCGGTCTACCGCGCGCAGCGCGAACAGCTCCGGGTCGGTCCGGAGATGGTGCTCGGCCCACTCCTGCAGGACCGCCCGTTCAATGACCTGTGGAACCTGCTTGGCCGGCAGGCACTCGGAAATGCAGAACTCGACAGCGACATCGAGGCCGTACGCGTCTAGCGCTGCGCGGCAGGTCTGATAGACGTGCCATTCCTCTTTCCCGCCGGTGTCTTGCCGAAGCGCTGCAATCAGATCACGCGCCTCGTCGAAGTCGTCGAGTTCGCTGAGGAGATCTGGCTTCCGATAAACGTCAAACGCCTCCACGAGTGTGGCCTGGGCACGCTGCCAGGCGTCAGCCGCTGCGGCCAGCTGGCTCACCGGGACCGCGCCATCGGCTGCCTTCACCTGCGCCGGGCTGAGCGGCGCGTCAGCACCGGTGACCATGACACGTAGCTGCCGCGCCCACTCGACTGCGGACCTGACTGCGTCGACATCCGTTCGGGCACCGGCATACAGGTCCCGGAACGTGTCGGCGAACTGGGCATGCCGTTCGATCAGGCGCCCGTGCGCAGCATCTGCTGCATCCCCCAACCCGACCAGGTAGCGGGCTCGGCCGGCCGTCAGCGGATGGCCGACGGCCTGGCTGACCTCATGGGTGAACCTGGCGGCGAAATGCAATGGCTCAAGGTGAGCGCGCAGCCAGCCGATCGCGTCGGTGATCCCACCGCTCACCAGTTCCGGGCGCTCAGCGGTTATCGGCCGCAGGGCCGCATGCCAGGCGTTCAGGTCCCTGATAATGGCGTCGGTGATCTCGGTGATCACCGCATCAGGAACTGCGTCACGCCCGATGAAGCCGGCTGCACCCGCCAGATCCTGCCCGTCTGCCGCGCGGATCACGGTGTCGGCCAGGCTCAGGGCGCTGCCGAGCCGGTTCCAGTCTGTCGACCCGCCTGTGTAGTACGTCCCGAGGATGGCCGCGTGGGCTGCTTCTGCAGCCGACAGCGCAGCCATAGCCTGCTTCCACGCAACGGCGAGACCGAGGTATTGATGCGCGCCGTCCTTGCTCACCCCGTCCCTAGTGAAGCTGGCAACAGTCTTCTTGTCAGCCCGGTACTCCGCGGATAGCTTGCCCAGACGGTGATGCTCGCTGCCGAAACGGCCGACTAGAGTCTCCACATCTATCTCGAGCACCGCTGGTGTGTAGTAGGCGCTCGCGCCTGCTTCGGCCCGGTTGACAGCCTGCCATGCGTCGAAGAGGGTACGTGCTGCATACTGAGCGGTCTCGATCCCCGAGGCAGATAGCCATGCCCGTTCAGGCCGACATGGTGCCTGGACCACGCGAGCCAGGGTAAGCAGGCCCCCCGCGTCCGGGAAAGTCTGCGGGACACGGACTCCTAGCCTTCTCGCCAGTCCGGACAGCGAGCTAAGACAATCCTCGAGCACGTCCGCGTCCGCTGCGAATCTGGCGGACAGCTGGGTGCTCTGCGATGCGGAAAGACTGTCCACGTCAATGGCGGCCGGGGCGAGCACGGCCAGCGCCACAGCGCCGAGAACGGGCAGTTCAGCAGATCGCGGCACGCTCAGCCACGGAACTCCCGCAGCCCGGCCAGCATCCTGTTCGCGCGCGGCGATGTCGGCCAGATTCGCGGCAAGGTCGGCAATGGTGATGCCGACGGTATCGAGGGTGTCCGCTGTTAGCCAGTCTTCTGGTAGTCCGGGTGGCTTGGCGGACAGGTGGTCGAGCAGTCTGGCTAGCGCGGCAGCGTCGGAAGGGCGGGCCAGTTCGGCCGCGTCGGCTAGTACCGCGTTGACCCGGGTCATGCCACTCAGCGCGTTCAGTGCTGATTCCGCCTGGTACAGGCGTGAGTCCAGTGACCCTTGCTCTACCACGCCCCGCCAAACGAAGGTCCGCCCTTGCTTGGCTGGGCTCCACGCCCCGGACAGCCTTTGCGCGGTGGCCCGGATCTCCCCGAAAACCTCGACCGTCAGGTCCAGCGGCGCGATACCGGTCGCGGGGGCGGCAGGGACATCCTGCAGTTTGGCGATCATCCCCAGGACATAGTGGAGCGAATAGCCGAGTGGATCTCGCGGTCTATTCATCGCGTCGGCATAGGCGTTCAGCTGCTGACGGCGCTTACGTGCAGCATCGACATCCATCGCCAGCATCGGCGCAGTGGGGACCGGCACGTTATCAAGCGCGGCTCCAAGCGCTACCGCCACGTGTTTGCGGGTCGCCTTATGCGAGTGCAGGTCCAGCACATAGGCACGCAGTCCCAGGTCGTCAAGCCGGTCCCGCACCACGTCCAGCGCCGCTGCCTTCTCCGAGACGAACAGCACCGTCTTGCCCGCATGCAGCAAGACACCAATCATGTTCGTGATGGTCTGGCTCTTGCCAGTACCAGGAGGCCCATCCATCACGAACGATCGGCCATCCAGCGCGGCGGCGATGCTTGCCCGCTGCGAGGAGTCAGAGTCCAGGATGACCGGCGTGCTCTCCGGAGCGGCGCGCCGGTCAATCTCACCGTCGCTGATCTCATCGAAGATGAACTCGGTAACGGCCTCACCGCGTCCACCGGACGCGAGCGCCGCCACTGCGGGATGGGCCGCGATCTGGTCTTCGTGATCCAGCAAGTCCCGGTACATCGCCTCCTTCGCGAAGGAGAAGTTTGACAACACCAAGCCGCCGCTGACCTGCCACCCGTCCTGTCCAGCGACCGCAGCCCGCACCGCGTCCAGAATCCCGGCCACGGTGACGTCCTCCACGTCATCCACCCGGGGCAGTTCAATCCCGGTCCGCGAAAGCTTCAACGAAAGCGCCGGGTTGACAACTGGCTCCTCTGGCGCTTCCTTCAGTTCGGCCCCCTGCGCGGCCCCCACATTCTCAAGCTGGACCGGGATCAGCAGCAGCGGGCTCGCATAACGGCTTCCGTCCTCATCAATCCACGTCAACGTGCCAAAGGCGAGGTAGAGGACCCGCACGCCCCGGTCAAGGTAGTCCTGATTAGAACGCCGGTACAACGACCGCAGCGCAGCAGCAAGATCCTCAGGGGTTTTGTCCGCATCGAGCATGTCCGCCGCAGGCGGCGGAACGGAGACCGCATCAGGTTCACTACTATCAGACTCATCGGCCGTGCCGAAGGTGTGCTGCTTCGGCCGCAAAGGCCGGAAGCGGTAGCTTCCACCCCTCGCCAGACGGGACAGAACCTCCTCCGGCGAAGGGCGGAGCAAGCTAACCATGCCAGTCCGGCTCGGCCTGAAGTTAAGCAGCCGGTTCGACCCAGTGAGGTTGATCAGGCCATCCCGCCAGGTCTGGATGGCCGAACGAACCAGACTCCCGCGATCACGCGAAGGCCAGTCAAAACCGTATTCAGACACTCGCCCCTCCCCTTGCGCCCGCCAACACCAGGGAAAGACGATCCTGTAGCCCGATGCTCGCGGTAGTCCCGCCCCTCCTCCGCGACCATCACAGGCCGCAACCCACCCGCAGAGTAGACGCGCCGTACGACAAACTAGATGTCTTGGCTCCGAAAGCAGCCCACCACGAAACGTGCCTGCCGTGCTGGCACCTGCGGCTTACTGGCGGCCGGGCCGGGGTGTGGTCGTTTTCGCCCGCGACGCCGACGGTGACGAGCACCAGCACGATCACGCCGAGGCTAGCGACCACGATACGGGTGGTCTTCTGGCGCTGAGTGAGTACGTGCCAACGGCGGCGCCGGCCGCTGGGGTCTGTATGCCGCCGTTCATAGGATTGTGACCTTCCGCGGAGGTTGGATTTCCTGGACTCGCCCGACTGAAATGGGAGTGCCGCGCGAGTTCATTTTTAGCTTGAGCCTTGACTCTACATTACACTTCACCATTCTCATAATACGCATAATTAAACCGGCATTAATCATCGTTTTAACCTCAACCGCAAATACCCGGGGCTCCCCTGCGACGGCCGGGCGGTACGGTGTCCCGCTATGCCGGCCAGCCACCCCGATCAGACGCGGGGCAATCGGGACCAGGAGCACCGGGGAGGTCGCCGCTAACATGCCGCGTAACCGCTCCGGCCGTCTCCGCGCTGGCTGGCCGACCGGCTCCCGCGGCTGGTGGTGCTGGACTGCAAGGGCGCGGCCGACGCGCGGCGGATCGCCGACCGGGCCCGGCGGGCGCTGCGCGTGGCCGGGGCCCGGTCCACCGCCGTCTGGCCGGACGAGGCCAGCCTGTCGCTATGGGCGCTGCCGCCCGCGCAGCTCACCACCACGCTGGTCGACCTGATCGAGCACGGCACGGGGGCCGCCTACTACGCGGACGTGATGGAGGCGGTGGTCGGGCTGGCCGTCGCCGCGCCGGCCGGCCCGGCGGCCATCGCCATGACATTTACGCCATCACCAGGCGTGACTCCCGCGACGGGCGTCCGCTCCCCATCCCTCGAACGACCAGCCGTCCTCCCGATAACCGTGCCGCACGGTCAGCAGTTCGGGACGTTCGGATCAACAAACGGAGTACCCTTCAGCGGCCCTGAGGTCTGTCCGTTGTTATAGAAAGCGTCAGCTGAGGCGTAGTAAGCGTCGTTCCATGGGCTCGAGGCGATCCGATACCACCAGGTGTTTCCGTCGGCCACCTTGAAGCCAGTCACCTTGCAAGCGATCTGGACGGTATCGAAGGATGGGATCGAGGCGCCTTCGGTGCCTCCTGCATCGGAGTAATCAGTCCACGTATGGGTAACCCCGCCTGTTGTCTCGGCGTACGTGGTCGGAGCAGGAGGAGGTGGCGGGGGCGGCGGGGCCGCACTGGCAACGGTGATGGTGTTCGACCGTATCGACCCGATCGTGACCCAGACAGTGTCGCCGCTCTCGGTGTCGAAGCAGGTATGCCCGTTGTCCAGCGTCTGCGGCTCGCTCGTCTCGGTCAGCGAGAACCTCTGATCGCCCCCGCTACCGAAGTCGCAGCTGTAGGCATAGGTGCCGACCGGGAAGTGCTGGAGCGTCATCGAGATCCAGCCCGGATGAGCCGTACTCCAGCCGATCGAGATGGCCGCACTGCCGCCAGGTGCTGGCGGGCTACTCGGTGGCGGGGCCGGCCCGGCGCCGCCCCCTGCCCCTTGCGACCTAGCTGCTTGCTCGAGCGGCGGCGCGTGTACCAGGACGGCGAACTGGCCGACCTGGTCGTCAGCCCACTGGAGGTAAGTGGTAAGGGCCAGCAACACATTGATCAGTGAGGCCACGCCGACCTTCACGCCATCGGCGGCCAGCGTAGCAGCCACACGGCCGACAGCGAAGGTGATATCGCCGACGAAACCGGCGGTGCATGCGGCCTGGCCGAGGAAATTCCGCCCCGCCTTGCAGTTCTTATAGCTGATGAAATCGGCATTTACCTCGCCAATGAACTGAGTATAAGAGTTCACTACCGCGTTGTTGACGACTGGAATGAAGGTCGTGGCGCTCAACGCCAGAAAGTAAAAGGTGGCGCTCTTGTCCAGCTCCAGACGGATCTCTGTCGACCCCGAGCCGATAGGAATCTGCATCTTCTCGCCCGGCAGCAGAAGCCACGGATTTCCCGAGTACAGACGGGTCGCGTCCACGGCGAGAGTGGGATTGGTTATCGTCGTCCGCGGCGAACCGGCGCTCCCGGTGGCCGCCACGGTGAGATCTAGGGTGCTTGAGTTGTACAGCCAGATGCTCGAGCCATCGACACAGGCGTCTATCGGGAAGCCTGCTGGCACAGCTCCCCGCGAGGTGTTCATGCCGCACAGCCCGGGCGCCGGTCCGGCCGACGCCGACATGGGCACGACGACAGATGCCAGCACAGCAAGCGAAGCTGCTGGCGCCAGCAGCCGCCAGTGCCTCAGCCGACTGGGAACCCGCATGGCTTCTGCACCTCCTGCCCGAGTTGGGTCAGTGTGGCGTTCACCTTCTGGACCGCGTCGGCCGACTGCGCGCCGTCGCGGGCAAGCAGCCTCAGGGCCGCTGCCGCCGATGTGAAAACGGGCCCCAGCCCGGTTGGCGCTACCGAACCAATTTGGGTCAGCGCTCCCGCGGCTGCGGCCAATTGCGCGGCGCCGGTGGCTGGGTGCTCGGCGGCAGCGGTCAGCTCGGTCTGCAGGTCGCGCACCGCTTTAGACTGGGCGAGCTTTGCGCAGAAGGCGGGGCTGCCCGCCCTTGGCTGCGCACCGATAGTCACCGACCCTCCGCCCGGCTGCTGGCCCGAGTCAGCAGCCGAATGACTACACCCCGTCGCCAGTAACGCAGCGAGGCAGACCACGCCTATTCTGTGTAGCCGCACCGAAAACCGCCTTCAAAGAGCGGACGTCCTATGTGAGACGTCGTGGGCGCCCGCCTGGTTGGCGTCCACCGCAGCTGGGCCTGGCGAGCCGATTCGCCGCTGCCATGCAGGGCAACTCACGGCGATGCCTACCGAACGAACGTCCCCATCGGAGACGTCTCGGCCAGCCCCTCGTCTCTCAGGGCCTCGATCACCTTCTGGGCCGTCGTGGTGGCTACCTCGAACTCCTGCGAGAGCGAGCGGATCGACGGCAGCCGGTCACCAGACTTCAGCTCGCCAGACTCGATGCGCTGGCGGTAGATCTCAGCTATCTGGCGCCAGGGCGCGACAGGGCCGTCCCGCTTGATCATCTCCCCCACGCTAGGGACATACCCATCACGCCCGGCCAGGACAGTACACGGCCGTACACGGGCGTACACTAACGTCATGACGAACGCCCCTGCCTGGTGGCCGTATCAGGCCGAGTTTCCGCGGTCTGGGTGAGCTGGTACTGCGTGGTCCAGAGGGCATACCAGTTCAACGGTACGAGGATTCGGTTCGGGCAGCGAAGGAGTAGCTGCGGCAACAGTGATCGTGGGCATCTGGACTAAGCCCTGATCATGGTCTGGCCTGGCAGAGTGAGCCAGGTACATCAATTCGCCAGGGCTCAGGAGGACGGATGGCCACAGCTGAGGACGCTGCAGTCGTGCGCGATGTGGTGAGAGATGCCGCTCAGCTGCTGGACTATTGCGCTAGCTCGGAGGCGCAGCTGATCACTGAGGACGGTGAGCCAATCGGCCAGCCGGTGCCTGGCGACCTGCGAGAGAGTTACACGGCGGCCGTTGATCAGCTTCAAGCCCAGGTGCAGATCGCGTTGGCTACGCTCATCGGCGCCAACGAGTCGTTCCCAATGTCCCAGGTCCTGGATCTGCTGGCAGCGGCAGGCTGGGACGGTGCCCTCCGGGACTTCAAGCTGCAGGTCCTTGAGCGGAGCGGCCGCGCCGAGGTGACTGAGGTAACCGCTGACGGTCGAAGGAGCGGAAGGCCAATCCGCCGCCGGGTCCTGCGAATCTTCATGGGCGTCTTGAATGCCGCTCTCGACAGCCTGGCCGGGGTGCCTGGCGTTGCCGCGATCAAAGAGCTGAAGGACTTCCTTGAGAAGATCATCGGTCGGTAGACCGGCTTGAGCAACAAGCGCAATCAAGCAGGGAGAGGCCAGGCTGCTGGGCTTGTCGTGGGGTCGTTCCATGGGCTTGCCGTTGACGAACGTGGCGCCGTTGTCGGCCTGGGCGACCAGGTGCTTGACTCTCACCGGGCCTGTCGTCAATGCCGAGGGCCGGCACGGGCTGCCATTGAATCTCATCTGAAGGCATGCTGACGAGTAGAGGAGATGAGGGGTGAGCGAGACACGAGTCGTGGTTGACGGCCTGGGCTTTCCGGAATCGACACGATGGCGCGACGGACGCGTCTGGCTGTGCAACTGGGGTGTCGGTGAGGTACTGGCTGTGAGCAGTGACGGCGCGCGCGAGGTGATGGCTCGTCTCGCGCCGCAGACCATTCCGTTGAGCATTGACTGGCTTCCCGACGGGCGGATGCTCGTCGTCGACGGGCCACAGGGCAGATTGCTGCGTCAGGAGCCGGACGGAACGCTTGGCACCGTGGCGGACCTCACCGCTCTCGGCCGCCCGCCGTTCAATGAGCTCGTGGTTGGCGCGACCGGTAACGCTTACGTCAACGGAGGACCGGGAATTGTGTGTGTCCAGCCGGACGGCAGCACACGCGAGGTCGCAGACGGCCTGCAGTGGCCCAACGGCATGGCGCTGGTCGACGATGGCCGCGTGCTCGTCGTCGCTGATTCGCACGCCGAGCAGCTCGTCGCGTTCGAGGTGGCAGGCGACGGGACCCTCGCCGGCCGTCGCGTCTGGGCTGACCTTGAGCACGCGCCCGACGGCATCTGCGCGGACGCTGACGGTGCGGTGTGGGTCGCGACCGTTCCCGGCCAGCGCTGCGTGCGCGTGCGCGAGGGCGGCGAGGTGCTCAGCACGGTCGCCGTCGATCGAGGGTGCTTTGCCTGCATGCTCGGCGGCGAGGATGGCAGGACGCTGTTCATCGCGGCCGCGAAATGGCACGGGATGCAGGCGGCGATGAGCGACGGGCCGGATTGGACCGGGCAATTGCTCGCGGCGCCCAACCAGCCCGCACCGCACGCCGGCCACCCCTAGACGCCGGCCCCAGGACCGCCAAGACGTCAGTGCCGCCCGGCTGGCGCCGGGAACCCCGCTGAAGCGCACGTTCATCGGGGAAGGTTGATAAGGCGCGGTAGTGCGCCGGCGAGGCCGGGCCGCCATGGCCGCCCTCACCGGCGGGCCTGGATCTTTACTCATTTCCGGTAAGGCTCAGATCGATCCTGCGGGCCACTCGATGCGCGAATGAGTATATGAGCGCAGATCCTGATATAACCGGCTCGTTGAGCCTGTCCTGGGGTGTGAATCAACGCGTCGCTGCTAGAACACGCCGATCAATGGAGCCAGCGCAGTAATAAACCTGCCCCAAGCAGGGAATGACCGAGGTTGTCGCACGATATTCGGGGGAACTAGATGCAAAAGCTTGAAGTACAGCTCGAGGACGATCTGACCGGCGGTCCGGCCGATGAAACCGTTATGTTCGGCGTGGACGGCCGGGAGTACCAGATAGACCTGAACACCAAGCACGCGGCCACCTTCCGCAAGCAGCTGGCAGCTTTCGTAGAGCGGGCCAGGTTGGTACGACGGCATCGCGCACGCTCGACCGCCAGGTCAGCAGCTAGTCGCGGGCGCAGCCGCGAGATCCGTGCCTGGGCGGACCAGCAGGGCTTCGAAGTGGCTGAGCATGGCCGACTGCCTTCTCACGTCATCCAGGAGTATGAACGCGCGCACAGCGGCGCACAGCCCGCCGAGCACGGGCGCAGAATTGCCTCCAGCCGAACGAAGCGCAGGCACTAAAGCTGCGGCGCGTACGCCGCGGCTGCGGGCGTCCGGCAACCGACTTCGTCTACGCGGCCAATTCGTCCAAGCTCCAGCATTCGGTGGTCCCCGGTTGATCGTGAGCGACCGTGGCCGCCTGGCTCGCGCTGACCGCCCGCCATGACCTGGCTCGGCGCGACCGGCGCTGACTCCGTTGACCGCCAGGGCACGGCCCGTTAGCGTTCGCTAGAACGTGTTTCAATTCGCTGGCGGGCGGCCAGCCGCTCCCCGGCGAGGAGGCCGCCATGACAGCGCCGCCGGCCGAACGGCCGCACCACGAGAAACGCAAGCTGACGGTCAGTGAGCGCAGCGTGGGCGTGCTGACCGCCGCGCTGCAGGACTGGCTGGACGCCCGGTCGGCTGGCCAGCCGCCGCCCGCGGTGAGCGGGGTCCGCGTGCCCGACAACGGCGGGCTGTCCAGCACATCGGTGCTCTTCGAGGCCTGCTGGCCCGGGGAGGGCGGGTCCGGGCCCGCGCGGCGCGGCGCCTACGTCGCGCGGATGGCGCCCGAGGAGAGCGCGGTGCCGGTGTTCCCGCGCTACGACCTGCCTGCTCAGTTCGAGCTGATCAGCCGTGTGGCCGCTTGCTGTGACATACCGCTGCCGGCACTCCGCTGGAACGAGCCGGACGGCGGGGCGCTCGGCACCCCGTTCTTCGTCATGGACCAAGTGGACGGCCGGGTTCCGCTGGACAACCCGCCCTACGTGTTCACCGGCTGGCTGCTGGAGGCCGCGCCGGAGCAGCGCGCCGTGCTGCAGCGGGCCAGCGTCGCGGTCCTGGTGAAGCTGCATGCGATCCCGGACGCCGGGACGGCGTTCCCGATGCTGCGTCCTCCGGACGGGCATGACGCGCTGCGGCACCACGTCGACCAGCAACGCGACTACTACCGCTGGGCGCTGGCCGACGACGGCATCCGGGTGCCGATCATCGAGCGGAGCTTTGACTGGCTGGCCGAGCACTGGCCGCACGAGTCCGGGCCCGACGTCCTGATCTGGGGCGACGCCAGGATCGGCAACATCATCTACCACGGCTTCGAGCCGGCCGCCGTGCTCGACTGGGAGATGGCCGCACTCGGCCCGCGCGAACTGGACGTGGGCTGGTTCCTGTTCCTGCACCGGTTCTTCCAGGACATCGCGGAGTTCTTCGAGCTCGAGGGCCTGCCCGGTTTCCTGCGCCGGTCCGATGTGGAGCAGTACTACCAGGAGCTGAGCGGCAGCTCATTACGGGACATGGATTTCTACCTCACCTATGCCGCGCTGCGGCACGCGATCGTGATGGGCCGGATCAAGCGGCGGATGATCCACTTCGGCGAGGATGAAGCGCCCGCCGATCCGGACGACTACGTGATGCACCGGGCCAGCCTCGAGAAGCTGCTCGCAGGCACCTACCGATGGGACTGAGACCAGTGCCGACTCCGCTCGACGAGTATCCGGTCCACCAGACGCCGCTGCCGATGGACCGCGTGGCCAGCAGCGACCGCAACTTCTACGACCGGAGCTACTTCAACGCGCACGACCGCAGCGGCGAGATCTTCCTGGTCACCGGGCTCGGCGTGTACCCGAACCTGGGCGTGGTCGACGCGTACGCGGCCGCGCGGTGCGGCGACCGCCAGTGGAGCGTGCGATTCTCCGACGCCCTGGGCGAGCGCAGCCTCGAGCAGAAGGTCGGCGGGCTACCAGATCGAGGTCGTCGAGCCGCTGCGGCGGCTGAACCTCAGCTGCGCGGCGCCGGACGGCGGCATTGAGTTCGACCTGGCCTGGACGGCCGCGTTCCCGGCGGTGCAGGAGGAGCCGCACCTGCTGCTTTCCGGCGGCAGGCCGATCCTGGACGCCTCACGCTTTTCCCAGGTCGGAAGCTGGAACGGCAGTCTGCGGGTCGGTCAACGTGAGTTCACCGTCACCCGCGACCGGTGGGCCGGCATCCGGGACAGGTCCTGGGGGATCAGGCCGGTCGGCGAGCCGGAGCCGCCGGGCCGGGCGGCCGCCGAGCCCTTGGCGGGGTTCTGGTGGCTGTACCTGCCGCTGCAGTTCGAATCGTGCTCACTCATCGTGATCCTGCAAGAGAACGCGGACGGCTACCGGACGCTGAACGACGCCAGGCGGGTGTGGCCCGACGGCCGGGTGGACCAGCTCGGCTGGCCCCGGGTCGACATCAGCTACCGGGCCGGAACCCGGCACCCGGAATCTGCCCGGATCCACCTGACCGACCGGGCCGGCCACCCGGTGACCGTGGAGGTAGAGACGCTCACCTCCGTCCCGCTGCACGTCGGCGCGGGCTACAACGGTGACCCGGACTGGTCGCACGGCCGGTGGATGGGCCGGAACTGGAACAGCTCATCCGTGCACGACCTGACCGACCCGGCCGTGGCCGCCCGGATACCGTTCGGCGTGGTGGACCACCTGGCCAGGGCCCGACTGGGCGGCGAGCAGGGCTGGGGGATGTTCGAGCACGCCAGCATGGGCCGGCATGACCCAAGCGGGTTCACGGACTGGTCGTCGGTCAGCGGCTGACCTGCGGTCAATGCCATCCCCCGGTCCACGACCACGGCGCGACCGCTGATCAGCTACGCGGCCGAGGCATGACAACATCACCGACATGGATACGGCCGGGGCGGAGGATTTCGCACCAGACGCCGAAGGTGATGTCGTTCTGGCCGCGCAGCCGGGCCAGCGCATGCAGTATGCGCGCATCAGTGGCGCCTGATTCCGGGTTACGTGTCGTGACCACGCAGCGCGGCACGGGGGCAATGACGCGCAGGATGACCTTGCCGATAGTCACCTTCTGCCCGCGCCAGCCGTGTTCGGCCCACGCGTCAGTGCCCGTGATCGTGATAGTCATGCGGAACCGTCGCCAGTCGGGAGCCGTGCAATTGAACTCCGGGGCGAGTGCTTGAAGTGATGCTTCGGACATCAGCGTCACGGGCTGGTCATCGCTACCGATGTGCTCCGGCGCCCGTTTGAACAGGTGCACGGCCCGGCCCAGGTAGCCGGACAGCGCGGCGCTGAGCGGCCCGGGGATGATCCACCCGGGTATCTCCCGCCCGTCATACATTCGGGTGGTCGCGTGAGCCCCGGGCTCGGGTGTGTCATGGACGACATCGCCGTCCGGGAAGGCCAATGTCAGGACGTTTCGTACCCGGTTCCAGATAGGTTCGACTTGCAGCAGCGCCGGGGCGTGGCTGGTCAGCAATAGCTTGCCGTCATCCCCGATGACCAGGAATTCACGATCGCCTGTTACCCCGTGACGCTCAAGCTGGACCTCGCCGGTGCGCTGCAGCCGCATGCCCTTGACCGGCGCGATTGATAGCTGGGAAACGGTAACCGGCATTCTCATACCTCCCGCCGCCGACGGTAACAGCCTGGTGGCATCCTGCATCCCGAGGACCTGTCGGTGGTGGTGGCCTCGAACCTGCACGCCGACATCCTGTCCGACCTGGGCTCGGCCATCGCAGGCAGCCTCGGGCTGGCCGCGAGCGCCAACCTCAACCCCGAGCGTCGCTTCCCCAGCATGTTCGAGTCCGTGCACGGTTCTGCTCCTGACATCGCCGGCCGCGGTATCAGTAACCCGATCGGCGCTATCGCCAGCGGCGCGCTGATGCTGGATCACCTCGGCCGGCACCAGGACGCCCGCCGGGTCGAGGCCGCGATCGCGGTCACGACCGCGGCGGGCCACCTCACCCGCGATGTCGGCGGCACCGCAGGCACCGCCGAGGTCACCGACGCCATCATCGAGGCCCTGCGCGCAGGCGCGGTCACCTCCTGACCGGCGCCGGAACCGGCCGCCGTGGCTGCCGCAGGTCCGCATCCGGCGGCTTCCGCCCGGGTCACCGGCGTGGCCACGTAGCTAGTGCTGACTGCCTGCCATGACCTTGCTCCCCGCGGCAGGCACTGACTTTCGCGGCCGCCCGCGGGGTCGCTTGTCCGGGGCGATCACGCCGCGCAGGAACAGCGCGCCGCCCCAGACGCCGTATGGCTCGGCGCGCTGCAGCGCCCCGGCCAGGCAGGCTGACCGCACCGGGCAGATGCCGCACAGCGCCTTCGCGCGACGGATGTCCTCGGGCGCCTCGGCGAAGAACAGCTCCGGATCGGTGCTGCAGGGCAGCTGCTGGACGGCAGCTCGCTGCGGCTTCCCCCGGCCCGCGTACATCGCGGAGTACATCGATTCCTCCCTGCTCGGCCCGCCATCAGGTCATGAATGCGCCGTGCGCCGGGCGAGCCGCGCGCCTGCGCGGGATGCCGCGTGGACGGATCGGGCGCCGACCCGCGCGCTGCGGGCCCGCCTGACCCGAGACGCGCTGTTCGCTTCCCGGCGCAGATCATTGGCGTGTTCGACGGCCATGCGCTGCAGTTGGTAGGGATACATCTGGTCCTCCTAGGTCCGGGCCGCCCTCGGCCTGGTGCCTTCGAGGCTCGTCGTAAGACCCGGTGCACCGCATCGGGCAGACGCCTTATCTCTGCGCCGGCGGCGCCTTAGGCATCTGCGTGCCCAGGTCGTGCCAGCTACGCCCAGACTTTGACATCAGGCTCGAGACTGGCGCAGCGCGGTGGTGGTGGTGCGGGGCGAGGCGGGGCTATGACCCGGAAGGCGGCTACGGTCACCGCGACCATGTGAAGGTGCACCAGGTAGGTGCCCGGGCCGCCCAGATGACGGGTACTCGAGTGTTGGAGGCGACCGTGCCCCGCGAGCTAGTGGCCCGGCTGTTTGGCCCGGTGCGCCTGCTCAGGCTGGTGGTCCGCCACGACCCGCGCGAAATCCGCGCTTCGTTCAGCCGCCACATTCTCCAGGCGGCACCGCGCGAGTAACCACGATTCGGGTCACACGTGCTCCAGGGCCATGACCACGGTGGTACCGGGCTCGAGCGCATCGCAGATGTGCGGGATGTCGCCCGGATACGCGATGTAATCGCCCGGTCCCAGCTCGACGGGCTGCTCGGCGGGGCCGACGAGCGCCCGCCCGGAGCCGATGACCGCGTGCTCCACGGTGCCCGGCGTGTGCGGGTCGGACTCGCGCGGCGGGCCCGGTTCCACGCGCAGCAGGTAGATGTCCCTTCGCGCGTTCGGCGGGCAGGACGCCAGCAGGGTGGCCACGTAGTGGGCGCGCTCGGACGCCACCGCGGCGCCCTCGCCGCGGCGCAGCACGGTCACCCGGGGGCGGGACGGGTGGTCGACCAGCCGGCTGAACGGCACGTCCAGCGCGACGCTCAGCGCCCACAGCGTCTCCAGGCTCGGGTTACCCGCGCCGGACTCCAGCTGGGACAGCGTGGACTTGGCGATCCCGGCGGACCTGGCCAGCTCGGACAGGGACAGCCCGGCGCGCTCGCGCTCGCCGCGGATCGAGGCCGCGATGCGGCCAAGCGGAGGGCGGGCGGCAGCCTGCTCCATCATCATCTGTTCGCTCCATCGGTCAGGCGTTCGCCTTGACGAACAAAGTCAGCCGTGTTCATAATACCGGCTATGCGTTCGATTTGGCGAACACTGGACCGCCGGCTACAGCGCGACATCGCTCTGGTGGCCCTGGCCGACGGCGTGGTCGGGGTGTCCTTCGGCGCGATCGCCGTCTCCGGCGGCCAGCCGGCCTGGGTTCCGCTGGCCATGTCGCCGGCGGTGTTCGCCGGCGGGGCGCAGTTCGCCGCGCTCTACATTGTGCTGGGCGGCGGCGGCGCGGCCGCGGCGGTGGTCGCCGGGCTGGTACTCAACGCGCGGTTGCTGCCGTTCGGCTTCGCCATCGCTGACGTGCTGGACATGCGCTGGCCGGCCAGGCTGCTCGGCAGCCAGGTGCTCGTCGACGAGTCGGTGGCGTTCGCGCTGACGCAGCGGGAACCGGCCCGCCGCCGGGCCGCGTTCCTGGCCTGCGGCGCGCTGCTGTTCGTGGTGTGGAATCTCGGTACCGTGCTGGGGGTCCTGGCCGGGCGGGCGGTCGGCAACCCGGACGCGCTCGGGCTCGACGCAGCCTCGCCGATGGTGCTGCTGGCGCTGGTGCTGCCGACGCTGCGGGACCCGCGGGCCCGCTGGGCCGCGCTGCTCGGCGCGGCCATCGCCCTGGCCGGCAGCCCGTTCCTGCCGGGCGGGATACCTGTGCTGCTCGCCCTGCTCGGCCTGGTCGCCGTGGTCAGGCCGGGCGCCGGCGGCCGCACCCGGCCGAGGGCGGAGGGCCGGGCGTGACCGTGCTGGCCATCCTGCTGCTCGCCGCCGGAACCTACGCGTTCCGGCTGTGCGGACCCCTGCTGCACGGGCGGATCGAGCTGTCCGAGCGGGTCCGGTGGGTGCTGTCGGTGTCCGCGACCGTGCTGCTGTGCGCACTGGTCGCGACGTCGGCGCTCACCGTCGGCCACGGCTTCGCGGGCTGGGCCCGGCCAACGGGCGTGCTGGTCGGCGGCGTGCTGGCGGCCCGGGGAGCGCCGTTCCTGGTCGCGGTGATAGCGGCGGTGGTCACTACCGCGGTGCTGCGGCTGCTGGGCGTGAGCTGAGCGCGGCGGGGCGAGCTGGGCCGCGCTAGCGGCCGGGTTAGCCCGGATCCGGGCCGGTGGCCACGGGCCGGCTGGGATCGGCGGTCCAGCCGGACCAGGAGCCGATGTAGAGGGCGGCCGGAACGCCGGCCAGCGTGAGCGCCAGCACCTCATGCGCGGCGGTGACGCCGGAACCGCAGTACGCACCGACGGCGGCCGCGCTGGATGCACCGGACGGGCCGGTCGTGATGCCCAGACCGGCGAACCGCTGTCTCAGCTCGGCCGGGGGCAGGAACCGGCCGTCCGCGCCGACGTTGGCGGCGGTCGGCGCGCTCAGCGCCCCCGGGATATGGCCGGCCACCGGGTCGACCGGCTCGGCCTCGCCGCGGTACCGCTCCCCCGCCCTCGCGTCGAGCAGCACGCCGGACCTGGCCAGCGCGGCGGCATTGGCCGCGTCCAGCACCGGAAGCTGACCAGGGGCCGCGGTGAAGTCTCCCGCGGTGACGACAGGCTCATCCGCGGTGACCGGCTGCCCGGCCGCGGCCCAGGCCCGGAAGCCGCCGTCGAGGACCCGCACCCGATCGTGGCCGAAATAACGCAGCATCCACCAGGCCCGGGCGGCGATGGTCGAGTCGCCGTCGTCGTAGGTGACGACCGGGCGAGCCGTCCCGACGCCGGCCCGGCGCATTGCCGCCTCGAAGTCGGCGGCGGCCGGGAGGGGGTGCCTGCCCCCGGCGCCCGGCGGGCCGGCCAGGTCGGTGTCCAGGTCCACGTAGACGGCCCCGGGCAGATGGCCCGCCCGGTAGCTGTCGATTCCGGGAGGGCCGCCCAGCCGCCAGCGGACGTCGAGCAGGACCGGGGCCGCGCCGCTGGCCAGCTCGCTGGCCAGCGACTCGACGTCGATCAGCGGGGCGGTGGTTGGCGGTGGCGGCCGGCCGGCGTTCATCCCTTGTGGATAACCTCTCACTCTCTGTGGACAAGCCGAAGAGATCCGGTGGGTTTCCCGGGCCCGGCTGTGGACAAACGCGCGACCCGCCGGGTTTCAGCGCGCCTGCGCCCGCAGCCAGTCGAGGACCTCGGCGGCGTGCTGGTTCGGCGGGAACACCGGGTAGAAGACATGCTTGATCCGGCCCTGGTCCAGCACGAGCGTGAGCCGCTTGTAGCGGACCACGCCGTCGGCGGCCGTGAACGTCGGCAGCCGCAGCCGCTCGGCGAGCACCAGGCCGGAATCGGAGAGCAGCGGGAACGGCAACGCCAGCCAGGCCGCCTCGGCCTGCTCCGCCGTGCTCTGCACGGACAGGCCGAAGACCTGGGCCCCGAGCGCGGTCAGCTCCTCGTAGTGCTCGCGGAACCCCATCGACTCGGGGGTGCAGCCGCGGGCACCCGGTATGTCGTCCCACCCCTCGACGAGCGGCACCCCCGGCGTCCCGGTCATCGGGTAGACGTACACGATCGCGCGCGGGCCGAGCCGGGACAGGTCCACCGCCTCGCCGCTGGTGGCGGGCAGCGTGATCGACGGCATGACCGCGCCGGTCAGGTGCGCGGCCGCGCCGTCGTCCTCGGGCACCGGCAGGTCCGCCGGCAGCTGCTCGTAGTTCGCTGCAGTCAAAGTTTCGCCCCTTTCGCGGCCGACCGGGCGCCGGCGCCGCTGTGTTGGTTATACCGGTTCGCGTCACCCGGAGAACAGGGTCAGCAGCGGTACTGCCTGCTCCGCGGGGGTCAGCGAGCCGTGCATGCCGGTCAGCGCGGACTCCCGCGGCTCCGCCTTCGTGGCCACGATCGCGTACGCGCCGACCGGGGCGGCGACCACGTCGCCGATCCGCGGCGCCAGCCACGGAGCCACCAGCCCGAACCAGCCCTCGGCGATCGCCTCGTCCCTTCCCGCGACCCACGCCCGGTGCCCGAGCACCTCGCGCCAGGCGGCCAGCACGTCCGCCGCCGCACCGGGCTCGGCGTAGACGTGCCGGGCCCGCGCGTCGCCGCCGAGCAGGGCCACGCCGTCGCGTAGCCCGGGCACCGTGTCCGCGTCGGTCCGGTCCTGGGCCGGCACGTCCACCATGCCGTGATCGGCCGTCACGTACAGCGCCGTTCCCGGCGGCAGCGCGCCCGCCAGATGCTCGGCGAGCCTGTCGACCTGCCCCAGGTCGTACCGCCAGGCATCCGACGAGCAGCCGAACCGGTGCCCGGTGGAATCAAGATCGCCGTGATACACCAGGGCCAGCGCCCGGTCCGAGCGCCGCAGCGCCGCCACGGCCTGTGCCGCAAGCGCGCCGAGCGTGTCGGCGGCCAGTACCTCGGCGCCACGCATGATCGCGGCCGAGAGCCCGGTCCTCCCCAGCCTGGATTGGGTCACGTAGAACGCGCCGGTCCCGGCCGCGGCGGCCCGCTCGAAGATGGTCGATCCCGGCTGCCAGGCCACCGGGTCCACCCGGGAATCCCACCGCAGCGCGTTAAGCAGCCTGCCCTCCCCCGGCACCGCCACCTGATAGCCCAGCACCCCGTGCTGCCCCGGCGGCCGCCCGGTCCCCAGCGACGCCAGGCTGGTCGCCGTCGTCGCCGGGAACCCCGCCGTCAGCGGCCGCCCGGCCACGCCCAGCTCAGACAAGAACGGCGCGGCCGCCGGATGCTCCCGCAGCAGCTCCCAGCCCAGGCCATCCACCACCAGCAGGCACACCCGGTCCGCATCCGGCAGCTGCAGCGGGTTCGGCTCCTTAGCCACCCCCAGCGACGCCAGCACCGACGTGGCCAGATCGGCCAGGCTGGACTCGCCGTAGCGCGGCAGCGTCGGCAGCGACGCCGGCAGATCGGTCAGCACGGACGGCCGTCCTTCGGTGGCCATTACGCTCGGAACCGCCCGCCGATCCACCGAGCGACGCTCTCCGGCGCCAGGTCGACGGCGCCCTCCCAGTGCAGACGCTCCAGGAATGTGGAGTCCGAGCGGTAGAAGGGCTTCAGGTTCGAGCGGCAGGCCAGACGCAGGTTCAGCGGGTAGCCCTCGGTGCCGGGCGGCGCCCCGTAGATCGCGCAGTTAAAGCTCTCGAAGCCCATCTCCGCATACGCACCCAGGGCCAGCACCAGCCCGTCGGCCAGCTCGTCGATGAGATCGCCGGTTAGCTCCGCGGGCGAGGAGAGGCCCGGGGCGAATGCCCGCAGCTCGGCCGGGGCAATCGGGGCGAAGCTGACGATCCAGTGGAAGCGCCCGGTATCCCCCAGGTAGCGCTCCCCGCTGCGGCGCTCAGCGTCCAGGTAGGCGTCGAACCGCTCGGGCGGCACGTCCGCGAGCAGGCGCTGCACCGTTGTCGGGTGGGAATCAACGATCCCCTGCATATGGGGATGAAACAGCGAGCTCCCCGAGGGCAGCATGTGGTTGGCGTTGATCGACGCCCACCGCGACTCCGGTTCGGCCGCCATCACCGCCTGGGCAAAGGCGACCTGCGTCGTCAGGTTGTCGGCGAGCAGCCGCTGGGTCATCTCGCCGAGCGGCAGGTAATGCAGCCCGGGCGAGTAGACGGACACCGCGCTGTGCGATGAGTATGCGTGCAGGTTCGCGAACAGGACCGCCTCGCCGCATACGATGCGCCCGTCAGGATGAATAGCCGGAACCAGCCGGGGAGTGAGCTGGTCGATCCGGCCCGGGCAAAATGGGCAGCCCGGCTGGCTTTCCCGGGCAAACGCCTCGAGGTCGAATTCGTTGGCGGGCATCAGGCCTCGCTCGGGCAGGATGCGTGAGCTGTGACCGGTCAGCGGATCAAAGCGCACTTCGATCGTCGTGCGGACGGGCCTGCCCGTGCCGGGCTCGATCATCTCGGCGGTCAAGAGCTCACGTCTCAGGATCATCTCTTCGCCTCGCCGTCGGGGATCGCGCCTTCGCGGCCGACCGTGCGCCGACAACGCTATGTCGGTTATATCGGGTCGATCGCCCCGCAGGCCGAGTCAGCCCGGCTATATGGCCGACAGGGTCAGCAGGGGCACCAGCTGGTCCGCGGGGGTCAGCGAGCCGTGCATGCCGATCAGCGCGGACTCCCGCGGCTCCGCTTTCGTGGCCACGACGGCGAACGGGCCAGGCGCGGCGACCACGTCGCCGATCCGGGGCACCAGCCGGGGATCCACCGGTCCGAACCAGCCGTCGGAGATCGCCTCGTCCCTGGGCGCCACCCACGCCCGGTGGCCAAGAACCTCGTGCCACGCCGCGAGCACGTCACCGACCGCGCCGGGCTCGGTGTACACGTGCCTGGCCCGCGGCTCGCCGCCGAGCAGGGCGACGCCCGAGCGCAGCCCGGGCACCGTGTCCACATCGATCCGGTCCTGCGGCGATATGTCCACCATGCCGTGATCGGCCGTCACGTGCAGCGCGGTCCCCGGCGGGAGCGCCCCGGCCAGCTGCTCGGCCAGCTTGTCGACGTGGCCGAGGTGGTACCGCCAGGCATCCGATGTGCACCCGAACTCGTGGCCGGTCGCGTCAAGCTCGCCGTGATACACCACCACCAGCGCACGGTCCGAGCGCCGCAGGGCCACCGCGGCCTGCGCCACGAGCGCGCCCAGCGTGTTGGCGCTCATATACTCCGCACCGCGCATCGTGGCGGCAAAAAGCCCGGTCTGCTGGGTACCCGAATGGCCCACCCGGAACGCGCCGATCCCGGCCGCGGCGGCCCGCTCGAAGATGGTCGATCCCGGCTGCCAGGCCACCGGGTCCACCCGGGAATCCCACCGCAGCGCGTTAAGCAGCCTGCCCTCCCCCGGCACCGCCACCTGATAGCCCAGCACCCCGTGCTGCCCCGGCGGCCGCCCGGTCCCCAGCGACGCCAGGCTGGTCGCCGTCGTCGCCGGGAACCCCGCCGTCAGCGGCCGCCCGGCCACGCCCAGCTCAGACAAGAACGGCGCGGCCGCCGGATGCTCCCGCAGCAGCTCCCAGCCCAGGCCATCCACCACCAGCAGGCACACCCGGTCCGCATCCGGCAGCTGCAGCGGGTTCGGCTCCTTAGCCACCCCCAGCGACGCGAGCACCGACGTGGCCAGATCGGCCAGGCTGGACTCGCCGTAGCGCGGCAGCGTCGGCAGCGACGCCGGCAGATCGGTCAGCACGGCCGGCGGCCCTTCGGGTGTCATCCAGGTCCTCATCAGCCTCGGCTGGTGGCCTCGGAGAGCGCCTGGGCGAATTCCAGCACCTGCCGCACCGCATCCTCCCCGTCCGCCGCCTCGCTGACGCGCATCGTCAGGTCATCGGCGGTCACTGTCCCTGTGTACCCATGATCCGCCTCGCAGCTCTCATCTCCGCAGTGCGCGGGCTCGAGCTCGATGTGCGAGAGCACGTTCCAGCCGATGGTCAGCACGACCTCGGTCGGCATCGTGCTGCCGGGCACGTAGGAGGCCGGATCCGGCACCACCCGGGTCACCGCGACCGACGAGATCTGGGCGAACCTGACCGCTTCGGTGCTGGTCTCCGCCTGCGGGCGGGAATCCTCGTCGCCGGCGTCGACGGGGCTCTCGTCGGTGTGCGAGTAGACGAGGCGGGTCGGCGTGAGCGCCAGGACCGTCATGTGACGCCGCACTTCCATGCCCGGGTCGAACAACGCGTCATGGGTCACGACATAGGAGACGACCGGCTCGGCCCCGAGAGCGGATGACACGGCGTCAAAGACCAGGCCGGGGTAGTAGCCGCTGCGCTCGATCGCGGCGCGCATACCGTCGGCGGCCGCGATGCTGGTATCCCTCATCCCCCCATCCTGCCCTGTCCGGTACCCGTCGCTCACATCGTGGGGCACAGATCCTCGGCTGGCCCGGGCGCTGCGGCGGCGGTCAGGCCGGGGGCGCGCACGCTTTCGGGGTCCGGAAACTCCACCGCATGCCACCAATGACCCATGAATGACATAGTAGGCCCATTACCGGAAGAATGGCGCGCTCCCGGCGGGCGAGCCGGGCAGGTAACGCAGCAGCACCACGTCGCCGATCAGGCGGGCCTCGGCCAGGTGCATCCGATGCAGCGGGGTGCTCGCGCTGGTCCCCCCGATCCGCGGAGCGGCCGGATCGCCGACGAAAACCGGGGCGACCACCAGGTCAAGCTCGTCGGCGAGCCCCTCGGCCAGGAACTGCGCGAGCACGCTGCCGCCGCCCTCCACCAGCAGCCGCCGCACCCCGCGGGCGGCCAGGTCGGCCAGGACGGCGGTCAGGCCGACCCGGACCGGTCCGCTGAGCGGGTCACCGATACCGATGACCTCGGTGCCCGCCGCGCCGCCGAGCCGGCCGCGGACCTGGTCCCGCTCCGCGGCCGGAACATAGACCAGCCGGGCGCCATCGCCGGCGGTGAAGAACCGGCCCGCCGGGTCGAGGTCGCCGCGGCCGGTGACGGTGACCCGGGCCGGGCTCGCGGGCAGTCCGCGGGCGACCCGGCCGCTCCGGCGGGCCGGCGAGCGCACCACTAGCGCCGGATTGTCGCGGCGGATGGTGCCCGCCCCGACCAGGATGGCGTCACAGCCCGCCCGCACCTCGTCCACCCGGTCGAGGTCCGCCTCATTGGACAGGATCAGCCTCGTGTCCGTGGCATCGTCGATATAGCCGTCGACCGACATCGCGACCGACAGCAGCACATACGGGCGTTCTGCCACGCGGGCCTCCGGCTGCCGCTCCCGACCTGACCGTACCCGCCGTACGCTCGGGTGCCATGCTCTGGCGCAGACCGCGGATGGGCGGACTTCGGCTGGCGGTGACGCTGCTCACCGCGATCCCGGTGAGCCGGGGCAGCGCGTCCGCGCCGTCACGGCGGACGGCCGGCGCCGCGATGGCCTGGGCGCCGGTCATCGGGCTGCTACTGGGAGCGGTCGCCGCCGCCGTGCTTGAGCTGGCCGACCGGTATGGCCACACCGGCCCGCTGCTGGCCGCCGTCCTCGCCGTTGCCGTGCTGGCCGCCGCCAGCCGGGCGCTGCACCTGGACGGGCTCGCCGACCTGGCCGACGGCCTGGGCAGCCGCCAGCCGGCCGACCAGGCGCTGGCGATCATGAAGCGGTCCGACATCGGGCCGTTCGGCGTGGTCACCCTGGTGCTCACGCTGGGAGTCCAGGTGACCGCGCTGGCCCAGGCCCAGCAGCTCGGCCGCGGGGCGGTCGCCGCGATAGCCGCCACCGTGGCCGGGAGGCTGTCGCTGACCTGGGCCTGCCGCCGCGGCGTTCCGGCCGCCCGCGGCAGTGGCCTCGGCGCCCTGGTGGCCGGGACCGTGCACCCGGCGATCCCAGTCGCGCTCACCGCGGCGGCACTGGCCGGGGCCTATGCGTTCGGACCCGTCATCGCGGTGGCCGTCGCCGTCGGGCTGCTGGTCTCGGCGGCACTGACCGTGCTGGTGGTGCGCCGTCTCGGCGGGATCACCGGCGACGTGCTCGGCGCGCTGGTCGAGATCACGACCGCGGCCTGCCTGGTGGTGACCGCGGTCCGCGTCTAGCCGGACAGCACCTCGCGGAGGCGCCCGGCGTAGGAGGCCGCCTCGGCGTCGTCGGCGTACTTGCCGCGCGGCCAGAAGAAACCGCGCAACCCGTCGCCCTTGGTCCGGGGCACGACGTGCACGTGCAGGTGCGGGACGCTCTGGCTGACCACGTTGTTCTCGGCGACGAAGCTGCCCTGGGCGCCCAGGGCGGCCGGCATGGCCGCGCTCACCCGCTGCACCCGCGTGAACAGCGGGCCGACCAGGTCCGCGGGCAGGTCGGCCAGGGTCACGTAGTGCGCCCGCGGCGCGACGAGCACGTGGCCCTTGAACACCGGGCGGGCGTCGAGGAACGCCACGCAGACGTCATCGGAGAGCACCACGTGGGCGGGCCGGGTCCCGGCCGCGATGTCGCAGAACACGCAGTCAGTCACGGCGGAACCGTAGCGCGTCCCGCTGCGGCGCGCTGCCGGGCCACTGGTCCTCCCCCTGTGCCATTGTCCCCCCGGGTCGCCCAACCTAGGATGACGAGGGTTGCCATCGCCGCGAACCAGGGGAGGATCCATGAAGACCAGGGCCGCAGTTCTGCGCGGAGCAGGCCAGGACTTCGAGGTCACCGAGCTCGACCTAGATCCGCCCAAGACCGGCGAGGTCCTGATCCGCTACGTCGCCGCCGGGCTCTGCCACTCCGATGAGCACCTCAGGCACGGTGACATCGTGCCGCGGTTCCCGATGGTCGGCGGCCACGAGGGCGCCGGGGTCATCGAGGAGGTCGGCGAAGGCGTCACCCGGCTGGTCCCCGGTGACCACGTGATCTGCTCGTTCCTGCCGGTCTGCGGGCATTGCCGGTGGTGCTCGACCGGCAAGTCCAACCTCTGCGACATGGGCGCCACGATCCTGGACGGCTGCCTGCCCGACGGCACCTACCGCTTCCACAGCGGGGGTGAGGACTACGGCGGGATGTGCATGCTCGGCACGTTCTCCGAGCGCGCCGTCATCTCCGAGAACTCGGCCATCAAGGTCGACCCGGACCTGCCGCTCGACAAGGTCGTGCTGATCGGGTGCGGGGTGCCGACCGGCTTCGGATCGGCCGTGCACGCCGCGGCCACCGAGCCCGGCGACACGATCGCGATCTACGGCATCGGCGGGATCGGCATCAACGCGGTGCAGGGCGCGGCGCTGGCCGGGGCGCGCAACGTGATCGCGATCGACCCGCTGGCCAACAAGCGGGAAATGGCCGAGAAGCTCGGCGCCACCCACAGCGCCGAGAACGCGGAGCAGGCTCAGCAGCTGATCACGGAGCTGACCCGCGGCGTCGGCGCGGACAAGGCGATCGTGACCGTCGGGGTGGTCGACTCCGAGGTGGTCACGAACGCGTTCAACGCGATCCGCAAGGGCGGCACGGTCGTGGTGACCGGCCTGGCCGACCCGACCAAGAACACGATCGAGCTGCCCGGGGCCATCCTCACCCTGTTCGAGAAGCGGATCCAGGGCAGCCTGTTCGGGTCCGGCGACCCGTTCCACGACATCCCGCGCATGGTCGAGCTGTACCAGTCGGGCGACCTCAAGCTCGACGAGCTGATCACCACCACCTACACGCTCGACCAGGTCAACCAGGGCTACCAGGACTTGCTGGACGGCAAGAACATCCGCGGGGTGATCAAGTACGCCGACGCCTGAGACGGCCGGCAGCGGGATCGTCGTGACACAAGCGGCCGACGGCGGGCCACCGCCCGTCGTCGGCCTGCGCCGGGAGCGCGAGGTGCTCACGGTCGCGCTCGAGGCCGGCCTGCACGTCGTGATCGAGGGCCCGCCCGGCACGGGCAAGTCCACGCTGCTGCGGGCCATCGCCAGGGACTCCCGCCGGGACATGATCTTCGTCGAGGGCAACGCCGAGCTCACCCCGGCCCGGCTGATCGGGCAGCACGACCCGTCGCAGGTGCTCACGGCCGGGTACACGGCGGCCACCTTCGCCGACGGGCCGCTGCTCGAGGCCATGCGGCAGGGGGCGCTGCTGTACCTCGAGGAGTTCAACCGGGTACCCGAGGAGACGCTCAACGTCCTGATCACCCTGCTGACCGAGGGTGAGATCGCGGTCCCGCGGCTGGGCACCGTGCGCGCCGACCCCCGGTTCCGGCTGATCGCCGCGATGAACCCGTTCGACGCGATCGGCACGGCCCGGGTCAGTCATGCCATCGCGGACCGGATCTGCCGGATCGTGCTCGGCTACCAGGACGCCGCCGCGGAGCGGGCCATCACCACCGCGGTCACCGGCCTCGGCGGCCGGCCGGTGGAGCTGGCGGTGGCCCTGACCCGGGCCACGCGCGAGCACCGCGACGTGCGGATGGGCTCCTCGGTCCGCGGGTCGATCGACCTGGTGCTGCTGCTGACCGGGCTGCAGCGGCTGCGCGGCGAGACCGGGCTGGTCCGCGACACGGGCCGGGACGCCACGCACGCCGCCCTGTCCGGCCGGATCAGGATCGCGGACGGGTGCGACCGCACCCCGGAGTCCGTGCTCGACGAGATCCTGGACCAGGTGTGGCCGGCCGCGGACGACCCGCCGGAGGCGGATACTCCGCCGCCGGGAAAAGCTGACGGCCAGCTGGCCGGCGCCGACCAGCTGGCCATCCCCGGCCAGTCCCGCTCGAGCCTGCGCCGTGACCGCACCCGCAGCGGTGAACGGCGCAGCATCGGCCGGGCCGAGCTAGCGCTGCGGCACCCGTCCTTCCCGGACGTCTCGCCCGAGGTCGGCGAGCTCGACGAGGACGCGCTCGCCGGGCTGCTGGCCGCCGATCCCGACGGCGCCGCGGCACTGCTCGCCGACCTCGCCATCGCCACCGACCGCGAGCTGCGCGCGGCGGCGCGGCGGGTGGCGGCCCGGGTGTTCATCCGCCTCGGCCGGGCCCAGGCCGCGCCGCGGGCTCGCGGTGCTCGCCGCCTGGAGCCCAATCACCGCGGCGAGGGCGACCTGGACCTGGAACGCACCCTGGACCTGTGGCCCGGACGCGGCCCGCTGGCCAGCGAGGACTTGGTGACCAGGACCTGGGCCGCGCGCAGCCGGGCGGTCTGCCTGGTGGTGGACGCCAGCGGCTCCATGGCCGGGCCGGGCGTGGCCATGGCCGCGGTGGCCACCGCCGCCGTCGTGCTCGCCGCCGGCGACCGGCTGGCGCCTTCCGTGATCGCGTTCAGCGGGGACGTCCGGGTGCTGCAGCAGCAGGGCACCCGGCGGCCGCCGCAGGACCTGGTCGGTGACCTGATCGGCCTGCGCGGGCACGGGGTGACCGACCTGGCCCAGGCGCTCCGCGCGGCCGCGGCGCAGCTGGCCATAGCCGGCGGCGGCGAGCGGGTCGCGGTGCTGCTGTCCGACTGCCTGCGCACGGCCGGCGAGGACCCCGAAGCCGCGCTGCACGGAATCGACCGGCTGCACGTGCTGTGCCCCGAGTCAGCGGCGGGCCCGGAGTCAGGGCTGGCCGCGGCGCTGGCCCGGGCCGGCGGCGGGATCAGCCAGCCGGTCGGCAGGCTGGCCGACGTGGCGCCCGCGCTGCAGCGCCTGCTGTCCTAAACACCTGCGGGGGGCTCCGCCCCGCATTCCCCCCGTCCCACCCACCCCCGTGGCCCCCAGCAGGTCAGCCTTCCGGGGGACGGCGGTCAGCTCGCGGGAGGACGACCCACCGGTGACACCGCGCGTACGCTGGGGGCGTGTCCGCGGTGTACGGCTGGCTGAGCCGCCACCCGAGGCTGGTGGACGGGGTGCCAGCAGCCCTCCTGCTGCTGCTCGGGATAGGCACCGGGGTGGGCTCGGTCACCGCCAGGGCGCAGGTGTCCCGGGGTGGCCAGGTCTCCTCGTTCTCGCCCGCCTCGGCGTTCGGCGCCCGCCCGGCGTTGCTGCTGCTCCTGCTGATCCTCCTGGGCCTGGCCGTGCCGTTGGTCTTCCGGCGCACGTACCCCGTCCAGGCCTTCACCGTTGCCGCCGTCGCGGGCTCGCTGCAGGTGGTGTTCATCGCCCGCCCCCTGGGCACCGATCTGTCCCTGCTCATCCTGCTCTACACCCTGGCCGCCTATCGGCCGCGGCGGGTGTCGCTGCCGGGGCTCTGCGTGTGCCTGGTCGGCGCGTTCGTGGCCGTCGCCAGGTGGCTGCCGGTCCAGACGGGGCTATTCCAGAAGGTGCTTCTGGCCGGCGTGATCTTCAGCGGGACCGCGCTGGTGGCCTGGGTGCTCGGGGACTCCATGCGGTACCGGCGCGCGTACCTGACGGCGCTGGAGGACCGCGCCGCGCGCCTGGAGCGGGAACGCGACGCGCAGGCCCAGATCGCCGCGGCGGCCGAGCGTGCCCGGATCGCGCGCGAGCTGCACGACGTGATCGCGCACAACGTCAGCGTGATGGTGGTGCAAGCCGACGGGGCCGGCTACGCGCTGCGTACCGACCCGGAGCGGGCCGGGCAGGCGCTGGCCGCGATCTCGCAGACCGGCCGCCAGGCGCTGGCCGAGATGCGCAGGCTGCTCGGCGTGCTGCGCTCCGGGGACGAGCGAGCCGACCTGGCCCCCGTCCCCGGCCTGGACCAGCTTCGCGAGCTGATCGACCAGGCGCGGGAATGCGGCATGTCGGTCTCGCTCAGGCTCGACGGCCCGCCCCGGCGGCTCTCGGAGGGCGCCGAGCTCGCCGCTTACCGTGTGGTGCAGGAGTCGCTGACCAACACCCGCAAGCACGGCGGCCTGGCCGCCGCGGCCGCGGTAAGCCTGAGCTACGAGCTGGACGGCCTGCTGCTGCGGGTGACCGACGACGGGCTCGGCGCGGCGGCCGCCGCCGACGGAACCGGGCACGGGCTGACCGGGATGCGCGAGCGGATCGAGATGTACGGCGGGACGGTCCACGCGTGGCCGCTGCCCGGCGGCGGTTACCAGGTGACCGCGCGGCTGCCGTACGCGTGCTCCACGGCTAACCAGGCCATGCTGGACGGCGCGGCGTGAGCGATCCGGGAGACACCGCGTGAGCATCCGGATCATCCTCGTCGACGACCAGGAACTGGTCAGGACCGGGTTTCGGATGGTGCTCGACGCGCAGCCGGACATGACCGTGGTCGGCGAGGCCGCCGACGGGCTGGCCGCCGTGGACATCGCCCGCGCGCACTCCGCCGACGTCATGATCATGGACGCGCGGATGCCCCGGCTGGACGGCGTGGCGGCGACCAGGCAGATCCGGCTGGCCGGCGACCGGCCGCGGGTGCTGATGCTCACCACGTTCGACCTCGACGAGTACGCGTTCGCCGCGCTGAAGGCCGGGGCCAGCGGCTTCCTGCTCAAGGACGTGCCGCCGGACGAGCTGCTGTTCGCGATCCGGGCGGTGCACTCGGGCGACGCGGTGGTCGCGCCCTCGACCACCCGCCGCCTGATCGACAGGTTCGCGCCGATGCTCCCGGCCGGTGCTGCGGCGACCCCGCCTGAGCTGTCCGACTTGACGGAACGCGAACGCCAGGTGCTGATCCTGGTCGCCCAGGGCCTCTCGAACTCCGAGCTCGCGAAGCGGCTGTTCGTGTCTGAGGCCACGGTCAAGACGCACGTGGGCCGGATCCTGGCCAAGCTGGGCCTGCGGGACCGGGTCCAGGCCGTGGTCTACGCCTACGAGAACGGGCTCGTCAGGGTCGGCCGCCCGGACTGACGAGGGACAGTTCCGGCCGGTCTGCGTCAGATGAGCATTCTGGTCTAGTCGTCTATGGCCATTAGCTTGTCCGCATTCTGCGAATTGCATCCGACAATTCTGTTGGGCCAGTAACCTCTACTCCGCACACGTTCCGAGGGGGCGAGATTACACTGTGTTACAATTGCACACTTCTGCTTACGGTCTGTTGACACCTGCTCTCAGTTGCGTGGTGGCCTGCCTGGGCGCGCTGCTCGGGCTGCGCTGCGTCACCCGGGCCCGCGCCTGCCAGGGATCGTCGCGCATCCGGTGGCTGCTGCTCGCCGGGTTCGCCGTCGGCAGTATCGGGATCTGGGCCATGAACTTCGCCGGCCTGCTCGGCTTGACCGTCGCCGGCGAGACCAGCCGCTACAGCGTGCCGGTCACGATCGCGAGCCTGCTGGTCGCGATCGTGACCGTCGGCGCTGGCCTGCTGGTCGTCGGGTTCAGGGGCGAGGAATCCGGCCCGCTGATCGCCGGCGGCCTGATCGCCGGGCTTGGCCTGGCGATCAGTCAGTACCTGGGCATAGCGGCCATGCGGATGCCGGGACAGCTGTCGTACGACCCGGTGCTGTTCATGATCTCGATCGCGATCGCGATCGTGGCGGCGATCGCGCTGATGTGGGCCGCGGTACGGCTGCGGCGGGTCTGGGCCACCGTGGGTGCCTCGCTGTTGTTAGGGCTCGCGGTCAGCGGCATGCACTACGCGGGGATCGCGGCCATGCGCGTGCTCCCGGCGAGCGGACCCACCGGAATGGTCATCGGCGGCGGCGGCGGCGCGACGGCCGCGAGCTACATGCTTCCGGTCATCCTCGGTATCAGCGTCGTCTCGTTCCTGGTGTGGGCGGCCATCGCGCTGGCGCCGACCGAGGATGCGATCCGTTACGACGCGGCCCTGCTTGACCACATCCGCAGGCGCAGCGAGCAGCCCCTCGGCGCCGGGACGGCGGCGCTGCGGCCCAATGACCAGGCCAGCCCTCATGCGCCGCCCTGGTCCTTCGCCGAGCTCCGCAGGCCACCCGAGCCGCGCTGAGCCACCCGCAGCGGTCAGCTGCCTGACGCCGGCCCTCGGCTACCTGATGTCGTGCACGCTCGCAGCCCCGCTTATCGGCCCGGGCCTGCTGAGACAATGACCCGGTGACTAAGGACAATGACCATGCGGGCGAGACCGGCCAGCAGCAAGGCGGCTGGCTGCTGCTCGTTTACCGGGTGCCGTCCGAGCCCACCAGGCTCCGCTCGACCGTCTGGCGCAGGCTGAAGAGCCTCGGCGCCATCTACCTGCAAAACTCCGCCGCCGCCCTGCCCGCGAGCCTGGCCGCGGAACGGGCGCTGCGCAAGCTCAGGAGCGAGATCCTGGACATGTCGGGGACCGCGGCCCTGCTGTCCTGCACGGTGCTGGCCGGGGAGCAGGAAGTCCGTGCCGCGTTCCAGGCGGCCCGCGATGACGAGTACGAGGAGATCGTCGACAAGTGCCAGGACTTCCTCGGGCAGGTGAAGAAGGAGTACACCGAGAACCACTTCACCTACGCCGAGCTGGAGGAGAACGAGGTCGACCTGGTCAAGCTGAAAAACTGGCTGGACCGGGTGCGCCAGCGTGACGCCTTCGGCGCGTCCGGGCGGCAGGCCGCGGAAAAGTGGCTTGAGGACTGCGAGCAGTCGCTCGAGGCCTACGCGGCGCGCGTATACACCGAGGAAGCGGAAAGCAGATAACGGGCGACCCGGCGCGATTCGTGGTCACTGGCGGTCCTGGGACGGGAACAGCCGCGGGTGACCACAAAGGCGAGCGCTGACACCTCAGCGGCGGCGGCTCGCCCGCCAGAGACTCACCGGGAGCAGCAGCACCAAGAACAGCGGCACCAGCCACCAGGCCGGCACCGCGGCGCGGCTCAGCAGGTAGGTGAGGGCCAGGCTGACCACCACGCCTGCCGCGACCAGCCAGTCATCACCGATGACGAAGTCGTACCAGAAGGCCGCGAAGGCCCGGAGCCGCGCCGCCACGTCAGGTCCTCCCCCGGCCGATCCCGTCCGCCGTGGCGGCGGGCACTGCCTCCGGCCCGGCTCCGCGCTCGTTCCCGCGCATCACCGCGACCAGGACCAGCGCGAACACCGCGATGGCCGGGATGAGGGCCAGCAGCGAGGCGTCCGAGCCTGGCCAGTGCGCGCCCGCGCCCTCTGCCCCCCAGAACGTGCCGAACGCGGTGAGCATGATTCCGACCACGAACTTCATGGTGTTCTCAGGAACCCTGGAGAGCGGAGACCTGATCGCCACGCCCGCGGTCGCGACCAAGGCAACCGCGCAGACCGCCGCGATCGCGGCCAGCCCGACGTCATGCTGATTGCTCCCGAACGTGAGCACGATGAACACGACCTCCAGCCCCTCGAGCAGCACGCCCTTGAACGACAGCGTGAACCCGTACCAGTCCGGCACCAGCCCGGCCGGGCGGCGGGGCTGCGATGCGGCGGCGGCGAGCTGTTCGGCGAAGATCTTGTCCTCATCATGCAGCGCCTTATGGCCGCTGGCCCGCAGGATCGCCTTACGCAGCCACTGCAGGCCGAAGACGAGCAGCAGCGCTCCGACGAACACCCGCAAGCCGCGCAGCGGCACCTCGGACACGGCCGGGCCGAGCGCCGCCACGATGATCGCGAGGACGGCAAGCGCGCCCGCCATCCCGCTCATTGCCGATCGCCAGTCCCTGGCCGTGCCTGCGGCCAGCACGATCGTGGTGGCCTCGACGGCCTCGACCACGCAGGCCAGGAAGACCGCGATGAACAGCGCACCGCTTCCCACGGCACCTCGCCCTCCCCCGCGTTCGTCGGTCGCGACGTTGCCAGTGTAACAGCTGTCACAATTACTATATGACGATCGTTATTCCTAGCTCATAGCGGACGTCCAACCCGCCCGCCACTCGCGATAAACCGGGTGATTGCGCCACGGACTCTTCGCCGGCCTGGCCTGAACCAGCCGTAATCGGCGCGGCCGGGCAGGCACTAGGCTCGGATCTGTGACAACGACGTTGCGTACCAGCCAGGAAGCGCCCCGCGACGCGCACGTCGACGCGATCGTCGTCGGCGTGGCCCAGGGACCCGACGGGCCACTACCCGCGCCCGGCGCCGAGGACGTGAATGCCGCACTCGGCGGGAACCTCGCCGAGACGCTCGGCACGCTCGGTGCCACCGGCCGGGCCGAGGAAGTGACCAGGATCGCGTCGGCCGGGCAGCTGAATGCGCCACTGGTCGCCGCCGTCGGCATCGGCCCGCCCGCCAACGGCTCCGCGCCCTTCGACGCCGAGTCCCTGCGCCGCGCCGCGGGCGCCGCGGTGCGCGCGCTGAAGACGGGGAAGCCCCGGCGGATCGCGCTCGCGCTGCCCGCACGCGACGCGGCAGAGACCGAGGCGGTCGCGCTCGGCGCCCTGCTCGGCGGTTACGCCTTCGGCCGGTACACCAACGGCGGGCAGCAGCCGGACACCGAATTGCTCCTGCTCAGCAACGGCAACGGCGACACCGCGGCGGCGACCGACCGCGCGCAGGTGCTGGCCACCGCCATGTCACTCGTGCGTGACCTGGTCAACACCAGTCCCTCTGATCTCTTCCCGGCCACCTTCGCCGCCGAGGCTGAGCGCGTCGCCGGCGCATCCGGGCTCGACATCGAGGTGCTGGACGAGAAGGAACTCGCCGAGGGCGGTTACGGCGGCCTCACCGGCGTCGGCCAGGGCTCGGTGCACCCGCCGCGGCTGGTCCGGGTCGCCTACGCCCATCCGGATGCGGCCAAGACCGTGGTGCTAGCCGGCAAGGGCATCACGTTCGACTCGGGCGGGCTGTCCCTGAAGCCCCCGAAGTCGATGGAGGCGATGAAGTCGGACATGGGCGGCGCCGCCGCCGTGCTCGCCGCGGTGGCGGCCATCGCAGAACTTGGCCCGGCGGTGAACGTGGTCGGCTACCTGCCGCTCGCCGAGAACATGCCGAGCGGCACGGCCCAGCGCCCGTCCGACGTGATCACGATCTTCGGCGGCCGCACCGTCGAGGTACTGAATACCGACGCCGAGGGACGCCTCGTGCTGGCCGACGCGCTGGCCAGGTCCGCCGCGGACTCCCCCGACCTGCTGGTCGATGTCGCCACCCTGACCGGCGCCCAACTGGTCGCGCTCGGCCCGCGGATCATGGGCGTGATGGCCAACGACAACGAGGTACTCGACGGCATCGTGGACGCTGCCCGGCGGGCGGGCGAGGCGGCCTGGCCGATGCCGCTGCCCGAGGAGCTGCGGAAAGGACTCGACTCCTCGGTGGCCGACATAGCGAACGTGACGGCCGAGCGCTACGGCGGCATGCTGGTCGGCGGATTGTTCCTGCGGGAATTCGTTCCGGCCGGCGTGCGTTGGGCGCATCTGGACATCGCCGGGCCCGCGTTCCACGAAGGCGAGCCCTACGGGTACACGCCCAAGGGCGGAACGGGCGCGGCCGTTCGCTGCCTCGTCCAGGTCGCGCTGGACGTCGCGGACGGGCGCCTGTAGGCAGACGGACTCGGAAAAGGGAGCTCATCGTGGCGGACCGCGACGGCTACGACATCGTCATCCTCGGCGGCGGCAGCGGCGGCTATGCCTGTGCGCTGCGCGCTGCCGAACTCGGGAAGCGGGTAGCGCTCGTCGAAAAGGGCAAGGTGGGCGGCACCTGCCTGCACCGGGGCTGCATCCCGACCAAGGCGCTGCTGCACGCCGCGGAGGTCGCCGACCTGGCCAGGGAGAGCGCCTCGGTCGGGGTGCGGGCCACCCTCGATGGCATCGACATGGCCGGGGTCAACACCTACAAGGACAAGGTCGTCACCAAGCTCTGGCGGGGCCTGGTCGGGCTCATCGGCAGCCGGCACATCGACATCATCGACGGCGAGGGCCGCCTCGTGTCGCCCACCCAGGTGCAGGTCGGCGACTCGCTGATCGAGGGCGCGCACGTGGTCCTGGCCAGCGGCTCCGAGGCGCGCAGCCTGCCCGGCCTGGACATCGATGGCCAGCGGGTGATCACCAGTGACCAGGCGCTCGAGCTGGACCGGGTGCCCGCGTCCGCGGTCATACTCGGCGGCGGCGTGATCGGGGTCGAGTTCGCGAGCGTGTGGCGCTCGTTCGGCGCCGAGGTGACCATCGTCGAGATGCTCCCGCACCTGCTGCCGCTCGAGGACGAGTCGAGTTCCAAGCTGCTCGAGCGCGCGTTCCGGCGGCGCGGCATCGGCTACAAGCTCGGCGCCAGGTTCGAAAGCGTCAAGGGCACGGACTCTGGCGTCACCGTCACGCTGGAAGGCGGCGCCACGCTCGACGCGGAACTGCTGCTGGTCGCGGTGGGCCGCGGCCCGGTGTCGGCCGGTCTCGGCTACGAGGGCGCCGGGGTGGCCATGCAGCGTGGTTATGTCACCGTGGACGAGTACTGCCAGACGAGCGTTCCGACGATCTCGGCGGTCGGGGATCTCATCCCGGGCCCGCAGCTGGCGCACGTCGGGTTCGCGGAGGGGATCCTGGTTGCCGAGCGGCTCGGCGGGCTCCCGGTCGTGCCCATCGACTACGACGGCGTGCCGCGGGTGACCTACAGCAACCCCGAGGTCGCATCGGTGGGCATCACGTCGGCTGTCGCGGCCGAGCGGGGCATCAAGACCGAGGAAGTCACTTACGACCTGGCCGGCAACGGCAAGAGCCAGATCCTCCAGACCGCGGGCGCGTGCAAGGTCATCGCGACCGAGGGCGGCGGCCCGGTCCTCGGCATCCACCTGGTCGGCGGCCACGTCGGCGAGCTGATCGCGGAGGGCCAGCTGATCTATAACTGGGAAGCCGTCCCGGCCGACGTCGCCCAGCTCATCCACCCGCACCCGACCCAGTCCGAGATGCTCGGCGAGGCGCATCTTGCGCTCGCGGGCAAGCCCCTCCACTTCCACTCATAAGGAGCCGCGCAAGCCATGTCGGTCTCGGTATCCATGCCCCAGCTCGGTGAGAGCGTCACCGAGGGCACAGTCACCCGCTGGCTGAAGCGGGAAGGCGAGCGAGTCGAGGCCGACGAGCCGCTGCTCGAGGTGTCCACCGACAAGGTCGACACCGAGATCCCCTCCCCGGTGTCTGGCGTCCTGCGCGGCATCACGGTCGCCGAGGACGAGACCGTCGCCGTCGGCGCCGAGCTGGCGGTCATCGACGAGGAGGGAGCCGCATCCGGCGCGGCACCGGGCGCCGGGAACGGGACAGCGGGCGCCGCGGACGCGGCCCCGGCGGCCGAAGAGGCGGCGGGCGCGGCGACCGGCCAGGCGGCGCCAGCCAGCCAGGCGGCGCCAGCCAGCCAGGGCGCGCCGGCCGGGCCCGCGGCGGGCGATGCCCAGCCGGCTCCGGCGCCGGCGGCCGCGGGCGGAGCGCCGGGCTACAGCGCGTCCGGCTACCAGCAGCCGTACCAGCAGTCGGTGCCGCCGCCACCGTCGGCACCCTCGTACCAGCCACCGCAGCAGCCCGTTCCCGAGGTGCCGGCGGCGTCGTACCCGGCGGCGCCAGCGCCGGCAGCCGCTGGGCCGCCCGCCTACCAGGCTCCGGCATCCCAGCCCCCGGCGCCCCAGCCACCCGCGCCGCCGGCTCAGCCGGAGCAGGTGCCCGCGCAGGAAGCCGACGGTGCCGGCCCGCAGTTCCCGCCCGGCGCGGACGGCCCCTACGTCACGCCGCTGGTCCGCAAGCTAGCCGCCGAGCACGGGATCGACCTGGGGACCGTCTCGGGTACCGGGGTCGGCGGGCGGATTCGCAAGCAGGACGTCCTTGATGCCGCCCGGGAGCTGCGAGGCGCCCCGGCAGGCGGTGCGCCGCAGGTGGCGGTGCCGCAGCAGGCCGCACCACAGCAGTTCGCCCCACAGCAGGCCGCGCCACAGCAGCCCGCTGCGCAGCCCGCCGTGCCGCAGCAGCCCGCGGGACCGCCCGCTGCCGTACCGGGTGCCGGAGCCAGGCCTGCTGCCGCTTCGGCGCGGCCCGCGATCGTGCCGTCCAGCCTGCGCGGTACCACCGAGAAGCTGTCGCGGTCGCGCCAGGTCATCGCGCAGCGCATGGTCGAGTCGCTGCAGACCTCGGCACAGCTCACCACGGTGGTGGAGGCGGACGTCACCGCCATTGCCAGGCTCAGGAACCGCGCCAAGGCGGCTTTCGAGGCCAGGGAGGGCGTCAAGCTGTCGTTCCTGCCGTTCTTCGCGCTGGCCACGGTGGAGGCGCTCAAGGTCCATCCGAAGCTCAACGCGATCATCGACACGGCCAGCGGGCAGGTGACCTACCACGACGCGGAGCATCTCGGCATAGCGGTGGACACCGAGCGCGGCCTGATGGTGCCGGTCATCCGCAAGGCGGGCGATCTCAACATTGCCGGGCTGGCCAGGAAGATCGCCGATCTCGCGGCGCGCACCCGTGCCGGGCAGGTGAGCCCGGACGAGCTGTCCGGCGGGACCTTCACGCTGACCAACACCGGCAGCCGGGGCGCGCTGTTCGACACGCCGATCATCAACCAGCCGCAGGTGGGAATCCTCGGCACCGGTACGGTGGTCAAGCGGGCCGTAGTCGTGGAGGACGCGGCGCTCGGCGAGGTCATCGCCGTGCGGTCCATGGTCTACCTGGCCCTCACCTACGACCACCGGCTCGTCGACGGGGCTGACGCCGCGCGGTTCCTGGTCACGATCAGGGAGCGGCTGGAAGAGGGCGCGTTCGAGACCGAACTAGGGCTGTAAGCAGGGGGCTCCATGCGGGTCGCGATCACCGGATCGTCCGGGCTGATCGGGTCCGCGCTGGCTGAATCCCTGCTGCGGGACGGGAACGAGGTGACCCGCCTGGTCCGGCACTCGCCCGGGCTGCCGGACGAGATCGGCTGGAACCCGCGGGCCGACGACGGAGGGCTCGGTCCGGCCGCGTTCGACGGTGTCGATGCGGTGGTCCACCTGTCCGGAGCGCCGATCGCGGGCGGCCTGTGGACCAAGACCAGGAAGCTCGAGCTGCGTACCAGCCGGATTCAGAGCACCAACGCCCTGGTCGCCGCGCTAGCCAAGGCGGCGAGCCCGCCGCCGGTGCTGCTGTCCGGCTCCGCCATCGGGTGGTACGGGGACACCGGCACGCGCGAGGTGGACGAGTCCGCGCCCGCGGGAACCGGATTCCTCGCCGACCTGGTCAGCGACTGGGAAGCCGCGGCGCGGCCCGCCAGCCAGGCCGGCCTGCGCGTGGTGAACCTGCGCTCGGGGGTCGTGCTGTCCCGCCATGGCGGGATGCTCGGCCCGCTGGCGCCGCTGTTCCGGTTCGGGCTCGGAGCCCGAATCGGGCCCGGCACCCAGTTCATCAGCTGGATCTCGGTGACCGACCACGTGGCCGCGGTCAGGTACCTGCTCGACGACGCCGATATCGAAGGCCCGGTCAACCTCACCGCCCCGGTGCCGGTGACCAACGCCCAGTTCACCGCCGAACTGGCCCGGGCGCTGCGACGGCCCGCGCTGCTGCGGATCCCGGCCCCGGTGCTCAGAGCCGGGCTCGGTGAGCTCTCCGGCGAGCTGCTCGGCAGCACGCGGGTCCTGCCACGGCGGCTGCAGCGGGCGGGCTTCGCGTTCCGCTATCCCGGCATCGCCAGCGCGCTGGCGGCGGAGCTAACGTAGCGCCGTCGATCCCCGCCCGTCGCGCACAGTGCCATCCCGGGGGGACGACCCCCCGGGACCCTCCGCAATGCCATCCCGGGAGGACGACTCCCCGGAAGCATCCGTTTTGTGGGACGAGCCCGGCGGGATCGGGTCGCGCATCACCCCGTCCTGCTGGTACCCGAACAGCGGGATCCGCCACAACGGCGGTACCGGGCCTGGCAGCCCCTCCCGGCTCCGGATCCGCCCGATCGTCAGCCGCAGCAGGCGCCGGGCGGCGAAAATCGCGGCGACCGCGAGGGGAATCTCGATCAGCAGAGCGGAGAGCAGGCTGAACAGGAAGCCGCTCGTGCGCACGTCCAGCGTCACGTCGAACCACGCGTCGGCGAACAGCAGCGTCGCCAGCACCAGCAGGCACATGATCAGAACCTGTCGGCCGCGCCACGCCGCCCAGGCGGTCGCCGCGAACGCGGCGAGCTCGGCGAGGTCAAATCCCACCCACGCGCCGCGCCAGTCGCCGGCGCGGTAGAACCGTGGCAGCGAGACGGCAAGCACGCCGATCCACGCGGCGAGGGCTACGCAGCACACGATCGTGACGATAAGGAACCACCGGCGCCGTCGCTGGCTGCCGGCGTTCGCCAGCTGCGGCATGTCCATGACCGCCAGCATCTGCATCAGCTTGGCCCGCTCCTTGGGGCTCATCCGCCTGAGCTCAGCCTCGTCGAACACCGGCCGCCCTCCTTTCGGCATCCCTGCTGCCTGGAACCCAGGCCAAACCATGCTTCTTCCCCATGCATGCCCGCAGGCCCGGCTTCCGACGCCTGCCTGACCGCGCGGATCGGGCCTCTAAGCTGGTGCGCATGGAGCGCGAGCTGATTTTCGCCCGGGCCGGCTTCGGCCCCGAGGCGATCGGTTACCAGCGGGCCTGGGATCTGCAGCGGGAACTGCACGAACGGCGAGTGCGCGGCGACATCCCCGACTGCTGCCTGCTGCTCGAGCACCCTCCGGTGTACACGGCGGGCAAGCGGACCAGCGAGCTTGACCGCCCGGCCGGGGACCCCGGCGCTCCGGTCATCGACGTCGACCGGGGCGGCAAGATCACCTGGCACGGGCCGGGCCAGCTCGTCGGCTACCCGATTGTCAGGCTCGGCGAGCCGATCGACGTGATCGGCTACGTCCGGACGATCGAGGAGGCGCTGATCCGCACCTGCGCCGAGTTCGGGGTGCGGACCGAGCGCGTCGACGGGCGGAGCGGGGTATGGCTCCGCGGCTCCGCGGGCGCGCCGGACCGGAAGGTCGGCGCGATCGGCATCCGGGTGTCACGCGGCGTGACCATGCACGGCTTCGCCCTGAACTGCGACTGCGACCTGTCCTGGTACGACCGCATCGTGCCCTGCGGGATCAGCGATGCCACGGTGACCACCCTGTCGGCCGAATCCGGCCGGCCCGTCACCGTCGCCGACGCGGTCGAGGTGGTCGAGCGTCACCTCGCCGACGTGCTCGGCGCACACCGCTGGCGCAGCGTCGAGGGGACCGCTCCGGACCGGCTGACGGCGGCGGTCAGCTGACCCGCGTCGAGGGGACCGCTCCGGACCGGCTGACGGCGGCGGTCAGCTGACCCGCGTCGGCTGGTAGACGGCCGCGCCGCTGGCCCGCGCGGCCAGCGAGGCCCGCACCCGGCGTACGCCGTACGGCGGCAGGTAACCGGCCACGTCGCTCGCGGGGACGAACCGGAACTCGTCAAGCTCCTCCTGCTGCAGCACGATGCCGTCACCATTACCGAGCGTTCCGCCGTCGAAGACGAAGTGCATGATCGGACGCGCCTCCTCGCCGTACGGCTGGGACCAGTCGATGGCCAGGAGCACGCCGATCGGGAGGGACAGGCCGAGTTCCTCAGCGACTTCCCTCGCGCAGCCGACGTGCGGCGGCTCGCCGTGCTCGCAGATGCCGCCGGGCAGCGTCCAGTGGTCGCGGTAGTTCGGCTTGACCAGCAGTATCAGCCCGGCCGGATCGGTGATCAGCGCCCCGGCCGCCAGCACGACGCCGGGCAGCTGCGCGAACCAGGTGTCGTGATCGATGAAGTTGCCGGCGGTCATCAGTGCTCCGCCGCGGCCACGCGCGCGAGATGCTCGCCGAGGTCGCCGGCCGGCACCGCGACCTGCTCGCCGCTGACCAGGTCGCGGACGGTGACCGTGCCGGACTCGGCCTCAGCCCGGCCGTAGATCAGGCACCAGCGCGCGCCCTGGTCGCTGGCCCACCTGAGCTGCCTGCCGAGCTTGCCGGACGAGCCGAGGTACACGCTGGCCCGCAGCCCGGCGGCGCGGGCGACGGCGGCGAAGCCAAACGACGCCGCGGCGAACTCCTCCCCCATGACCGTGACCGCCACGTCCAGGCGGCTGGGCGGGGCCTCCGCTCTGTCCGACAGCAGCGACAGGATCCGCTCGATGCCCAGGGAGGTCCCTGTCGCGGGCACGTCCGGCCCGCCGAGCTGCTCGATCAGGTGGTCGTAGCGGCCTCCCCCGCCCATCGAGCCTGCCACTCCTGGCGCGCTCAGCTCCCAGATCGGCCCGGTGTAGTAGCTGAGGCCACGCACCAAGCGCGGGGTGAACGCGATCCGCCCGGGCGGCAGCTCCGGGGTGACCAGCGACAGCACCCGGTCCACCTCCTCGAGGCCCGCGCTGCCCTCGTCGCTCTGCTTGAGCGCGTCCCTGATCCGGCCCTCCGCGTCGGGCGCGGTCATCGCGTCCACGAGCTCGGCGGCCCGGCCGGGATCCAGCCCGCGCTGCCCGAGTTCCGCGGTGACCGCCTCCGGGCGGAGCTTGTCCAGCTTGTCCAGCGTGATCAGCACCCCGGAACCGAGATCGGCCGGCACGCCGAACGCGTCGAGCAGGCCAGTCAGCACCCGGCGCGAGTTCAGCAGCACGCGGAACTCGTCGATGCCGAGCTCGGCCACGGCGTCGTGGTGTGCGCACAGCACCTCCGCATCCGCCAGCGGCGAAACCGAGCCCAGCGTGTCCAGATCGCACTGCACGAACTCGCGGTAGCGGTCCCGGCCCGGCCGCTCCGCGCGCCACACCGGCCCCAGCGCGTAGCGCTTGTACGGCGACGGCAGCCGGCTGCCGTAGGCCGCCGCCACGCGGGCGAGCGGCACCGTGTGGTCGTAGCGCAGGGCCAGGTCGGCCTCGCCGGACGCCTCGTGCTCGCCGCGGCGCAGGATCTTGAAGATCAGCTTCTCGCCGTCGTCGCCGTACTTGCCGAGCAGCACGTCCAGGCGCTCGAACGCCGGGGTCTGCAGCGGCTCGAACCCGTAGCGGGTGAACACCGACCGGATAACATCGAACGCCCGCTCGCGCTGCTCGAGCTCCGCGGCGAGCAGATCACGCGTCCCCGATGGTGGATCAAACTGCATTGCCATGCGCCCCATGCTTCCCGACGCGGGCGTCCCGCGTCACATCGACCCGCCTGGTGGGCGATTCAATATCGGCCTGGCGATCGCGCTGCAGACCGCGATCTCGGCCGGCGACGGCCTGGCCCTGATCGCGCTGGCCAACCGGGTCTACCAGGGCACGCACGCCTCCTGGGCGGTAGCCGCCGTGTTCCTCGCGGTGACCGTGCCGATCACGGCGCTCTCCCCGGTCGCCGGGCTGCTGCTTGACCGGCTTCCCACCCGGCCCGTGCTGGTGACCGCCGCCACTGCCGAGGCCCTGGTCGCGCTGGCGCTGGCCGGGTTGACCGGCGTGCCGGCCACCCTCGGCCTGGCGGCCGGCTTCGGCGTCTGCGCGGCCGTCTTGCAGCCTGGCCTCGGCGCGATCGTGCCGAGGATCGCCGGCGTCACCGACATCACCAGGACCAACAGTTATCTCCAGGCCGCGACCTGGGGCGGGTTCACCGTGGGCCCGCTGCTCGCCGGACTGCTGATCGCCACCGTCGGTTCCGGTGCCGCGCTGGTGGCCGACGCCGCCCTGTACGCCCTCGGCGCGATCGGCCTGCGCGCGCTGCGACTGGCCGGGCGGCGATACGTTCAGGCCGGCCTGAACAGTACCGGAGGCAACCCGCCGCTGCGCGCGCAGCTCAGGGCGGGTCTCAGCTTCCTCCGCGCGGACGCCGAAGCCGGGATGCTGGTCGTGATCGTCGGCGCGATGGTCGCGTGCGCCAACATGGCGGTCGTGGCCGAGGTGGTATTCGCCGAGCACGTGCTGGGGCCGGCCCGGGCGGCTACTCGCTGCTGGTCGCGGCCTGGACCGGAGGCATGGTGATCGGCACCCTGGCCGGCGGCCGCATGCCGGTGCGCTGGCTGGTGCCGGCGGCGCTGGCCAGCATCTTCGCCACCGGTACCGGGCTCGTGCTGGCCAGCCAGGCGGCCGTGCTGTGGCAGGCGGCGTCGGCCTACGGCTTCGGCGGCCTGGCCAACGGTCTCGAGGCCGTGGCCAGCCGGAGCTTCCTCAATCACCGGGCGCCCGAGGACGTGGCGGGCCGGGTGTTCGCCCTGTACTCGGGGGTCCTGTTCGGCGCGACCTCGCTCGGCATGGCCGTGGCCGCGGTGCTGCTGCCCGCGCTGGGCGCGCGCACGGTCCTCGTCGTCGCGGGCGGCGGCGGGATCCTGGCCGGCGCGGTGGGCTGCTTCTGGCTGGGCCTGCGCAGCCGCCTCCCGGGCACCGGCTCGTCCCGGCCGGACGTAACCTAAAGACGTGGTACTCGCACCAGAAGGACGCCGGATGCTGCGGCTCGAGGCACGCAACAGCCAGACGCCGATCGAGCGCAAGCCCCCGTGGATCAAGACCCGGCTGCGCACCGGGCCCGAGTACACGGCGCTGAAGCAGCTGGTGCGGCGCGAGGGGCTGCACACGGTCTGCGAGGAAGCGGGCTGCCCCAACATCTTCGAGTGCTGGGAAGACCGCGAGGCGACGTTCCTGATCGGCGGCGACCAGTGCACCAGGCGCTGCGACTTCTGCCAGATAGCCACCGGCCGGCCCGAGCCGCTCGACACCGACGAGCCGCGCCGGGTCGCCGAGTCGGTGGCGGCGATGGGGCTGCGCTACGCGACCGTCACCGGCGTGGCCAGGGACGACCTGGCCGACGGCGGTGCCTGGCTGTACGGCCAGACCGGCCGCGAGATCCACGCCGCGGTGCCCGGCTGCGGGGTGGAGCTGCTGATCCCCGACTTCAACGCCGATCCGCAGCAGCTCGCCGTGGTGTTCGCGGCCCGGCCCGAGGTGCTCGCGCACAACATCGAGACCGTGCCGCGGATCTTCCGGCGGATCCGGCCCGGGTTCCGCTATGAACGGTCGCTCGAGGTGCTCAGCCGGGCCCGCGAGGCCGGCCTGATCACCAAGTCCAACCTGATCCTCGGCATGGGGGAAGAGCGCGGCGAGATCAGCGCGGCCATGGCCGACCTGCGTGCGGCCGGTTGCGATCTGCTGACGATCACCCAGTACCTGCGGCCGTCCGTCCGGCACCACCCGATCGACCGGTGGGTGCCGCCCGAGGAGTTCGACGAGCTCGGCGAGGAAGCGCTCGGGCTGGGCTTCGCCGGGGTGATGTCCGGGCCGCTGGTCCGCTCGTCCTACCGCGCGGGCCGGCTGTACCGGCAGGCCCTGGACCGGGCCGGCTGCTAGGGCCGGTCACGGCGGGGGCCGTTCGGCAGGGGCCGTTCGCGCGGAAGCCCGCGATGCTCGTATCCTCACCAGCATGGTGAACAAGCCGTCAGGCGCGGCAACGCGGAAGAACGCGGCCGACCCCCCTTCGGGCCGCATCAAGCAGATCCGCATGGTTGCGGGCGTCATCCGCAAGACCAACCCCAAGGCGCTGCCGATTGTCGCGGCTACCGGCATCGGGATCATCGCGATCTTCGTCGTCATCGGCATCGTCACCGGCCTGGTGGGGTTCCTGGTTCCGCTTGGCGTACTGGTCGGGCTGGGCGCGGCGATGATCTTGTTCGGGCGGTTCGCCCAGTCTGCGCAGTACGCGGCCATCGCCGGGCAGCCGGGCGCCGCGGCGGCGATCCTGCAGAGCATGCGCGGCAACTGGACCGTGACCCCGGCCATCGCCGCCAACAGGAACATGGACGTGGTTCACCGGACGGTCGGCAAGCCCGGCGTGATCCTGGTCGGCGAGGGCTCGCCGAGCCGGCTGCCCGGCCTGCTCGCCGCCGAGAAGAAGCGGGTGGCCCGGATCACCTTTGACGAGCTGCCGATCTATACCATCCAGGTCGGCGATGAGGAGGGGCAGATCCCCATCCGGCGGCTGCAGCGGCACATCATGAAGCTGCCCCGCAACCTCAAGGGCCCGGCGGTCGCGGACCTGAACTACCGGCTCAAGGCGCTGCCGCAGTCGCTCCAGATGCCCAAGGGCCCGATGCCCAAGACCGGCCGGATGCCCAAGGCGCCCCGGCCGAAGTTCCGCTAGATACGGATCACGATCGTGCGGGCCGCCTTGTCGTGCAGCCCCCGCAGGTCGGCGTCGAGCACGATCGCCGGCACCACGAGCAGGAGCAGGATCGTCCGGACCAGGGCCCAGACCAAGCCGACCGGCTTGCCGTCGAGCCTGACCACCCGCACGCCGAGCAGCCGCTTGCCCACGGTGAAGCCGGTCAGCGCGGTCAGCAGGTAGATCTCGACCGCGAACACCGCGACGGCCAGGTACTGGGTACTGGCCGGGTGCTTGTCGCCGCCCAGCACGGCCAGGGCGATCACGACGCTCATCAGCCAGTCGATCATCAGCGCGCCCAGCCGCCTGCCGACCCCGGACGCCGACCCGGATCCCGCCTGCGGCATCCCGAATCGCTGTCCCGGGTACTCGCTGCCGCCGTCGGGGCCGGACACCGGCTTTCCGGCCACCTGTCGCTCCGCCACAGACACACGGTACCGCCAGGCCCGGGACGGCGGCTTAGCCGCCCTGCGGCGTGGCCGACCGTGCTTGCCGTCTTCCCCGGGCTTGCCCCCCGGCGCCCGTCCCGCAGCCCGTAACATGGGCGAAACATCGGGGATACGGCTCGGAAATCGCGAGCGCCTAGCGTTCCAGCAGCGCCCGGACGCGGGCGCGCCAGCCTGTCAGCGGCGCAAGGGAGAGGCATGTTCACCAGCGGTGATGAGGTACTGCGGTTCATTGGGGACGAGGGGGTGCAATTCGTCGATGTCAGGTTCTGCGACCTGCCCGGCACGGTGCAGCACTTCACCGTGCCCGCTGAATCCTTCGACGAGAAGGTGTTCAGCGACGGCCTGATGTTCGACGGCTCGTCGATCCGCGGCTTCCAGCAGATCCACGAATCGGACATGCTGCTGCTGCCGGACGCGACGACGGCCGTGCTCGACCCGTTCCGCACCCACAAGACGCTGAACCTCACGTTTTTCGTGCACGACCCGCTCACCGGCGAGCCGTACACCCGCGACCCGCGCAATATCGCCCGCAAGGCCGAGGACTACCTGCGCGGCAGCGGCGTCGGCGACACCGCGTTCTTCGGCCCGGAGGCGGAGTTCTACATCTTCGACTCCGCCCGGTTCGAGACCAGCCCGAACGCCGGGTACTACTACATCGACTCGGTTGAGGGCGCCTGGAACACCGGCCGTGACGAGCCAGGCGGGAACCTGGGCTACAAGCCGCGCTACAAGGGCGGCTACTTCCCGGTCCCGCCGACGGACCACTACACCGATCTGCGCTCGGAGATGGTGCGCAAGCTGATCGAATGCGGCATCGAAGTGGAGATGCAGCACCACGAGGTCGGCACCGCCGGCCAGGCCGAGATCGACATCAGGTTCGACAGCCTGCTGCACATGGCCGACAAGGCGATGCTCTACAAGTACGTGGTGAAAAGCGTGGCCCGGGCGGCCGGGAAGACCGTGACGTTCATGCCCAAGCCGCTGTTCGGCGACAACGGCTCCGGCATGCACTGCCACCAGAGCCTGTGGAAGGACGGCGCACCGCTGTTCTACGACGAGGTCGGCTACGCCGGGCTCTCCGACCTGGGCCGCTACTACGCAGGCGGGCTCCTCAAGCACGCGCCGTCGCTGCTGGCCTTCACCAACCCGACGGTGAACTCTTACCACCGGCTGGTCCCCGGCTTCGAGGCGCCGGTCAACCTGGTCTACTCGCAGCGCAACAGGTCCGCCTGCATCCGGGTGCCGATCACCGGCCCGAGCCCGAAGGCCAAGCGGCTGGAGTTCCGGGTCCCCGACCCGTCCTGCAACCCCTACCTGGCGTTCTCGGCCATGCTCATGGCTGGCCTGGACGGGATCAAGAACAAGATCGAGCCGCCCGAGCCGGTCGACAAGGATCTCTACGAGCTGCCGCCGGACGAGGCCTTGTCCATCCCGCAGGTGCCCGGCTCGCTGGAGACCGTGCTCAACACGCTGGAGGCCGACCACGACTTCCTGCTCGAGGGCGGCGTCTTCACCCAGGACCTGATCGAGACCTGGCTGGACTACAAGCGAACCAACGAGATCGACCCGATCCGGCTCCGCCCGCACCCGCACGAGTTCGAGCTCTACTTCGACGCGTAGGCATCCTCCGGCTGACCGGCCGGACGGACAGAGGCCGGCCCTCGCGAGGGCCGGCCTCTTCGCTTGCTACCTAGATTGCGGTCACAGGCAGCCAGCGGCCCAAGTGGTCGGGCGGAAGTAAGAGTAGCGAGTTGCAGCAGTGGTGTTAGTGCAAACTGTTCACTTACGTAACGGAAGAGACCTGGCCGGCGGCGTGGTGGGTCAGGCGCAGGGCCACCATCACGGCCCTCGTCCTGCGGGTCCGGGTAGCTCAGCCGGACTCGGCCAGCCTCAGGTCAGGTCGAACTCGCCGTCCTGGACGCCGGCGGTGAAGGCCCGCCACTCGTCCGGGGTGAAGATCAGCGCGGGCCCGCCGGGGTTCCTGCCGTCGCGCATGGCGATGATGTAGTCGCTGCCTTCCTTGGAGCCGGGAATGACCGCGACCTCGATGCAAGAACCGTCTTCCCCGCTGCCGTAAGAGGATTTGCGCCAGGCGGCGCCGGTCAGGTCCATGTCGCGAATGCCTTCCTGGCCAGGCTGGCGCTCGGTTGAGATGAGGCGCCGGTCGTGTCCCGCGGGGCGCCCCGGGACGGCCCCGGCTCACAGTATGCCTGCCGCCCCGGCGGATCTGCCCGGGCCAGGTTGACAGCCACTCCGTTGACAGCCACTCTCTGGTGCGGATACTGATTTTCGTCCCCGCGACTACTGCGGTGATCCTGGCTGGGCACCGGACGGGCGGCTGAACTCTGCGGAGGCGTGGTGAGCGACCTACCCCCGGCGTCGGGCGGCCTCGTGGCGGGCTCCCAGATAGCCGGCTACAAGATCGAGGAGCAGATCGGCCGCGGCGGGATGGCGGTCGTCTACCGTGCGTCCGATGACCGGCTGAACCGCTCGGTGGCGCTGAAGATCCTGGCCCCCGAGCTGGCCAGCGACACGGGCTTCCGCCACCGGTTCATCAGGGAGATGCGGGCCGCGGCCGCCGTCGATCATCCGAACATCGTTCCGGTCTTTGATGCCGGCGAGGCGGACGGGGCCTTGTTCATCGCCATGCGCTATGTCAGCGGGCAGGACATGCGCACGCTGCTCGACCGCGAGCACTCGCTGCCGCCGGCCCGTGTTGCCCATCTCATCACCCAGGCCGCGTCCGCCCTGGACGAGGCGCACTCCCGCGGGCTGGTGCACCGCGACGTGAAGCCGGGCAACATGCTGATCGGCCGGGTCACCGGCAGCGGCCAGCCCGATCACCTGTACCTGTCTGACTTCGGGCTCAGCAAGCAGCGGGTCTCCTCCGCTCCGCTCACGCTGACCGGCCAGTTCCTCGGCACGCTCGATTACATGGCGCCGGAACAGGTCGAGGGCCACCCGATCGACGGCCGCGCCGACCTGTACTCGCTGGGCTGCACCGCGTTCGAGATGCTGGCCGGGCAGCCGCCGTTCCGGCGCAATCAGGGCTTCGCGGTGCTGTGGGCGCAGCTGTCCGCCGCCCCGCCGTCGCTGACGGCGGTGCGGCCTGACCTGCCACCCGCGGTCGACCAGGTCATCGCCAAGGCGCTGGCCAAGTCGCCGGATGACCGCTACCAGAGCTGCATGGCCTTTGCCAGCGCGCTGCGGGCGGCCTGCGGGCTCGGCGGCAGCGCGGCAGGTCCCGCAGCCGCCCTGGTCGAGCCGCCGGGGCCGGCGACGGAGATGGCGCAGATTCCCGAGTCCCGCGCGGCCGCGCCCTGGTCCAATCCGCCGGCTCAGCCGCCCGCGCCCGAGCCCTGGTCCGCCGACGAGCTGTACCGCCCCGATCCGCCCTACCGCCCGGATTCGCAGTACCGGCCGGATTCCCAGTACCGGCCGGATTCCCAGTACCGCCCGCCGGCCTCCTATCCGCCGCCGCCGCAGTCTCCGCCGCCCACATCCTGGCCGCCGGCTCCCCCGCCGTCCACGCGCCGCGGGCCAGGCGCCGGCGCGGCCCGGCCCCGGCGTCGGCGGAAATGGCCTGTCGTGGTGGGATGCCTCGTGCTGCTCGCGATCGCGGGCGTGGCGATCGCCCTGCTGGGCAGCAAGGCCTCGCCGCCGACGAGCCCGGCCAGCCCGCCCGCGACAGGGAAGGCCGCCAACTCGGCCCCGGCAGGCCCGGCCGGCCGGGCCGCGCCGGCCGGCCCGGCAGCGACCGTGCAGGCCTACTTCGCGGCGATCAACGCCCACGACTACGCCAAGGCCTGGAACCTCGGCGGCAAGAACACCGGCTCGTCCTACTCGGCGTTCGAGAACGGCTTCAACGGGACCGCCAACGACAGCCTCACCGTGCTGTCCGTGGCGGGCAACGTCGTGACCGTCCGGCTGGCCGCCACGCAGACCGACGGCTCGGTCAAGTCCTACCAGGGCACCTACACCGTGATCGGCGGGGTCATCACCCAGTCCCGCATCCAGCCGGTTGGCTAGGCCGGACGGCCCGGCGGAGGCCGGCGCGATCGAAGCATCGCTGCGCGCCCTGGGCACGCCGCAGCGCGCGGTCAGCGAGAAGGCCTACCTGAAGAGCGACCTCGAGTTCACCGGCACCCCGGTGCCAGCGATCCGCGCCACGGTCAGGTCATGGTGCCGCGCCCGGCCGGATCTCACCCGGACCCAGCTGATCGCGGTCACCGGGGCCCTGTGGGCCAGGCCGGTGCACGAGTCCCGGATGGCCGCGCTCGAGCTGCTTGACGCCAACACCGGCCTGCTGCAGCCCGGCGACGCCGCGCTGGTCGAGCGGATGCTGCGCACCTCCCGCACCTGGGCGCTGGTGGACGGCATGGCGGCCAACGTCATGGGCAAGCTCACCGAACGCCATCCCGAGCTCACCGCGTACCTGGACCGCTGGGCGCGCGACGACGACTTCTGGCTCCGGCGCTCGGCCATGCTCGCCCTGCTCGGGCCGCTGCGCCGGGGCGAAGGTGACTTCGACCGGTTCTCCCGGTATGCCGACCAGATGCTGGAGGAGAAGGAGTTCTTCATCCGCAAGGCGATCGGCTGGATCTTGCGTGACACGGGCAAGCGCAGGCCCGAACTGGTCGCCGCGTGGCTGGAGCCGCGGGCGCACCGGGCGTCCGGGGTCACGATGCGCGAGGCGGTCAAGCCCCTGCCGCCCGACGTCAGGGAGCGGCTGCTAGCCGCGCGTTCGGGCCAGGGCGGCCGGGGTCAGTCCCGCTAGCCGGCCGCTTTCCCTGGTCAGATGCGCCTGGTCGGCGTAACCGGCCTCGGCGGCGATCCGGGCCAGGTCGGCCGCGCCGGCATCGATGCGGGACACGAACCGCCGGAAGCGCAGGACCCGGGCCAGCATCCGGGGCCCGTAGCCCACCGCCGCCTGGCACCGGCGGCGCAGCTGCCGCTCGCTGATCCCGAGCCGGGCCGCGACCAGGTCGGCCCGCGCCCCCGGCCGGCCGAGCAGCCGGGCCGCCTCGAGCACCAGCCGGTCCGGCGGCCGCTCGGTCACCATCTGCGCGGCGATCCCGGCCACCCGGCTCATCGCCTCGGCGGGCGGCAGCGAGCCGGGCAGCCGGCCCGCGGGCACCGCGGCCAGGTCGGCCGCGTCCACCCGCTGGTCGAGCAGCTCGCTGAGCGGCACCCCGAGCGCGGCGCCCCCGGCTCCCGGCCGGAATCGCGCCCCGACGAACACCGTCCCGGGCGGCCGCGCGGTCGGCGCGGGCCCGGTGTCCGGGCCGGCCACGAAGGCGCCCACGCCGCTCTGCCAGATCAGGTCGGTGCACCCGTCGGGAAGCACGGGCACGGGTTCCGCCCCGCAGGGGGGCGCCACCGAGACCCACAGGCAGTGGATTTCCGCCCTGAACGCCACGGCAGGCGCGAACTCCCGGTACCCCGGTGCCAGGTCCACCCGGCCAGTCTTTCATGCTGGCGTCCGTTTCGTTCAAGGCGGCAATCCGGGGCATGTGGTCAGATGGCAGAATGAGCAAAGCTGATCTTGGTGCCGCGGCGCAGTTCATCGCGGCCAGCGCCCGCGTGGTCGACCGCCGCATGTTCGAGCGCCTGTTCGAAGGGGGCCCCGCCGAACCGGTGCGGGACGCGGTCGCCGCCTACCGCAACCCGGACGGCGGGTTCGGCCAAGGCCTGGAACCCGACGGCCGCGCCCCGGCCAGCCAGCCCGCCGCGATCGAGCTGGGCCTGCGCATCCTCGATGAGGCCGACGCCTGGGACGGCGATCTGGTCAGCGGCGCATGCGACTGGCTGCAGGCCCACGCGCCGGCCGAGGGCGGCTCGACGTTCGTGGAGCAGACGATCGAGGGCTGGCCGCACGCCCCGTGGTGGGTTCCCGAGCCGGGGCGCCCGGCCTCGCTGGTCTCGACCGGCCAGATCGCGGGCACGCTGTATGCGCGCGGCGCGGCGCATCCGTGGCTGGACCGGGCCACCGAACTGCTGTGGTCCCGGATCGACGCGCTCGAGTCGGCCGGTCCCTATGACATGTACGGGGTGGTGGCCTTCCTCGACCACGTGCCCGACCGGGACCGGGCCGAGCGCGCGCTGCAGCACGTGGCGCCGCTGCTGCTCGACGTCGTGGCGCTCGACCCGGACGCGGAGGGCGAAGCGCACTCGCCGCTCGGCTACGCCCCGCGGCCCGGTTCGCTGGCCCGCGGCCTGTTCGGCGAGCCGGTCATCCACGCCCATCTCGACCATCTCGCCGCCGGGCAGCGCGACGACGGCGGCTGGACGTTCAACTGGCCCGCCTGGTCCCCGGCCGCCGAGCTCGACTGGCGCGGCTTCATCACGGTGAGATCCCTGGTGACCCTGCGCGCCAACGGCCGGCTGTGACCGCTCGGCCGACATGACTTAGCCGTAGAACAGGCGCTCCATCACGGCCCGCGCCCGCCGGGCGGCCCGGCGGTACTCCTGGACCAGGTCCTGCGACGCGTCCGGGGCGTACCCGAGCAGCCGTGCCACCGCGCCGAGTTCCGGCTGCGCCGTGGGAACCGAGTCGGCCGGCCGGCCGCGCACGAGCATCACCGCGTTCCTGATCCGGGCGGCCAGCCGCCACCCGGTGACGAGCGCCTCGGCGTCGGCCGCGGCGATCAGGCCCGCCTCCCGCGCGGCCAGCAGCGTGCCGACGGTCCTCGTGGTCCGGAGCGCGGGCACCGCGCGGGCGTGCCGCAGCTGCAGCAGCTGGGCCACCCACTCCACGTCCGTGAGCCCGCCCGGGCCGAGCTTGAGGTGCAGCGCGGGATCGACGCCGCGGGGCATGCGCTCGGCCTCCATCCGGGCCTTGATCCTCCTGATCTCCCGGACTCCGGGCTCGCCCATTCCCCCGCCCGGATAGCGGAACTCGTCGGCCATGGCCATGAAGTCCTCGCCCAGGGCGGCGTCGCCCGCGACCGGCTCGGCGCGCAGCAGGGCCTGGGCCTCCCACGGGGCCGACCAGCGCTGGTAGTAGGCGCGGTAGGAGGCCAGGGTGCGCACCAGCGGCCCCTGCCGGCCCTCGGGCCGCAGCCCGGTGTCGACCGGCAGCGCCGGGTCGGGACCGGGCCGGGCCAGCAGCCCGCGCAGTTCCTCGGCGACCGCGTGCGCCGCCCTGGTCGCCGCTTCCTCGTCCGCGCCGGCCAGCGGCTCGTGCACGAACATCACGTCGGCGTCGCTGGCGTAGCCCATCTCGTGACCGCCGAGCCGGCCCATAGCCACCACGCAGATCCGGGTCGGCAGCGGGCCGCCCTGCTGCCCGACCTTCCTGGCCGCCGCGTCCAGGGCAGCCGCGATCGTCACCGCGGCGACCGTGGTCAGGGCCTCGCCGGTCTCCTCGACGCCGGACATGCCGAGCAGGTCGGCCGCGGCCGTGCGGAGCAGCTCCCGGCGGCGCAGCGCCAGCGCGGCCGCGACCGCCCCCGCGGCGGTGCCGTGCCTGCGGGCCACCGCCGCGGCCTCGGCGCGCAGGGCCGCGGCCGGCCGGGGCGCGAGCTGGGCGTCGTCGGCCAGCATGGCCACCGCGTCGGGCGCCCGCAGCAGCAGCCCGGTGGCGTACCGGCTCGACGCCAGCAGCCTGGCCATCCGCTGCGCGACCCTGGTGTCGTCCCTGAGCAGCCTCAGGTACCACGAGGATTCGCCGAGCGCCTCGCTGACCTGCCGGAACGCGAGCAGGCCCGCGTCGGGCTGGGCCGCGTCCGCGAACCAGCCGAGCATCACGGGCAACAGCGTCCGCTGGATGGCGGCCCGGCGCGAGACACCCGAGGTGAGGGCCTCGATATGCCGCAGCGCGCCGGCCGGGTCGACGTAGCCGAGTGCCTCGAGCCGCTCCCGCGCCGCGTCCTGGGTCAGCCGGACCGCCTCGCCGGGGAGCCGGGCCACCGCCTCGAGCAGCGGCCGGTAGAACAGCTTCTCGTGCAGCCGCCTGGCCTGGCTGGCATGCCGGCTCCACTGCGCGAGAAGGTCAGCGGCCGGGTCGCCATGTTCCTGGTGCTGGTCCCGGTGCTGGTTCCGGCCTGGCCGCATCGCCCGCAGCGCCCGGCCGACCTGACGCAATACCGCCGGATCCTCGGGCAGCGTGTGCGTCCGCCGCAGCTGGCGCAGCTGGAGCAGGTGCTCGACGGTGCGCAGGAACCGGTAGGCGGCGGCCAGGTGCGCAGCGTCCTCACGACCGACGTAGCCGCCCTTGGCCAGCGCGGCGAGGGCGTCCAGGGTAGCGGCGGCGCGCAGCGTCTCGTCGGTGCGGCCGTGCACGAGCTGCAGCAGCTGCACCGCGAACTCGATGTCCCGCAATCCGCCGGGGCCGAGCTTGATCTCCCGGCCGGCCCGGTCCGCGGGCAGGCTGCCGATCACCCGGCGCCGCATGGCCTGCACGTCAGCCACGAAGTTCTCGCGCTGCGCCGACTGCCAGACCGTCGGCCCCAGCGCGGCCAGGTACGCCTGGCCAAGCTCGGCGTCACCAGCGACCGGCCTGGCCTTGAGCAGCGCCTGGAACTCCCAGGTCTTGGCCCAGCGCTCGTAGTAGGCGCGGTGGCTGGCCAGCGTCCTGACCAGCGGCCCGTCGCGGCCCTCCGGGCGCAGGTTCGGATCGACCGGGAACAGCGCCTCCTCGGTGGTGGCCGCCGAGCAGACCCGGATCATCGCGGCGGCCAGCCGGGTCGCGGTCCGGAGGGCGGCCGCCTCACCGCCGTCGCCCGGTGACTCCCCCGCCCCGCCGTCACCCGGTGACTCCCCCGGCCCCGGCCCGGCCACGAAGATCACGTCAATGTCGCTGGCGTAGTTCAGCTCGCGGCCGCCGCACTTCCCCATCGCGATGACCGCGAGCGAGCACGGTGCGGAGCCGGGCGGCAGCTGGGATCTGGCGATCGCGAGCGCCGCCTCGAGCGCCGCCCCGGCCAGGTCCGCTAGCTCGGCCGCGACCTGGGCGAAGTCCTCGGCACCGGTGAGATCCCTGGCGGCCAGGTGGAGCTGGCGGCGCCGGTAGGCGATGCGCAGCGCGGTGGCCGGATCGGTGCCGGGCAGCCGGGCCGGCTCGGACACCGGTTCGTGATCACCGGGCCGCGCGCCGACCGCGGCCAGCAGCTCAGCGCGGAGCTCGCCAGCCCCCGGGCGGCGCAGCGCCCCCGGGCCGCTCAGCACTCTCCAGACGCCGGGATGGCGGGCGAGATGGCCGCCGAGAGCGGCGCTGACCCCGAGCACGGCGAACAAGCGGGCCCGGAAGCCCTCGTCATCGCGCAGGGCGGCCCACAACTCGGCGTCGTGCGGCAGCCGGGCCAGGCTGGCCAGCGCGAGGTCGGGGTCGGCCGCCACCGCGAGGGCACCGAGCAGGCCGGAATCGCCGCCGGCCGTGTCGAGGCCGAGATCCTCGATGACCAGCCGCTCCGCGCGCGCGGTGTCGGCGAATCCCATCGTCGCCAGCTGCCCGGCCAGCGTCGTCCCGCGCACGATGCTCACACCTGCACGTTAGCTTCCGCGTGCGCCTATTACCCGGGCAGCCAAGCCGAGAATGTGCCGTGACCCGGTCAGGGACGGGGCGGGCGCTTCAGCGTGGACAGCTTCGCCAGGTACCTGATTCACGACCCGGTTCACCACCTGCACGACGTCAGCGGCTGAACGACATCGGCGGTAAATCGCGCTGCGCACCAGAAACCGGCCCCTTCCTGGCTAGCGGGTCGCTGCAATCCGGTCATCTCGGCTGGTCAGCGGCCGGTTATCCTCGATCACGTGAACCACGACATCCGGGACACTGGAAATTCACTGATCGACAGCGTGACGAGAGCCTGGGATCAGCTCGTCCAGCAGATCGACAACATCCTCGGCTGGTCGCCCGGGCCGGTGCCCCGCATGCGCACTGCGTCGGCCATGGCCGACGCAGAACTACGCGCCGCCCTGCGCTCGGTCGCCGCCGGCCTGGCCCACGCCATCGATCCGGCGCGGCCCGCAGGCCTTCCCGCCGAGGGTGATCCCCGGTGGCGGTTCAATCTCCCGGCCGCCGTCGAGACGCAGGTCCCGGCCATGTTCGCCGAGGCATCCGACGCGTTCAGCCTCGCGGTCACCGGGCTCGACGATCACGCCTCCCCGGCCAGCCTCGCCGCTGTCGGCCGCCTCGCCGAGACCCTGGCGCTAACCCGGTGGCTGCTTGAGCCATCCGAGGCCGGGCCGCGCCGGGAACGCGGCTACGCCCTGGCCGCGGCGGCGATTGCCCGCCTGCGGACGATCAGCGGCCGCGCCGAGGAAGCAGGCGACGCCGACCACGCCGACCTGGCCGACGTGGCCGACCTGGCCGGAGAGACCGCGGACCGGGCCGCCACCATGGAAGCCAGGCTGGCCGAGCTCAGGGTGGCTGACGGGCTGCAAGCGGTGCGGCTGCCGAAGCGCCGCAAGCTGCTGCAGGGATACCTGCCGGGTGGCCTTGAGCTTTTCTCGCTACTCTCCGCGGCCGACTCGCGCGCGGTCACCACGCCGTCCGCATTGTTCTACAGCGAGCCCGCCTCCGGTGACGCGCTGCGGAACTTCCAGAGACTGCACCTCACCCGGGCGTACTGGCTCGCCCAGGCGATCACCCTCTACGCGGACATGTGCGAGGTCGCTGCCCCCGTGCTCAAGCGCGGCGACTGGGCAGAGACCATCGCCACGGCAGAGACCAGGTTCCGCCCGCTCTGCGAGGAGGCGGGCCGGCGATACCGGCAGCGGCTCCGGCGCGGCCTGCACCCTGGCCTGTAGGACAGGGCTCGCGGTCAGAGCACGGGCAGGTACCGGTCCAGCTCGAACTCGGTGACCTGGCGGCGGTATTCCTCCCACTCGGCGCGCTTGTTCCGCAGGAAGAAGTCGAAGACATGCTCGCCGAGCGTCTCGGCGACGAGTTCGCTGCCCTGCATGACGTTGCACGCGTCCGACAGGCTCTGCGGCAGCGGTGCGATGCCGAGCGCCCGCCGCTCGGCCGAGGTCAGCGCCCACACGTCATCCTCGGCGCCTTGCGGCAGCTCGTAGTCGGCCTCGATCCCCTTCAGGCCGGCGGCGAGGATCACGGCAAACGCCAGGTACGGATTGCAGGCGGAGTCGATCGAGCGGAACTCTATCCGGGTCGCGTTTCCCTTCTGAGGCTTGTACATCGGCACCCGGACCAGGGCCGACCGGTTGTTGTGCCCCCAGCAGATGTAGGCGGGCGCCTCTCCGCCGGCCCCGGCGATCCGCTCGTCACCGCCCCACAGCCGCTTGTAGGAGTTGACCCACTGGTTGCACACGGCGGTGATCTCCGCCGCGTGGGTGAGCAGCCCGGCGATGAACGCACGGCCCAGTTTCGACAGCTGGAACTCGGCGCCGGGCTCGTAGAAGACGTTACGGTCGCCCTCGAACAGCGACATGTGCGTGTGCATGCCCGAGCCGGGGTGCTCGGTGAACGGCTTCGGCATGAACGAGGCGTAGACCCCCTGGTCCAGCGCGACCTCCTTCATGGCCAGCCGGAACGACATCACGTTGTCGGCGGTGGTCAGGGCGTCGGCATAGCGCAGGTCGATCTCCTGCTGGCCGGGCGCTCCCTCGTGGTGGCTGAACTCGACCGAGATGCCCATGCTCTCCAGCATCACGATCGCGCTCCGCCGGAAGTCATGCGCGATGCTGTGCGGCGTGTGGTCGAAGTAGCCGCCGGTGTCGATCGGCTGCGGCTTGGTCCCCGGCTCCGGCTTCCCGCGCAGCAGGAAGAACTCGATCTCGGGATGGGTGTAGAAGCTGAAGCCGAGATCGGCGGCGCGGCCCAGAGCCCGCTTGAGCACGTGACGCGGGTCGGCGTAGGACGGTGTTCCGTCCGGCATCAGGATGTCGCAGAACATCCGGCCGACCGCCGCCTCGCCGCGCAGCGGCATCAGCTGGAACGTCGACGGGTCCGGCCTGGCGATCATGTCCGCCTCGTAGACCCGGGCGAAGCCCTCCACCGCGGACCCGTCGAACCCGATACCCTCGGCGAACGCGCCCTCGAGTTCGGCCGGGGCGACCGCCACCGACTTCAGGTAGCCGAGCACGTCCGTGAACCACAAGCGGACAAAACGAACGTCGCGTTCCTCGAGCGTGCGCAGCACGAACTCTTCCTGCCTATCCACCCCGACAGTCTGCCCCGCCCGTGTTTCCATCGCGTTAACACCGTCGCCGCTGACCGCGATCAGCCGTTACCTGCACCTCTTCGTAGTCTGAGCCGCTCTTGCCTCCGGCTTCCTGCGGAAGGCCGGAGGCCGGCCAGGGCTGGTCTTTTGGCGCTACACGCGTCGCGCGGCCCGCCGCTGGTGATGGAGCCGTAGCTAAGCTGGGCGAGTGCCCGAATTGCGCATCGGCCTCGCTCAGGTCAACGCCACCGTGGGTGATCTAGCCGGCAACTCAGATCTCGTCGTCGAGTGGACCAGGCGTGCCGCCGACCAGGGGGCCAGGCTCGTGGTGTTCCCCGAGATGATGCTGACCGGCTATCCGGTCGAGGACCTGGCGCTGCGTGCGTCCTTCGTTGAGGCCTCGATCACGACGCTGCGCGGCACGGCGGAGCGGCTGGCGGCCGAGGGACTCGGCGGGATCGCCGTGGTGACCGGGTACCTGGACCGCAAGACCGGGATGCGGCCGCGAGTCGGGCTGCCCGCCGGGGCGCCGCTGGATGCCGCCGCGCTGCTGCATGACGGCGCGGTCGCCGTGAAATCCGCCAAGCACCACCTGCCCAACTACGGGGTCTTCGACGAGTACCGGTACTTCGTGCCCGGCGACGTCCTCCCGGTCGTCAGGTTGCGGGCCGCCGGCGGGGACCCGGTGGACGTCGCGATCGCGATCTGCGAGGACCTGTGGCAGGAGGGCGGGCCGGTCGCCGTCTGCCGCGCGGCAGGCGCGGGCCTGCTCGTGGTGCCCAATGCCTCGCCGTACGAGCGCGGCAAGGACGATACCCGCCTGGAGCTGTGTCAGCGCCGGGCCGCCGAGGCGGGCGCCGTCCTGGCTTACGTGAACATGGTGGGCGGCCAGGACGAGCTCGTGTTCGACGGCGACTCGATCATCGTCGACGCCTCGGGTGCGCTGCTGGCCAGGGGCCCGCAGTTCGAGGAGGCGCTGATCGTCGCCGACCTGAACCTGCCCGCCGCCAGCCCGTTCCCGTGCCCGTCCGACACGCCGGTCGACGCGCGGGACGGCTCGATGATCACCATCCGGCGGCTGGAGCTGGCCGACCTGCCCGCCGCCAGCCCCGCTGTGGACGCGGCACCGCGCACCACCTGGCCCCGGCTGCCCGACCTCGCGGAGGTCTACGCGGCGCTGGTCCTCGGCGTCCGGGACTATGTGGGCAAGAACGGGTTCGGCTCGGTGATCCTGGCGCTGTCCGGCGGGATCGACTCGGCCCTGACCGCCACGATCGCGTCCGACGCGATCGGCCCGGACCGGGTGCACGTGGTGCTCATGCCCAGCCGCTACTCATCGGATCACTCGGTCACCGACGCCGAGGACCTGGCCAAGCGCCAGGGCCTGCACGCCAGGACGGTGCCGATCCGCTCCATGGTCGACGCCTTCGAGGCCGAGCTTGACCTCAGCGGCCTCGCGGCCGAGAACCTGCAGGCCCGGATCCGCGGCATGATCCTGATGTCGCTGTCCAACGCCGACGGGCATCTCGTGCTGACCACGGGCAACAAGAGCGAGCTGGCCACCGGCTACTCCACGCTTTACGGGGACTCGGCCGGCGGCTTCGCGCCGATCAAGGACGTACTCAAGACGCTGGTCTGGGCGCTGGCCCGGTGGCGCAACAGCCAGGCGGAGAGCCGCGGCGAGACGCCGCCGATCCCGGAGAACTCGATCACCAAGCCGCCGAGCGCCGAGCTCGCGCCCGGGCAGATGGACAGCGACAGCCTGCCGGATTACGCGGTGCTCGACGCGATCCTCGAGGGGTACGTGGAGCATGACATGGGCGCCGCCGACCTGGTTGCGGCCGGCCACGACCCGGCGCTTGTCGAGCGGGTGATCCGCATGGTGGACCGGGCGGAGTACAAGCGCAGGCAGTACCCGCCGGGCCCGAAGATCACGCCGAAGAACTTCGGCCGGGACCGCCGCCTGCCCATCACCAACCGGTGGCGTGAGCCGCTCCGCGAGCCGCCCGGCTAGAGGTCCACGGTGCTGCCCGGCTCCAGCCGGGAGAAGGCCGCCCCGCTGGGCTGAGCCGCGAGCTGCAGCATCCGCTCCATCAGCCCGAGGCCGTTGGAGTTCAGGATCGCGTCGTGAATCGCGTACGCCCGCTGCGGGGCAACCTGGCGGGCATAGTCGATCATCTCGGACGTCTTGAGCCACGGCGCGACAAGGGGCAGCAGCAGGGTCGGCACCGGGTCCTCGGGAACGGTGAGCGAGTCGCCTGGGTGAAAGACCTCGCCGTCCACCGCGAACCCGGTGTTGAGGACGATCGGGATGTCACGGTAGATCTGCGCATGATCCTGACCGTAGACGTGGACGTCGAATCCGGCCGCGGTGAATGTGTCACCGTGATCGACGGCGTGCACCCGGGCACCGAACTCACCGAACTGCCCCGCGACCGTGGCATTCGTCCACAGCTCCAGGCCCGGGTCGCCGGCCATCGCGGCGCGCACCTCGGCCGGGTCGAGGTGGTCGGGGTGCTCGTGGGTGACCAGGATCGCGCTGGCGCCGTCCAGCGCGCCGACGCCACTCCAGCCGCCCGGATCGATCACCAGCGTCGCCCCGTTCTTCTCCAGCCGGACGCAGGAGTGTCCCAGCTTGGTCAGCCGCATTCCGTCTCCCGTCGTTTCGGGGCGCCCCGCCTCAGTCAAGCTGACCATACCGAACCGGCCAGGCCTGTTCTCACCCCGCAGGCGCGTGCGATGATCAGTCTGTCCGGGTACGCCGTAGGGGCGCCTCGAGGCATGGAGGTCCGAGATGACTGCTGACGCAGGAGGCTCAGGCATGGCCGCGACCAGCGCGCGGACCACGACCCCAGAGCCGCTGTACGGAGGCCGCACCCAGCGGCGGGTCACCGTCCGCGACATCGCGGCCGCTAAATCCCGCGGCGAGAAGTGGCCGATGCTCACCGCCTACGACGCGCTGACCGCACGGGTGTTCGATGAGGCCGGAATCCCGGTCCTGCTGGTCGGTGACTCGGCCGGCATGGTCATCTACGGCCACGACACCACGATCCCGGTGACCGTCGATGAGCTCATCCCGCTCACTGCCGCCGTGGTCCGCGGCAGCAGCCGGGCCATGGTCGTTGCCGACCTCCCGTTCGGCTCCTACCAGGGCTCGCCCGACGCGGCGCTCGCCGCCGCCACCAGGTTCCTGAAGGAGGCCGGGGCGCACGCGGTCAAGCTGGAGGGCGGTAGCCGGGTGCTCAGGCAGGTCGAGGATCTCGTGGCGGCCGGGATACCGGTCATGGCCCACCTCGGCCTGACGCCTCAGTCGGTCAACGCGTTCGGCGGATACCGGGTCCAGGGCCGCGGCGAGGACGGTGAGCGGCTGCTGCACGACGCGAAGGCGCTGCAGGCCGCGGGCGCGTTCTCGGTCGTGCTCGAAGCGGTACCCACCGAGCTGGCCTCCCGGGTGACCGCCAGCCTGTCCATCCCGACGATCGGCATCGGGGCCGGACCGGACTGCGACGCCCAGGTACTCGTGTGGCAGGACATGGCCGGGCTGTCACCGCGAACCCCGAAGTTCGTGAAGAGATATGCCGACCTCGGCAGCGTGCTTGGCCAGGCCGCGCGTTCGTTTGCCGAGGACGTCGTGGCCGGCAGCTTCCCGACCGAGGAGTACTCCTACCGCTGACCCGGCGGAGCTGGACCTGACCTCGTTAAATGTCGGTAATGCGCAGGCCGGCGTGGGCCTTGTAGCGCCGGTTCACCGAGACCAGGTTGGCGGTCAGCGCCTCCACCTGGCCGCAGTTGCGGAGCCGCCCGGCGTAGACGCCACGCACCCCGGGTATCCGCTCGGCCAGCGCCTGGACCAGGTCGGTCGCGTACCGGTCGTCGCCAAGCACCAGGACATCGAGGTCGAGCTGGGCAACCTCGGGGTCGAGCAGCAGCGTGGCCGACACGTGGTGGAACGCGCCCACGACCGTGCTGCCGCCGAGCACCGTGGCGGCCTGCTGCGCGGCGCTCCCTTCCGGCACCGGGATCGGGTAGGCGCCGCGTTCGTCGAAGGCGAGCGGGTTCACGCAGTCGACCACGATCTTGCCCTCGAGCGCAGCGGCCAGCTGCGCCAGCAGGTCGGCATGACCGTCCCAGGGGACCGCCGCGATCACCAGGTCGGCGACGCTGGCCGCTTCCACGTTGGCCACGCCGGTCACCTGCGGCGGGGAGCCCACGCTGGCCGCCGCGGCGGCGGCGCGCCCGGCGTTACGCGAGCCGATGATCACCCGGTTGCCGGCCATGGCCAGCCTGCGGGCCAGGCCACGCCCCTGGTCCCCGGTCCCGCCCAGAATCCCGACCGTCAGCTCGGCGGCTTCCTCTGCTATCTCCTGCGTCACCTGCGCGGCAGCCATTCCCCGATCCTGCCAGACCGGCGGGAGCTCGCGTATTCGGCCTCCGTCCGGCCCGGCCGGAGGCCGGCGCGGCGTAGCCGCTTGGTCACGATTCTCCTGCGCTGGCCGCCGCGAAAGTGCACCATGGAAGCATGGATGCGGATCAGGTCACCGCGCTGCGCATCCTGCTTGGCCCCAGCACGTGGCTGCACCAGACCAGGTCCTTCGCGCGGGCGCTGCGCGGCTCCGCCGCGCGCACGCCTGGCGGGCTGCTGATCGTCGGGACGCCGGACGACGAGCCCTGGCACCTCGCCGCGCACCTGGACCAGGAGAGCCGCCTGGCCGGTGTCCCGGGCCTGGCGCCCACCCTGGTGCGCTGGGCCCCGCCGCCGGGCGGGCCGCCGCACCTGCGCGTCGGGCTGGCGCGGCTGGAGGAGGCGCGGCGGGGCGAGACGCTGTTCGTGGTCAGCCCGGACGCTGCGCCGCCGCCGCTGCTCGAGCGGGTTCACGATGCGCGGCGGGTGGGCGCGACCATCCTGGCCATGGACGCCGGCGACCCGGAACTCGACGACATGGCGCACGAGTACCTCAGCGTGCCGCCGGGCCTGGCGCCGGTTTCCTTTGACGCCGCCCAGCACCTGGTCAGCGCCGCCGCCGGCGAACCGGCGCAGGGGCCGACCGGGCTGCGCTCCCGGCTGGCCAGGCTGCTCGACGCGATCAGCGGCGCGCGCGACGACTGATGCGGGGGGCGGAGCTCCCCGCATCCCCCGCGGGTGTCAGGAGTCGAGGCTCAGCACCATCGTGGGCCGCTCGATCACGTGATCGTCGCGCAGTGGCCGCACCGCGGTCCCGATCGCGAAGAACTCGGTGGTGTGCGAGCCCCAGGTGTGACTGTGCTGCCGCAGTTGCACGCCGACGATGCCCTCGGCGTGGAGTGCCTCGGCCTCCGTCTGCATCCGGGTCATCGCCAGCTCCCTGGCGTCATACAGGGCCTGGGTGAACTGCTCGAGTTCGACGTTACGGCCGATATTGCCGATCTTCCCGCCGATCTTCTGGTGCGCGATGTGATAGACGCAGCTCCCCATCACCATGCCCAGCGGCGCGTAACCGGCCCGGATCAGCGTCCAGAAGTCCTGGCCGGACAGATCGGAAGTGAACGGGAGGTTCTTGTTGTTCCGCCAGTTCGTGACTCCCCCGCCGCCCGCGCCGTCCTCGGCGTGCACCGCGGTACCCACGGCGATGAACTCCGCGATGTCGGAGCCGAACTCCTTCAGTTCCACGTCCAGCCGCACGCCGACGACCCCGTCCGCGTTGAGCGCCTGCGCCTCGGCTTCCATCCGGGTCATCGCCAGCTCGCGGGCATGGTACATGGCCTGGGACAGCACGTCGAGTTCCTGGTTCTTGCCCCACCGCCCGACCTGCAGCCCGACGTGGTAGATCGAGGTGCCGAGGACCAGGCCGAGCGGGCGGAACCCGGCCTCGCGCACCAGCAGGAACTCGTTGACCGACAAGTCCGACGTGAAGATGGAACCGGGCCGCCCCGGCTTTAGCTCGGCGAGACGGCGCATCGCATCCTGGGGCACCCCCTCTAGACCGAGTTCGGTCGAAGTCTGGTCAGTCATCGTGCTCCCTGCGGCTCCTGCCTGGTCGGGTCCTTGGTCATCGTCGGGCCTCAGCGCCCGAGCTTCACTCGCGCTGCCTGGCGCCGCTGCGGGTCGAGAGAGAGGATCGCGAGACTCCCGTCCCCTTGGCCTCCCGGCCGGCCGCGGCGAGTGAACTGTGCGGTCGCCGTGCCGATAATGGTGACCTCGGCGATGTGGTCCCGGCGGTGCTCCTGCATCGGGCACTCCCGTTCCCGGATCCGCATATCCATGGTCTTCACCACGACACCCTCGCCGCCCATCCTGGCCACGTCGCGGTCCAGCTGGGTCCGGGCGTCGTGCCTGGACTCATGCACCAGGTCGGTGTACCCGCTCACCTCGGCATTCCCGCTTCCCCACCGGGTCTGGTTGATGGTCAGCCAGTCGTCGTGCCGGGCGCCGATCGAGATTCCCAGGGCCAGGCCGACCGGTACCCAGCCCGCCATGATCAGCTTAGCGAAGTCCTGGCCCGAGAGGTCGGACGTGAACGGCCGCTTGAGCGCCACCCCGCCGGGCGCCCGCACGGCCGTGCCGATCGCCTTGAACTCCAGGCCGCCGGCGGGGAACCCGCCGATGGTCAGCGACACCCCGACCACGCCGTGCCCGCCAAGTTCCTGGCACTCGGCCGACATCCGGCCGATCGCCTGACGGCGGGCCTGGTACATCATCTGCACCATGGCCCCGAACGCGCCCGCGGCGCCGGCTCCCGACACCGAGGTGACGCTCTGGTACGGCGTGGCGTAGCCGCCGTAGCCGGCCCAGGCCCCGGGGCAGGCGTATCCGCCCGTGTATCCGATGTTGTAGACCGCGGCGCCGAGCACCTGGCCGACCGGCTCGAACCCGGCGGCCCTGATCGCGGTGAACTCGTCGGCCGATAGCGCCGAGCTCCATGTCCCGCTGCGCCTGATCTCGGCCATCCGCGACTCGGCGGCCGGCGGCAGCCCGTGGCCGGAATGCTCCTCGCTCACCCGCACGCCTCTCTCGGCCTGTTCGGCCCCTGTTGCCACCTTACCGGGCAGCCGCTCAGGGCCGAAGCGCACCCGCCGGGCAGGCCACTGTTCCTCAGTTGCCGTCCTGGGCGTCCCATTCCTCGTTCCGCCGCTGGACGGTCTCGAGGGCGTGTTCCGCCGCTTCCTTGGTCGGGTACGGGCCGAGCCGGTCCTTGCCCGGGCATCGTTCGTCAGACTCCACCGTGTTGTGCTTCACGCAGAACCACCAGCGCTGTTCATCGCTCATGGCAACTACACTCCCAGATCATGGCTACCATGCTCCAGCCCGGCCGGATTTCTCCCATGCGCCAGGTTCCCGCGACCATCGCCCCCCCGGAGTACGTGGGAAGGAAGCGGCCCCGGACCGGGGAGCCGGACGTCAAGGACCAGGAGACGATCGAGCGGATGCGGGTCGCCGGGCGAATCGCGGCGCAGGCCCTCGCCGAGGTCGGCCGGCATGTGGCGCCCGGGGTGACCACCGACGAACTGGATCGCGTGGGGCACGAGTTCCTCGTCGATCACGGGGCCTACCCGAGCACGCTGGGCTACCGCGGCTACCCGAAGTCGCTGTGCACCTCGCTCAACGAGGTGATCTGCCACGGGATCCCGGACGACACGGTGATCGCCGACGGGGACATCGTCAACGTCGACATCACCGCCTACATCGGCGGCGTGCACGGCGACACCAACGCGACCTTCCTGGCCGGCAACGTCGACGAGGAGTCCAGGCTCCTGGTCGAGCGCACCAAGGAAGCGATGATGCGCGGGATCCGCGCGGTGGCCCCGGGCCGCCCGCTGAACGCGATCGGCCGGGTGATCGAGTCGTACGCGCGCAGGTTCGGGTACGGGGTGGTGCGCGACTTCACCGGGCACGGCATCGGGACCACGTTCCATTCCGGGCTGATCGTCCCGCACTTCGACGACCCGGACGTCACGGTGATCATGGAACCGGGAATGACGTTCACGATCGAGCCGATGCTGACGCTCGGCACGATCTCCTACGACATCTGGCCCGACGGCTGGACCGCCGTGACCAAGGACCGCAAGCGCACGGCCCAGTTCGAGCACACGCTCGCGGTCACCGCGGACGGCTACGACATCCTCACCCTGCCGTAACGCCGACGGCCCGCCATCGGCCACGCTAAAGGCCGCTGATGGCCGCACCGCTAGCCCGCATCGGCACTTGCGCCGGGGCTGATGGGGCTGGCGGGGCCAGGAAGGGGCCGGTCTCGGGGGCCAGGGCGGGGCGGGCGGCTCGGGCGTGCGGGGTGGCGGTGCCCTTGTGTAGTAGCCCAGGCACCCCGGCCAGCCGCCCGGGCAGGTACCAGCACCGCTCGCCGAGCAGCACCATGGCGGCGGGCATGAGCAGCCCGCGCACGACCGTGGCGTCGATCAGCACGGCGAAGGCCAGCCCTACGCCGAGCGTCTTGACGTCCACGAAGGACAGCGTGGCGAAGATGGAGAACACCGCCACCATGATCACGGCGGCGCTGGTCACCACGCCGGCGCTGCTGGCGATGCCGCCGATCAGCGCGTCCTGGGTGCTCGCCCCGGCCACCCGCCGCTCCCGCACCCGGCTGAGGATGAACACGTGGTAGTCCATGCTCAGCCCGAACAGCAGCACGAACATGAACAGCGGCACCCAGTCGGCTATCGCGCCGTAGCTGGTGAAGCCGATCAGGCCCTCCAGGTGGCCGTCCTGGAAGATGAGCGTGATCAGCCCGTAGGCGGCGCCGACCGACAGCAGGTTCAGCCCGATCGAGACCAGCGGCAGCAGGAGGGACCGGAACGCGATCATCATCACGGCGAACGCGAGCAGGCAGACCACGGCCAGCACGATCGGCGTGCGCGCGTGCACCGTGGCGCTCCAGTCGTAGTTGGACGCGGTGTTGCCGGTCACCGCGTAGCTGAGCCCGTTCACCCTGCCTAGGGTCGCCGGGAGCACCTGGTCACGCAGCGTGAGCAGGGCGCTCGTCGAGGCGTTGTCCGACCCGTTCCCGGCCAGCGGCACGTTCACGATCAGCCCCCGGCCGTGCGCGACGAGCGCCGCGGTGACCGGCGTCCGGATCGGCCCGGTGGCCGACGCCCGGTGCTCCAGCGCGGCCAGCGCGTGCGCCACCGCGGGGCTGGCCAGATCCGGCCCGGTCACCACCACGTTGGCCGGCGCCGGGCGGCCGGGGAACTCGGCGTTGATCCGGTCCAGGGTCGCCGTCACGGGCAGGTTCTTCGGCAGGTCGATGACCGGGTTGCCGATCCGCATCCCGAGCGCCGGCGACGCGAGCGCGAGCAGCGCGAGCAGCGCCGCGCCGCCCCAGATCACGGGGCGGCGCACTACCCGGCGGATGAGCCCGGCCCACAGCCGCGACGGCCTGGCCGCGGTGCGGCGGCGGCCGAGGAACGGGACCCGGCCGCGGTCCGCCCGCTCGCCGAGCATGGCCAGCAGCGCGGGCAGCAGCGTGAGCGACCCGATCACGGCCACGCCGACCACGGTGATAGTGCCGAACGCCATGCCCGTGAACTCGTCGATCCCGGTGAGGAACAGCCCGGCGAGCGAGATCATCACGGTCAGCCCGGAGATCACGATCGCCTTGCCTGACGTGGCGCCCGCGATCCGCAGCGCCTCGGCGAATGACCGGCCCGCGGCCCGTTCCTCGCGCTCCCGCCGCAGGTAGAACAGCGAGTAGTCGATCCCGACCGCCATGCCGAGGATCAGCACCACCTCGGCGGTGCCGGATCCGATGGGCAGAAACCGGCTCGGCACGGCGAGCAGCGAGATCGTCGCCATCACCGCGGCGCCGGCCAGCGCCACCGGGATGCCCGCCGCGATCAGCGCGCCGAACACCGCGAGCAGCAGGACCAGGGTGATCGGCACCGAGGTCACCTCGGCCTTGCGGAAGTCGGAGTCCAGCAGGGCGTTCGAGGCCGCGCTCGTGCTTGCGTCGCCCGCCTCGGCCACCATCAGGCGCGGATACCGGGCCTGGACCGCCGCGACGGCCGCCATGTCCGTGCCGACGGTGGTGTCGGCGCTGGCGTGCGGCCCGGCGACCCGGAACGTGACCAGGGCGCTGCGCCCGTCGGCGGAGATCAGGCCCAGAGCGCCCGGGCCGAGCGGCGAGACGATGTCCTCGGCGGCCCGCGGCAGCCGCTGCAGCGCGGTCACGACCGCCTGGGCCGCCTGCCGCATTGCCGGATCATCCTTGAACGTGACGCCGGGAGCGCGGGCCTGGATCAGCACGCTTTCCGATGGCGGCGTGGTCACCCCGAGCCCGTGCAGCATCTGCTCGGCCTGCCCGGCCTGGCCGGGATCGTACTGCGGCCGGCTCTGCGTGCCGAGCAGCTGGCCGGCCACGAAGGCCGCGGCCACGAACAGCAGCCAGCCGATGACGACGGCCTTCCGGTGCCGTGCGCTCCAGCAGGCGATCCGCTCGACGACCGGCCGGCCGCCCGCCTGTGGAGTGCGCAGATTGGTGCCCTGGGCCGGGCGGGCGACGTTAAGCACGGGCGCCTTTCGGGGTTGGGCGGAGCAGGGGGTGACCCGAATGGGTGACGTGCGAGGACCTGACACGTGCGTCAGCCAAGCCTAACCTGACATGAGTGTCAGGCGCGATGGTTTCGCTCATAATCCGGATGGCACCAGCCGGCCGCGCCTGCCCCGAGCCCGCGGCCGGGTCACCAGGACAGCCAGCGCGGCAGGTACCGGTGCCGCTCCCGCAGCAGCGGCATGACCGCGGTAAGGCCAGCCGGGTCAACCGCGGAGGCTGTCCGGCGGAGCCGGGCGTCGGAGATGATGGGGGCATGGGAGAGCTGATCGTGCTCCGGCACGGCGAGACCGAGTGGAGCGCCTCCGGCCGTCACACCGGGCGCACCGACATACCGCTCACCCCTCGCGGCGAGGCCGCCGCGGCCACGCTCGCACCGGTCATGGCGAGACGGCAGATCTGCGCCACGTTCTGCAGCCCGGCCATCCGCGCGGTGCGCACCGCGGAGCTCATCGGACTGCACAACGTCAAGCTCGACCCGGACCTGTGGGAGTGGGATTACGGCGGTTACGAGGGACGGACGACGAAACAGATCCGGGCCGAGCGTCCCGGCTGGTACCTGTGGCGGGACGGCGTGATCCCGGGCGACGCCGAGCATCCCGGCGAGACCGTCGCGCAGGTGGGAGCCCGCACCGATGCCGTACTGGCCCGCGCGAGGCCGCTGCTCGCCGACGGAGACGTGGCGCTAGTCGCGCACGGTCACGTCCTGCGCGTGCTCACCGCCCGCTGGCTGGAGCTGGACCCCGATGGCGGCCGCCTGTTCCGGCTCGACACCGGTACCTACTCCACACTCGGCACCGAGCATGACTATCCGGTGATCACGTCGTGGAACGTGCCTCCGCCTTCAGCGGATTACTCCACCGCGCTCCGCCGCCGGCGGAGCGCCGCGCGGGCGGCAGGCAGGTAGATCAGCTGCTGGGCCTGATCTCCTCGTAGTACGCATCGAGCGCGGCGACGCTGCCCGGTACCGTGCCGGGGTCGAGGCCGACGACGGCCGCGCTGCGGCGCTGTTCGTCCACGAACGCGTCCAGCTCCTGGGCGGACACCCCCATCCCGCTGCGCCGGGCGATGTCCACATACGATGCGATCTCGCCGCAGTGCACCCAGAGCAGCAGCTCGGGCTCATCCAGCCGGAACTGGCTTCCGTCGGCATCGGTACCGGTCAGCGATGCGTGGATCTTGCGCACCCGCCGGGCGACGCGGTCCACCTGCGCCATGCTGCCGTAGGTCCGCACGCTGACGAACTCGGTCGTACGGACGAACCGGCCCCAGGCCTCGCCGGGCTTGGCGAACGAGGTGTTCTGCCAGGTCCCGCGCATCACCCGCGGGTGCAGCGCCTGCATGTACAGGGCACGGAAGCCGGCCACCCAGATGACCGGCTCCCCCATGATCCGCCAGGTCACCGAGCCGGGGCCGTACAGCCCGTGGTCAGGGAGCGGGCCCGCGGTCTCGGCGGCGGTCACGGTCATGCTGCCCCCCTCGGCCAGTCACTCCGGGCGAGTTTCCTCCTCAAGCCAGCTTAGGTACGCCGGCGAGCCGGCCACGATCGGCGTCGCCACGATCTCGGGCTCGTCGTAGCTGTGGCGTTCGGAGAGGAAATCAGCCAGCTGCTGGTAGCGGTCGGCGGGCAGCTTGAGCATGACCAGCCACTCCTCGGCGCGCTCCAGGCCTTCTTCCCACCAGTAGGTGCTCGCGATCGGGCCCGCGACCTGTGCGCACGCGGCGAGCCTGGCCGCTACCGCATCATGGGCGAGCTCCATCGCCTCGGCCCGCGAGTCGGTCGTCGTCTGCACCTGGAGGTAACGTGCCTCGGTGCTGGCTGCGTTGCCCTGACCCGCCATGGCAAGTGATCGTACGCCGGGGAGATGTCGCCCGGATGGCGCAGCGGTTTATCGTGCGACTCAGTACCGCGGGCCGGCGGCGACGCCGGAGACCGAGAGCCGGAGGTGCCCATGGACGGCCCGTTCTGTCTGGTCGTCAACCCGGCGGCCGGCCGCGGGCGGTCGCTGCGGGTGCTGCCGGAGGTCACCGCCCTGCTCGACGCGGCCGATGCGGCCTATCACGTCAGCCAGTCGGCCAGCCTGGACGACGCGAGAGACATCGCCGCCCGGGCGGCCCGGCTGGGCCAGGTGGTCGTCGCGGTGGGGGGTGACGGCATGGCAGGCGCGCTGTCCGGTGTGGCGGCGGCCGCAGGAGCGAGATACGGGATCATCCCGGCCGGGAACGGCAACGACTTCGCCCGGGTCCTGGGCATTCCGGCCGAGACCGCGGCGGCCGCGCGGGTGCTGGCCGCGGGCCGGGAGCGGCGGGTGGACCTGATCGCCGTCGGCGTCGCAGGCCGGCCAGAGGTCGTGGTGGCGGGCAGCGTGTACATCGGCATCCCGTCGGTGGCGGGCGAGATCGCCAACCGGACCCGGTGGCTCCGCGGGCCGGCCGTGTATCCGGTGGCGGCGCTGCGGGCCCTGGCCGGCTGGACGCCCGCGGCGTTCCGGGTGGAGATCTCCCCCGGCGGTCGCGACCATGACGGCGGCGGCGCCCTGGTGCGAGACTTCGCCGGCTATGCGGTCGTCGTGGCCAACGCGGCCTATTTCGGCGCCGGGATGAAGGTGGCGCCTCCAGCCGAGCTCGATGACGGCCTGCTCGACATCGTGATCATGCGGCACGGGCCCCGGGCCGCGTTCGTCCGCACCCTCTTGAAGATCAAGAGCGGATCGCACATCGCCTTGCCGCAGATCAGCCTGGACCGCGGCAGCGACGTGACGGTGACGGCGGGCCGGGACCTTCCCGCGGCGGCCGACGGCGAGACGCTGCCCTTCGCGGCGCCGCTGAGTTCCGGCACGCCGCTGCGGATCCGCGCGCTGCCCGGCGCCCTGCGAGTGCTCGTGCCGGCCGGCGCCTGACCTCCGGCCCGGCCGCCCCTGGCCCGCCGTCAGCCGGCCGGCCAGCCCTCGGCCAGGCCCGCTGACGGGGAGAATTCCGGGATGGCGACGGCGGTGGTGGCCTCGACCCGGCCGCCGCGGCCGTCGCCGGGGCCAGCCCGGTAGCCGATCTTGACGGTGAGCGTGCTGGTCCCGGGCCGCGCGGTCACGGGCACGGCCACCCGGAACCTCACGGTCACCTGCTGGTGCGGGGCCACGACGGCCGGGAGCGGGCCGGCCGGGATGACGGTCCAGCCGGCCGGGACATCCAGCCTGAACTGGGCGCCCGGCATGGCGTAGTCACCGTCGTTCACCAGGGTCGCGGTGATCGTGGCCGACGAGCCAGCGCCCATCGCCGGCGGGGCGCTGAGCGTCGCGTAGCGGGCACCCAGGCTGCGGGTCACGGTGAACCCGCCGCGCAGCGGCAGGTTGGCCAGGGCCGAGGAGTCACCCACATACACGCTGAACCCGCCGTCCGGGAGCACCCAGCCGTTCGCCGAGTCGTCCCAGTACGACAGGTCGTGACCGTTCAGGGGGAAACGCACGGTGGCGGACTGGCCGGGGCGCAGGCTCACCTTCTGGAACCCCTTCAGCTGCCGCGGCGGCTCCCCGGCCGCCGCCGGGTCGCCCAGGTACAGCTGGACCACATCCGAGCCCGCCACCTGGCCGGTGTTGGTCACCGTGGCCGACACCGTCACCTGGCCGGCCGACTGCCGGTTGCAGCCGCAGCTCGTCGCGCCCGGGTTCGAGCTGCCGTTCTGCACCCGCCCGGGCGTGACCGTCAGCCCGCGGTAGGCGAAGCGGGTATACGACAGCCCGTACCCGAACGGGAACAGCGGGGTCTCGTTCTTGGCGTCGTAGTACCGGTAGCCGACGTCGATGCCCTCGGAGTACAGCACCCGGCCGTTGACTCCGGGGAACTCCGCCGGGCTCGACGCGGGCACCTGCGACAGGCGGGCGGGAAAGGTGACCGGCAGGTGGCCGCCCGGGTCAACCCGGCCGAACAGCACCGCGGCCAGCGCGGTGCCGTTGCTCTGGCCGGGGTACCAGGCGTCGACCACCGCAGCCACCTGGCTCAGCCACGGCATCGCCACGGGTGCGCCCGCGTCGATCACCACGACCGTGTGCGGGTTCGCGGCCGCGACCGCGGAGACCAGCTCGTTCTGCGCCGACGGCAGGTTCAGGCTGGCCCGGTCGGCGGCCTCGGACTCGGTGTCATCGGACACCACCACCACCGCGGTGGACGCCGACCTGGCCGCCGCCGCCGCCCGCGCGATCCCCGGGGCCAGGTCCGACGGAGTCGCCCAGCTCAGGCTCGCCGACGGCCCGCCCCCCGAGACCTGCACCGTATAGGCCTGGCCCGCCCGCAGGTTCACCCCCACCGAGTCGGTGGACGCCGGCTGGGTGCCGGCGTTGGCCAGGATCTCCCGGCCGTCCAGGGACAAGATGGCGCGCTGGCCCGGGCTGGTCAGCGCCAGCACGTACGTGCCGGTCTCCGGCGCGGTGAGGGTGCCGGCCGGGATCAGTGCCGAGCCCGGGATGGGTGACAGGGACGCATCGGCGGGCAGCCCCTGGGCGTACCGGACCGTGGTGCCTCGCCCGGCCGCGGCCTCGATGCCCTGCAGCGGAGTTTCCTGGTGCGCTGGGGTCACATAAGCGCTGCCGCCCCCGGCGTCGGTCGGCGCGGCCGAGGCGGCCGGGCCGATCACCGCCACGGTTCCCGCGCCCGGCGCCCGCAACGGCAGCGTCCCGCCGCCGTTCTTCAGCAGCACCGTGCCCGCCTCGGCCACCGCGGCCGACACCGCCTGGTGCGCGGGAGTCGTCACCACCGGGCTCGCCGAGCCAGCCGGCGGGTCGTTGAAATCGCCGAACCGGAACATCTCGGTCAAGATCCGGGTCACCATCTCGCTGAGCATGGCCGTGGCGACCCGGCCGGACCCCACGGCCGCGGCCAGCGCCTGGCCGTAGTACGCGGCGCTGGGCATCTCCTGGTCCAGCCCGGCCGCCGCGGACGCCGTGGTGGAATGCGTCGCCCCGTAGTCCGAGGTCACGAAGCCGGGAAAGGCCCACCGCTGATCGAGGGTCGTACTCAGCAGGTACTGGTTCTGGCAGGCGGGCTGGCCGTTGACCGTGCTGTAGGAGCACATCACCGACGACGCCTTGGCCTGCTGGGTCGCGGCCCAGAACGCGGGCAGGTAGATCTCGTGCAGCGCCCGCTCGCTCACGATCGCGTCATCGGCCCGGGTATTGCGGTTGGTCTCCTGGTTGTACGCCGCGAAGTGCTTAACCTGCGACATCACCCCCTGGCTCTGCACCCCGTCGATCTCCGCCTCGGCCAGCGCCGCGTTCAGGTACGGATCCTCGGTGTAGGCCTCGAACGACCGGCCCCAGCGCGGATCGCGGTCGATGTTCACCGTCGGGCCCAGATTGACCGTCGCCCCCTTGCCGCGCTCCTCGGCCCCGATCACCTTCCCGTATTCGGCGGCCAGCGACGGATCCCAGGTCGCCGCCAGCGACACCCCGGCGGGCAGCTGGGTCACCCCGGTCTGACCATCGCCGACCCCGTTCGGCCCGTCCTCCAGGCCCAGGGCCGGGATGCACAGGCGCGGGACCGGCTTGCTGGTCACCACGCCCGCCGTCATGGAGCCGGCCCCCGTGCCCGCCACCACGTCGATCTTGTCGGCGAGAGACATCCGGGGCAGCAGCAGTCCCACCCGCTGGCTGACCGACAGCGACCGGTTCAGCCACGGGCACGACGGCCCGGCGGCCGGCCGGGACGCGGTCCCGGCCGGGGCGATACCGCCGGCCAACGGCAGCCCGGCCGCCATGAACCCGGCGGCCACCGCCACCCGGGCCAGGCGACGCGTCGCCCGCCGACGGCCGGCCAAGCGGAACAGCTTCAATCTGACGGCCTCCGATACCCGGAACATGAATAACGCCCGGGCATAGCGGAGGTCATCCCGAAGCAAAGAAACTATCGACTACGGACCGCAGCAGCCGAACGGCCCGAGTGGCTGCTGGGCGGGCCTCGGTAGCAGCCCGGCGGGCCCGCCCAGCAAGCCCGCTGGTCAGCTCGTCGGCGTCCCCGAGCCTGCGGCCATGGCGAAGATGTGCAGCTCGGTCTGCCCGAACGACCCGGGCAGGGAGGGCAGCGTCACCGACGCCACGGTCTTGCCCGCCTGCAGCGGTACCGAGGCGAAGTAGACACTTACCGGGTGCGAGCCGGTCGGACTGCTCTGGTTCCAGCTCGATGTGGTGGTGACGATCTGGTTGCCCGTCGCCGGGGCATTGGCGTACCAGTCCGCCATGTTCAGGGTGAAGGACTGGCTGGTCCCGTCGGTGTAGTTGACCGTGATCGTGCCGGTGGCCGTGCCGTTCTGGCTGGCGCCCAGGATGCCGAGGTCGGTTCCGGAGCCGGACACGTCCACGGTCTGGCCGTTGGCGACCACGTTATCCAGGGTCCCGGAGGGCACGTCGGGCCAGGTGAACGTGGTCCCGCCGACGGTCACCTGGCCCCCGGGCGTCAGCGCGGTCGGCGTGCCCGCGGCCAGCGCCTGGGCCGAGTAGCTGTCGCCGCCCAGGTCAAAGTTGCCCGCGGCCACGTCGGAGTCGTCGCTGATCCCGAAGTTGTCGTACGAAGCGGCCAGGGAGGAGTACGGAACGGACACGGTGGTGGATCCCTGCACCACGCCGCCGCCGCTGCCCGGTCCGGACTGGTAGCTGACGTTGGCGGTGAGCGTGGCGCCGCCCGGCGACGCGCTGGCCGGCACGGCCACGCGGAATTTCGCGGTCACGGTCTGGCCGGGAGCCACGAAGCCAGGCAGCGGGCCGGCCGGGCTGGCCGTCCAGCCCCGCGGGACCTGCAGCGCGAACCGGGCGCCCGGCATCGCGTAGTCACCGCCGTTCACCACGGTCGCGGTGACCGTGGCCGTGGAACCAGCCGCGATGACCGGCGGGGCTGAGACCGTCGCGTAGCGGGCCCCCACGGTGCGGGTGACGGTGAAGCCGCCGTGCAGCGGCAGGTTGGCCAGGGCCGAAGAGTCACCCACATACAGCTGGTACTGGCCGTCCGGCAGCACCCAGCCGTTGGCCGCGTCGTCCCAGTAGGACAGGTCGTGGCCGTTCAGGGTGAAATGCACGGTGGCGGACTGGCCGGGCTGCAGCGTGACCTTCTGGTACCCCTTCAGCTGCCGCGGCGGCTCACCGGCTACGGCCGGGTCGCCCAGGTACAGCTGGGCGATGTCGGACCCGGCCACCTGGCCGGTGTTGGTGACCCGGGCCGACACCGTCACCTGGGTGCCCGACTGCCCGTTGCAGCCGCAGCTGGTCGCGCCCGGGCCGGACGTGCCGTTCTGCACCTGCCGCGGGGTGACCGTCAGCCCGCTGTAGCCGAACTTGGTGTAGGACAGCCCGTACCCGAACGGGTACAGCGGGGTCTCGTTGTTCGCGTCGTAGTACCGGTAGCCGACGTCGATGCCCTCGGAGTACAGCACCTGGCCGTTGACCCCGGGGAACTCCGCCGGGGTCGAGGCGGGGACCTGCGACAGGCCGGTCGGGAACGTGACCGGCAGGTGGCCGCTGGGATCGGTCTGGCCGAACAGCACGGAGGCCAGCGCGGTGCCGTTGCTCTCGCCCGGGTACCAGGCGTCGACGACCGAGGCGACCTGGTTGATCCAGGGCATCACCACCGGCGCGCCCGCGTCGATCACCACGACCGTGTGCGGGTTGGCCGCGGCGACCGCGGAGATCAGCTCGTTCTGCGCCGACGGCAGGTTCAGGCTGGCCCGGTCGGCCGCCTCGGTCTCGGTGTCGTCGGAGACCACGACCACCGCGGTCTTCGCCGCCTTGGCCGCCGCCACCGCCGGCGCGATGTATCCGGCCAGGTCCGACGGCGTGGCCCAGCTCAGGTTGGCCGACTCGCCGCCGCCGGACAGCTGCAGCGTGTAGGTCTGGCCGGCCACCAGGTTCACGCCCACCGAGTACGTCGACACCGGCGGGGTGCCCGGGTTGGCCAGGTACTCCTTGCCGTCCAGGGACAGGTTGACCGCGCTGTAACAGCCGCACGGGTTCTGGAATGCCAGGACGTAGGTGCCGGTCTCCGGGGCGGTCAGGGTGCCGGTGTAGGTCCCGCCGAACCCCGTCGGGGCGTACGCCGGGGTCAGATCGGAACTCGGGATGGGCGACAGGGACGTGTCGGTGGGCAGCCCCTGGGTGTAGCTGACCGACGTGCCGGAGCCGGCCGCGGCCTGGATGCCCTGCAGCGGGCTCACCTGGAAGGTGGAGGTGACGTACGCGCTGCCGCCGCCGGTGTAGATCGGCGACGCCGAGCCGGCCGGGCCGATCACGGCCACGTTCCCGGCGCCGGACGCGGCCAGCGGCAGGGTCCCGCCGCTGTTCTTCAGCAGCACCGTGCCCGCCTCGGCGACGGCGGCGGAGACCGCCTGGTGCGCGGGAGTGGTGACCACCGTGCTGGTCGTGCCGGTCGGCGGGTTGTTGAACTCGTTGAACCGGAACATCTCGGTCAGTATCCGCGTCACCATCTGGTTGAGAGTGGCCATGCTGACCTCGCCGGCCTGCACCGCCGCCTCCAGGTCGGAGCCGTAGTACTGGGCGCTGGGCATCTCCTGGTCCATGCCCGCGTCCGCGGACTGCAGCGTGGAGTGGGTGGCGCCGTAGTCGGAGGTCACGAAGCCGGGGAAGCCCCACCGCTGGTCGAGGGTCTCACCGATCAGGTACTGGTTCTGGCAGGCGGGCACGCCGTTGATCGTGCTGTAGGAGCACATCACCGACGATGCCTTGGCCACGTTGGTCGCGGACCAGAACCCGGGCAGGTAGATCTCGTGCAGCGCCCGCTCGCTCACGATCGCGTTATCGGCCGGGGTGTTCCGGTTGGTCTCCTGGTTGTACACCGCGTAGTGCTTGACCATCGACATCTCGCCCTGGCTCTGCACCCCGTCGATGTACCCGACGGCCATCGCGGCGTTCAGGTCCGGATCTTCGGTGTAGGCCTCGAACGACCGGCCCCAGCGCGGGTCCCGGTCGATGTTGATCGTCGGGCCCAGGTTGATCATGGCGCCCTTGGCGTGCTCCTCGGCCCCGACGACCTGCCCGTACTGCGTGGCCATCGAGTTGTCGAAGGTGGCGGCCAGGGAGACCGCGGCGGGCATCTGGGTGACCCCGGTCAGCCCGTCACCCACGCCGACCGGGCCGTCTTCCTCGCCGATGGCCGGGATGCACAGGCTCGGGATCGCCGAGATGTAGAACACGTACGGCTCGCTGGTCCCGGCCCCGGTGACCTCGTTGATCTTGTCGGCGAGGGTCATCTGGGCCAGCAGCATGCTGACCCGCTTGCTGATCGGAAGTGACTGGTTCAGCCACGGGCACGACGCGTCCGACGCCGACGCGCGTGCCCCGGCCGCCGAAGCCGGGCTGCCCGCCACCGCCAGCCCGACGGGCAGCACCACCGCCAAGAACCCGGCGACCACCGCCATTCTCGGGAAGCGAAGCCAGATACGCCGGCTGCTGGCAGAACGGAACAGCTTCATCGACCGCCTCCTGCTCGTTGGGCGCTGTTCAGTCAAGTCGCGGTCCGTGCCGATGCCAATACCGGTTCCCGGTCAAGGCCAGAAATTTTCTGATAAAAAACCATCAACGCGCTCACAACAACAATGGCGCCCAGTGCCGGTCGCGTCCGTGAACTCGAGCGTCGGCGCAGGTCAGGCCCGAGCAGCCGGTAGCGTGGCGCGGCGGCGCAGCGTCCAAGGGCCTGCTCCGGCACCGGCCCCGGCCGGGCCCGTCGTTCAGTCTGAGGTTCCCGGAGCCTGGCGCCGGCCGCCGGGACGGCGGACCCGCCGGAGGACTCTGCGTCCGTCTATGGTCCACGAGCGATCACAGCCAGTGCAGCCCAAGAGCTCGCCGAACTTGGCTGAGGTTCTCCCGGTTTTCCCGACCGTGCCGCCACAGACGCAGAGATCACCTGAGGCGACTCTCTGCGGTCTCCGCGCGGTTCTCCGCGTCAGCAGGAGCCGTGGCCTGGGAACGGGACGATTTTCATGGCGCACGTAAAGGATGGCCAGGCCGACGAGGAGCACAACCACGACAATCACGCCCGTCGCCAGGTAACCCAATTGCGTCTCCCGCAGCCAGAATGTACCTAAACGGTACTGCGCGACCGAGGGCGGCGATAGTCCCTGGCGTCGCGGGAATGAACTCCCTCCTCTTATTAATAGTGCGCGAAGCGCCACCCCGCGGTCCGGCCGCTTCCGCTCTAAGAACCGGCGCCTCGGAGCGCCCGGGCCGCTAGCTCGGTTCGGTTGGTCAGCTGCAATTTCGCGAGGATGTTTCGCATATGCCCCTCGATGGTCCGCTCGGAGAGCACCAGCCGGTCGGCGATCGCTCGGTTGGTGAGCCCGGCCGAGACCAGTTCGGCTATCTCCCGCTCGCGCCGGGTGAGCGGGTCACCAGCGTGGATGGCCTGTTCGAGGTCGTGCACGAGGTGGTCGGCGCGGGCCGCCGGGCCGGGCATGTCGAGACGGCCCGCCTCCGTGGCGGCCTGCCGGGCCAGCACCAGGGCCTGGGCGTAGTCGCCGCGGGCACCGCGCGTTCTCAGTGCGTCGGCCCAGTCCAGCCGGGTGAGGGCAACCATGGGCCGGGCGCCGAGCCGGGTGTTGACCGTGACCGCGGCGGCATAGTGGCCGAGCGCGTCCTCGGTGCGGCCGAGCAGCGCCGCCAGCCGGCCGAGCGGCCGGTGCAGCGACCCGGACAGGAACACCACGCCGGTGCCGGTAGCCCCAGAGAGAGGCAGGGTCGGGCGCAACAAGTCGTAGCTGGCCTGCGCCATCTCGGTGTCCCGGAACGCGATGATCAGGTCCATGATCTGGGTGAGCGCGCCGAGGATCCTGGTGTCCTTGTCCCCGGCGGCAGGCAGGTCGCGGAGCGTCTCGTACACGGCCCGCGCCTCGTCGATGCGGCCCACGGCGAACAGCGCCGTCGCCAGCCCGGCCTTGATGACCGGGAGCGGCGGGAACGCCGCCGTGCGGTCAAAGAAGTCGGCGGGGATCTCCCCGGCGTCGCCGCGGACGATCGCCAGCCAGATGGCGAAGGCGTAGGACATGCCCGCGCCGGAGGGGTCCTGGAGGCGGACCGCGAGCCGGTGGGCCGCCCAGGACCGGTCCCGCGCGACGGCCAGCCGGCCTCCCAGCGCGGCACGGGATGCCTGCTGGCGCAGGAGATGCCAGCGGACCAGCGGCAGCCGGGTCGACTCGGCGAGCTGCGCGATCTGGATGATCTCCGCGTCAACGGCGTCAAGATTCAGCAGCGCGTAGGCGGCATCGATTCGCCACACCCGGCCGAGCACCGCGGCCAGCGGCTGGCCGAGCGTCGTGGCCAGCTCAATGGCACGAGTGCCGAGCCGCAGCCGCTCGGCTCGGTTCTGCGGTGCCGACAGCGCGGCAACCCGGGCCCGGATGGCGTCGAGCTCGGCGGCTGGGTCACCGACGGCCTCCGCCACAGCCATCGCCGCCGCCGACTCGGCGTCGGCCGCTTCCAGGTCGCCGAGCTCAGCCCGCGCGGACGCTCGCTGGGCCAGCAGCCGAGCGCGCCGCGCGGGCGGGGCCCCGCCGTCGGCCAGTGCCCGGCCGCACAGCCCGATCAGCGTCGCCGCGACCGGCGCGTGCCCGATGCCGCGCACCACGAGCGCTGCGTCGGCGACCAGATCAAGCCGCCCGTCCCGCTGCGCGGCATCCGCGGCGGCGACCGCGTGCTGCAGGCTCACGGCGAGCTGGCCGGCCCGGTACTCGGCGGTGGCCAGCTCGATCAGCATTTCCGCCCGCTCCGCTTCGCTGACACCAGCGCCTTCCGCGGCAGCCAGCGCGGTGGCCAGGTACCGCGCGGCGTCCTCGAAGGCGAGCGTGGACGTTGCCGCGGTCGCGGCCGCGCGCGCCCAGCCGGCCGCCCGCCGCAGAGCGGCCCGGTCCGGCGCCGCCCGGAGCAGGTGCGCCGCGACCTCGCCGCCGCGCTCCGGAGCTTCACCGGCCACTGACTCAAGCGCCGCGGCGGCGCGCTTGTGCAGCGCGATCCGCTGGTCCTCGCCGAGGCTCGCGTAGATACCGTCACGAACCAGGGCGTGCGTGAACCGCCACCAGCCGGGGCGGCCCGGCAGTTGAGCAATCAGCCCGCCGGCTTCGGCGGCCGGCAGCGCGCCGGCCAGGTCCTGGCTCGTCCCGCAGACAGCTGCGGCCAGGCCGGAGTCGAAGTCCGCGCCCAGCACGCTCCCGGCCGCGAGCAGCGCGCAGGCGCTGTCGTCCAGGTCGCGCAGCAGCGAGGAGACCAGGTGGCTGACCTCGGCGCTGCCGCCCGCGATGCGTGCCACCGCATCCGCGTCGGGTGCGATGCCGGGCTGGGCGGCCAGCAGCCGGCCCAGCGTGGCCACATACAGCGGATTGCCTTCCGAGCGGGCGTGCACAATCCGGGCCAGTTCGGGGGCGGCGGCCACCCCAGCGGCTTGCAGCATCTCGGCCACGGCAGGCGCGCTCAGCGGCGCCAGCCGGAGCACCTGCAGCCCGGGCAGCCTGGCCAGGTCCCCCAGCGAGGCCCGCCAGGGATCGCTGGCGGTGTCCCGGCAGGTGGCCAGCACGAGCAGGCGCGATCCCGGCAGCTCGGCCGCGAGCTCCCGGAGCAGGAACAGCGACGCGTGGTCCGCCCACTGCAGATCCTCAAGGACAATGAGCAGCTCAGCGGCGCGCGCGGCGGCCGTGACGGCATCGGCTGCCTCAGCCGCGGCCCGGAATCTGGCCGCAGCCAGGTCGTCAGAGCGGGCGCTGTCGGGACCGCCGCCACCGATCAGGCGGTCCTGGCCGGCAACGCCGACAGCGCTCAGTATTCGCCGCCATGGCCACAACGGCGGCGCGCCCCGCTCATCGACGGCCCGCCCCCACAGCACCCGTTGCCCGTTATGGCGCGCCCCGCCGGCCAGCTCCTCCGCTAGCCGCGTCTTGCCGATCCCCGGCGGGCCGGTCAGCACGACGAGCCGGCCGTGGCCGGCCAGCGCCTCCGCCAGCCACCCCCGGAGCGCGGCCAGCTCCTGGTCACGTCCAGCCAGGCTGCCTCGGCCGAGCCCCGCATCAGCCACCCGGCCATCCTCGCGCGTCGGCCGGGCCGGCGTCCAGGCGACCGCGGGCCAAGTCAGGTGGCGGGACGCGTACTAGCACGCATGCGCGGGCCCGCGCCCTGGGGCGACGGTGGTCGAGTCAGATTCCAGCTCGAAGGGAGCTCGGTATGTACGCACGATTGGATCAGCTCAGCGGCCGGCCGGGACACGGTTCGGACAGCGCGAACCCGGCGCACTTCAGCACCGGCGTGACCGGCCCGGCGGGCCTGCTCGGTACCATCACCTTCCGCCAGCTGGCCGGGCCCGCGACGGCGTGCGTCACGCTGTGGGACAGCGAGGCCAGCGCAACCGGCTTTCCCGCGCCCGATGCCCGGCTAACGACGTCTTCCGCGGAGGTCTACCAGGTCGCGGATGCTGAAGCAGGGCCGGCCGCGGCGCAGGCCCCAACCCACGCCCGGCTCATTTACTTCGACGGTCCGCGTGCGCCGGAGCAGGCCGCCGCGGAGGAATGGGCCGGACGGCAGCGGATCTGGCCCGTGGTCCGCGGCATCGGCGGCCTGGTCGGCGTCTATGTGCTGCGCGGGCCCGACTTCGGGACCGTCGTCATCACCCTGGCCACGTCCGTGGAAACGCTGGACGCCACCGCGCGCGCGATCATGGCCACCGAGCTGCTGCCCGGCGAGGATCCCGCGCTGCTGCCCGGGCCGGACCGCATCGAGGTCCACCACGTCACCGGTTACGACGCGCCGGCTATCCGCCACGATCGGAGGCCAACCCGATAGGCCCGGTCAGCCTGGAGGACATCGCGCGCCCAGCCGACCAGCCCGCAAGGCAGGGTCAGACGGTGCTCAGCGGAATCTCGCCATGGCCGCCACGAGCTCGGCTCGCGACCCGATGGCAAGTTTGCGGTACATGTTGCGCAGGTGGTACTCGATCGTCTTCGGGCTGAGGAACAGCGCGGCGGCGGCCTCCCGGGTGGTCATGCCGCCGGCAATCCGGAGTGCGATCTGCAGTTCCTGGGGGGTCAGCTCAGAGACTGCCGCCGGATCCCGCCGCCGTGCCGTCTCGCCGGTCGCGGCGAGCTCGGCTCGCGCTGCGTCCGACCACGGAATCGCGCCCAGGTGGTCGAAGATCTCGATCGCGACGCGCAGTTGCTCGCGGGCCCGTACCCGCTGCCTCTCCCGCCGCAGCCGCGAACCGTAGACCAGGCGGGTACGCGCGGTCTCGAACGCGTCGGGGGTCTGTTCGTGCAGGGCCAGCGCGGCGCTGAACTCGCGGTCGGCCTCGCCCTCGGCGGCGAGCAGCCCGCGGCAGCGTGCGGCCCGCGCGAGGGCCCAGGGCTGGGCCTTGACCTGTGCGTCGCGCTCGAAGGCCGCCGCGGCCTCGGCCGCGTCCTGGCCATGGCCGAGGCGGAGGTGAAGCTCGACGAGTTCCGCCGCGGGCGAGAGGTCGACATCCCGGATGCCGCGCGCAAGGAGCACAGCTTGCTGTTCCTCGAAACAGGCGAGGGCGGGTTCTGAGCGGCCGAGGGCCAGCTCGAGGTGGCCCAGCGCGGAGAGCGCCCAGACTTCGAACACGCCGAGGCCAAGCTGGCGGGTCAGGCCGAGCGCCTCGGTGGCGTGCAGGCGGCTCTGCTCTGACCGGCCCTGCCTCGCCTCCAGCCCGGCGAGCCGGGCCAGGCACCCACCCAGTTCCGTGCGCTGCCCGGTCTCGCGGGCCAGCCCGATCGCTTCGTGCAAGGCCGCCTCAGCTTCGGCCCAGCGGTCGGCGCCGGCCTGGTCGAAGGCCACGTAGGTCAGCAGGAACGGCAGCACGCCGATGGCGGACTGGAGGCGGGCCTCGGCGAGCGCCCGGTCGACCAGGGCCCGGCTGCTGTGCTCCTCACGCAGCCAGACGGGGCCCATCGCGGACCAGGCCAGCAGGAGAGGGTCATGCCCTAGCTCGCCGGGTCGTTCCAGCACCTCGACCGCCTCGCGGATCGACGCTGCGCCGCGCTCGCCCTCGCCCGAGATGACCAGCGCCATTCCCTGGGCGATCAGTGCGAAGAACACCGTGCGATCGGCCGCGCCCGGCGGCAGGAGCGCGGCGGCCCGCTCCGCGGCCAGGCGCATGGTCGCGGCATCACCCGCGTAAAACGACGCGCTCACCGCTTCCGCGAGCATCACTACCGCGCGCTCAGGGTCAATCGGCGCGGCCAGGTCGGCGCCTGCCAGCAGGATCTCCTGTGCTTCCTTGATCGGCCCGCGCCGGGCGACGATGTGGCCGCGCAAGTCCTCGACGGAGACGATCAGGTCTGGGGTCAGGGCCCGCCGTCGCGCCTCGTCCAGCAGTTCCGCGGCGCGGTCGGCCAGACCGCCCAGCCAGGCTGCTTCGGCCGCCTCGTAGAGCAGCCGGCTCCGCGCGCTCTCCCCGGGGGCCAGAAGAGCGCCCCGCTCGAACGCGCGTGAAGCGACGGCGTAGGCGCTGCGCTGGCGCGCGCGGATGCCAGCCTGCTCGAGCGCGGACGAGGCGGTCTCGTCGGGGCCGAACGCGGCCAGGGCGAGATGCCAGGCGCGGCGGTCGGCCTCAGCGTCGGGCAGGGCCCGGGCCAGGGCGCGGTGGACATCGCGCCGCTGTTCGGGCTGAGCGTCGCCGTAGATGGCCGACCGGGCGAGCGGGTGACGGAACTCGAGGCGGGCGTCGCGCACGGCGATGAGCCCCGCCGCTTCGGCCGGGACCAGGTCATTGACGTCCAGACCGAGCACCGAGGCGGCGTGGGCCAGCACCGACATCTCCCCGCTGTCGCTCGCGGCGGCCAGCACCAGCATGTCGCGGGTGCGCTGCGGCAGTGCCCGGAACCAGAGCAGGTAGACGCCCGCCGCGGTGGTCCCGACCGTGAGCGGTGTGTCAAGGGGGGAGTCGCTGAGCCGGCCGCGTTCCCGGCCGATCTCGAGGAGGGCCAGCGGGTTGCCGCCGGTCTCGGCGAACAGGCGGTCGGCGAGGTCCGGGCTGGGCGGCTCATCCGACTGGCGCCGCAGCAGCTCAGCGGCGGCCGCCTGGTCCAGGCCATGCAGCCGCAGGGCGGGCAGGTCGGCCCCGTCGAGCAGGGACGACTCGCCCTCACGCACGGTGAGCACGACCGTGACCGGGTCGGCGACCAGGCGCCGGAACGCGAACAGCAGCGCATCGGCGCTCGACCCGTCGAGCCAGTGCGCATCATCGAGCAGCACCGCTACCGGAGTCTCCTCCGCGTAGCGGGTCAGCAGGCTGAGGGTGGCCGCGCCGACCGTGAACCGGTCCCGGGCGGTTCCGGAGGGCCGCAGCGCGAGCGCGCTCTCTAGCGCCATCGCCTGCGGGGCCGGGATCTGGTCGATCGAGCCGAGCGCTGGCCGGAGCAGCTCAAGCAGCCCGGCGAACGGGATGTGCGCCTCGGACTGCACCCCCCGAGCGCGCAGCACGTTCATGCCGTCCGCGTGCTCGGCGGCGTAGTCGAGCAGCGCTGACTTGCCGATCCCGGCCTCGCCCACGATGGCGAGGACCCCGCTGCGGCCGGCCCGAGCGTCCTCCAGCAACCGGACCAGCGTCAGCTGCTCCTCGCCCCGCCCGAGCAACATGGCTGTGAGTGTACGAGGGGTACCCCTGAAGCGACAGGGCGCAGGTGAGGGTACGGGCTAGGGACCTTCCCGGAAGCGGCGAATGCCCGGTTCTGAATACGTTCCAGGGCAAGTCCGAATCCTGGGAGGGAAAAGATCATGACCACGACCGAACAGCCCGCCGCCATCGACACCGACAAGCTGATGGCGTTCGTGTTCAAGGCCGTCGACGAAGTCGGAGCCACCCTGAACACCGCGCTTGTCGTGATGGGAGACCGGCTCGGCCTCTACCGCGCCATGGCCGGCGCGGGCCCGCTGACGCCCGCCGAGCTCGCCGGGCGCACCGGAACCGCCGAGCGTTACGTGCGTGAATGGCTGAATGCGCAGGCGGCCGGGGGATACGTCGACTACGACCCGGACAGCAGCCGGTACTCGCTGTCCCCCGAGCACGCGATGGCCCTGACCGACGAGTCCAGCCCGGCGTACCTGCCCGGCTTCTTCCAGATCGCCTTGGGCTCGGTGGTCGACTCGCCGCGCATCACCGAGGCGGCCAGGACCGGCGCAGGCGTCGGCTGGCACGCCCATGGCCAGGATGTCTTCGACGGCTGTGAGCGGTTCTTCCGGCCCGGCTACAACGCCAACCTCGTCTCCGCCTGGCTGCCTGCCCTCGATGGCGTGGTCGGCAAGCTCGAGCAAGGCGCCACGGTGGCGGACGTCGGCTGCGGCCACGGCTCATCCACAATCCTGCTGGCACAAGCGTTCCCCAACTCCACATTCACCGGGTCTGACTACCACGACGGGTCAATCGCGACCGCGCACCAGCGGGCGGCCGAGGCCGGCGTCGCGGACCGGGCTCGCTTCGAAGTCGCAGCGGCCTCGTCGTATTCAGGCACCGGGTACGACCTGGTGACCATGTTCGACTGCCTGCACGACATGGGCGACCCGGCGGGCGCGGCACGTCACGTGCGGCAGTCCTTGTCCCCCGACGGCACCTGGATGATCGTGGAGCCCGCCGCCGGCGACCGGGTCGAAGACAACCTCAACCCGGTGGGGCGGGCCTACTACGGCTTCTCCACGCTCCTGTGCACCCCTGCCTCGCTGTCGCAGGAGGTAGGGCTCGCGCTAGGAGCCCAGGCCGGAGAGTCCCGGATTCGCGACATCGTCAACAGCGCCGGCTTCACCCGCTTCCGCCGCGTGAGCGAGACGCCGTTCAACCTCGTGTTCGAAGCACGCCCGTGATGTCGCCCGGTCAGTGAGATCATCGCGGCCCGGGCTGCCGACGCGCAGCCCGGGCCGCGACGCTGCTCGCCAGCCTCCTCTGACCAGGCCGGCCCGCGGCATCCCGGCCTCCAGCCTCCACCGCGGGCGCTCGGCCGGATCGGCTTTGGCAGACTCGGGCTGTGGCGATGGCGGACGGCGCGACGCGGGCCGCTCTGCTGCGCCGGGGTTTCGCCCTCGAATATGTGACGCTGGTGTGGAACGTCGCCGGGATCGTGGTGCTGGCTGTCGCGGCGATCTCGGCCCGGTCGGTGGCGCTGGCCGGGTTCGGCCTGGATTCGCTGATTGAGATCGGCGCGTCCACGGTCGTGATCTGGGAGCTGTCGGGCACGGGCGAGAATCGCCAGCGCCGGGGATTGCGGCTGATCGGCTATGCCTTCGCCGTCCTGGCGCCCTACCTCCTGGTGCAGTCCACGGTGGTGCTGGCCACCGGTTATCACCCGCGGCACTCCGTGCTCGGCATCGCGTGGACGTCGGTTACGGCGGTGGCGATGTTCGCGCTGGCGTACGGCAAGTCTCGCACCGGCCGGGCACTGGGCAATCCCGTGCTGCAGACCGAGGGCCGGGTCACGCTGATCGACGGGATCCTGGCCGCCGCGGTGCTGCTGGGCCTGACGCTGAACGCCGCGCTTGGCTGGTGGTGGGCCGATCCGGCCGCCGGGTACGTGCTTGTCTTCTACGCTGCCCGCGAGGTTCGGGAGATCTTGTGCGGCGAGCTGAGCCCCGACACGGCCCAGGACGCCACTGACTGAGCGTTAGTGCTGGTCAGCGGTTACGGGGTCGTAGTAGTGCGCATACTGCCAGGTGCCGTTCTTGACCAGCAGCTCATCGGTCATCGGCGCGAACCGGCCGGGTGACAGCGCCGCCATCCGGCCCGGGTCGCCGCCGGTCATCCAGCTGGCCAGAGCCTCGCCGATGGCGGGCGACGAGGAGAATCCGGAGCCGTTGCAGCCGCTCGCGATCCACAGCCCGGGCGCGTCGGGCACCGGCCCCACGACGAAGCGGCCGTCCGGGCTCATCGTGAACAGCCCGCCGCGGTGCTCGGCGATCCGGCCGGAGGTGGCCAGCGGCGCTTCCTCGGCGACCTGGCCGGCCATCTCCCGTAGCACGCCCAGGTCCAGCGGCAGGTCGTCGGTGTCGAACGACGGCGGCTGGGCCCTCGGGTCGACGGGCAGCGGATCGGCCTCGAATCCGCCGACCATCAGGCCGCCGCGGGCCGGACGCAGGTAGACGGCGGCGTCGACGACCCGGGTGATCGGCTCCGACGGGTCCAGCTCCGCGGACGGCTCGGTGATGAGCAGCTGATGCCGGACCGGCGCGACCGCCACCCGGCCGCCCGCCCCGGCGAGCTCGGCCACCTGCCGAACCCATGCGCCCGCGGCGTCCACCACGGCCACTCCGGCGGCGATGGACCTGGCCGTGGTCTCGACCCCGGCCGCCCGTCCCCCGGAGACCGGCACGCCGACCGCCGGCTCGGACTCGAGCACCTCGACGCCGTGGTGCCGGCAGGCCGAAAGGTAGGCCTCGACCAGGCTCATCGGCTCCTCGATGTAGATGTCCTCTGGGCACCAGACCGCAAGCTCCTCGCCGGCCCCGACCCGCGGTAGTAGGACACGCGGCCGGCCAGGTCGGCCGGGCTGGCCTGGCGCACGTCCGCGCCCCAGGCCCGGGACTGGGCCGCTTCGGCGAGCACAAAGTCCCGGTGCTTCTCGGTCCGCGCGATCAGGAAGCTGCCGCTCCGGGCCACCTCGAGCGCGACCCCCGCCCAGTCGCCGAAGCTGACCGCCTGGTCGATGCTCCGCCGGGCCAGCGTGGTACGCAGCTCGTCGGCCTGCACCGACTTGAACAGCCCGGCCGCCCGCCCCGATGCCTGCGAGCCCGCCGTGTCCCGCTCGACCACGACCACGGACCTGCCGAGCAGCGCGCAGTGCAGCGCGGTGCTCAGCCCGAGCGCCCCGGCCCCGATGACCACGATGTCGGCTTTCACCAGGCCAGTGTGCCCGATGATCGGGCCAGCGCGCCTTCCCCGCCTGCCCGGGCGGGCGTCACCTGGTGATGAGGTGCTCGTCGGCGGGCTCGCCGAGCAGCGCGCGGGACAACGTGTCCAGCATCTTGGCCATGTCGGCGTGCTGCTCCGGCGACCAGTCAGCGAGCAGCCGCGCCAGCCCGTCCCGCCCCGCGGCGAACAGCCGGTCCGCGGCCACGCTGCCCTCCGGGGTCAGCTCCAGCGTGCCGTTGTCGCGGCGCACGTACCCGGCCTCGACGAGCTTGTCCGCGTACGGCCGCCCGTGTTCCACGCTGACCCCGGCTTCACGGGCCAGGTCGGTCCCGACCACCGGACCGCGCTTGGCCATCCGGGCCAGGATCCAGCAACTGCCCGCGGGCAGGCCGAGCCCGCACAGCTGGGCGAGCCTGGTGTAGCCCTGCTGCCGCAGGTCGACGTCGGCCAACCGCAGCAGCGCGCGCTCAAGCTCCTCGGCCGACGACCGCTGGGCCGGGGCCGCGCCGAGACCCTCGCCGATGTCCGAGGCGCCGGAGGTGGCACGCAGCGGCACCTCGCGCAGGAACCAGGTGAGCACGAAGGTGGCCGCCGCTACCGGCACGGCGGCCAGGAACACCGTGTGAAACGACAGCACGTACGCGTGCAGGATGTCCGCGTGCAGCGGCGCGGGCAGCCGCTTCAGCGCGGCCGGGTTGGCCTGGGCCCCGGCCGCGCTGAAGCCCGGCGGCAGCGGCGTCCCGTGCAGCGCCGTGGTCAGGTTGGCCGCCAGGCGGCTGGAGAAGATCGACCCGAAGATGGCCACGCCGAACGATCCGCCGATCGTGCGGAAGAACGTGACGCTGGATGTGGCGGTGCCCAGATCCGCGTAGTCTGCCGAGTTCTGCACGGCGATGACCAGAACCTGCAGGATCAGGCCGAGCCCGAACCCGAGCAGCGCGAAGTACACGTCCAGGACCAGAGACGTAGTCGTCTCGGTGAGCGTGGACAGCAGGTACAAGGCGAGGGTCATGGCCGCCGTGCCCACGATCGGGTACACCTTGTACCGGCCGAACCTGGAGATCAGCTGACCGCTGGCCACCGACGTGACCAGCAGGCCGAGCACCATCGGCAGCAGGTACACGCCGGAGATCGTCGGCGTCACCCCGCGGACGACCTGCAGGTACAGCGGCAGGAAGGCGGTCGCGCCGAACAGCGCGAACCCGGCGCCGAAGCTGATGCCTGCGCCGACCGAGAACACCGGGTTCCGGAACAGCCGCCGCGGCAACACCGGCTCCGCGGCCCGCCCGGCCGACAGCCACCAGCCCACGGCCAGGATCACCGCCGCGGCGCCGAGCCCGAAGATCTCCGGAGACAGCCACGGGTAGGTGGTGCCGCCCCAGGAGGTCAGCAGCACCACACAGGTCGCCGACCCCGCCAGCAGCACGGTGCCGGCATAGTCGATCTTGTGCTTCTGGGTGGAGGTGGTCGCGGGCAGCGCAAACGCGATCGTGGCCAGCGCGAGAACCCCGATCGGCAGGTTGATGTAGAACACCCAGCGCCAGCCCAGGTTGTCCACGAAGAACCCGCCGAGCAGCGGCCCGGCCACGCTGGCCACCCCGAACACCGCGCCGAAGGCGCCCTGGTACTTGCCGCGTTCCCGGGGAGAGACGACGTCGCCGACGATGGCCTGAGCCAGCACGATCAGGCCGCCGCCGCCCAGGCCCTGCAGCGCGCGGAAGCTGATCAGCTCGAGCATGTTGCGGGACAGCCCGCACAGCGCCGAGCCGATCAGGAAGATCACGATCGCGGCCTGGAACAGCCGTTTTCGGCCGTACTGGTCGCCGAGCTTCCCCCACAGCGGCGCGGACACCGTGGTGGCCAGCAGGTAGGCGGTGATCACCCAGGACAGGTGACTCAGCCCGCCGAGATCGCCGACGATCGTCGGCAGCGCGGTGGCCACGATCGTCTGGTCGAGCGCGGCGAGGAGGATCGCCAGCATCAGCGCCGCGTAGATGATGACCAGGCTGCCGCGCGGGCTGGCGCCAGGCCCGGCGGTCTCGGGGGTGTCCTGCATGCGTCGTTACCTACCCATCGCGGCCGCGGCTCTCCCCAACGCGCCTGCGCTGCTCAGGCCGGCGCGTGACAGCGCCGGCGCGTGACAGCGGAGAAGGCGGCGCCTCCCCGCCCGGTACGGGGAGGCGCCGCCTCGATCACGCAGTCCGGCGATCAGTAACCGTAGCCACCGCCGCCGCCGCCGCTGCCGCTGGTGCTGGTACTCGGCGCGGGCGCGGCCGCCGCGCCCTTCGCCTTGATCTTCGCCCCGGACGCGGTCATCGCCCACCACAGGCCCCCGGCCGTGTCGAGCGCGTTGCCGGCGTCCTGGCCAGCGCTGGTGTCGCTCTTGAAGAGGTACAGCGGATGGCCCATGTAAGTGGCCTGGAGCTGGCCGTTGGCCCGCTTGATCGTGCCCAGCTTGCCGGCCAGGGTGACGCCCGACGCCAGGGTCGGGGTCCCGATCAGAGGCGGCCAGTAGGTCGCGCAGGTGCCGGTGCACATCGACGTGGTCGCGGTGTCGGGCGCGAACCAGTAGATCACGAATCCCTGGGCGTTGGTGAGCACGATATGACCGTTGACCGTCGTGGTCTTGAGCCCCGTCGCCGTGGCGGAACTGCTGCTGCCGGTTGAGGCGGCCTGCGGTGAGCTCGCCGCAGGGGGGGTGCTTGAGGACGATGAAGTGCCGCATGCCGCAAGCCCGACGACGGCGGCTGCGGCGAGTACGGAAGCCGCCAACCATCGATTACGCATCGTATTTACTCCATTCGTTACGGTTACCCGCTCCGCGTTCTATGGAGGATCACGTACCGGGAGCCGGGATCGTTCAAGCGTTCCTGGGATGAATCTCAGGCGGCGATGCGCTGGCCGAGCCAGGCCAGGGAGAGCGGGTACCGGTAGTCGATGCCGCCGTGGGTCGCGTCGAACAGCTCGAACCGGATCACGTCATCGGCGACGCCGATCTCGTGCAGCGCCTTCCTGAACGCCTCGGCGCCCAGGTCGAGGAAGTATTCGTCCCTGGTTCCCGCGTCGATCCAGATCGCGCGCAACGACCGGAGCGCGCCGGCGTACCTGGGCGCCATCCGGACCGGGTCCCAGTCCAGCCACCGCTCCCACGCCTCGGGGCGCAGCGCCCCGGTCCGCTGGTCGAAGGGCAGCTCCACGGTCCCGTCCTCGTGCGCGGAGAAGCAGGCGGCCACGCCGAGCAGCCCGAGCAGGACCCGGTCGGCCTCCTTGGTGAAGGAGACCCGCGACCGGAAGTCGTCCCACCACCGCCCGATGTCGCCGTCGTAGTCCCGCAGCAGCCGCGCCGCCCGGCCGAACTCGGGGATGTACAGAAGCTCGTAGAGTGCGTCGCCCGCGTGCGTGGCGAGCGCGCCGAACAGGTCGGGCCGCAGCATCGGCGTGATCATGGCGCCGAACCCGCCGCTGGACTTGCCCGTGATGGCCCGGTGCGCGGCCTCCGGCAGGGTCCGGTAGCGCCGGTCCACCCAGGGCACGATCTCGTCGCACAGGTAGGAGTGATAGCGGCCGGTGCCCGGCGAGTCCACGAACTGGCTGCCGCCGTAGGACGTCCACGCGTCGACGTAGACGACCAGCGCCGGGGGCGCCTCGCCGCGCGCGAACACCGCGTCCGCGGTCTCGGGGAACGGCTGCCGGTAGGGAGACCGGTTCCACCACATGGCCAGGTGCCCGGCATACCCCTGGATCACGTAGATGGCCGGATAGCGGCGGTCCGGGTCGTCGTCGTACCCGGGCGGCAGGTAGACCCACAGCGGCCGTTCGTTCGGGTCGCCGAGCGGGTTGTCCCGCAGCAGTTCACTGGTGATCACGTGTTCTTCGAGCTGGCCGGCCAGCTCGGCGGACCAGGGCAGCATGCCGCCTCCAGCGGGGTGAGGGGCCCCAGTCTTTCAAATCCCCTTGAACGCCACGCCTCCGCCACTCCGGCCCCGCCTGACGGCGTGATCCGGCGCCGGCGGTCAGCCCGCGGCCGGGTCGGCCACCCGGGCCAGGAAGAGCGGCTCGCCGGTGCCGGCGGCGGTGACGAGCAGCAGGTAGGGCCGGTCGAACGTGAGCCGGGACAGCGGCACGGAGACCGCGGTCGGCGCCAGGCCGACCGCCGTGGCGGCGCTGCCCACGGTGCCCTTCTCCCCCACGCTCAGCGTGGCCGCGTGCACCACCTTGCCGATGCAGCAGGCGAGCGGGGACAGCCCGGTGAAGTCCGCGGCCGGGCTGAACGCGACACCCATGCCGAGGCTGGTCAGCAGGTTCCGCATGCTCCCCGACGAGCTCAGGCTGACCTTGGGCAGCGCGATCTCGGTCAGCCCGCTGGTTCCGGTGGTCCCGGCCGCCGGGCGGTCATGCCCGCCCAGCGCCGTGGTGATCGCGCTCAGGGTGGCGGCCGGCAGCGCCGGGCAGCCGCGCGCGCCCGAGTCGGGCAGCAGCGCGGTCATGGTCAGCTTCCCGCCCCGGTACGGCAGCGACACCGCGGTCCAGCCACCGTAGTCGGCGAACCGGAAGTCACCGCCGCGCAGGAACCGGGCGCTGACCTGCTGCCCGGCGGCCGTGGTGAACGGGCCCGGCTGGGTCTGGCGGGCCTGGAACGGCGCGGCCCAGTCCGCGTCCAGGTACAGGGCGTCGGTCAGCACCCAGGCGATGCCCTTCAGGCTGCCCTGGCCCAGCAGGTGCGGGATGTGGCCCCGGGTGGCCGCGGCGATCGCGGCGTTGATCTGCGCCGTGGCCCGGGCCGGGTCGGTCAGCAGCGGCGCCTGGGTCAGGCGGGCGCCGTAGCCGGCCGCGACCGCGCTGGCGTAGCTGGCCCGTGGCATCAGCGACGGGCTGGCCCACACGCGGTCACTCCCGGCCACGGTGACGCCCGGCCCGTCCAGCGCGCGCAGGGCCGCGGACCGGGCGCTCAGGCCCGCCTCGAGTGCGGCGCCGCTGGACGGCAGGTGCAGCACGCGGGCCATGGCCTGCGCGGTGCTCCCCCGGGCCCCCAGGTAGGCCATGCCGAGCCCGCTGGCCAGGCTCTCCGGCGAGAACACGATGTTCGCGGTGGGTTCGGCGGCGCACCAGGCGCCGAGCAGGTCCAGGCCGAACGCGGTGTCCGCGGCCCCGTAGGCCCGCGGGCTGGCCAGCTCGCTGGCGGCCACGCCGCGGCTGACCGCCGGCGGCTGCGGCCGGGCGGCCGGCGCCGATCCGCAGCCGGCGGCCAGGACGGCGGCCGCGGCCGTCCCGGCGACCCCCGCCGTGATCCGCAGCTTGTTCCCCATGCACGTCAGACGGGCCGGGGCCGCCCGCCGTTGCATCCTCGCGGCGATTTCCTGTTATCCGGGCGCGACAGCCTTCTTAGTGCTGGCCGGGCTGGTCGCCGACTCCTCCCAGATGCCGGTGCCGAGGTTGGCCAGGATCGCCCAGGCCGGCCCGATCACGCACTGGCTCGGTGACAGGTCGTAGACCGGGTCATAGACGCTGCAGTAGGCGAACGAGCCGTCCGGCTGCTGCCCGGAATCGATTCCCGCGATGATGGCCTCGGCCGCGGCGGTGTCGCCGAGCTGGCGGAAGGCATAGGCGGTGAAGAACGTTCCCTCGCTCCAGATTGTCGGCGTGGCGCCGGGATAGTCGCCGGAAGGGTCGGCCGCGTACTCCGGCTGATACCCGGTGATGCCGCCCTGGGTGACCACGAACGGTTCCAGGGCCGCCTGGTTCAGGACCGCGGCGGCCACATCGGGCCGCCCCGCGCAGCTGGCCCAGATGGCCGCCCAGGAGTGCATGTCGAGCGGATCGCCGGTGTCCGGACCGCTGCCCAGGTCGTAGCCCTGGTAGAAACGCTGCTTATCGTCGTCGTACAGCACGGTCCAGATCACCTCGGCCAGGCGGCCGGCGCTGGCCAGCCAGCTCCCGCCGGGCAGGACGACCGACGCCTTGACGTAGGCGTGCCATATGTCGAGCTGGTGCTCGGTCGAGCACCAGGTCACGCCCGGGCCGCCCCGGAACAGGCCGGCCTGCGGGCCCGACGTCTCCTGCTGCGTGGCCAGCCAGCCGAGCGCGGCGCGCGCGGCGGCCGCGTAGGCCTGGCCGTTGTCCTTGGGGTAGGCCTGCACGTACGCGAGCAGCGCATACGTGGCGATCGCGTGCGCGCCGGTCCGGTAGACCGGGTCGCCGTAGCCGGGGCTGAGCTGCGGCCCGCTGAGGATGAACCCGCCGCCCGCGGTCTGGAACTGCAGCAGCCCGCCCGCGAGCTGCCCGGCCACGCCCGCCTGGCCGCGGGCGATGGCCGCGATCACGCACATGGCCTGGTCGTACAGGTAGCTCTGGTCCGGCAAGCTCGTCCCGTAGCCGGGCTGTCCCTGCGTGACCAGGTAAGAGCGCACGTTCCCGGTGGTCGGCACGTAGACGGCTATGTTCGCGCCGGCGCTGGTGTCGCGCAGGATGAACATCTTCGTGCCGGGCTGCGACGCGGGAAAGGCGAAGCTGCCGTCGGCGCTGGCCGGCTGGCTGGCGGTCAGGTACGCGGCGTCCGTGATGGCCCAGCTCTGCACCTCCAGGTGCGCGTAGGTCAGCGGGGATGGCCAGTAGGCGCCCACCGGCCAGGCGAACGTGGCGGGATCCTGGAGCGCGAAGGCCCATGACCCCGGCGCATCGGCGGGCACGGCGCTGAGGTTCAGTGAGAACGCGCCGCCCGAGTTCACCGTGGCCTGCGGCGCCACGATGTTCTCGGTGCCGCCGACGTCCAGGAAGGCCAGCACCGTGTATCCGGCGTAGGCGGTCCCCGCGTGACCTGCGACCGTGCCCCGGTAATCGTCCGCGACGCCGCCGACCGGGCTGGTGACCGTGATCGGGCACAGTTGCTGGGTGCGGTAACTGACGCCGCTCAGCGTGAACGCGCCCGACACCGGTCCGGTGTAGCTCGATAACCAGGCCTGCGCCGGCTCAATCGTGCTGGCCGTGGTGGCCACGTACTGAATCTGCTGCATCTGGCTTTCGATGAAGCTCAGGCAGGCTGCCGTGTTAGTCATCGTCCCCGCTCCCCCGCGATGTTTGTCTGGCAGCCTAGCCGCCGGCGGTGAGCTCAAGCAGCATCTGGACCAGCTCGCCGGGCCGGTTGCTCGGGATCATGTGGTTGCTGGCGATCTCCCGGTAGCGCCAGCCGGGCGAGCCCATGACCCGGTCGGCGGCGGCCCAGAACGGCCCGCCGGGCTCGGGCCGCGGCTCCCCGGTCGCCTTGATGTAGGTGCGCGTGAACGGGTAGTCCTCCAGCGGGCGCGGCAGCCGGACCGGCTCGGTGAAGCAGCCGACCGGGTGCGGCGTGCGCCGCGCGTCGGCCCACGCCGTCTCGGCCGGGTCGTCCAGCTCGCGGGGCAGCGGCGGCACCAGCCACTCGCCGCCGAGTTCGATCACGCCGCGGCCGGCCGGATTTCCGGTGATGGCGTAGAGGCTGTCGCCGTCACCGGGCAGGAACGCGTCCAGGTAGACCAGGTGCCGGATGCGGTCACCGATGTGCTCGAGCGCCCCGGTGACCACGAATCCCCCGTACGAGAAGCCGAGCAGCACGATCTCGTGAAGGTCTTCGTACAGGACGGTGTTGACCACGTCGGTGATGTGCGTCGTCAGGCCGACCTGGGGGCTGGCCAGGTGAGAGCGCTCGCCGATGCCGGTCAGGCTGGGCGTGAATACCTCGTGGCCGGCCTCCCGGAGCGGGCCGCGTACCTTCCGGAAGCCGTAAGAGCCGCCCCAGGCCCCGTGGACGAGCACGAAGGTCGCCATCTTTCCGTCCTTTCCGGCCCGGTCCGGGCTGGGACGCGCCTGCGCTAACCGGCGATCCTAGCTGGCATGCTTGAGCGTGTGGCTACCCCTGTTGTCAGCGCGGGCCCGAGCCGCGACGGCGCAGCAGGCGAGCCGCGATGATGCCCAGGATGACGCCGAAAGTGATCCACGGGACGAACGTGATCAGGTCACTGCGGGTCATCCGGGCCGCCTTAGCTGCCGGTGCTGGTGCCATTAGTCCATACGCCGGCGATGCTGGACCGTTGGAGGAACCGTGGTGACCGTGTGGAGCCCGGCCTAGCGGCCGGGCCGGAGGGGGCGAGCGGCGATGGCGGCTACGGTGCTGCTGGTCGAGGACGAGCGCAAGCTGCGCGAGCTGGTCAGGTCCTACCTCGAGCGGGCCGGGTTCACGGTCCTGTCCACTGGATCCGGCGCCGAAGCGCTCACCCTGGTCGCCTCGGCATCGCTCGACCTGGTGATCCTTGATCTCGGCCTGCCGGACGTGCCCGGCGAGACCGTCGCCAGCGAGGTCCGCGCCGCCGGCCCCATCCCGATCCTGATGCTGACCGCCAAGGCGGCCCAGGAGGACCGGATCGCTGGGCTGGAACTAGGCGCCGACGACTACGTGACCAAGCCGTTCAGCCCGCGCGAGCTGGTGCTTCGGGTCCACGCGATCCTGCGCCGCGGCGGGCCGCCCGCCGGGCCGGTCCAGGCCGCCTACGGCGGCGGGGCCCTGGTCATCGACGAATCACAGCGGCTGGTCACCGTGTACGGCCGCGATGTCGAGCTCACCCCGACCGAGTGGGGCATCCTGATCGCGCTGGCCACCGTCCCAGGCCGGGTGTACTCGCGGTTCGAGCTGATCAACCGCGTGCGGGGCTACGAGTTCGAGGGCTACGAGCGCACCGTCGACTCGCACGTGAAGAACCTGCGCCGCAAGATCGAGGAGGAACCCGCCAGCCCCAGGATCGTCCAGACCGTGCTGGGCGGGGGGTACCGGCTGGGCCTGACCCGCGATGTCTGACCGCGGCGGCTGGCCGCCGGGCCATCCCGCGGCCCGCGGCGAGGCGCTGGGCCTGCGGCTGGCGCTGGCGTTCCTCGGGGTTGCCCTGGCGGCGCTGGCCCTGCTGGCCGGGCTGACGGCGGCGTTTGCCGCCGCGGACGTGTCGGCCCTGGCCACCCAGCAGCGTAAGGAACTGACCAGCGCGATCGCGGTGGCGGCCGCCGTCGCCTGGGAACGGAACGACAGCTGGGCGTCGGCCGACCTGAACCCCGTGCTTGACCTGGCCGCGCGGACCGGGGCCGATGTCCAGATCCGCGACCAGGCCGGCCAGCCGGTGGCGGCCTCGCCCGGGTTCGGCGCGCATGCGTCGGCCCCGCAGTTCAGCGCGGCGGCCATGGTGCGGGGCCAGCCGGTCGGGCAGGCCGTCGTCAGGTTCACCGGCTCCGGCCTCTCCGGCGCCGACCGTAGCCTCGAGATCGCGCTGCTGCGGGCCATCGCCGGCGCGGCCGGCGTGGCGGCCCTGCTGGCCCTGCTGACCGGGCTGGTCGTGGCCCGGCGGATCACCCGTCCGGTCGAGCGGATGATCGCCGTGACCAGGGCCATGGGCAGCGGGGAGCGCACCGCGCGGGTCGGCCAGGTGGCCGCGCCCGGCGAGCTGCGCGAGCTGGCGACGGCATTCGACCAGATGGCTGACACGCTGGCCCGGCAGGAGCAACTGCGCCGCGATCTGGTCGCCGATGTCGCGCATGAGCTTCGCACCCCGGTCGCGGTCTTGCAGGCCGGGTACGAGGCCATGCTCGACGGGGTGACCGAGCCCACTCCTGACCAGCTCACCTCGCTCCGCGATGAGGTGCTGCGGCTGGCCCGCATGGTCAACGACCTGCAGACACTGGCCGCGGCCGACGCCGCCGCGCTGCATCTGTCACGGCGCCGCTGCGACCTGGCCGACGTGGCCGACGACGCGGCCGCCAGTCTGGCCGGCCGGTTCGAAGCGGCCGGAATCACCCTGGATCGGCGCCTCGCCGGGGCCGATGTGCTGGCCGACCCGCGGTGGCTGCACCAGGTCATCACGAACCTGCTCACGAACTCGCTGAAGTACACCCCCGAGGGCGGCCGCGTCACCGTTCAGGCCGGGCCCGCCGGTCCGGACGCGGTGCTGACCGTCTCCGACACCGGGATCGGGATTCCGGCCGACGAGCTGCCGCACGTCTTCGACAGGTTCTGGCGCGGCCGCCAGGCGGCGCCGACCTCGGGCAGTGGCATCGGCCTCGCCGTCGCCGCCGAGCTCACCCGGGCCCACGGCGGCCGGCTGACCGCCGGCAGCCAGCCGGGGCAGGGCACCCGCATGACGCTGACCTTGCCCCGGGCCTAGGCATGATCCTCGATGAGGTCCAGGATGGCTGGCGGCGCCCGCCTGCCGCTGGCGCGGCTCGCGGTAGTGCTGGCCGCCCCCTGCTCTCACCGGTCACGCCCCCGCTCGACCGGAAGGTGACGAACCGCTCGTCGCTTGGCGGGCACCGCCTGCTACCCCCGCGGACTGGCGCCCGGTCGTGCCGGTCGTCGCCCGCCCTCGGGGTAAAGAGCATCCCGGCCCCGTGCAGCCCAGATGCAGACCGCGTGTACGGGATGTGGAGCCGGGCGAAACATCCCGTTCGGGGGACAATCCGCCGGCGTGGAAAACGTGCAGGTCAAGTGGAGATTCCCACCGGCGGCGGGCCGTCGCCGGCGGTACGCTGTGCGTGACCTGGGGTCCTGGACTCCCGGGCGCGAGCCCCCGATGCGGAGGGGATCTGTGGCCGACATCGGGGGACTGGGCGACCGAGACGACCGGCCTGAGCTCGCCGACATCGCCAGGATGGCCCGGCGCCTGGTGCGCCGGGCGGTGCTGGCCGCACGGGCCGAAGACGCCCCGGTGCCGGGGGTGCTGCGCGAGCACCTCGGCCCGGATGCGGCGGCCCTTCCGGTGATCTCCGGCTCATGGCCGGGCTATGACCACGTGAACGTGCAAGCCGGCCTGGATGCGTGGCTGGCGGGCTGGAGCCGCGAGCACGAGCTGGTGGGGCTGACCGGGTTTCAGCACCAGAGCTTCGGGCTGGCCGACCTGCTGCAGTCCGGCGCCGAGGCATACGGGCTCGGCGTGGGCAGCGTGGCCATGGCCGCGCGGCCAGCCGGCCCGGGAGGTCAGACCCGGGCCTGCGTCAGCTGCGGCCTGTACCTGGTCGCCGACGGGGATACCCGGCTGGCCGTGCTGCTGCGCGGGCCCGGTGACCGGGAGCCAGAAGGGAACGCCGGCCTGGAGGTCGCCTGCGGCGACCAGGCCGCGGCCCAGCGGGTCATCGACCAGGTCCGGCAGCAGGCGGTGGCGCGGAACGTCTTCCGCGGGCAGGTGATCTCGTTCGGCGACGAGCTGTTCGGCCATGGCCGGGGCAGCGGCGGCGGGCTTCGCTTCCACGACCGCCCGCAGCTCGGCCGCGACCGGGTGATCCTGCCGCCCGCGGTGCTCGACGGCATCGAGCGCCAGGTGCTCGGCGTGGCCAGGAACGCCGGCCGGCTGCTGGCCAGCGGCCAGCACCTCAAGCGCGGGGTACTGCTGCACGGTGTCCCGGGCACCGGCAAGACGCACACGATCAGGTACCTGCTCGGCCAGCTGGCCGGCGTGACCGTGGTGATCCTGTCCGGCTATGGACTGCGCTGGATCGCCGAGGCGTGCTCGGTGGCCCGGGTGCTGGCGCCCTCGGTCGTCGTGATCGAGGACGTGGACCTGATCGCGGAGGAGCGCGTGCCCCGGATGGGCCAGCACCCGCTGCTGTTCCAGGTGCTCAACGAGATGGACGGGCTGGGCGAGGACGTCGACGTGACGTTCCTGCTCACCACGAACCGCCCGGACCTGCTGGAGGCCGCCCTGGCGGCCCGGCCCGGCCGCGTTGACCACGCGGCCGAGCTGCCCCTCCCCGACGCCGAGGCTCGCCGCCAGCTGATCGAGCTCTACCGGGGCCGCCTGGTGCTCGACCTGTCCGACCCCGAAGCCGTGATCACGCGCACGGACGGCGCCACCGCGGCCTTCCTCAGGGAACTGCTGCGCCGGGCCGCGCTGCTGGCGGCCGAGGCCGGTCCGGCGGCCGACGGCGACCACGCCGGCTCGCCGCTCCGCGTGACCGACGCGCACCTGAGCGCCGCGCTCGACCAGCTGCTCGATGTCCGCAGCCGGGTGACGAGGACGCTGCTCGGCGGGCGCGGGGTCGGCCAGGACGCGGTGATCCGCCCGATGGGGGCCGACGCGGTGATCAGGAGGAGCCAGGCCTTAATACTTCACCCGAGGAGGAAGTCGAGCAGCGCGCAGCCCACCTGACCGGCCGCGGAGACGTTGGCCAGGTGCGCCGCGCCCCTGACCACGGTCAGCCGCGAGCCCGCGATCCCCGACGCGATCACCGCGCCGTGCCACGGCGGCGTCGCCGGATCCTCGGCGGCCGCGATGATCAGCGCCGGCGCCGTGATCGACGACAGCAAGGGTCGCTGGTCCATGGCGGCGATCGCCTCGCAGCAGCCGGCGTAGCCCTCCGCTTCGGTCTCCCCGAGCTGAGCCTCGAACGACGCGGGCACGTCCGGCCGGCGCGCCTGGAACTGGGGCGTGAACCACCGGCTGACCACCTGGCGGGCGATCGACGCCGTCCCGCCGGACCGGGCCTGCTGCGCGCGCCCGTCCCAGAAGGACGCCGGCGGCAGCCAGGCGGACGTGCAGCACAGCCCGAGAGCGGCGATCCGCTCCGGCGCGTTCGCCGCCAGCCAGATCCCGATCATGCCGCCGAGCGAGATCCCGCAGTACCGCGCGCGCCCGATCCCGTGATCGTCGAGCAGGCCGAGCACGCCGGCGCCGAGCTCGCCGATCGTGTAGGGCCCGGCCGGGGCGGGCGAGCCACCGTGCCCGGGAAGCTCGTACCTGAGCAGCCGGAAATGGCGGCGGAACAGGGCCAGCTGCGGCTCCCAGACCGCCCGGGTGGTGCCGAGCGAGTTGCCGAGCACGAGCACCGGCGCGCCGGCCTCCTCGACCGAGGCGGCCATGGCCGGCCCGGGCATGGCCGCGGCTACCGCTGGGTGGCGAGCTGAGTCTCCAGCTCGCCGAGCACCCGGTAGCAGGGCAGCACGTCGGCCACGCTGGAGTTCGGCTCGCGCCCCTCGCGGATCGCCGCGATGAACTCGCGGTCCTGCAGCTCGATGCCGTTGCTGGACACGTCCACATGGGACACGTCGACCGGTTCCTCGCGCCCGGTGACCAGGTCGTCGTACCGGGCGATGTACGTGCCGTTGTCGCAGATGTAGCGGAAGAACGTGCCGAGCGGCCCGTCGTTGTTGAAGCTGAGCGACAGCGTGCAGATGCGGCCGCCGGGCGTGCGCAGCTGCACGGACATGTCCATCGCGATGCCCAGGTCCGGGTGCACCGGGCCCTGCACGGCGTTGGCGATCACGATGTCCTCGCCGGTCTGGTACTGGAACAGGTCGACGGTGTGCGCCGAGTGGTGCCAGAGCAGGTTGTCCGTCCAGCTGCGCGGCTTGCCCAGGGCGTTCATGTTCGTGCGGCGGAAGAAGTACGTCTGCACGTCCATCTGCTGGATCGACAGCTCGCCCGCGCCGACGCGCCGGTGGATCCACTGGTGCGAGGGGTTGAACCGGCGGGTGTGCCCGACCATGCAGACCAGGCCGGTCTCCTGCTGCACACGGCCGACCTGCTGCGCGTCCGCCCAGCTGTCGGCGAGCGGGATCTCGACCTGGACGTGCTTACCCGCGCGCATCGCGGCGATGGCCTGCTGCGCGTGCAGCTGGGTCGGGGTGCACAGGATGACCGCGTCGACATCCTCCCGGGCGAGCGCCTCGTCCAGGTCGGTCGTGGCGTGGTCGGCGCCGTACTTCTCGGCGACCTCCTCGGCCTGCTCCAGCCTGCGGCTGACCACGGACGTGACGGTGACGCCGTCGATCTCGGCGAGGGCGTCGAGGTGCTTGATGCCGAAAGCGCCGGCCCCGGCGAGTGCGATCCGCATGCGCTAGTCCTCTTCCTGGGCGGGCCGGAGCACGAGGTGCCCGACCGCGGTGTTGGACCCGGGGACGTGGTAGAAGCGGTAGAGCTCCTCGACCTTGGGGCCCATGGCGCCGCGCATGATCAGCTGCATGACCAGCTCGATCCCCTCGGAGCCGGCCTCGCGCACGTACTCGATGTGCGGTAGCAGGGCGAGGTCGTCCGGGTCGTCGATCAGCCGGTCGAAGAACGCGTTGTCGAACGCGGAGTTGATGAAGCCCGCGCGGGGCCCCTGCAGCTGATGGCTCATGCCGCCGGTGCCCCAGACATGGACCGTGAGATCCCCGCCGTAGCTCTGCACCGCGCGGCGGATCGCCTGGCCCAGCCGGTAGCAGCGGTGACCGGTCGGCGGCGGGTACTGCACGACGTTCACGGCGAGCGGGATGACCCGCACCGGCCACTCGTCGGGCTGGCCGTAGACCAGGGACAGCGGGACGGTCAGGCCGTGGTCGACGTCGAGCTTGTACATCAGGGTGAGGTCGAACTCGTCGAGGATCAGCGCCTGCGCCAGGTGAGCGGCCAGCTCGGCGTGGCCGCGGACGACCGGCACCGGGCGGGCGCCGTATCCCTCGTCGGCCGGCGGAAACTCGTCGGCGCAGCCGAGCGCGAACGTGGGCACGATCTCCGGCGTGAACGCCGACGCGTGGTCGTTGTAGACCAGGATCACGACGTCTGGGACCTCCCCGGCGGCCCACGCCTTGGTCCACTCGTACCCGGCGAACAGCGGCTTCCAGTAGGGCTCACCGGTCTTGCCCAGGTCGATCGCGGCGCCGATGGCCGGGATGTGGCTGGTGGTCAGCCCGGCGGTGATGCGCGCCATGTCACGTACCGTCCTTCACCGAGCGCCAGCCCTCGGGCGACCGCCCGCCGGACAGCATCATCTGCTGGTAGTCGTCGATGTTCATGCCGGTCATCGTGGACACGGCCTGCAGGTAGCTGAGCCCGTCGGTGGCGAAGATCTTGGCCAGGAAGTAGATGTTCCCGCCGCCGTCCAGCATCGCGTTGTAGTCGCGGTCGAGCACGGCCTGCTTCTGGGCCTCGGTCATCGGCCACTCGTCGAGGTAGGCCCGCTCGTCGGCCTTGAACCGCTCCCGGTTCTCCGGCTTCATCAGGCTCATGCAGAACTGGTTCAGGTTGTAGCCCTGCTTGGCGCGCTGCGCCGTGAACACGCGGGTGCCCGGGATGTCATCGAACTCAGAGGTGTAATCCGTCGCCATCAGGCCTCCCAGTACAGGCGCATGGGGTTGTCGACCAGCAGCCGCCGCTGCAGGTCGTCGGTGCGGGCGAGCCGCGGGATGACGTCGACGAGGGCGCCGTCGTCCGGCATGTGGCTCTTCATGTTCGGGTGCGGCCAGTCGGTGCCCCACAGCACCCGGTCGGGGAACGTCTCGACCAGGCGGCGCCCGAACGCCGTGACGTCCGCGTATTCCGGCGGCCCGGACACCGACAGTCGTTCCGGGCCGCTGACCTTGGACCAGACGTTCTCATGTTCGCTCATGAAACGCAGGAACAACGAGAAGTCGGGGCCGTCGACCGGCTGCGTCACGTCCGGCCGGCCCATGTGGTCGACCACCACGACCGTGGGCAGGCTGGTGAACAGGTTCCAGCGCTCGGCCAGGTCGGGGGCTTCGAAGTACACCACGATGTGCCAGCCCAGCTCGGCCACGAGGTCGACCAGGCCGAGGTAATAGTCGTCAGGCTTGGGGTCGGCGAGGCGCCGGACGAAGTTGAAGCGGATGCCGCGGACGCCGGCCGCGTGCAGGTCGGCGAGTTCGGCCCGGGAGACGCCGGGCCGGACGGTCGCCACCCCCCGGGCCCGCCCATCGGCCGCCACCAGCGCGTCAGCCAGGGCCCGGTTGTCGGCGCCGTGGCAGGTCGCCTGGACGATGACGTTGCGCTCGAAGCCGAGGAAGTCGCGCAGCGCGAACAGTTCTTCCTTGCCCGCGTCGGTCGGCGTGTACTTCCGCTCCGGCGCGTAAGGGAACTTCCGGCCCGGCCCGAACACGTGGCAGTGCGCGTCGACCGCGCCCGGCGGCGGGGTGTAGGCCGGCTTGCTCGGGCTCGGGTCGTAGGGGAGCCAGTCGGCGTCGGGTGTGAACGTGGCCGTCATCTACCGTCCTCGCTCGCGCAGCGCCTTGTCCAGACGGGGGTAGACCCGCCGGGCGTTGCCCTCGAAAACCTGCCCGCGGCCGGCATCGGTCAGGTCGGCCGCGTCGACGTACCGCTTGGTGTCGTCGAAGTAATGGCCGGTCTCCGGGTCGATGCCGCGGACCGCGCCCACCATCTCCGACCCGAACAGGATGTTGTCGACGTCGATGACGCGGAACAGCAGGTCGATGCCGGGCTGGTGGTAGACGCACGTGTCGAAGAACACGTTCTGCATGACGTGCTCGCTCAGCGGGGGCTTCTTCAGCATGTCGGCCAGCCCGCGGTAACGGCCCCAGTGGTAGGGGACGGCGCCGCCGCCGTGCGGGATGACCAGGCGCAGATCCGGGAAGTCGGCGAACAGGTCCCCCTGGATGAGCTGCATGAACGCGGTGGTATCGGCGTTGATGTAGTGCGCGCCGGTGGCGTGGAAGCTGGGGTTGCGGCTGCTCGACACGTGCACCATCGCGGGCACGTCAAGCTCGGTCATCTTCTCGAAGATCGGGTACCAGTACCGGTCGGTGAGCGGCGGCGAGGTCCACATCCCGCCGCTCGGGTCCGGGTTGAGGTTGCAGCCGACGAAGCCCATCTGGGCGCACCGCTCGAGCTCCGCGACCGAGGCCCTGAGGTCGGCCCCGGGTGACTGCGGCAGCTGGCCGACGCCGATGAACGTGTCCGGGAACAGCCCGACCACGCGCGCGATGAGGTCGTTGCACGCCCGCGCCCACTCGCTGCTCACCCGTTCGTCGCCCTCGTGGTGGGCCATGGCGGACGCGCGCGGCGAGAAGATCGTCATGTCCGCGCCGCGCTCGCGGAGCAGCCGGAGCTGGTTCTGCTCGATCGACTCGCGGATCTCGTCGTCGGAGATGGCCGGGTAGTCCGGTGACGGGCGGCCCTCCCGGTATGCGGCCAGCTGGCTTTTACGCCACGCGTCGTGCTGAGGTGGCGCGGTCGTGTAGTGCCCGTGGCAGTCGATGATCACAGCGAGGCTCCCCGCGATAGAGGATTCCACACCGACGACGGCACCATGACCTCGCCGCGCATGAGCAGGCGGGCGGTGCGCAGCAGCGCCGACCGGGTCACGACGGGCATGCCGTCGCCGGTTTTCACCTCGATGGTGACGGTGAAGAAGCCCGTGGGGTGCTCGACCTCGATGTCGACCGAGCCCTCGGTCTTGTCCGGGAGGTCCGCGACCGCGTTGGCCACGGATCCGGGTAGCACGCACGCCGTGGCGACGGACACCGCGCCCAGGACCCCGATCGCCTCGTGCACGCGGTGCGGGATGAAGGTCCGGGTCGAGACCGTGCCGCCGTGCGCCGGAGCCGACAGCAGGCTCATCTTGGGCACGGTCTTGCTGGTCACGTCGCCGAGGTTCATCAGCGGCCCGGCGGCCAGCCGGATCGCCTCGACCCGCCGGGTCAGCTCGCCGTTGGCCTCCAGTTCCTGCGGCGGCTCCTGCCCGGAGAGGCCGAGATCGGACGCGGCCAGGCACACGACCGGCATGCCGTTGTCGATGCAGGTCACCTTCGTTTCCTCGACGACGTCGGTGACGTTGCCGGTCGGCAGCAGCGCGCCGCACGAGGACCCGGCGACGTCGGCGAACTCGATCGGGATGGGCGCGTGGCTGCCGGGCACGCCGTCGATGCGCGCGGACCCGTCGTAGCGCACGCTCCCGCCCGGCGTCTCCACGAACGCCGTGGCCAGGGTCTGCGTGTTGCGCATCCAGATGCGGACGGGCGTCACCGGGTCGGCCGCGGCCACGAGCCCCTGCTCGATCGCGAACGGCCCGACGGCGGCCAGCATGTTGCCACAGTTCTGACTGTCGGAGACTTCCGGCCGGTCTGGCCAGACCTGGAGGAACAGATACTCGACGTCCGCGTTGTCGCGGGGCGACAAACTCACCACGGCGACCTTCGACGTCAGGGGGTGGCTGCCGCCCATGCCGTCGATCTCCCGCGGGTCCGGGGAGCCCATGGCGGCGAGCAGCACCGCATCGCGCGTCGCGCGGTCGCCGGGCAGGTCATCAGCCAGGAACATCAGGCCCTTCGATGTCCCGCCGCGCATGACGGCGCAGGAGATGGCGGTCTGGGTCATTACGAGTCCGGGTAGTCGACGTAGCGCAGGCCCTTGCCGGCCAGCCGGTCGCGCATGTTGTAGATGTCGAGGCCCAGCTCGCCGCCGTTCAGCCGGGGTCGCTTGGACGCCTCGTTGGCCTCTCGTTCCTGGGCCGCCTTGAGCACGGTCGCTGCCTCCTCGCGCGGCACGACCACGACTCCGTCGTCGTCGGCGACGACCACGTCACCCGGCCGGACGTACACGCCGGCGCAGACGATCGGGGTCTGGACGTTCCCCGGCGTCTCCTTCACCGTGCCCCGGGCGGAGATCGCCTTCGACCAGACCGGGAAGCCCATCTCGGTCAGCGTGGCGACGTCCCGCACGCCGGCATCGATGACCACCCCCCTGACGCCATGCGCCAGCAGGCTGCCGGCCAGCAGGTCGCCCACGTACCCGTCGTCGCAGGCGCTCGTCGGGGTGACCACGAGGATGTCGCCGAGGCGCGCCTGTTCTACCGCAACGTGAATCGACCAGTTGTCGCCCGGGGCGACCTCGCAGGTCAGGGCGTTGCCGGCGATGCGCGCGGGTCGGTAGATCGGGCGGATGTCGGCGCGCAGCAGCCCGGTGCGGCCCTGGGCCTCGTGCACCGTCGCCACGCCCGCGGCCGCCAGGCCGTCAACGACCTCAAGATCTGTTCGAGGGGTGTTCCGTACCACTACCGGCACGTGCCTGCTCCTCTCCGGCGAGTGCGCCGAGTGTGCTCAGACATAGAAGAACACGGTCTCCCCGCACATTCCCCTGCCCTGCAGCCGGATGTCGAACCGGAACTCGCCCGGCTGGCCGGCCTGCGCCACGGCGACCAGCGTGGCCCGGCGGCCGGGGTCCTCGATCGACCTCAGCACCGGGTCGGCCAGGTTCGCCGCCTCCTCGTCGGGAAAGTAGATCCTGGTCACCAGGCGGTCAAGCAGGCCGCGGGCGAACACCGACACGTCCAGGTGCGGCGCCTCGGCCCGGCCGCCGGGTAGCGGAAGCCGGCCGGGACGCAACGTGACCAGGCGGTATTCGCCGGCGGCGTCGGTCGCGCACCGCCCGAAGCCCCGGAAGGCGGCTGCATCGGCCGGGCCGCGCGGATCGTCGGGGTGCGCGAACCGGCCGTCCGGGCCGGCCTGCCAGGTCTCCACCAGCGCGTCGGTGACCAGGTCGCCCGCCCCGTCCAGCACCGTCCCGCGGATGGTGATCGCGCCCGGGGTGCCCTCGGGCACCACGTACGGCCCGTCCGGCCAGGGCAGGCTGATGGCCAGGAACGGGCCGGCGGTCTGCGACGGGGTCAGCGGCAGCGTCACCGGTGCTCCTCCGGCCGCTCGAACACGGTCGCTTCCCGGCCGCGCAGCACGATGTCCCACTCGTAACCGAGCGCCCATTCTGGCTGGGTCAGTGAGAGATCAAACCGGCAGATCAGGCGCTCGCGGGCCCGGGCGTCCGGCACCGAGTTGAACACCGGATCCTGGGCGAACAGCGGGTCGCAGGGAAAGTACATCTGCGTGATCAGCCGTTGCGTGAACGCCCGCCCGAACAGCGAGAAGTGGATATGCGCGGGCCGCCACGCGTTGTGGTGGTTGCCCCACGGGTAAGCGCCCGGCTTGATGGTGACGAACCGGTACCGGCCCTCGGAGTCGGTCATGCACCGGCCCGCCCCGTCGAAGTTCGGATCCAGCGGCGCCGGATGATCATCGACGGGGTGCGCGTACCGGCCGGCCGCGTTGGCCTGCCAGATCTCGATCAGCGTGTCGGGGACGGGGCGCCCGCCGGAATCCAGTACCCGGCCGGTCAGGATGATCCGCTGGCCGATCGGCTCGCCCGCGTGCCGGCTGGTCAGGTCCGCGTCCGCCGCCACGGTCCGCTCCCGGCCCAGCAGCGGCCCGGTCACCTCGGTCAGTCCCTGCGGCAGCGGGACCAGCGGCTGCTTCGGCACCCGCAGCACCGTCGAGCGGTAAGCGGGGTTATCCAGCGGCGGGTTCACGCCCTCGGCGGGCCGCCGGTAGGACGGCAGGGTCACGTCGCCGGCCAGTAGCGGGTTGGTCGTCAACGGGCTGTTCCCTCGCTGTCGGCCGACCTGGTCGCGCGCAGGTCCCTCAGGACCGCCAGCTCCGACTCTAGCGGGGGCGGGACCTGATCGAGTTCCGCGGATACCCGCAGGTCCCAGCCTGTCCTCTCGCTGACGTCGGCGCCGCTGACCCCCGGGTACACCGCGGTGAGCACGAGCTCGCAGGTCACCGGGTCGGGCTCGAGCACGCCCAGGTCGGTGATGACCTTCTGCGGGCCCGCGCCGGTCAGCCCGAGATACTTCCTGCTCCCGGGGCCGTCGCCGAAGCCGACGGAGGTGACGAAGTCCACCCGCTCCACGAACTTCATGAGGTTCTGCCGGGCGATCACGATCACTTCCCGGCAGGACGCGGCGATTTCCGGCGCGCCCCCGGCGCCCGGCAGCCTGACCTTCGGCTCGGCGTAGTTCGCGCCGATCACCGTGGTGTTGATGTTGGCGAACCGGTCGATCTGGGCCGCGCCGAGGAAGCCGACGTCGATCCGCCCGGGCTGCAGCCAGTAGTTGAAGATCTCCGGCACGCTGACCACGGCGTCGGCCGTCTCGGCGAGAACGGCGTCGCCGATGGACAGCGGCAGCGAGCCCGGCTTGGCGCCGATCGTGCCCGACTCGTAGATCAGGACCAGTTCCGGGGCGTGCGTGGCCCGGGCCAGGTTGGCCGCCTCGCTGGGCAGGCCGATGCCCACGAAGCAGGTCATCCGGTCGCGCAGCGCGCGGGATGCGGTAACCGTCATGATCTCGTCCGCCGTGTAGCTGGTCACCGCCCTGCTCCCCCGTACACGTGCTCATCGAGCCAGCGGCCGAACGCGTCCCGGTCGCGGCTGATCGCGTCCCAGGCGACATAGAAGGCGTTGTCGCGGGCCGAGTAGCCCAGCGCGTAGGACGGATGCGCCCCGCCCGGGGCCAGCGCCACGTAGCCGACCGCCCAGTTCGGCAGCACGACCGCGCCGGGCCGCGGATCCAGCACGTCGACGATCTCCTCGACCGTCACGACCGACCGCGCCGCGGCGAGCACGGCCTCCTTCTGTATCCCGGTGATCCCCCAGTACTGCACGTTGCCGGCCCGGTCGGCCCGCTGGGCGTGAATCACCGCCACGTCCGGCCGCAGCGCCGCCACCGCGGTCAGCCTCTCGCTGGTGAACGGGCAGACGATCTCGGCGATGTTCTCCTGGCCGGCCAGGCCGGTGCCGTTGTATCCGCGCAGCACCGCGAACGGCAGCCCGGACGCGCCCGCCACGTAGCGGTTGGCCATTCCGGCGTGGCTGTGCTCCTCGATGTCGAGCGGGCCGGGCCAGGAGTGCTCGACCGCGTCCCTGAACCGGTGCAGCGTCCCCACGCCCGGGTTGCCGCCCCACGAGAACACCAGCTTGCGCGCGCACCCGGCGCCGATCATCTGGTCGTAGATCACGTCGGGGGTCATCCGGACCAGCGTGAGCTCGCGCCGCCCCTGCCGGATCACCTCGCGCCCGGCGGCGTGCGGGATCAGATGGGTAAAGCCCTCCATGGCCACCATGTCGCCATCATGCACGGCGTCGGAGATAGCCTCAGAAAGTGAAACGATCTCCGCCACCCCGTAACCGCCTCCTCTTGGCCGCTTTACTGAAACGATAACTACTAACTACCGCCATGTGCACACATGTGCGTTCTACGCCTGATGCTGAGGAGGCCCGGTGTCCCTGGACGACTTCCCTCGCTATCAACTGCTATTCGGCCCCAGCCCGGTCCACCCGCTGGAGCGCCTGTCCGCTCGCCTGGGCGGCGCGAAGATCTGGGCCAAGCGAGAGGACTGCAACTCCGGGCTGGCGTTCGGCGGCAACAAGACCCGCAAGCTCGAGTACCTGGTGCCCGACGCGCTCGCCCAGGGCGCCGACACGCTGGTCTCGATCGGCGGGGTGCAGTCTAATCACACCCGCCAGGTCGCCGCGGTCGCCGCCCGGCTGGGCCTGCGCGCCGTGCTGGTCCAGGAGAACTGGGTCGACTGGCCCGACGCCGTCAACGACCGGGTCGGCAACATCCTGCTATCGCGGATCATGGGCGCCGACGTGCGCCTGGTCGACGCGGGCTTCGGCATCGGCTTCAAGAACAGCTGGGAGCGGGCGGTCGAGGACGTCCGCCTCCAGGGAGGTACCCCGTACGCCATCCCGGCCGGGGCCTCCGACCACCGGCTCGGCGGCCTCGGCTTCGCGAACTGGGCCTACGAGGTGCAGCAGCAGGAGGATCAGCTCGGGATCTTCTTCGACACCGTCATCGTGTGCAGCGTCACCGGCTCCACCCAGGCCGGCATGATCGCCGGGTTCGCCGGCCAGGCCCGGCCGCGCCGGGTCATCGGCATCGACGCGTCGGCCACGCTCGGGGAGACCCGGGCTCAGGTGGAGAAGATCGCCAGGAACACCGCCGCGCTCATCGGCCTGGGCCGGGAACTGCGCGACGACGAGATCACCGTGCTGCCCGGCTGGGCCGGTGAGTACTACGGCATCCCGGCCCAGTCCACGCTCGACGCGATCCGGCTGACCGGCGCACTCGAAGGCGTGATCATCGACCCGGTTTACGAGGGGAAGTCCATGGCCGGGCTGATCGACCTGGTCAGGAACGGCGAGATCGGCCGGGATTCCACGGTGCTGTACGCCCACCTGGGCGGCCAGCCCGCGCTCAACGCCTACAGCGCGCTGTTCAGGTAGGCCTACAGCGCGCTGTTCAAGTAGCCACAGCGCATTAGGCTGGTCGGGTGCGGATCGGGTTGCTCGGTGCCTTCGAGGCCCGCGACGACGCCGGCCAGACCGTCGAGATCCCCGGCCTGCGGCTGCGCACCCTGCTGGCCCGCCTGGCCCTGGACCAGGGCCGCCTGGTCACCACCGGGTCGCTGGTCGACGCGATCTGGGGCGACGAGCCGCCGTCGGGCCCCGGCAACGCGCTGCACTCGCTGGTCTCGCGGCTGCGCCGCGCCCTCCCGCCGCACGACGCGGCCCGGGTTGAGTCGCTGCCGGCCGGCTACCGGCTCTCGGCGGCGGCCGGGGCCACCGACGTCGCGCAGTTCGAGCGGCTGGCCGCGGAGGGCCGGGCCTGCCGGGACGCCGGGGACCCCGACGCCGCGGCCCGCCGGTTCGCCAGCGCGCTGGCCCTGTGGCGCGGCGCCCCGCTGGCCGGCCTGGCCGAGGCCCCGTTCGCCGACGCCGCCGTCGCGCGCCTCACCGAACTGCGGCTGCGCACGGCCGAGGATCACGCCGAGCTGGCGCTCGCCGCCGGCCGGGCCAGCGAGCTGGTCGGCGGCCTGCAGCAGCTCACGCTGGAGCACCCGCTGGACGAGCGGCTGCACGGGCTGTACATCCGGGCCTTGTGCGCGGCGGGCCGCCCGGCCGAGGCGCTGGCCGCGTTCGAGGACCTGCGCCGCGACCTGGCCGAGACGCTGGGCACCGACCCCTCACCGGCCCTGCGCGACCTGCACACCGCGATCCTGCGACCACCTGCGGGGGGCTCCGCCCCCCGCATCCCCCCCGAAAACCCGCTGCCACCCGCTGTTAGAGCCCTCACCAATCCCCGCGCGCCCGAAAGCGCGCGCTCCATCCCCCCTGCGTCCCAACGCGCGCGCACCGACCTTCCTGCGCCCGCTAGCGCGCGCACCGACCTTCCTGCGCCCGCAAGCGCGCGCACTAACCTGGGCGCGGCGGCGACCAGCTTCGTCGGGCGCGGCCGGGACCTGGCGCAGGTTACGGCGCTGCTGGCCGACGCGAGGCTGGTGACCCTGGTCGGGCCGGGCGGGGTAGGCAAGACCCGGCTGGCCGCCGAGCTCGCCGCGGGCTGGCCGGCTCCGGACGGCGCCTGGCTGGCCGAGCTGGCCGAGATCGGGGAGCCGGCCGAGGTGGCCGCGGCCGTCTGCGCCGCGCTCGGGCTCCGGGCCGGCGCCGGTCAGCTGGTCCGGCAGCTAGGCGACCGGCGGCTGCTCATCGTGCTGGACAACTGCGAGCATCTCATCGACGCCTGCGCCCGGCTGGCCCAGGAGATCCTGGGCGGCTGCCCGGGGGTGCGGATCCTGGCCACGTCCCGTGAGCCGCTGACCACCGCGGGCGAGCAGGTCTATCCGGTGCCGCCGCTCCCGGTGCCACCGGCGGCGGTCGACATGGGTGACGCGCTGGAGGTGCCCGCGCTGCGGCTGTTCGCCGACCGGGCCGCCGCCGCGAGGTTCGGATTCCGGCTGACTCCAGAGAACCTGCCGGCGGTGGCCGAGATCTGCCGGCGCCTGGACGGCCTTCCGCTGGCCATCGAGCTGGCCTGCGCACGGCTCCGCACGCTGCCCGCGGCGGAGATCGCCGGCCGGCTTGACGACCGGTTCCGGCTGCTGACCGGAGGCAGCCGCGCCGCGCTCCCCCGCCACCAGACGCTGCTCGCGGTCGTCGGGTGGAGCTGGGACCTGTTCACCGAGGCGGAGCGAACGCTGGCCCGGCGGCTCGCGGTCTTCGCCGGCGGCGCCACCCCGGAGGCGGCCGAGGCGGTCTGCGCGGATGAGATGCTGCCCGCCGGGGACGTCGTCGTGCTGCTCGGCGCGCTGGCCGACAAGTCCTTCGCGGAGCTCAGGGAGGCGCCGGGTGCGCCGCCGCAGTACCGGATGCTGGACACCATCCGGGCGTACGCGGAGGCCGCGCTGGCCGAGGCGGGTGAATCCGACCGGTTCCGGCGGGCTCACGCCGGCTACTTCCTGGCCCGGGCCGAGGTGGCGGAGCCGTTGCTGCGCACCGGCGGCCAGGCGCCCCACCTGGCCTGGCTGCGCCGCGAGCACGACAACCTCGGCGCGGCGCTGCGCTACGCGGCCGGCGTCGCGGACGCCGAGACCGCGGTCCGGCTGGCCGCCGCGCTCGGCTGGTACTGGACCGTTCGCGGTGACCACGCCGAGGCGGCCGGCTGGCTCCGCGAGGTGCTCGCGCTGCGCGGCGCCGACCCCGGCCACGTGCCGCGCCAGGCTCTGGCGACCGCGTATGCCTGCGACGCGATGCACCATTTCGCCATCCAGGACTTCGAGCGCGGCAAGTCTTCTGCGGCGCGTGCCGTCGAGCTGACCGGGGCTGGATCGCCGCGCGCCGCCGGACACCCCGCCGCCGCACACCCCGCCGCCGCACATGCCCGCCGCCGCACGGCCCGCGGCACACCCCGCCGCCGCGCACCCGGCCACCACCCTTATCCGCGCGCTGCTGCACCAGCAGCCGTCGGGCTCGGCGGACTTCACCGATCTGATCGAGCACCCCGACCCGTGGCTGTCGGCCTCCGGTCACCTGTACCGCGGGTTCACCGCGGAACTGCGCGGCCATGCCGCGGCGGCGGCCGGGCACTTCGCCGTGGCCAGGGACAAGTTCACCGCGGTCGGCGACGGGTGGGGCGTGGCCGGAGCGGTCCGGCACCTGGGCACCGGCCACGGCCTGGGCGGCGACCACGCGGCGGCGATCGCCGCGCTGGACCAGGCGATCCGGTTCGCCGACGCGGCCGGCGCCGACGACGACGCCGCCTGGCTGCGCGCGGAGCGCGGGATGGTCCTGCTGCGGGCGGGCGACCCGGCGGGCGCGCGCGCCGACCTGGCCAGCGCCCAGACCGTCGGGCACGCGCTCCGGTCGGCCATGGTCATGGCCTTTGCCGACGCCGCGCTGGGCGAGGTCAGCCGCCACGCGGGCGATCAGGCCCGGGCGGGGTCGCTGCTGACCGCGGCGCGCCGTCGCCTGGACGCGGCGAGCGGGGTACCGCCGCGAGTCCGGCTGCTGCCGCTGACCGGCCTGGCCCGGCTGGCCGTCTCCCGCGGGGATCTGGCCGAGGCGCGCGGGTTCCTCGCCGAGGCGCTCGGGCTGGCCCTGGCGGCCGACCCCCCGGCGGTTCAGGACCGTCCCGCGATCGCCGGGGTGACCGAGGCGCTCGCCGACCTGGCGCTGGCCGGCGGCGGCCCCGCCGATGCGGCGCGCCTGCTCGGCTACGCGGCCGCCGTCCGTGGTGCCGCGGATCAGGGGAATCCGGACGTGCGCCGGGTGGAGACGGCGGCCCGGGCCGCGCTGGACGGCGGGTACGGGGAGCTATACGTTCCGGCCGGCTCGATGAGTGCCGAGGCCGCCGTCACCGAGATCGCGGCCCTGGCCGGCCAGTTGACCGGCGGGCGGTTCGGCTAACCGGGCTGGCGGCGGTACACCCACGTGGCGAGCGGCGCGAACACGATGACGATGCCGAGCGTCCACAGCAGCGAGGCCGCGACCGCGTTCCCCAGCGGGAGGCCCAGCATCAGCCCGCGGGCTGCGTCGGACACGTCGGTCACCGGGTTGATCTTCACCCACGCCTGCAGCCATCCCGGCAGCCGCCCGGTCGGGACGAAGACGTTGCTGCCGAACGTGAGCGGCAGGATCAGGACGAAGCTGAACGCGGTCACGCTGGCCGGGCTCTTGGCCAGCAGGCCGGCCAGCGCCATGACCCAGCTCGCCGCGAACGAGAACACCAGGATGATCACGCACGCCGCGAGCACGCTGAGCGCGCTGGCGTGGGTGCGGAAGCCGACGATCGCGCCCAGGGCGAACACCAGGGCCAGGGAGAGCACGAACTTGACGACGTCGCCGAGTATGTAGCCGATCAGCGGGGCCGGGCGGGCGATCGGCAGGCTGCGGAAGCGGTCGAAGATGCCGTTGCGCAGGTCGGTGTTGAGCCCGATGCCGATGCCCAGCGAGGCGAACATCAGGGCCTGCACGGCGATCCCGGGCAGCACGTACTCCAGGTACGAGTGGATGCTGCCGGCCACGGCGTTGCCGAACAGGAACACGAGCACCAGCACCAGCACGATCGGCAGCATCACCACGTCGAGCAGCTGGTCCGGCGAGTGCCTGAGCTTGGTCAGGCTGCGCCAGGCCAGGGTCAGGGCGTGACGGGCCGTGCGCACCGGGCTCATCGCTGGCCCCCGGCTACCCGGTCTCGCGGGCCGGTCAGGGCCAGGAACACCTCATCCAGGCGGGCCAGCCGCAGCCCGAGCTCGGTCACCTCGATGCCGTCCTGGCCGAGCCGCCGGGACACGGCGGCCAGGGCCTCGGTGCCGCTGGTGCCCGGGGCCAGCGGGGCCGAGATGGTTCCATCCCGCTCGCCCGGGATCCGGTCCATGCCCATCACCTGCTGCACGATCGCGCTGGCCCGGGCGAGATCGCCGCGCTCGGCGGGCCGGACGTCCAGGCTCTGCCCGCCGACCTTGGCCTTCAGCTCGGCCGGGGTCCCGCTGTCGATCACGCGTCCCTCGTCGATCACGGCTATCCGGCCGGCCAGCCGGTCGGCCTCATCCAGGTCCTGCGTGGTGAGCAGCACGGTCGTGCCCCCGGCCACGAGGCCGCGGACCATGTCCCACAGGCCGCCGCGCGAGCGCGGGTCGAGACCGGTGGTCGGCTCGTCCAGGAACAGCACCTCCGGCTCGCCGACCAGGCCCATGGCCAGGTCCAGCCGCCTCCGCATGCCACCCGAGTAACCCTTGGCCAGCCGGCCGCCCGCCTCGGCCAGGCCGAACCGGTCGAGTAGCTCCTCGGCCCGGCGGCGGGCCGCCCGGCGGGGCAGTTCCAGCAGCCGCGCGATCAGCAGCAGGTTCTCCCGCCCGGTCAGGTCCTCGTCGACCGCGGCGAACTGCCCGGTGAGCCCGATCAGCGGGCGGACCTTGTCCGGCTGCCTGGCGACGTCGAACCCGCCCACCAGCGCCCGGCCCGCGTCCGGGCGCAGCAGCGTGGCCAGAATGCGGACCAGCGTGGTCTTGCCCGCGCCGTTCGGCCCGAGCACCCCCTGCACCATGCCGGGCGGAACGGCGAGGTCGAGGCCGGCCAGCGCGGTCGTCTTCCCGTACCGCTTGACCAGTCCCTCGGTGCAGATCGCCTGCGATGGCCGGCCCATGCCGTACAGCGTGGCCGACCGCCCTGTCATGGCCCGCACACGCCGCTGTCACGGCCCGCACGCGGGCCGGATGCTACCCCCGGGTAAACGCGCGGTGCGCGGCCAGCGCTTCATCGGTAAACACCGCGGCGGACCCCAGGTAGGCCGACGGATCGAGCGCTGCGTCAACCTGGCCGGCCCTGATTCCGGCGTCCTCGAGCCTGGCCGCCAGGTCCGGCGAGTTCAGCAGGACGTCGCGAAGGTCCCGGCCGTCCGCGGCGGCCATCGCGCTCGCCTCGGCCACCAGGTCATGAGCGGGCAGTCGTCCCAGGGCCGGGGCGAGCGCCGCGACGACGCTCTCCGCGAGCGGAAACCCGCCCGCCGAGTCCAGGTTGGCGCGCATCCGGCCCGCGTCGACTTCGAGCCCGGCCAGCAGTTCGGCCGCCCATGACGCCGCCGACCCGGTCAGCCGGAGCAGGTCAGCGATGGGCTCCCACTCCGCGTGCCAGGCGCCCGCGGCACGCTGATGTTCCTGCTCGGCTGAGGCGGCCACGGTGGCCAGCAGGCCAGGAGCCCGCCGGGTGCAACCGAGGATCACGATCGCCGCGACGGGGTTGCGCTTGTTCGGCATCGCCGACGAGCCGCCACGCTGGCCCCCGCCGGACCCGCCAGCGCCCTCCCGGCCAGACGGGCCCTCGCGGACCTCCGCCACCTCGGACTGGGCCAGCAGCGTGACATCCCTGGCGATCTTGCCGAGGACGCCGCACGCTCCGGCGAGCGCCGAGGCCAGCTCGACGATCCGCAATCGGTCGGTGTGCCAGGGCAGCACCGGCCGGGCCAGCCCGAGCTCCTCGGCGAGCAGCGCCCGCACCCTGGGCCCGTCATGGCCCAGCGAGGCCAGCGTCCCGGCCGCGCCGCCGAACTGCACCGCCAGCCGCCGGCTGCGGATCCGGCCGAGTCCCTGCCGCGCCTCGTCGATACCGGCCAGCCAGCCCGCCGCGGTCAGGCCGAACGTCACCGGGACCGCCTGCTGCAGCAGCGTCCGGCCGGTCATGATCGTGTCCCGGTGCGCCTCGGCCAGCGCCGCGGCGGCCGCCGCGGCGGCGGACAGGTCGGATTCCGCGCCGTCCAGCACCCGGCGCGCCATCAGCATCACCGCGCTGTCGATGATGTCCTGGCTGGTCGCGCCCTGGTGGACGGCGGCGCGCGCCTCGGCGGGCACCTTCTCGGTCAGCGCGCGGACCAGGCCGGTCACCGGATTGCCCGTGTTCATGGCCAGCCGGCCGAGCTCATCGATGTCGAAGCCGCCCGCCCGGGCGGCTTCGGTCACTGCGGCACCCGCGCCCGCCCCGGCCAGTCCGGCGCGTTCCAGGGCCCGGGCGAGCGCAGCCTCGGTGTCGAGCATCGCCTGCAGCCACGCGTGGTCGCCGGTGCCCGCCGCGCCGCGATCAAACAGCCCGCCGAACAAGCCGCCGCGCCGGATCTCGTTGGTGAAGTCGCTCACCCGAGCAGCCTTCCACGAAGCTCGTTCATCGGCCGACCCGGCCGGGCGCGCCGGCGGGCATCGGCTGGGGCCAGTCGTGGTGACGGCGGCGGCCCGAGGGAGCGTCATGCGAGCAGCGGGGATACGTCGGTCCTGGCTCTCGGTCAGCGGCGGCCCAGGCCGACGTAGTTCTCGGCCAGCGAGGTCGACGCCGCGTCCGAGGTGCACACGTAGTCGAGGTACGACTCCTGCAGCCGGCGATCATAGGCGTCGTAGGAGTCGAACGAGTGCAGCAGCGTGGTCATCCACCAGGAAAAGTGCTGCGCCCGCCAGACCCGGCGCAGGCAGGCCCGCGAGTACCCGTCGAGCAGCGCCGTGTCCCCGGTCGAGTACCACGTGGTGAGCGCCTCGGTCAGCACGGTGACATCGAACGCGGCCAGGTTCAGGCCCTTGGCGCCGGTCGGCGGCACGATGTGGGCCGCGTCGCCGGCCAGGTACAGCCGGCCATACTGCATCGGCTCGGCCACGAAGCTGCGCATCGCGGTAATGCCCTTCTCCAGCACCGGGCCGGTGGACAGGCTCCAGCCGGGCACGGTCTCCAGCCTGGCCGCGAGCTCGGCCCAGATCCGGTCGTCGGGCCAGTTCGCGATGTCCTCGTCCGGGGCCACCTGCAGGTAGAACCGGCTCAGCTCAGGGCTGCGCATGCTGTGCAGGGCGAAGCCGCGGGCGTTGCTCGAGTAGATCAGCTCCTCCGAGGACGGAGCCACGGCGGCGAGCACGCCGAGCCAGCCGAACGGGTACTCCTTGTCGAAGAACGTCAGCACCCCGGCCGGTATCGCGTCCCGGCAGACGCCGTGGAACCCGTCACAGCCCGCGAGGAAGTCCGCCTGGATGACCTGGCGCTGGCCATCATGGGTGAACGAGACCCTGGGCTCGGGACCCTCGAACCCCTCCGGCGTGACGTCGGCGACGTCGAAGAGGATCTCCCCGCCCGCGGCCAGCCGCGCCGCGATCAGGTCCTTCACCACCTCCTGCTGGCCGTATACGGTGATCGCCCGGCCCGGCACCAGCTTCTCGAACGCGATCCGGTGGCCCGCCCCGCCGAACCGCAGTTCGATGCCGTGATGGACCAGGCCCTCACGCAGCATCCGCTCCCCCACGCCGGAGCTGACGAGCGTGTCCACGGTGCCCTGCTCAAGCACGCCCGCCCGCACCCGGTGCTCCACGTAGTCGCGGCTGCGCGCCTCCAGCACCACCGACTCGATGCCGCGCAGGTGCAGCAGGTGCGCCAGCAACAGCCCGGCCGGCCCGGCGCCGATGATCGCGACCTGGGTACGCATTCATGGCTCCTTCCGGGATGGCCTCGCCCGGGCCAGGCACCGCCGCCGATTGAGAGGATAGGCCCGCCACGTTCCGAACGGGAGTGCGCATCGCGCCCGCTCCCCGCGAAGGAGTCCGGGCGGGCCGCAAAGGGAGCAGGCGGGGAGCCCCGATGTCAGGCCGGGGCGGCGAGCCAGCGCCGGAAGAAGTCGGCCTGGGCCCGGAGCATCCCCTCGATGACCGGCGGCTGCCAGACCATGTGCGTCACCCCGGGCAGCATCAGCGTGGCGTGGTCGCGCGAGGCCGCGAGCAGTTCCTCGGACAGCAGCAGCGAATGCCGCGGGTGGACGTTGTCGTCGGCCAGGCCGTGGATGAGCAGCAGCGGCCTGCGCAGGCCCGGCGCCAGCGGCAGCAGCGACGTCCGCTCGTAGGCGTCGGGATGCTCGTCGGGATGGCCGAGATAGCGCTCGGTCGCCGCGGTGTCGTAGTAGCGCCAGTCGCCGACCGGTGCCCCGGCGACCGCCGCGCTGAACACGTCGGGCCGCCGCAGCACGGCCAGGGCCGACAGGTAGCCCCCGAACGACCAGCCGCGGATGCCGACCCGGTCGGGATCGAGCTCCCCCGGGTAGCGGCCGATGACGTGCTCGAGCGCGGCCACCTGGTCGTCGAGCGCAGGGGTGGCCACGTCGAGGTAGAAGCTGCGTTCCCAGCCCGGCCCCCGGCCCGGCGAGCCCCGGCCGTCGGCCACCACCACGGCGAATCCCTGGTCGGCCAGCCACTGCGGCTCGTTGAACAGCCTGCGGGCCTTGAGCACCTGCTGACTCGGCCCGCCGTACGGAGCCATGAGAATCGGCAGCGCGCCCGTTGGCCGCCGGCCGTCCCTGGGCAGGATCACCGCGGTCCGCAGGGCCCGCTCGCCGGCCATCAGCAGCGTCACCACCGGGACGAAGGCCGGCTCCCGGATCAGGGACCCGGTCGTGGCGATCAGGCGCCCGTCTTCGTACACGCGCACGGTGGCCCCGTCGGTGCCGAGCGTCTCGGACGTGACGGCGAGCAGGTTTCCGCCCAGCACGCCGTCGTGCACGCCCGGTTCCCGGGTGAGCTGCTCGATCTCGCCGGTGGCGTGATCGAGCGCGTACAGGTGCTGCTCGGTCGGCTCCGTCGTCGCCCGGAACACCGTCCGCTCGCCCGCCGCGACCACGCCGAGGACCTGCAGCCCCGCTGGCGTGCAGGCCTCGTCGCCGGCGAAGAGCCGGTAGGTGTCCTCGGACACCGCGGACCACAGCAGGCGGCCGTCGGGCAGCCAGCGCGGCGTCCCCGGCATGAGCTGAAGCCAGGCCGGGTCGGTGTCGGCGTGCACCAGCGAGGTCTCGCCGCTGGCCGGGTCGACGGTCCGGGTCTCGGCCAGGTGCTGGCCGCGGGCGAGCAGCGCCAGCGTGGGCGCGCTGCCGCGCTCCCAGCGGGCGGCCATCAGGTACGGCAGCCGCTCGTCCGGGGCGCCGGTGACCGCGACGGTGGCGCCGTCGAGCCCGGCCAGGACCAGGCGCACCACGGCGTTCGCCGTCCCCGCGCGCGGATAGCGCTGCCGGACCGGGGCCACCTCGGTGTACGCGGGATCGCCGAGCCAGCACGAGGTCACGTCGCGGGTGTCGACGCTGGCCACCAGCAGCTGCTGGCCGTCGGGGCTCCACCAGAAGCCGTGGTGCCGGCTCATCTCCTCGGCCGCGGCGAACTCGGCGGCGCCGAAGCTGACCTCCGGATCGCCGTCCGAGAGCTCGATGACGACCTGCCCGTCGAGCGTGACCACGCGCAGCGCGCGGTCGTGAAGGTAGGCGACGGCGGTGCCGGCCGGGTTGATCTGCGGGTCCACGCACTCACCGTCGGCCGGCACCGTGCGGGTGTCGCCGGTCGCCAGGTCGCACACGAACAGCCGGCCGGAGAGCGCGAACGCGGCCACCCGGCCCGCGGAATCGGTCGAGTAGGCCACGATGCCCCGGGCCGACTCGCGCAGCCGTTCCCGGCGCCGCAGCTCGGCGGCGGGAATGACCTCGGCCTCGCCGTCCAGCAGGACCCGGGGATCGGCCAGCAGGCGCTCCGCTCCGGTGCCCAGGTCGAGGCTCCACATGGCGGTCGCCGGGTCGTCGGCGGCCAGCGCCCGCAGGAACACCATGCGGCGGTCGGCCGGAACGAGCGTCAGGTCGCGCGGCCGCCCCAGGCTGAACCGCCGGCTCTTGGCGTAGCTCTCCAGAACCTGGTCGTTGCGGTGGTCGGGTCGCGGCACGCCACTGATCGTGCCCTATCGTCAGGTCATGACCATAACTGGCTCCCCGCAGGGCGGTCCCGGGCTGGCCCAGGAACGCCGCATCGTTACCGAGATCCCCGGGCCCGCGTCGCGAGAGTGGCTTGAACGCCGGCAGCGCAGCGTGGCCAGGGGGCTCAGCCACGTCCTGCCGGTGTTCGTGACCGCCGCCGGCGGCGGCGTGGTGATCGACGCGGACGGCAACTCGCTGATCGACTTCGGCTCCGGGATAGCCGTGACCTCGGTGGGCAACAGCGCCGATCTTGTCGTGGAGCGGGTCACCGAGCAGGTCGCCCGGTTCACGCACACCTGCTTCATGGTCGCGCCCTACCGCGGGTACGTGGAGGTCTGCGAGGAGCTGAACCGGCTCACGCCGGGCGACCACGACAAGCGGTCCGCGCTGTTCAACTCCGGCGCCGAGGCCATCGAGAACGCCGTCAAGATCGCGCGGCACGCGACCGGCCGGACCGCGGTCGTGGTGTTCGACCACGCCTACCACGGGCGGACCAACCTGACCATGGCGATGACGGCCAAGAACATGCCGTACAAGCAGGGCTTCGGGCCGTTCGCCTCGGACGTCTACCGGGTGCCGATGGCCTACCCGTTCCGCTGGCCCGGCGGGCCCGCCGCGTGCCGGGCGGAGGCCCTCGAGGTGATCACCGGCCTGATCCACACCCAGGTCGGCGAGCAGAACGTCGCCGCCGTGGTGATCGAGCCGATCCAGGGCGAGGGCGGCTTCGTGGTGCCGCCGGACGGGTTCCTGCCCGGCCTCGCGGCGTTCTGCCGCGACAACGGGATCGTGTTCGTGGCCGACGAGATCCAGTCCGGGTTCTGCCGGACCGGCGACTGGTTCGCCGTTGACCACGAGAGCGTGGTGCCCGACCTGGTCACCACGGCCAAGGGCATCGCGGGCGGGCTGCCGCTGGCCGGGGTGACCGGGCGCGCCGAGATGATGGACGCGGTGCACCCGGGCGGCCTGGGCGGCACCTTCGGCGGGAACCCGGTCGCCTGCGCCGCCGCGCTCGGCGCGATCGAGACCATGGGCAAGGAGGACCTGCCCGCCTCGGCGCGCCGGATCGGCGACATCATGCTGCCCAGGCTGCGCAAGCTCGCCGAGGCTCACCCGGTCATCGGCGACGTCCGCGGCCGCGGCGCGATGATCGCCATCGAGCTGGTCAGGCCCGGCACCCTGGAGCCGGACGCCGCCACCGCGGGCCAGGTCGCCAAGGCCTGCCACGCGGCCGGGCTCGTGGTGCTGACCTGCGGCACGTTCAGCAACGTGCTGCGGTTCCTGCCGCCGCTGGTCATCTCCGAGGCACTGCTCGACGAGGGGCTGTCGATCCTCGAAGACGCGTTCGCGGGAGTGTGACCGAGGGGCCGGAACACGTGACGACGCAACCGACGCGGGTGCGGGCGCCCGTGTCCACGCTCGGCGAGGGTCCGGTCTGGGATGCCGCGGACCAGGCGCTCTACTGGGTGGACATCCCGGAGAGCCGGGTGCACCGGATAGCCGCCGACGGCTCGCTCACCAGCTGGGATGTCGGCCAGCCGGTCGGCGCCGTGGTACCGCGCGCCAGCGGCGGGCTGGTGGCGGCGGTCCGGGACGGGTTCGCGGCCCTGGACCCGGCATCCGGCCAGCTGACCATGCTCGCGGAGGTGGAGCAGGACCGGCCGGAGAACCGGATGAACGACGGCGCCTGCGACCGGGCCGGCCGGTTCTACGCGGGCACGATGGCGGACGACGAGCGGCCGGAGGCGGGCGCGCTGTACCGGCTGGACCCTGACCTCAGCGTGACCAGGCTCCTCACCGGGGTGGGTGTCTCCAACGGCATCGGCTGGAGTCCGGACGAGCGGTTCATGTACTACACCGACTCGCACGCCCACCGGGTGGACGTGTTCGACTACGACCCGGCTACCGGCGCGATCGACGGGCGCCGCCCGTTCGCCGCGGTGGGGCAGGGCGACGTCGCACCCGACGGCCTCACCGTCGACGCGGACGGCGGGGTCTGGGTCGCGGTCTGGGGCGGCTACGCGGTGCTGCGCCACGACCCCGGCGGCCGGGTGCTCGGGGCCCTGAACCTCCCCGCAGCGCGGGTGTCCAGCTGTGTGTTCGGCGGGCCTGACCTGGACCGGCTCTACATCACGACCGCGGCCGGGCCGGGCGAGTCCGCGGGAGCGCTGTTCGTCTGCGAGCCCGGAGTCACCGGGCAGCCCAGCCACCCGTTCCGCGGTTGACCGGGAAGCCACCCGCTGGGCCAGCCCCTACATTGACCGTCCGTTCATTATCCTCGCGCTAAATCAATGATCTCGAAACGGCTGAGGCGAGTATCCCTAGTGGCACAAGTGGCTGGATAACAGGGCTGGTCACGGGCGCACGGGGGCGCCGATCAGGCGGCGACGTCCCCCAGCTCGACCAGCGGCCGCCAGGCTTCGCGGACCCACGGCGGCAGGTACATCTCGTCCCACAGCCGCATCAGCTCGGGCCCGTTGACGAACTCGCAGACATCGTCCACGGTCCCTTTCACCAGGACGATCTCGTAAAAGTCGCGGCGGCGGCGGTGGTCGGACAGGTCCCACCGCACGCTCCGGGCGTCAGGACCCAGCCAGAACAGCCGACCGGGCATGATGGCCACGCCCTCCAGCTTGCCCCGCAACTCACCCAGCGATTCGGGCACCGGCACATGGCGGCGCGCGGCGCTGCCCCAGACCGAGTCGTCGGCAGTGATCACACTTGTGGTATTACCCCCGACCTGCGCCGGAACACCTAGCCTTCGTAGTAGTTGTCCGTGACGGCGAGAGCCTCGTCCAGGATGGCCAGGCCCTCCTTGGCCTCGGCCTCCGACACCGTGCACGGCGGCACCACGTGCAGCCGGTTGTAGTTGATGAACGGCATCAGCCCGCGGGACCGGCACTGGGCCATCAGCTCGCTCATGGCCTCCGATGACCCTCCGTACGGCGCCAGCATGGCCCGCGTGGCCCGGTTGGAGACCAGGTCGAGAGCCCAGAACACGCCGAGCCCGCGGACCTCGCCGATCACCGGATGCCGCCCGGCCAGCTCGCGCAGCCCGGGGCCGAGCACCTCGGCGCCGATCCGGGCCGCGTTCTCCACGATGCCCTCGTCCTTCATCGCGTCGATCGACGCGACGATCGACGCGCAGGCCAGCGGGTGGCCCGAGTAGGTGAGCCCGCCGGGGAACACCCGGTCGTCGAAGGTCGCGGCGATCGGGCCGGAGATGATCACGCCGCCGACCGGGACGTATCCGGAGTTCGAGCCCTTCGCGAACGTGATCAGGTCCGGCACCACGCCGTGCGGCTCGAACGCGAACCAGCTGCCGGCCCGCCCGAAGCCGCACATCACCTCGTCGGCGATGTAGACGATGCCGTACTTGTCGCACAGCGCCCGGACCCCGGCCAGGTAACCGGGCGGCGGGACCAGCACCCCGGCCGTCCCCACGATCGTCTCGATCAGGATCGCCGCGATTGTCGCCGGGCCCTCGAAGATGATCACCTGCTCCAGGTGCTCGAGCGCCCGCTGGCCCTCCTCCTGCTCGGTCGTGGCCCAGAACGCGGTCCGGTACAGGTACGGCCCGAAGAAGTGCACGTGCCCGGTGGCGAATTCATTCGGCCACCGCCGCGGATCTCCGGTGGAGGTGATCGCCGCGCCGGTGTTGCCGTGGTAGGAGCGGTAGAAGCTGAGCACCTTGGTGCGGCCGGTGTGCAGCCGGGCCATCCGGATCGCGTTCTCGTTCGCGTCGGCCCCGCCGTTGGTGAAGAACACCTTCTCCATGCCGTCGGGCGCGAGCGCGGCGATCCTGGTCGCCGCCTCTCCCCTGGCCTCGTTGGCGTGCTGCGGCGCGACCGTCGTCAGCCTGGCCGCCTGTTCGGCGATCGCCGCGGTGACCCGCGGGTGCTGGTGCCCGATGTTGGTGTTCACCAGCTGGCTGGAGAAGTCCAGGTACCGCTGGCCGTCGTAGTCCCAGAAGCACGAGCCCTCGGCTCGCGCGATCGCCACCGGCCGCAGTCCGCCCTGCGCCGACCACGAGTGGAAGACGTGCGCCCGGTCCATGGCCAGGACTTCTGCGCCGCGCTCCGGGTCGTGGGTTCCTTCGGTCATGACTGCCTCCCGCCCGCATGGCCGGGCGGCCTATTGACCGCCCGGCCGGCCGATGTTACTGAACACATAGAGGTTCGTTCCTGGTAGCGCAAAGGAGAGCGCCTGTGCTGCCGCCTGTCATCGCCCGTCACCGGTTAGCCCTCATCGCGTCAGCCGTCGCCGTCGCGGCGGCCGCCGCCGCCCTGCCGGCGCTGGTCACCACGGCCCAGGCGGCCGTGCTCCCGGCCGCCGCGCCGCCCGCCGTCCGCTACGTGGCGCTCGGCGACTCGTACAGCGCCGGCGTGGGCGCCGGGGACTACTACAGCTCGAGCGGATCTTGCGACCGGAGCGCCTACGCTTACCCGGCGCTGTGGGCCGCCGCGCACCACCCGGCCTCCTACGTCTCCGAGGCCTGCTCGCAAGCGACCACCGGTTCGGTGATCAGCGGCCAGCTGCCCGCGCTCAGCCCGGCCACCACGCTGGTCTCGCTCACGATCGGGGGGAACGACGTCGGCTTCGTGCCCGTGATGGCGACCTGCGTCATCCTCCCGACCAGCTTCTGCGTCAACGCGGTCCGGACGGCCGAGTCCGAGATCCGCGCCGACCTGCCCGCCGAGCTGAACCAGTTGCTGGCCGCGATCTCGGCCGCCGCCCCGAACGCCAGGGTCGTGGTGCTGGGCTACCCGGTTCCCTACGACCTGTCGGCGTCCTCGTCCTGCATCGGCCTGTCCGCCACCGACCGCTCCGACCTCAACCAGGCCGCGAATCAGCTCGACGGCCAGCTGCAGGCGGCCGCCACCCGGTACGGTGACGCGTTCGCCGACGTCAGGTCCGCTTTTGACGGTCATCAGATCTGCGACTCCGGTAGCTGGCTGAACTCGGTGAACTGGCTCGACCTCGGCGCCTCCTACCACCCGACCGCGGCCGGCGAGGCCCGCGCCTACGGCAAGGTGTTCAGCGCCGCGGCCGGCTGACCGCGGCGGGCGGCGACCGAGCAGGGGGCTAGGCGTAACAGGCTCTCTATCGGTTCACCGGGAAGCCGAGGCTCACGCCGCCGTGGCTGGGGTCCAGCCAGCGGGACGTGACCGCCTTCCCGCGGGTGTAGAAGTGCACGCCCTCGGTGCCGTGCACGTGCGTGTCGCCGAACAGCGAGGCCTTCCACCCGCCGAACGAGTAGAACGCCATCGGCACCGGGATCGGGACGTTGATGCCGACCATCCCGACCTCGACCTCGTGGGTGAACCGCCGGGCCGCCCCGCCGTCGTTGGTGAAGATCGCGGTGCCGTTGCCGTACGGGTTCCCGCTGACGATCGCCACCGCCTCGTCGTAGCCGGGGGCGCGGACCACGGACAGCACCGGCCCGAAGATCTCGTCCCGGTAGCAGCTCATCGGCGGGGTCACGTGGTCGAGCACCGAAGGGCCGAGCCAGAACCCGCCCTCCGCCCCGCCGGTGACCGGGTGGCTCCGGCCGTCCACGGCCAGCACCGCGCCCTCGCGGACGCCGGAGTCCAGGTAGGAGGCGACCTTGTCCCGGTGCGGGCCGGTGACCAGCGGTCCCATCTCGGACTCCACGTCGTCGCCGGGGCCGACCCGCAGCCCGGCGACCCGCTCGGCGATCTTCTCGACCAGCTCGTCGCCGACCGGGTCGACGGCGACCACCACCGAGATCGCCATGCACCGCTCGCCGGCCGAGCCGAAGCCCGCCGACACCGCGGCGTCGGCCGCGAGGTCCAGGTCGGCGTCCGGCAGCACCACCATGTGGTTCTTCGCCCCGCCCAGGGCCTGGACCCGCTTGCCCGCGGCGGTTCCCGTCTCGTAGATGTAACGGGCCACCGGCGTCGATCCCACGAAGCTGACCGCCCGCACGTCGGGGTGGGTCAGCAGGGCGTCGACCGCTTCCTTGGCCCCGTGCACGACGTTGAACACCCCGTCCGGCAGCCCGGCCTCGGCCAGCAGCTCGGCCAGCAGCAGCGACGCCGACGGGTCCTTCTCTGACGGCTTGAGCACGAACGCGTTGCCGCAGGCGAGCGCGATCGGGAACATCCACATGGGCACCATGGCCGGGAAGTTGAACGGCGTGATGCCGGCCACGACGCCCAGCGGCTGCCTGATCGAGTAGGCGTCGACCCCGGTCGACACGTTCTCCGAGAACCCGCCCTTGAGCAGGTGCGGTATCCCGCAGGCGAACTCGACCACCTCGAGCCCGCGGGCGACCTCGCCGGCCGCGTCCGAGGCGACCTTGCCGTGCTCGACGCTGATCAGCGCGGCCAGCTCGGCCCGGTGCTGCCTGATCAGCTCGCGGAACGCGAACAGCACGTCCGCGCGCTTGGTCAGCGACGTCTCCCGCCAGGCCGGCCAGGCGGCGGCCGCCGCCTCGACCGCGGCCGTGACCTCGGCGGCCCCGGCGAAGTCCACGGTCCCTGCGACCTGCCCGGTCGCCGGGTTGTAGATGTCACCTCGGCTGGCTGCCTCGCCCGTCCACGGCTTGCCGCCGATCCAGTGCGACACATGCTTCACTGCGCGATCACCCCAGTCCTGCTCGCCTGTACCGCCAGTCTGCCGCCCGCCCGGCCCCGGCGCCAAGTGACAGTGTGTAAGCATGGTGGCGGACTGTACTTACTTGATGTCCAGTGTCAGGGCCGGGGAGGGTGCCCGCTCATGCTGCCGACCGTGGCCGAGGTCCTGGCCCTCGATCCGCTGCGCCGCGGCGCGCCCCGGGTGGTGGCCGCGGCGGACGGCCTGGACGCGCCGGTGCGCTGGGTGCACGTGATCGAGCTGGCCGAGGCCGCGCACCTGCTCCGCGGCGGCGAGCTCGTCCTGTCCACCGGCATCGCGCTGCCCGACGACCCGGCCGGGCTGACCCGCTACGTCGCCGACCTGGCGTCGGTCGGGGTCAGCGCGCTGGCCGTCGAGCTCGGCTCCAGGTACGCGCGCCGCCTCCCGGCCGCGCTGGTGTCGGCGGCGTCGCAGCACCGGCTGCCGCTGATCGTGCTGCAGCGGGAGACGCAGTTCATCGAGATCACCGAGGCCGTGCACGCCCGCATCATCGACGCCCAGCTCGAGGAGCTCCGGGCCTCGGAGCGGCTGCACCAGGTGTTCACCGACCTCGCGGTGTCCGGCGCCCCGGCCGGCGAGGTCGTCCGGCAGGCCGCGGTCCTGTCCGGCCGTCCGGTGATCCTGGAGAACGTGGCGCATCAGGTGCTCGCCTGCGAGGCCGCCGGGCAGGACACCGCGCGGCTGCTGGCCGGGTTCGCGGCCCGGTCCCGGGCGGTCGCGCCACCCGGGCGGACCGGCTACGACCCCGCCTCCGGCTGGCTGGTGACCGTGGTCGGCGCGCGTGGCGAGGACTGGGGACGGCTGATCATGGCCCGCGGCAGCCCGCCCGAGCCGCGTGACGTGGCGCTGGTCGAGCGGGCCGCCACGACCCTGGCCCTCGGCCGGCTGCTCGACCACCAGCGGGAAAGCCTGGAACGGCAGGCCCACCGGACGATCCTGGGCGCGTTCCTCGGTCACGGGTACGCCGATCCCGCGGACGCCGAGGCCCGGGCGCGCGCGCTCGGCGTGCCGGTCGCCGGGCGGCGGCTGCTGCCGGTGGTGGTCCGGCTGGCCCGCGGTCCCGGCGGTTCTGGCGGTTCTGGCGGTTCTGGCGGGGCCGCCGGATCTGGCGGGCCCGCCGGGCTTGAGGCTCAGGCCCGCGCGCTGCGGGTGGCCGACGCGGCGGCCGCGGCGTGCCGCGCGGGCCGGATCCCGGCCCTGGTCGGCTCGCTGGACGACACCCGGGTCGGTGCCCTGCTGGCCCTGCCGCCGCGGGCGGATCCGGACCTGGTACTCGGCCAGCTGGCCGGCCAGCTGCGCAGGCGGCTCGGCGACGATGACGTCATCGGCGCCGGATCGGTCGTGGACTCGGTTCCCGAGGTGCAGCGCTCATTCCTCGAGGCCGAGCAGGTCGCCGAGGTGGCCGCGCGCGGCGGTGCCGGCCTCCCCTTCTACCGGCTGCCGGACCTGCGGCTGCGCGGCCTGCTGCACCTGCTCCGCGATGACCCGCGGGTACAGGCCTTCGCCGAGCGGGAGCTCGGGCCGCTGCTGCGCCGCGACGACGCGGCGGGCAGCCAGCTGCTCGACGCGCTCACCGCCTACCTGGAGGCGGGCGGCAACAAGGCCGAGGCGGCCAAGCGGGCGCACCTGGCCCGGCCGACCATGTACGAGCGGCTGCGGCGGATCGAGGAGGTACTCGGCGTCAGCCTCGACTCCGCGCAATCGCGCACCTCGCTGCACGTTGCGGTGCTGGCCCAGGCGCCCGCCCGGGAACCGTGACCAGCAATGATGGGAGCATGCCGCGAACTCCCGACACGTACCTGCACGGCCATCACGACAGCGTGCTGCGGTCGCACCGGTGGCGGACCGCGGAAAACTCGGCCGGCTACCTGCTGCCGCGGCTGCCGGTCACGGCCCGGGTACTCGACGTCGGCTGCGGCCCCGGGACCATCACCGTCGACCTGGCCGCGAGGGTTCCCGAGGGACAGGTGGTCGGGATCGACGCGGCCGGCGACGTGCTGGATCTGGCCCGGCAGGAGGCCGATCGCCAGGGCCGGCCCAACGTCCGGTTCGAGACCGGTGACGTCTACCACCTGGCCTTCGCCGATGGCGCGTTTGACGTGGTGCACGCCCACCAGGTGCTGCAGCACCTGAGCGACCCGGTCGGCGCGCTGGGCGAGATGCGGCGAGTGTGCCGCCCGGGCGGCCTGGTCGCGGCCCGGGACGGCGACTACGGCGGGATGCTGTGGTTCCCCGAGGATCCCGAGCTGACCGAGTGGCGGGCCCTGTACCAGCGGGTCGCGCGGGCGCTCGGCGGCGAGCCGGACGCCGGCCGGCGCCTGCTGTCCTGGGCGCGGCAGGCCGGCTTCGCCGCGGTCGAGGCCTCGGCGAGCTCGTGGTGCTACGCGATGCCGGGCGACCGGACGTGGTGGGGCCAGCTGTGGGCCGAGCGGCTGACCGAGTCGCCGTTCGGGGACCATGCCGTCTCCCGCGGCCTGGCCACCCGGCCGGACCTGAACCGCCTGGCCGACGCGTGGCTGCGGTGGGCGGCCAGCGACGACGGATGGTTCCTGATCCCGAACGGCGAGATCCTGGGCCAGGTGCCCGCCGCGTGACCGGCCGCTAGCCCGGGCTGCCGGGCCTGCCGGGCCTGCTCGGCCCGCCGAGGAGCGCGCTGACCGCCGCGAGGTCGCTGGCCGAGGCCAGACCGGCGTGGTACAGGCGCAGCTCGGTGGCGCCGGCGGCGCGGACGGCCTCCGCCTGCTCGCCGAGGGTCTCGGGCCGCCCGCCCAGGCCGGCCACGGCGAGCAGCGAGGCCGCGATGCGGGCCGGCGGCGGCGCGGCGGCGGCCGTCCGGGCGACGAGCGGCCCGGCGCTGGCCGGATCCCAGCAGGTCAGCACGATCCCGTCGGCACCGTCCCGGCCGAGCAGCACGGACGGGTCGTAGCCGGGGTTCGCCCCGGCGGCGCGCGGGTCAGGATCCGCGTGCACGAGCACCGGCTTGCCCGGCGCCGCGGCGCGCACCGCCGCGATCACGTCGCGCATCAGGTGCTCGGCCAGGGCGGCGCGGGCGCGGAGCAGCACGGCCTCCGCCTCGGACGGCAGCGATTCGTCCGCGGCCGCGGGGGCGGGGGCGGCGGGCGGGGTGGCGGAGGCAGCCGCAGAGGCGGAGGCGGCCGCAGAGGCGGAGGCGGCCGCAGAGGCGGAGGCGGCCGCAGAGGCGGAGGCGGCCGGGCTGGCCTGGCGCGCCGGGGCGGGCGCGGCGGCGCCCCAGCCAAGCGCCCCGTCGAGTGCCGAGCAGACCGTGGCCCGCAGCTCTTCCGGGTCAGCCCCGGCCTGGCCGTAGGCGTCGGCGCAGGCCGGGCAGAAGCACACCGAGAGCAGCCACCGCGCCGCCGGGCCCGCGGCCGCGGCGCCGGTCTTGTCGTGCGCGCCGCCGTGGTCGATGCCGTACCAACCGCAGGCTTCCAGCTCGATCGCATCGGCGTCGCCGAGCGCGGCCACCTCGGCCGCGAGCGCCGCCGCGTAGTCTCGCACGGCCGGCGAGCCGATGCACAGCGCCCACGGATAGCTGTCCCGGTAGGCGTTCCGCACGTGGCCGGACGGGAGTCCCGGGCCGACCCCGCAGCCGTGCGCCAGCACGGCCCAGGCGCTGACCCGCAGGCCCGCCGCGCGCAGCCGGGCCGCGGCGCGCTCGAACGAGCCCGGCGGGCCGGCCTCGGCCGGCCGCAGCGGCGCGCCATGCCACCGGGCCGCGTCGGTGCGGTAGTACACCGCGGCGTCCCTGGTCACGATGCGGTGCCGGGGGTGGAACGGGGTGACGGCCCGCACTGCGTGGTAGGCGGCGGCCAGGACCACCCCGTCCAGGCCGAGCCCGGCGATCCGGTCCGCCGCGGCGGGATCGGCGTCCACGTCCCACGGGTAGAGGTTCGCCGACACCAGCACCAAGCAACCTCCTCACCGCGTCAAGATCGTACAAGACGCCGCCATCGGGGCCCGGCGACAATGGGCGCATGGATATGAAACCCGTCAGCCTGACCGGGGCGCTGGCGTCCTTCGACGACATCTACAGCCCCCGGATCGTCACCCGCATGAACGACTACGACGTCAAGATCGCGCACGCCCGGGGCGAGCACGTCTGGCACGTCCACGAGGACACCGACGAGTTCTTCCTCGTGCTTGACGGCCAGTTCGACATTTCCCTGCGTGCCGCCGACGGCAGCGAGACCACGGTCGTGCTGCGGAAGGACGACATCTTCGTGGTGCCCAGGGGAACCGAGCACAAGCCGTCATCGCCCGGCGGGGAGATCCTCATGTTCGAGCCGTCGGGGACGTTGAACATCGGCGACCGCCATGAGGGCGAGGTCCCGGGCCACGTGGACACCACCACCGGCCGCGAGCTGGCCTGACCCGGTCCGACGGCTGCCGTTCCGGATTCTGTCTCATCTGTCACTGCCGATGAGCACAGGTTCCGGCGCCGCCCGTTGCCGGGCGGCAGTGGCGGTCTTGCCCGGCCCCGGCGGGGCTGGTGCCGTCTTCGCAGTTCGGCGAGGAGCACCCGGGCGAGCCCGTGGACCTCTCCTCTCCCTGCGCGCAGGCCGGGCGCTCACCCGGCCGGTTCCCGCCACTACTAGCGGTACCTGTGACTACTACGGTGCGCGCGAGCGCGGCCAGGTTCAGCGCCGCGTTCAGGTCCCGGTCGATGACCAGCCCGCACGCCTGGTTCTCGCAGCGGAACATGCGCTCGGCCAGCGGCAGGCTTGGCTTTCGCCCGCCGCAGCCCGAGCACGTCGTCGAGGACGGGTACCAGCGGCCGGCGACCAGCAGCGCCGACCCGTACCAGGAGCACTTGTAGCCCAGCTGGCGGCGCAGCTCGCCGGGCGCGACGTCGAGGATCGCCCGGTTCAGCCCGGCCTTGCCCCGCCAGTGACCCGACCCCTTGGCCGAGGCGGTCATCCCGGCCACGTTCAGGTCCTCCACCACCACGACCGGGCAGCTTTTCGCCAGCCGGGTGGTGAGCTTATGCAGGCCATCAGCACGGGCCCGCGCCGCCCGGCCGTGCAGCCTGGCCAGCCGGGCGCTCGTCCCGGCCCAGCGTTTCGAGGGCTTCCGTCCCTGCACCGGACCGCGGCGGCGGGACAGCTCCCGCTGGCGCCGGGCGATGCGGCGCTGGTAGCGGGACAGGTGCCCCGGGTTGGGCACCCTCTCGCCGGTGGACAGCACCGCCAGGACCGACACCCCGATGTCGACGCCCACCCCCTGGTCAGGGTCGGCTGCGGTGCCGCGCGCTGGCTGTTCGCGCTCCGCCGCGCACCCGAAGCTCACATACCACCGCCCGGCGGTCTGCGACACCGTGGCGGACAGGATCCGGGCGGTCCCGGCCTGCACCCGCCGCAGCCAGCTTGACCGTCGGCTCCTTGGTCCGGATGACCCCGATCCGGGGCAGCCGGACGTGGCGCTCGTCAGTAACCCCGAACGCCCCGGTCGTCACCCGGAAACTGCGCCGCGACCGCTTCCCCTTAGGCCGCGGGAAGCCCGTCTTCGGGCCCTTGCGCTCGCCCGTGCGGGACTTCAGCCAGGCGTCCAGCCCGCGCGCCAGGCCATCGAGACCCGAGCTGTAGCACTCCTTGGAGTTCTCCGCCCACCACGGCGCCACCTCGGCCTTGGCCTGGTTCCACTCCCGGCGCAGCGCCGCCAGCGACCACGGCACCGCAACCGTCCGGGCCAGCGCCTCGGCCTCACGACCCGACGCCCCTTCGGCCAGTGCGCCCTCCCTGATCCGCGCGGCCTGGTCCAGGCGGGACTTCACCAGCCGCAACCCCCAGCCGTACGCGAACCGCGCACCTCCGGCATGACTGGCCAGCGCCCCGCGGCTGACGTTGCCCGGGTCCAGCTCGAAACGGAATGCCTGGTAAGCAACCACTAACCAGCCCGTCCTGTGCCCGCCGCCGCAACGGCCAGCCCGGCCCGGTGCCTCGCCGGCCGCCGCCCGCACCGCCTCGCGCAGAAGCTGGCCAGCACATCCACCAAGTCCCGGACCAGGCCGTCGCTGACCCCGGCCCGCCCGGCGACGACCAGCTTCCGCCCCCGCGCCGCGAGCGCGGCTTCGAGGCACTCAACGCCGAAGCGGGCGACGCGCTCCCGGTGTTCTACCACGACCGTGCCGATCGAGGCGTCCCGCAGAAGGCCGAGCAGCCGCGTGCGGTGCCCGTCCAGGCCCGAGCCGGTCCGGAGACGACCTTCGACGGCGCGAGGCCGTTCCCGGTGAGGTATTCACCGAGCCGGGCAACCAGCCGGCCCAGGTCACTGCGCCGACCGCAGGAGGACACCCGGGCATAGATCGCGACACCCGCAGATACCCGGTCCGGCACGTCAACCACGATCGTGCCGGCGCAAGCTGCCCTGTGGGCACCAGGAGCACCCCGGCATGAAACCAGCCGGTCACGCTCTGGCGGCTCACTCCGTTAGCTCGTGCCCACTCCGACAGCTCCATGCCTGCCACTCTCGCAGGCACCCCTGACAGACTGGCTCACCCGAGACAGAAACGCCCATCCTGGACAGCTGTTAACACCCTTCGTTGATGGCCGCCGACTCGCGCTATAACGTGGAAAGTCGGTGGCGCGGCGCCACCACGTCGCCGCCGAGGAGGCCGGATGTCGGCAGATCCGTCCAGCTCACCCGCGCTGCGCGCGTCCGACGCGGACCGCGACCGGGTCATCGAACTGCTGCGCGCCGCCGTCGCCGACGGCCGGCTCGACCCGGCCGAGTTCGACCAGCGGCTGGACGCGGCGCTGGCCGCCCGCACCATCGACGCGCTGGCCCCGCTCACCGCCGACCTGATCGCGGCGCCAGGCAGCGACGGCGCGCTCGCGCTGCCGCTCGCTGGGACGCCGGCCGGGCCGGCCGCCGAACTGCTCACCATCCGCGAGCGGCATGGCTCGGTGCGCCGCGACGGCCAGTGGACGCTGCCGCACCGGCTGGTCCTGCGCACCGCGTGGTGCGACGTGATGCTGGACCTGACCAGGGCGGTGCGCAGCGGACCCGAGCTGGTCATCGAGCTGCGGGTGCGCGGCGGCAACGTGGAGCTGGTCCTCGCGCCGGGCATGGTGGTGGACGCCAACGAGCTGGCGGTGCGGTTTACCAGGCTGGCGATCAGCAGGGACGCGGGCGACAACGGCCCGGAGACGCTGCGCGTCCGCCTGGTCGGCCGGATGCGGCACGCCCGGATCGACACCCGGTGGCTGGCGCCGCGCCGGTGACCCGGCCGGGCCCGGACACCGCCGCCTGGCTGGTCCTGACCGCTATCTGACCCCTCATGGACCAGGATCATGAAACGGTGGCGCCGCGGGGTCAGGCGACGGGGGGCGGGCTCGCGTCGGCGCTCGCGGCCAGCCCTGGATCCCATCCGCACACCGCGCATGCGTGCCGGAACGCTGAGCGAGCGAACTCCAGTGCCGCGGCAGGCGGATCTGGCTGCGCGCGGACGTCGTCCCACTCGAGGACGTACTCCCCCAGGGCGGCGTCCCAGCGCGCGGCCGGGGGGTGCAGGGCCGCGTTCGCGAAGTTGACGGGCGCCGGATGCGCGTACGCGTAAAACGCGGCCGTTGGGTGGCGCGGGTCGCCCGGCCACCAGCCGACGGCGACCTCCTGGGCGTCCATCGCGTTGCGCATGATGAAGTCCGCGGACGGCGGATCGGCGGGCAGGCCGGAGAACAGGTTCACGGCCAGGTCAAACGAGCCCCACCAGGCGTTGACCGGCGTGGACCGCCCGCGGTAAGGAGCGCGGAAGGCCGCGAGGACCAGGGCCGCCTGGGTCGCCGCGGCGAAATAGTCGTCGACCTGGGCAATGTCGTAGCGGGCGTGGTCGTAGTCCTCGTCCAGCGGCACGCTCCACGGCACCTCTTGCGGCGTCGGATCGATGTCGACCCAGCCGCCGACGGCGCGCACCGCGTCCAGGACCTCGCGGGTCACCTCAGCGACCGGACGGTCGGGGGTGAGCGCAACCCGCTTGACCAGGCCCCCGCTGTGCTCCACGACCGCCTCGTGAGCTCGCATGTCGAGCACGACGGTCAGCGATCCCGAGCCGTCCGGGGCCGGCAGGGGGGCCGTCTCCCAGCCCCGCGCGGTCAGCCGCAGCGCCGCGTGCTGCAACTCCGGCTCGGGCGGGGCGAGTCTCACCGCCAGTTTGCCGAGCACCTGGGTGTGCGCGTGCAGGGTCTCGCAGGTGGCGCTCCACGTCTCATACGATGCCGGGGGCCATGCCTTAGCCATAGCCGCACGCTATTGCGCCGGCGCCAGATGCTCAATGCGCCGCGCGGCCGGAGAACTGGTTGGATGGCGGCGTGCGGATCGCGACCTGGAACGTGAACTCGGTGCTGGCCCGGCTACCCCGGCTGGTGGACTGGCTGGAACAAGCCGCGCCCGACGTGGTGTGCCTGCAGGAGACGAAGGTCGGCGACGACGCGTTCCCGGCCGGCTCGGTCACCCCGCTGGGCTACGAGGTGGCCCACCACGGCGACGGGCGCTGGAACGGCGTCGCGGTGCTGTCCCGGCTGGGGCTCGAGGACGTCGCCCGCGGCCTGCCCGGCGATCCCGGCTTCCCCGACGCGGGCACGCCCGAGCCCCGGACCATCGCGGCCACCTGCGGGCCGGTGCGGGTGCGGTCGGTGTACGTGCCCAACGGCCGCGCGCCCAGCGACCCGCACTACGCCTACAAGCTGCGCTGGCTGGCCGCCCTCCGGGCCGCGGTGGCCGCCGACGCCTCGGGCCGCCGGCCGTTCGCGCTGATGGGGGACTTCAACATCGCCCCGGCCGACGCCGACGTCTGGGACCCGGCGGCCTTCGTGGATTCCACCCACGTCACGCCGGCCGAGCGCGAGGCGCTGGCCGCGATTCGCGAGACCGGGCTGACCGATGTGGTGCCCCACATCGCCAAGGGCCCGCACCCGTTCACGTACTGGGATTACCGGGCGGGCGCGTTCCACAAGGGCATGGGCATGCGGATCGACCTCGTGTACGCGAACGCCGCCCTGGCCGGTTCGGTGTCCGACGCCTGGGTCGACCGCGAGGCCCGCAAGGGCAAGGGACCGAGCGACCACGCCCCGGTGATCGTCGACCTCAGCCTCTGACCGGGCTCGCCTGCAGCGCGGCCAGCGCGGCGTCGTAGAGCGTGACCAGGCCGGCCTCGACCTGCGGCCCGTGGAACTGCGGATCCCAGACCAGGTCAGCCAGGGAGTCGCTAATGGCGAACGCCGACGCGACGCGCAGGCCCCTGACCTCGGCCACCGCGAACAGCGCCGCCGCCTCCATCTCGACGCAGAGCACGCCCTCGGCCTGGTAGTGCCGCGCCTCGGCGACGGTCTCCCGGTAGGGAGCGTCGATCGTCCATGAGGTCCCGGCCCGGAACGCGGCGCCGGCCTGCCGCAGCGCGGCCGCCAGGGCTGCGCTCAGGTCTGTCGTCGCCGTCGCCAGCCTCGCAGCCGGCAGGTAATGGTGCGAGACGCCCTCGTCCCGGATGGCTGCCTCGCAGACGACCAGGTCGCCGACGGTCAGGTCCCGCTGCAGGCTTCCGGCCGTGCCCACGGACACGAACGCCGAGGTGCCCATCGCCGCGAGGTCCTCCAGCGCGGCCGCCGCCGCGGGCGCGCCGATCCCGAACTGGCCGAGCAGCCCGACCCGGCCGGCGGTGCTCGGCAGGAGCAGCACCCGGTGCAGGGCCCCGCGGCGGTCGGGGGCCTTCAGCCCCTCGGCCCGCAGCACGTGGTCGTACAGGGACCGCTGGTAGCACAGCACGACGCCGGCCGGCGCCCGGTAGTCGCTGAGCGCGCCGATGCGCTGCAGGTAGGCGGCGAAGTCGCCGGGAGTGAAGATCGCTTCCTCGGCGTGCTTACCGGCGAAGTTGGGGTAGCTGGCCGGGGACACGAACCCCGATTTTAATGCCGCCGTCAGCCGATCTCGATGTAGACCATGCCGCCGGCGACCCTGGTCGGGTAGGTGCGCAGGTCGACCAGTACGGGGGCGCCGAGCGCCTTCCCGCTGGTGTAGTCGAAGCGGCCGTTGTGCATGGGGCACTCGATGACGCCGCCCATGACCAGGCCGTCGCACAACAGCGTCTGCTCGTGCGTGCAGTGGCCATCGGTGGCGTAGTAGTTGTCGTCCGGGGAGCGGTAGATGGCATAGGCGCGGCCGCGATGCTCGAAAGGAATGACGTCCTCCGCATCGACGTCGCCGGTCTCGCAGGCCGCGATCCACTGAGCCATCGGCTGTCTCCCGGTATCAGGCGGTCAGGCCGCGGTCGCCGGGGCCAGGGGCAGCCCGCGGCCGTCGTTCAGGGGCGCGGGTTCGTTGAACGGCGCGGCACCGGGCACCAGCTCGCGGCGCACGTAGTACTCCTGGTCCCTGAGCTGGCGCAGGATGGCGGGGATGATTTCCCGGTAGGCCGCCCATATCGACGGGTACACGGGCGCGCAGTCGCGGGAGATCTCCTCGTGCAGCTCCGGCAGGCGGTAGTAGGGGACCATCGGGAACATGTGGTGCTCGACGTGGTAGTTCATGTTCCAGTACAGGAACCGGTTGACCGCGCACATCTTCACGGTGCGGGTGTTGAGCCGGTGGTCGAGCACGTTCTCGCCCAGGCCCGCGTGCTGAGTGAGGGCATAGACGTTGAGCAGCCATGCGCCGTACAGGCGCGGCCCGCCGATCAGCAGCACCGGCAGCCACGACCGGAACGCGATCGCCGACGCGATGGTGACGGCATAGATGGCCAGGTCGATCCGGGCGGTCCGGTACACCTTGTGCCGCTCGGGCTCAGGGACGAAGTCCGCCTCGTCGGCGGTCAGCCGCCCGGACGCGTGCAGGAACATCAGCCGGAACGCGAGCGGCACGTCAACGAGGCCGACGAAGTTCGCCAGCAGTCTGGCCAGCCGCGCCGGGCGCATCGCGGCGATCTCCGGGTCGCGGCCCAGGACCAGGGTGTCGGTGTGGTGCCGGGCGTGGCTCCACCGCCACACCGTCGGGTCGCGCATGATCATGAAGGAGGCGAGCTGGTAGAGGCCCTCGTCGAGCCAGCGCGTCTTGAACGCGGTCCCGTGCCCCGTCTCATGCCAGCGGGAGTCGGACGTCGAGCCGTAGAGGGTGCCGTAGGCCAGGAAGAACGGCACCGCCCACCAGCTGCCCCACAGCGCGATGCCCAGGCCGGCGAACAAGGCCATCAGGCCGAGCCAGATCGCGGTGTCCCGGATGGCCGGGTAGTCGGAGCGCCGGATCAGCTCCTTCATCCGCTTGCGCGGCACCTCGCTGCGGAACCAGTCGGCGCCGGCGAGGCCCGCGTCCACCGCCGCCTGGTTCTCCGGGCCCGCGAGGCTGTACCGCGCCAGCCGTTCCTTGCCCATGTCCCGACACCTCTCCCGCCCGCCGTCGCCGTGGCGCGGAAGTTCCCTTATTTCCAGTCTTTCAGGGACTAGACCGCCTGACCAGGCCGAACAGTGCCGGGCTCGCTCGGGAGTCCCGTTACTCCTGGTGCTTCAGCGTGACGGTGACCGTGCGTACGGCGGGTCCGAGCGTGACGGTGCCGGTGGCCTCGCTGACCGCGCCGGCGCTGGCGGAGGCGATGTTGCCGACAAACGCGGGCAGCTGGAACAGCACGTCTCCGGCGGGCGGCTGGCCGGTCAGGGTCAGCGTCACGGCGGCGCCGCTGGTCCGGATGGTCAGCCCGAGGTGATGGCCGCCGGTGGTCGGGAAGTTCGCCAGGCTGATGACCTGGCCGCCGCTGACCCAGTCATTGGGCACGCCGCGCCCGACGATGAGGCTGCCGTCGGCGCGCTGCGCCGCCAGCGAGTCGAGCAGCACCATGTTGGCGTTGGCCATCCCCCACGCGTGCGGTGACGAGCCGTTGCCGTTCTCGGGGTGCGTCCCGGTCCACGGCGAGCCGGGATTCGGGAACTGCTGGCTCTCCCACCACGAGTACGGGCCGCTCTGCCCGTTCGCGATCATGAACTCGTAGCTGAGGATGCCCTGGTCCCGGTGCGCGTTGCTGGCCAGGCCCCATTCCCCGTACCCGGCGTTGTAGGCGGTGCTGTAGTACTGGGTCGGGTACCCGCCGAAGGTGTCCGGCGGCAGCTGGCCGGCCAGCCGGGCGAAGCCGTAGTCGTATGTGGCGTCGATCAGGCTGATCCCGGGGCCGCTGAGCGGGGCTCCGAACAGGTAGCCGTCCCAGGCCCAGCGCCCGAACAGGAACGGCGCGGCCCAGTTGGCGTCCTCCGCGTTGACGCACCGGTTATCGGTATTCGGCTCGACCATCGAGCACGGCAGGTAGTTCAGGTGGTTGGCCGAGATCGTCGCGTCGAGGGTCTTGTTCGTCGCGGTCAGCAGGCTGGCGTACTCGGACGCGGCCCACGCGGCCTGGGCGGTGTTCCCGACCTGCTGGGCGAGCCAGCGGTAAGCCGCGAGCCCCATCAGCGCCTCGTAGTTGTCGATCGTCCAGTAACCGTTCGCGTCGATGTCGCTGGTCTCCTCCATGATCCCGCCCGGCCCGGTGCGGTCGGTGGCGATCAGGTGGGCGGTGTCGGAGATGCTCGGCTCGGTCGGGCAGGCCGGGCCCTCGGTGTCGAAGTTGGCCTTGACGAAGCTCAGGTCGCCGGTCTTCAGCAGGTAGATGGCCCACACCCAGGGATACGTCCAGACCCCGTCGTCGTACTGGGTCTGGGTGCCGATCACGTAGCGGGCGCGGTCCAGCAGCGCGTGGGCGCCGGTGGTGTAGCCCTGGGTGAACAGGTTGGCCAGGATGCCGATGACGTCGTGGCTGAACTCCTTGTCATAGCCGTTGGCGCCGGTCTTCAGCTCGTCACCGGCCCGGATGATCTGGGTGTAGATGAACCCGGTCCGGTAGGCGTCGACCAGGCTCTGGTCGGGCAGCGTGAGGATCTGCGCGATGCCGGCCAGCTGGGCGTTCCAGTACCCGCGCATGTGGGCGAAGTGCTGGTCGAAGCCGCCCGCCGCGGCGAGCGCGGCGTCCGACGGCCACGGGTAGCTGCCGCCGAAGCGGTCAGAGGCCACCACGTAGTCGTGATCCACCGTGCCCCCGGGCGGCACCGCCATCGGGGCCGACGGGTTCAGCGGGATGAGGCCGGGCGACGCTTCCGGGTCGATGGTCAGCGCGTGCGCGGTCGGGTTCGACACCGCCACCCGGCTGTAGATCGCCACGTAGGCGTGGCCCCCGATCGTGACCTCATCGCCGAAGTTCGTGATCGAGATGCGGGCGCCGCCGGAGCGGAACGCGGTCACCAGCGCCGGGAGGTATCCGTCCGCGTTGGCCCACGTGGTCGGGGTGTCGTTGTAGACGCCGTAGCCGTAGGTCGTCCCGGTGACCGCGGCGGTTGAGCCGCTGCCGGGCCCGGCGCCGGCCGGGCTGGTGTCCACGAAGAAGCTCCCGCCCAGGCACGCGGTGACGGCCTGGGTGTTGCCGGTCCAGCCGAGCACGCTGGCGTCGCCGAACGTGCCGTAGATCGTCTGGTTGCCCGCGGGCCCGTTGGGCGCGCAGTTGTAAGGCGGGGCGGTCGCCGTCGCGGCGGTGGCCGCGCTCGCGCCGGTCGCGGCCAGCGCGAGCGCCCCGCTCACGGCCAGCGCCAGCGCTCCGGCCAGCAGGCCGGCCGCAGCTGGGCGCGCTGGCCGCCGGGATGAGTGGAACTCGCCATTGAGCCTCATTGGCCACCTCCGCGCGGGACCAGCTACCCGCCCGCGCGGAGGTCTAACACGTCAGCGCGGGTCCGGCTCGGCGGTGGCGCCCGGCCGGGCCAGGAAGTCGAAGTCGCAGCCCTGGTCGGCCTGGGTGACGTGTTCGCTGTACAGCGCCCCGTAGCCGCGCTGGTATCTCGGCGCCGGCGGATGCCATTGCGCGCGGCGCCTGGCCAGCTCGGCATCGGCGACCTCCAGGCGCAGCGACCTGGCCGCGACGTCGAGGGTGACCAGATCGCCGGTGCGCACCAGGGCCAGCGGGCCCCCCGCGAACGACTCGGGCGCGACGTGCAGCACGCAGGCCCCGTAGCTGGTCCCGCTCATCCGCGCGTCAGAGATCCGCACCATGTCACGCACCCCGGCGGCCAGCAGGTAGCGGGGGATCGGCAGCATCCCGTACTCCGGCATGCCCGGCCCGCCCAGCGGCCCGGTCCCCCGCAGTACCAGCACCGAGTCCGCGGTGATCTGCAGCGATGGGTCGTCGATGCGCTCCCTGATCTGCTGGTAACTGTCGAAGACGACCGCCGGGCCGGTGTGCTTGAGCAGCCGCGGATCGGCGGCGATGTGCTTGATGACCGCCCCGTCCGGGGCGAGGTTGCCGCGCAGCACCGCCACGCCGCCCTCGGCGGACAGCGCCCGGTCCGGGGAGCGGATGACGTCCTCGTTGTGGACCGCGGCGGTGCTCAGCGCCGCACCGAGCGTCCCGCCGGTGACCGTCACCCGGTCGAGGTGCAGCGCCCCGGGGACCGTGGCCAGCTGGCCGAGCAGCGCGGGCAGCCCGCCGGCGTAATAGAAGTCCTCCATCAGGTAGGCGCCGCCCGGCCGGACGTTCGCGAGGACGGGGACGCGCCGGGCGATCGCGTCGAAGTCGTCCAGGGTGAGCGGCACGCCGCAGCGCCCGGCCATCGCGATGAGGTGGATCAGCGCGTTGGTCGAGCCGCCGAGCGCGAGCACGGTCGCGACCGCGTCCTCGAAGGCGACACGGGTCAGCACCCGGTCCGGGGTGAAGCCCTCCCAGGCCATCTCGACGGCCCGGCGGCCGCTGGCCGATGCCATCCGGTAGTGGGCGGAGTCGACCGCCGGGATCGACGCGGCACCCGGCAGGGTCATGCCGAGCGCCTCGGCGGCCGAGGTCATGGTGGAGGCGGTGCCCATCGTCATGCAGTGCCCGGGCGACCGGGCGATCCCGCATTCGAGCTCGGTCAGCTCGCACTCCCCGATCAGCCCGGCCCGGTAGTCGTCCCAGTACTTCCACAGGTCGGTGCCGCTGCCGAGCGGCGTGCCGCGGAAATTGCCGCGCAGCATCGGCCCGGCCGGCACGAAGATCGCCGGGATGCCCGCGCTCGCGGCGCCCATCAGCAGTGCCGGGGTGGTCTTGTCGCAGCCGCCCATCAGCACCGCGCCGTCGACCGGATACGAGCGGAGCAGCTCCTCGGTCTCCATCGAGAGCAGGTTGCGGTAGAGCATCGGGGTCGGCTTCTGGAACGTCTCGGAGAGCGTGCCGACACCAAACTCGAACGGGAACCCGCCGGCCTCCAGCACCCCGCGCCTGACCTGCTCGGCGCGCTCACGCAGGTGCATGTGGCAGGGGTTGATCTCGGCCCAGGTGTTCAGGATCGCGATGACCGGCTTGCCGAGGTGCTCCTCGGCCGCGATGCCCAGCTGGCGCATCCGCGACCGGTGACTGACGGTGCGCAGGCCGGCCTCCCGGCCGGCTCCTCGCCGCCGAACCACCGGTAGCTGCGAAGTTGCTGCGGCGTCTTCCGGCCCTTGCTCACGACGTCTCCTCAGCCCGTTGCAGGTCCCATGCCGCGAGGATCTCGGCTATCTGTGCGCGCGCCGGCCCGGTGAGCAGCCGGCTGGGCGGGCGGACGGCCCGGCCGCACACGCCGAGTTGCGCCAGCGCCTCCTTGACCACGCTGACGTTGTCGGCCGACGAGTCGGCGCCGCGCAGCTCCTCGAACTGCCTGATCGTGTCCCAGATGCTCATCGCCGCGTCGAAGTCGGCGCAGCGCAGCGCGGCGAGCATGGCGGCCGGGATCGCCGGAGCCACGTTGACCAGGCCCGAGGTGAACCCGCGGGCCCCGGCCGGCCACAGCCCCGGCGCGGTCAGCTCGGCCAGGCCGGCCAGCCAGGTGAACCGGCCCGGGCCCGCGTCCCTGGCCGCGGCGGCGAAGCTGACCGGGTCGCGCACCCCGTACTTGACGCCGATGACATTCGGGCAGATCTCCCCCAGCCGGCCGATCAGCGGCCCGTCGATCCGGGCATCCCGGATATACAGCACCACCCCGGTGTCCGGGACCGCCTGCGCGATGGCCTGGTGGTAGGCCAGCCAGCCCTCAGCCGAGACGTAGGGGTGCACCGGCTGGTGGACCATCACCATGCTCGCGCCCGCGACGGCGGCGTGCCTGGCCGCGTTGATCGCGGTGGCCGTGTCCAGGCCGACGCCGACCATGACATCGGCGTGGCCGGCCACTGTGTTGATGGCCGATTCGGTGACCCGCCGCGCCTCGTCCGGGGTCAGCGAGTAGAACTCGCCGGTATTGCCGTTGGGGGTGAGGACCGTGACCCCGCCGTCGGTGAGGCGCCTGACCACCCGGGCGTGCGCGTCCCAGTCGATATCGCCGGCGTCGTCGAACGGAGTCACCGGGATCGCGACGACCGTCGCGATGGCGCTCTTCAGCCGCTCCGCGGTATCGGGATCAAGACTCACGAGCATCGCCTGTTCCTGGGAAGTGACGGGCGGCGAAGCTTCCGATGTGTGCGGCGAGCAGCGTGCCGGCCCGGGCGGCGTCGCCCGCGGCCGCGGCGGCCAGGATCGCGCGGTGCTCGCCCGCCTCCTGCCGCCAGGACGGCTGCTGCTGCCACGCCGCCGCCGAGACCAGCGCGGTCTGGTCCCGCAGGTCGTCCAGGACCCCGACCAGCAGCGGATTACCGCAGTCCAGGTACAGCGCGCGGTGGAACTCGCGGTTGGCCAGGCTCCGCTCGGCCTCGTCGGATGAGGTGTCGGCGCGCTCGAGTGCCGTGCGCGCGGCGTCCCAGCCGCCGCCCCGGCCCGCGGCGCGGCGCACGGCCTCGGGCTCGAGCAGCAGCCGCATGTCGTAGATGGCGTACGCCTGCTCGCCGTCGATCACCCGTACGGCTGCGCCACGGTAGGGGCTCATCGTCACCAGGCCAGCGCCGGCCAGGGTCTTGAGCGCCTCCCGCACGGGGGTCTTGGAGACGCCGAGCGCCTGGGCGAGCTCCGCCTCGACCAGGCTCTGGCCTGGCTTCAGCTCCCCGGCCAGGATTGCGTGCTTGATCGCGTCAAGCACGGCCACGGTCCGCAGCGGGATCGCCCCGACGGACCCGGTGAGGAAGGCCCCGCTCCCGGGAGTGACGGTACCGCCCATGACTGTTCTGGTCATTCCTCCCGCTCGGTACCGGTTTGCTGCCACTGCCAAACCAGGTGATGTCATGTATGGTATCTCATATACGACGCATGGTGGTAGCTTATTGGCCACGCTCTCGTAGCTGGCCAGTGGCCTAATAGCCGCAAGTACTGGTACGTGCAGATGCTCGCCCCTATCATCCAGCCATGGGACCCCGCATCCCGCGCAGGCGTAAGCTTGTCCGGAAAAACAAGGATGAACTCGGAACTTCTACCCCAGGCGAAGTAAAAACGCTCAGTACCGAACAAGTCGGCGCTCCAGAGTCTTTAGCCAGAGGTCGTGACCCTCACCACCGTAAAGCGTCATCCGCGGTGACGCATCGCAGCCCGTCTCCTGACGACATGCTGATGCCGTGTTGCGGCCGGACGTTGTCGGAGGTTTCTGCCCGGGACCAGGTCACCACCGATCCCGCGCAGGTCACCTGCCGCGGCTGAGCCGGGCACGCCGGGGCGCGGCGCGGTCATGAGTCGAAGCCGAGGCCCATCCGGTCCAGCGTGCGCAGCCAGGCGTCCCTGCGACCCTCGTTGCGGTCGGCCCTGGCCAGCGAGGCACGGGTCAGCTGGATGACGGCCGACCTGACCGGCTCGGGCGGGAACGGCAGCGGCTTGGTGCGCACCATGGCCAGCTCGGTCCGCTCGGTCTGCTCGCCGCCCAGCAGGTCAAGGACCACGTTCGCGCCGAACCGGCTCGCGCCGACGCCCAGGCCCGTGTAGCCGGCCGCGTAGGCCAGCCGCTTGCCGTAGGCGGTGCCGTAGAACGCGCAGAACCGGCTGCAGGTGTCGATCACGCCGCCCCAGGCGTGCGTGAACCGGACCTCTCCGGCTAGGCCAGGGAACGTGTCGAAGAAGTTCGCCGCCAGCGTGGCGAAGGTCTCGGGCCGCTGATCCTGCGCCGAGGTGATTCGTCCGCCGTTGTAGTACACCGCGTCATAGCCGCCCCACAGGATCCGGTTATCGCTGGTCAGGCGGTAGTAGTGGAACTGGTTGGCCAGGTCCGCGAGGCCCTGCCGGTGCGGCCAGCCGAGGCCGGCCAGCTGCGAGGCCGACAGCGGCTCGGTGACCAGCGCGTAGTCGTACACCGGAACCAGGTAGTGCCGGAGCCTGCGCAGCAGGGGCCGGTAGACGCCGGTGCCGAGCGCGACCCGGGCCGCGTGCACGCTGCCGCGCGGGGTGGACAGGCACAGGCCGCCCCGGCCCGCGTCGGAGATCGCCCGCACCGGGGTGTTCTCGTAAATCCGCACCCCGGACTCGATGCAGGCGCGCCGTAGCCCCCAGGCCAGCCGGGCCGGGTCGAGGATCGCGCAGCCGCCGGTGTACCAGGCGCCGCCCAGGTAGGTCGGGGAGTCAACCTCGGCCCGGACCGCGCCGGCGTCGAGCAGCACGACATCCTCGCCATACCCGGTGGCGGCCGCGGCGTCGCCGGCCAGGCCGTCCAGCTGCCATGGCGCGGTGGCCACCACGAGCTCGCCGGTGCGCTCGAACGCGCAGTCGATGCGGCGGGATTCGATCGTGGCGGCAATCCCGTCGAGGTTGGCCTGCCCCAGCCGCACCAGGTCGGGCATCTCGGTGCCGAACCTGGCCATCCCGTTGGCGATCCCGTGGGTGAGGCTGGCCGAGCAGAAGCCGCCGTTGCGGCCGGACGCGGCCCAGCCGATGGTTCGCGCTTCCAGCAGCGCGACATCGGCCGACGGGTCGCGCTCGGTCGCCATCAGCGCGGTCCACAGACCGGTGAATCCGCCGCCGATCACGGCCAGCCCGGCGCCGGTGCCGCCGGTCAGCGCGGGCGCCGCCGGGGGCGCGTCCGGGCGGTCCAGCCAGTACGGCACCGGCCGGCAGTCCGCCAGCGCCGCGGCGGCCCGCGCCGCGCCGATGCCCGCCTCCTGCCCCGTCGTCGGCACCGTGCTCCTTTCCAGCCAGCACAAGTGAATTAGTAGCTAAACTAACCTGTTACTGCGGAATCAGTTGACAGGGGCGGCGAACGTGACAGGATTGCCATGCGGAGGGAGCAATCGCATGGCGGGGACGCCCCTGGCCCCGGGCAACCGGAGGCGCAGTGACGCTGCCGGGCCGCGTCGCGGCAACGGAAGCGGCCAGGTCCGCATCCTCCTCGACGATATCTCCAAGGAGATCATCGAGCAGCTGCAGCAGGATGGCCGACGTTCGTATGCGTCGATAGGGCAGGCGGTCGGCCTGTCCGAGGCCGCGGTGCGCCAGCGGGTCCAGCGGCTGCTCGAGGCCGGTGCGATGCAGATCGTCGCGGTCACCGACCCGATGACGCTGGGATTCCGCCGCCAGACCATGATCGGGATCAGGTGCAGCGGGGACCTGGAGCAGGTCGCTGACCAGCTCGCGGGCATGGCCGAGATCGATTACGTGGTGATCACCGCCGGCTCCTTCGACCTGCTGATCGAGACCGTGTGCGAGGACGACGACCAGCTGCTGGAGATTCTCGGCCGGGTGCGCGCGATCCCGTGCGTGACCGCGACAGAGACGTTCGTGTATCTGAAGCTGCGCAAGCAGACATATAGCTGGGGGACCAGATGACCAGTACTTCACCGGGCCGGGACGAGGCACAGGACACCACGGCGCAGCAGGCCGCGGCCAAGCGGAACCTGTGGCTGCACTTCACCCGGATGGGCTCGTACGCCGACAGCGACGTGCCGGTCATCGTGCGCGGCGAGGGCCAGTACGTCTACGACGCCCACGGCAAGCGCTATCTGGACGGGCTGGCCGGGCTGTTCGTCAGCCAGATCGGGCACGGGCGCAAGGAGGTCGCCGAGGCCGCGGCCCGCCAGGGCAGCGAGCTCGCCTACTTCCCGCTGTGGTCCTACGCGAACCCGCGCGCCATCGAGCTGGCCCAGCGGCTCGCGGAGCTTTCTCCGGGCGACCTGAACCGGGTGTGGTTTACCTCTAGCGGCTCGGAGGCAGTGGAGTCGGCCTGGAAGCTGGCCAAGCAGTACTTCAAGGCCATCGGCCAGCCGGGGCGCTACAAGGTGCTCAGCCGCGACATCGCCTACCACGGCACCTCGATGGGCGCGCTGGCGATTACCGGCCTGCCCGCGATCAAGGAGCCGTTCGAGCCGCTGCCCCCGGGCGGCGTGCGGGTGCCCAACACGAACTTCTACCGGGCGCCCGCGTTCGTGGCCGACGACCTGACCGCGTTCGGCGCCTGGGCGGCCGACGAGATCGAGCGGGCGATCCTGCGCGAGGGCCCCGAGTCGGTCGCCGCGGTGTTCCTCGAGCCGGTGCAGAATTCCGGCGGCTGCTTCCCGCCGCCGCCCGGCTACTTCCAGCGGGTGCGGGAGATCTGCGACCGGTACGGAGTGCTGCTGGTCTCCGACGAGGTGATCTGCGCGTTCGGCCGGCTGGGCTACTACTTCGGCTCCGAGCGGTACGGCTACCAGCCGGACGTGATCACGTTCGCCAAGGGGGTCACGTCCGGCTACTCCCCCCTCGGCGGGATGCTGGCCAGCGACCGGCTGATGGAGCCGTTCGCCGAGGGCGCCGCGACCTTCCTGCACGGGATCACGTTCGGTGGGCACCCGGTCTCCTGCGCGGTCGCCCTGGCCAACCTGGACGTGATCGAGAAGGAGGACCTGCTCGGCAACGTCAGGGCGAATGAGGCGGCGTTCCGGGCCACGCTCGAGAAGCTGCTCGACCTGCCCATCGTCGGCGACGTGCGCGGCGCCGGCTACTTCTACGGGATCGAGCTGGTCAAGGACAAGGCCACCCGCGAGACGTTCGACGACGACGAGTCCGAGCGGCTGCTCCGGGGCTTCCTGTCCCACGCGCTGTTCGACGCGGGCCTGATCTGCCGGGCCGACGACCGCGGCGACCCGGTCATCCAGCTCTCCCCACCGCTGACCTGCACCCAGGAGCATTTCGACGAGATGGAGCAGATCCTGCGCAGCGTGCTGACCCAGGCCTGGTCCAGGCTCTGACCGACCGCGAACAGCGCTCCGGACCCGCTTTTTACCCGTTCGGCGGCCAGCCGGCCAAGAAGTTATGCGTTCGTTACGGTCTGGGAGTGGCCTGATGGGTACCTCAGACGTGTCTTATATGGCGGCAGGGCACATGCGCTGCCGCCGGACGCGAGACATGCGGGAGGGTCCGATGTCCAGCAAGAGCCAGGACTGGAGCGCACTGGCCAGCCACAACGAGCGTGTGGTGGTCGGCCCTGCGGCCCTGCCTCCAACTGGTTCCGATCCGCAGCCGGCCAGGCGCACGGCCCAGGTCAAGAGCCGATTGCGGCTGCGGAAGCGCGCTGGGAGGACAGGTACCGCAGCACGTGCCTGACGGCCTCCGCCGTGGGCACCCGCTCCTTCTCGCCGGTCGCCCGGCTGGCGATTTCTACGACGCCGTCGGCTAGGTCACGGCTGCCGACGCCGACCCGGCACGGAATCCCGGTCAGCTCCGCGTCCCGGTACTTCACGCCCGGGCGCTCGTCCCGGTCGTCGATCAGCGTGTCCGCGCCCGCGGCCTGCAGCTCGCGGTAGAGCGTCTCGGCGGCCTCCCGCGCGGCCCCGTCCTTCGGCGACAGCAGCAGCACGGTCACCTCGGCGGGCGCCACGGCCACCGGCCAGGCCAGGCCGGCGTCGTCGTGGTGCACCTCGGCGATGGCCGCCATCGCACGGTCCACGCCGATCCCGTAGCTGCCCATGATCGGGACGATGCTCCGGCCGTCCGGGCCGAGCACGGAGACGCCGAGCGCGGTGGTGTACTTGCGGCCGAGCTTGAAGATGTGCCCGACCTCGATCGCCCGGATGATCTCCAGCGGGGTGCCGCACCGCGGGCACGGCTCCCCGGCGGTCACCTCGCGCAGGTCCGCCCAGGTGCTGACGGCGATGTCCCGGTTCACGTCGACGCCGGTCAGGTGCGCGTCGTCGATGTTCGCGCCGGTGGTCATGTTCCGCCGGCCCTGCAGCGCCAGGTCGGCGATGATCGGCAGCCCGGTGACCCCGACCGCGCCGAGGCTGCCCGGCGACGCGCCGAGCGCCTCGCGGATCTCGTCGGCCTGGGCGGGCCGGATGTCGCCGGACCCGGTCGCGTCGGCCAGCTTCTGCTCGGCGAGCGGGTGATCACCGCGCAGCAGGACCAGGGTGATCTGGCCGCCGATCACGTAGACCAGCGTCTTGATCTGCCGGTCGCCCGGCTTTCCGTACCGCTGGCTCAGGTCGTCGATCGTGCGCACGCCCGGGGTCGGCAGCGGCTCGGGCGCTGCCGGGCCCGGCTCGTCCTCGATGGCCGGCAGCGCCGAGGTCGCCTTCTCCAGGTTGGCGGCGTAGTCGCAGTTGCCGCAGCGCGCGACCAGGTCCTCGCCCGCGTCCGCCGGGCACATGAACTCGACCGAGTCGCTGCCGCCCATGTTCCCGCTCGACGCCTCTACCCCGATCGCCGGAATGCCGAGCCGGGCGAAGATCCGCTCGTACGCGCCGCGGTGCGCCTCGAACGAGACGTCGAGCCCGGCCTCATCGAGGTCGAAGCTGTAGGAGTCCTTCATCGTGAACTCCCGCACCCGCAGCAGCCCGCTCTTCGGCCGGGGCTCGTCGCGGAACTTGGTCTGGAACTGGTACCAGAACTGCGGCAGCTCCCGGTAGGAGGACAGCTCGGTCGCGAGGTAGGCGAAGATCTCCTCGTGGGTAAACCCCAGGACCAGCTCGGCGCCCTTGCGGTCAGTGAGCCGGAACATCTCCTCGCCTATCACCTCGAGCCGCCCGCTCTTCTCCCAGATCCAGGCCGGCTGCATGCAGGGCAGGAGGAACTCCTGGCCGCCGATCCGGTTCATCTCCTCCCGGATCACGTTGGTGATCTTGGCCAGGACCCGCACGCCGAGCGGCAGCTGGGAGTAGTGGCCCGCCATGAGCTGGCGGATGAACCCGGCGCGCAGCAGCAGCCGGTGACTCGCCGCGTCGGCGTCGGCCGGATCCTCGCGCAACGTTGGGATGTGGAGCTGCGACCAGCGCATGCCTGTCAGCGCCCTCTGGAGTCTAGGAAACGTGAATGTCAGAAACTGCGTGTCGGGCAGAAGATACACGCCTCCGCCGGCCAGTCCCAATTGGATTCGGGCCAGGTGGTACCGTCGGCGCCATTACGAGCCGGAACGGGAGGGCAACGATGACCGCACCGCTTCAGGTAATCGCCCTGAGCTTCAGTCGCGAGGGCGATTCCGAGGATCGAATCCTGGCCGAGGTCGACCGGCTCCGCGGCCGGGGAGTTCTTCGCCTGCTCGACATGCTGTTCGTGGCCAAGAGCCAGGACGGCACCATCGAGCGGCTGGCCATCGGTGATGACGAGGACTTCGGCTCGCTGCTGGCGGCCGTCGTGCCCGTTATGGACGGCGGCCCGGCCCTGTCGCCGGCCGACGGCGCGGCCGGCTTCGACCCGGCCGACGCGCAGGCTCTGGCCGAGTCTCTGCCGCCGGGCACCGCCGTGGCCTTCCTGCTCGTCGAGCACTACTGGGCGGCCCCGCTCTTTGACGCCATCGCCGAGACCGGCGGCACGCTGATCGGCGAGGGCTTCCTGACCGCCGACGCCGGGCTGGTGGTGGGAGCCGAGGTCGCGGCCATGGAGGAGGCCTCCGAGGTGATCGCGCTGGCCCAGGCCGCTGAGGCCGACGCCCTGCTCACGGCGGCGGTAGCCGAAGCCGAGGCGGCCGAGGCGGTGGCCGATTCTGAGCGGATCCAGTCGGCCGCGGCGGCCAGCGCCATCCAGGCGCTGATCACGGCCGGGCTGGTGGAGGAGGCGGCGGCCCACGAGGCAGTCGCGGCGCTGACCACGGCCGGCCTCATCGTGGCCGCCGCCGACCAGGCAGCGGCTGAGTCGGTAGCCGAAGACGCCGCCGTCGTGGAAGCCGCCGATGAGGTGACCGCCGCGTCCCTGGCGAGGTCCCTCGCGACCATCTCCGCGGCCGACGAGGTGGCCGTGGAGGCGACCGGCGAGGCCGAGGAACGGGTCAGGGCGGCGTCGATCACCATGGCCGAGGCCCAGGTTCTCCGCTATCTGGCCAAGCCCCTCCCCTTCTCGGTCATCGCCGACAAGCTGGGCATCTCCCGGGCGGCAGCCAAGGAGCGAGCAGTCCGCCTGTATAAGCGGCTCGGCGTCCACAGCCGCGACGAGGCGGTCAGCCGGGCCCGCGCCCTCGGCCTCATCCGCGGTTAGTCATCGCCCGCCGACCTGGTGCCCGCGGTTGGCGGCCACAGCCTGTTCCGGCCGGCCACGCTGAAAGAACTGCTGGCCGGCATCGGCGCCGCCATCGACGCGGCGGGGGCAGCTTCACGGTGCATTACACCGCCGTGGCCGTCAGCGCGCCGCGAACGAGCGCCGCCTGAGGTTGCGCTCCTCGCGGTCCGGCCGTTGAAGGCGCTGTGGCTGGCTGGGTTCGCGCTAAAGTCCAGGGAAGCAAGGAGGGCCGCGATGGCAGAGGTGACACCGTTCACGATCGGAGCCGACGCCAGCTGTACTGATGGGGTCTGCGGACAGGTGAGCCGCGTGGTGGTTGACCCGGTCGCTGGGTCGGTCACCCATCTTGTGGTCAAACCGGCGCATGGGCATGGCCTTGGCCGGCTTGTTCCCCTCGGCCTGGTCGACGCCTCGGCGGGCCAGATCCGGCTCCGCTGCACCGTGGCGGAGTTCGAGAAGCTCGAACGCGGCGAGGAGAAGCACTTCCTGCCCGGCGGCAATCCATACCCCGGCTACCACGCGGACCAGGTGCTGGAAATGGCCCATTACGGCCTGCGCTCATACCTGGGCCAGCCCGGCGAGAGCGTCACCTACGACTCCGTCCCCCGGGGAGAGGTGGCCGTGCGCCGCGGCGACCCCGTCTTGGCCACCGACGGCGACATCGGGCAGGTGCAGGGGCTTGTCATCGACCCGGGCAGCCACCATGTAACCCACGTGCTCCTTCAGGAGGGACACCTGTGGGGCCGCAAGGAAGTGGCCATCCCGATCGGCGCCGTGACTGTGCTCGACGACGGTATCCAGCTCAGCATCACCAAGCAGCAGGTGCAGGACCTGCCGCCGGTAGACATCGACCATCCCGGCCGGTAAGACCGCCAGCATACGGAGAGCCGCTCACCGGGTCCGCAGGTAGCTCAGGTACGACTCGGCGCGCGGTGACAACCGGTAGCCGACGTCGAGGCTGAGGGTCAGCCCGATTTCCTTCAGCCGCCTGACGTGCAGCTTGAAGTCCTGCCGCTCCCAGCCCATGGCTTCAGCCAGGACCGTGGACACGATGCCGGGCCGGTCAGCGATCAGCGCGAGCACCGCGCCGGTCCACGGCCCGCGGCTGCTTGACCTGTCCATCCGGGCCAGCCTGGCTGTGATTGCCGCGACGTCCGCCTCGGTCAGGCTGGCGGCGCTGGCCAGCTCGTCCCTGGGGTCTGGCCCGTCGATTCGTCGCAAGCGGATGCGGTAAACCGGCCAAGCCGGGTCACCGCGCAGGTCGGCCACCAATTCGCCGATGCTCGCATACCCGGCCTGGCGTGCCTGGGCGGCGTCCACCGATGACGGCTCGACCACGTCCACCGACTCGACTTCGACCATGTCGATCCCGGTGCGGTAGCGGCGGCCGGGCACGACTTGGCTGCGCTTCCAGCGCCGGAAGGCCAGGACGATCGCACCGGAGTGGATCCCGTCCCGCAGCCGCTGCTCGAACCGCACGCCCCGACCCTACTGACGGCACGGCGGCCCGCGCGCCCACGGCGTGTTGTCGAGCGTGATCCGCCTGGCCGCTGAGGACGGTTATGCGTTCTGGCCGGGCTCGGTGAAGGTGACCTGGAGGGTCCGCTCGTCGGTACCGCGCACGACCTTGAGCTCGAGGGTGCCGCCGCGGGCCGCCGCGAGGGCGTCGAACAGGTCATCGGGTGTGCGGGCGGGCTGGCCCGCGGCCGCCACGATCAGGTCGCCCGGGGCGAGGCCGGCGCGGGCCGCGGGGCTGGCTTCGACGACCTCGCGGATGAGCAGGCCGTCGGTGTCGGGCAGGCCGACGGCGCGGCGCAGTCGCCTGGCCACGTGACCCGGGGCGATGGCGACGCCCAGCCGTGGCGATGTCGCGGTCTCTCCGCTGGCGAGCGCATCGGCGCGGCCTCGCAGGGCCTCGTCGGCCGGGATGGCCAGGTAGAAGCCTTCACCGAGGCGGTTTGTGTTGATCCCGAGCAGTTGCCCGTCGGCGTCCAGGACCGGGCCGCCGGAGGAGCCGGGCAGCAGTGGGGCGGTGTGCTCGAGGCTGCCGGTGATGCGCCGGCCGCGGGGACCGCGGAAAGTCCGCTCGATGCCGGAGACGAACCCGAACGTCACCCGCAGCCCGCGCCCGCCCGGGTTGGCCAGGGCGAACACCGGCTTGCCGATCTCCGCTGACGCGCTGCTGGCCCACGGCAGCGCGGGAGTCTCGCCGGTGTCGACGCTGATGACGGCCAGGTCGCTGTCGATGTCGTGCCCGGCGACGCTCCCCTCCGCGGTGCGCCCGTCGGCGAACGTGACCGTCACCTGATCGCCGCGCACGTTGTGCGCGTTGGTCAGCACCTGGCCCTCCCCCAGCACGATGCCCGCCGGCCCCCCATCGTTGCCCGATGCCCGCCACCGAGGCCCCGGCACCGTCCGCCAGTTGCCTGATGCTTGCTCCGATCTCATCGAGGATCGTCATCGTCGCCACCTTCGGTAGATAGTAACTTGCAATCTACTATCAACTACCCGAGTGTCAACGGGGCTACGATTCGCCCATGGCTGAACCCGAGCACGTCTCGTCACCGCTCGCCGAGGCACTGGCCAGAGTCGGCGACCGGTGGACGCTGCTGGTGGTGGAGGCACTGCTGCCCGGGCCGCGCCGGTTCAACGACCTGCTCAGCCAGATCCCGGGCATCGCCGCGAACATCTTGTCCGACCGCCTCAAGCGGCTTGAACGCGATGGGCTGCTGGTCGCCCGGCCCTACTCCCAGCGGCCGCCCCGTGCCGCGTACCAGCTCACCGCCGAGGGCACTGACCTCGCCGGGGCGCTCCGCCTGCTCGCCCACTGGGGCAGCAGGCATACCGACCAGGCCGACTCCCCCCGTCACCTCGCCTGCGGCACTCCCATCGAGGTCCGCTGGTACTGCCCGACCTGCGATCAGCTCGTCGACCACGAGCCGGATCACGCCCAGGTGCACTTCGTGTAACCGGCCGCCCGGGCCGGCCGTACCCGGGGCATGAGCGCCGCAGCGGGGGACGGTACGCAGATGCTCCGGTTCAGGCCGTTACTGTGACCACCGAGTAGCGGTCACGGGAAGCATCGAAGTCGGTGTCGACTTCCCGCAATCCCGCGAGTTCAAGCCGTTCGCGCAGTTCGCTGATCGTGAAGGGGCGGAACGTGATCTGGTATTCGTGCGGCTCGATCTGGCCGTCGTTATCGAAGACGAACACCAGATGAGCCATGTGCTCGTCGCCGAGGCGATCGGGTATCTCCCAGGCATAGAGCACGAAACACCGTCGTCCCGCGCGAGTTACCACCCGGCTGGCCACCTGAACGATCTGGCGCTCGGCGTGGAGCTTCTCCCAGTTACGGGAATCAACCACCACGTATCCCCCGGGGCGGGCCATCCGCCGCAGCCCGGTCAGCGCCTGAACCATCGCGTCGCGGCCGGCCGCGTGCACCAGCGAGTTCCCGGCACACAGCACGACGTCAAACCGTTCGCCGATGGCTGCCGGAAGATCCGCCCAGCTGCTGCGCAAGAGCGGGATCGCCAGCCGCTCTCGCCGGAACCGGGCCGCCGCACCCTCGACCATCGCGTCGCTTCCGTCGGCCGCCCACACCGTCAAGCCCCGGCGCGCGAGCACCGCCGCGTCGACACCCGTGCCGCAGGCCGCGTCCAGCACGGCACTTGTGCTGCTGGTCTGCTGCAGCAGGCGGGCCGTCGCCGGACGGTTTATCGCGCGTCCGTTGGCAAGCTCGTCGTCGTCGAACATCCAGTCGTAGTCGGCGGCAAGCATCTCGTAGGCGCCAGCCATGAGATCGTAGTCTGCCAGACACCCCGAAGACCCAGACGCCGGCCAGCCCGCCGTCAATGCCAGCGTCGTCCGACTCAGTCGTCCCAGCGGACGACGATCCGCTCCTGAATAGCGGGTAGCGGCAAGGACGCCACTTCCGCCGTGACCGCATCGCGTTCTGCGCGCGACAGCCGCCGCCAGGGCTGCACGGTCATCACCGCGCCCGCGCGCCGCCACGTCCCGACGATCTCTCCCGCGACAAGCACGCCGCCGGGCCAGACGCGCGGGGTCCACAGCGCGCGGCGGCAGCCGGCGTCCGGGACCAGCAGGTCGCGGTCGGTTCCCTGCAGGAGCAGATAGGCGTCGCCGCTCGGGAGCAGCCGCGCGGGCGCCACGGGCCCCGGGGCGGCGCGGAAGGCTGCCTCGTCTCGGGTGAGGATCCACGCGTCGCCGACCGGTGTCTGCACCGGCGTCAGTGACCTGCCGAGCGCCTCGAACGCCGCGACGCCATGCCGCGGGCCGATCCCTGCCCACCGGGCAAAGGCCTCGGGCGTGGCAGGTCCGTAGATGTGCAAGTACCGGCGCGCGAGCTCGAGGCGGGCGTCGCAGGGGTCGACGTCGGGCGGCGGCACGGTCCAGACGGTCGGCAACCGGGCGCCTTCCCACCGGATCAGGACCGTGCCGGTCGCTGCCGCGTACCGGAGACTGTTGGGGTGCACGCCGAGCGCGCGGCCCGCCTCTCCGTAGGTCATCCGCGCGCCGCCGAGGATGCCGTCGAGGCGGGCGGCGAGGTCCTCCGCCCTGGCCCGGCCTTTGGCATCGTCGGGCAGCGTCCCGAGCGAGAAGACGGCGAGGTCGCGCGCGGCGACGACGAAAACGTTGAACCGCGGGCCCCAGAGCTGGACCAGCGAGGGGTCCTCCCACGTGGACGGTTCGGTCCCCTCGACCCGCGCGTGGATCGATAGGACGGCGGCCCGGGGCATGCTGTCCTGCAGCCCGGCCCAGGCCGCCCGCCGAAGCGAGCGCCGTCCGCGCGGAAGCCGCTCGTCGAGCGCGCCGGCGTGCCGCCGGAACGCCAGGATCTGCGGCCGCGTGAGGCCGAGCCGAGTCCTGGTCACGTTCCCGGTCAGGTGGCGATGTCGGGGTAGGGCACGCTCCAGTGACTCAGCCGGGCGGCGTACTCGCGCTGGAAGCCGAGCGGCTCGTCGTAGTCGCGCTCGAACAGCGCGATGAACAGGGTCAGCGTCAGGAAGTTGTGCGCCCCGAGCTCGAACAGGGCGACGTAGTCCTGGCTGCCCAGCGCCTCCCGCTCGGCATCGGTGAAGCTCAGCCAGGTGCTGCGCTCGGCCGCGGGGCAGTTGAGGATCATGTTCGCCCGCTCGGCTTCCCACCAGTCCACGGTGCCGCGGGGGTCGTCGCGGTAGCGCTCGACCAGTTCCGGATCGCGGTCGATGGTGTAGAGGAACTTGTTGAGCAGGTACTTACTCATGACGTCACGTCCACCCCGTTCGGGTACCAGGTGAAATACGCCTCCATCGTGTGGAAGAGGTCGAGCGAGTCGGCATAGTCGGCTTTGACGTTCTCCCCGGCCACTCCCATCATCAGCATGAAGTCCATGAACCCGTGGGTGGCGTTGCCCGGCTGCCACAGGCTGTCCAGGCTGACCTCGGCCAGCGCGGACTCCAGGTTGCCTGACGCGATCCACGCCACGGCCTGGCGGTCGAACTCGGGGTCCGGGCCGTGCGGGCCGAACTGGCGCGGCCCGCCGAGCTCGAGCGACAGGTGGCCGGTGCCGATGATGGCCACCCGCTTGTCGCTCGGCCACGCCTCGACCAGCCTGCGGATCGCCTGGCCCAGCTCGACGAACCGCTTCGGCTGCGGCATCGGCGGGGCGAAGATGTTCGTGTATACCGGCACGATCGGCAGGTCGGCCTGCGGGCGCAGGGTGATGATCGGGCAGGTGATGCTGTGGTCGACCCGCAGCTCGTTGCTGAACGCGAGGTCGAAGCCCTCGTCGATCCCGCCGCGGAGCAGGTAGCCGGACAGCTCCTCGTCACCGCGCAGGCCCATCTTGGGCAGGCCGAACTCCCGCTCCTCGTTGTAGTAGTTCGCGTCGTAGAACGGCGCCTTCCCGACGAGGAACTGCGGCATGTTGTCCAGCCACAGCTGGTGGAAATGGTCGCTGCCCACCATGACGAGCACATCCGGGCGGGCGCGGGTGAGGGTCTGCCGGAAGGCCTCGATCTTGGCTACCCACTCGTCGGCGAACGGCGGCCGGTCATCGCCGGTGGCGGTGCTCGCCCGAAGGTAGAACGGGTGGTGGGTGGATGCGATGACGGCTGCGATGGTCGCCATGGCGGCTCCCTCGGTGTTTCAGGGGCTTGGTGTGGGAACTCAGTGCTCGGGGGGCAGGTATTCGGCGTTCCGGTCGACCGTAAGGTACATATCCATGCCCACGGGGCGGCGCTGCTCCTCGGCCAGCTGGCCGAGCAGCCCGGCGGTCCTGGCCAGCAGCGCGAACCCGCGCAGCATGCTGACCGGCAGGCCGAGGTCGGCGAGGGCCGCACCGGACGTTCCTGCCCCGTTGAGCGGCAGCGTACGGCCGAGCACCTGCGGGTGGACCCGGCCGACCGCCTCGAACAGGCGCAGGTGCGGCCCGTGCAGCCCCTGCTCCTCGGCGATCCGGATCAGCACCGGCGTGCGCGGGTCGGTGACCTTGTGCACGGGATGGCCGAGCCCGGGGATCAGCCGCCCGTCCTCGCGGGCTCGCCGCACGGCGGCCAGCGCGAGCGCATCCCAGCCCGCGTCGTCGGCGGGCAGCGGCTCCCCCGCGGCGGCCAGCGCGTCGGCCAGGAACCGGCCGGTGTCCTCGGTCACGCCGAGGAACCGGGACCCGCCGCCGAGCAGGCCGGCCGCGAGCGCCCCCTGGACCGAGTCCGGTGCGCTCAGGTAGGTCAGCCGGGCCGCGATCGCGGTCGGGGTGAAGCCGTGGTCGGCCAGCGCCACCAGCACCGCTTCGAACACAGCGACCTGCTGCGCGGTGGGCCGGCGCTGGGTGACCAGCCACAGCGCGAGCTCGCCGAACGAGACCTGGCCCATCAGGTCCGCGGCGAGATCCTGGCCGAGCAGGGTGATCGTGTCGGCGTCGGAGGTGCCCAGCGAAGTCGGGAAGCGCGGAACTGGCTCGGTCATGGGCCTGTTTCCTCCTCCGGCGGCGAGACGGCCAGCCAGCGGCGGATCTCCTCGCCGTGCTCGTCGAGCCCGGGCGGTGGGAGCTTATATCGCGGCGGCGTGGCCGAGAACCGCAGCGGGTGCCTGATCGTCGGCATCCCGGCCTCGCCCTGGCCGGCGATGACCACCGGCTCCAGGCCGATCTCCTCGGCGAAGGCGATGCCGCCGTCGACCGTGTTGATGGGGCCGCACGGCACGCCGGCCCCGGTCAGCTCGCGGAACCACTCGGTCGCGGGGCGCAGCTTGAGCCGCTCGACGAGCATCGGGCGCAGCAGCTCCCGGTTGGCGGTGCGGTCGCCCGTCCTCGCGAACCGGGGATCGTCGGCCAGCTCGGGCGCGCCGAGCACCTCGCACAGCTTGCGGAACTGCGTGTCGTTGCCCGCCGTGATGATCATGTCCCCGGCGCCGGTGGGCATCGGCTCATAGGGGAACAGGCTGGGATGGGAGTTGCCCATCCGGAACGGGACCACCCCGCCGGCCGCGTAGGCGCTGGTCTGGTTCACCATCCCGGACAGGGCGGAGGACATCAGGTTGGCCTGCACCTGCTGGCCCTGGCCGGTGCCGGAGCGGTGGTGCAGGGCGGCCAGGATGCCGATCGCGGTGTGCAGGCCCGCCATCACGTCGAAGGCGGAGATCCCGGCCCGGTACGGCGGCCCGTCCGGGTCGCCGGTCAGGCTCATCAGCCCGGACATGGCCTGGACCACAAGGTCATAGCCGGGGATGTCCTTCCCGCCGCCGACGCCGAACCCGCTGATGGACGCGTAGATGATCGCCGGGTTGGCCGCGCTGACCGACGCGTAGTCCAGCCCGAACCTGGCCAGCCCGCCCGGCTTGAAGTTCTCCACCATGATGTCGGCGCGGCGGGCCAGCTCGGCGGCTGCGGCCCGGCCGGCGTCGTCGCGCAGGTCAAGAGCGACCGACCGCTTGTTCCTGTTGATCGCGAGGAAGTACGTGGACACGCCGTCCCGCACCGGCGGAACCCAGCCCCTGGTGTCGTCGCCGCCCGGGCTCTCCACCTTGATCACGTCCGCGCCCAGGTCGGCCAGCAGCATCGTGCAATACGGGCCGGCCAGGACGCGGGAGAAGTCGGCGACCAGCAGCCCGGACAGCGGCCCGCCGGGCTCCGCTGCCGAGAACCCCCGGGCCACCACGGCTCCACTCTAGCCAAGACGCTCGGAGCAGGGGCAAACGCCCCGCTTGGCGTGCGGAAGGCCTGACCTGGCCGTCCCGGCCGACCCGGGTTTTGGGCCGGCCGGGGCGGGGCAAAGATCACTCATGCCGACGCAGGGGTCTGCTCGCCGGGTGCTCTCCGTCAGCGTGGGCATCTCCGCGATCTTCGACGTGACCGGCGCGACCGTCCTGCGGCTCGTCCGCCGCAGCCTGCCGGCGCCTCCGGAGCCCGGCTCGCGGCCCGACCCGTTCCGCGCCGCCATGGACACGATCATGGCGGCGCACCGCGAGGTCGCCCCGGACGCCAGAGATGAGGACAACGGCGGCTGGGCGGCCCCGCAGGCCCTAGATGAGAGCGACGCCGGCTGGGCGGCCCGCCGCGCCCTGGATGAGGGCGACGTCAGCTGGGCCCCCCTGCGCGCCCGGAATGAGTGCGGTGATGAGGCAGCCCCGCACGCCCGAGGCAAAATGGGTGTGACCTTACCCGCGTGACCGACAGCGATCGCATTCCCGAGACCGGACGGCCGTCCGACCCCCTGGCTGGGGCGCTCCCGCGACCGCCGGTGCGCACCGAGATCCTGTCGGTCGAACAGGCGATCACGCTGCGCGAGCAGGCGCCGGAACTCTATGACCTGTGGCTCAGGATCGCCCAGGAGAAGGCCGCGACGGCCAACTACGTCGACCGGGCACCGTACGAGGTTCCGGAACGGCTGGCGCAGGCCGGGCGGCCCAGGGCGCTTGGCGCGCTGATCGTCGTGCTGTCGTTCTGCGGCTACCTGGCCTGGCTCGGCGGGCCCGGCCCCTATATCGGCGGCCTGATCGCCATCGTGGACCTGGCCGCGATGCTCGGCATCTTCTTCGGCCTGAGGCCGGATCGACTGGCCGACCCCCGCCGGCCGGGGCGAAAACCGTTAGCACCCGGCCGACGCTTGGGTAACTTGCGCACAATCGGTTGCACCGCCGGAGTCATCCAGTAATCTACCGCCATCGGGAATGACATCGTCCTTATGCCGGACTGGAGAGGCTGATGGTAACCGGGAAGCCCGATGGAATTGACCTGGCGGCCTATCTGCCTCCGTCTGGCGCCGCCCCCGACGTGCCGTCCGCGCTCAGGACGGCGGCGCGCCGCCCGGCCGACGGGGACCGCGCGCTGGTCCTCGACGCCGGCGGCGAGAACGTGATCGTCGTGCTCGGCGAGGACGCCGGCGACGCGGGGCAGATCTGGGACTTCATACAGCAGCGCTTGACTGGCCGGAACACGGGCCGGATGTGACGGCCGTCCGGGGCGGGAGGCTGACCTCATGATCCATCTCGAGCGTGTCCGGCTGCCCGCGGGGACACGGGCGTTCGCGCACCGCGAGGACGGCGCCATCGTGGTGTACGTCTCCGCGGAGCTGCCCGCTCGTGAGCGGCTGGCCGCGATCCGGCAGGCCCTGCGCGCGGCTCCGGCGGCCGGATGGCGTTCGTCGCACAGCCCGGTGCTGCTTCCGGCCCTGATCCTCGGCGCGGGCCTGCGGCGCGCCCCGGAAGGTCGCTGGACCTACCGGCTGGCGGTGACGGCCGCGGTCGTAGTGGCCGTGCTGATCGCGGCGACGACGCTGACCAGCGTCTCACTACAGCACGGCCCGGCCGGGCCGCCCGCGGCGCTGCAGCCGGGCCAGCCGCTGCCGGCCGGGCCAGGCCCGGCGCCCAGTCGGTCAGCGGCCGGCCACGGGCCCGGCACCGGCCGCCAGCCGGGCGGCCGGACCGGTTCCTCGCCCGGGCCGCGCGGATCGGCACCGGGCTCGGTGCCGAAGCCGGGGAAGACCACGACCACCTCGCCGGGCGGCCCGGCTCCGGCCCCTCAGTCGTCGGGAACGCCGGCCCCGGTGCCGACCTCGAGCCCGTCACCGCAGCCGTCCCAGACTCCGGCGCCGAGCCCGTCGCCCAGCCCGGCTAAGCCGCCGGGCGGGTCGGGCAGCTGCGTCGACGTGCTCGGTGTCACCATTTGCCTGTAACGGCGGTCAACGGTCACTTCAGATCGGCGTCGATAAAGTCCTGGAGCGGCTTCACCCCGGCCGTGCCCCGGCGCAGGCGCCAGAACAGGGCCGCGACGTACCAGAGCAGCGCCAGGCCGAAGCCGTACCCGACCACCTTGTCGGCGGCGCGGAACGGCGCGGGCACGGCCAGCACGAACATGATCAGCGCGCTGTACACGAGCACGAAGCCGATCACCGGCCAGGCCCACCGGCCCAGCGAGAACGCGCCCGGGAGGCTGTCCAGGGCGCGCCGCTTGACGGCGTAGCCGAGGGTGATCAGGAAGTAGATGATGTAGGGGATGATCGCGGTCGCTCCCACCAGCGTGGCGAACGCGCTGGACTGGAAGTACCCGTAGATCATGACGCCCACGTCGACGACCGCGAACACCAGCAGCGCGATGATCGGCGTCTGGGTACGCCGGTTGACCTTCCGCAGCGTCCCGGAGAACGGCAGCATGTTGTCCCGCGACATCGAGTAGCACAGCCGCGCCTGCGCCCCGGCGCCGACCACCAGGATCGCGAACATCGAGAAGATGACGAACGCGACGAACACCTTCACCAGCCAGGACGGCAGCCAGTAGCCGGCGATGGCCAGCAACGGCAGCGGTGACGCCTCGACCGCCTTGAGGTCGGGGATCGCCACCGTGAAGCCGATCAGCGCGATCATGCCGAGGACCGCCGAGCCGGCCACGGCCCAGATCACCCCGCGCGGCACGCTGCTCCGCGGGTTGACCGCGTCCTCCGACATGTCAGCGGCGAGCTCGAACCCGACCAGCGTGAACACGCCAATGAGCCCGGCCAGGGCGAACGCGTAGATGGTCGGGTTGTGATACACCGACGTCGTGTTGGTCAGGATGCCGGCGCCGTACGGTGAGGGCTTGGCGCGGATCCCCCAGAGCACGAACAGCAGCACGCCGAAGACGACGGTCCCGATGATCTCGGTGAACACCGCGACGTTGTTGACCCGCGCCGCCACCTGGATGCTGATGATGTTGATCACCACCGGCAGCAGCATCAGGAGGATCGCCACCGTGAGCACCAGGTGCGGGCTCGGCGTGGTGTCGTTGAACTCGCTGAGCAGCAGCGGCGCGGCGACGCCCAGCATGATGGCGCCGCCGCCGACGGCCATGTACAGCAGCCCGGCGAAGCCGACGAACCATCCGTAGGTCGAGTTCACCAGCCGCGCGCTCCACTGGTAGGCATACCCGGCCAGCGGGATGCGGGTGCCGAGCTCGGCGACCACCAGCGCGATCATCAGGTTGCCGACGCCCACGATGGGCCAGGTCCAGATCGACGCCGGGCCCCAGTACGCCAGGCCGAAGCCGTAGTTGAGGAAGATCCCGGTGGTGATCGAGATGATCGAGAACGCGATCGCGAACATCGAGAAGAACTTCAGCGACCGCCGGAGTTCCGGCTTGTAACCGGCTCGCTCCAGGATCGCCGCCTCCGGGTCGGCCGGAACCCCGGCCACGGCCGTGCCAGGCGAATGGCCAGGCCCCGAACCGACAGGTTCTCCTGCTGTGGTAGACATGCGGACCCTCCCAGGTGTTAGTGGTGTTCTAAGGCCCGTCCTGGCGCTGGCGCGCCTCGCCGTAGCGGCGGCGGCGGACCTCGGCCGTCACCTCGGCCAGCTCCGCCTCGGTCAGGATCCGCGGTTCCCCGCGCGAGCACGCCAGCCGGTGCACGTGCGCCAGCCATTCGAGCAGCAGCGCCCGGTCGTAGGCCTCCGCGAGGGTGGCGCCGTAGCTGATCGCCCCGTGGTTCTGCAGGATCGCGGCGCGGCGGCCGTCCAGCGCCGCCACCGCGGCACTGGCCAGGCCCTCGGATCCGAACCGGGTGTACCCGGCCACCCGCACCGGCCCGCCGAGGCCGGTGATCGCGTAGTGGATGGCGGGCAGCTCGTCGCACACCGCGGACAGCGCGATGACCTCGGGTGAATGGGTATGCACCACGGCCCCGGCCCGCGTCGCGGCGTAGACGGCCAGGTGCATCGGCGTCTCCGAGGAGGGCTCGGCGGTGCCGTCCAGCAGGGTCCCGTCCATGCCGATCACGCAGATGTCGGCGGCTTTCAGGTCCCGGTAGGGGATCCCGGACGGCGTGATCAGCACGTCGTCCCCGGCGCGCACGCTCATGTTGCCTGCGCTGCCGACGGCCAGCCCGTCGTCGAGCAAGCGGTTGCTGTAGGTGACGAGCTGCCCGCGGTGCTCGGCGTGCTCGCCATGATCGTCGCGATACACTACCCCGGATGGTAGACGGACGTCCGACAAAAAAACAGCACTAGCTTGCGAGCAACATGCCGAAGGTCGTCGACTGGGATGCCAGGCGGGACGAGATCCTCAGCGCGACCTGGCGGGTGATCGCGCGCGACGGGATCGCCCGGGCCACGATCAGGGCCATCGCCCGCGAGGCGAACTGCTCGCCCGGAATCCTGGCCCACTATTTCGACGACAAGGCGGACATCCTTGGTTCCGCCTTGCTCATGTCCCATCGGCGGGTGGCGGCCCGGATGGACGCCGGGACCGCCGGGCTCAGCGGGCTCAAGGCGCTGAAGGTGGTCATGCTCGAGGCGCTCCCCCTCGACGAGCGGCGGGATCTCGAGGCGCAGATCGAGATCAGCTTCTGGGGCCGGGCCCTGGGAACGGCGGAGCTCAGGGACCTGCAGCACACCGAGTTCGATCACCTGTGCGCCCGGCTGCACCGGCATCTGGCCGAGGCGCGCGACCGCGGTGAGCTGGCTGGCTCGGTCGACCTGGGCCTTGCCACGCACCAGCTGGTCGTGCTCATCGACGGCCTGAGCGCCGAGCGCGTGCTGTACCCCGGCCGGGTGACGCCCGGCCGCCAGGTCGAGATGCTCGAGACCCTGCTGGACAGTTTCCGGCACCGCCCGGGCTGACCGGCCGGGGCCAGGTTCGGGCACCATCGGGCTGGGTACCGCAGCGAGAGATGTCCGAAGTCGGGGGAGGTCATCAGCCAGCCGGGACACGTTCCGGGCTGGTATCCCTGGGCTGGCTGGCCGCGCTCGGGATCGGCAGCTCGATCCTGATCATGATCGTGGCGTCGGCCGCCAGGTACAGCGCGCCGGTCCCGCCGATGCCGAGGCCGGCCGGACCGCTGCCGGTCGAGCTTCCGCTGCGGCTGCCGGACACCCTGGTGACACTCGGGCTGTGGGCCGCGGCGATCCTGGGCGGCGGCGGCGTGGCCGCCGGGCTCGCCGCCGTGTCACGAGGCGCGCGGTATCCCGCCTGGGTGCTGATCGCGGCCGCGCTCGTCGCCGTGGCGGCGCTTACCGTGCTCCCCCCGGCAGGCTCCACGGACACCGTCAGCTACGCCACCTACGGCCGGATGGCCGTGCTCGGCCACAACCCTTACCTGATGACCCCCGAACAGCTCCGGCACACCGGCGATCCCATCGGCAGGCTGGCCCACCTCATCTGGCGCAGGCACCCGTCGCTGTACGGCCCGCTGGCCACGGCGGAGCAGTGGGCGGCCGCCCGGCTCGGGGGCACGTCGGCGACATCGATCATCGGCTGGCTGAAGCTGTGGAACGCGATCGTCTTCCTCGGCGTGACGCTGGGCCTGGACCGGCTGCTGCGCGGCGACCCGGCCCGCCGCGTCCGGGCGCACCTGCTGTGGTCGGTTAATCCGCTGCTGCTCTGGGCGCTGATCGCGGGCGGTCACCTCGACGTGCTGGCGGCCGGCGCGGCCCTTCTCGGCCTGACCATGCTGCGTTCCGCGCCGCCCGGCACTGGGCTGAGCGGCGCCGGGCGGCTGGCGGCCGGGCGGCCTGGCGTCCGCGCGGCCAGCGCGCTGGCCGCCGGGATGCTGGTCGGCCTGGCCGCCGACGTCATGCTGACCTACCTGCTGCTCGGCCTCGGCCTGGCGTGGGCGCTGCGCCGGTCGGCCACGGCGCTGGCCGCCGCCGTGGCCGGGATCTGCGCCACGCTGGTGCCGGCCTACGCGTGGATCGGCCCGCCCATCTTCCGCTCACTGTCCAAGCGCCGGGGCAAGGTCGGAGCCGACAACTTCTACCAGCTGATCTCCGGCTCGTTCCGGCACCAGCTGCCGTCCGCCACGTCGCTGTTCGTCGGGCTCGCGTTCCTGGCCCTGGCCGCGCTGATGCTGGGGCGCCTCCCGGACGCGGTGCCCGGCCTGCCCGCCATCAGGCCAGCCCTGGCCATCAGCATCGCCTGGCTGTTCATCTGGTACTACCAGCTGCCCTGGTACGACACGATGGCCATCGGCCTGCTCGCGGTCTACCCGGCCTCCCGGCTCGACTGGGCCGTGACCGGGCAGCTGACGGCGGGCACGATCGCGCTCATGCCGGGCAGCGTGACGCCGCTGCATCCGCACTGGCTGGCCAGGCTCGCTTATCTCCTCTCGTTCCGGCTGATGCCCGCTGTCCTGCTTCTCGCCCTGGCCGCCCTGGTCTGGCTGTGCCTGTCCAGGGCCTGGAAGATCCGCCGGCCGCCCGCCGCCCGCCGCCCCGACGTACCGGCGCTCCAGCCTGCCGCCGCCCCGGACCGGTTACTGCGCGGCCTGACACGATGCGGCTAAAGCCGCCAGGCGAGCACCTGGCCGCCAGCCGGGTTCCCGGTATCCGCCGGCCCTTCAGCAGGCTCCTAGTCAGCGGTCACGATTCGGGTACTGTGTTGCCAGTCATCCGCGATCGGGACACCGGCGCAGAAAATTGGCGATCAGCCACGAACTAGCAACCGGGACGAGCAGGCATAGTGAGTTCCGCCGCGAGCACTGCCACAGGCACCGGCTCACCGCGCCCGGAGGAGCCAGCGACACCCGCGTCGGCCCGCCTGACCCGGAACCTCACCTGGGCAGCGGCCACCGGGATCGGCAGCTCAATCCTGATCATGATCGTGGCATCGGCCGTCAAGTACAGCCCGGCGATTCCCCCGCCGCCCTGGTCGTCGGGCCTGCCGATGCTGGAGATCAGCGGCCATCTGCCGGTGGCGGCGACGTACGCCGGGCTGTGGGCCGCGGCGATCCTCGGCGGTGGCGGCGTCATCGCCGGGCTGGCGGCCGTGGCCCGCGGCGCCCGGTTCCCGGCCAGGCTGCTGATCACGGCCGCGCTGGTCACGGTCGCGGTATTCGCCGTGCTCCCGCCCGCCGGATCCACCGACACGCTCAGCTATGCCACCTTCGGCCGGATCGCTGCGCTCGGCCACAACCCGTACATAATGACCCCGATTCAGCTGGACAGGACCGGCGATCCCATCGGGAAGCTGCAGATCCTGCTCTGGCGGCACCGCGGGTCGGTCTACGGCCCGCTGGCGACCACGGAGGAACGGGCCGCTGCCGAGCTGGGCGGCACATCCCCGCAGCAGATCGTGTTCTGGCTGAAGCTCTGGAACGCTATCGTCTTCGCCGCCGTGGTGCTCGCCCTGGACCGGATGCTCCGTTCCGACCCGGCCCGGCGCGCGCGCGCGCACCTGCTCTGGTCGCTGAACCCGTTGGTGCTGTGGGGCATCGTCGCCAGCGGGCACCTGCAGGGCATGGCCACCGCTGCGAGCTTCTTCGGACTGGCCATGCTGCGCACACGGCGGACGTCAGGACATCCCGAATCCTCGGGGCCCGGGCTGCTCTCCGCGCTGGCCGCCGGAGTGCTCGTCGGAGTGGCCGCGGATCTCCTGCTCTACTACCTCATTCTCGGCCTGGCGCTGGTGTGGGCGCTGCGACGGTCGGTCACCGGGCTGGTCGCGGCCGTCGCGGGCATGGGCACCGTGGTCATCCTGCCCTACCTGTCGCTCGGCAGCCCGAGCGTGCACGCGCTCCTCACCCGCGGAGGCAAGGCCTCCGCAGACAACTTCTACCAGCTATTCTCCGAGTCGCTCCGGAACCAGCTCCCGCATAGCCTGACCTTGTTCGTGGTGCTCGCATGCGGCGTTCTCGCCCTGCTGCTGCTGTGGCGGCTCCCCGATGTCGTGCCTGAGCTGCCGGCGGTCCAGCCTGCCCTGGCGGTCGGCGTCGCCTGGCTGTTCCTGTGGTACTACCAGCTGCCCTGGTATGACGCTCTGATCCTCGCGCTGCTTGCGCTATACCCCGCCTCGCGGCTCGACTACGTGGTGATGGTGCAGCTGACGGCGAGCGCGTTCGCGCAGATGCCGGGGGGCAACCCCTTCGAGCCGCCCCTTGGCTGGCTGCAGACGTTCTCGCATGAGACCTGGTTTGGCTTGACACCGCTGGTGCTGATCGGGTCTGTGGTAGCCGTGGTCGTCCTATGCGTGTCCCGGGCCTGGAACGTCGGCCCGCCCCTGGCGGACCGGACGGGCCGGGCTCCCGACGTGCCCGCACTCGGATAGGCTGCCCGGGCATGTCCCGGGCGAGGAGGAGGGGCCGGTGATGTCGTTCGACATCGACGCCGTGCGGGCCAGGTTCTCGTCGCTGGGAGGCGACTTCGTCTTTCTCGACGCTCCCGGCGGCACCCAGACCCCGGACGAGGTCGGCGCCGCGGTCGCTCGCTTCTACTCCGACGCCAGCGGCAACACCGGCGCTCCGTACGCGACCAGCCGCCGCATCGAGGCCGTGGTCTCCGCCGCCCGCGAGGCCACCGCGCGCTTCCTCGGCTGCGATGGCGACGAGATCGTGTTCGGCGGCAGCATGACCTCGCTCAACTTCGCGCTGTCCCGCACGCTCGCCCGCACGCTGCAGCCGGGCGACGAGATCCTGGTCACCCGGCTCGACCACGACGCCAACGTCGCGCCGTGGCTGGAGCTGGCCAGCGACATGGGGCTGGTCGTCCGGCTGGTCGACGTGAACGCCGACACCACGCTGGACCTGTCCGACCTGGAGCGCCAGCTCGGGCCGCGGACGCGGGTCGTCTCGTTCCCCTGGGCGTCGAACGCGGTGGGCACCACGGTCGATGCCCGGGCGGTGTGCGACCTCGCGCACCGGGCGGGCGCGCTGGCCTGGATCGACGCCGTGCAGTACGCGCCGCACGAGCCGATGGACGTCCTGGCTGCGGGCGCCGACGTGCTGCTGTGCTCGGCCTACAAGTTCTGCGGGCCGCACCTGGGCATCGCCTACGGCCGGCGTGACCTGCTCGAATCGTGGCGGCCCTACAAGGCCAGGCCCGCGCCGATGCAGCCGGTCGGCCACCGGTTCGAGACCGGCACCATGCAGTACGAGCTGCTGGCCGGGCTGATCGCGGCCCTGGCCTACACCGACAGCCTGGGCGGGACGGCCGGGCTCGCCGCCTGGGAGCGTGAGCTTGGCGAGCGGCTGCTCGCCGGGCTGCCCTCGGGGGCGCGGCTCTACGGCCTGCCCACGATGGCGGGCCGGGTCCCGACGTTCCTGGTCAACTTCCCCGGCGTGTCGTCGGCCGCGCTGTCCGTCTCGCTGGCCGACCGGGGCTTCGGGGTCTGGAGCGGGGACAGCTACTACGCGCCCGGGCTGTACGAGCGGGTGGCCTGGGGCGAGGCGCTGCGGATCGGCCTGGCCCATTACAACACCCTCGACGAGGTGGACCGGTTCAACGAGGCACTCGCCTCGCTGGTGGCTGAGCACACGGCAGGCTCGCTGCATCCTTCGGGGCGGTAACGATGGCACCACCGGTAGCCGCCGGGCCCGCCGGCCTGGTCCGGCGCATGGTCAGCGCGGCACCGGGATCGCGGTTCGAGGGGGTGGCCGGCTCCGGCGGCGAGCTGTGGTTCGTGATCGCGGGTGGCGGCCGGCTCGACGCGGGCGAGCTGCACGGCGAGCGTGGCGTGCCCGTGGGCCGGGACACGGGGGTCTGGATACCGCCCCGCGCTCGGTACCGGCTCGCCGCCGACCAGGACGTGCTGCTCGATGCGGTCGCGCTGCCCGCGGCGGCGCTGGAGGCGGGCGCCCCCGGGATGCCGCGGATATCCGAGCTCGGCGGCTGCGAGGTCGAGCAGACCGGCGACCGCCGCTTCCGCGTGCTGCTGGGCCCCGGCCGCGGCTGCGAGGCGGCGACCCAGTTCGTGGGCGAGATCCCGCCCGGCCAGGCGCCCGAGCACCGCCACCCCTACGACGAGGTCGTGCTCATCCTCGAGGGCGAGGGCGTGGCCCACGCGGGAGGCACAGACCAGGTCCTGGTCCCGGGCACCCGCGTGCACCTGCCTCGTGGCCTGCCGCACTGCCTGGAGAACACCGGGCGCGCCGCCCTGGTGGTCCTCGGCGTATTCCACCCCGGCGGCAGCCCGGCGGCGAAGACCGCGGCGGCCGCATCGTCGTGGCGCCGCTCAAGGTGAGCGGGGCCAACGGCGGGCCTGCGCGGATGTTCGCTCTGGTCGACGACCCGCGGTGACGCCGCGTAGCGGTAGCGGCATGATCTCGTTGATGTGGCGGAGGTGCTTGTGAACCAGTCGTCGTGGAGGCGTTCGGGTACTCAGTCGGGGGCGGCGCGGCGGCCGGAGTCTCGGGCGCCGAGGAGGGTGATGGCCGCGATCCCGGTGACGAGTACCAGTGCGGCGCAGATGGCCGCGCCGCGGTCGTGCGGCGGCCGGGCGGGCCAGATCCAGGGCGTGGTCCAGTGCGCGGCCAGCACCGACTCGGTAGCCAGCCAGTAGGCCATCGGGCCGGTCCACCCGAACGCGCCGCCGAGCGCCGCGGCGCACAGCAGGCCGGTGCCGGTCATCCCGGCGAGGTTGCGGAGCAGGGCGAGGGTGCCGCCGGGCAGGACCCCGCCGGCGGCTCCGGCCGCCAGTGCGCCGAACGCGGCCGCGGTGAGCGCGACGGCGGCGGCCAGCCGCAGCCAGGGCAGCCAGCGGCCGGTGGCCCGTTCGGGGTCGCCGAACGGGCCGTGGGTGGTGACCGCGATGACCGCGGCGGCCCCGGCCTCGATCGTCAGCGGGATCAGGGCCTGCGCGGCGGCTCCGCCGGCGACGTTCCACCGCCAGTGCAGCGCCGCCCAGAGCAGGGCACCGAGACCCGCCAGCAGCCCGAGGGCGGCCGGGACGCGCCGGCTGAGCAGGTACAGCCACGCCAGCCGCAGCGAGGCGGCGGCGGGCCGGGCGGCCAGCCGGGCGGAGACGGCTCCCGGCGGCGAGCTCTGGACCCCGGCGGCGGTCATGGCAGCTGTCCCAGGGTGAGCTGGCCAGACCGCAGCGCGGCCAGGTGAGCGGCGAGCCAGGCGTGCCGGGCGGCGGCGGGCAGCGCGGCGAACCGCCGGGCCGCGGCATAGACCGGCCCGCGCGGCGACCCTGGCCCGGTTGCGGACTCTGACCCGACAACGAGCCCCGGCAGGTCTGCTCCGGCCCAGTTCGGCAGCCCGAAGATCTCCAGCGCCTGGGGCTGCGCGGCGAACGGCAGGCCGGCGTGCTGCAGCAGGGCGGCCTGCACCGCCTGCTGCGCCGCGGTGCCCGCGCCGTTGCCCGCCACGAACTCGTGCACCGACAGCAGCGCCATCTCCTGATCGAACTGCCCCGTGGAACCGGGGGTCGCGCTCGGCAGCGTGTTGAACACATCGAGCGGCAGGCGCAGCACCGGCGGGGTGCCGCTGATCGTCACCGCCACGCCGTCCTGGTCCTCGAACATGCCGCTGGCGTACCGGCCGGCCACCTGGGCGACGCGGACCGGCGCGCCGGGCAGGCCGGCCACCTGCGCGAGCACCGGCCGCAGGTCGGCTGCGATCTCCGGCAGGTAGCGCCGGTAGGCCGGATTCAGGCACACCGGTACCCCGGCGGCCCGGGCGCAGACCGGGGTGTAGCCGATCGGCCGGTCATTGGCCGCGTCGTGCAGCGCGGGGATGGCAATGCCCTGGGGCGTGAGCCGGGCGGTCCGGACCAGCCCGGAAGCGGTCCCGGCCGCCGCCACCCCGGCCAGCGTGACCACCGCGGCCGCCGCCCGCAGCCGCGGGCTCCCGGCCCGGGCGGGCAGGCCCAGCACGCCGATCGCCACCACGGCGAGTCCGCCCAGGAACATCATCCGGGCGATCGGCAGGTCCGGCAGATAGGGATACAAGATCCCGGAGACCGGCTGGTAGTTGCCGTTGGCGTTGGTCGGCAAGATCAGCGGCCACCCGCTGGTATCGCGAAACCCGTTCTGATCCGACACGAGCACCGCGAGGAAGGCTCCGAACGCGGCCACCGGCGCGGCGAACCGGCTGGGGAAGAAGGCGCCGACCGCGAACCCCGCGGCGCTGAACGCGGTCACGGCCGCGGCGCCGACCGCCACCCACCACCACGGCGGCGAGCCCTGCAGGCCCTCCTGGTGGGCGTAGACGGCGAACATGACGCCCACGAAGACCAGGTAGCCGCCGACCGCCCAGATCGCGGCCGCCGCCCACGCGGCGAGCTGGGCCGCCCAGCGCGGCCAGACGGCGCCGGCCACGAGGTCGGCGGTGCGGCGACGGCCATCCCGCGACCCGATCCAGGCGGCCGCGCCGGCCACGAACGGCGCGAAATCCAGGAAGGCGCGCCCCTGCCCCATGTTCCAGAACGTGCGCTGCACCCAGAAGGGCGGCGCGCCCCCGCCGAACCGGTAGGAGTCGAACCAGAACAGCACGGCGATGACCGGCAAGATCCACGGCATCGCGCTGCGGCGCAACTCAATCCGCAGCAGCCGGGCCGCCGTCAGCGTCACCGCGCCCCCCGCGCGCGGCGGCCGGTGCCGGGCCGGGGCGTCGGTCACGGCGGTCATGACCGCACCGCCGTGGCGGACCGGGCCGCCGCGAGCACCGCGCTGTAGCCACGCTCCAGCGGGGCATCGCCCGCCGCGCCGCTCCCCTCGCCCCGGGCGGTCAGCTCATCCGGGGTGCCGCGGAAGACGATCTTCCCGGCGTCCATCAGCGCCACCTCACCGCACGCGGCGCCCACATCCTCGACCAGGTGCGTGGAGACGATCACGGTCGACCGCTCGCCCAGGTCGCGCAGCAGGGCGCGGAACGCCACCCGCTGCTCGGGATCCAGCCCGGCGGTCGGCTCATCCAGCAGCAGCAGCTCCGGCTGGTTCACGATCGCCTGCGCGATCCCGGCCCGGCGCAGCATCCCGCCGGACAGGGTGCGCAGCCGCGCCCGGGCCTTGCCGCCCAGGCCCACCTGCTCGACGGCCGCCGCCACGGCCCGCGGCACCTGCCGCGGCGGCATGTCCTTCAGCAGCGCAAAGTACTCGACGAACTCCGCGACGGTGAATCCCGGGTAGTAGCCGAGGTTCTGTGGCAGGTACCCGGCCCGGCGCCGGATCTCCCGCCGCGGGCCGTAGGAGCCGGGGTCGCGGCCGAGCAGCCGCAGCCCGCCCGAGCTGGGCGGGATCACGGTGGCCATCATCCGCAGCAGCGTGGTCTTGCCCGCCCCGTTCGGGCCGAGCAGCCCGAACACCCCGGCCCCGGCCTGCAGGCTCACCCCGTCCACCGCCCGGGCCCGGCCGAACCGGCGGGTCAGATCGCTGATCTCGACGTTCATGACGTTCCTCTCGGGACACGGGTGGCAGCCCAGGCGATCGCGGCGCAGACGGCCGCGAACGCCAGGTAGGGAAGGACCAGCGCACTGTCGGTGATGACGGCGGTGAGCCGCCCGCTGGCGGACTGTCCGGCCAGCACGACGATCGCCCAGCCGGCCAGGCCCACGGTCACGCCGACGTTCGCCGACCGCGCGAGCGTCGCGGCGGCCAGCGCGAGCGCGCAGACCGCGGTCATCGGCACCAGCCAGCCGAACGTGACCGCGGCTGCGGTCCCCGAGGCGGCGGAGGCAGCCAGGCCGAGCGCGGCGTTCACCGCGAATACCGCCAGGGCCCGCGCCAGCAGCACCATCCGGTCGCTGACCGCCATGCTCCGCGACAGTTCCCAGGCCGGGTCGATGCCCGGCCCGTAGGCATACGCGATGCCGGCCGCCGCGACCGCCGGAGCCAGCAGCGGCACGTACGGCGTCCCGGTCCCCAGCGTGGCGAACACCCCGGCCATCAGCACCACCGCGGTCGCGATCAGCCACCCGGCCAGCAGCGACGGCGTGGTCACCAACGCCCGCGCCAGCCCCGGCGACCGCAGCAGCCGCCCGGCGGCCCGCTCAGCCAGGCCGGGACGCCGGCGCCACACCTGCGCCGCCACGGCGAGCCAGACCCGGCCGAGATCGACGTCGCCAGGCCCGGGGCCGTGGCCCGCCAGGCCCTCACGGTCACCAGCCACCTCATGCCCGCCGGTCATCGCCCGCCTCCATCCCGCGCCGGCTCTCCGCGCCGCAGCGCCGCGCGCAGCTGCTTCCTGGCCCGGTACGCGCGGCTTTTCACCGTGCCCTCGGGAACGCCCGTCAGCTCCGCCACCTCGGCGACCGGCCGGTCCTCCACGTCCATCAGCCGCCAGGCCTCCCGGTTCGGGCTGCCCGCCGGCCCCAGCGCGCTGACCGCCTCGGCCAGTTCGGCCCGGAACACGGCGACCTCCGCCGGGTCTGCCCCATGACGCCCGCCCTCGTCGATGGCGGGCAGCAGCAGCTCCGCCGGCCCGCGGCGGCGCAAGAACAGCGCGGCCTGCCTGCGAGCGATCCCCCACAGCCACCCGCCCGCCGAGCCCGAGCCGCCGGGCCGGTAGCCGCCCGCACCTCGCCACACCGCCAGGAACGTCTCCTGCAGCACGTCCTCGACCTCCGCCGCGGGCAGGACGCCGCGCAGCCGGACAGCCAGCCACGGCGCATGCCGTGAGAACAGCTCCCGCAGCCCAGCGTCGTCACCACCCGCCACCGCGGCGATCAGCTCATCGTCGTCCATCGCTTCTCTATTGCGCTCTGGCCGTAACCGGTTCGCCCAACCGGCAAGATTTCCTCGCCCCCTGCCCTGCAGACTCGTCCTGCACATCGAGCCCCGCAACCCATCCGCCACGCTGGCCGGTGACGGGGAGCGCGATTAGGCCGGCGCGATCCACAGCTTGACCGCCAGGGTCATCCCCAGGAGCGCGACGAGCCAGCGGAGGACGCGGGCGGGAATGTGGCGCGCTAGCCGGGGTCCGATCATGCTGCCCGCGAACATCCCGATGCCCAGGGGAACGACCGCGGCCCAGTCGACGGGCCCGAAGATGATGAAGATGGCCGCTGATATGACCGAGGTCGCTCCGATGAGCATGTTCTTGAGAGCGTTGGCCGTAACCATGCGCTGGTCGACGGTGTGCAGCAGCAGGCTGAGGGTCATCACGCCCGATCCGGCTCCGAAGTAGCCGTTATAGGCGGACACCGACAGCAAGCCGCCGAGTAGCAGCGGCGTGTTGCTGTGACCGGGGTGCTTGCGCAGGGCGGAGAGCCTGGGCTGGAGGAGCAGCGCGAGAGATCCGGCGGCGACCAGGAAGGGAACTACCCGGCCGAAGGCTCCCGGCGAGGTGGACAGCAGGAGCGCGGCCCCGATCGCGCCGCCCGCTGCGGTTACCCAGGTCCAACGCCGGAGCCAGGCCGCCTGGCCTTGTAGTTCGGGCCGCGAGGCAAGCGCAGAGCCTGGCCAGCAGGCGACGAGCGCAACGATGTTCGCCACGTTGGCGGGAAATGCTGGGATGCCTGCGGCCAGCAAGGCCGGGTACGAGATGAGTGAGGTGATGCCGCCCGCGGTTCCCACGATGCCGGAGAGCACCCCCGCGGCGGCGATGAACGTCGCTTCCGGCGCTGAGATCATGCGCACAGAGCGCCGGAGAGAGCCGGAGCCCGTCTTAGGCCAGTAACCGGTATCGGGTCATGGACGATAGCGGTATCTTTGTCCTTCATAAACAACGATAGCAGTGGTGAGAGACTCAAAGAATGGCTCAGGACCGAGGCCGCCAGGCTCGGCCCCGGGCAGCGCCTGCCGTCCACGCGCTGGCTCATGCAGGTCCATCGGATGAGCCCGCTCACCGTCTCCCGTGCCCTCGCGGACCTCGGCCGGGAAGGGGTGGTCGTCAGCCGCCCGGGCGCGGGCACCTTCGTAGCGCAGCCCCGCGCTGGCCGGCATGGCGACCCCGGCGACTATTCATGGCAGACCGTCGCTTTGGCCGAGCGCGCCATCGATGCCGAGGGCCTGTCGCCGCTGGCCGACCCCCCGCACGCCGACGGCGTCATCTCGCTGGCCGCCGGCTACCTGCACTCGTCCCTGATGCCGCTGGCCGCGCTCCGGTCGGCACTGGCGCGAGCAGCTCGGCTTCCTGACACATGGGAGCGCCCCCCGTCCGCGGGCCTGCACGCACTGCGATCATGGTTCGCGCAACAGGCCGGCTCCGGCGCTGAAGCCCAGGATGTGCTCATCACCAGCGGCGGGCAGGGTGCGCTATCGGCGGCGTTTCGCGCCCTGGTCCCCTCCGGGGCTCCGCTGCTGGTCGAGTCGCCGACCTACCCGGGAGCCCTGGCTGCTGCGCGGGCGGCGGGCATCCGCCCCGTGCCGGTACCCACCGACCGGGACGGTGTCATCCCCGAGCACCTGGCCGAGGCATTCGCCCGAACGGGTGCCCAGGCACTTTTCTGCCAGCCCGCGTATCACAACCCCACCGGTGCCGTGCTGGTCACCGACCGGCGCCCGGCCGTGCTGGGCGCTGCCGCGGCAGCAGGCGCGTTCGTTATCGAAGACGACTTCGCCCGCTACCTGTCTCACCACCAGCGCCCTCCGGCCCCGCTGCTGGCCAACGATGACGACGGACGCGTCGTCTATCTCACCTCACTGAGCAAGGTGCTATCGCCGAGCCTGCGCGTCGGGGCCGTGATCGCACGCGGTCCCGTCGCGCAACGGTTGCACGCGCTACGGGCCGTGGACGACATGTTCGTGTCCCGGCCCCTCCAGGAGGCCACGCTCGAGCTGGTGAGCCGGCCCATATGGGACCGCCATCTTAAGGACCTGAGCCGCGCCCTGAACCGCCGCGCCGCGATTCTGTTCCATGCGGTCGGCCGCCACTTGCCCGCTGCCGAGGCCGTGCTCCCGGCCGGCGGAATGCACCTGTGGGTCAGGCTGCCGCGAAACCTGGACGATGTGGAAGTGGCAGCGGCAGCGCGCCGCGGCGGGGTCATCGTCATGGCCGGGCGCCCGTTTTACCCCGCCGAAGCACCCGAACCCCACATGCGCCTCGCCTTCTCGGGCGCGGCAACTGAGGCCGAGCTGGACACCGCCGTCCGCCGCCTGGCCGCGGCTGCTCCCGAACTGGCCGGGCGAGCGTCCGTGACGCCGTAGCAGCGGGAGGCAGGATGAACAGCATCAGGCGCCGCGTCAGCGCAGCTGTCAACCCGGTGTCAACTGCGGTTACCAGGTGGTGGTGCTCCTCGGCTACGCGTCACCTGCTGACCGGCCATGGGCCGACGGCCAGGCAACGGCGGCTCACCAAGGCAGAGCTGCGGGCCCGCCGAGCCGGCCATGGGCGGCGAGATGCCGGCTTCATACCGTCCGCGGCGCAGATGGAGGCGCGCAAGCGAGCAATCGATGAGTTGACGGCCTCGCCGCCCAGGTCGGCAGGTGAGCCCTCGGACAGGTAGACGGCGGTCAAACGTCGGTACGCGCTTATGGTCGCCAGGCCTCGTGCCTGCTGCGGCCCGACTGGCTCGATGGGTGCGACTGGCTGCACCTGCCTGAGCCGCCCTGGCCGCATTGGCCGTCCGGCGACATGAGATGGCCGTCTACTGCCTTGGACTCGCGCGCCGGCATCCATACGGTGACGAGAGTGACGCCATGACGAGCTACGGAACGGACGCGTGATCGTGATGAAGCTGCCGTATGAGGAACCGCTCGTCCCTGCCGAGCCCGGAGAACGGGTCATCCCCGAGCCGCCGCGCCGAGGCGAGCCGGGCGGGGAGCCATGCCGTATCTGCGCCGGCGCGACCACGTCGGCCGTGTGGTCTAACGACCTTTGGACCCTGCATCCGCCGGTGGGCGGGAGCCTGGCTGGTGCGGTCTGGCTCGCCTCCCGGGAGCACGTCGACTCGTTCGCCGACCTCTCGCAGGCCGCCGCGGAGGATTTCGGCAAGGTCGCGGCCAGGGTCGAGAGGGGGATCCTGTCTCTCGGCGGGATAGCGCGGGTCCACCTGAACCGGTGGGGAGATGGCGGTGCCCACTTCCACGTGTGGTTTATCCCGCGTCCCCTCGGCCTGCTCGAGGCTCAGGGGATGATGCTGCCGCTGTGGGAAGACGTGCTGCCCAACGTGCCCGACGAGCAGCTCCGTGCGGCCGCCGAGCGCGTCGCGGCCACGATGGATACGGCCCGGCCCACGCGGCAAATGTCCCCGGCTCCAGTGAACTCCCAGCGGCCGGCCACTCCATCGGGCACCGAGTCCGCCCAAGGCGCCTGACGTGCGCGAGACCAAAGCCGAGCTCGATGCGCTCCAGCGGCTCCTCGATCACTCACACGCCCAGGCCACCGAACACCTGCGCGGGATAATCAACGAACGCCGGACCTTGTCGGCTGCTGATGTCACCGCGCTCCTGGCCGGGATGAAGGTCGTCGCCCTGGCCACGGTGACCGCTCGCGGGGAACCGCGCATCAGTGCCGTGGACGGGCACTTCATCCATGGGACCTGGACCTGGAGCACGAGCGGTTCCTCGGCCAAGGCTCGTCATCTGGAGGCGCGCCCAGCGGTCAGCATCGCCCACGTCGACCACGAGGATCTGGCCGTATTCGCGCACGGGAAAGCTGAGCGCCTGGCCGGTTCGGACCCCCTGTGGAACGAGACCCTCGCGCACTGGACTGCGCACTACGGCGGCTCTCCGCTGGAGTGGGGCGACGACATCCGCCTCTACCGGCTGGCCGCGTCGTGGATGATCGGCTACGCGGCAGACCGGAAGCAGCTGCTAATGAGCCGGGGACTCAGTCCCACGTGACTGCGCTGGTTCGATCATCCCTGGCGGTGGGTGTGGAAGTAGGCGGCGGGGGTGTGGCCGGTTTGGCTGCGGAAGGCGGCGACGAAGGCGCTGGCCGTCTGGTACCCGACATGCCGGGCGACGGTGCCGACGGCCTGCCCGGCGGCCAGCTGGGGCAGCGCGGCGTGCAGCCGGGCCAGGCACCGCCACTGGCCGAAGGTCATACCGGTGCCGGCGTGGAAGGCGCGGGCCAGGGTCCGTGCGCTGGCGCCGACCTCGGTGCCCCACTCGGCCAGCGTCCGCCCGTCAGCGGGGTCGGCGAGCAGCCGCGCCGCGACGTCTGCCGCGCGCTCGTCGCCGGGCATCCGGACCTCGATGGTGGTCATCGGCACCGGGTGGAGCAGGTCGGCGAGCAGCGCCTCGGCCCGGGCGCGCTGCCCCGCGCCGAGGCTGTCGCTGTCGAGGTAGTCGATGAGCGCGGCGAGCAGCGGTCCGACCGTCACCGGGACCGGCTCACGCCAGTCGGCTGGGGAGCGGTCGGGGCGGATGTACAGCGAGCGCATGGTGGCTGTCCCGGCGGCCAGCGTCTCGTGCTTGAGCCCGGCGGGGATCCACAGTGCCCTGGTGGGCGGCAGCACCCAGTCCGCGGCCTCGGTGCGCACGGTGAGAACACCGCTGGCCGCCCAGGCGAGCTGGTGATCGTCGTGGACATGCCAGTCGAAGACCACCCCGGCGGGCATCGGGAAGGTGGCGGCGATCACCGCGCCGGTGGCATCCGCCCACGGGTCGCAAGCTTGTCCGTCCTGCGACATGACATGTCATCCTACGCCGTTGGCGTCAGCGTGACCGGCCCGTAACGTCGGCCTTGTGAATCCAGAGCACGAGAACCTGTGCGCCAGCCCGGAGTGGGCCGACTACCTGCAGACCGAGATCCTCCCCACGGTGACCGCCGGGATCAAGCTTGGCCAGGACATGCTGGAGATCGGTCCGGGCCCCGGAGCAGCCACCGGCTGGCTGGCCGAACGCGTCGCCAACCTGACCGCCCTCGAATCCGACGATGCCGCGGCGGCCAGGCTCGCCGAGCGCTATGACGGTCGCAACGTCACGGTGGATACCGGGGACGCCACCCGCATGCCGTACCCGGACGGGGCGTTTGACGCGGTGGTCTCGTTCACCATGCTGCATCATGTGCCCACCGTGACCGCGCAGCACCAGATCCTGGCCGAGGTGCTGCGCGTGCTCCGGCCCGGCGGCACGCTGGCCGGCTCGGACAGCCTGGCCAGCGTCAGCCTGCACCACTTTCACGCCGGCGACATTTACAACCCCCTCGACCCGGCGATGCTGCTGTGCTGGCTGCGCACGCTGGGGTTCAGCCCGGTCACGATCACCGTCGGCCAGGTGCTGATGTTCACCGCCCGCAAACCCACCCCAGAGGCGGTGATCGATGTACCACGTGAACGCCGATGACCTGCCGGGCAATCAGGTGTCCCGCACATTCGAGGGCGGTAAGCACGGCCCGTGCTCGGTGTCGTTCTTCCTGGTGCGCAACCAACCCGGCCAAGGACCGCGGCTCCACCATCATCCCTATGACGAGACCTTTCTCATCCTGGACGGCCGAGTCCGGGTCACCGTCGGCGAGGAGACCACCGAGGGCGGGCCGGGTGACATCGTCATCGGCCCGGCCGAGGCGCCGCACGGGTTTACCAACCTGGGACCCGGCCCGGCCCGCCTCGTATGTATCCACGCAGCACCCGAGATGAAGACCCAGTGGCTTGACTGAGCCGTGGCAACCCGTCATTCCGCGGGACCCGGCGCCCCACGCCTGGAACTGGGCCACGGCTACGGCTACGGTGGTGATTTGTGCGGGCCGTGCCGTGGTGGGGGGTGGTCTCCTCAGTCGCGGCTCCGGTGCTGATGGCCAGCGGGTGGACAGTTGCCGCCGGGCTGCAGCCGCAGCCTTATGACCCCGTGGCCAACACCGTCAGCGCGCTCGCCGCGGTGGGGGCGCCCGACCGGTGGGTGATGACGCTGACGTTCCTGGTGGTGGGCGCCTGTGATGTCGTCACCGGGCTGGCGCTACGGCCGGCCGCCGCGCCCGGGCGGCTGATCCTGATGGCCGGGGGCGTGGCCGGCATGCTGGTCGCGGCGAACCCCGAGCATCCCGGGATCAACTTTCCGGTGCCGCACATGATCTGCGCAGCGGCCGGGTGCGCCGCGCTGGTGGCCTGGCCGGGGTGGGCCCGTCGGCGCGGGCCTTCGGTGCCGTGGGGCCTGCGGCCCGCCGTATCGGCTGGTGCCATCGCCGTGCTGCTGGTCCTGCTGGCCTGGTTCGCCGCGGAACTGATCACCGGGGGCGGGCAGGTCGGCCTGGCGGAACGCATCTTTGGCGCCGCGCAGGCACTGTGGCCGCTAGCGGTGGTCGCGTCCTGCCGCCACGCGGCCAGGACCGGCACCAGGGTCGGCCAGGCGCTCAGCCTGCTGGCGCCACGTGGGGCCGGCGCCGGCCCGGACGCAGGGTAATCGGGTAGTTCGTCGACCGCTCATCGGGCCACGTGCCGCTGCAGATGCTGCTGCTCGGGGCGATATTCATCGGCATCGCCGTGATCTCGGATGGCAGCTGGGCGCTGGCCGCCGGGACCGCCCGCGGGTGGCTGGCCCGCTCCCCCAGGCGGCTCGAGCTCATCGGCGGCACCGGCGGCCTGGTGATGATCGGCATCGGCGCCAGCCTAGCCGTCACCGGCCGCAAGGACTGATCCCATCGCCTTCCGGACCGGCGGGGACGACCAGCTCGGCTACTGGCTGATGGCGCGCGACCTGTGACCGTCAGGTCTGCAGCGGCATCATCTCGCTGACGAACTGGTCGAGGAACGGGCCGAACGAGGGCAGGGCCGCCGCGGGCCTGATCACGAACTTGCTGAGGCCCGCGGCCACGTACTCCTCGATCATCCGCCGTGCGTCCGGCCAGCTCGCCGCGACCAGGCTGGCCGGGTCGGCGTCCGGCCGCCGTTCTCGCGCCGCGGCGATCAGGGCGTCGGGAATGCCCTCGGTCGCGACGGCCAGGCTGATCCCGTAGTGATCCGCCTCCACCTCGCGGCCGGCCGCCGCGGCGGCCTCCTGGATGACCACCCGCCCGGCGCCGGCCTCGGCGGGCGTGATGAAGCTGGCCAGCCAGCCGTCGCCGAACCGGCCAACCCGCCGCAGCGCCCCGGGGGCGGTGCCGCCCAGCCAGATGTCCAGCGGCTTGGCCAGCCGCGGGCCCACGCTCGCGGCCTCGACCGTGAAGAACTCCCCCGCGAACGACACGGTGTCCTGGCGCAGCAGCAGCCGGAGCAAGTGCAGGGACTCGTCGAACACCTCGTCGCGGCGCCCCGGCACGGCGAACAGCGGCCGCTCGTCGCGGCGGGCGGGCCGCAGGCCGAACACCGGCAGCACCCGTCCCGGCGCGAGGCCGGCCAGCGAGGCGAGCTGCTTGGCGACCAGGACGGGGTTTCGCCCCGGCAGCACCGACACCCCGGTGCCCACCTTGAGCCTGGCCGTCCTGGACAGCGCGTGCGCCATCCCGATGAACGGATCCACCAGCGGGCCGTACACCATCTCCGGCAGCCACAGCGAGTCGACGGCGGCGCGTTCCAGGCCGTCGACGGCGGCGGCGAACTCGCCGGGGACACCGGCCGACCCCAGCGCGATCCCGATCCGAACCTTCACCCATTCATCTCATCACGGGCGCCGGCCTGGCGCAGTGCCTCACCAGCGGGCGCCGCCGGTACCGCTGGCGCCGAGTGCGAACGCCAGCAGCGAGGCCGCGGTGTAGTCGTCGGCAGGCTCGACCGACGGCCAGCTGACCACGTTGTCCTCGTAGCCGGCGACGGCGGTGTCGAAGGGCTGGTAGTGGCCGGCGCTGCACGCCTTCATCCCGGTGACGGTGCCCAGGCCGACGAAGTTGGCCGGGCTGCTCGGCCCGTCGACCGTGGCTCCCAGCTGGATGTTGCCCCGCCCGTCCAGGGAGCCGGCCAGGTTCGCGATCTCGCTCTGCATGCAGTGCGGGAACGTGCTGCCCGCCCCGACCACGAACGAGCTGCCCCACGCGTTGGCGCCGAGCGCGAAGTTCAGCTGCTGCTGCGCGAACGACTGGTACGCCGCCGACCCCCCGTACCGCTGGTACAGGGCGTCGGTGATGTACAGGCCGAACGCGTGCGGCGTGGCGTCGCTGGAGCCGAGGTCCGTGCCGAGCTGGAACGGGTCGCCCTTGGCCCAGGTCTCGCCGACCCTGAGCTGGGCGGCGAGGTCATCCAGCAGCGCCGAAGGCGCGATGACCGGCGGGAACGGTGCCTGGCGCATGGCCTGGAGCAGCTCGGCCTCGGCGATCGCGCCGTTGTCGTACAGGTTCAGGGTGTCCCCGCCCGCCGGGTGACCCTGTGCGATGTAGGCGCTCGCCCAGTAGGACGCGACCTGCAGGTCGGCGTGCAGCTGCCCGGCCGGGGCGCCCAGCGCCTCGTCAGCGAGCGCGATCTCCGCGGCGCCCCAGAGCATGTCGCTCTTCCACTCGGTACCCGGGTAGTAGTCGTTCGGGAAGGTCGTCACGATCTGGCCGACGTCGGTTGTCTTGGCCATCGCGTAGACCCCGCGGGCCAGCGCCAGCAGGCGCTCGGCCCGAACTTGGCCGGCACTGCCCGGGTTCGTCTTCACGGCGAGCTGGGCGCCGAGCGCGAAGTCGGCGGCGAAGCGCCCGGCCAGGTCCGGGCTGATCGGCTTGCCGGGCGGCGCGGCCTCGAACACCGGGCGGTACTTGACGTAATACGCGGTGGGGCCGGGATTGCCGCCCGGCCTGACGTCCATGCGGTCCTCTTGCTGCGGCAGGAACCAGAAGTTGTAGTCGCCCTGGATCGTGTTGCTGGCGTTGCCGTTGCCGATGCCGACCTGGATGTACAGCGCCTTCTGCGCCGGGTTCCACAGCTTGCGCAGCCAGTTGAGGCCGAAGTCGGCCTCGGGCAGGAGCGTGCGGTACTGGCCGGGGAAGTCGCGCGCCGCGACCAGCATCAGCCCGTCGGTGTAGCTGGCCGTGTAGCCGAATTTCTCGTAGCCGCCGCCCGCGTCGAACCATCCCCCGCCGACGTTGACCGGGCCGCCGATCCTGGTCAGCTTGCCGAGCAGGTTGTCGTTGTCGTCATAACGCGGGTCGGCGTAGACGTAGGCGCGACGGTCGGTGAGGTTGGCTGGCTTGCGGTCGAGGACCGACGACACGACGTCGCCGCCGTCCCGCTCCGAGGTGTAATAGCGGACGGCGTTGAGCACGAGGCCGTGATAGAGCGCGCTCGCCGCCGCGATCCGGAACGGCGGGGACTCGGCGCGGGCCGGCCCCAGCAGCTCGATCCGGTAGCGGCCCGGACGGCTCAGCGCCGAGAAGCTGAGCCGGTACACGGCCCGGTAATTGACGTTCCACCGCCCGGCGTCGGCGGCGGACCGGCCCCGGTAGACGATGCCGTGACCGCCGATGACGGCGAACCGGACGCTGCGAACCGGCCGGGCCAGCATGGCGAAGGCCACCTTCGCGCCCCGCGGCGTGTACCCGACCTGATTGACCCGGACGACCGGTGCGGCGAGCTTGGCCGGCGCCGCGGCCGCTCCCGCCGCGGGCACGGCGGTCGCCAGGGCCGCCGTCGTGGCCAGCGCCGCCGCCAGGGCCAGCCATCCCGATCTTGCATGCCTCATAGCCGACCTCCGATGACCGCGACAGCCGACAATCTCGCCGAAGGCACCGCGTCACGCGCTACCGCCCAGGGCGGCAGACCCAGTCGCGCACCGCCGGCCGGGCAGTATCGCATTATTTAGGAAAGTTACCAAACAATATGGCGGCCCGCCACTGGCAAGCACGCGGAACTCAAGGCCGTCTGGGTCAGGCGTCGCGGGTCATCATCCGCCACGCCCCGACGACGGACCAGACGACGATCCAGCCGACGATCACCGAGATCATGGCCCAGGTCGGCATCGGCGGTATGTCGAGGGCGCCCCGCCCGCCGAACACCAACCCTCCGGGGCCGGGCCCGCCGCCGCCGGCGGGAGCCAGCGCGGCGGGGCGAAGCTGATCCATCGCGACGCCGACGTCGAGCCGCTGGCCGTCCAGGAAGTAGGGGATCTGGGTGCGGGCCAGGATCGGGGTCACGATGATCTCGAGCCCGATCAGCAGGATGGTCGACAGCGTGCGCTGCCCGGTGAGCGAGCCCAGCCCGAGCCCGACCAGGAACCCGATCCCGACCTCGAGCTCGAGCCACAGCCCGATCTTGAACATCTCGTTGGCCGCCGGATTGAACTGGGAGTTCTCAGCCGCGGTGTAGGCGGTGTAATCGGTGGCGATGTCGCGGACGTTCGACGGCTGGAGCGGGCCGGACCCGGGACCGCCGGGCTGGAACGCCTGCGCCGCCTGCTGCGGGTGCTGCGCGACCCAGGTTTGCAGCTGGGCCTGGTCGAGGTTGGCCGGTGTGGAGATGCCGTTGTTCATGCTGACCGTCGTCGGCTGCGGGGCGGCCTCGTAGCCGGTCACCAGGCAGAGCATGGTGAACGCCACGGCCACCGCCGGGACCAGGATGGCCAGGCCGGCCGGGATCCGGGCCAGATACAAGGCCAGGCGCGACCGGCCGGTGATCACCAGGTAGCGGAACACGCCGTCGTTCAGGTCCGTGGTCGCGGCGGCCGCGCCGACCACGGCGGCGACGATGAACCCGAACTCCGCCGTCAGGTTGGCGATGGCGGCGAACACGCTGGGGACGCCGGCCGGTCCGTAGTGGGCCGGGTCGAACAGGTGAAACGCCAGCCGCAGGCCGAGGATCAGGACCGTCGGCGCGATGATCATCACCAGCACGGTGATCATCAGGCCGCGGCGCTTGCGCAGTTCCAGGTGCTTGGTGGCGATGAGCGGCCAGGTCGGCATCGAGGCGGCGAGCCGCCGCGGGACCGTCGTCCGGCCGGGACGCCCCGGGGATCCTCGTTCGGACAGCAGCGGCTCGGCTGCGGAGGCGGGGCTGGTCACTAGGGCTCTCCCAGTCGGGTCGTCACGGACAGGAACCAGTCCTCCAGCGAGGCGCGGACCTCCTGGAGGCCGTACACCGAGATCCCTGCGCCGACCAGCCGCCGGTTGATGTCGGCGACCAGCTCGCGCGAGGCCCCCGCGGGCAGGGTGACCGTAAGCCCGGCGTCGGTCAAGGACGTGCCCGCGGCGATCCCCGCCTCGTCGATGAGCCTCGCGGCCCGGGCCGGGTCGGCGCAGTCCACCTGCAGGGCCGCCCCGCTCGCCCCGCGGATCAACTCGTCGATCGGGCCCTGGCGGATGACCCGGCCGCGGTCCACGATCGCCACCGCGTCGCAGGTGCGCTCCACCTCGTCCAGCAGGTGTGACGACAGCACCACGGCCCGGCCCTCGTCGACCAGGCTTATGATCATCGCCCGCATCTCGTGCATCCCCGCGGGGTCGAGCCCGTTCATTGGCTCGTCCAGGATCAGCAACTCTGGGTCGCCGAGCAGGCAGGAGGCCACCCCGAGGCGCTGGCGCATGCCCATCGAGTACCGGGCGACCCTATCGTCGGCGCGCTCGGTGAGGCCGACCCGCTCCAGCGACGGGGCGATCCGCTTCGCCGCGTCGCCGCCCCGGGCCGCGGCCAGCAGGCGAAGGTTGTCGCGCCCGGTCAGGTGGGGATGGAACCGCGGCTCGTCCACGATCGCCCCGACCCGGGCCAGAGCCTGGCTCCGCTCGGCCGGGAGGGGGATGCCGAGCAGCGACATTGTGCCGCTGTCGGCCCGGGTCAGGCCGAGCAGGGTACGGATCAGCGTGGTCTTACCCGCGCCGTTCGGCCCGAGGTAGCCGAACGCGTACCCGCGCGGGATCCGCAGCTCGACGTCGTTGACCGCGACGTTGGCCCCGAACCGCTTGGTCAGGCCGTGGGTCTCCACCGCCCATCCGTCGGCCGGGCGCTCGAAGGAGATGGCGGGGCGTGGCGTGCGGGTCGGCGCGGGGCTCGTGTCGCCGGCTTGCCTGGGTGGCTCGGCCGACACGGCCGACGGCGGCGGCGACGACGGTGCCGGTGGCGGCCGCCGGCGGCCCCAGTCATCGTCGCGCTCCTGGGTGTGCCGCCCGCGGCGCACGCGTGACACGCCGAAGCCCAGCGCGCCGAGCACGAGGAGCGCGAGAACGATCCCGCCGAGGCCGAAGTGAAAACCGGGGCCCGCCGGGGCGGCAGCGACGGCCTCCCACCGGACCGGGCCGGGCACGTAGTGCGAGATCGCTCGCGTGTCGACGGCGTTCATGACAGGTAATCGTGAACGACCGGTGGCCCGCTGTCATCGTGCGCGAGGACCGGTTGCGGGTCATTCCCAGGGATGACGGCCGCCGTCAACGGGAGCAGTCGCCCAGGTCGCCGGCAGGCCGTCACCTCGTGATGACGAGCCCCAGTTCGTAGGCCAGGATCACCAGCTGAGTCCGGTCGCGGGCGCCGAGCTTGGTCAGGATCCGGCTCACGTGCGTCTTGGCCGTGGGCAGGCTCACGTGCAGCGTCCCGGCGAGCTCGGCGTTCGACAGCCCCTGGGCGACCAGCGACAGCACCTCCTGCTCGCGTTCGGTGAGCTCCTCCAGGCCCCGGTGGGCCCTCGACGGCGCCCGGGCGCGGCTGGTGAAATGGGCGATGAGCCGGCGCGTCACGCTCGGCGCCAGCAGTGCATCGCCCGCGGCGACGGTGCGGATCGCGCTCAGCAGCTCGTCCAGCGGGCGGCTCTTCAGCGCGAAGCCGCTGGCTCCGGCGAGCAGCGCCTCAAAGACGTATTCGTCCAGGTCGAACGTGGTGAGGATGAGCACGCGGGGCGCTCCCCCGTCGCGGTCGGCGGTGATCTGCCGCGTCGCCTCGATCCCGTCCATGACCGGCATCCGGACGTCCATGACCACGACGTCCGGCGAAAGGGCGGCCGCCAGCTCGACTGCCCGCCGGCCGTCGCCCGCCCGGCCGACGACGGCCAGGTCATCCTCGGCGTCGATCAGCGACGAGAACGCGGTGCGGAGCAGCTCCTGGTCGTCGACGACCAGGACGTTGGTGGTCACGCCGCCCCGTCGAGCGGGATCTCGGCGAGCACCCGAAAGCCCTGCCCGGCGAGCGGCTCCGCGACGAGCCAGCCGCCGAACGCGCCGGTCCGCTCGCGCATCCCGACGATGCCGTGGCCGGGGCCCGAGCCGGCCGCGGCGTCCGGGCATCCCACGTCGCCCGGCGGCCGCGCCGGCCCACCGTCGTCGGTGACCTCGATGCGCACCGCCTGGTCCGAGACGGTGAGGTCGACCGTAGCGCGGGCTCCCGGCGCGTGCTTCACGACGTTGGTCAGCGCCTCCTGCACGACCCGGTAGATCGAGAGCTCGAGCGCCGGGGAGAGCTGGCGGTCGACGCCCGAGGTGCGCAGCTGAACCGGGGTGCCTGATACCTGCACGGTGTGCACGAGCTCCTTGACGTCGACCAGCCGGGGCGCCGGTGCCAGCGCGGCCGGCCCGATCCTCTCGTCGCGCAGCAGCCCGAGCACCACCCGCAGCTCGTCCTGGGCGGTCCGGCCGATCGTCTCGATCGAGTCCAGCGCGAGGCCGGCCTCCTCGGGGCGCTTGGCCATCAGCCGACGGCCCACGCCGGCCTGGACGGTGATCACCGCGAGCGTGTGCGCGACCACGTCGTGCAGCTCGCGGGCGATGCGCACCCGTTCCTCGCAAATCTCCTGCCGGGCGCGCTCGGCCTCGGCGGCCCGCTCCCGCCCGGCCTGCTCGGCCAGCCCAGCCAGGTAGCGCCGGCGCGTCGCGACGGAGTCACCGACGAACCAGCCTGCCGCCAGGGGCGCGAAGCCCAGCACGCTGTCTGCGGCGAGCTGTCCTGTCCTGCCCGCGAGGACGTGGTATCCGAGCGCCGCGCCCAGCGCGGCCGCGGTGGCCAGGGCGGCGTAGATCGACGCCCTCCTGGGCAGGCTCGACGCGACAAGGTAGGAAGCCAGCCCGAGCAGGATGACGACGGCCAGCGAGGCCGCGCCCGAGGCAATGGACAGCCCGGATATCACGGCCGCCACCCCGAGCACGGGCAGTGGCCAGCGACGCAGCAGGATGAGCGCGCTGCACAGCAGGAAGACGAGAATCAACCGCTGCCCTCGGGCGAATGGGTGTGGCCCCGTCATCACGGCCAGCACCGCCCACGCCGCACACGCGGTCAGCACAGAGGTGACCAGCCAGCGCCACTCACCGACCCGGGCAGGAGCCGGGGGCGGCGGGCGCTTGGTCGGAAAATCACCAGACACAACACCGACGGTAATCACCGTATCCGCCGCGCACATCAGTCCCGAGGATGACGCTCCCTCGGTCAGGCGGAGACTTCCCTTTGGTCCTCGGCCCACATCGTGTGGAAGTGGCCGTCGCGGTCCACGCGCTGGTAGGTGTGGGCGCCGAAGTTGTCGCGCAGCCCCTGGATCAGGGCGGCCGGAAGCCGCGGGCGGCGCAGGGCGTCAAGGTAGGCCAGCGACGAGGAGAACGTGGGCGTCGGCACGCCGGCCCGGATGGCGCTGACCAGCACGCGACGCCAGCTTTCGATGCCGTTGGCCACGGCCTCGGCGAAATATGGGGCGACCAGCAGGCTGGCCAGGTCGGCGTCGGCGGCGTACGCCTCGCGGATCCGGTCCAGGAACTTCGCGCGGATGATGCAGCCACCGCGCCAGATGGTCGCCATCGCGCCGGGGTCGATGCTCCAGTCGTATTCCTTGCTGCCCGCCACGATGTGGTCGAAGCCCTGGGCATACGCGACAATCTTCGAGGCGTACAGCGCGTTGCGGACGTCCTCGATGAACTGCTTGCGGTCCTCGACGAGCGCGGGCAGGCCGATGTCGGAGGCCCGTCCGGCGTAGGCCTGCTGCGCGGCCGCACGCTGGTCGGCGTGGCCGGACAGGGACCGCGCGAACGTCGCCTCGGCGATGCCGGTGATCGGGATGCCGAGGTCGAGCGCGCTCTGGACGGTCCACCGGCCGGTGCCCTTCTGCTCGGCGCGGTCCGCCACGACGTCGATGAACGGCTGGCCGGTCTCGGCGTCGGTGTGAGCCAGGACATCGGCGGTAATCTGAATGAGGAACGAGTCCAGGTCGCCAGTGTTCCACTCGCGGAAAATGTCCGCGATTTCCGCCGGGCTCGCGTCCAGGCCGGCCCGCAGCAGGTCGTACGCCTCGGCAATGAGCTGCATGTCGGCGTACTCGATGCCGTTATGGACCATCTTCACGAAGTGCCCGGCGGCGTCCGGGCCGACGTGCGTGGCGCAGGGGACCCCATCGACCTGCGCGGCGATGCTCTCGAATATCGGGCCCAGCTTCCGGTACGCCTCGTCCGAACCGCCCGGCATGATGCTCGGACCGAGCAGCGCGCCCTCCTCGCCGCCGGACACGCCGGTGCCGACGAAATGCAGGTTCCTCTCGGCCAGCGCCTTCTCCCGGCGGATCGTGTCGGTGAAATGCGCGTTGCCGCAGTCGATGATGATGTCGCCCTCGTCCACCAGCGGGACGAGTTCGCCGATGACCGCGTCGGTCGCCTGGCCAGCCTGCACCATGATGATGACCGCGCGGGGCCGCTGCAGCGAGGCGACGAAGTCCGCCATCGACTCGCTGGGAACGAAGTTCCCCTCGTCGCCATGCTCGTCCATGAGACTGCGGGTGCGTTCGACGCTGCGGTTGTGCACGGCGACGGCATACCCGTGGCGGGCCAGGTTCCTGGCCAGGTTGCGGCCCATCACCGACAGGCCGGTCACGCCGATCTCGGCGGTCGGTTCCGTAGTCATCTGACCTCAGCCCTGGGCTGGCTTCTCGTTGTGGCCGCCGAACTCCTTGCGCATCGCCGACAGCGCCTTGTCGGCGAACAGGTCGAGCTGGCGGGAGGAGAAACGCGAGTACAGCGCGCCGGTGAGGACCGGGATCGGGACGCCTTCGTCGATCGCGGCGATCGAGGTCCAGCGCCCCTCGCCGGAGTCCGAGACCCGGCCGGAGAAGTTGGCCAGGTCCGGGGATTCGTACAGGGAGATGGCCAGCAGGTCGAGCAGCCACGAGCCGATGACGCTGCCCCGGCGCCAGACCTCGGCCACCGCCGTCGTGTCGATGTCGTACTGGTAGTACTCCGGCTGCTCCAGCGGGGCCGTCTCCGCGTCGGCCTCCTGCTTGCGGGTGCCGGCATCGGCGTTGTGCAGCACGTTCAGCCCCTCGGCCAGGGACGCCATCATCCCGTACTCGATCCCGTTGTGGACCATCTTGACGAAGTGGCCGGCGCCGTTGGCCCCGCAGTGCAGCCAGCCCTGCTCGGCCGGGCCGGGCTTGCCGGTGCGGCCGGGCGTGCGCGGCGCGGCGTCCACGCCGGGTGCGATCGAGGCGAACAGCGGGGCCAGGTGAGCCACCGCGTCGTCGTCGCCGCCGATCATGAGGCAGTAGCCGCGATCCAGGCCCCACACTCCCCCGCTGGTCCCGCAGTCGACCAGCCGGATGCCCCGCTCGGCCAGCTTCTTGCTGCGCTCAATGTCGTCGCGGTAGTAGGAGTTTCCGCCGTCGATGATGATGTCGCCCGGCTCCATGCGGTCGGCCAGCGCGGTGATCGTGTTGCCGGTGATCTCGCCGGCCGGCACCATCACCCAGGCCGACCGCGGCTTGGTCAGGGCGGCGACGAAGTCGTCCAGGGTCGAGGTTCCGGTCGCGCCCTCGCTGGCCAGCTGCCGGATCGGCCCCGGGCTCCGGTCGTAGACCACGCACTGATGACCGTCGCGCATCAGCCTGCGCACCAGATTGGCTCCCATACGGCCCAGCCCGACCATGCCGAGCTGCCTTGTCTCAGTGGCGGCCATCGTGTTCTCCCTTGTCTGAGTCATCCCCGGGCAACCACGGCGTGCACCAGTCGCCATACCCATGGACCAGCTTGGCTGCGTCCTCGGGCCCCCAGGATCCCTGGGCGTACTGCTGTACCGGCGGCGGCTTGTCGATCAGCGGCTGGACCACCCGCCAGGTCTCCTCCACGGCGTCCTCGCGGGTGAACAGGTGGTCGTCTCCGAGCATGGCGTCGCGCAGCAGCCGCTCATAGGGCTCGAGCGGGGGGCCGAGTTCCTGAGCGAAGGACATGTCGAGGTGGACCGGCTGAAACTCGCGCTGTCCGGTTCCCCGTGAGGCGAGGACGATCCGCAGCCCGGGGTCCGGATCGATGCGCAGCACGATCTGGTTCGGCTCGCAGCTGGTCAGCGCGCCGATGAACCGGAGCCTCGGCGGCCGCCGGAACCGCAGCCGCACCTCGGTCACCCGGGTGGCCAGGGCCTTGCCGGCCCGGATGAAGACCGGCAGGCCGGCCCAGCGCCAGTTGTCTATCTCCAGCCGCATGGCGGCGAAGGTCTCGGTCGTCGACCCCTTGGCCACCCCGGGGACGTCCAGGTAGCCCTGGTACTGGCCGCGGATGTACTGAGCCGGGCTGGCATCGGGCATGGAGCGGAAGACATCGGCCTTCTTGTCCCTCAGATCGTCGGCCGACTTGCCCACCGGCGGCTCCATGGCGACCAGGGACAGCACCTGGAGCAGGTGGTTCTGCACCACGTCCCGCAGCGCGCCCACCGGGTCGTAGAAGTTGCCCCGGTCCTCGACCCCGAAGTCCTCGGCCATCGTGATCTGCACGCAGGAGACGTGCTCCCGGTTCCACACCGGCTCGAGGAGCTCGTTGGCGAACCGGATGTACTGGATGTCGAGCACCGGCTCCTTGCCGAGGAAGTGGTCGATCCGCAGGATCTGGTCTTCCGCCAGGTAGCGGTGCAGGTCGGCGTTGAGCTGGCGCGCCGAGGCCAGGTCGTGGCCGAACGGCTTTTCCACCGCCACCCGGGCCCCCTTGGTGAGCCCCGCGTTGGCCAGGCCCTCGACCACGCCGGCGAACAGGCTGGGCGGGATCTCCAGGTAGAACAGCGGGTGATCCGCACCGGACAGCGCATCGGCCAGCCGCTGGTAGGTGCCGGCGTCCGAGAAGTCGCCGTTCAGGTACGACAGGCGCTTGGTGAACCGCTTGAACACCGCCTCGTCGATCTTCTCGCCGGTCGCTTCGATCGACTGCCGGGCGTGCTCGATCAGATGTTCCTTGGTCCAGGGCTGCCGGGCGACGCCGATGACCTTGGCGGCCAGGTGATGAGCCGCCTCAAGCCGGTACAGGGCCCGCAGCGTCTGTTTCTTGGCCAGGTCCCCGGTGATGCCAAAGACCACGAGCGCGCCCGCCTCTGGCGCCTTATCCTGCGGGTCCACCGTCCTCCTCATTTGCTCGTGGCGATGGCCGACAGGAACCCAGCGGCCCCGCGCACGACGCTACACCGCCCGGGTTGCTACCCGGTGACCAGGGGCAGGAAGATCTGCCTTGGCTAGGGAGCCGGTGAGGGTTGGTGCAGCTGCGCGTTGAGCGCTCCCCAGGCTCCGGTCCGCGGCCGCGCCTCTACCGACCCGGTGACGCTGTTACGGATGAACATCAGCCCGGACTGCCCGCTCAGCTCGCGCGCCTTGACCCGCTCGCCGCCGGCTTGCAGGGTCACGATCGTGCCCGCCGTGAGGTACAGCCCGGCCTCGATCACGCAGTCGTCGCCCAGGGAGATGCCGAGCCCCGAATTGGCGCCGAGCAGGCACCGCTCGCCAACGGAGATGCGCTCCTTGCCGCCCCCGGACAACGTGCCCATGATCGAGGAACCGCCGCCGATGTCGGTGCCCGCGCCGACGACCACACCCTGGCTGATCCGTCCCTCGACCATCGAGGGGCCTAGCGTTCCGGCATTGAAGTTGACAAAGCCTTCATGCATGACGGTGGTGCCCTCGGCCAGGTGGGCGCCGAGGCGAACCCGGCTCGCGTCGGCCACCCGGACGCCGGACGGAACCACGTAGTCGAGCATCCGCGGGAACTTGTCCACCGCCTGCACCTCGACCTGACGCCCGGCGGCCCGCGCGCGCATCTGCACCGCGACCGTCTCCGTGGCGTCGACCGGCCCCGAGGACGTCCAGCAGACCGTGGGCAGCACTCCGAAGATGCCGTCCAGGTTGATGCTGTTCGGCCGGACCAGGCGGTGCGACAGCAGGTGCAGCCGCAGGTAGGCGTCGCCGGGGTCGCCGGGCGCCGCGTCGAGATCGGCGATCTCCACCCGCCGGTGGGTAGTGCGCACGGCCCGGACCGAGTCCGCGCGCTCGGTCCCCGGGGTGAACTGGCCGGGCCCGGCCGGCGGGCCGAGCCGCGGATCGGGAAAGAAGAAGTCCAGCGGGCCGCCCCGGGCCTCGCTCATCGTGACGATCGCGTCTCCCCATGCCTGTCTGGTCACGCCATGAACCTACCGGGTCACGACGTTGACGATGCGGCCAGGCACGACGACGAGACGGTCCACGGTGGCATCGCCGACGTAGCGGGCGACGTCGGGATGGCCGGTGACGATCGCGGTGATCTGCTCCTGGTCGGCGTCGGCGGGAACCTCGATCCGCACCCGGGTCTTGCCGTTGACCTGAACCGGCAGCACCACCGTCGGCTCGGCGGCCAGGGCCGCGTCGGCCTCGGGGAACGGCGCGTAGGCCAGGGAGCCGGCGTGGCCGAGGCGGGCCCACAGCTCCTCGGCGACGTGCGGCGCGAGCGGCGCGACCATCAGCACCAGCGGCTCGGCGATGGCCCGCGGCAGCCTTCCCTCAGCGGCAGTGATCCGCGCCGCGTGGCTGCCCAGCTCCTGCAGCCGGGCGATCGCGATGTTGAAGCGCAGGCCGGCGTAGTGGTCGCGGACCGCCTGGATCGTCCGGTGCAGCAGCCGCCGCGTCTCGCCGTCGAGCGCGCTGTCGTCCGGGCCGCCGTCCACCAGGAGCTCGCCGGTCTGCTCGTCCACCATGCTGCGCCACAGCCGCTGCAGGAAGCGGTAGACGCCGGCGATGTCGTCGGTCTGCCAGGGCCGGTCGGCACCCATCGGCCCCATCGCCATCTCGTACAGCCGCAGGGTGTCCGCGCCGTAGCTGGTGTACATGTCGTCGGGGCTGACGCTGTTCTTCAGGCTCTTGCCCATCTTCCCTGACCGCCGGGTCACCGGCTCCCCGCCGTGAACATAGACCCCGTCCGCCAGCCGGACCTCGGCCGCCGGCACGTACATCCCGCGCGAGTCCGTGAACGCGTCCGCCGTGATGTAGCCCTGGTTGACCAGCCGCCGGAACGGCTCCCGCGTGGAGACGTGGCCGAGATCGAACAGCACCTTGTGCCAGAACCTGGCGTAGAGCAGGTGCAGCACCGCCTGCTCCACGCCGCCGACGTACAGGTCGACGCCGCCGTCGCCGGGCGCCGCGCCGTCACCCACCATCCAGTACCGCTCGTTCGCCGGGTCGACGAACGCGGCGTCGTTGTCCGGGTCCAGGTAGCGCAGGTAGTACCAGCACGACCCGGCCCACTGCGGCATCGTGTTCAGCTCGCGCCGGTAGGCCTGGCAGCCGTGGCCCAGGTCGAGCTCGACGCTGGCCCAGTCGGTGGCCCGGGCCAGCGGCGGCACCGGATCCGCGTTCTGGCCGGCCGACCCCGCCGCGAAGTCGGTTATCTCGGGCAGCGTGACCGGCAGCAGCTCCTCGGGCAGCGCCACCGGCAGGCCGGCCGAGTCATAGACGATCGGGAACGGCTCGCCCCAGTACCGCTGCCGGGAGAACAGCCAGTCCCGCAGCCGGTAAGTGCGCTGGCGGCGCCCGTTCCCGGTGCGTTCCAGCCAGCCGATGGGGTCGCCGAGCGGCTCGTAGGCCGCGATCGGCAGGCCGAGGGCATGGGCGAACTCCCGGTCACGCTCGTCGTCGGCGGGCACCGCCATGATGGCCCCGGTGCCGTAGCCCATCAGCACGTAGTCGGCGACCAGCACCGGGATCTGCCCGCCGGTGGCCGGGTTGACCGCGTAGGCGCCGGTGAACACGCCGGTCTTGTCGCGGCTGGCCATCCGCTGCCGGTCGCCGATCATCGAAGTCCGCCGCTGATACGCCCGCACCGCGGCGGCCGGGGTCCGGTCCTGGCCGCCTTGTTCGTCAGCGAACCGCCACGCCTGCGGGGTGCCGTCCGGCCACTGGCCGGCGGCCAGCGCCTCGGCGAGCGGATGCTCCGGGGCCAGGACCAGGTAGGTGGCCCCGGGCAGCGTGTCCGGCCGGGTGGAAAAGGCCTCGATCCGCTGGTCGCTGCCGGTCACCTGGAACGTGATGATGGCGCCGTCGCTGGGGCCGATCCAGCTCCGCTGCTGCAGCTTGACCGGCTCCGGCCAGTCGAGGCCGTCGAGGTCGGCTAGCAGCCGTTCCGCGTACGCGGTGATCCGCAGCATCCACTGCCGCAGCGGCCGCCGGTAGACCGGGTAGTTGCCGACGTCGCTGCGGCCCTCGGCGGTGACCTCCTCGTTGGCCAGCACCGTGCCCAGGTCCGGGGACCAGTTGACCATCTCCTCGGCGATGTAGGCCAGCCGCCAGCCGTCAACGACCTGCCTGCGGGTCCGCTCGTCGAGCTCCGCCCACGGCTTGCCGCCCGGGTTGGCCGGGCCCGCCGCCGGACGCGTCCCGGCTTCAAAGTCCGCGACCAGCTCGCTGATCGGCCGGGCGCGCTGGCCGGCCTCGTCGAACCAGCTGTTGAAGATCTGCAGGAAGATCCACTGGGTCCAGCGGTAGAAGCGGGGGTCTGTGGTCGCGAACTCGCGCCGGATGTCGTACCCGAGACCGAGCCTGAGCAGCTGCCGGCGCATGTTGCCGATGTTGTTCTTCGTGCTGACCGCCGGGTGCTGGCCGGTGCTGATCGCGAACTGCTCGGCGGGCAGCCCGAACGCGTCGTAGCCGAACGCGTGCAGCACCGTATGGCCGGTCATGCGCAGGAACCGGCCCAGCACGTCGGTGCCGATGTAACCGAGCGGGTGCCCGACATGCAGGCCGACGCCGCTCGGGTACGGGAAGAAGTCGAGGATATAGGCCTTCGGCCTGCCTGCGGTCCGCTCGAATCCGGCGGCCAGCGATCCCACCGGGTTCGGTGCCTGGAACGTGCCGTCCGCGGCCCATCTGGCCTGCCACGCGAGCTCAATCTCGTTCGCCAGCGTGGCGTCATACCTGAACGGCAGCTGTTCTCCGTCGCCATGGCTGGTCATTGGCGTCCTCCGGCCAGGGAAATGAAAAAGCCCCTCAGGTTATCTTCGCCGGTGGCCGCTGTCGCGGCCACGCTCAGATGGCCTTGCCCGGATTCAGGATGCCGGCCGGGTCGAGAGCTTTTTTGATCGCGCGGTGCACGGCCATCGAATCTTCCCCGAGCTCCAGGGCCAGCCAGCGCCGCTTGATGACGCCGACGCCGTGCTCGCCGGTCAGCGTGCCGCCGAGGTCCAGCGCGGCGCGGAACACCTCGTCGGCGGCGGCCCAGACGTGGGCGGGCACCTCATCCTGCCCGCGGTCGAAGACGAAGGCCGGGTGCAGGTTGCCGTCCCCGGCGTGGGCCACCGTGGCGATCAGGACGCCGTGCCGGTCGGCGGCCCGCTCGATGCGCTCGATCATGTCCGGCAGCCGGGACCGCGGCACGCAGACGTCCTCGACCAGCATCGTCCCGAGCCGTTCCGTCGCATGAAAGGCCAGCCGGCGGATGTCGAGCAGCTGCTCAGACTCGGCCGCGCTGGTCGAGACGTCGGCCAGCAGGGCGCCGTGCTCGGCGCACTTCTCCCGCATGATCTCGGCCCGGCGGGCCGCGTCGTCGGTGTCGTCCTGGGCGATGAGCAGCGCCTGCACCGAGTCGCCGAAACCGAGGTGCTTCCAGTCATCGATGGCGCGCAGCGTCACCCGGTCGATCAGCTCGAGCAGGCTGGGCTGCAGCCTGGCCTGCAGGATCGCGGTCACCGCGCGGGCCGCCGCGCCGAAGCTCGGGAAGCTCGCGGCCACCGTGGTCGGCGGCTCGGCCGGCCGGGGGCGCAGCCGCAGGGTCGCTGAGGTGATCACCCCGAGGGTGCCCTCGGAGCCGACGAGCAGGCTGGTGAGGTCGTAGCCGGCCACGCCCTTGATCGTCCTGCGGCCGGTCCGCAGCACCCGGCCGTCGGCGAGCACGGCCTCGAGCCCGAGCACGGCATCCCGGGTGACGCCGTACTTCACGCAGCGCAGCCCGCCGGCGTTGGTGGCCAGGTTCCCGCCGATCGTCGATATCTCATAGCTCGACGGGTCGGGCGGGTACATCAGGCCGTGGGCGGCCGCGGCGCGGTCCAGGTCGGCGTTGATCACGCCGGCCTCGGCCACGGCCAGCTCGTCGGCCGGGTCGAGCTCCAGGATCGCGTTCATCCGGGCCAGCGAGAGGATCACGCAGCCGTCGATCGCGGTCGCGCCGCCGGCCAGGCCGGTCCCGGCGCCGCGCGGCACCACCGGGACGCCGTGCCGGCTCGCCCAGCGCAGCGTGACCGCCACCTCGTCGGTGCTGCGCGCGGTAACCAGGCAGCGGGCCTGGCCGGGCGCCACCGCCGCCGCTTCATCCCGGCGGTAGGCATCGATAATGTCCGGATCCGTGCTCACGCGGCCGTCGGGAAGCGCGGCGGCCAGCTCATCCAGGTCATCGGTCACCGGGCCGCTCCTCGCCGTCCGTCTTGGCCTGCCGGGGCAGCGGTTGCTGGGCCCAGATGGTCTTGCCCGTCCGGGTGTGGCGGCTGCCCCAGCCCTCGGTGAGCTGGGCGACCAGCAGCAGGCCACGACCGCCTTCGTCGTAACGGTCAGCGCGGCGCAGGTGCGGGGCTGAGCTGCTGCCGTCGGAGACTTCGCAGCACAGCGCGCCGTCCAGGATCATCCGGAGCTGAATGGGCGGCTGGGCATGGCGGATGGCGTTGGTGACGAGCTCGCCGACCAGCAATTCGGTCGTGAAGCGAATCTCTTCGAGCCCCCACGCGGCGAGCTGGCGGGCGGCCCGGGCGCGGGCGTCCGCGACGAGCGCCGGGTCGGCGGGCAGGTCCCAGGAGACGACCTGGCCGGGGGCCAGCGCGCGGGTGCGGGCGATGAGCAGCGCCGCGTCGTCTTCGGCTCGCTCGGGAAGCAGCGCCTCGACCAGGTTGTCGCAGATGGATTCCAGGGACGGCGCGGCGCGCCGCGGACCGTCGGGCCGGAGGTGGACTTCGTTCAGTACCTTGCGCATCGCGTTCAGCCCGATGTCGAGGTCGCGCCGACGGGATTCGATCATGCCGTCGGTGTAGAGGACGAGCAGGCTGCCCTCGGGCAGTTCCACTTCGGCTTCCTCGAAGGGCAGCCCGCCCAGGCCCAGCGGGAGGCCAGGCAGGTCGAGGAATTCGGCCGTGCCGCCGGGAGTGACGACGGCCGGGGGCGGGTGGCCGGCCCGGGCCAGCGAGCAGCAGCGGGACACCGGGTCATACACCGCGTACAGGCACGTCGCGCTGAGATCGGTGGGACTCTCGCCGCTCGGCGAGAGCCCCTCCTCGGAGACGAGGCGGGTGACCACGTCGTCGAGCCTGGTGAGCAGTTCCGCTGGTTCGAGGTCCACATCGGCCAGGGTCCGGACGGCGGTACGCAGCCGGCCCATGGTGGCGGCGGCGTGGATACCGTGGCCGACGACATCGCCGACCACCAGGCCGACGCGGCTCCCCGACAGCCGGATCACGTCGAACCAGTCGCCGCCCACGGCGATTCCGGACGAAGCGGGCAGGTAGCGAGTCGCCACCTCGACGGCCGCCTGCTCGGGCAGGCGCTGCGGGAGCAGGCTGCGCTGCAGGGCGAGCGCGGTGGCGTGCTCGCGGGTGTAGCGCCGGGCGTTGTCGATACAGACGGCCGCGCGGGCGACCATTTCCTCGGCCAGGACGAGGTCGTCGTCCCCGAACGGCTCGGGCCACCGGCGACGGGCGAAGAACGCGATGCCGAGCGTGGCCCCGCGGGCCCGCACCGGGATCACCATCACGGAGTGGAATCCGTACCTGACCAGCTGGGCGGCCCGCGCGTGGTCGTACGCGACCCACGGGGCGATGCCGGGTTCGGTGCTGTGGGACGTCACCGCTGCCCCGGTCGCGAGGCAGTCGGCGGCGGCCGAGCGCTCGTGGTAAGAGTGCACCTGTCCCGGGCGGAACAGGGCCTCCGGGGTGTTGCTCAGGACCGAGCCGCACGCCATCCGGCGGAGCGGGGCGGTGCCGGCCACGGGGCCGGGGCCGGCTCGTCACCGCGCAGCACGGAATCCAGAAGATCGACCACGGCGAAGTCCGCGAGCCGGGGGACGGACACCTCCACCAGTTCCTCGGCGGTCCGGCCGACGTCGAGAGTGCTGCCGATCCGGGTACTCGCCTGGTTGACCAGCGCCAGCCGCTCCCGGGCCCGGTGATGCTCGGTCACGTCAAACTCCACGACCAGCACGCCTCGCACCCGGCCCGCCGGGTCTTTCACCGGGGCGAGCGTGACGTCCCAGACACGCTCGATCGGGTCACCCGGCATATGGCCGAAGCCCCTCCACACCGCCGGCTCCCCGGTTCGCACGACCTCCCGGGCCCGGGCCAGGACCGCTTCGGTGCCCGGGGTGGAGATGAGATCCGTCAGCTGCCGCCCCAGGCCGGCCGCTTCCGACTCCAGCCCGAATATGCGGCACATGGCCAGGTTGAGGTGCAACTGTCGCATCTGGTCGTCGACGAGGGCCACGCCTACCGGGCACTGGGTGATGGCCCAGTCCAGCATCGCCTGAACATCCGTCGCCGGCGCCTCGTCGGCCATCACACCCCCCCGCATCTGGGCCTTTACGCATCCTCATACCCCATGGTCACCTGGAAATGAGGAAAGTCACGCTCCTCGCGGCGGTGGCCAGGCCACGCGATCTGGTCGGCCGCGGCGGCTGAGCCGGCGCTGGCACCGCGCGCGGTGTCGGTTAGCGTGCCAGTGTGGCTAGTCGTGCTGAGCGTTCCATGTCATTCGGTGCGATCGCGGAGGACTACGACCGGCTGCGCTCGGGGCCGCCGGGGGCGGCGGTCGACTGGCTGCTGCCCGCGGGCGCCCAGACCGCTGTCGACCTGGGCGCGGGCACCGGCCTGCTGACCCGCGCGCTGGCCCGCAAGGTCCCGGAGGTCGTGGCCGTCGAGCCGGACGAGCGGATGGCGGCCGTGCTGCGGGCCCGGGCCCTGGAGTCTCGGTCTCGAGGCATTCGCGTCGTCCAGGGCCGGGGCGAGGCGATCCCGCTGCCGGACGCCAGCGCCGACGGCGTGTTCGTGTCGTCGGCCTGGCACTGGATGGATCCGGAGCGCGCCCCGGCCGAGATCGCGCGGGTGCTGCGGGATGGCGGCCGCTTCGGCGTGATCTGGACCAGCCGTGACCGCGACGCAAGCTGGGTGCGTGAGCTCGACTCGTTCCGCGGCGCTGGCCGTCCCGCCGGATCCGATGGCCGGGACGCGGAATGGCCGCACGGCCGCGAAGTCAGGCTGCCCGATGAGTTTGGCCCCATCGAGAACGCGGAGTTCACGTTCACCCGCCGGATGACGATCGGCGACCTGGTCGGCATGATGGCCACCTACAGCGGCGCGATCACCGCGAGCCCGCAGGACCGGGAGGTCGGGCTGGCCCGCATCCGGGCCGCGCTCGAGGAGCGGTTCCCCGGCGCGGAGGAGATCGACGTGCCGATGCGGTCAGTGTGCTTTCGCGCCGATCGCACGCCCCGCGCGGCGCCCAGCCCGCGTAGCAGGCCTGCGGGCCCATCCGCCGGATAAGCCCGCAGGCCCTGCCCCGCCCCCCCGGGCTGGTCAGGCCCGGGCGGGCCGCCGAGCCTGGTCTTGGTCTCCTCGACGTCCATGCCGTGCAGGCGGAGCAGGTTCTCGCCCAGGATCTTCCGCTTGGCCTGGTCGGTCAGCTGGGGATAGCCGTAGCCGGCGCAGAGGTCCTCGGGGATCTGGAAGTCCATGAACGCCCGCAGCGCCCACTGCGGATGGAACAGCGGCGCCTCGGAGCCATAGATGATCTTGTCTTCGCCGCACCAGAACAGCAGCTTCCCGAGGATCTCCGCGAACATCCGCGGCGACCGGACCACGAAGTTGATGGTCGCCGCGATCGACGCGTACAGGTTCGGGTAGCGGATCAGCTGCCAGCACGTCTCGTCCAGGAACGGCAGGCCGACGTGGAAGATCACGAAGTTGATGTCCGGGAAGTTGGCCGCGGCGCCGTCCATGTCCCAGGTCTGCGTGTGCTCGATCGGCTGCGGGCCGAGCGGCACCCCCTTGTGCACGCCGATCAGGTTGACCCCGAGTTCCTGCGCCTTCTCGAAGATCGGGAAGGCCACCTGCGGGTCGTCCATCCGCCACGGGTAGGGGGTTCCGTAGTCGTAGCGCACGTTGTAGAACTTGAACGCCCGCGCGCCGAACTCGCCGACCTGCCGCTCCATCAGGTCCAGTGCGTTGCGGCCCTCCAGCGGGTTCACCGAACCCCAGAAGACGGTCCGGTCGGGGTCGCGGCTGGCCAGGTCGGCGCATTCCTCCCAGGGCGAGAGGCCGTCGCGGAACAGGTCGGTCAGCGGCAGCGGCATCGCTATCAGCATGTCGGTGTCGGATTCCTCGTAGACCATCTTCCTGATGTCGGCCACGGTCCACTGGCGCAGGAACTCCTCGGGCGGCAGCTTCGGCTTGTCGTCCGGGGTCAGCGCGTTGTGGAACGCGTACAGATGGTTGTCGAACATCAGGCCGGGCTGGCCGAACGCGTTCTTCGGGTCGAAGTTGAACATGTGCGCGACGCAGTCGAACACGAAGACGTCGTCGATCATGACGGATCACCTTTCGCGGGCTGGTGTGCGGCTACGTAGGCGCCACGATCGGGCACCTGCGCGGGCGGCGGCAGGAACTGCAGCAGGCGGGCGGCTCTCGGGGACAGGCGGTCGGTGGTCCACGCCTCGTCCCAGACGATCTCGACGTCGGCCGAGCTGACCCCGGGCTGCGCCTCGATCCGGTCCTGGATCTCGGTCAGCACCCGGGACGCGAACGGGCACCAGCCCGATGTGAGCAGCAACTCGACGCGGACCTGGCCGCCGGTCGCCCGCACCGATCGCACCAGTCCCATATCCACGACCGATATGCCCTTTTCGCGGCAGCACGGGTCGTACACGTCGCTGAGTGCGTCAAGGGCCCACTGCGGCACGTCGGACATGCGGCCATCGTCCAGCCCCGGCCCGCGGCGCGGAACCCCCGGAATTTTCACATGCTGAACGGCGTCCTGGCCCGGCCAGACGGTTCCCAGCCGCGCCCGGGCGCGGCATTCTTGAAAGGGTGAGAACCCAGGGTGAAGAGCCCGGCGATCTCATCCGCAGCGTGTCCCGCGCCCTGCGGATCATCGAGGAGGTCTCCGGGTCGCCGCGCCCGCTACCGGTGAAGGTCATCGCCCGCCGGTGCCAGCTCCACCTGTCCACGGCCTATCACCTGGTCCGCACGCTGTGCTATGAGGGCTACCTGGTGCGCCTGCCCGACGGCGGATACGTCGCCGGATCAGAGGTGGCGGAGCGCTTCCACGACCTGATGGGCTCGCTGCGGCAGCCGGCCCAGGCCCGGGCCGTGCTCAGGCACCTGGCCGACGTCACGGGACACAGCGCCTACCTGGCCTGCATTTCCGCCGGACGGATGGTGATCGTCGACGTGGCCGAAGGGGGACGGTCGCCGTGGCTGGAGGATCTGCAGCCGGGCCTTGAGACCGCCGCGCACGCGACCGCGCTCGGCAAGGCCCTGCTGACGACGCTGCCCGGCCGCGCCCGCAGCAGCCTGCTCACCGAGAACGGGATGCGGCCGTTCACGCCGAACACGATCACCGAGCCCGCGCAGATTGAGGCCGAGCTGGCCACGCTGCGCCCGGGCGACCTGGTCGTGGAGCACGGGCAGTTCCGCGATGAGGTGTGCTGCGCCGGCGTGGCGATCCCGGGCGGGGGAGGCTGGTGGGCGCTCGGCTCCTCGGCCCGCGGGCTCAGCCTGCCGGGGCGGCTGCTGGCCGAGTTGCGGGTGGCCGCGGCCGACCTCAACGGCGACGCCATCGGTCAGCTGTCATAGCCGACGCCATCGGTCAGCTGTCATAGGCGACGCCATCGGTCAGCTGTCATGAACCGCAAGGATCAGGCGGCCAGGGCACGGCGCACGTAGCTGAGCCGGGTGGCCCGCGAAGCCTGGGCCAGCGCGGTCTGCGGAGCCATCCCGTCGAACCCGTGGAATCCGCCGGCCCACAGGTGAAACTCCACCGACACCCCGGCCCGGGACAGCCGGGCCGCGTAGTCGATGGCCTCGTCGCGGAATGTCTCGACGGATCCCACGTCGATGAACGTGGCCGGCAGCCCGGTCAGATCCTCCGCGCGCGCGGGCGCCGCGTACGGCGAGACATCCGGGCCACCGCGCGCGTCGCCGAGCAGGGCGGTCCAGCCGGTGACGTTGGACGTCCGGTCCCAGATGCCCTCACCGTCGAGTTCCTGGCTGGACGCGGTGATCCCCCGGTCATCCAGCATCGGGCACATCAGGATCTGGTGGCTGAGCGGCGGGCCGCCGCGGTCGCGGGCCATCAGCGCGGTACCCGCGGCCAGCCCGCCGCCCGCGCTGGCCCCGGCGATCAGCAGCCGGGAGGGATCGATGCCGAGCTCGTCACAATGCCCGCCGGTCCAGGCCAGGCCGGCGTAGCAGTCCTCCACCGGCGCCGGGTGCGGGTGCTCAGGAGCCAGCCGGTACTCGACCGACACCGCGACCACGCCCACCTCGTCGGCCCAGAGAGCCAGCTCCTCAGCGCCGGTGCGCCTATCGCCCATGACCATGCCGCCGCCGTGAGTGTGGTAGATGCCAGGCCATGGACCCGAGCCTCTCGTCGGGCGAAGGATCAGAACCGACAAGTCAGGAGCGCCCTCGGGCCCTGGAATCTGACGCTCCTCGAGCTCGACGGCGCCGCCGCGGCGCAGCGCGTCGTCATCGACAGCGACCATCTGCCCGAGCTGCTCGCGCCAGGCGGGGATGTCCTCGGCAAGCATCGGATACTGCATGTCCGCGGGCATCACGGCCAGCGCAGCGCTCAGCTCGGGATCGAAAGGCGGGTGGGTACTCGCGGCCATCGTCTCTCCTCTCCAGCTCTGACATCTTCGCGCTCCGGCCCGGCGCGACGCCAGGGGGCGCGACGCCAGGGTGATGGCGGCGCCGGAATCACGGCGGCGGCCGATGAGTTGGCACTGGCATGGCTACAGGGCACACGATCACGATCATCCCCGCCGAGCTCCATGTCGAGGTGACCCTCGGCGGCGAGAAGCTGGCCGAGTCGGACCGGCCGGTCCTGCTCGACGAGACCGGGCTGCCGACCCGTTACTACCTGCCGAAGCAGGACGTGCGCACCGACCTGCTCAAGCCCACGGATCACGCGACGACCTGCCCGTTCAAGGGCCAGGCGTCGTACTGGTCGGCGCAGGTCGGCGGCGAGACCTACGAGAATCTCGTATGGAGCTACGAGACGCCGATCCCGCAGGCGGAAGGGATCACCGGCCTCATGTGCTTCTATCCCGACCAGGTCGAGCTGACCGTCAACGGCGAGCGTCAGCCGGCCCGGTAATCAAGCGAAGTTCCTGAGCACCGGGGGGCATTAGCGGAAGTCGCGGCTGCGGGCGGCGGCCACCACGCGCAGCCGCCGCAGCCGGGTGGCGAGCAGGCTGACCGCCCCGTCCATGCTCTCGACCACGCCCGCCACCACGAGCGCGTTCGCTTCCATCGCCATCCGGCGGTGCCGCTCCCAGACCGCAGGCGGGCAGATGACGTTCGCTATCCCGGTCTCGTCCTCCAGGCTCAGGAACACCACGCCGCGCGCCGTCCCCGGCTGCTGCCGGTGCGTGACCAGCCCGGCCACCGCCACGATCGCGCCCGGCCGGGCCGTTCTCAGCTCCGCCGCCCCGATCACGCCGCGGGCGGCCAGGCCGGGCCTGATGTGGTCGACCGGGTGAGTGCCGTAGGTTCCGGTCGCCCATAGGTCAGCGAAGGTCTCCTCGGCCGCGGTCATCGCCGGCAGCGGCGGCGCGGCCAGCCCGGGCGTGGTCCCGGGCAGCTGCCCGGGTCTGATCGTCGATGCCGCTCCGGCCGCCCACAGCGCCTCGCGCCTGCTGATCCCGAAGCAGCCGAACGCGCCGGCCGTGGCCAGTGCCTCCAGCGCCGGAACCGGCAGCCGGGTACGGCGGGCGAAGTCCTCCAGATCCCGGTACGGCTGGCCGGCCACGACGTCGGCGGCCGGCTGCGCGCCGAGATTACGCACCTCGGACAGGCCGAGCCGGATCGCAGGCTGACCCGGCGTGGCTTGATGGGGGGGCTGGCTAGCGTTAAGGGCTATGGATGTGGGTTTTTCCAGGGTCGCGAGCACGGCGCTGGCATTGACGTCGACGCCGCGGACCTCAACGCCGTGCCTGCGCACGTCGCTGATCAGGCTGGCCGGTGCGTAAAAGCCCATCGGCTGGGCGCGCAGCAGGGCGGCGGTGAACGCCGCCGGGTAGTGGCACTTCAGCCACGCGCTGGCGTAGACCAGGTAGGCGAAGCTGATCGCGTGCGACTCGGGGAAGCCGTAGCTGGAGAAGGCCAGGATCTTGACGTAGATGTCCTCGGCGACCTCGGCCGGGATGCCGTTCGCCGCCATCCCGTCCAGCAGCCGCGCGCGCAGTTCCTCGATCCGCTCCGGGGCGCGCTTGGAGCTCATCGCCTGCCGCAGCCGGTCCGCCTCGGCGGGCGTGAAAGAGGCGCAGTCGATCGCGATCTGCATCATCTGCTCCTGGAACAGCGGCACCCCGAGGGTCTTGCCGAGAGCGGTGCGCATCGACTCGTGCGGCAGGTCCGCCTGCTCGTCACCGCGGCGGCGGCGCATGTACGGGTGCACCGAGCCGCCCTGGATCGGGCCCGGCCTGATCAGCGCGACCTCGACGACCAGGTCGTAGAACTTCCTCGGCCGCAGCCGGGGAAGGGTAGCCATCTGGGCCCGGGACTCGACCTGGAACACTCCGACGGTGTCCGCCTCGCACAGCATGTCGTAGACGCCGGAGTCCTCCTGCGGGATCGAGTGCAGGTTCCAGCGCTCGCCGTGATGCGCCTCGACCAGCGCGAGGCAGTCCCGCAGCGCCGTCAGCATGCCCAGGCCGAGCAGGTCGAACTTGACCAGCCCGGCGTAGGCGCAGTCGTCCTTGTCCCACTGCAGCACGGTGCGGCCCGGCATCCGCGCCCACTCGACCGGGCACACCTCCCCCACCGGCCGGTCGCAGATCACCATCCCCCCCGAGTGGATGCCCAGGTGGCGGGGCAGCCGCTGCATCCGCGCCGCGAGCTCGGTCACCGCCGCCGGGACGCCGGCGTCGGGCGGGATGGGCTGGCCGGGCCCGTACTGGCGCGGGCCGACCTGCCGGGCCCAGCTGTCCTGCTGCTCGGGCTGGTAGCCGAGCGCGCGCCCCGCGTCCCGCAGCGCCATCCGCGGCCGGTAGGAGATCACGTTGGCGACCTGGGCGGCGTTTTCCCGGCCGTATCGGTCGTAGACGTACTGGATGGCCTCTTCCCGGCGCTGATGCTCGATGTCCAGGTCGATGTCGGGCGGGCCGTCCCGCCCCGCGGAAAGGAAGCGCTCGAAGAGGAGCCCATGCCGAACGGGATCGACGTTGGTGATCCCGAGCGCGTAGCAGACGGCCGAGTTGGCCGCCGATCCGCGGCCCTGGCACAGGATGCCCTCTCGCTCGCAGAACTCCACGATGTCGTGCACGATCAGGAAGTAGCCGGGGAATCCGAGATCCACGATGACGTCGAGCTCGCGTTCGATCTGGGCGTAGGCACCCTCGATGCGTTCCGCGTGGGGCGGACCGTAGCGTTCCGGGGCCCGGTCCTTCACTAGCTGGCGGAGCCAGCTCGCCTCGGTGGGGTAGTTCTTGGGGACCGGGAAATCCGGCAGCTTCGGCGCGATCACGTGGAAGTCGAACGCGCAGTCCGCCGCGAGCTCGGTGGTTTGCTCCCGCACGCCCGGGTACCTGCGCAGCCGGTGGGCCATCTCCTCGCCGGACCGCAGGTAGGCGGCGCCGGAGGCGGCCAGCCAGCCGTCCATCTCATCCAGGCTCCGGCGGGCCCTGACCGCGGCCAGGGCCTGAGCGAGCTTCGCGTCCCGCGGCGACGCGTAATGCACGTTGCCGGTGGCGACCACGGCCGTTCCCGTGCTCGTGCCCAGCTCGAAGAGGGCGTCGTTGCGCTCGTCGTCATCCGGCTGGTCGTGGCTGGTCAGCTCGACGGCGATGTTCTGGTGGCCGAACAGGCCGGCCAGCGTGCGGAGTTGCCTCGCGGCCGCCTCGGGGCCGGCCGCCGCGAGCGCCGCGGGAACGGCGCCCTTGCGGCAGCCAGTCAGGATCACCCAGTGACCGTCGTGCGCCTGCGCCAGCTCGGCTTCGTTGTAGACGGGACGGCCCTTCTCCCCCCCTCTGAGCTGCGCCGCGCTGATCACCTGGCACAGCCGCCGGTATCCCTCCGGGTCGCGGGCCAGTACCAGCAGGTGCCTGCCCGCCGGGTCGGGGACACCGCCCTGGCCGCCGGGCAGGTCCAGGCTGAGCTCCGCGCCGAAGACCGTGCCGAGACCGGTGCCGGTCCGCTGCTTCAGCCGGGCCGCCGCCTGGGCAAACTGGGGTACCCCGTACATGCCGTCGTGATCGGTGATGGCCAGCGCTTCCAGGCCGAGCGCGGCTGCCTCGGCGGCCAGATCCTCGGGACTGGATGCGCCGTCGAGGAAGCTATAGGACGAGTGGCAGTGCAGCTCGGCCCACGCCGGCCCGCCCCGGCGGATCCTCCGGTTGGGCGGACTGGGCGGGCCGGGCCGGTCGGGCCTGGCTGGCCGGGCGGGCCGGGGCGGCAGCTGAGTCACCGGGCGCGGAGCCGAGGCCTGCCCACCGCCTTTGCCACCCCAGGACAGGCGCCGCTCGAACTCCCGCCACGGGAGCGGAGAATTGTCCCACCCCATGACCTGCCTGTGCTCCTCCCCTAGCTACCCGTGCTCCTCCTCCTACAGAGGACTCCTCCTACTGGGGGCTCCTCCCTACTGGGGGCTCCTCCCCTGTAGAGGGCTCCTCCCCTACTGGGGGCTCCTCCCCTGTAGAGGGCTCCTCCCCACGGAGGGCTCCTCCCCACGGGGGGCTCCTCCCCACTGGGGGCTCCTCCCCACGGGGGGCTCCTCCCCACGGGGGGCTCCTCCCCACGGGGGGCTCCTCCCCTACTGAGGACTCCTCCCCCTACAGAGGATGAGTGTCGGGGCCGGTGATGTAGGTACGGCCGGCCGGCGTGGTCCAGGTGAACCCGCCGGGCCGGGTCTGCTCCAGCTTCCAGCGGGGGTGCTGCTTGAGCTGGTGGTGCTTCCGGCAGGCACCGCCGAGATTGCAGCGGCAGGTCCGGCCCTGCTGGTCGTAGGGGATGGTGTGGTCCAGGTCGGCGCGCCAGGCGGGCTGACCGCAGGTGCGGAACCGGCAGGTCACATCCCGGGCGATCACATGCTCGCGCAGCCGCGGCGGCGGCCGGTAGGCCGCCGACTCGCTGGCGTGCACACACCCGCCCGCCGTGGCTTCGTCTATGCCCTGGGCCAGCGCCCGGTCCAGGGCCCTCGCGGCGGCCCGCAGCGCGGTCGCGGCGATCCCGCCGGGCGGATCGGATCGGCCCGGGCTCCCGCGGGCTTGCTCGCGGAGAGTGTCCTGGCTGACGGTCAGGGTGATCCGGCCGACCAGCCCGGCCCCCGGCGGCGGGCCGCCTCCGGGCGGGCTGCCTCCGGGCGGGCCGTGGCCGGTGCGAATCCGGCGGCGGCGGAGCCGGGTGACCGCGATCGCCTGGCCGGCGGCGTTGGTGACGATGACCCGCCACTGGGCGGCCGGGTCGTTCCCGGCGGCTCGGACCAGCTGACGGGCCTGAGCCGGGGTGATCGGGCCGACCCGGCCCAGCATCCCCGGCCCGCCCGGCAGCCCAGCCAGGGTGGTCCAGGGCAGGGTTACATCCAGCAGCCCGCCCGAAGGCCGCCCATCCCCCGGCGCGCCGGGTCGGGCCAGCGCGGACGGGATCATGCCCAGCGCCGGCCACTGCGGGGCGGGCCCGGTCCCGGCCAGGTCATCATCTTCTTCAGCGGGGTCCCAGGGCCCGGCCTGATCCGTGCCGTCGTCGCCAAGGCCGTCGTCGCCAAGGCCGTCGTCGCCAAGGCCGTCGTCGGGCGGGGCGTCCTCATCCTGCGGCGGAGGCAGGTCATCGGGCAGCCCGCCGCCCGGACCGGCGGCGCCACCGTCCCGGCCGCCTCCCGGGGAACCGCCGGGGCCGTCGTCCCCGGGCGCGGGCTGGTCGGGCGCGGCGCCCTCAGCTGGGGGAATGTAGGGCAGGGTGCCCAGTAGCAGGCCGAGCATCACCTTGGCCCGGTGCAGGTCCAGCCCGCCGGCCTGCCCGGCCGCCTTCATCGCCCGGGCGATCGCGGTGATCCGTGCCATCGCCGCCGCGGCCTGCACCGCCGGCAGGCCCGTCCCGGTCAGCGTCGCGGTGCCGTCATCATCGCCGTACAGGCTGACCCGCGCCGCCCGCTCGGCCTCCTTCCGGCGCCGCTCCGCCCCCTCCGGGTCGGCCGCGATCACCGCCTGGCGCAGCCGCGCCCGCAGGCGCGCCTGCGTCTGGCTCCCCGCCTCGGGCAGGATCTTGTCCTGCACCGCCCGCGCAGCCTCCTCAGTGAGCACGGACGTGGCTTCGGCGATCAGCCGGGCCCGGGTCAGGTCGATGGCCCCGCGGGCCAGCGCGGCGCCGGTCGCGGGCAGCCGCCAGGACAAGGTGATGGCCAGGTCCGCCCAGGCGTTAGCGCTGTAATCGGTCAGCATCAGCGCCAGCGATACCTGCCCCAGCGCATCGCGGCACAGCCGTGCCGGGCGTCCGTCGTCCCGTACGCCGATCTCGGGGTCGGCGGCGGCGGCTCGGGCGGTGATCTGCGCTACCGCGGCCAGCCCGGCCGCCTGCGCCCGCGACGCCAGCTGCTGCGCGGCGATCGCCACCCCGGCTAGCTCGTTCTCGTCCAGCCTTCCCGAAGCCTGCGCGGCGAGTTCCAGCCACCCGGCCATCGCCGGGCCCGGGTCCATGTGCTCGACCGCCAGCGCTGCCGTCCGCGCCGGGTCCGGCGGGCCCATCCGCCCGTCCTCGGCGGCGGCGAGCTCGTCGGCCAGGAGCTCGTCCTGGTCTTCGCCCCGCCCGTCCAGGAACCCGCCCGCGGCCAGCGCCTCCAGCAGGGTCTGGTAATCCAGGCCCTCCGGCCACACGCCGCCATCCGCGGCCGCCGCCCCGCCGACCACGGCACCGGGCTGCAGCTCGTCGTCGGACAGCTCGCTGCCGGGCACCCAGGCGAACCGCGGCCCGGTACCGGACGAGGCGGCCTGCTCGTCATCCGGGCCGGGTTGTGGCGTTCGGTCTGGCATCGGCTCACCTCCTCGGCGGGTGGTCTATCCGGCTTGGTCTGCAACTACGGTATCGGCCGGTACCGACAAAATGGTCGTGTCTAGCCAGCGCTTCCCAGATTTATCGAAAAAATTTTTGCCAAATGAAAGCTCGGGACAGGAACGGTCGGCGAGCCAGCGTAGTGTCGCCGACGGGGCCGAGCCAGCGTAAGTGGCGGCGGCAAGCAGCGGTGAGGCCACCGGCCGGACAAGAGGCGTGGCAGTGGTTCCGCCGTAGGCGCGCAGCGCGCACGCCCGGCAGGCGGCACTATCTGGTCGGCCTCGCAGACCTCGTGCTCATCCATCGTGCCCATCTCTTCTCCTGTCGCAGCGGCAGTGCCTTGAGGATGACGCCAGTTCCGCATGGCCCTACGCGGGTTCAGCCAAGGAAACTACTTCCCGAGAGAATACTCTTGGAGTATTCTCCCGGTTATGACTGTTCCGCTGACGCTGCTTGGCCTGCTTGAGCGGGGGCCAAGCCACGGATATGACCTGAAACGGGACTACGACGCGTACTTCGGCCGGGGCAAGCCGCTGCGCTACAGCCAGGTGTACGCGACCTTGTCCCGGCTGGCCAGGGACGGGAAGGCGGTCGCCGGACCGGTCGAGCAGGAGGCCGGGCCCGAACGCCGGCGGTACGTCATCACCGAGGCAGGCGCCGCCGACGTGGAGCGGTGGCTGGCCGAGCCGGCCCCGCCCGAGCCGGACCTGCAGAGCGAGCTGTTCGCCAAGGTGGTACTCGCCCTGATGCTCGACCGGCCGGCCGACGGCTACCTGGACATCCAGCGGGCGGCGCACCTGCAGCGGATGCGCGAGCTCACCGAACTCAAGCGGGACGGAGAGCCGCTCGACGTGCTGCTCGCCGACCACACCATCTACCGCCTGGAGGCTGACCTGCGATGGATCGACCACACGGCGGCCCGGCTGGACCTGCTCTCGCTGGCGGTAGGGCGGTGACCGCGAACCTCCCCGCCGCGGCGGAACCCAGGACCGGGAACATCGTCGAGGCGCGGGACCTGTTCCTTTCGTTCGGCGAAACGCCGGCGCTGCGCGGCGCCTCGCTGACAGTCCGCCACGGCGAGATCGTCGCGGTGATGGGGCCGAGCGGATCGGGCAAGTCCACCTTGCTGCACTGCCTGGCGGGCATCCTGGTCCCCGAGCAGGGCGAGGTCTGGTTCGCCGGGCAGCGGCTGGACAGCCTGAGCGACGACCGGCGCAGCGCGCTGCGCCGGGACCGGTTCGGGTTCGTGTTCCAGTCCGGCCAGCTCGTCCCCGAGCTGACCGCGGAACAGAATGTCGCGCTGCCGCTGCTGCTGTCCGGTACCCGCCGCGGCCCGGCGATGGCGGCAGCCAGGAAGTGGTTCGCCGTGCTCGGCCTGGACGGGCTCGAGGGCCGCAGGTCCGGGGAGCTGTCCGGCGGGCAGGCGCAGCGCGTCGCCCTGGCCCGCGGCCTGGTCGCCGGGCCGGAGGTGCTGTTCGCCGACGAGCCGACCGGGTCGCTGGACTCGGTGTCCGGGGAACTGGTGATGGACCTGCTCACCGCTGCGGCCCGCGAGCACGGCACCACGGTCGTCCTGGTCACCCACGACGCCCGGGTCGCCGCCTACGCCGACCGCGAGGTCGTCGTCAGGGACGGCAAGGTCGGCACGCTCACCGGGGCCCAGCCGTGATCGGGCTCGGATTGCGGCTGGTGATCAGCGGCCGCGAGGCGCTCATCCGGCTGGTCGTCCTGGCCGTGGCGGTCGGCCTGGGCGTGGGGCTGCTGCTGACCGCCGTGGCCGCGACCAACGCGGTCACCACCTGGAACAGCCGCCACGCGTGGTTCTGGACCGGCACCGCGTGGGTGCCCCCGGGTCCGGCGGCAGCGGGCACCGCCCCGCTGTGGTGGCACCCCAGCAGTGACATCTTCGACGGCCGGACGATCGGCCGGTTCGACGTGGCCGCCACCGCTGCCACGTCGCCCGTGCCGCCGGGCATCCCCCGGGACCCGGGACCGGGCCAGTACTACGCTTCCCCTGCGCTCGCCGCGCTGCTGCGCGCCGCCCCGGCGAACCAGCTGGCCGGCCGCTACCCCGGTCACCTGGCCGGGGTGATCGGCGACGCCGCGCTGCCGTCGCCGGACTCGCTGGTCATCATCGTCGGACGCACCCCGGCGCAGCTGGCGCACACCCCGGACAGCGTGCAGGTGACATCGATCTCCACAACGGAGCTAGGCTGGCCGGCCCCCCGGACGGAGGCTAACCCCAAGGGCCTGACCTACGCCCCGGCCGACCCGGGAGGCGGGCATAACGCCATCGACCTCATCCTGTCCGTCGTGGCGCTGGCCATCCTGGCGCCGGTGCTGATCTTCATTGCCACCGCGACCCGGTTGTCGGCCGCCCGCCGCGAGCAACGGTTCGCGGCGATGCGCCTAGCCGGCGCGACCCGGAGGCAGGTCTCCCTGCTCGCCGCCACCGAATCGACCGTGGCCGGGATCTTGGGGGTGGCCGCCGGGTTCGGGATCTTCTTCCTGCTGCGCGTCCCGGTTGCGGGCATCCCGTTCATCGGCCAGCCGTTCTTCCCCAGCGAACTGTCGCTCAGCCTGCCGGACATCCTCGCGGTCGCGATCGGCGTGCCCGTCTTCGCCGCCGTGGCGGCCCGGCTGGCACTGCGCCGGGTGCACATCTCCCCGCTCGGCGTCGCCCGGCGGGCCACACCGAAGCCGCCGCGGGCCTGGCGGGTGCTGCCGCTGCTGGCCGGCCTGGCCGAGCTCAGCTTCTGGACCGTCCACGGCCACCCGGCCTCCATCCCCGGGCAGGTCCAGGCGTTCTTCTCCAGCTTCCTGCTCATCCTCGTCGGCCTGTTCATCGCGGGCCCGTGGCTCACCATGGCCGCGGCCAGGGCCATGGCCCGGTGGACCAGCCGCCCCGCCACGCTGATCGCCGCCGGCCGCCTCGCCGACGACCCCAGGGCCGCCTTCCGCGCCGTCAGCGGGCTCGTGCTCGCCCTGTTCATCACCACCGTGGCCGTGGTGGCGATCACCACGCAGAACGCCAAGAACGTCACCCGGTGGGGCAGCGCCGCGGAAGCGAACGTGCTGACCGACCAGGTATCGGCATCGAACCAGGTGGCCGGCAACAGTGGCCCCGGGATCACTGCGGGCACGGCGCGCCCGGGGCCGGCCGCGCCTGCCGCGCCGCTGACGGCACAGCTGAGCGGGATCCCCGGCGTGCAGGGAGTGCTCGTGGTCCGCGCGGACCCGCGGTTGACCATCCCCGCGACATTTCACAACCTCGGCGCCAATCAGGGCAGCACCGGTCCGTTCCCGGCCGGCGTGGTCTCGTGCGCGCAGCTCGCGGCCGTCCCCGCCCTGGGCCGCTGCCCGGCCGGGGCGACAGCGGCAAAGTTCCCTTCAGACGGGTTCAACGGCCCCCTGTTCGGTATAGACGCCACCACGATCACCTGGCCAGCCGCGAACGTCCCGGCCGCACGGCTGAACACCCTCGGCGTGGACGCCATCAACGTGGCGACGAACGGCAGCACGCCGGCGGTCGAGCAGGCAAGAACGGTGCTCGAAAACGCACACGCCTACCCCGGCGTCAGCACGCCGTCCACCCTCGGCGACCTGATCGCGCAGGACAACTCCGCCAACAGCGACTACCAGCAGCTCGCGAACACGGTGATCCTGGTCAGCCTGCTGATCGCCGGCTGCACGCTCGCCGCGGGCATCGCGGCCGGGCTCGCCGACCGCAAGCGGCCATTCAGCATGCTGCGGCTCGCCGGCGCCAGGCTCGCCACGCTGCGCCGCGTCGTCGCGCTGGAAGGCGCCGTGCCGCTGCTCTCCGTCGCCGCCGTCGCGGTCGGCACCGGGTTCGCCGGCGCCGCGATGTTCGCCACCGAGGCGCAGCAGCACCCGATGGTCGCACCCGGCGCCGCGTACTACCTCCTCATCGCGGGCGGGATCATCGTGTCGCTCGGCATCATCGCGGCCACCTTCCCGCTGCTGGCACGCATCACCGGACCCGAGGTCGCCAGAAACGAATGACACCAGCGGCAGGAGTGCCGGGTCAGTCGTAACTGGCCTCGATCAGCCACTGGCCATCCTGCACCATGGCCAGCCAGGCACTCCCGTCCTCGGCGACGAGCTGGAACCTGGCTCGCCGGCGCGCGCTTCCCTGGTCCCACCACCGCTCGGTGACCGGCCAGGGCCCGGCCCAGGAGGTGATCGCCAGCCACGGCCGGCCGTGGGCCGACAACGAGGCCGGGGGCGCGGAAAGCAGCGCTCGGCCGGCGACCGTCACCGCGGCACCTGACTCGTCGTTGACCCTGGCCGGAAGCGGGGCCGGATAGACCGTGGCCGGGGCCGGCGCGGGAGCCGGCCAGGCCAGGGCCGGTCCGCGGGAGGCAGCGGGCCGGCCGCATCGCCGAACGGCACCGGCATCACCTGCTCGGCCGGGCCACGGCCGCCGGCCAGCAACGGGCGCGCCACCGAGCCATGCCCGAGCATGGCCTGTACCCGGAGGGCAGCGCGCGCTACCCGGTCATTGACCACCGCGTCGCCCCACAGGCCGAGCTGACGGCCCGTGTTGCGCACTAGCTGGTCGGGGACCAGCCGCAACAGCGTGATCCCGCCGGCCTGAACCCCTTCGTCCGCGCCACGCTGGACCGGCGGCCAGCCGGCCAGCTGCCAGCGCACCCGCTCGGCCACCGCCAGCGCGGAAAGCAGCCCGTCGTGCCGCCACAGACGGGTGATCTCCTGCCCGTCCGCACAGATCACCTGCACCTGCACGCGTACGCAGGCGAGCCCTCTGGCGGCCAGGCCCGCGTGCATCCGCTCGGCGAGCGCCTTGGCCGCGAACGTGGCCGGCTCGGACTGCTCAGCCGGCGGATCGAACTCCATGGCCACGGAGAGGTCGGCGGAGGGGGGCCGGGGTACCAGCGGCCGGGGATCCAGGCCACGCGCCAGCCGGTGCGCGAGCGCTCCTGGTGTTCCGAACCGGTTCGCCGCCTCGGCGGCCGACAGCGCGGCGAACTCCCCCAGCGTCCTGATGCCCAGGCGGGGCAGCAGGTCGGCCAGTTCCGGATTGTCCAGCGAGCCGACCGGGTGCGGGGCAAGGAACGCCGGTGTCTCACCCGGTGCCACGACCATGGCAGCGCCCGGCGTCCCGGCCCGCCCGGCACGCGCCACCCGCCCGGTACGCGCCGCCCGCCCGGTACGTGCCGCCCGCTCGGTGCCGGCCGCCCGCGCGGTACGCACCGCCCGCGCGGCGAGCTGCGCGGCGAGCTGCGCGGCGAACATGCCGTCGGCGACGCCGACCTGGCAGGCGAACCCGCGGCCGGCAACGGCGTCGATGATCTTCTCCGCGAGGGCCTCTTCCCCGCCGAAGTACCTGGCCGGCCCGCGGGCGCCGAAGGCACAGGCACCCGGGCGCAGCACCTCCACCCGCGGGCAGAACCCTTCCACCGCGGTCACTACTTGCTCGAAGGCCCGGGCATCCGATTCCGCATCTTGGTCCGGCCAGTCCGGGCACCACACCACGAGCACCCGCCGTGGCGCGTCACTGGCCGCTGTCATCCGGTGCTCCGTATTTCCGGCCAGGACGGTCCGGGGGAAGCGCTGATCTCGCCCGCGACAGTCACCGACCCATCGGGGCCGGGCAGCCACAGCCACCGGGCCCGGGGCCGCGCCGCCACGCCCCGGCCGTCCGCCGTCACCTGGACCCGGCGGGCACGCAACCGCCCGTGGCCCGCCCCGATCCCGGTCCACTCCTGACCGGCGACCACCAGCCGGGTCTGCGCGCCGTCCCAGTCCCCGGCGACTACGAGAACGCCCCCGGAACGGCGCACGGTGGCCTCGAGCCGCCGCCGCACCTGAGCGGACGGCCGGTCCGGCGGGCAGAGGAGCACCAGCTCGCAGCCGTCGAGCAGCGAGGCCACCACCTGTGACCAGCCCGGGCCCGGATCCGCGATCAGCAGCATCCGGCCCGGCTCCAGGCCCGCGTCGGCCGCTGCGGCCACCCCGAGCTGCGGCAGCCCGACCACCGCGCACCAGGCTCCGGCGGCCGACGCGCCCGCGGCCAGCGCCAGGCAGAGCAGGCTCCAGTGTCCGGTCGCAATCACCGACCCGCGCCGCAGGCCCCCGGCGGGAAGCAGCTCCCGCAGGGCAGGCAGCACCGGCAGCACGGCCTCCCCCGGCAGCACGGCTTCCCCCGGCAAGATCGCGTCACCCGACACGATCTCCCCCGGCAAGACCGCGTCACCGGGCCGGATCGCGCTACCCGGCGGCACGCCGTCATCGCGGCGCCGCAAAGATAGCTCCGCCACCTGCGCGGCCCCCGCGGCCTGCGCGACTACCCCCATCGACCAACTATCGAACACAAATTCGATCCACGTCAAGCTACCTGGCCCGCCAAACCGGTGATCCTTCTCACCTTTCACTCGCCCGGTGAGGGCATTCCGGGCATATCCATCGCCCAAATGACTGGAGTCCGTGAAGAGTGGCGATGATCAAGGTAATTGGGCCCGGCCAGGCCGGCCTCGGCCGGGGACAGCCGGGCGGGACTAGGCGTTCAGGGCACCAAAATGAGGCAGGCAGGGGGCCAGACCGTCCATCTCAACCGGGACGGTGCGGCAGTGGTCCCAGCGGGAGCGGTCGAGGGCGAACCGCTGCTCGTAGCCGACGCCGTCGCGTACCCGGGTACGGGCCATCCCGTTGGGCAGGTATCCGAGCTTGCGTGACACCGCGCTGGAGGCCGGGTTGTCGGTCAGCGCCGCGGTGATCGCGGACTCGGCGTTCAAGCCGGCGAAGGCCAGGTGCAGGACGGCGGCCCGCATCTCGGTACCGATGCCCTGGCCCTGGTAGCGCCGGCCCAGCCAGGAGCCGGTCGAGACTTCACCCTTGATCGCGAAGTCCCGCGCGGAGATGCCCTGCGACCCGACCACCACGCCGCCGAGGAAGACCGCCAGCGGGAGGTCCCAGGCCTGAGGAGTCCAGTTACCCAGCGTCCGCCAGTGGAATTGCATGACGCTGTGGGCCCGCTCGGCGGGTGGCAGGTCGCTCCACGGCACGGCGAACGGCATCAAGCTGGGGTCGTGGACGCCCTCCGTCGACAGCCCCGCGAGCGCGTCAAGCTCCGCAAGCGCCGGAAGCCGTAACTCCAGCCGGGGCGTGCGCAGGCGCAACCCGTACAACGGCCAGTGGACCACCTTCACCCTCGTGATTGTCCGGGCCGTGGCGGGCCGCCGTCACCTGATTTTCCCGGCCCGTTGCCGCTGAGATGCTTCTCGTGTCGCGCTATTGAAGTCGTGTGACCTTGGGTTGCTTTCTTGACGATGTCGTCGGCGGGTTTGGTCCAGGCGAACGGCTCGCATCGTTCGTTCCAGCTGTCGATGAAGGTCTCGATCGCGCTGATGAGGTCCTTGACGGATGTGAAGGTGCCGCGTCGGATGGCTTGGCGGGGTGATGATCCCGAAGAAGAAGCGCGACGGTACTGTGCAGCGCTGCTCGGTTGTCCGCGACGGGCTGCTCGCCTACCTGATGACGCAGTAGTCGACGAGGAGATAGCCAGTCGGTGAGGTCGTGCTTCGGATCGACTCGAGCCGAATCGCCGGCAAGCCGTCCAGGAGCCTCCGGCCGCTGCCCGCGATCGTCGGTGCGATCACCAGCCTGAGCTCGTCGACGAGGCCCGCGGCCAGCAGTGCCTGGGCGACCGAGATGCTGGCATGCACGCCGATATCGGCTCCGGGCTGATTCCTCAGATCCCGCACGAACTCGACCAGTTCGCCGTCGACCACAGTCGTATTGGCCCACTTCCGATCGAGCGGCGTGGAGGTGGCGACGTACTTCGCGACGCCGTTGATGAACGTCGCGAACGGCTCGATGTCGCTGCCCGGCCAGAACTCGGCCCACTCCTCGTAGCTGCGCCGGCCGAGGATGACCGAGTCCTGAGCCGCGATGACGGCGCCGAGGTTGGCGTCCATCGCGTCGTCCCAGTCGGCGAAGAACCCATCGGGCTTCTCCGCGACGCCGTCGAGGGACAACAGCTCGTACGCGACGACCTTGCGCACGTTCAACACCTCCGATTGACGTGGACCCTGCTGCGTGGACGGCTCGCGCGACCAAAACTCATCGGTGCGATCATCATGCGCCGCCGGTCAGACAGCCTCGGGATAGCCGCCATTGGGTGGCTGGCACGCCGCCAGCCGCGTATCACCGTGAGATGCTGCCTCATGCCGGAGAGTGCCCCTGTTCGCGCTGCACATGAAGACGATCTGCCGCTCCTGCGTCAAGAAGGCAACCCAAGGTCACACGACTTCAATAGCGCGACACTAACCAGGTTGAACTCGTAGTGCATGTTGGTTTGCTTACGTTCCGACCGCAGTTGTTCAGGACTGATAACCACGCCCTCCGAATCGGCGGGGTCGATGTTCGCCGGCTCTGACCGCACCTGGCCGCGACGGGAGCCGACGCCGCTGGCTCAGGCGCATCCGAAGTGAACTGTCCGCTGCGCGGCCTACGGCGAGGACCCGAAAACCCTTCGACCCTGCTCGCCTCGCCCAGTAGGGTCTCGTACGTGTTCCGCTGCGGGAGTCCAGGAACTCCGCTCGGCCGCCCCCGGCAGTTCCGTGCTGAGAGCAGGTTTCGTCAATGGCATGTCGTATCAGCGAGCTCGTGCTCGGCTGCCGCGACCCCGAGGTGCTGGCGCGGTTCTGGTGCGAGGTCTTGGGCTTCGTAGTGCTCGATCGCGAAGAGGACGGTAGCCTCGAGATCGGGCCGCGCGAAGGGTTCGGCGGCCCGCAGCCGACGATCATCCTCAGCCGCAGGGACGAGCCGGAGCAGGGGAAGTCCCGGCTGCACATCGACGTCAACGCCACCGACCGCGATCAGGACGCCGAGCTCGAACGCCTCCTGAAGCTCGGGGCGCGCCCGGCTGACATCGGCCAGACCGGTGAGGAGTCCTGGCACGTCCTTGCCGACCCCGAGGGCAATGAGTTCTGCCTGCTCAAGGCTCGCCTCAACCCGCTTTGACACCGCTGTGTCCCCGGTGCGGAACCTCCGGCTCGGCGCGCCCGCGTAGCGCAGCACCGGAATCGCCCTCGCCGTCCAGGTAAGGCGGATATCGCACGTCGGTGTACTCCCGTCCGTCATCGGCGCGGCCGACCAGCCCGAGCGCATTCGGTGCGCCCAGCACGCCACGCGGACAGCCAGACGGGCTGATCCCTGTGCTGACCAGCACCGGCACGGCGGTGTGGCCTGCTACCACTTTCTTGCATGACCTATTACGGTGACTGATATATTGGCGGCCGTAGTAGAAGGGTGGATAGCTGTGAGCAGACAGGACGGCGGGGCCGGGCAGGACGTGCTGCGCCGGGCCGGCGAAGCGTCAGTGCTGATCCTGATCAGTCTGGCGGGCGGGACCAAGCACGGGTATGCGCTGATCCATGACATCAGGGACCTGGCCGGTGTCGAGCTCGGACCCGGCACGCTTTACGGCGCGCTGGACCGGCTGGAACGGCTCGGTTTGATCGAGCCGCTGCCCGCCGACGACCGGCGTCATCCCTACCGCATCACCGCGGCGGGGGCGGCAGCGCTTCGCGTGCACCTCGATTCGCTGGAGCGGGTGAGCGCGGCCGGGAGGCTGCGGCTGCAGCTGGGCGGCATCTGATGAGCGCCACCCCCCAGCCGACCCGGCTGGTCGAGACCGCGCTGCGGTGTTACCCCGCCCGCTGGCGCCGGCTGCACGGCGAGGAGGCCGCGGAGCTGGCCGCGCTGCTGATCAGGGACGGCACCCCGGCGGGCTCGATCGCCTGGAACTACCTCGCTGGTGCGGCGCGCGAGTGGCTGACGCTACCCCCCGGCCGGCGCCTGGGCATGGTGGCCTGCGCGCTACTGGCAGTGGCTTGTTCGCTAGGCATCTCGGCGGGGCTGCTCACCCCGGCGGCGCCTGCCAGGGCCAGCACGAGCCAGCCGCCGCACGGGCACGTGCATTGCCGGGCTGGCTCGCCCGCACCCGTTCCTGGCGTGCCCGCTGCCCTGCGCCACCCGCAGGCCAGCGTCCGGGAGACCCGGCATGGCCACGACTGCTGACACCGGTCTGGCCAGGGCCGACAGCGGCCAGGCCGGCTCGCCGCGACGGCGGTGGCGGCGGACGTTTGACCAAGGCGGCCCGGCACTGGCGCCAAGGCTGGGAACGGCGACGACAGGGTTAGGGCGATGACGAGCAACGAGCACGGCAGGCCCGAGGGGGCGACCGGCGCGCCCGGACAGCCGGCCGATCCGGACGACGGCTCTGCGGCGACGAAGCCGGCCGAGCCCGCGGAAGCCGCCAGCAAGAAGCGGCGAATGTCGGGCTGGCGTGAGCTGCCGATCCTCATTGTGGTCGCGCTGACTATCGCCCTGGTCATCAAGTCCTTCGTCGTCCAGGCGTTCTGGATCCCGTCGTCCTCGATGGAGGACACGCTGATGGCTCCCTCTGACAGGGTCCTTGTCAACAAGCTCGTCTATCACTTCCGCAGCATCCAGCCGGGCGACATCATCGTGTTCAACGGCGACGGCTCGTGGAACCCGAACCCGCCGCCCGGCAAGCCGCCCTCCAACATCGTCGTCCGCGCTTACGACGACACGCTCGGCTGGCTGTTTCACCAGATTGGGGGGCTGTTCGGGACTCCGGCCGACCAGGCCGACTTCATCAAGCGCGTGATCGGTACCCCGGGAGACCGGGTCGCGTGCTGCAACGCCCAGGGCCTGGTGACCGTGAACGGCGTGCCGCTGCACGAGTCGTCCTACCTCTATCCCGGTGCGGCCCCGTCGCAGATCAAGTTCAACATCGTGGTGCCGCCGGGGCGCCTGTGGGTCATGGGCGACAACCGTCAGATTTCCGACGACTCCCGGCTGCGGATGTCCGACCCGGGCGGCGGGACGATCCCGGAGAATATGGTGATCGGCCGGGCCTTCGTGGTCGTCTGGCCACCTTCCCAGTGGAAGATCCTGTCGATTCCGTCGACGTTCAGTCAGCCCGGCATCAACGGGGGCAGTGCCGCGCCGGCCCGCGGGCAGGCCTCGGCCGAGGCCGCCGTGAACCAGGTGCTGGGCACCCGCGTGGCACCCGAGCCACCGTACGTGCCGCTCGGGGCGGCCGTTGTCGGCGCCGTTCCGCTGACGTGGCTGCAGCTGCGGATCAGACGCCGGCTACGGGGCCGACGTTGAGGGGCCGACCGACTGCGGGGCCGACCGACTGCGGGGCCGACCGACTGCGGGGCCGGCGATGGGAATCGACGGCTGGGGGGATCGGCAGGGCCATCGGCGCGTTTCCAGCCACCGAGCGCCCGGCCAAACGCATCCGGCGGGATCTGTCCCCACCACGATCCCGACCAGCCCGCGTCTAGCGCGCCGGCCGTATTCTCAGGTTTGCCGTTTACGCTGGCTTCATGGGGCGGCCGGACCTAAAGGCGATCTTCACGTCGTATGCGGTGGCCTGGGTCTACCTGATCGGCTTCGTGATCGCCGAGGTGGTCTGCGCCCTACTGCCCGCTCACGACCTGGCCGCGTTCACCGCGTGGGCGAGCACGAGCGTGCATAACCTCCGCTATGACCCGGTCGGCTCGCTCGTGGTCTCCCCGTTCGTCACCCAGGGCTACGCAGCCGCCTGGCCGGTCCTGATCGCGCTGGCCCTGTTCGGCGCCAACAAGGTGCTCGGCAACTGGCGCACCGCCCTGGTGTGCGGGGCCGGGCAGGTGATCGGCACGCTCGTCAGCGAGGGGATCGTCGGCTACCGGGTAGCCCACGGGCTGCTACCCGCGGCGGACAGGTACCTCATCGACGTCGGCCCCTCGTACGTGGTCGTGTCCGCGATCGCGGTGGCCCTGCTGTACGGCTCGCGGCTGGCGCGGGCCGCGGCCGCGCTCGATCTCGCGCTGCTGGTCGTGGTGGGCAACATCTTCGGCGGGCTGAGCCAGCTCGACGTGTCCGCGGTCGGCCATGTCATAGCGATCGCCGTCGGGGTCATCGGCGGCAGCCTCCTGGTCTGGCAACGGCGAAGGCAGCGGCTCCGGCCGGCGCTAGGCGACGACCTGGCCGACGCCGACGCCGGCGTCAGCTATCCGGGCTGACCGGGCCATCCGGGTCCGGCGCAGCGCCGTCCAGGCGCGCCCGGCCGCGTAGCACGCCGCGGCGATCGTGCCGACGAAGAACCCCACCGGCCAGTCGGTGTGGTAGGACACCGCGATCGCGGTCCATACGGTGGCCAGCGCGATGACCACGGACAAGGCCATGGCGAGCAACGGCCGGTCGGTGACCGACCGGGCGGCGGCGGGCGGGCCGATCATCAGGCTGAAGATCAGCAGGGCGCCCACCACGGGCAGCGCCATGCTGGTGGCCAGGGCGAGAACCACGAGGAAGCACATCTCGATCCGGTACGCGCGCACGCCGCGTGCCTCGCCAAGCTCAGGCATCACCGAGGAGAGCAGCAGCGGGCGGTACATCACCAGGATCGCGATGATGCACACCGCGCCGAGCGCGGCGACCGGGGCTATCTCGTTCACGCTGATGCCGAGCACCTCGCCGAACAGCAGCGAGTAGATCTCGGGCGCGTACTCCACGCTGAAGCTGAGGAACAGCGCGCCGAGCCCGAGCATCACCACCAGAGCCAGGGCCACCGCCACGTCGTGCCGCCCGCGGCGGCCGAGCCAGCCGATGCCGAGCGCGCCGAGCAGGGAGAACGCGCCCAGGCCGATCAGGGTGTTGACTCCGATCAGGCTGGCCCCGGCCGCGCCAGCGAACGCGCCGGTGGGCAGCGCGTCGGCCACGAATGCCGAGCCCCTGAGCACGACGAAGAACCCCACGACCCCGGCGACGACCGCCACGATCGTGGCCACGATCCAGGTGTTGGTCATGAAGCCTGAGAACATGCCCTCTTCCCGTTCCGGCCGCCAAGTGACTGGGCCAGCAGATAAAAGATCAGGATCAGGACTACAACGAAGAAGCTGACCGGCCAGCCTTGCCGGGCCGGCGGCCAGTAGTAGCTGTCAAAGGCGAGCAGGACGCCCAGCCAGGTGGCGGCCAGGCCGATCAGCGCGGACCACATCATCACCAGGCCGGGCCTGCTGGTCAGCCGCAGCGCGGTCGCCGCGGGCCCGACCAGCAGCGCCGTGCTCAGGATGGCGCCGATAGTCAGGGCGGACAGCGAGACCGCGAGCGCTATCGCGATCAGGCACAGCGCGCCGACGATGCGCACCGGGACGCCGCGCACCATGGCCAGGTCGGCGCTCACCGAGCTCAGCAGCAGCGGGCGGTACAGCACGGCCACGATGCCGACGGCCGCCAGGCTGAACCCCACGATCACCGGGATGGTCGAGCTGTCGATCGTGAAGATCGATCCGAACAGGATCGTGATCGTCGCGCCGCTCGTCGACGTGTACGTGGTGTCCCAGAAGAGGAACAGGGCAGCCAGGCCGAGGCCGGCCCCGCGCACGATGCCGGTGGCCAGGTCCCGCCCGCGCGGCCGGCGGACACCGATCATGTCCATGATCCCCGCGGCCAGCACGCTGGTGCCGGCGAAGCCCCACAGCGGGCTGATCCCGATGAGGAAGGATCCCGAGCCGCCGGTGACGCTGATGTCGGCGAGGGCGTGCCCCGCGTAGGACTGCCCCCGCATGACCGTGAACGTGCCGACGATGCCGGACACCAGGGCGACCACGCCGCCGGCCAGCAGCGCCACATGGACCGGCGCGCTGCCGAAGAAGCCGGGCTCGACGATGGCCCGCAGCAGGTGACTCACGCGATGTCGGCGGCGTGCGCGCCCGCGTGCTCGATCGGGATGTCGAGCCCGTCTCCGCGGCCGGCCACGACCAGGACCCGGCCGTGCACGTGGATCACGTCGACATGCTGGCCGTAGAGCTCGCTGAGCACCTCGCCCCGCACGACCTCGTCGGTCGTCCCGCTGGCCGCCCGTCCCGCCGCCATGTAGACGACCCGGTCCATGTACGGGAGCAGCGGGTTCATCTCGTGCGCCGAGATCAGCACGGCGATCCCCTGCTCCCTGGCGATCCGGCCGAGCAGCGCGACCACGTCATGCTCGCTGGCGATATCGAGGTTGGCCAGCGGCTCGTCGAGCAGCAGCAGCCCGGGGCGGCTGATCAGCGCGTGCGCGATCAGGACCCGCTGCTGCTCCCCGCCGGACAGATGGCCGACCCGTGCGTTCCCGATGTGCTCGGCGCCGACGGCTTGCAGCATCTCGTCGACCAGCTTCCTGCGGGACCGCGACGGCAGCGGGATGCCGAACCGGTGCCCGTCGAGGCCCAGCCCGACCAGGTCCCTGGCCCGCAGCGGCATGTCGGGATCCAGCTGGATCTTCTGCGGCACGTAGCCGATCCCCGCCCCGCTGATCCTGACCTTCCCGGCGGCCGGCGGCAGCAGGCCGAGTATCACTCGCAGCAGCGTGGTCTTGCCCGCCCCGTTGGAGCCGATCAGGCCGACGAACTCACCGGGCCTGATCGCGAACCGCACGTCGTGCAGCACCTCGCGCCCGCCGAGCCGGACGCTGACGCCATCGACGACGAGCGTGTCTTCCTGGCCAGGGATCACTTGCTGGTATGTCATCGTCACAGTTTCTGCGTTGAGATCTTGTCGGCCACGGCCTTCTGCAAGGCCTGGACCTCGGCGAGCATCCACGACTGGTAGTCGTAGCCAGGCGTGGGCATGGTCTCGTACACGCCGACCACCGGGATGCCGTCCTTCCCGGCCTGGCTGAGGAACGACTGGGTGAGCGAGTCGGTCACCTGCTGGTTGTAGACGAGCGCCTTCACCCGGTGGCCGGAGAAGAGGGCGTCCTGCAGCGACACGCCCTGCGGTGACGGGTCGACCCCGTTCATGATGTCGGCCTGCATGGTGAACGGCGTGAGGATCTTCGCCCCGGCGGCCTGCAGCATGTAGTCGCCGACGGGCTCGGTGACCGCGACCGGGGTACCCGGGTGGGCGGCCTTGAACCGCGCCAGGGCCTGGTACCACGGCCGCAGCGACGCGTCGAACCGGCGCAGGTTGGCCGCGAAGTACCCGGCATGCGCCGGCTGCATCCGGGACAGGTCGCTGGTGACCGCCTTGGCCACGGCCGGCATCGTGGCCGGGGAGTACCAGAGGTGCGGGTTCGGCGTGCTGTCCGGCAGGCCGAGTAGGTTCTGCGCGACGATGACCTTGCGGGTCGAGCTCGGCGCCGCGGTCTCGATCTTGTTCATGAACGTGTCGTAGCCGATGCCGTTCTGCACCACGAGCTGGGCCGTGGCGACCGCATTGGCCACGCTCGGGCTGGCCTCGAACGAGTGCGGATCGGTGTTGGGGTTGCTCTCGATCGCGGTCACCCGTACGTACCGGCCGCCGATCTGGCCGATCACGTTGGCGTACTGGTTCTCGGCGCCGACCGCGGTCACCTGGCCGCTCGCGCTGGTGGAGGCCGAGCCCGGCGAGCAGGCCGTGGCGAGCAGCCCCGCGGTGAAGACCAGCGCAGCGAGCACGATCCCGCGGCGAGGCAGCATGGTCAGGCGTCCTCCAGCTCGGGGGCGTTGCACTAAGATGCCGCGATCCACGGCTTATTACAAATGAAAACGATAACCAGTCTGGGAACCGCGGTCAAGCCGTTCGGCCCGCCCCGGCCCCAGCCCCGGCTCCATCCCGGCCCCGGCCCGGCTCCATCCCGGGTCCGGTCCCGGATCGATCCGGCCAGTCCGGCCCGATCCGGCCGATCCCCGCCCATCGCGACCGGTCCCCGGCTTCGATGCGCTCAAGAACTGGCACAAGCATGCCGAACCAATGCCCGGACCAGGGCAATCATCGGTTAACGTTCGGCAGGTACCCGCGGGGCTGATACACGCGGGTGCGTGCCCGTGCGGGGATTCTGCCTGGCGTCCGGGGAGCCAAATCGCGCCTGCTGGTCGGCAGGGGATGACTTGAAGGCGAGTTTAAGATCACGATGAGCGGCACGACCGACAGCAGTCAGGACGTCGGCCCCAAGCTGGACACCCCGACCACCCGGCCCGCGCCGCCGTCCGCTCCCCCGGATCGCTTCGCCAGGTACCTGGCCTGGTCGGCGATGGCCGGCATCGTCATCGCCATCCTGATCATGATCGCGGCCTCGGCCGTCCGCAACAGCTGGGAGCATCCGCACATCATGCTGCCCGCGGACGGCCTGCCCTGGGCGCTGCATGTGCACGTGTCGCTGCGGGTGGTGACGGTGGCCATGTGGGCGGCGGCCCTCCTGGGCGGCGGCGGCGTGGCCGCGGGCCTGGCCGCGATGTCCCGCGGCGCGCGGCCTCCGGTCCGGCTGCTGATCACGGTCGGGCTGGCGGCGGTCGCCCTGCTCACCGTGCTGCCGCCGGCCGGATCGACCGACGCTCTCGACTACGCCGCGTACGGCCGGATGGTGGTGCTCGGCGACAGTCCCTACGTGATGACCCCCAACCAGCTGCGCCGCACGGGTGACCCCGTCGGCCTGGCCGTGGGCCACGAGTGGCGCAAGCACGTGGCCGTGTACGGGCCCCTGGCCACCGCCGAGCAGTGGGCCGCGGCCGAGCTGGGCGGGACCTCGGCGGCGCGGATCGACTTCTGGCTGAAGCTCTGGACCGCGATAGCGTTCGGCGCGGTGGTGCTCGCGCTGGACCGATTGCTGCGCTCCGATCCCGCGCAGCGGGTCCGGGCGCACCTGCTGTGGACGGCGAACCCGCTGCTGCTCTGGGTGCTGGTCGCCGCCGGGCACGTCGACGTGCTGGCGACGGCGGCCGGCTTCCTCGGGCTCATCGTGATGCGCGGGCGAGGGCCGGGCGAGGAACCCGGAGCGCTCCGCGGTCTGGCGGCCGGGCTGCTGGTCGGCGCGGCGGCCGACATAAAGATCAGCTATCTGCTGTTCGGGGTGGGGCTGGCCTGGGCGGCCCGGCGGTCCCTGGCCGCGTGGCTCGGCGCCGGGGCGGGCGCCTTGCTCGTGCTGGCGCCCACGTACGCGTGGTTCGGCCCCAAGGCCGCCAAGGCACTGCTCGACCGCGACGCCGCAGCGTCGGTGGACAACTACTACCAGATGTTCGTGGGCTCCCACGGCAACGTGTTCCCGCACCAGTTGCTGCTGGCCGGGGTGCTCGCGGTCGCGGTCGCGCTGCTGCTGCTGTGGCGCCTCCCTGACGGGGTCCCCGACCTGCCCGCGATCAGGCCCGCCCTGGCCGTCGGCCTGGCCTGGCTGTTCATCTGGCCGTACCAGCTGCCGTGGTATGACGCGATGGCGTTCTGCCTGCTCGCGCTCTATCCGGCCTCCCGGCTGGACTGGCTGGTCCTGGCCCGGCTGACCGCCGCCACATTCGCCCTGATGCCGGGTAACGCCGGGTTCCCGCCCGAGCACGTGCTCGCCGCGATCACCGCCGACAGCCTCTACTGGTGGACGCCCACGGTGCTGCTCATCGCCGCGGTGGCGCTGGTCTGGCTGTGCCTGTCACAGCGGTGGAAGATGGATCCGCCGGTCGTCATCCGCCGGGCGGAGCTGCCGTCGCGGGGGTGAGCTGGCCAGCCCGGCGCGCCGCCCGGGTTCCCCGCGCCGCGCGCACCGCCGGACCGAGGGCCGCCGCGAGCAGCATCGCGAACAGGGCCAGCCCGGACAGCACGTACAGGTTCCCGATGATCAGCTGCAGCCCGTGCCAGTGATACTCGGCGTACCAGGGCTGGTCGCCGATCCTCAGGTACAGTTCGGGGTTGGTCAGCGGAGGCACCCAGATCAGCCCCTCGAAGTACCCGCCGGTATTGGCCGGCAGGCTCCATAGGATGCCGGGCCACGCCGCGAACACGCCCACCAGCCCGGCGGCCAGGGCGGCCAGGGCCCAGCGAGCGGCTGCGCGCCGGGCGCGCACCGCGTAGACCGCGGCGACAACCGTGCCCGGCACGATCCACACCCAGTGGTGATCCCAGCTGATCGGCGAGACCAGCAGCCCGGTCAGCGCGCAGGTCAGCAGCCCGACCATCCGGTGGCCGGCCCGGTCGAGGAGCGCCGCGCACACCACCCCGGCGACCCCGACGGCCACGTCGGTCACCAGCCACGCGGGCTGCGCGCGCACCACGTTCCCGGTCAGCCGGGTGATGAGCGCCGGAAGCGACTGGTTTCCCTCCCAGCCGACGAATCCGGTGCGGCTGCCCTGGGCGAACAGCCCGCCCAGCCAGAACTTCCTGGAATCGGCGGGCAGCACGGCGAATCCCAGCAGGAAGGTGAGCGCGAACGTCCCCGTGGCCACGGCGGCCTGGCGGAACCGCCGGGTCAGCAGCAGGTACGGGATGAAGATCAGCGGCACGAGCTTGATGCCCGCCGCGATGCCGATCCCGGCCCCCTTCCACCACCGCCGGTCCGGCTGGCACTGGTCCCAGATGATCAGCGCCATCAGCACGATCTCGATCTGGCCCAGGAACAGCGTGCGCTGCACCGGCTCGGTCCAGAACAGCGGCGCGGCCAGCAGCACCGTCGCGCCCAGCCGGACGAGCCCGCGCCCGTACCCGAGCCCGCCCAGCGTCATCCAGATCGTCGCGAGCAAGGCCGCGATGTTCACCGCCACCGAGATCTTCATCAGCGTCATGAACGAGGTCAGCGACAGGACCGTGAACACCATGGCCGCGAACGGGGGGTAGGTGAACTTCAGGTGCACGTACCCGGGCCAGCCGTACAGCGGCGCCGCGCGGCGCGCCCGGTACAGCGGCGCGACGTGCCGGACGATCAGCCCACCGTCGGTGTACACCCGCAGGTCGACCGGCTGCATCCACTGATTGGACGGATTGGCGAGGATGTAGGCGACGTACCCGGCCACGGCGACGGCGAAGGCGGCGGCACCGACGGCGAGCAGCGGGCCGCCGCGCCGGTACCACGCGGGCTCGGCCGGGTGCGCGCCGAGCACGGCCGACTCCCTGGTTGAGGCCACCCGTGCACGATATCCGCATCCGCGGTCCAGCCCCGAGCCATTCCCATACGACCGCCTGGAACGCTAGAAAGCCGCCTCCCTGGCACCACCCTGGATACTCTGGTCGAGATGCGTCAAAACCGTACCTACCGGGGCAGGTCGCGGCCCGTCGCGGTCGTGGTGGCCGTCGTCGTGGTCGTGGTGGCCGCGGCCGGCGCGGCCGGCGGCTACCTGCTGCTGCGCACGACCGGCAGCCCGCAGCAGACCGCGGCCAGCTACCTGCGCGGCTGGCAGCAGGGCCGCTACTCGGCCATGGACAAGGTCAGCGTCAACGTGCCGCGCGCCGGGCTGGCCGGCCCGCTGCGCCAGGCCGCGGCCGAGCTCGGCATCCGCCGGATTCGCCTGGTGCCCGGCCGGGTGACGGCGGACGGCGGCTCGGCCCTCGCGCGATTCACCGCCACCGCCGACCTGGCCAGCGGCCACACCTGGACCTACACCGGGCAGCTGCGGCTGGTCCGGCAGGACCGCCACTGGTGGGTGAGCTGGAGCCCGGCCGCCATCTACCCGTCCCTGGGCCAGGGCGAGCGGTTCGTGCTCAGCGCGGTCTGGCCCGCCCGGGCCCCGGTGCTCGGCGCCGGCGCCGTCGTGCTGAGCTCGCCCCAGGTCGTCGCCGAGTCCGGCTCCATCTCGCTGCTCACCGGCAACGTGGTGACGGCCACCGCGGCGCAGGCCAGGGCGCTCGGTGCCCCCTACCAGGCCGGCGACCTGATCGGCCAGGGCGGGATCGAGCAGGCCTATCAGGAGCGGCTGGCCGGCCGGCCGTCGCTGACCATCCGGATCGAGGGACCCGGCCAGCGCATCGACGCGACCGCGGCCCGTTTCGCCGCCTCGCCCGGCCTGGCCGTGCAGACCAGCATCGACCTGCGCTACCAGCTCGCCGCGTCGCGGGCCGTGAAAGCCGCGGCCACGTCGAAGCCGGTTGACGTGGTGGCCATCCAGCCGTCCACGGGACGGGTGCTCGCGGTGGTCGAGCGCCCGGGGGGCTTCGACCGGGCGCTGCAGGGCGAGTTCCCGCCTGGCTCGACGTTCAAGGTCGTCACCGCCTCGGCCCTGGCCCGAAGCGGGATGCGCCCGTCTAGCACGGTTCAGTGCCCAAGCCAGGTGAACATCGGCGGCCGGGTCTTCCACAACGACAACAACGAGCGGCTCGGCACCACCAGCCTGCAGTCGGCCTTCGCGGTGTCGTGCAACTCCACCTTCGCCATGCTGGCCACGCAGCGCCTGGGCGGGCCCGCGCTCGCATCGATGGCCGCCGCGTTCGGCTTCAACGCCGCGCCCGCCCTGGGCATCCCGGCCTCCCTAGGGCAGTTCACCACGCCGAGCCAGCCGGTCGACCTGGCCGCCGACGCGTTCGGCCAGGGAACCGACCTGGTCAATCCGCTCAGCCAAGCGACCGTGGCGGCCGCGATCGACGACGGCGCCTGGCGCCCTCCGCAGCTCGTGATCGGCCCCGCGCCCCGGCAGGCCGTCCAGCCGCGCGCGATCAGCGCGGCGATCCTGGATACCTTGCGGCCGATGATGCGGGCGGTGGTCACCAGCGGCACCGCGGCCGCGGTCGGCTTCCCGCCGGGGGTCTACGGGAAGACCGGGACGGCGCAGTACGGAACCGGCCCGAACCCGCCGTCCCACGGCTGGTTCATCGGCTACCGAGGCGACCTGGCCTTCGCCGTGCTTGTCGAGGGCGGAGGCACCGGCGCCGACAGCGCGGGACCGATCGCCAACGCGTTCCTGCGCAACCTGTAACGCCGGGCGGCCGGGGGAAGCAGCTCAGCGCGGGCTGAGCTGCATGGCCATGGCGTGCTCGACCAGCGAGATCAGCGTCGATTTGGTCGACCGGCGGTCCCGCGCATCGCACTGGATCACCGGCACGTGCGGGCTGACCGACAGCGCCTCCTGCACGTCAGTCACATCGTGCGGGAAGTCGCCATGGAACCCGTTCACCGCCACGATGAACGGCAGTCCCGCCGACTCGAAGTAGTCAACGGCCGGGAACGAGTCCGCGAGCCTGCGAGTATCCACCAGAACCACCGCCCCGATGGCTCCGTGAATCAGGTCATCCCACATGAACCAGAACCGGTGCTGTCCGGGCGTCCCGAACAAATACAAGATCAGCCCGGCATCCAGCGTGACTCGCCCGAAGTCCATGGCCACCGTCGTGGTCGTCTTGTCCGGGGTGTGCGACAAGTCGTCCAGGCTCTCACTCGCCGACGTCATCACCGCTTCGGTGGTCAGCGGCGTAATCTCCGACACCGACCCGACAAACGTGGTCTTTCCGACGCCGAACCCACCCGCCACAACGATCTTCACCGACGTCATGGCGGCCTCAGCCGCCACGCCGGAGACCGTATTAGAGCTTGCGAAGTCCACTGAGCACCCTCTCCAGCAAATTAAGGTCCGGGCGACCCTGCGCATGATCAAGCTGGTGAATCCGCACCAGCCCCTCTACCGCCATATCAGCGATCAAGATACGGGCCACCCCCAGCGGCATCCGCAACACCGCCGAAACCTCCGCCACCGATCGCCAATCCCGGCAGAAGCCCAAAATCGCCTGACACTCCGGGCTCAGCACCGACAAATCCCGCGCCTCATAATGCGCCGCCGCGACCATCGCCTCAATCTCCAGCTGAGTCCGCGGCTTCGTCCGCCCCCCCGTGACCGCATACGGCCGAACCAAAGAACTCCCAACGCCATCCCCCGCCTGCCCCAGGCGTGGATCGCGCTGACCAGTCCCGTTGGGACCAATCCCGCCAGGACCAGGGTTACCAGCGCCAAAGCCCGCTACCGCAGCCTCGAACGCCGACCGGGGCACGCCATTGCCCGGCCGCGGACGAAATCTGCCGCCAGCGGGCGCGCGGTCATCCCGGCCTGGGACCGACACCGGCATCTCCTGTCACAGTCTGCCATCCTCACGCCACCCAGGCGTCTGAGCACCGCGCACTTCCGGTGTCAGCGCGCTGCCCACTCGCTCGACCAGCAGCGCCATCTCGTACGCCACGAGTCCCATGTCACAATCCGCGGCGGCCAGCACGGCCAGGCTCGATCCGTCGCTGATCGCCATGACGATCAGCAGCCCGCGCTGCATCTCAACAACCGTCTGAGTGACCGCACCGCCCTCGAACACCCGCGCAGCTCCCTGGGTCAGGCTGGTCAGCCCCGACGTCACCGCCGCAAGCTGATCCACCCGATCCGCCGGGAACCCCTGCGAGAACGCCATCGGCAAACCGTCCGACGACACCACGATCGCGTGCGCGACCGAGGCCACCCGCTCCACGAAGTTCGTGATCAGCCAGTTCAGGTCCTGAGCCGGACGCACAAGCGGACTCACGAACGCTCCTTTCTGCCTACCACGACCGCCACCAGCTACCAGCACCCCAGCATGACCCCCACCCGGGTCCCATGTCATCTTTCATCCCGAACCCTCATCCTCTCCGTCATCCGACCCGGTCTGGCCCGCTGCGGCACGGCCCTGTCTGATGCCCCGCTGGAAACTAGCGAAGCGATCCCGTGTCGCAGCCGCCGACCTGGCTGGCGCCATCGCCGGAGACGACCCGGCGGCCGCGCCTGCGGCCCCGGGAACGAGATTTGCCTGTGGTACCCGCTTCGGGAGCCCGGCCGAAGTAACCCCGCCCGAGGACGGAGCATGCACGGCCTCGGCCGCGGCCCAGCCCTCATCGGCGGGCGAGGAAGCCCACCCGTTGCTGCTGGTGCTGCTGGGCTCCGGCTCATGATTGGGCCGGCCGACTGATTGCCGCCCTCGGCGGAACCAGTCCGACTCCACCGCCTCGAAAATCGGCAGCCGGTGCTCCTCGCCGAGGCCCTCCGCGGGCGGGACGATCACCCCGCTGCGTGACGAGCCGCCGGTGTCCCAGCTGTCGGCGGGCGCACCGAGAACCGCATGCGAGCTGGTCAGCAGCGACTCAGTCCCGTTGCCGTCACCCGGCGGCGACGCGGCACCGAAGTCGAACGCGGCGGCCGATGATGCCGCGGGTGCGTCCGCGCTCTGGGGCTCGGCCTGGGGCTCGGCCTGAAGCTCAGGCTCTTCGCCCGCGCCGATGACGGGCTGCGGCCCGGTTGCCGCGGGCCCGGGATCGCTGTCGGCGGCCGGCCTGGGCACGGTACGGAACACGGGCAGCGGCCCGGTCGTCGCCCAGCCCGAACCAGGCCGGGGTCCCGCGCCGGGAATCCGCTTCGGGCCGAGGGTAGTGGTGTCTTCTGCGTCCGCCCGCAGCGGCGCGAACCTCGGCGTCCGCGCGGCATTGACCTCTTGCTCGGTGCGGCCGACGTCCCCCCAGCCGCTGGTCATGGAGCCCCCGTTAGCTCCGGCGAACGCCTCGTCGGCGACCGGCTCGACCGCGGACTCGGCCATCGAGTCGCCGCGGCGCACGCCGGGCGCGCCGTCCGGGGTCTCGTGCATGATCGCCTCATCGGGCAGCCAGACCAGCGCGATCAGGCCGCCCGAGGCCGCGGGACGCAGCCGGACCCTGATGCCGTGCCTGGCCGCCAGCCGGGCCACCACGAACAGGCCCATGCGACGCGAGACCGCGACGTCCACCACTGGCGGGTTGTCCAGCCGCCAGTTGGCGTGGGCCATCTCTTCGGCCCCCATGCCGACGCCCTGGTCGGTGATCTCGAGCAGCACTCCCCCGCTGCTGAGCAGGTGGCCGGCGATCGTCACCGGCGTTTCGGCCGCCGAGAACGACGTGGCGTTCTCGACCAGCTCGGCGGTCAGGTGGACGACGTCGCTGACCGCCTGCCCGCGCGCCGAGATCCCCGGCTGCACGTTGAGCGTGACGCGCTCGTACTGCTCGATCTCGGAGAGGGCCGCGCGGAGCACGTCCACCAGCGCCACCGGCTGGTTCCACCGCCTGGACTCGTCGTGGCCCGCGAGCACCAGCAGGTTTTCCGAGTTGCGGCGCATGCGGGTGGCCAGGTGGTCCATCTGGAACAGGCTCGACAGGCGCTCCGGGTCCTGCTCCCCCTGCTCCAGGTCGTCGATCAGGCGGATCTGGCGCTCGACCAGCGACTGACTGCGGCGGGACAGGTTCACGAACATCGCGTTGACGTTCCCGCGGAGCGCAGCCTCGTTGGCCGCCAGCCGCAGCGCTTCCCTGTGCACCTGGTCGAAAGCGCGCGCGACCTCACCAATCTCGTCCGAGGAATTCACGTCGATGGGCTCGACCTCGAGCGAGACGCCCTCGCCGTCGGTCTCGCTCATGCGGCGCACCGTGTCCGGGAGCCGCAGCCCGGCCACCTCAAGGGCGCCGGTACGCAGCTTGCGCAGCGGCCGGACCATGGACCGCGCGACGACGATCGTGATCATGAGGACCACGATCAGGACGATCAGTACCTCGATCCCCGTTTCCACGGCGGTTCGCGTCGCCCCGGCGTGCAGCGAGCGGCTCTGCGCGATGACCGAGTCGACCAGGCCCTGCTCCACCGTGCGCATGTCGGTCAGGGTCTTGGTCATGTCGGTGTTCCAGACGGCCGGGGCGTTGGCCGAGGAGGCCGTCATGTTGCTGGTGGTCGACGGCACGGTCACGACGAGATTGCCGCCGTTCGTGCCGCTGGCGATCGCCTGCAACTCCATGGCCTGGGCATTGTCGACCTGGGGCCCGGCCACCGCATTGCCGTAGGCTTGCTGCTGGTTGATGGTCGCCGCGCTCTGGAACTCGGCGAACTCCGCGGCCTGCGCCGCCTGAGCGCTGGTCAGCGCGGCCGCGGCGCCGGGCTCGAACTGCCCGGCCACCAGCGCCGAGTACAGGATTCCGCGCTGCTGCGATGCCTGGTCCTCGGTCCGTGACAGCGCGCCGAGCGCGCGGACGGTGTTGGCCAGCGCGGGATCGCTGCTGCCCTGCGCGATCTGGTCGTTGAGCGTGAACAGGTCGGCGATCGCCCCGGAGTAGTCGTTGATGACGGTCAGCGAGGGAGCTTCGGTAGTGGCCGCGGCGGAGCGGTAGTGCGACAGGTCGTCGACCCGGTCGAGCACGGCGGCCGCGTCAGCCTGCACCTGCGCGGGGTAAGCGGAGTTGCTGCTGATCGCGCTGGCCAGGCTCGTGACCTGCGCGGCGGCCGCATTGGTTCGCGCGTAGTCCGCGCTCAGGGCCGGCGTCGGGGCACCGGTCGGCGTCGTGACGCTCCCGTGCCTGCCGCCCGCGATGTAACCGGCCAGGCCGTCGGCCTCGTCCTCCATCGCGTAGGCCAGGTGGGTCGTGGCGTTACCCAGGTCGGCTAGCTGCTCCACGCGCTGGTACGCAGCGGCGCTCTTCATCGCTTCGTTGATCCGCACCAGGCCGAAAGCCATGGCCGTGACGGTCGGGATCGCGATCAGGGCAATGAGCCGCCAGCTCACGCGCCAGTTCCTGAGGGCCAGACGGGATCCGCTGCTCCGGGCAGCGGCTCGCTGCTCGCCCTCCCTCGGGCTGTCCTGCGCCTCGACAGCATCAGCCGACGCAGGAGCCTGATCGGCGGCCGGTGCCGATCCAGCGCCGGACTGGTCCGTCATCGGTGGTTTGCGCACTACGCCCTCACCTCGCGCCGTTTGGAAACCTTCGGAACTCGTGCTGGCAGGCCAGACAAGGAGCCGGACGGCATCCGTCCCCCTTTCCAGTGGCGGAAGCTACAGCACAGGAGAGCTAAGGGCCACCCTAGCCGCACAAAACGGGTAAGGACATGTAATCATTACCGGCCACTGATTCGTTGGGCAATCGGCTATATCAGCCTGACCCGTATCTCGGTTGTGCTGACCCCTCCCACCTGCGATAACACGGACGGGCCTGGTGGGGCGGGTGGGGCTCGAACCCACGACCGGCGGATTATGAGTCCGCTGCTCTGACCGGCTGAGCTACCGCCCCCAAGGCCCCCCGCCTGACCATTACAGCAGACGTCTCGCCTGCCCGAGACCAAACCGCGGCGGGGCCGGAGCGCGGAGCACGCCGCCAGGGCCGGGATCGAGCGGACCGGCTCGGCCGGCGGCGGCGAGCAGGCCGCCGTCATCGGACGATTCATCCGCTTAACATGATTTTACCTCTCAAAGCATCGCGAGATCGGACGTCATCGTACACTGTCCCGCGTTTGCTGACACATCTGCTGATCTATGCTCCCGGACTGTTCTGTGGCATAGCCCTGCAACGTACCTGTTCCGGACATACATCGCGTTTCCCGCGCGGATCTCGCCGCGGCCCAGCATGCGGACATGGTCAACCTCCACCTCACCCCGCAGGTCACCGACGTGATGGCCACCGGCACTTCCCGTCACCGTGGAGCCCATCAAGCTGCAGCAGGTCGCCGACTTCATGCTCCGGTGTGGCGAGCTGAAGAAGACCTCCGACGCCAGCACTCTCACCAAAGTGACCTGACCCCGACGACCAGCTGGTCGTCGCCGGCCATATGGCCGGCGGCGATCAGCGTGTCCGCGGTACCTGGTGCTCCACGAACCTTCACATTTCCTTCAGTTGGCTTTCAGTCATTGTGATGCATAGTCAGATGATGCGGATCGAGCACATACATGTATGAATTGTTTTCTCGCTACTTTCTACCCGTGGCGAACATTTAGCGATATGCCCGCCGGTTCTGCGCGAGTTATGCGACCCTTGGCAATTGTGTTGACTGGCGCCGATCGGTTCGTCGCGAAGGCAGTTCTGTGCATTCTGACGTTGATGCTGGTCAGTGCGTGCGGCAGCGCTCCGGGCACGCCGAGCGCCAGCCCGCCCGAGAAGCCGGACTTGATCGTCGGGGCGGTCCCGGCGGAGAGCGGCGCCGCGCTCTACATCGCCCAGGAAACCGGCATCTTCGCCGCGCACGGCCTGCAGGTGAAGATCGAGCCCATCGCCAGCACCAGCGACATCATCCCTGACATGATGCACGGCACCATCGATGTCGCGTCCGGCCAGTTTCCCGGCTTCATCGCCGCGCAGGCCGCGGGCCTGGCCTCGTTCCACGTGCTGGCCAGCGGGCTCGAGCTCGGCCCCGGCGTCAACGAAATCGTCGCGATGAGGTCCTCCGGCATCACCGGCCCGGTCACGCTGAAGGGCAAGAAGATCAGCGTCAACGCGCTGGCCGGGGACGGCCCGCTGCTGGTCTACTCGCTGCTCGCGACCTATGGCATCAGGCCCGCCCAGGTGAGACTCGAGGCGTTGCCGTTCCCGGCCATGGGTGCCGAGCTGGCTGCGGGCCGGATCGGCGCCGCGTACTGTACCGAGCCATATTGCACCGAGATGGAGCAGCGGTACGGCGCCCGGGTGATCGCCGACACCGACCAGGGCGACGCCAGGGACCTGCCGATCGCCGGGTACACGGTCACGTCCTCGTGGCTGAGGAAGTACCCGCGGACGGCCGCGGCGTTCGCCGCCTCCATCTCCGCGGCCAGCCTGGTCGCGGATACCAACCTCGCCGCGCTCCAGCACGCGCTCGTCGTCAGCCTGCACCTCAGCCCCCAGGTCGCCGACGTGGTGGGCACCGGCGACTTCCCCACCACGGTGAATGCCGCCCAGCTTCAGGAGGTCGCCGACCTGATGCTGCAGTTCGGCGAGCTCAAGCACTATTTCGACGTGACTGCCCTGATCAAGCAGTTACGTCTGGATCATACGGATTAGTTATATTTTGCTGCATGCTATGAGCAAAAGTGCGCTTTGGTATAGGTGTGCTAGGAACTGTCGGCACTCGTGCACTTGCGGACCGAGGTGGGGCAGCTGGTCCGCGGGCAGCCGGCCACGGCCGCCCGATAGCGCCGCTCCCCGCCTCAGAGCTTGCGGAGTCCGCTGAGCACGCGGTCAAGCAACTTAACGTCCGGCCGGCCCTGCGCATGATCAATCTGGTGAACCCGCACCAGCCCCTCGGCCGCCATGTCAGCGATCAAGATACGGGCCACCCCCAGCGGCATCCGCAACACCGCCGAAACCTCCGCCACCGACCGCCAATCCCGGCAAAAACCCAAAATCGCCTGACACTCCGGGCTCAGCACCGACAAATCCTGCGCTTCATAATGCGCCGCCGCGACCATCGCCTCAATCGCCAGCTGAGTCCGCGGCTTGGTCCGCCCCCCGGTCACCGCATAGGGCCGGACCCGAGAACTCCCAGCGGCGGCCGACCAGGGCACGCCATTATCCGGCGGTGCGCCGTTAGCAGGCACCGCGTACCTCCGGCGGACGGCTCACGGCCGTTTCCCTCCTACCGCTAGGTGCGACCTGCCATAAGCATGACCAACACGGCAGCGAATGTCACGCCTCCCCGGCTTCGCCACCCGATCCGGTCCTGCCCAGCCCGAGCTGGCGGGCAATGATCATCCGCTGGACCTCCGAGGTTCCCTCGCCGATCTCCAGGACCTTGGCGTCGCGGTAGAACCTCGCGACAGGGAACTCGTTCATGAAGCCGTATCCGCCGAATATCTGGGTCGCGTCGCGCGCGTTGTCCATGGCGGCGTTCGATGCGGTGAGCTTCGCGATCGCCGCCTGCTTCTTGAACGACTCGCCGGCCTGCAGCCTGGCGGCCGCGTCGTACCAGGCAATCGTCGCCCCGTGTGCGCGCGCGTCCATGTCAGCGATCTTGAACTGGATGTCCTGATAGTGGCCGAGCCGGTGGCCGAACGCCGAGCGCTCGCCGACGTACCGCAGGCACTCGTCGACACAGCCCTGCGCCAGCCCGGCCGACAGCGCCGCGATCGCGACCCGCCCTTCGTCGAGGGTCTGCAGAAACTGGGCGTATCCCCGGCCCCGCTCGCCGAGCAGGTTGGCCTCCGGCACCCGGCACGAGGCGAACGCGAGCTCCCTGGTGTCCGAGGCGCACCACCCGACCTTCGAGTACTCGGGCCCGACGGTGAATCCGGGGGTACCTGACGGCACGATGATCGCGGAGATCTCCTGGCGCCGGTCCGGGCCGCCGGTGATCGCGAGGACGGTGACCAGGGAGGTGATCGACGTGCCGGCGTTGGTGATGAAGGCCTTGGAGCCGTCGATCACCCACTCCCCGCCCAGCTCCCCGTCCACCAGCCGTCCGGTCGTCCGCATGCCGCCGGGAATGTCCGATCCGCCACCCGGCTCGGTCAGGCCGAATGCCGCCAGCCGTTCCCCCCGGCAGAGGTCGGGCAGCCAGCGATCGCGCTGTTCCGCGGCGCCGAACCGGTAGATCGGCATCGCGCCGAGCGCCACGCCCGCCTCGAGCGTGATGGCCACCGACGAGTCCACCCGGCCCAGCTCGTGCAGCGCGACGCAGAGCGCGAAGAAGTCGCCGCCCATCCCGCCGTATTCCTCGGGGAACGGCAGGCCGAACAGGCCGAGCTTCCCCATCCGCGCGATGATCTCGTAGGGGAACTCGCCGCGCTCGTAGAAGCCCCCGATCACCGGCGCGACCACGTCGCGCGCGAACTCGGCCACGGTCAGCCGGAGCTCCTCATGCTCATCACTCAGCCGATAGCTGATCATCTCTGCCCCTTTGCAGATAGCTGGCCTACTCGGTGCCATCCCCCCGATGCCAGCGATGCTACTGGCGGGTCCCTGGCGGGCCCTCTCCCCCAGCCCGTGGCTCGCGAGGTCCGAGCCGCGCGTTACGCTCTCGTGGGTGCCGACTGTTACTGAGATCAGATAGCTGTCCTGGAGGGACGTCAATGGTGACCCTGACCTGCCCCGCCTGCGCAGCCGAAGTCAAGCCGGAAGACCTTATCTGCTTTACCTGCGGCGCCAACCTGCCGCGACGGCGGCCGGATGAGGATCCCCCGGCACCCGCGACCGTCATGCAGGAGTACCTGAGGGGCGAGGAGGGGACGGGCCCCATATCCCTCGCGGTGCTCAGGCTCGCGTTCCCGACGGGCAATGTAGAGGTCCCGGCCGGGACCTCCCTACTGCTCGGCCGCGACCCGGCGGAATCTCTGGTCGCCGCGGCCTTCTCCCAGTTCGAGAACGTCTCGAGGCGGCACGCGACCGTCACCGTCGATGACGCCGGCCACGCGACAATCCGCGACGAGCACTCCACGAACGGGACGTTCGTCAACGGCGACCGGGTACTGCCCGGGACCACCGTGCGCCTGGCCGACGGTGACACCGTCCGCCTCGGGGCCGACGTCACCGCCGAGGTCCTGCTGCCGCGGCAAGAGCCCGACCCGGGCACGTACAGCCGCGAACGCAGCCAGAACGGCCACGTCGGCCCGGCTTAGTCGGCATCCGCGGCGAACCAGGGCTCTGGCGCCTCGCCCGCGGTGAACCAGGGCCGGTACGGCTCACGCCCGCCCAGCCCGCCAAGGTCACCGTGCCCGCCCGGCCGGGCGCGGTCGCCCGGTCCCGCGTGCCGCTCGCGGGCCTGCCCGGGGTCGGCCGGGCGGCCGCGCTCGGGATCCAGATCAGGCCTTCCCGGCGGCTCGGGCGGGTCCGTGCCCTCGTCGGCCTGCGCCTCGCTGGCCGTTGCCTCGGCCTCCCGGCCCTCGGCCGCCCCGTCCTCGCCGTCCGGACGTGACGGGTGGCCGGGAGGAAGCCGCTCCAGCCGCCGCCTCAGCTCGTCCCACTCGCCCCGGGATAAGGCCGACGCGCCCGCATCCGCTGACTCGCGATCAGCGGGCAGATCCGTCCATCGCATACCAGCGATTCTCCCTCCAGGCCGACCGAGCAGCCCTCGGCACGTGATCGTACGCTGATCCATGTGAACATCAAGCGGCCGCGGAATGAACCATGCGCCCGGGCCGGTGCATGCCCGGCGGCCGCAGGAAGATCGCCCTCGCGTGCCAAATCTTGAACTGTCCTGGCCGCAGGCCGCGGTCGTGGCCGGCTGCCTGGCCATCACGGCCGTCATGCTGCGCCTGGCCCGACGACCGCGCCTGGCCGGCGTCATCGTGTTCACCCAGGAGAGCGCGCTCGTGTTCGCGCTGTTCGCGCTCTGGCAGTTCGCCGGGTCGTTCTCGGTCATGGGGCCGGGCGGCGCGCTGGCCCGGGGGCGCTGGATCTGGCATCTCGAACGGGTGCTGTACCTGCCCAGCGAGACCAGCCTGCAGCGGCTGTTCCTGCCCCATCCGCTGATCGTGCAGGCCTTCAACCTGTACTACGACGTCCTGCACTTCCCGATCCTGATTGCCTGCCTGATCTGGCTGTTCGTCTGGCACCGCAGCGTCTACATCCGGCGGCGGACCACGCTGGCCGCCTTCACTGGCGCCTGCCTGCTGGTCCAGCTGATCCCGGTCGCGCCGCCGCGGATGCTGCCGGGCACCGGCATGGTGGACACCGCCGTGCTGTACCACCAGTCGGTCTATCAGAAGACCGCCGGGTTCAACCCGGACCAGCTGGGCGCGATGCCGTCGGTGCACGTCGGCTGGGCCATCCTGGTCGCGATCATGGTGATTTCCGCGGCGCGGTCGAGGTGGCGCTGGCTGGCGTTGCTATACCCGGTGGCGACCACGCTGGCCGTGGTCGTGACGGCCAACCACTACTGGATGGACGGGATCGTGGCCGCCCTGATCCTGGCCGTCGTGTTGCTGGTTCAGTCCGAGATCGAGCGGCTGGCGGCCAGGTCCCCACGTCTGCGGCTGCTTCCGTATCGTCCGATATGGGACGATCACCGCAGCAGCGACCCCGTGTCCGCCGGAGGTACCAATGGCCGCGACGACGCAGCCACAGAACACCGGACTACGGCGGGATGCGATCGCCCTTCGTGAGGTCGGCCTGGTGCACCTGGACATCGAGGTAGAGCCTGCCGAGGCGCCGAGCCCGTCATAGCCGCGCGAGCGTCAGGGATGACGCACCGCGCCGGAACGCCGCCTCGGCCGCCGGGCTCTTTTCTATACGCCAGTCCTGGTGATAGAGCCCGTCGTGCTGGTCGATGTCGAACCACACCAGCCCCAGTGCCTGATACTGGCGCAGCCCGGCGAACAGCCCCGGGATCTTCTGAGCCTGACCGGCGCCGGGACCCACCGCGGTCTCGGACAGTAGCATCGGCTTTTCGGTTATCGCGCGCACCTGGACGAGAGTCTTGCCGAAGACGCTGACGAAGTTATCGGTCGGACGGTAGTAGTAGCCATCGATGCCGACCCAGGTGACATACGCCGCGCCGGGCCACCAGTCAGCGATCGGCCCGGTAGTGGGGAGGTCCGCGTTGATCGTCCACAGCCAGGTGACGTTGTCGGCCCCCTGCCCGCGGAACACCCTCACGATGTGCCGCCACGCCGCCACGAACGTGCGCGGCGGCACGTGGCCGTAGCCCCACGAGTACCAGGTGGCGTTCATCTCATGCCCAAAGCCGATGACGACGGCCTGGCCGAAGTCCCGGACACTGTCGGCAAACGAGCGCAGGTAGCTGTCATATGCACCCGCGGCGATCCTCGCCACGGAGACGTTGGTGGGGTCCCACTGCAGGATCGTCACGGCCCCGTGCCTGCTTACCGTCTCAGCGAACGGTGTCATGAAGCGCTCGCGCCAGCCGCTGTAGTACCCGACGAGGTTCGGCTGCGTGCCGACCGCCTTCGTGAACCCCGCGACCGGCTGGTAGTTGTGCGGCGGCCCGGTCTCGTAGACGCCCAGGTAAGAGGCCGCACCAGTCGGCAGCGATGCGCGCGCAACCGCCGGGCCAGAAGGCGAAGGGGCGAAGCGGATGATCACGTAGGCGACGGCGGCGACAGCGACCACCACGGCCACGATCATCGCCAGCCGGGATCTCATGCTGTCTTGTCTACAGGAAAGATGACACGGCTCGGCGCGGCGACCGACCGAGTGGTGACTCACGTCTACCGGATTGGCGTGGGCGCGGAACCACACGCGCCTTGGCCTGTGGCAGGTGTGGAGGAACGTCTGGCCTCGATCTGCGGACTCTGTCGTGGCGGTCAACGTTGTGGCTGCGCGCTGCCGTAGCAGAGCTGGGGAGATTGGTTCTGTTGCGAAATAAGCAAACGGCCTCCCCTTCCGGTGATACGGCAGTACCTTACCTTTTCGTCGCCTGTTCCTGTTGTGGGGAATTGCCACGATGTGTAACGTGCGAATACGTTACGTGGCATGAAGGAGCGCCGAGGCATCCCGCTACGTGCCCTCATCGCAGACAGGTACTTCCCATGGACCACTGCACGACAGCCGCATCTGGCGGACCAGAGCGACCACGGCCTGGCAGGTGCATGCCCTGGCCGGAGCCCGGGTCTTGCCCCCTGCAGAAACGGCCGGTCGTTTTGGCGCAGCTTATGCGACATAAGGCACTACCGTACGCCAATAAATCTATTGGGGGGACCCAAATATGCCGTTGCCTTCAGTATCTGTGGTTGTTCCAGCGCTCAACGAGGCTCGCAATATTCCGCATGTGTTTGAACGAATACCACAGGACATTCACGAGGTTATCCTCGTCGACGGCTTCTCCGTGGACGGCACCGTCGCGGTCGCTCGCGAGTCCAGGCCGGATGTACGCATCCTGAGGCAGACACGGATGGGCAAAGGGAATGCGGTTGCCTGCGGGGTCGCGGCGGCAACGGGTGACATCGTCGCCCTGGTTGACGCTGACGGCTCAGCCGATCCAGGCGAGATCCCTCGGTTCGTGGAGGCACTGCTTGTCGGCGCGGACTTCGCCAAGGGATCGCGGTTCCTTGACGGCGGCGGCAGCAGCGATATCACCCGCCTGCGCGCTTCCGGCAACTATCTCCTGACAACTTTTTTCAATGCGTGCTATCGCAGAAGTTATACAGATCTCTGCTATGGGTTCAACGTCTTCTGGCGGCGGCACGCCTCGGTTATAGGCCTGGACGCTACATCCCCCCGCCGCGTGACGGCGACGGACGGCTTTGGGGTGACGGCTTTGAGGTCGAGACGCTCATCCACGTTCGGGTGGCCAAGGCTGGGCTAGTCGTCGCTGAGGTCCCGAGCTTCGAGCACCCACGAATTCATGGGGTCAGCAACCTGAGCGCCTTCCGCGATGGTCGTCGCGTGCTGCAGACCATCCTAATAGAACGGCGCCGAACTCGGCGCCCACCCGCTACCCAGCCGCCCATCCGCCTCCGGCCCGGCATGGCAGTCCAGGTGGTGCACGAAGGCACCGCTTCGTCGGCGCTAGTAGCCGAGCCGGAGCAACAAGCCTCTGCAGGAGTGGACAGCCGGATTGCGGCTGTGGCTATGAATGCCGACCCGGCCAAGGTTCAGTCAGCAGCTGAATGACCGGCAGCCGGGCAGGTAACTCCCATCGGCTGCGTCCGACTACGTGCGGTCAAACTGCTATGCCGTCCGCCGGAAGGACATTCGAGTTAGGCCGAGCATCGGAGGGATAACTTGATCAACTGGCCGCGCTATGCGCAACAATATATCCTCAAGGCGCAGGCGTCTGCTAGTTGGGGGCGCACCCTGACATAGCCTGCGATCAACTAGTACCCGCGCGAATGCCGCCGCAATCTCTTGGCATGTAAGCGGCAACCTCCTCTGGAAAGTAAGTTCGTATCCTCGTGATTCCAGGCGCCGCACATACCATGAGGTTGGTCGAAGCCAATGTGATTGCCGATCGCGGAAAAGGATTGGAGCCGTATCCTCGAATAGGTGCACTTCATTGGCCGAGACACGTGCCATCTCGGCCAGTAGGCTCGCTGCATGCTCATTATTGTTGTGCTGGAGCACGGTACAAGTGAAGACGGCGTCACAAAAACTGTCCTCGAATGGCAAGTGAGATCCATCCATCTGCAGTACGTTTTCTAGACCATTTCTTCGAGCAAGTTCCAACATGGACGGCGATACATCCACTCCGAACACGGTCTTGCCATCTGAACGAAGACGAGTGAGATTACCGCCGGGCCCTTGCCCTATCTCCAAAACACTAGAAACGTTTTGGAAGGCTGGATCGAGAAACTCCTCAAAAAGACGAGTTTGCTTTAGTGAATAATAAGGCGTATCAACGCTCGCAATAGTTGACGGGTCATCATCAGGTCTCTGGAGCAGCTCGCGCCCCACATTGTCCCAAAAGGCTCTTGCCTGATATATACCCACCGCATCGTCCTAGTGTATGAGCGAGGCTAACCGATATGGCTGCGTCCACGAAGTCTAGCCAACTCCACGGGGACAGAGGGCATAGTTCCCGAAGTTGCCCGTTCGCTCCCGCTGGAGACTGAAGTGCGCTGTCAGCTGGTCTGGTGATGGGCACCGCTCGTCCCGAGCCCGCCACAGGATGATCGGCAAGGGCTGGCCACCGCCGAAGACGCGATTTCGATCCGGACTTCCACGCGGGGAACAACGCGGGTCACGACCCGGCAGGGCCCCGGCATAGTGGCGTGATGTCCGTTTTGGTCATGCCGGGCTGAGTCCGAGGATGGCCAGGATCCGGGTGGCGTCACGGGCATGGTGGCGGCAGGCCGCGGCGATGTTCGGGTGCCCGGCTAGCTTGAAGACGCCGATGGCGAGATTGCGCAGCGTGGCCATGACCTGGGGCCCGTTGCCGGTGCGGGTCTGGGAGGCGTCTTCGCCGTAGGTGACGT
>CAVSNQ010000023.1:0-149581 GCA_963729365.1 uncultured Actinomycetota bacterium
GCCGTAACTTCGGTTTAGGCGATCTTGCGGTGGTAGGTGGCCATGGCGAGGGCGTACGCGACGATGAGGATGCCGAGGCACCAGGCGAGGGCGATCCAGGTGTCGGTGCTGACTGGCTGTTGTGCGAGCAGGTCGCGGGTGGCGTTGACGATGGATGTCACGGGCTGGTTGTCGGCGAAGGCGCGCACCGGGGCGGGCATGGTGCCGGTGGGCACGAATGCCGAGCTGATGAATGGCAGGAAGATGATCGGGTAGGCGAAGGCGCCCGCGCCTTCCACGGTCTTCGCGGACAGGCCGGCGATGACAGCGATCCACGTCAGTGCCAGGGTGAACAGAACGAGGATGCCGGCGATGGCAAGCCACGCCAGCACTCCCGCACCTGAGCGGAATCCCATGCCGACGGCGACGAGCACGACGATCACGAGCGAGATCAGGTTGGCGACCAGCGAGGTCAGCACGTGCGACCACAGCGCGCTCGAGCGTGCGATCGGCAGGGACTGGAATCGCTCGAAGATGCCGCCCTGCATGTCGGTGAAGAGCCGGACTGCGGTGTAGGAGATGCCCATCGCGATCGTGATGAGCAGGATTCCGGGCAGCAGGTAGGTCACATACGAGCCCGATCCGTGTCTGATCGCGCCGCCAAACACGTAGACGAACAGCAGCAAGAGGGCGATCGGCATGATCGCGGTCGTGATGATGGTGTCCGGGCTGCGCGTGATGTGGCGCAGGGACCGTCCCAGCAAGACGGCGGTGTCGCCGAAAAAGTGCGTGGTCATCGTTGCTCCTTAGTTGCCGGTGCCGTCGTTGCTAGCCCGCTGTCGTTGCTGCCGGTGCCGTCGCTGCCGGTGATGGCGAGGAAGATGTCTTCCAGGCTCGGCTGTTTCTCGACGTACTCGACTTTGGCGGGCGGGAGGAGCTGCTTCAGTTCGGCGAGGGTGCCGTTGGCGATGATCCGCCCTTGGTGGAGGATCGCGATCCGGTCGGCGAGCTGCTCGGCCTCGTCCAGATACTGCGTGGTGAGCAGCACCGCCGTGCCCCGCCCGGCGAGCTGCCTAACGCTGTTCCACACTTCGAGGCGAGACTCCGGGTCGAGCCCGGTGGTCGGCTCGTCCAGGAAGATCACCGGCGGATTCCCGATGAGGCTCATGGCGATGTCCAGGCGGCGGCGCATGCCTCCGGAATACGTCGACACCCGTCGCTGCGCCGCGTCGGTGAGCTGGAAGCGGGCCAACAGGTCATCGGCGATCTGGCCAGCGTCCTTCAGGTGCCGCAGCCGGGCCACCAGCACCAGGTTCTCTCGCCCGGTGAGGGTGTCGTCCACGGCCGCGAACTGCCCGGTGAGGCTGATGGACTCCCGCACGTTCGCCGGCCGGGTGGCGACGTCGAAGCCATCGACGGTGACCTTTCCCGCGTCGGGCTTGAGCAGCGTGGACAGGATTTTCACGACCGTGGTCTTGCCTGCGCCGTTGGAGCCGAGCAGGGCGAAGATGCTGCCCCGCGCCACGTCGAAGTCCACGCCGCGCAGCACGCGCAGCTTCTTGTACGACTTCTCCAGATCCCGCACACGGATCGCCGGCTCGGAGGTCGTGCGCGCGGTCATCGGGTCCTCTCTTCCTCGGCGCGCGCGATGGAGTCGGTCAGCCGCTTCCGCCCACGGGTGGGGACATAGCCACCCTCCGAGTAGTTCTGGACGAACGCCTCGACGAACTCCACCGGGTCCTCCCCGACGATCTCGCGGATCGGCGTCCCGTCCGCCGCGGCCCGTTCGAACAGGTCGGCGAGATCTTCGAACATCGACGCAGCGCTGTCGCCGTCCGCCGGCACGAAGTACATCAGGTACCGCTCGATCGCTTCGACCGCCACGCGGTAGTTCGGCGGCAGTTGTCTCACGCGCGCCTTGTACTGCCGCCACCGCCGCTTGTCGCCGATCACCTCAGAGATGAAGCCGCCCTTTTCAGCGTCGGACATGGTCATCTGCCTCCTTCGCGGAGCTGTTCGAGCCGTTCTGTGAGGAAGCTCCAGGTCCTCCAGAATTCTTCGAGATATTGCTGTCCCTGAGCGTTGAGGGAGTACACCTTGCGCGGCGGCCCCTTCTCGGAGGGGACCTTCTGCACGTCGACGAGGCCGCGCTGCTCGACCCTGATGAGCAGCGCGTAGACGGTCCCTTCGGCGGTGTCGGAGAAGCAGCCAGGCGATGACCGCACCAGGTTCTCCTCGCTGGTGAGCAGGTTGTCGACCGCGGAGAACTGGCCGGTGACCCCGATGGCGGCGCGTATCGCCGCCGGGTCCCGGGCCATGTCATGGCCGGCGACGCGAACCTCGCCGCCGTCGGCGTGCACCAGCGTGGACATGATCTGCACGGTGGTGGTCTTGCCAGCGCCGTTGGGGCCTAGCAGCGAGAACGTTGTTCCCGCGCCGACTTCCAGGTCGATGCCGTCCAGAACCGCCGTGCCACCGAACGACTTGCGCAGCCCGGTGGCCGTGATCGCGCTGGTCATGCTTCTCCTTCCGCCCTCACCGCGGCCCGGACCGCCACGATCACGTGGTGCGGGTACAGCGAGCGCCGCTGGTGAGCCGCTCGCGGCGACGAGGATCATTGGTTTGGATCGCACAGTTTTCGCCTTGAGCCTGCGGTCTGGGCAGGTCTTGGGGAATGTGACTGGCTCGCTGTTCTCCGGTCGGCGCGATCACCGGGACGGGCGAGTGCCTTGGCCCGGATCACATCGGGATCTCGCGGGTCAGGCGGAAGGACTTCATGCCAGGCAGGCTCGTGTCGAACCCTCGGCTGGTGGATACGGATGCGTTTCACGGTCATCTCCTCGGCCAGTCGCCATGTCCGGGCCGGTTAACAAGTAGCCCTGATCCTGTTCGGGGACTGGTTCTTCAAGGGGACGGTATGAGCCGGCGCCGCGGTGGGGCGTCACCCGAAGGTGCCCATGCCAGTGGAATCTTCCGCGGCCGGCCTCTGGCACCGTAGCGCCGCCGAGCCGGCCGTCTGGCACGATGGTGCCGCCGGGGATCGGGCAGCGGGTGCGGGGGTTAGGGGATCAGGCCGAGCTGGCGGGCCCGGGTCACGGCCTCGGTGCGGTTGGCCGCGCCGAGCTTGCCCAGCAGGTGGCTGACGTGCTTTTTCACCGTGTCGAGGCTGACCACCAGCTGCTCGGCGATGCGCGGGTTCGGCGCGCCCGCGGCCAGCAGCGCCAGCACCTCCAGCTCCCGGGCGGTCAGCTGCTCCACCAGGCCCGGCACCACCGCGGCCGCGCCGCGCCCGGCGCCCGGCGCGGCGGGCTTTTCGCCGAACGCCCGCAGCACCCGGGCCAGGCAGCCAAGCGGGACGCCGCGGGCCGCGGCCTGCTCTGCCCGCTGGGCCGCGACCAGCCGACCCAGCAGCGCGGCCATCGGCGGGCCCTCGTCGGCGAACACCCGGACATAACCCTGCGGGCAGGCCAGGGTGAGCGCCCCGGCCAGGGCATCCACCGCGGCGGTCTCCTCGCCGGCGGCCGCCAGCGCGAGCGCCTGCAGGGCCTGGATCTCGATGACGCTGCCCGCCCGGTCTTGGCTGACGGCCGCCGCGTGCAGCCGCTCCAGCAGCGCGAGCGCAGCGCCGGGGCGGTCCTGGGCCAGCAGCACCCGGGCCAGGACCAGGTACTCCGGCTCCCGCGGGTAGCCGGGCTCGTCGTCCGGGCCGAGGCCGCACTGTTGTGCCCAGCGGGCGGCCGCGGCGACGTCGCCCTGGGCCAGCTGCAGCCGGGCCAGCTGCGCCGGGACCGGGTCGAGCAGGCCGGCCACGCCCGGGCCCGGCGCGGCCTGGCCGGCCTCTTCCATCGCCTCCCGGGCGCCGGGCGCGTCACCCTGGGCCTGCCGGATCCACGCCAGCGTGGCCAGGCCGGTGGCCAGCGGCTGGGTGAAGTTCATCTGGTGGCACGCCCCGATTCCCTCGCTGACGTGCCCGAGGGCCGTGTCGAGTTCGTTCCGCTGGTAGGCCACCTCGGCCAGTCCCACGTACGCGATGCCTGCGGCGGGCAGGGCAGTCCGGCCGGGCGGCGCGGTGATGTCCAGCGCCTGCCGGTAGATGCCAAGCGCCGCGTCCAGCCGGCCTTGGGCCCGCTGCACCTGGCCGAGGCGATAGCTGCCCCGGGCGATCACGGTGGGCTGGCCAGCCGCCCGCCACTGGCCGATGCTCGACGACAGCGCGCGCTCGGCCTCTGCAAGCCGCCCGCGCAGCCACTCGGCCACGCCCAGGTACCCGCCGACGTGGGATGCCAGCATCCACTCGCCCTCGCCGAGGTTGGCCAGGGCCTGCGAGGCGAACACGATGGCGTGCTCGGCGTCGCCGCGGAGCGCGGCCAGGATGGCGCGTTCGTACGCGATCGCCGCGGGGATGTTCGCGAACAGGCTCGCGGCCCGGCCGACCGAAGGCTCGAACGGCTCATCGGCCACGCCCGGAGCGCTTGCCAGCGCGCGCTCGGCAGCATCCAGCGCGACCTCGGCCGCCTCCACGCGGTGACTAAGGAGAGCCAAGCGCGCCTGGGCCAGCAGCAGCCGCGGCCGCGAGCCGGCCAGCCCGGCGGGAAGCCCCGCAAGCCACCGCTGCAAGGTCGCGTCTTCGCTGTGCAGGAGAAACGCGTCGGCGTACCGCTCGACCAGCCGCGCCGCCCAAGCCGGGTCCCCGGCGGCCAGGGCGTGGCGCACCGCGTCGTCGGCGAGGTCATGCTCCTCACACCAGGCGGCCGCGGCCCGGTGCAGCGCCGGAACCCGGCCGGGCCGTTGCTGCTGCAGCCGGGCGCGGAGCAGGTCGGCGAACAGGTGGTGGTAGCGCCACCAGCCGCGCACCTCATCCAGCGGCACCAGGAACAGGCCGGCGTGTTCCACCTGCTCCAGCATCGCCTGGCTGTCGTCCCGGCCGGTGACCGCGTCACACAGCCCGCCGGACAGGCGTTCCAGCAGCGAGGTTTCCAGCAGGAAGGTGCGCAGCTCCTCTTGCTGGCGGTCCAGCACCTCCTCGGCCAGGTAGTCCAGGACATAGCGGTGGCTGCCGCTGAACGCCGCCACGAACCCGGCCGGATCCGCCTGCCCCGCCAATGAAAGGGCGGCCAGCTGCAGGCCGGCCACCCAGCCCTCGGTGCGGGCGGCCAAAGCCGCCACCGCCGCAGCGGGCAGGTCAGCACCAGCCGATTCGCGGAGCAGGGCCGCCGCCTCCTCGGCGCTGAAGCGCAGGTCGGCGGTGCGCAGCTCGGCCAGCTGCCCGCCGGCCCGCAGCCGGGCCAGCGGCAGCGGCGGGTCGGCCCGGCTGGCCAGCACCAGGTGCAGGCCCGGCGGCAGGTGCTCCAGCAGGAACGCCAGCGACGCGTGCACCGGCTGGGCGTCGATCAGGTGGTAATCATCGAGGACCAGCAGCACCTCGCCGTCCCCGGGCTGGGCGGCCAGGTCGTTGATCAGCGCCGTCACCAGCCCCTCGAAGGATGCCGGCGCCGGCGGGCCCAGCAGGAGGCCGACTCTCTCCCCGATCCCCGGGCGCGCCCGGTCCAGCGCGGCCACCGTGTGACGCCAGAACCGCACCGGGTCGTTGTCGGCCGCGTCCAGCGACAGCCAGGCCACCGGCCGGTTGCCAGACGCGGCCCAGTCGGCCAGCAGGGCCGTCTTACCGGACCCGGCCGGGGCACACACCAGGATCAGCCGCCGCGCCAGCCCTGCACCGAGCGCCTCCACCAGGCGCGGGCGGGGCACGAAGCCCGGCTGCGGGCGGGGCACGTGCAGCTTGGTAGCCAGCAGGACATCCTGCCCGGACACGGCGGCCCCGCGCGGGGCCGCCGCAAACGGCTCAGCCATCAGCGACCCACCCTCAGCGCGCCCAGCGACAGCCAGCCCCGCCGCCAGGCGAACCCATTGTAAGCCCGGCTCGACTGGCCAGCCCGGGGCGGCCGCGGGTGCGGCTGTCACCCCCAACCGGCCGCCATCTCGCTCCTGTTGCCGACCGTGTCCGCGCTGCGTGAGGCCATCGTAGGACCGGCGGGCTGGCCGCCCGCCCCAGCCGGGCCTGCTGGGGCGGCTGCCGTCCCGGCACGTTCGTGCCTGACGCCGCTGAGCAAGATTCCACCCGCATGGGCACCTTCGGGTGACGCCAAGCCGCGGGACCGTTCGTAGCGTTCCGGGGAACGAGACGTGCACCCACGGAAGGGACAGTGATGACCGCGCTCAGGCTCACCCGCACCACGATCGACCCGGCGGGCGCCGCGGAAGTGCCCGCCCCGCGCGCCGCTTCTGCACGGGCCGCAGGAGCGGCGGCGGCGCGGCCGGGCGCTGGCTTCCCGACACGGGGGGCGCGGGCGTGAGCGCCTCAGGACAGCCCGCCCGCTACGAGATCCGCATCGAGGGTCTCCTCGACACCCATTGGGCCGCCTGGTTCGAGGGTCTCCACCTCAGCAGCGACGGCACGCAAACGGTCATCTCCGGCCCGCTCGCCGATCAGCCCGCGCTGCACGGGCTGCTGGCCAAAATCCGCGACCTTGGGCTCTGCCTGATCTCTGTGCGCCGGCTCGACTCCGGCGACGCCGGCGATGGAGCGCCACTATGAGACCCAATCCGGTACCCTCGCTCGGCCAGGCCCCGCCGGGGCCCTCCCCGCCATCGCGAGCGGGTGCTGGCCGCGGCTGAAGCCGCCGGCCGGGTACCTGGAGAACTCACCTGGACCCGGCGTTCATCAAGCTCGCGGTGATCCTGCTCACCGGGTGATGGCGGTGATCATCACGGTCATGCTGGTCATCCTGGCCGCCGCCAACACGACCTTCATCACCTGGGCGACCGTGGTCGGCGCCAGGCAGTCATCGGCGCTGGCGCACGCGTTCGGCGCGACCCCCCGGCAGGTCAGCGTCGGCCTGTCGGCGGCGCAGTTGCTCCCCGCGCTGCCCGGCACCATCGTCGGCATCCCGGCAGGTATCTACCTGTAGCGCGCCGTGACCGCCTGGGGCAGCCATCTCCTCGGCCAGGTCCAGCGCGCCCGCGGCGACCTGGACGCCGCGGCCGGCACCTACCAGCGGGCGCTCGAGATCACCGAACCACCAGGCCGCCCGGGGCTGCCCGGAGCGGGCGCCGTGCATGTGGGCCTGGCCGAGGTGGCCTACCAGCGGAATGAGCTGGGTACGGCCCTGCGGCATCTTACCGAGGGCATCGCGCTGTGCCGGCAGCTCAACTTCACCCAGCCGCTGGCTGAGGGCCTGGCGACGCTGGCGTGGATCCGACAAGCCAACGGTGATCCGGCCGGGGCGCTGGAGGCGATGAGCGAGGCCGAGGAAGTCGCGCCCGGCCTGGGCGGGACCGTCCTGCTCAACCCCGTCCCCGCGCAGCAGGCGCGGCTGCAGCTGGCCCAGGGCAACCTCGCCGCGGCCGCCCGCTGGGCAAGGGAACGTGGCCTCGGCCCCGACGACGACCTGGGCTACCCGCGGGAACGGGAGTATCTGGTGCTGGCCCGGGTGCTGCTCGCGCAAGACCGCGCCGACCCGGCACTCGGGCTGCTGGAGCGGCTGCACGCGGCAGCAGCCACCCAGGGCCGGACCGGCAGCATCATCGAGATCCAGGCGTTGCATGCGTTGGCCCTGGCGGCCACCGGCGACGAGGACGCCGCGGTGGACGAGCTGGCCCAGGCGCTGATGCTGGCCTGCCCGCAGGGGTATGTGCGGGTGTTCGCCGATGAGGGCGCGCCGATGGCCGCGTTGCTGGCCCGGCTGGTCGCGGCCCAGAAGGCAGGCCAGGGCGCCGCCAGCGGCGTCCCGCTCGGCTGCCTGGCCAAGGTGCTGCGGGCCTTCGCCGAAAAGGAAGCCGCGGCGGGCGCCCGTTGGGGCGCCGCCGCGGCGGTGCCGGGCCTGGCCGACCAGCTGACCGCCCGCGAGCTCGACGTGCTGCGGCTGCTGGCCGCGGGCGCGCCGAACCCGCGCATCGCCGAGCAGTTGGTGGTCAGCCTCGACACCGTCAAGAAGCACGTCAGCCACCTGCTGGGCAAGCTCGGCGCGGGCAACCGCACCGAGGCCGTCACCCGGGCACGCGAACTCGGCCTGATCCCTTAGCCCTCGCACCGCAGCCCATCCCGGCGGCACCATCGTGCCCCGAGGGCGGGCCCGGCGGCACTGCCATACTCCGGGCGGCTGGGGAAGATTCCACCGGCATATGCACCGTCGGGTGACGCCCGACAGCGGCGCCGGTTCGTACTGTCCCTCGAAGAACCCAGCTATGACGACGGCCGGCCTCCTGCCTAACCGGGCCGGCACATAGCGAGTGATCGAGGAGATAGCGGTGAAGCGCATCCACATCGACAGGCCAAGGGCCCGACGTGAGCGCCCCTGGCGCGAGGTCCTTCCCGCCGACCCACGAGACCCAGATGTAGTCCGGGCCAAAACGCTCGCCCGCACCGCCCATCCGAGTCAGAAGGTGACCAGCAAGTGATGGGCGCGGCGAACTCTGGTCAAGGCCCGCTAGCACGGCCGGCATCTCGTGCGAGTTCACGGCGATCAGCACTACCGGCTTCCGCGGTACGCGGACGGTCCGCATTTATTAGGTAGGAGGATGTAATGACAATCGCAGACAAAGCAGTTCTGGTGACCGGGGCCAATCGCGGCATCGGGCAGGCGCTGGTCGCCGAAGCCCTCAGCAGAGGCGCGAAGCGGGTGTATGCCGGCACGCGCCAGCCCCTGGCTCACCCCGACGGGCGCGTCACGCCCCTGACCCTGGACGTGACCAGCGCCGCCCAGATCCAGGCAGCTGCCGATCAGGTCGAAACTCTCGATGTCCTCATCAACAACGCCGGCATCGCGCTGTACGACGATCTGAGCGATCGTGCCGTGCTCGAACGGCACCTCGCCGTCAACCTCTTCGGCACCTACGGCGTCACCCAGGCCTTCCTGCCACTGCTGACTCGTTCCCGCGGAGCGGTCGTCAACAATCTGTCGGTGAACGCCTTCGCCCCCTTGCCGCTCATCCCGGCCTACTCGATCTCGAAGGCGGCCGCGTTCAACCTGACGCAATCGCTGCGCACCCTTTTGGCCGGGCGCGGCGTGAGCGTTCATGCCGTCCTGACCGGCTTCGTGGACACCGACATGACCCGGGGCATCGACATGCCGAAGGCCTCCCCGGAGTCCGTCGCGCGAGCCATCTTCGACGGGGTGGAGGAAGGGGAGGAGGACATCTTCCCCGATCCCATGTCACGGTCCATGGCCGACAGCTGGCGCAGCGGCGCGGCCAAGGCGCTCGAGCGGCAGTACGCGGCGATCGCAGAACAATACGCGGCCATCGCAGAAGCAGAGCCCGTCAGGTCATAAGCAAAGGGAGAGACACAGTGGACACGCAAAAGAAAAAGAAAGAGGACGACCATGAGTGACTTGTCGGACAGAACCACTATCGTCGTCGGCGCCAGCCGGGGCCTGGGACGCGGGATCGCTCGCGCGTTCGCCGAGGCCGGCGCTCCGGTGGTCGCGGTGGCCCGGACCGGCCCGGCCCTGGCCGAGCTGGCCACCACCAGCCCGAACATCCGGACCGAGGTCGCCGACGCGGCCGACGCGACGGTGGCGTGGAACCTGGTGGACCAATATGAGCCGGAGGTTCTCATCCTGGTCGCCGGCGCCAACCCGGTGATGCGCCCGCTCCAGGACCAGACCTGGGAGACGTTCTCCGTCAACTGGAATACCGATGTCAAGATCGCGTTCACCTGGCTGCGTGAGGCCCTGCTGAAGCCGCTGCCGCCCGGCAGCAGGGTGGTGGTGGTGAGCAGCGGAGCCGCCATCAACGGATCACCGGCCAGCGGCGGGTACGCCGGGTCCAAGGCCACCCAGCGGTTCATCGCGGCATACGCCCAGGACGAGTCGCGCCGGGCCGGGCTGGGCATCACCGTCACCGCGGTGATGCCGCGGATGACTCCGTTCGGAGACGTGGGCAGGCGGGGGATCCGGGCGTACGCGGCCCGTGGCGGCCAGACCGAGGAGGAATACCTGAAGCAGCTGGGGGAACCGCTGACTCCCGAGATGGCCGGGGCCGCCCTGCTGGACCTGGTACGGGCCGACCCGGCGACCATCGTCCCCGGGTACCTGCTTACCGCCGCCGGGCTGCAGAAGCCGTCATGAATACCGGCGCGGGACCGGGTGCCCGCCGGTCCCGCGCTCCCGTCTGCATCCCCCATACGACCCGTGCCTGCGGGGCCTCGGTATGTCAGAGCGATGTCCCCACGTCTCGGCATCAGGGCCGGACGCGACAATCGCAAGATCCTGACGGTGCCGGGCGCTTGGCCACCCAGCAGGCAGAAGTGATGGCAGGTCCGGCACAGTTGGCAGGTCGAGGTCCTCGAGGGCGCACCAGACTTCGCTGGGTCGAGTTCCTGATGGGCTACTACGCGATCCTCGACCGGGCACCGAAAGGCCGCGACGAAGGCGATGGGTTCCAGCTGTGGATCCGCCGCCACGACGAATACGACAGCCAGTGACCCGCCTTGGAGGACAGTAATGACGAACCCGGCGTCCGGCGACGGCAGCGACTATAACGCCAAGATCATCGAGGAGTTCCGGGCGAACCAGGGACGCGTCGACGGACCCTGGGCGGACACCACGCTGATCCTCATCCACCACATCGGCGCCAGGTCCGGGGTCGAGCGCGTCACGCCGCTGGGCTGCTTCCCCCAGCCAGAGGGCCGGTTCGTGATCGTCGCCTCCAGCGGAGGATCGCCCACCCACCCAGACTGGTACTACAACCTCAAGGCCAACCCTAGGATCATCGTTGAGGTGGGTGCTCAGACGTTCACGGTCCTGGCGGACGAAGAGGCCGGCGCCGCCCGCGTCGAGCTGTGGCCGAAGCTGGTCGCGGAGCATCCCACCCTTGGCGAACACCAGGCCAAGACCACGCGGCAGTTCCCGGTGTTCATGCTGACCCGTCAGGACTGAGCTGCGGCGAGAGCCGCCCGCTTTACCGCGTCGCGGTGTCTGCTTCAGCCGGCAACGCCATTAGGAGAACCGACATGGGAAAGATCATCGTCAGCGAGAACGTCTCGCTCGACGGAGTCATCCAGGACCCGGCCGGTGACGAGGGCTTCCGGCACGGCGGCTGGGCCGGCCGACCCGCCGCCCGCGAACAGACCGCCCAGATCCTGCTCAACGAGGCGCTGGGGACCCAGGCCCTGCTGTTTGGCCGGCGCAGCTACGAGTTCTTCGCGGCGCGGTGGCCATCCCGGACCGGCGCCCTGGCGGACAGGTTGAACAGCCTGCCCAAGTACATCGTGTCCTCGACCCTCCAAGATCCCGCCTGGAACAACTCGACGATACTCAAGGGCGATGCAGTGGACGAGATCTCGAAGCTGAAGCAGAAGCTAGACGGGGACATTGTCGTCTACGCGAGCTTCCAGCTCGTGCGCCCGCTGATCGAGCACGACCTCGTCGACGAGCTACGGCTGATGGTGTACCCGGTCGTGCTCGGGGCCGGCGAGCGCCTCTTCGGCGAGACCAGCGACAAGAAGCCCATGCGCCTCACCGGCAACCGGACCGTCGGTGACGGCCTCGCCTTTCTCACCTACGAACGTGCCCGAGACGCCTAGCGGCGAAGCAGCCGAAAGATCACAGAGCTCATGGACGTGAGCCGGATCAGGTCGGGCTCGTGGACATGCGACGCGCGCCTCATCGAGCCCGACCCGCGACTGCCCGGAAGCTGAGGTTCGCTAGGCAAGCCCTCGGGCCTCGCGCCAAGGCCACGGGATCACGTGGGCGCAGTGGTAGGACCTGATCGCGAGCAGGGCCCATCCACGACGGCTCATGACGCTCGCGGATATGGCGAACGTCGCGGTCTTCGTCGCGCCCGCTGGCCACGCTCAGCAGTCCGCCCGGTAGGCGCGCAGATCACCCGGCTCTGCACTCATCGCGCGCGGTACCGCCTGATACCAGCGGGCCGCGCCGAACGGCGGATATCGTGCGCCGTCGACTCGGCGAGCTGTCACGGTTGGCGAGGACGGCGCCTGCCCGGGCAAGGCGGCGGGTTGGCCGACCTGGAATTCGCGCTGGCCGCCGCCGCGGGCCTGACTGGCCCGCAGGCGGTGGCCGTCACGACCGTTCGTGAACTCCAGGTACGTGCCGCCGGGACGACCCGCTGGCCGGCCACGGCGTGCCGGCGGACTTCATTGTCACGCCCGAGCGCGTCATCGACTGCCGCCCCCGCCGCGGGCCCCGGCAGGCTGCCGGCATCTGCTGGGACGACCTGACCGAGGAGAAGATCGCGGCCATGCCGCTGCTGTCGGCGCAGCGAGCCAGGCAGCGGTAAGCCGAGCCGTCGAGTCCCGGCCAGGCTAGGGAGCCCCACTGCAGCCGCAGCCGCCCGGGCCGCCGCGGTAGATCACTGTCTGGCGGGCCATGGCGGTGGCATACAGGTCACCGCTCGTGCCCCCGATGCCATAGGAGGTCCCGATCAGGGCGTACTGGTCGTTACCGGGCGGAGTCACCTCGAGGTAGCCCGCCCACGCCGAGCGCTGCGTGCCCTGGCTGAGGGCCACGCTGGAGCTGGCGGACTGCCCGGGTGCCAGCACGATCAGGCTCGGGCCGGGGTCGTGGGCGAAGTAGGTCGGGCCCCAGTGCGTCTGCGACGGCAGGACGTGGTGGGCGTAGTCCTCAAGGCCCAGGCCGGGATACCCGTACATGGAGCAGGACGCCGTGCCGGTGTTGGTGAGCGTGATGACCACGCCCCACATGCCGCCTCCGATGTTGTACCTGCTGGCGCTGGCTGCGAGATTGGGCTCCTCGCAGATTGGCACCGTGCTTGCGGCGGGCGGCACCGAGCCAGGGACAGCGGAAACCGGGCTGGGCACGGCACTGACCGGGCTGGACGGACGTGCGGTGGCCGCTGCGGCTGACGGCTTCGGGCTCGCTGCCGCGGGGTGTTGCGCGACCCGGCTGGCGCAACCGGCAACGAGGATCAACGAGCACGTGCCGGCGGCCAGTGCCGGCCAGGCGGTGGCAGCGGCGCCGGTCAGTAGTCTGTGGGGGAAATTAGGGAGCTGCATGGTGCCCGCCTTTGCTAGGGGTCAATGAGGACTTATCACTGCTTAAGACCCCGTAGCCGACGCGCTGGATACCGATTTGGGGAGCCCTCCCCGCTCCGCTGCTGGCCGCAGCGGGATCCAGGCTCTGGCCAGGCCCGGGACCCGCTCGCTCATCGGCTACGTATGGAATCGACTCCATGCACCTGCCAGCCTGCGCTCACGACCCCGTGATGCAGCCATAACGATCCTTCGGCCCGGCATCGACGTCCGTGCCCACCGACCGCGCTGGCGTGCAGATCGGCGGCCCGGGGTACTCAAATTCGCCCGTAACGAGTCGTAGCCAACGGCTGCCCGGACGGGGAAGATGTGCCGGCCCGGACCGCGTTCGTGATCTTGGTGAGGTCCCAGGGGACCGCCTTCTGGAGGCCCGGTGTGAAGCTCGGCCATGCCATGCGCCGGTAGCCGGCGAGGTGCCCAACGGTGGCAGCAGGGCAGTGGGCGCCGGCTGGTGCGTAATATCAGGTCCATGATCTGCCGCCTGTGGCGAGGCTGGACCACCAGGGACGACGCTGACGCCTATGAGCGCATCGTGCGGGGTCAGGTGATCCCCGGCATCGAGGCGCGGCGCATTCCCGGGTTCCGCTCCATCGACCTTGTGCGGCGTGAGCGGGACCAGGACGTCGAGTTCATGACCCTGATGTGGTTCGACAGCCTGGACTCGGTGAAGACGTTCATGGGCGAGGACTACGAGGTGGCGCACGTGCCCGCGGAGGCACAGGCGGTGCTCGCAGACTTCGACAAGCGCTCAGCGCACTACGAGGTGCTCGACCACCGCGACCAGCCTGGGTGATGAGTTCGGCCACGCGGTGCCCGGTCCCTTGTGATCAGGCCCGCGTGTCATCCGCGGGACCCGGCGGAGCAGCGGACCCGACCTGGAAGCCGTTAGCCTTGCCGCCTTGTCACAACGCGCAGAGGCTGGAGCCCGGCACCGCAAGCCGGACCATTCCTGCCGATTAGGGCGCACCTCGTCGCGTGTGAGGATGCGTCGGCTTGAGCACCGAATTCCCAGGTCTGGGATCACGCCATGGTTATGGATCTCTGCGATGACGGTCGCCTCGGCAGGCCTACCTGAAGTGGGTGCTATGAGGCGCGAAAACGGGGAGCCGCCTGGCTGGTGGTTGCGTCAGCTGCGGGCACAGGCGTGGAACGGAAGTCGCAGTTGAATCCCTCTTCGCCGGTGGCCAGGCTGAGCGGCCGCAGAGCCTTGACCAGGCCGACCAGGAGGTTGCGGTTGGACTCGCGGCGCACCCGCCAGACCGGACGGCAGCCGTATCGTGCACATCCACAGCCCGCCCGCCGAGGCCGCCTAGTGAGGCGACCGCCGTGTTCTTCGTAGGTGCCGTCGTGCCCGACACGAGGCGGAGCGCTCTTTGCCTCGGTCGGGCGCTCCGACGCTAGCTGACTCGCCCGCCCGTCCGGCGTCACCTCTCGAACCAGGACCTCCTGCTTCGAGAGGTGACGCCGATTACCTTGAGGGCCGGGGCCTGCTCATCGGGGTCCGGGCGCGGTTACCCGCTGGTGGATTTGAGCGCCAGGGTTCTCAGGCAGCACTGCCCGGGGATCTCCTGGGTGCCGACGGCCCAAAGAAGGCCGCTGCTCAACCTCCCGACCGCTGACAGCGTGTTTTGCGGCAGGCCGCTCAGCTGGCCGGGGTCGAGGCTGGAGCTGATCGACCAGGTCGTGCCGTTGTAGTGCTCGGTGAGCGTGAGTGCCCCGCCGTCGGACTCGCCGGTCCGGCCGACCGTCCACACGTCGGTTGGCGAGAGGACCGTGGTCCCCAGCAGGGTGCTTCCCTCGGAGCCAGCGTCCGGTACCTGCGTGAGCTGCCAGGAGGTGCCGTTCCAGTGGAGCATGTAGGGCTGGGCGAAGTTGGTGTCGTTGACATTCCCCTCGTAGCCGCTGGCCCAGACATTATCGGCACCGTCCGCGTTCACTGCGGTGAGGAAGTTGGTCGAGTCCGTGGTCTGGAGCGTCGGTGTCGTCACCTCCGTCCAGGACGTGCCGTTCCATCGGGCTGACAGGGTGGCCTGGTTGAAGCCGACGTCGCCGACGACCCAGACATCAGTTGAGCTGATGGCGGCGACTCCGGTGGCGAACTCCTCTCCCGATTCGTCGGGCGGCGGGACGAAGGACCAGGCGGTGCCGTTCCAGTGCTCGAACAGCAGCGCGTTGAACTCGCCGCCGATGTCGAAGCTGCCCACCGCCCACAGGTCATCCGGGCCCACCCCGGCGATGGCGGTCAGCTCATCGTCTGACCCCGAGCCGGTCCCCCCGGGGTCGGGACTGGGCACGATCGACCAGGCCGTGCCATTCCAGTGCTCGATGAGGGTCTGCTCATCAGTGGCACCGGATTCCTCCCAGTCGCCGACGGCCCAGGCGTTGGCCGGGCTGAGGTCGTCCACCCCGCTGAAGGTGGCCTGGCCCGTATCAGCCGGTGTCGGAACGGCGACATGCGACCAGGTCGTGCCGTTCCAGTGCTCGGCCAGTGGCAGGTCGGCTGACACCTCGCTGGTCCCCACCGCCCACGCGCTGGCCGTGCTGGCGGCGGACACCGCGGCGAAGGAGTAGTCGCTCACCGTGGCGCCCCCGAGGTCCGGGGTGGCCGTCACCCGCCAGGTGCTCGGCGTGGACGTCAGCGTCGGCGGCCCTCCGCTGCTGATCAGAGCCGTGCTGTGGACGCCGCCGGCGGAGATGGCCCGCACCTCGGTGAGTCCGCTGACCGCCGTGGGCGTGATCTGCGTGTTGGTCGTTCCGTTACCGAGCTGGCCGAAGGCGTTATCGCCCCAGCCCAGGATAGTCCCGTTGGTCAGCAGGGCCAGGCCGAACAGGCCGCCGGCCGACACGGCGGACGATGGGCCCACGCCGGGGATCGCGATCGGCACATCGCTGTTGGAGATGCCACCGGGAAAACCATTCGACTGGGCCAGTTCGTTGAAGCTGTTGTCGCCCCAGCCCATCACGGTCCCGTTCGCCACCACGGCCAGGGCGAACTCGTTCCCGGCCGAGATCTGGGTAGCTCCGGTCAGGCCCTGTACCGGGACCGGCACATTACTGCTGCCGGAGTTCTCATTTCCGCTGCCGAGCTGGCCAGCCTCGTTGTCACCCCAGGCCGTGGCCGTGCCATTGCTCAGCAGGGCAACCGCGAACTGGCCACCGGCGGCCACCGAGCTGGCACCGGTCAGCCCGGTCACCGCCACCGGCACGTCACTGTCGTTGTAGGTGCCGTTGCCGAGTTGCCCGTTACCGTTGTAACCCCAGGCCATGACGGTGCCGTTGGCCAGGACCGCCACGCTGAACAGATAGCCGGCCGACACCGCCTTGACCTTGGCCAGCCCTTTCACGGCCACCGGCACGTCGCTATCAGTGGTGGTCCCGTTCCCAAGCTGGCCGTGGTCGTTGTCACCCCAGGCCATGACGGTGCCGTTGGCCAGCAACGCCAGGCCGTGCTCGCCGCTCGTCGAGACCTGGACGGCGGTCGTCACGCCGGTCACGGCCACCGGGAGCTCCGCGTCGTTGTTGGCACTGGCCGTCCCGTTGCCGAGCTGGCCGAACGCATCATCGCCCCAGGACATCACAGTGCCGTTGGCGAGCAGGGCGAGGTTGTCTCTCCCACCTGAGGAGATGGCCTTGATACCGGACAGGTTCCCGACCGCTACCGGGCTGTCCTCCTGGGTGAGCGTGCCATTCCCCAGCTCCCCGGCGCTGTTGTCACCCCACGCCTGCGCCGTTACCACCTGCGCCGCGCTGGCCGCCCCGACAGCATCCGCTGCCCGGCTGGCACCGGCTGTCCCGGCGGCGGGTGACGCCACAGCCGCGGATAACGAAACGCTGGCCAAGCCCATGCTGCCCAGGATCGCCGCCGCGAACAGGGCAAGGACTCTTGTGACCCTCAACGGAGTGTGCATTCGGTTCTCCCCTCAGGCCACGGTAGCGCGACAGGTCTCGCCACTACGCATGACACGGGCAGCGCAACTCCCAGGTTCATCAACGGCTCTTAATGCCTGCTGCGGTCGGTTGATTCGAGGCGGATCCGGCGCCCCCGACTGAGCAGAATGACAACTATGAGCGGCCGAGCCCTCGGAAGGCTGGGCTCCAAAACCGCACCGAACGGCGGCTATTCGCGCGTGAGCCAAGAGCGGGAATAATCACAGAAAGTGCGTTGAGCCTGGGCGACGATACGCCGGCCGAGTATGCGCTACCTCGCGACGAAGGATTTGCCGTAGCCGGGTGTCACCGAACTGCCAGTTCTGGTGGTGTCTCTGTCGCGTCCTCGCCGGAAGGGCGCGGTGAGTGCGGTGGAGCCGTGCGGCTACGGAGCGCGGCCAGGCCGATGAGCCACTGACGTTGGCACGGCCGGTTCCCGACCGGGCAATCACCCTTGGATGGGTGGCGACACCGCGGGGATGACCCGGACAGGATCAGATGCAGGCCCCGGGCAAGTCCGGGCCAGATAACGCTCATGCGTCACCGCCGACGGGCTTGGGGTGTGCTATGACGGATCGGGTTGGCCTCTCCGGAGGACCAGATGAGCATCCAGATGCGGCGGCCCGTCGTGCGGCCGATCCGGCCGAAGCCGGCCAGCCGCCCGAGGCGACCGGGGCCTCCCCGGCGGTAGCGGCGGCTGAAGGTTCTCAGCCATCGCCGGAGCCCCGCAAGCCCCGGAAGCTGCTCTATGTCATGCTCCCGGGCTGCTGGGGCGCGCTCATTTTCGCGTGCTTGTCATTCACCCCGTCGCTGCTCCCGCGCGGCGGTATCGTCCAGGGCCTGGTCTGTGGCATCACCGCGGCCATCGGTTACGGGCTCGGGGTACTCGCCGCGTGGGTCTGGCGGGCTTTCGCCGACCGGGATGCCCGGCGCCCGCGGCGCTGGGCCTGGTTCACGTTCTTCATCAGCGGCGCCGTCCTGTACGTCGTTTCGTTCGGGCTCGGGCAGTACTGGCAGTACGAGATCCGCAAGCTGATGGGGGTAACGGATTACAACATCCTGCTCGTCGTGGCCTCGCCCTTCATCGCGGCGCTGGCCTTCTGCCTGTTGCTGCTGATCGGGCGCGGCCTGCACGGCCTGTACCGCTGGGCCGCGAAGCTGCTCAACCGCTGGATCGGGCCGCGCGCGGCGAAGGCAGTCGGCTGGGTGGTGGTGGTCGGCGTCACCTATCTGGTGGTCAGCGGCCTGCTGCTGCAGGGCTTCGTCAACGTCATGAACAGCGCGTATTCGCTGCGCGACACGATGACGGCGGAAGGGGTGCACCAGCCCACGACCAGCCTGCGTTCGGGCGGCCCGGGCTCACTCATCCCGTGGAATTCGCTGGGCTGGCAGGGCCGCAACTTCATCGGCCAGGGCCCGTCGGTGAACGATATCGAGAAGTTCACCGGCCATCCGGCCATGGAGCCGATCCGGATCTACGCCGGGCTGGCCTCAGCCTCCGGCGCGGAAGCCCAGGCCGCGCTGGCGGTCAGGGACCTCCAGCGCGCGGGCGGTTTCCAGCGCAAGGACCTGGTCGTGGTCACAACGACCGGCAGCGGCTGGGTCGACCCAGCACTGGTGGACTCCTTCGAGTACCTCAGCGGTGGCGACTGCGCGACCGTGGCGATCCAATACTCCTACCTGCCGTCGTGGATTTCCTACCTGGTCGACCAGTCCAAGGCCCTCGCGGCGGGCCGGGCGCTGTTCGACGCGGTCTACGGCGTCTGGGCAAAGATGCCGCCAGACCGCCGCCCCAAGCTTTACGTCGCCGGGGAAAGCCTGGGCTCGTTCGGCGGCGAGGCGGCCTTTACCGGCGAGAACGACCTGGCCAACCGCACCAACGGCGCATTGTTCGCCGGGCCGCCCAATTTCAACGCGCTGTTCCGGGAATTCAGCGACAACCGTGACCCCGGCAGCCCGGAGGTCAAGCCCATCTACCAGGACGGACGGACTGTGCGGTTCGCGAACGACCCGACCACGGGAATCCCGCCGGAGGGCCAACCCTGGGAAGGCAGCCGGATCCTCTACATGCTGCACCCGTCCGACCCGATCGTCTGGTGGAGCCCGCATCTGATCTTCAGCGAGCCCGACTGGATCAGCGAGCCTCCCGGCAAGGACGTGCTCAAGACCATGTTCTGGATGCCGTTCATAACCTTCTGGCAGGTCACGGCCGACCTCCCGTTCGCCACCGGCGTCCCGGACGGCCACGGTCACCGGTACTCGGCCGAGTACGTCGACGGGTGGAATGCCGTCATGCAGCCCGCCGGCATCACCTCCCAGGACCTGGCCAGCCTCAGGAAGATCATCTCGGTCGTGAGGTGATCGCGTACCCGATCCCTAGTGCACCGCGAACCACGCGACGGTGAGCGCGAGGCCGTTGATCGCAGCGTGCGCCATGACCGGTGCGATCAGGCTCCGGGACCGCAGCCGGAGCCAGCAGAAGGCGAGGCCCGCGACGAACGTCACGGCGATCGAGCCGAGCACCAGCAGTATTTGCCCGCCGACGCTGGCGGCAAGCCCGCTGACCGCGCGGTTGTCCGACATCGTGTGCAAGGTCGGCGCGATATGCCACAGGCCGAACAGCGCCGAGGTGATCAGGCTGGCGCGCCACGGCCCCCATAGCCGCAGCGCCGAGCCCAGCAGGACGCCGCGGAAAGCGAACTCCTCGGGAATCGCCGTGAACAGGACGATCGACACCCCTACCTCGTAAAGCAGCCGGCCGCCGCTGATCTGCGCTCGTGAATCGTGCAGGAAGCCGTTCGTCGCAGGGATTACGGCCGCCACGATCAGGACCAGCAAGACAAGCCCGAAGGCGCCGGCGCCGTAACGCAGGCCCGCGCCCACATCCGCCCGGCCGAGCCCGAGGTCAGCCAGGGTGGCGCCCGCGCTCCAGGCGACCAGGACCAGCGCTCCCATGAGAACGGCGACCGTTACGACCGGCGGGCCCAGCAACCCATACCCGCGCGCGACGGTAAACACGACCAGGACGCCCACGGCCAGCAGGAAGCAGCGGTCGGCCTTCATGACTTTCGCCGGAGCCTGCGCAGATCCTTTTCGTTGGCGCATCCCACGGCCTTCTCAATGACCGGCGTCGCGATAGGAACGAGCCCGTCGGTGCACTGTGGTTACGCAGCGTAATTCAAGTGCGACCAGCGATGACAACGTGCTCCTCTACATACCCCGCGACCTCCGCCCACAACCGGGCACAGGCCCAACGGGCGGCCTGGCCGTTGTCCCCACTCCGCGCCCGTCGGCACGCCGAACCGCGCAGCCGACCAGCCAGATCGTCGGCCCGTTCACCCAACCGCGTTATCGCCGCCGAGCCAGGATAAAAGGCGAGCCTGCGGAAAACTGATGCGCTACGCTCTTCGTCCGTGCTCTCACGCATGATCCGGCCTGGAGCCAGCCAGTCGGCCATATCGGCGGGTATGGCTCGTCTGCTCGGCGTCGGTGACGGCCACGGAGCGTGACTTCGGCTGCGTGCGGCTGGCCAGGCACAGTTTCGGGGCGTGTCGGGTGGGTGAGGAAGCTCGGACGCGGTACGGCAATCCGGCGGCGTATCGCGATGCGGGCCGCATCGGCTCCAGGGCGCGCAGTTGCAGTTGTCCCGTGCTGCCGGCTGGGCACTCCCGCGGTCGCTGGCCGCCTGACTGGCACCCAGGGGGGAACTGCGGCACACTTCGGGGAGCCGGGTGGCTGACAGTGCGGGACCGGGCAGCGGAGGCGAGGCCGATGGGGTGGGCCGAATCGGGCCGGGCCTGGGGTGAGCGGGCCACGGACTGGGCGTACCTGATGGAGCCGTATGCGCGGCGTGCCAATGACGCGCTGTTCGACCGGGCTGGCGTGGGCGCGGGAACCAGGCTGCTCGACATTGCCTGCGGCTCCGGATACGCGGCCAGCGTTGCGGCAGGCCGCGGGGCCGAGGTGGCCGGGCTGGATGCCTCCGGGGCACTGATCGCGATCGCGCGGGCGCGCACGCCGGGCGGGGATTTCCGGGTCGGCGACATGTTCGCGCTGCCGTTCGACGATGACTGCTTCGATGTGGCGACGAGTTTCAACGGGATCTGGAAGGGATGCGAGGACGCGCTGGCCGAGGCCCGCCGGGTGGTGCGGCCGGGCGGGCTGGCCGGGTTCAGCTTCTGGGGATCTCCCAAGCGGCTTGGCCTGCTGCCGTTCTTCGCCACCCTGCTGGAGCTGTCGCCGCCCGGCCACGTCGATGCCACCCTCAATCAGGGCGACACCGGGCGGCCTGGCGTGGCCGAGCAGATGCTCGCCGACGCCGGCCTGGAGTTCGTGGACCGGGGGACCGCGCAGGTCGTCAACGAGTGGCCCGACCTCGACCTGGCGGCCCGGGCGCTCGCTTCTGCCGGGCCGTCCTGGCCGGCCCTGCAGGCGGCTGGCTACGACCGGTTCGCCGAAGCGATCCGCCAGGCCATCCGCCCGCTGTGCACCGAAGGCCTCGGCGTCCGGATCGTCTCCGAGTTCGGCTGGATCATCGGGCGGGTCCCCAGCGCCTGAGATCAGCGCAGAATCACCTGATCTGTACGGCGCACCCCCCCAATCGATCACTGGCTCTGAGAGTACATATCGGCGGGGATGTGCGCCTCGACTACCCATCCATTGTGAATACGCTGAGTGACGCCGTCCTAAGGTGCGCTCACTGCGCCCACAGTTCGGCGGCGTAGATGCGGATGTCGCCAGTCTCGAAGACGGCCTCGGCGAGCGCGCTGGTCTTGTCGTGAACGACAAGATCGACAGTGCGATCGCGGGGAACGGGAAGACGATGATCCCGCCGAACTCGTCTCCGGTATAGGCTCGGTTGCGCCCCTGGCCCGGGGCCGCGTGAATTCCGCGACGCTGGGGTAGACGGCGGCGAGGTTACCATGTCCTGAGCCGAAACTGTCAAGCAAGTCGTGAGACCACACACCACACGCTGGGTTCGGCTGATGCCAGAAGCGTTCGAACAATCAGCCGATCTGCATTCAGAAATCGCCCGTTTGCGTCCGCATTGGCTCCGCCGCAACCCGGATCTGACGACATTCCGAAGGCTCCACAACGACTGGGATGGTCCGAGAGGCGTATGGTGGCGCGCTCGTGTCAACCCTTCGCAGGCGGCAGCCTTGCTGCGGACTGTCGAAGGGGGCAGCCTAGAACGCGGACGCAATGATGCCCGCGAGCTGAGAACGCAGATTGGCCAGATCACGTCTTTTGAGAAAGTCACCCTAGACCGCTGGACGACGACCTTCCCGCTCAACCCGCCTGGATGGGACGGAGAGCCGGTCGAAACGTGGCGCGCAGCCACGATGGGCTACTATATCGGCGCCTTGCTCAATCCAGGAACCGCCCAATCGCCGGCTTCGCGGGAGTGGCTCGAACCATTCATTGACCTACCTACGATACGGCGTGACATGGCTTCGTTCGCGAGACTCTTCCTGTATGACACGGACGCCTCTCACCTACCACGAAGTTGGTTGTATTGGGCACTTCAGACGCTCCAAGCCACCCGGAAGACGAGCCCAGGCACGCCGGTAGACAACCAGATCGGCTCCTATCTCGTCGATGCGGAAGTCCTCGTTACAGCCGACAAAGTATTTAGTGCCGTCGTTGAGCGTATTGCTGACGAGGCCGTTATTCGGATAGCAACGTCTACGTTGGTTACGCCTCAGAACTGTGTATCGGAGCTTGAGGCACTTCTCGCATAACAATCCGACACAGTGTAGTGACGGGCCGCGTTCTCATGACCGCTAGGGGTGTGGTGCTCAAGAAGCTTGCCAATGGGTCAGGGCGACCGTTGTTGGATCATGTCTGCTCGGGCGCTCTTCTATACTGCTGCATCCGCTCGGACCAGGCCGCGCGTATGGCCCGCTTGCATTAGCCCAACAGCCGGCGCCCGGTCATGCCGCAGACCGGTTGAGGTCGCACGGAAGGCTGCGACCATCATGGAGAGGCGAAGACGTGGACGCCTATTCTATGTTTAGGCGCTCGACTGGCTGTCCGGTGACCTTGGCGATCACGTCGAAGTCCTTGTCGAGGTGCAGAATAGTGAGCCCGGCGAGTTCTGCAGCCGCGGCGATCATCAGGTCTGGCAGGGACGGCGCGCGGTGCTGGCCCCGGTCCGCAAGCAAGGCGAGGACCTCGACGGCCCGGTCCTCGATGGCCGGCGTGAGGTACTCGACGGGCATGGATGCCAGGGGCGGCTGCCGGAGCCCGGACCGCAGTTCCGGTCCCGAGCGGGCTGAGTAGCCGACTTCCAGGCGTGTCACTGTCGTGATTCGCACTAGCCCGCGCTCGATCCTGCTGGCCCATTGTGCGGCGTCTGGGCTGGCGGCGAGCCGGACGAGCGCGGACTTGTCGATCAGCCAGGTGGTCACCGCCACGCCCGGGACATGACCTCGGGGTCTGCAAGATCGCTGAAGGCGTCAGCGAACCGCGCCAGATCCTCGACGCTGACCGCAGTGTCCTGTACCGCTGCGTCCTGGGCCAGGCGGCGGCGCACATACTCGCTGCGCGACAGCCCCAGCCTGCCCGCGTGCGCGTCCACTGCCGCAAGGACATCATCAGGCACGTCGCGAATCAGTACGTCCGTCATGGTCACCTCCTGCGATATCTCAGGATAGCGCCTGCGGTCAGGAAACCCCTGCCCGCAGTCTGGAGTTGCTTGGGACATCCGCGCATCTTTCTATGCCGCGCAGCGGAAGTTGGACTGGCGGCCAGGCCGGGTCTACTTCCTGACACTTCTCGCACCCTCGCGGGACGACCGGACTCTGGCCGTACCGCCAGGTCGGCCAGCCGGTTGCCACCGTAGGGCGTTAGGGAACCGGCGGACTCATTTACCGCTCATGCCGCGTGGTGTGCTGTTTGCCGGGCCGCCCAGGGCGGTCTCGGTGTCGCGTCGGACGAAGCGCGGGCCGCCACCTGGTTCACTGCCTGGTGTCCGGACTCGGCGGGCTAGTTTCGGAGAGGGGTGCTGTGGACCAGGAGCGGGATGAGATTTTCATCTGCTGGCGTACGGGGGGTAGGCCACGGTGTCAATGGATGCCACGGTGGCGTCTGCCCATCAGACGTAGCTCGATGACCTTGTTGGTCACCGGGAATCCGGAGAAGAGCTCTTTTTGCCCCGTCGCCTCGATAAGTCCTGTGACGAGGGCAGTTTGGGTGTCGGGATCAGTGGAACTCCACTTGTCCTGCACGAACTTGAAGTAGTCCTTGTACGTCTGCCATCGACCGCCGATCGCCGCGTTATCTACGACCGGGAAGACCTTAGTACTGCTGCAGTAGATCGTGATCTTTGGTGGAAGGGCTGGATCTTAGACGGCCACCGCTTGATCATCACGGTTTGTGAGGACGCGTAATGATCGTGCGGTGGCCGCTGGCCACAGCGTAAACCCTGGCCACTGGCTGGGGTTGTTCGACGAATTGATGGGCCAGGTCGCGGGCCGGTTCGCTCGGGTGGAGCCGCGCCGGCGAGCGCGGGCGTTCGTGCTGGGCCTGCTGTCCGGGCTGCCCCGGGCCAACTGCTGGACCATCGCCGAGCAGGCCGGGGATGCCACCCCAGGCGGGATGCAGCACCTGCTGTCGCGGGCATCCTGGGATGCCGATGGTGTCCGCGATGACCTGCGGGAGTACGTGACCGGGCAGCTGGGCAGCCCGGATGCGGTGCTGGTGGTGGATCTATGCCGATCCTGGAACTATGCCGAGGCTCGTCCGGCGTGACGCGAACGCGGCTGGTGGGGCGGGCTTCTGGGGACGGCCAGGGTGGCGGTGCTCGGCATGATTACAGGTTCTCCAGGAAGGCCAGCAGTGAGTCTGCGGGGCGGTAACGTCCCGGCGGTGTGGACGCGGGGGTGGTGAGGTCGAGTGCTCGCTGCTTGATGGCCATGTCGGCGTGCAGGTAGGCGTTGGTTGACCGGATGTCGGTATGGCCGAGCCAGAGCGCGATGACGGCGGTGTCGACGCCGGCGCAGTCGGCGCAGGTGTCAGCGGCCGGGCCGGGCGGGGCGACCAGCCGCCGGACCTGGCCGCAGGTCGCGCACGGCCCGCGGTGGCGCAGCGCGGCGGTGTAGCACGGGTCGCAGACCGGTCCTTCGGGCCAGCGGGCCTGCGGCGGCCGGTGCTGGCCGCAGCGCGCGCAGGCGGCAGTGGCCCGGGGCACGCACGAGGGACAGACGGGCTGGCTGGTCGCCGCGAAGGTGCACGGGCGGCGCCGCTGGCACTTGCTGCAGATGGCAGCTGGCCGCTTGTAACAGTTGACGCAGATGCCCGGGCGCCCGTCACGGGCGCGCACCGCGACCGGCGCCGTCTTGCCGCATACCCTGCATTCACGATGGCGCCGCGGGTCGTCCCGGCGGTAACACACCTCGCAAGCTGGCTGCCCGGCGTGGTCATGCCCCGCGACCGGCTTGACCTTGCCGCACGTGGCGCAGGGCCTGGCCCGCTGCCATGTGCGGCACCGCTGGCAGACGCCAGCGCCGTCGTCGCCGCGGAACAGCGGACGGCCGGTGCGCCCGCAAGCTGTGCAGGCGGGGACGGTGAGGGTGGCTGAGCCGCGGGCGATCAGCTCGCTGGCCAGCCGCCCGGCGACTGGCGGTGCCCCGCGCGAGAGCGCGTCAGGGTCGGCGGCCAGCGCCGCTGCAAGCTGGCGCAGCGCTTGCCCGGCGGGCGCCACCGCAGCGACCGCCGCTTCGATTACCGGCCGGGGCAGCGATCCCTCCGCGGCTGCCGCCAGTTCCACCGCCTGATCTCGCCGGCAGCGCGGGCATGCCCGCGGCCCAGAGGGCCGGGCAAGCTCGTGCCCGGCAGGGCAGCACGCCACGGCCGTTACCGGTCCTGCCCGCCGGCCACCCGGGCCCGCACCGGGCGCGGCGGCGGCCCCGGTTTTGCCGGCTTCGAGCCTCTGCTGCCGTCGGCGACAGGCTCGACGAGCTCGCCCGGCCCGCAGCCCAGGATGTCGCACAGCGCGGCCAGCGTGGCCAGGCTAAGCCGCTCGGGAGTGCGGGCCACCAGCCGGTAAACCTGTTCACGCGACAGGGCGATCCCGCGATCGGCCAGCAACGGCCGCAGGTCGGTGGTCGCGTACATGTCCCGCTCGGCCATCAGCCGCCGCAGGTGCCACCGGTAACCGATCTTCCTGGCCATCACCGGCCGTCCTCTCCGTCGAAGGCCCGGGCCAGCGCCGCCCGCAGCATCCGGTTCCGGGCGTCCTGCCCGACAGTGGTGTAAGCGGCGGTGGTGGATGCCCATGAATGGCCGGCCTGGAACTGGACGAACAGCGGGTCGGCGCCGTCTTCGATCAGGTGCGAGACATACGAGTGCCGAAGGCAGTGCACCGACAGCCCGGCTGGAAGCCCGGCCGCGGCCCGCCAGGCCGCGAACCGCTCATCCACCGACCGGGCCGAGATTCGCCCGCCCCGCTCGGTCAGCCACAGCGCCGGATGAGCCTGCTGCACCCCATACCGGGGCCGCACCTCATCCAGATACTGCGTTAACGCCTCCGCGGCCCACGGCATCACCGTGGCCACCGCCCGCCGCCGCGGCGGGCTGCCCCGCATCGCCTTGCCGAACCGGACATGGCACACCCCGAACTCGCCGAGTTCGGGAGCCGCCGGGTTCGGCGCGAAATCGGCCACGTCCAGCATCGCCGCCTCCCGGCGGCGCAGCCCCCAGCCGTAGACCACCTTGAACAGGGTCGCGTCGCGGAACGCTGCCAGCCAGCCCTTGCGCGGCAAGCCCGCCGCCCGCTCCACACGGTCATCAGCGGTGTCGAAGAACGCCTGCAGCTCGGCCCGGGTCAGCGGCCGCCGCTCCGGGCGCCCCTCATACTCCGCGGCGTGCACCGGGCTGTTCCGCTCATGAAACACCTGCACCGGCGCGGCGCCGGCCCGCTGCTCGCACTCGGCCACCCAGCCATACCGCGGATCGCACACATACTCCAGGAACAGCGCCAGCGCCCCCTGGTAGGAACGGACGGTCGAGTGCGCCCACCCGCCCGACGCCAGCCACGACTCCGCCTGCGCAGCCGTCCACTGCCACGGCCAGCAGCCGGTGAACACCGCGAACTGACGGATCAGCCGCTCGCGCTCACCGACCAGCCGCTCACTAAGCCGCCGGGCCTGCTGCTGGCGCCGCCAGCCCGCCAGCATCTCCTCCAGCAGCGCCGCCGCCGGCGAAACCGGCGCCGCGCCATCCGCGGCCACCAGCGCCAGCCGCCCCACGCGTCCCCCCACAGCGGGCCCCCTCCCGCATACGCCAGAAGCCGCAACGTGGCACCCAGCGCAACCAATCCAGATGCCACATCCTGTCACCCAGCGCAACCAGGCACCGACAACCCCGTAACCGTCGCGTGTCTCGCACCCGCCCGGGGCCGTCAGGCCGCCCGCCGCACAGCCGCAGCCCTTACTGCACCGTCCTCACGCATCCTGGGGAATGATGCATCCGATGCAACTCCGCGCCCTTGCATCTCTGTCGCGAGCGTGTGCCGCAGTCGGTGGGCGCCGATGCGGGGCAGCCCGGCACGGTCGCAGGCCCGGTGGGTGACATCGCTGACCAGGCCCGGCGGGATCGCCCTCATCGGCGCCTTGGCAGCCAGGAACACCTGCCGCAGCGGCGTCGCCGGGCGTGCCTGCGACAGGTAGGCGGCCAGCGCCTCGCCGACGTCGCGCGGCAGCGGCATCCCGTCCTGGCGGCAGGCCTTGCCGCGCAGGGTGATCTGCCCGGCGCGCCAGTCAATGTCGCCGAGCTCCAGGCGAGAGACCTCTGCCGATCTCAGGCCCAGGCGCGCCACCAGCATCAAGATCGCATAGTCGCGGATCCCGATCGGGTCCCCGCGGTCGCAGCTGTCCAGCAGGCGCACCACGTCACCGGCGGGAATAGCCTTCGGCACGCCGGTGTCGCGCCAGCCTGCGACCGGCGGCACGACGACAGCCAGCGGCCGTGGCGTCAGGCCCTGCAGATACAGGAATCTCAGCAACGAGCGCAGCTCGCCCACGCGTCCCTTGACCGAGCCGACACTGAGCCGCTCGCTTTCGGCCAGCAAGAACGCCACGACATCTGTGCCGGACAGGCTCTCCAGCCCTCCCTGCCCGGTCCAGGGCGCGCTCAGAAACAACCGCGCAAGCTTCACATACCGCACGACCGTGGCCCCGGCCAGCCCCCGGTCGGCCACAAGCCACCGGCGGTAACGCTCCGCCAGCACCTCGACTGGTGCCGCAGGCAGGGAAACCCTGTCGAGAACACCCTGGCCTTCCAGGTATTCCAGCAGGGGGTCCAGGCCGTGAGTGCCCGGAACGCACCGCATCCCGGCTGCCCGCAACCCATCGCGGAACTCCGTGACCACGGCCCGGTCCAGGTCACAGGGGGCAATACCGCGGGCGTCCATCCAGCGGCCAAGACCACCGGCCATCGCCAGCATGCCAACGGTCGTGCCCGGGGTATAGCCCCGCCCCGCCAGCCAGGCACGGTATCCCTCGATGAAGGGCCCCATCCTGCCCGGCTTCCGGCGCCGTCCGGTCATGACCCGCCTCCATTCCCGGAGCACCCTGCTCCGACAACAGAAGCGTCAGCCCGCTCACGGAACTATGCCGACCCACCCGGCCCCGGCAATCCCGATCCCGGAGCCCAGGACCACGGCGTTCGCGTCACGCCGGACGAGCCTCGGCATAGTTCCAGGATCGGCATAGGTCCACTTATGCCGAGCTCGGCATAAGTGGATGAGACCGGGGATTTGAAGAAGGGCAGCTGCACGGCCGGCGTGGCCCGCCAGTACACCGGGACCGCGGGCCGGGTGGAAAACGCGCAGGTCGCGGTCTACCTCACCTATGCCGCCCCGGCCGGGCACACGCTGATCGACCGGGAGCTGTACTTGCCCCGGTGCTGGGCCGATGACCCTGGCCGTCGCCAGGCCGCCGGGATACCCGCGCAGGTGAGTTTCGCGACCAAGCCCGCGCTGGCGCGGGCGATGATCGCCCGGGCCCTCGATGGCGGGACGCCAGCTCGCTGGGCCACCGGGGACGAGGTCTACGGCGCTGACCCAGCGTTACGCGCCGAGCTGGAAAAACGCCAGCTGGGGTATGTCCTGGCCGTCGCCAGAAGCCACCGCCTGCCCATCGCAGCCGCCGCCTGGCGCGCCGATGCGCTGGCTGCGAAGCTGCCGCCGCGGGCCTGGCAGCGGATCTCCGCCGGGGCAGGCACTCACGGCCACCGCTACTACGACTGGGCCTGGATCAGCATCCAGGCCACCCGGCCCGGCTGCCACTGGCTGCTGATCCGTCGCAGCCGGCGCACCGGCGAGCTGGCCTATTACCGCTGCTACGCCCCTCGCCACGTCCCCCTCGCCGGCCTGGTCCGCGTTGCCGGGATCCGCTGGAGCACGGAGGAAAACTTCCAGGCCGGCAAGGGCCTGGCCGGCCTGGACGAACATCAGGTCCGCACCTGGAGATCCTGGTACCGGTGGGTCACCCTCGCCATGCTCGCCCTGGCCTTCCTCACCACCGCCGCCCTCACCGAGCACGCCGAGCCACCACCCCCCGGGCTGATCCCGCTGACCCGCAACGAGATCGCCCGCCTGACCGCCCTGACCCTCCAGCCCGGCCACGGCATCGGCCACCGGCTGCACTGGTCCGCCTGGCGCCGCCGCAGCCAGCACACCGCCCGGATCAGCCATTATCAGCGGCAAGCCGCCCGCGACCCATGACCATAACGATCTACTGCAGCAGGACTAGGCGTCCTCATGGGGTATGACAGTAAAAGGATAGGGTCTCGTCGTGCGCTGCCCTGTCCCCAGCCGCAGCCACAGGGCGGTCGCGCCGACCCGGGTGCCTGCTCGCACCGAGGACCGTGATCGTGTCGTACGTGCGCAGGATCCGCTCCGTGATCTCGTCCATATCGGCCACGGCCTGCACGGCAGCCCGGCTAACGTCACTCGAGGAACCGGAACTGGTGCTCGCCGTCCACGGTGATCACGTGGCCGAACGGGAAGTGGGCGGCGCCGATCACATCGGGGCCATCCGCGCTGGCCTGGATCAGCTCTGCGCGGACCCGCTTCGCCGCGATGTTGTCCACGTCCATCACGGCTTCCCAGCCGGGGTCGGTCACCTCGGCCGGCGTGTGCAGCACGTCCCCGATCAGCAGGAGGCGCTCGCTGCCGCTCGACACCACATAGATCGTCGACCCGGGCGTGTGGCCGGGGACGGGGCGTGCGTCGAGACCGGGCAGCAGTGTCGTCTCCGCGTCAAAGGTCTCCAGCTGCCCGGTGAGCGGGGAAAGCTGGCGCGTATCCTCCGGGTCGGCGCCGGGTGCTTCCACGAAGTGGGCCCAGTCCGCCCGGTGCACGCGGTACGTGGCGTTGCCGAAGACGATCTCGCCCTTCCGGGTCGCCCAGCCGACGTGATCCCAGTGCAGGTGCGTGAAGACCACATCGGTGACCTCGGCAGGCGTGACGCCCAGCCCGCGCAGGCTGTCGAGGAACTGGCCGCCGTGCCACTGCTCGTCCTCGTACTCGCCGAGCCCGGCGTCGATCAGCACCACCCGCTCACCAGACCGGAGCAGGTAGCCGCCGCAGATCAGCTGGATGTTCCCCGCGTCGTCCACATAGGGCCCGCACTTGTCCCACGCGTCCGGCTTGCCGGGGACGTGGAGGATATCCCGGGCGACCTGGTCGCCGTACCCGTCATACACCGGGTCGACGGTCAACGCACCGACTCTCATGCCACCTCCGTGTGGCCTGCCCAGATACCGCTGGAAACCCTAAACCCTTCCACCCGATCGCCCCTAACGGATTTTCGCGGCTCCTCAGTGGTCAGGAAGTCTTTACCTGACGGTGCCGGAGCCGTCTCAGCGAACCGGCACGTGACCGCGCTGTACGTGAGAACCGATGAGCTGCCGAAAGAATCCCCCGCAGTTCGCTCCGCTCATGCCCGCTGCGGGCATATCCCCGCGGAGCCTGCGCGCCCCCGGCGGGCTGATGCTGTGCTACCTGCGGGCCCTGGCCGCCAGCGCCAGCATGCGGCCCGCTCAGATTAGCCCGATCGGGGTAAGCACGGATCACCGTTTCAGCCGGGCAATTCGCCGACCAGAGCGAGCCCTCTTTGCTTTTGTTGTCAAGGGCTGAGACGGGTTTTCTTTGATGTCTGCTCCGGCGGCGTGGTTCGCCCGGCCGGGGTGGCGGCTCGTAGTGTGGGGCTGGGCCCGGGAGTGGCTTGTCCGAAGAGCCGGCGCTCGGGGTGTGAGCCGGCCGCGCTGGAGTCAGAGTCGCTCCCCGGTTGCCCTCCCGGGCCCGCGACGGGGGTTTCTGCGGCCTGGCGCGCGTCGGCCCGGAGGCGGGCGTAGATGGCGTCACTGATCTTGCGCTTGAGGCACCGGAGCGCTTCTTTGTGGGTCTTGCCCTCGGCCAGCTTCTTGTCGTAGTAGGCGCGGCCGTCGCTGTGGGCGTGGCGGATCTGGGTAATCGCGGCCATGTGGATGGCGTGGTTGATCCGCCGGTTCCCGCGCAGTGACAGCCGGTAGATCTTGCGGTTCCCGGAGGACACCTCGATCGGCGCGGTGCCGTTGTACGCGGCGAAATGGTCCCGGCTGGGGAACCGGGTCACGTCGGCGGCGTCGCCGATCACGGTGGCGGCGATGAAAGGGCCGACGCCGAAGAGGCCGGTCAAGCTGGTGCCCGATGCCTTGACCGCGACGGCGAGTTTCTTCTTCGATTCGCTCATCTGGGCGTCCAGGCGGCGCATGTCCTCCAGGAGCTGCGCGGCGAGCTCGCCGCGGGCCTGCCCGGCGATGCCGGACGGCTTGGCCGAGCAGAGGATGCGGGTGGCCTGAGCTGCGGTGATCTCCTCGGGCACGCCGCCGGGGACTAGCTCGCACAGCACCGCGTGGAGCCGGCACGCGACCTGGTTCTTGGCCCGGCCCAGGTCCCGGTGCCGCCGGGACCACACCCGCAGCACCGCGCCGTGATCATCGGCGGTCACCCGGCGCCGGGTCGTCGAGCGCAGCGCCGCGACCGCCACCGAGAAGGCGTCATTCGGGTCGTTCTTGTTACTGGCCCCGGTGGCCAGCAGCCGCACCCGGGCACCCAGCTTGGGCTGCACGTCCAGTACCCGCTCGCCGGCCGCGACCAGCTGCCGGGCCAGCAGGTGACCCAGCCCGCCCGCGCCCTCGACCGCCCAGGTCCGCTGCGGCCACGCGGCCGCCCACGCCACCAGCCGCTCGGCCTGCCCGGCCGAAGCACGGACCCGCAGCTTGCCGAGCGGCTCCTCGGCCGCGCCGATCGCCACCGCGGTGTGCGACCCCTTGTGCGGGTCCGCGCCGATCATCACTGCCGCCATTCAGCACGCTCCAAAGTTCCTCGTTCCGGGGATGCAGGAACCGCGGCGGGCATGCCTAATTACAGTGCTGGCGCTCGTCCCTCTTTCGAGCCACGCCACGGCAAGGCCCGGCAGGCTAGCACCTCGTTCTAAAGCCAGACCGCGACTGCAGATGCGGTCGGCAGGCGGATAGGGAGCCAGCCCGCCGGACCCCTCGAACGCTACGGCAAACACCGCAACGCCTGCCTCGGTCTCAATTAGGCGGGAATGAGCGCAGGCGGGCGACAGTGCCAAGTCACGCTTACGGCGCCGGGAGGTCGGGGTGCGGCAGGTCCGTCTTACGACCGTGCTGTCGGCTCTTGCACGTACTGCGCGGTGGCGAGGAAGCCGTGGACCTGTGCGCCGTCAGCCAGCCGCCAGGTGGCAGAAAGGCATGGCTGCCCTGCTTCGCTGACCGCGGCAGCCCTGTCGCCGGAGGGTTCGAGGACTCTGTGGATCCGTACCATGAGCTGGCCATTTCGCATGCCGTCTGGGTCTGCGGTGTGGACCCGAAGATCGGTGCCGAACGGTCCGCTGACAGCAGCCGCGATTCCGGCCGCTGTCAAGGAGTCCATCGATACAGGCCGGACCGTCACCGTGCGGTCCGGCCTGTTGCTGACACTCTGCGCCTGTGGCTCAGCCTCACCCTGGATGAGCGCGATCAATTGAGCGACCATAACCGGATCGTGGGCTCCGTCGCAGATCCAGCGGCGCCCGAGCACTCCGTGCTCCGCTGTTCCGATCAGCCCACCGCCGGCGCCGCCGATCGCGCGCGGACGGTAGGTCAGCGGTACCTGGTAAGTGATGGCCCGGTCTCCCGGTCCGTCGGTCACCACCATGAACTCGATGCCGACCTCGCCCTGCGGATCGTCGAGCCGGAACCCGCCGGCCTTGGCCAGCTCGGGCTCGCGTCCTCTGTCGAGGTACCAGGGCTGAGCTGGCAGCCAGTCTTTTAGCAGCTCCAGCTTGCTTGGGTTCAGCGTGGTGGCGTGGATGATGGCCATGCCTCGCCGTGTCCTCTCGCCGGGTGATGATCAGAGGCTACTCGCCTGCGCAGATCCGCTAGATCCGCACCATTCTCGTCTCGATCGCCACCGGGGGGATTTCGTACCGAACGGCAGATCTTGGTCGCAAACGTTGAACGACGATGACTTCAAATCTCTCCGGCACCCCAAGTCGAGGGGTTCCCCGATCCCGGCGATGTAAAGGATTGCTAACCGGTCCACACGAGGTGATAAACACGGACCAGTCCCGTCGCCTCATCGGCGATGAACTCGATGAAACCGAAGTCGCCCAGGTCAGCGACGCGTCTGCCCGGCACTGGCGGGACGGGCACGCTGAACACCGGGTCATACGGGTCATCGCAGATCCGGGCCAGCGTCCGGACCAGCATGTCGAAAGCCTCAGACGGCAAGCCCTGCATCTGGCGCAGGGCGCGATCTTCCAGCCATGGCCGCCAGCTCACGAGGCCGGGCGGTACACACGGACAGCCTCCTCCAGCGGCATGCCGTCGCTGACCGGGCCGCCAGCAGCCTCCATCGCCGCACGGTAGCCGGGGTCTCCAGCAGCGTCGGCATGGAATCTCCACAGCCGCAGGACGCGCCGCAGTTGCTTCCAGCTGGCCGGGTCACGGGCATTTTCCACCGCCTCCTGGTACTGCTCCAGGAAGGACCCACGCTCTTCCGCGGGCAGCTGGTCCAAGATCCGCTGCGGGTCGAGCGGATCCTCGCGCTCGGCAGGCTGGGCGCTCACGACATCATCGTAACCTGCCGGGATGGCCTGGGCCGGGGCACGCAGAAGGGACGTCCGGGACGCGGAAGGACGCTGATCACGCATGCCATCACACCTATCGCCCTGTTCGGCGCGGCAGTGATAGCGCCCCCATCCGACCAAGATCGGAGCGCCGAACGGCGGCGATGCGCGCGTTTGGTTGGCCTCTCCCGTAACTCAGTGTGATGCTGCCGATCGATGTAGCCGGGTGCCGACCACCTACATGGCGCGGTGTCAGCCGCCTGAAGGTTGCCGTCGCGCCGAGGTGCCCATCGGCGATGCAAGCGAACGTCCTTGCCGTTGATGGCGGCGAGATTCGGCCTGACATCCCGCGCAGCGTATGCGGCAATTGCGGTGGTTGGCAGTCGGTGCTGATTCTGCATAGTTCAGCCTGTCGATGCGTTTCTCAGCGGGGTGCTTGGTGTAGCCGAAGAAGGTGGCCGCCGCGTACCTGGGCCAGCCCTGAGCAAAGCGGCCCTCGGTGCGACGGGCGCGGTGGGTCGCTTGCTGGCCGGGCGCCGGGTGCCCAGGCCGACGGGGCGGCAAGGTAGCCACCGTCACGCCGTCGTACGCAGCCGCAGCGTATGCAGGTCGTCCCGGATGATGGCGTCGATCCGCTGCAGCAACGCATCGAGGTCGTCCGCAACCGTCAGGTGGCGGCCCGACAGCCGATCGCAGCGGCCGCTGGCCAGCGCCAGGACCAGCCGGGCGGTCTGGTCCGGGTCGGCGCCCTGCCCGGACGCCAGCCGGCCGCGGATCCAGCCGAAGACGAGCTCTTCGGGCGTCTGGGGCCCGGCCGTGCTCTTGACGGCCGTGTCAGTCAGGCCGATCGGCAGCAGGCCGGGATCGGCGCTGAACACGGACACGCCATAGGAGCGAGTTTCCTCGGCGAGCGTCTCGGTCAGCTTTACTAGCGCTGCCTTGGACGCGGCATAGGCCGACATCAGCGGCCACCGGTACACCGCGGCGTGGCTGGTGACGTTGATGATGCGGCCGCTGCCCGCCGCGATCATGCCCGGCAGTACCAGCCTGGCTAGCTCGACGGCCCCGCCGACGTTGATCTCGAAGGCGCGCCACCAGTCCGCCGCGCTGACGTCCCATAGCTGCCCCGCAGGCCCGGAGACTCCGGCGTTGTTGATGAGCAGGTTCGTCGGGCCGAGTCGCTGCGCCAGCGCAGCGACGGCGGTGGCCGTCGCGTGCCGGTCAGTGATATCGCACACCTCGGCGGCCGCCGTGCCGCCGGACCGCTCGACCTCGCCGACCACCGACGCAAGCTCGGCTGGCGAGCGGGCGATCAGGCCGACGGCGGCCCCGGCCCCGGCCAGGCTGACGGCCAGTAGCCGGCCAACACCGCGCCCCCCACCGGTCACGAGCGCCACGGTGCCGCGCAGATCGCGGTCATGCTCGCCAGGCCATGCGGCGCCTGGCACGGTCCCGGGGATCGAAGCGAGCTCATGGCCGCCTCGTTGCCAACGCTTCGCCGGCGCCTGCGTCCCGGGCGACGAGCAGTCGCCGCAAGATCTTGCCGGACGGGGACTTGGGGATGCTGTCAGTGAACTCGACGATGCGCACGCGCTTATACGGCGCCACCCGCTCCGCGACCCAGCCCATCAGCTCCTGCGCCGAGGCCGCAGCGCGAAGCACCACGTAGGCCTTGGGTACCTCCCCGGCCGCCTCGTCCGCGTGCCGCACGACTGCCGCATCCGCTACCGCCGGATGGGTCAGCAGGACGCCCTCCAGCTCGGCTGGCGCGACTGAGAGGCCCTTGTATTTGATCAGATCCTTGACCCGGTCGGCCACGTAGTACCAGCCGTCGGCGTCCATCGTGACGATGTCACCGGTATGCAGCCACCCGTCAGCGTCAACCGTGGCCGCGCTGGCCTCGGGGGCGCCGAGGTAGCCGCGCATTGTGCCGGGCAGCCGGATCAGGAGCTCGCCCTGGCCGCCGGCGTCGAGGCCCTCGCCGGCGTCGGCGGGAACGGCCCGGCACTCGACGCCGGGCAGCGCGGGACCGATGGAGTCGGGCCGTTCCGGGCCGTCATCGGGCGCGATATGGGACGCGCCGGCGATCTCCGTCAGCCCGTAGGCCTGCTTGACCCGGCAGCCGATCCGCCGCGCGCACGCTTGTGCCAGCTCGGCGCTCAGCGGCGCCGCCCCCGAGGTCAGCACCCGCAGGCTGGACAGGTTGTAGTCGTCGACCAGGTCACTTGCCGCGAGGCCGAGGACCATCGGGGGCACAAGCTCGGCCCTGGTGGCCCGGTATGCCTGGACAGCGCGAAGAAACGCGGCAAGCTCGAAGCGCGGCAGGATGACCACGGTCGCGCCCTGGAGCAGGGCCAGGTTCAGCGAGATCTGCAGGCCGAAGATGTGAAATAGCGGCAGTGCCGCTATCACGACGTCGTCCTCGGTCACCTTGTGCACCCGGCGGGTCTGGCGCAGGCTGGCCACCAGGTTGCGGTGCGTCAGCACGACGATCTTCGGCAGCCCGGTGGTGCCGCTGGAGCTGAGCAGGAGCGCGGTGTCGGCGGCCGACGCCGTCGCGGCGGGCGCGCCGACTCTCAACCGCAGCGCGCTGAACGGGGTTGCCTCGACCCCAGACCGATCGCCGATCGCGAACGCCTCAGCAATGCCGGTCTGGAGAACCGGAGCGCGCAGCTTTCCTGCCAGCAGGCCGACGGTGCTGACCAGCCACCGCGCACCCGACTGGCGGAGCTGGCGAGAGATTTCCTCCTCTGTCCAGAGCGGATTCACCGTCGTGACGACCGCGCCGGCTGAGGCCGCCCGCGTGATCGCACGAACCTTGGCGCTGACCTGCGCCGACTGCACGAATGGTGGCGGCGGCAGCGGAGGTCGTTCCGCGCATGTTCCGGATCACCATTTGTCCGGGCTGGGCTAGTGTCAGACCATCGCGTAGGACGATTCCCTTCCGGGATCTACGCTGTGACGGTGGAGAGGATTAGCGATGGTTTCTTGTCGTGGCGGCCGTTGATTGCCGGGGACCTTCCCATGCTGGCCGAGTGGTTGCGAGAGCCCCAGGTCGCCCGGTGGTGGAATCATGAGACCACCCTTGAGGCGGTCGAGCGCGACTTCGGCGCGAGTACGCGAGGCGAGGAGCCGGGGGAAGACCTCCTCGTTCTCCTCGACGGCCGGCCAATCGGCCTGCTGCAGCGCTCGGCGCTTTGCGACTACCCCCAGGATCTCACGGAATTCTCGGCAGTTATCGAGGTGCCAGTCGGCGCCGTCGAGCTTGACTATCTCATCGCGGACCCAGCCCTGCGCGGTCGCGGTCTCGGATCCCGCATGATCGCTGCGGCCGTTGAGGACACCTGGAACTCGTATTCTGATGCGCCCGCGGTGCTTGTCGCCGTGGTGGCCGCCAATGTGGCCTCCTGGCGTGCGCTGGAGAAGGCTGGCTTGAAGCGGGTCGCTGAAGGCCCGATGTCGCCCGACAACCCGATTGATGATGCGCTGCATTACATCTACCGTGTTGACCGGCCTGGCGCCGCCTCGCTGGCCTTTAGGCGCTGACACGTACGAACGAATCGCCTGCGCGGACGGACCTCGGAGCTACTAATTTCGCGGTCGGCAAGAGGATGTACTCACTGAGCACCTGGTCCTGCCCGTCGTCCTCGCAGGCGCAAATCCCTGGGGAGCGGCGGCCGGGTCAAGGCTCAATGCCACTTAGCTTAAGTTGATCATGACTGGCTGTGGCGGGATGTTGACGAGCCGGATGGCGGGCGGGCCGTGGTGGCGGGTGCTGGTGTCGCGGGGTTTCCTGACCGGGTAGGAGTTATGGCGGGCTCGCCGGACGACGCGGGGGCAGGAGCGGTGCCTGCGGGCGGGGTTGAGGTTGCGCGGGCTGGTGATGTCGGTCATCACGGCGGCGAGTAATTGTTCCTGCTGGTCAGGGGGGAAAGGCCGGGCCTGCGGCCCGGCGGCGGATGATGCGGACGGTGCGCAGGAATTTCACCCGGTCGGGGTCGATGTCGGCCTCGGTGGCGGCCTTGCAGATCAGGGCCGAGATGGCGTAGTGGGTGAGCAGGTAGCCGTAGATTTCCTGGCGGACCATGTCCGGGCTCTTGGACCGCAGGACCTTCCCGGGTCCGCGCAGGCAGGTCTTGAGCTGGTCGTTGCCGGTTTCCTCTTCCCAACGCTGGCAGTAGGCCGCGGCCAGTTCGCGGGCGGATGCGGCGGCCGGGTCGGTGATGGTGGTGATCAGGGCGATCAGCTCGCCGCTGCCGTCGCCGTCGCGGTCGGGGATCTCGTACTCGATGACCCGCACCCGCGCCGCCTGGCCGGGGTCGAGGTGCCCGCCGGCCCGGGCGGCTGCGATCAGCTTGTCCCGGGCCTTGTCGTGGATGACGGGCCGGATCACGAGCGAGGTATAGGAACCGTCGGGCAGCAGCTCCAGCACCGGCAGCCTCAGGTCCGATTTCACCCGCCACAGCAGGGCGGCGCCGGTAGCGGCGGCGGCCTGCCAGTCCGGCCAGTTATAGAAGCCGCGGTCGGCGATCAGCAGCCAGTCTTCCTCCAGCCGCCCGAACAGGCGGCGGGCCAGGGCCTGCTCGCAGCTGCCCTTACCGCCGACCGGGCCCATCTGCGCGGCGATTTTCGCGTGCGAGCCGCACTCGCCGATGGTCACCACCCGCACCTTCGGGAACGCTGACCGGTTCTCCCCGGAGGCGTACCCGAACGCGGCGGCATTGGCGGGCGTATCGGGGACGTCCAGCTCGAAGCCGTCGATGGCCATCAGCCGCCACTCGCGCAGGAACGGCCCCGCGGGTCAGCAACCCGGCCACCGGCTCGCCGACCCGGTCATAGAGCAGTTCCAGCGGCTCGGGCCCCAGCCGCTGCCGGGCCTGGGTGATCCCGCCCGAATTCGGCACGCCCCAGGACTCGTCCCAGCAGCCCCACGACGCCAGCGTCTCGGTCAGCCGCGCAGCGACCTCCTCGTAGTCCTCTTCGGCGAACAGCGCCAGCGCCATCGCGAAATAGACCATGACATGCGGCGGCAGCTTCCCGTCCGAGCGCCGCGCGCCCCTGCCCGCCGCCGCGATCGCCTCATCAACAGCATCCCGGGGAACCGCCGAGGCCAGCACCCCGAGCGAGATCCAGTCCGTCAGACGGCCACCAGCGGCCATCACGCCATTGTGCGTCATGACCCGCGATCATGCCGGCCAGTCCAACGGCAGCAGTCCCGACACGCCGAAACAAGATCAAACTAGGCTAAGTGGCATTGGCTCTAGACAATGGCTCGGGCAATGGCTCGGGCTAGACAATGGCTCGGGCTAGATGGCTCGGGCTAGACAATGGCTCGGGGCAATGGCTCGGGGCGTTGCGGAGTGCCGTCGTGATCTCGGCGAGGTCGGTGACCACGGCTCGCGCTCCAGCCTGACTCAGGGCCTCGGCCTTGCCGGGCTTGTTCGCGTAGCCGATGACGGCGACGCCGCCGAGCAAGCCCGCGAGGACATCGGTCGTGGAGTCGCCGATGAACACGCAGTCCTTCGGCTCGGCCTGGAGAAGGCCGACCGCGTAGCGGACCTGGTAGGGCGATGGCTTCATCAGGGCCGGGTCGGGATCATCGCGCCCTACGATCTTCCCCACGTCCTGGTCTAGGTCGTGGCGCACGAGGTAGTAGGCAACTGCGGCACCGGAGTTATTAGTAACGACGGTGACGGTGCGGCCGGTCTGGGTCGCCGTGGTGATCAGGTCGGCCGCTCCTGGCGTGGGCCGGGCTGTCTGGGCGGCCTGGAGTTCGAGCGCGGTGAGCAGCTCCTGGGCGGTGATGGCCGCGTTATCGCCCAGGTCGGCGACGACCCGGAACACCTCCAACGGGTCGTCCAGCGTGGCCGCGCCCTGCGGGATGTCGATGCCCGCGGCGCGCAGCTCGCCGCGCAGCTCGTCGGCGACGGCATCGCTGGGCATGCCTGCGAAGATGTCGCAGACGGGGCCGTCGAAGTTGATCAGCACATGACGGGTCCGGCTAGCGAGCCGGGCAAGCTCGCCGCGGTCGGGAGACACGGGATCAGTCGGCGGGGCGCTGGGTGCTGACCGCACCCCCGCCACCATGCCTACACCCGCCCTTGACTTGATCACGGGCTGCTTAACTACGCGGCCTTGCTTCGCTGCGGGCGCTGCACCTTGACTCTGATCTTCCACGGCAAGACTCCGGCCCCCATTAGGAGGACGGGAGCGGAGTGGCGGAGCGGGTCCTCTTTCGGCGAGGCTACAACAGGGGTCATCTAAGGACACAATATGCATGTGATCACCACCATTATCGCCATCCTTGGGCTGATGCTGGCCATGGTGGTATCGGCGGTGCGCGGGAGAGCCGCTCATTGCGGATAGGACAGGCTGAGCACACTCAATCTTTATGGGCCACGCTATGCGATCGTGCGATCAAGGGCACGGCGAGGTGTTATCCGTGAACTGTATATTACCCGGAGTTGTGTCGCGAGATCCGCCGATGTACCAAATTCCAGCGTTGAAACAGTCCGCCCAGCCTGAACCATCAGGATTCTGGTGCAGCCAGACCCGGAAGGCCGCATTATAGGCGAGCCATGTCAGATTGCCCCAGGGATTGGTGTACGTTTCGTTAACCACGTCGGGGTAGCATACATTCGGGCTGTTGTAATAAGGCCCCATGGCATCGAGGTAGCTGCTTGTGTTCGCGTCGAGAAACTCGCCGCACCGGCCTTTGTTGTCGTTTGGCGGATTCACAGTGCACAGCTGAGGAACGGTCGTGACCTGGATATTACCTGGGAATTCTGCATTTCCCCTGATCGACCAGCTTGAATTCGGATTAAAGCAGTAGGCCCAGCCTGAACCATCAGAATTTTGATGGAACCAGACCCGGTACGGTGTTATATTCGCAAAGTTCTCTATCACTGCCCAGCCATTGGTATCGGTAGTAGTTCCGACATCCAGACACAAGATGGCGCTGATCGACAACGCTGCCGCGGACTCTGGGCCGCATTCGTTGACCGAGTCCGGTCCGCTCGCTGTGACATGAAGGATGGTCTGGGACTTCCCGGCCGAGTGCGACACGGCTACGGCAGCACCAGCAGCCGATACGCCGAGGAAACCAAGGGCTGCACTGACGAATACCACTGATGTACGTCGCTTCCAGTCCACCTTTGCCGACTCCGATTCGTTAGGTCGAATACAAGGAGCGATTAGAGATAAACAGGTAAAGTTCACATAATATAACGGACCTCATCCACGATCGGCACGCCGCTCATCCCGGCGACCGGGCGGGACCGGCTACGGAAGCTGGCCGGGCCGCTGGACGATGCCGGACCCGAGCAGGGCCTCCCAGCCGAGGACCTGGCCCCGGCGGAAGTGCGCCGTCCCGTCCAGGCCCGTGCTGGTGTGCGCCCGGACCGCGACGTCGACGTAACCCATGTAGGCGTAGGTCCTCGGGTTGATCACGATCTGCTCCTCCAGGTAGCCCTCCTGCACCGTGGAGAAGCCCACCCCGCTCCGGCCCGCCAGGTCGGTGACCGAGCGCTCGAAGTGCACCGCGGGGTCGCGGGCCAGCACCCCGTACAGCCCCGCCAGCAGCCGGGGCGGCAGCACCGTGTTCTGCAGCAGCGCCTGGACCGCGTTGAAGACGCCCACGTTGCCGGTGCCCTCGGCCCCGATCGGATCCGGCTCTGCCTTCAGGTTGTCCTTGATGACCGCCATGAGCCGCGCCGGGCCGGTCGGCAGCGAGTTCAGGTAGGCGTAGCTCACCGATGGCCAGCCGAACGGGACCGGCTCCACGGCCTGGCCGGTCTTGGCGGAACGGGGCACGTTCGAGGCGGCGATGACCAGCTTTCCGTTCTTGAGGTACGCATACTCCTGGAAATCGACCCGGGTCCAGGTCTTCTGGTTCAGCCGGCCGTCGGGCGGCCCGGCCAGGTAGCCGCCGGTGCCAGCGGACGACGTCGCCTGCAGCACGTCGGTGTAGATCCACTGGTGCGGCCCCGGGTTGAAGGCCGGCCCCGCGGCTGCGGACAGGGTGGCGTAGTCGACGAGCTGGGCCGCGCTGTCCGCACGCCCGAAGCGGGGCCCGGCGGCCGACTTTGCCGGGGCCGAGTGGCCGTGGAAGGCAATGACTCCAGCGGCGATGGCCGCCGCCGCAGCCAGCCCGGCGACGGGCGCCGCAAAGCGCCGCTTGCGCGCCGGGCCGGACGCGGCCCGGGGGGACGCTGCCCGGCGCGCTGGCTTATCCAGGACGGAAGTGGCCACGATCTGCCCGGCGAGGTCGGCCAGGGCGTCGCGGCTCACCAGGCGCGCGGCGTCGGCGTCGGAAACTGGGGAAATACTGCGAATCTGGTTCATGCGAGGTCTCCATGCGGGACGTGAACGGATGCGGGAGGCGGCGCCGCCTGGGAGCGGGCCAACGCGTCAGCGAACCGGCGCCGGGCGCGATGCAGCCTGATGCGAACCGCGTTGCGCGAGCAGCCGAGGACGACGGCGACCTGGCCGCGGTCCAGGCCCTCCCAGCCGACCAGGGCGAGCAGTTCCCGGTCCGGCTCGGGCAGGCTACGGAAGGCCACCGCGATCTCGGCCAGCTCGCCGGTGTACTCGGGCGGCCGGTAGCCGGCGGCGAGCTGCGCGCGGAGCCGGTCGTTCAACACGGTCCGCCGCCGCTCGCCGCGGCGCTGGTTGGCGAGCACGCGCCGGGCCACGCCGTAGAGCCACAGCCGGGCCTGGTCTCCGGGTGGCACGGCGTCCAGCCGCCGCCAGGCAGTGAGGAAGGTCTCGGCGATCACATCCGCCGCGTCGTCCGGGTTATCGGTACGACGCAGCACGTACCCAAGGATCGGGCCACAGTTCGCCGCGTAGACCTCCTCGAAGCGGCGCCGTCGCTCATCCGGGCTGCCGGGGTGCGGGTATCGCAAGGTTGCTCCTTTCGACACTTGCTACATGTCCGCCTCGCTCAGCGCATTTCATGCCGGCCATGACCGCCCCGCCTCGCCCCGCCGTGGCTCGAGAGCGCGGGCGACGTCACGCCATCGGTGCGGCCGTGCGGTCGAGGAAGTCGCGCATCACGGCCCTAGTTCCCGCTCGCGCGTGATTCCCGCTGACACGTGTCACGGCCGCCGTTTCACCACTTTGCCGTTGTAGTACTGCCGGGGCTCCACCCCCAGCCCGACAAGGCGTGCCGGTGCCTGGCCGAGATAGGTGAAAGAGCCCGGCCGGCGACGAAACGGTGCCACGATGTGCCGTTCATGAGCTGCATGCAGCGGTTAGACATCCCAGGCGTTTGAATGTCAAGCGGCAGTCTTGATTTCGTTGCTGGCGTGCTGCGGCCAGGCGGTGGCTTCGTCGTAGAGGGTGCGGGTCTTCAGGCAGCCGTGCAGGATGCCGACGAGCCGGTTGGCGAGCTGGCGCAGCGCGGCCCGGTGGCTGGTGCCGCGGGCGTGACCGGGGGCAGCAACGCGACACACTGAGGCGGCAACCAGGCTCCCGACGTGAGTGATCTTGGCCGGTCACCTGCGTCATACCGGGGCCTCGTTGCACACTGGCGGCAACACGCCACCAGCACCCCAAATCGTGATCTTCAGAACACGCCCGGCCCAGCCAGTGCCGCTCACTGAACCGCCACGCCAGCAGTAACTCACCGTGTCCGATCGCGGAATTCGCGCCAGGACCCTTCCCGCTGGCGCGTGACATGATGCCATGCCCGCGGGCGGCGATGCCTTCGCCTCGGTCCTTGCTTCCGCGGGCACCTGGCCATCCGTTTCCGCAACGACTTTTTCTCCCCGGTCATGTAAGAAATGTGCCGAGCGGCTCGTTTCCCCAGTGACGGCTGGCCAGTGAATCCGCCCCAGCAAGGGAGGCCGGTATCTTGACCGACCCCAAGGCGATCGAGCGGTTCACGGTCCTGTACGACCAGCACTGCCGGCAGGTCTACGCATATGCCGTCAGCCGCGCCGGGCGCCAGCTGGCGGACGAGGTCGTGAGCGAGGTGTTCCTGATCGCCTGGCGGCGGCTGGCTGATGTGCCGACGCCGGCGCTGCCGTGGCTGCTGACGGTCGCGAGGAATGTGGTGATCGACCAGTTCCGTGCCGCCGCCAGGCGGCAATCAGTCGCGGAACTGCAGGCCTGGACATCCGAGCCGCAGGCCGTGTCTGCCGACGTGGCAGACCAGGTGACGGAGCGGCTCACCGTGCTCACTGCTCTGGCCAGGCTGTCGGAAACCGACCGTGAGCTGCTCACGCTCCTTGCCTGGCAGGGTCTGACGCCCCGGCAGGCCGCTCAGGTGCTGGGCTGCTCGACGCCCACCCTGTTTGTCCGGCTGCACCGGGCCAGGCGGCGCCTTGAGCATGCGATGGACGGGGCAGCCGAGTCCACGGCCGGTGATGGCGAGAACCCATGGCGGGGCCCGCACTCGCCCGTCGCCACCTCTGAGCACGCAAGGCCCCAGGATGCCTGAGGGGAGGAACCACTCAGTGAACCAGCATCGTGCGAAGCTGCGCGGGCGCCGGCGCGATGTCATGGCGTTGCTCGCAGCTAGCAGGCCGGCGAGTCTGGATCCACCGTGGTTGCGGCCCGCCGACGCGGTGGCTGCTGCTGCCGCGGCCGCTGCTTCGCCGTCGGCTGAAGATCACCGGCCGGACCGCAGCCTGCAGGCCCGTCGTGTCAGAAACCGGACGATGGCGACAGCCGGCCTGGCCTTCACGGCAGCGGGGGCGGCGGCCGCCCTCCTGCTGTCAGGGGTTGCAGGTACGGCTCCGCGTGCGGCGTCACGTGTGCCGCCGGCCGTGCCAGCACACACCCGAACGACTCAGCTCCCGACCGCCCGCCAGCTCCTGCTAACCGCGGCTGCCCATGTCGCCAGCCGCCCCCTGGTGACAGGCAGGTACTGGCGGGTCAGGGAGATCAGCGGGATCACCTTCCCGGCCGGGACCAAGGCCGATCCGTACGACATATCGCTGGCGACCAGCTTCGACCAGTGGAACCCCAGCTCGGCAGGCCAGAGGGAATGGACCATCTCGCGCCAGCTTGGTGCCCGTCCCGCGACTCTGGCGGATGCGGCCGCGTGGTCCGCCGCCGGATCCCCGGCAACCTGGCACAGCGGCGAGCCGGCGTATCGGAGCGATGGGTCGCTCGCGGGGTACCCGCTGGACTGGTACGGGCGGCTGGCGGCCACCACTGCCGCGTCATCCCCGGGTGCGACGTGGCAGGTCAGCGACGGCACTGTCGGGTACGTGGAAGGTGACGAGCCCGGCCTGAACGCCACGCAGTTCCGCCAGATGCCGACCGCGCCGAGCCTTCTAGAAGCAGAGCTGCGCCACTACGCACTGCTGACTTGGTGCGCCAGCCACCCCAGCAACGGCTGCGCGACAGTGGACCAGCTCATCTGGGCCGAGGCGCTGGCCCTGCTGCAGGACCCGGTCTCCGCACAAGTGCGGTCAGCAACATTCCAGGTCATGGCGGCGCTGCCCGGGGTCCGGCTGCTTAGCGAGATGACCGACCCGCTCGGCCGCCGCGGCTACGCGATCGCGCCCGGCTCGCAGGAACCCCACTACGGGTCCTACGACCCGACGACGATCATTGTGATCGACCCGCGCACCGGCTCGCTTCTGGCTACCGAAGACATCGGGCCGATGCCACGCAGCCTGGCCTGCCTGTCCTTTGACGAGGTCAACCTCAACCCGAAATCACGCGCACTGGCGGGGAAACCGGTCCGGCCAGGGGAACGGCTGCCGCGGCCGAAAGATGTCATCACCAAGTGCACCGGCTCGGCCTATGACGGCCGGAGCTACCCAGGCCAGGTGGACGAGTATGTCGCGCTGGTCAGCGAGGGCTGGACCAACGCCTCGCCGGTGCTACCCCCGCCGTCGACGTGGTCGGGTCCCAGCGGCTTTCCCGGCTTGCCCCCGGCGCCATGACAAGCCGCCGCAGCGGTGTCGCCTTGGGTGCCAGGCGGCAAGACCACCTGCGGATCGGCGGGGCGGCCGACGGCACGGCAAGCGGAACGCCTATGAGCCAACCCAACTCGCGACCGACACCGCCTGCGCCAGTGCGATACGTGCATCCGATCGTTGCCCGACTTTGGAGGAGGGTTCGACCTTGAGCTTGCACACACGCGGCTCCTCGCGACAGCTGCTTGTCGTCGCCGTGCTAGCCCTGCTGGCAGGCTGCGGCACTAGCCACACCGGCCACCCGACGAGCCTGCCGACGCATCCGGCCCCGTCATCGGTGCCCACCGCTGACACAAGCACGACATCGCCCGCCGGGGCTCCCGTAGGATCAGCCCCACCAGCCACCACGCCGTCGCCCTCGCCAGCCGACAGCGGGCCGCAGACGTGCGCCCAGATGGCGACCACCAATCACTACATCTACATCCAGGCAGTCAGCGCCGGGGCCGACCAGACCATCAGCATCGCCTACCAAGTCGCGACGCTTGTCTGCGGCGGTCCCGATGACCTGCACTACAACACGAGCGGACCCACCCTGAACATGACCCTGCCACCCTCGATACCGGTTCAGATCCTTGACGCCGGAATCACCGAGCAGCAGATCACCGCCAGCCAACTGCCCAGCAAGTTCCGCCACCTCTTGTACAGCCCTATCTTCCTCGATGACAAGGACCCGGCGGGAACGACCATCAGCCTCCAGCAGCAGTACCACCCCTAGCTATTCGTCCTTTGCGGACGTTCGGCTACTTGATCAGCATGTCAAAGCGCTCGCGAAGCAGAGGATAAGCAAACGTCTTGTCCCTCTTATCCTCGCTTATCCGGCTCGGCTGCCCTCGCGGCCCGCTCGACCCGCGTAATAGTTCTCCCACCAGGCCGCGTCGTGCTTCGGCAGGTTCGGGTTATCGGCCGCTATCGCGGCTGCGCCGTCCAGCTGCTCGCGGAGGATGTCGGCGTGCCCGGTGTGCCGGTTCGTCTCCGAGATCACGTGGACCAGGATGTTGAAAAGCACTGCACCCGGAGGCCACGTCCACCAGGGCACCCGCCCGGGTGCGTCGAGGGCGAGGGCGTCGATCGTCGCGTCGGCATGGGCCCCCGCCCCGGTGCGTCGAGGGCGAGGGCGTCGATCGTCGCGTCGGCATGGGCCCCCGCGCGCCGGTACCAGTCGATTACCTCGGCGCGCGACTCGTCCTCGGTAGCCCACATGCCGGTGTTGTCCTTGTCGTCTTCGTCCCACCAGCGCAAGTGCTCGGGGAACGGACGCCCGAAGGTCTCGCCGAAGTACCGGGCCTCGACGATCGACAGGTGCTTGACCAGGCCGAGGAGATTCGTTCCGGTCGGGGTCAGCGGCCGGCGGATGTCGTATTCGGAGAGCCCTTCGAGTTTCGAGAGCATCGCTTCGCGCACCGACCGCAGGCTACTGTGCAGGCTCGATTTCGCATCGGCATACTCAGGCTCCTGGTGCGGCCACGGGCCGGACAGGACGTCCCGGCTCCTGTTGTCGCCATCGATCACGGGGCAAGATTATGCCAGCGCCGGGCCAGCCGGAGATCGGCTCGTTCCGGCTTCACCTGGCCGCCGAGGGCAAGGCGCCCAAGACGGCGGCGGGCCTTTACCGCGTTTCGGCTTGTTTGAAGTGGGCCAGGGCTTCGATTTCAGCGGCGACGTTGGCGGCGTCGGTCGTGCCGATCCGCAGGAAGATCTCCTGTGCCTGTATCAGGTTGGCCTGGGCGTCGGCGATCCGGTCACCGGCCAGGGCGCAGCGGCCGAGGCCGGCCAAAGCGTGGGCTTCGTGCCAGGGCATGCCTAGCTTGCGGGCTACCGCCAACGCCTGCTGATGGCAGGCCGCGGCCTGGGCTGGACTACTCCGGACCAGGTGCAGCGCTCCGGTCTCGTTGAGCGCCTCCGCTTCGCCGTCAGGGTCGCCGATTTCCTGGCAGATGCTCAGCGCTTGCTCGGTGGCCTGGGCTGCGCCGAGATAGTCGCCGGTTAGTCGGCGCAAGATCCCTAGCTCGAGGTGGGCATAGCTTTCGTTGTGACGTTCGCCAACGTCCTGGCAGATGCGCAGCGCTTGCTCGAGGGCCCTGGCAGCGCTGGGGTAGTCGCCGGTCATGCGCCTCACCTCTCCCAACACGATGAGAGAGATGGCCTCTACGGGCCGGTCGCCGAGGTCCCGGACGATGCGCAGTGCCTGGTCGATGGCCTGGGTAGCGCGTTGGTAGTTGCCGGTCATCAACCAGATATCTGCCAGGTAGTTGAGAGCGACGGCTTGGCCCCGTTGCTCGCCCAGATTTTGGCAGATGCCCAGCGCTTGCTCGGTGGCCTGGGCGGCGCCTGGATAGTCGCCGGCCAACTGACGCGCATGCCCCTGGGTCATGAGGGTCCAGGCTTCACCGAGCTGGTCGCCGAGGTCCCGGAGGATCGGTAGCGCCTGCTCGACGGCCTGGGTAGCGCCTGCCAGATCGCCGGGAAACAGCCGCGCAGCACCCAGGTCGGAGAGAGCGCTGGCTTCGCCGTGCCGGTTGCCGAGGTCCTGGTAAATCCGCAGGGCCCGCTCGGCAGCCTTGACAGAGCCCGCGAGGTCACCAGCCGTCGACCGGACCATGCCCAGGTTGCCAAGGGCGTTTGCTTCGCCCAGCCAGTCGCTCAGATCACGGGACATGTGCAGGGCTGCCTGAAAGGCTTCGGCCGCCGCTGGATACTCGCCGGCGAGAAACCGGACGTCGCCCAGATCGTTGAGGGCGCACGCTTCGCCGAGCCGGTCGCCGATCTGGCGGGCTGCATCGATGGCGGCCAGGTGGCGGGCGATGGCGTCAGCCCACGGGCCCTCCTGCCTTAGCAAGGCGGCGATGGCGGTGGTAAGGGCGACAACCCGGGCGTGTTGCCCCGTCTGCCTGGCGTGGTCGAGGCAGGCGAGCAGGTTTCCGCGTTCGGCCCGGGCCCAGACCAGCGCCCGCTCATAGTCGACCAGGTACGGGACCGCGGCAGGCGGAGCAACGATCGTAGGGTCGGGACCGGCCTTTGGCCGGTAAGCCAGCCGACGTTCGGTAATCGCAGCGGTATGCGTGTAGTAATCCAGGAGCCGGGCGGTGGCGGCGTCATTCTCGGCGGCATCGTCTGCGCCAGCGAGGACGCGGGCGTGCTCGCGGATCAGGTCGTGGAGACGATACCGGCCGCGGGCGGGCTCGGCGATCAGGTACTGGCCATAGAGCGCTTCCAAGTGGCTGCGGCCTGCAGCCAGGTCTGTTCCGTCGAGGGAGCCGGCAGCATATGCGTCGATATCGATGCCGGGGTGCAGGCCCAGGCGGCGGAACAGCCGCTGCTGGGCGGGCGTGAGGTCCTGGTAGGACAGGTCGAACGCGGCCGCCACCGACAGGTTCTCGGCGTGCAGCAGCGCCAGCCGGTCCCGGGCCTCGGCTAGGTCGGCGGCCAGGTCGGCGGCGGTCCAGGCCGGATGGTGGTGGAGCTGACGCGCCAGCATCCCAATTGCCAGTGGCAGGTAGCCGCACAGGCGGGCGATCTCAGCTACTTCGGGGTCGACGGGATCTAGACCAGGCCGGGCCGCCAGGCGGACCAGCAGTTCGGCCGCTTGGGCGGCCGACAGGACATCCAAACTGACCGTCTGTGCATCTTCCAGCGCAGTCAGATGCCTGCGGCTGGTGACCAGCACCAGACTGCCCGCAGAACCCGGCAGCAGCGGCCGGACCTGCTCACTATCGGTGGCATCATCCAGCAGCAGCAGGAACTGCTTGCCCGCCACCCGGTCCCTCCACAGGGCGGTCCGCGCCTCCAGGCCGAGCGGGATCTGCTTAGCCGGCACCCGGGCGGTCAGCAGCAAGCTGGCCAGCGCATCGGCCGGGTCCATCGGCCGCTGTCCCGGTGTGTGCCCGTGCAACGGCAGGAAGATCTGCCCGTCCGGGAACCGCGGCGCCAGCTGATGTGCGGCATGCACGGCCAGCGCGGTCTTGCCGATACCGGCCATACCCCCGATCGCATGGATACTCACCACTCCCGGACGCGGCAACCCCGCCGCCCCCATCAGCTGGCGCAACTCCGGCTGCCGCCCAGTGAACGAACCGATATCACGAGGCAGTGCCCGGGTAGCGGCCGCCACCGCGCCCGACCCTGCTGCGCCTCCGCTCCGAGCAGGGGATACTCCAGGAGCAACACGTCCCCGGGCGGCCGCCTCAAACGATGCCCGCGCCGCACCGGTCAGTTTCAGGGCATCGGCCAGCAACCGGGCCGTGTCCTTGCGGGCGGTCAGCGCCACCCCCCGCTCCAGGTCGCTGACCGTCCGCACGCCAACCCCGGCGGCTTCCGCCAGTTCTTCCTGCGACAGGCCAGCACTCATCCGCAGGTGCCGCAACAGCCCGGAGAATGCCACCACCGGCGGGTCGACCGCGACCACCCCCTCCGGCCACGCTCATGGCGCGATCATCGCCGTTGTGACGAGCCCGCCGACGAGAAACCCTGGTAGAAGCGTAACTAGCACTCCCGGCCGCCGCCACCGCCAGTATCGACCGGGCCTTTGCGGCGGTTGGGTTGGAGCCTCTAAACCGTGGTTTCCCGCATGGCAACCGCCTAATACCTGGCCAGAAGTTGCCGGTATCTCCACGCAAACAGTGGACGGGAAAGGAAAGACCATGGCCACCACCGAAACCGCGCCCCAGCGAAGTCGCCATCATCCTGGCTGTGCCCGAATTGCATCGACGCCCTGACCAGCCCGCCAAGCGCGAACTGCGGCTGGGAGCCCGGGCTGGTCCCGGTCACCCTGGCACAGAGCGCCGACGGGCTCCTGGGCTGCTCGCGCTTTCCAGCGGCGGCCCGGAACCACCTCGCTGCTGCTAGTCGCCGCCGGGGGACCATCCCGAACGGTTGCGCCCGGAAGCCGCATGGGCGTTGCGATCACCGCCGCGGTTGAGCCTGCGGCGGGTGCGCTTGCCGGAAGAGGCGGGGATCGGTGCGACACCGCGCAGGTGCACTGACGACTGATTACCCGGCCGCGGCCCAGGATCTGGCGCAGCCCTGGGCAACTTCCGACCAGGCCAACTGTGCTCTCTGAACATCAGGGGCTATCGCCAACACCAGTAAGCCGACAAGAAGCCATGGCAAAGGGTAACTATCGCTACCCGCGCCGCAACACCTCTAGAACCGTCCACGCCGCAGGTTCGCCCCTCGGAACCGTGGGTCATTCCGTGGGTTTCCTGCATGGCAACCGCCCATTACCTGGCCTTACGTTGCCGGTACATCCACCCCAATAGCGGAACGGAAAAGGAGAAACACCATGGTCACCACCCAGACCCTGCCCCCGGCGAAGTCGCCATCATCCCGGCCGTGCCCGAATTGCGCCGACGCCCTCACTAGCCCTCCGTGCGCAAACTGCGGCTGGGAGCCCGGCCTGGTCCCGGTCTCGCTCACCCAGACAGCTGACGGGCCCGTGACCACATTCGCCGCGGAGAAGCGGCACAAGTTCATGCTAGCTTTCGGCGTCCTGTCCTGCCTGCTCGGCGTTGCGATCCTGGGCTCAAGTATCTCCGGCGGCTCGGCCGGCGGTATCGTCGCCGCGATCATCTTCGCCCCGCTGGTCTTCGCCGCCGGAGTCATGACGCTGAAGAACACCCGCGGCGGCAAGGCATGGTGGGGATTGTCGGCGCGGGAAAAGGCCCTGGCCATGCCCGGGCTGATCGCGGGCGGATTTCTCGGCCTGTGCATCATTCCAATACTCCTGATCTGCGTCGCGATGATGAAAATGTCCACCGACGCGTGGCGAGGATGACGGCCATGCCTATCGGGACAAAGCCGAGGAGTGAGGGAAATATGAAGAAGCTCATTGTCATCGTGGCCGCGCTACTGACATTGACAGGAGCGAGTTTCGCCACTGCGACCGCCAGCCTGGCTAGCGTCTGCCAGTCGGATGGGACCGGGTGCACAATGGCAGGCACCTATCCTGGCCCCAACGCCCTGATCAGTAACAACTACGCCGGGTTCAAGGTCATCTGGGCAAAATCGGTCGTCCAGCCGTATTCATCCGGCGGGCCGCTCTCCTGGACTGCTTACGTGACGTACACCAACATCGGCTCTTCCGCCCTGACCTTGGGTTGCCCCGGCAACTGGGCGAAGGCCTCGTATGTCTCGGAGCACATGTCCGGCGGCAGCGGGGACGACGGCGCGGTCTCCGCCGGGAGCACGACCTGCAGCCAGAACCCTGGCCTGGCGGTCTCGGTGGCGCCCGGTGGCAACTACACAGTTTCGGCAACCTTCTACAATGTGCCGTGGCCGGGAAGTGCCGTGAGCATTACGTGGGGAGGCGCTGGCGCGTCGCCTTCCGTCAACCCGTTCCAATCCGGCCCCTCCGCGGGCAACTGCCAGAACTGGTACGTGCTTGGCTTGCACGGCCTCAACGAGGGACCAGAACCTAGCGGCGGCGCCACAGAATCGCCGGAGCTGTCGGCCTTTGCCAGCGATTTGGCAGCCGACGCGCCGATCTACGGGCACGCGACAGAACTAGATGTGCCCTATCCCACCATCTCGGTTAGCTGGCAGTTCGCCGAAGGCGTGTTCAACCAGGGTCCGCTGTCGACCAACGTCCAGGCGGGGGTCGCTGCCCTGCAGAAGGAGGTGAAAGCCCTGACCAGTGCCTGCCCTGGTTCGCTGATCTCGCTGTTCGGATACTCCGAGGGCGCCTGGGTCATCAACGCCTGGGAGCTGCAATACGCTCCGGAAGCCGCACATATCTACAGCGCGGGCCTGATCGGTGACCCCTGCTACGCGGACAGCGTCGGCGACGCTGGGCTGGCGCGGCTCTTCACAGCTACCTGTGGTCCTGCCGACGATTACATAGTTGGCGAAACGAACATCCAACCAACGAACTCCAACTGCCTCGCCTATGACCCGGTATGTGGCGTGGGTTACTTCGCGACAGGTAGCATCCCGCTGGCGGCCGCCCAGCTGGCCACCGCCGCGACCTGCTCCATCCTCAACGGCTGCGTCCACTACCAGTACGCCCCCGACGGGGTTATCGCCAACATGGCCTCGTGGATGTTGACAGATACTACGTAAAGACGCCGGCCGGCGGCCCGTCCCCCATCTCTGGGTGACGGGCCGCTGTGCGGCCTATGCGAGCAGCGCTGGGTTCCTCCGGCGGCTACTCCCTCGGGGTGGATAATCCAATCTCACCCATCGCGGCTCGCGCCAGCCGACGTCTTCTCCTGGCTCGCGCTGTCTCGGGCTGTTGTGCGGACTCAGTGCGAACCGTCCCGGCCCGGCGGGACCGGGTTGGGACGGGCCTTGAACACGGGTTCGTAAATTCGTCGAGCGCTTCATGACCCTCTGCGAAGATGTGGCCGGTGGGATGGGAGGCACTCGAGCAGTGGGGTGACGACGTCGTCCGCATCGAACCGCTCACTGGCGGAGTTGGCGTCAACGAGGTGTGGAGCGTGCGCGTCAACGGGCACCTCGCGGTCGGTCGTCTCGGCCGACGCAGCGACGCTGATCTCGCGTGGGAGACCGACCTGTTGCGACACCTCGACCGTGAAGGGATGCCGGTGCCAGTGCCGGTGCCAACCACGGACGGCCGGCACTTCGCCGACGGTCTGGTGGTGATGACCTACGCGGAGGGCGGACCGCCCGAGACCGAAGCCGACTGGCGTCGCGTCGCCGGCACACTCCGCCAGCTGCATCGGTTCACGCACGGCTGGCCCCAGCGCCCGGGCTGGCGATCGTCGGCCGACCTTCTGCAGGCCGAGACCGGGACGAGGGTCGACCTCGGCGCGATGCCGCCTGAGGGTGTCGTTCGATGCCGGGCAGCGTGGGCGCGGCTCACCGGTCGCACGACGTGCGTCGTCCACGGCGACCCCAACCCGGGCAACATCCGGATGACCGCGGATCGCGTCGCGATGATCGACTGGGACGAGTCGCACGTCGACGTCCCCGACCTCGACCTGGCACTGCCGCACAACGCCGCCGGTCTCGACGACGACGCGTACGACATCGCCGCGCAAGCGCGGGCCGCGTGGGAAGCCGCCGTCTGCTGGGACCCCAGCGGGACCGACCAGTTCGCAGTCAAGCGGCTCGCCGAAGTTCGAGCGGTCTGAGCAGCAGCGAATCGACAGAGCGCACCTGACGCTGCACGATCGCGCGCGTCCAATGCAACGACCCCCGCTGCGAGGAGACCTGCTGGGCGCCGAATCCGGCCGTGAGTGTTTAGAGCCGATGGCTGGCTGCGATGTGTCGTACATCTACTTATGATGGTCATGTGAGTAAGGCAAGGAGCGCGATGCGGGAGCCGACATACTTCGTCCTGGCGTCCCTGCTGGATGGGCCATTGCACGGTTACGCCATCATCCAGCGCACCAAGGAACTGTCGGGCAGCCGGGTCCGGCTGGCCACCGGGACGTTGTACACGGCGCTGGACCGCCTCACCGCTGAGGGCCATGTGGAGCTGGTGCGCGAGGAGATCGTCAACGGCAGGGTCCGGCGCTCCTACGGGCTGACGCCGCCTGGTGCTGGTGCGCTGCGGGCCGAGGCGGCGCGGATGGCGGAGGCGGCCCGCCTGGTTATGGACCGGGGCCGCGCTCTCCAGGCGGGCGGCGGTGCCCGGAAGGCGAGCCCTGCGTGACCCCGCTGGAGCGGCGCTGCCGCTGGCTGTTGTTCGCGTATCCCGCCTGGTACCGGCGCAGGCGGGCCGGGGAGATGCTAGGCACCCTGCTGGAGACCAGCCCGCCCGGCAAAAGATGGCCGTCATTCCGTGACACACGGTCGCTGATCGCTGGGGGGTTGCGGGTCCGCGGCTGGGTCTGGCTGCTGTCGATGCTGTGGGTGGTGGCAGGGGCTGTCGGCACTGGTTACTGCTTTTACATCACCACCAAGCCGTACACCTGGGCTGACGTCGGCATCGGGATCGAGGGGTGGAGCACAGATCCTGTGGCCGTGCAGATCGCCGTAGTTCTGGCAGCTGCCGCATCGCTGGCTCTGCCTCTCCCAGTGCTGATTGCCGGGTTCGTCAGGTTTCGCGGCTGGCGGCCGCGCAACTGGCTCCGTATAGCTGCGTGGGCGGGGGCGTGGATTGCGGGCTTCGCGCTCATGTACCAGGCCGGTGTCTGGGGAAACTACCCAGCGAACTGCCCTGTGACTGGAGGCCCAGGGATGTCGGACTGCCCTGCGATTGGGAGCCCTGCCGTGGTGAGCTGGGGGGAGCTGGCGATCTGTGCCGCGTGGCTGGTGCTTGGGGCGGTGCTGACCTGGATCCTGGCCAGGCCAGCCCACCGTTCGGATGTGCCCGATACCAGTAGCAGACTCCCAAGCGCGAAAGGCAGCCGATTGCCCCCGGGGACCGATACTTGCGTCTAACGCCAATCTCGGACCGCCCGTCCGAGGGTCGGGCTGACTTCGGTTGTGAGGAGAGGCGCTAGTGACGCCGCTGTGGCCTCGCTGGCGTTGACGCGATCGGTTGAGTGAAAGCAATCCCAGAAGCGAACCAGTCCGTCCTCACCGTCGGCCTCGAACGTCTTTGCCGCGAGCCGGAGCCACCGGTACTGGTACCAGACGTAGTTCAACGGGCTCATCGAATCGTCAGAACCCGTGTAATGGGCTTGCAGCTCCTCGAGCGTGCTGTACCCCTCGGCGCGCATCCGAGCGGCAAGCTTTCGACTTCCCGCTCCCACGATTGGGAGCACCTCGAGTGTCGGGAGGCTCGCCCGCAGCTGGGTTGCGACGAACGCGTGCATGGCCAGGTTCACGAAGATCTCGCTGAGCCAGAAGGTCGGCAGCCGGAGATCTCCGAGCACCTCGAATGCGTGGCCGAGCTCATGGATCGTGATGAGGTCGAAAAACGGCTGCAGGTCCAAGCCACCGGTGCCGTCCGGGTAGGTCGCGAGCACCTTCGCATACCCGCGGGGTGACGCGTCGCGGAGGTCCTGCGCAATATCGATCCAGAAGTCTCCGCCTCCGGCTGGCATCACCACGATGCCGGGACGGATCTCGCCGGCATCATCTCTGAAGAACGGCAGCCCGTACGGGCCGTTACCCGACCAGTCCGCTTCGTCGGCCACGATGACGGCGATGTCCGGCTCAACTGCTGCGAACAAGCGGCTGAAGTAGACGTAGGCGCTCGCGGCGATATCGGCGGCGGCCCGGGCGCGCACCAGCGATCCATCGCTGTAGCGCACCTCAAACGGATAACCACCCAGCTGCGAAAGCTCTGATCCCACCGCCACCCAACGAGCCTAGCCGCTTCCGGATTCACGTTGACACCGCGGAACTCTCGGACGGCTCGCACGGTGCGGCGGGCTTCTGCTTTGACTTTCTGAAGTGCGCTATTCCGCTGTTGATTTATCTAGTTCATGCCCGCGGTCCCTCACGCGGGCGCGGGCCTGGCAACCCTTGACACCTGACACCTGACAGTCTCAATTTAGGTCTCATTCATGCTCGTGTAGGGTCAGGCTCATTACCCGGTACACGCTCCGCGAGTTGCTGCGGTGAACGCTGCCGCGAAGAATTCGGCATTCATCGCCGGTCAGCCATGCGTCGGTACCCGATCCCTAGACGCCTTCGAGGGCTTCTAGCCGCCCGGAACGGACTGCGGCCACGAACTGCTGGTAGTCGCGCTCATTCTGGTCGCCGTAGCGCTCCGAGAAGTCGGTGATCGACTGGTCGAACGCGTCGCCGTCGCCGAGGTATTCGGCGATGGCGACCGGGTCGCCGGACCGGGCGTGGGCCCGGGCCAGGGTCCACCCGCAGATCCGGGCGTAGAAGGTGAGCCCGATCGGCGTCATCAACTCGACCAGGGCCGAGCCCTTCATGTCGCGGAGCTGGCGCCAGTAGAAGTGGCGGCTGGTGTCCAGTCCCTTGGTCCAGCCCAGGTAGATGTCGCTGGCGGCCTGCATCATCCGCTGGCCCTGCACGACGCGCTCGCCGTGCTGCTTGTACTTGCTGGTGCCCAGGTGTTCCTCCAGCACGGAGGCGGTCGCCTCCTTGACCTGCAGGAACAGGGGGTCGTGCGCGTCGCGTCCCTGCAGCAGCACGATGAACGCCCGCGTCCCGACGCTGCCCACGCCCACGACCTTGCGGGCCACGTCCACGACCTCGAACCGCTCCAGCAGGTGCCGCCGGTCGTCCTGCAAGGTGGCCCGGTAGGAGCGGAACTGCTGGCGGATCCCGCGGCTGACCTCGTCAGGCGACAGGCCGTAGGTGCCGGCCAGGTCACGGACCGGGACGATGATCGGCGGCTGGCTGACGATCCGGTACTGGCCATCGACCAGCTCACCGAGCTTGGACAGCGCCTGCAGGCTGTCGCGGGTATGCGCCTTCTCCCGGGACTTTTCCGCCCGCTTCTGCGCCGTCTTCGCCAGCTTCGCCTCTTCCTTCGCCTTCCCGGCCTTCTTTCTCCTCGCCTCCTTCGCAGTCTGCGCCACCACGCCGCGCACCGCCGTCATCAGCTCGTCTTCGTCCATGTGCGCGTACCAGATGTCCATCGTCGGCATCTGCGCGAACCCGGCCATGGCCTCCCGGTAGGCCGCCACCGACGCCAGCGTCGCGGCGCGCGTGTCGGCCTTGGAGAAGACGTTGTTGCGGGCCGCGATCGTGAAGCTCGCGGCCATCCGCTTCACGTCGTACTCGAACGGCCCCGGCAGCGTCTCGTCGAAGTCGTTCAGGTCAAACAGGAGCCGCCGTTCGGGCGAGGCGAACAGGCCGAAGTTGGACAGGTGAGCATCGCCGCACAGCTGGGCATCCAGGCCCGCTACCGGGGTGCCTTCCAGGTCCGCGGCCATGATCTTGGCCGCGCCCCGGTAGAAGGTGAAGGGCGAGACCATCATCCGGCCATGGCGGACCGGCACCAGGTCCGGCTCCCGGGTGAGGTCCTGCGCCTCCAGCAGGGCCGCCGGGTCGGGGCGATCCGCCGCCGGCCGCCACCCCGAATGACTCGACAGGGGCGTCCGCTCCTGGCACTGCTGGCCCTTGGCCTGGCGCTCGCCGATACTCGGACGCACGATTGTCTTTACGGCCATCCCGGCCACCTCCTGTTCGGACCTTCCTTGTATCATGCGGCGCCGGAGCGGACCGCACATCGCCCCCGCCGGGTGATGCCTGCTCCGGTCGCATCCCCGCCGAGATCAGTGCCAGCGGCGTCGCGACGGCGATGGCTTCCGGCGAGGGGTCTGCCCGACCGGGCTGCCGGTCCGAGTCGTCAAACGGTTCCGCGGTAGGTCGGTTCCTAGTCGGCGGGTGGTGATGCGTGCATGTCGCTCTGCGGGCCGGTTCCGGCGGCCGTCTGCCCTGGGGCCGCCCGGTCGGCTTCGGGCTGGCCGGCGGTCCATTGGGCGCCGGTTTCGTCACGGAACGCGGCGACGGCGGCTTCGACGGTCGGGAAAAAGTGGCGCGGGTCGATCGTGCGGGTGAGCCCGTAGCGCTCGATCTTCTCCCGCACCGGGTCCTTGAGTTCCGCGAAGACCAGGCTGATGCCCTGGGCGTTCAGCGTTTCGTCGAGGTCCTCCAGCACGTCGGACGCGGTGGTGTCGACGTCGGTCACCGGCTCCGCCGCGATCAGGATCCAGGTGGGCGGCGGGTCGGCGCGGGCCATCCGCCGGACCTCGTCGCGGAACGTCTTGGCGTTGGCGAAGAACAGCGGGGCGTCGAACCGGTAGATCACCAGGCCGGACAGGTGCTGGGCCTCCGGGTGCAGCTGCGTGTCGTGGTAGCCCTCCAGCCCGGCTACGCGCCCGAGTTCGGTGTCGTAGGGCCACCACGCCCGCCGGAACACGTTGAGAATCGACAGGCCGACCGCGATCGCGATCCCCGGCAGGACGCCCAGCAGGGCGACCCCGAGAAAGGCCGTGATCGACAGCAGGCACTCCGCCTTGCGCTGCCGCCAGAGCCGCACCGTGCCCGGGATGTCGGCCAGGGACAGCGACGCGGTGATCACCACGGCCGCGAGCGCGGGGTTGGGCAGGTTCCGGAACAAGCCCGGGACCAGCACGATCATGAGAATGATCAGAACCGCGCCGGTGACCCCGGTGAACTGGGTCTTCGCGCCGGACCGTTCCGCCACGGCCGTCCGCGACCCGCTCGTGCTGACCGGGAACCCCTGAAAAAGGCCGGCGAACAGGTTAGCCGCGCCGATGCCGATCATCTCCTGGTTGCCGTTGATCTCCTGCCCGGTGCGGGCGGCGAACGCCGACGCTGTGGAGATCGTGTCGGCCAGCGAGACCACGGCGATCCCCAGCGCCCCGGCGAACAGCGGCCCGAGATCGGACAGCCGGACGTGCGGGATCGTGAGCGGCGGGAACCCCTTGGGCAGTACCCCGACCAGGCTGACACCATGATCGGCCAGGCTGAAGACCGTCGTCGCCGCAATGGCCAGCACCACCATGATCAGCACCGCCGGAACCTTGGGCAGCCAGCGCTGCAGCACCAGGATCACCACGATCCCGGCGATGCCGACTGCGGCCGCGGCGGCCACCGCCTCGCCGTGCGCCAGGCCCTTGACGAAGCCGGCGAACTCGGCGATCAGGCCGTCGCCCTCGCCCTTGAACCCGAACAGCTTGGGCAACTGCCCGACCAGGATGGTCAGCGCCAGGCCGTTCATGTAGCCGATCATCGTCGGCTTGGAGATCAGGTCGGCGATGAAGCCGAGCTTGGCCACGGCCGCCACGATCATGATCGCCGCGACCATGATCGCGAGCAGCGAGGCCAGTGCGACCGCCCGCTCGGCGTCACCGTTAGCCGCGATCAGCGGCAGGATCGTCGCCGCGATCATCGGTCCCAGCGAGGAGTCCGGGCCCAGGACCAGGATCCGCGACGGGCCGAACACCGCGTAACCGAGCAGGCACAAGATTGACGTGTACAGGCCCGTGATCGGAGGCAGGCCTGCCAGCTCCGCGTACGCCATGCCCTGCGGAACCAGCAGCGTCGTGAGCACCACCCCGGCCACGATGTCCCTGGTCAGCCAGTCGCGGCGGAAGGGCGACAGGCCCAGCCCGCGCCCAAGTCTGAACATCGACGTCATATCTCCACAGCCCCGGACCCGATTGGCCCCCTCCGTAGTATTGCGTGGTTGGGTTCAGCGCCGACGAGTGCTGGTTCATTCGTGCCGCCCAGTGTGCCTGGCGGCGTGGGCCTGCGTCATCACCCTGCGTGGGGTGAGGTGCCGAGGCGGCGTCGCATGCGAGGATTCGGCCGTGGGAAAGACTGTGCACCAGTGGCTGACGTGACGGCGGAGGCGAGCCCACCGGCCATGCCCTCGCAGCGCTGGCTGAGTATCGTGCCCGCGGGCCTGGCGGTGGTAATCCTGGTGGCGCCGCAGGCGCTCCTGGCGGCCAGCAACCCGTACGGAACCGGGGACATCGCCGGGCTGAGCCGCCGCGCGCGGCTGGATCGCGGCCTGCTCGGCGTGGTGGGCGTCACGGTGGCTACCGCGCGGCAGGCCGTCGGCCTGCTGCACGGCGCGCATGCGTCAGCACCGGGCCGGAGCCGGGCTAGTCATCGGGTGACGGCGCCACGAGGTGCATGTCGATCACTTCAAGCCCGAGGCCGGTAATCCGCTCCATGAGCCCGGTGAGGGCTCCCTGATCGGGCAGCTCGGCGCGGAGGGTGGTCGTGCCGGGGCCGATGGTGATCTCGCAATCGTCGAACTCCGGGCGCAGCGCGCTGCCTGCCTGGCCCGTGAAGGTGATCTCGTAGATTTGCGATCGCACGGGTTTACGCCTCACTGTCTGCCGGTTAACGTCGCTGTACTCCAGTTCACGTTCTGTTCACATTGGCCAGCCTGCCCGGCGGCCGGGCCTGAGGCATCACCCATCCTCGGGTGACCTGGGACTGCTTCCGCATCGAAAGTGACCTTGGTCCCTTCCATCCCGGCCGCGCATCGGGTTGAGTAAAGGCCAGGTAATGGGAAGGATGTGTCGTGGAGGGGGGAGAACGGGGAGAGCTGTCGTGGCAGACGGCGTGGCGGCCGGGCTTGACGCCTCGCGGGGCGCCCGGTTCGCGCTGGCGAAGTTCCGGCCGACGATGCTGCCCGGCACGCTGGTCGACAGGCCGGCGCTGCATGACCGGCTGACGGCCGGGGCCGGCCAGCGGCTGACCGTGGTGGTGGGGTCGGCGGGTGCGGGCAAGAGCGTACTGCTGTCAAGCTGGGCGGCGGCCCGGCCGCCGGGCGCCACTGCCTGGCTGTCCTGCGATAGGGCCGATGCCAATCCGGTCCGCTTCTGGGGCGGGTTCATCGAGGCTCCCCGGGCTATCGACCCGGGGTTCGGCGCCGATGCCGCCGACCTGCTCGCGATGGACGGCGCCATGTCGGCCGACGTCACCGCGTCGATCGCCAACGACGCCGCGCAGCTGCCCGCGGGATCGGCGGTCATTGTCGACGACCTCCATGCCGCGGCGCCCGCGGTTTCCGGGGACCTGACCGACCTGGTGGAGCGCTGGCCGGCCCAGACCGCCCAGCTGGTGCTGGCCAGCCGCAGCGACCCGCAGCTGCGGCTGCACCGGCTGCGGATGGCCGGGGAGCTGTGCGAGCTGCGCGATCGCGACCTGTATTTCTCGCTGGCCGAGAGCCGTGACCTGCTGGCTAACTTCGGGGTCCAGGTCGGTGCTGATGAGCTGGCGCTGCTGCGTCAGCGCAGCGAGGGGTGGGCCGCGGTACTGCAGATGGCGGCGCTGTCGCTGCGCGGCACCGAGGACCCAGCGCGGGCCGCGCGGGTGCTGGACGTTCGCGGCCACGGGATCGCCGAGTACTTCATCTCTGAGGTCCTTGACCAGCAGCCGCCCGAGGTGGCCTGGTTCATGCTCGAGACCTCCGTCCTGGGGGAACTGACCGCCGGCGCGTGCGCCGCCGTCACCGGGAGCCAGGACGCGGCGGCCTTACTGCGCGACATTGACGCCGCCAACCTGTTCCTGGTGCCCCTCGACGATGAGCGGACCAGCTTCCGCTTCCACCATCTGGTGCGCCGGCTGCTGCGCGCCGAGCTGCGGGTCCGGGACCGGGCCCGCGAGCAGAAACTCCAGCTCCGGGCCGGCGAGTGGTTCGAGTCTGCGGGAGACATGCGGCGAGCGGCCCGGCACTTCCTCGCGGCGCAGCAGCCCGACCATGCGCTGACCTTGCTGCAGGACCGGGTCGTGCCCGACTACCTGCGCGACCCGGTCCTGCCGCCCCCGCTTGATCTGAGCGGGGTCGACCCCTCGCTGCTGGCCGTGGCTCCGGACCGGCTGCTGGCCCTGGCCACTGATCTCCTGCTCTCGGGTGACCCGGCTCGCGGCGGCCATTACCTCGATCTGCTGGAGCGCGCCGGTCCGTCCATCCCGCCCGAGACGAAGCTGGCGGCCCAGTTCGCGACGATGCGGTCCTTCCACTATGCGCAGATCGGTTACCTGGACCAGTCCGTGGCCGCGGCCCTCACCGCGCGGGTCATCCAGGAGCGGAACCAGCTCACCGACGAGTGGAGCACCGCCATCCCGCTGATCCTGCTGCGCGCCTATACGTGCCTGGAAGACGTCCCGGCGGTTGAGCGCGAGGCAGCGGTGGCGCTGGCCATGCCTGCGCTCACCGAGCCGGCCAGGCTGGTGCTGGTGCCCGGCGCGCGGGCGCTGGCCTGGTTCGAGGCCCGGCTGGCCGAGGCCGCCGAGGCCGCCGAAGCCGCGGCCGCAGGCGCGCGGCGGCTCGGATTCGGCCAGCATTTCTTCGCCGTGGATCACCTGCGTGCGCTGGCCGGGCTCGCGCTGGAACGTCGCGACCTCGACACCGCCGAGCAACTCACCGAGCGAGTGCTCTCGATAACGGAGCGGCGGCGGCCCCTGTTTGAGTTCCTGGCGCTGCTCGACCGGGCCCGGATCTGGGCCGCCCGCGGGCAGGCCCGCGACGCGCTGGCGACCATCCAGGCGGCGCGGCCGATTCTGGCCGGGACCAGGTCGGTGCTGCTGGCCCGCGCCGATGAGGCCGAGGCACTGGTCCGCCTGTCACTCGGTGACTTGCCTTCGGCCGCTGAGCTGGCCGGCGGGCTGCGCGGCGCCCGCCGCCGCTTGCTGCAGGCCAGGATCGCCCTGGCCACCGGCGATCACCATGCCGCGGCCGAGCGCCTGCAGCAACTGCCACTGGGAGAGCTGGCCCCGCGGCGCGCGCTGGAGCGCCAGATACTCCTGGCCGCCGCGGCGATCGCCCGTGGCGACCCCATGACCGTCGGCATCCTCGGCGGTGTTCTCCAGACGAGCCGCGAGGAGGGCTTCCGCAACACGGTCGTCACGACCGCACCCCAGGTGACGAGTTACCTGATCGAGCATTTTTCGCAGGTGCGACCGGACCCGTTCCTGGGGGAGCTGGTCGATATGGCCTTGCAGGTGCATGCCACGCAGCCGGACGGCCCACGGTCCGGTCAACCGCTCGCCGAGCCGCCGACCGCTGCCGAGCTGCGCATCCTGAAGCTCCTGCCGACCAGTACCTACCTGCAGATGGCCGCCACGCTCTACATTTCGCGGAACACGGTCAAGACCCACCTCCGGTCGATCTACCAGAAACTCGGCGTGGCGTCGCGCGAGGAGGCCATCGCGCGGGCCGTCGACCTGCGCCTGATCTGAGCAGGGCCGGAATCACCCTGGGGAGGGTGACGCCCTCCCGAGACCCGCCCGAACAGGCTGGAGAGGTCAGTGGTTCGCGATCTGACCTGGGAAGGACGCCATGACGTCAGCAACAACCTCGTCAGCGAGGGGCGCGGGCAGGCGCCGCGGGGAAGGCCTCGGCCTCATCATCTTCGCGGCCGTCCTGCTGTTCGTAGTCGGATGCTTCAACCTGATCGACGGCATCGCCGCGATCGCCAACTCGCATGTCTTCACCGCCCACGCCCACTACGTGTTCGGCGACTTGCGTACCTGGGGCTGGATCACCCTCATCCTCGGGGCCGTGCAGGTCCTGGCTGGCTGCGGGGTGCTGGTCGGCAACCAGGTGGCGCGCTGGTTCGCGGTGGCCGTGGTCGGGCTTAATGCCATCGACCAGATGTTCTTCATTCCCGCCTACCCGTTCTGGTCCCTGATGATCGTCGCCGTGGACGTGGTGGCGCTGTGGGGACTGTGCGCCTACGGGAGCCGCGAGAACCTGGCCGCTTAGCACGGGTGAAAGGCTGACCGGGAACGTCCAGGGAGCACCGATGAAGTCCTGGTGAGACTCCTGGCGTCGCCGCGAGGACTTCCGCCCCTATCGGGACGGTCACCATGCTCGTACGCTTGATGACGCCATCCAGAGGCTCCAGCCGGCCCGGGCTAGGCGGGCGAGCCCGACGTGACAGTTCAGCGAGCAGCGCGTCAACGTACGAAAGGCCGCGGCATGGGCGCCAGCAGTCAACAGGCTCGCGGGCTGGCTCGCGGGGCCGTGGGGTCGGCGCGGGTCATCACGTTCGGCACGAGCAACGTGGCTCCCGCAGGCGCGGTCGTGGGCGGACTGGTCATTGTCGTGTCCCGCGCCGGCTTCGCGTCTCCGCTGGTCGTGCTCATCGCGTTCGCCGCGTCCTTGTGCTGCGCGGTCAGCATCGCGGAGTTCGCTCGCCGGCTGCCGTCGGCGGGCTCGCTGTACACCTACAACAGCCGCGGGCTGGGCCAGGTCGGGGGGTTCCTGACCGGCTGGATGATGGTTTTCGCCTACGGCCTGTACGCGCCCGCCGGCATCGCGCTGACCAGCGTGTACGCATCGCAGCTCGTAGCGGTCGCGCTGCACGTGACGATCGGCGCCTGGGTGCTGTTCCTGGTCATCCTGGCCGCGGTGGCGGGCGTCGCCTACCTGGGCATCGCCACCTCGTCCTGGGTTGACCTGGTCCTGGTCACCGGCGAGATGGCCGTGATCGCGGCGCTGGCCATCACGATCCTGGTCAAGACCGGCCTGGCCCACTACTCGGCGGCTGTCTTCTCCCCGGCCTCCTCGCCGCACGGCCAGCTCACCGACATCACCAACGCGATGATCTACGGCATCGTCGCGTTCGCCGGCTTCGAGACCGCCGCCGCCCTCGGCGAGGAGGCCAGGAACGCCCGCCGGTCGGTGCCGGCCAGCATGGTCGGCATCGTCATCGTGACCGGCGTCTTCTACCTGCTGGTCGTGGTGGCGGAGGTGTTCGGCGTGGGGCGAGGCGGCATCGCAGGTTTCATCCAGAAGCCCAGCCCGCTGGGGTACCTCACCAGCCGGTACTGGTCGCCGTCGGCGCTGTGGGTGATCGACCTGGTGGTGGTGCTCACCGGCCTCGGCTTCGTCATCGCGGTGTTCAACGCGGCCATCCGGGTTCTGTTCGCCATGGGCCGCGAACGTGCCCTACCCGGGTCGCTGGAGCAGTTGTCGCACCGCCAGACCCCGGTCGTGTCGATTGGCTGCGTCGCTGCCTTCGCGCTGCTGCTCGGGCTGCCGCTGACCTACGCCTACGGCGGCGCGCGCACCTTCGGGTACCTCGCCGGAGCGGCCGGGCTGTCGGTGGTGCTCATCTACCTCGCGGTGAACATCGCGGTCATCCGCGCGTTCCGCACCGAGTTCCGCGACGAGTTCCGGCCGGCGCGGCATCTGATCATCCCGGCCGTGGCCGCCGCGCTGTTCCTGTTCCCCCTCTGGGGGATCCTGCACCCGCGTGCCTACGGGCTGATGGACCTGCTGCCGTTCGTGGCGCTGGGATGGCTGTGCCTCGGGGGCATCGCGGTCGGCGTGCTGCGCAGACGTCGGCCCGCCAGCTTCGAGACGCTGGGCCGGGCCTTCGCACCCGCCGAAAGGTGAACCCTCTTTCATTAACCCGGCTGAGCCCGGCCAGCGATCAGCCTGTGCCTCCCGGCAGGGGCCGGAACGAGGCCAGCTGCCGCAGTGTCGGCCAGTCGATGGCGGGCTTGGGCGGCCGGATCCCGGGCCGATTTCTGGGTACCCGGACCCGGAGCGCCCGTGGCCGGATGGCACAGCGGACCGGCGTGGGCATCTTGACGGTCTCCCCGTCGATCCCGACCGGGACCTCGGCCACGTCGGCATCGACCACTACTTCGTCGGCGGTGAACACGGTCACGCCCTGGCCGCGGCCGCGGCGCAGCAGCCCGGCCGCCGCCGCCGCGCTGTCCACCGTCACCGCGACCACGCCGAGCGTCCCTGCGTCCAGCCGGGCCCGCCGGCTGAGCCCGGCGAGGTCGCCCCCCTCGTACGGGTCGTTGCTCACCAGCAGGGCCTGCGGGCCGCTGACCGTGATATCGCCGGCGCGGGCGGTCAGCTTGGCGCCGCGGTGGCCGCTCAGGATGTCGGGCAGCACCTGCAGCGTGGTGCCCCGCTTGTCATCCCGGTAGGCCGGGCTTTCCACCACCTCGGCGTAGGCGCCGAATGAGGCGTTGTTCACGAACGTGCGGCCGCCGATGATCCCCAGGTCGATCCGCTGCTCCACGCCGTCGGTCAGCGCGTCCAGGCAGGCGGCCGGATTCTCCCGGTCCAGCCCCAGGTCCATCGCGAAGTGGTTGCGGGTGCCAGCGCTGATCACCAGGAACGGCAGGTCGTGCTCGGCGGCGATCCCGGCGACCAGCGCCTGCGTCCCGTCGCCCCCGGCCACCCCCAGCAGGTCCGCCCCGGAGGCGGCCGCCTTGCGGGCCAGGGCCGCCACGTCTACCTGGCCGGGGCCTTCCAGCAGCGCTACTTCGGCTCCCAGCGCCTCGGCCTTCTGTTTTAGCCCGAACTTCGCGACCTTCCCGCCCCCCGACCTCGGGTTCATGATCAGGAACGCGCGCTGGGGCGGCGGGACCTCGCGGGCGGGCATCCCCGGGTCCGCGGCGACCGGGGTCAGCGCCAGCCGGGCGGTGGCCATCGCGAGCGCGACCAGCGCCAGCGATACCACGCCCACCCACAGGATGTGGCGCAGGGCGAAAATGACCAGCACGGCGATCGGGGCGAGGACCACCACGCCGAACGCCAGCCAGCGCAGCAGCCCCCGGCGGGCAAGAAACAAGTAACCGCCCGCCAGCACCAGGCACGCGCCCACGGCTCCGACAGCGACTATGGCCAGGCTGGCCAGCCCCGCGAAACCGATCATGACCGCCGCCGCGGCCAGCATGAGCGCGAAGGCCGCCCGGGCGAGCCAGCGCCGCTGCGTCATAGCCTCTCCTCGTGATGGCCACCGGCAGTCCACCGCGTGATGGCCACCGGCAGTCCACCGCGTGATGGCCACCGGCAGTTCACCATCAGTTTCCGCCACGACTCCCCATCCCGGGTCACCCACCGAGGGTGAATCCCCGACCCGGGGCACCTCGCCCCGGCGGCTCTCCGGCGGCTTCCCGGCTCAGACCCTTAGGCGGTTACCGGTTTGTGCATGACCATTCATCCGGTCAGCCGCTCCCGGCCGGGCAGCCGGCCTGGTTCTGGACGGCCTGGATGTAGGACACCAGAGCGTCGTTGGGGAACCCGGTGGCCTTCTCGTGCGCGCTGCTGGTTGTCTTGGCTGCGGCGAGGAGGGCCCGCAGCGCGGCGCAGTTGCCGGTGGCCACCGCGGCGTCGATCCGCGGCTGCAGCCCTGAGCTGTAGGTGGCCCACGGCACCTGCTCGCTGGTGTCACAGGCGCTGGCCAGCAGGGCCGCGACCAAGCCCACGACGGCCACGAGGACCCGGCCGTTTCGGCGGAGCCGGATGGCGGGCCGCGCCGGGCCGGGCCGCCGGGAGCGTGTGGTGTCCATCTATGTCACCGACCCTCCGAGCGCGGGGAAGGCCACCCCGAGGAGCATGAACAGGCAGGTCAGGACCAGCAGGATGCCCAGCAGCGGCGCCACGAACCTCAGGTACCGGTCGTAACGGACCCGGCTCAGCGCCAGCCCGCCCATCACGATCGCCGAGGTGGGGGTGAACAGGTTCATCCAGCCGGATGCGGACTGGAAGGCGGTCACCACCATCGCCCGGCTCACCCCGGCGAAGTCGCCGAGCGGGGCCATGATCGGCATCGCCAGCGTCGCGTGCCCGGAGGAGGACGGGACCAGGAACGCCAGCAGGATGTTCACCAGGTACATCACCACGATGAACGCGCCCGAGGGCAGCCCGCTCACCACCGACTCCAGCGAATGCAGCACCGTGTCGGTGATCCCGGAGTTGTTCATGATGACGGTCACCCCGCGGGCCACCGCGATGATCAGCGCGGCGCCGATGAAGTCGCCGGCGCCGGAGATGATGCCGGTGACCGTGCCCTCCTCGCCGAGCCCGCCGACCAGCCCGACCAGCACCGCGCCGACGATGAACAACGCGGCGAGTTCCGGGAAGTACCAGCCCAGCGTGATCCGCTCCAGCGAGGAGCTGAAGTCCCCCCACGGGATCACCGAGAAGATCATCAGCCCGAAGGTCAGCCCGAAGATCCACAGCACGGTCTTCTGCTGGCCGGTCATCGGCTGCGGCGGCCCGGCCGGGCCGCTGGCCAGGGCGTCGTCCCCCTCGAGCACGGGCACTAGCGACTTGGCCGGGTCGCCGCGGACCCGTCCGGCATAACGCAGCACATACAGGACGGTGATGATGGTGAGGACGGCGTACATGATCAGCCGCAGCCCGATGCCGTCCCCCAGGGCGACCCCGGCGGCGTCCGAGCCCACCCCCGTCGCGAAAGGGTTCACCGTCGAGGCCAGCGTCCCGACCCCCGCGCCGACCATGATGATCCCCACCCCGACCATCCGGTCATAACCCAGGCCGATGATGACCGGCAGGATGATCGCGTAGAACCCCAGCGTCTCCTCGGCCATCCCGTAGGTGGTCCCGCCGACCGAGAAAATCACCATCAAGATCACGATCAGCAGCAGGCCACGTTTACGGAACCGCTCGGTGACCCGTCCGATACCCGCATCCAGCGCCCCCGTCTTGATGGTGACGGTGATGAACGCGCCGATCGCCAGCACGAAGAAGAACACCTGGACCGCACCGGCCAGGTCCCCGCTGTTGTAGGGCCCGGTGTTCCCCGGCGGGGTGACGATCTCGGCCGGAACCTGCTGGCCCCCGGCCGTCCCGCACGCTGCCTCGCCTTTCTTGAGCAAGTCGGGGCCGGGGTTGGTGATCGGCTCGGCCGGCGTCCGTATCCCGTAAAGGCCGTTGACCGGTGACACCCACAGGTCATACAGCCGCTCCTGGAAAGAAAGGTCGAGCTTTACATCGTGGAACGTGCCGGGGATCGGCTTAGGCGGCCCCGCATCACAACTCACATAGGAGTAGGTGCCCGGCGTGATGATAAAGGTCAGGATCCAGACCAGCACCAGCACGAAGAACAGCACCGTGAACGCAGTCGGGAACCGGAACCGGCGCTTGCGCTCAACGCCAGCACCATCTTCCGCGCGGGTCTCCGCTTCGGTCGTCATGTCAGCTCCGGGTCAGAGGGGAACGCCGACGACCTATGCAGCCTTCCCGGGCCGTGCCGGGACGACATCACCCTTCCGAGGGTGATTCCGGCGGCGATCTGCGTTTGATTTAGGCCCTGCTGCTTATAGTCCCGATGGTGGCGTGCGGGCGGCTGCGGCTAACCGCGCGCTGACGTAAGAATCCGCGAAAGGATGGGATCACCCTCAGATGGGTGATGACCACCGGAGATGGGCCTGAACAGAATTGGCAGTGTCCCCGGAAGGGGCTGGGACCATACGCCTACGCGTCATTGCCGGCTCGACTGAGGTGAGCCATGACTGATCAGGTCGATATCTCCGGAGGAGCCCTCAGACGGCCAGCGAGCCGTCCGAGGCGGGAAACGGTCCCGGCATTGGCTGGGCCAGTCGGCGCGGTGTCGGCCTACCGGTGACGGCCGCCGATCACCCCGACCAGGGAGGCTGAGGATGCGGATCGTGATCGCGCTGGGCGGCAACGCGCTGTTGCGCCGCAGCGACCCGATGACCACCGAGGTCCAGCGCCGGAACGTCAGGACCGCGGCCGAGGCGATCGCACCGCTCGCCGTGGAGCACAGCGTGGTCGTCGTGCACGGGAACGGGCCGCAGGTGGGCCTGCTGGCCCTGCAGGCCGACGCGTACCAGGGTGCCGAGCCGTATCCGCTCGACGTCATGGACGCGGGCACCCAGGGCATGATGGGCTACCTGATCCAGCAGGAACTCAGAAGCGTCATGGCCCAGGGCAGCCAGGTCGCGACCCTGCTCACCATGATCGCGGTGGACCCGGCGGACCCGGCCTTCGCCAACCCGACGAAGTTCGTCGGCCCGGTCTACGCCCAGGAGGCCGCCCACGCGCTGGCCGGCGACAAGGGCTGGACGTTCCGGCAGGACGGTGACGCCTGGCGGCGCGTGGTGCCGTCTCCCCGGCCCCAGCGCATCCTGGAGATCCAGCCGATCACCTGGCTGCTCCAGCAGGGGGCCGTGGTCATCTGCGCGGGCGGCGGGGGGATCCCCACGACGTACCCGTCCTCGGGCTCTGGCGAAGTGGTGGGCGTCGAAGCGGTCATCGACAAGGATTTCGCGAGCGAACTGCTCGCCGAGGACGTGGGCGCGGACCTGTTCGTTATGGCCACCGACGTCGACGGCGTCTATGTCGGCTGGGGCACCCCCGAACAGAAACGGCTGGGCGACGTCACGCCGGGCGAACTTGCCGGTCACACATTCCCGGCCGGGTCCATGGGCCCCAAGGTCGAGGCGGCGGTCCGCTTCGCCGAGAAGACCGGTAACCGGGCCGCGATCGGCTCACTGGACGACATCACCGGGATCGTGGCCGGGAAAGTCGGCACGAATGTGGTCACGCGGGCCGCATCGACCTAGCCGCCAGCAGGGGGGGGGAAGGAGAAAAAGGGGAGGAAAGAAAGAAAAGAAAGAGAAAAAAAAAAAAAAAGAAAAAAAAAAGAAGAAGAAAAGAAAAAGAAAAAAAAGAAAAAAAGAAAGAAGAGGAGGGGGGGCGGCCCGGGCGGAAGGGCCTGGCGGAAGCCACGGCTTCCCATACAGCGAGCGGGAAGACCGCCGCGGCGGTCGAGCCCGGGGAGAGAGAAAGAAAGATAGTAAAAGAGATCCAAATAAAAAAAAAAAAAAAAAAAAAAAAAAAAAAAAAAAATAAAAAAAAAAAAAAAAAAATAAAAAAAAAAAAAAAAAAAAAAAAAAAAAAAAAAAGACGAAAACGGCCTCCGGCGGGAGGGCAAGGCGGAGAGGCGGTAGCCGAGCTACAAAAAAAGATATCGCAAGGAAGGTCAGGTGACAGAAGAAAGATACCGAAGGAGAGAAAGAAGAGAGAAGTAGACACGAAAGAGGCAGAGAAAAAGAAAAAGAAGAAGGAAAGAAGAAAAAAGAGAAGAAGATGAAAAAAAAAGAAAAAAAGAAGAAAGAAAAGAGACTAAAGAAAAAAAAAAAAGAAGAAAAAAAAAGAGAAAAAAAAAAAGAAGATAGGAGAAAAAAAAGAAAAAAAAAAAAAGAAAAAAAAAGAAAAAAGTATAGAAAGTGAGGTCGAGGTGACCGAAGACAGAGAAGGCGACCGAGGACGGTCGCGTCCGGCCTGGCAGACCGAGAGGCCGTCGCGACCCCGGTGGCACGCGCCAGCTGGCCGACTGAGGCCGGCAGATCCGGTCGGCACGCGCACAGCGCCGACTGGGCAGTCCCGGCCCGCGCCGCGACGACTCCCGTAATAGAAAGAGAAAGAGAGAAAAGAAGAATAAAAGAAAAAAAAAAAAAAAAAAAAAAAAAAAAAAAAAAAAAAAAAAAAAAAAAAAAAAAAAAAAAAAAAAAAAAAAAAAAAAAAAAAAAAAAAAAAAAAAAAAAAAAAGCGCGACGACTCGAACGCGGAGGAATCACCCTCGGAAGGGTGAGGAAACCCGCAGATGGTGCGAACAGCATCAAGGTGCGGAGCGGGACAGGCGACGGTTACGCGCCGCCGCCGCTCGGCTAGGGGTGTGCCATGACGGATCAAGTTGACGCCTCCGGAGAAGCCCCCGAGGCCGGCTCGCCGCCGGACAAGAAGTACCTCTCGGTGCGCGAGGCCGCGTTCATCGGCGTCGGGTCGATGGTGGGCGCGGGGATCTTCGCGCTGCTGGGCGCGGCCGGCGAGGTGGCCGGGGCTGCGGTGTGGGTGTCGTTCCTGATCGCCGGGGCCATCGCGCTGCTGCAGGGCTACTCGTTCGCCAAGCTCGGCGCCCGGTACCCGTCGGCCGGGGGCATGCTCGAGTACGTCGCGAAGGGATTCGGCGACGGCCACTTCACCGGCATCACGGCCTGGCTGGTCTACCTGGCCAACGCCATCGTGACCGCGATGGTGGCGGTCTCGTTCGGCAGCTACGCCAGTTCCATGCTCACCGGGGCGGAGAGCGCCGTCTGGATCAAGGTGTTCGCGGCGCTCATCATCGTCGTCATGACCGGGGTGAACATCGTCGGGTCGAAGCTCGTCGCGAACGCCCAGAGCGTGATCGTCGTGGTCGTCGTCGGGATCCTCACCGTCTTCGCGGTGGTCCTCCTGGTCAACATCCACGCGTCGCTGCTGGCGCCGTCGGGGTACCCGCCGTGGAAGGACATCATCTCGAGCGTGGCGCTGACCTTCTTCGCGTTCCTGGGCTTCGGCATCATCACCTTCACCGCGAAAGACCTCCGCAAGCCGTCCCGCCAGCTGCCGCGGGCGATGTTCATCGCGCTCGGGATGGCGACGGTCATCTACGTCGCCATCGCGCTGGGCGTGTTCGGCACGCTGAGCGTGGAGAAGGTGATCGCGTCGGGAGGCACCGCGCTGGCCGTGGCCGCCGAGCCCACGCTCGGCAAGGCGGGCTACTGGCTGATGAGCGTCACCGCCCTGTTCGCCACGGCCGGGGCCACGAACGCGGGACTGTACCCGGCCCCCGGGCTGTCCGAGCGGCTGGCGGAAACGGGGCAGTTCCCGCCGCTGATGGCGCGCAAGCTCGGCGGGCGGGTGTCGACCGGGCTGCTGATCGAGGCGGTGGCGTGCCTGATCCTGGCCGTGGTGTTCAAGCTGGACGCGATCGCCTCCATCGGCAGCGCCGTGGCCCTGCTGATCTTCACGCTCATCACCGCGGCCCACTTCCGGGTCCGGTCCGAGACCGGCGCGAACCCCTTCATCCTCGCGATCGCGATCGCCTCGGCGGGCGTGGTCCTGGTGGTGTTCGTGTTCACCACCCTCATCCACGAGCCGGCCTCGATCGCCACGTTGCTGGGCATCATCGTGCTCGGCGTCGTCCTCGACTTCTGGTGGAAACGGGTGCGGGCGGACCGGGCCAAGCGGGTCCCGGTCGCGAGCTAAGTCCTTAAGGGAGCCAACAATGACCACCACCAAGCAGCCCGCCGAGCACGCCGCCTGGTACGCCCTGTCCGCGGCGGAAGCGGCCCGGGCGATGAATGTCGAACCGGATCAGGGGCTCGGCGCCGGCGAGGTACAGCACCGGCTGGCCGAGTACGGGCCCAACGAGCTGCCGACCGAGCCGCCGCCCAGCGTCTGGGTGGTCGCGCGGGGGCAGCTGGCCAACCCGATGAACATCATGCTGCTGATCGTCTGCGTGGCCAGCTTCGCCATCTCCCAGGTGGCCACGGGCATCGTGGTGCTGGGGCTGGTGACGTTCAACGTCGTCATGGGCTCGGCCCAGGAGCTGAAGGCCCGGGCCAGCGTCGAGGCGCTGGCCAAGCTCCAGGTGCCCCGGGCCCGGGTGCGGCGATCCGGCCAGGTCGAGGAGCTCGAATCCACCAAGCTCGTGCCCGGTGACGTCGTACTGCTCGAGGCCGGTGACGTCGTCCCGGCGGATGGCAGGATCTTCTCCTCCGCCACGCTGGAGGTGCAGGAGGCCGCGCTCACCGGCGAGAGTGCCCCGGTAGCCAAGGACCGGGTGACCCTGCCCGAGGGGGAGGTGGCGCTCGGCGACCGCACGAACCTGGTGTTCCAGAACACCCAGGTCACCCGCGGCACGGCCACGTTCGTGGTGACCGCGACCGGTGAGGCGACCGAGATAGGCAAGATCGCCGGCCTGGTCACGGCCACCAAGCGCACGCGGTCGCCGCTGCAGCGCGAACTCGACGGCATGACCAAGGTGTTCGGGCTGATCGCCTTCATCGCCGTGGCGGTGATCGCCGTCTTCGGCCTCGCGCGGGGCCAGAACACCACGACCCTGGTACTGCTGTGCATCTCGACCGCGATCGCGGCCATCCCGACCGGCCTGCCAACGTTCGTGCAGGCCATGCTGTCGTCGGGAGCGCGCCGCCTGGTGGAGGCCAAGGCGGTCGTCAAGTCGCTGTCGGACGTGGAGACCCTGGGCGGGACGACCGTCATCAACTCCGACAAGACCGGCACCCTGACGATGAACGCGATGACCGCGACCACCATGCTGGCCGGCGGTGACTGGTTCAAGATCGAAGGTCCCGGCTACCAGAAGGCCGGCGCGATCCTGGGGGTGGCCGGGGGGGAGATGCCGGACTTCCACCGCCTGGCCCTGGGCCTGACGCTCTGCACCGACGCCACGGTCGCCGACGACGGGTCGGTCATCGGCGACCCGACCGAAGCGGCCTTCGTGGTGCTCGCCGCGAAAATGGGCGCCGACGCCGAGCAGACACGGGAAACCCTGCCGCGCCGCGCCGAGGTGCCGTTCGACTCCGAGTACAAGTTCATGGCCACCTTCCACGACCGCCCGGACTGGCTGGGCGGCGGGATCTTGACGCGGTCGCATTTCGAGAGTGTCAAGGGCGCGCCCGACGTGGTCGTGGAGCGCTGCGGCCAGGCCCTGTGGCACGGCGAGCAGGTGCCGATCGCCGCCGTCCGGGATGAGATCCTGGCCGCCAACCGCCAGCTGTCCGAGCGCGGGCTTCGCGTGCTCGCGTTCGCCGTCCGGGACCTCGACGACGCGGCGATGTCGTCGGCGCTGGCCGACCCGATGGCCGCCGTCACAGACCTGGTCTTCGTGGCGCTGGTCGGGATCATGGATCCGCTCCGCACCGAGGCCAAGGACGCGGTGCACGTCGCCCTCGACGCCGGGATCGACGTGCGGATGATCACCGGCGACCATACCGTGACCGCGCGCGCGATCGCCGACGAGCTGGGGCTCGGGCCCGGCGTGATCACCGGCACCGAGCTGCAGCACCTCCCGGATACCGAGGTGATCGAGCGGCTTCCCGAGCTGCACGTGTTCGGCCGGGTGGCGCCCGAGGACAAGCTGCGCCTGGCCAAGCTCATGCAGCAGTCCGGCGACGTGGTCGCGATGACCGGCGACGCCGTCAACGACGCGGCCGCGCTCAAGCAGGCCGACATCGGGGTGGCCATGGGCAGCGGCTCGGAGGTGTCCAAGCAGGCGGCCAAGATCGTGCTGACCGACGACAACTTCGCCACCCTGGTTAAGGCCGTCGACCTGGGCCGCGACATCTACCGCCGGATCTCCACCTACATCAGGCTGCAGCTGACCATCCTGTCCTCGGTGCTGCAGCTGATGGTCTACGCCACCATCCTCAACATCAACGGCGGCGTGGCCCTGTTCCCGCTGCAGCTGCTGTTCTGTAAATTCTTCGTGGTCATCACCGTGGTCATCGGGTTCATCGTCGACGTCCCCGACCCCGGGGTCATGCAGCGGCCGCCACGCGAGCCCGGCACGAAGATCGTCAACCGGCCCCAGATCATCCGCTGGTTCGTCACCGGGTTCGTGGTCGCCGCCACCGCCCTCGCCGTCCTGGAGTGGGGACCCGGCAACCCCAGCACCACGCACGCGTCCGCCTCCATGACCATGGCCTTCGCCATCGTCTCGCTCAGCGCGGTCAACATCGGCCTGATCATGCGGCGCGAACGCCAGGCACCGTGGTCCTGGCCGGTGTTCCCCTTCCTGGGCTGGATCATCCTCGGCTGGATCCTCACCTGGGCCGCCGTGCAGCTCAACATGCTGCAGAGCCTGCTCGACACCCAGTCGCTCACCGGGCGGCAGTGGCTGGTCGTGCTGGCCCTGTCGCTTCTCGCGCCCGCGGTCGTCGGGGTGGACAAGGCCATTCAGCTGTCGCGCCAGCGCAAGGCCCGCCCGAGCCAGCGGATGCCCGGACCGGCCGGAAACCCTTCCGCTATCACGCAATGAGGTGATCAACATGCCGTTTGGAGTGCACTCCGAGGTGGGCAGGCTGCGCCAGGTCATGGTGCACCGCCCGGGCCTGGAGCACACCCGCCTGACCCCGTCCAACGCCGGGGAACTGCTGTTCGACGATGTGCTGTGGGTGGCGCGGGCCAAGGCCGAGCACGACATGTTCTGCGAGGCGATACGCGACCGGGGCGTGGAGGTGTTCGAGATCGAGCACCTGCTGGCCGAGGCGCTGGCCAACCCGCAGGCCCGGGAGTGGGTGTGCGGTCACATCCTGAGCGAGCGGCAGGTCGGGATCACCGCGTCGGCGCGGGCCCGGGAGTGGGTCAGCTCGGGCGAGCCGGCGGTGGTGGCCGAGTTCCTGATCGGGGGGATCACCAAGGCGGACGTGACCCAGGACGTGGGGCTGGTGTGGGAGTCGGCCGACCCGACCAGCATGCTGCTGCCGCCCTTGCCGAACTTCCTGTTCCAGCGCGACCCGTCGTGCTGGATCTTCGGCGGCGTCACGATCAACCCGATGACCAAGCCGGCCCGGGTGCCGGAGACGATGATCATGGAGGCGGTGTACCGGTTCCACCCGATGTTCGCCGCCGAGGAGTTCCCCATCTGGCTGGGCGGGACCGACGAGGACTGGGGCCGCTGCCACGTCGAGGGCGGGGACGTGCAGCCGATCGGCAACGGCACCGTCATGATCGGCATGGGCGAGCGCACCACCCCGCAGGCCGTGCTGTGGATCGCCCGCTCGCTGTTCCGGGCCGGGTCGGCGAACCAGGTGCTCGCGGTGCACCTGCCCAAGTCCCGCAGCTACATGCACCTGGACACGGTCATCACGATGTGCGACCGCGACCTGGTCACCCTGTTCCCGCAGGTGGTCGGCGGGGCGCGCACCTGGGCCATCCGGCCGGGCGAGGCGGCCGGCGACCTGGTGGTGGAGGAACAGCAGGGATCGCTGCCCGAGCTGATGGCCAGGGCCCTGGGCGTGGGCAAGATGCGCATCGTGGAGACCGGCGGCGACTCCTTCGAGGCCGAGCGCGAGCAGTGGGACGACGGCAACAACGTCGTCGCGCTGGAGCCCGGAGTGGTCGTGGCCTACGAGCGCAACACCGGCACCAACACCGCGCTGCGCAAGGCCGGGATCGAGGTCATCACGATCGCCGGCTTCGAGCTTGGTAAGGGCCGCGGTGGCGGCCACTGCATGACCTGCCCGATCGAACGCGACCCGGCGTTCTGACCCGCACCAGGACGGGAGTCTTCCGTGGCGTTCAATCTGAAAAACCGCAGCTTCCTCAAGGAGATCGACTTCACCCCGCAGGAGCTGAGGTTCTTGCTACAGCTCTCCGAGGCCCTCAAGAGCGCGAAATACGCCGGCACCGAGACTCAGCACCTGGCGGGCAAGAACATCGCGCTGATCTTCGAGAAGACCTCCACCCGCACCCGGTCGGCGTTCGAGGTCGGCGCCTACGACCAGGGCGCGCACGTGACCTACCTGGACCCGTCCGGGTCGCAGCTGGGGCACAAGGAGTCGATCGCCGACACCGCCGCCGTCCTGGGCCGGATGTACGACGCGATCGAGTACCGGGGCAACGCCCAGGCCGACGTGGAGGAACTGGCCGCCCACGCCGGGGTGCCGGTGTACAACGGGCTGACCGACGAGTGGCACCCGACCCAGATGCTGGCCGATTTCCTGACCATGCACGAGTCCAGCCACAAGCCCTACGACGCGATCGGCTACGCGTTCACCGGGGACTGCCGGTTCAACATGGGCCGCTCGCTGCTGGTCATGGGCGCGCTGATGGGCAGCGACGTGCGGCTGGCCGGCCCGGCCGAGCTGCACCCGCCCAAGGACGTGGTCGAGATCGCCACCGGCATCGCCCGCCGCACCGGCGCGCGCATCACCGTCACCGAGAACCCGGCCGAGGCGGTCCGCGGCGTGGACTTCATCCACACCGACGTCTGGGTGTCGATGGGCGAGTCCAAGGACGTGTGGGCCGAGCGCGTCAAGGTCCTCACGCCGTATCAGGTCAACGCCGCCCTGCTGGAGAAATCGGGGAACCCGGCGGTCAAGTTCATGCACTGCCTGCCGGCGTTCCACGACCCCAACACCACCGTGGGTCGCGAGATCATGGAGCACACCGGCATGACCTCCGGCCTCGAGGTGACCGGCGAGGTTTTCAACTCAGCCGCCAGCATCGTGTTCGACCAGGCCGAGAACCGCCTCCACACCATCAAGGCGATCCTCGTCGCTACCCTCGGATAGGAGTCCGCCGGCGCTGTTGCTTGCTTATCTAGAACGGCGTCGGGATGTGCCGCAACGGCAGGTCCGGCTCCGTGTAGCCGCCGGCCCGCTGGCGCCTGGGCAGCTTGACGTCACGGGGGGCGAGCGGCTTGTAGGGGACCTGGCTGAGCAGGTGGCTGATGATGTTGAGGCGGCCGCGCTTCTTGTCGTCGGTGCGCGCGATGTACCAGGGCGCCCACGCGGTGTCGGTGGCGGCGAACATCGCGTCCCTGGCCCGGGAGTAGTCATACCAGCGGCTGTAGGACTTCAGGTCCATCTCCGAGAGCTTCCAGATCTTCCGCGGGTCGTGGATGCGGCTCTTCAGCCGCCGGGTCTGCTCGTCGGCGCTGACCTCCAGCCAGTACTTCAGCAGCAGGATCCCGTCATCGGCCATGGCCTTCTCGACCCCCGGCACCAGCTCCAGGAACCGGTCGGTCTGCTCCGGCGTGCAAAAGCCCATTACCGGCTCGACGCCCGCCCGGTTGTACCAGCTGCGGTCGAAGATCACGACCTCGCCGGCGGCCGGGAAGTGCGGGAGGTAGCGCTGGATGTACATCTGCGACTTCTCCCGCTCGGTCGGGGCGGGCAGGGCCACGACCCGGAACACCCGCGGGCTCACCCGCTCGGTGATCCGTTTGATCGTGCCTCCCTTCCCGGCGGTGTCCCGGCCCTCGAACACGATGCAGATTTTGGCCCCGGATTCCTTGACCCACTCCTGCACGGCGACCAGCTCGCCATGCAGCAGCCTCATCTGCTTCTCGTACTCCTTGCGCTTCATCTTCGGCGGCGGGCCCGCTTCGGTCTCCTGCACCGTAGCGGCCGGCGCTTGGATCTTCGTGTCATGCTGCTTGGCCTTCTTCTTCCCGGACATGTCGCCTCCCGTGCCAGGCTCGCCACGCACTTGCCATGGCCGCTAAGCCGCTTCTGCCTGATCCTTGCCCGATCGCGCCCGCCCGAACTCACCCACGGGAGGGTGATGTATTCGGTGGCGCGCCGACGGCAGGATTAACACCGACGACATCCTGAGAAAGGAGAAGGCCATGGCTGATCTGATCGCCATCGGATACCCGGATGAGGCGACCGGGGATGCCGCCGCCGAAGAGGCGCGCCGGCTGGCCCAGGACCTGATCATCCAGCCCGACGCGATCGCGGTGATCGTGCGCGACAAAGACGGCGGCTACCACGTCCACACCAACCATCACGCGGTCGGCGGCGGGGCGACCTGGGGCATGTTCTGGGGATTGCTGTTCGGCCTGCTGTTCTTCATCCCGGTCTTCGGCATGGCCATCGGCGCCGGGATGGGCGCCCTCATGGGCAAGGTAGCCAAGACCAGCATCGACAAGCAGTTCCAGGACCAGGTGCGCGGCATGCTCAAGCCGGGCACGTCGGCGCTGTTCCTGATGCTCGAGAAGGTAACCCCGGACAAGGCCGTCGAGGCGATGAGCAGGTTCGGCGGCACCGTGCTGAAGACCTCTCTGTCCAACGAGGACGAAAAGGAGCTTCAGGAAGCGCTGCACGGCGGTGAGACGGCCGTACAGTAACCCGCATGTGCCCCGCATCGCAGCTGGCTTCCACCCCGAAGGCGTACCCAGGTTCGAGTCTCACGACGGGCGGACCGGTGACAGGGGCCCGGCCAGCTGCGGCGCGGGACCAGCGGCCCGCTGTCCCGATGGCCGGGTGGATCCGCTCCTGGGAGGCAGCGGTGCAGACCGGTGATCAGCCCGCGCTGGGCTGGACCGTGGTTCTGCGGCGCCAGCCGGCCCGCATCGTCGACGGCCAGCCGCGAGGCGGCTACACCAGCGAGTTCGAGCTCATCTGCTGCGACTGCGGTGACCATCCCGACCTGGATTACCGCGACGTCTCAGCTGAGCTTCAGCTGATCCGCGGGCCCTACCCGATCGCGGCGGCCGTCGCCGCATATGAGAAGCACCTCGATCTTCGCCACCGGCGGCATGCGCCGGTGGGCGTACGAGGCCGCATTGACTGACACGCCTGCGGGCATGACGCGCGCCGCGGCCCGGGCGATGATCCTGCCGCTGGCGCTGGCCCAGTTCATCGCCAGCTACGCCGCCACCAACATGAACGTGGCCATCAGCGCGATCGCCACGGACCTGGGCACCAACGTGGCCGGGGTGCAGACCGCGATCACGCTGTTCACGCTGACGATGGCGGCGCTGATGATCCCGGGCAGCAAGCTGACCGACATCTGGGGCCGCAAGCGGTGCTTCATCGCCGGCCTGGCTGTCTACGCGGTCGGGGGGCTGCTGGCGGCGCTCGCGCAGGGGCTTCCGCTGCTGATCGGCGGGTACTCGCTGCTGGAGGGCGTGGGCTCGGCGCTGATGATCCCGCCCATCTACATCCTGGTCACGGTGACCTTCCCCGACGTCAAGTCGCGGGCCCGGTACTTCGGGGTGGTCAGCGGCGCGGGCGGCCTGGGCGCGGCCGCCGGGCCGCTGATCGGGGGCCTGGTGACCAGCGCGATCAGCTGGCGGGCCTCGTTCGGGCTGCAGGTCCTGGTGGTGGCCTGGATCATCGTGCTCGCCCGCAAGATCACCGACCCGGCTCCCGCCGGGCCGCGGCCGCGGTTCGACCTGACCGGGGCGGTGCTGTCCGCCGCGGGGCTGTTCTTCGTGGTGCTCGGGCTGCTGCAGTCCCGGACCTACGGCTTCCTCAAGTCGCGGCAGGACTTCACCATTGGGAACACGGTGGTGATCCCGAAGGGCTCGATCTCCCCGGTCTGGCTGTTCGTCGGCATCGGCGCGCTGTTCCTGGTGTGGTTCTTCCTGCACGTGCGGGCCGGCGAGAAGAAGGGCCGGGACGTGCTGCTCCCGCTGCGGCTGTTCCGCAACAAGGTCGCCAACCTGGGACTGGGGACCCAGACCATCCAGTGGCTGATCCTGCAAGGGTCGTTCTTCGTGGTCTCGGTCTACCTGCAGGAGGTCTGGAAGTACAACGCGATCCAGACCGGGCTGATACTCACCCCGGCCACCATCGGGATCCTGGCCGCCTCCGCCGGTGCCGACCGGTTCGCCCGGCGGCATCCGCAGCGGTGGCTGATCATCGCTGGCTTCCTGGTCACCGCCGTCGGCATGATCTTGCTGCTGGCCCTGGTCCGGGCGCACTCGGGCATCTGGACCTGGGTGCCGGGGCTGCTGCTGTTCGGCGCCGGGGTCGGGGTCATGCTGACCTCGTCGGTCAACGTGGTCCAGTCCAGCTTCCCCGACGCCGACCAGGGCGAGATCTCCGGCCTGTCCCGCAGCGTCTCCAACCTGGGATCGTCGCTGGGCACCGCCCTGGTCGGCTCGGTCCTGGTCGCCGTCAAGCTGCCCGAGGGCAGGCCGTTCGCCGTGGCCCTCACCACCATGCTGGTGATCGCGCTGATCGGGCTCGTCCTCGCGGTCCTCATCCCCCGCAGGCCCGTCCAGGCTTCCGAGCAAGCCAACTCAGGCGCTGCATCATGGCGACACGATGATCGGTACCGTGATGCCAGGCACCCCACGGCCGCACGCCAGGCATCGTCCGGCCGGACGGTGCCTGGTAAGATACGCGGTCGCCGCGACCAGCTGTACGTGTCCTTCCTCACCTTCGCCGGGTAGAAGGGAGGACATGCCGTGGTGCTTGACCTTGTCCTGATCGGCCTGGCGATAGCACTCGACCCGCTGCCGCTGACGGCATTCATCGTCGTGCTGCCGTCCCAGCGCGGCGTGAGAAAGGGCGCGGCCTTCGTGTTCGGGTGGCTGGTGTCCCTGGCGATCGTGGTCACGGTCACGGTGCTCGCTACCGGTAACGACCCTCCGAAGCCGAACACGGCACCCTCCCTCGCGTCGCTGGCGGTGAAGATCGCTATCGGGGTCGTCCTGGTCGTGATCGCGGTCCGGCACCGCCGGCGGATGGGGCGGCCGAAGCCGGCGAAGAAGCCGCCGAAGTGGCAGGCGAGCGTGGACAGCATGTCCCCGCGGTTCGCCATGGCCCTGGCGCCCGCCCTCCAGCCCTGGGTTCTGATCAGCGCGGGCGCCGCCACGGTCACCGAGGCCAAGCTGGCCAGTGCCGGGAGCTTCCTCGCGCTGTTCTTTTTCTGCGTGCTGGCCTCGTCGTCCTACCTGGCCATGGAGGTCTACGCCGGCGTCAGGCCCGACCAGAGCCACGCGTTCCTGGCCAGGTTCAGGACCTGGATAGACGCCCATACCGAACAGGTGATCATCTGGGGGAGCCTGATCCTCGGCCTGTGGCTCATCGCCAGTAGCCTCCACCTGATCATCGCCTGAGACCGCCCTGGATCAGCGGTGATGGCCCGTTTCGGATGAACCCCCGGTGCTCGGATAACCAGGGCGCTCCGAAGGTGGACCTACGACCTGTTTGCCGGGTGCCCTCGTCTTCTCAGCTCGCGTATCGCCGCGGCGACGCGGATCTGGAGATCGGTCGCCGGGGGGCGGCCGAGGGGGTCCCCGTCGATTGGCTCGCCTCGCGTTCTGGTTGCCGCGCGCGCCGCGGCGTCGTGGATCAGCGCGTACCGGGCGGGAGCTGGCCGTGGCACGGTGCGGGTGAGCAGCTCCCCCAGATCATGGGCGTGCGCCACCCGCGCTCCCATGGGATGCGGGCGCCCGGCGCTCGTGACCCGCGCGAGCAGCCCGTGATGCCGCTGGGGGTCGTTGAGCGCGTCGGGGCAGAACCGCAGCAGGATCGTCTTGATAATCGACGTGTGATCCAAGACCGTATGTGATACTGCGCGTGGCTCGACCCACGGCGAGACGACCAGCGCCGGTACCCGCGGCCCGTAGCGGCCGAACACCTGCGGGTCGTCGTCCGGCGCGCCGGGCGGCGCGACGTGATCGAAGAAGCCGCCATGCTCGTCATAGGAGATGACCAGCAGCGTTTTCTCCCACTGCGGGCTGGCGGCCAGCGCATGGTAGACGGCAAGCACCAGCTCCTGGCCATCTTTGATGTCCGCGGGTGCATGGTCGTCATTGGGCTGGAAACCGACGGGGTTGAAGTTGCTGAAGTTCGGATCGATCCAGGCAACCGACGGCAGCGTGCCCCGGGCGGCGTCCTGGAGAAAGCTCGCCGTATCAGCGTCGACCCTCTCGAGCCTGGTTTTCCAGTTCAGTTTGGTCGTGCTGAAGAACGCGAACCTGTCGTGGTGGCCGAGCGCATAGCGGGCGTCGGCGAAACGCAAGGTGCCCGCCGCTTCGAATGAATACCAGCGCCACGAGATGCCGTGGGCGTCCAGATGCCGCACAAACGACGGCTGGTCATACAGCGGGGGAAGGTTGTGCGGCAGGTCATCGCGGCTGCCCGCGGCGCGGCCGCAAATCGCGTACAGCCGGTTCGGCCAGGTCGCCCCGGGAACCGAGCTGAACCACCGATCGCACACCGCGAACTCGCGCGCCAGGTGATCGTAGACCGGGACATCGGCGGCGTTGTAGTAACCCATCACCCGGCCCGGATCCCCATCCCGGATACCGCGGCGCGCGAGCGTGTCGGCGAAGCTCGTGACGAAGCCGTTCATCGCGCCGCCACCGGCCTGCAGGTCGACCGAGCTGGCGGAATGATCGGGATCATCCGCGATCGCCGTGCTGCCGAGATGGTGGACGGGATAGCTGCGCCCGCCGTACTCGTTGGCGAACTCCCTCCGCAAACCGTCGACATCGCCGCGGCCACCCTCAAGGGACAGGTACCCGAGCATGTGATCAAACGAGCGGTTCTCGAGCATCAAAACGACGATGTGGTCGACCTTCTTCAGGTTGGCCATGCCGACCTCCTCGTCGACCACCCGTGTGTAAGTTACCCAAGACCTGGCGGCTCGCGGGCGCGCTGGCCTCCCAGCTCGGAAGCGTGACCGTCTCATCGGTGCCTGATGAGCAAAGCGGCGAAGCCGGCGGGGCCCAGAACGCGGTGACCAACCTCAGCTCTGGGCCTGCGGATCCTTAGTTTTGTCCCCTGCAGTGAGGCGCCGGGCCTGCCGTTTAGCTTTGCGCTCAAGGCGCCTAGCTTTGCGTTCAAGGCGCCGGGCCTGCCGTTCAGTTTTGCGTTCAAGGCGCCGGCCCTGCTGTTCAGCTTTGCGCTCAAGGAGCTGGACCTGCCGTTTATTCCAGGCAGCCAGGCGCTCGAAGGCGCTAGCCCGGTTTTCCTGACCCAGCCCTCGCAGCGCCTCCAGTACGATGACGCCGACGACCACCCGCTCTTGTAAGCGGCGGCTTCGCAGCACATGACCCACCACGCCCAGCCCGATCAGCCCCAGCGCTGCCTTACCGGCAAAGCCCAAGTTCCCCGGCTGCGCCGCCGACCTGCTGGTGCCCGCCGCGATGTTGGCCAGCGGCGGCCTCCCGGCACCTTGCCCTGATCTCGTCATGTCGCCTCCCAGTCCGCCTGCGCACACTGCCACCGTGCCGCGTGATGAGGCTTCTTGGCTTCACCCACGAGGGGGTGACCTGGTTTCTAGGCGGAAGCCGATGAGCAGTTGCTGCGCGAGCTGACCGAGCCGGCGCGCACGGGCGGGCTGCAGCTGACGAGCGAGGGCAGGCTGCTGGGGGAAGCTGACCAAGATGGTGGTCGAGGGCGCCCTGGAGGGCGAGCTCGATGACCACCTTGGCTATGGCAAGCACGACCCGGCCGGACGGGATGGCGGCAATCCCGTAACGGCCACTGGGCCGAGACCGTGCTGACCGAGGCCGGGCCGGTGGAGCTCTCGGCGATCGCCCCGCATAACTGAGTCACTCAGGGAGGATCAGAGGCTGCCCGCTGTCCGCAAGCAGCCTCTGAGCTGGTCGGGGGTGGCCGGATGAACCTGCGACCTGTGGGTTATGAGTGCGCGTGGTGCTCTGCGCGGCGCATCAGTGGTCGGGATCCTGGAAGCTGGGTTCGCGGTCTTCGTTGAATGCGCCGATGCCTTCGGCGCGATCGGGATGGACGGCAGAGCGCCAGTGCTCCTCCATCATGATCGCGATGGCCTGCTCAATCGGCTCCCCCTGGCCCATCCGGACCGCCTGCTTGACTGCCTGTACGGCGGTGGGTGAGTTGCTCGCGATCTTCTCCGCGATCCGGTGGGCGGCGTCGATGAGCTCGTCTTGAGCGTAGAGCTCGTTGACCATCCCTAGCCGGTGCGCTTCCTGCGCGCTGATCGGATCGCCGGTCATCAGCATCTGCATGGCCCTGCCCGGCGGGAGCAGGCGCGGGAGCAGCGCTGGCGAGCCGCCCCCGGCCGCGAGGCCGAGCATCGCCTCGGGCTGGCCGAAGGTGGCGTTGTCGGATGCGATGATGAAGTCGGTGCTCTGGGCGAGCTCACAGCCGCCGCCGTAGGCGATGCCGTTGACGGCGGTGAAGATCGGCTTCCGCAGCTGGCGCACGGTGTAGAGGGTCCGGTCGAAGTCCTGGCGCTGCCGCAGCCAGTCCTCTTTGGTCATGCCCTTGCGCTGGCGGAGGTCGCTACCGACGGAGAAGGCCCGGCGACCGGCTCCGGTGAGGATGACGGCGCGGACTGCGGGCCGAACCGCGATCGTCTCCAGGATCTCGGTCAGGCGCGCCCCCATCGCCGTGGTGATCGCGTTGTCCGCGTGCGGCCGGTTCAGCGTGATGACCGCCACCCTCTCGTCCTGCGTGTACTCGACGAGCACGGGCAGATCGGGTTCCTCGGCATCCGAGCGGCGGGCCGAAATCGAGTGCCTTCCAGCGGTCGGTGCGTGCTGGGCTCGTTGCCACGTTTCCTTCTTTCCTGTTCAGCCGTTCTGGGTGTCCAGCTCCGCCAGCCAGCGCAGCGCCCGCAAGCCCGGGGCGAAGCAGTACTCCCCGCCGCGGGTGATCACGAACGGCGGCAGGCTCTGCAGCCGGCGGCGGATCGGCCGGTGGGGGATGGTGTAGGTGCCCGTTCCGTCGTTCGCTCCGGCGAGCGGATCTTTCTCGGCGGGCGCGCCGATGAAGATGCCGTCGTTCAGCCACTGTGTCTTGACGAACTCGAACTGGCGCTTGGGGTGAGCTCCGACGAAGACGAAGATGATGCCACGGTCCGCGCCGTCGTCCTCGAAGACGCCTTCGGGGAGCATCGGGCCGTAGCTCGTGCCGAGCCGGAGCATGCGGTGCAGGCGGACGTCGACGCTCATCTCGTGATCGAGCGCGTCCCGGGGGTTCGTACGGCGGGCATGCGCGCCGGCCGGACACTTGAATCCGCGGAGATCATCGCTGTAGCCAAAGCGGTTGTTGCGGCCTGGGTCCGCGCCGAGATCGGGATCGTCTTGCTCGGGGGATAGCGCGAGCGGCGCGCCGCTCTGCCAGCGGCCGACCATCTTCGCGCCAAGCAGCGCCTCCTCCTCGCGGCTCGCCGCTTTGGCGTGAAGATACTGCCGGTATGCGGCCACCCGGGTGTGGAGTTTCCGGAAGGCCAGATAGGTGCCGTTGCGGCCGAGGACCTCGGGGGTCGGCATCGGCCCCACGCTTCCGGTCTCGTCCGGATATCCAAGGATGAACTCGCCCGCCTTGATTGGCCGCTCGTCCGGGTTGGAGCCAGGGATTCCGCTTCCTTCCACCGCAGGCTGCCCGATTCCGTCCTTGAAGCCGAAGGAGGTGCGCCCCGTCGGGAGCTGGTAGCAATCCTGGTGCCAGATGACCTCGACGCCGGCTAGCTGCTCGTGCGCGTGGCGGGCCCGCTCGGCCAGGCTCTCCAGCCGCGCGGCTTCGGACGATAGCACCGACAGCGCAACGTGGGCCTCGGGGCTTCCGAGCGGCTTCTCCCAGTTCTCCGGGCTGCTGTCGCCGACATCGCCCAGCTCCGCCGCGCGGGCCGCCATGCCCTGCCGGAATTCCGGCGCGAAGCTGTCGAGCGAGTCCTGGGGCACGCCCAGCGCCTTCAGCCCCTGATAGGTGAATGCCACCGAGATCCACGCGTTCCGCGCCGGATCGGATGAGGACCGGGCGGACTCGATCACCGGGAGCAGCCGCTGGACCAGCTCCCGTCCCGCCTCGCGGCTGTCGATGCGAAGCAGGAGGTAGGTGCCGACGTAGGAGGACGGCCGCTGGTGAAGCATTCCGGACTGAATGTCATCGAGCTCGAGAGCGGTGCTCGCCGCGGTCGTCACGGTGTCCGCGGACGTTCGTTCACTGCACATGACGGGGAGCCTCCGGGGGATCCGGATTCGGGGGCGCCAGGTAGGGGAACGCGCGCGAGGCGGGCCTCGTCGCCTGATCGACGCCGTCGCGGATGACGGGCCCGTTCCCCGCGTTCACGAGCAGCGTGAAGATCGTGTCCATCACATCGTCGTTGAGCGCCCGGCCACCACAGGTCCGGTGAGCTTCCCCGCGCCTGGTGGCGAGCTCGATCTCCAGGAATGAACCCTGCTCCCCGTACGGCTTGGTGACGTCGACGACGAGGAAGTCCGCGAGGATGAGTTCGGTTAGCGGGTGCGCGCCATCCTCGCCAGGTGGCCAGTCGGTCTTACCGTCCAGGCTGTCCCAGAACGCCAGGTTTGCGTTCAGCCGGGCCCGGTACGCGCTCTCGTAGGCGTGGCTGAGGTCGAACGCGTCGTCCATGTTGTAAAGGTCGCGGATCTCGAGGTCGCGGTTCACCGGGTCGAACTGCTTCGGCGCCAGCATCAGGTTGGGCACCTCGGGCCGCCCGGCGCGCTCGAGGCGGACGTTGAGGCTGCCGCGCGTCAAGGTCTCCGCGACCACGCCGACCAGCTCGGCACCGCCGGGCAGCACGGTGCGGTCGACCTCGACCACCAGGCTGAGGACGTTCTTGCCGTCGAGGTAGATCGCGCCCGGATCGGCGAACGCGAGCTTGCCCGTGGCGATCGTCTTCAGTGCGGCCGGCGCATCCATGATGAACGGATCCCACCGCGGGCCGGCGAACACGCGAACGCCGTGGGCCTGGCCTCCGCACTCGTCGGTCACCCTTATCGAGACCGCCCCGCCGGTCGGCATCGAGCACGTGCCGTCTTGCTCCGGGCCGTTCGCGCCGTCTCGGCCCGCGGGGGCCGAGAACACGCAGTCGATCACGCTCTCGTCGCCGCCCGCGGCGAATGGCGCCCCATCCTGCTGGGTGTTCGCGGTGAGCGGCCGCAGCCGGAAGCGGTAGATGAGCCCGTCGGAGAAGACCGCCGACGGCGGCGCGAACGGCAGCGTGTTCAGCACCAGGACGAGCCGGCCTGAGTGCTCGGGACTCGGGAACGCGTACAAGTCAGTGATGTCCGCGATCGGCTCGGCCGCGGCTCGCGGCCCGGAGATGTGATGCGACATCGCCCGCCTTCCGCTGGGTTCACGGTTCGTCCGCAGCGGCTCGCCTAGGCGTCTGCGGCCTCGTTGAGCAGCGGCTTCAGTGCGGGGTGCCGCAGCGCGTCCGCGGCGCCAGGATCGTCGAGGACTTGCTGGAAGGCCTCGTTCACCCGCAGCGCCTTGCGGATCTCCTTCACTGTGCCGGGGTAATTCCGGGCGTAGGCTCCGGCGGTAACCTGTGCGCTCAAGATGAAATCCTTCACCGCGGTAAGGTCCGGCAGGCCCTCGTAGCCCTCGACGTGCCGGAAGATCGAGTCGAAGAGCTGCAGCGGCTTGGACGCGAAGTCCTCCATGTAGGAATCCCACGGGCCATCGAAGCTCGTCGCGAAAAGCAACCGGGTGTCACCGTCGAACAGCACGAACCTGGCTTCGTGAATGACCGCGATCGGCAAGTCGTAGTCCCCTGGCCGGTAACCGGGACTGTTCTGCAGCGCCTGGACCGCTTCCCGCAGGTCATTCTCGTGGCCTGGCCTGACGCGGAAGAACAAGCTGAATTCGCTCGTGGAGCCGACCTGGACGCCCGGCCGGGGCGTGCCTGCTGAAGGGGTTGCCAAGATCTTTCTCCTATTCGGTAAGGGCGTGGTTCTGATACCGCGCGCCCGCAGCGAGCTCAGGCAACTCCGGCCTCCACTGCCGTTTCGAAATGATCAACGGCCCACATTCCGGTGTGGTCGAGTTCGATCGCGGCGAGGACCGCCGCGCGGCCCAGGGCGTTCGCGTAGGTGGGAAACGAGAACGGGACCAATGCCAGTTCCTCGACGGGCATCTTCGCGGCCATCGCTGTCGCTGCCAGCTGCGCGAGCTCGACCGCGCGCTCCCCTACGACGTGGCAGCCCAGAATCGTATGGAGTTCGCGGTCGACGACCAGTTTGCAGAACCCCGTCTGGCGGCCATCGATGATCGGTCGCGGGATCGAGTTGAAGCGCACCGTCGCCGCGACCACCTCGCGGTTCTCCCGGGCTGCCGCCTCGGTCAGCCCGGCCGAGGCGTACTCGGGGTCCGTGAAGCTGCCGATGGGGCTCACCTGGGAAGGCAGGACCGTGGTTGCTCCGAGGACGGCGTTGGTCGCGGCCACTAGCCCCTGGCGGACCGCCTCGTGCACGACCAGCGCGCGCCCGGTGACGTCGCCGGCGGCGAAGACGTGCGGCACGATCGTGCGCAACTGCGCGTCGACCTGGACGTATCCGCGCCGGTCCGTCCGCACGCCGGCCCGGTCGAGGCCCAGCCCGGTGGTGGCCGCGACCCATCCGGCCGCCACCACGGCCAGCGTGGCGTCGATGCTGTGCTGCCCGGAGCTTGTCGAATGAATGAGCCGCACGCCGGTCGCACAGCGCTCGAAGCGGTCGATCGTCCCGGCGTCCGCGAGCACCTGGACGCCGGACGCCGCCATGGCGGCAGTGACCGCTTCGGAGACCTCTCGGTCCTCACTCATCAAGATGCGGGGAGCGATCTCAACGAGATAGACCCGTGAGCCGAACGCGTTGAAGATCGATGCCACCTGCACTCCGGTCGCGCCAGCTCCGATCACGACCAGCGACGGCGGCACCGAGGAAAGGTGCCACGCGTCGCTGTGTGTCGCGGTCAGGTCGAAGCCGGGCACCGCCAACGGCCGTGAGGCTCCTCCGGTGCAGAGGATGACCTTCTCTGCCCGAAGCAGCGGCGCATTGTCGCTGTCGAGCGTGTGGGGGCTGGCGAAGCGCGCAGTGCCGGCGTGCTCGTAGATGCTCACCCCGGCGCGCTCCAGATCGTCGCGCAGCAGCGTGTGCTCGCGTGCGTCCGCGGTCACGTCGCGGACGCGGGCTAGCAGCCGGGCGTAGTCGAGCGAGGGTTCGCCGCCCGCGATCCCGTAGAGCGGGAGCTGCCTGGCCTCGCGGATCAGCCGCGCCGCTTGGGCCAGCGTGCGCACCGGCACGGGCCCGTCGTTCGCGGCCATTCCCCCGAACTGATCGCGGGTGATCAGCGCCGTGCTAGCTCCCAGACGGGCCGCACGGAGCGCCGCGACGACCCCCGCGGGTCCTGCGCCGACGACCACGACGTCGAACAGCTGGTGCGGCGATGAGGCCATGATTCCATCATCCGGATCCTGACCACGGCCCGTCATCACCCCTGCCGGATGAGGCAGACGCGACAGCCGGGCGCGACAAAGCGCATATGCGCGCGATGACAGTCGTGCCGGGCCAGAAGGGGACCGCTGCCATCGAAGAGGTCCGGGACCCGGGCATGCAGGTCGGCGCCCTGCTCGTGCGGGCTGCCGAAGCGCTCGCAACCGCCGAGCCTGGGTGGCTGGACGGGCTGATCACACGCCGGGTGCCGGTCACGTTCTGGACCGAGGCGCTCGACCGGCAGCCAGAAGACATCAAAGTCGTGGTGGACCTCACCGTATGAGCGCCAACGAAGTGATGGTTTGGTCGGTAACCCCGGGGCTGCTGAGCGAGGGCCCGCGCTGGCACGAAGAGCGCCAGGAGCTGCTGTGGGTTGACATCCTGGGGCGCAAGATGCATCGGGGAACGCTGAACCCCGATGGCACCCTGGAACGCGTTGAGACAATCTCGGTCGACCGGCACATCGGCGCGGTCGCGCCGGCCGCCGGGGGCGGGTACGTGCTCGCCGCGGGCAAGGGATTCCTGTTCGCCAACGACGCCGGCTCGATCCAGGAGCTCGCACAGGCCGAGGGCGGTAGCACGGACATGCGGATGAACGACGGGGCCTGCGACCCGCAAGGACGCTTCTGGGCCGGGACGATGGCCTACGACGAGTCGCCGGGCGCCGGGACCCTGTACCGCCTTGAACTCGACGGCAGCTGCACCACCGTGCTCACTGGCCTGACCATCTCCAACGGCATCGGCTGGAGTCCCGACGCCAGCACGATGTACCTCAACGACAGCGGCACCGGATGCGTCGACGTGTTCCGGTTCGACGGCCCGAGCGGGGCGATCAGCGACCGCCGCACTCTGGTGCACATCGACCAGCCAGGCGTGGCGCCGGACGGGCTCACGGTCGACGAGGAGGGCGGGATCTGGGTCGCCCTGTGGAACGGCGGGGCCATCCACCGGTACGCACCGGACGGATCGCTTCTCGCGAGGGTGCAGCTCCCGGTCGAGCGACCGACCTCATGCGCATTCGGCGGCCCCCGCCGGGACACGCTGTTCGTCACCACCGCGCGGACCGGCCTCGACGACGACGCGCTGGCCCGCCAGCCGCACGCAGGCAAGGTGTTCGCGATCGAAGGCCTCGCTGTCCGCGGGCTGCCCTGCCTGCCCTACCACGGCCGGACACCACGGTCGTCCGGTCGTTGGGCGCCTCGCTCTTCAGGGCAAGGAACATGATCATCGACGTCAACCTACAACTGCACGCGAAGAGCGCCGCATGCGTCGCGGGCCCGGCGTCAGCGCCCTGGGCTTTGCTTGATGCCTGCCCGGTACACGTCGGTCCACCGCCCCCGGCACACGGATTCAAGGGCGCCGAATCGGCTTAGGCCGAAGAGCCGGAAATCCTGGTCGGGATCGACGGCGAGACGGTCATGATGCCCACGCCGGTGCGGTGTGCCATCCGGGGGAACCGGCGGCCTCTTCGTCCCGAAGCCAAGTTCATGGGTTCTCATGCTTGTCGAGGGTCTTCTCGAACCAGTGGTGGGCGTAGGGCTCGTCGTTGAACGCGGCGACCTCGCGGTAGCCGGCCGTCCGGTACAGGGCAATGGCCTCAGCCAGGGCGCGGTTGGTCTCCAGCCGGACCGCACGGGCTCCGCTCGCGGCCGCGCGGGACTCCAGGCTGGCGAGGAGGCGGCGCCCGAGCCCGAGCCCGCGGACTGCCGGGGCCACCCACATCCGCTTGATCTCGGTCGGCGCGCCGTCGTGGAACTTCAGCGCGCCGCACCCGACCGGCTCGCCGCGCAGGGTCGCGACCAGCAGCAGGCCAGCGGGCGGGGTCAGCTCATCGTCGTCGGCGGAGATGCTCACGGCGGGGTCGAACCCGGTGTCGAAGCGGCGGGACAGCTCGGAGAAATAGGCCTGCAGGCAGAACCGTGCGTCCGGCTGTCTCGGGTCGCGCACGGCGACCTGGACCGCCGAGGCCGCCAGCAGCCGCTCCACCTCGGCCATGGCCGCGACAAGCCGGGTGCGCTGCGCGGAACTGAGCGGCCGCAGGATCGACACGGCCGCGTCGTCGGAGAGCCGGTCGAGCTCGGCCCGCTCGGCCAGGCCCCGGCGGGTCAGCCGCGCGATGCGCACCCGCCGATCGGCCTGGCTCGGCCTGACAGCCACCAGGCCGTCGGCTTCCAGCAACCGCAGCAGCCGGCTCAGGTAGCCCGAGTCAAGGTCAAGCCGCCGCCGCAGGGACCGCAGGTCGCTGCCATCCGGCCCGACCTCCCACAGCACTCGCGCCTGGCCGAGCGGGCGGCCGCGGGACAGGAACGTGTCGTTGAGGGCGCCGGTTCGCTGGGTCACGGCCCGGTTGAAGCTCCGGACCTGACCGACCATCTCCTGCTGCATTCCCTGACTCTAGTCAGAGAAGTATGCTGAGCCGATCTCCGGTCGAAGGCCGCGCGGCACCTGGGGATACACCCGGTGACGTTTCGGGTGTGGGCTGACACCGGGAAGATCCCGGTGGTCTGGGTACGGTGCGAGCGCCGGTTCGGCGCCGCTGACGGCGAGGCGATGAAGGTGATGCCCGGCGACGGACGTATCCGGCGGGAAGGCCGGTACGTGGGTGCCGGGCGCCACGGGATAGGGATCGTTGCTGGCTGCGCAGGACGGGAGCTGCGCGCTAGTTCGGCGGGCTGGGCTGGGCTGTCAAGGTCCCGGAGGGGATCACGGTCAACGACCGGATCGTGCGGATGGCCCAGGAGCAGGCGGGCCGGGCGCTGCGTTCGGCGATCTGGCGGAAAGAACTGACCAGCGCTGTGCTGGCTACCTGGCCCGCCGACCCGCTCAAGCGCACCACAAAGGAATGGGAGGCGGTACGTGGCGCGATGACCGGCGGCCACCTGCCCTCCAGTGTCTTTAAGGCGAGCACCCGCCAGGTCCTGCGCTTCGTCGGCGCCGAGGGGCGGTTGCCCATCGATCTGTTCGAGATGCAGGCCGCGCCGTCGGTGGCCGCGCTGCTGCTGTTGTGCGCGTGCGACCGGCAGCAAGCGACCATCGAGCGGTCCGCGGCAGACCCCGGGCGGGCACTGCTGCGCTTGCAGCTCCCGGCACGGCCAGACCCGCAGAGCTACCGGGATTGGACCTGGGTGGCGTGCCCGATCGCCCTGCCACCAACCGTCCCCACTGGGGCGGTGCTGCACCTGCCCACACTCCGGCTGGCCAACGGGAAGGTGCGCGCCGACGTCGCGTTCACTCATGCAGTCCCGGCGAGCCGTCGGGCCGGGCATGTGATCGCGCTCGGTGTGGACTGGGGGCTCAACACCCTGCTCAGTGCAGGCGCGGCCCGCCTGAACGCCGACCAGACGATCACGGCTGCCGGAAGCGGGGCCCAGTACCGGGCGGGCGGAGTGCTGGCGAAAGCGCACCGGCTGCGGCGTCAGGGCGAGGCGCTGCATGCCAAGGCCAGCCATTACGACCGCCTCATCGCCGGCGATCAGCGGCACCCGCTGAACGCCCGCAGGGCCATCCTGGCCGAACAGTTCCGCCAGGTCAGCGAGCGCCGGTCGAACCTCAACAACGCGCTAGCCCGGTCAGCAGCACGGTGGACGGTGGACCAGGCGATCACGGCCAGGGCCAGCGTGATCTACCTAGAAGATCTGCGCTCGATGGAAGCCAAGGGCATGGGCCGCACCCTGAACACCCGGCTCTCCCAGACAGTCCGCGGGAAAATCGCCAGCTGGATACGGCACATCGCCGCCGAGTCAGGCATCGCCGTGGTCACCGTGCCCGCCCGGGACACCTCCCGGCGCTGCCCCCGCTGCCTGGTCGTCCTGCGGCACTGCAAGGCACCGGACCAGATCACCACACCCGGCTGGAAATGGGCCCGGTGCCCAGCCTGCGGCTGGCAGGGCGACCGTGACCAGGGCGCATGGCAGCGCATCGCCGCACGCGGCCTCACCCACCAGCGCAAGACCGTTGCGGACCGTACCAGCGGCGCCCTGGCCATCCGCTCACTCGCCGACGATCTCGAAGCCATAGCAGTTATCACCGCTCCGCAGACCAGCTGGAGGGACCGGTCTAAGACCGGCCCGACCCGGCGGCGTACCACACGCCCGGCGCCCAGGCGACGCCAGGCTCCCTCCCCCGACAGACCCTCGGGCCCGGCGGGCAAGCGTCCGGAGGGACACGCTCACACGGACCGCCCGGCTGCCCCGCGCAGCCGACAGGTACCAGGGCGCGCACGCGATCAGCTCACCCATCAACAGGCATCAGCCACGCGGAGCTGCGCTCGGCGCTGGATTCCATCTCCACGCCCACGCCACCCCGCCCCGATGGGAACCAGGTCCCGGCGAGCCACCACAGTTCGCCAACGATCCCTAAGCTGATCAGAGACGCTAGGCAGTAGCGTTGCGTTACGGGCTCTTGGACGGTCAAACATCGGCTTACAGCGGAGGTTGGTCATGGCAGTGCCGTACGATTCCGCATCGAAGTTCCAGGAGTACGCCCGGCCGGAGATGCTGGTCTCCACCGACTGGCTGGCCGAGCATCTGGACGATCCCGCGCTTGTCGTCGCCGAGTCCGACGAGGACGTGCTGCTCTACGAGACCGGCCACATCCCCGGCGCGGTCAAGCTCGACTGGCACACCGAGCTCAACGACCCGGTGACCCGTGACTACGTCCATGGCGTGGACTTCGCGCGGCTGATGGAGGAGAAGGGGATCAGCCGGGACACCACGCTGGTGCTGTACGGCGACCGCAACAACTGGTGGGCGGCGTACGCGCTGTGGGTGTGCAGCCTATTTCGGCACCCGGACGTGCGTCTCCTCGACGGGGGCCGGGCCAAGTGGATCGCCGAGGGCCGGCCGCTGAGCACCGAGGTCCCGCCGCGGTCCCGCGGCAGCTACCCGGTGGTCGAGCGCGATGACAGCACCATACGGGCGTTCCGGGATCAGGTTGTGGCACACCTCGGCCTGCCCATGATCGACGTGCGCTCTCCCGGCGAGTACAGCGGCGAGCTGCTGCACATGCCGGACTACCCACAGGAGGGCGCGGTGCGGGGCGGCCACATTCCCGACGCCAGGAACGTTCCCTGGGCCCGTGCGGCCGCGGAGGACGCCACGTTCCGGACCCGCAAGGAACTCGAGGCGATCTACCAGGATGAGGCGGGGCTGCGCCCCGACGACGACGTCGTGGTGTACTGCCGGATCGGCGAGCGGTCCAGCCACACCTGGTTCGTGCTGCACCATCTGCTCGGCTACCCGCACGTGCGCAACTACGACGGGTCGTGGACCGAGTGGGGCAACTCGGTGCGGGTGCCGATCCGCAGGGGCGAGGCGCCGTGACCGCCGATGCCGGCACCCTGCATCCCCGGCTGCAGGAGATCGCCGAAGACTTCACGGCGATGCCGGACTCGCAGCGGCTGCAGCTGCTGCTTGAGTTCTCCGAGGAGCTGCCGCCGCTGCCCGCCAGGTACGCGGACCACCATGACCTGCTCGAGCAGGTGCCGGAGTGCCAGTCGCCGCTGTTCCTGGCCGTCGAGGTGGACGCCGACGATGTCGTTCACTTGTTCTTTGACGCGCCAAGGGAGGCGCCGACCACCCGGGGCTTCGCCGGCATCCTGCACGCCGGGCTCGACGGGCTCGGCGCGGACGAGGTGCTGGACACGCCGGGCGAGTTCCCGAGCCGGCTCGGGCTGCAGGACCTGGTGAGCCCGCTGCGGCTGCGCGGGCTGGCCGCGATGCTGGCCCGGATCAAGCGCCAGGTGCGCGAGCACCGGAGCTGACGGCGGCTGCTTGCCTGGAAGCCTCCCGTGACGTGGACCGCGCCGGAGTTCGCCCGCCAGGATGAGCCGTTCACCGGGCCGGAGCGCCCGATGCTCGACGGGTTCCTGGACAGGTACCGGGCCAGCCTGCTGCTGCGCTGCTCGGGCCTGACGGCAGGGCAACTCGCCGAGCGCTCGGTGCCGCCGTCCAGCCTGTCCCTGCTCGGGATCGTCCGGCACCTCACCGACGTCGAGCGCACCTACTTCCGCCGCCGCTGGGGCGGCGAGCAGATTGACGACTACTACTCGACGCCGGACCGGCCAGACGGTGCGTTCGACGACGTGGACCCGGCCAGCGCGCAGCGCGATCTCGGCCGGCTCGTCGCCGAGCAGGACGCGGCCCGGCGGGCCGTGGCCGGGCTGTCGCTGGAGCAGATATTCACCAGCGAGCGCTGGGGCGAGATGTCACTGCGCTGGGCACTCACGCACATCATCGCCGAGTACGCGGCGCATTGCGGCCAAGCCGACCTGATCCGCGAGCGCATCGACGGCCGGACGGGCTGGCAATCGTAGGGGCTTGACCGACCCTCTTTGCCTCGCCTATGCCGCTGAGCTAGCAGCCGTTCATATCCGGCCTTTACGGTCGTCAGCCATGGAAACCCCATACGGTGAAATACCGGAGAAGCTCGTCAAAGACATGACCGTGCAGGAAATGCACGACTACCTGAAGGCGCGGTACCGCCGGCGGACCGTGCTGAAGGGTGCCGGCGTCCTTGGCCTCGCTGCTGCTGCGGGCCCGCTCTTCTGGCGCCAGTCCTCCGCCTCCGCTTCCACCGCTTCGGCGCCGCAATGGATCGCCTACGGCCCCGACCCCACCAGGCAGATGTACGTCTCATGGTCGGCGGGCACCGCCGGCGGCGCGACGCCCGCGGTTCCCGCTCCGCAGGTCCGCTGGGGCCTCGACCACGGCTACGGCAGAATCGAGCAAGCTGCGTTCTCCGGCACCGTGCCGGTCCCCGCGATCAGCGGTGAGCCCGCCGAGGACACGGTGTACAGCAACGCACTGCTGTCCGGCCTCTTCCCGAACACCACATACCACTACTCGGTCAGCAACGACGGGGTGAACTGGAGCCAGGACGTCACGTTCACCACCGCGGCGCCGGGGCCGAGCAACTTCCGGTTCACCATGGTGGGCGACGAGGCGACCAGCGACGAGAGCAGTCTGCCGATAGCGCAGGTCATCGGCGCACTCCGGCCGAGGTTCAACGTGGTGGTCGGCGACCTCAGCTACGCCGGCGACGGCTCCGGCTACTACACCAACGGGGTGCCGACCGGTGTCACCGACTTCAGCCCGGCCAGCTGGGACGCCTACCTCGGCATCGTCGGCCCGGTCGCCGCGCAGTCCATCCCGTGGCAGGTCGGCGTCGGCAACCACGAGATGGAGCCCCTCGACAACTTCGGCTACGTCGGGTTCACCACCAGGTTCCCGCAGGCGTACGCCCCGCAGTCGGTCACCGGCTCCCCGGTGGTCAAGGCGTTCACCTATGGCAACGTGGCCGTCATCCAGCTCGACGGCAACGACCTGTCGGCTGAGCTGTCCGACAACAACGGCTACACCGAGGGCAAGCAGACGGCCTGGCTGGCAGAGCGGCTGGCCGAGTACCGGGCGCCGTGGTCTGGGATCGACTTCATCATCGTCGGCTTCCACAACTGCGTGTTCTGCACCAACACCACGCACGGCTCCGACGGCGGGATCCGCACGGTGTGGCAGAGCCTGTTCGACCGCTACCAGGTCGATCTGGTGGTCAGCGGGCACGTTCACGCCTACGAGCGCAGCTACCCGATCCGCGGCGGCGACGTCACCAAGGTGGTGCCCTCGGGCGGCACCGTCCATCCCGCGGCCGACGGCACCACTTACATCTGCGCGGGCGGCGGTGGCCAGGGCCTGTACACCGGCTGGTACGGGGCCACCGGCGGCGGCGACCCGGCCAATGCGTCCGGCCCGCCGCTGGTCTGGGAGTGGACCGGCACGGACACCGCCGACGGCGGCACCGGCACCGCCGAGGACATCACGGACCCGGTCGCCGACTACTCCGCCTACCGCCACGCCAACTGGAGCTTCATCGTCCTGGACGTCGAGGCTCCGCGGTTCCCCGGCGGCGAGACCAGCGTCCTGGTCCGGGCCATCGACCCGACCCAGAACAGCAACGGGATCACCAGCATCGCCAGCCCCACCGTGATGGACAGCGTCACCCTGGTCCGCCGGAGCGGCGTCTTCGGCTAGTCGCGTCACCAGGAGCGGGGGGCCTCGGCTGCCGCGGTCCCCAGCATGTGCGCTGACACGAACGTTCGCCCGTCTGGGGATCCCTTGCCTGCGCGGCCCTGCGGCCGGGTCCGCTGACTGATCCGGCGTCCGCGACCAAGGCAGTGCTGCGATCCCTGGTCCGTCGTCCGCAAGCCCTGCGGGCCGAGATCGGCGATCTGGACGGCGAACTCGCACCGCTGGTCACCGCAGTCGCGCCTGAGCCGGTTGCCTGCCCGGCGTCGGAGTAGACCCCGCCGGGCAGCTGCTGGTCACGGGCGTTCGGTCGCACGCCTGTGCGGCGTTGCGCGGTTCCGGTGTCCTCCGGCCGCACCGACCGGCATCGACTGCACCGCGGCGGCGATCGCGACGCCAACAGCGCCCTGTGGCGCATCGCCCTGGTCCGCATGCACTGCCACCAGCCCAGCAGGGACTACGTCGCCCGGAGGACCGCCGAAGGCAGGTCCAAGAAAGAGACCCTGCGCTGCCTCAAGCGCTACATCGCCCGCGAGATCTATCCCCGCCTGCTGAGCCCTGCGAGTCTCGGAGGGCGGTAGCGGTGAGAAGATCGGCTGGATGCAGCCATCTCAGATTCAGCGCGCGCTGGCTGCGGCCATGTCGATCGCCTCGGCGCTTGGCCTGCCCGTCGATGACGTGATCGTCCTTCACGATTCGAACAAGCTAACGGTGCGCCTGCTGCCTTGTGACATCGTTGCCCGCGTCGCGCCAATAGCGCATCAGGTCGCACAGTTCGAGATCGGGCTGGCCCGGCGGCTCGCGGAAACCCAGAGCCCTGTGGCTGCTCTGGACCCCCGAGCAGAGCCGCGCGTCTATGAGCGTGATGGTTTCGTCGTCACGCTGTGGACCTACTACACACCTGTGGCACCTCGGCTGGTCTCACCAGCCGACTACGCGAATGCGCTCGAGCGACTGCATGCCAGCATGCGCCAGCTCGATGTCAGGACGCCGCACTTCACCGATCGAGTGGAAGCGGCTCAGCGTCTTGTGGGGAGCAGCAACCTCACTCCGGATCTTGCCGACGCAGATCGGGAGCTTCTCACCACTACGCTACGGAGCCGCAGACGGGCGATCGTCGACCGCGGCGGTGCCGAGCAGCTGCTGCACGGCGAGCCGCACCCGGGCAACGTGCTCAGCACGAAGTCGGGACCGTTGTTCATCGATTTCGAGACGTGCTGCCGCGGACCCGTCGAATTCGACCTCGCCCATGTCCCCGAAGATGTGAGCGAGCGCTATGCCGCTGCTGATGAAGACCTGCTGATCGAGTGCCGAGGCCTAGTTCTTGCCATGGTCGCCGCATGGCGCTGGGATCCGGGCGACCAGTTCCCGGATAGGCAACGAGCAGCTCGCGCACTCCTCAGCACTCTGCGACTCGGCCCACCGTGGCCGCCACTCGACGTCGTGATGCGCTGACCGGATGGTCCGTAACCCGGTCCTGCCACCAGGCGCCCGGCCAGGCGTGCGACGCATCGACGCGATCGTCCGCGAGCCGTCGTGGGTTTGCAAATCCCGATCGAGGAGGGCTTGACGAAAATAGGAGCGTCAGCTCCCGGAGGGCGCCCGGGCTGCAGCCGTCAAGACGCGGCGTCATCGTCGGGCGGGGCAGGGCTTCGGTCGCTAGCCTCTAGCCCGCCCGCCCGGATCCTCTTCCCGCGCCAGCGCCTTGCCAGGCGGGCCAGGAATCTGCAGGATGTTCAGCTGCACCGGCTTGCCGGTCAGCTCCTCCAGCTCAGCGCGGAGCCGGTCGGCCTCCGCGCCGCCATGGCCGATCGCCACGCCCGGCCGGGCGGCGCGGATATCAACCCGGACGTGGTCCTGGTCCCCGCTGACCGACACCGCGGATACCCCGGCCGCCTGTCCTATCCGCCGGTGTATCACCTCATCGATCTCGTCGATGTGCAGCTGGACCGTCAGGATCTCCGAGCCGGCGGTGGCCCCGGCCTCCTCGGCCCCGGCCATCTCGATGTGCTCCGCCAGCACCCGGTTCGTCATGTCCCGCCGACCCGGCTCATCGGCCGCCGCATATGCCCGGGCCGCCTCGTCGGTCAGCTCCAGGTCCACGTACGGATTCAGGTACACCCGCAGCACCACCAGCGGCAGGCCCGGATCACGCCCGGCGATGACCATCCGGCGGGCGGCGGTGTACTTCTCCCCGGTCTCGGCCATCCGGGCCCGGACCTGCTTCTTGAACGCGCTGTCGTCAGTCACGCCATGTCCCTCGCGGCGATACTGCCCCGCGCCCTGATCGCCTGGCTCAGCGGTGACTGATCTGTCCCAGCTAGCGCGAACCAGCGGCCCTTGTCCTCACCGCCGCCGCGGGCGCGGGCCACGGCAGCCCGGAGTGCGGCAGACGCTCCTGCCTGCACCCAGGCTACCCCCCGTATCCCGCCGCCCCCCAACAAGGACATCCCGAACCGCATGCAAATTCTGGCCGGAAGCAAGCATGTTGCTACCAGGGCTCGATGGCCAGGCCGGTCGCGGCGAGGCAGCCGTCGATCAGGTGGGGCCGGTACTGGGTCTTCTTCAGCTTGCGCTTGACGATGCGGACCAGGCCGTCCAGGTCGGCGACGACGAAGTTGGCCATGGCCCGCTTGAGCAGCGACCAGATGCCCTCCGGCCGGATTGAGATCCGGCCCGAGGCGGGCAGCCGGAAGACCCGCAGCCATTGCTTGTTTTTCGCGGTGAAGTCCGCCAGTTCGGAGGCCAGGTGGATGTTGAGGTTATCCCAGCACCAGATCAGCGAGGCGGACAGCTGACGGTGGGTGGCGATGATCAGGTCCCGGTAGTCGCTCCAGGTGAACCCCTTGGCCTCGCCCTTACCGCGGCGGTAGACGCGCAGCTGGTAGAACAGATGCGGCCGGTCGCCGGGCCGGTAGCACACCACCCCGGCGATGCTGACCCGCCCGCCACCTGCGCCGCGCACCTTCATAAGAATGGCTCACGCCTCACTGCGCCGAGCCAGCCGATGCCATGCCGGATGGCAGTCCCGAGGTAAGAGCGGATAGCACAGAAGGTTTCGGTGCCGGCCATGGAGTGCATGCAACCGGAGACTTTGATTCGGACCTTGCTCATGCGGATGGCCTGCTCAGCTTGTGCACTCCACCCGACGAGCGCCAGTTGGGTCAACTTGGTGGTGCGGTGGTTCGCCGAGCTGACCAACCGCAAGCTCCGCCGCTCCACCTACCGCAGCGTCGCCGAACTCGAAGCCGACATCCGCGCCTGGATCAAGGCCTGGCACGACGAGCTAAGCCCTCCATCTGGACCAAGATTGCCGGTGAGGTCTTTAAGACCCTCGCCACCTACTGCTAACGAATTACATTAGTTAGTTACGATTCAAGTTCAGTCAGTTTAGCTGAGCATGTTTCGCACAACACGGAGACGTCTTGTGCTCGGATATGCATGCCTCCCCATGGGAGTGTATAAGTACGCTCGTCATCCACTTCGGTGTCCGCCCAATCATCTGCGAGCTGGACTAGCGAGCGAACGTGGTTGCGCAGCTTAGCAACGTCCGAGCAATTCCCCGCTAGAGCCTTGCGTGCCTCCTGAACTCGGAAGTCATGCTGCTCACCTAGGAACATAGGTGGTAAGACGCCAGTATTATTGAGCTGATTAAGTGCGAATTCGCGCACCCGTATACATCCAAGAATTCCGTCACGTAGGCCAGTGAGGGTCTTTGCCATCGCATACATATTGGTATCCCACGGGATGCACGCATGAAATAGCTGGTCAGTTCCTATCCAGACTTTCCAGTGAGGAAACTCATTCTCGATGCTTGCGGCGGTCATCTGGACTTGCGCTGTCTCCGTCATCTCTGATGCTGGCTTCACGGCCGACGCCTCCTCCGCTGATGGGCTTGTCATCGATAGCATACCTCTTAATACATCTGTGGACATCTTATGTACGCCTAAGCTGTAGTGTGCTGTTTGTGCTGGTCAGCGGTGGGATACAGATGACCACTATGAGTCTGGACGACCGGCGAGACCGTATCGAACGACGCAAACCCGAGCACCTCTGGTCACAGGTAGCAGCGGACATACGCGCAGACATCGACGCCAGCCGCCTGATGCCAGGCGACAAGCTGCCTGGCGAGCTGGAGTTGGCTGCGCAGTACGGCGTAGCTCGGCTGACGGTTCGGCATGCAGTCGCAGACCTTGTCGATGATGGCTACGTCGTGGTGCTCCGAGGACGCGGAACGTTCGTGGCCGAGCGACCCTAGCTATAGCTATATAGGTAGCCGACGCGCCGGCTATCGCATGCCGGTGGTTGAGGTTGACAGGGACCGCGGGTCGCGGCGGCGCCAGCCGCCGCGACCCGCGAGCGCGAGGAACCGGTCGACCGCGGCGTTGAACAGGCCCGGCTCCTCGAGATTGGCCGTGTGGCCGGTCTGCGGGATGACGGCCAGCCCGGAGCTCGGGATCGTGCGCTTGAGCATCAGCGCGGGCTCGAGGCAGCCCTCGTCCTCGTCGCCGACGAGGATCAGCACCGGCGCCGTGATCGCGGCCAGTTCATCGCGCAGCGCGTACAGCGAGGGCCGGGCGGCCTGGACGCCGCGCATGGTCAGCGCCGCGCCCACCGCAGAGTGCTCGCCGAGTGCCGCGGCGAACTCGGCCCAGCCGCGCGGGTTCTTGTTCTGGAACTGCACCCGGGCCGGGCCCACCGCGTAGCGCCGGGCGACTTGCGACGCGCCCTCGGCCTCGAACGCGTCCGCGATCGCCTCGCTCTCCGCCCGGAACGCCGCCCGCCGGTCGGGATGCGCGCCGTACCCTGCCCCGGCGACCACGGCGGTCCGGACCCGGTCCGGGTGGCGCATCATCAGGTGCAGCGTGGTGAACCCGCCCATGGACAGGCCCACCACGTGGGCACGCTGCACCCCCGCGGCATCCAGAACGGCGATCGCGTCGGCGACCGCCCGATCCTGGCTGTACGCGCCCGGCTCGGCCGGGACGTCCGACGGCGGGTAGCCGCGCGCCGAGTACGTGATGCAGCGGTAGCTCCCCGAGAAGTACCGCACCTGCGGCTCCCAGCTGCGGTGGTCACCAGCGAACTCATGCAGGAACAGCAGCGGCGCGCCGGTCCCGGTGATCTCGGTGTACAGGGCGACGCCGTCGTCGGTGCGGATCACGGGCATGGCTGGCCTTCCGGTCGATGGGATGACGGCGGGCCCGGCGGTCAGGACCCGGCGGCGCGCTCGGCGCCCACGATGTGCTGGTAGGTCAGTGCGCTTGCGGCGTCGGCGTCCCCGGCGCGCAGCGCGTCCAGGATCGCGTCGTGCTGGCGCGCTGACTCGGCGTGCGTGCGCTGCACCCGGGGGCCGCCGTGCAGCGACGCCCACAGCAGCCGCATCAGCGACATCAGCAGCGGGCTGCGCGAGTACTGGTACAGCGTGAAGTGGAATTCCCGGTTGAGCTCGGCGTAGCGGGGGTCGTCCTCGGCTAGGGCCCGCATCCGCTCGTTCAGATGCTGCAGCTCCGCCAGGCCAGCCTCGCCGATCTTGCGGGCGGCGAGCGAAGCGCCGAGCGACTCGAGCGCCGCACGGATCTGGAAGTTCTCCTCGACCGGCCCGTCGTCGGGCATCACCACGGTGAACCCGCGATGGGTGTCCCCGATGACCAGCCCCTCGGACTCCAGCCGCCGCATGGCCTCGCGCACCGGGGTCTGGCTGACGCCGAAGCGCTGCGCGAGGTCCCGCTGGCGCAGCTGCTGTCCCGCCGTGAGCTCGCCGGTGATGATCAGTTCACGGATCAGGGCAGCCACCATGTCGGTCTTGCTGACGTAGCTCACCGCGCCGTGACCGATAGCTGCCAGCGCGTCGGTGCCTGGGACGGACATCACCGGATACCTTCCGTGCTCGCAGCCTGCCAACCGGCGGGCCGTTCGGCTGGGGCGGGCTGGGTAGGCCGGCCGGGCACGGCGGGCGGTGCAGCACTGCCAGAGGCGCCGAGGACCTGCACCCGCGCCGCGGTGAGCGGCAGCCTGCCGACGCTCCCGGCCAGGCCGAGCGCGTCCCTTACCGCGCTGGCCAGCACCGCGCCCGCAGCGCTGATCCCGCCCTCGCCGGCGCCGCGCAAACCCAGTGGGTTCCCCGGCGCTGGCGACTGCTGCGTCACCAGGACGTCGATCGGCGGCACCTCGGCGGCGGTCGGCATGCGGTAGTCGATGAACGTCGTCGCCTGCGGCTGGCCGGCCTCGTCGTAGCCGAACTCCTCGAGCAGTGCGCCACCGATGCCCTGGGCGGCGCCGCCCCGCAGCTGTCCCTCGACCAGGGTCGGGTTGACCGCACGGCCCACCTCGTAGGCCACCAGGTAGCGGAGCACCCGCACCAGGCCGGTGCCCGCGTCGACGTCGACGACCGCGATGTGCACCCCGTACGGATAGGTCATGTGCGCGGCGTCGAACCGGCGGCGCGCGGAAAGACCGGCGGGCTCGCCAGGCCGGAGGTACCCGCTGGCCGGAGCCGCCGCCCTGGCCACCTCGGCGAGGGTGACCGAGGCAGCAGGATCGCCGCGCACGCTGACCGCGCCGCCGGAGACGGTCAGGTCGTCCTCGGCCACCTCGAGCATCCGCGCGGCCAGCTCGGTGACCCGCTGGCGCACCGCCCGCGCGGCCGCGTGCACCGCGTTGCCCGCGACGACCGTGGTGCGGGACGCCCAGGAGCCCATGCCGAACGGCTGCAGGTCGGTATCGCCGCAGACCACGCTGACCGCGCCGGGTTCGACGCCAAGGGCGTCGGCGGTTATCTGGCCGAGCACGGTCTCGACGCCCTGGCCCAGCGAGGTGCCGCCGGACAGCACCCGGACCGCGCCGCCGGTGCTGACCAGCACGTCCGCCGTCTCCTGCGGGCCGAGACCGCTCTTCTCCAGGAACATGGCCACGCCGAGCCCGCGCAGCCGCCCGTCCCGCCGGCCGCTGTCCACCGCGCCGGGGTAACCCAGCCGCGCGGCCTCACCGACCGCGGCGTCCAGCAGCCCAGGGTAGTCGCCGGCGTCGAGCACCATGTCGGTGCCGAGCGTCGTGATCGGCCGGCGGTGCGGCAGCTCGCTGGCGCGCAGCAGGTTGCGGCGCCGCAGCTCGACCCGGTCCATCCCAAGCTCGGCCGCTGCGACGTCGAGCAGCTGCTCACGGGCCGCGGTTCCCTCGAACCGGCCCGGCGCCCGGTAGGTGCCGCACGGGGTCTTGTTGGTCAGCACCACCCGGATCCGGCCGCGGTAGGCGGGCACCCGGTACGGTCCCGGCAGCATCGCCACGGTCAGCTCGGGGACGGTGATCCCGTGCGTCCGGCAGTAGGCGCCGTTGTCGTGCAGCACGTCGTCGCACAGCGCCGTGATCACGCCGTCGCCGTCGAACGCGGCAGCGATCCGGTGTGTTTGCTGCCGGGAGTGGTTCACCGCCACCAGGTGCTCGGCCCGGTCTTCGGCCCATTTCACCGGTCGGCCCAGGGACCGGGCGAGCCACGGCACAAGGAAGTCCTCCGGGTAGAACTCGCCGCGCACGCCGAACCCGCCGCCGGCGTCGACCGCGGGCACGTGGATCAGGGTCTCGTCGACCCCGAGCATCGCGGCCAGCACACCGCGGTTGAACACGGGAACCTTGGTCATGCCGAAGATCGACAGCTCGCCGCTGCGCCGGTCCACGTCGGCCAGCAGTGCCCGGGTCTCCAGCGGCACCGCGGTGTGCCTGCCGATCTCGATCTCGGTCTCGACAACCCGGGCCGCCCGCGCGAACGCGGCGTCGACGTCGCCGTAGCCCAGGGTGAAGTCGGCGGCGACGTTCCCGGCCGGGAACAGCCGCGGCGACGCCGGCGCCGCGGCCGCGGCGGCGTCCAGCACCGCAGGCTCCTCGTCGATGTCGATGTCGATCAGCTCGGCGGCGTCCTCGGCCGCGTACGGGTCCCCGGCGACCACCACGGCGAGCGGCTCGCCCACGTAGCGCACCATGTCGGCGGCGAGTACCGGCTGCAGGAACCCGCTGAGGTCGATGCCCTGCAGCAGCAGCCGCACCGGGATGACCAGGCCCGGCGGCAGGTCGGCGGCGGTCACCACGGCGACCACGCCCGGGGCGCACGCGGCGAGCCTCGTGTCAACCGAGCGCAGCCGGCCGTGCGCGATGGGGGAGCGGACGACCCGTGCCCAGCACTGCCCGCTGGCGCTGAAGTCGTCGCCGAACCGGCCGAGGCCGCGCAGCAGCCGCGGGTCCTCCTTGCGCGCCGCGCGCGTCCCGACCGATGTCATCGTCTGCCAGCCGCGTTGCGATACCGCGCCCGGGCGGTCGCCAGCACCGCGTCCACGATCCCCTGATAGCCGGTGCACCGGCACAGGTTCGAGGCGGCAAGCTCGCGGATCTCCGCCTCGGTCGGCTCGCCGGCCCCGGCCGCCTGCCGCTCGGCCAGATAGGCCTCGGCCAGCATCAGGAAGCCCGGCGTGCAGAAACCGCACTGCAGCCCGTGATGATCGCTGAACGCCTGCTGCAGATCGGACAGCTCCTCGCCGTCGGCCAGGCCCTCGACGGTGCGTACGTCGCACCCGTCGGCCTGCACCCCGAACATGAGGCAGGAGCGGACCGGCGAGGAGTCCACGAGCACGGTGCACGCCCCGCAGATGCCGTGCTCACAGCCCAGGTGCGTGCCGGTGTACCCCAGGTCGTGGCGCAGCATGTCCGCGAGCGTCCGGCGGGTCTCGACGGCCAGCTCGTGCTCGGCGCCGTTGACCCGGACCCGGATCTGCCTGATGTCCTTCACGCGGCCCCCTTCCGGTGCTCCCCGCTCGCCCCGCCCGCCCCGCCCGGCTCGCCCACGGTGACCGCGTCGCCGGCCAGCGCCGCGCAGACCTCCGCGGGCAGCACGGGCACGTGATCGAACGAGATCCCGGCCGGCCGCAGCGCGTCGTTGATCGCGTTGAGCACCGCCGCGGGCGCGCCGATCATGCCCCCCTCACCCATGCCCTTGGCGCCGGTCCCGCTGAACTGCGAGGCGGTCTCCAGGTGCGTGATCTGCACCGGGCACAGCTCCGCGGCGGTAGGGGCCAGGTAGTCCATCAGCGTGGTGCTGCCTGGCTGGCCGTCCTCGTCGTAACGGACCCGCTCCAGCAGGGCGGCGCCCACGCCTTGCGCCACGCCGCCGCTGACCTGGCCGTCCACGATCATCGGGTTGATCACGACGCCGCAGTCCTCGACCACCAGGTACCGGCGGAGCCGGATCTCGCCGGTGCCGGGGTCGACCGTCACCATCGCCGCGTGGCACGCGTTGGAGAACGTGCCGGGCGGGTCGAAGCTGGCCCTGGCCTCGAGCCCATAGCGGAGCTCTTCGGGCAGCCGGTGCGTCTGGAAGTGCACGATCCGGGCCAGCTCGCCGACCGGCAGCGCCGCGCGGTCGTCGCCGCGAACCCGCGCCGAGCCCTCGGCCAGCTCGATGTCATCCGCGCTGGCCTCGAGCAGGTGCGCGGCCACCTGCCGCAGCTGCCGGGCGACCACTGCGGCGGCGCGGTCGGCCGCGCCGCCGCCGATCACGATCGAGCGGCTGCCCCAGGTGCCCCAGCCGTAGGAGGCCAGGTCGGTGTCGCCCTGCCGCAGCCGGACCTGCGCCGGGTGCACGCCCAGCCGGTCGGCCACGATCTGGGCGAACGTGGTCTCGTGGCCCTGGCCGTGGCCGCAGGTCCCGGTCGTCACGATGACCTCGCCGGACGGATCCATCCGCACCAGCGCGGTGTCGTAGCCGGGCGTCATCGCCATCCGGCGCTGCGACATCGTCGGCGTGCCGTAGGCCGTCCGCTCCGAAAAGCACGCGTAACCCACACCGACCATCAAGCCGGCTTGACCCGGGGGCGGCGCAGCGTTCAGGAAAGTCTCTTTGACCTGCCGTTCCGCGAGATCAAGCGACTCGAGGTAACTGCCCTCGTCGTAGCTGATGCCGTTGACACCGGTGTAGGGGAACTCGCCGGGCCCGATCATGTTGCGGCGCCGCACGTCGAGCGCGTCGATGCCGAGCTCGGCGGCCGCCTTCTCCATCAGCCGCTCCATGACCAGCACCAGCTGCGGCCGGGATACCCCGCGGTACGGGGCGGTGGGCGCCTTGTTGGTCGCGATCGCGCGGCCCCGGGCCCGGTAGGCAGGGATCTTGTAGATGCCCGGCAGCTCGGTGCACGCCATCAGCGGCTCGACCGCCGAGGTGAACGGGAACGCCGAGTACGCGCCGACGTCGCAGTCGATCTCGGCCGCGAGCCCGAGGATCCGGCCGTCGCGGTCGAACCCGGCGCGCACCTGGTAGCGCTGCTCGTGGCCGTGGAACGAGGCGGTGAGGTTCTCCTGGCGGTCCTCGATCCAGGACACCGGCCTGCGCAGCCGCCGCGCCGCGTCGGCCACCGCGATCTCTTCCCTGCCGACCACGCACTTGAGCCCGAACCCGCCGCCGACGTCCGGGGCGATCACCCGCACGCCGTGCTCCGGGATGCCAAGGGCCTGCGCCACGCCGGACCGCACCTGATGCGGCACCTGGGTGGACACGTGCAGGACCAGCTGCTGGTCGCGGTCGTCCCACTCGGCCAGGCAGGCGCGGCCCTCGAGCGGCAGCGCAGCCACCCGGGCGCTGCGGAACACGGCGTCGATCACGACCGGCGCGGCGGCGAAGATGCCGGGCAGCGCTGGGGTCGTCGAACATGGTCAGGTCCACCAGGCAGTTCCCGGAGAGGCCAGTCATGGACCTGGCGGGCGGCGGCTGCCCTGGGCGGCTTCGATGCCGGGGATCGCCTGGAGCGGGCGCCAGTCGACATCCACCAGTTCGGCCGCGTCCTGCGCGGCGTAAGGGTCGTCGGCGAGCACCATCGCGACCGGCTCGCCCGCGAAGCGGACCTGGTCTCCGGCCAGCATCGGCATCCGGGTCGGCGTGAACTCGTCCCGTTCCAGCATCGCGATCAGGTACGGATGGCCGAGGTCGGCCGCGGTGAACGCGGCGCGCGACGCCCGGCAGCGCCAGGGCGGCCGACGTGTCGATCCCGGTCACCTCGGCCGCCGGGAACGGGCTGCGCGCGAACGCGGCGTGCAGCATGCCCGCCCTGGTCAGGTCGCCGACGAACCGGCCGCGGCCGAGCAGCATCCGGCGGTCTTCCTTGCGCGGCACGGATGCGCCCACCCAGCGGCCGGTCTGGGCGTTCAGGCGTGCCTCGCGGCTCATTGCCCGCTCGCCTCGGCCAGCGCCCGCGAGACCAGGGTCGCGGTCAGCTGCCTGCGGTACCGGGCGTCGCCGCTCTCGTCGTCCGGCGGGTCGATCTGGGCCGCCGCGAGCTCCCCGGCCTCGCGCCAGGTGCCGGCCGCTGCGGGCTGGCCGGCCAGGCTGGTCGCGTCCACCACGAACGGGGCCGGGCTGACCCCGCCGAGCACGATGCGGGCCTGCCGGAGCACGCCGCCGTCCGGCTGCCCGTTCGCGCCTCGGCGCCGTCTGCGCCGCCGAGGTCGACGGACACGGCGGCCGCGACGGTCGCGAAGTCGCCCTGCCGCTGCGCGAACTCGGTGAGCGCGGCGCGCGGCGCCGGGGCCGGGAACCACACCTCGGTGATCACCTCGTCCGGGCCGGCCGCGGTGGTGAAGAAGCCCTCGAAGAACTCGCCGGCGCCGACCTGGCGCTGCCCGCCCGGGACCGGCCAGGATGACCTGCGCGCCGAGCAGCACCGCGAGGATGCACCACTCCGCCGTCGAGTCACCGTGGGCGATGCTGCCGCCGAAGGTGCCGCGGGAGCGGATGGGGTAATGGCCGATCCAGCGCGCCGACCGCTGCAGCACCCCGAACCCGGCCAGCACGGCTGGGTCCTGCGTGGTCTCCACTGCGCGGTGCCGTGTCAGCGCGCCGACGTGCAGGCCGTCCGGGCCCGCCCGCAGGTAGCCCAGGCCGGGGATGCGGGTGATGTCGACCAGCGCGCTCGGCCGTGCCAGCCGGAGGTTCATCATCGGGACCAGGCTCTGCCCGCCCGCCAGGACCTTGGCGTCCTCGCCGAGCTCGGTCAGCAGCGCGACGGCCTCGGCGACGTCATGGGCGACGTGGTAGGTAAACGGCGCTGGCTTCACCACGCTCCTCCCGGCGGCTGGCCGATCAGAGATAAGCCGCTCCTAGCGGCGCCCGATCTCTGCCGCGGCTGCTCCGCCGGTCAGAGATAAGATCCTCATTTGGTATACCATATTTCAGCAGGAGCCGGACATGCCGCACCCGAACGTCGTGGCCGAGCGCAGCAGCGCCGGTTACCTGCGGTTGCTGCTGTCCCGCCCGGATCAGCGCAACGCGCTGGTTCCCGGGATGGTCGTCGCGCTGACCGACGCGATGCAGGCGGACAGCGATGCCGTGGTCCTGCTCGGCAGCACCGACCCGCGGGTGTTCTGCGCCGGTGCCGACCTTTCGCTGCCGATCGCGGACCGCGCCGCCGTCTCGGACTTGCTGTACGAGTGCTACGAGCACATGATCACCCGGCCGGGACCGGTGATCGCCGTGGTCGGCGGGCCGGCGGTTGGCGGCGGAGCCCAGCTGGCCGCGGCCGCCGACCTGCGGATCGCCGGGCACGGCGCGCGGCTGCGCTGGACCGGGCCGCCCGGCGCTGGGCTTGCGGTGGGCGCGTGGATCCTGACCGACCTGGCCGGCCGCGGCGCGGCGCTGGAGATCGGCATGACCGGCCGGTGGGTCGATGCCGCCGAGGCGGTCGCGCTCGGCCTGGTGCACCGGGTCGAGGACGACCCGGACCAGGTGGCGGCCGGCCTCGCGGAGGCGCTTGCTGCGGCTGGCTCGCCGGGGCCGGGACGGATCAAGGCCATCTCATCGGCGGGCGGCCTGCTCGACCGGCTGCGGGCGGAACGGAGCGCCAACCGTGCGGCGTTTGACCAAGCGCTGGATGGCGGCACCGGGTGAACGAGTCGCGGCAAGGGCGCCGGGCCGCGCGTGACCGGCGGCTGCCATCCTGCTGTTCGCTTGGCCTGAGTCGAGTCCGGCATATCGACTCATCTACCGAATGGGAAACAGTGGCGGTCCCGCCACAGGCTGCGTCGGCCGGGCCCTGCACCGGTTTGAATCCGGCGCACTTACCCGAGTTGTGATATTTGGTATACCATCTGCCCGGGCAGACCGGGCGTGACGGCATGGCGGGACCGGGCCAGGTCGGCCGCACGGGCAAGTCGGCCCGCGGGCCGCGGGACCGGCGGAGGGAGCAGTGGTGGACCTGCAGCTGGACGGGAAGGTGGCCTTTGTCACCGGCGCGAGCAAGGGCATCGGCCGCCAGGTGGCGGAGGATCTCGCCCGCGAGGGAGTTGACGTTGTGATCACGGCCCGCACCGCCGAGCCGCTGGAGAAGGCCGCAGCGCAGATCGCCACGCTGACCGGGCAGACCATCGTGCCGATGGCCGGGGACATGAGCGTCACGGCCGACGTGGAGCGCTGCGTGGCCGCGACCCTCGACCGGTTCGGGCACATCGACATCCTGGTCACCTGTGCCGGCAGCTCGCCCGGTGGGCTGCTCGAGAATCTGACCGAAGAGCAGTGGATGGCGAGTCTCAATCTCAAGTTCATGGGCTACGTCCGCTCGGTCCGCGCGGTCATCGGCCACATGCGGGAGCGCGGCGAGGGCGCGATCGTGCTGGTCGTCGGCAACGACGGGCTGAAGCCCAGCTACTGGGAGATGACCGCCGGGGTCGCGAACGCCGCCGACATCAACTTCGCCTCGTCCGTGGCCGAGCAGTACGGGCGTTACGGCGTGCGGATCAACACGGTCAACCCCGGCCCGGTGTCCACCGACCGGTGGGACACCCTGGAAAAGGCCTTCGCCCGCGACAAGGGCGTCACCCAGGACCGGGCGCACGAACTCGCCACCGAGTCCATCCCGTTCGGCCGCATCTGCCGCCCGGACGAGGTCGCGGCCCTGGTCACGTTCCTGGCCTCGCCGAGGGCCAGCTTCATCAACGGCGCGCACATCCCCGTCGACGGCGCCCAGCGCAAGGCGATCATGGATCGCTAGCACCTTGATCGTCGCAAGTCTTCATGCGTTCCAGTCATTTTGCAGGGTGATATGCCCGAATTGCGGCCAGCGAACGCGTGAAGACTTCAAATGATCATGGGTTTTCGGGGTCGGGCGAGGGTCAGCGGCTCCCTGGGCGGGCGACTTCCAGGCGGCGGGGGCGCGGCGAGCCGGGGATGCGGATGGGGAGCCAGTCCAGGCCCTCGGCGTCGCGGGTGACCGGGCCGAACCTGCTCTCCGGTGCCCTGGTGCCGTCCAGGGTGACCACGCAGCCAGGCCCGGCGAAGGCCTGCTCGACGGTGAAGTCAGCCGTCGTGGGCGGCAGCTCCACCGACAGCCGGGCCTCGTCGGCGGAGAACTGCCGGAACCGGCCCCGCAGCTCGGCACGCAGCAGCGGCACGCCGTCCCGCGACAGCGCCGTGGAGTCCGGCCCGAGTTCCGCTGAGTACGCGACACCGGCCACATAGCCCACGGAAGACCGGCTGTTGTCCCCGGCGCAGCCGAAGCAGGTCCCGTCCCACGGGTCGGTGCCAAAAACCTCCAGGTCCGCGATCATCGGCAGCAGGCTGCCCCAGGTGTAGAACGGCTCGGCGTCTACGGAGTCGCCGCCGTCGCCGGTCTGCTGGCTGAAGTTCTCGTAGCATCGCCGCTCGGCCCACCCCCGGCGGAACATTTCCAGGCCCCGCGACGCGAGCCACGCCGCCTGCTCGTCGAACCGGTACCGGCGCAGGCCGAGGTAGACCAGGTAGTTGAAGCAGGGCCAGACCCGGCCGCGCCAGTACACGTTGTCGAGCGCCGCGGGATCGTCATGCGGCGTCCCGGCCACCGGATACGGCCCGCCGAACCGGCGCGGGTCGGCCAGCCAGCGCTGCACCATGGCCTCGGCCTGGGCCGGCGTCGCGATCCCGGCCAGCAGCGGGTAGAAGCTGGTAGGGGACAGGCTCCTGGTGAACTCCCCGCTCCACAGCCGCCCGGCGAACACCTCGCGCTCGCGGTCCCACAGCCGGGTCCGCACCGCCTCGGCCAGCTCGGCAGCCCTTCCGGCGATCCGGTCACTCCCCGGCAGCAGCCGCGCGAGCAGGCTGCCCTCGTGCACCAGCAGGCTGTTCAGCCCGACGTCCTCGAGGTCCATGGTGTGCGTGGAAAGGTCGAACCGCATGTCGTCGTACACCGGCGAGTTGTCGTTGGCCGCCTCGTCCATCGCCGCCTGCCGGGTGTGCACGAAGTGCCCGTCGCCCACCGGCGACGAGCCGTACTCGAGCAGCCCGTTGTCGTTGCCGTCCCGGGTCGCGAACCACCAGTCGAACGCCTCGGCCAGGACCCGCGCCGCCGCGGCGGCCGCGTCACTGTCTGGTGTCATGGCCTGAACCGACCAGCACGCCTGCGCGCCGACCGGCGGATGCGAGCGGTCCTCCCAGTTCGTGGTGGCCGCGCGGAGCGCGGTGAGGTTGCCGCGCGGAGTGCGGCCGGCCAGCACCGCGGCCACGTTGTCCCAGGCGAGCCGGCCCGCGCCGAGGTGCGCCGCGAGGATCGAGTGCAGGAACCCGTCGATCTGCCAGACGCCGAAGCCGCCGAACTTGCGCGCGATCCAGGCCCTGGTCGCGACCGTGTAGGCCTGCCGGCCCGCCGGATCCCAGACGGTATTCCAGCCGAGCACGTCACGGATCGCCGTCCGGTTCTCGTCGGCATCACCAGCGGGCCCGGCGTCCCTTCCGTGCTGTGCGTCCGCGAGTGCCCGCCGCAGGCGATCCTGCGCCGCGTCCGCATCCGGGCCCGCGGCAGCGGCGAAAACGGTCACCGGGTCCGTGGCGCTGATCCGGAAGACCGCGAACCGGCCCCGCTCCGGGGCCGGCGGCCGGGCGTAGTAACTTTGCGACTCCATCAGAGTGCCCAGTACGCCACGCTCCATGGTCAGCCGGGTATCGGTCGGCCGGTCCAGCGTGCTGAATGCGGCGGACGGCCCTTCCGCGGCCCGGTCCAGCAGCGCCACCGGGGGCTGCAGGTACTCGCCTCCGGGCGGGGTGATCAAGCGGACCGGCGCGGGGTCGCCGGTCCCGTCGGTGCCGAACTCGAGCAGCAGCCAGAACCGCAGTCCCCACTCGGCCATGTCCGTGCAGGTGAGCCTGCCGGTCACGCAGCCGTCGCCGGCCGCGGCCAGTTCGAGCCGCACGGTCGACCCGGCGTGGGTCAGGTCCACCGCGATCTCGCCGCCGTCGATGTGGTGCGCGCCGAGCCGGTAGGCGGGGGACCAGGGGAAGTCGGTGAACGTGTTCGCGCTCGCGCTGTACGCGCCGACCCGGAGCACCGCGCCGCTGCCCAGGTGCACGGCGCAGGCCGGCCAGTCGGCGTCCCACGTGTTCCAGATGTCCGGGCCGGCGGCGGTCATGCCCGGTTGGCCCCTGCCAGGCGGCTGAGTTCCTCGCTGACCGAGCCGATCGTGATCTGTGGCGCGAACCCTGCCATGAGGTTCAGCGCGGCCTCGTGCGCCTCGGTCGTGATCCCAGCGCAGGCGTCGGCGATGACCCGGACCTGCGCGCCGCCGTCGACCGCCGCCAGCACCGTGGCCAGCACGCAGCAGTCGGTGCTCACGCCGCATACGGTCAGCTCCCGGCCGGGGCCGAGCATGGACTCGAGTTCCGGGCCCCACTTGGAGAACGTCGGCTTGTCCAGGGTGTTAAGGCCCTGGCTCGCCCACGGCTGCGCAAGGTCGGCCAGGCCCGCGGCCTCCGGGGCCAGCACCTGCGGCCAGGCGCGGTAGTAGCCGACCCAGCTTCCCTCGGGCACCTCGGGGATCACGAACCGGGTGAAGATCACCCGCGGCCCGTACCCGCTGGCCAGCGAGCCGATGGGCTTGATGAGGTCCTCGAACCCCGGCACCTCCCACGGGCTGCCCGCGGCGAAGAACTCCTGCATGTCGATGACGGCAAGCAGCGGCCCACCTACCTCCCCATCCCCCTTCCCTGGCTCCTTCATGATCACGCCGCGACCGCTGCCTTCTCGGCGGCCCTGGCCTTGGCGAACTGCCCGGTGGCCAGCACGAGCACCGTGTAGACGAGGGCGCCGAGGACCAGCGCGATGATCACGCCGATACTGCTGCCGCCGACCGCCCCGGTCCGGCCGCCGAGCAGGCCGAGCAGGTAGCCCACCCAGCTGAACACCGGGCTGGTCGAGGTCACCGTGCCGAGGCCGACCGCGCAGGCGATCACCAGCGCGGTCAGGCCGCACCAGTTGTAGGCGCCGCTGTCGACCCGGTACAGCCGGTCCTCGTCGTAGCCGGACTTCCACCGCAGTAGCCCCAGGTCGGCGAGGAAGATCCCGGACCACGCGGCGAGCAGGACGCCGAGCGTTATCAGGAAGCCCTCGAACGGCGCGAAGAACGTCTTGGCGATGAACAGCACGTAGATGTTCCCTGCGATCATCACGCAGGCATCGATCGCCACGGTCTTGTACCGCTCGGTGCGCAGGCCGAGGGTCAGCAGGTTCAGGCCGCCGGAGTAGACGTCGAGCACCGTGGCGGCGATCAGGCCGCCGACGGCGGTGATCAGGTAGGGGACCGCGAACCAGACCGGCAGCGTATCGGCGAACAGGCCGATCGGGTTGGCGGCCGACGCGATACCCGGGTTGCTGGCGGCGAGGAAGATGCCGAAGATGCCGAGTAGGATCGGGGCGAGGCTGGCGCCGAACGTGGTCCAGCCCACGACCGATGCCGACCTGACCTTCCGTGGCAGGTACCTGCTGTAGTCACCGGCGGCGTTTACCCAGCCGATGCCGAGCCCGGCCATGATCACGGTGGTTCCGCCGATGACGCCGCCAAGGAACGTCCCCGGGTGCAGCGAGGTCGCCGCGTGCAGGTTCACGTGCTTGGCCTCGAGGATGATGAACACCACGGTCAGCACCGCGAAGGCGTAAACGAACCAGATCTGCACCCGGGCGATCGTGGCGTGCCCGAGCAGCGCGAGCGCGATGGTCACGCCCGCCACGATCACGAACGCGATCGCGACCGTCGGATCGCCGGCCGGCGCGCCGAGCCGCAGCATGATGCTCTGCGCGGCGAGCACCCCCAGCGCGGTCAGCAGGATCTCCCAGCCGAGGAACGAGACGTAGCTGATCAGCGTCGGCAGCGCGTTGCCGAGCACGCCGAACGATGCGCGCGACACCACGAGCGTGGGCGCGTTGGCCCGCTTCCCGGCCAGGCTGATGAAGCCGACGAGCAGGAACGACAGCACGGTGCCGACGATCATCACGACGATCGCCTGCGTCAGGTCGAGGCCGTAGAAGGTGACCAGGAACGCGCCGTAGGTGATGTCCAGGATCCCGATGTTGGCCGCGCACCAGATCCAGAACAGCTCGATCGGCTTGCCGTGGCGCTCTTCCTCGGCGATCGGGTTGATCCCGTTGGTCTCGATGCTCCACGGCCGGTCGGCGTCGGGGGCCTGCGCCGCATTTCCGCCTGGGCTGACTGCGTTGGTGTCCATGCTCTGGCCCTCCGGGGGGATCCGAGATGGGAACGATTTCACCGCCGTTCCAGCTCGGTGTCAAGATGCTGGGAACGTTCCCGTCTGGCCAGGAACGGCGGAGTGTGTAAACATTGCGACCTATGGAGCCGGTCGCGGCGGAATCGTTCCCACAACCCGTGCGGCTCCGTGACGTCGCCGCCGCGGCTGGTGTCTCCACGTCCACTGCATCGCGAGTCCTCTCCGGCGCCAGCGGGACGTCCTCGGCGACCGCGGCCGCGGTACTGGCCGCGGCCCGGCGACTGGACTACCGGCCCAACCTTATTGCCAGGGGTCTGCGGGCGCGCAGTTCCGGTATGGCCGGCATCGTCGTGCCCGGCATCGGCAACCCGTTCTTCGCAGAGCTCGTCGAGGCGCTGGAGGCCGCGCTGCGCGACGCCGACCTCGACATGATCCTGGCGGACTCGCGCGACGACCCGGCCGACGAGGCACGCCGGCTGCAGGCCCTGACCGACCGGCAGGTGGCTGGGCTGATCATGATCCCGGCCAGGCACCACTCCAGCGCGGCGGCCATGCGGCGGGCGCACCGGTCGGTGCCGATCGTCCAGATGGACCGGCAGGTCGACGGGTTCCCCGCCGACTACGTGGGCGTGGACAACGCGCTGGGGATCCGGCACGTGCTCGAGCACCTGGCCAGCCAGGGCTGCCGGAGCGTCGCGTTCGTGTCCGATGAGACGGCAAGCTCAACCGGCCGCAGCCGGCTCGACGCGTTCCGGCTGACGGTGCCGCGGGTTTCTGGGCTGGTCGCGGGCCCGGTGCTGCTCGGGTCCTTCACGATCGAGTTCGGCCGCAAGGCCGCGCGGGAGCTGCTGGGCAGCCGGCCGCTGCCTGACGCGGTGCTGTGCGGGTCTGACATCATCGCGCTCGGAGTGGTGCGCGAGCTGCATCACTGCGGCATAGGCGTTCCGGAGGTGGTCAAGGTCACCGGGTTCGACGGCATCTTGTTCTCCGAGCTGTGCGAGCCGCCGCTGACGACGGTGCGCCAGCCGGTGCAGACCATCGCGGCCGAGTCGGTCCGGCTGCTGCAGCTGCGGATGAGCGGCGACGACGCGGCGGTGCGGCGGAGCGAGATCGCGCCGTCGCTGCTGGTCCGGCGGTCTTCCCTCGCGGGCACCGGATGAGCGGGCCCCGGCTGGCCGTGATCGGCAGCCTCAACGCCGACCTCACCCTGATCGTCGGCCGGCTGCCCGGCCCGGGCGAGACCGTGCTGAGCTCGGCTCCGGGAACGGTCGGTTTCGGCGGCAAGGGTGGCAACCAGGCCGCCGCAGCTGCCGCGTTCGGCGCTGACGTGACCATGATCGGCCGGGTCGGTGACGACGACGTCGGGGAGCAGATCCGCGCCGACCTGGTCTCCCGCGGGGTCGACGTCTCCCGGGTGCGGGTTACGCCCGGCGCGCGCAGCGGCGGCGCGACGATCGCCGTCGACCCGGCCGGGGAGAACCTGATCCTGGTCGACCCCGGCGCCAACGGCGCCCTGGCGCCCGGCGACATCGGCCGGGACGCCCTGGACCGCGCGGGCGCGATGCTGCTGCAGCTGGAGATCCCGCTGGCCACCGTCGCCGCGGCCGCGTCAATGGCCACCGCGCCGGTGGTGCTCAACCCGGCGCCCGCCGTGCCGCTCGGCCCGGACCTGCTGGCCGATGTCGACGTCCTGGTGCCGAACCGGGCCGAGCTTGCGCTGCTGGCCGGGGCGGCGGCGCCGTCCGGGCTGGCGGCAACCGCGGCGCTGGCCCGCAAGCTCCGCGGCGGGCTTGATGTCGTGGTCACGCTCGGCGTGGACGGCGCGCTGGTCGTGCCCGGCTCCGGCGGCCCGGCAGCGCACATTGCTGCCCCGGAGGTCGCGGCGGTGGACGCCACCGGGGCGGGGGACTGTTTCTGCGGCACGCTCGCCGTTTTGCTGGCCGAGGGCGCGAGCCTGGCCGACGCCGCCCGGGTCTCGGTCGCCGCCGCAGCGCTGTCGGTCACCGGCGCCGGGGCGCGCGGCCTGCTGCCTCGCCGTGCCGAGGCCGAGCCGCTGGCCGCCTCGCTGATCGCCAGGCCGGTCGGCGGCTAACGGGGCCTGCCCGCGGCGGTACCTGCCGGGCCGGGTGACCCGCGGCCGCTGGACGTTCCGGTTGCAATACCCCGTCTCCGGGAATGTCCTGGAACACGGTGACATGGAAGGACCCGGCATGTGGCTGTGGATCTTGGTCGGCGTCGTCGTGCTGTGGGCGTAGCGTGGTTCTGCTGGTCTGCGCTAATGGGGGTAGGCGACCGTCTTCACCGGGGCTGGATCGCCAAGGCGATCGACGCGAACCGAAAGGGCACGGCGCTGAGCGAGGCGATCAGCGCGGCGTGCGCCGGACGCTCTGGCGGCCCGGACGCGGGCGCGCTGGGCCGACATCCGGCGCCAGACGGATGGCCTCGCCCAGGAACTGCACACGCTGCGGGACACGGCCGTGGACCCGGAGGACCGGGAGAGCGCCGCCGGGCGCTGGAGTCGCTGCAGACGCTTCGTCGCGCTCGACGACCTCAGCAATGCCCCAGGACAGGCCGAACGGGTGGCCGCGGTCCGCGACGCATGGGCGTGTTCGAGAATCGCTGCGGGCGCTGCGCGCGCCAGAGCCGCACCTGTGGTGAGGCGCGGTGGGCTAGCTTCGCTCGTCCCCGGCTAGCTGGGCGCGGTTGGCGCTCGGCTCTGCCTCGCGGGCGAGGAACCGGAGCCGCGCGGCCCGCGCGTCCCACGAGTAGACGACAGCGGTGCCGGCGATGAGGTCGTGCAGCGCACGGTGCTCGCGCTGCACCAGGATGCCGGCGAAGCCGAGGCCGAACAGCAGGAAGCTGAGCGGGAACGCGAGCGCGCGCAGCACCGCGTGCCGGGGGTCGACGGTCGCGCCGTCGGCCCGCACCACCCGCACGCCGAGCGCGGCCATGCCGAACGTCTTGCCGCTCGCGGCCCACGAGTAGCCGAAGTAGGCGAACTCCCAGGCGACGAAGATGATCGCGACGATGATGTTTTCCTTGCTCCACGAGACGTGTCGGCCGGTCACCACGCTCACCACGTAGGAAATCCCGGCCAGCGCGAGCGCGAACACGCCGGAACTCGCCGCGATGTCGAGGGCATAGGCGAGGAACCGCGAGACGGACCCCGCGTAGAGCCCCTGCGAGGTCACCGGCCGGGCGGCCCGCGTTCCGGCACTCATGGCCCGGCCTGGCCCTTCAGCATGGCCGGCGGCCCGGCCGGCGCGGCCTGCTTGCGCCGCAGCCCGCGCTGTACCCAGCGGTCGATGAACTGATCGAGCCCGACCGCCTGGCTGCGCGCCGCGTCGAGGGCCTCGGTCGCCGCGCCGCCCGACGACCTGGCGATCACCGCGCCCACGTCGGTCTGCTTGACCAGGCTGTCCACGTCCACGCGCCGGAGCAGGTCGTTGACGTCGACACGGTCGAGCAGGGCGGCGACGTCCACGCGGTCGAGCAGTTCGTCGACGTCCGCCCGCTCCAGCAAGGCGGAGACGTCGACGCGGTCCAGCAGCGCGTTGACCTCGACCCGCCCGACGAGTGCGTTCACATCGACGCGGTCCAGCAGCGCGTTCACGTCCAGGGCCGAAACGATGAGGTCGAGCACGCGCTCGGCCACGCGCTGGGCGAGCGCCTCGAACGGGTCGGTCATGCGCCGGCTGGCGTAGCGCAGCCGGTCGATTGGATCCACGTGATTGAGTATCGCCGCGCCTGGCCTGCATGAATCCTTCGCAGCGGGTACGCAGGGCCGCCGGGCAAATGGCGAGGTGCCCCGCCGACCGGGGCCGGCGGGGCACGCTCCTGGCGCCTCCCTGCGCGACATGGGGGCCAGGCGCAGGGAGGCGCGCTATTCCAATATCGGCGACGATTCTGACTGTTTGCTGACTAGTAATGCTATAAATCCTCCAAATTTCCTGATCATGCCGCCACCAGCGCCGCGTCCCCGGGCTGGGCTAGCTTTGCTCGGCAGGTTGTTTCAGGCGCGTGGTCGGCTCATCGGAGATGGCATGACAGACGAACTGGTCGCGGGACGCAACTCCGGTCCCGAGATCATCGAGCTGAATTCGGTTCCCGGGTTTGTGGTGTTCGACCTGGCCGGCGCGCCGGTGTCCGCCGGCGGGACACGGCTGGCGCCGGATGTCAGCGCGGCCGAGGTGGCGCTGCTGGCCCGGGCGATGACCTACAAATACGCGGCGCTGGGAACACAGATCGGCGGCGCCAAGGCGGGCGTGCGCGGCGACCCGGCCGATGCGGCGGCCCGGGCCAGGCTGATGGCGCGGTTCTGCGCCGAGGTCCGCCCGATGACCGACGCGGGCCGGTTCCTGACCGGGCCGGACATGGGCACCGCCGAGGAGGATTTCGCGCCGCTGCGCGAGCGCCGCGCCGCGCCCGGCGCCATGGGCGCCGTGGTTGGCGGCGTGCCGTTCGAGGACCTGCTGACCGGGTACGGCGTCGCGGTCGCCGCCGACACGGCGCTGCGCGCCCGGTGGGGCTGGGGCTGGGAAGGCCGCTCGGTGGCGATCGAGGGATTCGGCAAGGTCGGCGGCGGGGTGGCGCGCGAGGTCATCCGCCGGGGCGGCCGGGTGGCCGCGGTGTCCACGCTGGCCGGGTGCATCGCGGACCCACTGGGGGTGGACATCGGGCTGCTGCTGGCACTTCGCAGCGCGCACGGTGATGCCTGTGTCGCTCATTACGGCCTGCCGGTCGCCCCACCGGGCCATCTGTTCACCACGGTGGACGTCGATGTCATCGTCCCCGGAACCCGCCCCGGTGTGATCACCGGCCAGACCGCTGGGTCCCTGCCGCGGAGCGTTCGCGTGATCGCGCCCGCGGCGAACGCGCCGTACACCGAGGAAGGCGCCGGGGTGCTGCGCAGGCGGGACATCCTGGCGCTGCCGGACTTTGTCTGCAACGCGGGCGCGGTGCTCGGCTACCGATCGCCGGGGGACGCGACCCCGGAGCAGGTCCTGACGGCTGCCGGGGCCACGATCGCCGAGGTCATCGCCGCGGTGATGGACCACCAGGGCGGCCCGCTCGCCGGCGCGCTGGCGCAAGCGCAGGAGTTCTTGCGCAGCTGGTGGGGCGAGCCACCCGCCCCGCCGTTCGCGCCCGCAACCGAACAGGATCGATGAATTCAGCCGGGCCGGTCCGCCGGTCGCGGCTGCCTGCGTGAGGAACCGCCGCACCGCCCGCGGGCTGGCCAGCACCTGGACGTCGGCACTGGCAGCGTGGTCCGATCGCCTGGCGGATCAGGGCGCGCCGCGGTAGCCCAGCAGCCAGCGCCAGAACCGCGCCCCCCACCCCCCCCCCGCACCCCCACACCCACCAGCCCAGGATGACCACGCGCTTCAACGGGCGAGTTCGTACTTCTGGTACCAGTGGATCTCATCGGTGAAGCCGATCCTCCGGTACAGCGCGGCGGCCGCGCCGCCGTCCGTGGCGTTGATGATCAGGGAGCGGCAGCCGTCGGCCATGCCCGCGTCCACCCAGCGCGCGAGCATCGCCTGGGCAATGCCCCGGTGCCGGAACGGCACCCGGGTGCCGAGGTTGAACACGAGCTGGTCGCGCCCCCGGTAGTAGGCAAGGACCGCAACGCGCTCGCCGCCGAGCAGGCCAAGCTGGCATTCGGCCAAGGCCAGCTCGCCCCGGCGGACCGCGACCTCGTGGGCTAGCCGATCGGGCGCCGGAGCCGACTCGGTGTCACCGAAGGACTGCAGCTTCACCGTTGCCCATTCGGCGAGGCCCGCCTCGTCCACGCTCTCGATCACCAGCTGCTCGGGGCCGGCCCGGTCGGTCATGGGGCCGACCAGGGCCAGGTGCGTCGTTGCGTCGCCGGGCTGGCACCCGGTGCGGCGCAGCGCCCCGTCCAGCCGGGCCGCCCGCTCCCTGTCATCCACCCAGATCGTCAGCGTGCCCGCCCCGCTGGCCGCCATCGCGTCGGCGAGGGCGGCCGGGACCTGGCCCGGCTCGCCGACTCTGAGGATGACGCGCGTCTGGCCGGAACCGAGGTCGCTCTGGTACCCGTACCAGTGCTCGCTGACCTCGTAGCCGATCTCCGGCGCCGAGGCCGTGAACCAGCCGCTTACCTCCCCGGCCACCGCATCGTGTTCCGGATGGGCCGCCGGCCGCCGGCCGGATTGTCCGGGATCCGCGCCGTCGCCCACGGCTCCATACTGGCACGTGCGCGCGCCGCCGACACCGGTCAGGAGTGCGACGCGGCTACGGTGATTCCCCACAAGGAGGTGACGCCGTCCAGGTCGGCGGTGGCCAGCATCTTGCCGTTCGGGCTGAACGCGACCGACGAGACGCTGCTGTTGAGGCCGACGTTGGCCAAGGTGGCGATGCGGCGGCCGGTAGCCACATCCCACAGATACGCGCTGCCGTCCTGGTCGGCGGTGGCCAGGATCTTGCCGTTCGGGCTGAACGCGACCGACGAGACGGTCGTCGTGGAGCTCGGGTCGGTCAGGGTGAGGACGCGACCGCGGCTGGCCACGTTCCACAAGTAGGCGCTGCCGTCCTGGTCGCCGGTGGCCAGGATCTTGCCGTTCGGGCTGAACGCGACCGCGTACACGGAGATGTCGCCGGGAGCGGTCAGGGCGGCGACGCGGCGCTGGGTGGCGACGTTCCACAGGTACGTGCTGCCGTCAATGTCGGCGGTGGCCACCATCTGGCCGCCCGGGCTGAACGCGACGCCGTACACCGAGTTGCTGCTGCCGGGAGCGGTCAGGGTGCCGACCAGGCTGCCGCCCGCCCACAGGTAGGTGCTGCCGTCATAATCGCCCGTGGCCAGTGTCTTGTCGTGGGGGCCGTACTCGGTCGACTCCACCGCTCCGAACGCCGGGCCGGTCAGGGTCGCCGAAAGCTGACGGGTGGCGAGGTTCCACGTGTAGGCACTGCCGTTCTGGTCGCCGGCCGCCAGCACCCTGCCGTTCATGCTGAACGCGGCTGAATTCACGCCGTTGCTGCCCGGGTCGCGGATCGTGGCGCTGCGCTTGTCGGTGGCGGTGTCCCACAGGTAGAGGCTGCCGTTACGGTCCGCGGTGGCAAGCATGCTGCCGTCCGGGCTGAACGCCACGGCATCCACGCCAGCGCTGCCGGGGTCTGTCAATGTGCCGATGCGGCTCACGCTGACGGCGCCGGCACCGTCGCCGCTGGTAGCCGGCGGGCTGTGCGTGAAAATCCCGTGCGTGGCCGCGGCGATGCCAGCCACGGCGGCCAGCACGACAAGCGCCAGCGCGGCCAGGCCGATGCGCCGGCGGCGAGAGTGGCCCGGCCGGGCGCTCTCCCCGGAGGAGTGGCGGCCACGGCGGGGATCGCTGGGCGGGGCGGTGTCGGCCGCGCCGGCCTCCCCGTCCCCCGGTACGGCCGACGCGCTACCCGGCCTGATGCCCTCCTCCGCGCCCGGCATCTGGGTACGCGGCCCGCTGGAGGCGGCGGCCTCGTACGGAGCCAGGCCGAGCGCGACCCGCAGTTCGTCGATGAACTCGCGGCAGCTGTCATACCTTTGGTGCGGCTCCTTTGCCAGTGCCCTGGCCAGGACCCGGTCCACGGCGCGCGGGAGGTCGGGCCGCAGCATGACCAGCGAGGGCGGGGGCTCGGACAGGTGCGCCCACAGCACGGCCATGGGCTCCGGGCGCGCGAACGGTGCCGCGCCGCTCAGCGCCTCGAACGTCAAGCACGCCAGCGCGTACTGATCGGCCTGCCCGTCTACCGGCCGTCCGTTGATCTGCTCCGGGGCCGCGTACTCGGCGGTGCCCATGAACTGCCCTGAGCCGGTCAGCCCGGCCGCCGCCGCGGCCCGTTTGCTCAGCCCGAAATCTGACAGGTACACATGCTCCGGGCGGCCGGGACGGGCGTCCACCAGGACGTTCGCCGGCTTCACGTCGCGGTGCACCAGCCCGGCGCCATGTGCGGCATCCAGCGCCCAGGCGACCGGCGATAGTAATGCGGCGGTCCGGTCCGCCGACAGTGGGCCCTCCCGGAGCATCACCGATCGCAGGTCGCCGCCGACGACCAGGCGCATCGCGATGAACAGCACGCCGTCGCCCTCACCGGCCTCATAGACCGGGATAATGTGCGGATCGTCCACCGCCGCGGCTGCCCGCGATTCCCGGATGAAGCGCTGCCGGAACCCCTCATCAGCCGCCAGGCCTGGTGCCAGGACCTTCAGCGCGACCATGCGGCTCAGGCGCTCGTCCCTGGCGCGGAACACCACGGCCATACCGCCCGCACCGATCTGGCTCTCCAGCAGGTAACCCGCCACCCGTGAGCCTGGAGCAAGCGCCGGCAGCGGTCCGTAGGCTTGCCTGAAGGAGTCCTCGGCCATCACACCTCCTCCCCGGGCCGCCAGACATCATAGCTAATGTCCATTTCACCGCCGATCCTGGCATGAAATCTCGCGCAAAGCTCAGAAGGTGAGAACGATTCGGCCACGATGCGGCCCTGAGGTGAACTCCTGGTAGGCGGCGCGGGCCTCGGAGACGTCGAACTGCCTGGCGACGGGCGTGTGCAGCCGGCAGGCCGAGGCCATCTGCACGAGCGCGGGCAGCCCGACCGGGTCCATCCGCGCGTAGACCCGGCTGGCCGTGATGCCGCGCTCCGTGTCCGGCACGACCGTGACGCTGGCGTACCTGCCGCCGTCCCTGATCGCGCCGAGGGCGGGCGCGCCGATGCCCGCGGTGTCGAGCAGTGCATCAACGCCCCCAGAGATCGCTTCGCGGACGGCCGTTCCGGGGCCGCTTCCCTGCGTGATCGCGTGCCTTGCGCCCCGTGCCAGCACGTCCGGCCGGTCGCGCTCATAGACGATCGCCGCCACGTCGAAGCCGCGCCCGACCGCAAGGTCGAGGGCGAACCCGCCGACCGCCCCGGCGGCGCCGGTGACCGCGAGGGTCTCTCCGGCCGCCAGTTTCAGCTCATCGAGGCCGCGCCACGCGGTAAGGCCGTTCAGGCCGACGGTGGTGAGCTGAGCAGCCGCCAGGCCCTCCGGGGCTACGGCAACGTCGGTGGCGGGCAGCGCGACCATCGACGCCTGGGTCCCGTGGCCGGTCACGTACCAGATGCTGAAGCCGACCACGCGCTGGCCGATCAGCGACGGGTTGACGCCGTTGCCGACAGCGGTCACCCGGCCGGCGAGATCCCATCCCGGCGTATACGGCGGCTCGAGCCCGGGCGGGAAGCGCGGCGCCGCAGCGCCGCTGACGATCCCTGCGTCGGACGGGTTGATGGTGGCCGCATCGGTGGCGATCAGCACCTCGCCGCCGGCCGGCCGGGGGTCGTCCGCCTCGGTGACGACCAGGTTCTCGACGCCGAACTTGGGAACGCGCACCACGCGCATCACAAAGCTCCCCCCGATGCCGCGCCCGCCCGAACCCTACTGCGGGCGGGTGCCTGACAGCATAATCTGCGGCGCACTCAGCCGAGCGGAAACCGATTGCCGCGTTATTCTGCGCGCCGGCGCTTCTGCCCAGTGCCGGACTGCGTCCCGACGGTGGCGTTCGGCCGGCCGAGGCCGGTGATGAGCAGGTCAACCATGCGGCGGGCGTCGTAGGGCGAGTCGCTGCCGACGCCGGCGCAGAGGCTGCCGACCGCGCGCATCAGCTCGTAGGCGTCCACATCGGGCCGGATCTCGCCGGCGGCGACGGCGGCGTCGCGAAGCCGGGTGCACACGGGCACGAGGCGGTCGATGAAGTAGGTGTGCAGTGCTTCGAAGCTCGCTTTATCGGATTGCAGTGCCGCGGCGAGCCCGTGCTTGGTGACGAGGAAGTCGACGAAGAGGTCGATCCACTCGACCAGCGCGCCGTACGGGGAGTCGCAGCTCGCCAGCAGGGCTGGGCCGGCCTCGGCGCAGGCCTCGACCTGGTGGCGGTAGACGGCGACGATGAGATCTGCCCGCGTCGGGAAGTGCCGGTAGATGGTGCCCATGCCGACGCCGGCCCTGGCCGCGATCTCGCGCACCGGCGCGTCCACACCGGAGGCAACGAACACGGCGGCGGCGGCCTCCAGCAGGGTCTGCTCGTTGCGCCGGGCGTCGGCCCGCTTGCGCGCGGGCGCCGACCCGGCTCGTCCATGGACATCGGGCACCGCGACGCCCTCCCGCCTCGTCGAGCTTGATAAACGGAGCAGCGCTCCGTATGCTGAGCGGAGCAGCGCTCCGCTTGATAATGATGCCAGAGCGGAGCAGCAGCCGCACCTGGGCGTGCAATCGCACGTCCACCCGGGAAGACGGGGAGCACGAAAAGGAGCAGGCCGATGGCGCTCTCAGCTTCACCGAGTTTCGGGATCGCGACCGCCCCGTCGCAGGTCGACTACCAGGACATCCTGCGGGTCTGGCGCGAGGCCGACACGATTCCCGCGATCGGCCACGCCTGGCTGTACGACCACCTCATGCCGATCTTTGGCGACCTCGACGGGCCGACCTACGAGGGCTGGACCCTCCTCTCGGCCCTCGGGGCGCAGACCGAACGGCTCCGGATCGGGCTGATGGTGACCAGCAACCGGTTCCGGCCGCCGGCGATGCTGGCCAAGATCGCTGCAACCGCGGACGCCGTCTGCGGCGGCCGGCTCGAGTTCGGCATCGGCGCCGGCTCACGACCGAGCGTTCCCTTTGCCCGGCGCGAATACGAGGCGTACGGCCTGCCGTACCACGACGCCGCGTACGCGGTGGGCAGCCTCGCCGAGGCATGCACGATCATCCGGCGGTTGTGGACCGAGGACAAGCCGTTCGACTTCGACGGCGCCTACTACCATCTCACCGGGGCGTGGTGCAATCCCAAGCCGCTCCAGCGTCCGCATCCGCCGATCCTCATCGGCGGCCGCTCGCTTGGGACGTTGCGCGTGGTCGCCGAGCACGCCGACGTATGGAACATGCCCGGCGGCGGCCTCGACGACGCCGTCGACCGCAGTGCGCTGCTCGACCGCCTCTGCGCCGAGGTCGGCCGCGAGCCCGCTTCGATCACCCGCTCGATCATCCTGCCGGTCTCCTACGACCGGCCCGCCGCCACGAGGGACGCGCTCCGCGGGGCGGTCGGCGCAGGCTTTGCGCACGTCGTGTTGAGCCTGTCCGCCCCGTACCCGGCCGCCGTGGCACAGTGGGTCGCCGACGAGATCATCAGCCCGTCGGCCTAGCCTGGCCGCCGCCTATCTATCTATATCTAGGCGGTGTCTTTCATCGCGATGCGGTGGCCGGCTGCCCGCAGCCGGGCGAGCGTCGCGGCGAACTGGCGCAGCGTCCGCTCCGGCAGTGCGGCACCGAGCCAGCGCTGCAGCTCGTCGTCGAAGGCCACCCCGGCGGCGGTGAACAGGCGCTGGCCTTCCGGCGTCAGCTCCAGCAGCGACGATCGCCGGTCGGCTGGGTTCGGCAGCCTCCGGCAGTAGCCGCTGGCCTCGATCCGGTCGACCAGCTTGCTGGTGCCGCCGGTCGTTATCCCGAGTTCGTTCGCGATGTCGTAAACACGGCAGCCCGGGAGCCTGTCCATCACCGACATCGGCTCGAAGTGTGTCAGCGGCAGGTTGAACTCGCTCTTCAGCCTGGCGTCAACCGCGTTCCAGAGCTCGATCTCGAACCGGATGATGTCGTTGAAGAGCCGCCTCAGGTCCGACACGCCCGGGCCCACCTCCCCATGTCGGCGCAAGCTTACTGCCTGCGAGGAAGTGGCTTCCAGAACCAGTAGATTCCAAGTCGCTTGCTTCCTCAGATGCGGATTCCATGGAATGTTATTCTAGCTTCGGCGCGGGCCGCCGCAGCGCGGGGCCGCTCTCCAGGAACCCTCGGGAGGAGATGGCGTAATGACCACGATCGGAATCATCGGCAGCGGGCACGTCGGCAGGAGCATCGCCAAGGCGGCGATCGCCCACGGCTACGACGTGGTGCTCAGCAGCTCACAGGGACCGGATTCGCTGGCCGGCCTGGTGCGCGATCTCGGGCCGCACGTACGGGCGGCCACGCCGGCCGAGGCGGCCGCGGCGGGCGACTTCGCGATCGTGGCGATCCCGATCACCACCGTCGGCCAGGTGCCGGCAGCGCCGCTGGCGGGGAAGGTCGTCATGGCAACGATCAACTACTTCCCGCAGCGCGACGGCCACATCCCCGAGATCGACAACGGCACGACGACCGTGCCGGGCGTGCTGCAGGCGCACCTGCCGGCCAGCCACGTCGTGCGGGCCTTCAGCATGATCGATGCGGCAGACATGTCGGACGACGGCCACCCGGCTGGCGACCCGAAGCGGCGGGCGCTCGCGCTCGCTGGGGACGACCCGGCCGCCAGGGAACTGGTCGCCAAGCTCTACGACGAGTTCGGCTTCGACGCGGTGGACCTGGGCGGCCTTGCCGAGAGCTGGCGCGTGGACCCCGGCCAGGCCGCGTTCGTCACCCGCCAGAACCTGGCCGAGCTGCAGGCGAACGTCGCGAACGCAAAGCGCCCCTCATGACGCGGGAGACACCCCGGAGCCGCAGGGCTGGGCCGGTGACCGGGGCGCGCAAGTGGGTCGCCGTCGACTTCGGCGGCCCCGAGGTGCTGCGCTGCATCGACGTCGATGTGCCGGACCCCGGTCATGGCGAGGTGACCATCGACGTGCGCGGGGCGGGACTGAATCCCGCCGACGCCAAGCACATCGCGCCCGGCCAGGACTCCAGGCTGCTGCCGCTGTCGATCGGGTACGAGGCGGCCGGGGTGGTCACCGAAGTCGGGCCCGGCACCGATCTCGCATCCGGCGGCGGGGCGGTCGGGGACGAGGTCGTCGCATCGCCGGTCACCGGCGGCTACGCCACCGCGATCACGGTCCCGGCGTCCAGCGTGTTCGCCAAGCCGACCACGCTGGACTTTGCCGAGGCCGCCAGCCTGCTGCTGGTCGCGACGACAGCGGCGGACCTGCTGCACGCCTCCGCAGCGCGGGAAGGCGAGACCGTGCTGCTGCACGGTGCCGCCGGGGCAGTCGGTGTCATGGTGCTGCAGCAGGCCCGCCGGCTCGGGGTGCGGGTGATCGGAACCGCGAGCCAGCCGAATTTCGGCTATGTCCGGCGGTTCGGCGGCACCCCGGTGCAGTATGGCCCTGGCCTGCTTGATCGCGTCAGGGCCGCCGCCCCCGAGGGCGTCGCCGCCGGGCTCGACACGGTCGGCAGCGACGAGGCGGGCGACGTCTCGCTCGCCTTGGTCAGTGACCGCAAACGGGTGGTCACGATCGCCGCCGCGCCGCGGGCCAAGGCGGACGGGTACGTGTTCGTCGGCGGGTCGAATCCGGAAAGCGGGCCGTTCCGGGCCCGGGCGCGCAGCGGGCTGCTGAAGCAGGCTCAGGACGGCGAGCTGGTCGTGCCGATGGCGCGGACGTTCGCGTTCGAGGACGCTCCGGCCGCGTTCACGATGCTCACCAGCCCGCACGCGCCCGGCAAGCTCGCCCTGGTCAACGAGGGCCCGGCCACGGGGTGACCGCGGTGACGCAGCGGCGGGGCGTCAGGCGCCGGCCGCGAGCAGTGCCGTAACCGCGGCCTCGGCCTCGGCGGGAGCCGGCAGCGTCGCGGGCAGCGCGGGGATCCCTGGCAGCAGCCCGTCGGCCTGGTAGCGGGTGATCAGCCGGGGATCGATGTAGGACGCTCGGGCCACGGTCGGGGTGTCGCCGAGCCACTCGGCGACGCCACGGACGCTGGCGGCGATCACCCGGGTGCGGCCGCGGGCCGTGCCTGGCGAGTCCGCGTTCGCCAGCAGCAGCGCCATCAGCACGGTGGCGTTCCAGGTGCGGAACTCCTTGGCGGTGAAGTGCGCGCCGGCCCGCGCCGCGATGTACTCGCTCACATCGTGCGAGCGCAGCGGGTGCCAGGTGCCGTCACGCTCCCAGGCGAACAGCGCGTCCAGGCCGTTGTCGCTGCTGGCCAGCGCGCGTACGGTCGGCAGCACGGCCGGGTCGGTGACCGTGATCTCCCGGTGCTTGCCCTCCTTGGCGACGTAGTCGAACCTGATGCCGTGCCGGGTCACGGTCACGTGCCGCTTCTCCAGCGTGGTCGCGCCGTAGTGGTGGTCCAGCTCGGCGTACTTCTCGCCGCCGATCCGGAACAGTCCCAGATCGATCAGCCGGACCGCACCGGAGGCGACGCGGTCCCGGTTCAGATCCCGGCGCCGCAGGTCGTGCACGGTGGCCGCGCGGAGCTCGGGCAGCGCTCCGGCGAACCTGAGCATGTGCGAGAACTTCTGTGCGTCGCGCTGCTCGCGCCACAGCTGGTGGTAGCGGTACTGAGTCCGGCCCCTGCTGTCCACGCCGGTGGCCTGGATGTGGCCCAGCGGGTCGGCCGAGATCCAGACATTCGTCCAGGCCGGCGGGATCGCCAGCGAGCCGATCCGCAGCAGCGTCTCCGCGTCGGTGACCGGCGCACCCGATGGGCTGTCATACCGGAAGCGGGTACCGTCCCGGCGGCGGGTGATCCCCGGGCCGTGCGGGTCGCTGCGCGTCAGCCCGGGAACCGCGGCACCCGGGCCCTGCTGCTGTGGCTCGATGCTCATCACTCACCACCTTCGCACGCCGGGCCGGCCGGGACTCCGGCGCCAGCATATCGCTTCCATATAGCTTGCTTCTGCGGAAGCGAAAGGCCACGGCATGGTGCGCCGCCCGGAAGGCCATCGGCGCTGCCTCTCTCACCGGACGCCTGATCCGCTAGCCGCTCAGGGCGTCACGGCAGATGGTGAGTGCCTGCTTGATGTCGGTGCCGGTGATGCCGTGATGGGTCACGAAGCGCACCCGGTCCGGGCCGGGCGCGCCGCCACGCAGGCCGAGCTTTGAGCACGCCGCCAGGAAGCCGGCCGAGCTCATGCCCGTCAGCCGGAAGGACACGATGTCCGTCTGGACCCTGGTCAGGTCGCAGTCGACCCCGGGCAGCCCGGCCAGGCCCTCGGCGAGCGTGCGGGCGTTCTCGTGGTCCTCGGCGAGCCGGTCAACCATCGTGTCCAGGGCCACCAGTCCCGCCGCGGCCAGTACGCCGGCCTGGCGCATGCCGCCGCCCAGCATCTTGCGCCACTTCCGCGCTTCGGCGATCTTGCCGGCTGGCCCGCACAGCACGCTGCCGACCGGGCAGCTCAGTCCCTTGGACAGGCAGAACGTGACCGTGTCGGCGACCTCGGCGATGTCCCGGGCGGCCGCTCCGGTGGCGATGGCCGCGTTGAAGATCCGGGCGCCGTCCATGTGCACGGCCAGGCCGTGGGCGCGGGCGGTCTCGCCGGCCTGGCGCAGGTCCGCCAGGGGCCAGGCGACGCCCCCGTGCCGGTTGTGCGTGTTCTCGATCACGACGGCTGCCGAGAGCGGCTGGTGATCATCGTGGCGTGGCCGCAGTACGGCCAGGATCTGCTCCGGTGCCAGCACACCCCGCTCCGTCGGCACCTGCCGGACCTGGATGCCGCCGACCACGGCCGCTCCGGCCGCCTCGTTCAGGAACAGGTGCGAGGAGGCTTCGGCGATGATCTCCTGCCCGGAGCGTGCGTTGACCAGCACGCCGAGCAGGTTGCCCATGGTCCCGCTGGCCACGAAGAGCGCGGCCTCCTTGCCCAGCCGCTCAGCCGCCGTCTGCTCCAGCTGGTTCACGGTCGGGTCGTCCCGCAGCACGTCGTCGCCGAGCGGCGCGCTGGCCATGGCCCGCAGCATGGCCTCCGTCGGGAGGGTCACCGTGTCGGAACGCAGATCGATATCGGTCACGCTAAAGCCCCTCTGTGCTGGTCCGGCCCACGGTTACATCCTGGCACCTGCCGGATTGGTGCCAGAATCGCTGTCGTCCGTCAGCCGCCAGTGGAGGCACCCGTGACCGCTCCGTTCGCCCGCGCCCTGCTGGGCTGGAAGCCGAGCAGCAAGAACAAGCTGGGCTGGCCGCTGGTGCCGAACTTCGCGGACGTCGACAACGCGGAGTCCATCCGGATCGGCGCCGGGATGCTCGAATTTCTCGGCGTGGCCAGCGGCGCCGCCTCCGCCGTCCCGAAGGACCCGGGCGGGCCGCTGGAGCTCGCGGTCCGCGATCACCTCGCCGATCACCTTCCCCGCGCGCACGCGGACCGGGCCTGGCTGGTGGCCCGCGGGGCGATCATCACCCAGTTTGACCAGTACGCCCACCTCAGCAAGGTCGCCGAGCTGGTGCGCGCCAACCCGGAGCTGCGCATCACCGTGGGCATGGACTACCTCATCAAGCCGGACGTGACCGTCGCCCTGGGGGAGGTGACGACGGCTTCCGGGCTGCCGCCGCTGCACGCGGCGATTTCGTGCAAGTGGACGATCCGGTCCGACCGGGTGCAGAACATCCGGCACGAGTGCCTGCAGATGATCCGCCACCGCCGCGGCCGGCAGCCGCACCTGGTGACCGTGACGGCCGAGCCGCTGCCGAGCCGCCTGGCCTCGATCGCGCGGGGAACCGGCGAGGTAGACGCGGTCTACCACGTCGCGTTCGACGCGGTCGATGCGAGCGTGACCGAGAACGCCAACGCCGAGCAGCAGGAGGCGTGGCGGGAAGTCGTCGGCCAGCGGCGCCTGCTCAGCTACGAGTTCCTGGCCCAGACCCTGGCCTCATGGTGACCGCGTACCGGCGTGGGATACACCGATTGTCGGTGCCTGCGGGCACAATCAACCTGATGCGAGTGCTGGAGGAACCGTGGGCGAACTGACCTGCCTGGAGATCTGCGCTGGCGCCGGCGGTCAGTCTCTCGGCCTGGAGCAGGCCGGCTTCGCCCACGAGGCGGCGGTCGAGATCGACCCGGACGCCTGCGAGACGCTCCGGGTCAACCGCGGTTCCGAGTGGAAGATCATCGAGGGCGACGTGCACAGCCTGGACGGGCGCGCCTTCACCGGTATCGACCTGCTCTCCGGTGGCGTGCCCTGCCCGCCGTTCTCCATTGCCGGGAAGCGGCTCGGCCAGGAGGACGACCGGGACCTGTTCCCGCAGGCGCTCCGCCTGATCGAGGAGACCGGCCCGCGCGCGGTGCTGCTGGAGAACGTGAAGGGGCTGGCCACCCACCGCTTCGACGGCTACCGGGCCCAGGTGCTCGAGTGCCTGCACGGGCTCGGCTACCAGACCTGGTGGGATCTCGTGCAGGCCAGCGACCACGGGGTTCCGCAGTTGCGGCCCCGGTTCGTGCTCGTGGCCATGCAGGACCCCTGGGCGGCCCGGTTCCGGTGGCCGCAGCCGTCGGCGAGCCCGCCGCCGACCGTCGGCGAGACGCTGCACGACCTGATGAGCGCGGGCGGCTGGCCGGGAGCGGACGGCTGGCGGGACCGGGCCCGGGGCATCGCGCCGACGATCGTCGGCGGCAGCAAGAAGCACGGCGGCCCGGACCTGGGCCCGACCCGGGCGCGGGAGGCGTGGAAGCTGCTGGGGGTCGACGGCATTGGCGTCGCCAACGAGCCGCCCGGACCCGAGGTCCCGGTCGGCGCCCTGCCCAAGCTGACCACCCGCATGGTCGCCCGGATCCAGGGTTTCCCGGACACGTGGACGTTCTCCGGCCGCAAGACCGCCGCCTACCGCCAGGTCGGCAACGCCTTTCCGCCGCCGGTGGCCAGGGCCCTGGGCACGGCAATCCGCGACGCGCTGACCACGGCCGCGTCCGCGCCGCTGGCCACCGACCTCGGCCACCACGCCAGCCTCGCCGCGAGCTGACCCGGCCGGCGCCTGGCGCCGGGAGCATGTGACAGCCTCCAGCGGCCGGTCACGGTAGCGAATCGGCTTCAAATATCCGTCAGCTGACCGATGTCTCCGCGTGCAAGTTGCATGAATATTTTCCTGCAATTGCTTGCAGTACGGCACGATCGGCTCCCGGTGACCGGAGGCCAGCGGGTCACAGTCGGCCAGCCAGGCGGCGACGGGGGAGAAAGGCGGGACTGTTGGACGTCGTCCGGCTGCGGGAGAGCTTCGCCCGTGTCGCGATGCACGGCGACGAGCTGCCGCTGTTCTTCTACTCCGATCTGTTCATCAAGCATCCCGAGGTGCGGGACCTGTTCCCGGTCTCGATGGCGGCGCAGCGCAGCCACCTTGTCGATGCCCTCGTGAAGATCGTTTCGCAAGTCGACAGCGTCGATGATCTGACCGCGTTCTTGCAGGGGCTTGGCCGTGATCACCGCAAGTTCGGCGCCGTCGCCGAGCACTACGATGCCGTGGGCGCCAGCCTGCTGGCGACCCTGGAGCACTTCTCCGGCCCGGCCTGGACGCCGGAGCTGGCGGCCGACTGGAAGGCGGCCTACGACCTTATCGGCTCGGTGATGATCACGGCGGCTCGCGCGGACGAGCAGCTGCGGCCGGCCTTCTGGCGGGGCACGGTCGTTGCCCAGGAGCGGAGGGCGTTCGATGTCTCGGTGCTGTCCGTGCGGCCGGAGCCGCACATGGACTACCTGCCGGGGCAGTCCGTGGCGATCGAGTGCCCGAGCCGCCCGAAGCTGTGGCGCTACTACTCGATGGCGAACGCGCCGCGTCCGGACGGGCTGCTGGACTTCCATATCCGGCTGGTCGACGGCGGCGCGGTGAGCATGGCGCTGACGAGCGACGCGATCGCCGACACCGAGCTGAGGCTGGGGCCTCCGGTCGGCGCCCTGACGCTGCGCCAGCCCGCGTCCGGCCGGGACCTCCTGCTCGTGGCGGGGAGCACCGGGCTGGCCCCGCTGAAGGCGATCCTCGAGCAGGTGACGGCGTTCCCGCAGCCGCCGCGGGTACGCCTGTTCTTCGGTGCCCGGGCCGCGGACGGGCTGTACGACCTGGAAAGCCTGGAGAAGGCGGCCGCCCAGCACCCCTGGCTGACCGTCACGCCGGTCCTTCCGGCCGCCGGATCCGGGTTCGCCGGCGAGACCGGCAGCCTCCCGGACGTGGTGGCCCGGCACGGCGACTGGTACGGGCACAACGCCTACGTGGCCGGCCCGACCGAAATGGTGCAGGAAACCCTCGCCCGCCTGACTTCCGCGGGCATGGCGCAGGACGACATACACATCGAGGATTTCGGGTGGAGTGAACCTTGACAACAGCATGGTTCGATGAGCAGCGCAGGCTGAGCCCGGATGAGCTGCAGAGCGTGACGTTCCCGATGTCGCGGCTGGGACGGCGCGGCTACGAGGAGGCGGCCGTCAACGGGTTCCTGCGCAAGGTCCACGCGGAGTTCGTGCACCTGGTCAACGAGCGCGCCTCGCTGTGGCAGGACGTGCAGCGGCTGCGCCGGCGGATTCTGGCCGGGGAGAACGACGGCGGTCCGCAGGCGGTGCTGTTCGGCGAGGCCGACGCGCACGTGCACGCGGTGCAGATTCTGTCGACCGCGCAGGTCACCGCCGACCGCTACGTGGCCGACGCCCAGGCCTACAGCAGCCGGGTGACCGAGGAGGCGAGGCGGCGCCGGGACGACATCATGCGCGACGCGCAGCAGAACTCGGACATGATCCTGGAGGAGGCCCACACCAGGGCCCGCGAGGCGGCGGTTTCGGCGCTGAACGTCGCGCCGCCGCAGACCGATACTGAGCGGCGCGCCCTCCAGGCCGAACTGGCATACCTGCGCACCTACAGCAGCGTCTACCGGGCGCACCTGCGCGCTTATACCGAGAGCGTGCTGCGCGGCATCGAGGAGTGGGAGCGCAAGGATGCGGGCCCGCTCCCGCAGCGGGAACCAGAGTCATTCCATGAACCGGCCCTGGGGCATGCCGATCAGCGGAGCATCGGCTACTGATGGCGGCCGATGCAGGTGCGCGGGGAATACCGCGCCTCCCGCCGCAGCCCGGCTGGATAAATCGATGAGCCGGGCGGGTGCCGGGTGGCGGTAGAAGTTCGGCGTCTGATCGAAATTCTGGTAATACCGGTGAAACACCGGCGTCGCGGACGACGCGGCGGGCGGCACGATCCAGGTCCAGTCCGCCGGGCATGCCCGGCCATGCCGCTCTTCGCGCTGCATGTGCTGGAGAAAGCGCACCGACTCGGTGTGATGATCGGAAATCGTCACCCCGGATGTGCTGAACGAATGCAGCACCGCGAGGTTGAGCTCGGTCATGGCCTTGTCTTTCCACAGCGTCTGGTCCCGGTCCGTGGCCAGGCCCATGTGCCCGGCGATCACCGGAAGCTGGTCGTAGCGGCCAGCGTCGCCGAGGTCCCGGGATCCGATCTCGGTGCACATGTACCAGCCGTTGAAGGGCACGGCCGGGTATCGCACGCCGCCGACGTCCAGGTACATGTCGCTGATCACAGGCACGGCGTACCACCGCAGGCCGAGGTCGGCGAACCAGGCAAAATCCGGATGCCTCATCATCACCTCGAGCACCGCGTCGGCGGGCAGCTCGTGCAGCGTGGGAAAGCCGCCAGCTTCCTCCACGATCAGCGGGAGAACGTCGAAGCGGCCGGCCTGCCGCCGGACCAGCCGAGATGACGGGCAAGGCGGGTGACGTCCACGTTCGCCGGGTCCCCGAAGACGGCGCCACCGGCGGTCTCGTGACCCGCGTACCGCACCAGCTGGGAGTTGAGGATGCGCGGGCCTGGCCAGTACGGCTGGTCCGGCGCGAATACCGTGATCATCGGCCGGATCCGGCCGCCGTTCGTCGCCTCACGCAGGTGCTCGATGGACTCGGCGGCGATGTCCGCCGCGGCCGTGACCTCGCGGCGGTCGCGCACCTGGAGGCTATGCCAGTACAGACGGCCGATGCACCGCGCGCTGTTCCGCCAGGCGACGCGGGCGCCGAAGGCCAGTTCCTCCGGCGTGTGCCAGTACGTCCCGGTCGCCTCGATCTCGCGGCGGACCTGCCAGAGCCGCCGGTCGGGCGGACCCGCCTGGTTCTCGGTGTGGAACAGCGTGATGAACTGCCGGGCGCTGGCGTGCAGGGCGTCAACGGCGGACGGGTCGTCGCCCGCCAGGGGCCACCGCGCGGGAAGCGCGTCCAGTTCGGCGTCGAAGGCGGTCACGGGTTCGGCCGCGGTCACCGGGCAGGCCCGGGGCGGCGGGGGTGCGGCGGGCGGCCCGGCCTGCCCCTGGCCGCGGGCGCGGCTGCGCGACGCGCTCCGGCGCGGAGGCCAGCGGGAATCCTGCAGGGTATGGCGCTGGTTCAGTGCCACGGAGACCTCGCCAGGCAGCAGAGCACTCCGCGCATTCTGATTCCGTATGACATGGCGCCCTCCGGTGCTGGCTGGACCGGTTCCCTGGCCGGAACCGTGGCACCAGGGTGCGCCGCCAACCCGGACGCTTATATTGCAATCTCCTTGACGCGCGCCCTGCGACCCAGGTCAACGGCGCAGAACGGCATTGTTCAGGGTCCGGCTACCCACCCGCAGCGAGGGCTACGAGGTGCGGCGCCCAAACGCCGGGTCCGTGGCGTCCAGGCGTATCCGGGCGGACTCGGCTTCCGGCACGCCGAGCCGTTCGAAGATGTCAAGTGCCTGCCGGAAAACGATCCGGGCAGCGAGGGCTCCTTGCGTGCTGAGCGTCGTTTCCGCCATTCCCTCGAGGAGCTTGGCCTCCTCGTATGGGTCGCCGATCTCCCGTGCCAGCCGCAGAGCGGTCTGATAACACTCAAGCGCCTCGCCGTACTGGCCAGATCCGCGGTGCACGTCGGCTACCCCGCGCAGCGCCATCACCTGCTGGGACAGGTTCCCGATCTCCGCGGCGATCATTCCGGCCTTCTCGTGATGAATCAGCGCCTCGTAATAGCATCCTGCGCCTTGGTAAATGGCGCCGATATCAATGAGCACGTCGGCTTCATCAGGAAGATCGCCGATACTGTGATATATGGCCAGGGCCCGTCGGCAGGCGGCAAGAGCTTCTTCGTAACTGCCTTTATTACGGTACACACTGCCTATGCTGTGATACAGGATCGCCTGGCTCTGAGCGCCGCCTATTTCGTTAAATATCTCCAGCGCCTTGTGGTAGTTATCGAGCGCGTCTCGATACTGGCCGGCGTACACGTGCATCTTTCCCAGGTTGTTGAGGCTCTTCGCCTCACCGCGCCGGTCGCCGGCCTCACGGTACTTCCAAAGCGCGTCAAGCAGCTGCGCCATTGCGTCCGGGTAGCGCCCGAGGTGCCAGCAAGCGATGCCGGAATGGCTCAGCGTATCGGCCACGCCATGCTGGTCCCCGGCCTCGGCGTACAGAGTCTGCGCTTCCTGGAAATAGGCGAGGGCCTCGCGGGAACGGGCAGCGCGCTGGTTCGCCAGGCCTATCTGGTCCAGGGCTTCGGCCTGGCCGCACCCGTCGCCGAGCGACCGGTAGATCACCACGGCATCCCCGGCCAGTTCAAGGGCGGCGGCGTGCTGCCCGGTCTGCTGCTGCACGACGCTGAGCTCGAGCGACGCCCGAGCGATCCTGGCCGGGTCGGCGAGCTCACGGCAGGCCTGCAGCGCCAGCGTGTGGGCCTCGATTGCCTCGTGCCAGTAGGCCCGGATCTCCACGAAGCCCGCCAGGACGTGAGTGAGATCGGCGCACTGCTGCTGGCATTCGTGCTCGCCCGCGTGCCGCGCGGCCTGCAGGATGTTACGCCACTCCGACTCGAGCCAGCGGGCCGCGGCCTCTGGCGTGCCGAGCGCCGGGCTGTCGACCGGGGGATGGGCGACCGACGCCGGCATCCGGTGCCGGAAGGGATGAAGGACCCGGTCAGCCTTGTCGGCCGAGTACAGGTAGTAGTCCAGGAGCCTGTCGACGGCCTTTCGCCGCTCGGGCGAAGGATCATCGTGGGCCGCGCGAGCGGCCGCGAAGCCGCGGATGAGGTCGTGGAAACGGAACTGGCCGGCCCGGTCCTGCGCCAGCAGGTGATGATCAAGCAGGGCGGTGCAGGCTTTCTCCGCTTCGCTGAGTGTGCAGCCGCCCAGGGCGGCCGCCGCGTGCAGGCTGACCAGAGGGCAGGGGTTCAGGCCCAGCCGCCGGAAGAACTGCTGGTGGTCGGGGTGCAGCGCACGATACGACAGGTCAAAGGCCGACGTCACCTCGGGGTTTGCGCCGCCGCCGTCCAGGCCCGGGTCGGGCTGGGCCAGTTCCCCAGCCAGGTCGGACAGCCGGAACGGATAGCCCCGGGCCAGTCCGGCGGCGGTCAGCTGGATCGCGAGGGGGAGGCGCCCGAGGAGCTCGACGGCGGTGGCGGCCTCGTCCTGGTTTCGGACCATCCCCGGGCTTGCGACCTGGGCGAACAGTGTGACCGCGTCGTCCGTGGGCAGCGCGTCGAGGGTGACCACGTGGGCGCCGCCGAGGTCGGGCAGCGCGTACCGGGCGGTGATCAAGATCAGGCATCCCCCCGCCTCGGGCAGCAGCGGACGGATCTGATCGCTGGTGGCGGCGTCGTCGAGAATCACCACGGCGCGCCTTCGGCTCAGCTCGGCGCGCCACAGCGTGGCGCGCTTGCCGATGGCGCCGGGAATCTGCGCGGCCGGCACATTCAGCATCTGGAGCAGGCGGTGCAGCGCCTCGGCCGAGTCGAGCGACGGGCACCCGGGGTCGTGCGTGTGGAAGTTGAGGTAGAACATCCCGTCCGGGTACTGCGGGGCGACGGTGCGGGCAGCGTGCACGGCGAGCGCGGTCTTGCCCACGCCGGGCATGCCCTCGATGACTCTGACCTGGGGGGCGCCGCCGTGCTCGCCGGCAAGCAGCGCTAGTTCCTGGCCGCGTCCCACGAACTCCACCGTCTCGGGTGGAAGGGTGTCCGGCTGCGGCACCAAGCCGGGACGCCGGCTGGCGGGCCGGACCGAAAGCTCGGGGTCGCGGCGCAGGATCCGCTGGTGGAGTTCGGCCAGTGCCGGACCCGGCTCGGTTCCCTGCTCCTCGGCCAGGCGGCTCCGGGTTTCCCGGTAGAGGCTGAGCGCGTCACCTTGCCTGCCGCTCCAGTAAAGGGCCGTCATCTGGTGGGCGATGAAGGTCTCATCCAGCGGGTACTGAGCCAGCAGGCCGCGAAGCTCACCGATCAGCTCGGCGTGGCGGCCAAGTTCAAGCTCGCACCCGACGCGTTCGAGGATGACCGCCCGGCGCTCTTCCTCCAGGCTGTCGCGCATCCGCGCCACCCAGTCGCCGCGGATCCCGGCCAGCGCCTGGCCACGCCAGAGCGCGTCCGCCTCGCGCAGCAATCGCGCCGCATGATCGTAGTCCCCGCTTTCGGCCAGGGCGCTCGCCTGGCGGCGCAGCCGGCGGAATTGGTGCAGGTCAACCGCTTCGGGATCGACGTCAAGCACGTAGCCGCTGGCGCGCCCCGCCAGCCGGATGCTGTCCCCGGCGGCCTGCCGGAGCGACGCCCGGAGCCGGGCCACGTAGACAGAGAGGTTCTCCCGGGCCTTTGCCGGCGGCCGGGTGTCCCACAACCGGTCGATGAGCGCGCCGGCCGGGACTATCGTGCGCGGCGTCAGCAGAAGGATGGCCAGGACGCTGCGCGCCTTGGCCGACCCCAGGTCATATGGCTGCCCGGCCGACCAAAGCTCAGTCGGTCCCAGTACCCGGAATTCCATGATCGACCTGCATCGTTCACCGCCTGCGGCACGCTCGGCGCTCGTGCCCCGAAAGGGTTCTGGAGAACATTCTGCACTGCTGATACCCAGTTATAAAGCAGCTTCCACATTAAACCTTGCGGAAAATGCCGCGGAGTGAGCCTTTGGCAGAGCAATTAATGCGCCTTTTGATGCAACTTTCATTCGAGCTTTCATGGCGCCGGCGCCCCGGCTCGCCTTTGCTGCTCCCGCCTGCTGCTTCCGCGCTACCGCCAGAGTGGCTAACGTGGTAGCAGGTGCTGATGGGATGTTTGTGGCAATAGGAGCCAGCGAGGTTCCCGGTACAAGAAGCAGGCCGGGCGGCAGCGCCGAGGGCGGCTGATTCGCCCGGCGCCTGCATCACTCTCTGTGCGGAATCCGGGTTCCCCTGAAAGCACCGGCCCTCCGCTCGCCGATGTCAATTTGCAGAGCCACTCCTACACACGGTGGTCAATCATTACGGTCCGTGCGTGCGTGTGCGGCGCGCACCGCAGTGGTCGCGAATTCCGGCAAATAATGGGTCTGATCGAGCCGAATGCTGCACTCCGCGGGGGATAGTGGTGTAGTTTATCCATCTGAGAGGACCTGGCATTTAAGACCTCAATGGAAGGACTTCTCGATGAGTAGTCACCCATCGTTACGGTATCGGACCGCGCGGACCGGGAAACCGGCGGGACGGCATCGCCGCGAGCCCGCCTCCGGAACGGCTCGGCGCAAAATCGTTCCAGCGCTTGTAGTGGCCGGTGTGGGCGCTGCAACGGTGGCGGCTTCCGCTCATGGAATCGCCGCCCCCGCCGCCCATATGGACGCTATACGCATCTCCAACATCCCGTGGATGTATTAGCTCAATAGCACGGTATTCTCGCCACCAGATTGGAGTGGGCCGGGTCCATGATCATGGTGGTGACCTGTGGTTTCTCGCAGCGGCCCTGAGTGAGCGGCGCTTGCGAGGGAGGCTAGGCAGTGGGCGGTGGGCGGGCGTCGCATCGCCTACTGCCTGGCTAAAATCAAGGCGGCAGTTCGCGGCCGTATTGGAAATGCGACGCGCAGGCTATTGCTGCTTTTGAGTAGCCGCGGTGGAATGGCTCTCAGCCGACTACGCAATGCCTGGGCTTGATGTAATAGCAAGCCAGGAAACCCTATCAAGCTGATCACCGAAACGCGCGGGCTGGCACTTTCCGCCAGCCCGCCGTGTTCGCGTACAGGGAGCGCTGCGGGCTGGCAGAAGAGCCGGCCTGTGGCGGATATCATCGGGTCAGTCGCGCCATTTCGTGCCGGCGGGCCTGACTGGGTATTGTGCCCTCATGACGACGGACATTCAGCCAGTGCTTTACGTCGTGGCGTGCGGCGGGCCCCCGGCGGCGCAGCTTGACGCCTTCGTCGGCTTCGCCCAGCAGCAAGGCTGGGATGTCTGTGTGATCGCCACTCCGGACGGGGCCAAGTTCCTTGACGCGGCGCGCCTGGCCGAGCTGACCGGTCATCCGGTCCGGTCGCAGTACAAGCAGCCGGATGATCCAGACGTGCTGCCGCCGGCCGACGCCTTCGCCGTCGCTCCGGCCACGTTCAGCACGATCAACAGGCTGGCCCTGGGCATCAGCGACACGCTGGCGCTCGGGTTGCTGAACGAGGGCCTGGGCGCAGGCCTGCCCATCATCGCCGTGCCATGGCCGAACGCGGCGCTGGCCCGGCATCCGGCCTTTCAGCGCAACGTCGGCCTGCTGCGGGAGTGGGGGGTGCGGGTCATCTTCGATTCCGCCCGGGTTCCTGGCGCGACCGGCGATCCGGCCGTCTTCCCCTGGGACGAGCTGCGAGCCGCGCTCGTTACTCTCGGGTGAGGAGCGCCGCGGCCGCGTCGGCGCCCTCGCGGGTGCCGATGACGATCAGTGTGTCCCCCCCGCCCAGCCGGAAGGCCGGCGCGGGGGAGGGGATGGGGTTGGGCCCGCGCAGGATGGCGACGACCGACGCCCCGGTCCGGGTCCGCAGCTGCGTCGTGCCGAGCGGCCGGCCGTTCCAGCGTGACACGGCGGACAGCGCAATGCGCTCGGCGACGAGGCCAAGCTCGGCGGCGCGCAGCAGCCGGGGGTCGTCGTGCCCGGCCAGCAGCGCGTCGGCGAGCACGGCCGCCTCCTCCGTGGTCAGGTGCAGCGAGACGGCGGCATCGTCGGGGTCGTCACCGCGGTAAACGTCCAGGGTGCGCGAGCCGTTCCGGTGCGCGATCACCGACAGGTGCTCGCCGTCCGCCGTGGTGAAGTCGTACTGGAGGCCGATCCCCGGCAGATGTTTGATGCGGGTCCGCGGAGACACTCACGGGCTCCCTTCCTGGCGTGGCTGGCTGCCCCTCACGGCATGCGAGTGCATGCACGCCAGAGGCGACGGCCTGGTGCTTGCCGCGCTCGATAAAGGCCGGGGCCGCCCCAAGGCGAATGCCGGCCACCCGGCACGGGACGCCGCACGTCGGCGGCTCCCGTCTTCTGGATAACAGCCAGGCGAGAAACCGGCGTGTGCCCCCGGTGCAGTCCAGATGGAGGAAGCCGGGAAACGTCAGTAGTAGTAAGGGAAACGGTCCCAGTCCGGGGCGCGTTTCTCCAGGAAGGCGTCCCGGCCCTCGGCGGCCTCGTCGGTCATGTAGGCGAGCCGGGTGGCCTCGGTCGAGAACACCTGCTGGCCGACGAGCCCGTCGTCGATGAGGTTGAACGCGAACTTCAGCATCCGCTGCGACGTCGGGCTCTTGCCGTTGATCTTCTTCGCCCAGTCCAGCGCGGTGCCCTCCAGCTCCGCATGGGGCACCACCGCGTTCACCATCCCCATCCGGTGCGCTGCCTCGGCATCGTAGGTCTCACCAAGGAAAAAGATCTCCCGCGCGAACTTCTGGCCTACCTGCCGTGCCAGGTAGGCCGAGCCGAAGCCCCCGTCAAAGCTCCCGACGTCAGCGTCCGTCTGCTTGAAGCGGGCGTGCTCGCGGCTGGCCAGGGTGAGGTCGCAGACCACGTGCAGGCTGTGCCCGCCGCCCGCCGCCCAGCCGGGCACCACGCAGATGACGACCTTCGGCATGAACCGGATCAGCCGGTGCACCTCCATGACGTGCAGCCGCCCGCTGCGCGCCGGGTCGATGCCCGCGGCGGTCTCGCCGTCGGCGTAGCGGTACCCGTCGCGCCCGCGGATTCGCTGGTCGCCCCCGGAGCAGAATGCCCAGACCCCGTCCTTGGGCGACGGCCCGTTGCCGGTCAGCAGCACGCAGCCGACGTCGCCCGACATCCGGGCGTGATCCAGGGCGCGGTACAGCTCATCGACGGTGTGCGGCCGGAACGCGTTGCGGACCTCGGGCCGGTTGAAGGCGACGCGGACGGTGCCCGAGTCGACGGCGCGGTGGTAGGTGATGTCGGTGAAGGCGAATCCCTCGACGGCACGCCACCGGTCGGGTTCGAAGATCTCAGAAACCATAGACCGATTGTGGCGGACGGCCGTGGTCACCCGGCCGGCGGCACGGGCAGTCCGGCGAGCACGGCCCGCGTGTCTAGGACGGTGCGGCCAGGCCGGCGTCGTGCGCGAGCAGCCCGGCCTGGGTGCGGTTGGCGCAGCCGAGCTTGACCAGCATCCGGGAGACGTACCCCTTGACCGTGGCCTCGGACAGGTACATCCGGCTGGCGATCTGGGCGTTCGACAGGCCCTCGCCAAGGCAGCCGAGTACCTCGGTCTCGCGCTCGGTCAGCGTTGCTACCAGCCCGCGGGCGCGCTCGCGGGCAGGCTGCTCATCGGCTGAGGCGGCGATCAGGCGCCGGGCCGCAGCCGGGGACAGCACCGTATGGCCCTCCGCGGCCACCCGCACCAGCCCGATCAGGTCCCGCGGCGGCGTGGACTTGACCAGGAACCCGGCCGCGCCCGCGCGCAGCGCCCGCAGCACGTACTGGTCGGCGTCGAAGGTGGTCAGCACCACCACAGCCGGCGGCTCGACGAGCTTGCCGATCCGCTCGATCGCCGCCAGCCCGTCGACGCCGGGCATGCGGAGGTCCATGAGCACCACGTCAGGCCGGCCGCGCAGCACGGCCTCCACGCCGGCCGCGCCGTCGTGTGCCTCGTCGACGACCTCAATGTCGGGTGCCGAGCCGAGGATCGTGCGCAAATGCGCGCACACCATTGGCTCGTCATCGACGACTATTACCCGGATCATGAACGCGACGCCGGCTCGCTGGTCGGCACGTACGCGGGAAGCGTGGCCTCGAGCCGGAACCCCCCGTCCGGGGTCGGCCCGGCCAGCAGCGTGCCGTGGACCAGCTCGATGCGCTGCCGCAGGTTGTCCAGGCCGAGACCGGAACCGGTACCGGCCAGGCCGGAGCTCGCAGCGGCGGGCCGGCCCGCGGCCAGGGTGTTCGTGACAATCACTCTGACCCCCGCTTCGCCGTAGCTGACCTGGACCAGCACGCGGGAGCCGGGTGCGTGCTTGCGGGCATTGGTCAGCCCCTCGCGCACCATCCGGTAGGCGGTGCGCCCGACCACGGGCGAGGCGAGTGAGCGGTCGCCGTCCTCGATCAGCTCGGCCGGCGTGCCCACGGCCGCCGACTCGGCGATCAGCGCGGGCAGCCCGGAAACCGACGGCGTCCGGTCGGAGTCGGCCTCAGGTTCCGTCCGCAGGATGCCGACCAGGTCCCGCAGCTCGTCAAGCGCCTGGCAGCCCGCGGCCCGGAGTTCCTCCGCGGCCTGCCTCGTGGCCTCGTCGGTCGCGGTGATGCCCAGCGCTCCGGCCTGCAGCACCATGAGGCTCACCCGGTGCGTCACGACATCGTGCATCTCGCCGGCCAGCCGGGCCCGCTCGTCCGCCCTGGCCTGCTCGGCGAGCAGGTACTGTTCCCGCTCGGCCCGCTCCGCGCGCTCCCGCAGGCCCCGCAGCACCTCGTGCCGGGCGCTGAAGTACAGCGCCAGCAGCGGCCCGAGCGCCGTGCGCAGGACGCCAATCGTGATCACGGTGGCCGACGGGTCCCACACCCTGGCCACGATCGCGGTCAGCACGCCCACCGCGGCGAACGCCGTGCGCCGGTCCCGGCGGTAGTAGAACGGCCCGTAGGCGGCCAGAACGGTGCCGTAGGGCGCCCACACGTTGCCGGCCGTGGCCGGGACCAGCAGGCCGGCGAGATCAGCAGCGAAATGGCCAGCGTGAACCCGCCCAGGATCGCGATGACCAGCAGCGGTGCGCGGCGGCGGAAGACCAAGGACGCGTCGGCCAGCCCCTGAACCACGAGCATGACCCAGGCCAGCGTGCCGGGATGGGCAGGCCACCAGGAGCTGCCGCCCAGCGTGGCCACGGTGTCGAGGCAGACGAAGAACGCTGCGAGAAGCGCATCGGTGGCCAGGCGGTGCTGCCTGAAGAACGCCGTGAGGAGCGCATCGCCCGGCAGGCGGCGCCCCCGTGGCCACGTCCGAAGTCGCATGCGGCTCACGTTATGTCATGCCACCCCGGCTGCCCCTCATGGCAAACCTTCGGCGGGGGCAGAAACCTACGAAAGTTGCAGCCGCCCCGGGCAGGCCATCCATTGGTAGCGCCAGGACCCTACCTGCGGCCCTGCCGGGCGGCCGTGCCGGCGGGTTGGACTGAAGGGCATGAACACCACGCCTGACGCAGTCCGCGTATCCGGGCTGCGCAAAAGCTACGGCTCCGTCCATGCCGTCCGCGACATCAGCTTCTCCGTCCGGCCGGGCCAGATAGTCGCCCTGCTCGGCCCCAACGGAGCGGGCAAGACCACGACGCTGGAGATCCTGGAAGGATTCCGGGCCCGCGACGGGGGAGTGGCCCAGGTGCTCGGTCTCGACCCCGGCGATAGGTCCGGTGCCCGCCAGCTGCGAGAGTGCACCGGGCTGGTCCTGCAGGAGGTCGGGGTGGAGCCCTACCTGACCATCCGGGAGACCCTCGCCCGCTCGGCGGGCTACTACCAGGCACCGCGGGGCGTCACCGAGGTCATCAGCCTGGTCGGCCTGACCGGGCTGGAGCGCCGCAAGGCACGGAAGCTGTCTGGCGGCCAGAAACGCCGCCTCGACCTGGCCCTCGGCCTGATCGGCAACCCGCAGCTGCTGTACCTCGACGAGCCCACCACCGGCTTTGACCCGGCCGCCCGCCGGGACGCCTGGGAGCTGGTGCGCGAGCTGCGGCGTACGGGCACGACGATCTTGCTGACCACGCATGACATGGAAGAGGCGAACGCGCTCGCCGACCGGGTGATCGTGCTGTCCGGCGGCGTGATCGTTGCCGAAGGCCCGCCGGCCGCGCTCGGCGGGCGGGACGCGGGGCGGGAGCGCATCACCTTCCGGCTGCCGGAGAACGTCCCGGCCGAGGCCCTGCCGCTGCCAGCCACGGCAGCCGCGGGCGTCGTCACTGTCGAGACGGCGAACCCGACGCGGGCCCTGCTGCAGCTCACCGACTGGGCGGTGCGCAACGGCGTCGAGCTGACCGGGCTCACCATCGAGCGGCCGACCCTGGAGGACATCTACCTACGGCTCACCAGCGATGGCACGCGTGCGAGCGTGCTGGAGAGGACGACGAGATGACGACCACAGTGACCACCGCGCGCCCCCCGCGCCGCAGGAGGACCGCTGGCCTGCTCGCCCACCAGGTCAGGTACGAGCAGCTGTCGTTCTGGCGGAATCCGCAGAGCGCCGTCTTCACCTTCATCTTCCCGGTCGTGTTCGTGGCCCTCATGGGTGTGCTGTTCGGCCGCGTAGGCAAGAGCTCCTACTATGGCGGGCTCTCGCCGGTGCAGTACTACGTGCCCACGATCGCCGCGCTGTCGGTGCTCGGATCGTGCTACGGCCAGCTCGCGGTCGCGCTCGCGGCCCGGCGGCAGAACGGAATCCTCAAGCGGGTCCGCGCTACGCCGCTGCCAGCCTGGGTGTACTTCGTCGGCCTGCTGGCGCACTGCATCCTGGTCAGCGTCATCGACATCGCGCTGATCCTCGGCGTGGGCCGGCTCTACGGAGTGCCGTTCCCGTCCGACTGGCCCCAGATCGTCGCCACGCTGGTGCTGGGCGCCGCGTGCTTCTGCGCGCTGGGCGTGGCGGTCGCCTCGGTGATCTCTAACTCCGACGCCGCACCCGCCGTCGCTCAGCTGGTCCTGTTCCCGCTGCTGTTCATCTCCGGGACCTATACGCCGATTTATGTGCCGGCTCTGGAGCGGGTCACCGGCTGGCTCCCGGTGCGGCCATTCAACGAGGCGCTGACCAGCGTGCTTGTCGAGCACGGCGGCACCGACTGGCGGCAGCTCGGGGTGCTCGCGGCATGGGGCGCCGTCGGCGCGATCGTCGCGGTTCGCCGTTTCCGCTGGGTACCAAAGCTCTAATGGCCCGCGCCGAAATTTCGCCGCGGCCCCTTTCCATGTCAATTTCGGTACTGCGCCGAGCAGCGCCGGCACGGCCGACAGATCGAACAGCTCGTCGTACGGCTCGTAGAGGGAACTGCCCGGCCGCCCGTACCGGTTGATCCAGACACGGCGCCGCAGGCCGAGGTCACGGGTCGGGATGAGGTCGTATTCCCATCCCTGCGCCACGTGCGTCACCCCGGCCGGCGGGATGTCCAGGACCGCATACGCGTACTCGAAGGCCTGGCGGCTCGGCTTGTACGCCCGGGCCTGCTGCGCGGTGATGACGTGATCGAAGGCCACGCCGATGCGCGCGACGTTCTGCTCGATGAGATCGTCGTCGGTGTTTGAGATGATCGCGATCTCGTAGCCGAGGGACTTCAGCGCTCGCAGCGCGTCCGGCACCTCCGGAAACGGTTCGAAGGCGGGCACCGCCGCGACGAGCGCGTCACCGTCGGACGGTGAATGGGGGATGCCGTGCAGCCGCAGAGCCGTCTGCAGGCTTGACCGCAAGACCTCGCGGTACCCGCGGTAGGGCTCGAGCACGGCCTGGAAGCGCATGACCCGGAAGTCGTCAAGGAACTCCTCGCTGTCAACGCCATCCATCGGCAGACGGTCGGCAAGAACCTGCCGCACCACATCCGACAGCCGGAAGTCGATAAGGGTGCCGTAGGC
>CAVSNQ010000024.1:0-374052 GCA_963729365.1 uncultured Actinomycetota bacterium
ACGGCAAGATCTACTCGAACGGCTGGGTGGACGGGTCCGGCGGGGACTACCCGGTGATCGAGCCGGCGACCGGAGCGGAACTGGGCCGGATCGGCCACGCCACGCCGGCGGACGTCCGCCAGGCGGCCCAGGCGGCCAGGGCCGCGCAGCATTCGTGGGCCGCGGCCTCCTACGGCGAGCGGGCGGCCGTGCTGCGCCGCGCGGGCGACCTGTGGCACGAGCACGCCGACGAGATCAAGACCTGGCTGTCGCGGGAGACCGGCGCGATCCCGCCCCTGGGCGACCTACAGGTGCACGTGTCCGCCGATGAGTGCTACGAGGCCGCGGCCCTGGCCTCGCAGCCCTACGGCGAGCTACTGCGCACGCCGCAGCCGCAGCTGAGCATGGCACGCCGGGTGCCGGCCGGGGTGGTTGGTGTCATCGCGCCGTTCAACGTCCCGACGATCCTGGCCATCCGCTCGGTCGCGCCCGCGCTCGCGCTCGGCAACACCGTGATCCTGAAGCCCGATCCGCGCACCGCGGTGAGCGGCGGCGCGCTGCTCGCCGAGATGTTCGAGCGGGCCGGGCTGCCCGGCGGCGTGCTGCATGTCCTGCCCGGCGGCGCGGATGCCGGCGAGGCACTGGTCACCGACCCCGATGTCCGGATCATCGCGTTCACCGGGTCGACGAAGGCCGGCCGGGCCGTGGCCAGGCTGGCCGGCGAGCACCTCAAGCGGGCGCACCTGGAGCTGGGCGGGAACTCGGCGCTGATCGTGCTCGACGACGTGGACGTGGACCAGGCCACCTCGGTCGGCGCGTTCGGCTCATTCATCCACCAGGGCCAGATCTGCATGTCGACCAGCCGCCACCTGGTGCACAACTCGATCGCCAAGGAGTACGCGTCCGCGCTGGCGGCGCGGGCCGAGCACCTGCCGGTCGGCGACCCGTTCGCCGCCCAGGTCGCCCTGGGGCCGCTGATCGACGAGCGGCAGCGCGACAACGTGCACAGGATCGTCACGGAAAGCGTCGACGCGGGTGCCGCGCTGCTGACCGGCGGAACCTACGAGGGCCTGTTCTACCGGCCGACCGTGCTCGGCGACGTCCCGACGTCGGCTCCGGCCTATGCCGAGGAGATCTTCGGCCCGGTGGCGCCCGTGGTCGGCTTCGACTCGATCGACGAGGCCGTCGAGCTGGCCGCGGGCACCGAGTACGGGCTGTCGCTCGGCATCCTGACCAGGGACGTCTACAAGGGCCTGGAGATCGCCGAGCGGATCCCGGCCGGCCTGGTGCACATCAACGACCAGACCGTCGCCGACGAGGCGACGATCCCGTTCGGCGGCTTCGGTGCGTCAGGGAACGGCGGGCGGCTCGGCGGGGCGCGCGCCAACCTGGAGGCCTTCACCGAGACCCAGTGGGTCACCGTGCGCGGCGACCTGCCGGCCTACCCGTTCTAGCCGCCGGAATCCGGGTATCCCGGCGGCCGGAACGGGGCGTCAGTCGAGTGCCGACATGACGTGCTTGACGCGCGTGTAGTCCTCGAATCCGTACATGGACAGGTCCTTGCCGTAGCCGGACTGCTTGAAGCCGCCGTGCGGCATCTCGGCGACCAGCGGGATGTGGGTGTTGATCCAGACGCAGCCGAAGTCGAGGCGCCGCGACATCCGCATGGCCCGGCCGTGGTCGGACGTCCACACCGAGGAGGCCAGCCCGTACTCGGTCCCGTTCGCCCACCGCACGGCCTCGTCCTCGTCGGCGAACCGCTGTACGGTGATCACCGGCCCGAACACCTCGTCCTGGATGATCTCGTCGTCCTGGTGCAGTCCGTCGACCACGCTGGCCTCGAAGAAGTAGCCCCGGTCACCGGTCCGGTGGCCGCCGGTCAGCACCCGGGCGTGGTCGGGGAGCCGCTGGATGAACCCGGATACCCGGTCCAGCTGGCTGGCGTTGTTCAGCGGGCCGAAGTCGGCGTCGGTGACGTCGGGGCCGCCCACGGTCTGCTTCTTGGCCTGCTCGACCAGGGCGTCCACGAACTCGTCATGCACCCGGGGGGCGGTGAGCACCCGGGTGGCCGCGGTGCAGTCCTGGCCGGCGTTGAAGTAGCCGGCGATGGCGATCGCCTCCGCGGCCTTGGCCGGGTCCGCGTCGTCGAAGATCACGACCGGCGCCTTGCCGCCGAGTTCTAGGTGCACCCGCTTCAGGCCGTGGCCGGCCGCGGCCGCCACCTCCCGGCCCGCGCGCACGCTCCCGGTGATCGACACCATCTGCGGCACCGGGTGCGAGACCAGCGTCCGGCCGGTGTCACGGTCACCGCAGACGACGTTGAACACGCCGGGCGGCAGGTGCTCGGACATCAGCTGGGCCATCAGGAGCGTGGAGGCCGGCGTGGTATCCGACGGCTTGAGCACCATCGTGTTGCCGGCCGCGAGCGCGGGCGCCCACTTCCAGACCGCCATCATCATCGGGTAGTTCCACGGGGTCACCGCGGCGCAGACGCCGACCGGCTCGCGCCGGACAAACGAGGTGAACCCGGACATGTACTCGCCCGCCGAGCGGCCCTCCAGCATCCGGGCGGCTCCGGCGAAGAACCTGATCTGGTCCACCATCGGCGGGATTTCCTCGGACAGGGTCAGCCCGATCGGCTTGCCGGTGTTCTGCGACTCGACGGCGACCAGTTGCTCGGCGTGGGCTTCGAGCGTGTCCGCGATCCTGAGCAGGGCCAGGCTGCGCTCGGACGGCGTGGCGTCGCGCCAGCCTTCGAACGCGTCCGTGGCCGCGGCGAAGGCGGCGGTGACCTCGGCCTCGCCGGAGACGGGGGCGGTGGTGAAGACCTCCCCCGTGCTGGGGTCGATCAGGTCGAGGCGCTTGTCGTACGAGAAGTCCGTCTCCTGCCCGCCGATGAAGTTACGCAAGTCATCCACCACGAGCCTCCGTTTCTGATGTTTGTGCGTTTACCTACCCGCGGGGGTCCGTTCCTCGCACGCCCACGGCGAGCCATAGTCGGTGAGCAGGTCAAGGAACGGTTCCGCGGGGAGCGCCTCGGGGCCGAGCACGCCCGTGCCTGACCAGGCGCCGGAGTCGAGCAGCTCCAGCGCGACCACCGGGTTGACCGCGGTCTGCCACACCACGGCCTGGGAGCCGTACTCGGCCATGGACCACGCGTTGTCGACGACATGGTGCAGGTAGACCTCGCGCGGCGCGCCGTCGGTGCCGGTCCCGGTCACCCAGGTACCCGCGCAGGTCAGGCCGGTCATCTTGTCGCCCAGCGTGGCCGGGTCCGGCAGGCAGGCGGCCACCACGTCGCGGGGCGAGACGGCCGCGCCGCCGACCGTCACCGGGTCGGTGGCGTCGAGCCCGAGCTTGTGCAGGGTCTGCAGCACGCCGATGAACTCGGACCCCAGGCCGTACTTGAACGTCACCCGCCGCGCCTGAACCCAGCGCGGGATCAGCAGCACTTCCTCGTGCTCCACGTTGACGCACTCGACCGGGCCGATCCCGGCCGGGAAGGTGAACGCCTCGGGCTCGCTGAACGGCGCGGTGGTGAACCAGCCCCGGCCGGCCTCCCAGATCACCGGCGGGTTGAGGCATTCCTCGATCGTGGTCCAGATGGAGAAGGTGGGGGCGAAGTCATAGCCGGCCACCTCCAGGTTGGCGCCGTCCCGCACGCCGATCTCGTCGATCTCGCTGAACAGCGTGTCGGCCGCGTGCCGGGCGAAGACGTCCGAGAGGCCCGGCTCCACCCCGATGCCCACCAGGGCCAGCTTCCCGCGCTCTTCCCACTGCCGGGCCAGGGCGAACTGGTCGTCGCCCAGCTTGACGCCGGTCCTGGCGTACGGCTCATCCGGGTCGGGATGGGACAGCGACATGGCCATGTCCAGGTAATGGGTGCCGGCCTGGAGCGCGGCGCGGTAGAGCGGCATCACGAAACGGGGGTCGGTGGCGTTCATCAGCACATCGCAGCCATGCTCGGCCAGCAGGGCGGCCGTGGCCTGTTCGTCGCGCGCATCGAGCTGGACGGCGGCCGACCTGGCCGGTGCCGCCTCGGCGGCGCGCTGGGCCCGGCTCAGGTCATAATCGGCGATGACCAGGTCGGCGAACTGGCGGCGGGCGGCAATCTGGGCAAACGCCGTTCCGACGCCGCCGGCGCCCACCAGGAGTATCCGGCGAATGCTCATACGTGCGATCCTAGACCTAGGCCATCCTGGCATGAACGGTACCAGTTGTGATACATAGCTGTTACAACGGAAATCGTTGCCGTGATGGCTGGTTCGTGCTAGAACCGTCGCACTGGGGTATTAACGCGCAGTGCCCGCGTGCCCGAACAATCGCACTGGGACCGGCGGCTCCGCCGTCGCCCGCGTGCCAGACCTGGCCAGGCCGGGTCGCTGCCAGGAGGGGTGAGCCATGGCCACCATCCAAGAAGCCACGCAGCCAGGGGATTCTGGGGAGCAGGTTGCCGAGAAGGGCCTGAAATCGGGCGCGCTCGGGCTGATCTCCAGCACCGTCATCGCGACCGCGTCGGTCGCCCCCGCCTACAGCCTCGCCGCGACGCTCGGGCTCATCGTCGTCGCGGTCGGGCTCAAGTCCCCGGCCATCGCCGTCGCGGCGTTCATCCCGATGATCTTCGCCTCGATCGGCTACAACGAGCTGAACAAGAGCGACCCGGACTGCGGCACCACGTTCACGTGGGCGACCCGGGCCTTCAACCCCGGCTGGGGCTGGACGGGCGGCTGGGCGATCGTCGCCGCCGACGTCCTGGTCATGGCCAGCCTGGCCCAGGTGGCCGGCCAGTACATCTTCCTGCTCTTCAACGCCAACGGCATCGGCGGCAACCCGGCGAGCGGCTGGGTGCTGCTGGTCGGGGTGCTGTGGATCGTGGCCATGACCTACATCTGCTACCGCGGCATCGAGGTCTCGGCCAACTTCCAGAAGGCGCTGCTGTCGATCGAGATCGGCATGCTGCTGGTGTTCTCCGTGGTGGCGCTGGTCAGGGTCGGCACCGGGCACCACCCGGCCGTCTCGCTGCACCCGAGCGCGTCCTGGCTCAACCCGTTCGGCATGCCGTTCAGCGCGTTCGCCTCCGGGCTGATCCTGATGGTGTTCATCTACTGGGGCTGGGACACCGCCCTGTCGGTCAACGAGGAGACCAAGGACCCGGCCAAGACGCCGGGCCGGGCCGCGATCCTCTCCACGGTGATCCTGCTCGTCACCTACGGGGTAGTGATCTTCGCCGCGCAGGCGTTCGCCGGGATCGGCACCGTGGGCATCGGCCTGGCCAACCCGGCCCACGTGGGTGACGTGATCTCCATCCTCGGCTCCTCGGTCTTCGGCACCAGCACGTTCGGCTCGGTGCTCAGTCACCTGCTGATCCTGATGGTGCTGTCCTCGGCCGCCGCCTCGACCCAGACCACGATCCTGCCGACCGCGCGGACCACGCTGTCCATGGCCGTTTACAAGGCGCTGCCGCCCTCGTTCGCGAAGATCCACCCGCGCCACCTGACCCCGACCGTGTCCACGCTGGTCATGGGCGGCATCTCGATCGTGCTGTACGCGGTGATGAACTACCTGTCTCGCGGCAATGTGATCTACGACGCGGTGACCGCGTGCGGCGTCTACATCGCGTTCTACTACGGGCTGACCGCCCTGGCCTGCGTCTGGTACTACCGCGCGACGCTGCGGAGCAGCGCGCGCCACCTGTGGGTGCGGGGCATCATCCCGCTGGCCGGCGGGCTGATTCTCTGGACCCTGGGCGGTTTCAGCCTCTGGCAGGACTACGACGTCGCGACCGAGAACAGCTACACCATGTTCACGGTGCCGGGTCTGCACTGGCAGATCGGCGGCGTGTTCGTGATCGCATTCATCTCCGCGCTCCTCGGGCTCATCATCTTCATCGTCCTGCGGATCACCCAGCCCCCGTTCTTCAAGGGGCAGACCCTGACCCGGGCGACGCCCACGCTGGTTCCCGACGAGTGACCGAGTAGTCGGCGGCTGTCGGCGCCACCGCCTACGCTGGGGCGGTGACCGCGATAGCCGCCGACTCCTTGCTGGACGGTCTGAACCCGCCGCAGCGGGCCGCCGTCGTGCACGAGGGCAGCCCGCTGCTCATCGTGGCCGGCGCGGGCTCGGGCAAGACCCGGGTGCTGACGCACCGGATCGCCTACCTGCTGGCCGAGCGGGGCGTGGCGCCCTGGGAGATACTGGCGATCACCTTCACCAACAAGGCCGCAGGAGAGATGGCCGCGCGGGCGGCGGCGCTCACCGGCTCCCGGGCGCGGGCCATGTGGCTGATGACGTTCCACGCCGCCTGCGTCCGGATCCTGCGCCGCGAGGCCAAGCGGTTCGGCTACCCGTCCTCGTTCTCGATCTACGACCAGGCCGACTCGCAGCGGCTGATGACCCTGGTCTGCCGTGAGCTGGAGCTTGACGCCAAGTACCACCCGCCGAAGGCGATGGCCGCGCAGGTCTCCAACCTCAAGAACGATCTCATCGACTACGAGACGCTCGCCGCCCGCGCCACCGGGTACCGGGAGAAGGCGCTGGCCGAGGCCTACGCCGAGTACCAGCGCAGGCTGGTCGCGGCCGGCGCGATGGACTTCGACGACCTGATCATGGTGACGGTCAACCTGCTGCAGGCGTTCCCCGAGGTGGCGGCCGAGTACCGGGCCAGGTTCCGGCACCTGCTCGTGGACGAGTACCAGGACACCAACCACGCGCAGTACGTACTGGTCACGGAGCTGGCCGGGCAGCAGCGAGGCGCCGCCGCCCCGGCGGCCTCCGCCAGCCCGCCCGCCGAGCTCTGCGTCGTGGGCGACGCCGACCAGTCCATCTACGCCTTCCGCGGCGCCACGATCAGGAACATCGACGAGTTCGAGCGGGACTTTCCCGGCGCCCGGGTCATCTTGCTCGAGCAGAACTACCGCTCCACCCAGAACATCCTCGCCGCGGCCAACGCCGTCGTCTCCCGCAACCCCGGCCGGGTGCCGAAGAAGCTCTGGTCCGAGGCGGGCGACGGGCCGCCGATCACTGGCTACGTGGCGGACAGCGAGCACGACGAGGCGGCCTTCGTGGCCGAGGAGGTGGACCGGCTCGCCGACGAGGGACTGGCCATCCCGGGACAGGTGGCGGTCTTCTACCGCACCAACGCGCAGTCCCGGGTGTTTGAGGAGGTCTTCATCCGGGCCGGCCTGCCGTACAAGGTCGTCGGCGGGGTCCGGTTCTACGAGCGGCGCGAGGTCCGCGACCTGCTGGCCTACCTGCGGCTGATCGCCAACGCCGACGACGAGGTCTCGCTGCGCCGGGTGCTGAACGTGCCGAAGCGCGGTATCGGTGACCGCGCGGAAGAGTGCGTGGCCGCGCAGGCCAGCCGGCAGAAGACCAGCTTCGCCCGGGCCCTGACCCGTCCGGCCGACATCCCGGACCTGGCCGCGCGGTCGGCCAGGTCGATCGAGGCGTTCAACGAGCTGATCGGCGGGCTCCGGGAGAGCGCGCAGGCCGGCCGCCCGGTCGGCGACCTGGCCGACGCCGTGCTTGACCGCTCCGGGTACCTGGCCGAGCTGCAGGCCTCCGCCGACCTGCAGGACGAGAGCCGGATCGAGAACCTCACGGAACTGGTCTCGGTGGCGAGGGAGTACGACAGCCGCCACCCCGAAGGGACGCTGGCCGACTTCCTGGAGCAGGTGGCGCTGGTCGCCGACGCCGACCAGATCCCCGACGGCGAGGATCACGGCGGCGTGGTGACGCTGATGACCCTGCACACCGCCAAGGGTCTCGAGTTTCCCGTCGTCTTCCTGACCGGGCTGGAAGAAAACGTCTTCCCGCACGAGCGGTCGACCGGCGACGAGCGGGAACTGGCCGAGGAGCGGCGGCTGGCCTATGTCGGGATCACCCGCGCGGAGCAGCGGCTGTACCTGACCCGCGCGGTGGCGCGGACTTGGTGGGGCAGGCCGGCCTACCACAAGCAGTCCAGGTTCCTGTCCGAGATCCCCGAGGCGCTGATCGAGTGGCGCCGGGACGCGGCGGCCGCCGCGCAGCCGGCCTCGGAGCGGCTGGCCCGGCGGCCCGGGGTACAGGCCCTGGGCAACCGGCCGGTGCCGTCGCTGTCGCCCGGCGACCGGGTGAACCACGACTCCTACGGGCTCGGCACGGTGCTGTCGGTGGAGGGCCGCGGCGACGATCCGGAGGCCAAGATCGATTTCGGCGGTGACTACGGGATCAAGCACCTGGTGCTGCGGTACGCCCCCATCGAGAAGCTGTAACCGCCGGCCGGGCCGCGGCCGGGTCCGCGGGAACCTGCGGCTACCCTGCGGAATAGGCGGCTACCGCACGCGCCGGGCTGGACCGTGTTCTGGTGGAGGACATTGATGAGCAGCATTCGCGTGGTGATCGCGAAGCCGGGCCTGGACGGTCATGACCGTGGCGCGAAGGTGGTGGCCCGGGCCCTGCGAGATGCCGGGGTGGAGGTCATCTATACCGGGCTGCATCAGACCGCGGAGCAGATTGTGTCCGCCGCGCTGCAGGAAGACGCGGACGCGATCGGGCTGTCGGTCCTGTCCGGCGCGCACATGACCCAGTTCGGCCGGGTGCTCGAACTGCTGAAGGAACGCGACGCCTCCGACATAGTCGTGTTCGGCGGCGGCATCATCCCGGCCGCGGACATCGCTGAACTGGAGCGGATGGGCGTGGCCAGGATATTCACGCCCGGCGCGTCCACGACCGAGATCGTGGACTGGGTCCGCTCGGAACTAGGCAGCGAGGAGACCGTCGGCTAGCACCCCCCCTCGGCGACCCGGGGGGCCCGCACTAGGCTCCCTGCGCAGGCTTGCCGCAGACGCCGACGCATCGTCGCCGCATATCGAGGACGGACCGAGTGGACCTTTTTGAGTACCAGGCGAAGCAACTGTTCGCTAACTACGGCGTTCCAATCCAGCAGGGCAAGATTGCCACCACTCCCGAGGAAGCCCGCGCGGCCACGGCCGAGCTTATCGCGGCCGGCAAGCCGGGCGTTGTGATCAAGGCCCAGGTGAAGGTGGGCGGGCGCGGCAAGGCGGGCGGGGTGAAGCTCGCCCGGGACCCCGATGAGGCGCAGGCGAAGGCGGGGATGATCCTCGGCATGGACATCAGGGGGCACACCGTGCGCTCGGTGCTGGTGGCCGAGGACATCGACATCGCCGAGGAGTACTACCTGTCGTTCCTGGTCGACCGGACCGACCGCACCTTCCTGTCGATGTGCTCGGTCGAGGGCGGTGTCGAGATCGAAGAAGTCGCCCGCACGAGCCCGGAGGCGCTAGCCAGGATCCCGATCAATCCGCTGGCCGGGGTGGACGCGGCGAAGGCCGCCGAGATCATCGCGGCGGGCAGGCTGCCCGAGCAGGCCCGGGCGGGCGCGGCCGCGCTGGCTGAGCGGCTCTGGGCGGTATTCGTCGGCGAGGACGCGACGCTGGTCGAGGTCAACCCGCTGGTGCTGACCGGGGACGGGCGGGTGATCGCCCTGGACGCGAAGGTCACCCTCGACGACAACGCGGCGTTCCGGCACGACTTCGGTCAGTTCTCCGACCCCGGAGCGGCCGACCCGCTCGAGGCGCGGGCCAAGGAGAAGCACCTTAACTACGTGAAGCTGGACGGCCAGGTCGGCATCATCGGCAACGGCGCCGGCCTGGTCATGTCCACGCTCGACGTCGTCGCCTACGCGGGCGAGGCTTTCGGGGGAGTCCGGCCCGCGAACTTCCTGGACATCGGAGGCGGCGCGTCCGCCGAGGTGATGGCGAACGGCCTGGAGATCGTGCTGTCCGATCCGTCGGTCCGCAGCGTGCTGGTCAACGTCTTCGGCGGGATAACCTCGTGCGACGCGGTGGCGAACGGGATCGTGTCCGCGATCGGCATGCTCGGCGCCAGCGGCGCGGAGGTGAACCGCCCGATCGTGGTCCGCCTCGACGGCAACAACGCCGCCGAGGGACGGCGGATCCTCGATGAGGCCAAGATTGGCGTGGTCGAGCAGGTCGGGACCATGGACGACGCGGCGCGGCGCGCCGCCGAGCTGGCCTGGATGGCCGCGACGGGAGCATGAGATGGCGATCTTCCTGACCGGCCAGAGCCGGATCATCGTGCAAGGCATCACCGGTTCCGAGGGCCGCAAGCACGGGGCCCGGATGCTCACGGCGGGCACCCAGGTCGTAGGCGGGACCAATCCCCGCAAGGCCGGCCAGGCCATCGAGCTCGCCGGAACTGAGCTTCCTGTATTCGGCACGGTCGCCGAGGCCATGGCCGCCACCGGCGCCGACGTCTCCGTGGTCTTCGTGCCGCCGGCCGGCACCAAGGACGCGGTCATCGAGGCGGTGGACGCGCAGATGCCGCTCGTCATCGTCATCACCGAGGGAGTCCCGGTGCACGACACGGCGCAGTTCTGGGCCTACGCGAGCGCGCAGGGGAATGCCACCCGCATCGTCGGCCCGAACTGCCCCGGCATCGCCTCTCCCGGCAAGTCGAACGCCGGAATCATTCCGGCCGACATCACCACCGAAGGCCGGATCGGCCTGGTGTCCAAGTCGGGCACGCTGACCTACCAGATGATGTACGAGCTTGGTGACATCGGCTTCTCCACCGCGGTGGGGATCGGCGGCGACCCGATCGTCGGCACGACCCACATCGACTGCCTGCGGGCGTTCGCCGGCGATCCGGAGACCGACGCGATCGTGATGATCGGGGAGATCGGCGGCGACGCCGAGGAGCGGGCCGCCGCCTTCATCGAGCGCAACGTGACCAAGCCGGTGGTGGCGTACGTGGCCGGCTTCACCGCGCCCGAGGGCAGGACCATGGGTCACGCCGGGGCGATCATCTCCGGATCGGCGGGCACGGCCCAGGCCAAGAAGGAAGCGCTGGAGAAGGTTGGGGTCCGGGTGGGCCGAACCCCCAGCGAGACCGCCGGGCTCGTCCGCGAGGTCATGCAGAGCCGCTGACGCTGGCGTCGGCGCGACGGGGCGGAAGCGGATGTGCGGCCCGTCCCGGGGTGCGCTCACGGCGCGCCTCCACCGGTACTGGCGCGGCAATTGCCAGGCTTGGCAGTTGTGTTGACTCGTTCCCTGGCCGGCGCGCGGCGGCCGAGCGGCGACGCAAGTCCCGTGCCGTCTGGTGCCGATCGCCCGCTGGCCGTCACCGGGGCGATCGCCGCATGCGCCGCCGCCGGGACCGGGCTGGCCGTGCTGACCATGCTCGCGCTGTTCGGCTGGATCGCGGCACCGCACGCGGGGCTCGGCCTGACCGGCGTGCTGCGCACCGCCGCGCTGCTCTGGCTCATCGGCCACCACGTGGGTTTCGCCCTGCCCGGGGCCGGCCGGATCGGCATGCTGCCACTCGGGCTGGTCTTGCTGCCCGGCGCGCTGCTCTGGCGGGCGGGCCGGTGGGTGGTGCGGACCGGGGGGGTCACCAGGCTGCACCACGTGGGCTACGCCGCGCTGGCCCTGGCCGTCCCCTACGCCATGGTGGCCGCGGCGCTCGCCCTGGCCAGCAGCTCGGCGCGGGCGGCGCCCTCACTGCCCGAGGCAGTAGCCTGCCCGTTCTTGCTCGCGCTGACGGCCGGCGGCCTCGGCGGTGCTCGCGCGATCGCGCCGTGGTCACGGCTGGTGGGCCTGCTTCCCGACCGGCTTCGCTCGCTGACCGTGAGCACGGCCGGAGCGCTGGCGGTCCTGATCGCGGTCGGCGCTCTGCTCGCTGGCGTTTCGCTCGGCCTGCACCTGCGGGAGTTCCGGGCGGTCGACGGGGCCCTGGCCCCCGGCGCGGTGGGAGCCGTGCTGCTGCTGCTCGCCCAGCTCGCCTACGTGCCGAACGCCATCGCCTGGGCGATCTCGTTCACGCTCGGCCCCGGGTTTGCGTTCGGGACCGGGACAGTGATCGCGCCGACCGGTTCCGCGCTCGGTCCGCTCCCGGCCTTCCCGATGCTCGCCGCCTTGCCTGCGGGGGTGCACTCGGCGGTCCCGCCCGGGCTGTCGCTGGCCGTGCTGGCCGTGCCTTACCTGGCCGGGGCCTTCGGCGGGCTGCTGATGGCGCGCACGGCACCGGTCCTCGCCCTGGAGGCCGCGCCGCTCTGGGGGTTCGCCTGCGGGATACTGACCGGATGCGTGCTCGCGGTGCTCGCCGCCGTCGCGGGCGGTCCGCTGGGCAACGGCCGTCTGGCGGCGGTCGGGCCGTCCGGATGGCAGGTCGGCGTGGTGGCCTCGCTCGAGGTGGGCGTGGCGGCCGCGGTTACCGCGGGCGTCGCGAACTGGCTGCGCCTCCGGGCCACCACGGCCCGGCCGGCCCGGCCGGTCCTGAGGCCCTCCCGCCGGTCGCCGGCGTAGCGCCGCCTGACCTTGGCCGGGGTGACGAGGCGGACGACGGGCACACGATCTACCTTGATCCGTGGGCGGGAATGACGGATCAGGGCTACGCCGATTCGCCGGCGCCAGCGTCGCGCGGGCCGTCTTCGCTCCCGTAGCCGGGGTCGGCCGTTACCCGGATAGCGTGCTGATCCCCACCGACCGGTGCAGCTGGTTCACGCAGGCCTGCTGCGCGCTGGGTGTGTTCGCCTGGTTCAGGCACTGGGAGAAGGATGTCAGCTGGTGCCAGAACGCGGCGAACGCGATCAGCAGGACGACGCTGATCAGGGCGCCGATGATGCCGAGCACGGTCCCGGCGACAGCTCCCCGCGGGCGCATGCTGACCGCCCGCCGCGCCCTCCGCATGGCCGTGATTCCGAACCAGCATGCGGAAAGGCCCACGGCGAAGGCGAAGAACACCAGGTAGATGCCGCGGTGAAAGTTGCCGCCGACACCGAGTAGGGCGAGCACGCTGAGCACGCCGAGGATCAGGGCGGCCACCGCGCGCTGGCGGAGGGCCGGCAGGAGGCCGGAGCGGCTGCGCAGGCCTGGCCCGCCGGCCAGGCCGGGGCCCGCCGGGATCCCCCGGCTGCGGCCCGTTCCCCCAGCGAGGGGCCCAGCCCGGCGGAGCCTCCGGCGGATTCCCCGGCGCATTGCCGGGCGGCGCGGCTGGCCCGTCCCCCGGGTCAGGCGCAGGCGGCGGGTACCCTCCGGGCGCCGGGGCCGGGCCCAGGCCGCCCGGCTGCTGCGGGAAATGCAGCGGGGGCAGCTCAGGCGGCTTCCCGTCGGGCTGCTCGGGGAAGCTCAGCGGCGGCCGCTGACTCTGGTCTGCTGGCAGGGCGGGATCCTCTCTGACGATCACGTCGGGTTCGGTAGACGCACCCCTTCCCTATTTCATCACCTCTGGCGACCGGCCACTGTCCTAGGCGCGCGGACAGCCAGCCAAGACTGCTGCCCGCCTGGTGGCCGGGCCGGCGGGGTACGCTGAGGCGTCCGGACGCCCGCCAGGAAGCGAGCCATCGAGGGGAGCTTGACCGTTAGCGGCAGATCACGGCTAGTCGTACTGGTGTCGGGCGCGGGGACCAACCTGCAGGCCCTGCTGGACGCGTGTGAGAGCGACTCGTACGGCGCCCGGGTGGTCGCGGTGGGCGCGGACCGCGGCGACATCCCCGCGCTGGCCAGAGCTCAGGCGGCCGGGATCGCGACGTTCGCGCTGCCGGTGCGGGCTTTCCCGGCCCGCGATGACTGGGACCGGGCTCTGGCCGAGGCATGCGCGGGCTTCAAGCCGGATCTGATCATCCTCGCGGGCTTCATGAAGCTCGTCGGCGCGGACTTCCTGGCCAGGTTCGGCGGGCGGATCATCAACACCCACCCGGCCTTGCTACCGTCGTTCCCCGGCATGCATGGCGTGCGGGACACGCTGGAGTACGGCGCGAAGGTCTCGGGGTGCACCGTGTTCCTGGTTGACGCGGGCACCGACAGCGGCCCGGTTATCGCGCAGGCGGCCGTGCCCGTTCATGATGATGACGACCAGGCCGCCCTGCACGAGCGAATCAAGGTGGCCGAGCGCGGCTTGCTCGTGGAGACGGTGGGCCGGCTCGTCCGCGACGGATGGTCCGTCCAGGGCCGGAAGGTGAGGATCGGACCGTGACCAAGGTGGCCATCACCAGGGCGCTGATCAGCGTCTATGACAAAACCGGCCTGGAAGATCTCGCCCGGATGCTGCACCGGGCCGGTGTCGAGATCGTCTCCACCGGCAGCACGGCGGCGGTGATCTCGGCGGCCGGCCTGCCGGTGACCCGGGTCGAGGAGGTCACCGGCTTCCCCGAATGCCTGGACGGCCGGGTCAAGACGTTGCACCCGAAGGTGCACGCGGGGCTGCTCGCCGATCCCGCCCAGCGCGGGCACCGTGCTCAGCTCGACGCGCTCGAGATCGCGCCGTTCGGCCTGCTCGTGTCCAACCTCTACCCGTTCGAGCGGACCGTGGCCAGCGGAGCGGAGCCGGCGGACTGCATCGAGCAGATCGACATCGGGGGACCGGCGATGGTCCGCGCGGCGGCGAAGAACCATGCCGCGGTCGCCGTCGTCACCGACCCGTCCATGTACCCGGAGGTGGCCCAGGCCGTGGCTGACGGCGGCTTCACGCTGGAGCAGCGCCGCCGCCTGGCGGCGCGGGCCTATGCCCACACGGCCGCCTATGACTCCGCGGTCGCCTCCTGGTTCGCGTCGGCCTACGCACCGGACGAGACCGCGCGGGACACCGGCCTGCCGGACGTGATCGGCGGGTTCTGGACCCGCCGCGAGGTGCTCAGGTACGGGGAGAACCCGCACCAGCGGGCCGCCCTGTACCTGCCGGGCGGCGACGGAAGCGAGCGGGGCGGGATAGCGGGCGCCGAGCAACTGCACGGCAAGGAGATGTCGTACAACAACTACGTCGACGCCGATGCCGCGCGACGGGCCGCCTATGACTTCGCCACGCCATGCATCGCGATCACGAAGCACTCCAACCCGTGCGGGATCGCCCTCGGCGCCGACCTGGCCGATGCGCACGCCAAGGCGCATGCCTGCGATCCGGTATCGGCGTACGGCGGCGTGATCGCGGCCAACGGCGTGGTCACCGCCGCGCTCGCGGCGCAGATCGCCGAGATCCTCACCGACGTGCTCGTCGCGCCGGGGTTCGACCCTGACGCGCTGGAGATCCTCACGAAGCGGAAGAACCTGCGGGTCTTGCGCTGCCCGCCGCCCGGCCCGGGCCCGGGCACCGAGTGGCGCCGGGTCAGCGGAGGCATGCTGGTGCAGTCGGCCGACCGGGTATCCGAGCCCGGCGACGAGCCGGCTGGAAGCTCATGGCCGGTCCGGCGGCCGACGGCGACGCCCTCAGGGACCTGGCGTTCGCCTGGCGGGCGTGCCGGTCGGTCAAGTCCAATGCGATCCTGCTCGCCTCCGGCGAGGCCTCGGTCGGCATCGGCATGGGCCAGGTCAACCGGGTCGACTCGGTCCGGCTGGCGGTCCGGCGCGCCGGAGACCGCGCGCGAGGCGCCGTCGCGGCCAGCGACGCGTACTTCCCGTTCGCCGACAACCTCGAGGAACTCGCCGAGGCTGGCGTGCGCGCCGTGGCCGAGCCCGGCGGGTCGATCCGCGACCAGGAGGTCATCGCCGCCGCCCAGCAAGCGGGAATCTCCCTCTACTTCACCGGCGTACGCCACTTCTACCACTGACCCGGACCGCCGCGCGCACCTTGATCACGGCCACTCGGCGGAGTTGAGGGGTCTAGGCGCGGAAGGACGGGTTGTTCTGCTGCAGCACCCAGCTGTTGCCGTCCGGGTCGTCAAAGGTCTTCCAGCGGCCCCACGGCGCCTCCTGGATCTCTTCCTCGGCGAAGGTGACGCCGCGGGCGGCCAGATCGGCCAGCGTCTTCTCCAGGTCGTCACAGCCGAGCACCGAGCCCTTGAGCGAGCCGGCCGGCATGGTCTCGAACCAGGTCACCAGCGTGATCGCGGTCCCGCTGCCCGGCGGGCGCAGCATCACCCAGCGCATGCTGCCACCGGCGAACGAGCTGTCCATCTCGACCGAGAAGCCCAGCTTCCCGGTGTAGAAGCTCTTGGCCAGGTCCTGGTCGCTGACCGGGACCGAGATGACCTCGAGATTGGTGAGGGCCATGGGTGATTCTCCTTATCGGGACTGGATCTGCCGCCCGCCGGAGGCGGGTAGGCCATCGTGACATGCCCGGGCGGGCGTTGGCCGGACCGGCGCGGCCCTGACAGAATCGGTGCGTTCCGCAGGACCGACCGAGTGGGGCGCAGATGACCGCACGCATCCTCGACGGCAAGGCCACGGCCAGCGCGATCAGGGAAGATCTCACCCGGCGGGTGGCCGAGCTGGCCCGCCGCGGCATCACGCCCGGCCTGGGCACCGTGCTGGTCGGTGACGACCCCGGCAGCCGGTCCTACGTCAACGGCAAGCACCGGGACTGCGCTCAGGTCGGCATCGCCAGCATCCGCAGGGACCTGCCTGCCGACGCCACGCAGGGCGACGTCGAGGAGGTCGTCGACGAGCTGAACGCCGACCCCGCGTGCACCGGCTATCTTATCCAGCTACCGCTGCCCGCCGGTCTCGATGCGCGCCCGCTGCTGGAGCGGATGGACCCGGCCAAGGACGCGGACGGCCTGCACCCGGTCAACCTGGGCAGGCTGGTGCTCGGCGAGCCGGGGCCGGTGCCGGGAACGCCGGAAGCGATCGTCGAGCTGCTCCGGCGCTACGACATTCCGCTGGCCGGGGCGGACGTGACCGTGATCGGCCGGGGGATAACGGTCGGCCGCACGCTCGGCCTGCTGCTGACCCGGCGCAGCGAGAACGCGACCGTGACGCTCTGCCACACGGGCACGAAGGACCTGACCGCGCACACCAGGGGTGCCGACATCGTGATCGTCGCGGCCGGGCGTCCCGGCCTGCTGACCGCTGAGATGATCAAGCCGGGGGCCGTGGTCGTCGACGTGGGCATCACCCGCACCGACGAAGGGCTGGTCGGCGACGTGGACCCGGGAGTGGCCGAGGTGGCCGGGTGGCTGGCGCCGGTCCCTGGCGGGGTCGGCCCGATGACGCGGGCGATGCTGCTGGCCAAGGTGGTGACCGCCGCCGAGCGGAGCGGCTGACGCCAGGCGCCGCCGCCCAGGCCGACGCGCCGCGGACCCTGTTTTGGCCGATGGGCTACCGGTAAGTAACCTGTGGCCGAGGCCCTGGCCGGTACCCGGGGCTGCGCCCGCCGGCGTGGTTTGGCAGGCTTAACCTTGCGCGCGGTGGCGCCGCAGGTCACGCGGCACCGCGCCGGGTCGCATGTTCACTGAGGGAGGTCGGCCGCCGGTTATGAACATCGTCGTCTGCATGAAGCAGGTCCCCGACACGTGGTCAGAGCGCACGCTCAAGCCCGCCGACTCGACTCTCGACCGCGAGGCGGCCGACGCGGTCATCAACGAGCTTGACGAGTACGCGATCGAGGAGGGCCTGCGCCTGGCCGAGGCGCACGGCGGCGAGGTGACGATCCTGTCCATGGGCCCGGAGAAGGCCACCGAGTCGATCCGCAAAGCGCTGTCGATGGGCGCCGACAAGGCGGTGCACCTGATCGACGACGCGCTGGCCGGCTCGGACGCGCTGGCCACCTCGGCCGCGATCGCCGCCGTGCTGGGCCGGACCGGGTTCGACGTGGTGATCCTGGGTTCGGAGTCCACCGACGCGCGGATGGGCGTGATGGCCGCGATGCTGGCCGAGCGGCTCGGCGTGCCGCAGCTGTCGTTCGCCAGCAAGGTGGAGATCGACGGGACCGCGATCTCCATCAACCGGCAGGCCGACTATGGCTACGACCGGGTGCAGGCGAGCCTGCCCGCGGTCGTGAGCGTGGTGGAAAAGATCAACGAGCCGCGCTACCCGTCGTTCAAGGGCATCATGGCGGCGAAGAAGAAGCCGGTCGAGACGCTGAGCCTGGCCGACATCGGGGTCGATCCCGGCCAGGTCGGCCTGGCCTCGGCGGCCACCGAGGTGGTCAGCTTCGCCAAGCGCCCGCCCCGGCAGGCCGGGACGATCGTCAAGGACGAAGGCGACGGCGGCGTAAAGGCCGCCGAGTACCTCGCCTCGCAGAAGTTCATCTGAGCCTTGGTTCATCCGAGGCTGAGTTCACTCGAGGCTGGAGGGGCCCCCGTACATGGCTGAGATCCTGGTCCTCGCCGAGCACTCCGGCGAGTCCGTCAAGAAGGTCACCTGCGAGCTGCTGACCCTGGCCCGCCGGTTCGGCGAGCCGTCGGTTGTCTGGGCCGGCCCGGGCGCTGACGGCGGGAGAGAGCGGCTGGCCGAGTTCGGCGCGGCCAAGGTGTATGTCGCGGGCGGCGACGAGCTCGACGAGTACGTGGTCGCCCCGAAGGCGGAGCTGCTGGCCGCGCTGGTGGCTGAGAAGTCGCCGGCCGCCGTGCTGGTCGCCAGCACCGCCGAGGGCCGGGAGGTCGCGGCCAGGCTGGCCGTGAAGACAGGTTCCGGCCTGATCACCGACGCGGTCGACCTGGGCGAGGACCTGGTCGCCGAGCAGTCGATCTTCGGCGGCGCGATCGTCGTCCAGTCCAAGGTCCGTACCGGGACACCGATCGTGGCCGTGCGCCCCAACGCGGTCGCGCCGGAGCCCGGGCCGGCCGCCGCGGAACTCGAGAACGTCGCCGTCGAGGTCAGCGACGCCGCGAAGAGCGCGCGGATCACCGAGCGAGTCGTTCAGGAACGAGGCGAGCGGCCCGAGCTCACCGAGGCTTCGATCGTGGTCTCCGGCGGCCGCGGGGTCGGCGGCGCGGAGAACTTCGCGCTGATCGAGAAGCTGGCTGACTCGCTCGGTGCCGCCGTCGGCGCGTCCCGGGCGGCCACCGACGCGGGCTGGTACCCGCACCAGTTCCAGGTCGGCCAGACAGGAAAGACCGTTTCTCCCCAGCTGTACCTGGCGGTGGGCATCTCCGGTGCGATCCAGCACCGGGCCGGCATGCAGACGTCTAAGACGATCATGGTGATCAACAAGGATGCCGAGGCCCCGATCTTTGAGCTCGCCGACTTTGGCGTCGTGGGGGATCTGTTCCAGGTCGTTCCCCAGCTGACCGAGGAGATCGAGAAGCGGTCCCAGGGCTGACGAGCCATATTCAGGGCACGTCCAGCTAGCCTCGCCCGGTTAGGCTGAGAAATCATGGGATACCTCGATGCCGGCGGCAGCCGCCGGGCGCCGGCACCGGCGTCGCCCGTCTACCTTGATCATGCGGCGACCACCCCGATGCTGCCCGAGGCCCTCGAGGCGATGACCGAGGAACTCGGCCAGCTTGGCAACCCCTCGTCGCTGCATAACGCGGGCCGCCGGGCGCGCCGGGTGGTCGAGGAGTCGCGTGAGCAGATCGCGGCGACCTACGGCGCCCGCCCCAGCGAGGTGGTCTTCACCAGCGGCGGGACCGAGGCGGACAACCTGGCCGTTAAGGGGCTGTTCTGGGCGCGGAGGTCCGCGGATCCCGCGCGGCGGCGGGTGCTCACCGCGGCGATCGAGCATCACGCCATCCTGGACTGCGTGGGATGGCTGCGCGATCATGAGGGCGCGGAGCCCGGCTGGCCGGCGCTTGACGCCACCGGAACGATCAGCCCGGCGGCCCTTCGTGAAGCCATTGAACGCGACGCCGACGAGGTCGCCCTGGTCAGCATCATGTGGGCCAACAACGAGGTCGGGACGGTGCAGCCGGTCGCGGACCTGGCCGCGGTCGCGCGCGAGTACCGGATACCGTTCCACAGCGACGCGGTCCAGGCCGCCGGCCAGCTGCCGGTCAGCCTGGTCGGCAGCGGCGCCTCGGCGCTCACCATCACCGCCCACAAGATCGGCGGGCCGGTCGGGGCGGGCGCGCTGCTGCTCGCGCGGGGCATCGACCTGGTTCCGGTGCTGCACGGCGGCGGCCAGGAGCGCGACGTACGGTCCGGAACCCTGGACGCGCCGGCAATCCGGGCCTTCGCGGTCGCCGTCGAGATCGCCGCCGCGCGCCGGGACGACGAGGCCAAGCGGCTGGCTGGACTGCGGGACGACCTGATCGTGCAGGTGCTGGCCGCGGTGCCGGACGCGATCCTGAACGGCTCACCGCCCGGCCCGGGCCGGCTGCCGGGCAACGCCCACTTCTCGTTCCCCGGCTGCGAGGGCGACGCGCTGCTGATGCTGCTCGACGCCAAGGGCATCGCCTGCTCGACGGGTTCCGCCTGCACGGCGGGCGTGGCGCAGCCCAGCCACGTGCTGCTCGCAATGGGCGCCGATGAGGCGCGGGCCCGCGGATCGCTGCGGTTCTCGCTCGGGCACTCGAGCACCCAGGCGGACGTGGACGCCCTAGGCGCGGTGATCGGCGAGGCCGTCGAACGAGCCCGCCGCGCGGCCGCCCGCTGATCCCCGCGGCGCCGCCGACCCCGCCGCGGCGCCGCTGACCCCCCCGCCGTCCGGAGCTATAACGTGCCTATCGGTACGTTCATGGTGCTTCAGGCGGGGTGACGGGCACGGATGATGTTCATGGCGGTGAGCTGGAGCACGACTTCGTCGTTCTGATTGATCAGCTCGGCCTTGGTCCGCACCAGACCGCGATCCGGCTTGGACCGCGAGCGGCGGGTCTCGACGAAGGTGGCCCGCAGCCGCAGCGAGTCGCCCGGGCGCACCGGGGCTGGCCAGCGCAGCTCGTCGATGCCGGGGGAGGCCAGGCTGGCCACCCGGGACAGGCAGTGGTCGACGAAGATCCGCATCATGATCCCGGCCGTGTGCCAGCCGCTCGCGATCAGGCCGTGGAACGGGCCCGTGGCCGCGAACTCGCGGTCTATGTGCATCGGCTGCGGGTCGAACCTCGTGGCGAACTCGATGATCTCCGCCTCGGTCACCGTGACGTACCCGTACTCGTACACGGCCCCCGGCGTGTAGTCCTCGAAGTAGCGGTCGTCGATCGGCGCCGCGAAGTCACTCTCGCCGAGGGACTTGGTGGCGGGCGGGTTAGCTCCCTGCTGCATGCTGGCTCCTTGTCGTCGAGCTCAACCCAGTGTGCCGGGACCGCCCGGCGGTGCAGTGGGCGGCTCCGGTGACGTGCCCGACCGTGAGCGCATACCCTCGAAGCCGATGACTCGACTGCGCGTGCTCGCCGCTATGTCCGGTGGCGTCGACTCGGCCGTGGCCGCCGCCCGGGCCGCCGACGCCGGTCACGACGTGACCGGCGTCCATCTTGCGCTGTCCAGGAACCCGAGTTCCTACCGGACCGGCGCCCGCGGCTGCTGCACCCTCGAGGACGCCAGGGACGCGCGGCGCGCCGCCGACGTCATCGGCATCCCGTTCTACGTCTGGGACCTGGCCGATCAGTTTCACCGCGAGGTGGTGCAGGACTTCGTGGACGAGTACGCGCGCGGCCGCACGCCGAATCCCTGCCTGCGCTGCAACGAGAAGATCAAGTTCGCCGCCGTGCTGGATCGGGCGGTGGCGCTGGGCTTCGACGCCGTCTGCACCGGCCACCATGCCCGCCTGGCACCGGCCGCCGACGGCGGCCAGCGGCTGCTGCGGAGCGTGGACCAGGCCAAGGACCAGTCCTACGTGCTGGCCGTGCTGACCGCCGCGCAGCTAGCCCGGGCGATGTTCCCGCTCGGCGACACGACCAAGGACCAGGTGCGCAAGGAAGCCGCCGCGCGTGGCCTGGCCGTGGCCGACAAGCCGGACAGCCACGACGTCTGTTTCATCGCCGACGGGGACACGAGGAAGTTCCTGCAGAACCAGCTGGGCAGCGCTCCGGGCGCGATAATCGACTCCAGCGGAGCGGTGGTGGGTGCCCACGACGGGAGCTACGGCTTCACCATCGGCCAGCGAAAGGGCCTTGGCCTTACCAGGCCCGGTTCCGACGGTCGGCCCCGCTACGTACTCGACATCGAGCCAGTGAGCCGAACCGTCACCGTAGGTCCTGCGGAGAGCCTGGACGTTCTGGAGATCGAGGCCAGCCAGCCAGTCTGGTCGGGCTGCACCCCGCCCAACGAGCCCATTGACTGTCTCGTCCAGCTGCGCGCGCATGGCGAGCCTCAGGCCGCCACCTGCGAAGCGGATGGCGCCACGCTGCGGATCCGCCTGCACGACCCTGCTCGGGGGATCGCCAGGGGCCAGGCAGCCGTGCTCTATGACAATGAGGTTGTCCTGGGCAGCGCCACGATCAGCGCTGTCTCACGGACTCTTGAGAGAGTCGAGCCGCCTCGCACCTGACGCGGGTCCGGCTCGCACTTGGCGCGCTTCGAGCCGGGAGCCCCGCGTCTTAACGTGGGTCGTAGTGCTCGTAGCGGTACTGCGCCGACGGGCGGCAGTGGCGCTTGGCCATCCAGACCTCCCTCCGTCGAATGCGCGAGCCCTCACCCGGTAAGAGCCGCACCGGGGCCAACCGTGGAGCTTCCACAAGCCCGCTATGAGTCCTTTCAAACACCATCGCCGATCGCCTGCATGATCGCAACTGTCCATTCAGCGAACATGCGGTGGCGCGCGCGACTCAGGTCGGGCTGGCGCGTGCTCCGGCCAGCTGACCCGCAATAAATGACACAGCTGTCTCAGTAGCCTCATGAGTCACTGTCGCGGCATGGGCCTGTTTCTCGCGCTAGTGTCGCCACCTTCGTATACGAGTCGGTTGTGATCCCCAGCGAACAGTGTTCGGGTGACACGAATTGGCCGGTCGACCGAGTAAGCGGTGCGCCAGTGCCTTAGCACGGGCACGCCAGGGCTGAGGTTAAGGGCAGTAACCTCATCGAGCGACGGCATTTCCGCAATAAGCTCGTCGCGGTAACCGACCTGTACGTGCCCCAGGCGTGCCGCAAGCTCCTGTCCGATCCCCTTGGCCGCAACCCGGGGTTCCATGATCCGAGTTCCCTTGGCCAGATCCTCAGGATAGTAAGACTCCTGAATTGAGACGGGCTGGGTATTAGCCGATCTTTCAAGGCGCCGCAGGATGACAACTGATCCTTCTGGAACAAGCAAACGTTCGGCAATATCTGGAGTTGCTTCCATGACTGAAAGGCTCAAGACACCAGCAGCCTGGTGTTTGCCAGGCAGATGCCACAGTGCTGCAGCCGCAGCTCGTGGCACACACCACCCGCCAGCACGCGGCTGGGCCAGGCCGGCAAACCATGCGAAACGGTATTGTCGTACAGAGATGATTCAAGCTGGACTCCGCTGAGAGGACCCATGGGACTTTGGCAGCACCGCCGGTACGGGCGGATGATCAGCGCGGTCCTGAGGCACGCGCGCCGGCGGGCCTTCTCCAGACCCGACACAGGCTGGGGTGACCTAACGGCCGACGATCTCCGCCGCCAGGGAATCAGGCCAGGCATGGCACCGCCCGGCACCAAACCCCCACGCGCCGTAGTTGTGCCGCGTCACCCTAGATAGGCAGCCCGCGGCACCCGCGTCAGGTACAGCAATCTCCCGAAGGCCCGCCACGGCCACATCAGCCCGCCCCAGCAGCTAACGGCCCGGGAACACAGCGTTGCCCGTCAGCATGCCCAGCCCGCCTGGCATGATCACGGGCCGGGGGGAAGCTCAGACCACGGTGGCTTACGACTGGCCTACCCCGCCCGCAGCCCGGATCAGCGCCATCTGCCGCCCGGGATCAGCTCACCGCGGAGCCTGACCGCGCCGTGGAGAACCTCCGTGCCTAATTTGCATACCTGGCTTTCTCCAGCACCCTTCCCCGCTAAATGCGGCCGACTATCAGCCGACACTGGGACCTGACCAGTTACTAAACGTTAAGCCAGCCTCAGTCCACCCCGACCGGAACTCATCCGGGGTGTTGCTTGCGGGACCCGCGATACTCAACCGATCGGTTCGCGTCACACTGAATGAAAGTTGATCTTTGACGCAAAAGCACTAGCTGGAGGATGCCTAGGACTGTTGTTCCGGCGTGCCGTATCCGAGTCTCCGGTTGTAACCACGTATGAACTCTTTCAGGACTTTCTTGTACCATTCGTGAAGCTTTCCAGGGCTGCCCTCGAGAATCGCCACGCCGAAGGCGGGCATGGCAAGGAGCATGGCGGTCCAATGCACTCCTACGCAGCCAGCGAGCCATCCGTCGGCGAGTGAAGCGATTGGCTTGGTTCCAGCCCAGGCCAGCGCCCACAACCCCATCACCTGCGTGGCGTGCCGAGGCCCGGCCTGTTCCAGCAGCAAGGCCTGAGCCGAGGCTCCTGTGAGCAGCCCCGCAGCTCCGGCAGTCACAGCCGCGGCGAAGCTAATGTAGGCACTGATGCCAAGGGCGAAAACGACGACCGAGAGGGCAAGCACAGCCAGCGGGATCGTCGCGCGGCGGGCGGTCGACGGTCGAGCAGGCAAGAGCGCGCCCAGTACCGTGCCAAGGCCGAGGGCAGACAAGAAGTAGGCGGCCCAGCGACTCGAGACTCGCAGGATTTGGTGCGCAAGTGATGGCCCGAGCACCAGAACGGGATCGTCGGCGATCGTAACCGCGGCCACCATGGCCAGCAGAAGCATGATGCGTGGCCGCCTTACAGCAAGTCTCAGCCCTGACCATGCAGGTGTCGGCTCGATCTGCTCTGTCATTGGTGGCCTGACAGACAGAATTACGAAAGCAAATATTAGGAACGTGATTGCATTGAGCGCGAACGCCCAGCCGGTGCCAATGCTGGCGAGGACCACAAGACAAAGAACTGGAGCAAGCGTCCTGCCGCCATTATAGGACACCGAGTTCATCGCCAACGCGGCTTTGACTTCATCCTGAGGAACGAGCGTCGGGACCATTGCGGTCTGAACTGGGAGGGCGAATGTGAACGCAATACCTCCGACGAGTGCTCCGATTACCAGTTCCCATTCTCTTACAATGCCTCGCAGTATTAGTATTGCTAGTGCCGCGGCTACTATTGCGGATAGCAGCTGGGAGACTATAAGAACCTTTCGCCTGCCTATGCGATTTGCAAGGACTCCAGCTCTCGAGCCGAGTACCAAAAAGCCCACAAACTGGGCGCATGTTATGAGTCCCACAGCAAAGGCCGAATGTGTGATTTGATAGGCAAGGAGCATTTGCGCCGTATTTTGCAGCCAGGTGCCAAGATTCGAGATAAGGCTTCCGACGAAATACCTTAGGAATAGCGGATTCCGCAGGGCTTGCCAGGAGGTCGGCCTTCCGGTCCCGTTCTTCCTCGTTACCTTGACGAGTGTGCCGCGTGGCGTTGGGGATTGGACTGGTGTACTGAAGGGGGCGAAGGTTTGCCTAGCCCTCATCGGGGACCTTTCCCACCGTCAGGACGAACTGGTTCCTGTCCGCCGGATAGGTGGTCACGGTGACCCGCAGCGGCTCGCCCGACTCATCAAACGTGGTGCGGATGAGTTCCACGACGGCGGTGCTTCCATCATCCGGCAGGCCGAAGAACTCCGACTCATTCCGATTCGGAGCCCGGACCACGAACCTGTCGCGCCATCCGACCTGCTTGACACCGAAGTTCGTATGCAGGTACGAGACTGCTCCATTTGGAATGTCTTCTGCCAGGATGAGCGCCGTGGCGCCCCGCTCGACCAGGCGCATTCGGTAAAACGAGGTCTGCAGCGACCATGGGATGCCATCGATAAAGCGTTGCTGATGGCGGCTGACGACGGTGCCGCCGGCGGGCACATCTAGCTCGGAGGCGACCAGGTCCGTGGCTGGTGGCATCTCCACGCGTGGGGGCGAGACCGTGGGTTTCCGGGATCGGGCGGCTACCTCGGAGAGGTACGCCGCACTCTCGGCGCTCGGGCCAGCCTCGGCGTCCGTGGACAGTGTGGTGACGAACGGGTCGATATCTTTGGTTACGAAGGTTCCCTGGCCCGGCCTGGTAACGACCAGGCCGCGAGTGACCAGCCACTTGACGGCGTCGCGAACCGTGTTGCGAGAAGCGTCGTACATCTCCCTTAGCTCGAACTCCGAAGGCATCGGCTGGCCATCGGCGCCAAGCTCACCCGACTCGATCTTCTTGCGAAGGTCCTCGGCGATCCGTCGCCACAGCGGATCAGGCATCTGCCCCTCCTCGCCCTGAACGCCACATCCCAACAAGACCAACGGCTGGTCCAGGTGGGTTGAATAGAACTGTACTGATAGGTCAGATTGTTGGGTCTGGCCTATTGTGTTCGATCTTGCGTGCTGCCAGCATGAAACCATACCACCTGTTGGTATAGCTCCAACAGGTGGGTTAGATCCAACGGATGGACTAGCTGGTCAGATCCTAGCCCTTGGGCTAGTAGGAACGGGCCAGATCAACCTAGTACCCGCCGTTGGTGCCAGCCACACACGCCACGCAGACACCTCCGAAAGGAGCAAATAGGACAAAAAAGCCAGCGGATGGCCGGTTTTGAAAGGGGGATCCGCCATGGCAGCCGTCGAACTACTAGCGATCAGTGTGGTCTTCATCACGGGGGTGATCACCGGGATTGTCCTCCTGGTGAGCCTGGCAAGTCGCAGGGAAGACCGCAGGGCGAAGCTGAGTCGCGAGGCTCCAGACCGGGTGACCATGGCCGGCTCCTGACCGGCCTATACGTGCATCGTCCAGGCGATGACGGACCAGAGCACGGCTATCCAGATGATGATCAGGCGGAAAGCAACGGACCGCCGCGCCGGGACTCTGGGCGTCAATGGCCCGGGGCCTAGGACCCGGGCGCCCAGGCACCGGGACCCAGACCCCAGACGAGACCGAAACCTAGGACCGGAGCCTAGGCTCCGCCCAAGGCCCTGCGGCCGCCCGCGACCGGGGCGTGGTGCGGCCGCAGGGACCGCGGGGCGTGCGGCCGCAGCCGGCCTGAACGGGGCGGCCGCAGCAAGGGGCCTAGGCGGACCGGGCGACCCGGCGGTCACGCGGCCGACGGCCGCCTGGCCGGTACACCGAGACCCCGTCCGCCCGGTAGTCGAAGCGGAACCCGGTTGCTTCCAGGTAGCGGAGGACGACCGGCAGCGCTCGCCTGAAGCTCCGGCTGGGCGTCGGCCACACCAGCACCCAGCCGATGCCGAGGCGGCGGACGTCCCGCCGGGCCGCCGCCAGCCGCGCCGCCGGCGGCACCGCGCGGCTCCGCTGGGCAGCCACCAGGCCGCGATAGAACGGGTGCGCGTTGATGGCGTCGGCGGTCGGGCCAGGCACCCAGGAGGTGTAGGCGACCGCCCTCGGGTGGCCGTCCGCCGTGGCCAGCAGCAGCGCCTGGGCGGCGATCCCCTGGCCGTACAGATCCAGGCCGCCGCGCAGGCCGAACGGCACGTCCAGGACTATCGAGCCGGACCGGTCGGCGGCGATCGGCCGGTCCAGCGCGGGCATGGCCGATGCCATGACCCCGATATCAGGGCTTCCTGACCAGCCCGACTCCAGCATGCCGAGCGCGACGGCGGCGGCCGCCACCGCCCGCGCGCACCGGGCGTAGCCGGGCCGCGCGGTCGGCCCGACCTGCACGGCTTGCCCGGCCTGCACGGCTTGCCCGGCCTGCACGGCTTGCCCGGCCCGCACGGCTTGCCCGGCCCGCACGGCTTGCCCGGCCCCACGGCTTGCCCGGCCTCCCTGGCCTGCACGGCCGGCCCGGCCCGGCAGCTCAGCCAGTCCACCGCGCCCCCGGCGAGCAGGGCCGCTCCGACCAGCCCCAGCAGCGCCAGCCGGTCGGCCTCACGGAACCCGGAGAGCCCGGGAATCCGGACCAGCCAGGTGTAGGGCATCAGCGGGGACACCGGCACGCCGTTCCACCTCTGGGCGAGAGGGACGTAGTCCCGCCCGCCCACGTGCAGCGTGGGCCCGAGCGCCAGCAGGCCAGACCCCAGCCACAGCAACGCCAGCCACCAGGCGCCGCGGCGCCGGCGGGCGACGGCCAGCCCGAGCACGGCGAGCACCGAGAGCACCACGCCGAAGGTGGGGATCCCCTCGCCGGGCGCGCTGGTCTGGAAGATCGATGCCAGCCGGTGCAGCCCGAACACGGCCAGCCGGGGGGACGGCGCGAACAGCCCGGGGAGGCTCGCGGTGTACTTGACGTACCCCCGGACGTCCGGCCTGGCCACGCCGTCGGTGACGGCCTGGGCGGCCACGGCGATGACCTGCGGGCTGGCGGCCGCGGCGGCGACCAGCGCGCCCAGCGCCACGCAGGACAGGCGGGCCCGGGGCGCCCGGGCCAGCCAGGGCCCGAGCACCAGGCCGGCCAGCAGCAGCGCCATGATCGCGGTCTCCAGGTTGACCAGGACCGCGGCGCCGAGCACCAGGCCGAGGATGACGGCCTGGCGCCGGCCCGGCGCCGGCGCAGCCGGACCGAGGCCTCCAGGGCCACCGGGAGGAACACGGCCCCGAGGCAGACGTTCAGGTGGTACCAGGCCTGGAACGTGAGCATCGTCGACAGGCCGAAGAAGGCGCCGGCGGCGATGGCCCCGGCCTGGCCGCGCAGCCAGAGGCGGGCGGCGCGATACATGGCGTAGCACGCCGCGCCCGGAGCCACGGCGGTGAGCAGGGCTAACGAGGCAGCCGGGCCGAACGCCAGGGTGACCGGCGTCATGACCAGCCCGGCCAGCGGCATGGTGGTGTCGAAGCCGAGCTGGATCCCCACCGGCGCGGCCATGTACCCGGTGAACCACGGGTTGCCCAGGTGGGTCACCTGGCGCGCGACCCACCACAGATCCCAGGCATAGCTGGACACGTCGTTGCTCGCCGGGAGCCGGCCGGTCAGGTAGGCGGCCCTCGGCCAGCTGGCCGCGATCCCGGCGGCGGCGTAGCACCCCAGGAGCGCGAGTTCTCTCGCCGCGGGACGCACAGCCACCGCCCGTACCCGCGGCCAGTGCCGCGTCATGCGTCGTCCGGCCGGGCCGCGGCCCGTTCCGGCGGCATCTGCGGGTGGCCGGCCGTGCGGCGATAACACTTGCGGTGGTTGCATCGCTTTCTTTCCCCTGCGTTGCGCGGCCGACTGGCGCCCTGACCTGGCCGGGTTGGCGAATCACGCTACCGCGCCTGTCGGCCCGGTTGGCTAGGCTCTGCTAAGTGAGCGATGAGTCCCCGCCGTTCCCCTGGCCGGCCGGCAGTGCCACCGGCGTCGGATCGATGCCCGGCACGGACCCGGCCGAGGCCGTCGCCGTGGTCCTCGGCGAGCTGCCCGACCTTCCGCACCTGCCCGAGCTGCCTGCCCGGGGCGTGGGGGCCGACCTGACCGGCCGCACCGCCGCGCTGCTCGTCGACCTCCCGGTCGAGACGACCGCGGGCGGCTGGAAACTGGCCGCCCGCCGGGGCCGTGAGCAGCGCCGGGCCGCTGGCCTGCTGTCCGAGGACCTGGACACCGCGCAGGAAGCCGCCGGGGACTGGACCGGGCCGTTCAAGCTTCAGGTCTGCGGCCCGTGGACGCTCGCGGCCACGATCGAGCTGAGCCGCAGCCAGAACCCGGCGCTCGCCGACCCCGGCGCGGTGGCCGACCTGATCGCGTCGCTGGCCGAGGGGGTGGCCGCGCACGTCGCCGAGGTCCGCGGCCGGATCCCGGGCGCCACGGTGCTGCTGCAGCTTGACGAGCCCGCGCTGCCCGCGGTGCTGGCCGGATCCGTGCCGACCGCCAGCGGGCTGAACCGGGTGGGGGCGGTCGACACCACGGTGACCCGCGATGGCCTGCGCTCCGTGCTGGACGCCACGACGGCGTTCGGCCTGGTGCACTGCTGCGCTCGCGGCATCCCGTTCGGACTGCTGCGCGAGGCCGGGGCGCAGGCGGTCGCCTTCGACATGGGCCTGCTGCGGCGCGAGGAAGAAGACGCCCTGGCGGAACTCGTCGAGGCCGGCCTCGGGATCATGGCTGGAGTTCTTCAGAGCCAGGAACGCGACGCCTCGGCCCCATCGCCTTCGCCGCGTGAGCCTGGTGCGGGCCTGCTTGACCTGTGGCACCGGATGGGGATCCCGGCCAGCGGCGTTGACCGGCAGGTGGTGCTCACGCCCGCCTGCGGCCTGGCCGGCGCGTCGCTGGCCGGCGCCCGGGCCGCGCTGGCCCGCTGCCGCGAGGCGGCGCGGCTGCTGCCCGAGCTGATCGAGGAGGGGGCGGCATGAGCGAAGCGAACCCGGCCGGCAACCCGGCCGGCACAGGGGAACCAGCGACGGCGGACGCCGCCGCCCGGCAGCGGCACGGCAGGCTGGCCGTCGAGATCACCGAGCACAACCACCGCTACCACGTGCTCGACGCGCCCATCATCTCCGATGCCGGGTACGACGCGCTCATGCGCGAGCTGCGCGAGCTCGAGGAGCGGTATCCGGAGCTGCGCACGCCCGATTCCCCGACCCAGAAGGTCGGGGACGTGATCTCCACCGATTTCGCCCCGGTCGAGCACCTGGAGCGGCTGCTCAGCCTGGACAACGCGTTCTCGGCGGAGGAGCTTGACGCCTGGGCCGCGCGCACCGAGCGGCTGGCCGGCCCCGACACCGCGGTCGGCCCTTACCTGTGCGAACTGAAGATCGACGGTCTGGCGGTCGCCCTCGTCTACCGCGACGGGGCGCTCGTCCGCGCGGCGACCAGGGGCGACGGGGTGACCGGCGAGGACGTCACGCCGAACATCCGGACGATCTCCGCGGCCCCGGCGCGGCTGGCCGGGTCGGGCTGGCCTGAGGTTCTTGAGGTGCGCGGCGAGGTGTTCCTGCCGGTGGAGGCGTTCCACCGGCTGAACGAGCGGCAGGCCGAGGCGGGCAAGCCGCTGTATGTGAACCCGCGGAACACGGCGGCCGGGTCGCTGCGGCAGAAAGACCCCCGGGTCACCGCGACCCGGCCGCTCAGCCTGATCGTGCACGGGCTCGCCGTGCCCGGCGCGGGCGCGGAGAGCGGCATGCCCGCGCCGCAGGACGAGGCGGTGGCCGACACCGCGCCGTCCACGCAGTCCGGCTGGTACCAGCAGCTTCGCGAATGGGGGCTGCCGGTCAGCGAGGTATATAAGGTCGTCGGCGACCTGGACGGGGTGCGCGAGTACATCGCGTACTACGCCGAGCACCGGCACGACCCGCCGTATGAGATCGACGGCGTGGTGGTCAAGCTCGACCGGCTCGAGATGCAGCGCACCATGGGCGCGACCAGCCGGGCGCCGCGCTGGGCGATCGCCTACAAGTACCCGCCCGAGGAGGTGACCACCCGGCTGCTCGACATCCGGGTCAACGTGGGGCGGACCGGCCGGGTCACCCCGTTCGCGGTGATGGAGCCGGTCAAGGTCAGCGGCTCCACGGTGGACCGGGCAACGCTGCACAACGCCGACGAGCTGGCCCGCAAGGGCGTGCTGATCGGCGACATGGTGGTGCTGCGCAAGGCCGGCGACGTGATCCCCGAGGTGGTCGCGCCGGTCGCGGACCTGCGCTCGGGTTCGGAGCGCGCGTTCGAGTTCCCCACGGCGTGCCCGGAGTGCGGCACGACGCTGGTCCGGGAGGGCGCCGAGGGCGGGAAGGCCAGCGTGGACTGGCGCTGCCCGAACGCCCGTTCCTGCCCGGCCCAGCTGCGCGAGCGCCTGTTCCACCTGGCCAGCCGCGGCGCGCTGGACATCGAGGTGCTCGGCTACGAGGCGGGCATGGCGCTGCTCGACGGCGGCCTGGTGACCGATGAGGGCGATGTGTTCGCGCTGACCGAGGAGAAGCTAGCCAGCTGCCCGTTCTTCGTGAACAAGCAGGGCGGGCTGACCGTGAACGCCGTCAAGCTGCTGCGCAACCTGGACGAGGCGCGGCAGCGGCCGTTGTGGCGGATCCTGGTCGCGCTGTCGATCCGGCACGTGGGGCCGACCGCGGCCCGCGCCCTGGCCGTGGCGTTCGGCTCGGTCGCCGCGATCGCGGCGGCGACGCCGGAGCAGCTTGTCGCGGTCGATGACGTGGGCCCGACGATCGCCGCCTCGGTGCGTGACTGGTTCGCCGTGGACTGGCACGCGGCAATCGTGGCCAAGTGGCGCGCGGCCGGCGTTGAGCTGGGCCCGGCGCAGCTGGCGCAAGACGGACTCGGCGCTGCGGCGGGCAACTCGCCGGCGGGCGGCGCCGGCGAGTCGGCCGCGCCCGGCCCGCTGGCCGGGGTTACCGTGGTCATCACGGGCACGCTGGCCGGCGTCACGAGAGATGAGGCCGCCGAGGCGATCACCAGCCGGGGCGGGAAGGTATCCGGGTCGGTGTCGAAGAAGACGGACTTCGTGGTGGCGGGGACCAGCCCCGGGTCCAAGTACGAGCGGGCGCTCGCGCTCGGCGTCCCGGTGCTGGACGAGACGGGGCTCGGCGTGCTGCTTGACCGGGGGCCGGCCGCGGCGCACGATTCAGCCGACTCGCCAGATAATCGTGCTTGAGGCGGAGACGTGAGGCACGCTGTAGGAACAAGTACGTGGGATGAGGCTGGGCGGGGCGGCTGAGATGGCACATGAGCCGCCGGCCCCGGCTCGCAACTGAATAGTAGCTAGATGACTACGGCCTGACGTGTTGTAACGGATAGTATGCAATTGGCTTCGGGAAGTACGATTTTCGCCGTACGCTTCTGCCAAACGCGGAGGGACCCGCGGCGCAATCGCTTGCACCGATGAGGACGGCCCATGAAGGATCCGAACGACACCAGGGACATAGGCCCGCGCGTCGGCTCGCCGCTGTGGATCCACATGACCTCGGTGACCGTGGCCGGCCTCCTGGTCTTCGCCTGGGCCCTGACTCACCTGTCCGGACTGCAGGGCCTGGTCCGGCATCCCCTGTTCTGGGTCATCGCCGCGCTCGTGGTGGTGGGCGAGCTGCGGCCGATCGTGACGCCCGGCCGGACCGGCGCCGAGTCTCCGGTCGCCTCGCTCACGTTCGGCTTCGCCGCGCTGCTGTACTGGGGGTTCCCGGTCGCCGTGCTGCTGCGGGTCACGTCCTGCCTGATCGTGGGCCTGGTCCAGCGCAAGGCTCTGCACCGGTGCGCGTTCAATGCCGCCCAGACCACCCTGAGCATGGCGGCCGCCGGCCTGGCCCTGGCTCTCACCGGGATCCATCCGGCGCCCGCCCACCCGGTGGTGCCCTCAGGAGCCGACCTGCCCATGGTGCTGCTGGCCGGCGCGGCGTACTTCGCGGTGAACTTCGTGCTGCTCGGCGTGGCCATAGCGCTGCACTCGCGGGTGCCGCTGCTGCGGAGCCTGCGCGTGGCGCTGCCCTTCCAGGCGCTCGTGAACCTGGTGCTGATCGCGGCGGCGCCGCTGGTCGCCGTCGTGATGGCGGCGGATTCCGCGTGGCTGGTGCTGCTGTTCGCGTTCCCGCTCGCCGCCATCTACATGAACGCGGCCATGGCGGTGCAGCGCGAGCACCAGGCGCACCATGACGAGCTCACCGGCTTGTCCAACCGCAAGCTGCTGATCCGGCAGACCAGCGACGCGCTGGCCGACGCGGCCAGGTCGGGCACCAAGGTCGGGTTCCTGCTGCTGGACCTGGACCGCTTCAAGGAGGTCAACGACACGCTCGGGCACCCGGTCGGCGACCGCCTGCTGCGGATCGTCGCGCACCGGCTCACGCACAGCGTGCGGCCCGGCGACCTCGTCGCCCGCCTGGGCGGCGACGAGTTCGCGGTGCTGCTGCCCGCGGTGCGTGAGGTCTGCGCGGCCCGCGAGGTGGCCGCGCGGCTGCGCGCGGCGGTCTGTGAGCCGATCCGCCTCGAGGGCATGTCGTTCGATATCGAGGCGAGCGTGGGCATCGCTCTCTACCCGGACGACGCGACCGGCTTCGAGTTGCTGATGCAGCACGCCGATGTCGCCATGTACCTGGCCAAGGAGCGGCGCAGCGGGGTGGAGCGGTACGTGGCCGACTCCGACCGCAACTCCCCGGCCCGGCTCGCGCTGCTCGGCGATCTGCGCCGCGGCATGGACCGGGACGAGCTCGAGCTGCACTTCCAGCCCAAGGTCATCCTGGAGAGCGGCCGGACCGCCGGGATGGAGGCGCTGGTCCGCTGGCAGCATCCGGTCCGCGGGCTGATGACGCCCGAGGAGTTCATCCCGCTGGTCGAGCAGTCCTACCTGATGCGGGACCTCACGTTCCAGGTTGTGGACCGGGCGCTGGCCCAGGCGGCCGCCTGGCGGCAGGACGGCCTGCCGGTTCAGGTGTCGCTGAACGTGGCCGCGCGCGACCTGCTCGACGCGAGCCTCGCGGAGACGATCGGCCGCGGGCTCGAGCGTTATGAGCTGCCGCCGGATGCGCTGCTGCTTGAGATCAACGAGCGGGTGCTGACCAGCGAGCCCGCCTATGCCGCGACCGCGGTGGAGGCGCTGGCAGCGCTGGGCGTGGCGCTGAGCCTGGATGACTTCGGCACCGGCTACTCGTCCCTGGTGCGGCTCAAGCGGCTGCCGGTCAGCGAGGTGAAGATCGATTCGTCGTTCATCTCCAGGCTGCTCCATTCGGCGGACGATGAGGTGATCGTGCAGTCGATCGTGGACCTGGTCCGAGCGCTCGACATCGACTCGGTGGCCGAGGGCGTGGAGTCGGCCGAGGTGGCGACCGCCCTGCGGGTGATGGGGTGCAAGGCCGCGCAGGGGTGGCATTTCAGCAAGCCGCTCAATCCGGCATCAGCCACGGCGTGGCTCGTGGAGCACGGCGTGGCCGGCGAGTTGTCCGCGCCGGTCCCGTCTGGGCACCGGGCGGTCGGGCCGCCGGTCCCGCCGCAGGCCCGCCCGCCGGCCGCGAGCGTGCCCGCCCCCGGCACGCAGGCCGGCCACCCGGTCCCGCCGCCCGCCAGCGTGCCCGCGCCCGGCGTGCCGTCCTTATGGTGGCACGCGCTTAATGGTTTCGGACCGCCTCTGCGCGGCCGCTAGTCTTGCGTGCATGCCGATTACGAGGGACGAGGTCGCGCATCTGGCCACGCTGTCCCGGCTGGCCCTGAGCGAGCCGGAGCTCGACCACTTCGCCGGCCAGCTGGACGTGATCATCGCGGCCGTGGCGCGGGTGCAGGAGGTCGCGGCCGAGGGGATCCCGCCGACCACGCACGCGCTGCCGGTCACGAACGTGTTCCGCGATGACGTGATCGCGGGTTGCCTCGGCGCCCAGGCCGCGCTCGACCAGGCGCCCGCGTCCGAGCAGGGCCGGTTCCGGGTGCCGCGGATCCTGGCCGAGGACTGACCGGTGGCCAGCGAGTCGGCGCACACCGAGCTGACCAGGATGACGGCGGCCGAGCTCGCCGCGGCCATCGCGGCAGGCGAGACCTCCGCGGTCGAGGTCACCCGGGCGCACCTGGACCGGATCGAGGCCGTGGACGAGCGGGTGCACGCGTTCCTGCACGTGGCTCCGGAGGCCGCCCTGGCCGCGGCCGCCGCGGTCGACGAGCGGCGCGGCGCCGGGGAGCCCCTCGGCCCGCTGGCCGGGGTGCCGCTGGCCCTCAAGGACGTCTTCACGACCACCGACATGCCCACGACCTGCGGATCGCGGATCCTGGAGGGCTGGCGGCCGCCTTACGACGCGACGATCACCACGCGGCTGCGGCGCGCCGGGGTGGTCATTCTCGGCAAGGCGAACATGGACGAGTTCGCGATGGGGTCGTCCACCGAGAACTCGGCGTTCGGGCCGTCCCGCAACCCGTGGGACCTGAGCCGGGTGCCCGGCGGGTCCTCCGGCGGGTCCTCGGCCGCGGTCACCGCGTTCGAGGCGCCGCTCGGCATCGGCACCGACACCGGCGGCTCGATCCGCCAGCCCGCGGCCGTGTGCGGCATCGTCGGGGTGAAGCCGACCTACGGCGGTTCCTCCCGGTACGGCGTGGTCGCGTTCGCGTCCTCGCTGGACACGCCGGGCCCGCTGGCCCGCACCGTGCTCGACGCGGCGCTGCTGCACGAGGCCATGTCGGGGCATGACCCGTGCGACTCGACCTCGATCGACGCGCCGGTGCCGCCGGTGGTGGCCGCGGCGCGGCAGGCGGACGTGAGCGGGCTGCGGGTCGGGGTGGTGGCCGAGCTCGGCGGCGAGGGATACCAGCCGGGCGTGCTGGCCAGGTTCGGCGAGGCGGTGGAGCTGCTCGAGTCGCTGGGCGCCAAGGTCACCGAGGTGTCCTGCCCGCACTTCACCTACGCGCTGCCCGCGTACTACCTGATCGCGCCCAGCGAGTGCTCGTCCAACCTGGCCCGGTTCGACGGGATGCGGTACGGCCTGCGGGTGGGCGACGACGGGACCCGCAGTGCCGAGGAGGTCATGTCGCTGACTCGCGCCGCCGGGTTCGGCGCGGAGGTCAAGCGCCGGATCATGCTCGGCACCTACGCTCTGTCCAGCGGCTACTACGACGCCTACTACGGCAAGGCGCAGCAGGTGCGCACGCTGATCGTGCGGGACTTCGACGCGGCGTTCGAGCAGGTCGACGTGCTGGTCTCGCCGACCACGCCGACCACGGCGTTCCCGATCGGCTCCCGCGTGGACGACCCGATCGCCATGTACCTGGCCGACCTCTGCACGATCCCCTCGGACCTGGCCGGCAACTCCGCGCTGTCCGTGCCGTGCGGGCTCGCCCCGGAGGACGGCCTCCCGGTCGGGCTGCAGATCATGGCCCCGGTGCTGGCCGATGACCGGCTGTACCGGGTCGGCGCGGCCGTGGAGGCCGCGCTGGACCGGCGCCGCGGGCACCCGCTGCTCGACGAGTCGAAAGGTGTGCAGGGGGAAGGGGAGGTGGGCGGGGATGACTGAGCTCGCCGCGGCGCTCGTTCCCTACGACGAGGCCGTGTCCCGCTACGAGCCGGTGATCGGCCTGGAGACCCATGTCGAGCTCGGCACGGTGACCAAGATGTTCTGCGGCTGCCCGGTGGCGTTCGGCGCCGAGCCGAACGCGTCGGTGTGCCCCGTCTGCCTCGGCCTGCCGGGCTCGCTGCCGGTGGCCAACCGGACCGCGATCGAGTACACGATCAAGATCGGCCTGGCGCTGAACTGCTCGATCGCCGCCTGGTGCCGGTTCGCGCGGAAGAACTACTTCTACCCGGACATGCCGAAGGACTTCCAGATCTCGCAGTACGACGAGCCGCTGTGCACCGACGGCTGGCTGGATGTGGCCGTCGGCGAGACCGTGGTGCGGGTCGGCATCGAGCGTGTCCACCTGGAAGAGGACACCGGCAAGTCGCTGCACGTCGGCGGGGCCACGGGGCGGATACAGGGGGCCGACTACTCGCTGGTGGACTACAACCGGGCCGGGATCCCGCTGGTCGAGGTGGTCACCAAGCCGGTCTCGGGCACCGGCGCGCTCGCGCCCGTCGTCGCCCGCGCTTACGTCACCGAGCTGCGGGACCTGCTGCGGGCGCTGGGCGTCTCCGATGTCCGCATGGAAGAGGGCTCGCTGCGCAGCGACGTGAACACGTCGCTTTCGCCGCGCGGCTCGGGCACCTGGGGGACCAGGACCGAGACCAAGAACGTCAACTCGCTGCGCTCGGTCGAGCGCGCCGTCCGGTCCGAGATCGAGCGCCAGGCGGCCGTGCTCGACGGCGGCGGCCGGGTGGTACAGGAAACCAGGCACTTCCACGAGGACAGCGGCACCACCACCGCGGGCCGGAGCAAGGAAGAGGCACAGGACTACCGGTATTTCCCCGAGCCGGACCTGGTCCCGGTGGCGCCGTCGCGCGAGTGGGTCGAGCAGATCCGGGCGACGCTGCCGGAGCTTCCCGCGGTCCGCCGGGCCCGGCTGCAGCAGGACTGGGGCCTGTCCGACCTCGACATGGCCGCACTGCGGAACGCGGAGGCGCTCGACCTGGTGGCCGAGACCGTCGACGCGGGCGCCCCGCCGGCGGAGGCGCGCAACTGGTGGCTCGGCGAGCTTTCGCGCCGGGCCAACGAGTCCGGCACCGAACTCGCCGCCCTGCCCGTGACCCCGGCCCAGGTGGCCCGGGTCACCGCGCTGGTCGCGTCCGGGGCGCTCAATGCCAAGCTGGCCCGGCAGGTACTCGACGGCGTGCTGGCCGGCGAGGGCTCGCCGGACGAGATCGTCGCGGCCCGCGGCCTGGCCGTGGTCAGCGATGACGCACCGCTGCTGGCCGCGATCGACGAGGCGATCGCGGCCCACCCCGACGTGGCCGAGAAGATCCGCTCCGGCAAGACGGCCGCCGCGGGCGTCCTGGTCGGCGCCGTGATGAAAGCCACCCGCGGCCAGGCCGACGCCGCCCGCGCCCGCGCCCTGATCCTCCAGCGCCTGACCGGGACCGGCTGACCCCCGCGCACCAGCGGTCAGCGCAGACCCGTCCCGCCCAGCCCGCCCGGGCCGTGGAATTTCCGCTCGGTGCGGTACGTTGAGCCAACCATGACGTCTCATGCAAGCCAGGTGATGATGCCCCGCTAGCGGGGCTACTTGACGCTGCCCGGACGACGTCCGACAACGAGGCCCCGAGGGGCCTCGATTCATGTCCGCGGTCGGAGCCCCCGCCACTCCAGGAGGTTCCGATGAACAACCAGCGTGTCTACCTCAGCACCACGATCCCGTACGTCAACGCCCGCCCGCACCTGGGCCACGCGCTCGAACTCGTCCAGGCCGACGTGCTGGCCCGGCACCACCGCGAGGCCGGTGACCAGGTGCGGCTGCAGACCGGCACCGACGACAACTCGCTCAAGAACGTGCTGGCGGCCGAGGCGGAAGGGATCGGCACGGCCGAGCTCGTCGAGCGCAACGCCGCCGCCTTCGCCGCGCTGCGCGAGCCGCTGTCGCTGTCGTTTGACGACTTCATCCGCACCGGCAGCGACCCGCGCCACCGGCCCGGGGTCGAGCGGCTCTGGCGGGCCTGCGCGGCCCGCGGCGACCTGTACCGCAGGCACTACGAGGGCTTGTACTGCGTCGGCTGCGAGCAGTTCTACCAGCCCGCCGAGCTGTCGGCCGGACGGTGCCCGGAGCACGGGACCGAGCCGCAGCGGGTGGCTGAGGAGAACTGGTTCTTCCGGCTCTCCCGGTACGCCCGCCAGCTCCACGACCTGATCAGCTCCGGCCAGCTGCGGATCGAGCCCGGCGCGCGGCGCAACGAGGTGCTGAGTTTCATCGCGGGCGGGCTGGAGGACTTCAGCGTGTCGCGCTCCACGGCCCGGGCCCGCGGCTGGGGCATCCCCGTCCCCGGCGACCCGAGCCAGGTGATCTATGTCTGGTGGGACGCGCTGGGCAACTACATCACCTCGCTCGGCTACGGCACCGGCGGCGCGGACTACCGGCGCTGGTGGACCGAATCCGACCGCCGGGTACACCTGGTCGGCAAGGGGGTGCTGCGCTTTCACGCCGTGTACTGGCCAGCGATCCTGCTGTCGGCGGGCGAGCCGCTGCCCACTGACATCCTGGTGCACGACTATCTCACGCTCGGCGGCAACAAGATCAGCAAGTCCGTCGTCTCGGACGACACCACCGACCCGGTCGCGCTGGTCGGCCGGTACGGGACCGACGCGGTGCGCTGGTGGCTGCTGCGCGAGGTGCCGCGCGTCGGCGATGCCGACTTCACCGTGTCCAGGCTGGTCGCCAGGGCGAACGGCGATCTCGCCAATGACCTGGGCAACCTGGTCAGCCGCGTGGTCACGCTGGTGCACCGCTACCGGCAGGGACACGTGCCGCGGGTGGCCGGGAACCACGGGCCCGCGACGGCCGGGTCCGCGACGGCCGGGTCCGCGACGGCCGGGCCCGCGACGGCCGGGTCCGCGCTGGCCGCCGCTCGCCGCGACGCGCCGGAACGTATAGCGACGGCGCTGGCCGCCTTCGACTTCCGCGCCGCCACGGCAGCGGTCTGGGACGTGGTCGACGAGGCCAACCGTTTCGTGGAGCGGGCCGAGCCCTGGCGCCTGGCGCGGGCTGAACGCGACGGCGACCGCGCCGCGGGCGAGTTGCTCGACGAGTCCCTGGCCCTGCTCATCGCCGCCTGCGCGGACCTGGGCAGGCTCCTGGCCCCGTTCCTGCCCGGCCTGGCCGCGCGAATCCAGGCCGCCTGCGACGATCCGGCCGGGCAGCTCCCCCCGGCGCAGCCGGTGTTCCCTCGCCTCGAGCCGCCGGGCCTGGCCGCCGCCTGACCCCGGCCCGCGCCGACGTGTAACACGCGCCCGAAGCGCCGGTGTCACATCGGCGCTGCGGGCCGCGCCGGCGACGCGAGGTACGCGGCGGCCACGCTCCCGGGCGCGCTAGGCATCGTCCGACGGCAGATCGTCCGGGCCGGGCGGCGGGTACAGCGGAGACTGACCGCCCGGCGGCCGGATCTGGCCGAACCTCTGCTCATACAGCGTCAGGTTCTGGTTGATGGTCCTGATGATGTCGAACACGGCGGTCGGCGGTACCCGGATCCGGGCCACGAGCCGGTGCGGTGCCTGGATCACTTCCTCGCCGTCCTCGGTCCTGGCCGACCGCGGCGGCTCGCTGCTGACCAGGAAGTCGAAGGTGAACTCGTGCCCGGTGTGCCAGATCGCGAGGGCGTTGGCGTACGAGCCGGCCTCCAGGGCGGGATCCGCATGCGTCTCGAACGTCATCCTGGGCTGGGCAGGCGGATCGGTCACCTCAGCACCGTACCCTCGACGGCCCGGCCCCGGGCCTCGTCGGTGAGCAGGCCGGACGCTCCCTCGGTGGGAAACGGCGGGCAAATGTGATCACAGGTGACTACTGAAGTTGTCTCCCGCTGGACGCACATCCTCAATCGAAGCGTGACCTTGCACACGTACAGTGAATGCATATCGCTGATTGCGAGACCGCGTCCAGTACGCCGACGATCCCCGCAACGCCTGGCGGTACGGGAAAATGTGTACTGGTGATCACGAGCCGCAGTGCCGCTCCTCGTGATGGGACGCGTACCGGGTCGGCCTAGGGGTCGGCAAGGCTGACGCTGCTCCCCTGGACGCGGCGAAAAGGAGGCTCTGGTGCGGTCGGATGGATCCGGCGGCGCGCGATGAGCCTGGCCATCCTGGCAGGAGCGGCCGGGGCTCTGGCGGCTGTCGCCGCGGCGGCCTGCCTCTGGCGCGGGTCGATCCGCTATGAGTCATCCGTCCGTAATGCCTACCGGGCGTTCGCGGCCGCCGCGCTGCTCTGGGGCGCGGGCTTCGTCGCGCAGGAAGCCATGGCGGCCACCGGCGCGGGGACCTCGCTGACCTTCGCCGACCTGCTTTCCCTGCTGGCCCTGCCGGCGCTGGGGGTCGGCCTGGCCAGCCTGGCCAGCGTGCGCAAGGCGGCGGACCGCGATGACCGGCCCGCGCCCCGGGCGCAGGCCCGCGATGCGGTGGCGTGGGTGGCCGACGCTGGCCTGCTGTCCGCCGCCCTGTTCGTCATCGCCTGGGTATCGGTGCTCGGATCCGAGTACCGCCGGACCGGCGAGTCGGCCGGCGTTTTCACCATCCAGGCGATCCATCCGATCGCCGACATCATCGTGCTCGGCGTGCTGCTGGCGCTGGCGGTGCGCGCCGGGCGGGCAGGGCTGGTGCCCTACCTCGCCCTGTTCGTGGTGGCCGTGGGTGAGTTGCTCGCTGTCGGCGCCAGGATCAGCGGAATGCGGCCGGGGGCCTGGGCGGTGGTCATCCAGCTGGCCGGGTTCTGCCTGCTGGGGACGGCGGTGCTGGTCAGGGAAGCTCGCGAGGCACCGCCGCGACGCCGGCCGGGCTGGCCTGACGGCCTGCCCGCGGCAACCCTGGTGGCGGCGCTGGCCGCGGCCGTGGCCGCGATCGTGGTGATCGGCTGGGCCCTGGGCGGCGGATCGTTCGCCGAGCCCGCCGTGGTGGTGTGCGGGGGAGTCGCCGCGCTCGCGCTGGTCGCCAGGGTCGCCGAGCTCCTCAGGCGGGAGCACACCGCGGCCGAGATGTCGCAGGAATCGGAGCACAGGTTCCGTGAGCTGGCCGACCGCACCAGTGACGTCGTCCTCGTCTGCGACCGGGACGGGATCATCAGGTACGCCAGCCCCGCCGTCGGCGAGTACGGCTACACATCCGCCGAACTCGAGGGCAGGTCGCTGTCCGAGCTCATTCATCCGGAGGACCGGGCGGCCGGCGTCAGGACCGTCCGGGCGGTCGGCAGCGGCCGTCAGCCGGACCGGTTGCCGTGCCGCGTCCGGTCAGCCGACGGCACGTGGCGGCACGTCGAGTCCACGGTGTCCCGGTATCGCGAGATGGGTGCCCCGGACCGGCTGCTCATTACCGCGCGCGACGTCAGCGACCAGATAGCGCTGCGCAGGCAGGTAACGTACCTGACCTACCACGACGGGCTCACCGGGCTGCCGAACCGCGCGTACGTCGAGGACCGGGCGAAGGACGCCATCGACCGCGCCGCTGCCGTGGAGCCGGATCGCCCGCCGGCCCAGGCCGGTGCGATCTTCCTGGACCTGGACGGCTTCACCGGGGTCAACGACTCGGTCGGGCACGGCGCGGGCGACCTGCTGCTCGCTCAGGCCGCCCGCCGCCTCCGCGCCGCGGTGCCGCCAGAGGACACGGTGGCTCGCTGGGGCGGCGACGAGTTCGCGGTGCTCGTCGAGAGCGCCGCGAGCGCGCCGGAGATCGTTGATATCGCGGAAAGCCTGGCCAGAGCGATAGCCGCGGAGCCGTTCCATGTTGCCGATCGTGAAATCTCGCTCACGGCCAGCATCGGTGTGGCCCTCACCGGCGGAGGTGCGCCCGGGCACCTGCTGCGCAACGCCGACGTGGCCATGTCCCGGGCCAAGGAATCCGGCGGCGGCCGGGTAGAGGTCTTCGCCGCGCACATGCACGCCGACGTGATGCGCAGGCTCGAGCTGGCCAGCGATCTGCGGGCCGCGATCACCGGGGGCCAGCTGAGTCTTGAGTACCAGCCCGTGGTGGAGTTCGCGACGTCCCGGGTGACCGGGGTGGAGGCACTGGTGCGCTGGTCGCGCGCCGGGCACCAGGTTCCGCCGGTCGAGTTCCTCGGCGTGGCCGAGGACTCCGGGCTCATCGTGCCGCTTGGCGAGCAGGTGCTGCGCGAGGCATGCGCCCAGGCGGTGGCCTGGCGCGACTCCGGCTGGCCGATCGACGTCTCGGTGAACTTCTCGCTGCGGCAGGTCACGGCGGCCGGATTTGCCGCGTCCGTGCTGTCGGCGCTGGACGAGACCGGCCTGCCGCCCGGCGCGCTGACCCTGGAAGTCGCCGAGCGGGTGCTGATCGAGGGTGCCGGGCCGATGGCGGACGGGCTGGCCGAGCTTCGCCGCCACGGCGTGCGGCTGGCCATCGACGACTTCGGCACCGGGTACGCGTCCCTCGTCTACCTCAGGCAGCTGGCCGTGGACATCATCAAGATCGACCCCTCCTTCGTGGCCGGCCTGGGCGCGGATGCCACGCTGGCCATGCTCACCCGCGCGATCATCCAGGTCGGACACGATCTCGGCATCGAGGTCGTGGCGGAGGGGATCGAACGGCCCGAGCACCTTGAGCTGCTGCGGGAAATGGGCTGCGGGCTCGGCCAGGGATACCTGATCGCCAAGCCGATGGACGCGCGGGGCATCGAGGCTCTGGTCGGCGGCGGCTGGCCGGGCGGCGATTCTCGGGCTGACGCCGGGTCCGGGGACGCGGGCGACGGCGAGGTGCTCGATGCCGATCCGGGCGCCGAACCCGAGTTCGCCCCCGATCCCGGGGCGGCTGCCGATCCCGCCCTGAACCCAGGCGAGGCCCCCGCGCCGGCCACGCCCGCCGCTGCGCCGGCCCAGTGACGTCAGGGCGCCTGTGCCTCCCGGCTGCGCGAGCGGGGCCCGCCCGGCCCGCACCGCTGCCGTGCCTGCGGGTCCCTGCGCTGGCCACGGCCCCCGGCGTCGTAATTTGTGAAAGCCTTCACAAGCATCGCCTAGACTGTGGCCCTGACCGCTGCCGCTATCCGAAGGGCTAACGTGTCCACGCCGATCGTCCTCATCACCGAAGAACTGTCGCCGGCCGGGATCGCTCAGCTGGAGTCCGACTTCGAGATCCGCCACGTCGACGGCGCTGATCGGGCCCAGCTGCTGCCGGCGCTCGCCGATGCCGACGCGGTGATCATCCGCAGCGCGACCGCCATCGATGCCGAGGCCCTCGAGCACGCGCCGAAGCTGCGCGTCGTGGCCCGGGCCGGCGTTGGCCTCGACAACGTCGATGTCGAGGCGGCGACCAGAGCCGGCGTGATGGTCGTCAACGCGCCGATGTCCAACATCGTGAGCGCCGCCGAGCACGCCATCGCGTTGCTGCTGTCGTCCGCGCGCAACGTGCCCCAGGCCATGGCCTCGCTGAAGAGCGGGCAGTGGAAGCGGTCCGCCTTCACCGGCGTGGAGCTGCAGGACAAGGTGGCTGGCCTTCTCGGTCTCGGCAAGATCGGGGTCCTTGTCGCCCAGCGCCTCGCGGCATTCGGCATGACGGTGATCGCCTACGACCCGTACGTGGCGGCGGCGCGCGCAGCCCAGCTCGGCGTCCGCCTGGTCGGCCTTGACGAACTGCTCGCGGAGTCCGATTTCATCAGCGTGCACCTGCCCAAGAACGCCGAGACCGTAGGGCTCATCGGCGACCGGCAGCTGCACCTGGTCAAGCCCACGGTGCGGATCATCAACGCGGCCCGCGGCGGCATCGTGGATGAGGGCGCGCTGGCCAGCGCGCTGGCCGACGGCCGGGTGGCTGGCGCGGCCCTGGACGTGTACGCCACCGAGCCGTGCACGGACAGCCCGCTGTTCGGCCTGCCCAACGTGGTGATCACTCCGCATCTGGGCGCGAGCACCAGCGAGGCGCAAGAGAAGGCCGGCACCCAGGTAGCCCGGTCGGTTCGGCTGGCGCTGGCGGGTGAGTTCGTGGCCGACGCGGTGAACGTCCAGGGCGGCACCGTCGACGAGATGATCAGGCCCGGGCTGCCGCTGGCCGAGAAGCTGGGCCGCATCTTCACCGCGGTGGCCGCCGGGATCGCGGCCAGGATCGAGGTGGAAATCCGCGGCGAGATCGCGGGCCTGGACGTCAGCGTGCTGCAGCTCGCCGCGCTCAAGGGCGTGTTCAGCGACATCGTCGAGGACGCCGTCACCTACGTCAACGCGCCCCTGCTGGCCGCCGACCGTGGCGTCGAGGTCAGCCTGGCCACCGACAAGCAGAGCCCGGACTGGCGCAACGTGGTGACCCTGCGCGGCACGCTGCCCGACGGCCAGGTGGTATCGGTCGGCGGGACGCTGACCGGGCCGCGCCAGGTCGAGAAGCTCGTCGAGGTCAACGGGTTCGACATGGAGATCTCGCCCGCCGAGCACATGGTGTTCTTCACCTATTCCGACCGGCCTGGGGTGGTCGGCGTCGTCGGCAGAATCCTGGGTGACCAGGGGATCAACATCGCCGGGATGCAGGTGTGCCGGAACGCTCGGGGCGGGCAGGCGCTGATCGTGCTGACGGTCGACTCGGCGCTGCCGCCGCCGGTCCTCGATGAGATAAGCTCCTCGATCGGCGCGGTGTTCGGCCGGGCTGTTGACCTGGACGGACGCTGAGCGCAAAGGCAGCTAGCGGCTGGTGTCGCGGCCTGGATCGCCGGGCCGCAAGACCCGGCGGCCAACACTAAGGTTCACTGATCGGCCACGGTGACCAGTAAGGTACGCGCATGGCGGCACGCACTATCACGCTCGCCGTGATCGGCGGTGACGGCATCGGTCCCGAGGTGGTCGCGGAAGCGATCAAGGTGCTCCGGACCGCGGCCACCGACGTCGCGATCGAGACCACCAGCTACGATCTTGGCTCGCAACGCTGGCTCCGCACCGGGGAAATTCTTCCCGCGTCGGTGCTGGGCGAGATAGCCGGGCACGATGCGATCCTGCTCGGTGCCGTCGGCGACCCGAGCGTTCCCAGCGGGGTACTGGAACGTGGCCTGCTGCTGCGGCTGCGGTTCGAGTTCGATCAGTACATCAACCTGCGGCCGATCCGGCTCTACCCGGACGTGGCCTCGCCGCTGTCCGGCCTGCGCTCGGAATCGGTGGACATGCTGGTGGTCAGGGAAGGGACCGAGGGTCCCTACATCGAGGCGGGCGGGGTCATGCGCAAGGGCACTGCCGGCGAGGTGGCCACGCAGGAGAGCATCAACACCGCGTTCGGGGTCAGGCGGGTGACCCGGTACGCACTGCAGCGCGCTTCCGGCCGGCCGCGCAAGAAGCTGACCCTGGTGCACAAGTCGAACATTCTCACCTACGCCGGAGACCTGTGGCGGCGCACCGTTGACGAGATCGCGAAGGAGTTCGGCGACGTGACCGCCGACTACTGCCACATGGATGCCGCCTCGATCTACTTCGTCACCCAGCCGGAGCGGTTTGACGTGATCGTCACCGACAACATGTTCGGCGACATCCTGACCGCGCTCGGTGCCGCCGTCGCCGGCGGCATCGGGCTGGCCGCGAGCGCCAGCATCAACCCGGAGCGGACCGCGCCGAGCATGTTCGAGCCCGTGCACGGCAGCGCGCCGGATATCGCCGGCCAGCAGAAGGCGGACCCGACCGCGGCGATCCTGTCCGCGGCGATGCTCTGCGAGCACCTCGGGCTCACCGCCGAGGCGGCACGGATCGAGCAGGCCGTCGCCGAGGACCTGGTTGACCGCCAGGGAGCCTGGGCGGCCAGGTCCACGCTGGAGATCGGTGACGACATCGCGGAGCGCGTAGCAAGCTAGGATCGTAAAGTAGTAGGACGTCATAGTTTCTCGCCACCGCGCCGCCGACGAGAGGGGACCCCGGGATGACCGTCAGCACCAACAGCGAGATCGACTTTGCGCTCCGTCCCGCCGCCTCTCCCGTTCCGGCCGGGGAGCGGGAACGGCTGCTGGCCGATCCCGGGTTCGGCCAGATCTTCACCGATCACATGGTGACGATCCGCTGGTCAGCCGATCGCGGCTGGTACGACGGCAGGCTAGAGGCCTACGGCCCGATCACTCTGGACCCCGCTACCTCGGTGTTCCACTACGCGCAGGAGATCTTCGAGGGCTTGAAGGCCTACCGGCAGGCGAGCGGCCCCATCGTGGCGTTCCGCCCGCAGGCCAACGCGGCGAGATTCAACCGCTCCGCGGCCAGGATGGCCATGCCCGATTTGCCGGAACCCGCGTTCATCCGCGCCATCGAGCTGCTCGTGACCCAGGACCGGGAATGGGTTCCTGCCCAGGAGGGGTTCAGCCTCTACCTGCGGCCGTTCATGATCGCGACTCACTCGGGCCTCGGCGTCAGCAAGCCCTCGCCTTCGTACCTGTTCACGCTGATCGCCTCACCGGCCGGGTCCTATTTCGGCGGCGCGCTCCGGCCCGTCTCGGTGTGGCTGGCCCATGACTACACCAGGGCGGCGCCGGGCGGCACCGGAGCGGCCAAGACCGGCGGCAACTACGCGGCCGGGTTCGCCGCCCAACTGCAGGCCCTCGACAGCGGCTGCGACCAGGTGGTCTGGCTGGACGCCCTGGAGCACCGCTGGGTCGAGGAAATGGGCGGGATGAACCTGTTCTTCGTCTACGGTTCTGGGTCCGACGCACGGATTATGACCCCGGCGCTGACCGGGACGCTGCTGGCCGGCATCACCAGGGACGCGCTGCTCACGCTGGCCCCCGAGCTTGGCATCCCGGCGTCCGAGGACAAGATCTCCGTGGACGAGTGGAGCGCTGGGTGCGAGTCAGGCGAGATCACCGAGGTCTTTGCCTGCGGCACGGCGGCGGTCATCACCCCGGTCGGCACGATCAAGGGATCGGCCGGCGGCTGGACGGTCGGCGACGGGACCCCTGGCCCGGTCACCATGCGCCTGCGCGAGGAACTGCTCGGCATCCAGTACGGGCACGTCGCCGATCCGCACGGCTGGATTCATAAGATCATCTAGGTGCGGGGCTGGCCGGGCCGGTGCGGGGCCTGGCCGGGCCGGGCCGGGCCGGTGTGGGCGGCCGGGCCGGTACGGGGCTGGCCGGGCGTGGGCTGGGATCTGGCGGTCGGCGGGAATCAGGGCGGGGCGCGCGGGCATGGTCTGCGGGTACTTCAGGCCGGCGCCGGTGTTGACGACCACGACCTCGTCGCTGGCGGCCAGCCAGCCCGTGCGGCGAAGCTGCTCGACGGCGGCCAGGCACGCGGCGCCCTCCGGGCAGACCCAGGTACCCTCGGCCCGCGCCGCCTGCCGCTGGCTGGCGAGCAGCTGCTCGTCGGTCACCGCCACGGCGGTTCCGCCCGTGGCCCGGATCGCTTCCAGCACCAGGAAGCCGCCGAGCGGGTCGGGGACGGTGAGGCCGAACGCCTCGGTCCTGGCCTCGGGCCAGGGCTCGGTCTCGCCGGCTTGCCGTTCGAACGCTCGCACGATCGGGGCACACCCGGCGGCCTGCACGGCCACCAGGCGCGGCAGCGCCGCACCGGTCCATCCCAGCTGCCGGAGCTCGCGCAGCCCTTTGGCGATGCCGACCAGGCCCACGCCGCCGCCGGTCGGGAAGATGATCACATCGGGTACCCGCCAGCCCAGCTGCTCGGCGATCTCCAGCCCGATCGTCTTCTTGCCCTCCAGCCGGTAGGGCTCCTTGAGCGTGGACGCATTCAGATATCCGGGCCGGCCGGCTACGGCGTCCCTGATGAGGCGTCCGGCGTCACCGATGAGCCCGTCGACCAGGTACGTCTCGGCTCCCGCCGCCAGGCACTCCGCCCGGGTGATCTCCGGGGCGTCGGTCGGCATGACGACCAGGCAGGGCAGTCCGGCCCGGGCCGCGTAGGCGGCCCAGGCGGACCCGGCGTTGCCGTTGGTGGGCAGCGCCACCCCGGCCACGCCTAGCTCGGCCGCGCGTGACACTCCCACCGCCGCCCCGCGCGCCTTGAACGAGCCGGTGGGCAGCGGGCTGTCGTCCTTCATCAGCAGCCCGGGCACGCCGAGTTCGGCGCCCAGGCGTTCCATGGGCAGCAGCGGCGTCATGCCCTCGCCGAAGCTCACCACGGACCCGGCCGAGCTCACCGGCAGCAGTTCGTGATAGCGCCACAGGCTGGGCGGCCGCGCGGCGATCTGGAGCGGGCTCGTCCAGGCGGCCGCCGCCGCCAGGTCGTAGCGGGCCAGCAACGGCGCGCCGCACGTGCAGGTTCCCTGGACCTGGCCCGCGTCGTAGGAGCTCCCCGGTCCTCCGGCCGGGCACCGGGAGCACTCGAGGACGGTCAGCGCCGAGTACGCCGGAGCCGCGCGGGACGTCTGCTCCGGCTGGGGACTGCCGTGCTGCGTCATATCCGAAGCCATGCGGTCAATCTTGTATTGTCCGGGACATCGGACGCTCGACCGCCCCCAGCGCCGCGGCCACCCACGGCGGCGTGCCGGCCACGCTGCGACGTGCCCGCGTCGCCGCAACGGCGTATTTTGTCGTGCTCGGCCTGGCCGACGGCGTCTGGCTGTCCAGGATTCCCGCGGTCAAGCAGAACCTGCACCTCAGCGACGGGCTGCTCGGAGTGGCCCTGCTCGCCGCGCCGGTCGGGCTGGTGTTCGTCGCGGCGTTCGCGGACCGGCTGATCGACAGGTTCGGCAGCGCGCGGCCCACCGTGGTGGCCGGCATGATCTTCTCGCTGCTGCCCATCGCGCTCGGGCTGGCCGGCCTCGCGATCCTGATGGCCGTGCTACTGACCTTCGGCCTGGTCGGCGGCTTGATGGACGTCGCGATGAACGCGCAGGCGGTGCGCGTGGAGCGAGGGTACCGGCGCCCGCTGATCACCTCGTTCCACGCGTGTTACAGCTTCGGCGGGTTGTTCGGCGCTCTGCTCGGCGGACTGTTCGCCTGGGCTGGCATCGGTCCGGTAGCGACGTTTACGGCGGTGGGCGTGCCGCTGGCCGCTGTCGCCTGGCTGGCCAGGCGCGGGCTGCTGCGCGGGCCGGAAGCCAGCGACCGGACCGCGCAGGACGGGACGGCAACCGACCACGGCCCAGGCCAGCGGATCGCGGGCGGACAGATCGCGGGCGGTCCGGGCGCGCCGGAACGCGCTGACGCGGCGGCCGGCCGGTACCACGCGTCCATCCGGATCATCGTGCTGGCCTTGCTGGCCCTGTGCAGCCTGCTCAGCGAGGGTGCCGTGGGCGGCTGGAGCGCTGTCTACCTGCGCGACAACCTGGCCACGTCGGCCGCATTCGCGGCCCTGGGGTACGCGGCGTTCTCGGTCACGATGGCGGTCGGGCGGCTGCTCGGCGACCGGCTGGCCAGCCAGGTTCGGTCCGGCCCGGCTGGTCACCGGGTGCGGCCTGGTGGCCGCCGTCGGCCTGGCGGGCGGGTTGATCATCGCGAGCCCGGTCGCCGTGGTGGCCGGGTTCGCGTTGTTCGGCGCGGGGTTGTCGAGCACGTTCCCGCAGCTGCTCTCCGCAGCAGGCAACGTCGAGACTTCCCGTTCCGGCACTGGAATTGCCCGGGTCGCCGGGGGCGGTTACCTGGGCCTGCTGGCCGGGCCGGTGCTGATCGGAAGCTGCGCCAGTCTGGTCGGGCTGCGGCTGGCGCTCGGGATCCCGGTGGTCCTGATGGTGGTCATGGCGGCGGGCGGCCGGGCCGTGGGCGGTCGGCGGCCGGCCCGCAGGCGCCGGTAACGCCTGCCCGGCGGCGCCTCGGGCTCAGTTGGCCCGCGCCGGGCGGCGGTCGGCGACCGCGCGGACGAGCAGGTTCAGGCCGAACTCAAAGTCGGCGTCATGGTCTCTCTGCAGTAGCTCCGCCGACATGCTCGTGACCTGGGGGAAGTCGGCCGGATCCAGGCCGATCGGCCGGTCGGCCAGCAAGACGGCCTGGTCATGGCCCAGGGGGCGTTGCGGCACGAGGCCCGGGGCGACGCCCACCTCGCGCACCAGCGAGCCGACGATGTAGGCGACGAACGCGCGAACCACGCTCACCGCTTCCTCGCCGCTGAATCCCGCGCTCCGGAGCGTCGCCAGCGCGTGCTCCATCGGCCGCAGCTCGCTCGCCGAGGTGGCCGGGCGGCTGACCAAGACCATCGTGCACCGGGGATAGGCCCGGGCCACCTGCCAGAACGCGCGCGCCTGGCCGCGTACCTGATCTTCCCAGCTAGCGCCGGGCTCGGTGGTGAGGTCGAGGCCGGACATGACCCGCTCGGCCACGGCGTCGAGCAGCGCCGCCTTGCTGGGGACGTGGTTGTAGAGCGACATGACCCCGGAGCCGAGCTGCGCGGCGATGCGGCGCATAGAGAGCCCGTCAACGCCCTCGCGCTCGATGAGCTCCACGGCGGCCGTGATGATCCGCTCACGGGTGAGCTGCATAGGGCAAACGTACCCACTGCGTCACTTCGATTGACAGCCGCCGTCCGGAATAGCGGGTTACCGTTCGGTATCAGCCGGGGCCCGCCGGTCCCGCCGGTCCCGCCGGGTGCGGTGCCCGCCCGGGAAAATCGGCGATTTCTCAGCCCATCCGAATGGTCGATAGCCTCTTATGGAAAGGCCGATTCCTTGCCGTGACTTTGCCGCACAATGCCTGGCCCCTGGTCTTAGGGCGGCCAAGGCGCGGGCACGAATGGCATCGACTGGAATTCATCTTCGGGGGAAACCATTAGCATTTCCGCAAGCCATGAGACTCGCTCCGGGCGTGGCCGTGATATCCGGCGCCGCGGGCCTGCGGCCTCTGGCCGCCGCGTCCTGGCCGTCACCGTCGGCAAGGCGGCCCGCGGCACGGTCCGCCGGCTCGGCCGCGGTAACGGGACGGCCATTCCGGGAATGGCGGCGCTGGCCATCGACGCACGTCTGCTGGCCGGGCTGGCCGCCGAGATCACCCGCGGCGCGGTCATCGTGACCGGCACCAACGGGAAGGGAACGACGTGCCGCATGCTCATCGCGGCCATGCGCGCGGCCGGTCTGCACCCGATCCTCAATCAGGAGGGCTCAAATCAGCCCACCGGCCTGGTGACCACTCTGCTGGCTCACTCCGGCCGGTCCGGCCATCTGCCCGATGATGACCGCGCGATCGGCCTGTTCGAGGTCGACGAGGGGTCGCTGCCGGAGATCCTGCCGGAGGTCAGGCCCGCGACCGTGGTCTTTACCAACATCTTCCGCGACCAGATGGACCGCTATCTCGAGCTGGATTACCTGACCCGCCGATGGGAGCAGTGCCTGCGCTCGCTGCCCGCCGACACCACGCTCGTGCTCAACGCGGACGATCCCCGCCTCGCCTACCTGGCCCCGGAACTCGAGAACCCGAGGGTCTTCTATGGTCTCGGGGACGTCGAGCATCGCCGCGGCGATGTCGATTACACGTCGGATTTCCCGCGCTGCCCGCGCTGCAGTGGCGAGCTTCGCTACAGCTGCGTGTTCTACGCTCACCTGGGCCACTGGGAGTGCGGGCGCTGCGGGCTGGAACGCCCGCAGCCGCAGGTTTACGCCCCGAAGATCGACCTCATCGGGCCGGCTTCCTCGCGAATTCAGGTTGTCACGCCAACCAGCGAGCCGGTGCTCGAAATCCCGCTGCCGGGGCTGTATAACGCCTACAACGCGGTCGCCGCAGCAGCTGCGGCGACCGCGTGCCAGCTGCCGGGCAGCGCGCTGTCGGCGGTCGAAAAGGTGGCGACGGGCTTCTTCCGCATGGAGCGGGTGACCATCGGCGGACGCGAGGTACACCTGGCTCTGGCCAAGAACCCCAACGGCTACACCGAGGTGCTGCGCGCCCTGCTCGGCGACGGGCAGCCCAAGCACATGCTGCTCGCGGTCAATGACCGGGCCAGCGAGCAGGAGCCGGACGTCTCCTGGATCTGGGATATCGACTTCGAGTCGCTGCGCGGGCTCGTCCCCGCGGCGGTGCTCTCGGGCAACCGGGCGACCGACCTGGCCGTGCGGCTCAAGTACGCCGGGTGGACAGGCTCCGCAGCGGCCGATATCGCGGTCGAGCCGGATCCGGTCCGCGCGCTGCAGCTCGCGCTCGAACGCACCCCGGCCGGCCAGCCGCTCTGGGTGGTGTCCACCTACCAGGTGCTGTGGCAGTTGCGGGACTGGCTGCGCCGCCAGGGCCTGGTCAGCGCGCTGTGGGAGACCTAGCCATGACCGCCCGCCAGCTCACGCTCGGCTACCTCTACCCGGAGATCATGAGCGGCTACGGCGACCGCGGCAACCTCGCCGCGATCATGCGCCGCTGCGAATGGCGCGGCATCGCCACCGACGTGCGGGAACTGGGTCCCGGCGACCCGGTCGACCCGGACGAGGTGGACCTCTTGGTCATCGGCGACGGCGGGGAATTCCACCAGCGGCTGATCGCCACGGATCTCGCTGACATCAAGGGCCCCGGCATCTGCGAGGCGGTCAGCCAGGGGGCGGCCCTGCTCGCCGTCGGAGCGGGCTATGAGCTCCTCGGGCGCTTCTACCAGCCGTGCCGGGGCGTGGAACTTCCCGGGGCCAGGCTGTTCGATACCTGGACGGTCCAGCAGGGCGCCGACCTCACCGCGGCCTCGTGCACGATCACCGAGGCCATGGCCGACCGCGCGATCGGCGACCTGCTGGTCCAGTGGGGCGACGAACTGCTCGTCGGCTTCGAGAACCACGGGGCCCGCACCTACCTCGGGCCCACGGCGCGCGCTCTCGGCCATGTCGTCGTCGGGCGGGGCAACAACGGCGACGGGCGCGAAGGCGTGCGCCTGGGCAACGCGATAGGTACCTACCTGCGCGGACCGTGCCTGCCGCGGAACCCGGCGCTGACCGACTTCCTGATCCGCGCCGCGCTGCGCCGCCGTTACGGCGACGCCGAGCTCGCCGCGCTGCCCGACGATCTCGAGCGCGCCGCGCGCGACACGGCCGTGTCGCGCCTCCAGCCCGCGACGCGCGCCGCTGGCCACAGCCGGCTCGGGCGGGTCGTGCGTCCCGCGGGCCAGGTCCCGGCCCGCGCCAGGCGCGGCGCCCGGCGTCTCCTTTCGCCTGCGTCGGGGGATTCAGGACGGGCTATACGTTAAGGCCAGTTGAATTGAGACCGGGGTACACGGGGACCTTGGTCGTTGCGGGGCGCGATCACCCGGCCGTGGCCGGCCTCGTACGGTAGGGACATGAACGACAAGGAAATCCTCGGTCACATCGATGAGCTCATCCAGACCGAGCACGAGCTGCGGGCCAAGCTGGCCGCGGGCGAGCTGTCCAGTAACGAGGAGCACGCCCAGCTGAAAGCCGCCGAGGAGGCCCTGGACCAGTGCTGGGACCTGCTGCGGCAGCGGCGGGCCCGGAGCGAGTTCGGCGAGGATCCGGGGGAGTCGGCGGCGCGCCCGGCCTCCGAGGTGGAGGGGTACCTGCAGTAGCGGCTCCGCCGTGCCGGCCGGCTCCGCCCCCTAAGTAGGCTCTGACACGTGCGCATCGCAAGGTTTGCTCATGGCGGCGAGGTCGGCTACGGGATCGTGGAGGACGTCCAGCCGGACGGCGCCGCGAGCGCTGTCACCGGCACGGACGCTGACGGGCTCGTCGTGGCCGAGCTGATGGGACATCCGTTCGGGATCGGGGAAGAGTCCGTGCGGCTCACCGGGTCCCGCCATCAGCTGGCCGACGTGCGGCTGCTCGCGCCTGTGCTGCCCAGCAAGGTGGTCGCGATCGGCAAGAACTACGCCGACCACGCGCGCGAGATGGGCGGCGAGCCGCCGGACGACCCGGTGATCTTCCTGAAGCCGTCGACGGCGGTGATCGGGCCGCGGGACCCGATCATCTACCCGGCCCTGTCCGAGCGGGTCGATTTCGAGGGCGAGCTGGCCGTGGTTATCGGCCGGCTCTGCCGGGAGGTGCCGCCCGAGCGGGTGCCCGATGTGATCTTCGGTTATACCTGCGCCAATGACGTCACCGCTCGTGACCTGCAGGCCAGGGACGGGCAGTGGGCCCGGGCCAAGGGGTTTGACACGTTCTGCCCGCTCGGGCCGTGGATCGAGACCGACGTCGACCCGGCCGACCTCGAGCTGACCACGATCGTGAACGGCGAGATCCGGCAGAACTCGCGCACATCGCTGCTGCTGCACGACGTGACCGCGCTGGTCACCTACGTCAGCGCGGTGATGACGCTGCTGCCCGGCGACGTGCTGCTGACCGGCACCCCGGCGGGCGTCGGCTCGGTCAAGGAGGGCGACGAGGTGTCGGTCACGATAGAGGGCATCGGGACGCTGACCAACGGGGTTGTGACCAGTGACTGACGAACGGCCGGTGCGGGTGCGCTTCGCCCCGTCTCCCAGCGGGGACCTGCACGTCGGCAATATCCGCACCGCCCTGTTCGACTGGGCGTTCGCCCGGCACACCGGCGGCGTGTTCGTGCTCCGGATCGAGGACACCGACCGGTCCCGGGTGCTGCCCGCCTACATCGAATCGGCCCTGGAGACGCTGCGCTGGCTCGGCCTGGACTGGGACGAGGGGCCCGAGGCGGGCGGCCCTTACGGCCCCTACCTGCAGAGCGAGCGGCGGGAGATCTACGCGGACTGGGTGGCGAAGTTCCTGGAGTCCGGGCACGCCTACTGGTGCTACTGCACCCCGGAGGAACTGGCCGAGCGCCGCGCCGCGGCGCGCGCGGGCGGGGGCGGGCCCAGCGGGTACGACTTGCATTGCCGTCACCTGTCGCCCGAGCAGGTGGCCGAGTACCGGGCCGAGGGCCGGCGGCCCGTGGTGCGGATGCGGATGCCCGACGGCTCCACCACGTTCACCGACCTGGTCCGGGGCGAGATCACCATCGACAACGCCAACGTGCCGGACTTCGTGCTGGCGCGCGCGGACGGCAGCCACCTCTACACGCTGGCCGTGGCGGTCGACGACGTGCTGATGAAGATCACCCACATCGTGCGGGGCGACGACCTGCTGTCCTCGACGCCGCGGCAGCTGGCCGTGTACCGCGCGATGGGCGTCCCGGATTCGGAGTTCCCTGTCTTCGCGCACCTGCCGTTCGTGCTCGGGCTCGAGGGCCAGAAGCTGGGCAAGCGCTACGGCGCCGCGTCGATCACCTACTACCGCGACGAGGGGTTCCTGCCGGAGGCGATCGACAACTACCTGGCGTTGCTCGGCTGGTCGCCGGGGGACAACCGGGAGTCGTTCACGCTCGACGAGATGGCCGCCGAGTTCGACCTGGCCCGGGTGAACAAGAACGCCGCCCGGTTCGACGTGCAGAAGCTGGAGTCGATCAACGGCGACAAGATCCGGGAGCTTGATCCGGCCGATTTCGTGCTGCGGATCATGCCGTTCCTGCACCGCGCTGGCCTGGTCGACGCTCCGCCCAGTGCCGCCGATGCGGCGGTGATCGCGGCCGCGGCGCCGCTGATCCAGGGGCGGATCTCCAGGCTCACCGAGGCGGCCGGGATGCTGAGCTTCCTGCTGGTGGACGAGGACAGGTTCGCCGTCGATCCGGAGGACGGCGCGCGAGCGCTCGGCCCCGACGCGGCCCCGGTGCTCGAGGCGGCCAGGAGCGCGCTGGCCGGCCTCGGGTCGTGGACCGCCGAGACGATCCGGGATGCGCTGCAGGCGGCGCTGGTCGACGGCCTGGGGCTGAAGCCCAGGGCCGCGTTCGGCGGGGCGGTGCGGGTCGCGGTCACCGGGCGGCGGATCGGGCCGCCCTTGTTCGAGTCGATCGAACTGCTCGGCCGGGAGCGGACCCTCGACCGCCTGGCCCAGGCCGCTGCGACCGCAGCCGCTCAAGCCCGGGCCTGAGCTCCGCGCGGCCCAGTGGCGGATCTCTTTGGCCGCAGCGTCCGCGCTTCGGCTACACTGCACTGGCGCGTCCGGACTGCACAGGCGCGCGGGCCGCACTGGCCCGATCCCATGGGGTATGGGGTAATTGGCAGCCCGACGGGTTCTGGCCCCGTTAGTCTAGGTTCGAGTCCTGGTACCCCAGCGATGTCATAGATAACGCGGATGCCGCAGGCGAGCGGCATCCGCGTTTCGTGCTTCTCGGGGTCGGTCTTGGTGCTCAGATCCAGCGGCGACGGCGGGAGCGGCCGCGGCCGCGCTCCGTGCCGGTCAGCCGCATCAGGACCAGCAGGATGATGGAGCCGACGATCGACCAGATGATGCCGGTGGCGTGGAACGAGTTCACCGACAGGGTGTGGTATTCGATCAGGGTCGAGACGAACCCGCCGATGAACGAGCCAACCACGCCCAGGAGGATGGTGCCGATCAGGCCGATGGGGTCACGACCGGGCACCAGCAGGCGGGCGATGGCGCCCGCGATGAGTCCGATGATCAGCAGGACGATGATGAATGCCAACATGCGCTCTTAACTACCCCGCTACGGTGAATCATGCAGTTGATCTTGGTATAAGTGTAACCTGTTCTGCCCGGGTCGTGGCTGGTGTTCCGTCCGTGGCTGGTGTGCTCCAGGTGACGTTATCCCGCCGCCGCTGCGCCCGGCCTGGCCCCCTCGGCCGGGCCGCACTGCGGCGTTTGGCGCGACTCGGCGAGGTACGCTAGCCTTGGTGCCCGGCTGAGGCTGAAGGCCTCGGTCAGTCTTCTGCTCACGATCCGGTCCGCAGGCGGTAGTGTCGCGCGGTCCACGTGGTACCTGGCCCCGTCGTCTAGTGGCCCAGGACGCCGCCCTCTCAAGGCGGTAGCGCCGGTTCAAATCCGGTCGGGGCTACAGAGGAAGTAGCAGGTCAAGGGCCTGATCGCCGGTCGCGGCGGTCGGGCCTTGATCATCTGTCCGTCGTTTGTCCGTGGGGTTTGCCGTCACCAGGCGGCAGTACGTGTCCCCAGAAGGCGCGTCCCGACACGTTGACCGGCTGTACGCCGGAGCCGATGTGAACGCAACGGTGATCTCCATGGTAAGGAGAAGGTCTACGGTTCGATTCCGTAAGGGGGCTCTGCGAGGTATTCACACCTCACCAGCTTTTATGTTCACATCTGGGTCTGACAGTGTGCTGACGGCTGTGGCTGGCGCTGTTTGGTGGCGGTTGCGGCTGTGTCTTCACGTTGTCAGGCGTGGCTGGTCTGGCTGAGGGCGTGGCCGGGCCGGGGTGGCGATGCTGGTCGTTGACGGCGGCTGGCGTTGGGCTGATGCGGGCTGGCTAGGGCGGCGCGGTGCTGGCGAGTTCGCGGCGGCGCTTGCGGGTGCGGGGTGGCTGGCCGCTGGTCGCGAGCCGTGCGGCGTGTTGCTGGTGTTTGTGCCGGGTGGTGAGGATGCGCTGGTTGCGGACCGCTGTCAGGCAGGCGAGCCAGAGCATGAGCGGGGTGACGCCCATGAGGCGGATCCAGCCGCGGTCGATGCTGGTGGTTGCGGTGTCTTTGATGCTGGAGTTGAGGCGTTCGGCGGCGGTGCGCCGCTGGTAGGAGGTCCGCCACGCGGCGGAGGGGTAGTCGTGTTTTTGCCGGGTCTTGGCTGCGATGCCGGGCCCGGCGGTGATGGTCTTCTGGGTGCAGCAGGCCGGCGGGTGCCCGGGCGGGGTGAGGATCTCGGGCCGGTCGCGCGTCAGTGTCATTGAGGCCGGGCGCAGCGGGCAGCGGATTTTCCCGGTGCCGGCGGGGCAAGCCAGCCGGCGGTAGCCGTCGGCGTCGTCGGCGGCGTGCAGCTCGGCCAGGATGTCGCCGGGGCGGATGCCGTCCGCGGCCATGCGTTGCAGGACCGGGACTATGGCAGTGGCGGGGTCGTGGGCGCTGTTGCAGACGGTGATCCGCCGTGCTAGCTCGGGCACGGCGGGGCTGTTCTCGTCCTTCACCATGGTGGCGGCCGAGAGGTAGTAGCCGAAGAACATCTGTCCTTCCTGGATCTTGAGGTTGACGTTGCGGTGCCCCCAGCGGGCGTCGGGGTCGGCGCCGCTGCCGGCGGCCTCGTGCGGGACGGGCCGGGACCAGGCCTCGACGTCAGTCCAGTCCACCGCCAGCGAGCTGCTGGCGCTCTTGAATTCTGCAGGGATGCTGGCTTCCAGCAGCCGGTCGCAGGATTGCTGCAGATCTGCTGACGCGGCGCCGTCGGGCTGCTCCTTGGCCAGCGCGTTTTTGATCAGCCGGGCGGTGTGCTCCACCTGCCGGTAGGTGAGCTGGTGCGGGCCGTCCTTCCAGCCGGCGATGACGCCCAGGCGCTTTTGGTCGTCCTCGGGCAAGGTCAGTAGTGCCGTGTGCGCGCGGGTGAGGTGGGCAGGACGGCCGTCGGCCAGGGCGAGCATCATGCCGGCCAGCAGCGTGCTGGCTGTCAGCTGGCGGCTGCGGACGGCGGTCGGCAGCAGGGTCTCGATCGCCTCGCCGGTGCCGGAGGAGGCGATGATGTCCTCGATGACCGCCAGCGTGGCGTTCACAGCGCGGCGGCCCCCAGCAGCGTGATGGCCTGCTCTTCGGTGCCGGGGTCCAGGCCGGCGGCGATGTCGCCCAGCTGCTGGCAGCAGCTGATGCCGGCCGCGTGCAGGAACGCGGGCAGGCCGATCAGCGCCGCGGTCTGGGCCAGCCACGTCGCGCGCAGTCTGCTGGTGTCCAGCGGCGGCAGCCCGGTCCCGCCGGCCAGCGAGGCGGTCAGCGGGTTGGTGATGTTGCCGCGCTCGGGCTTCTCGCCGCCGGTGAGGAACTGCCCCCCGGCGAAGGCGGCGGCTTCCAGCAGCCGCGGCTGGTAGCGGGCCAGCACTGGCACCGCCCGCGGCCGGGCGCCGCGGACTTCCACGATCACGCCGCCCGGCCGCTGGGTGACGTCGCTGCCGCGGGCCTGGCGAAGGTCGGAACGGATCAGCCCCGCCCCGGCGCCGAGGCAGACCAGCGCGGTGGCGCGCATCCGCCGGGCGGCGGCGGGCTGGGCGTCCGCTAATGCGAGGTAGCCGTCGATCTCCGAAGAGCTGTAGGGCTTCTTGGCCCCGCCCGCGGGGCAGCGGTGCATCACAAGGGCCCAGGTGCGGCACCACGCTGCGGGCCAGGAACCGCAGGTTGGTCCGCAGCGTCCGCCGCGCGGCGCCGGAGAGCCCCGGGGCGTGCGCGGCGAACCGCTCGATCACCGACGGGTGCAGCAGCACCTCCGGGACGGGCTCCATGCCGAGCGGGATCGCCCAGCCCGCCAGCTTGGAGGCGGCCCACAGCAGGCACTTGGCCCGGTCCCTGCCGCCCGGGGCCGACTCCGCCACCACCGCGCGGGCGAACTCCGCGGCCGCCCCCGGCGTGCCCGGAGCGGGCTGCCACCGCGCGAGGTAGGAGGCCACACCGCCGTCCATACGGTAATTTCTACCGAAAGAAGGCCCGGAGAGCACGCACCGCGCGTGCGACCATGGAAACGTGTCGCCAAGCCCGCAAGACCGCGCCGCCGGCATCGCCGCCGAGCTGGCTGGCCTGGGCCTGGCGCTGCCCGGCACCCTCATCCAGCGGCGCGTGCGCTGCGGCTGGCCGGGCTGCCGCTGCCACGCCGACCCCCCGGACCTGCACGGCCCGTACTGGCACTGGACCCGCAAGCGGGCCGGCAAGACGATCAGCCGCCTGGTCCCCGACGACCAGGTCGACAACTACCGGCAATGGCTGGACAACCACCGCCGCCTGCGCGAGCTGATCACCGAGCTCGAAGACCTCACCCTGGCCATCGCCGACGAGCGCACCGGGCACCAGCCCCGCGCCCGCCGAACCCAGCAAAGCACCGCATAACTCTGTGGACGCGGCCCGCTTAGCCCGTGGACGCCGCCGTCAAGAGCGCGCATAACGGCAGGTCAGGCCCAAACGTGAAGACCTCTCTGCAAACTAGCAGGTCAGGCCCAGATTTCTGACCGGCTCGGAACGCCTTCAAGATCGCCTGACCGGCATCTGACCGGCATCTGACCGTCGTTCTGGGCATAGAAAGTTGGCACTCAGCCGCACGGACTGACTCTCGATGGCATGCCGCTCCGGCGTGCGGGAGACGCTCGTTGAACAGGCGAGGTCTCGCCTGCGGTCGGCACTGGGAGGATCGAAGTCGTCGATGATCACAGCGACCGAGGCGCCATGCTGCGCCGCTCGTGGAAGCGGAGCGGTCGCGGCGCTGCTGAACCAGAAACGCTCTCGCTCAGACAGGAACCACAAGCTGCCCAGCAGCGGTGTCCCCGCTGCTGACACAGAAGCAACCTGAGCAGGTCTGCGGTCCTCCCTCAGGAAGGTGGTCACGTCGAAAGGCGATTTCAGCACGACGCGAACACGGTCCCGGCTTCCTCCGGCCGGCACCGGCGTGGTAGTCCCTGGTGCCTGCCCTCCAGCTCGGAGTCGACCCTCCGCCTCCGGACTGGTTAGCGTTGCTGCGGGCGCCCCGCCTGCTCTCACGCTGCAGACAGCAGCAAGAGGGGCCAGGTTGCTCCCACATGACGCAGCTACGATCAAAGCGTGGAAGACGCAGAGGCCAAAGCCCACAAGGCGATAGTCGCAGGCCTGTTTCAGGCGATCAACGAACGCCGCTTCGATGAGCTGGGCGAATACTTGGCCGTCGACGTCGTTGACGATAACAAGAGCTTCCTCGGTGACGAGGCCGGATCGGAGGATGCGTTCGATGGCATCCCCGCCCAGCTTGCCATGTTTGACTCCTACGTGGTGGAAGTCGAGGAGGTCATCGCAGAAGGCGCCCGTGTCGTCGCGCTGGTCACCCAGCGGGGTGTGTGCCGAGGCACCGGTGGCCGAGCCTTCGAGAACCAGGCAGCCTACCTATTCACCATGTCCAGCAAAAAGATCTGCCGGGTGCGCGCGATAGGTGACGGGCCAGAACCAAGCCGATAGGCGACTCGCAGCGCGGACCATGAGTCCAGGCGTCAAGGATCCTTGAGGAAACGGCAGCCGATGGAATAAACCAACCCCCACCCCCGGCGAACGCGCCAGGCGGTCAAAGCAGCGGCCGCCGGCGAGGAGAAAGCCCCCGCCTCCGCTCCGCCCGCTGCTGCCCGGTTGATCTTTTCCAGCTCCGCGATCCGCTGCGAATCAGGAGTCGTCGTACTGGGCCGCTGCCCCCCGGCAATTTCCCGCTGCCGCTGGTAGCGCAGGTGGAGGATCCATGCGTACCGGCATGTAGGGCAGCGCTGAAGGTCGGCGAATCGTGCGAGTCTGGCTTGCTTGCTTCTTCCGCTGGCTCGGAGGCAGTGACCGTCCGGCTGTCACATCGGGCCCGTCCCGCCGGTCAACTGATATGACAGGCGGGATGGAGGAACGTGGCCGATGACCGAGCACGATTGGCTGATGCAGCGATTCGCTGAGCATCGGGGCCGGCTGATGGCGCTGGCCTACCGGATGCTCGGCTCGCGCGGTGATGCCGAGGACGCGGTGCAGGAGGCGTGGCTGCGGGTCAACCGTGCCGACGGCGGGCAGGTGGAGAATCCGGCCGGGTGGCTGACCACGGTCGTGGCCCGGGTCTGCCTGAACATGCTGGAATCCCGGCGGGCCCGGCGGGAGGAGCCGGCTGGGGCGCTGCCGACCGAGCCGGCCGAGCTTCACGCGAGCCTCCGGCCGGCCAGCCAAGCCGGCCCGGAGGACGAGGCGCTGCTGGCCGATTCGGTCGGTGCCGCGCTGATGGTGGTGCTGGACACGCTGACTCCCGCCGAGCGGCTCGCGCTAGTCTTGCACGACGTCTTCGGTGTGCCGTTCGGCGAGGTAGGCGCCATCATTGACCGTTCCCCGATGGCGGCGCGGCAGCTCGCCAGCCGGGCCCGGCGCCGGGTGCAGGGAGCGGCCGCGGCATCTGATGCCGCGCGGTCCCGGAAGCGGGAAATCGTCGCCGCCTTCCTGGCTGCCTCCCGGGGCGGGGATTTCGGCGCCCTGCTCGCGCTGCTCGATCCGGGCGCCGTGCTCGTGGCCGACCCAGCGGCCGTGCAGATGGGCGCGGCCGCCGAGGTCCGCGGTGCCGACGCGGTGGGGGCTACCTTCGCGGGATGGGCTAAGGGAGCCCGGCTCGCTCTAGCTGACGGCGTTCCGGCGGCCGTATGGGCGCCCGGCGGCCGGCCGAAGGTCGTCTTCACGTTCACCATCAGCGACGCGAAGATCACCGGTATTGCCCTGGACGGCGACCCGGACCGGCTCCGCGACCTCGAGATCGTCTTTCTCAGCGCCAGTGGCAAGGAGCGGTGATGATCCGCGGGCAGGACGAGACGCGAGGCCGGATCGAGCGGGAGCGAGTGGTCCGGCCGGCCACGATCGGCGGACGCGGGCAGGCTCATGTGGCGCCGGGCGTGTTCGCGGTCGACGGCAGGGTCTTCTGCTCGCCGATTGACGCGGGGCAGGGCTGCAGCTGGCCAGGCGGCTGCGCAATCTGGGCCGGGACCAGCGGGTCACGATCCTGGCCGGCTTCTACGACGAGGACTGGCCGAAGGTGCGGCGATTCGGGCTGCGCGGCACCGGCCGGCGAGAGTCCGGAGCGCACGCATGCGATCGGCCTCCTGGAGGGGGAGTACCAGCAGTTGGCCGCCGCCCCCCGCCGAGGCTGGTGGCCGGGTACTGGCGGCCGACATCGAGGAGTGGTCCGGCTGGGCGTATAGCTGGTTTCGGTACCGGGTACCGCGGTCCAGAAGAACACCTCCGGAATGGCTGACCGCACGGCTGCAGTCGTCATGGCCTAACGCCGCTTGTCCCTCGTGCTTCATCGTCGGAATGGTTAGGGAGCTTCGTTGAGCCGACTGCGGCCCGGGAATCGGCACGTAATGCTGCTGTGGGCAGCAAGTGCGGGAAACGAAGGTGCCTCCTGGATCATGCTGGTAGCTGTTTTCGTATACGTGCTCCACCATTTCTCGGCTTCTTCACTCGCGATTGTGGAACTCGTCGGCACGCTACCTGCCCTGTTGTGCATGCCGTTCGCCGGCGCGATTGCCGATCGCCACGATGTCCGGAGGCTGGCGCTGGGTTCCATGACGGTTCAGGCGCTTAGCCTGCTGGGCGTGCTGGTGACACTGAGAGTCGGCCTGTGGGAGATCGCAGCCTGCTACGGCTTGCAGGGGGCCGCCGGCGCGGTGTGGCCGCCGGCGCGGCAGCGGTGGCTGTATGCGCTGGTCCGCGAGGACCGCAGTCGCGCCGCGGCCAACGCCGCGATTGGCTCAGTGAGCGGTGTCATGACAATCGCTGGCGCGGCGCTGGGCGGGGTCTTGTCGGCCTGGAGCACAAGCGCTGCGCTCTCAGCAGCTGCGGGGCTCCAGCTCGCGGCGACCGTGCCCCTGCTGGCCCTCGCACGGCCGGCATTCCAGCAGGGTGCGCAGGCAGGCGGTGCTCTCCGGTCTCTGCATGCCGACCTGGCTGAGGGCTTTACCGCACTGCGGGCTCTGCCCCTGGCGAGGTCAGTGATCTGGGTAGGCATCTCCTGGGGCCTCATCGGCGGCGCCTACAACGTCTTGCTTGCCGCCTATGTCACGAACGACTTGCACGGCGGCGGATTGCTGCTCGGAGTGTTTTACGTTGTGGATGGCGCCGCGGTGATCCTGGGCTCGGTGCTGGCGGTCCGCCTCAGGCGGGGGTCGCATCTGGCTGCTTACGCGCTGGCTTATGTGCTGCAGGGTGCCGCGTGGGGCGCTATGTTCCTGGTGGGTCAGCCCCCGTGGGGCGCGGCGCTGCTGGCGGTCATGCGCACCGCGAGTGGCGTGATCATCGCCCTTGACACGACGATCCTGCTGGCTACCGTGCCTGAGCGCCTGAGAGGCAGGATCACCAGCTTGCACATGACTACCTATGGCGCGGCGTCCAGGGTGGCGCTGGCGGCCTTCGCCGGATTGCTCGCGGTGACCGGGGTCAGGACCGTAGGCGCCGTCGCTGGCGCAGCCTCCGTCATTGTCGGGGCAGTATGGTGGGCGCTGAACGGGCGGCGCGCCCGTCCTCTCTATATGAGCGCGACATCCGCAGCCGGTGTCCCGGACAATCCCGGTACCGTGTCCAGCTAAACCGCAGGCGGAAAAACTTGTCAACTCTAACAGTGCTCGAGCTGCTCAGGCAGCGAGCGAGCATCCGCGAGTTCACCAATACGCCTGTTCCGGACCATATACTGGAAACAGTCTTGCTCGCAGCCTTGCGGCACCGACCTCTTTTTAATTTCCAGCAGTACACCTTCGTCGAGATCCGCGATCCTCGGAACCGCGCCGAACTCGCGGACATCTGTGCGTCCCGACGGTGCTCGACGTACCCGATCCTGGAGGACAAGGCCATGTTCTCGGTCATCCTCTTGTGCGTGTGCAGGTAGATCGATGCGAAGCCAGCGTCCGGGCCCGCCGGCCAGATCAGGGAATCCGTGCCCCACCGCGCATCAGGGTCCGCCCGGGCAGTTCATCGACCTCGCGCCAGGCCTGGATCCGCAGCGGCCGCAGCACCAGGAACCGCATCGACTCACCCGACTCGCGCGGGTCCCAGCCCGCCTGCGCCGCGTACCCGCCGGCCACGCCGGCCGGAACCTCGTCCGGGCTGTAGACGTGCTCCAGCTCGGCGTCGATCATCACGACGTCGCGGGTCGGCCCGAGGCCAAGCCGGGCGCGTCCCTGGCTGGTGATGTTCCTGGCCGTCACTGAGCCCGCCTCGGTGGCCAGCACCACCCGCTCGTCAATCCAGGCCAGCGACAACGGCACCAGATAGGAGCTGGCGGGCCGGCGTCTGCGGCGGCGGTCGCGACCCAGACGTCCGCGGCCGGCGCGGCCAGCTTGGCCAGCGTGTCGACCTTGCGTTGCTCCTGGGTACGCGGCTGTCCATCCGTCATGTCAGCGCCTCACCGCCTTCATAGAGCGTTCATCAAAGCTCATGTGTCACCCTCCCGATTTCGCCCGCACACCTATGACCGAGCACAGCGAGAGAACGTGACCGGTTCGAGGAACGCGACTGGTTAGCGTACTGGACGGGCCCGCGCCGGCCGGGACACCGGTGCCTCGGGTCCGAGCCTGAGCCGGGCTTGAGCCTCGCCGGATACCGGCTGCCAGGTGGTCGGCACGACTTTCCGGAGACAGCCGTCCGGATCGGAAGTAATCGCCCGGCAGCTAGGCCCGGTTCGTTCATCGGTCACATTCCTCCGTCGGCGCCTGTCATACCAGGTAGCGGCGAGAGCCCGACGGCGTGACACGCGAGGCCTCACGGCGTACTTGATCGAAGACGACACTATGGAGGACCCACGATGCAAGCACGGATAAAGAACCCGGCCATGATCATCCCGGAGGCTATGCAGGCCATCCAGGCGCTGGGCGCCAGTTTTCACAACAAAGGCGTGCCTGAGGAGACGCTGGCACTGGTTCACCTGCGGGCCAGCCAGATCAACGGCTGCAGCCCGTGCGTTCAGGCTGGCGCTGCCGGGGCCAGGAAGGCGGGCGAGAGCGAGGACCGGATAGCCACGGTAGCCGCCTGGCGGGAGGCGCCGTATTTCACCGACGCCGAGCGCGCTGCGCTGGCCCTGACCGAAGCCGTCACCCGGCTGGCCGACCGCCCGGACCCGGTGCCGGACGAAATCTGGGACGAGGCCGCCCGGCACTACGACGAGGAAGAACTCGCCGCACTGCTGCTGTCGATCGCCACGACCAACGTCTTCAACCGGCTCAACGCCCCCACCAGGCAGATAGCCGGCGCCTGGGGCTAGGGAGGGAGGACGGGGAGCATGCGGGGCGGCGGCGCGGCCAGCGCGCCGCCGCACCCCGGCGTCCGTGGCTTCGCGGACGCCGGGGTGACGACACCAGCAGCGCAACCCAGCCACGCCAGTCGACGGTCATGTTACTGAGCAGACCCGACCGCCCCGCCGAAAGTCCGTGTCCGGCATCGGATAAGAGGAATTCTGGGTGGCAGCACCTGGATTCGCCCGAACAATCTATTACTGAACGTGAAAGAAGGGCGCGCAAACCTGATTCTAAGGTGTGCCCCTTTTCAGGCGGGTTGCGGCAGCAGGCGGTGGCCGCGACGCCGTAGCAGCAGGTTGCCCGGATCGATGGTGAACGAGGTCCGACGAAGAATGGGACACAGCGGGATTCCGCTGGACTCAGTGGGACTGGTTCCGCGGGTTTCGGCGTGCTGACCTGGACCACTTGTAATTTACGGACGCGGGGCGGACAGAACGCGGTCTTCACACGGCCAGGAATGGCGAAATAGCAGGTCAGTGACTATTCCGATGGGCAGGAATGGGCGTTCTGTAAAACCGCGCCGTCAGCCCGGAGATCACGGCAGCCGGACGCTTCTTGTGCCACGCATCTGATCTTGGACTGGCGGTTTGGGGATGACGTCGGCGCATATCGCGGGCGACCGCTTTGCCGCGGTACTCGCCGCGACATGGTCTTCGGCCAGGCACGACTACTGTTGTCACCGGCACACGCCTCCCGGATGGCGCGGAGAGGGCCAGGGGTTCAAATGCTTCTGGTAATAGTGGAAGTGCCTGCTCGGTAGGGTATTTCGAGTCTCGCCATACACGGGGCAAGAGATCGCTTGACCGTCATCTGGCCGGCGGCTTGGCTGTGGCCGACCGGCACTGAGCCCCACAGGCCGGGCATGAGGGGTATGTCGGACGCCCATGCGTCCGACATCGCTGGGCTTGGACTCGAAGGGATCGCACCCCGCAGTCGACGCTACAGCCTGAATAATCACAGGCCACGACTAGGGCTAGGTGGGCCCTGCCGTTGGCTTGGCGGGCCGCGCTGACGGCAGTGAACCTGGGAAATTCGCGATGGTAAGGAGAAGGTCTACGGTTCGATTCCGTAAGGGGGCTCCACGAAATCGCAGGTCAGAGCCCGGTTCCCGGGCAGCTGGCATAACCTCCAAGATCGTCCGACAGTCAGTTGACCGTAGATCGTCGCTGCATTAAGTTTGCTTTAAGGTCGGGTAGAGGTGGCGCAGCTTGACTCGTGCGTCGTCGGTAGTGAAGTGGCAGTCGACCTGACGCTGGTCGGTGTTGGTCTGCTGTTGCGAGGCGGCGAGCTCGGCGTAGAGCACGGTGAGGTCCTAGTATGCGGCGGTGTAGGCACTGGCGGGTGAGCGCGGAGAGCTCGATCTCGGCGATGTTGAGCCAGGACGCGTGCCTGGGCGTATAATGGATCTCCAGGCGCTGTGCCAGCGAGAACGCCGTCTTGGGGTCGAAGGCCTCGTAGAGCGACGCGATGCCATGGGTGTTGAGGTTGTCCATGAGGAGCACCACGGTCTCGGCGTCGCGGTAGTCGGCAGGTGAGCATCCGCTGCGACCTGGCGGGCCCAGTTGACCTTAGGTGCGGCGGGGCTGGGCGTCCACGCGCCGCTACCCGCGCAGAGGTTCGACCCAGCAGAAGATCGAGCAAGTTCCCGCCCGGACATACTCGCTGTCCTCGAGACGGTCGCAGTCAGACCGGCCCGGGACCGGATAACGGACGTGGCCAGGAGCTGGTATGGCTTCTCGTCCATGCACACGACCGGGCGCATCGGGTGGTAAGGGTGGCAGTAAGACCGCCAGGACGTCCTCCATCCACGCCGCGAACTCCGCATTCGCCCGCGGCGGAATGGCCCAGCACTTCTTCAGGTGAGGACGAAGCTCCGTTTTTTTAACACCCGGCTGATAGTGGAGTGATCCAGGTTCGGCAGGTCCTCGATGAGTACGACGTGCTTCTCCAGCAGCCGCAGCGACCACCGCGAATGCCCCGCCGGCGGCTGCGAGCACGGCAGCGCGATCAGCTTGGCCTCGACCTCAGCGGTCACAGGAGAGGGCACCGGCGGGAACTCGCGTTCACTTGCGCCCGATCGTGGATTAGACATCGCCGCCGGTCTCGGCGAACCGCCTCGAGACCAACGCACCGTCTCACACGAGACCCCGGCCCGGGCCGCGATCACCGTCCGCGGATCGACCTCGACCACCGACGTGTCCAGCGCAAGCAGAACCCGCGCCCGCCTGATCATCGACGCACTGCGGACCCCGGTCGTGGTCACCCGCACCAGCGCCTCACGATCCTCAACGCTCAACGAGACTGGATACTTCTTCTGCGACGACATGACAGTCCTATCTGGCAGAGGTAACGACAATCTGCCAAGCCCTATACTCCACCAATCAGGACAAAAGTTAGCGGCGACGGTCTACTAGGGCTAGGTGGGCCCTGCCGTTGGCTTGGCGGGCCGCGCTGACGGCAGTGAACCTGGGAAATTCGCGATGGTAAGGAGAAGGTCTACGGTTCGATTCCGTAAGGGGGCTCCACGAAATCGCAGGTCAGAGCCCGGTTCCCGGGCAGCTGGCATAACCTCCAAGATCGTCCGACAGTCAGTTGACCGTCGTGCTGGGCGTGGAGAGTTTGTGCGAGTCCGGTAGATGCTGGACACCTTGGTTCCGGTTCCTGGGCGACAGTTTGCGGACGCGGTTCCGGTAGGTGGCCGACAGTAGTTCCGGTAGGTGGGCGACACTCCGTGCTGGTTCCCGGCTTTTGAGCGTCCTGTTCGCTTCGCTGCGATCACTGGTTGATCGCGGCGGAGGGAGCCGGGTGTGCTGGTGGAGCTGGGTGTCGTGGAGCAGCGGTATCGGGCGGTGCTGGAGGTCCTGGACGAGGGCGTGCCGGTGACGGCGGTCGCGCGGCGGTATGGGGTGGCGCGGCAGACGGTGCATGAGTGGCTGCGCCGGTATGCGAATGAGGGCGGGCTGGGCGCTTTGGCGGACCGGTCGCCGCGGCCGGATTCGTGCCCGCATCAGATGGCCGCGGAGGTGGAGGCACGGATCGTGGGGCTGCGGCGGGCGCATCCGTCGTGGGGGCCGTCGCGGATCCGCTGGCAGCTGGAGCAGCAGGGCGTGGACCCGCTGCCGGGCCGGTCGTCGGTGTACCGGGCGCTGGTGCGTCATGGGCTGGTGGAGGCGCGCAAGCGCAGGCGGCGCCGGGAGGATTACCGGCGGTGGGAACGCGGCCGGTCGATGGAGCTGTGGCAGATGGACGTGATGGGCCGGGTGTTCCTCACCGACGGCCAGGAAGTCAAGATCGTCACCGGCATCGATGACCATTCCCGGTTTCTGGTCTGCGCGAAGGCGGTGGTGCGGGCGACGGCCCGGCCGGTGTGCCAGGCGCTGGCGGAGGCGCTGCGCATCCACGGGGTGCCGGAGCAGATCCTGACCGATAACGGGAAGGTGTTCACCAGCCGGTTCGGTCCTGGGCCGGGCCCGGTGAAGTTCGATCAGATCTGCGCGGGTAACGGGATCCGGCACCTGCTGACCGCGCCGTACTCGCCGACCACGACCGGGAAAGTGGAGCGGCTGCACAAGACGATGCGGGCGGAGTTCTTCACCCCGAAAGACCGGGTGTTCGCGACCATCGGTGAGCTGCAGGACGCGCTGGATGCGTGGGTGGCGGAGTACAACACCGCCCGGCCGCATCAGTCGTGCGGCGGCCGCCCGCCAGCTGAGCGGTTCGCCCTGGCGGACCGGGCCGTCGCCGCTGACGGCGCCGCCATCGCACCGGCGCCCGTGGCTAAGCCGGTGCCGGGCAAGCGCCCGGCGGGGGTGTCGCGGTGGGTGAACGCGCACGGCAAGATCTCCCTGGCCGGGTTCAGCTATCACGTCGGCGCGACATATGCGGGTGAGCCGGTCGAGGTCGTCGTCGCCGGGGGGCTGGTGGATATCCTGCACGCCGGCGTGGTGGTCGCCACGCATGCGCAGCGGCTGCGGGAGGACCAGGCGGACCGCAAGCCCCGGGCGCGGGTGGCCCGCCGGGCCCGGGACGCGACCGCCGGATTGACCGTGACCCGGCTGGCCGACGGCGGCGGGGTGGTCAGCTTCGCCGGGACCCCGTACGCGTGCGGCCGCCGGTGGGCCCGCACCGCCATCGACGTCTCAATCGTCGCCGGGTCAGTGCAGCTGTCCCGCGACGGCAAGGTCATCCGGGTCCACCCGATCCGCCACGACCGCTCCCGCGAGCTCGGCGCGTTCGCCAACCCTAAAGGCCGGCCCCGCCGCAAGAACTCCGCCACCGGCAACGTCGCCTTACGATCATGTCGCCTAGGAACCGGAACTCATCTGTCGCCTAGGTACCGGTACTTGACATGGGCGTGGAGAGTTGGCACTCAGCCTCACGGACTGACTCCAGATGGCACGCGCTCCGGCGTGGCGTTCGCGTGGGTTGAACATGCAGGGGAGGGCGCCAGCGGTTGATGCCGGCCGCGGGCCCCGTGCACGAGCAAGGCCGTCTGGCCAGAAGCTCGGGTCCGTAACCCGTGGCCGGCGGGTATCACCGGACGGGCTGGCATCTGCGCCCGCCAGGCTCGTCCGGGTGCTGGCGAGGACTACCGGGGTGCCCTCAGCATGAACGTTACTGGCGGGCAGTCGCGGCCTGCGCCGCGCCTGTGACCTCGAAGCCGGCACGCTCATAGAAGGGGATGGTACGCGGATTCGGAGTCTCGAGGTAAGCGGGCAGATGGCTCCGGTCGACCGCGGCAAGGCAGGGCCTCAGCAACTCGCTGCCGAGCCCCCGCCCCTGCAGGGCACAGTCCACGCCAAACCACGGCAGGTACCAGTGCGGATACGCCGGATGAGCCGCCTCCATCTGACCCAGGACGGCGAACACGTCGTCATGCTGACCGGGCGAGACGGTGTCGGCGAGCACGGCGGCGATGGCATCGCCATCTGGCTCAGCGCCCGGGGCCAGCCACAGCGCGACGGCCGAGTACTCCCCGAGCCGGTAGACGGTCTGCGCGTCAAATGCCCGCCCGCCGAAGGCAGCAAGGAAGGCGGGGAAGCATGCCAGATACTGCTCCGCGTCCGGATAGAGCCAGCGCTCGACCGGATCAGCCGCGAACGCCACCACGAGCGTGGCCCAGGCTCTCCCCTGATCGCTCGCCCGCACGGGCAGGAACCTCGGCTCGCTCACGATCTTCACCATACGCCCGCCCAGGTCAGGATGACCCGCACGCCACAGCCCGGGCCGCGCCGCCGCCGCAAGCTAGTGGACCACATCCCCATGACCGATCTCCAGCGACCAGCAGCTGCAGAAGCCTGGCGCGCAGATCGTTCATTACGGCGCACCTTCGCGGCCTTGCGTCACCGGCCTATCGCCGCTCCTAACGGCGGCGATGCGCGCCGCGATCAAGTCCAAGCTCGATCACTGGCCGGCTTGATTGGCCCGGCTGGCGTGTCAGGTGATGAATGCTGTCATCCGGATCGAGACGAGCAGTCGGGGCAGCTCGACGCCGAGCTTGGCGACGTAGCGGGCCGGTGGCCCGGCCGGGAACCACCGCGCGTATTCCTCATTCAGCCCGGAGAAGTCGGCCGGGTTGGTGAGCAGTACTCCCACCTCGATGACGTCGTCCAGGCTGGCGCCGCCGGCCTGGAGAATGGCCTCGCAATTCGTCAGCGCCTGTCGTGTCTGATCTTGGATCGTGTCTCCGGTAAGGCTGCCGGTACTGGGGTCGATGCCGACGATGCCCGAGACGAGCACGTGCCCTCCGGCCTTGACTCCCTGGCTGTAAAGCGGCGAACTTGGCGCATCCGCGGTCGTGATGATCTGCCGTGGCATGACGGTCCTCCCCGTTTCTCCCGTGTCAATGCGATAGGGCAGAATCGCAGGTTTCGCTTCCCAGCGCGCTCGTTTGCCGAGCGCAACGCGATCTCGATTGCTGTCACTAGCACTCAGCCGGCTGCCGAGCCTGCTTCGCCGAGCGTCGGCCACGGGCGTGGGCAAGCCGGTAGCTGCTGGTGCCGGTTGCGATGACCTGCCCGGCGAAGGTGAGCGGCCGACGATGGCGGCGCAAGCCGGGTAAGGTCTTGACCCACCCGAGAACGGCTCGTTGCCGCGATGGCAACAGCGAAGCGTTCCTTGCGTTCGGTGAAAACCTCGAAGAGGACCAGTAACCCCGCTTCGGTGCGCAGAATCTTCCTTCGGGACGCGGCGAGCGGCTAGGGCCTTGAACGACGAACTCGCACGGCGGTTATCTGAAGCCGCTTCGCAGCCCGGGCGGCGGTGTCCCAGTGCGCGGCTGTGAGCGCGTTCTGGCGGCTAGCGGCGGCGGCGCAGCATGAACGCCGCGAGGATGCGGTGGCGCCGGCGCAGCATGAGCGCCGCGAGGATGATGATGACGATGACCAGGCCGATGAGGAACATGGCTTTGGCTTCCTTGGATGACCCCCTGGGCGCTGGCCGCCGGGCGGCGGCTGATCCCTGGTGTCTGCATCCCACATTACATCGGAAGTCATTAACTGGCAATTTTATTCTAGAACTTGCGTTAGGTTTTCGGGCTGGCCGGGGATCGTTCGCCCGGTGGGAGCTACCGGGACCAACAATGTCCCGCCAGTTCGGACAGATACGAACTGCGGGAAGCGCGTGCCCGAGTTAGCGGACTGATTTGAACGGGACCGGAAGCTCTTTGGGTGCCTGCGGACCAGAAGGCTGGGGGTTCGAGTCCCTCCCAGCGCGCTCCGGCAGATGACCGCCGCATCGGTGAACACGTCCCGGTCGCAGCGAGCACGGCCGCCATGTCCACCGCGCTGATCAGGCGCCCCGCAGGCGAGCTGCGGCGAACCTCGCCAGGTGCAGCCCATCCGGGCCGGTGCCGCAGAACGAGTACGCCCGCGCTGGGCTGCCGGCGCAGCAGTGGCCGCACATAGCCCTGCGCTGTCCTCGACGATGCCGGCCAGGACGCAGGGCACTGCGCCGTGAGCCTGGTCTACGGTGTCTTCATGGTCTGGTCCTTCCGGTTTGGCGGGGGGATGGGACCTAGGCCCCGCCGGGCGCACTCACGCCCCGGCGGGGCCGCTGTCGCAACGGGCTCGGGTACCGGCACTAGCACTGGGACAGCCGGGCGGGGACGGGTGCGGCACGTGCACGGTCGGCGATCCCTCAGCCGAACCGCATGACCTCGGCTGGTCCGACGGGCCGCGAGATGTTGCCCTCCCGGGCCCGTAGCCGCGGCGGCCTTGCGGGCGTCAGCTTGGAGGCGGCGGTGGATGGCGTCGCTGACCTGCCGCTTGAGAGCCCGGGGCGCTTCTTTGCGGGTCTTGCCCTCGGCGATCCTCTTGTCGTAGTAGGCCCGGCCGTAGCTGTGGCGGTGCCGGATCTGGCTGACCGCGGCCATGTGGATGGCATGGTTCAGGCCGCGGTTCCCGCGCCGGGACAGCCGGCGGATCGCCTGGTTCCCCGACGACGCCTCAATCGGCGCGGTGCCGTTACGGGCCGCGAAATGGTCCCGGCTGGGGAAGCGGGGCACGTCGGCGACGTAGTGGACCGATGCGATTCGGGTGGTGGCCCTGCGCGCAACTTCTGGTTCTGGCACCCCCGCAGTCCACGTCAGATGGACTGCACGCATGTCCAGGCCGCAGCCTCAGCCTGGTGATGTCGGCATCGACGCCGTGCTGCGATGATGCAGGCATGGCTGCCCTGACGCTAAAGGAGATAGCAGCAAAGATTGCCACGGCTGAGAGCGGTTTTGCCGCGGCAACGTCGCAGTACGACCGGAACGTGTTCGCCCAGATCCGTGACGAGTACAAGCGCTACGCCGCGGACCGCGCCAAGGAGATGGCAAAGCAGGCTGCTGCGGCGAATTCTCCCGCATCGTGACGACATCGCATCGTCGTGGTGTGTGCTTGTTGCCTGGGCGCCCCGGCGGCCGCGCCGAACGGCGGATCTCGCGCGGCTAATCACTGGCGCTCGGCCAGTCTCTGTGGCGGTCCAACGATCTTCGGCAGGTCTCGCCAACAAGATCACCTCGGCCTCCCGTCACCCTCAGTCGACGGCACCCATGAGGGCCGTCGAAGCTTCGCTTCGATCTGTGAAGTCCATGGGCTATCGAAGCAATCGGACTTGCAACCCTTTCATCGAAGATCAGTTCGCGGCATCCTCTGAGGGTGGGACCGAAGTCTGCAGTCGCGGTGAGCTGTCTGCTGGTGACCTGCCTGTGCGCAGCGTGCGGGCCGGCAACGCCACCTGCGCCTTCGACACCACCGGCCACTATCACGCCGCCGCCGACTTCGGCTGCGGCGCCGGTCAGGACCGCCACTGTTCCGCCGCCGACGGCGACTGACCCTCCGACCACGGCCCCGGCGCCCACATCGCGGTGCCCGGGGTACCCTGCGGCCACCTACGGCATCGACCCGAACCAGGTCGCCGACACCGGAGGCGGTGCGCAGCTGGTCACCGTCGTCGCCCCCGCAACATCGAGCTGGGCCGCGACCTTTACGGCCTGGGCCAGGGGAGCCAGCGGCTGCTGGAGCCCGATGTCGTTTGCCGGGCAGCCCGCGCAGCCCTTCCGGGCCCAGACGGGCTACGGTGGCCTGCTGCCCATCGCACAGCGCGTGCCCGGCGACTGGGCGACCCCCACCGGCCTGTTCCCGTTCGGCACGACCGTCTATGGCAACTCGACCATGAGCCCGGCCACCGGCTACCCCTACCATCACCTGGTGTGTGGTGACTGGTGGGACGAGCAGCCCGGCAGCCCGGCCTACGACACCTTCCAGCATGTGCCCTGCGGGATCGCCCCGCCCTACGGCGACGATTCCGAAGCCCTCTGGACCGAGATCCAGCCCTACCAGCATTTCATCGACATCAAGATGCCCCGCCCTCCGGACAACGGAGCCGGCATCTTCCTGCACGACGACATGCCAGAGGGGTACACCGAAGGCTGCGTGGCCCTGCCCAATGCTGAGCTTGATGCCGTGCTCGGGTGGCTGAACCCCGCCGACACCCCGCACATCCTGATCGCCGTCGGCTGACCTACCGGAAACCAGCGATCGTTGCCTCGGGTCCGGTGGACGGTAGCGAGCCGAGAACGAAACGAGAATCGGCGCGGTGGCCACCCTGACCTTCCGGCTGGCCGTGTCCTGGGCCGCGGGCGCCCAGCGGGCCGGCTGTCTGGCGCTGCGCACGCCGTGCCCGGCGCCGAATACTGCTGCGCAGCGCCTGGTACTCCGCCGCTGGCTCGTAGCCACCGATGCTTATGTGCAGGCTCAACGCGCTACTTTCGGCATGACCGAGCCGACGGGCTGGCAAGCGACAGCGACGTACGCATATCGCTCAGATCTGCGAACAGCACGGACGACACCGTCACACTCAGGAGGCCGCCCAGATCGGCGCTCGGCGAGCGTTCTCCCTGACCCTTTCCATCACACAGCGTGACGCCGTCTATCAACGTAGCCCGATGTCGGCCGCCAACTCGATGCGGCGTGACTGGCCTGGAGACCGCCGTCGGGGGTGCCCATTGATGCTGCGAACGAACGGCCCGGCCACCCGGTGGCTGGATCCCGTCTGACCTGGCAAGCGCCCTATGCGGCGAGCATTCTCTGGACAGGACGGCGATGAATAAATATTCATCAGGCCGGACGGCTGCATGTTGAGCCGACCGCCGGTCTGCTGGCTGCCAATATCGCGAAGGTCCCTTTGATAACCGCGCGCCGACGATATGCGTGACAACATGGTCGTCAGCGTGGCCGCCCCATACGTGCCTGAACGGGGAGTTCGGGGCGCCGTGGCCGTACGATCCGGCGGTCACAGCCGCTGGGCTGCCGACGGTGGCTGGCCCGTGCTATGTGCTTGCTTCGGCGTGGTGCAACGCGTCGCGGACGTGTGTGAGGCCGCCGGGTGGGTAGCGGTGAGCCAGGTCGGTCAGCATGAATCGGCACACCCAGCTGCGCGCCCAGCCCGAGATCGTGTCCAGGTCGGCTGTCTCGGTCCACCCGTGCTAGCGCGTGTGAGGTATTTCTGCCCGGGGCGTCTGTTGAGGAGGCCTTCGGCTGACCATACGACGGTGGCCGGATAGCCACTCGCCCGCAGGCGGCTTGGGTGAGCGCTGATCAGCTTATGATTGTGACCCACCTGCGATCTACGCGAACATCGTCAGTATGAGTCAGCGCGTGACCAGCCCTGTCATGGTCGGCCGTGACGAAGAGCTGGGCCGGTTGCTGGCCGTACTGGAAGTGGCCGGGCGCGGAACGGCGGCCTCCGCGCTGCTGGTAGCGGGCGAGGCCGGCGTGGGCAAGACACGGCTGGTTGACGAATTCACCGAACGGGCGCGCCGCGATGGCACGTTCGTGCTGGTCGGCGCGTGCCTCGATGTCGGCGAGACGGCCGCGCCGTTCGCGCCGGTGGCGGAGGCATTCCGGTCGCTGCCCGCCGTTATGGATCCCGCGGAACTCTCCGAGGTGCTCGGGGGCAGCGCAGAACAGCTCGCCCGCATCGTGCCAGCGCTAGGCCAGCGGCCGGGCCACCTGCCTGCATCAGACGGTGCCCTGTTTGAGCACGTCCTGGGCGTGCTGGAGAGGCTGGGCGGGCACGGGCGCGTGGTTCTGGTGGCCGAGGATGTGCACTGGGCGGGTCGGTCAACTATCGAACTGCTGAACTTCCTGATTGGTAACCTGCGTGGGCCGGTGCTGATCCTGCTCACCTGCCGCGACGACGAGCCGAGCGGTCCGAGCCCGGCGCTGCGGTCGTTCCTGGCTGAGCTGGACCGCGGTGGCCGCACCGAGCGGGTCCGCCTCGGCCGGCTGGCCGACCCCCAGGTGGCCGAGCTCGTCGCCGCGATAACCGGAGGCGAGCCGAGCCGGCGCCTGGTGGACACGGTCCGGTCACGATCCGACGGTAACCCGTTCTTCGCCGAGGAAGTGCTGGCCGCAAGCGCCGACGGGCTCGCGCTGCCGACCGAGCTGCGCAACCTCGTGCTGGTCCGGATGCAGGCCCTGCCGACGGGATCCTGGCACGTGCTCCGCGCCGCTGCGGTAGCCGGGCGCAGGGTCGAACACAGCCTGCTGGCCGGGGTCACCGGCTTGGCAGAGCCGAAACTGCTGGCCGCGATGCGCCAGGCCGTGGAGCATCACGTGCTGACCGTGGACGGTGCGGTCTACGTCTTCCGGCATGCGCTGGGCCAGGAGGCGGTCTACGCGGACATGCTGCCGGCCGAGCGGTCGGCGCTGCACGGGAAATACGCGGCGGCTCTGGCCGACCGTGCTTCCCAGCGGGATCAGGCCAGCGCGGAAGAACTCGGTCAGCTCGCTCATCACTGGCACGCCGCCGGCAACTGGCATGGGGCGCTGCTGGCCTCGATCGACGCCAGCCGCGCCGCGCAGCGCGCCACGGCATACCCCGAGGCATACGCGCATGATCAACGAGCGCTTGCCCTGTGGGACTTGATCCCAGCGGCGGCCGCCACCAGCCCGGTGGACCTCACTGGACTGCTGCAGCATGCCGCCCAGATGGCAAGCCTGGCCGGGCACGCCGAGCGGGCGGTCAGCCTGGCGCAGCGCGCGGTCAGCAGTGCCGGGCCCGCAGCGGAGCCGCTGGCGGCTGGATCGCTGCGTATGCAACTCGCTGCGTACCTATGGGAGGCGGGCGACACCGCGGGTGCGCTGGCCGAGCTTCGCCAGGCGGCTGAGGCAGTGCCGGACGATCCGCCGTCCACCGAGGCAGCCGGGATCGAGGCGCAGCAAGGGCGATTGCTGATGCTGCGGGGATGCACCCGCGAGGCAGCAATACATGCCCTACGGGCCGTCGCGCTGGCGCGTGCCGTGCGGGCGGACGATGCGGAGGCCTCGGCGCTAGGCACCCTCGCCGCGGCGGCCGCCGCGCGGGGCCGGCCCGACGAGGCGGTCGACCAACTGCGCCGGGCCGCCCGCCTGGCGGCCGGTCAGTCCGACATCGCGGGCCTGCTGCGGCTCCGGCAGAATTTGGCCGCTACGTTGTGGACGAGCGGACGCTGCGCGGACGGTGCCGACGTGGCTGTGGCGGGCGCCAAGGTGGCGCTGGAGGCTGGTTTGCGGACTCAGGCGGGGATGCTGCTGGCCAACGCCGGGGCAGCGCTGGTCCGCATCGGCCGCTGGGACGAGGCCGACAGGTTTCTCGAGATGTCCGCTGACGTCGTCTCCCCGTACACGCTCGGCAGCACGTATCACCTGCTTCAGCGGTCACTGCTGCGGTTGTGGCAGGGTGAGGTGGCACTAGCCCGCGCCGACCTGGCGCGCATCCTGCAGAACTTTCCGGATCTCGATCCCCAGCTCGCATGTCCCGTCTACACCCAGCTGGCGGAAGTGGCGCTCTGGAATGACCGGCCCGGCGAAGCGCGTGAGGCGGTCACCACCGGACTGCGCGCGGTCGAGGGGAACGACGATCCCGCGTACGTCATGCCGCTGTGCCGGGCCGGCCTGGCGGCGGTGGCCGCGGAAGTGCGGCGGCCCCGTATCCACCGCGACCACGCCGGTCTCAGCCAATCGCGCCGGGCGGCCGACCAGCTGATCGAGACGGCACGCGCCATCGCGGCCCCGGCCGATACCAAGTTGACCCCGGTCACCGAGGCTGAGCTGCTGACCGCAGAGGCCGAGTACGCCCGCGTAATCGGCGGTGACGCGGCAGCCCGATGGGACGAGGCGGCCACCGCGTGGGCTGAGCTACGCTATCCATTCCTCCGGGCGTACGCCCGATGGCGCCAGGCCGAGCTTGAGCTCATAGAGGGCACGCGCGCTTCGGCCTCTGCTCTCCTCGCCGAGGCGTGGCACACGGCTGCATCACTGCCCGCTCAGCAGCTGCGACAAGAGATCGAGGCGCTGGCCGCCCGGGCCCGCATCACGCTGCCCAGCCCTCAGCGACCCGTGGCTGACTGGCCAGAACCCGGTGCAGGCCTGGGGTTGACCAGCCGCGAGCTCGACGTGCTGCGGCTCCTCGCCGCGGGCCGGACCAACCGGCAGATCGGGGCGGAGCTTTTCATCAGCCCCCGTACCGCCGGTGTGCATGTGTCACACATCCTGGCCAAGCTAGGCCTGGCCAGCCGCGGTGAGGCCGCGGCCGCAGCGCACAGCCTCGGCCTCACCAAGCCAGCCGCCCCCGACGCTGACACCGTGATCAGCGCGCATACAGCGCGGCAAAGTCCATCTCCACCCACATCTGGGCCACCTGGCCGGACTCCACCCGGAAGATACCCGTGAACCCGACGTCGGCCTGCCGCCCTACTGCGCTGACGTGCAAGAAGTCGGCCACCTGCCTCAGGTGCATCTCACCAAAGAAAGCCACCATCGTGCCGTCAGCGTTGCTGAAGATGGGCCCGAACTCGGTGAGCTCGACATCGGTGAAAGCCTCGTGGAATAGGCGGAGTATCTCCGTGACACGGCCCGATGAGACCAGCTCATCGAGCGTTGAGCCGTCGGCGCCGACCCACCCCTTCCGGACGACCTGCTCGACGATCGCTGTGCTATTCATGTCTCTCTCCTCCATACCCGGCCTGATGCTGCCATCCGGTGGCCCAGGTTCGGCCTCACCGGCGTTCACAGCACGCAGCATGCAACCGACGGTTGAGGAAAGGCATCTGTCACATGGCTTATCCGCCCAGCACGAGACGACGTATTTTGCCGGAACAGGCGCCATGCAGGAGCTCTGTAGCACCGGGCCGTAGCCGGTCCCCAACCCGGGGATTGGGTGGCGAGACCTATGGGGCGACCTTCAGGATGGCCTTTCGCACGGCATGGGGGACGGACGGCACGTCAGCTGGGCCTGCTGCGGCTCGCAGCTCGGCCGCGCGTTCCGGGTGCATGATTTCCAGGCCGATTGTGGTGAGCAGGTGCACGCAGCAGTCATTGAGCGCCTTCTCGGCGGTGACGGGTTCGTACATGTCCGGGATCTGCGGTGGTGTGCTGCCGGCGAACGCGTGCTGCTTCGCGGCGTACTCGGCGTATGCCATGAGGTGTGCCTGGCGGGCTTGGTAGAACGCTTCGTCGGTTACCTTGTCGGCGGTCAGCTGCGTGACGGCTGTGAATCGCGCCTTGGTGACCTCGATCACCGAGTCCGCCATTAGCGGGGCAGCCGGATGCCCGATGGCTCTGCGGATCCGTCCGGTGCCAGGATCGAAGACTTCAAAGACGGCCCGCTCGAGCCGGTCAGCATCAAGCTGCTTGGTGTAGGCGATGTCCGTCACGACCTTGCGGAGTTCGCGCCGTGCGGCTGGTGTGGCGGCAGGGTTGTCGAGCTGGCCAAGGATCGTCTGGGCAGTCTCTTTAGCTCGCCGCAGGCTAGCCCGGGGATCGCCGATCCAGGTCAGCATGGCCCGGCGCGCCTGGCGGAGCGGCACGTACTCGTCGCCCCAGTACATCCAGATACCGACAGGGATCCTGGCCAGGCTGCTGATGCCATTGCCTGCCCGTTTGGACAGTAGGGTCAGCAGGAGTTCGCGCTGGTTTGCCGGGTACAGTGCCTGGTTCGACCCCCGTCCTCTGCCCGCGGGGCGCTTACGCGGCCGGTCGAGCAGGCCTGCCTGGGTCCAGTCGCGGATCAGTCTGACCGTGATCTCATGGCCGGCTCGGGCGGCGTCGGCGACCATGTCGTCCACGGTCCCTGGTCCGCGTCCCGGCCCTCGCCGAGATGTACGTGCGGCTACGCGCCCTGCCGTTCCGCACAGGAAGCCCACGCCCGCGTGATCCCGCACGATGACGACGTCGGCCGGTGGCTAGACGCGCGGCAACTGCGGCGCGAGCGTCCCCGCTGGGTCATCATCTGGGTCGCCGAAACCAGGCACTACCGCGCTTACCCGCTGTTCCGCACCCGCCGCGGGCTGGTCGTCACCGCGGCCACAGCGCAGGAGGCAGCCGCACAGATGGACCAGGTCGAATTGATAGACCCAAGCCCCGGTGGGCCTATGCGCGGACAGCGGCGAGCTCGGCGAGTTGTAGCACTGACTGGCGAATAATGTCGCGCTGTTTATCGAGGCGGTGGGCCTCGTGGTCGGGGATCTCGACGTGCACGGAGATCTCGGTGCCACCTCCGGACGGCCGAAGCCGCCAGTCGAAGCAGAGATCGGAGACCAGGCATGAGATTTTCACGGTGCCGTTTTCCTGGCTGGTCTCCAGCGCTTGCGGCATCGGAAAGTCGGGATATCCCTCCGGGTACATGATGTAGTCGCCGACGTCACTGCCTGTCTCCACTGACCCGGTGCCCGCCCACCACAGCGGGAACTGGGCCGGGTCATATAGCAGTTTCCATACCTCTTCCGGGGGTGCAGTGCTGATTGCGCTGTGGTCGAAGGTCCGCATCGTTTACTCCTGGCTTGCGGTGTCAGGGCTGTGCGGAGCCCGGGTGTCGGCCTGCGGGGCTCCGGTGCCGGGCCGGGCACCGGAGTCCTTGCTTCCTGCCTTGTGGTCGCGGAGCGCGGATAGCTCGGCGGTGACGATGCCGAGTTCTCGCGTGGGCTCCACGAGCGAGCTTACGGGCGGTCGGCCGAGATCGATGAGCGCGGCAACGTAGTCGGCGCCGGTATGAGCACTGTCCTGGGTCCGCGCGATCCGCTGCCACCCGGTCACCGACTCCGCCAGGCGCCTTTCGGCCAGGGCGGCATCCCCGCGCGAGGACGCGATGAGGGCCTGCACCCGGCTCATCCACGCGACCAGGGCAGCGGGGAAGTCGCTCGGGGTCACCGGCTCGAGCGCGACGTTTGTTAGCTCCGCCTCCGCCAGGTCAGGCTGCCCGGATAGCGCGAGGGCTTCCGCCAGCCGCAGACGTGTAGCGGGTCTGCTCACCGGGGCATGAAGATCCAGGGCGCTGGCTAGCGAGGCCACCGCAGCAGCAGGATCCGCGTCGGCTAGGGCGAGCAGACCGCGTTCCTGGCAGACCAGACCGTCCAGCTCGGGCAGACCTACCCGGTCGCAGTACCCGGCCGCCGCGTCGCACGCCTGGCGTGCCTCGGACAGCCGGCCCAGCCTGCGCAAGATGGCCGATCGCGCCGCCTGCGCGTAGACGCTGAGACGCAGCAGCCCGTTCGGCGCGACCAGAGGGAGGCACCGGTCGGCGAAGTCCAGCGCGCGGCCGAACTCACCCGCGCAGGCAGCCGCGCTCGCCGCGTTGCTGAGGCAGCTGTAGGCCATGTCCGGGCGCCCGGCGCGGCCGGCGGCGGCGCTCGCTGCGATCAGCGGGCCGAAGCTGTCGGTGAACCGGCCTGCGCGGATCAGCGCGTGCCCGCGCGCCACCCCGATGTCGTGCGCAAGCAGGTCGCCCGTCCTGTCACCACCGAGGATCCGGTCGGTCTCGGCGAGCAGCTCGTCGACCGCGGCCGGCTCGCCAGCGACCGCTTCGGCCCACGCCATGCCCGCGAGCGCCTCTGCCCGCGCGGAGAGATCGGACGCAGGATCGCGATCCAGCACGTCCAGCGCGTTTTGATAGGAGCGGCGCGACTCGCGTGGGTGGCAGACACCGCCGCGGAGCCACCGGCCGCGTCTCAGCCAGGCGCTGATCAGGGCGCCGGCATCTTGTGGCGATATCTGCTCAAGCGCCCGGTGGAAAGCATCGTCGGAGGACTCGAGCAGGCCGCGGAATGCCTCGACCTCGGCGAGCTCGACCAGTAGGTCGGGGTCATGTGGCTCGATCTGTACGGCTTCGGTCAGGAAGTCGGCTGCTTCGGCCATCGCGGCCACCCAGCGTGCGTCTTGTGCGGCCAGGATCAGATAGCTGACGGCCTGTTCATCCTGGCCGGCCAGGATGAGGTGCCGCGCGATCTCCGCTGCGCGCAGACCGCGGCGGGAGCCTCGTGCGTGTTGAGCACGGGAGTCTGGTGGCCGGCCTCGCTTACGCAGCAACTGGGCGAGCTCGTGATGCAGGCGTGTCCTGATCGGGTCAGAGATCTCCTGGTAGACCGCATCGCGCAGCAGGGCGTGCCGGAATCCCGTTTGCCCATCGCCTGCTCTCAGCAGGCCTGACCCGAGGGCCTCGGCGGCCGCGCGCGCTGGGTTCTGGAGCGGGAGCGAGGCGACCTCAGGACGGTCCAGGTCACGTCCGGCGGCGGCGAGGAACTCGACGAACACGCGCGCCTGGCCCGACATACGGCTGATCGCCAGCCTCGCCGCGCCACTGAGGCCAGCGGCGAGGTCCGCGCCGTCTCGAGCGGCGGCGCGGGCGGTCTCGACGGCGAGCAGCGGGCTACCTGCGGCCAGCGTCACGATCTGCTCGACGGCCTCGGCCGGCAGGTCGGCCGAAGCCTTGATGAGAGCCCGTACGGCGTCGTCCCCGAGCGGCCGCACGTCGACCTCCGTGACGAGCGCGCCGCGCGAGCGCAGTGCTCCGAGCACGGCGTCGAGATCCTGGCGCGATGGCAGCCTGCGGCGCGTGAGGATGAGAAGCACAGGCGTGCGACGGAGCCGCCGTCCGGCGTAGGCGATCAGCTCAAGGCTCGCCGTGTCTGCCAGGTGCAGGTCCTCGAAGGCCAGCAGCAGGGGAGCCCGCCGCGACGCCCAGGCCATGAATTGCACGACGGCCTCGCACAGCTGGACTCGATCAAGCTGGGGATCAGCGCTGGCTCGCGTCGCCCGCCCGGTATCTGCCTTTCCCCGAGCCAGCGCCGGGACGATCCTGGCCAGGTCGGCGGTCCAGGCCTGGGCCTCGGGCGGGTGACCAATCATGCTCACGAGATCGCTGAGCGCGTCGGTCCAGATGGCAAACGGCGATGCCCGACCCAGTCCGGCTGCCGTGGTCCCAGCGATCAGGGCGGCGTCCGGACTGGCCCGTCGCGCCGTGGCCTGCAGTTCCTCGACGAGCCGGGTCTTGCCAATGCCACCCTCTCCGTCGAGCAGTACGGCTCCGCCAGAACCACTCCGCGCCGCCCGCCAGGCCTTGACCAGCTCAGCGAATTCCCGTTCTCGTCCCACCAGGCCTCCTGCTGCTGGCTTGACCGCATGCTCAGAGACGATTGAGCGGCGATGAGCGTGCCAGCCGGCCTGGGCAGGCCGGCTGGCCGTGCGGCGAAGATGGCTGACCAGCGCGGCCGTCTCCGCGGACACCGGGATCCCGAGTTCGCTGTCCAGCCGCTCCCGCAGCCTGGCCAACGCCTCCAGCGCTCCTGACGCATCGCCAGCCCGCACGAGGGCGCCGATCAGGTCAGCTCCGGCCGACTCGTCCAGTGGGCAGAGCGCCGCCCGGCGCCGCGCCCAGTCGACTGCGGCCGCCAGGTCGCCCGCGGCGGTGGCCTGTTCCATGAGGTCCCGAAGCGCAGCGGCGATATCGCGGCCGAGTTCCTCACGGGCCTCGATCACCCAGTCGTCGTCGAGTTCCTGCAGCAGGTCCCCACGGCACAGGTCGAGCGCGGCCCTGGGCTGACCGTGCGCGATGAGCCGCCTAACTTCCTGCAGGTCCACCGAGAGACCGTCGGCCGCGAGGGTGACGGTGTCCCGGTCGGTGGCGAGGTACGAGCCGAAATCGGGTCCGAGCGCCGAGCGAAGGGCCCAGATGGCGCTTCGGAGGCTGGCCCTCGCGCTGGCGTCGAGCACGTCGGGCCAGAACTGCCCGGCCAGCCGGGACCGGGGATGGCGGCCGGGGTGCACCGCGAGCCAGCCCAGCAGCGCCCTGACCCGTCTGCTGGCCGGGAGCGCTGCCTTCTGCCCGGCTAGCCGCACCTCTAGCTCGCCGATCACGCGGATCTCAAGCATGGCTGCCGCCATTCTAGGCGGGATTCCCCTGGCCAGGGCAGTTCCTGCCCTGCCTTAGGTGCTCCGGCCTGGGCTTTGACGGTCCGTTGACGGTGCCAGGGAATCGTCGTACCCGGAGTTCGAAGAGCACGACGATCAGGGAGGCACCAGATGAGCACCAGCGAGATCACCAGGACCGGCCAGTCGTTTGATTCCGAGGCGCTGCGCCGCGGCATCGAGGAGCGCGACGCCACCACGCTGCTCGGCCTGTATGCCGAGGACGCCGAGTTGCAGGTCGTGGACCGCAACGACCAGCCCAGCAACCCGAAGATCATCCGCGGCCGGAGGGCGATCGGCGAGTACTTCGCCGACGTGTGCGGCCGGGACATGACGCACCAGATCAGCCGCCTCGTGGTCAGCGAGAACAATGCGGCCTTCGTGCAGGCGTGCCGTTACCCGAGCGGAGCGCAGGTCCTGTGCATTGCCGTGCTTGACCTGAAGGACGGCCTGATCACCCGCCAGTCCGGCGTCCAGGCCTGGGACGAGTAACCGTCGGAGGGCCCGGTACCACCAGTCCGACATCACGAGCAAGGAGAATGATCATGTCTACAGCAGAGCACAAGGACTTCGCGAAGGCCGATGAAGTCCGCACGTTCACTAACGGCGAGGTGGAGCTGGTGCACATCGGCGGCAGTGACATCGGGCGGCTGATCCTGCAGCCCGGCTGGCGGTGGTCCGAGCACGTCAAGCCGCTGGCCGGCACCGATCTGTGCGAGGCACCGCACTTCCAGTACCACGTCGCCGGAACGCTGCGGATCGAGATGGCCGACGGCACCCAGTTCGACGCCGTTCCTGGCCAGGTGACGGCGCTGCCTTCCGGCCACGATGCCTGGGTCGTCGGTAACGAGCCAGTGGTAGTCGTGGACTGGTGGGGCGCCAGCAACTACGCCAAAAGCTAACGCGCCCCGCAGGGCACGGGCTCACCAGCGCCGGAGGCCGCTTTGGTGAGCCCGTGCCTTTGGCGCGCTTCCGGGCTTCGCGGACGGTCTGTGCAAACAAGTGCAACGCAGTGCTGTCGCGCCCTCCCTCCCTGGGCCGCTGGGATGTGCAGCAAGGCAGGACATCGCACCGGGCACGCGCGGCCGGTCATTGCGCGGGCTTCCTTCCTGGCAGCCCACGGAAACGGCCGTTCGGCGCCCGACGAGGCAGGAAGGAGAATCCCAATGCAGATGAGACGCCTGTCGTTTTGGCCGCAGGTTGCGCTGGCGGGCATGGCTGCCGTGCTCCTGGCCGTCATCGTGTTGGCCACCGGGGCGGGCCGGGCGCTCGCTCAAGGTGGCAATGTCACGCTCAGCCCGGCCCAAGGCGCACAGGGCACGGAGGTGACAGCCAGTGGCACCGGCTGGACACCCGGCGACACCATCCAGGCCTACTGGAACGGCTATGACGGCGGGTATCCGATCGGCAGTTCGGTCGTGGTCAACAGCGCCGGGGACTTCACCTCGAGCTTCACCGTGCCCTCGGGAACGGCGACGGTCAGTTACTGGGTGTCTTTCTATGACGAGAACCAGAACTACTACGTAAACGCGAGCTTCACGGTCACCCAGTCGTCACCGCCGGCTGCGCCGTCGAATCTGAAGGTCGCCCCGTACGGGCCGCTGGGGTTCTATCTCACCTGGACGGGCAATTCGGCCAACCAGGCCGGCTTCCAGGTTTACAACGGCGTCACGACCGAGTACGTCGCCGCGGACGATTACCTGTGGACGGTGGCCCAGCCCAGCACCTACATGTGCTTCGCGGTCCGCGCCTACAACTCCAGCGGCTACTCCGCCTGGGCCGGAATGTGGACCTGCGACAGCACACCGCCCGGCGGGGCGCCGGCGGCTCCTGCGAACGTCGTCGCCACCGGGATCAGTCCCAACACCATCCAGATCTCCTTCACTAACCAGGCGGACAACGAAACAGCCTTCATCTTCTACAACGGCGTCACCACCGAGACGTACAGCTCATACAGCGAGCCGGGTAAAGGCAGCAGCTTCACCTACGACTGGACCGGACTCCAGCCGAACACCTGGATGTGCTTCGAGGTCGCCGCGTACAACCAGTGGGGCCGCTCCGCATACGCCCCGTCCGGCTGGGCGTGCACCTGGACCCAAAACTGACCAGTACCCCGATCGGCCTGACCGGGCACGCACAGCGGGCCACCCTCATGCCGGCGCCCGCCCGGTCCAGCAGCGACGCATCCAGCCACCCAGCAACGCCCTGGGTGCTGGATGCGCCGCATACCCGGTGCCGGGTAGGGATGTTGGGCTAACCCGGCTCTCTCGCGGGTGTCATCCCCGGCGGCCGCTGCGCTACGGAGCGGCCTGACCGGCCAGAACCCCTTCCAGGTTGCCGAGCGCTACGCCCTCATAATGCTGGTCCCCGGCCTCCCGGAAGATCGCCACCGCCTCTTGGCACGCGCTGACCGCCTCTTCGAACCGGCCCGCCCCGTGCAGGGCCAGGCCGAGGTTGCTCAGCGCCGTGCCCTCATGGTGCCGGTCGCCGGTCTCCCGGAAGGTGGCCACTGCCTCCTGGCACGCGCTGACCGCCTCCCCGAACCGGCCCGCTCGCCGCAGGGCCGTGCCGAGTCCCTCCAGCGCATCGGCCTCGCCGTTCCGGTCGCCGGTCTCCCGGTAAATGGTCACCGATTCCCGGCACGCGGTGACGGCCTCCTCGAACCGGCCCGCCTCCTGCAGGGGGTTGCCGAGGTTGCCCAGCACCATGCCCTCGTCGTGCCGGTCGCCGGTCTCCCGGAGTATGGCCACCGCCTCCAGGTAGGCGGTGATGGCCTCCTCGAACCGGCCCTCCCGCCGCAGAGCCAGGCCGACGTTGTTCAGCGCCGTGGCCTCGCAGTGCCGGTCGCCGATTTCCCGGAAGATGGCTAGCGAGCCCAAGGATGCGGCGAGCGCCTCCGGGGACCGGCGCACCTGCCACAGGGCGTTGGCGATGTTGCCCAGGGTCATGGCCTCTCTTCTCCGGTCGCCGAGCTTGCGGGCGGTCTCGAGACCGATAGCCAGGGTCATCAGCCAGTCGTCGAACCGGCGCCGCCAGATGCAGTACATGGCGAGGATGTGCGGGAGCCGCATTGCGACCTCGTCGCAGCCGGTGCTGGCGGCCATCGGGACCGTGGCCATGAGGTTGGGCCGTTCGGCGTCAAGCCAGGCCAAGGCGGCGTCGCGGTTCGGAAAGTCAGCTGGCACGGGAGTGCCCGCCAGGGCTCGAAGATGATCGTCTGCGGCGTCAGCTGTGTGCATGTAGTAGCGGAGCAGCCGGTCACGGGCCTCCTCGCGCCCGTCAGCCTCGGCGTGCGCGTCCGACAGCTGCTGCGAGTACAGACGCAGCAGGTCATGCATCCGCCACCGGCCGGTTGCGCCGTCGATCAGATGGGCCCTGACCAGGCGGGCCAGCACGCCGCGCGCCTGGCCTTCCGGCAGGTCAGCCAGGACCGCGACCGCGGCGGTGGACGCGTCCGGCCCTGGATTGACCGACAGTATCCGGAACAGCCGCGCCGCGATCTCGTCGAGACGACGGCAAGACAGCCCGAACGCTGCTGCGACCGACGGCGCGGCCGCTCCGCTGCCGTCGTCGTAGCGCAGCGCCGCTAGGCGCCCACGCTCGACCGCCAGATCCCCGGCTAGGTCGCTGACGCTGCGCGCCGGGTCGACATTCAGCAGCGCGGCCGCGATCTGCAACGCCAACGGCAGCCCGCCGCAGACCCGGGCGAGCCGCATCGCAGCTTCGCGATCGCTGCTGGCCCGGCTATCGTCGGGCCGGGCAGCGCGCAGCGCCGCCTTCAGCAGCGCCACCCCCTCGTCCTGGCTCAGGACCGCCACCTCCAAGAGCCTGGCGCCCAGGCCGGCCAGGGTGTGCCGCGAGGTGACCACCATCCGGTGCGGGCCTGGACCGGGCAGCAGCAGCCGGACCTGCGCCTCGGACGAGGCATTGTCAGCGATCACCAGGACCGGCTTGCTGATCGCGGCCAGCGCCGAACGGTACGTTCCGGCCCGTTCTTCGGCCCCGGGCGGGATATGTTCCGCGCCCACCCCCAGGGAGCGCAGCAGCGTGTCCAGTGCCCGGCCGGGCTCGACCGGCGCCTCCTCGTATCCGTGTAGGTCGATGAACAGCACCCCGCCGGGAAACCAGCCGCGCTGCCGGGCGGCGTGGCCCGCCTGGACGGCCAGCGTGGTCTTCCCCACCCCGGCCAGCCCGGCCACCGCCAAGACCACGGCCTCCTCCGCCCCGGCCGGATCCAGCAGCCCGGTCATCACCGCCAGTTCGGCAGCGCGGCCGGTGAACCCGGTCACCAGCGGCGGCAGCTGGGCCAGCGCGGCCGGGGCGCCAAAGGCGAGCTTGCCGACATCCCCGTGCGCTTCCGACGGTCGGCTCTGCCGGGTCGTGGCGATCGCCTTGCGCAGCGCCCCGGGATCCACCGCGTAGCCCTCATCATCGCGGCTGCGCAGCAGGAACTGCAGTTCTGGCTCGCCGAACTGGCACAGATTGGCGAGATCTTGCAGCCAGCGGTCCTTGAACAGGCGCGGCTCCCCGCCGATGGCGCGGCTGACCATCGTACGCAGCACCTTCTGCCGATCGTCCAGCCGCGGATCCCGATGCGGCAGCCGCTCCAGCGGGACATGGAACTCCGCGGCTGTCAGCAGCCAGGCGACCAGGGATGGCGTGGGCACCGGATGGCCGTCCGCCATGCCGTAGTGGCGCGACGGGCGGGCCGGACCGGCTGCGAATGCCTGGTCCACCACGGCCTGCGCTCGCGTTGCCAGCACCCACAGCAGCCAGCTGCCGAACCCGTAGATCTCATCGGGCAAATCCAGGTCTGCCCCCACATGCCCAGGATGCTCCCAGCGCGCATCCGCAAACAAGCGCATCATCCAGGCCGAGGTCGATAGGCTCATCGATCCCCGCAGAAGGAACCCCACAACACGGAACCAGTTGCGCCCGATGTGCCCGTCGTCATCTGGCGTGCGCCGCGGCCTTGGGGAAGCACCACGTCAGCGCGGCTCGTTGACCATCTACGAGTTAGCTGAGTAGCTCGCGGACGCGCGGGATGACCTGGTGGCCGTACAGCTCGATGTTGGTCATGAGCTGGTCGTGCGTCAGGCCCGGCATGCCGTACTTGAGGTCGAACCGGGTGGCCTCCAGGGCGCGGAGGTTGGCGGCGATCTTCTGGGCGACGGTTTCGGGTGAGCCGACGTACAGCGCTCCGTGCGGCCCGGTTTCGCGGTCGAACGAGTCCTCGGTGGGGATCGCGAAGCCGCGCTCGGGGCCCATCAGGGTGATGATGTCCCGCCAGCGCGGCCAGAACTCGGCTTTCGCCTGCTCGTCGGTGGCCGCGACGTGGCCCGGCGAGTGCACCAGCACCGGAAGCGGCGGGCGGCCGAACTTTTCCAGCGCTCGCTGGAACAGCTGCGAGTACGCGGCGAACCGGGCCGGCGGGCCGCCGATGATGGCGAGCGCCAGCGAGAACCCGAGGCGGGCCGCGCGGATCACCGACTGCGGGTTGCCGCCGACGCCGATCCACGCCGGGAACGGGCCGGACTCGGTGTGCGGCACCACGTCCTGGTTCAGCAGGGACGCGCGGGTCTTGCCGTCCCAGGTGACCGGCCCGCCCTTGAGCAGCTCGGCGAACAGCGTGGCCTTCTCATCGAAGAGTTCCTCATAATCGGCGAGGTCGTAGCCGAACAACGGGAACGACTCGATGCTCGATCCGCGGCCGAGGATGACTTCGGCGCGGCCGCCGGAGATCGCGTTCAGGGTGGAGTACCGCTGGAACACCCGGACCGGATCGTCGGAGCTCAGCACCGTGACGGCGGAGCCGAGGCGGATCCGTTCGGTACGGGCCGCGATCGCGGCGAGTACCACGTCGCCGGCCGGCATCGGGAAATACTCGGTGTGGTGTTCGCCGACCCCGAAGAAGTCCACCCCGGCTTGCTCGGCGAAGACGCCCTCTTCGACCACGTTGCGGATCGTCTGGGCGTGCGATAGCGGGTGGCCATCGGCGTCGCTGTTCCGGTCGCCGAAGGTGTCGAGCCCGAAGGCGTAGGTCATGTCAGGCTCCTCGCGTCCTCGTCCACGGCCCGCTCGAACTCGGGCTGCGGCAGCACGACCCCGAACACCGGCCCGCCCGGCTGCAGCACCCGGCCCGCGCGCAGACTGTCCAGACGAACCGGGTCGTAGCCGGCCCGGTCGACCAGGGCCGCGATCGTGGCGACCGCCGCGGGGTCGTCGCCCGCGACGCCGGCCGCCTGCCGGTCCGGGGCGCCCGGCGGCCGCGCTCGGTCCTCGAGTTCGTGGTAGCCGATGTGATTGAGCGCCTTGACCACGGTCGAGCCGGCCAGCCGCCGGGCCACGATCTCGCTACTTCCGCCGTCTTCGAAAGCATTCAGTACGCCGTCGCTGGCCGGCCAGTAGTTCATCGCGTCGACCACGAGCTTGCCGGTGAGCAGCCCGGGATCGGCGTCGTGGAAGCGGTGCAGCGGTATCGCGAGCACCACGATGTCCGCGTCCGCCATCGCGTCGCTGGCCCAGCGTGGCTGCGCGCCGGGAATGACCAGCTCGGTGATCAGCGCGATGTCGTCCGGATCGCCCGACGTGGCGATGGCCACCGGGTAACCGGCCTTGATGGCCAGCCGTGCGATGACTGGCCCGACGTGGCCCGCGCCGAGTACCGCAAGCCTGCTTGGTTGTGTAGTGCTCGAGCTCATTGGCCAGTCCTTCCGGTGCGATGGGGCAACGCTGGACGCGTAAGCGGACTTTACCCCGGTTATATTCCGGCCGTAGAGTGTGACCGATGAGCCAGCCCGTGACCTGGGGATCGCCGCGCGCCGAGCGCGCCGACGCCGCGCGTAACCGGCGGCTTCTGCTGGCCACGGCGCGCGAGATGCTCGCCGAGCAGGGGTCGGACAAACTGACGATGGACGGGCTGGCGGAACGTGCGGGCCTGGGCAAGGGAACGGTGTTCCGCCGGTTCGGTACCCGGGCGGGGATCTTCCAGGCGCTGCTGGACGACGCCGAGCAGGACTTCCAGGAGCAGGTTCTTACCGGATCCCCGCCGCTAGGCCCGGGCGCCCCGCCACTGGATCGCCTGATCGCCTACGGCCGGGCCAGGATCGACTTCCTGATCGGGCACTGCGAGATCGCACGCGGCGCGCTGGACGGCCGGGAGCTGGTGCCAGCCGGATCGCAGACGCCCATGTCGCGGGCCCACATCCGGTTTCTGCTCGGGGAGATCCGCCTCGGCGCCGCCGACCTGGACGTCCTGGCCACCCAGCTCACCGCGGCCCTGGACGGCCCGCTGCTGCTCTACCTGTCGTCCGCCATCCTGACCGGGACCGCCCCGCAAGTCCCTGAACGCCTGAGCCGGGGCTGGGAGGACCTGGTCCAGCGCGTCTGCCGGTCATGATGAACGGTGGTCAGCAAGCCGGCTGACGGGCGGCCCGCACTAGCCCGGGCGCCGGACGTGCGATCTGATGGGGGGATGACCCGCTCGCCGGACGACCCGGGAGGTAATGCACCATGACTGACCCCTACGAGCCGGCCCGCCCGCGCGACCCGGCCCTGGAAGAAGAGCTCGAATCGCTGCGCGAACAAGAGCGCGAGGGCCATTCGACGCCCAAGGAGCAGCGCCGCGCCGAGCAGCTCGAGCACCGTCTGCATGTTGACGAGCACGGGGCGGAGGTCAGGGAACGCCGTGAAGAGGACCGCGCGGCCGACCGCGAGGACGAGGAGTGGCGCTCCCGCCACCGCCACTGACCGGTCGCGATAGCCGGCCTGGGCGACCTTGGGCGTTGCGCCCCGGTAGGGAACAATTTCTTCTCGGCCAGCGTCTGTACGAGTACATGCGGCGCACCGGGGTAATCCAACGCGAATGCCAACGGCGCAAGCCTTTGACCACGGGTAGCGACCGACCAGGCGACACCCGGTGATATTGCAGGAAACTGTCAGAACCCTGCCGTACTGTAACGGGCATCAGCGGGCGGGGAGGAGAAGTGTCATGGCCAGCCAACTTGAGGAAGACCGAACAACCTCAGCGGTACCTGGCGGCCGCGGACGGGGTCCGCGCGGTTGGCTAACGGGGTTACCGCGGGTCGGCCGGTGTCCGGTTCCCGGATGCCACGATCAGATTGACCCAACGCGCTTGATGTGCCGCAGCCATTGGTATCTGGTGCCCAAGCAGATCCGCGACCGGGTGTGGGCCACCTGGCGGTCCGGCCAGGGGGCGTTCAGCACCGAGCATCTGGAGACCGTGCACATGGCGATCACCGCATGCCAGGCCACCGTCTAGCCCACGCCACCGCCTAGCCGCGCCACCCCATAGCCGCGCCACCCCGCGGCCCGCGCCGCTGCTCGATGATGGCACCTCGCTGGTTCATGATCTCGCCCCGATCGCGCCGCGCAGCAGCTCCACGAACTGCCGGACCCGCAGGTCGCGCACGGCCGGGGACTGCGTGGCCGAGCCGAACAGCCCGGGGTCGAGTTCCTCGGTGACGATCGCGTCCTGGCAGCGGTCCATCAGCCAGTCGACCAGGGACACGACCATCTTCACGTCGATGTCGGTTCTGACCTCGCCGCGGTCGATGCCGAACTGGACGAAGGCCTGCGTGCCGTACGGGTCCTCACGCAGCAGGAACTGGGTGATTTCCCGCCTCAGCTGCAGGCTGGAACAGTAATTGCCGAGCAGCGTCACCCGGTACGGCAGCCAGTCCTCATGGATGAGGTGCGGCGTGCGCGAGATCCAGTAGGTGATGACCGCGAAGAACCCCTTGGCGAGGACCTCGGGCGGGGCGTCCAGGTAACAGCTGAACGAGCGGGCGGCGGCCTTGTAGGCGGCCAGGAACAGGCCGGCCTTGCTGCCGAAGTAGCCGAACACCGCTCCCTTCGCGACGTCGGCGTCCCTGGCGATCTCCTCGATCCGCACGCCCTCGTACCCGCGCTCGGCGAAGTGGCGCATGGCGGCGGCGACGATCCGCTGCTGCCTGGCCAGCTGGCGCGCGGCCGCGCGCACCGGCACCCGGTCGCGCGCGGCCCCAGGGCGCGGACGTCCGCCCGGGAACGGAGCCGCGGCGGCCGCCGTCCCGCCGTCAGGCAGAACTCCAGTTTGACCAGAAGTCATGGATCCTCTCGGCCTCAGCCGCACTCATGTATTGACATAACCAGGCAGCTAATCATACTTGTCATCACGTCGCAGAGTTAGATGACCGGAAGTCAGAAAATGCTGACTGGCACGCAGGCCCGAACCCGATGGGACGTCATCGTGGTCGGCGCGGGGCACAACGGGCTGACCGCCGGGGCGATACTGGCCCGGGCGGGCCTCGCCACGCTGGTCGTGGAGCGCCGTGAGGTGACCGGCGGATGCTGCGTCACCGAGGAGATCTCGCCCGGCTGCCGGGCGTCGACCACTTCCTACATCGCGTCGATGCTGCGGCCCGAGGTGATCAGGGAGCTGCACCTGGGACGGCACGGGCTGCGGATGGTCCCGTGCGAGCCGGCCCTGCAGGTCGCCCTGGACGACGGCGAGGTGCTGGCCTCGTGGGGCGACACCGCGCGGACCGCCGCCGAGATCAAACGGTTCTCGGCCGCCGACGCCCGCGCCTTCGTGGCCGCCGACCTGGAACTGCGGGCCCTCGCCGCGCGGCTGCAGCCGCTGTTCATGGAGCTGCCGCCGGACACCAGGGCGACCGGGCTGCGGGGCTACCGCGAGCTGCTGCGGGTCGGCCGGAGCCTGCGCGGCGTGCGCGGAACCGAGCTCGACGGCCTCACCCGGCTGCTGACCGGCAGCCTCGGCCAGTTCATCGAGGCCAGGTTCGAATCCCGGCAGGCCCGGGCGCTGGTGCTGGCCAACAACCTGTACGGCAAGCACGGCGGGCCGTACCAGCCCGGCACGCTGATCGGCCTGGCCTTCCACCTGCTATCCGGCGGCGAGCAGGCGGAACAGGGGTTCTTCGGCCACGTCATGGGCGGCATGGGCGCGATCAGTGGCGCGATCGCCTCGGCCGGGCGGGCCGCCGGGATGCAGATCGCCACCGGCGCGCCGGTGGCCCGGATCCTGGTCCGCGACGGCCGGGCGACCGGGATCGCGCTGCAGGACGGTACCGAGGTCGAGGCCGCGGCGGTGCTCTCCGGCGCCGACCCCAAGCGGACCTTCCTCGGCCTCATCGGCAAGGAAGAGCTGCCGGACGACTTCAGGACCGCGGTCGCCGGGATCAAGATGGACGGGCCGTGCGGCAAGGTCAACCTGGTCCTGAACGCGGAGCCGCGGGTGATCGGGATGCCCGAGGACGCGGGGCCCGGCCGCCGCGCGTTGTTCACCCTCCCGCCCGAGCTGGCCGTGGCCGACGCCTGCTACGACCGGGCCAAGCGCGGCGAGCTGGCCGATGCCGGTCAGCTGTTCATCGACTGCGTGGTCGCGTCCAACGTCGATGACTCGCTGGCGCCGCCCGGCCGCCACATCATGACCTGCTTCGTCCAGTACCTGCCCTACCGCCTCGCCGAAGGGACCTGGGACGGGCGACGGGATGAGCTGGGCGACCGCGTGCTGGCCAGGATCGGCCAGTTCGCGCCGAACGTGCCGTCCGCGGTCCTGGCCAGGCAGGTGCTGACCCCGCTGGACCTGGAACGCGAGTACGGCCTCACCGAAGGCAACATCTTCCACGGTGACATCGGCCCGGACCAGCTCTTTCACATGCGGCCGGTGCCCGGGTGGGCGCGCTACGCGACGCCGGTCGAGCGGCTGTACCTGTGCGGCGCGGGCGCCCACCCGGGAGGCGGGGTCACCGGCGCGCCCGGCTACAACGCGGCCCGGCGGGTGCTGGCCGACTTCAAGCGGGCGAGGCGCGGCGGCCGGGCGCGGAGGAGGCAGCGGTGAGCACGCGCAGGACGGGCCCGGCCGCCGGGATCCCGCTGGACACCAGCCTGCCCGGGCCGAGCTACACGTCGGAGCCGGAGTTCGCCAGGGAACGCGAGGCGGTCCTGTTCGCCGACTGGTTCTGCGTCGGCCGGGAGGAGTCCGTCACCGAGCCCGGGGACTACCTCGCCGCCGATGTCGCCGGGGAGAGCATCCTGGTGGTCCGGAACGCGGACGGACTGGCCGGCTTCTACAACCTGTGCCGGCACCGGGGCTCCCGGCTGGTCCCGGTGGCCGGATCCCAGCCCGCGGCCGGCGCGGCGCGCACCGGCTGCGTCGGCGGCACCATCCGCTGTCCCTACCACGGCTGGACCTACGGCCTCGACGGGGCGCTGCGCTCCGCCCCGTTCCTGCCCGAGTTGCGCCGCTACCGCGGCCGGCTCTCGCTGCACCCGGTCGCGGTCGCCACCTGGGGCGGCTTCGTCTTCGTGCGGCTCGGCCAGCCGGGCGCCCCGCTGCAGGCCCAGCTCAACGGGACGGATGACCGCCTGGCCGCCTTCCCGCTGGCGCAGCTGCGCACCGGGCACAGGCTCGTCTACCGGGTCGCCGCGAACTGGAAGGTGATCCTGGAGAACTACAACGAGTGCTACCACTGCGGCCCGGTCCACCCCGAGCTGTGCGAGCTCGTCCCGGCCTTCCGCCGCGGCGGGGGCGCACTCGACTGGGAGGACGGCATACCGCACCGCGATGGCGCTTACACCTTCACGTTGACCGGCACGACCAGGCGCGCGCCCTTTCCCGGACTCTCGCCGCGGGCCAGAACGCGACACCACGGCGAACTCGTCCTGCCCAACCTCATGCTCAGCCTGTCGGCCGACCACGTGGCCGCGTTCACGGTCTGGCCGCATGACGCCGGGCACACCACGGTCGTCTGCGACTTCCTGTTCCACCCGGACGAGATCGCCCGGCCGGACTTCGACCCGGCGGATGCCGTGGCGTTCTGGGATCTCGTCAACAGGCAGGACTGGACGGTCTGCGAGCACGTGCAGGATGGCATGCGCTCGCGGATGTTCAGGGTCGGCTACCTGGCGCCCATGGAGCAGCCGAGCGCCGACGTCGGGCGCTATGTCACCGCCAAGCTCGATGCGGCCGGCGCTCGGGCGGGCCGGACGGCTACTCGCCGGCGGGCCGGGCGCCCGCGATCCTGAGGACGCGCTCGCGGTCGGCGATCGCGTCGATCTCCACGATCTTGCCTTCGGCGACGGTGAAACCCATCACGGTGACGGGCCGCCCGTGCCGGGTCATGACCACTCCGGCGGCCCCGTTCACCAGCGCCGGGCGCAGGCGGACGGCGGGCAGGGCGGACGCGAGCCCGCTGAGCGCCTGCCTGGCCACGGCCGCGGCGCCGCTGATGGCCATCGAGGCTGCGGGATGCGCCGTCCCGGCGTCGATGCGCAGCACGACGCCGGGGTCGAGCACCGCGACCAGGGCGTCGAAATCGCCCCCGCGCGCGGCGGCGAAGAAGGCGTCGACCACCTCTCGCTGACGGCCGAGATCGGCGTCGGGAGCCAGGGCCGCGGCGCCCTTCACGCGGCGCCGGGCCCGGCTGGCGAGCTGCCTGGCCGCCGCGGGAGTCCGGCCGGCCATGGGCGCGATCTCCTCAAAGGGAAGCGCGAACATGTCATGCAGGACGAACGCCAGCCTCTCGGCCGGGGTCAGGGTGTCGAGCACGACGAGCAGGGCCAGGCCGACCGAGTCGGCCAGCAGCGCCTCGTCCTCCGGCTGGAGTTTCCCGTCCGGGCTGACCAGAGGGTCCGGTACGTGCACCCCGAAGGATTGCTCGCGGCGGAGGTTGCGGGACCGCAGCATGTTCAGGCACACGCGGGCGACGATCGTGGTCAGCCATCCGCCGAGGTTCTCGACGCTTTCGGCGCCCGATTGGCTCAGGCGCAGCCAGGTGTCCTGAACGGCATCGTCGGCGTCGGTGAGCGAGCCCAGCATCCGGTAGGCAACCGCCCGCAGATGGGCCCGCTGCTCCTCGAAGCGATCCGCCAGCCACTCGTTTTCGTCCATCGGTCACATCCTCGCCTGGCCAGGTGCCATAGCAATGACCCCCGGGGCACGATCGATGTGACGGGCGGCGCCGGACGGGCCCGGTCGCGTCGCGTTCGGGGCCGTCATGCAGAGATCCCTGCTACCGGCGGACCGCGACCACGAACACCCGCCGGAACGGGAGTACCGTGCCGTACCGGGCGGCCGGATAGGCCTCGCTCATCCGGGCCCGGTACTCGTCGAGGAACTCCGCGGCAAGGGCGGGCGGCAGGGCCGCGAGCACCGGGCGCAGGCCCGTTCCCTTGTACCAGTCGACCACCGGATCATCGCCGTGCAGCACGTGCAGGTAGGTGGTCTCCCACGCGTCGACCTCGAAGCCGGCCCTGGTCAGCAGGTCCAGGTACGCGGCCGGATCGGCCGCCTGCCGGTTCAGCCGCACGCCGGCCAGCAGCGAGCGCCAGCGGTCGCCGCCGGCCAGCTCGCGCAGGGCCAGGTGGCTTGGCTGGTCGAAGTTGCCGGGGATCTGGAACGCCAGCCAGCCCCCGGCCTGGAGGAAACCGGCCCACCTGGTCAGCACGCTGAGATGGTCAGGAACCCACTGCAGCACGGCATTCGAGACGATCACGTCCACGCTGCCGTCGGGGGCCCAGTCCCTGACGTCGCCCCGGGCGAAGCTGAGCCGCTGGCCTTCGGCGGGCAGAGCCCGCGCGGCCTCGATCATCTCGGCCGAGCTGTCGATCCCGCGGACTTCGGCACCCGGCCAGCGGCGGGCCAGCGCGGCGGTCAGCGTTCCGGGGCCGCAGCCCAGGTCGGCGACGCGCCCGGGAGCCGCCGCCGCGACCCGGGCGAGCAGGTCGAAGAACGGGCGGGACCGCTCATCGGCGAAGTGCTGGTACTGGCCCGGATCCCACATGGTCGTCTCCGCAGGTATCTCGATGTCAAGCTATATCTGGCTCCAGGAACCCTAGCGCCGATTAAATCTTGATGTCAAGAGATATCCTGGGCCCGGGCGACCGGCCCGCCGGGATGGCGGGGTCAGGGTTTGCGCGCGACGCCGCCGTAGGCCGACACCCCGCCCTCCGGAGCCGCGTCCCCGGGATCCGGCCGCCAGGCGTGGACGTAGACGAGGCCGGGTGGCACGAGGTCCAGCCCGTTGAAGAACCGGGAGACCTGGTCGCGGTCGCGCAGCGTCTGCGGGGTGGACACCCGCTCGTTGTAGCGCTTCTGGGCTTCGGCCTGCCCGGCCTGGATATCGCTGGCCGGATGCGAGATGGCCAGGTAGCTGCCGGGAGGCAGCGCGTCCATCAACTCGGCCACGATCCGGTACGGCTCCTCGGAGTCCTGGATCAGGTGCAGAATCCCGACCAGCATCAGGGCGGTCGGCCGGGTGAAGTCGAGGGTCCCGGCGGCGGCCCGCAGGATGGCAGCCGCGTTCCGCAGGTCGCCGTCAATGTACTGGGTGGCGCCTTCCTGGGTGCCGGCCAGCAGCGCACTGGCGTGGGCCAGCACGATCGGGTCGTTGTCCACGTAGACGATCCGCGAGTCCGGCGCGGCCGCCTGGGCGACCTCGTGCGTGTTGTCCGCCGACGGTATGCCGGTCCCGATGTCGAGGAACTGCCGAATTCCCGCGTCGGCGGCCAGGTACCGCACCGCCCGCGCCAGGAACGCGCGGTTCGCCCGGACCCGGGACCGGAGGCCCGGAGTGGCCGCGAGCACGCGCTCGGCCGCTTCGCGGTCCGCGGGGAAGTTGTTGCTCCCGCCCAGCCAGTAGTCATAGACCCGGGCCGGGTGCGCGACCGAGGTGTCGATCTCCGGTGTCTTGTCCGCGTCGCCGGTCAGCCGGCCGCCCGCCTGGTCCTCAGCTTGCCCAGCTTCCTCAGCCACGACGCGCCTCTTCCGTTTTCACCCGGGTTCTCACCGGCATCCTGTCATCGGCCCGGCCCGGCCCGGCGCGGGGCGAGGATTGGTCACGGCCCGCGATGCTCGATCAGTGACCGGCGATCTGGCCACCGTCGATGTGCAGGATTTCGCCGGTGACGAACGGCGATGACTCCAGGAAGAGGATGCCGTTGACGATGTCGCTGATCTGGCCCACATGCCCGAGCGGGGGGAGCTGCCCGCCGAGCGCGTCGGCGCTATAGGAATCCGGCGCGTGCATCGGCGTCTGGATGATGCCCGGCGAGACAGCGTTGACCCGGATGCCGCGCGAGGCGTACTCGATCGCCAGCGACCTGGTGGCCGCGGCCAGCCCGCCCTTGGTGAGCGAGGTCAGAACCGACGGCGAGCTGGAGCTTGCGTAATCGACCAGGGTGGTCGTGATGTTGACGACGTGGCCGCGGTTTCGCTTCAGCATCTCGGCGATGGCACGCTGGGTCAGTAGGAAGAATCCGGTGAGGTTGACGCCGACGACGGTTGCGTAGTCGGCCGCGGTGTAGTCGGTGAACGGCTTGGCGAGGAAGACGCCGGCGTTGTTGATCAGGGTGTCGATGCGCCCGAAGCGCTCGAGGGCCTGGCCGATGATCCGGTCGGTGGTGGCGGGCTCGGAGACGTCTCCGTCCACGGTGAGCACGTCCCGGTCCTCGGAAGGCTTGATCGCCCGGGCGTTGGCGACGACCGCCCAGCCCAGCCGGCGGTACGCGGCGACCAGGCCGGCGCCGATGCCCTGGGAACCTCCGGTGATGATGGCGACCCGCTGTTCCTTTTCGCTCATGACCTTCCTCCCGATGCTCGGGGCGTCAGCTTCCGGTGACGGCCGGGTCGCTCGGGTGCAGGGAGAGCGGCGTGGTCTCCACCGTCATCCAGGCGTTCAGGGGCAGCGACGGCAAGATCGCCTGCATCTCGGCGGCGTCCCGGGCTCGCCACAGGCCCAGCACACCTCCCTCGCCCGGCAGTATCCACAGCCGGAGCAGGTGTCCCTGGCCGGCCAGTTCATGCGCGCGTTCTGCCTCGCGCGCCTCGGTGTCGTCGACGGCCTGGCCGGGTGTGCCCTCGGGGACGGTGATGGTGAAGGTGGTCAGAAATTCCACGGCTCCCTCACGGACGGCGGGAGCCAGGGCCGGGTCATCCGGGTGCGGCGAGAGCGGCGTGACCTCGTCGGTGCGCCACACGCGCAGCGGCATCGAGGCGAGGACCTTCTCAAGCTGGCCGGCGTCCTCGGCGGCGAAAAGTCCGAGAGTGCGCCATTCGCCGGGCTGCAGCGGAGGACGCCACAGGCGAAGCAGGTGTCCTTGCGTCACGAGTTCGCGCGAGCGTGCCGCCTCGCGGGCGCGGGTGCCTTCGACGGTTTCCTCCGACGTTCCGTCAGGAACGTGGGTGGTCATCGTGACGAGATACTCCATGGCCCAGCGCCTCCCGGGGGTCAGCAGTGGAGATCAACGATCGTGCCACGGGCGGCCGGTCGCGCCTGTGGAAGACCCGGGCCGGTACCCAGGTCCGCGGTCGTGCAGCCCGGGGTAACCGGTGCCGGCAAGTTGGTCCGGTCCGTGATAACCGTTCCCCGGGGAGAGCTGAACGGAACGCCTCCCGGGACCGTTTTGTGGTCAGACGGGTTGCTGGCCTGACCACTTCAGCACACTTTCGGCCGGAGCCCGGGCACGGCGAGCGGCACCTGCGGATGGCGACGGCGCGCCTCCGCCCGAAGGCCTGGGCGAGCTGACAGTGTGAAGCGGAGAGGCAGACGCTGCCGCCCAGCGCGGCTCGCCGGACCTGGCTGGAGGAGTGACGGCTCATGCAGGCCACAGGTGACACCCGCCTTCGCCGCGGGCCCGTACATGTGCCGGTCGAGAAGGGGACCGCGGACGGGAAGACCAGGATCAGCTGCGGTGGTTCTCAGTGCGCGGCCTGGGATCCGCGGCCCTGCGCGTCGCGGCGCGAAGCGCAATTCTGGTATGAGCGGCATATCTCGCAGCCCCTGATCCGCCAGCTGTGGTGAGCAGTCCCGCGGCCAGTGCCGGTGCGCCGGTGCGTAGTGGCGCTGGCGGGTAGTGGCGCTGGCGCGCGGCCGGGCCGGCCCGGTCAGCCCTTTCCCGGGTTGAACACGGCCCGCGGGTCAAGCGCGCGGCGTACCGCGGACTGCAGTGCCATCGACCCCGGATCGAGTTCCCGGCGCATGCCGTCGCGTTTGAGTATCCCGACGCCGTGCTCCCCGGTGACGGTGCCGCCTAGTGCTATCGCCGCGTCGAGGAATTCCTCGAACGCAGCCTGAGCCGCGGTACGTGCGGCCTCGTCGCCGGGCGGCGTGATGAGCAGCGGGTGCAGGTTCCCGTCGCCCGCGTGCGCGATCGTCGCTGTCTTCACGCCATGCCGCTCCGCGATCGCATGTACCTGTTCCAGCATCGCGGGGACCTTGGATCGGGGCACGCAGACGTCCTCGGTAAGGACCGGGCCGAGCCGTTCGAGCGCCGGGTAGGCCAGACGCCGCGCCTCGAACAGCGCCTCGGCCTCGGCGTCATCGGTCGACTGCTCGACCCAGATCGCTCCCGCGTCCGTCATGGTCGCGGCGATCGCCTCGGACTCGGCCGCGCCCGAGCTTCCTGGCGTGTCCACCCGGGCCAGCAGCAGCCCGGCCGCGTCCGCCTCGAGGCCCAGGTGCTTCCACTCCTCGACCGCCTGCAGGCAGGCACGGTCGAGGAGTTCGAGAACGGCCGGGGTCAGCCCGCGCCGGGTGATCTGGGCCACGGCCCGGCCAGAGGAGACCAGGTCGGCGAAGGCGGCGACGATGGTCCGCGGCGTGCCGACCGGCGCGGGCCGCAACCGCAGCGTCACCTCGGTCACGACGCCCAGCGTGCCCTCGGATCCGACGAAGAGCCCGACCAGGTCGAGCCCGGCGACGCCCTTGGTGGTGCGCCGGCCGAGGCGCACGGCCTCGCCGTAGGCCACCGGACCGCCGACGACGGCGCGCAGGCCCAGGACGTAATCGCGCGTGACACCGTACTTCAGGCAGCACAGGCCGCCCGCGTTGGTGGCGACGTTGCCGCCGATGGTGGACCATGGGGCGCTGGCCGGGTCCGGCGGGTACCACAGGCCGTGCTCGGCGACGGCGGCCTTGACGTCATTGTTGATCGCGCCCGGCTGCACCACGGCCACGAGGTTGTCAGGATCGATCTCAAGGACCTGGTTCATCTGCGACAGGTCGAGCATCACGCAGTCGCTGACCGCGTTGGCGCCGCCGGACAAGCCGGTTCCGGCGCCGCGCGGCACTATGGGGACGCCCAGTTCGGCGCACACGCGGACGACATGCTGCACCTCGGCTTCCGATCTGGCGCGCACTCCGGCGGCGGCCTGCCCGGCCGGCGCCCATTCGGCGTCATCGTGCGACATGGCGGCGAGCACGTCACGGTCGACGACGACACGGCCACCGGGCAGCCCCCGGCTCAGCGCCTCCACCAGAACGCCGGCCCCGATCATGACGGTCTCCTGGGCTCCGAGCTGACCTGGCGGACGAGCTCGAGGAGCTGGGCCAGGGTGTCGAGGCGGGCGGCGTGGTCGCCGTCGAGCTTGGCCTGCAGGGTGGTGATGCCTGCGTCGCGGTACAGCCGGAGCCGGTCGGTCACCATGGCCGGCGTTCCGAGCAGGTTGGTCGCGTGCCCGATCTCGGCGGGGACCCGGGCGGCGGCGGCGTCCCGCCGCCCGGACAGCCACAGGTCCTGGACGGCGCGCACGTCCTCACCGAAGCCCTGCCGGGTCAGCGCGTCGTTGTAGAAGTTACGGTCCGGCGTGCCCATCGCGCCGATGGTGAAGGCGTAGCCGCTGGCGTGCCTGCGCGCCGCGGCCTCGGCGGCCTCGGCGTCCGCGGTGAACTCCACCGCGACCGGGATGACCAGGTCCAGGTCGGCGAGGCGGCGGCCGGCCGTGGCCGCGCCCGCGGCCAGGCGATCAAGGAAGACCGGAGCATGCTCGGGCATGAACGTGTTGCCGATCCAGCCGTCGGCCAGTTCACCGGTGAGCTCCAGGTTGCGCGGGCCGAGCGCCGCCACGTAGACGGGCACCGGCGCCGGCCGCAGCGGTGACCGGAGCGCGCGGCCAGGCCCGTCCGGCAGCGGTAGCTGGTAGATCCGGCCGTCGTGACGGAGCCGGTCACCGCGCGCGATCTTCCGGACGATCTCGATCGTCTCGCGGGTCGCCGCCAGCGGGGAAGCGAAGCGCACGCCGTGCCAGCCCTCCATGACCTGCGGCCCGCTGACGCCGATGCCGAGCAGGAACCGCCCGCCCGACAGCAGCTGCAGCGACATGGCTGACATGGCCACGAGGGCGGGTGACCGGGCGCCGAGTTGCACGATGGACGAGCCGAGCCGGATCGCGGTCGTCTGGCCGGCCAGGTAGGCCAGCGGCGTCAGCGCATCCTGGGCCCAGGTCTCCGGCACCCAGACCGAGGTAGCGCCCAGCCGCTCGGCATCGCGCACGAAGGCGGCATCGCCCGCGGTCGAGACCACCGCGCTGATCCCCACCTGCATGGTCGCGCCCTCCCGGTGGCGGCCTGGCGGCCTGGCGGCCGGCTGCGTCGGGCCAGTGAACGCCGGCGGGCTTACGCTGTCAAGGTCACGGCCGGCCAGGAGGACAGGTGCCAGATCAGCCGGAGCTTCGCTACAGCGACTGCCCGACCACCCAGGCCGACCTCATGGTCGCCGCGCCGGCGCCGGTGGTCTGGGCACTCGTCTGCGACATCCAGCTGCCCGCTCGCTTCAGCAGCGAGTTCGACGGCGGCCAGTGGCTGGACGGCGCCACCCGCCCCGCGCTCGGCGCCCGGTTCACCGGGCGCAACCACCATCCGGCGGTCGGCAGCTGGCAGACCACCTCGACGATCTGCGAATACCAGCCCGAGCACGTACTGAGCTGGGCCGTCGGCGACCCGGACCGGCCGGCCGCCCGATGGCGATTCACCCTGGCCGCGGAACCCGGCGGCACCAGGCTCACCCAGTGGATGCAGATCGGCCCGGGGCCGAGCGGCATCAGCATGGCCATCGAGGCCAGGCCGGACAAGGAGTCCAGGATCCTGCTCCGCCGCCTCGCCGAGCACCAGGCCAACATGACGGCCACGCTGGCCGGCATCAAGCAGCTGGCCGAGGCCCAGCACGGGCGCTGACGGCCCCGCGAATGGTTGGGGGAAGATCGTGGACTTCGAGATCCCGGCCGACCTGGCCGGCTACCTCGCCGAACTGGATGAGTTCATCGAGCGGGAGATCCGCCCGCTGGAGCAGCAGGACGACAACATGCGGTTCTTCGACCACCGGCGCGAGGACGCCCGCACCGACTGGGACCGCGGCGGCCTGCCCGACCGGGAATGGGAGGCGCTGCTCCGCGAGGTCGTAACGAGGGCGGACGCCGCGGGGCACTACCGGTACGCGTTCCCGGCCGACTACGGCGGCCGGGACGGCACGAACCTGGGCATGGCCGTCATCCGCGAGCACCTGGCCAGCAAGGGCCTGGGGCTGCATTGCGACCTGCAGAACGAGCACATGATCGTCGGCAATAACGTCGGCCTGCTCTTGATGATCCACTACGGTTCGGCCGAGCAGCGCGCCGAGTGGGCCGAGGGCCTGGCGGCGGGCCGGAAGGGATTCGCTTTCGGGATCACCGAGCCCGCGCACGGCTCGGACGCCACGTTCATGGAGACCACGGCGACGCGGATGAAGGGGGATGGGGAGGCGGGCGGGGAATGGGTAATAAACGGGGAGAAGACGTGGAACACCGGCGTGCACGCCGCCTCCCACGACCTGATATTCGCCCGTACCAGCGGGCGGCCCGGCGACGCCGAGGGGATTACGGCCTTCCTGACCCCGGTCGGCTCGCCTGGATTCACCGTCGAGGAGTACCTGTGGACGTTCAATATGCCGACCGACCATGCGCGGGTCAGCTTCCGTGACGTCCGGGTCCCGGACAGCGCGATCTTCGGCGGCGAAGGACGGGGCCTGCAAGTGGTGCAGCATTTCTTCAACGAGAACCGGATCAGGCAGGCGGCCTCCAGCCTGGGCGCCGCCCAGTACTGCATCAACGAGTCGGTGGCCTACGCCAAGGAGCGGAGGCCGTTCGGCCAGCCGCTGGCGGCCAACCAGGCGATCCAGTTCCCGCTCGTCGAGCTGCAGACCCAGTGCGAGATGTTGCGGGCGCTGGTCCACAAGACGGCCTGGCTGATGGACACCCACGGCCCGTTCTCGGCCTCCGACAAGGTGTCGATGTGCAACTACTGGGCCAATCGCCTGTGCTGCGAGGCCGCTGACCGGGCCATGCAGGTGCACGGGGGTCTCGGCTACTCGCGTCACAAGCCGTTCGAGCACATCTACCGGCACCACCGCCGTTATCGCATCACCGAGGGTACCGAGGAGATCCAGATGCGCCGCGTCGCTGGGTACATGTTCGGTTACATGCACCAGCGGGCCCCCAAGGGGGTGGAGGAGGACTGATGGACGAAGCCATGCTGGCCGACGCGCTGCATGACCGTCTCGGCCCGGTCACCATCAAGGGCATGACCCGGCTGTCCGGCGGGGCATCCCGCGAGACCTGGGCATTCGACGCCATCCGCTCGGACGGATCAGCTGCGGAGCTCGTGCTGCGGCGCGACCCGCTGGGCCGGCCCAGCGAGCCAGGGGCAATGGGCCGGGAAGCCCTGGCCATCACCGCAGCCGGGGTGGCCGGGCTGGCCGCGCCCGAGGTGCTGCTGTGGACCGACGGCCCGGAGATGTGGGAATCGGCCGGCCTGGTCATGCGGCGGGTGGCCGGCGAGACGATCGCCCGCCGCATCCTGCGCGATGACTTCTACCGCCAGGCGCGGGGAGCGCTCGTCGGCCAGCTCGGGCAATTCGCGGCCGGCCTGCATGCGCTGGAAGTGACCGGTGACTTCCCGGCGCCAGCGCCGGATCCGCTCGGCGAGCTGCGCGGGTTGCTCGGCACTTTCGGGCCCGCCAGCCCCACCTTCGAGCTGGCTCTCCAAGCACTCGAGGCCGAACCGCCGCCGCCTCGAGGACCGGTGCTCGTGCACGGCGACCTGCGCCTCGGCAACCTGATCGTCGGCCCCGAGGGACTGCGCGCGGTCATCGACTGGGAGCTCGTCCACACCGGCAGCCCGGCCGAGGACCTCGGCTGGCTGTGCGTCAAGGCGTGGCGCTTCGGCGCCGGGCCGCCGGCCGCGGGCGTCGGCACCCGCGAGGAGCTGCTGGCGGCCTACCGGGCCGCGGGCGGCGACGACATCAGCCTCGAGGAACTGCGCTGGTGGGAGATCCTGGGCACGCTGCGCTGGGGCGTGATGTGCATGTCGCAGGCCCAGGCTCACCTGTCCGGTGCGCACCGGTCGGTGGAGCTGGCCGCCATCGGGCGCCGCGTGTGCGAGCAGGAGTGGGACCTGCTGTTGCTGCTCGCGCCGGATGCCGCCGCCGGGGCGGCCGCCCGGCGGCCGGGCCCGGAGGGCCTTCCCCGGCCCGTTCCCGCGCCGTACGGGCGGCCCACCGTGAGCGAGCTGCTCGATGCCGTACGCGGGTTCCTCACCGACCAGGTCATGCCCGCAACCACCGGGCAGGTCGCCTTCCACGCCCGGGTCGCCGCCAACGTCCTGGGCATCGTGGCCCGCGAGCTTGAACTCGGGCCCGTCCCGCAGGAAACCGACCTGGCCGGCAGCGTCGCCGCGAAGCTGGCCGTCGCCAACCCCCGGTATTTCGGGACGCCGCCGCGCCAGTCGTGACCCGTCCGGTCACGGGTCGGCCGGGCCGGCCGGGCGGGCCGGGGTGAGGCCGGTCAGCTCCTCGCTGAGGTGCCACAGCCGCTGCGCGGTGCCGTCGTCCTGGGCGGCCTGGGAAGGCTCGCGCAGCCGGCTCTTGACGTAGTAGCCGCCCGTGGCGCCTGCCACATCCGGGGACGTGGCCAGGTACACGATGGTGCTGGCGCCGCGCTCCGGTGACAGCAGGAACGGCCGCGCGATCGTCAGGCCGAGGCGCAGCAGCGTGCCGCCCTCGCGGCCGAATCCGGTCCGCACCACCCCCGGGTGGGCGCAGTTGGCGGTCACCCCGGTGCCCTCGAGCCTGCGGGCCAGTTCCCGGGTGAACAGGATGTTGGCCAGCTTGCTGTTGGCGTACGAGCGCCAGCTGTCCCATCCGCGCTCCATCTGCAGGTCGTCAAGGTCCAGGCGGGCGGCCGTGTGCGCATCGGAGGTGACGGTGATCACCCGGGCCGGGGCCGACGCGGTCAGCTTGCCGAGCAGCAGGTTGGTGAGCAGGAACGGCGCCAGGTGGTTGACGGCGAAGACCTCCTCGAAGCCGTCCGCGGTGACCCGGTGCCGGCCAGCGACAAAGCCCGCGTTGTTGATGAGCACGTCGATCTGGTCCAGCGTGCCCAGCCGGTCCGCGAGCGCGCGCACCTGCGCCATGGAGGAGAGGTCGGCGATCTCTAGCCGCGGCGGCGCGGCTGCCACCGCGCCCAGCTCGGCGGCGGTCGCCTCGCCGCGGCCACGGTCGCGGCCGACCAGCACCACCTGCGCGCCCTGCCGGGCCAGCGCGGTGGCCGTCGCCTTGCCGATCCCGGAGGTGGCCCCGGTCACCACGCAAACCTTGCCGTTCATGGCCGCATGCTAGCCCCCGCGCCCCGGCGGAAGGCAAGGGCTACCGGCCGGTGCGGCCGTCGGTCAGCTCGCCGAGGATGTCGGCGTGGCCGGCGTGCCTGGCCGTCTCCTGCAGCAGATGGGCCAGCACCCAGCGGAGGTTCACCGGCGCGCCGTGGTCCGGCTGGCGGCAGAGCTCATTCAAGTCTTCTGAATTGAACGCCACCGCGTCCACCTGTTGCCACGTCGCCCGGTAGAACTGGATCGCGGCGGCGAGAGTGTCGCCCGGCGCCGGCGCGTCGTCCGGGATGACGACGTCCTGCCCGGCAAAGCGGCGCAGGACCCAGGTGATCTCGGCCCGGGCCATGTGCTTGACCAGCCACAGCAGGCTGGTCCCGCTGTCCACGGGCGGTCGCCGCGCCGCGGTCTCGTCAACCCCGGCGACCTTCCTGACCAGCGAGTCTCGCTGGTACTGCAGCAGCGCGTGCAGGGTCTCTGACTCGCCGCCCGCCAGGCGCGGGGGCTTCTGGTCGGGCATCTGGCCATCGTAGTTGCCGTGGGAGCGGGCGCCCCGGGAGTCCGGCTTGACCTTGACCCTGGGTCAGGGTTGCAGCATGGGCGCATGAACACGAACCTGGCCCGCACCGTCACCCGGCCGGCCGTCGTGGCCACGGGACTGCGCAAGTCGTTCGGTGATCACGTGGTCCTCGACGGCATCGACCTGAACGTCGCCGAAGGCACGGTCTACGCCCTGCTCGGTCCCAACGGATCCGGCAAGACCACCACGGTCCGGATCCTGTCGACCCTGCTCCCCGCCGACGGAGGCACGGTCCGGGTGGCCGGCCATGACCTGGGCGCCCAGCCCCAGCTCGTCCGGGCCGCGATCGGCGTGACCGGCCAGTTCTCCGCGGTGGACAACATGCTCACCGGCGAGGAGAACCTGCTCCTCATGGCTGACCTGCATCACCTGGCCAAAGCCGAGGGCCGGCGGCGCGCCGCCGAACTGCTCGGCCGGTTCGACCTGGCCGAGGCGGCCAGGAGAATGGCCGCGACCTACTCGGGCGGCATGCGCCGCCGACTGGACCTCGCGATGACGCTGGTCGGCGAGGTCCGGATCATCTTCCTGGACGAGCCGACCGCCGGCCTCGACCCGCGCAGCCGCCGCACCATGTGGCAGATCATCCGCGAGCTGGTCGCCCAGGGCGTGACCATCTTCCTGACCACCCAGGACCTGGACGAGGCCGACCAGCTCGCCGACCGGATCGGGCTCCTCGATCACGGCCAGCTGGTCGCCGAAGGGACCCCGGACGAGCTCAAGCACCGGATCCCCGGCGGCCACATCCGGCTGCAGTTCGGCGACACGAACGGGATGGACTCGGCCGCACGGACCCTCGGCGAGGTGTCCCGCGACGAGGACGCGCTCGTGCTGCAGGTCCCCTACGACGGCAGCGTCCGGTCCCTCAAGGCCCTGCTCGGCCGGCTGGACGGGCAGGCGATCCCGGCCGGCGGGCTGTCGGTGCACACCCCCGATCTCGACGACGTCTTCTTCTCCCTCACCGGCCATCCCCGCACCGGAAAGGACAACCCGCGATGAGCGCTCTCTCCCTGGCCGCGCGCGACTCGGCCACGATGCTCCGCCGCGACGTGCGGCACTCACTGCGCGTTCCGATGATGACGATCAGCGGCATCTGCGTCCCGGTACTCTTCCTGCTGCTGTTCGCCGGCGTCTTCGGCCGCGCGCTCTCCGCCGGTCTCGGCACCGCGCCAGGCGCCAGCTACATCGACTACCTCACTCCCGGCATCCTCGTGATGACCGCGGGCTTCGCGGCCGAAGGCACCGCGATAAGCGTCTGCACCGACGCCAGCGAGGGCATCTTCTCCCGGTTCCGGACCATGGCCATCTCCCGCTCGTCGGTGCTGAACGGCCAGGTCGCGGGGAGCATGATCCGGACGCTGATCACCGCGGCGGTGGTCATCGCGGTCGCGGTGCTGCTGGGTTTCCGGCCCACCGCCGGGCCAGTCGAGTGGATCGCGGCGACCGGGGTCTTCGCCATGCTCGCGCTCGCCCTGATCTGGCTGACCGTGGCGTTCGGGCTGCTGGCCAAGACCCCGGCCGGAGCGAACAGCCTGGCGCTGCTGCCCGCGATCCTGCCGTTCGTCAGCAGTGCCTTCATCCCCACCGGCTCGATGTCCGGCGGCGTGCGCTGGTTCGCCCAGAACCAGCCCTTCACGCCGATCATCGACACGGTGCGCGGATTGCTGACCGGCACCGGGATCGGCAATAGCGCCATGCTCGCGATCGCCTGGTGCGTCGGCCTGACCCTGGCGGGGTATTTCTGGGCGCGAGCCCTGTACAACCGCCGCCCTGCGGCCTGATCGAGGCGATGGCATGCCGACGCTCACGATAAGCCAGCTCGCGGCGCACGCCGGGGTGACCGTGCGCGCCATCCGGCACTACCATCAGCGCGGCCTGCTTGAAGAGCCAGAACGTGACGCCTCGGGCTACCGTCGCTACGGCGCGCAAGCCGTGGTCGACCTCATCAGGATCAAGACGCTGTCCGACGCTGGCGTGCCCCTGGCCCGGATCGAGGAGCTGCTCACCGCGGGGCCCGAGGAGTTCTCGGCCGCCATCGGCGAAATCGATGGGGCCCTCAGGCAGAAGATCCGCGACCTCACCCGGTCCCGGCGCCGGATTGCCGAGCTGGCCGGAGGCGAACGGCTCTTCCTGCCCGCCGAGGTCGCGGACATACTCGACCAGCTCCGCGCGATGGGTGTCAGCGAGCGGATAGTCCGGATCGAGCGCGACGCCTGGATCCTCGTGGCGGCGCTCTCGCCCGAGCTGATACCGGCATGGGTGCAGGAGAAGACGGCGGCCATGGCCGACCCCGAGTTCCGGAGGGTGTACCACGCGGTGGACGAGGCCCTGGACTGGGATCCGGCCGACCCGCGGGTCGCGGAGCTGGCCGACGCCATGGCCGCCTGGAGGGCCCGGTTCGACAGGAGCCGGGGAGAGGACCCAGCGGAGTGGCTGGAGGACCCGGCCGTCGTCCTGATGTCCTCCTACGTCGCCAGCTCATCTCCGGTGTGGCGACGGCTCGGCGTACTGTCCGTGGACCAGCTGCAGCAGGCCAGGGAGGCCGGGAAACCAGAGTGACCCGCTCTCGCGGCCGAACCGGACGCATGAATGTACCGGAGAGCACGCCAGAACGTGCCCAACGGTACATTCATCGCCCGCCAGCGGGCTCAGAGCAGCAGGCCCATCACGATCGTGTCCCAGAGCTCGCCGCTGGCCCGCCGGTACTGCCTGACCCGCCGCCCTTCCTCGACAAAGCCGCAGTTGCGGTACATGGCGATCCCGGCCGCATTGTGCGCGAACACCTCTAGGCAGAGCTTGTGCAGGCCCTGGCCGCGGGCCCAGTCGATCGCCGCCCGCACCAGCGCCGAGCCCACCCCGCGGCCGCGCCAGTCGGCCGCGACCAGCATCCCGAACTCGCCGAAGCCGTGACGGCTGACCTCGACGTGCAGCATCCCGATGATCCGGTCGCCGGCGACCGCGACGACCGACCCGGCGGCACCGCGCGCGAACAGCGCGGCCCGCTCGTCGACATCGACCGGCGGCTCGGTCGCGATCCCGTCCCGCTCCTGCGCGACCGCGGCGAAAAGCTCCGCCGCCTCCCGCGCGTCACCCGCGCGCGCGGGTCTCACCGCGAACTCTGCCATCAGGCCATGCTCGCACCCTGTGCGCGTCGGGTTGTGCCGCCGGAGATACCTGGTTGACGCCATGGCCGGCCCGGGACGACGCTGGCGGCTGTGACCGAGACACCTGACCACGTACTCCGCAATCGCTCGGCCTGGGATCAGTGGGCCCAGGAATACGCCGGGCCGGGCTTGCGCAACTGGTCGGCGGCCGAGCCCCGGTGGGGTATCTGGGGGATACCCGAGGCGCAGGCCGGTGTCCTTCCGGCTGATCTGGATGGCCGCGACTGCATCGAGCTGGGCTGCGGCACCGGTTATGTCTCGGCCTGGCTGGCCCGCCGCGGCGCGCGGCCGGCCGTGGACAACTCCGCCGCCCAGCTGGCGACCGCCCGCGGGCTGCAGGACCGTTTCGGGCTGCGGTTTCCGCTGATCCAGGCCAGCGCCGAGCAGGCGCCGTTCGCCGACGTCACCTTCGACCTGGCGATCTCCGAGTACGGCGCCAGCATCTGGTGCGATCCGTATGCCTGGATCCCGGAGGCGGCCCGGCTGCTGCGCCCGGGGGGCGAGCTGATCTTCCTGGTCAACTCCGTCCTGCTCATGCTCACGGTTCCCGACGAGGACAACCTGCCCGCAACCGAGCGGCTGCTGCGGCCTTTCTTCGGCATGCACCGCTTCGAATGGCCCGACGACGACTCCGTGGAGTTCCACCTCGGCCACGGCGACCTGATCCGGCTGCTCCGCCGCTGCGGCTTCCAGATCGAGGACCTCCTGGAACTGCGGCCCGCGCCCGGCGCGACCACGCGCTGGCCGCTGGCCAGCATCGAGTGGGCCCGGCAATGGCCATGCGAGGAGGTCTGGAAGGCCCGCAAGCTCGGCCTCTAGGCTGTTGCCCATCCCGGGCCGTCGCCCGCGGACCGGCTCCTCGACAGGGTAGCCGGGCGCGAGGTCTTAGGATCGGCACGATGCGACGCGAGTCTTCCACGGTGGTTGTCCTGGTCGGCGAGACCGGCAACGGGCTGCTGGCCGGGCTGTCTCAGTTGCCCGGCATCTCAGTGGCCCGCGCTCCCGGTGCCGGAACGGGCCAGCCCTCGGCCGACGAGCCCGCGGCGGCCCGCGAGAGGCCGGGCTGGGAGGCGGGAGCCCTGGCCCTGCGGGAGGCGGCGCGGCGCCACTCGATGTACGTGATCGTGCCCGACGACCCGCTGGCCGATGTGGCCGCCGGGTGGCGGGCGATGTGGGACGTGTCGGCCGGGCCTGCCGGAGCCGCCGGCTTCGAGGAGCCCGCTGCGGACGCGCTGGCGGCCTGGCGGGGCAAGCGGTTCGAACTTCCCGACTACTACCTGGTCATGGCCCCGGCCCCGGGCAGCGCGACCAGCCCGGACCTGTACCTGGGTCCGCTGCGCGCCGTGCGCCCGCGCCGGGTGGCCGTCGCCGGTCTCGCGGACAGCCCGGCCCTGGCATCCCGCCTGCTGGATACGCTCACGTCGCTGGAGCACGGGCCGTGGTGGCCGCCGCTGGACGAGCTGCTCGACGCAGCCCGCCGCTTCTACGCCGGCGGCCTCGCCGAGACGCAGCAGGTCCCGCAGTAGCCGTCCGCCCGCCTCCGGCGCCGCCCGGCCGCGCCGGGATGCCAGCCGGCGACCTGCCTGGGCAGGACGCCGCGCTCAGGTCTTTCCGCGGTTCTTGGCCGCGAGGATGATCTGCGTCACCAGGTAGGCGCTCACGCCGAGCTTCTGCGCTATCTCGGCTGGCCGGATCCCTTGTTCGTTGTAGAGCAGGGCCAGCTTCTCCTGCGATCTGGTCCACGGGCCGCGGGCCTGCGCGCCAGCCGCCGAGCGCCGCGGTGGCTGCGTCTGGGCGCGCCGGGCCGGGCGCTGAGTGCGCACGGCCGTGCCGTGAGCGGCCCGCGTCGCCGGCGTGGCGGCGGACGTGCCAAACGAGCCGCGTCGCTGATCATGATATTTGCCGCTGGCCAGGTCCGCGCGGGTGCGTTCGTCCAGGATCACGAATTCCTCGGCGGCCTTGTTCATTCCGATTACCGCTACCGTCATGTCCTTGGCGTTCTTCGCCTGGCACTCAGGGGCCATGCAGTAGTCATACTTCTGCGCTCGCTCGGGATGCAATTCAGTCCCGCACGTGATGCACTTCGCCACTATCCTCCGCTCGGGCAGCCCAAAATCGCCCCGGGTACAACGCCGACTGCGGGTGCGCTATTCCGTCACCACAGGTCGCCACTGGTGAGCACGTAGACGAACGGCACCAGCGGGATAAGGCCGAAGATGGCCCACGCCACCTTCGCGCCGCGCCCCATGCCCTGGCGGGTCGCCAGGTCGATCCACATGAGTATGACGGCCACGGGATGGAGGAAACATACGAGCAACTCGAACAGCTTCTTCATCTCCCGAATCTACCCGCCCCCGGGCCGCGCCCGGTCGGCAGCGTCGGCCGGGCGGGCCAGCTCTCGGCAGTGACGGGCAGGCCCAGCCGCGCGGCGCACTCCCAGTGCACCCACGGTGTCGGCCACGCTTCCCCGCTCAGAGGCCCGGCCTCATGACCGATGACCAGCCTGGGAACCTCCGGCCGTGGCCGCGAGCGCGGTCTCGATCTCGGAGCGGTGGTCGTCCGCATGCCGAATGGCGATCTGGGCGAGGCGCTCGAGACGGCCGTCACCGGCCTGCAAGTCCTCAGCCGTGCAGCCCGCCACGAGCTGGCTGATAGCCGCGCCGCTCCGGCGAAGGTGCCCGGCGACCTCGGCCCTGGTCACCGCCGTCGCCGTGGCCGCGTGCTCGGCGTTGAGCGCGTCCACGACGTCGGAGTTCACCGTCACCGCCTGGCCGGCGAGGATCTGGCCCATCCAGCCGGCCAGGTACTCATACGCGTGGGCGACGTGATCCACGACCACCTTCACCGGTCGCGGGTCGCCGTCCAGCGGCGCGGCGTTCCATTGGTCATCGGTGCATGACACGGCGAACGCGACCAGCCGCTCTCGCGCACTGTCAATGTCGGACGCGTACTGCGCTGGGCTTCGAGGCTGCTCGGTCATATCGCCGAGCCTAGGACCTGCCCGGTTACCGCAGTGGCCCGGCTCGCGCTGCGGTCGGGTCAGCGCAGGCTGAGCAGTCGGGCCGTGCGGCCGACGCGCCGAGGTGGCATGGCTGGCATGCGAGTTATGCGATCACGAGCTTTTCTCCGGGGTGGATCAGGTCGGGGTTCGCGAGATGGTTCGCTTGCGCGATCGATTGCCACGTGATTTTAGGGTCGTCGTAGAGCCTGGCGATCGTCGTCAGGTTGTCGCCGCTCTGCACGACGTAGACGTGCTGTGGCGGCTTCGCCGGCGTGGTCGGAGCAACCTGCGCAGCGCCGGTCAGGCGCAACTTCCAGCCAATCTCAATCAAGCCGGGGTTGTGCGCGAGTGACGGGTAGCTACCCTGGTTGAGTGCGACGAGGCGGGCGACGGTCGTGCCAGTCTGGGACGCGATCGTCGTGAGGTTGTCGCCGGGGAGCACGGTGTAGGTGCCCGACGTCTCAGGCGTCGCGGGAATTGACGTCACGCCGGGCGCGGGAACTGGTGATGACGGTGCGGTCGGGCTGACGCCCCACAGCGCGTCGCCGATCTGAATCGCCCGCGCGTCGTTTTCCTTGTAGTTGTGTCCGTCGCTGAACTCCGAGTGCTGGACGTCCTGACATGCCATCCAGTTCGACTTCATCTGCCACTTGCTCAACGGGCCGAGCGCGTTGAGGAACTTCCTGGTGCTCGTCGCGACGTCCATCAGCTCGTCGGTCGTGCCCCAGTTCGCGGTGGAATCCGGGGCCCCGCCGACTTGCTGCTGGAACAGCCCGACCGAGCCGTGGTCCCAGCCGACGCGATCATGCTGCAGCTGCAAACTGCGCGGGTTGCGGCCGTTCGCGTACATCCACAGGACCGACTCGGTAATGGCGGCCTCTAAGGCGACGTGAGCGCCGCGCACGGGTAGCCCCTTCTCCTTGCACGCGGCGACAATCGCGGCGGCATGACGGTACTGGCTCATTGCGAGTTGCAAAGACGACGCGCTGACCATGGGCTGGCCTCCTTTATCTCAGTTGATCCATTCTCTTCGGCGACCCGCTAAACCAAGAGGACCGGCAACACGCGCTTGTCACCAAGCAACCGGCGCATATTTTCGATCGCCGACATTCCGTGGCCTCCCGTATTAGAGGTGCCAATCTCTCGGTTATGGCAACTGCTCGCGCCACTCCCCCTGTCGCATTTCAGGCCAACGCGAAGGTGTGCAGGCGGGCTGCAGGCCATATGTAGGTGCCGTGGAGAATTCTCCAGGGCAGGACGCTCCGGTACGCCCGGCGCCTCACCGGCGGACTGCCGCTGTACGCGCTGCTGGGCGGATTCCACCTCAACGGCCCGCTGTTCGAGCCCCTGATCCCGCGGGTCCTCGACGAACTGGCGGCCATGAATCCCGGCGTGCTCGTACCCGCACTGCACCGGCTGGCGCGCAGCACGCCATGTCCGCGCGGCTGCCCGCCGCGTTCGTCCCGAACACCGTCGGTACGAGCTTTCACCTCTGAGCTTGCGCGTCGGCGGCCCGTCGCGCCTTCGCGCGTGCCGCCGCAGGTGCGTTGCCGGTGCTGGCGGATGGCGTTCAGGAAGACCAGCCGCGAGTAAGCCGGATTCACCGGACCATGGCCTGATCAGCCCGTCTCTGCCGCGAACCCGGCGCGGGACCGCGGAGTATGCGTCGGGGTGCTCCAGCGGCTGCAGGCTGCCCGCGCGGACGTCGACCACCTTGTGCACGTGGCGGCCGCCAGCCTGCTGGATCCACGACACCCACGCGTGCCAGGAGCCGTCGCGTTCGTGCATTTCCCAGGCGAGCAGGTGGCCGACCATCCCTCCGCTCATCTCGACGATCGGCGGGCACCAAGGCGCATCGCGGCTGCTCACCCGGCTAGTATTCGAATCTGAGTTCGAGATGTCAAGACCCAGGCTGGGTGACTAGCGGACGACCTTGCCGACGCTCTGGGAGGCTTCACCGACCCATGCGGCCACCTGTGGCGCGTCGGTGGCAGATCCCCGCCGAGCGCACATGTGCCTCGGTAGGTGCACAACGGAGCTGTATCGGCGTAACCGGAAATTCGCATTAGGTCACACCAGCCAGGTTGGCGCCAATGCGCTGAAGCCGCGGCGGAGCGTATTATGGAAACATGATCCTAGGAGCAGGAATTCTAGTCGTTTTACGCGGGTAGAGCAGTTCCGGAATTAGCGGCAGGTCCGACATCGGAGGATTGATGGATATAGTCCAGCCAATGCTTCAGAATATTATGGAAGGCGGCGGCGTAGAGCAAGCTCAGTTACTCTGGGCGATGTTCGAATCGTCGGAGGACGCAATTATTGCCAAGAGCCTCGACGGGACTATCTGCACCTGGAATGAGGGTGCTACGGGCATGTACGGCTACTCGGCGGCGGACACGATCGGCCATTCGATTACTATGCTGTGTCCCCCCGACCGGAGAGGCGAGATCGACGATATTCTCGAAAAGATCGCCCGGGGCGAGCGCATCGCGCACTACGAGACCGTGCGGCAGCGCAAGAACGGCGAATCCTTCCCGGTTTCGGTGTCGATCTCGCCCATCCGCGACCGCAGCGGCAAGATAGTCGGCGCGTCGTCCATCGCCAGGGACATGTCCGTGCAAAGGCAGGCCGCACAGTCCCTGGCCCGGCTGGCCTCGATCGTTGAGTTCTCGCATGACGCGATGCTCACCCTGAACCTCGAAGGCCTGATCACGACCTGGAACGCGGGAGCCGAGCGGATCTACGGTTACACCGCAGCCGAGATTGTCGGCCGTCATGGTGATTTGCTGGTCCCCGCCGGGCGGCGCACCGACGTGCGTAACATCCTGACCACCCTGGCCGAGGGCGAGCAGATGGAGGAATTTCAGGCCGAGCTGGTCCGCAAGGACGGGACCACGGTCATGGTAATGGTCACGCTGGCCTCCATCGCCGACAAGGCCGGCACGATCACCGGACTGTCGGCTGTGGTGCGGGACATCACCGCCCAGCAGCGCGCCGATGCCCGGTTCCGGGGGCTGCTGGAGGCAGCGCCGGATGCGATGCTATGCGTGGACTCCGGCGGCCGGATCATCTTGGTGAACGCCCAGGCCGAGCGGCTGTTCGGGTACCCGCGGGACGAACTGGAGGGGCAGCCGGTCGAGATCCTGGTCCCCGAGGCGAGTCAGGCAGGCCACCCCGCCCTGCGGGCCGTCTACATGGCAAACCCGGAGCCCCGGCTGATGGGCGCGGGCCGGGAACTGCTCGGCCGCCGCCGCGACGGCACCACCTTCCCCGCCGAGATCTCCCTGTCCGCCCTCGACACCGGCCAGGGAACCCTGATATCAGCCGCCGTCCGCGACGTGACCATCCAGCGGCAAGCGCGAGACGAGCTTCAGCGGGCCGACCGGAACCTGGAATCGCTCACCTACGCGATAGCCCACGACCTGCGTACCCCGCTGCGCTCGCTCGCCGGATTCAGCGCCACCCTGGCGGAAGAGTACGCCGATACTCTCGGCGAGACCGGCCGCGACTACACCAGGCGGATCCAGGCCGCCAGCGAGCACATAGGAGACGTTCTCGACTCTCTCATGTACCTGTACCGCATCTCACGGGCAGAGATCAGCCTCCAGCCGGTTGACCTCGGCGCCGAGGCGGCCGGCATAGCCGGGCGACTCCAGCGCCAGGACCCGGACCGCCGTGTCACGTTCACGATCCAGCAGCCCGCCTGGGCGCTAGCCGACCGCAACCTCATCCGCGTTGTCCTGCACAACCTGCTGGACAACGCGTGGAAGTTCACCACCGGTCGTGACGACGCCACGATCGAGTTCGGGATGATCCCCGTCGCGGACGCCCGCGTCTTCTGCTCGGTCCGCGACAACGGCGCTGGCTTCGATCCCTATTACGCTGACAAGCTGTTCCAGTCATTCCAGCGGCTGCACACCAGGCTCGAGTTCCCCGGCACCGGGATGGGTCTGGCCTGCGTGCGCCAGATCGTGATCCGCCACGGCGGTCGCGCCCGGGCCGAGGGCGCCGTCGGCCACGGCGCCACGTTCTCCTTCACCCTCCAGGCCGCGGATCCTGCCAGGCAACCTGATGGTGACGATTGATCTCCGCCGGACAGAGGGCGTTCGCGCGGGTGTGCTCTGGTGGCTTCACGAGTCGTGCGGGCCTGTGGCCGTGCGGGCCTGTGGTAGAAGGTAAGTAGGCCGAGAGGCGCTGCAACAGGGCATTCATCCTGCCACGCTCGGCTTCCGCAACCGGTAAGGGCGCCTCCGATCACGGAGGCGCCAGATGAGCGACACCACGGTCCCGCCACCTGCCTTCGGCGGGGATGATGCCTGGCTCGTGTCGATGGCCAAGGCAGACCTGCACGTCCACCTGGTCGGCTCGGCTGCGCCGCGCACCGTCGCGGCGCTCGCGGCGCGTCATCACGACAGTGGCGTCCCGGCCGATGTCGATGAGCTGATGGCGTTCTTCAGGTTCCGGGATTTCGCCCACTTCCTCCAGGTGTACAACCTGGTCAGCGACCTCGTGCGGAGCCCCGAGGACGTGGTCACGCTGGTTGACGGCCTGGCCGGGGACATGGCCGCGCAGGGAACGGTCTACGCCGAGGTAACGGTCACGCCGGTGTCGCACGCCAGGGCCGGCATCGGCCGGCCGAGCTCGCTCGGGCGCTCGATGCCGGGGCCGCCGCTGCCCGGGCTCGTGGCGTGGAGCTGGCCTGGGTGTATGACATCTCGGGCTTCGACGGGCGGGAAGGAGCCCGGCAGACGCTCGACGCGGCATTGCACCACGCGCCCGCCGCGCTGATCGGGTTCGGCCTGGGCGGACCGGAGGCAGGGGTGCGCCGCGCTGCCTTCCGGGAGGAGTTCGCCGCCGCCCGCGCCGCCGGGCTGCACAGCGTGCCGCACGCTGGCGAGAGCGTCGGCCCGGACGAGGTCTGGGCCGCCATCGACGACCTGGGCGCCGAGCGGGTCGGCCACGGCATCGCCGCGGCCGGCGACCCGCGGTTGCTCGATCGGCTGCGGGTTGAGCGGATCACCCTGGAGATCTGCCCGTCGAGCAACGTGGCCACCGGCGTTGTCCCGGCGCTGGCCGCCCATCCGCTTCCCCGGCTGCTCGCCGCCGGAGTGCCCGTGGTCCTCGGCAGCGACGACCCGCCGATGTTCAACACCAGCCTGCTCGAGGAATACCGGCGGGTCCGTGACCATCTCGGCCTGACCGCCGATCAGCTGCGCGCCCTCGCCCGGGCCAGCTTCGACGCCAGCTTCGCCCCCGCTGCCCTGAAGCAGCGGTTGCTGGGGCCGGCCTAGCCCTCGGCGGTCAGGTAGGCGACGTCGACCTCCCACTTCGCGGGATCGGGTTCGGCGGCCGGGTTGGTGAGGTAGTGCTCGACCCGGCTGCGCCAGGCGGTGCCGTCGGCCGTATCCCGGCTGTCCAGCGCCACGCCCTGGTCACGCGCCCACTGCTGCAGCGCCGCGTTGCTGGCGACCAGGCCGTCGTAGGGCCCGACGTGGCGCAGCACCGCGTACCGGCCGGCCGGGAGGGTGCCGGGGCGGATGCGGTCGCCATCGCCGGCCTGCACGCCGGCCGGTATCCCCATCTCGACCTGGAGTTCGCCTTCCATGTCGATCACGTGATAGCGGATGAACGGCGGGCCGGCGACCGCTGTGCCGTGCTCCGCCAGCCACCCGAACAGCTGGGTGAACGCTTCGTCTACCGCGCCGGACAGGCTCTCCATAGTGACGCGCATCCGGAGCCCGGCGTAGGGCAGCGCGACGCGCGGCTCGATCTGCGGTTCACGGCTTATGGCCAGGTCTCCCGTCGTGCGGCATCGTTCATAGGACGACTGGGCGGCCTCGGATTCATCGCTGACGGCCGCGGCCGTGCGGGCCGGCGCGCTCGGCTCACCGGCGGTTGAGAATCCGTTCAAGTCGAGGACACCTGCTCGCAGTCGGCAGTACCGGCCGCGTCCTGCGGCTCGGGCCGGGGTGCGGCACGCGGCCGGTCACCGGCGGCGCTCGAGTTCCAGCAGGCGGACGGCGACCAGTTCGTTGGTGACCAGGACGTCCAGGAATCCGCCGTGCAATGCGCCCAGGAGGGCAGGGACCTTGTGCAGGCCGCCCGCGACGCCGACCACCTTCGGGATGTACTGCAGGTCGGACAGGTCGATCCCGATCCGCCGGTCGTGAATCGGCACGTCCGCCACCTTGCCGTCCGCGTCGAAAAACTGGCCGAGAATGTCGCCGACAACGCCCTGTTCGCGCAGGCCCCGGGCATCCGCGGCGGTCAGGTAGCCAAGCTGCACGATCGTCGCGTCCGTGGTCGGCGTGCCCACGCCGACCACGGCCTGCTCGACGCTGCGAGCTTGCTTGAGCACGTCCTGGATGGTCGGCTCCTCGCGCAGCGCGGCCGCCAGCGACGGTGACGAGGCGATGTTGGGCGCAGGGATGACCGTGGCCGTGGTGAGGTCCGCGTCGGCGGCGGACTCGCCCTTGGACGACAGGATCGTCTGCAGGTAACCGTCGACGCCGCCGGTCAGGGTCACCATGTGCACCGGCCCGGCCGACCCGAAGTTGGTCGCCGCGATGACCCTCGACACGGTCTCGCCCCAGCCGACCCCGAGAGTTCCGCCGGGTCGCAGATGGGTGGAGATGAACTGCGCACCGCCAAGGCCGACGCGGGCGTTCAGCGCGTGCCGGTCCGCGGGTTCCTGCTCGTGGTCGGGCACGACGAGCGCCTCGGACAGGCCGAATACCCGCCGCAGCTGGGCGCTCAGCTCGAACGCGTCAAGGTATTCCGCATTCAGCTGGATCGTCACCAGGCCCACTCGCCGGGCGCGGTCGAGCAGCCGCCCGACCGAGGCCCGGGACACGGACAAGCGCTTGGCGATCTCGTCCTGGGTCAGCTCGTCCTTGTAATAGAACCAGGCCACCCGCAGCAGGAGCTCTTCGGAGCTCCAGCGCGTGACGACGTCGACCCGTGTGCTGTTCATACCGCCCGGCTCCCATGGTGAGCAAGTTCTCAGAGGCTTGACATGTGCGCAGCCATATTTAATGATCTCACGGCAGGCGCTTTGGATTTTCAGGCCGTCCCAGCGCGCCGCGGCACCCCGATCGCAGCCAGCCCCTCGCCGGGAGGTCGGATGTCAGCATCGTCACCCTCTGGCGCGATCGGCGCGCCGGACATGCCGCACTGGGGCTTGCGGTCCTCCCGCTCAGCGGTGACCAGGTGATCGACGGTGAGTTACCCGGGCCGTGAGCCCATGCTGGCCTGGGCCCAGACAGCGAGCGCCGCGACGGCGCCCGCCTGCCTCGACGTGATCGCAATGCAGCTCAAGGAGAAGGCCATCTAGGAAGAGCGGAAGGGAGAGAGGCGTGGCAATCGAGGCTGGAAAGTCGGCTCAGGGGAGCGTCAAGACCGAACTGCGGGAGAACGCGGTCGGGCTTCCCGGGATTCTGATGCAGGGAATAGCGACGATTGCGCCGTCCTTCGCGATCCTCGCGTCCTTCGTGTTCATCGTGAGCTTCGCCGGGTTGTCCACGCCGTGGGCGTTCTTGTTCGGCGGCGTGCTGCTGGGCCTGCAGGCGCTGAACGCCTCTCAGCTGGCCAAGGTGTTCCCGTCGGCCGGCGGCTGGTACACCTGGATCGCGCGGGCCTTCCACCCGCGGGCCGGGTTCTTCGCCGGCGTGCTGTTCTCGGTCTGGCTGCCGCCGGTCGCCGCCCTCACGCTGTCGTACCTCTCGTACACCGTCCTCCAGCCGTCGATCAAGGCGGAGTACGGCGTCAACATCCCGTGGTGGATCTGGGTCGTCGCCGGCCTGGCGCTGGTGATCTACTTTTCCTACCAGGGGATCACGATCTCGGAGAAGGCGCTGATCATCACCGGCAGCATCGAGATCGTCATCATGGTGGCGCTGGCGATCACCGGCCTGGTGTCGGCGGGCCCGGGCGGTTTCAACTTCGCGCCGCTGAACCCCGGCAATTTCCACCTGGCGGGCAATCTGTTCCTCGGGGTGGTGTTCTCGATCTTCGCGTTCAGCGGCTGGGAATCCACCGGCCCGATGGCCGAGGAGAGCAAGAACCCCAAGCGCAACGTGCCGATCGGCCTGGTCGGATCCGTCGTCATTCTGATGATCTACTTCGTCTTCGTCACCTGGGGGTACCTGGTCGGCATCGGCACCCACAAGGTCGGCACCATTCCCACGGCGATCGCGTTCCCGGTGGCGACGCTGGCCCAGCGGGTGTGGGGCGGCGCCTGGGTGCTGCTGCTGTTCGCGCTGCTGAACTCGGCCATCGCGGTATCGATCGCCTGCTTCAACGGCGGGACCAGGACCTGGTACGGCATGGGCCGCTCCGGGGTGCTGCCGACCGCGCTGGGCAAGGTCAACCCGACCCGTAAGACGCCGATCAATGCGATTCACCTGCAGGTCGGCATGCAGGTCGTCGCGTTCGCGTGCGTCCTGATCTTCGGAGTCGAGAACGTGTTCTTCACCTGGGCCAACGCGATCACGATCGGCCTGGTACTGATGTACATCCTGGCCAACATCGGGGTGGTGAAGTACTACCTGACCGAGGGGCGGGCCCAGTTCAACCCGCTGCTGCACGTGGTCGTGCCGGTGATCGCGTCGGCGGCCGGCATCGTGGTGGTCTGGAAGTCGTACTTCTCGCCGTTCACCAGCAGCGGAGTGGTCTTCTGGGGCCTGATGGTGTTCATCGCCATCCTCGTGGTGACGATCGCGGTGCTGATCTACCTCAAGATCCGCGGCCAGGAAGACTGGATGCAGAAGGCCCAGCTGGTGTTCGAGCAGTCGGGAAGCAGTCACTAGGAGAGCGGATGCTCTGGCTGCCCCCTTCACCGGCCCGGGAGCAAGTTCAGGAGGAACATCATGACCAGCAGTAACGGCCCGCGGATCGCGGCCCCGCCCACCGCGATGAAGATCACCCAGATCGCCGTGGTGGTGCGTGACATCGAGGCGGCGCTGAAGACCTATACCGAGACGCTCGGCTGGGGCCCGTGGAGCGTGTTCGACTACAAGCCCCCGCTGCTGCACGACACGCGGGTGAACGGCGAGCCGGTCGAGTACCGGATGATCGGCGCCGAGGCGTCCGTCGACGGGCTCGGCTTCGAGCTGATCCAGCCGGTCAGCGGGCCGAGCATCTACCAGGAGTTCCTGGACGCTCACGGCGAGGGCGTGCAGCACATTGCCTGCATGAAGCACTCCGAGCAGGACAGCGCGCTGATGCAGGAGCACTGGCGGTCGAAGGGCGCCGAGATCCTGATGAGCGGCCGGATCGGCGACTCGATCGAGTTCTACTACCTCAACACCGCGCCGATGCTCAAGTTCGTGCTCGAATCCGGCAGCGGGCACGCGATCGACCTCAAGCCGACCTACGTCTACCCGTGAGCCAGGCCGGCCCGGCGCGGGTTCTCGTCGTCGGCGACGCCTACATGCCGGCCAGCGTCTTCACCGGTGCGTTCGCCGTGCTCGGCGACGCCGTCGCCGTCACCGAGCTGCAGATCGCGGGCGGCGACGCGGCTCCGCCGCGCGCCGAGCCGCGGCGAGCCGAGTCGCTGCGCGGGCTGCGCGAGTACACCGGCGACCCGGCCGACGTCGCGGCGGCCGCGGCCGGCCATGACGTCCTCGTGGTGCACGGCGCCCCGGTCACCGCCGAGGTGCTGGACGTTGCGCCGCTCCGCCTGGTCTGCTGCGCCCGGGGCGGGCCGGTGAACGTGGACGTGGCCGCGGCGACCGAGCGGGGGATACCGGTCGCGAGCGCGCCGGGGCGGAACGCCGAGGCCGTCGCCGAGCTCACGCTGGCGTTCGCCCTGATGCTGATCAGAGGCGTACCCGCATCGAGCCGCTACCTGCTGGACGGCGGGCAGCACGCGCACAGCGTGTATGAGGGCCGGGAGTTCATCGGCGGGGAGGCGGCCAGCAAGACGCTGGGCCTGGTCGGCCTGGGCCATGTCGGCCGGGACGTGGCCGTCCGCGGCCGCGCGCTCGGGTTCACCATCCTCGCCTACGATCCGGTGCCGCCCGGCACCGTTCCCGCGGGCGTGGCCATGGTCGGCTTCGACGAGCTGCTGAGCCGGTCGGACATCATCTCCGTGCACGCCAGGGCGACGGCAGACAACAGGCACCTGTTCGGCGCCAGCCAGTTCGGCCGCATGCCACCGGGGTCCTTCTTCATCAACACCGCGCGCGAGTCGCTGGTCGAGGAGGGCGCGCTGCTGCAGGCGCTGACCCGCGGCCCGCTGGCCGGCGCGGCGCTCGACGTGGTCGAGCCGCGCCCGGCCGGGGACCGCCACCCGCTGCTCGACCTGCCGAACGTGGTCATCACCCCGCACATCGGCGGCGCCACCCACGAGACCCTGCATCGCGGGGCCGTGATGGCCGCGGAGGCGGTGGCCAGCCTGCTGGCCGGGAAGGTCCCTGATCACCTGGTCAACCCCGAGGCTCTCGCCAGCCACGAGGCGGTGTCATGAGCCGGGGGCGTCGCCTGCTGCTGGCCATCGACGCGGGCACGGGAAGCTGCCGCGCGCTGCTGTTCACCGAGGCCGGAGAGCAGGTGGCGGTCTCGCTCCGGGAGTGGACCCACCACGAGCCGCCGGGCGTTCCCGGGGGCCAGGACTTCGACGTGCAGGCCAACTGGATCCTGATCACGGCCTGCATCCGGGACGCGCTGCGCCTGGCCGATGCGACCGGCGATGACGTCGCGGCGGTCGCCGCGACCAGCATGCGCGAGGGCATCGTGCTCTACGACCGGGCGGGCCAGCGAGATCTGGGCCTGCCCGAACGTCGACAGCCGGGCGGCGCGCGAGGCCAGCGAGCTGATCGCCGAGGGCGCGGCCGAGCGGATCTACGCCGAGGCGGGCGACTGGGTCTCGATCACCTCGCCGGCCCGGCTGCGCTGGCTGGCCGCCCGCCGCCCGGACATCTTCGGCGCGATCCACAGCCTGGGGCTGCTCAGTGACTGGATCGTGTACCGGCTGGCGGGCGTGCAGGTGACCGAGCCGTCCTGCGGCTCGAGTTCCGGGATGTTCCGCCTGTCCGCCAGGACCTGGTCGGACGAGATCGCGCGCATCTGCGGGATCTCGCCCGGCGTGCTGCCCGAGGTGGCCGACCCCGGCACCGTGGTCGGCGCGGTCACGGCGGCGGCCGCGGAGCAGACCGGCCTGCGGGCCGGCACCCCGGTGGTGGCCGGCGGAGCGGACACCCAGCTGGGCCTGCTCGGCGCGGGCGTGCGGGAAGGGGAGTTCACCGTCCTGGCCGGAACCTTCTGGCAGAACACCATGCTCGTGGGCTACCCGCTCATCGACCCGGAGATCAGGCTCCGCACGCTGTGCCACGTCCGCCCGGGCGAGTGGATGATCGAGGGGATCGGGTTCTACTGCGGCATGGCGATGCGCTGGTACCGGGACGCGTTCTGCGCGGCCGAGGCGGCCGCCGCCCGCAGCCGCGGCGTGGACCCGTACGTGGTCATGGAAGAGGCCGCGGCGCGGATCCCGCCGGGCTCGAACGGCGTGATCGCGATCCTGTCGAACCTGATGAACGCGCGCCGGTGGGTGCACGCCAGCCCGTCGTTCCTGCAGTTCGACCTGAACGACCGGGGCGCCCAGGCCGGCTCCGGGCAGGCGGCCTGCGTCCGCGCGATCGAGGAGGCGGCCGCCTACGTGGTCAGGGGGCACCTGGCCATCATCGGCGGGCTCACCGGCACGCAGATCACGGAGCTGACGTTCAGCGGCGGGGGGGCCAAGGGCGCGCTCTGGCCGCAGATCATCGCCGACGTGACCGGTCTGCCGGTGCAGGTGCCCGCGGTGACCGAGAGCAGCGCGCTCGGCGCCGCCCTGTGCGCCGGAGTGGGCGCCGGGCTCCACTCCGGACTGACCGAGCTGGAACCGGTGCTGCGCCGCCGCACGGCAACGTTCGAGCCGGCCCCGGCGGCCGTCGCCGCCTACCACGACGGCTACGCGGCCTGGCGCAAGGTCTACGCGCGGATGCTCGACCTGTCCGAGGAAGGCCTGCTCACCCCGCTCTGGCGAGCCGCGGGCGCCTAGCCGCGCCGCGGCCCGCCCGCGGCTCACCGCCCACCCACCGGACCCGAGAGAGGACACATGGCGGACGACGACAGATCCCGGTTCTCGCCGTCGGTGGCCGCTCGCCGCGAGCCGTTCCCGCTGAAGGGCTCCGGCGCGCTGGACTGGGGCATGCAGAGCCGGCTGGCCCGGGTGTTCCGGCCGTCCACCAGCCGCACCGTGATGCTGGCCATCGACCACGGCTACTTCCAGGGCCCGACCACCGGCCTGGAGCGGGTCGACCTGTCCATCGTCCCGCTGCTGCCGCACGCGGACGCGCTGATGACCACGCGCGGAATGGTCCGCTCCACCATCCCGGCGGCGTCGCGGACGCCGATCGTGCTGCGGGCCAGCGGCGGCCCGAGCATCCTCCGGGAGCTCTCCGACGAGCAGATCGCGGTCGGCATGGAGGACGCCGTCCGCATCAACGCCTGCGCCGTCGCGGTGCAGGTGTTCATCGGCGGCGAGTTCGAGACGCAGTCGGTACACAACATGACCAGGCTGGTGGACCAGGGCCAGCGGTTCGGCATCCCGGTGCTCGCGGTCACGGCGGTCGGCCGGGAGCTTACCAGGGACGCCCGCTACCTCAGGCTGGCCACCAGGATCTGCGCCGAACTCGGCGCGCACGTGGTCAAGACGTACCACTGCGCCGAGGACTTCGACACGGTGACCGCGGCCTGCCCGGTGCCGCTGGTCATGGCGGGAGGCCAGAAGCTGCCCGAGCTCGACGCCCTGACCATGGCGTACCGCGCCGTCGAGGAGGGCGCGGCGGGCGTCGACATGGGCCGGAACATATTCCAGAGCGATGACCCGGTCGCGATGATCCGCGCGGTCAGCGCGGTGGTGCACGAGTCGGTGAAGCCGCAGGCGGCCTACGACCAGTTCCTCCGGAGGTGAGCACGTGAGCAAGGTGACGGCCAGGACGACGCCACCCGCGCCGGTGACGTTGCGGGAGTTCGACGAGATCTACGAGTCGGTCAAGAACTGGGGCCGCTGGGGTGACGACGACGAGCTCGGCACGCTCAACTACATCACCGAGGACACGGTGCGGGCGGCGGCCGGGCTGGTGCGGTCCGGGCGGCGCGCCACCATGGCGATCCCGATGAACCGGGCGGCCGGGCCGGACAACGCGAGCCCGGTGATCCACCACGTGGTGCAGGGCCATGACATCGACATCGGCTCGAGCTCGGTGACGTTCGCCACGGACTTCGTCGGCCTCGCCTTCCACGGCGACTGCCACACCCACATGGACGCGCTCTGTCACATCGCCTACCAGGGCTCCGTCTACAACGGCCGGCCCGCCCAGCAGGTCATGACCTCGCAGGGAGCGACCGCCCTCGACGTGACGGCTTACAGCGAGGGGCTGGTCGGCCGGGGCGTGCTGCTGGACGTGCCGCGGTTCCGCGGCGTCGGCTGGCTCGAGCCGGGCGAGGCGGTGACGCGCGCGGAACTCGAGGCGATCGAGCAGGACCAGGGCGTCCGGCTCGGCGAGGGCGACATCCTGGTGTTCCGCACCGGCCACCACCGCCGCCGGCTGGAACTCGGCGCGTGGGACAACGGCTACCCGCCGGCCGGCGAAGGCAAGGCCGGCCTGCATGTCGACACGATCCGCTGGATGCACGAGCGCCGGATCGCGGCCTTCCTGCCGGACGGCGACGGGGAAACGGTCCCCAGCAACGTCGAGGGCATCCTGTACCCGATCCACCCGCTCCAGGTCACGGCCATGGGGATGTTCGCATCGGACAGCCTGCAGCTCGAGGACGTCGCCCGGGCGTGCGAGCAGGAGGGCCGGTTCGATTTCATGGTCGTCGGCCTGCCGCTGCGGCTGCCCGGCGGGACCGGGTCGCCGTGGAACCCGATCGCCATCTTCTAGCCAGAATCTAGCCGGGAGGACTGTTATGGAGCGGCGCTTCGAGGGGAAGGTCGCGCTGGTCACGGGCGCGACGACGGGCATCGGGCAGGCGGCGGCGGTGCGCCTGGCCGCCGAGGGCGCGGTCGTGGGCGTCAACCAGCTGCCCACGACCGATCCGGCCGAGACGCTGCGGCGGATCGAGGAGGCGGGCGGGGAGGCCTTCCCGGTCGTCGCGGACATGCGTGACCCCGGGCAGGTCGTCGCGATGGTGCGCACCGTGGCCGAGCGCGGCGGACGGCTCGACCTCGTGGTGTCGAACGCGGCGATCAACCCGCTCATGACGTGGGACGAGACCTCCCTGGAGGACTTTGACAAGCTGTTCGAGACCAACGTCCGCGGCACCTGGGTGGTCTGCACGGAAGGCGCCAAGCAGATGATCCGGGAGGGCCACGGCGGCGCGATCTGCTGCGTGAGCTCGATCTCGGCGCACGTCGGCGCCCCGGGCCAGACCGCGTACTGCGGCACCAAGGGCGCGATCAGCATGCTGGCCAAGGCGCTCGGCTGCGACCTGGGCCCGCACGGCATCCGGGTCAACGCGGTCGAGCCGGGCTGGGTCAAGACGCCGATGAGCGCGCCGCTGCTGGACGACGAGGCGGTGCTGAAGTACTACGTCGACCGCATCCCGCTGCACCGGGGCGCGGAGCCTGAGGAACTCGCGGGCACGATCGCCTACCTGCTGTCCGCCGACGCCAGCTACGTGAACTCGGCGACGCTGCTCGTGGACGCCGGCTTCATCGTGAACGCGGAGCTGTAGTGCGGGACGTGAACACCGAACAGAGGAGGTAGACCATGCCGGATTCCGCGCCGCTGCTGCAGGAGGCCCGCGACCGCGTGCAGCGCCAGTACGGGTATGCGATCGGCCGGCGCCGCGACGAGCTGGTCACCCCGGCGCTGGTGCTCGACATCGACGCCGCGCAGCGCAACATCGACCACATGGCGGGCGCGCTGCGGCAGATGGGGACGACCACGATCCGGCCGCACTACAAGACGCACAAGAGCCCGGAGATCGCGCGCCGGCAGGTTGAGGCCAGCGCCGGCGGTCTGTCCATGGCCACGGTGTGGGAAGCGGCCGTGCTGGCCAGCTCGGGCATGGACGACCTGTTCGTGGTCAACACCGTGTCGCACCCGGACAAGATCGGGCTGCTCGCCGGGCTGGCCAGGGACCACCGGATCCTGGTCGCCGTGGATGAGGCGCCGAACGCCGCCGCACTGTCGGCCGCCGCCGTCAAGGCCGGGTCCACGCTCGGGGTCCTGGTCGAGGTCGACACCGGCATGGACCGCTGCGGCGTCGACACCGCCCAGGATGCGCTGGCGCTGGCCCGGCATGTGACCGGCCTGCCCGGGCTCCGCTTCGACGGGCTGACCGGCTACGAGGGGCACTGCTCGCTGACCATCGACGACGAGCTGCGGCATGAGCGCCAGCGCGAGGCCATGTCGTTCTTCACCGGCGTCGCCGACCTGATCGAGGCGGACGGCATCGGCTGCCCGATCCGGTCGGCGGGCGGGATCGCCACCTGGAACTGGACGGCGGCCTTCCCCGGGCTCACCGAGATCCAGGCCGGCACGTACGTGATCATGGACAACTATCACGGCCAGATGGTGCCGGGCTTCGAGCACTCGCTCACGATCCAGGCCAGCGTGATCAGCCGCCAGAGCGGCAAGGTGATCGTCGACGCCGGCAACAAGTCGGTCGCCGCCCCGGCCGACGTGACGATCGTCGGCCACGACCTCGCGTCGTTCCGGTTCGACGAGGAGCACGGCATCTTCGCCGCGCCCGACGGCTCGCCGCTGCGCGTGGGCGACTCGGTGGCGCTGGTGCCCGGGTACTCGCCGACCACTGTGAACTGGTACGACGCTTACCACGTGGTCCGCGACGACGTGGTCACCGACATCTGGCCCATCATTCCGCGCGGTCCCGGCCACAACGGGCTGGCCGCCCAGGCCCGTTCCTAGGCCATCACGGAGCGTGATTGACTCGGTCGGCACGGCGGGCGGCAAGTTCGCGCTGAACGCCTATTTAGCGCGAAGTTCGGTTTCCGCCGCTGGTCCGGCTCTAGGCGCACAGATTATCCGGTTCGGTCACGTTGCCGCAGAAGGCTTGTCCTTCCTCGGCTCTTCCTCGGTGAGGGCGTCGAGTTCGGCGGCCACGTCAGCGGCTTCGGCCGCGCCGGTCCGCTGGAAGATTTCCAGCGCCTGCAGCAGCTTGTCCTCTGCCTCGCCGGTGCGGCCGGCGGCGACTGCGCGACGGCCCAGGCCGGCCAGTGCGTGAGCCTCGTCCCAGGCGCTGCCGATAGCGCGGGCCAGTCCCAGGGCCTGCTGGTGACACACTTCTGCCTGCGCCAGGTCCCCGCTGACCCGGTGCAGCGTCCCTCTCAGGTTTAGCATCTCGACCTCACTACCCCGGTCGCCGATGTCACGGGCGATGGCCAGGGCCTGGTCCAGTGCCTGGGCCGCTGCCGGGTAGTCACCCGTCGCCCGCCGCACGTCCCCGAGGCCGGCCAGGGCGATGGCGTAGTATTCCCGGTGGCCGATGTCGCCGAAGATGGCCAGGGCCTGCTCCAGCGCGTGGGCCGCTGCCGGGTAGTCACCCGTCGCCCGCCACCGATCCCCGATGAAGATGAGGGCGGTGGCCTGGCCGGCCCGGTCGCCGAGGTCGCGGCAGATGGCCAGGGCCTGCTCCAGCGCGTGGGCCGCTGCCGGGTAGTCACCCGTCGCCCGCCGCACGTCCCCGAGCCAGGTCAGGGCGCCGGCCTCGCCGAGCCGGTCGCCGAGGTCGCGGTAGATGCCCAGCGCCTGCTCCTCGGCCCGGGCCGCGGCCCGGAAATCACCCGTCACCGCCCGTAGGATCCCGAGCCAGGTCAGGGCGTCGGCCTGTCCGAGCCGGTCGCCGAGGTCGCGGTAGATGGCCAGGGCCTGCTCCAGCGCGTGGGCCGCGGCCGGGTAATCATCGGCCCCTCGTACGTATGCCAGGTCGCGGAGGGCGTTGGCCTGTCCGAGCCGGTCGCCGAGGTCGCGGTAGATGGCCAGGGCCTGCTCCAGCGCGTGGGTCGCGGCCGGGAACTCACCCGCCAGTTCCCGGACGTCCCCGAGGTCGTCGAGGGCGTTCGCCTCGCCGAGCCGGTCATCGAGAGACCGCGCGGCCTGGACCGCGGCTGTGTGCCGGGTGATGGCCTCGGCCCACGGGCCATCGAGCCGCATGAGCCCGGCCAGGCCGGCAGTGAGAGCGATGACCCGGGCGTGCTGGCCGGTACTGGTGGCATGGTCCAGGCAGGCGAGCAGGCTGGCGCGCTCGGCCCGGGCCCAGGCCAGCGCCTGCTCACGGTCGGCCAGGGTGAGAACCGCGGCCGGGACCGTGCCATCCGCGGCGGCCGGGGCGGCCGGGGCGGGGCGGGCTCGGCGGGCGATAAGGGCGCCGGCGCGGGCGGCGGCGTGCTGGTAGTAATCCAGCAGCCGGGCGACGGCGCCGTCCCGGTCACGGTCGGGGTCAACGCGGTCGGCGAGGGCGCGGGCGTGCTCGCCGATCAGGTCGTGCAAACGGTAGCGGCCGCGCGTGGGCTCGCCGATCAGGTAGTGGTCATAAAGCGCATCCAGTTGGCGGCGGGCGGTGGCCAGGTCGGTGCCGTCGAGGGCGGCGGCGGCGTAGACGTCGATGTCGGTTCCTGGGTGCAGGCCTAGGCGGCGGAACAGCTGCTGCTGGCTGGGTATGAGGTCTTGGTAGGACAGGCCGAACGCGGCGGTCACCGAAAGGTTCTCGGCGTGCATCAGCTCTAGCCGGTCGCGCGCGGCCGCCAGCTCGTCCGCCAGCTCGGCGGCGGTCCAGGCGGGGTGGTGGTGCAGCTGGCGGGCCAGCATCCCGACTGCCAGCGGCAGGTAACCGCACAAGCGGGTGATCTCAGCCACCGCCGCATCACCGGGCTCAAGACCGGGACGGCCCGCCAGCCGGGTCAGCAGCTCGGCAGCCTCGCTTGCCGACAGTGTGGTGAGGCTGACCGCCTGCGCATCCTCCAGCGCGGTCAGGTGGCGGCGGCTGGTGACCAGCACCAAGCTCCCGGCGGTGCCGGGCAGCAGCGGCCGGACCTGCTCGCTGTTGGCCGCGTCATCGAGCACCAGCAGCAGCTGCTTGCCGGCCAGCCGGTCGCGCCACAGCGCTGTCCGTGCCTCCAGCCCGGGCGGAATCTGGGCGGCCGGCATGCCCGCCGTCAGCAGCAGGCTGGCCAGCGCGTCAGCCGGGTCTACCGGCTGCTGGCCTGGTGTGTGCCCATGCAGCGGCAAGAAGATCTGCCCGTCGGGGAACTGCGGCGCCAGCCGGTGGGCGGCGTGCACAGCAAGGGTGGTCTTGCCGATCCCTGCCATTCCCCCGATGGCGTGGATACCCACCACGCCGGCTGAGTACGGGGCGCTCGCCGTTATGCCCACGAGCTGCTTCAGCTCCGGTTCCCGTCCGGTGAAAGAGGAGATATCACGCGGCAGTGCCCGGGTCGCAGCCGCCATCCCATCAACCTTGATCCCCGGGACCGGAGACCCCGCGGCCACCGCACGTCCCCGGGCGACCGCCTCAAATGAGGCCCGGGTCGCACCCATCAGGCCCAGGGCATCCGCCAGCAGCCGCGCTGTTTCCTTACGGGCAGTCAGCGCCACCCCGCGCTCTAGGTCACTGACCGACCGCGCGCCCAGCCCCGCGGCCGCCGCCAGCTCCTCCTGCGTCAGCCCCGCCTCTATCCGGAACTGCCGCAACAGCGCGGCGAAGGACACCACAGGCGGCTCAACCACCGCCATCCCCCCTTCCCCGCCCACAGCCAAAGCCCCGGCTATCGCCGGTGAAGCCCGCCCAGGTGCGCAGAAAGCCTGCCAAAAGCCTAACGGCGCAACCCGTCCCGCGCCACACCCGGCCAGCTCGCAGTGCGGGAGGGCGAGAACACGCCGGGGCCGGTAATTCGGAGAGCTTTCACAAACTGTGAGCCATCCTGTGGGCCTTCTTCATGGTGAAGATCCACAGCCCTGCCTTACGTTCCCAGTGAAATCCACAAAACAGTGGAATCCGGAAAGGAGAAACGTCAGTGGCAACTACCGAGAATCAGCCCGCAGCGCAGGCACCGCGCGCCCGGCCGTGCCCGAACTGCGCCGACGCTCTGACCACCCCGCCGCGTGAGACCTGCGGCTGGGAACCCGGACTGGTCCCCGTTGCCGCGGTCGTCTTCACGCCATCGCCGGTACTGGGCCTGGTAGGCGCGCTCCGCAGCCAGGCAGCGAGGGGATCACCACGTCAAAACCGGGCCCGTCGATGCCATGCGCCGCCGGGTCCGTCAGCCGCGGCACCAGCGACAGGAACTCGGCGAAGCAACTCGGCCAGCCGTTGGTCAAGATCAGCGGGATTCCGCGGCCGCTGCGTGCCCGCTCGTGCACGAAATGCACCCCGATGCCATCGTCCCGGCCCGGAAGTGACGGAACTCGTTCAGCCAGGCTCCGCCCGGAAGATAGCCACCCCGCCAGCTTCGCATTGCGCCCGCACTATGCACCCGCGACGGCGACCAAGCCGTCACCGCCCTCCAGCACCGCCCCGGAGCCGGAGGGCGACAGAGTATTCGTTCGGACGTACCGTGGCCCGTCGTGCTGGCCCGCCGCGAGCCCGCCCCTAACGGCGGGCGGCGCCCGCTACCGGCCCGCGTTTTTACCTCAAACGCTGGCTAGCTCCCGGCCGCCCGCCGCAGCCGCCCGGGGTCGAGGTCGGCGGCGAAGACGCGCTGCAGCATGTGCCAGTCTTGTGGATGAGCCCGGATTCCGGCCTCGAAGAGCCGCGCGACCTCCTGCATCATCGCCGCCGCTTTCTGCTCCCCGTCGCCTTCGGCAGGAACCGGGATCGCTTCATGAATATGCGCGCCCCAGTCATCACCCTCGAACCACAAGATCACGGGCACCAGCGCCGCGCCGGTCTGCACGGCCAGCGCAGCCGCGCCGCCCATCATGCGGGCCTTCTCGCCGAAGAACTCCACCTCCATGCCCCGGCCGGTGACATCGCGGTCACAGACCAAGCCGACCGTCTTGCCTGCCCGCAGCCGCTCCGCCAGGATGCCGAACGCGCTGCTCATCCCCCCGCTGGCCGGCAGCACCTCCACGCCGAGACCCTCGCGGAACGCGACGAACCTGTCATAGACCGACTCCGGCTTCAGCCGCTCCGCCACCACGGTAACCGAGCCGGCCCCCGTGGCGATCAGCCACGCGCCAGCCACGTCGTAGTTGCCCATATGCGGCAAGGCGAGGATCACCCCGCGGCCGGCCGCAGGGTATTCGAATAGGGCCCGGCTATGCCCAGTGACGTGCATCCCCCCGAGCAGCCGGCCGGCCGGCATCACCGGCAGCCGGAATGCCTCGAGCCAGTAGCGCGCATACGAGCGCATCACCTGCCTGGACAGCCCGCGCAGCTGGCCGCCTGGCGCCCCGTTCCCGATCACCCGGCGCAGGTTGCCCTCCAGCACCCGCACCCTGGGACCCTGACGCCGCCACGCCAGGTCGGCGGAAAACCGGAAGGCACCCTGCGCCCACGATTCGGGCAGGCGGCAGACAACCGACCAGCCGAGGCCGTATCCAGCATCGGTCAGCCTGTCCTTCAGCCCTGGCATCGATACCTTCAAAGATCGGCGGACTGCCGGTCTGGCACGGGAACGGCCTGGCACAGCGCACGCGACCGCTTGCTGTCCTAGAAACGAGAGCCGGCGGCGATCCCGGCAGCGCGTACTGCCAACCGCCATGGCAGCCACTGTCCCACCCCTTGCCGTAGTTCACACAAATAACTCGCTAGACGACACGCCGACGCGACAGAATAGCCGTTCGTGCGCGCCGCACGTCGTCATCGGCTGGACCGCCCTTGGGCGCGCAGATTAGGCGGCTCCGCGTGCGGGCCGCAGGTCAGCTTTGATCACTGAGCGTAATCCGGTTTCCCGCCCAGCGGACGAGCGGAGTTGCCGATTTAGCCTAGGCTTGGTGCCACGGCTACTCTGACCTTTCTCTTCACCGACATCGAAGGCTCGACGGCACTGCTCGGGCGCCTCGGTGAGGCGACGTATGGGCGCCTCCTGGCGGAGCATCATCGCCTCATCCGCGACTCGCTGGCGGCCCACGGTGGGAATGAGATGACCACACTGGGGGACGGATTCTTTGCCGTGTTCACCTCCCCGAGGGCCTGCGTCAGGGCGGTGCTGGAGATGCAGCGAGAGCTCGCGGCGCGGGACTGGCCGGAAGGCGAGCAGGTTCGGGTGCGGATGGGCGTGCACTCGGGCGAGGCCTCTGAGACCGCGGCCGGGCTGGTCGGCCTCGACGTCCACCGGGCGGCCCGGCTGGCTGGAGTCGCCTATGGGGGGCAGGTTGTGTTCTCGTCGTCCGCAGCGGCTCTGGTCCGCGACGTTCTGCCGGACGGAACCTCTCTACGCGACCTCGGGCACCACCGTTTGAAAGATCTGGGACGGCCTGAGCAGATCTTTCAATTGCAGGCCCCCGGTCTTCAGTCGGAGTTCCCGCCGTTGCGTTCTCTTGACAACCCGGCCCTGCTGAACAACCTGCCGGCCCAGCCAGCCAGGTTCGTCGGGCGTGAGCGGGAGCTGTCCGAGCTCCGCCGCCTTGTGGAAGACTGCCGGCTCGTGACGCTCACCGGGGCCGGGGGGGCGGGCAAGACGAGATTGGCGGTACAGCTAGCTGCCGAGCTGCTCGATGGCTCGGGCGATGGGGTGTGGCTCGTCGAGCTCGCGCCGGTCTCCAGCGAGGACGCGGTCGCCTCGACGATCCTTGACGTTCTCGGGATGGCGGCGCACTCGGGTCAGTCGCCGCTCGACATCTTGGTTTCGGGCCTGGCGTCCCAGCAGGCTTTGATCGTGCTCGACAACTGCGAGCATCTCATCGGTGCCTGCGCGAAGATCGCCGACGCCACCTTGCGCTGCTGCTCCGAGATCCGTCTGCTGGCTACCAGCCGCGAGCCGCTGGGGATCGCCGGCGAGACCATCTACCGGGTGCCCTCGATGTCTTTGCCCGACGAGGATGGCGACAGTGGCGAGGTGGATCCCAACGGCTCCGACGCGCTCGCCCTGTTCGCGGAGCGGGCTGCGGCGCAGGGCGTGGGCTTTGTTCTCGACCGGGCTTCTGCGCCTCTGGTCGCCGAGATCTGCCGGCGCCTTGACGGCATGCCATTGGCGATCGAGCTGGCAGCCTCGCGGCTTCGCGCACTCTCGCTGGCCGATCTCAACGATCGGCTCGACCAGCGGTTCCGGCTTCTGACGGGCGGCAGCCGGAACGTCCTTCCCCGGCAGCAGACGTTGCAAGCGACCGTGGATTGGTCGTACTCGCTGCTCACTGCTCCGGAACAGAAGCTGCTTCGGTGCCTGTCGGTGTTCGTCGATGGGTTTCAACTCGATGCCGCGGAGGCGGTCTGCGCGGGCAGCGATCTCGACATGTTCGCGGTTACCGATCTCGTGGTGTCCCTCGTCGACAAGAGCCTCGTCGTGGCGGAGGCCGCCGACGGTGGTGCTCTTCGCTACCGGCTGATGGAAACGATCCGGCAGTTCGCGGCGGAGCGGCTCATCGAGGCGGGTGGATCGGAGGCCGACGAACTGAGCCAGGCGCACTGCCGCTGCTTTCTCTCGGTCGCCGAGGCCGCCAGGACGGAGTTCGCGGGGCGGGAGCAGGTGAGGTGGATCCGCAGGCTGAACGCCGAGCAGGGGAACATATGGCGGGCGGTCGACTACGCAGCCGGCGCAGCCGACGTGCCGAAGGGGACGGAGCAGGTCTTGCGGTTCGGGGCCGCGCTTGTCCGTTTCTGGGCGGAGAACGCGCAACGGGAACGGGCGCTCGGTGTGCTCGTTCCGGTGCTGGAGCGACCCGAAGCGAGGACTGATCCATCTTTGCGGTCCGCAGCGTTGGGGAGCGCAGCAATGATCGCCCGGGGGGTCGACATGGAGCTGGCGCTGCGCCTTGGCGAAGAAGCCATGGAGATCGCCGACCAGCTGGGGGAGGATCGCCTGCTCATCGAGGCTGGGCAGGTCCTGTGCTGCATCCTCTACTTCGCCGGAATGCCGGAGCGCGGCTTTGCGTACGGCGACGCCGCGGTGGAACGCGCCAAGCGCTCCGGTGACGACGGCCTGCTAGGTCCCAGCCTGGTCTTCCTTCTCATGTGTATCGACCGGGTACAGCCCGATCGGACCGAGGCGCTAGCGGCTGAGGCCATCGCGTGCGTCGAACGATCCGGGGATCAGAGCCTCGCTGGAGGCCTTTACAACAATGCAGGGGTGTTCAGTCTGCGCAAAGGCGATCTGCCCTCGGCGCGACGCTTCCTGCAACGTGCAGAGGAGGCCCATCGCGCCGTTGGACTTCACAACCCGACCCCCATCATCAATCTAGGCTGGGTGCTTCGGCTAGAAGGCGACGAGGCGGGCGCCGCAGACGCGTTCCGACGGGCCCTCCGACAGAGCCATCGCGTCGGCAACAGACCTGACATCCCATACGCAGCGCTCGGCCTGGCATGCCACGCCTCTGACACCGGCGATTGGTGTCGAGCTGCCGTCCTCCATGGCTTCGCCAACGCATTCCTCGGGAGCAGCGGAGAGCCGTGGCAAGACCCCGAGAACGTCTTCCGCCAGCAGAGCCTGGATGAGGTGCGCTCCCACCTCGGCGACGCCGACTTCGAGGCGGAGTACGGCAGAGGAACGAGGCTTGACCTAAGGTCCGCCGTCGACCTGGCTCTCAACACGGGCTGACCCGCGAGCGGCGGAATGGCGAGGGGTGACGACGCGGTCTAGCGCCGGTAGGGGCACGTCCCGCTGTCGCCTCTCTAGCACACGCCCGTCGCCGATTGCGTCTCCCGCGATGAGAACCGCTGCGCTCGTCCGTCTACTCGGGCGGGGGACACACCCTCAGATCAATGAGACCCGCCGGGATCAACCCGCCTAACGCGCCTCGGGGGCTGCCGCCCGGCAGGTCATGCTGCTGCCTCCAGGTCGAGCAGGAGCTGCTTGGCGGCCGGGCCGCCGCGGTAGCTGCCGGGGCGGCCGTCGGAGAGCACGACCCGGTGGCAGGGCAGCACCACGGGCAGCGGGTTGGTCGCGCATGCCGTGCCGACGGCCCGGAACGCCCTGGGGCGGCCCACGGCGGTGGCGACCGTGGCGTAACTGGCGGTCTGCCCGTAACCGATGCCGGGCAGGTGGGTCAGCACGATGCGGCGGAAACCGGAGGACAGGCGGTAGTCAAGCGGCAGGCCGAAGGCGCGGCGCTGGCCGGCGAAGTACTCGTCGATCTCGCGCGCGGCGGCGTCGAGCCGCCCGGGGGCCCTGAGGATCCGGGGGCTGACCCGCGCGGCCAGGTTCTCCAGGACCTGGTCGTAGCCCTCGATGGGGTAGGCGACCCGGACCAGGCCGGCCGGGGTCGCGGCCAGCAGCAGCGTCCCGACCGGCGTGTCCAGCGTGCGGTAGGCCACGTCGAGCACGCCGTCGGCGTCGGCGCGCTCGGCCAGGCGGTCGTGCAGGGTGGCCAGCTCCGCCTCGGTGACGGCGGGCAGGGCCCCGAATAGGTCTGCTTCGTGGTTCGCGGTCATGGTGTCTCTCCGTCTGCTAGCGCGGCGCCCGGGTAGGTCTTCCGCAGCCGGGCGATGCCGTCGGCGGCCGCGCGGCGGGCGGCGTCGGTGCTGCCGCCGGTCACCGCGGCGACGTCGGCGTAGGGCAGCCCGGCCAGGTAGTGGTACGCGACCGCCTCCCGCTGTCGGCGCGGGAGGGCGGCCAGCGCATCGGCGAGGTCGATATCCCGGCCGTCCTCGGCCGGCTGCTCAGGGACGTCGGCGACCGGGACCGCGCGCCGGGCCGCCGCGCGGGTGACGTCGATCGCCTTGCGGTGCGCGATCGTGACCAGCCAGGCCTCGACGTTGGCGTCGCCGGGCAGCCGCGGATACGCCGTGAGCGCGGCCAGGAACGTCTCCGACCAGGCATCATCCGCGTCGGCCGGGCCGAGGACGGCCCGGCATACCCGGAGCACGGTCGCGCCGTGCTCGGCCACGACGACTTCGAATGGCGGCTTGGGCGTCACGTCTGGTAGACGTGACGGGGCGGCCGGACGTGAGGTGCTCATTCAGAACAGCCTCGCTGATTCCTCCTCCAGGTCGAGCAGGAACCTCTTGCGGGCCAGCCCGCCGGCGTACCCGGTGAGGCGGCCGTCCTTCCCGACCACGCGGTGACACGGCACGATCACGCTCAGCGGATTGCGGCCCACGGCCGCGCCGACCTCCCGCGCGGTGGCCGGGCCGCCTAGGTCCCGCGCCAGGTCACCGTAGGTGACGGTCTGCCCGTACGGAATCTTCGCGATCAGATCCCACACATGGGCCTGGAACGCGTCGCCGCCCGCCTCGAGTGGCAGCTCGAAGGCGGTCCGCTGGCCGGCGAAATACTCGGCCAGCTGGCTGGCGGCCGCCTCGAAACCGGTCCCGGCGCGCGGGCCGAAGGCGGCCGGGTCCGGCCGGTACCAGTGATGCGGGAAGTACACGCCGGTCAGCCTGCCGTCGCGGGCCACCAGGGTCAGCTCGCCGAGCGGCGAGTCGACGATCGTATGGTTGACGGTCATGGCCGCCTCCTCTGTTTCCGGTGCTGCCTGGTAAACGGGCAGCAGCCAGGAAACGTGAGGCCCGGCCTGCCGGCTGGCTCGGCCGGCTGGGTCGCGTCGGCCGCCCTACGGCGCGTGGCGCGGAGATAACCGGGCGGGCGGAGAAAATCCTGGTGGCCTCGGCGCCGGGCCCCACGGCGGGCTGCCGGACACCTTCGGGGAGCGGGACGGGCCTGCGGCGTGCCTGGGCCCGGAGTAGGCCGCGGTGCCGACCGGGCGGGGCAGCGCGGCTGTCGCGCCGTGCCCTCCTGCGGGCCGCGTGCCGTTCCGCACGGGCACGGGCCTGGCGGGCGCAGGCCGGGGCGGCGCGGACTCGGCCGGCTCCTCCGACACATCCCAGGCCGGCGAGCTGATGGCCCACCACAGGACCAGCAGCACCACCACCGCCGCGGCCAGCGGCAGGACGCCGCCGTTCGTCAATACCGAGACGCTGAAGACCCTGCCCACGTCCATGCCGCCAGTATCAGCCGCAATCACAACATCATTCATACGAAAATGCATTTCACACGTTATGTCCGGGCAGCTCACGCCTGGCCGTGGGCGGTGGCCGTGTCGCGGGCGGTTCCGGGCCCCGCTCCTTCGGCGCCTTCCGCGGCGGGCGCGGCCTTGCCAAGGCACGCCCGGACAGTCCAAGATCTTCAACCGTGAGCAGCGAGGTTGCGGTCTACGTCGCCGTCGGCGAGAGAAACCTGCCCGCCGGCCGGTTGTCCGTGAGCGGCGAGGGAGCCGGGGCAAGCTTCGGCTACGGCCAGGAGTACCTGGCGGACCCGGACGCTTATCAGTTGGATCCGCTGCTACCCCTGGTCCCGGGCCCGCTGCAGGCCGCGCCGGGCCGGACGACATTCGGGGCGTTCGCTGACAGCGCGCCCGACGCGTGGGGACGATCACTGATCAGGCGCGCCGAACTGGCGCGGGCCGAGGCCCAGGGGACGGCCCCGCGCCCGGTCGGCGAGCTCGACGTGATCACCGGCGTGCGGGATGACCTGCGTCAGGGGGCGCTGCGCTACCGCCATGACGATCAAGGGCCGTTCCTCGCGGCCGATGCCCCGGGTGTTCCCGCCCTGGCCGACCTGCCGGGCTTGCTGGAGGCGGCCGCGCGCGTTGAGCGGGATGCCGCCAGCCACGCGGACCTCGAGCTGTTGCGGTGGGCCGGCGGCTCCATCGGCGGCTGGCGCCCGAAGGTGCACTTCGCGGACGCGGCCGGCCGCGCCGCGATAGCCAAGTTCCCGAAGCTGGACTCGGATACCTGGGACGTGATGACCTGGGAGAAGGTGGCGCATGACCTGGCGCGCGCGGCCGGGATCGGGCTCCCGGACTCCGAACTCATCCGGGTGGGAGAGCAGCACGTGTTCGTCGTGACCCGCTTCGACCGCCGGGGAGCCGCCCGCGTTGGCTACGCCAGCGCGAGGACCATGCTCAACGCCGGTTACGGTGATCGGCGCAGCTACCTGGAGATCGCGGAAGTGATCGAGGAACGGTCCCCGTCCGCACCGGACGACCTGCGCGAGCTCTGGCGGCGGATCGCCTTCTCGGTCCTGATCTCCAACACCGACGACCACCTGCGCAACCACGGGTTCCTGCACGGGCCCGGTGATGAGTGGACGCTGTCGCCCGCGTTCGACCTCAACCCCAACCCCGCACCCGGGCCGAAGCAGCTGAGCACCGCCATCGACCGCACCGACACGAGCGCGAGCGTGGATACCCTGATGCGCGTGGCCGGAAATTTCCGCCTGGAGGCCGGCGCCGCGCTCGACGTTCTGGCCGAGGTCACCCGGGCGGTGGCCGGCTGGCGTGGCGCCGCCGCCGCACAGGGGCTGGAGCAGCCCGACCTTGACCAGATGGAGCCGGCCTTCGAGCATGCCGAGAGCGAGCGCGCGCGGGAACTGACCGCGAGCCGGCTCGGGCATCTCTCCTGAATCCTGGTCACCCCGACGGGGAGCCTGGCGGCGCGAGAACGGCGACCAGCTCGTCGGCCAGCCGGTCGTCGAGCGGCTCACGGGCGGCGAGCATCCGGTACCAGATGACGCCGAACACGATGTCGGTGATGGTGCCGGGCGACACCCCGGCCGGAAGCTCGCCGCGGGCCTGGGCCCGGTCGAGAATGACGCCCAGAGCATCCCTGCGGCGCTGCAGGAACGAGGTGCGGAACCGCTGCCCGAACGCCTCGTCGATCTGGGCCCTGGCCATGAGCGCGCGCAGCACGTCGGCGAGCTGCCGCTGCCGGGCCAGCGCGAAGCTGGCGGTCAGGAACGCGCGCAGGTCGGCCTGGTAGCTGCCCTCGTCCGGGATCGGCACGTGCCGATCGGCCTGGGCCGCCCCGGCCTCGAGCAGCACGTCGTCCTTGGACGGCCACCAGCGGTAGATGGTCTGCTTGCCCGACCCGGAGCGGGCCGCGATCCCGTCGATCGTCAGGCGCGCGTAGCCGGCCTCGGCGGTGAGCTCGAGCGCCGCGGCGAGTATCGCCCGCCGGGCTTCCTCGCTGCGCTTGCGGCCGGGGCGGGCCTGGTCGGCTTGGTCGGTTTGGCCGGTCACGGAGCCCATGCTAGCGTATGAATCGAGACGAGACGTCTAGGTTCGATTTACGGGAAGAGGGATCAGCATGAGCGACCGCACGGCCCTGATCGTGGGCGGCACGTCCGGCATCGGGCTCGCCACCGCGCGCCGCCTCCGCGCCCTGGGCGCGACCGTGCACATCGCCGGACGCGGCAAGGAGCGGCTCGACGACGTCGCGGCCACCGACCCGGCACTGCACGGCCACCAGGCCGACGGCCGCGACGCGGACCAGATCGGCGCCCTGGCCGAGGCGATCGGCCCCATCGACTGGCTGATCATCACGCTCAGCGGCAGCGAGGGCCCGGGACCGATCGCCGACCTCGACCTCGGCATGCTCCGCCGGGCGTTCGACGCGAAATTCTGGGGTCACATCACCACCGTCCAGGCGGCCCTCCGGCATCTCGCCCCGGCTGGCTCGATCACGCTGCTCGGGGCGATCACCGCCCGCGCCGCGATGCCGGGCACGGCCGGCATAGCGGCGATCAACGGGGCCGTCGAGGCACTGGTCAAGCCGCTGGCCGCCGAGCTCGCGCCGATCAGGGTCAACGGCGTATCCCCCGGCTTCGTGGACACGCCGTGGTGGAGCGGCCTGCCCGGCGACGCCCGGGAGGCCTACTTCACCCAGGCCGCCCGGGTACTGCCGGTGCGGCGGATCGCCACCGCCGATGACATCGCCGACACGGTGGTCCTGGCCGCGACCAACCCGAACCTCACCGGCGCCGTCATCGAGGCGGACGGCGGCGCGCGGCTGGTGTCGATGACCTAGTCACGCACCACGGCCGGGTTCGCTGGCCGGCCCGGGCCAGCGAACCCCGCTGCGGCCCGCCAGGTGCCGGGCCGGGCGGTAGCCTCGTAGGGCAGCGTGCCACCCGGGCAAAGGAGCCGATCCCATGAGTCTCTTCCAGCGGGCCCACGACATCGTCGCGGCCAAGACCAACAAGGCTCTCGACGCGGCCGAGAAGCCGGACGAGATGCTCGATTACTCCTACGAGCAGATGCTGGACCAGATCACCCAGGTCCGCCGGGCGCTGGTGACGATCGCCGCGTCGCGCAAGCAGATCGAGCTCCAGGAGCAGCAGCTCCAGCACTCGGTGGACCACCTCCAGGACCAGGCCAAGGCAGCGCTCGCCCAGGGCCGGGAGGACCTGGCCAGGGAGGCCCTGTCCCGCAAGGCCGCCGCCCAGCAGCAGATCGACGGGATGGAGCCCCAGCGCCAGCAGCTCACCGAGCAGGAGCAGAAGCTCGAGCAGACGCTCGCCGCCCTGCAGCAGAAGGTCAACGAGTTCCGGAGCAAGAAGGAAGTGCTGAAGGCGCAGTACAGCGCGGCGCAGGCGGAGACTTCCGTGAACGAGGACGTCGCCGGGATCTCCTCGACCTACGGCGACGCGGGCGCGGCGCTGCAGCGGGCCCAGGACAAGATCGCCAACATGCAGGCCCGCGCGGCCGCAACGGACGAGCTGCTGCAGTCCGGGGTGCTCGAGGACGTCGGCGGCGACACCGACGACATCCAGAAGGAACTGGACGAAGCCGGCTCAGCCGCCGAGGTGGACAAGGAACTAGCCGCGCTCAAGGCCCAGGCCCAGGTCGGCCCGGGCAGCTCCGCGCCTCCCGAGCTGACCAGCAGCTAGCCCCCGACCCCCCTCGCGCCCCGCGCGATAGGGCGGCCGGCCCGCCCACCCCCTCGCCGCCCGCGCGATAGGGTGGCCGGCCCGTCGCTGCGGAAACAGCGACCGCAAACTTCCGTCCATCAAGATCATCTGGGGCGGGGAACAGCAGGCCCGTTGCGGCGGTTGCCGTCAGCGGCAGCACGAGCCTGGCGAGCGGCGCAGATGATGCTGCCGACCAGGTCGGGACTGCGGGAGACAGCGCTGTGCGGGCACGCATGACCCAGAAGGTAGCGGTAAGCGTTGTCTTCGTCGCGGCCATGTTCATGGCCATCATGGACGTCACGATCGTCAACGTGGCCCTGCCCACCATCGGGCGCGACTTCTCGGTCAACCCGACGGCGGTCGACAGCATCTCGATCGCGTTCCTGGTCAGCCTCGCGGTCTTCATCCCGGCCTCGGGCTGGCTCGGGGACCGCTTCGGCGGCAAGCGGGTGCTGCTCGTCGCGATTGCGGTATTCACCACCGCCTCGGCGCTGTGCGGCCTGGCCTCAAGCCTGGCCGAGCTGGTGGCCTTCCGGGTCCTGCAGGGCGCGGGCGGTGGCATGCTCGCCCCGGTCGGGATGGCCATGCTGTTCCGGACGTTCCCGCCGGAGGAGCGCATCCGGGCATCGGCGATTCTCACCGCGCCCACCACGCTGGCTCCTGCTCTTGGCCCGGTACTCGGCGGGCTGCTGGTCACCGACTTGTCCTGGCGCTGGGTGTTCTACGTCAACGTGCCGATCGGAGCGGTGACGATCGCGTTCGGCGCCCTGTTCCTCAGGCAGCACCCCGAGAGCCGGCCGGGGCGCTTCGACCTGCCCGGGTTCCTCCTGTCCGGTATCGGTCTCGGGTTGCTCATGTACGGCGTGTCGGAGGGGCCGGACCTGGGCTGGGGCTCGGCCACCGTGCTCGCCTGCGTCGCGGCCGGACTCGTGCTGCTCGGCGTCATGGTCGCGGTCGAGATGCGCACCGCCGAGCCGATCGTGGCGCTGCGGCTGCTCGGCAACCGCCTGTTCCGGTCGGCCAACGGCGTCATGGTCCTGGGATCGGTCGCGTTCCTCGGCACCCTGTTCGTGATCTCCCTCTATTACCAGGACGGCCGCGGGCTGAGCCCGCTCCAGTCGGGGCTGAGCACGTTCCCCGAGGCCGTCGGCGTCATGCTGGGTGCGCAGCTGGCCAGCCGGGTGGTCTACCCGCGCCTCGGGCCGAGCCGGCACATCGCCATCGGGCTGACCGGGACCGCCGTGTCCATCGGGCTGCTGGCGCTCCTGGGCGCCCAGTCGAGTCTGTGGTGGGCCAGGCTGCTGATGTTCGCCCTGGGCTTTGCCATGGCCCAGGTGTTCGTGCCCGCCCAGGCGGCGGCGTTCGCCACGATCACGCCCGCGGCGACGGGCCGCGCCTCGACGATGTTCAATGCGATCCGCCAGCTGGGCGGGGCCATCGGCGTCGCCCTGCTCACCACGGTCATCGTGCTGGTCGGGCCGACCCATCTGGTGGCCGGGCACGAGGTAGCCAACCTCGCCGCGTACCGGATCACCTTCCTCGTCGCCGCCGTGATCTGCCTCGCCGGGGTGGTCCCGGCGCTGTCGATCCGGGATTCGGACGCGGCCGCCACCATCCCCGCCCGCCGGCCGCGCCGCCGGGCCCGGCCCGGCGCCGCGCAGCCGTCCGAGCCGGCCGACAACGCGGTGGCCTGATGGGCCTGGTCGTGATCTCATGGCGTCGTGGACCGACCGCTGCTGAACAGACGGATGGCCGGGATGGGCTCGACGATCTTCGCGGAGATGTCGGCGCTCGCCGTCGCGACCGGATCCGTCAATCTGGGCCAGGGCTTCCCCGACACCGACGGGCCGCGCGAGATCGCCGAATCGGCGGCCGCCGCGATCCTGGCCGGGCGCGGCAACCAGTACCCGCCCGTGCCCGGCATCCCCGAGCTGCGCCGGGCTATCGCCGAGCACCAGCAGCGCTGCTACGGCCTGGCGTTCGACCCGGACACCGAGGTGCAGGTGACCGCCGGGGCGACCGAGGCGATCGCCGCCGCGCTGCTGGCGCTGGTCGAGCCGGGCGATGAGGTCATCGCGTTCGAGCCGTACTACGACTCCTACGCCGCGTGCATAGCGCTGGCCGGCGGCGTGCGCGTTCCCGTGACGCTGCGGGCGCCGGACTTCCGCCCCGACCTGGACGCGCTGCGCGCCGCGGTCACCCCGCTGACCAGGCTGATCCTGCTGAACTCGCCGCACAATCCGACCGGCTCGGTCTTCACCCGCGACGAGCTCGCCGCGATCGCCGAGCTGGCGTGCGAGCGCGACCTGCTCGTGATCTCCGACGAGGTCTACGAGCACATGGTGTACGCGGGCGAGCACGTCCCCATCGGCTCGCTGCCCGGGATGCGGGAGCGGACGGTGTCGATCAGCTCGGCGGGCAAGACGTTCTCGTTCACCGGCTGGAAGATCGGCTGGGTAACGGCCGCGCCCGAGCTGGTGGCGGCCGTCCGTGCGGTCAAGCAATTCCTCACGTTCGTCAGCGGCGGCCCGTTCCAGTACGCGATCGCCGAGGCGCTGCGCATGCCCGACGCCTACTTCGCGGGGATCAGCGAGGAACTGCGCGGCAAGCGCGACCTGCTCTGCGCCGGCCTGTCCGAGGTCGGCTTCCTGGTCTACCCGCCGGATGGCACTTACTTCGTCACCACCGACATCGGGCGGCTCGGCGACGCCGATGGCGTGGAGTTCTGCCGGAATCTGCCGCACCAGGCCGGGGTGGTCGCGATCCCCAACTCCGTGTTCTACGACGACCCCGTGGCCGGCCGGACGCAGGTGCGGTTCGCGTTCTGCAAGCGGCCTGAGGTCCTGCAGGACGCGCTGGCCCGCATCGAGAAGTGGGCGCTGCGCCGGTGACGCCGCCAGCCTGGGGCCGCGAGTTGCGTTGGAGTGCGCGCTAACGCTTAGGGTGCCCCCGCGGCGCATCGAGAGCCTGGCCGGGGTCGCCGGCGCTCACCGCGTTAGCGTGGTAGCGCCGACAGCGGGGGAGCGGACATGGGGCAGATTGCCCGGGCTTGTGCGGTTATGGCGGCCGGGCTGGCCGCCGCCACGGGCGTCGCGGGCTGCGGGCGGGCACCGGCCACAGCGGGCCCGGCCGCGCGGGTGACGGTCGGCCAACTGGACCGGAGCGTCGCTGGCGCCTACTCGTTCCTTGACCAGATGATGGACAGGTACGCGGCGGGCGCGACCCCGCGGCTCGTGCAGAGCTTTACCGGCGGCGTGCTCGGGCAGCGGCGGTTCACGGACTCGGAGACCTACGACGACGCGCTGGTGATCGACGCGTACCTGGCCGCCGGCACCCCGGCCGGGCGGTTCAGGGCCGAGGTCATCGGCAACGGGCTGCTGTACGTGCAGGCCCACGATCCGATGCACGACGGGCGGATCCGCGCCGCGTACGCGCCGAGCCCGCTGCACCGCCCGGGCGACATCCAGGCCACGAACACCGCAACCCTGGCGGGCAACATGGCCTGGGCCGGGCAGGCCCTCGTCCAGCTCTACGCGGCCACCGGCCGCCGGGCGTACCTCAGCGGCGCGGAAGCGATCGGGAACTGGGTGCAGGCGCACTGCTACGACACCCGCGGGGCGGGCGGGTACACCGGCGGCGAGACAGCGGACGGCCAGAAGATCGAGTGGAAGTCCACCGAGCACAACATTGACCTGTATGCCCTCTTCAGCCTGCTCGCCAGCCAGTCCGGCGACCCGGCATGGTCGGCCAGGGCGGCGTGGGCCAGGCGGTTCGTCGAGGCCATGTGGCGGGGGCCGCAGCACGGTTTCGCCCTCGGGACCACAAGCGACGGAGTCACTTCGAACGAGGCCTATCAGCCAGAAGACATCAACAGCTGGTCATACCTGGCTTTCCGGGATCCCGCCTATGCGGCGTCGGTCACCTGGGACATGCGCCACCTTGCGGTCACCGCGGGTGGTTTCAGCGGCGTGAGCTATTGCAGCGGGGACCGCTCGGGAGTCTGGTTCGAGGGAACCGCGCACGTCGCCGACGCGCTGGAGTTTCGCGGCGATCCCGGGGACGGCGCGATCGCGGCACGGTACCTGGCGGACCTCTACTACGCCCAGGGGCACGGCCCGGACCGCGACGGGCTCGGGATCATGGCGGCCTCGAGAAACGGGCTCGGCGACTGCGCAGGCGGCGCCTACTACTCGTCGCTGCACACCGGGACCACCGCCTGGTACATCCTGGCCGCCAGGAAGGTCGACCCCTTCGTCCCGATCTCGTCCCGCGGCCCCGGGCCTGGCACCTGAGCCGGCCGGCTGACGTCCGCGGGCGGGCGTCAGCCGGCGGTGGTCAGCGTGTAGTGCACCTCCAGGTGCTCTGCGGAGCGGCTGGCGGTGATCGCGACGCTGTCACCCGGCAGCAGCGCGTGGTCGTCGACGATCGCGGCGCCGGCCACGGTGAAGCTGATCCTGTGGCTGAGCAGCGCGAGGCTGGCTTCCGGCCGGCCGAGGTCGCTGGCGTCTCGGCGGCCGAGGGTCGTCGGGGTGACGGTCTCGCTGGCCCTGGTCACGGCCAGCCCGTGGTCGGCCAGGAGCGTGTAGAGCCCGCGCTGGCCCGGGTCGCCGCCCTGGAGCGTGCTGATCAGCGCGTCGGGGAGCAGCGAGGCCGGGAGGTAGGAGGTCTGCACGATGAGGGGCCGGCCGCCGACCAGCCGGAGGCGGCGCAGCCGGAGCACCACGGCCGGGCCGCCGAGGCGGGCGCCGACCGGTTCCGGTGGTGCGATGGTGTCCGCGGCGAGCAGCCGGGTCCTGATCTCGGCGCCCTGGGCGGCGAGATCACTGGCGAAGCTGCGCAAGTGGCCGAGATCGTAGGCGTAGCGGGCGGCCACGTAGGTGCCGCTTCCGTGGCGGGTGTCGACCAGCCCGTCGTCGATGAGCAGCTGGAGGGCCTGCCGCAGGGTCATCAGGCTGACGCCGAACTCGTCGGCCAGCTCGCGCTGGGACGGCAGCGGCCAGGCCGGCCATCGGCCGCTGGTGATGCGATCGCGCAGGTCGGCGTGGATGCGCAGGTACTTCGGCTGCCGCTCGGCGGCGCTCAGCCGGGCCGGGCCGGTGCCCGGCCGGGCCGGGCTGCTCACCGCCGGACCTGGTCTACGGCGGCGCGCAGGTCGGCGACCGCCCGCGAGATGTCCGCGACCGTGGCCCCGTCGAGTACCTGGCGCATCAGGGCCGAGGCGACGATGACGCCGTCGGCGTGGCGGGCCGCGGCGGCGGCCCGCTCGGGGGTATCGATGCCGAAGCCGATGAGCACTGGCCTCGGGGCGTGGCCAAGCGCCCGGGCGGCGACGGCCCATCCGATGGTGTCGTCGCGCCCGCGCGCGGGCCCGGTCGTGGCCATGACGCTCATGACGTAAAGGAAACCGCGGGATCGGCCGGAGATGAGCTGAATCTGCTCTTCCGGGGTGGCCGGGGTGACCATCAGCGTCGCGTCGAGACCGGCGTCGGCGGCCGCGGCGAGGTAGTCATCGGCCTCGCCGACGGGGAGGTCGGGGATGATCGTTCCGCTGATCCCGGCGCCGGCCAGCTCGCGGCAGTAGCGGCCCAGGCCGCGACAGTAGGCATGGTTGGCGTAGGTCATGGCGATCAGCGGAACGTCGCCCGCAGCGGCCTGGCCGAGCTGGGCGAGGATGCCGGCGATGGTCGCGCCGCGGTTGATCGCGGCGGCCGAGGCCTGCTGGATGACCGGGCCGTCGAGCATCGGGTCGGAGAACGGCAGCCCGATCTCGACCGCGTCAGCGCCCGCGTCGATCATCGCGGCCAGCAGGTCGGGCCAGTCGTCGCGGATCCCGCCGGTGACGTACGTGACGAGGATGGGACGGCCGGCGGCACGGGCCCGGCCGAGGGCCGCCTCAACCGCGGCCACGGGTGAGCTCCTGCAGGGCCGCGGCGTCCTTGTCGCCGCGGCCGGACAACGTGACCAGCACCGTGGCCCCGGCCGTCAGGTCACCGCTGCGCGCGGCGCGCGCAACCCAGGCCAGCGCATGAGCGGACTCCAGCGCGGGCAGGATGCCCTCAGTACGGGCGCACAGCTCGACGGCGGCGATGGCCTCCGCATCGGTCGCGGTGTGGTACTCCGCGCGTCCGGTCTCGGCCAGGTAGGCATGCTCCGGGCCGACGCCCGGGTAGTCCAGGCCCGCGGAGACGGAGTGCGCCTCGGCGACCTGGCCGCGAGAGTCCTGCAGAAACGAGGAGAGGTAGCCGTGCAGCACGCCGGGTCGCCCGCTGGCCACCGCCGCACCGCCCGCCGCCTCGACGCCGACCAGCCGGGCCCGGGTCTCGGCGAAGCCAGCGAACGTCCCCGCCGCGTTCGAGCCACCGCCCACGCAGGCCACCACGGCGTCGGGCACGGCCTCCGGCAGCAGTTCAGCGCACTGCGCGCGGGCCTCGTCGCCGATGACCCGCTGGAACTCCCGCACCATCCACGGGTACGGGTGCGGGCCCATCACCGAGCCGATGCAGTAGTGCGTGGAGTCCACCACGGTCACCCAGTGCCGCAGTGCCTCACTCGTCGCATCCTTGAGGGTCCGGGCCCCCGAGAACACCGGGACCACCGACGCGCCGAGCAGCTCCATCCGGAACACGTTGAGCTCCTGCCGGGCGATGTCCCGTTCACCCATGTAGACCGTGCAGCCCAGGCCGAGGTGCGCGGCGACCGACGCCGCCGCGACTCCGTGCTGGCCGGCGCCGGTCTCCGCGACGAGCGCGGTCTTGCCGATCCTGACGGCCAGCAGCCCCTGAGCCACAACATTGTTGATCTTGTGACTGCCCGTGTGGGCGAGGTCCTCGCGCTTGAGCAGCACCCGCACCCCGAGCGCCGCGGACAGCCGCGCCGCGTCGGTGACCGGGGTCGGCCGGCCGGCGTAGTCGCGCAAGGCGCCGGCCAGCTCGGCCCGGAAGCCCCGGTCCGCCCAGGCGGCCCGGAATGCCTCCTCAAGCTGCTCGCACGCCGGAACCAGGGCTTCGGGGACGAAGCGCCCCCCGAACGGCCCGAACCGGCCTCGGGGCCCCGGATCGCCCATCGTGACCCGTCCGGCGGCCGCCGCAGTCGCTGCCATCGTCAACCGCCATCCATAGGTTCTAGAGTTCTAGAAGAGTATCAGGTCCGGGCCGGGCCGAGAGGAAGCGTCCGGGCCGGGTCAGGAGGAAGCAGATGCGAGTGATCGTGGTGGGCTCGGGGGTCGTCGGAGCGAGCTGCGCCTACACCGCCAGTTCCCTGGGGGCCGAGGTCCTGCTCGCCGACGCCGCGCTGCCCGGCCAGGCCACGGCGGCGGGCGCGGGGATCGTGTGCCCGTGGTCGTCATCGCTAGCGGACGACCCGGTCTGGTACGCCTTCGCCTGCACGGCGGCCAGGCATTACCCGCGTCTCGTCGCGGAGCTCGCCGGCCGTGGCGAGACCGACCTGGGATACCGTCAGGTCGGCGCCCTCATCCTGGTCGGCTCCCCGGACCGGCAAGAGCAAGTCAGGCGGCAGTTCCTGGCCCGGCGCGCCGCGGCACCCGAGATCGGCGAGGTCGCGGCCCTGACCGGAGCGGAGGCTCGCGGCCTCTTCCCGCCGCTGGGCGCGGACGGCGCCGCGGTGCTGGTCGGCGGCGCCTGCCGGGTAGACGGCGGGCGGCTCGCGCGCTCCCTGGCCAGGGTGGCGGCGGGCAAGGGCACGGTCATCACGACGAGCCGGGCGGAGCTGGTGTGCCGATCAGGCCGTGCCGTCGGGGTGATGCTCAAGGGCACCCTCGTCGAGGCGGATGCCGTCGTCGCCGCGACCGGCGCCTGGACCACGTCATTCCTGGAACCCGCGGGCGTCACGGTCTCTGTCACGCCGCAGCGCGGGCAGATCGTGCACCTGTCGGTTGAGCCCGCCGACACCAGCCGCTGGCCGGTGGTGCTGCCCGCCGCAGGCGGCCATTACCTGCTGGCCTTCGACGGCTCCCGGGTCGTCGCCGGCGCCACCAGGGAGGCCGGCACCGGGTTCGACTACCGGGTGACACCGGGCGGCCTGTCGCAGGTGCTCGAGCAGGCCCTGACCGTGGCGCCCGGCCTCGCCGCCGCCACCTACCTGGAGACGAGGGTCGGATTCCGCCCCATGGGCCCGGACGCCCTGCCGCTGCTCGGCCCGGTGCCCGGCGTGTCGGGCCTGGTGGTCGCGACCGGCCTCGGCCCTAACGGACTGACCCTGGGCCCGTATGCGGGGGCCGTCGCCGCCCGGGCCGCGCTGGGCGAGCCGACCGGCATCGACCTCACGCCCGTCAATCCGCTGCGCGCGGCTTCGCCGGCCGCCACGTCCGGCTGACCTCGCGGACACCAGCGGCTCGCTCGTGTCCCGGTCACGAGGCCAGCAGCTCAAGTTCCCCGGATACGACGCGGGCGGTTACGGTGTGCGCCGCGCGGCCAGCCTCCGGGATGCCCACGTGCACATAGCCGGCAGTGACCTGGTCGCTGACCGCGTAGGCGGCGGTGCCCGGCAGCGACAGCGTGGCCTGCGCGGAGGTGAGGCTGACACTGACCTGCCTGGGCGGCGCATCGAACGCGGCACCCAGGTGCCCCGACGTGATCGCGGCCTGCAGCGAGGGGGAGCTCAGGCCGGTGGCGCTGATGTCGACGTTCTGGGCGGTGATCCGCAGGGCCCCGGCGAGCCCAGAGATGACCACATGGCCAGCCGGCTGGCTGAGCACGACCGCGGTGTGCCGGGGCACGACGAGCCGCCAGTTCGCCGTGCACGGGCTCGCCGCGGCGCACCGGTAGAACAGGCGGAGCAGATGAGCATGGACCAGCCGGGCCGTGGCCACCGGCGCGTGCCCGGTCCAGTCCAGCTGCCCGGTCAGCGTTACCCGGCCGGAGGCCGCGCCGACGATGGTCAGCTGCCCGGGCACGGCCTGGAGGTCGACGGTCCCCACCGGCCCGGCGGTCACGGAAACCGTGCGGCTCATCGGGCCTGAGGCATGACGGCCGCCGCGTGCCGCGGCGGCCGCGGCGGCGGTGACGGCGACGAGGGCAAGCACGGCGGCGAGGAGTGCCGCGGAGCGCCACGCCAGGCGCCGCGAGCCCGAGGCGGAAGCGGGGGCGCCCGGGCCGGGATCGTCGGATGGGGGCTGCGGGTACATGAGCACTGACTTCCCGGTCGAAATCGGTTGATGCGCACCCAGGGCCACTATTCCGTATACAGCTATTACCTGTCGTGTCACCGCTAGCCTTGCTAGCGCTCCGCTAGCGCATCGCGGCCGGCGGCTTGACGGCGCCTGCTCGCTGGTATTTCACTGTCCCGCGTGCTCCGCTGCCCGGCCAGGCCCCGCTTCTCCCCCGTGGTCTCCTGGCGGCGGGCACCAGAAGCTTACGGCGCGGCTCGGGCTGGCCGCCCGGATGCGGGCGGCTGCGGAGGCGCTGCCCGGAGGGCGGCCGCCCGCGCTGGCCGCCGTGGCCGGACCGGGCCCGGACCGCGCCCGGGCCGGGTCATGGCGGCGAACGTCGGTGGGGACCACTGATCATCATTTAAAGTTCCGGCATGATCTCTGAAGAAACCGTGGCGCAGGTGGCCACCCTGATGCCGCAGCCGGAACGCAGCGTCGTTGCCGTCCCTCCCCCGGGGCCAGGGGAGGGGACATGGGCGGGAGCGCCGAGCGCCGCTCGAGGCGACGGAGAGATCTTTCTCGCGTACCGCCTGCGCCGTCCGCAGGGGCAGGGCCGCGGTTACGCCGTTGTCGTGGCGCGCTCGGCCGACGGCGAGCGGTTTGAGACCCTGCTCACCATCGGCCGGGAAGAGCTAGGCGCCGAGTCGCTGGAGCGCCCGGCGCTTGTGCGGGCTCCGGACGGCGGCTGGCGGCTCTACCTGAGCTGTGCCACGCCGGGCACCAAGCACTGGCGCGTCGAGGTGCTCGAGGCCCGTCATCCGGGTGCCTTCGACGCGCGGCGGAGCCGGATGGTGCTGCCCGGTGATGCCAGCACCGCGGTCAAGGACCCGGTGATCATCTTCGACGGAGAGCTGTGGCACCTCTGGGCGTCGGTGCACCCGCTTGCCGACCCGGACCAGACCGACCGGATGGTGACCGACTACGCGTGCAGCAGCGACGGCCTGGCCTGGACCTGGCAGGGCACCGCACTGAGCCCGCGGCCCGGCGAGTGGGACTCACGCGGCGTGCGCGTCACGGCCGTCCGGCTGGCGCAGGACAACGTCGTCGCGTATTACGACGGCCGGGCCAGCGCGGCGGAGAATTTCGAGGAACGGACCGGCGTCGCGACGGGCGCCGGTCCGGCCGCGCTGACCGCGCACGGCCCCATCGTCCAGTCGCCTTACGGGGACGGGGGCCTGCGCTACCTGTGCATCCTCGACCTGGGGGACTCCCGCGAGCGTTATTACTACGAGATGACCCGGGCGGACGGGGCACACGAACTGCGTACCGAGTTGCGCTGAGCGGCCGGGAAGAAGGCCGCGGCGATCAGAATTCGCGGGGCTGGCCGTTGCGCGCCTGGCGCTGCCCGGCGGGCCTGGCCCCGACCAGGCCGCCCGAATCGCCGCGCGGCTGCAGCCAGTCGCCGTAGTCCTCCCCGGTGATGTCCTCGAGGAGCCTGATGTCCGCCTCGAACCTGGGGATCAGCGCCTGCCGCTGCTCCCAGGTCAGCGGCTGCCGGGGCGGGCTGTCCCGCTGCAGGACGCGTTCCAGCGAGCCGGTCACGGCGGCCGCGCCGGGCAGGATGCTGCTCACCGCGGCGCTCACGCGCAGCGCCCTGGACACGGCGTGGTGCCGCAGCGATCGCTGCGGATGGGCGGTGACGTTCTCGCGCGGCACCTCGGTGAGGATGCCCTGCGGCACGCCGAGGAAGGCGCAGATCCGGTCGAGCACCTGGTCCGGGTTCTCGACCAGGGCCCGGTAGCGGAACACGAAAACCCGCTCCCTGGGGAACACCGTGTACAGGTGCTCCAGCTGCTCCCCGTAGCGCCCGAGCGCGGTGTAGTGCCAGAAATCCGCCCAGCCGGCCTCGGTCCGGCGCTCCTCCTCGGCGCAGGCCAGGACGAAGTCGCCGACCGGGTCCAGGCCCGCCGACCACAGGTGCGTCCAGTTCGAATGCGCCCGCTCGATCGGATCACGCAGGATCACGATCAGCCTGGCGCCCGGGATCAGCGCCCGGATCCGGCGTTGCGCGCCCCGGTTGTACAGGTAGAACGGCGTCGACTCGCCGCGCAGCATCCCGGCGGGCGCCGCGTCGAACAGGGCCTCGTAGTCGTCCCGGCGCCACACGTGCTCGCGGTACGTCTGCACGTCACCCGGGCCGCCCCGGGCCGGCGGCGGGCCGTCGGTGAGGAAGAACTTGGGCTCCTTGACCGCCGACATGTAGAGCGAGGGATGCCGGGCGAGCGCCACGTGCACGGCCGTGGTGCCGGCCTTGGGGGCGCCCGCGACGAAGAAGTCGGGCAGGGCCATGGCTTCTCCTCAGGGCAACCACCGGCGGGGACTGGGCCAGCTAATCTACTATATCCACTTTGTTACTAGGCATAGCCGCTGTCCGCTCGTCCTTACCCGGTAACCGATTTTCAATTCACGACGAACCCGCTGATCCGCGGCGTTACCATCGCGCGCAAGCCGCCGGACGCGAGGCCAGGACCGTGACGGCGAGCCGGGGGATGGCGCTGGCCGGCGGCAGGCCGCGGCGGCTGATCGAGCCGCGCCGGCCAGCGCCTAGGCCGTCCCGGGCCGCAGCCGGGCGACGTCGAGCGGCGGGGCGGGCAGAGGCGGGCCGTCGTAATCGGCGACCGCGGCGAACCGTCCCGCTCGCCAGTCGGCCGCGGCGGCGGCGATCTCGTCCGGGGTGCGCGCGACGAGGTTCCACCACATCAGCAGCGGCTCGCCGAGCGGGACGCCGCCGAGCAGGAACAGCCGGCTCCCGGCGGGCGCGGACACGCCCACCTGATCCCGGCCCGTGGCCAGGTACAGCAGCTGTCCTGGCCCGAGCCGGGTTCCGGCCACCTCGGCCGATCCGGTGGCCACGAAGATCACGTGCTCATGCGCCGCCGCGAGCGGGATGCTGCCCGAGGCGTCCCGGGCGGCCGCCAGCTCGGCCCCGACGATCTCGGAGAACATCAGCGCCGGGGACCGCGCGCCGCCCAGCGACCCGGCGAAGACGGTGACGACGAAGCCGCCGATGCCGGCCGAGGGCAGCTCCGGGTGGTGCGCGAACGCCGGCTCGGTGTGGCGGGAGGCGTCGGGCAGCGCCACCCAGAGCTGGACCCCGTGCAGCAGCGGATCATGCTCAGCCGGGGATTCCTCGGAGTGCGCGATGCCCCGCCCGGCCGTCATCAGGTTCAGCTGCCCGGGCCTGATCATCTGCTCGCTGCCCAGGCTGTCCCGGTGCAGCACGTTGCCGGAGATCAGCCAGGTGACGGTCTGCAGCCCGATGTGCGGGTGCGGCGGGACCCGCATCCCGGCCACGCCGTCGACGGACGTCGGCCCGTAATGGTCGACGAAGCACCAGGCCCCGACGCTGCGGCGGAGCCGGAGCGGCAGCAGCCGGCGCACGGTCATGTCCCCGACGCGGGCCTCCCGCGCCCCGGTCACCTCAAGATCAGAGCCCTGAACGGGAGCCTCGGCGATCTCAAGCTCCGCATCGGCCGTGCTCATGTGCGTGTCTCCGTTCGGCGAGGGCAACTCATGCTGGGATGGCAGAAACCGACGATAACCCGGAGGCGGCCCCATGGCGACGGCGCACGAGACCCTGGACGAGATGAAGGCCGCGGGCCGCACGCTCCGCGACGCGATCCCCGGCGTCTACTCGGGCTACGTCAGGATGGGGGCGGCCGCGATGGGTGACGGCGAGCTGCCGGCCAAGGTCAAGGAGCTGATCGCCCTGGCCATCGCCGTGACCAGGGAATGCGATGGCTGCATCCTCGCGCACGCCAGCGGTGCCGCGCGCCGGGGCGCCACTGCGCAGGAGGTCGCCGAGGCGCTCGGCGTGGCCATCCTGATGACCGGCGGCCCGGGCACGGTCTGGGGCCCCCGGGCCTACGCGGCGTTTCAGGAATTCGCCGCCGAGGAGTAAGGCCGGGGGGCAGGCGGGCCGGTCACGGCGGCGAAGCCTGCAGCGCCGCGCTGGGCTGATTCAGCCGACGAGGGTCTTGACCGCGCTGGTCAGCTCGGCCAGCGCGGCCTTGGCGTCGGCGAAGTACATGCTGGTCTTGGGATTGGTGTACAGCTCGTTGTCGATGCCCGCGTAGCCGTAGCCCATGGACCGCTTGATCACGATGATGCTCTTGGCCTGGTCGACGTCCAGGATCGGCATGCCCGATATCGCCGTGCCGGGCCGCCGTGCGGCCGGGTTGGTGACGTCGTTGGCCCCGATCACCAGGACCACATCGGTGCGGGCGAACTCCGGGTTGATGTCGTCCATCTCCTTCAGCAGCGGGTACGGCACGTCGGCCTCGGCCAGGAGCACGTTCATGTGCCCGGGCATCCGGCCCGCCACCGGGTGGATCGCGTAGCTGACGTCCACGCCATGCGATTCGAGCACGTCGGCCAGCGCGGCCACCTGGTGCTGGGCCTGCGCGGCGGCCAGTCCGTAGCCGGGCACGATGATCACCTTGCTGGCGTAGGCGAGCTGGATCCCCGCATCGTCGGCGGAGATCGCCCGCACGCCAGCGCCCGCTCCGGGCAGCACGGCCGCCGCCGCGTCCCCGGTGCCGAATCCGCCCACGATGATGTTGCCGATGGAACGGTTCATCGCGTCGGCCATCAGCTTGGTCAGGATCCCGCCCGACGCCCCGACCAGGGCGCCCGCGATGATCAGCGCCCAGTTGCCGATGACGAAGCCGGCCATCGCCACGGCCGTGCCGGTCAGCGCGTTCAGCAGTGAGATCACTACCGGCATGTCGGCTCCGCCGATGGGCATCACCATGAGCACGCCGAGCGCGAGAGCCACCACGATCACGATCCAGAGCACGGCCAGGCTCGGCGTGGCGATCACGTAACCGACGGCGGCCAGCCCGAGCGCCGCGAGCACCAGGTTGACCACGCGAGCCCCTGGGAAGCTGACCGGAGCCGACGTGATCACGCCCTGCAGCTTGCCGGCCGCGATGATCGACCCCGAGAACGTCACCGAGCCGATGATCACGTCCAGCAGCGTGGTGATCGTCGTGGACTCCGCCACGCCGCTCACGGCTCCGGCCACGCGTATGTAGTCGTGGATCGCGACCAGCGCCGCGGCGCCGCCGCCCACCGCGTTGAACATGCTGACCAGCTGCGGCATGGCGGTCATCTGCACCGTGCGCGCGGCGTACAGTCCCACGCCGCCGCCGATCAGCGCGCCCACGAGCATCACGGTCCAGCCAGTGGCGCTGATCGTGCCCGCGTGGACGATCAGCGCGAGGGTGGTGGCGATCGCGATCGCCATGCCCGCCGTGGAGAACTGGTTGCCGCGGCGCGCGGTCGCGGGCGTGTTCATCAGGTGCAGGCCGAGCACGAAGCACGAGGCGGCCAGCACGTAGATCAGCTGGGTGACGAAGCTGAACCCGCTCATGACGCCTGGCCGTCCTGCGACACGGCCGCCTGGGCCGCCGGGACGGCCGGGGCAGCGGGCCGCTTCCTGAACATCTTCAGCATCCGGCCGGTGACCACGTAGCCGCCGACCACGTTGGCGGAGGCGAAGACCGCGGCGACGAACGCGATCACGTAGCCGATCCAGCTGTTCGTGCTGGCCGCGATCAGCATGGCGCCGACCAGGACGATGCCGTGGATGGAGTTGGCCGCCGACATCAGCGGGGTATGCAGCGTGGCCGGAACCTTGCTGATCACCTCGAAGCCCACCCAGAGGCTGAGCACGAAGATGACCAGGTCAGTCAGAAGCGCCGTCGACACGGGCCGTACCTCCAGCGGACTCCGCCAGGGCCGGATGAACCACCCGGCCCTCATGGGTGATCACGACGCCCCGCTGCAGGTCGTCGGCCAGGTCGACGGCCAGGGCGCCGTCCTTCACCAGGTACAGCAGCAGGGAGCTGATGTTGCGCGCATACATCGCCGAGGCGGCGGCGGGCATCGTCGACGGCAGGCTTCCGGCGCCGACGACGGTCACGCCGTTCTCGGTGATCACCGTCTCGCCGGGCTGCGATCCCGCCACGTTGCCGCCGAGGGCGCTCGCGCCCATGTCGACCACCACGGAGCCGGCCGCCATCGACTTCAGCGCGTCGCCGGTGACCAGGAGCGGGGCCGGCGGCCCGGCACCTGGGCCGTGGTGATCACTACGTCGTGCCTGGCGATGTGCCCGCTCAGCTCGTCCTGCTGGGCCTGGCGCTCCTCCTCGGTCAGGGCCCGCGCGTACCCGCCCTCGCCGCTGGCCGGGCCGACCGACGTCAGCTCGATGAAGGTCGCCCCGAGCGACTCCGCCTCGGCCTTGGTCTCCGGCCGCACGTCGTAGGCGCTGACCACCGCGCCGAGGCGGCGGGCCGTGCCGATGGCCTGCAGGCCGGCGACGCCGGTCCCGAGCACCAGCACCCTGGCCGGCCTGGCCGTGCCAGCGGCCGTGATCAGCAGCGGAAAGAACCGCCCGAACGTATCGGCGGCCAGGACGGCCGCCTTATAGCCGGCGATGTTCGCCTGGGACGTGAGGGCATCCATCGACTGGGCTCTCGGCAGCGTCCGCGGGATCAGGTCGAGGCTGATCGCGGTGACGCCGGCCTTGGCCAGGCGCTGGGCGAAACCGGGATCCCCGAGCGGGGCCAGCATCCCCAGCACGGCCTGGCCCGGGCGGAAGCCGGCGATCGCCTGCTCATCCGGCCTGCCCACCATCACGATCGCGTCCGCTGCCCCGGCCAGCTCGCCGCGGGCCGCAATACTGGCCCCGGCCTCGGTGAACGCGTCATCGCTCAGCCAGGCGCCATCCCCCGCGCCGGCCTCGACCAGCACCTCGAGACCGGCCGCGCGCAGCTTGGCCACAGCCTCGGGCACCAGCGCTACCCGGCGCTCGCCCGGTGCTGTCTCCTTGACGACGGCAACCTTCATGCCCATGACCTCATGACTCGGAAGCCTGACCATAGTGGCATGCGACGGGTCGCCAGAAGGTCAACTCGAATGCGCTCGGCAGCAAACCCACAGAATGGACACTACCGGCAGGTCGGAGTGCATGCGGCGGGAGGCGGGACGGTCGGCGCTGACCCGCTGCTGCCGTGGCGATACGGTCGGGTGATGCTGCTCGGCAGGGGGGAAAGTCCGTCCGGCTCATGGACCGGCCGGGCCGTCTCGGCCGGGCCGGGCCGCGGCGCCGCGGATGCCCGCGGCGGCGCGTCGATCTTGATCGTCGGCCCCGGCGGCTGGCCATCGGCCGCCCGCGCGATCACGGCCCGGGCCGGGCCGGGATTCCGGGTTGTCATCTCGGCGGAGCCCGCCGATCTCCACGCCCATAACCCGATAAACACTGGCATATTGCCGGCCTGCCTGCCCCGGCAAACCATTGCTGAACTGCAGGCTACGGTCAACTCTGACCCCGGTATTCTGCTGACCGTTGATATTTACCGGCGAGACGTGCGGGCCCGGGGAGACCTTGTCGGGCGATTCGAGCTGTCGCCTTTCTGGTGCGGCGATGGTGCCGAAGGGATGGCTCGCGGGCTGCTTACAGCGCAGCGCCTTCTTGGCTCCGCCGGCCTGGCCGGCGACGTCCGGATCCGGATGCAGCGCAGGTTGACGGCGATATGCGACGCGATGAAGGTCCCGGGCGCCGATGTAGCGCGTAATGCCTGGCGGCTCGAGCGACTCCTTACCGACCTCGCCGCGGGCGGCCAGGCCGGCCCGGATCAAGGGCCGGGCGGCAGCGCTTACTGAGCCCTGGGGGCTGATGAATTTCCTATTCCCGTAGCATTACGAGTGGTACCAGCGTCGACACGCCGTGTTTTGAAGCGGATGTGATTGTGCCGGGACGCTGGATCGCCTAATTTCAGGCACATCAGAGGTCGCGGTAGCCGGCTGCCCTGTCCGCGCGACCTCCCGTTGGGGGAACCGCAGGAGTGAGGAATGAACAAGCGTGACCTGATCGACGCGATTTCGACTCGGATGGGAGACAAGAAGACCGCGACCGAAGCAGTCAATGCGGTGCTCGACACCATCCAAACAGCAGTCGCGAAGGGCGACAAGGTCGCCATAACGGGATTCGGGGTATTCGAGAAGGCTGTCCGGCCGGCCCGCACGGCTCGTAACCCGGCTACTGGCGCGTCCATCAAGGTGCCGAAGTCGTCGGTGCCCAAGTTCCGGGCGGGCGCGGACTTCAAGGCGATCGTCAACGGCGAGAAGAAGGCGCCGGTCAAGAAGTAGTGGGCGGGCGGGCGGCGCGAGCAGCGCCGCCCGCCCGTGCACCGGCGGCGGTCTCCGCCGGGCCTGGGCTCGCCCGGTAGCGGCTAGACGGTCGGCCGCGTCCGGCTGCCGCGCCGGGCTCTCAGGTTCCGGTTCTTGATCAGGTTCCCGCACGAGGCCATGTCGCACCACGCCCCGCGGCGGCTGTGCGAGCGGTCGTAGAAGGCCCAGCGGCAGCCGGGGTTGCCGCAGATCTTCAGCCTGCGCCAGGTCCCGTCGTGCTGCGCGTCGCGGATGATGAGCAGCAGCGCGAGCAGCCCGTCGGCCAGCCGGCCCCCGGCTCCCGCATCCAGGACGACCTGGCCGTCCAGGTCAAGGGTCAGCCGCGGCTGGGATGCGCGGGTCACCGCCTGGAGCGGGCGCAGGTCGTCGGCGGCCAGCGCCGGCCCGCCGCCGCTCACGGCGATCAGCGACCGGATGCACTCCCTGGCCTCACGGGCGGCGCGCAGGTCCTCGGCGCCCGCCGTGACCTCCGGGGCCAGCAGCCCGGCCTGATGCAGCCACCCGTTGGCCGCGGCCGCGTCGGGGCCGGCCAGCAGATCGGTTCCCTGGTCGAAGTCCCTGGTGTTGACGAACGACTGCACGAGCAGCAGCGGCTCCGGGGCCGGCTTCAGCTCGTGCCCGTCATTCGGGACCCAGGCAGGCAGCGTCATCGCACCACTCTACCCGCAATCATGACCAGTTAAGCTCTTTAACTAGTCATCCGTGACCTGTATAGTTGGTTTAGAGGTCATGGAGGTGCCCGATGCTTATCTTGCTCGAACAGGCCGGCTGCCCGGTCGCGCGTACCGTCCGCCCGTGGGACCGGCTGCTGGTCCGCCTGCGCGCGTTCAGCCTCGACCGCGACCTGGCCGCCGGGGCCTCGCCCGATGCCAGCGTGGCGCTGGCCCTGCGGGCCCAGATGCTCGTGCGCACGCGGTACCGGCGTTACCTGGCCCGGAGCGTGCGCCGGGTGCTGAGGACCGCGTCGCAGGCGCCATTCGGCAGCCGCTCCCCGGTCCCGGTCTGCCGGGACCGGGTCAGGGACAGCTCGGAGGAGTTCGCGGAGCTGATCGAGCGCCTGCTCGCCGCTGGCCCGGTCCCGGCGCAGGGGGTGGCCAGGGCGAGCATGCTGCTCGCCGATGCGAGCGGTCCCCTCTACCGCCGGGCCAGCCCCGGCGACCTGCGTGAAAAGGTTCGCGCCGCCGCCGATGCCCTGATCGCGGGCTGACCAGGAGGGCTAGCGCAAGCCAGGACGCCTGGCCAGCGCGGTCTCCAGCAGCCGGTCGATGAGCTGGGGGAACTCCAGTCCGCTCGCCTCCCACATCTTCTGGAAGTAGGACGCGGGGGACAGCCCGGGGATCGTGTTGATCTCGTTGATCAGGATCTGCCCGTCCGGGGTGTAGAAGAAGTCCACCCGGGCCAGCCCCTCGCAGGAGACCGCGTCGAACGCCAGCGCGGCCATCCGGCGGATCTCCTCCTGGTGCTCCACCGGGATCGGCGCCGGGATCGCCATCCCGCTGGCCTCGTCCAGGTACTTGGCCTCGAAGTCCCAGAACTCCTCGCCGCCGTCGATCAGCAGCTGGCCGGGAAGGCTGGTATCGGGCGGGCTGCCACGGCGTCCCTCGAGTACCGAGCATTCGATCTCCCCGCCCTCGATCGCGGCCTCGACGATCACCTTCGGGTCGTAGCCCCGGGCGTTCCTGATGGCCGCGTGCAGCTGGGCCATGTCCGAGGCCTTGGACGTGCCGATGCTCGATCCGCCGCGGGCGGGCTTGACGAACAGCGGCCAGCCCAGCTCGGCGATCGCGTCGAACACGCGCTTGCGCTCCGGATCGGCCGGCCGCCCGACGCCGTCGGCTTCCTCCGGCGGCCAGTCCGGCTCGCGCACCACCACGTGCGGTCCGACCGGCAGCCCCCGGGCCTGGAAGATGATCTTCATATACTCCTTGTCCATGCTGACCGCGCTGGCCAGCACCCCGGCCCCGACGTACGGGACGCCGGCCATCTCCAGCAGGCCCTGGATGGTGCCGTCCTCGCCGAACGGGCCGTGCAGGACGGGCAGCACCACATCCACCTCGCTGAGCAGGTGCGGTATCCGGCCGGGGGCGCTGGTGGTGACGGCCTGCCCCAGGCCGGGCCGGGCCAGGGCCTGCCCGGCCCACGGGACCACCGGCGGGCCCGGCTCGGCCACCGCCTCGACCGACGGCAGCTGGCCCTGGGTGACCGTGAGCCTGGCCGGCTCGTCGGCGGCCAGCACCCAGCTGCCCTCGCGGGTGATGCCGACGGGCACGACCTCGTACTTGTCACGGTCGATCGCCCCGAGCATGTTGCCGCCCCCCATGCAGGACACCGCGTGCTCGGGGCCCCGGCCGCCGAAGATGACCGCGACCCGGATCTTGCGTTGCTCGTTCACGCTGCTCCTTTAGACGCCATAACGTTCGGGCTTCGCAGAACGGCTGGTGAGCAGGGCCGCCACCTTGCCCACCTCCAGGCCATGGTGCATGACCGCCACCATGACCTCGGTGATCGGCATCTCCACGCTGTGCCGTCTGGCCAGTTCGAGCACGGACTGCGATGACTTCACGCCCTCGGCCGTCTGCCGCGTGATCGCGATCACGTCATCGATCGCCATGCCCCGGCCCAGGTTCTCGCCGAAGGTGCGGTTGCGGGACAGCGGAGAGCTGCACGTCGCCACCAGGTCGCCCATGCCGGCCAGCCCGGCGAACGTATGCTGGTCGGCCCCGAGCGCCGCGCCGAGGCGGGCCGTCTCGGCCAGGCCGCGGGTGATCAGCATGGCCCGCGTGTTGTCGCCGAGCCCCATGCCGACCGCGATCCCGACCGCCAGCGCGATCACGTTCTTCACCGCGCCGCCCAGCTCGCAGCCGATCACGTCCGGGTTCGTGTACGGGCGGAAGTAGCCGGTGTGGCAGGCCCGCTGCAGCCGCTCGGCGGTGCCGGTATCGGTGCACGCGACGACGGTCGCCGCGTACTCGCGCTGCGCGATCTCGCGCGCCAGGTTCGGGCCGGAGACCACGGCGATCCGGTCCGCGGGCGCCCCGGCCACCTGGCCGATCACCTCGCTCATCCGGTCACAGCTGCCGAGCTCGATCCCCTTGATCAGGCTGACCAGCAGCGCGCCCGGCGGCAGCAGCGGAGCCCAGCGGACCAGGTTCTCGCGCAGCGACTGCGCCGGCACGGCCAGCACCACCAGGTCCGCCCCGTCCAGCGCCTCGGCCGGATCCGCGGTCGCGCACAGCGCGTCGGTGAGCTTGATCCCGGGCAGGTAGCCGGGGTTCTCGCGGGTGGCGCTGATGACCTTGGCCAGCTCCGCGCTGCGGGCCCAGAGCACCGCGGGAGTGCCCGCGTCGCAGAGCACCTGGGCGAACGTGGTGCCCCACGATCCCGCCCCCATGACCGCCGCTTTCACGTCGGCGTGGCCTCGGTGCCAGAGTCGGCGGAAGCTTCCGTTACGGCCCGATCGTCACGGTCGCGTTCCTCCGCCTCCTGCCGGGCCTTGCGCCGGGCGACCGCGGGATGATACGGCTCGGCGGGCGGAGTCTCGCCGCGGATGCCGGCCAGCAGGCCGGTGATGTCTTTCATGATCACATCGGTGGCCTCGCGGAGGATCTGCGCGGTCAGCGGCTGGCCCTCGAACGCCGACAGGTCGACCGGCGGGCCGGCGACTATCTGCACGGTCTTGCGCGGCAGCAGGTGCGGGCGGAAGCTGCCGTAGGGCAGGATCCGCTGTGCCCCCCACTGCGCGACCGGGATCACCGGCACGCCGGTGGCCAGCGCGGCTCTGGCCGCGCCGGTCCTGGCCGCCATCGGCCACAGGTCGGGGTCACGGGTCACGGTCGACTCCGGGTAGAAGATCACGCATGACCCGTTCCGCAGGCCGCGTTCCACGTCCCTGAGCACCAGCGCCGCGTCGGCCTGGCCGCGGTACACCGGCAGCTGGCCGGTGCCGCGCATGACCGACCCGAGCCCCTTGATCTCGAACAGCGACGACTTGGCCAGGAAGACCGGGTAGCGGCCCGCCTGGTGGGTGAACAGGCAGATCGGGAGCGGGTCCGCGTACGACAGGTGGTTGATGGCCAGGATCAGGCCGCTGTCCGCGGAGACGTTCCTGATGTTCTCCCGCCCGCGCCAGTCCTGCTTCACCAGCGCGTGGACCATCGGCGGAACGACGATCTTGGTTAGTCGCCGCCAGGCGGATGAGTAGCTGCCATCCGCGTGTTTGCTCATAGTGGCAGCCTCCCGCTCGGAGGGCTGGCCGCTCGTACCGCTCGTCATCTCGTCAGTGTCGCGGTTCGCGCGACGCCGTGTCGAGGCAGGATCAGGTGCATAATGCTCGATACCTCGCTTAGCTGGTCGCTGGTGATCCCCGTCAAGGTACTTGCCCTGGCGAAGTCCCGGCTCACCGGACTGGCCGGGCCCCGCCGGGCCGAGCTGGCCCTGGCCATGGCGGCGGACACGGTCGCCGCCGCGGCCGCCTGCGCCGCCGTCGAGTCGGTGATCGTGGTGACCGACGACGACACGGCGGCCGCCGAGCTGGCGGGGCTGGGGGCGCTCGTGCTGCCCGACGAGCCGGGTGACGGGCTCAATCCGGCGCTGGCGTTCGGCGCCGCGTACTCGGATGAGCGCTGGCCGGGCCGGGGAAGGGCCGGGATGGCCGCGGACCTGCCCGCGCTCGGTACCGCCGAGCTCGGCCGGGCGCTCGCCGGGGCGGCCGGGGTTCGGCAGGCGTTCGTGGCCGATGCCGCCGGCACCGGCACCACGCTCTACACGGCCGGGCCGGGCGCGGCGTTCTGCCCGCGGTTCGGGCCCGGGTCATGCGCGGCCCACCTGTCCGCCGGGGCGGTTGAACTCGCGCTGCCCGGGCTGGACGGGCTGCGCCGCGACGTGGACACGGCCGCTGACCTGCGTGACGCGGCCCGGATCGGCCTCGGGCCGCGCACCTCGGCCGCGGCGGGCTCGCTTGGGTAGCGGACGGCCCGGCTAGATATGCACAATCGGGCAGGTCAGCGTCCTGGTGATCCCGGGTACACCCTGGATCTGGGCGACGACCAGCTTGCCGAGGTCGTCAACGTTGTCCGCCTCGGCCCGGACAATCACGTCATAGGGACCGGTCACGTCGTCCGCCTGGGTTACGCCCGTGATCTGGCCGATGTGCACGGCGACGTCGGCAGCCTTACCGACCTCTGTCTGGACGAGGATATAAGCGTGAACCATGCCGTCCTCCCAGGCGCCAAGTGTGGTGGCCACGCTACCTTAGGTACCCGGCGGTTGGCCTGATGAATGTGCCCGGCCGGAACTGGTTACCGCCGGGCGGCCGGCTCGACGACTGGCGGGAGGCTTCCATCACCGTCGCTGACCTGGGTGAGTTCGGTCTTATCGCCGCGATCAGGGCGCTGCTGCCGGCCAGCGGTGCCGACATCGTCGGCAACGGCGACGACGCGGCCGTCGTCCGTGCTCCGGACCGGCGGGTGGTCGCGACCACGGACCTCCTGGTCGAGGGGCGGCATTTCCGCCGCGACTGGTCGGGGGCGTTCGACATCGGCGGCAAGGCCGCGGCCCAGAACCTCTCCGACATCGCGGCCATGGGCGCGTCGCCCACCGCGCTGCTCGTCGGTTTCGCGACCCCGGGTGACCTGGCGGTGGCCTGGGCGGAAGACCTGGTCCGCGGACTGGCCGAGGAATGCGCGCGAGGCGGGGCGCACGTGGTCGGCGGCGACGTCAGCGAAGCCGACTCGGTCATGCTGGCGATCACGGCCCTCGGCGACCTGGGCGGCCGGGATCCGGTCACCAGGGGCGGGGCGCGCCCGGACGACCAGGTGGCCGTCGCCGGCCAGCTGGGCCGCTCGGCCGCGGGGCTGGCCCTGCTCGAGGCCGGGCTGGCCGGTCCGGGCGGGCTGGCCGGTCCGGGCGGGCTGGCCGGGAGTCCGGCGGAGGCGGCCGACCTCCAAGGGCTGGTGGCCAGCCACCGGCGGCCGCGCCCGCCTTACGCGTGCGGGCCGCAGGCCGCGGACCTGGGCGCGACGGCGATGATCGACATCAGCGACGGCCTGGTCGCCGACCTGAACCACGTGGCCGAGGCCAGCGGCGTCCTGATCGACATCGACACCGCGCGGCTGCCGGGTGACCCGGCACTGCGGCCGGCCGCCGCCGCCCTCGGCGCGGACTGGCTGCGCTGGGTGCTGACCGGCGGCGAGGATCACGCGCTGGCCGCGACCTTCCCCCCGGCGACCAGCCTGCCGGCCCACTGGACGGTGATCGGCGCGGTCCGGCCGGGTCACGGAGTCACGCTGGACTCAAGGCCCGCGGACGGCTGGAACGGATGGGAGCATTTCGCCCGGCGGATGTAATCACGATGCGTACCGCACGATTGCTTTCCGTGACTAGCCGCGGGCTTCATTGCTTGGTATAAATCCCCTTGATGCCAAGACATCGCAAAGAGGGCGGCCGCGTGCGCCGGCAGGGCGGCGCCCGGCGCAGCGGTCTTCCTGCTCATTCAGCCTCCGGGCGCGGCCAGGCCGCGGACGGAGGCAGGCCTGCCGCGCCCGGCGGCTACCGCCGGCGGCTCAGGGTGGCGCGCGCGCTGATGGTGACCCCGTGGTTCGCGGCGAGCGCGGGCATCGTGATCGCCGCCGCGATGGCGGTGGACTCGCCGGCCGCGCTCACCTACGCTCCGAGCAGCCCCGGCGTCCGCTGCCCGACGAGCGGCTGCAGCAGCCCGGCACCCGGTCACGGGCCCGCCCTGGCGACCGCCAGCCCGGGCGTGGCCCTGGACACCCCGGGCGCGGAACCGGGCCGGGTCGCGGCAGGTTCGGGCCCGCATCCCGGCGCCGCGGCCGGCGCCGGAGCCGTCTACCAGGTCGGCTATCAGATCATCAGGCGCTGGCCGTCAGGTTTCGTCGCGATGATCACCATGCCCGGTGACCTGAACCCGGGCACCTGGAGCCTGCAATTCGCCTTCCCCGCGGCCCGCGTTGACCGTGTCTGGGGCGCGCTGTGGCAGCCGTCGGACAATGGCCACGGAGGTACGGCGCTCGGGCCCTGGCAGTGGCACGGGCCCGCACCGGGCGGGCCTGAGGCCCGCCAGCTCACGGTCTCGGCCACCGGCGCGCCGACCGACCCGTCCGGCTGCAAGCTGGACGGGTTCAGCTGCAGCTTCGGCTGATCGGCTCAGGCGCGGGTCAGCGCTCGACCTTGCCCGCCTTGATGCACGAGGTGCACACGTTCAGCCGGCGGGGCGACCCGTCGACCTTCGCGCGCACGCGCTGAATGTTCGGGTTCCAGCGGCGCGAGGTGCGGCGGTGCGAGTGCGACACGTTGTTGCCGAAGCCGGGCCGCTTGCCGCAGACGTCGCAGACGGAAGCCACGGGACACTCCATTTGGGTGATAGTCAGCTTGGTCGTCGTCCCGGTCGCCGCCGGAACGGTCGCTGAAGGATATCCGACTACCGGGCGGTCACGCGAACCGGGCGGGATCCGGGCCCGGGTCGCGCCACGTTCGCCGGCAGATGGGGGTATGGCGACCGGCAGGTTACGGCGCTGGTCAGAGCGGGATCACAAGCCTGCGGGAGCCAGAACCGGGAGCCCGTCCCCACATGCTGTGATCGCGCGAGGTGCCACCGCCGGGCTCAGGCCGCGGCAACATGGATCGCTCTGACAGCAAGAAGACGCACCGCCATGGCTTCATGGCGCCGGCCGGCGCCCTGGTCTAGCCGCGGGTCTCGCGGGGCCGTATCTCGGCTGAGGCTCCGGCCATGTCCCAGCCTGCGGTGTCCTCGCCCGCAGCCTGCTGCAGCACGGCCCACGTGATCACGGCCGCCTCCGCGACGTGGGCGGCCTCGACCGTGACCGTTACGCGGACGTAGTCCCGGCGCTCGCGCGTCAGAAACTCGATCTGCCGTTCGGTCACCAACAGGCTGGCTTGCGCCGCCAGCCCTTGCTGGAATGCCGTGGCCGCGGCACTCCATCCGCGCGTGCCGCTGATGTGGGGGATCTCGACGCGCACGTTGTAGCGGGGAAGCTCTGGCCGGGCGGTCACGTGCCCGTTATCCCCGGCATTGGTCATGCGACACCAGGCGGCAACTCCCCGCAACCCAGGCCTGCCGCCGATGGAGTTATGCGGGTAACCGGGCCACCAGGATGGCCGGGCGCCGGCCGCTGCACACCATCGGTGCTGGCATCGCATCCCCGATGCGGTGAAAGCCGGGCCGGCCCCTCTAGGACGCCCACCCCGTGACCGTTCGCGCGCCTGCGGCCCGCCTGCCGCCTGCGGGCGCACCCGGCGCGGGTACCGGCCCGGCCGCCACTCCGTGGGCTGGCTCCCAGCTAAATTGAGCCCGTGCGGGCGCTCTCTGGTACCACCAGAATCTGCCATCACTTTGGGTATCTCAGACAACTAGGAAAAATCATGATCTATGCCTGGTGCATCAGGCGATAATCGATTTAGACTGGCCAATGCGGAGCTGTGGGGGATATTTTCTGAAGCCCCGACACTTTTTTGAGGCGCGGATCAGCATGGATGCGATTCCCTGAGGAGGATCGGAATGGTCGTTGGATTAAATGCCACGGAATATATGTTCCAGGGCGAGGGTATTACCGCATCGTACTTCCCGGAAGGCGCCGGCGGCCCGATCAGTGAAGGCGGGACGGAGACGTACTTTACCTATCAGGATCATCACATGGCCAAAGCATTTGGCGAGCAGGACGTAGATGTCAAGCAAATCGAGAACGTCGGCGCGCTGATCTCGGTTACTCTTGTCAAAGGAAGCGGCTTCGCTCTTGGAGGCGGTGCTATAACGACCTTCACGGTAATCGTGCCGGCGATGGGTGTCACCGATGATTCGCCACAGAGCTTCAAGACCAAGTCGATTACCACGGTTCAAGCGGCCAGCTACGTGGAGAGGCTAGCCTTCCCAGCGCTCCAGACCTACAAGGTGGATCACCTCGACGGTACAGCGAGCGTGCACGCGCGCCCGAGATAGATGCTCTGTTCAGGACCAAGAGGGCAGGGTGAACCGGGCTGACAGCAGCTCTCGCGCGGTCACCGGGCCGGCCGGGCCCGAGGTGCAACCGGCCGCTGCGGAGATGCAACCCGGGCCTCTTGGCGAGCTTCCGGGACCCTGGTCGGGCGACGGATTCAATTTGATCGCCCGGCCGTGCGCCAGCCACCGTCGTGCGGCGCCTTCAGTCCTCAGCTTGCTTGAGCTCGGCTTGATCTTTAAGAGCGACGCGACGGCCGGCCTCGTGCCGATAGTTCACCAGGCCCTTCCACCGCCCATCCGCCCCTCGCTGCCATTCAAGCAGGAACCCGTCTACCCATGTCCCGTTGGACAGGACCTGGCATGGCTTCGCTTCCGCGGGGACGTTCTCGGGGAAGCAGTGGAAGCATTCGCCGAGTCCAGCGGACATCGCTACTGACAGCGGGACAGACTCTGCGGGGTGGGCCTCGTGGCCGTAACGCTCGGCCATGCGATGTCCCTCCGTGAGCGCTGCGCAGGTCGGCTTGCGGTGGTACGCGCTGCCGTATGGAGTGCGCCACACTCGGACGGGAAGACCCTTGCGCGCGGCCATGCATTCCGACTCGCCGCACCATGCTGCGATCTCGCCATGCCGGCAACGTTCATCGCCTGGGGCAGGTGCCATGTTGTCATCGTCCGCCGCCATTGGTCGTGCGGCAAATGGGCCAGTGGGACCAGAGGCACAAGATCCAATGTTGTGTCCCAGGAGGAAATGAACACCAGAGGCCATCACGTCCCGGTGCGACTCGCCCGGACGGCCGCACTCCGGCGGAGACGGGTTACACGTACTCTGCGGTTATGGCGGCGGAGGTCCTGGACGGCGAGACCGTCAGGCGCTGGTGCCGGCTCAGCGTCGATGCGCTGGGCCAGACCCGGGCCGCGATCGACGCGCTGAACGTGTTCCCGGTGCCCGACGCCGACACGGGAACGAACCTGCACATCACGCTGATGTCGGCGGCCGAGGCGGTTGAGTCGCTCCCGCCGGGCGCCGGCGCGGCCGAGGTCTGGCCCGCCGCAGCGCGCGGGGCGCTGCTCGGTGCCTGCGGGAACTCGGGGATCATCGTCAGCCAGCTGCTGCGCGGGCTGGCTGACGTCTGCGCGGCCGAATCCCGGTGCGACGGCGCGGTCGTGGCCAGGGCCCTCACCCACGCCGCGGCGAGCGCCAGGGCCGCGGTGAGCCAGGCCGAGGGGACCGTGCTGACCGTGGCCGACGCGGCCGCCCGGGCCGGGGCCGATGCCGCCGGCGCGATCCCCGCTGGCGACGGCACCGCGCTGGCCGCCGTCGTCATCGCGGCGGCGGCGGCCGCCCGCGAGGCACTGAGCGGCACCCGCGAGCAGCTCGACGTACTCGCCGCCAGCGGGGTGGTCGACGCCGGCGCGGCGGGGCTGTGCGTGCTGCTCGACGCGCTGGCGGCGGTGATCACCGGTGTCCGCCCCGACGTGTTCGAGGTGCCAGCGGCCGCGGCGCGCCCGTCATCCGCCGGGCCGGCCTGCCGGGCGCCCGCCGCCTTCGGCTACGAGGTCACCTACCTGCTCGAGGCGCCCGGGGAGTCCGTCAGGGTGCTGCGGGAGCGGCTCGATTCGCTCGGCGATTCCCTGGTCGTCGTCGGCGGCGAGGAGCTGTGGAGTGTGCACGTGCACGTCGCCGATGCGGGCGCGGCCGTCGAGGAGGGACTGCGGGCCGGGCGCCCGCGCCGGATCACCGTGACCTGGCTCGGCACGGCGGCGCGCGGGGGCCGCGCCGACCAGGGCGCGGCAGCGCCAGGCGGCGGGCACGGCGTGGTCGCGGTGGCGGCCAGCGATGGCCTGGCGTCGCTGCTTCGCGGGGCCGGCGCGCAGGTCCTGTGGCAGCAGGACGCGCGCGGCCCCGCGGCTCCCGCCCTGATCGAGGCCATCAGGCAGGCTGGGGCTCATGTCGCTGTCATTCCGGGCGCCGGGCACGTGGCCAGTCTGGCCACGGCGGCCGCCGCCAGGCTCAGGGAGGAGGGGATCGACGTGTCCGTGATCCAGGCGCGCTCTCCGCTGCAGGGGCTGGCCGCCCTGGCCGTGCACGACCCGCAGCGCAGCTTCGAAACCGACGTGGCCGCCATGAGCCGGGCCGCGGCCGGCATGCGGTACGGGAGCGTGATCGGTCCTGGCCAGGAAGGCGGCTTCGTGGGGCTGGTAGGCGACGACGTGAGGGCGGTCGCCGGGGCGCAGAGCGAGGTGGCGGCCACCCTGGCCACCATCCTGCTGGCTGGGGGCGGGGAGCTGATGACGCTGATGGAGGGCGCCGGCGCGGAGCCGGGCCTGGCCCGGCTGGTCGCGGACGACATCGGCCAGGCCTTCCCGGCGGCCGAGGTCGTGTGCTACGACGGCGGTCCGGTGCCGCTGCTGATCGGCGTGGAGTAACCGGCGATGGCGATCCTGGAAGACCCGCTGCGCCTGGTGGTCGGCGACAAGGCGGCCAAGCTGCTGGACCGGGCGCTGGAGCTGCGGACGGCCGGCGACCTGCTGCGGCATTATCCGCGCCGGTATGAGACCAGGGGCGAGCTGACCGACCTGGACTCGCTGCGGGACGGCGAGTACGTGACCGTGCAGGCCGAGGTGGCCAAGGTGGCCAGCCGGCCGATGCGGGGCAGGCGGGGCAGCATCTTCGAGGCGACGGTGACCGACGGGCACGGGCAGCTCGTCCTCACCTTCTTCGGCCGGGGACGCCAGGACTGGCGGGAGAAGCAGCTCTCGCCCGGGCAGCAGGGCCTGTTCTCCGGCCAGGTCTCCACGTTCCGGGGCAAGCGCCAGCTCGCTCATCCCGATTACGAGCTGCTCGACGCGGGCGACGACGCCGCCCATGCCGCGGCCGAGTACGCCGCGGAGATGATCCCGGTCTACCCGGCGGCGAAGGAGATCACCTCCTGGCAGATCGCCCGCTCGGTGCGGATCGTCCTTGACGTGCTGGACATCGAGGACCCGATGCCGCGCGCGATCAGGGACCGCCACGGGCTGTGCGGTCTCGCGGATGCGCTGCGCGGCATCCACCGGCCGGTGGACCGGGCCGACGTGCGGCGCTCGACGCACCGGCTGAAGTGGGACGAGGCGTTCCTGCTGCAGACGGTGCTCGCGCAGCGGCGGCTCGCGGCCACCGCGTACTCCGCGACGCCGCGCCCGCGGGTGCCCGGCGGGCTGCTCGACGCCTACGACGCCCGGCTGCCGTTCGAGCTCACGGTCGGCCAGGACCTGGCCGGCGCGCAGATCGGCGAGGAGCTCGCTCGCGGCCATCCCATGCACCGGCTGCTGCAGGGCGAGGTTGGTTCCGGCAAGACCGTGATCGCGGTGCGGGCGATGCTGCAGGTCGTGGACGACGGCGGGCAGGCCGCCCTGCTCGCCCCGACCGAGGTGCTTGCGCAGCAGCACTTCCGGGTGATCACCGAGCAACTCGGGCCGCTCGCCCAGGCCGGCCAGCTGGGCGGCGCGGAGCGCGCCACCCGGGTGGCCCTGCTCACCGGGTCACTGGGCGCCGCGGCGCGGCGGCGCGCCTTGCTCGAGGCGGCCTCGGGCACGGCTGGCATCGTGATCGGCACGCATGCGCTGCTCGAGGAGCAGGTGCAGTTCGCCGATCTCGGCCTGGTGGTGGTCGACGAGCAGCACCGGTTCGGCGTGGAGCAACGCGACGCGCTGCGGGCCAAGGCGGGCGACGGCCGGCCGCACCTGCTGGTCATGACCGCGACGCCGATACCGCGCACCGTGGCGATGACGGTCTTCGGCGACCTGGAGATGTCCACGCTCACCGAGCTGCCGGCCGGCCGCTCGCCGATCGGCACGCACGTGGTCCCGGCGGCGGAGAAGCCGCACTACCTGGAGCGCGTCTGGGAGCGGCTGCGGGAGGAGGCCGCCCGGGGGCGCCAGAGCTACGTGGTATGCGCGCGGATCGGCGACGGCCCGGGCGACGCCGGGCGGGGCGGGGCCGGTCTCGACGGGGAAGACGGCGACCGGCTCTACGGTCCGGCCGGTGACGGCGGGTCCCCGGATGGCGACCAGGCCAGCGGCGGGGCACGGCCGCCAGCCGCCGTCCTTGACCTCGCGGCCGAGCTGGAGCAAGGCCCGCTGGCCGGGTTGCGGCTCGCGGTCCTGCACGGGAGGCTGCCGCCCGACGAGAAGGACCGGGCGATGCTCGCGTTCGCGGCCGGGTCGGTGGACGTGCTGGTCACGACCACCGTGGTGGAGGTGGGCGTGGACGTGCCGAACGCCACGGCCATGGTCATCATGGATGCTGACCGGTTCGGCGTCTCCCAGCTGCACCAGCTGCGCGGCCGGGTCGGCCGGGGCAGCCACGAGGGTCTGTGCCTGCTCGTTACCGAGGCCGAGGCGGGCGGCAAGTCGCGGCAGCGGCTCGAAGCGGTGGCCGCCACCCTTGACGGGTTCAAGCTGTCCCGGCTCGATCTCGAGCAGCGCCGTGAAGGCGACGTGCTGGGCGCCGCCCAGGCGGGACGCAGGTCGAGCCTGAAGCTGCTGACCCTGCTGCAGGACGAGGAGCTGATCGGCGACGCCCGCACGGAGGCCCAGCGCCTGGTCGACGCGGATCCGGCTCTGGCCGGGGAGCCGGCGCTGGCCGCCGCCATCCGGGTTCTGCTTGACCGAGAGCAGGCTGAGTACCTTGAGAAGGCCTGAGCCCCGGCCGTGACGCGCATCATCGCGGGCGCGGCGGGCGGCAGGCGGCTTTCCGTGCCCGCGGGCCGGGGCACCCGGCCGACGTCGGACCGGGCCCGCGAGGGCCTGTTCGCCACGATCCTGGCCATCCGCGGCTCGCTCGACGGGGCGCGCGTGCTCGACCTGTACGCGGGCTCGGGCGCGGTGGGCCTGGAGGCGCTGTCGCGAGGCGCGTCTGACGTGCTTCTCGTCGAGTCGGACGCCCGGGCGGCGCGCGTGATCCGCGGCAACATCGACGCGGTACGGCTGCCGGGCGCGCGGTTGCTCGGCGACCGGGCCGAGCGGGTACTCGCCCGCGGCCCGGGCGATCACCCGCCCCGTGACGTCGTCTTCGCCGACCCGCCCTACGCGGCACCGGCCGCGGAGGTGGAGCGGATGCTCGCCGCCCTGCGCGACCGCGGCTGGCTCGCGCCCGGCGCCCTGGTGGTGGTGGAGCGAGCCACCCGGTCTGGCCCGGTTACCTGGCCCGCCGGGTATACGCCCGAGCGGTCTCGCGGTTACGGTGAGGCAACGTTCTGGTACGGTCTGGGCGCAGGCGCGGGGCCTGCGGCAGCGTCATCGCCAGGAGGGGGAGCCAGCGTGCGCCGTGTGGTCTGTCCAGGATCGTTTGACCCGGCCACCAACGGGCATCTCGACATCGTCTCCCGCGCGTCGAAGCTCTATGACGAGGTCGTCGTCGCCGTCCTGCGCAACCCGAACAAGACCCCGCTGTTCAGCGCGGACGAGCGGCTGGAGATGCTGCGCGAGGTGACCAAGGAGCTGGACAACGTCCGGGTGACCAAGTTCGACGGCCTGATCGTCGACTTCTGCAAGGCCAACGACATCTCGGCGATCGTCAAGGGCCTGCGCGCGGTCAGCGACTTCGACTACGAGCTGCAGATGGCCCAGATGAACTACAACCAGGCCGGAGTGGAGACGCTGTTCATCTCCACCAACCCGCTGTACGCCTTCCTGTCATCGAGCCTGGTCAAGGACTTCGCCAAGTACGGCGGCGACGTGCGGAGCCTGGTGCCGGGCCCGGTCCTGGACCGGCTGACCGTGCGCGCGGCCGACTCGTAGCGGCCGACTTGGGCTTATAGCAGGCAGCCGGGTAAGCTGACCGCCCGAATACCCCGTCCGTACCTCTGCCTGCCATGCCACACGCAAATCCCAATCACTCCAAGCGGCTAGACCCGCGGTTGCCGTTCGTGTTCGACACTCGGACCCTCGGCTTTGCCGACATGCGCTCCGTCAGCCGAACGGTTCCGGCTCCGGGTAACCTGGGCGTCGAGCTGGTGAACGTTCCTGAGGGGGCAGATCTCGAGCTGGATGTCCGGCTCGAGAGGGTCGCCGAGGGCGTGCTGGTGACAGGAACGGTGCGGGCGCCGCTGGTGGGCGAGTGCGCACGGTGTCTGGATCTGTTCACTTCCGCGACGGAAGTCCGGTTCACCGAGCTGTTCACCCATGACGCGAGCGACGACGATGCCGACGGGTATCTTCTGGACGGAGACCTGCTCGACCTCGAGCCGGCCCTGCGCGACGCGCTGGTGCTCGAGCTGCCGCTCGCGCCACTGTGCGCCGAGGATTGCCCGGGGCTGTGCTCCGAGTGCGGCGTGCGGCTTGCGGACGCCGGAACAGAACATGCCCACGCCGACGCGGGCACCGATCGAACGCCGGACGGGACGCCCGTGCCGGAGACAAGGAAGGAGCGCTGACGTGGCGGTCCCCAAGCGGAGAATGTCGCGCAGCAATACCAGGTCACGCCGGTCCCAGTGGAAGACCACTGCGCCGCAGCTCGTGACCTGCCCGCAGTGCCGCGACCCCAAGCTGCCCCATACGGCCTGCCCGACGTGCGGCACGTACAACCGTCGCCAGGTGATTACCCCCTCCTGACCCGCGCCGTCCGGGACGCGCAGCGCGGTACCTCGGGCGCCGCGGAAAGGAGGGAAGCGTGATTAGCGCACCAGACGACGGCCGCGCGGCAGTTCACGGTGCCGCGAGTACCGAGGCCGTCGAGTTGCTGGATGCCCTCGGGGCACCGCTCGGTCCCGAGTTGCTGGAACGCGCCCTCACGCACCGCTCGTTCGCGTACGAGAACGGCGGGCTGCCGACCAACGAGCGGCTGGAGTTCCTCGGTGACTCGGTGCTCGGCCTGATCGTCACCGACACGCTCTTCCGTGAGTACCCCGACCTCCCCGAGGGGCAGCTGGCCAAGCTGCGGGCCGCGGTGGTGAACATGCGCGCGCTGGCCGGGGTGGCGCGCGGGCTGCAGCTCGGCGCGTATGTCCGCCTCGGCAAGGGAGAGGAGGGCACCGGCGGCCGGGACAAGTCGTCGATACTCGCCGACACGCTCGAGGCGGTGCTGGGCGCCGTGTACCTCGACTGCGGGCTCGAAGAGGCCGACGCGCTCGTGCACCGCCTGTTCGACCCGGTGATCGCCCGCTCGGCCCGGCTCGGGGCCGGCCTGGACTGGAAGACGTCGCTGCAGGAACTGACCGCGGCCGAGGTCCTGGGCGTGCCCGAATACCACGTGGAGGAAAGCGGGCCCGACCACCAGAAGTCATTCCGCGCCTCGGTCAGGATCGCCGGCCGGACGTACGGCGAGGGCGAAGGGCGATCCAAGAAGGAAGCCGAGCAGCAGGCCGCGGAGGCGGCATGGACCTCGATCACCGACAGCCACTCTGTGGCGGGCGGTGCTGCCGAGGGGACGGCCGCGGCCGACGGCGGACGGTCCGCCGACGCCGCCGACCCTGACGGGCCCGGCCCGGGCGGCCACGGCCCGGGCGGCCACGGCCCGCAGCAGCGGAGCTAGGCGTGCCCGAGCTCCCAGAGGTCGAGATCGTCCGGCGGGGGCTTGAGAAGCACGTCGTCGGCCGCACCATCGAATCGGTGCAGCCACTGCATCCCCGGGCGCTGCGCCGGCACCTGGCCGGGCCCGGCGACTTCGCCGCGGCCCTGGCCGGGCGTAAGGTCACCGGTGCGCTGCGCCGCGGAAAGTACCTGTGGCTGCCGGTGGGCGACGACGCGGTGCTCGCTCATCTCGGCATGAGCGGCCAGTTGCTCGTCGGTGATCCGTCGCGCCCGCTGTCACCGCACGTCCGGGTTCGCCTCACCTTTGCCGACTCCGGTCCTGACCTGCGCTTCAGCGATCAGCGGACGTTCGGCCACCTGTCGCTCGCGCGCGGCGGAGCGGTCCTGCCCGCGGCCATCGGGCACATCGCCCCCGATCCGCTCGAGCCCGCTTTCGACCTGGCCGCCGTGACGGCCAGGATCCGCGGCCGCCGCACCGGGATCAAGCGCGCTCTCCTCGACCAGTCGCTGGTCAGCGGCATCGGCAACATTTACGCCGACGAGGCCCTGTGGCGGGCGCAGCTGCACTGGGCCCGCCCGGCCGAGTTGCTGCGGCCGGTCCAGATCACCCGGCTGTTCGCGTCGGTCCAGGAGGTCTTCGCCGAGTCGCTCAGCGCCGGCGGCACCACGTTCGACAGCCTGTACGTCAACGTGAACGGTCAGAGCGGCTATTTCGAGCGGTCGCTGGCCGTGTACGGGCGGGCCGGCCAGCCATGCCCCCGGTGCGGGACCCCGGTGCGGCGGGACCCGTTCATGAACAGGTCCGCTTTCAGCTGCCCGAAGTGCCAGCCGCGCCCGCGGACGAGGCCGTGATCCCGGGCGGTCAGGCCCGGCTCACCGCGTGGGTGGAAGGCCGGGTCCAGGGCGTCGGCTTCCGCTGGTGGGCCCGGACGCGGGCGCTGGAACTGGGGCTGGCGGGCTGGGCCGAGAATCTCGAAGACGGGCGGGTGCGGGTGATAGCCGAAGGCGCCGCGGCCGCCTGCGGTGAGCTGCTCGCGCTGCTCGAGGGCACGGAAGCGCCCGGGCGGGTGGTCAGGGTGACGCACCGGTGGGACGATCCGCACGGCGGCCTCTCCGGCTTTGCCGAAAGGTGAGCGCTAACATTACCGGGCGCGTGACCTGCATAATCGTCAACTTGACCGGATACCCGTCCCGGTGGGACCATGGTCTCTGTTACTCGCGCGCAAGGCTGCGCTTCTTCCGCGTCTATGCATGCGCGCCCACTCTGGTCACTCAGTGTGGAGGACCTCACAAAATGGCGAAGGCTCTATATGGCCACGTCGGCGGCCCGGATCCACGCATGCTCTCAGAGATGCGCCGCCTGCAACAGCGAGTACGCGACCTCGAAGCCGAGCTGGCCAGGCTGCACGAGGAGAACGACGTGCTGGCCGCGGAGGTGGGGCACGACCTGATGCTTCCGGTTCGCGAGCCTGCGCTCACCTGACGAGCGTCGGCTGGCCGCAGCGCACGGAGGGGCGCCTGTACCCAGGCGTCCCTCTTTGGCTGCTCGCCGGGGCAAATTTCATGATCCGGCCCGATCGGTGACGATATCCGTATCGGCCAGCCACGACCACGAGAACCCGGGCTTTCCCGCCCTGGGCGCCAGACCGCCCGGGCCGGGCAGCGGGCGGGAGCCGGACCGCGTTCACCCGCAGAGTAGGACATAACCCGACCATGGCCGGGCGGCCCGCGGCTCGAATCCACGGGACTGACACCGGCTCGCGGTAAGGTGCGGACGAGCGGAGCCGCCGTACGGCAGGCTGAATCGGCAGCGCTGCCGGTGGGGGTCGGAGGAGAAAGCGCGGCTAGCGAGGCGGGGCGGTCCTAGAGGAGGAGAGCTGTCGGGTGTACCTGAAAGCGCTCACTCTGCGCGGGTTCAAGTCGTTCGCCTCGGCCACCTCGCTGCGGTTCGAGCCGGGGATCACCTGCGTCGTCGGGCCTAACGGGTCGGGGAAGTCGAATGTGGTCGACGCGTTCTCCTGGGTCATGGGCGAGCAGGGCGTCAAGCCGTTGCGCGGCGGCAAGATGGAGGACGTCGTGTTCGCCGGGACCTCGGGCCGGCCGCCGCTGGGCCGGGCCGAGGTCACGCTGACGATCGACAACAGCGACGGCGCGCTGCCGATCGACTACGCCGAGGTTACGATCAGCCGGCTGCTGTTCCGGTCCGGCCAGAGCGAGTATGCGATCAACGGCGACCAGTGCCGCTTGCTCGACGTGCAGGAACTGCTCTCCGACACCGGCCTGGGCCGGGAAATGCACGTGATCGTGGGCCAGGGCCAGCTGGATCAGGTGCTGAACTCCGGGCCTGACGCGAGGCGGGCGCTGATCGAGGAAGCCGCCGGGGTACTCAAGCACCGCAGGCGCAAGGAGAAGGCGCTGCGCAAGCTGGAGGCGATGCAGGCCAACCTGACCCGGCTGGTCGACCTGACCGCGGAGATCGGCCGCCGGCTCAAGCCGCTCGGCCGGCAGGCGGAGATCGCGCGCAAGGCAGCGGTGATCCAGGCTGACCTGCGCGACGCCCGGCTGCGGCTGCTCGCCGATGACTACGCCACGCTGGCCGCGGAACTCGAGCGCGACGAGAACGACGAGGCGGCGACGGCGGCCAGGCGGGCCGAGCTGGAGGCAGGCCTGACCCAGGCCCGCGGCGCCGAGGCCGAGCTGGAGCAGGCCGAGCAGCAGCATGCCCCGCGCCTGGCCGCCGCCCAGGAAGCCTTCTTCGGGCTCTCGAGCCTTTCCGAGCGCCTGCGCGGCGTGCTCAGCCTGGCCAGCGAGAGGCACCGGCATCTTTCCGCTCCCCCGGAGCCGCAGCGGCCCGGCCGCGATCCCGACGAACTCGACGCGGAGGCGGCCGCGCTGCGCGAGCAGGAGGCGGCGCTGCGGCAGCGGCTGGCCGGCGCGCGCGATCAGCTGGGCGCCGTGGTGGCCGAGCGAGCCGCCGCCGAGGCCGCGCTGACCGAGACCGAGCGGCGGATCGCCGCCGAGTCCCGGGCCGCCGCCCAGCGAGCGGAACGGCTGGCCCGGCTGCGCAGCCAGGTCGGGGCGGCCCGCAGCAGGCTGGCCGCGGCTCAGGAGGAAGCGGGCCGGCTGGCCTCGGCCTACCAGCAGGCGCGCGCTCGTGCCGAGCATGCCCAGCACGAGTACGGCGAGCTCCAGGATGTCGTGTCCGGCCGCGAGCAGGGCCGGGCCGACCTGGCCGCCGCCCACGACCGCGCGGCGGCCGGGCTGGCGCAGGCCGCCGAGCGGGTGGCGCGGCTGCGCGCCGCGGAGCACGAGGCCAGCGACGCCCGGGCCGCGCTCCGCGCGCGCACCGAGGCACTGCAAGAGGCGGTCCGGCGGGGCGCCGACGCATCAGGCGCGTTGCTGGCCGAGCCGGGCCGGTTCGCCGGGGTGCTCGGTTCCGTGGCTGACCTGCTGACCGTGCAGGACGGCGCCGCCGACGCGATCGCCGCGGCCCTGGGCGCCGCGGCCACCGCGGTGGCCGTGACCGGCCTCGATGCTGCCGTGGCCATCCTGACCACGCTGAGGAGCGAGGACGCCGGCCAGGCCGCGCTGATGATCGCGGCCGACCGCGCCACGCCCGAGGGCGGGACGCCCGCCGGCGGCTGGGCCAGCGGAGCCGACGGCCGTCCGGTGCGGCACTCCGTTCCTTATGCCCTCGACCTGGTCAAGGCCCCGGCCGAGCTGGCCGGCGCGGTCGAGGAGCTGCTGGCCGGGATCCTGGTCGCTGCCGACCTGCGGCAGGGCCTGGAGCTGGTGCGGGAGGATCCGCGGCGGCGCGTGGTGACCAGGGACGGCGACCTGATCGGCGCGCACTGGGCGCGCGGGGGATCGGCGGGAGCGCCGAGCCTGCTCGGGCTGCGGGCGGCCGCCCAGGAGGCGGCCGCCGGCTGGGCGAGGCCGAGCACCGCGGCCAGCGGGCCGAGCGGGAACTGGCCGACGCCACCGAGGACGAGGACTCGGCCCGGCAGGCGCTGGCCGGGGCACGGGCCGGCCTGCAGGAAGCCGACGCCGCGGCGGCCGAGACGTCCGGCCGCCTGGGCACGCTGGCCGGCGCCGCGCGAGCCGCCCAGGACGAGGCCGGGCGGCTGGCCACCGCGATCGCGTCGGCGGACCGCGCGCGGGAAAAGGACCTCGCCCAGCTCGCGGAGCTCCAGGGGAAGCTGGCGGTCGAGGAGGCGGAGAGCCCGGCCGGACCTGGTGCCGGGGCCGCTGGTGCCCCGGGAACGGCGGGCGGTACCGCCGCGGACAGCGCGGCGGGCGACAAGAATGCGCTGGCCGCGGCGGCCATGGCGGCCAGAAACGCCGAGATGGAAGCCAGGCTCGAGGTCAGGACGCTGGAGGAGCGGCTGCGCGCGGTCGCAGGCCGTGGTGACGCCCTCGCGTCGGCCGCCGCGGCCGAGCGCCAGGCCATCCAGCGCGCCAAGGCCAGGAGCGTGCGCCGGGCGCAGGAGGCGGCGGTGGCCGACGCGGTCGCCTCGGGGGCCACGATGGCGCTGGCCGCCATCGAGCGATCGCGGGCTCTGGCCGACTCCGAGCGGCAGGCCGCCGAGCAGGCCAGCCACGGGCGCGACGGCGAGCTGAAGACCGTACGGGCCAGGATCCGCGAGCTGGCTGCCGAACTCGACACCGCGGTGAGCACCGCGCACGGGGCCGAGATGGAGCGCGCCACCCGCCGGATGAAGCTGGAGCAGGTCGCCGCGCGGGCCACCGAGGAATTCGCGATCGACCCCGAGGCGCTGCTCGCGGAATACGGCCCGGACGTCGAGATCCCCCCCGCCGGGGAGGGCCAGCTGCCTGCCGCGTACGACCGGGCCATACAGGAGCGGCGGGCCCAGTCCGCGCAGCGCCTGCTCGATCAGCTGGGCAAGGTGAACCCGCTGGCCCTGGAGGAGTTCTCGGCGCTCGAGGAGCGGCACGCGTTCCTCTCGACCCAGCTTGAGGACCTCAAGAAGACCCGGCGCGACCTGCTGACCGTGATCAAGGAAGTCGACGACCGGGTACAGCAGGTGTTCGCCTCGGCCTACGAGGACACGGCCAGAGAGTTCGAGGACATCATCGGCCGGCTGTTCCCCGGCGGGGACGGCAGGCTGATCCTCACCGAGCCCGACGACCTGCTCGTCACCGGGATCGAGATCGAAGCCAGGCCGCCGGGCAAGAAGGTCAAGCGGCTGTCGCTGCTGTCCGGCGGCGAGCGCGCGCTGACCGCGATCGCCTTCGTGGTCGCGATCTTCAAGGCCCGGCCATCGCCGTTCTACGTCCTTGACGAGGTCGAGGCCGCGCTGGACGATGCGAACCTGCAACGGCTACTACAGATCTTCGCCGAGCTCAGGGACACCTCGCAGTTGATCATCGTCACGCACCAGCAGCGGACCATGGAGGTCGCGGACACGCTGTACGGGATCAGCATGCGCGGCGATGGCGTCTCCGCGGTCGTCAGCCAGCGGCTGCGAGAGCCGGAGAGCGCCTAAGCGGCAGCAGGCGGGCTGGCGCGGACTATCCGGGTGTCTGCGAGACTGGGGCGGTCATGGAAGAACTGATAATCATCATCGTCGCGGCCGTCGTCGTGGTCGGCGGCGGCGGCACCACGCTCCTGCTCCGCTCCCGCCGACGGTCCGCACCTGCCTCCCCTGCGCCGGCCCAGGACGGCGCCCCCGGCACCGCGCAGGCGCCGCGGCCGGGCAGCGCGACCGGGACCGCCGAGCCGGCGGTGGCCGATACCGGGACCGTGGCGCCCCCGGAACCGGAGGTGGCCGCCCCGCCCGCCCGCCGGCCAGCTCCCGCGGCCGAGAAGCCGCCGCCGTCGGCCGGGCGGCTGGTCAGGCTGCGCAGCAGGCTGGCGCGGTCGCAGTCCGCGCTCGGCGGCGTCCTGCTCGGCCTGCTCTCCTCCGATCACCTGGACGAGCAGACCTGGGATGAAATCGAGGAGACGCTGATCACGGCCGACATGGGGGTCGCCCCGGCCCGCCAGGTCGTCGAGGACCTGCGCACCGAGGTCAAGGTGGCCGGCACGCGGGACACCGAGTCGGTCAGGTCGCTGCTGCGGGGTGAGCTGCTGGCTCAGGTCGGCGTGGACATGGACCGCTCGCTGCACACCGCCCGGCACGGCGACCGGCCCGCGGTCATCCTGGTCGTCGGGGTCAACGGGACCGGGAAGACGACGACGTGCGCCAAGCTCGCGCGGGTGCTGATCGGCGACGGGCAGAGCGTGCTGCTCGGCGCGGCCGACACGTTCCGCGCCGCGGCCGCCGACCAGCTGCAAACCTGGGGGGACCGGGTGGGCGCGCCCGTGGTCCGGTCCGACCGCGAGGGCGCCGACCCGGCGAGCGTCGCGTTCGACGCGGTCAACGAGGGCATCGAGCGCGGCGTTGACGTGGTCATCGTGGATACGGCGGGGCGGCTGCACACCAAGGCCGGCCTGATGGACGAGCTGGGCAAGATCAAGCGGGTGATCTCCAGGCACGCCACGGTGGACGAGGTGCTGCTCGTGCTGGACGCCACGACGGGCCAGAACGGCCTGCGCCAGGCTCGGGTGTTCGCCGAGGTTGTCGACGTCACCGGGGTCGTCCTCACCAAGCTGGACGGTACGGCCAAGGGCGGGATCGTGGTTGCCGTGCAGCGCGAACTCGGTGTGCCGGTGAAGCTGGTCGGCCTGGGCGAGGGTCCCGACGACCTGGCGCCGTTCGAGCCCGAGGCGTTCGTCGACGCGATCGTGGGCGGCTAGCCGGCGCTGACCGCGCACCCGCGTTCTGCTTCGCTCACCGCCGTTAAGCCGAAAAACTGCCATCGCATGGTCTCTTTCGGGTTACGGTCACCAGTCCGGCGGTCGGCCGATATATCCTGCAAGAGGCTGGATGCAATTTGCGTTAGGCTTGTCCCTTCCGGGGGGGAGGATCGTTGGATACTGCGCGCCTGAAGGAGAGCTTCGCTCGGGTCGCCATGCATGGCGACGAGGTGGCCCTGTTCTTCTACTCCGATCTCTTCCTCAGGCACCCGGAGACCAGGGACATGTTCCCGGTGTCGATGGCGGCGCAGCGCGGTCACCTGCTGCAGGCCCTGGCCACCATCGTCTCCGACGTCGAGAACACCGACCAGTTCACGACGTTCCTGCAGGGCTTAGGCCGCGACCACAGGAAGTTCGGCACGCTCGCCGGTCACTACGGGCCGGTCGGCACCAGCCTGCTCGCCACCCTGGCCCATTTCAGCGGGGCAGACTGGACACCGGAGCTGGCCGCCGACTGGCAGGCCGCCTACGGCGTCATCGCCAAGGTCATGACGGAGGCGGCGGCGGTGGACGAGAAGATGAATCCGCCCTTCTGGGACGCGACCGTCCTGTCCCATGAGCTGCGGACGTTCGACATCGCGGTCTTCCGCGTCGTCACGCTGGACACCCTCAGCTTTCTGCCCGGCCAGTCGGTCGCGATCGAGTCGGATCTGAGGCCGAGGATCTGGCGCTTCTACTCGATCGCCAACCCGCCTCGCGAGGACGCGACGCTGGAGTTCCACGTTCGCGTGATCGACGGCGGCGCCCTGAGCCTGGCCCTGGCGCAGGGGCTCAGCCCGGGCACCCGCCTGCGGCTGGGGCCGCCGGTCGGCACGCTCACGCTCGACGCGGGCTTCGCCCGCAAGGTGCTGCTCGTCGCCGGGAGCACCGGACTGGCCCCGCTGAAAGCCATCGCGGGGCAGATCGCCCAGCTGGCCGACCCGCCCGAGGTGCACATGTTCGTCGGCGCGCAGCACGCCGAAGGCCTGTATGACCTGCCAGATCTGAGGAAACTCGGCGCCGAATGGCCCTGGCTGACGATCACGCCCTGCGTGTCCGGCGACCCGGACTACCCCGGGGAGCGCGGGACGCTCCCCGATGTTGTCGCCCGGTCGGGCTCCTGGGCCGACCACGATGCTTACCTCGCCGGGCCCACGCCCATGGTGGAGGCGATGGCGGCCCGGCTGGGCTCGCTGGGCGTTCCCGCGAGCCAGGTTCACGTCGAAGACTTCGGTTGGAGCGAGCCATGTCCGTGATCTCACGAACCGACAACCGGCTGACCCCGGACGCTGTCCAGGCCGTCACCTTCCCGTTCGCCAGACTCGGCCGGCGAGGGCTCGACGAAGACCACGTCAGGGCGTTCTGCGGCCAGGTCGAGCGGGAACTGGTCAGGCTCTTCAACGAGCGGACCTCGCTGGCCGACGAGGTGCAGCGGCTGCGACGACGGGTGCTCGGGCTCAGCGGCAACGACGCCGAGTCCGGGTACCGGCAGGACGACGCGCACGTCCAGGCGGTGCGCATCCTGTCCAAGGCGCAGCAGACCGCGGACCGCTACGTGGCCGACGCCCAGGAGTACAGCAGGCAGCTGGCCCAGGACGCCAGGCGGCGCCGGGACGAGATACTGGCCGAGGCCAGGTCGCACGCGGCGATGATGCTCGAGGAGGCGCACGGCGAGGCCGCCATCGCGGCCGAGGCGGCGATGGCGGCCCCGCTGACCCAGCCGGGCACCGACCGCAGGGAGCTTGAGGCCGAGCTGGCGTACCTGCGCACGTTCAGCGACGTGTACCGCACCCACCTGCACGCCTATCTCGACGCGCTGCTCCGGAATGTCGAAGAGTGGGAGCGCGCCGAGAAGACCTCCCTGGCCACGGCCCGCGCCAGCCTGCCGCGCGTCCCGCACTATCCGCAGCCTCCGCCGCCGACCGGATAGCCTGGAGGCGGGCCCGCGTAGGACCGGACCCGCGTGCCCAGTCCTCGCACATGCCCGGGACGGGGTGCGCGGCCTCCGGCGCGCGCCCGATCAGCGACAGGCCATGCGCGAGGACGGCAGCCAGACGTGTTCGAGACACTTTCCGATCGACTGACCCAGGTCTTCTCCTCGCTGCGCGGGCAGGGACGACTATCCGCAGCGGACATCGACGCCACCTGCCGCGAGATCAGGATTGCCCTGCTGGAAGCCGACGTCGCGCTCCCGGTGGTCCGGCAGTTCATCGCGCGGGTCAAGGAACGGGCGTCCAGCGCGGAAGTCTCCGAGGCCCTGAACCCGGCGCAGCAGGTCATCAAGATCGTCAATGAGGAGCTCGTCGAGATCCTCGGCGGTGAGGCACGACGGCTGCGCTTTGCCAAGGTGCCGCCGACCGTGATCATGCTGGCCGGCCTGCAGGGGTCCGGCAAGACCACGCTCGCGGCCAAGCTGGCCCTGTGGCTGCGCCAGCAGGGGAACACCCCGATGCTGGTAGCCGCGGACCTGCAGCGGCCCAACGCGGTCCAGCAACTGCAGGTCCTCGGCGAGCGCGCGGGCGTGCCCGTCTTCGCGCCCTCGCCGGGCAACGGCGTCGGCGACCCGGTCGAGGTGGCCCGCGCGTCGCTCGATGAGGCCAAGCACCGGATGCAGAACATCGTCATCATCGACACCGCGGGCCGGCTGGGCATCGACGCCGAGCTGATGCGGCAGGCCGCCGCGATCAGGGATGCCGTCGATCCGGACGAGATCCTGTTCGTGGTCGATGCCATGATCGGCCAGGATGCGGTGGCGACCGCGCAGGCGTTCCTCGACGGCGTCGGCTACGACGGCGTCGTCCTGACCAAGCTCGACGGGGACGCGCGGGGCGGCGCGGCCCTGTCCATCGCCCAGCTCACCGGCCGCCCGGTCATGTTCGCCTCGTCCGGGGAGAAGCTCGAGGACTTCGATCTCTTCCACCCGGACCGGATGGCGTCGCGCATCCTCGACCTGGGCGACATCCTCACGCTGATCGAGCAGGCCGAGCGCAGCTTCGACCAGGACCAGGCGGCCTCGATGGCCGAGAAGCTGGCCTCCGGGGAGGGCTTCACGCTCGAGGATTTCGTCGAGCAACTGGCCATGGTGCGCAAGCTCGGGCCGATCGGGAACCTGCTGGGCATGCTGCCCGGGGCCGCTCAGAACCGCGAGATGCTCAGCCAGGTCAGCGACAAGGACCTGGACCGGGCGGCGGCCATCGTGAGCTCGATGACGGTCGAGGAGCGCCGCAACCCGAAGATCATCAACGGCTCACGGCGGGCCCGGATCGCGGCCGGCTCGGGTGTCGAGGTCGGCGAGGTGAGCACGCTCATCACCAGGTTCCAAGAGGGCCAGAAGATGATGCGGCAGATGATGGGCAGCATGCCGGGCATGCGCCGGGGCGCGCAGAAGGCGTCCCGCAAGTCCAAGAAGAAGCCCAAGGGCGGACGCCCGGGAGGCAGCGTGGCCACCCGGGCCGCGGCCGGCGGCCGGCCGGGCGGCCCGGCCGGGCTTCCCGCAGGCACCGGTCAGGGGCCGGCCCTGCCCGGGGGGTTCCCCGGACTGCCGGACGGAGGACTCGGCGAGGGAGCGTTCAGGATTCCGCCGGGCCGCGGGCCGGGGTTCCAGGCCCCGCAGCCGAACCTGCCGCCCGGGCTGCGCGGCCCGGTGCCGAACCGGCGCGGCCGCTCAGGAAAGAAGGGCAGGTAACCTGCTGGTTGCCGCGCGGCCAGGCGGTGATGACGCCTGAGCTCGCCGCATCTGGCAGAATGTGATCGCGACAGCGGTTTCGCGGGACCCTCTCTGACCCGCTGAGCCGCTTCCAAGGGCAGCGCTGCCGGTTCCCCACCCGGCGTATCCGCCGCCCGCCAACGAAAACGTCTGGGAGAAGACCGCACCCGTGTCTGTAAAGATCAAGCTGAAGCGCCTGGGCAAGATCCGGGCGCCGTACTACAGGATCGTGGTCGCCGATTCCCGCACCAAGCGGGATGGGCGGGCGATCGAGGAGATCGGCAAGTACCACCCGAAGACGGAGCCGTCGTTCATCGAGGTCAACTCGGAGCGGGCGCAGCACTGGCTGTCCGTGGGAGCGCAGCCCACCGACCCGGTCAGGAAGATCCTCGAGATCACCGGCGACTGGCAGAAGTTCAAGGGCCTGCCCGGTGCCGAGGGGACGCTGAGGACGGCCGCCCCCAAGGAGGACAGGAAAGAGATCTTCGCGGCCGCCGTCAAGGAGACCCTGGGCGACACCGCCGCGGCCCCGAAGGGCCGGGGCAAGTCGGCGGCGGCCGGCAAGGAATCCGACTCCACGGCAGAGAAGGCCGGCAAGGCAACGGCGAAGGACGCGACCGCCAAGGCTGAGAAGCCCGCCCGGGCGAAGACCGCCGACCAGTCGGCCAAGGCCAGGTCCGGTGAGGCCGCCGGGGACGCCAAGGCGAAGGACAAGCCCAAGGGCAGCCCGGCCAAGAGCAAGGCGGCCGACGGTGCCAAGGCCACCGCCGCTGCGGCAGCCGCCGCCGACGGTGCCAAGGACGCCGCCGCGCCAGCCGCCGCCGACGGTGCCAAGGACGCCGCCGCCGCGCCAGCCGCCGCCGACGGCGCCAAGGACGCCGCCGCCGCGCCAGCCGCCGCCGACGGCGCGAAGGACGCCGACGCTGCGCCAGCCGACGCTGCGCCAGCCGACGCTGCGCCAGCCGACGCTGCGCCAGCCGACGCCGACGCCGCGGCGGCCCAGGCCGTCCAGGCCGAGGCCGATCCCGCGGCCGCGGCCGCCGACGCGGATCCTGCGAGCGGAGCCTGACGTGCTGGAAGAGGCCCTTGAGCACCTGGTGCGGGGCATCGTGGAATACCCGGACGATGTCCGCGTGGACAGCCGCGGGCTGCGCCGGGGCCGGGTCCTCGAGGTCCGCGTGCATCCCGAGGACCTCGGCAAGGTCATCGGCCGCGGCGGACGGACAGCCCGGGCCCTGCGGACGGTGATCGGCTCGCTGGCGGGCAACGCGTACGTCAGGGTCGACCTCCTGGACACTGACGAGATTCGCTAGCCGGGCATGCAGTTGGTCGTCGGCCGGGTGGGCCGGCCGCACGGGCTCCGCGGTGAGCTGACCGTGTACGTGCACACCGACGATCCTGACCTCAGGTTCGCGGCGGGGTCCGTTCTAGCCACGGAGCCGGCCGCGCGGGGTCCGCTGACCATCTCGTCGTCCCGCTGGCACTCGGGGCGCCTGCTGGTCACGTTCGCCGGCCATGCCGACCGGACCAGTGCCGAGGACCTGCGCGGCACGATGCTCGTGATGGACTCGTCCGAGGTGGGCCCGCCGTCCGACCCGGACGAGTTTCACGATCACCAGCTAATCGGGCTCGATGTCCTGACCCTGGCCGGAGAGCCGGTCGGCGCCGTCGCCGACGTGCTGCACCAGGGGCAGGACCTGCTGGTGATCCAGCCGTCGTCAGGCCGTGACCAGATCCTGGTGCCGTTCGTCGCGGCCATAGTGCCGGAGGTCGATGTCGAGGCCGGTCGCCTGGTCATCGACCCGCCCCCCGGCTTGCTCGACCTCGGCGCCGCGGACTAGGCGGGAGGCGTCGCGTTGAGGATAGATATCATCACCATCTTTCCCGAGTACTTCGCCCCGCTGGGGGTTTCGCTCATCGGCAAGGCGGCACAGCGGGGCGAGATCGAGTTCGGTGTGCATGACCTGAGGGCGTGGGCGCATGACGCGCACCACTCAGTGGACGACGCCCCCTTCGGCGGCGGGCCTGGGATGGTCATGAAGCCCGAGCCGTGGGGCGAGGCCGTCGATGCCCTGATCCCGCCCGGCGGGATGGCCCGGCTCGTGCTGCCGAGCCCGTCCGGCGTGCCCTTTACCCAGGACATGGCGGCCCGATACGCCCGGGAAAGCCATCTGGTTTTTGCCTGCGGCCGGTATGAGGGGATCGATGCGCGCGTGGCCGAGGAGGCGCGCGCGAGGATGGCCGTGGACGAGGTGACGATCGGCGACTACGTGCTCGCCGGGGGTGAGCCGGCCGTGCTGGTCATGACGGAGGCCGTCTGCCGGCTGCTGCCCGGCGTCATCGGCAACGCCGACTCCGCGCCGGACGACTCGTTCGGCGCTGGTTCCGGGCCGATGGCGGGGCTTGTCGAGGGGCCCGCTTACACCAGGCCGCGCGTCTGGCGCGGGCGGGAAGTGCCGCCGGTGCTGCTGTCGGGCGATCACGCGGCCATCGCCCGCTGGCGCCGCGACGCGGCGCTGCGCCGGACGGCGGCGAACCGGCCGGACCTGGCCGCCAGGCTCACCGCCGGCCGCCGGGAGGCAGGAGCCGCCGAGGGACTCGATTCCCGCGATCGTGAGGTACTCTCTGAGGCTGGCTTTCCTTTCGGTGGCCAAGATATGGCAGACTGAATCCGCCGCCCCGCACATGTCAGTTAGCAGGGCGTGGCCGGGCGCCTGCCGCCATGGCCCCCAGAGACCGACTCAGCGCGTTCGCAGGCGTGCGCGTGATGACTAACGAGGAACCGCAGCGATGCACACCGCGATTGCCGAGCTGGAGCAGGCACAGATCCGATCTGACATCCCGGAATTCAGGCCGGGTGACACGCTGAAGGTCCACGTCCGGGTCATTGAGGGCAGCCGGTCCAGGATCCAGGTGTTCCAGGGCGTTGTCCTGCGCCGCCAGGGCGGCGGCGCACGCGAGACCTTCACGGTCCGTAAGATCAGCTACGGCGTGGGCGTGGAGCGGACCTTTCCTGTGCACAGCCCGTCCCTCGACAAGATCGAGGTAGTCACCCGCGGCCGGGTGCGCCGGGCCAAGCTGTACTACCTGCGCTCGCTGCGCGGCAAGGCGGCCAGGATCAAGGAACGCCGCGAGCCGGCGCGCTAGGCTAGACCGATCGCTCGGGTGGCTGGAGAAGGCTCGGCCGGAGACCCGCGGGGGTCGCGGCATCGGATGTCCCGACCCGCCCGCGGCAACATGCATGCCTGGCTCGATTCCGCGGCCAGCGCGGGCCGTCGGGTGCGGCGGGGCCCGGAGCCGGGCTCGGGCCGGCGATGAACGGGAACCAGGACGACTTCAAGTTCATCCTGGCCGATGCGGACGGAGCCGACCGGCCGGGCCGCGACAATGGCGAACGCTTCGGCCTGGCCCCGGATCCGGAGCGGAGCGGCTCGCGCACGGTGGCCAGGGACGGGGCGGCCGGATCGCCCCCGGACGCCGATGCCGCCGCCGCCGAGCCTGGCTCCCGGTCACGGAAGGGCAGGTCCTTCTGGCGCGAGCTGCCCGTGCTGATCGTGATCGCGCTCGTGATCGCCCTGGTGATCAAGACGTTCGTGGTCCAGGCGTTCTTCATACCGTCGTCCTCGATGGAGAACACGCTCAACATCGGTGACAAGGTGCTGGTCAACAAGCTCGTCTATCATTTCCGCTCCATCCAGCCCGGCGACGTCGTGGTGTTCAACGGGGACGGCTCATGGGAGCCGGAACCGAACCCGGCCAGCCCGAGCTCCGATCCCCTGGTCCGACTGTATGACGCGACCCTGGTCCCGCTCTTCCGCTCGATCGTCGGCCTGTTCGGAACGGCTCCGGGACAGACGGACTTCATCAAGCGCGTGATCGGAGTTCCCGGTGACCATGTCGCCTGCTGCAACGCCCACGGCGACGTGACCGTCAACGGCGTGGCCCTGCAGGAGCAGTCGTACCTCTTCCCTGGCAACCCTCCGTCGATGCAGAAATTCAGCATCACCGTGCCGCCCGGCCGGCTATGGGTGATGGGCGATCACCGGAGCGTCTCGTGGGACTCACGCGGCCACATGCAGGATCCCGGCGGCGGGACCGTCCCGGAGAACATGGTGATCGGCCGGGCCTTCATCATCGTGTGGCCGCCGAGCAGGTGGCGGATCCTGTCGATTCCGTCCACGTTCGGCCAGCCCGGCATCACCGCCGCTAGCGGTGCAGCCGCGGCCGGCCCGGCGGTCGCGGCCGGCCCGGTTGTCGCGCCTGCCGCGCCCTACCTGCCGCTGGAGGCCGGTCTCGTGATGGCGGTCCCGCTGACCTGGCTGCAGCGCCGCGTGCGCCGTCGTGCGCGCATGAGGCGCCGGTGACGCCATGGACCGGGCGGTGCAGCGGCATCCGGGCTACACGCCAAGGCGTGGCTGCGGCCTGACCGGATACGAGCGTGTCCTGGCGCGGGCCGGGCTGGCCCCGGTCGCCGGGATCGACGAGGCCGGGCGCGGAGCGTGCGCCGGGCCGCTCGTGGTCGCTGCGGTCACGCTGGATCCGCGGCGGAGGTCCGACCTGACCGGGGTCGCCGATTCCAAGGCGCTGACCGCCGCCGCCCGCGAGGCCGCTTACCAGGACATAGTGGCGTGCGCCCTGGCCTGGCACGTGGTGGTGATCCCGTCCCGCGACATAGACGCGCTGGGCCTGCACGTGTGCAACGTGACCGGAATGCGGCGCGCGCTGGCCGGGCTGGCCAGCAGGCCCGGCTACGTGCTCACCGACGGGTTCCCGGTCCGGGGCCTGGCCGTGCCCGCCCTGGCCATGTGGAAGGGCGACGAGGTCGCGGCGTGCGTGGCCGCCGCCTCGATCGTGGCCAAGGTGACCAGGGACCGGATCATGAAGACCCTCCACCAGCAATACCCGCAGTACGGCTTGGCCCGGCATAAGGGATATTCCACTCCAAGCCATATGGCTGCCCTGGCGGAACACGGCCCGTGCCCGCAGCACCGCACGTCCTTCGCCAACGTGATCGAGGTGATGCGCGCGCGGGCGGGCCTGCCCCCGGCGGCCGCGATTCCGGACCCCGCTGGTGACGAGGCAGGAGAGCCGGCCGGTGCCGAGGCAGAATTGTCCTATGGTTGAGGTCATCCGGCCCCGCCTCATGACGCGGGCCCGGCCGCCAGCTCAACGACGCGACCGCAGCGCACCGACAAAACGGAGGGAGGGAAGCGGCGCTTCCTCCCGGCCTGAACACCGGGACCTGTTCGCCGCGAACTAGATGAGCGCGGAGGATCTCGAGAAGTACGAGACGGAGATGGAGCTGCAGCTCTATCGCGAGTACCGCGACGTGGTCGGGCTGTTCAGCCACGTGGTCGAGACCGAGCGCCGGTTCTACCTCACCAACCAGGTTGAGCTCAACGTGCACACCTCGGACAACGGCGAGGTGTACTTCGAGGTCACCATGCAGGACGCGTGGGTGTGGGACATGTACCGCCCGGCGCGGTTCGTGAAGAATGTCAGGGTTGTCACGTTCAAGGATGTCAACGTGGAAGAGCTGGCCAAGAGCGACCTCCAGCTGCCGGATCCCGACGACAAGCAGCAGGGATTCTCCTGACCGCTGCGCGGGCATTATCGCCGGGACGAGCCACGCCGGCGTTCTGGGAAGGATGGCCACGATGACCGACGAAGCCCGGCATCCCGTCCCGACCTGGCGGCCGCCGCCCGAGGACGAACAGCTGAGCGGCCGGCTGGACGCCGCACAGCTCAGTGACTTGCCTGAGTCCGCGTTCGCCTTTCCGCGGCAGCGCAAGGAGCCGCTGAGCTCGGCCAGCCACGTGCGTACCGCCCTCAGCCGCTTCGACCAGGTGGCCGACGCGAGCGACGCCGACCGGGCGCTCGCCTTCGAAAATATCCGGCGGGCCGCGTCGTACTATCACGTCAACATGACGGAGAAGTCGTGGCACGACCTCATGCACGGACGAAGTCCGTCATAACGCTCGGGCCGAGTCCATGGGCGTCGCGGACCGGTTAGTACCCGGCCGATGACGGTACTGCCATGCAGAGAAGGTGCGCGCGCGCCTCGCTGTGCTGCTGCGCTCCGAGTAGGACACGCCGACTGCTTGGCGGGGTCGGTGCTTGGTCCTTACGCACCAGCACGGTCGAGGTGATCGCGGGAATGAGATGGCGAACGGGCGGGTCCGGTGAATCCCGGTTGGGCGGTCACGATTCACCGGACCCACGTATTCGTTGCCGTTCTGACTGCGGGTCGCCCTCGTTATTCGTTGCCGTTCCGACTGCGGTCGTCGCCTCGTAGAGATCGACCGCCAGGCCGTTTGGCCCGGCCGCGCAGAGCGTGCCCGTCAGTTCTGCGCGGCCGGCCCGGGCGGGGACCCGACTGTTGACGCTGGAAGCGTCGCTTGCACGACAAATGCTGCTGCAAGTTGCATCAAGAGACATCCGTCAGGTGACCGATTTTTGAACTTACGTCGCCGACGGGGTCAGGGGCGGCCAGGGTGCGGCTTTAAGCACGCGGTGCTGACAGTTCAGGTCGTGTCACCGCCCTCTGGGCGTCGCGTTAGCGCGATGTCTTGGGCCAGCCTTGACCCAGTGGCCACTCCCACGGACCTTGGTGCTTGCGAGAAAGATGGGGACAGACCAGGATCGGCCCGGCAAGTGCCTGCATCGCAGGATTAGTCTCCTTGAGTCAGGGTCGAGTCTCCTTGGCTCCGCCATCAGGCGAAACACTCTGACCAAGATCGCAGCCGGGTCTTGCGTGCCTGGGTATCAGCTCACGGGTATCGGTGGCGTTTGCGGGCCTGTCAGGCTTGGTGCTTGGCGGCGTGGTGACCCTCACTGCACCTCCAGAAACGTCGGGACAATCCAATAGGCCTAAACTGCGCTTGGTGGCCAGGTGAGGATCGCTGTTACGGGCTGGTCCGCGGTCGCCGATGCGATCAGGCTGCTGGGTCTGCCCGGGCTAGCTGCCAGCCGTGCTTCGCACGAGGGGGTGTCCATGGCGGATATGCCATGTGCCGTGATCAGTAGTACAGTGCATGACTTGCCACAGCATCGTGTGGCTGCACGCGATGCCTGCCTTCGGCAAGGCTTCTTTCCCAAGATGATGGAACATCAAGCTCCGAGTCCGGCTGACCCTGCGCAGCTGTCCCGAGAGCTCGTTGATCAGGCCGACGTGTACATTCTCATTCTCGGGCGCCGGTATGGGGAAGTTGCGCCCGGTCAGGACAAGTCCTTTACTCATCTGGAGCTAGACAGAGCGAACGAACGCGGTATCCCCAAACTCGTGCTCCTGATGGCCGACGATCACCCGCTTATAGCTGCAGATGTGGAGACCGGGCGTGGGGCCGAGCGCGTGCGTGAGTTGCGCGAACAGGTACGACGCGCGCAAGCTGTGAACTTTTTCTCCTCGCCTGACCAGTTGCGGGCACTGCTCATCGATGGACTCTCCGATATGCGGAACCGGCTGCGGCCTCGCGAGGCTTCTTTCCATCACGTCCGCCAGATCGTCAGCCCGCCGGAGCCATATATCGCTCATCCGTACACCTTGCTCCAGACATCCGAGGTGATAGGGCGGCAGCAGGAGCTAAACGCGCTAACTGACTGGGTTACCAGCTCAGAAGCCCGCTTTAACACGGCGCGGATCATGATCTTTGTCGCGATCGGCGGCATAGGCAAGAGCGCGGTTACGTGGAAATGGTTTAACGAGATCGCCCCGCATGAGATGCGGCCGCTTGCGGGACGGGTATGGTGGAGTTTTTATGAAAGTGATGCTCGCTTCGATAATTTCGTCGCGCGCACCCTAGCTTACGTGAGCGGCCTCACGCTGGATCAGGTCAAGGAAATGCAAGCGGCAGAACGAGAGGATGAACTGCTGAAGGCGCTCGACCAAGAACCTCATGTCATCGTGCTGGACGGACTGGAACGGCTCCTGCTCGCCTACGCCCGGCCCGACGCGGCTCACCTCGCCGACGACGAACTGGATAGGCAAACGGCCCACGCGGTTGCCAGCGCGCTACGGCTGCCTGCGAGCGCGGCCGCCTCATTCACTGGCCAGTCACGACTCCGGATGACGGCCGACCCCCGCGTCGGCAATTTCCTGCAACACCTCGCGGCCGTCCGGGCTAGCCGTGTGCTGTCAACGAGCCGCCTTTACCCAGCAGATCTACAGACCGTCACTGGCGAGCCTGTCCAGGGCGCGGCCGCGTACTTCGTGGAAGGGTTGAGCGACGACGACGCGGTCAACCTCTGGCGCGCGTTCGGCGTGACCGGCAGCCGCCACGAGCTCGTCGCGCTATTCAACACCTTCGGTAACTACCCGCTGCTCATCCGCGCGCTCGCCGGCGAGGTGGCCCGGTACCGTCCTGCTCCACGCGATTTCGGCGCCTGGAGACAGGCCCATCCAGAGTTTGATCCGTTCCTGCTGCCCCTCGTGCAGCGAAAGTCTCACATACTGCAATACGCCCTCAGCGGCCTCGGCGACGTTGAGAATCGTGTGCTGCATACCGTCGCCGCCTTCCGGGCGCCCGCAACCTATGACACGCTGGCCGATCTGCTGGTGGGTCCCGGCAAACCGTGCCCTGATGAAGCCAAGTTGGACGTGGTCCTGTCCGACCTTGAGGACCGTGGCCTAGTCGGTTGGGATAGGCGAGGCAACCGCTACGATCTTCACCCCGTAGTTCGGGGCGTCGCCTGGTCGGCCGTCGACCCCCGCGCGAAGCAAGACATCTACCAGAACCTTGCCACGTACTTCGAGGCACTCCCTGAAATCGATGAGAACAAGATCAAGACCATCGACGATCTGGCCGGGCCGATCGAGCTTTATCACACGCTTATCCAGCTCAACAGGCCCGAAGACGCAATTAAGATTCTTGCCGACCGCATCACAGATACGGTGCTGGACCGCATCTATAACTTTCGCGAAGCTGCCGAGCTTTTCGAGCTCTTTATCAGAAAGCCGGGCATGCTAGAGCTTCTGAGAGAGAAGAACGAGGATGACGCAGCAGCCGTGATACCGCAGCTCGGGGTTTTCTACTACTTGAGTGGTGACCACGGACGTGCGCTTGAAGCATACAGCAAGGTCGACGCAGCAGCCTACAATGAAGATCTACGTTCACTGCTTTTGGCATTGCAATCTATGGCGCTATGCCACACCGGGGCACTTGCTGATGCTGAGCGATCGGCGCGGGAGAGCATTCATATAATACAAGGCAGCGAGCCGGCCGATCTTACCGAAGGGGTCGTAGGGCTGGCAATGGCCCTTATCAGGCGCGGAGAGTATGAACAGGGCGCGACCTGGCTCTCCGACTATCGGGTAGATAGAGATGACCCCATCCTCGAAGCCTTAATACTGAGTGAATACGGAATGGCAGCTCTGTGTCAAAATGACATTACTAGCGCTGAAGCATTCGCCGAAAAAATAGCAGCGAACGACGAGAACAGGTCCGGTCCACCCCAAGCTCGGATCCAGGCGATGGCTCTCTACGCTGCCGTCGCGCAGGCGCGGGGCGAGCGTGAACGAGCCCAAGGGCTATTGAACGACGCACTGGTGCTTGCCCGTGAGGCAAGGCTGACGGACGGCGAGGCCGGTTTACTCGTGCAACTCGGGTACTGCAATGTTGACAGCGGCCACCATGACGAGGCCCGAAGATACGCGGCTGACGCGCTGCATATAGCGGAGCATGGACAATTGAAGCTACGGCACGCTGATGCTGTCAACCTGCTCAGTAGCGTCGAGCGCGCCTGTGGCAACCGAGGGGAGGCGGCAAGGGCCGCGGTAGAAGCATACCGGCTGGCTTGGTGCGATGGGCCTCCGTTTGTATATGAGTGGGGAATTCGGCAGGCTCGGGAAAATCTCGCGGCAGCAGGGGAGCCGGACCCTGCAGACTTGCCAGCCTTCAGTTCTTCCAGCCAGATGCCAGAGCTTGCGATAGTGCCAACCTCCCCGATCGAAGCACTGGCTCTACAGCCACCGCTGAACGATGAGGCTCTCAAGGAGATCATCCGCCAGCTGCCAAAAGGCAACGACAGTGCTGTGGCGCTGCGAACGTTGTATGCGCTTCCTACCACTTCGGCGATGGTTCGGGCAGTTGCGATCGAAAGGCTCGTGGCGGTCGATGAGGACTCCGACCGCGTATGACGCGATCTGCTGAGGGCGACCGAAGATCCGTAAGTCGAGGTCTGCCAGTTTTCATTAAAATTTACCGCTACAGGCGACAATCGAGACGCGTAGGAGCTGCTAACGCGCCTGATGTGAGAACTGAGCAAGATCCGGGACGCGCGCCTAGTTAGCGAGTTGCTCGCCGAAGCCACGCATTCCGCGGTGGAGAAGGTCATCCGCTGGACCAACTTAGATACGGAGCGGGTGCAAAAAAGCGAGCGAACCCAGCTGCGGCATAGGAGACATGACGCCGCTACGGGTTCGGCGGATGCGGCTATCTGAGCCCAAGGACGGTCGCAGTTCGATCTCGGGGCGGATTGACGCAGGCAAGTCGAGATCTTCGACTTTTGAATTTGCGTGGCCGCCAGGGTGGTGGCCAGCCGGGTTCGGCATTTAAGCAGGCGGTGCTGACAGTTCTGGTCGTGTCGTCCACATTCGGGGGTTGCGTTGCGTTCCTTCCACTGCTGAGACGGGCCGTCCGCGGGCGGCCGTCCGGTTCCGTCAGCGTCGGAGCCGGAGGTGGTGAGATTGAACGCCAAGGATGCCCTGGGCAAGCACGGAGAGCAGCTTGCGGTGGAGTACCTGCAGCGAGCCGGGTTCCGGATCCTGGACCGGAACTGGCGGTGCGCCGAGGGGGAGATCGACATTGTCGTGGCGGACCGCCGGGCCCTGGTTGCGTGCGAGGTGAAGACCCGCTCGGGCACCGGGTACGGCACGCCGCTCGAGGCCGTGACCAGGAAGAAGAGGAACCGGTTGCGGCGGCTGGCGGTGCGCTGGGTGGTCGCCAACGGCGTGCTGTTCGACGAGGTGCGCGTCGATGTCGTGGAGGTGCTGAAGGACGAGCGGGGCGGCTTCACGATCGAGCACATCCGGGGAGTGGGCTAGATGTCCCTGGCGCGCACGCACTCGATCGCGCTGGTGGGCGTGGAAGGCCATCTGGTCGAGATCGAGGCGGATATCGAGAACGGGCTGGTCGGGCTCATGCTGGTGGGCCTGCCCGACACGGCGTTGCGCGAGGCACGTGACCGGATCCGGTCGGCCATCGTCAACAGCAGGGAAAAGTGGCCGAATCGCAGGATCACCGTCGGCCTGTCACCGGCCAGCCTGCCCAAACGGGGCAGCAGCTTCGATCTCGGCATCGCCGTCGCGATCCTGACCGCGGACGGGGTCATCCCCCCGGCCCGGGTCAGCGATCTGGTGTTTTTCGGCGAGCTGGGGCTCGATGGCAGGCTGCGCCCGGTTCGCGGGGTGCTTCCGGCGGTGGCCGCCGCCGCCGCGGCCGGATTCCGGGCCGTCGCCGTGCCCGCGGAAAGCGCGCCGGAGGCGTGCCTGGTGCCAGGTATGCGGGTTCTGGCCGCGCCCAGCCTGAGCGCGCTGGTCGAGTGGCTTCGCGGCCTGGCTCGGCCGCGCAGACGGGCGGGACGCAAGCGGGACGAGTACAGGTCTTCGAGGGCGGGACGTCACCCGATCCGCCAACTTGGCGCCGGGCCCGACTCCGGCGGTGGGCGCGACCTGTCCGACGTAGTCGGCCAGCCGACCGCCAGGCGGGCCGCCGAGATCTGCGCGGCAGGCGGTCACCACCTGCTGCTACTCGGTCCGCCGGGGGTCGGCAAGACCATGCTGGCCGAGAGGCTGCCCACGGTACTGCCGCGGCTGGAGCCAGACGCCGCGCTGGAGGTCACCGCGATCCACTCGATCGCGGGAACCCTGCCGTCCGGCTGCCCGCTGCTGACCGAGCCGCCCTTCTGCGCCCCGCACCACACCTCGACCAGGGCGGCGATCGTGGGTGGCGGCAGCGGCGCCTTGCACCCGGGCGCAGCCTCACTGGCGCATCATGGATGCCTGTTCCTCGACGAGGCCCCCGAGTTCTCCGGGGACGTTCTCGATGCGCTGCGCCAGCCACTGGAGTCCGGCGAGGTGGTCCTGGCCCGCTGCGGGCTGACCGCCCGCTTCCCGGCCAGGTTCATGCTGGTGCTGGCGGCCAACCCGTGTCCCTGCGCCAGCGCCGCGTCCACCCGGACCGCGTGTTCTTGCACGCCGCTGGTCCGCCGCAGGTACCTGGCCCGGCTGTCCGGACCGCTACTGGACCGGGTGGATGTGAAGGCCGAGTTCCTGCCGGTCGGACGGGCCGAGCTGCTGAGCGACCGGAAGTTCACCGAGCCGAGTTCTGTGGTGGCCGAGCGAGTGGCGGCCGCCCGGCAGCGGATGGCATTCCGGCTGCGGGGCACCGGCTGGCGGCTGAACGCCGAGATCCCCGGCCGGGAACTGCGGCGCCGCTACGCGCCGGCGCACGGTGCGCTCGTACCACTGGAGCGGGCGATGGACCTGGGCGAGATCAGCGCCCGCGGCGTCGACCGTGTCATCCGGCTGTCCTGGACCGTCGCCGACCTCGCTGGCGTGGCCCGGCCCACGGTCGCCGAGATCAGCTATGCGCTCGGCCTGTGGCTGGGAGTCATGACCCGCTGAAACGCGGCAGTAATCTCAGCGGCGCTCCGCCGCGTCATAGCTTCGTTGAACTTAACCTGACGAAGGCCGCTGATGGCGCGGCATGGGATGGATTCATGACATGTAGTCATCCGTGGCGAGTGGCGCGCGAGGTCTCGGGCGGCGTCTCGTCGAAGGTGCCCGTGACATGAGAAGCAGCAGGTGCTCGAAGCGGCACTCAACCAGGGGCTGTGGTAACGGCCGGATCGGCTGGCAGCTGCGGTCGGCCACGAGGCGAGGCGTCAGCTGCCTGCTCTGCTGCCGAGCCGACGAGGCGGCTTGGAGCCTGCGCGGCGGTCAGCCGCGCTGGTCGCTGCCGCCATGTTCGGACCGGCTGGCCCTTGGCCGCTTGGACGACGCTGACCTGGGTTGGCGCGAACCAAGATGCAGGTATCCGCAATAGCGGAGTCGTGACCCGCTGAGCGCGCGGCAGCATCACCTGGCCGGCTGCCCGCGCCGGTCCTGAGGCGGAGCCGGCGGGCCGCCGATGGGGCTGAGCAGGACTCCGGCCAGCCGCCACCCATGGCCGTCGCGCACCGCGATGTGGCTGGCCCGGAACTGGCCGCTCGCCGGATGCCCTTGGTACTCGGCCTGCTGGACATGGCGGCCGATGGTCACGGCGGTGTCGCCGTAGAGACGCGTCTGAGCGTCCTCGAAGCGCAACGAGGCAGTGACCAGGTCGCCAAGCCGGTAGCGGTCGAGCCATTGCCGCTTATCCAGCACGAACCCGGCCGGGCCGACCAGGCTGAAATCATCGGTCGACAGAGCGTCGAGCGCGGCCGCGTCGCCCCGCATCTCGGCATCGGCCCAGCGCCGCTCCAGCGCGCGAATTGCCTCCCGGGCTTCCTCGGGCTCGGTCATCGCAGGCCTCCCTTCCCGGTTGCTGGCCATGCAAGAAACATAGATATCTAAGGCTTTGCTGTCAAATGCTTATGCCGATGCGCGGCGGCTATCTATCCTGGTGGCCGTTACGAGGCCGGACTGGCTTCCGGCAGTGAGGCGAGACAGGAACTGAATAACGGTGACGCAGATCGCACCGTCGCTAGGGACCGGCTCGCTGAAGCGTGGGTGCTCGGTGACCTCGCCGCGCTGCGGGCCCAGCTGAGCCCGAGCGAGGCGCTTGGCCTTTGATCGCTGGCCTGCCCTGCTCGCCGGGTGACGGCCACCGGCCGGTGATGCCTGGAACGTCGGCCTGACAATCCGGCCACGTTATCCACAGCGCGCGCAGTGCCGCGCTGGTTATCCACAGTGATTTCTGCCGCCAGCAATCAGCAGGCCGCCTCCGGCACCCTCAGAAACTGGAGGTGGTGAGGTTGGACCGCACACGACGGGACGGCACGGCGGCTGAGCCGGGCAGACCGGGCCGGGGGCTCGTTTCCCGGGCAGGAGCAGAGCGATGACGGATGGGACGGCCGATCGGGAGCGTTTCGCGCGCACGGCGCTGAGTTTCGTGGCCGAGCCCGGTGACCTCGTCCTCGGCGCACTGCTGCGCGCCTGCAGCCCGGCCGGGCCAGCGGCTCGGCCGGTACCGGCTCAGCGAACACTTCGCTGACCACCATCGCCAGCTGTCCGGCGCGCTGTTCATTGCCGGGGCGCAGCTCGGCCGCGGTGCGCTGGACCGCGGCCCGTAGCGCCCGCTCCTGGTCGCTGCCCAGGACTAACGCGACCAGCTTCTTGCGGCCCGCATCAGCCAGCCGACCGATCAGCCACGCCGCGAAGTCGTCGGCGACAAACACCACGCCTGCCATTGTCCAGCCCAAAGCCTGTCCTGGCATCTTCTGCAGGCACCTATCATCCCAACCTGCGCGGGCACACGAGTGAAAGTACCGCTATTGGGCTATTCCCGTTCTAACGGTTATTGCGGGTGGTGATGGTGCATGTCGTTCGCTTGCGAGGGCGCTTACGGTCTGGAAACACCATCACCGCTCACCTGCCACCCGGCACTACGACCAGCACATTTGCAGGGTTCTCCCGGTACGCTTCGGCTGAAATCAGGCCTGGGCCGCGACCCGGGCTTCTTCAAGGTCCCGGAGCGCGACACCTTCGCGGTGCCGGTCACCGGTTTCGCGATAGACGGCGGCGGCGTCCTGGCAGGCGGTGATCGCCTCGTCGAACCGGCCCGCCTCGCGCAGGACGTTGCCGAGGTTGTTCAGCGCCCTGCCTTCGCCGTGCCGGTCGCTGGTCTCTCGGAAGATGGCGGCGGCCTGCTGGCAGGTGGTGATGGCCTCTTCGAATCGCCGCGCTTCCCGCAGGGCCTGGCCGAGGTTGCCCAGGGCCGTGCCTTCGCCGTGCCGGTCGCTGGTCTCTCGGAAGATGGCGGCGGCCTGCTGGCAGGTGGTGATGGCCTCCTCGAATCGCTGCGCCTCCGTGAGGGCTCCGCCCAGGTTGCCCAGCGCGATCCCCTCGCGGTGCCGGTCGCTGGTCTGCCGGTAGATGGCGGCGGCGTCCTGGTGGGCGGTGATGGCCTCCTCGAATCGCTGCGCCTCCGTGAGGGCTCCGCCCAGGTTGTTCAGCGCGTCGCCCTCGCCGTGCCGGTCGCCGGTCTCCCGGTAGATGGCGGCGGCGTCCTGGCAGGCGGTGATGGCCTCCTCGAACCGCCGCACCTCCCGCAGGGCCATGCCGAGGTTGCTCAGGGCCCTGCCCTCGCCGTGCCGGTCGCCGGTCTCCCCGAAGATGACGGCGGACTCCTGGTGGGCGGTGATCGCGTTCTCGAACCGCCGAGCCTCCCGCAGCGCGATGCCGAGGTTGTTCAGCGCGATCCCCTCGCGGTACCGGTCGCCGGTCTGCCGGTAGAGGGCGGCGGCGTCCTGGTGGGCGGTGATGGCCTCCTCGAACCGCCGCACCTCCGTCAGGGCGACGCCGAGCATAGTAAGCGCGGTAGCTTCGACTGGCTTGTCGTCAAGGCGCCGGACTGTGTCCAGGCTCACAGTGGTGATAGCGATCCAGTCGTCGAACCGCCGCCGCCATTGAAAGTACACGGCCAGCACCAAGGGGAGGCGCAGGGCGACCTGGTCCCGGCCGGTATCGGCGGCCATATGGACCGCGGCCACCAGGTTGGACCGTTCCGCATCCAGCCAGGCCTCGGCGCCGTCCCGGCCGGTGAACTCTTCTGGAACTGCCATCCCCGGCAGCGCCCGGAGATGCTGATCGGCGGCACGTGCAGTGGTGAGATAGTAGCCGAGCAGCCGGTCGCGGGCCTGCTCCTGGCCGTCCGCCTCGGCGTGGCTGTCGGAGAGCTGCTGGGCGTACAGGCGCACCAGGTCGTGCATCCGCCACCGGCCCGCGTCACCAGGAGCGGCCTCGGCCAAGTGCGCCCGGGCCAGTCCCGCCAGCACCGTGCGCACCTCGCGGACCGGCAGGTCCGCCAGCGCCGCCGCCGCGGCGGTGGAGATGTCCGGGCCGGGGTTGACCGGCAGCAGCCGGAATGCCCGCGCGGAGGTCTCGTCGAGCCGTCGGCAAGACAGCTCGAACGCCGCCGCGACCGACGGCGCGGCCGGGCCGCTGCCGTCGTCATAGGCCAGCCTGTCCAGGCGCGCCGATTCGGCGGCCAGGTCCTCGGCCAGCCCGGCAACGCTGAGTACCGGGTCGGCTTTCAGCAGCGCCGCGGTGATCTGCAGGGCCAGCGGCAGCCCGCCGCACACCCCGGCCAGCCGCCCCGCGGCATCCTCGTCGGCGGTGATCCGGTGATCGTCGGGGCGGGCGGCCCGCAGCGCCGTATTCAGCAGCGCGATGCTTGCGGTCTTGTCGAGGACGGTGACGTCGACCAGCCGGGCGTCCAGCCCGGCCAGGGTGTGCCGGGAAGTGACCAGCATCTTGTGCGGCCCGGCGCCGGGCAGCAGCGGCCGGACCTGCGCCTCGGCGGAGGCATTGTCGGCGACAACCAGCACAGGCCCGGCGATCTGAGCCAGCACCGACCGGTACAGCCCGGCCCGCTCCTCTGCACCGGGCGGGATGTGCTCAGCTGTCACCCCGAGGGCCCGCAGCAGCGCATCCAGCGCCTGGCCGGGCTCAACCGGCATCTCGTCGTAACCGTGCAGATCGACGAACAGCACCCCGCCGCCGAACCAGCCCCGGCGCACCGCGGCGTGCCCAGCCTGCACGGCCAGGGTGGTCTTGCCCACCCCGGCCAGCCCCGCCACCGCCGACACCACCACCGGACCGCCCACACCAGCCGGGTCCAGCAGACCGGCCAGCACCGCCAGCTCATCCTGTCGGCCGGTGAACCCCGCCACCTCGGGCGGGAGCTGGGCCAGGGCAACCGGGGCAGTAGCCGGAAGCTGGAAGGTCGCCTGATTGTCGCGGCCCTGCACAACGGGCCCCAAGAACACCCCGCCGCTGATCGTGTTATCCGCCGCGGCGCTTTGCTCGCCGGTCATGACTGATCGCCGTCCTGCGGCGGGCGGGACGGCGGCGGTGGGGCGGGCGAGCCGAAAGTCAGGCCGGTGAAGTCGCGGCCCTGCAGCACCGGCCCGTAGAAGGTGCCGCCGCTGACCGTATTGGACACATCGCCGCCGACGTGGATCTGGCTGGCCTGCGCCCACCATTGTTCCAGCGCCTGCCGGAACCCGTCGTCGGCACCAGCGCGGGCGACTAGGACCTCAGCCAAGGCCACCGCCCCCTGCTGATCACCGGGGTGCTGCGCCAGGGCGGCCAGTTCCGCCTCACCGCCAGACACAGCAGCCGACGGGTCCTGGACCGCATGGCCGTGGTAGAAGGGTCGGCGTACCAGCGCGGTGACCGCTGACCATGCCTGGGCGCCCAGCGCCCCTCCGGCACCGCCCGCCACGGCGGCTAACACGGCTCCGATCGTCACCGGATCCACTGCCGAGACTCCCTGACATGGCCCACGCTGGCACTCCAAGTGTGCCACTGGCGCCCGTACTGGACGGAATCGAACAAGTCAGCGTGTCAGAGCTAGTGTCGCCTTGACGAGCGGTGTCCTGAGCTTGAGACGATAGCAAACTGTCATCTTCACCTAGCTACCCCGCCAGTCCTCACCGGGCCACAAGTCAGCCGTGTCCCGCCACACCGGAATCCCGGCGGCCTGCAGCGCGCGCTGCAACCGGTCGACGTGATCTGAATCCTCGCGCACGTACGAAATGAACACGTGACCGGCAGCCTGCTGGCCGCCCGCGGCCTGCGCAGCCGAGACCGGGACACCCACCTGAATGCCGCGGCCCTGGATCACCGGCCCGTACTGCAAACCGCCGCTGATCGTATTGGTGACATTCCCAGCGGCGGGGACGTGGCGGGCTTGTTCCCACCACGCCGCCAGCGCTTGGGTGAACTCGCCGTCGGCCGCGGCGCGGGCCACCAGGACCTCGGCCAGCGCGACCGCCCGCTGCTGATCGGCGGGAGCCTGCTCCAGCGCTGCCAGCTGCGCTGACCCGCTCTCCGTGTCAGCGGCTTGCGGGCCCGTCCGATGCCCGAACGGGCGGGCCGCCAGAGCGCGGACCCCGGCCCACAGCTGGCCGCCCAGGCCTCCGCCCGCGCCGCCTGCGATCGCGGCTAACACCGCGCCGATCGTCACCGGAATCCACGTGCCTAGACCGCCCTTGTATGGCTAGCTGCCAGCACATCCCAGTTTGCCACCCAGCCCCGGAGCTCAAGTCCCTGGTGACCGCTGTCTGTCACGAGCCATTTTCGGCATGCGCAAAACACTCATAGCGAGCGGTGTTGGTGTATGGCGTTGGCTTGCGGCGGTCCGTAGGGCATAAAACACCATTAGCGCGCACCATGGTTGACCAGCGCAGTTGTGCATTCTCAGGCCTGCCGTGCGGCCCGAGCCCTCTGAAGGTTCTGCAGTGCGACGCCCTCGCTGTACTCGTCGCTGGTCTCCCGGTAGATCGCCAGGGCGTCCTGGTGGGCGGTGATGGCCTCGTCGAACCGCCGCACCTCTATCAAGGCGAGGCCGAGGTTGTCCAGGGCCATGCCCTCGCCGTGCCGGTCGCCGGTTTCCCGGTAGATCGCCAGGGCGTCCTGGTGGGCGGTAATGGCCTCGTCGAACCGCCGCACCTCTACCAAGGCCAGGCCGAGGTTGTCCAGGGCCATGCCCTCGCCGTGCCGGTCGCCGGTTTCCCGGCAGATGGCGGCGGCGTCCTGGTGGGCGGTGATGGCCTCGTCGAACCGCCGCACCTCTACCAAGGCCAGGCCGAGGTTGGTCAGGGCCATGCCCTCGCCGTGCCGGTCGCTGGTCTCCCGGCAGATCGCCAGATCTTCCTGGTGGGCGGTGATGGCCTCGTCGAACCGCCGCACCTGCCGCAGGGCCAGGCCGAGGTTGTTCAGGGCCCTGCCCTTGCCGAGCCGGTCGCCGGTTTCCCGGTAGATGGCGGCGGCGTCCTGGTGGGCGGTGATCGCCTCGTCGAACCGGCGCGCCTCCTGCAGGGCGGTGCCGAGGTTGTTCAGGGCCCTGCCCTCGCGGTGCCAGTCGCTGGTCTCCCGGCAGATCGCCAGATCTTCCTGGTGGGCGGTGATGGCCTCGTCGAACCGCCGCACCTGCCGCAGGGCCAGGCCGAGGTTGGTCAGGGCCATGCCCTCGCGGTGCCGGTCGCCGGTCTGCCGGAAGATGGCGGCGGCGTCCTGGTGGGCGGTGATGGCCTCCTCGAACCGCCGCACCTCCACCAGGGCGTTGCCGAGGATGGTCAGCGCCTCGCCCTCTAGGCGCCGGTCGCCGAGACGCCGGGCAGCGTCCAGGCTGAGCGTGGTGACGGCGATCCAGTCGTCGAACCGCCGCCGCCAGGCAAGGTACTCGGCCAGCGCGAGGGGAAGGCTCATGGCGGCGTGGTCCCGGCCGGTACCGGCGGCCATGGTGACCGCGGCCACCAGGCTGGCCCGTTCCGCGTCCAGCCACGCCAGGGCACCGTCCCGGCCGGTGAACTCGTCCGGTACGGCCGTCCTCGGCAGGGCCCGCAGATGAGCGTCGGCAGCGGTTGCCATGTCCAGGTACCAGCCGAGCAGCCGGTCGCGGGCCTGCTCCTGGCGTCCGCCTCGGCGTGCTGTCGGAGAGCTGCTGGGCGTACAGGCGCACCAGGTCGTGCATCCGCCACCGGCCCGCGTCACCAGGAGCGGCCTCGGCCAAGTGCGCCCGGGCCAGTCCCGCCAGCACCGTGCGCACCTCGCGGACCGGCAGGTCCGCCAGCGCCGCCGCCGCGGCGGTGGAGATGTCCGGGCCGGGGTTGACCGGCAGCAGCCGGAATGCCCGCGCGGAGGTCTCGTCGAGCCGTCGGCAAGACAGCTCGAACGCCGCCGCGACCGACGGCGCGGCCGGGCCGCTGCCGTCGTCATAGGCCAGCCTGTCCAGGCGCGCCGATTCGGCGGCCAGGTCCTCGGCCAGCCCGGCAACGCTGAGTACCGGGTCGGCTTTCAGCAGCGCCGCGGTGATCTGCAGGGCCAGCGGCAGCCCGCCGCACACCCCGGCCAGCCGCCCCGCGGCATCCTCGTCGGCGGTGATCCGGTGATCGTCGGGGCGGGCGGCCCGCAGCGCCGTATTCAGCAGCGCGATGCTTGCGGTCTTGTCGAGGACGGTGACGTCGACCAGCCGGGCGTCCAGCCCGGCCAGGGTGTGCCGGGAAGTGACCAGCATCTTGTGCGGCCCGGCGCCGGGCAGCAGCGGCCGGACCTGCGCCTCGGCGGAGGCATTGTCGGCGACAACCAGCACAGGCCCGGCGATCTGAGCCAGCACCGACCGGTACAGCCCGGCCCGCTCCTCTGCACCGGGCGGGATGTGCTCAGCTGTCACCCCGAGGGCCCGCAGCAGCGCATCCAGCGCCTGGCCGGGCTCAACCGGCATCTCGTCGTAACCGTGCAGATCGACGAACAGCACCCCGCCGCCGAACCAGCCCCGGCGCACCGCGGCGTGCCCAGCCTGCACGGCCAGGGTGGTCTTGCCCACCCCGGCCAGCCCCGCCACCGCCGACACCACCACCGGACCGCCCACACCAGCCGGGTCCAGCAGACCGGCCAGCACCGCCAGCTCATCCTGTCGGCCGGTGAACCCGGCCACCGCCGCGGGCAGCTGCGCCAGCGCGACCGGCGCCGCGGCCACGGCCCGGGCGGCATCCAGCCGGGCCAGCCTGTCCAGGACGTCGCCGAGCATGCCTTCCAGCCGCTGGCCCTGCAGATGGGTCACGTCGTCGTTGAGCTGGGAAGCCAGCGGGAACAACGGCCCGCCCCCGGCGCCGCGGGTAAGGATCTCGCGCAGCAGCCGGCTGGTCAGCGCGCCCGCCACGGCTGTGCCTTCTATGCCCAGCACGTCGGCGGAGGACTGGCCGGTGCCGGTCACGCTGGCATCGTCGAGCACGGCTAGCTGGGCGGTGATCCCCGCGCCCACCGCTTCCAGCAGCGTCGGGTGCCCGGCCAGCGGCGCAGCGGGCAGCGGGTAGGCGAACACCTCCCCGACCACCATCGCCACCTGCCCGGCCCGCTCCTGATCACCGGGGCACAGCTCGGCAGCGGTGCGCTCCAGCGCGGCCGTGGCCGCCTGGCGCAGCGCCCGCTGCTGCTCGGTGCCCAGGACTAACGCGGCCAGCTTCTTGCGGCCCGCATCAGCCAGCGCCCCGACCAGCCAGGCCCCGAAGTCATCAGCGACAAACACCACGAACGCCAGTCTCCCAGCCCCAACACCGCCCCGGCACCTCCCGCACACCGGGAAGCCGTCATGCGCTGGGTCCGTTAGGCGCTTAACAGTCACAGCGGTGACGGTGTACGGCCGCTAGCTTGCGGCGGCCCGTAAAGCATGAAAACACCATGAACGCGCACCATGGCTGACCAGCGCCACCGGGCGTTCTCTGGGCACAGCCGCGTCGGGTTAGCAGTTCGGGCGCCTGTCAGCCTCCAGCCTGATTCGGTGACCTGCACCTGATCCGGGTGCATGCAGAGCATGCGGGTCTGACAGTTCGGCCGCTGTATCCACAGCCAGGCCGGTACTTGCCCTGCTTGTCCACAGCCGGCTCCTTCAGCCGGCGGCTGGGGCTGGCCTCCGGCACGCTCAGGAACCGGAGGTGGTGAGGTTGAACCGTACGGCTGCGCACGCAGGCAAAGCAGATATGCCGGACAGCTCGTGTGACGGACCGGTGTCGAGGTCTGGGGCCGGGGGGTGACAGCCATGGCGGGCGACCGAGAGCGGTTCGCGCGGATCGCGCTGAGTTTCGTGGCCGAGCCGGGTGATCTCGTGCTCGGCGCGGTGCTGCGGGCCTGTGGCCCGGCGGAGGCATTCGCCGCCATCTGTGACGGCCGCCCTCCTGAGCCCGACGCGGCCGGGCGCGGCGGCAGTCGCGGGCTGGACCGCACGATAGAGCGGTGGGCGGCCCGGCTCGGCTCGGTGCCCACCGAGGCCAGGCTGGCTGCCTGGGAACGGGCCGGGATGCGCGTCGTCTGCCCGGGCGATTTGGAGTGGCCGACCCAGCTTGACGTGCTCGGCGATGCCCGCCCGCTCGTGCTGTGGCTGCAGGGTAGTGCTGACCTGCGCTTCGCCTGCCTGCGGTCGGTGTCCGTGGTGGGAGCCCGCGCGGCGACCGGCTATGGCCAGCACGTCGCCATGGAGATGGCGGCGGCGCTGGCCGAGCGCGGATGGACGGTCATCTCCGGCGGTGCTTACGGCGTTGACAGCAGCGCGCACCGCGGCGCGCTCGGCGCTGACGGAGTCACCGTCGCGGTACTGGCCAGCGGGCTCAGCTACGGCTACCCCAAGGGCCATCACGAGCTGTTCGCCGCCATCGCCGGCCAGGGGGTCGTGGTCAGCGAGTGGGCGCCTGACCGCGCGCCGTCCAGGCCGGGATTCCTGGTCCGCAACCGGGTAATCGCCGCCCTGAGCTGCGGCACAGTCGTGGTCGAGGCAGCGTTGCGCAGCGGAGCGCTGAGTACCGCGCGGCATGCCAGGGACCTTGGCCGTCCGCTGATGGCCGTGCCGGGGCCGGTGACCTCGAGCCAGTCGGAAGGCTGCCACGAGATCATCCGTGAGTGGGGCGCCGTGTGCGTGACCCGGGCGCAGGACGTCATCGAGAACGTCGCGCCGGCCGGGGAGGGGCTCGGTGATCGGCGCCGCGGCCCCGCCTTCCCCAGGGACAGCCTGGACCAGGAGACCACTGCCGTTCTCGAAGCCGTTCCGGCACGGGCCGGGGGCGGCACGGCCGCGATCGCGATCGCAGCCGGCGTCGACCTGAACACCGCGATCCGGTGCCTTGGCGCGCTGGCCGCAGCCGGTTTCGTCGAGCGGTGCGCTAGGGGCTGGCGAGTGCGGAAGAACACCTGACACGCGCCGCGCTACCGCGACCGGACACGACATGGCTGGACACTGTAGGCATGGACCTTTCCGGCGGGAGTGCGGCGCCATGGCCGCCGTCCGCTGAGCCGGGACCCGCTACGCCCGTACCCGCCGGCCCGGCACCCGCTGGGCCGGGATCCGCTGGGCCGGGATCCGCTGGGCCGGGATCCGCTGAGCCGGGACCTGCTGAGCCGGGACTGCCCGACTGGGCTGCCGAGCACCTGGCGGCATTCGAGCGGCACCTGGCGGCGGAGCGCGGCCTGTCACCGCACACGGTGCGCGCCTACCTGGGCGATGTCGCCGCCCTGCTCACCCGCGCGTGCCTGGACGGGCTCGGCGACCTGGCCGCGCTGGACATCGGCGTCATCCGGGCCTGGCTGGCGGCGCAGCACGCCAGCGGGATGGCGCGCGCGACGCTGGCCCGCCGGGCCGCGGCCGCCCGCGCCTTCACCGCGTTCGCGCACTCGCGCGGCTGGCTGGACACCGACCCCGGGCCGTTGCTCGGCACGCCCAAGACCGCCCGTCATCTTCCGGAGGTCCTGGCCCAGGAGCAGATGGCGGCGGTGCTCGCGGCCGCCGAATCCGCGCCGCGGACCGCGGGAGACCCACAGGCGGTCGCGGTCGCGTGCCGTGACACCGCGATCATGGAACTCCTCTACGCATCCGGGATCCGGGTCAGTGAACTGTGCGGGCTCGATGTCGGCGACATCGACGACGGGCGGAGGACCGTTCGCGTTCTGGGCAAAGGCAACAAGGAGCGAGTCGTCCCGATTGGCATTCCCGCCGGGAGGGCGGTGCGGCAGTGGCAGGACGCGGGCCGCCCGCTGCTGGCCACCGAATGGTCGGGGGCCGCGCTCTACCTTGGCGCGCGCGGCAGGCGCCTCGATCCGCGGACGGCGCGCCGGGTCGTGCACGCGAGGATCGCGGCGGCCGGGTCCGTGCCTGACGCCGGGCCGCACGGCCTGCGTCACAGCGCGGCGACGCACCTGCTCGAGGGTGGTGCGGACCTGCGCAGCGTGCAGGAGATTCTCGGCCACGCATCGCTCGCCAGCACGCAGATCTACACTCATGTGTCGGTCGAGCGCCTGCTGGCCGCCTACCGCCAGGCCCACCCGCGAGCATGACCGAAACGGCGGAGCGCCCGAGCCCCGTGACAGCTTCGGTGAACCGGCATCGGCGGGCCGGCGCCATGTAGACTACGCACGGACTGTCATCGTCGCGCTTGGACGCGCGGGGCTGATGGGCCAAAATTCGCGTGCCCGCTTTGCCGCGCGGGGTGCCGGGAATCCGGCCCCCGGCGGAACGCATCTCACCGGTCCGCGGGGATGTCCATCCCGCGGCGAAATGCGTACGGGCGCCAGGAAGCAACCGAGAGGCGCCCATGCCCAGCGGGCGGGCGCACGAGAAGGAAAGGGGACACCGGCATGGCTCCGGTCGTCACCATGCGACAGCTGCTCGAGAGCGGCGTGCATTTCGGTCACCAGACCCGGCGATGGAATCCGAAGATGAAGCGGTTCATCTTCACCGAGCGCAACGGGATCTACATCATCGACCTCCAGCAGTCGCTTGACTTCATCGATCGTGCTTACGAGTTCATCAAGGAGACCGTCGCGCACGGTGGCTCCGTCCTCTACGTCGGCACTAAGAAGCAGGCTCAGGAGGCGATCGCGGAGCAGGCCCGCAGGGTCGGGATGCCGTTCGTCAACCAGCGCTGGCTCGGCGGCATGCTGACCAACTTCACCACGGTCTACAAGCGGCTGCAGCGGCTCAAGGAACTGGAAGAGATCGATTTCGATGACGTGGCCGGCTCGACCCTGACCAAGAAGGAACTGCTGCACCTGAAGCGGGAGCGGGACAAGCTGGACCGCTCCCTCGGCGGTATCAGGGACATGTCACGGGTACCGAGCGCGCTCTGGGTGGTCGATACCAAGAAGGAGCACATCGCGGTCAGCGAGGCCCGCAAGCTCGGCATCCCGGTGATCGCGATCCTCGACACCAACTGCGACCCCGACGAGGTGAACTACCCGATCCCGGGAAATGACGACGCGATCCGCAGCGTTGCACTCCTGACGAGGGTGGTCGCCGACGCGGTCGCCGACGGACTGATCGCGCGGGCGGGAGCGGCCGCAGGCGAGGAGAAGCCGCCAGCGCCCGCCGACGGCGTGCTCGGTGCCGAGGAGCCGCTGGCCGAGTGGGAGCGCGCGCTGCTGCTTGAGGGCCGGGGCGCCGACGGCGAGGCGGCCGGCACATCGGCGCCAGCCGCAACGGACGGTGCGCCCGCAGAGGCTTCGGCCGCGGGCCGCGAGCCGGCCGCCGAGGCCGCGCCTGCGGAAACCGCGCCTGCGGAAACCGCTTCTGCGGACGGCACCGCACCCGCGGAGGCCGCACCCGCGGAGGCCGCACCCGCGGAGGCCGCACCCGCGGAGGCCGCACCCGCAGAGGCCGCACCCGGGGAGGCTGCATCCGCGGACAGCGCTGCGGCCGCGGACGGCGCTGCGGCCGCGGACGGCGCTGCGGCCGCGGACGGCGCCGCATCGGCTGAGGGCACCGCGCCAGAGGCCGAGGAGCCGGCGTCCGAGTCGGCCTGACTTCGCAGGCCGCTCGGTGACCAGCCAGGCTGGTGGCTGCCCATGACAAGACAGCTGTGAGAGATAGAGATGAGGACATGGACTACAGCGCGGCGGATGTAAAGCGGCTCCGTGAGCAGACGGGCGCGGGCATGCTCGATTGCCGGAATGCGCTTGTCGAGGCTCCGGACTACGAGGCTGCGGTCGAGCTCCTGCGGGTCAAGGGCGCGAAGGATGTCAACAAGCGGGCCGGGCGCACGGCGGCGAACGGGCTGGTCACCGCGGCCCTCGAGGGGAACAGCAAGGGCGTGCTCCTCGAGGTCAACTGCGAGACCGACTTTGTCGCCAAGACCGACCTGTTCCAGCAGGTGGCGGCCGACATCGCCAAGGCGGCGCTGGCCTCGGACGCGGCGGACAGGCTGGCGGTGCTCGGCCTCGAGGTCCGGCCGGGCCAGACCGCTCAGGAACTGATCGAGGAGGCAGGCGCCTCGCTCAAGGAGAAGGTGGAGGTTGGCCGGTTCGCCCGGTTTGAGGGCGGTTATGTCACCAGCTACCTGCACAAGTCTGACCCCGGGCTGCCGCCGACCCTCGGCGTGCTTGTCCAGCTGGAGTCCGGATCCGCCGACGTGGGCCAGGACATCGCGCACCAGGTCGCAGCCATGCGTCCGCGTTATGTCACCCGCGACGACGTACCGGAGGACGTGGTGGCGAACGAGCGCAGGATCGCCGAGCAGATGACTCGCGAGGAAGGCAAGCCTGAGGCGGCGATCGGCAAGATCGTGGATGGCCGCGTGAACGCGTTCCTGAAGGATGTCGTGCTCGTCGAGCAGGCATCAGTCAGGGATCAGAAGAAGCCGGTCAAGAAGCTGCTGGCGGAGCACGGGGCCCGCGTGCTGGGATTCGCCCGGTTCCAGATCGGGCAGGCCGGCTGAACCAGGCCGGCTTAACCAGCGCAGGACCCCGGGCGTGCGGCCAGCCGAGACAAGGGAAGGACGCGGTCCGTGCAGGAGGGCACCACTCGCCCGGCGCAGGGAGCGGCCGCGGCCAACGGAGCGGCGGCCGTAGACCGAGCGGGGGCGCCGAGCGGAGCGGCGGCCGCGGCCAGCGATATGACCACGCGCGGAGAAGCGCATCCCAGCTGGCACCGTGTGGTGCTGAAGCTGTCCGGCGAGGCCTTCGCCGGTGCCGAGCCCCTGGGGATCTCCCCGGATGCGGTCGTTCACATCGCCAGGGAGATCTCGGCGGCGGCCCGCGAGGGCATCCAGGTGGCCGCGGTGGTCGGCGGCGGCAACATGTTCCGCGGCGCGGTGCTGGCGCAGCGCGGCATCGACCGGTCCCGCGCGGACTACATGGGAATGCTCGGCACGGTCATCAACTGCCTGGCCCTCCAGGACGTGCTCGAGAAGCTTGGCGTGGAGACCCGGGTGCAGACCGCGATCACGATGGGCCAGGTCGCTGAGCCCTACATACCGCGGCGGGCGATCCGGCACCTGGAGAAGGGCCGGGTCGTGATCTTCGGGGCCGGCCTGGGCGCGCCCTTCTTTTCGACCGATACCTGCGCGGCCCAGCGTGCGCTCGAGATCGGGGCCCAGGCGGTGCTCAAGGGCACCCAGGTCGACGGGGTTTACGACGCCGATCCGCGGGAGATACCGGACGCGGTCCGCTTCCACCGGCTCGACTATGGCGAGGTGCTCCGGCGGGAGCTAAGGTTCATGGATGCCACGGCCGTTAGCCTGTGCATGGACAATGACCTGCCGATCGTGGTCTTTGACCTGATGCGCGAGGGCAACGTGGTGCGAGCGGTGCACGGCGAGAGGATCGGCACGCTGGTGAGCCGGTTGGCGCGCTGAGGACCCGGCATGGCATGATTCCCGGGCCGGAGCGCACCATGGGAAGACGCGGTGCGCGGACAGGACGCGCACCGGGACGCCGACCGAGGCACGGGAGCCGTAGTGATTGACGAGACCCTCCTCGAAGCCGAGGAGAAGATGGACAAGGCCGTCGCGGTCGCCAAGGAGGAATTTGCTGGCATCCGCACCGGCCGCGCGCATCCTTCGATGTTCAATAAGATCACGGCCGAGTACTACGGAACGCAGACGCCGGTGAACCAGCTGGCGTCGTTCCACATGCCCGAGCCCCGGATGGTCATCGTCCAGCCGTTCGACAAGTCGTCGGTGTCGGCGATCGAGAAGGCCATCAGGTCCAGCGACCTCGGCGTGAACCCGTCCAATGACGGCAACATCATCCGGATCATCTTCCCCGAGCTCTCCGAAGAGCGCCGGCGCGAGTACATCAAGGTCGCGCGGCACAAGGCGGAGGACAGCCGGGTCTCCATCCGCAATATCCGCAGGCACGCCAAGGACTCGCTGGACAAGCTGGTCAAGGGAGGCGAGGCAGGCGAGGACGAGGGCCGGCGCGCGGAACGGGAACTCGAGGATCTCACCCATCTCTATGTTGCCCAGGTAGACGAGCTGCTCAGGCACAAGGAAGCCGAGCTCCTCGAGGTATAGCTTGCAACCAGACACGCTGCGGGACGCGCGCGGGCAAGGATGCCAGCCCGGTGCCTGAAGATCTCGGCAGGCCGCTTGCCCAGGGAGAGGCCGACCCGGTGAGCGAGCGCAAGCCGACCAGGACGGGCCGCAACCTCCCCGTGGCCGTGGCCATCGGCGTCGTGCTCGGCGGCTTGGCGCTGCTCACGCTCTTCACGGTGAAGGCCACGTTCCTCGCCTACATGGGCGCGGTCGTGGCGGTGGGGCTCTGGGAGCTGCGGCAGGCGCTGGCCGAGCGCGGGATCAGCCTTCCGCTGATCCCGATAGCGGCGGGCGGCGCCGCCATGTTCACGCTGGCGTACTGGTACGGCGCACAGCCCGCCCTGGCCGCCATGGCGGGCACAGTCGGCGTGCTCATGGCGTGGCGGCTGCCCGGCGGGGCCCAAGGCTACCTGCGCGACCTGACCGCGAGCGTCTTCGCGCTGGCCTACCTGCCGATGCTGGGCGTCTTCGTACCGCTCATGCTGTCGGAGCCCGATGGCGCGCGCCGGACGTTCATCTTCCTCCTGCTCGCGGTGTGCAGCGACGTCGGCGGCTACTTCGCCGGGATCTTCACCGGGCGTCACCCGATGGCCCCGGGCATCAGCCCGAAGAAGACCTGGGAAGGCTTCGCCGGATCCGTGGCGGCGTGCCTCGCGGCCGGCGCGATCACGCTGCCGCTGCTGCTGCACGCTCACGTTTGGCAGGGCCTGGTCCTGGGCGCCGCGGCGGTCGCCGCCGCGACCCTCGGCGATCTCGTCGAGTCCATGATCAAGCGGGACCTGGAGATCAAGGACATGGGCCGGGTGTTCCCCGGGCACGGGGGCGCCATGGACCGGCTCGACTCGCTGGTTTTCGTCGCTCCCGTGGCCTGGCTGCTGCTGTCCGTCTTCGTGCCGCACGCCCACTAGCCGCGGGCGCCGCGCACCGGGAGCGTCGCGGCGCCGCGCGCCGCTAGCCCACGACCCAGGTGCGGCGCTGCGCCGCGAGCTGCGTGACCAGGCTGGCCGGCCCGCGCTCGGCGGCCAGCACGCGCTCGCGGTCGCTGACCGGGACCAGCCACAGCCACCGGACCGGCTCGCCGCTGAACGAGAAGCCGGACAGGTCAGGCACGTCGGGCCCGAGCAGGCTGCCCGGCTTGTCGAGCAGCAGCACGGCCTCGTTGCCGCCGCCGAGCGGGAACGTGGACGGCTCGTGGTACCAGGGAACGCAGTGCCCGTCTCCCAGCCAGGTCACCTCGCGCCACGGGTACTGGCCGAGCCACAGGAAGATCCGGGCGGCGTCCGTGCTCGGCATCGTGGTCGCGATGGCCAGCTCGATCCTCGCGCCGTCGGCCAGGTTTCCCATCTGCTCGATGACCGGCATCCGCTGGCAGCTCATCCCGACCGTCGACAGGACGGCATAGGGCCGCTGCGCGGTCGGCGGGCGCTCGGACACGCCGACCAGCGGCTGCTTGCCGCCGCCCACGTCCCAGTACCGCCCGCCGGGACCAAGCTTGCCGAGCAGATGGCCGAGCACCGACTGCTGGAATCCGGCCCAGGCGCCGTCGTCGGCACGCCACCGCCAGAAGTCCTCGGCCTGCGCGGCCCGCGGGCCGAGGCCGTCCATCGCGTCGTCGAGCGACCAGCCGAACGGGGTCTGCCCGATCACGTCACGGCAGTATCCGGGCATTCCGCTGGCCATGTCGGACCAGCCGGGAAGGACGGCCAGCGGGCCGCCGTACTCGAGGAGCACGACGCCATCGCCCTCCTCGAGCCACAGCGCCCGCAGTGCGTCGGGCTCGGGCACGGGCCGGCCGTCGGGGTGCTTGGTGTGCGCCGCGGGCATCAGCGGCGCGTGCCCGGCATTCAGCCTGGTCATGTCCGTCGTCTCGGGCGCTGGCACGTGGTTGGCGATCCAGGTGGCCCCGATCGCCGCCGTCGACGAGTGCAGGTAGGCGGCCGTGGTGTCGCCGTCGCACTCCACGATCACGCGGCGGCTGGTGTACGGGCTCTCGCTCTCCAGCAGAATCCGGGGCTGCTCCGGAGTGGCGGCTATCCTGGTTTGGCTAGCTCCTCGGCGCAGCGTCGGCATGGTTACGAAATCTACCGACTTACGGCAGGTCAGCGGGGTAATACCGGCGGATCGTTACCGGTTTGCCGCGCGTCGGACCGCAGCTCAAATTTACTGAATGGAACGGAGCGCCACGTGCCGGTCTCGCCGCCAGCAATGCCGCCGGTCGGGCAGCGGCCGCCCGGCCCGGCCCGCCCGCCGCTGCACCTCGCCGACCTGGAACCCGGGGAGCGCCGCGCCGCGGCCGAGCAACTCGGCGAGCAGCGCTTCCGCGGCGATCAGCTGTCGCGGCACTACTTCGCCCGGCTGACCGACGATCCCGGTGACATGACCGACGTGCCCGCCGCCGCCCGCGGCCCCCTGGCCGCGGCGCTGCTGCCCCGCCTGCTCACCGCCGAACAGGAGTTCAGCTGCGACCAGGGCCAGACCAGGAAGACGCTGTGGCGCGCGCTCGACGGCGCGTACGTCGAGTCGGTGCTGATGCGCTATCCGGGGCGGGTCACGATGTGCGTGTCGTCCCAGGCGGGGTGCGGGATGGCCTGCCCGTTCTGCGCCACGGGCCAGGCCGGGCTGACCCGCAACCTGTCCGCCGCCGAGATCGTGGCCCAGGTGGTGGCCGGGGCCAGGGCGCTGGCCCGGGGCGAGGTGACCGGCGGTCCCGGCCGGGTCTCCAACGTGGTGTTCATGGGCATGGGCGAGCCGCTGGCCAACTACACCCGGGTGCTCGCCGCGGTGCGGCGGATCACCGACCCGATCCCTGACGGGCTCGGCATCTCCCGGCGCGCCGTCACCATATCGACCGTCGGCCTGGTCCCGGCCATCGGCAGGCTGGCCGGCGAGGGCCTGCCGGTGCGGCTCGCGGTATCCCTGCACGCCCCCGACGACGAGCTGCGCGACGAGCTCGTGCCGGTCAACCAGCGCTGGAAAGTCGCCCAGGTGCTGGACGCGGCGTGGGCGTACGCCGAGGCGACCGGGCGCCGGGTATCGATCGAGTACGCGCTGATCCGCGACATCAACGATCAGGCCTGGCGGGCCGAGGCGCTGGCCGGCCTGCTGGCCGGCCACCTGGCGCACGTGAACCTGATCCCGCTCAACCCGACGCCGGGGTCGAAGTGGACGGCATCGGAGCCCGGCGTGATGCGGGAGTTCGAGGAGCGGCTGGCGCGGCGGGGCATCCCGGTTACTGTCCGTGACACCCGGGGAACCGAGATCGACGGCGCCTGCGGCCAGCTCGCCGCCGCAGGCCGGGCATCCCCGAGCGGCGGGCCGGCCACCCTAGACGCAGGCGCCGAGCTCGGGACGAAACAGGGCTGAACGCCGGGTGGGCGCGCGGCGGCCCGGCCGCAACAGGTACCGTTATCGGCCATGTCGTGGAGGCGCGCGCTTGGCCAGTGGCGGCGCGCGGCTCTCTCCGCCTCGGTGCACGCCGCCTGGCGAGTCGCGCAGCGGGCCGGAACCATCACCGCCGAGTCCCCGGCGGGCCGCAGGTTCGCGGCGTTCGGGCCGCACTCGATGATGGCCTTCCCGACCGGAGCGGTGTTCGGTGAGCGCTGGATTGAGGTCGGCGACGAGACCATGATCGCAGCTCAGGTGACGCTCTGCGCGGGCATGATGCCCGGGCAGGACCTTGGTGACCAGCCGGTGCTGCGGCTGGGCAACCGCTGCGTGATCGGGCGCGGCAGCCACATCGTGGCTCATCAGTCGATCCTGATCTGCGATGACGTGTTCACCGGCCCCTATGTCTACATCACCGATCAGAACCACAGCTATGCCGACCCGGACGCGCCGATCGGGCGGCAGTGGCCGGTGAATACGGCGGTGTCGATCGGCGCTGGCACCTGGCTCGGCGCGGGGGCCGTCGTCTTGCCCGGGGCCTGCATCGGCCAGAACGTTGTGGTGGCGGCCGGATCCGTGGTTCGCGGCACGGTGCCGGATCGATGCGTGGTGGCCGGCGTTCCAGCCCGGATTGTCCGGGAGTATGTCTCCGGGACCGGCTGGTCTCGCCCAGCGGACTGACCCGGCCTACCGCTTTTAGCGGTAACGAGGCCATGATTCTGTCACGATGGGTGATCGATGGTTTACTTAGAGGCACGAGACGATCTCGTCGCGACCGCTGCTTACCAGCCTGTGCCCGCGGCCGCCGCGGCCGCGCGCCGTTTCGTGCGTGACACGCTGCGATCCTGGGAGCTGACCGGCAACAGCGACGACCAGAGCGACCGGGACGCGCTTGTCGACGACACCGTCCTGCTGACCAGCGAGCTTGTCACCAACGCGGTACTGCACGCGGGCACGCCGGTCCAGGTCACCTGCAGGCTGCTCGGGGATGGCTCGGAGGGGGCGGTCGAGATCGCCGTGCTGGACCGGGGCCCGGATCAGCTCCGCCCCGACATGCCGCACACCACCGCCGAAGCAGCCGAGCGTACCAACGGGCGCGGGCTGCAGCTGCCGTCCGAGCTGGCCTCGGCCTGGGGGGTGACCTACGCGCGGGCCGCCAAGGCCGTGTGGTTCCGGATGGATCTCCCGGGCCGGGGCCGCCGGGCGGTGCCGGCCGCGCCCCTCGCCTCCGTTCCCGGACCGCTGGCCGTCGCCGTGCCGGCCCAGGAGAGCGCGCCTGACCGGGACGCCCCGGGCCCCCGGGCGGGCAGCAACGCGGGCATGTCCAGATTTGACGACCTGCTGGTCAGCACGGTCGAGTCGGCCCGGGATACCATCGGCGCCGATACCGCCTACCTGCTGCACGCGGGAGAGGTCGGTGAGCTGCGGGTCCGCGCCGCCGCGGCCGAGGGCCGGGTCCCGCTGGCCCCGGGCCGGGCCGGTCTTCCGGCCAGCGCGGCCCGGGCCCTGGCCAAGGGAGCGCTTTCGCTGGTGACGGTTCCGCTGATGGTCGATGGCCGGGTAACCGGCGTGCTCGCCGCGGCCGCCGCCGAGGCGGGCCGGTTCAGCGAGAGCGACGCGTCGCGGCTGCAGGACCTGGCCGACCGGTCGGCTCCCGCGCTCGAGCGAGCCCGGCTCAGCGCGGTCGGGCCGGCGTAGCGCCGCGCTTGCCGGCACCGCCGCGCTTGCCGGCACCGCCGCCCTTGCCGGCACCGCCGCGCCCGCCGCCGCCGCGTCCCTTGTCCTGCGGGCCGGCCAGCTGCGGCGTGAAGACCTCGCCGCGCAGAGCCCGCCCGACCAGGTCCACGCCGCGTGCCGTCTCGACCAGCCTGCTGCCCTCGGCGCGGTAGACGTCCAGCACGGCCTCTACGCCCCCGGGCGGCAGGTCGTCACCGAGCTCGGCGCGGGCGGTCCGGTACCCTTCGCGCGCGCCGCGGACGCACGCGGCGAGATGGTGCTTGGCCAGCGCCGCGAGCGCCACCGGGTGCCTGCGCAGGACGCCGTGCAGCCGGTAATCGGGTGGCACGACATCGAGCAGCCAGTTCACGGCCGTCTGCTCGAATCCCTCGCTGCCCGGCGGATGGACGCCGGTCGGCCAGCCGGGCGGAACGTACGCTGCCACAACGCCAGCGTACCCATTATAGAACACATATTCTACTGCTTTGCCGTCACACCCCGGAAGGCCGGCCAGCGGATGGCGGTGGTCGTACCGGCCGGTTAGCATCCCCTGGCCGGGCCGGGAAGCGGCCATGATGAGCCGCCGGTTCCGGGCCGCCCCGGGCCCGACATCCCGCCCCGCCTGGCCCGGCGTGCCGCCAGGGAAGAACGGGAGCACAATTTCCGTTCTATATCGTCGAACGACTAGGCTGTACCGGCCGTACTCTTGGCGATTCCCTCCTCTTTATCCGGAGCCTTCCTGCATGCCCACGCCCACCGCCCGCCTCGCCACCCGCGACGACCTGCGCAACGTCGCGATCGTCGCGCACGTCGACCACGGCAAGACCACGCTGGTGGACGCGATGCTGTGGCAGTCGGGGGCGTTCCGCGTGGGCGCCCAGATCGCCGATCGGGTGCTCGACTCCGGTGACCTGGAGCGGGAGAAGGGCATCACGATCCTGGCCAAGAACACGGCGGTGCGCCACGGCGGGCTGACGATCAACATCGTGGACACGCCGGGTCATGCCGACTTCGGCGGCGAGGTGGAACGCGGGCTTTCCATGGTCGACGGGGTGCTGCTGCTCGTGGACGCCAGCGAGGGCCCGCTGCCGCAGACCAGGTTCGTGCTGCGCAAGACGCTCGAGGCGCGGCTGCCGGTGATTCTCGTGATTAACAAGGTGGACCGGCCGGACGCGCGGATCGCCGAGGTCGTGGATGCCTGCTACGAGTTGTTCCTTGACCTGGACGCGACCGAGGAGCAGATCGAGTTCCCGATCGTCTACGCGTCGGCCCGGGCCGGGCGGGCCTCGTTGCGGCGGCCGGAAGACGGCTCGCTGCCCGACTCGCCGGACCTGGAGCCGCTGTTCGCCGTTCTGCGGGATACCGTCCCCGCGCCGTCCTACGACCCGGAAGAGCCGCTGCGGGCGCACGTGACCAACCTGGACGCCTCGTCCTACCTGGGCCGGATAGCGCTGTGCCGGGTGTACAGCGGGCGGATCACCCGGGGCCAGCAGGCGGCGTGGTGCCGCAGGGACGGTTCCATCGAGCGGGTGAAGATCTCCGAGCTGTTCCGCACCGAGGCGCTGGAGCGGGTCCCGGCCGCCTCGGCATCGGCGGGCGACATCATCGCGGTGGCCGGCATCGGCGACATCATGATCGGCGAGACGCTGGCCGACCTCGACGACCCGCGCCCGCTGCCGCTGATCACCGTCGACGAGCCGGCGATCTCGATGACGATCGGCGTGAACACCTCGCCGCTGGTGGGCCGGGACAAGGGGTCCAGGGTCACCGCGCGGATGGTCAAGGACCGGCTGGACCGGGAACTGGTCGGCAACGTATCGATCCTGGTGCTGCCCACCGAGCGGCCGGACACCTGGGAGGTGCAGGGCCGCGGCGAGCTGGCCCTGGCCGTGCTGGTGGAGACCATGCGGCGGGAGGGCTACGAGCTGACCGTGGGCCGGCCGACTGTGGTGATCCGCGAGGTGGACGGGGCCAGGCACGAGCCGGTGGAGCGGCTGACCGTGGACGTGCCGGAGGACTACGTCGGCGCGGTGACCTCGCTGCTGGCCCAGCGCAAGGGCCGGATGGAGAACATGACCAACCACGGAACCGGCTGGGTGCGGCTGGACTTCGTGGTGCCCGCGCGCGGGCTGATCGGGTTCCGCACCCAGTTCCTCACCGATACCCGCGGGACCGGCATCGCCCACCACGTCTTCGAGGGCTACGAGCCATGGTCGGGGCCACTCCGGATGCGGCCCACCGGGTCACTGGTGGCGGACCGGACCGGCCCGGCCACGCCGTACGCGATGTTCTCGCTGCAGGAGCGGGGCACGCTGTTCGTGGAGCCGGGGACCGAGGTATACGAGGGGATGATCGTCGGCGAGAACTCCCGCTCCGACGACATGGACGTGAACATCACCAAGGAGCGGAAGCTCACTAACGTGCGCCAGTCGTCGGGTGAGGAGCTCGAGCGGCTGATCCCGCCCCGGCTGCTGTCACTCGAGCAGGCGCTGGAGTTCTGCGCCGACGGCGAGTGCGCCGAGGTGACGCCGTCCGCCGTGCGGCTGCGCAAGACGGTGCTCGACGCCAAGGAGCGCGCCCGCACCCGGGCCCGCCGTTCCCGCGGCGAGTGAGGCCGGCTACTTCACCTGCAGGTAGATGATGCTGCCGAGGCCGAACAGCACGCAGTAGACCGCGAACGGGGTCAGCGTGCGGGTCTGGAAGTACTTCATCAGGTACCGCACCGACAGGTACGCGCCGACACCGGACAGGATGCTGCCGACCAGGATCTGCCCGCGGATGCCGTTGCCGAGCGGGCCGGTGAGGTCCGGCACCTTGAGCGCCCCGGCGGCGAGGATGACCGGCGTCGCGAGCAGGAACGAGAAGCGCGCGGCGTCCTGCCGGGACAGGCCGCGGAACATGCCGGTCACCATCACGGCGCCGTCCCGGCTGATCCCGGCCAGCAGCGCGAGTACCTGTGCCGACCCGATGATCAGTGCCTGCCAGAAGCCGATGCTGACCAGCCGCGCGTCCGCCTGGATCGCGCGTGAGGCCTCCTGCTGCCGCGCCGCCCGCTGGCCGGAGGCGTGCATGGCGGCACCGTGCCCGCCCGCTGCGGCCGCCGCCGGCCTCGCTGCCGAGGACCGGGTCGCGCCGGAGCTGCCGGCCACCGCGGCCCCGGCCACCGCGGTGGTTGGCCTCGTCGCGCTGGCCGCACGGCCGTCGGCCGCCTGAGCCTGCGCGGCCAGTTCGGCGTCCGCGGCCAGCGACTTGCGGGTCCGGAATCGCTCCCCGGCGTACAGGATCAGGCCGTTGATGACCAGGAAGATCGCCGCCCGGACCGGCTTGCCGAACAGGACCCGGAACTCGTGCTCGAACACCACGCCGACCAGGCCGACCGGGATCGTGGCCAGGATGACCATCCATGCCATCCTCTGGTCAACGGTGACGATCTCCCGGTCGCGGATCGAGCTGAAAAAGCCGCCGATGATCCGGACCCAGTCCCGCCAGAAGTAGATCAGCATTGCGATCGCGGTCGCGACATGCAGCCCGACGATGAACGCCAGGTACGGGGACTCCGGCGCGGCGACGTTCAGGTCACTGGCCCAGCTGCCGCCGATCAGCGCCGGGATCAGCACGTTGTGGCCGAGGCTGGACACCGGGAACAGCTCGGTCACGCCCTGAATGAGGCCGACCACCGATGCCTCGAGGTAGGTCATGTGCGACATGGAAGCCTTTCGCGCCGCTCGTCCTGGGCCTGCGCGCCGCCGCCGCTGAGAAGGGTCCGGGCATGCGCGCAGGCTTCATGCTACGGACTCCCGCGCGCGGTCGGCGCAAGTGGCGCCAGACTCAGCCGATCGTGAAGATCCGTGATCAAGCATGGCACCTGAGCACGCGATGCCCGGCCGGCCGGGCGTGGTCAGTCTTGCGGGTACTTAGGCCAGCCGGTCATACGAGGACTCGATGGTCATCGGGCGGCCGGGTTTTCTCAGCTCTTGCCGCCGGGAATGGCCGGGGTGTCGTGGTGTGAACGGCGGGTGATCTTGGATCCGAGCCAGACCAGCGGGTCGTACTTGCGGCCGGCCACGCGCTCCTTCATCGGGATCAGCGCGTTGTCCGTGATCTTGATGTTCTCCGGGCAGACCTCGGTGCAGCACTTGGTGATGTTGCAGTAGCCCAGGCCGAAGTCGTCCTGGGCGATCTCGCGGCGGTCGGCCGTGTCGGCCGGATGCATCTCGAGCTCGGCGATCCGCATCAGGAACCTGGGCCCGGCGAATGGGCGCTCGTTCTCGGGATGATCACGGATCACGTGGCAGACGTTCTGGCACAGGAAGCACTCGATGCACTTGCGGAACTCCTGCGACCGCTGCACGTCCACCTGCTGCATCCGGAACTCGCCGAGCCCGATCGAGGGATCCGGGGTGAACGAGGGGATCTCCCGGGCCTTCACGTAGTTGAACGAGACGTCCGTGACCAGGTCCCTGATCACCGGGAAGGTGCGCAGCGGGGTGACCGTGATCGGCTCGCCCGGCTCGAAGATCGACATCCGGGTCATGCAAGCCAGCCGGGGCCGCCCGTTGATCTCCATCGAGCAGGAGCCGCACTTGCCCGCCTTGCAGTTCCAGCGGACCGCGAGGTCGCCCGCCTGGGTGGCCTGCAGCCGGTGCAGGATGTCGAGGAGGACCTCGCCCTCGTTGGCCTCGACCTGGTAGTCGGTCAGGCTGCCCTGGCCGGCGTCGCCGCGCCAGATCCGGAGCGCCACTTTCTCGCCCATCAGCTCTTCTCCTCGCTGGCCGACGGCCGCGCCGCTTCGGTGTCCGGCGGTAGTTCGGCGTCGGTGTAGTACTTCTTCAGCTCGCTGGTGTCGAACAGGGCGAGCAGGTCCTCGCGCATCGGGGCCATCGGCTGCCGCCGGATCGCCACCTGGTCGCCGTCCAGAGTGCAGATCAGGTTGACCTTGCGCCATTCCGGTGACATCGCGGGAAAGTCATCCCGGGTGTGCCCGCCGCGGCTCTCCTGGCGCTCCAGCGCCGACTGGGCCACGCAATCGGCGATCAGCAGGATGTTGCGCAGGTCCAGGGCGAGGTGCCAGCCCGGGTTGTAGGCCGGGCCGCCCTCGGAGCTGACGTTCGCGGCCCGGGCGCGCAGCTTCTCCAGCTCGGCCAGCGCCGCCTTGATCTCCTCTTCCTTGCGGATGATGCCGACCAGGTCGCTCATGGTCTGCTGGACCTCGGCGTGAACCGTATACGGGTTCTCGCCCCCGGAGCGCTCCAGCGGCGCGATCGCCTCATCCCGCGCGGCGGCCAGGTCGGCATCGCTCGCCGCCGGCCGGACGCCGTCCAGCGCGTCCAGGTACTCCACGGCGCCCATCCCGGCTCGGCGGCCGAACACCAGCAGGTCGGAAAGGGAGTTGCCGCCCAGCCGGTTGGAGCCGTGCATCCCGCCGGACACCTCGCCGGCGGCGAACAGGCCAGGCACGATGGACGCCGCGGTGTCGGGGTCGACCTCAACGCCGCCCATCACGTAGTGCTGCGCCGGGCCGACCTCCATCGGCTCCTTGGTGATGTCGACGTCGGCGAGTTCCTTGAACTGGTGGTACATCGACGGCAGCCGGCGCAGGATCTCCTCGGCCGGCCGCCGGGATGCGATGTCCAGGAACACGCCGCCGTGCGGCGACCCGCGGCCTGCCTTGACCTCCGCGTTGTTGGCGCGGGCGACCTCGTCGCGGGGCAGGAGTTCCGGCGGGCGCCGGTTGTGGTCCGGGTCGGCGTACCAGCGGTCGGCCTCCTCCTCGGTCTCCGCGTACTGGGCCCGGAACACGTCGGGCACGTAGTTGAACATGTACCGCTTGCCCTCGGAGTTGCGCAGCACGCCGCCGTCACCGCGGACCGACTCGGTGACCAGCAGCCCGCGCACCGAGATCGGCCAGACCATGTGGGTGGGGTGGAACTGCACGAACTCCATGTTCAGCAGCGTGGCCCCGGCCAGCAGGGCGAGCGCGTGGCCGTCCCCGGTGTACTCCCAGGAATTGGAGCTGTACTTGAACGTCTTCCCGATCCCGCCGGTGGCCAGGATGACCGCGGGCGCCTCGAACAGGACGAACCGCCCGCTCTCGCGGATATAGCCGAACGCGCCCGCGATCCGCTCCCCGTCCTTCGCCAGCTCGGTGATCGTGGTCTCGGCGAAGACCTTGATCATCGCTTCCGGGTCGCCGTGGCGGACAGCATCTTCTTGCTGCAGGGCGACGACCCGCTGCTGCAGGGTCCGGATCATCTCCAGGCCGGTCCGGTCGCCCACGTGAGCCAGCCGGGCGTACTGGTGGCCGCCGAAGTTCCGCTGGCTGATCTTGCCGTCCTTGGTGCGGTCGAACAGCGCGCCCCAGGCTTCGAGCTCATAGACCCGGTCGGGTGACTCCTTGGCGTGCAGCTCGGCCATCCGCCAGTTGTTCAGGAACTTCCCCCCGCGCATGGTGTCGCGGAAGTGGACCTGCCAGTTGTCGTTCGGGTTGGAGTTACCCATCGCGGCGGCGCAGCCGCCCTCGGCCATGACCGTGTGCGCCTTGCCGAACAGCGACTTGGAGATGATCGCGGTCTTCTTGCCTGCCTGCCGGGCCTCGATGGCCGCGCGCAGCCCCGAGCCGCCCGCCCCGATCACCACGACGTCGTAGGGGAGTCGCTCGATGTCAGTCATTCCTTGCCTGCCTCAGTTGAAGAACCTCGGGTCGCTGAACACGCCGGCGGCGACGAGCCAGATGTAGAGGTCCGTCAGCATCAGCGTGCCCAGCGTGGTCCACGCGAGCTGCATATGACGCGCGTTCAGCTTGGATACCTGGGTCCATATCCAGTATCGGACCGGGTGCGCCGAGAAGTTCTTCAGTCTGCCGCCCGTGATGTGCCTGCAGGAATGACAGGACAACGAGTAGGCCCACAGGAGTATCACGTTCACCAGCATGATCAGCGAGCCGAGGCCGAACCCGAAGCTGCCGTTCGGGCCGCGGAAAGCCTGAATCACGTCGTAGGTGTTCAGCACCGAGATGAGGATCACGAGATAGAAGAAGAACCGGTGCAGGTTCTGCAGGATGAGCGGGAACCTGGTCTCGCCGCTGTAGCGCGCGTGCGGCTCGCGCACCGCGCACGCGGCGGGCGCGCGCCAGAACGACCGGTAATAGGCCCGCCGGTAGTAGTAGCAGGTCAGCCGGAAGCCGAGCACGAACGGCAGGGACACGAGCGCGTAGGGGATGATCGGCGGCAGCGCGGGCAGCCACCGGCCCAGGCTGCTCGAGCCGGCGACGCACTCCCCGCTGATGCACGGCGAGTAGAACGGCGTCAGGTAGTGGTACTTCGGCACCCAGTACCAGCGGCCGATAAAGACGTGCACGGTCGCATACGTGACCCAGATCGTGAGCAGCACGGCGGTGATGGCCGGGGCTCGCCACCAACGGTCCTTGCGCAGCGTCGGTTCCGAAATCTGCGCCCTGGTCTTGGCTGGCGCCACCGGTGCCTGCGTCATAGACGTCTCCGCCCTGGGACTATCGGAATCGCTCCGCTGCTGGCGTCCGCGCCTCGTCCGTCAGGCGCACGCCCGCGTCGCCGTGAGAACCCTATTCCACTGAATACCACTTCCGTGCCGCCGGGAGGTGTTCCAGGCGTGTGACTCTCACGACACCCGGCTAACCTTGGTTGCGGCCTCGGGCCTCCGGTAGGCTCCGAAGAGTGGGCTGGCCAGGCTGAAGGCCGGACCAGCCCAACTCCGGTAGGTGGCCGTCGCTACTGATGAGCCAGGCTCACCAGCGCTCCGACGAGCTGTAGCAGAGCTGTCAGAGCGAGCAAAGCGGCGGTCACCGCCGTCAGCCAGAACCGGATCGTTCGGGCATGCCGCTTCGACACGCCGCACCTCCTTTCTGCTGCCCGGGGGCCGCGCGCACGCCCCCGGTTCAGAAAGAAGGTTCAGAACTTCGGTCCAGCTGGGGTAACCGTATTCCACTGAATACCACTTCCGTGCTGCCGGGCGAGGTTCCAAGCGTGTGACTCTCACTACACCAGACCGGTATCCGAGCCGCTAATGACTGGCTGGCAGCACTCCGCGGGCCGCGCATAGCTGCCGCAGGCGGTCAAGCGGCACGGCGTGCCTGATATGCCCGCGGAAGCCGGTCGTGGTATCGGCCATGAACAGGGAGTTGAGAATGGATTCCTCGGTGGCGTCCATTCCGGCCACGAGCAGCGGGTCGAGTGCGGAATCCAGCACCGGCTCGGCCGCGGAAGGAGCAGTGGAAAAGGCCAGCGCGTAGTCGCCGCTGCGGCCCGAGAAGTCGGAGCCCGTGCGGGCCATGCTGAAGATCGCGCGCCAGGCCACACGGGCGAGCCGCCGCGAGTCCAGCGGAGCGTCGGTGGCTAGCACGATCACGCATGAGTTGCCCCGGTCGCCGTCCTCCGAGTCGGCTGGCTCCGGGGGCACCGGCACGCCGAGCACGGTCAGCGTGCCGCCGAAGTTGGCCTGCACCAGCGCGCCGATGGCGACCGGTCTCCCGGGGGCGCCGCAGTCCACGATCCGCGACGAGGTCCCGATCCCCGCCTTGAACCCGAGCGCCGAGGTCCCCGTGCCCGCGCCGACGGCCCCCTCGGCGACCGGTCCGGCCGTGGCCCCGCGCAGCGCGGCGAGCACGTGCTGCTCGGTCACGGGCCGGCGGCGCATGTCGGACAGGAACCCGTCGTTGGTCTCGGCCACGACGGGATTGACCGTCTCCAGCTTCTCGTTGCCGGGCAGCGAGAGCATGTAGCTGACCAGCGCGTCGGCCGCGCGGAACGTGCACAGCGTGCCGGTCAGCACGACCGGCGTCTCGATCACGCCGAGCTCGCTGACCTGCGTCGTCCCGACGATCTTCCCGTAGCCGTTGCCCACCGCCAGCCCGGCGTTCATGGCCCGCAAGCCGGTGAGGCCGTCGTGGACGATCGCGGTGACGCCGGTCCTGATGTCGCTGCCCTCGATCAGGGTCGTATGCCCCACCCGCACGCCGGGAACGTCGGTGATCGCATTGAACTCGCCGGTCGGCAGCGAGCCGGGAACGATGCCGAGGTCCCGCGCCCTCGCCCGGCTCATGGGGCTCTCGTGACGGTCACGAGCTAGATCCTCTCAGCTTCCCCGTGCGGCGGCGCGCGTCATACGCCGCTCTGGCTAGGCTCGCGGTATGAGCGGACCGGAGAAGGGGGAAGCGGAGGTGGGTGGGGGGCAGAGGATGCTGCTCGTGCATGCCCACCCAGACGACGAGTCGATCGGCACCGGGGCGACGATGGCCAAGTACGCCGCCGAGGGCGCGGGGGTGACGTTGGTGACCTGCACGCTCGGCGAACTGGGCGAGATCATCCCGCCGGAACTCGCGCACCTGGCCGCCGATGCCGACGGAGGGCTTGGCCAGTACCGCATCGGCGAGCTGGCCGCGGCCTGTGCCGCGCTGGGCGTCGCCGATCACCGGTTCCTCGGCGGGCCCGGCCGGTGGCATGACTCCGGGATGATGGGCGAGCCGAGCAACGACGCTCCCGGCTGCTTCTGGCGGGCCGACGTGGACGAGGCGGCCGGCGAGCTGCTCGGCGTGATCCGCGAGGTCCGCCCCCAGGTGCTGGTCAGCTATGACGACAACGGCTTCTACGGGCACCCCGACCACATCCAGGCCCACCGGGTGGCCTGGCGGGCCTTCGAGCTGGCCGACGGCCTGGTCAGCAAGTTCTACGCGACGGCCGTCCCGCGCTCGGTCCTCGCCGCGGCCATCGAGGCCATGCGCGGCAGCGACGGAGGTTTCGCCGGCGGCGCGCCCGACTTCGCTCAGGTCGAATCGGTAGACGATCTCCCGTTCGGGGTACCGGACGAGGTCGTGACCACCGAGATCGACGCGACCGCGTACCTGGACCAGAAGCTGGACGCGATGCGCGCGCACGCCACCCAGATTTCCGTGGAAAGCCCGTTCTTCGCGTTCTCTGACCGTGTGGGCCAGCGCGCGTTCGGCCGCGAGTGTTACACGCTGCTGGCCGGCCCGCGCGGACGGGGGAGCGGCCCGAACGACCGGGAGAGCGATCTATTCGCCGGCATTGAATAGCCTTTCTGCCGTGGAGAGCGTGTCAGGCCAGCAGCGCGGCTCGCCGGGTACCGGCGACGGGCGGCTGGTCATCGTCGGCGGTTACTGCATGCTGCTGGTGCTCGGCGCCCTGGAGAGCCTGATCGGCTCGTTTCAGTACAGCCGGGCCCTCGGGTCCTTTCCGGCCGCCGCGCTGGCCTTCGCCCTGGCGATCGGGGTCACGTGCATCCTCGGCGGCTGGGGAATGTCCAGGCCCCTCGGCGGACTTATGCCGGCTGTGGGATGGTTCGTCGGAGCGTTCGTGCTGGCCATGGGCACCCCGGGAGGAAGCGTGGTGATCACGAACACCGGCCCGGGCAAGTGGTTCCTGTTCGGGGGCTCGGTCTGCGCACTGGCCGGTGTCGTAGTTGCCTTCGTCCGGTGGTCACCGACCCGGGCCAGCGTGGCTAGCGGCGGCGGATCCGGCCGCGGCAGGCTCCGGCCCGGCGGGCTCCGGCCCGGCGGGCGTGCCGCGCCCATGCCCGGCGCGCGAAAGCCCGATCACTGATGCCGGTGGACTCCGCCGCCTTCCGGCACGCGGCCGGGCAGTTCCCCACCGGCATCGTCGTGGTGTCCACCAGCCTGGACGGCACCGGTCATGTGATGACGGTGAGCGCCTTCACGTCGGTTTCGCTGGAGCCGCTGCTCGTGTTGTTCTGCGCGGAGAAGATCGCCCGGTTCCACGATGCGGTCCTCGAGGCGGGATACTGGGCCGTCTCCATCCTGGATGAGGAGTCAGAGAAGACGGCTCGCTGGCTGGCGACCCGCGGCCGGCCGCTGGACGGCCAGCTGGATACGATCTCGCATCATCCCGGCCCGGTGACCGGAGCGCCGATCCTGGACGGCGCGCTCGCCGCGATGGAATGCCGGACCACGGCGGTGCACTTCGGCGGCGATCACAGCATCGTTGTGGGTGAGGTGGTGGGCGTCACCGAGCCAGCCGGAGAGGGCGGCCCGCTGGTCTATCACTCGGGCCGGTACCGGCGGCTGGCCGCCGGCTAGGGTCGATCGCCGGGTGGCTGCCGCACCCAGCTGGGCTCGCGCTTCTCCGCGAAAGCCGCCATGCCCTGCTGGCCCTCCGCGGAAGCGAAACGCTCGGCCGAAAGCGCGGCCATCTCGGCCAGCCCGGTGGCGAACGGCGTCGTGGCCGCGTCGCGGAGCACGGCCTTGGTCACGCCCAGTGCACCCGGCGCTCCGCGCAGCAGCGAATCCGTGTACCTGGCGATCTCCTCGTCGAGCTGGATCTTGGGTACGGCGCTGGTCAGCAGCCCGATGTCGACAGCACGCTGCGCGTCGAACGCCTCCCCGGTCAGGAAGTACTCGGCGGCGGCGCGCGGGCTCATCCGGCGCAGGCAGGGCACCGCGATGATCGCTGGCGCGGCCCCGATCCGCACCTCGCTGAACGCGAACGTCGCCGACTGCGACGCCACGGCGATGTCACAGGCGGCGATCAGGCCGATGCCGCCTGCCCGGGCGTTACCGTTCACCCGGCAGATGACTGGTTTGCGGCTGTCCCAGATCAGCTGCAGGATCTCCGGGAACAGCTCGGGTGCCGCAGCCGGGCCGGTCCGGCTCTCCTTCAGGTCGGCACCGGCGCAGAACGCCGGGTCGGCACCGGTGAGCACGACCACCCGGCAGCCCGGGTCAGCCAGCGCGTCGGCCAGCGCCGCGCGCAGCTGGATCAGCAACGCGCTGGACAGCGCGTTTCTTCGGCCCGGCGAGTCCAGCGTGATGGTCGTGACCTCCCTATCCGACTCATAACGGACCAGATCGTTCATGGACCCACCGCCTCGTCTCCGGAAACCGTGTGCTCGGAGCCTGTGTCGTCTCCGGCCACCGTGGCCAGCACGTCTCCCGCCTGCACCTGGTCGCCGGGGGCGACCCGCACCTCGGCCACTAGCCCGTCGGCTGGCGCCACGATCTGGTGCTCCATCTTCATCGCCTCGAGGACCAGCACCAGCTCGCCCGCGCGGACCCGCCGGCCGACGGCGGCCTCGATCCGCACCACGTTTCCGGGCATCGGCGCGACCAGCGACCCGGGCTCCCGGGTGACCTCCGGCTCGGGCAGGCGGGGCACCGGGACGAGCGTGACGTGCCCGAACGCGGAATCTACCCAGACGACGCCGTCGGCCCGGGCGACGTCGAACCGGTAGCGCACGCCAGTGACGTCGAGTACTACGTGATCGGGCGCGGCCGCGACCGCGCCCGGCGCCGGCGAGGCGGTCGCGTCCGGGACCGGCTCCTCGGCCTGCGTCACCACGATCCCGTCGCGGTGCCACAGGTAGGCGACCTCGATCCGGCCCCGCGGGCCGTCGAAGGACGTGCGCTGCGGCTGGGAGACCACGTTGCGCCAGCCGCCGGGCAGGCCCGCCGCGGCCCGCGCCGCGGACCGGTTCGCCGCGGCGCCCGCGAGGGCGGCGGCGGTCGCGGACAGCCAGGCCAGGCCTGGACGGGGCCAGCCCGGCCAGGTCGTAGCCGTCGAGCAGCGAGGTGTCGGCCTGGCCGGCCAGGAAGGCGCGGTGGCGCAGCACGCTCGCCAGCAGGCCGCGGTTCGTGGCCGGGCCGTGAATCGTGGCCCGGTCCAGGGCGCTGGCCAGCAGGCGCGCGGCCGTGTCCCTGGCCGGCGCCCACGCGATCAGCTTGGCCAGCATCGGGTCGTAGTGCGGGCTGATCTCGCTGCCCGCCTCGACGCCCGAGTCCAGCCGCAGCCCCTGGCCGGCACCGGGGGCGGGCGGGCCGAACCGCGTGTCCACGTCCGGGATGTGCAGCGCGTGCAGCGGGCCGCTGGACGGGCGGTAGCCGTCGGCCGGGTCCTCGGCGTACAGCCTGGCCTCGATCGCGTGCCCGGACGCCGCCGGCGGGCGCTGCGGCAGCGCCAGCCCGCGGGCGATGTCGAGCTGCAGCGCGACCAGGTCGATCCCGTGCACGCACTCGGTGACCGGGTGCTCGACCTGCAGCCTGGTGTTGAACTCCAGAAAGAAGAACTGCCCGTCGTCGGCGACGAGGAACTCAGCCGTGCCGGCGCCCAGGTAACCGACCGCGCTGGTGACGGCCTCGGCGGCGGCGAGCAGCCGGGCGCGAACGGGCTCCCCGACCGCCGGGGACGGGGTCTCCTCGATCACCTTCTGGTACCGGCGCTGCACCGAGCAGTCACGCTCGGTCAGCGTCCAGATGGCCCCGTGCGCATCGGCGAGCACCTGCACCTCGACGTGCCGGGCGGCGGTCAGCAGCGGCTCGCAGAACACGGTTCCGTCGCCGAAGGCGGACTGAGCCTCGCGGCGGGCCGACTCCAGCGCGGCCGGCAGGTCGGCGGCGCTGCGGACCACGCGCATGCCGCGCCCGCCCCCGCCTGCCGACGCCTTGACCAGCACCGGATAGCCGGTGATCGCCCCCGGCGCGAGCTCGGGCAGCACCGGGACGCCCGCCGCGGCGGCCAGTTTCTTGGAGGTGATCTTGGACCCCATGACCTCGATCGCGTCGGCAGGCGGGCCGATCCAGGTCAGCCCGGCCGACCGGACGGCCCGCGCGAAGCCCGCGTCCTCGGACAGGAAGCCGTAGCCGGGGTGTACCGCGTCGGCGCCGGCCGCCACCGCGGCCGCGACCAGCGCCGCCGCGTTCAGGTAGGTGTCGGCCGGGCGGAAGCCGGGCAGCCGGACGGCGGCGTCCGCCTCGGCGACGTGCGGCGCACCCGCGTCCGGATCGGAGAACACCGCGACGCAGCCGATTCCGGAGCGGCGGCAGGCGCGGAAGATCCGGCGGGCGATCTCGCCCCGGTTGGCGGCCAGCACTCGCGTGATCACCGTGCTCATCTGCGCGCCTCCGGCACGACGCTCATCTGCCCGCCTCCGGCACGACGCTCATCTGCCCGCCTCCGGCACGACGCTCATCTGCCCGCCTCCGGCACGACGCTCATCTGCCCGCCTCCGGCACGATGCTCCCGGTCACAGCCGGAACACGCCGTACCCGGCCGCGCCCGCGGCGGCCTGGCTCTCCACGCCGCCGGCCCGGGCCCGGCATTCTCGATGGCGGACAAGCACAGGCCGAGCACCGTACGGGTGTCCCGCGGATCGATGACCCCGTCGTCGTAGATCCGGCCGGAGAGGAAGAACGGCTGCGACTCGGCCTCGATCTGCTCCTCCACCGCGGTCCGCATCGCGGCGTCGGCGGCCTCGTCGTAGGCCTCACCGCGCGCGGCGGCGGCCTGGCGGCCGACGATCGACAGCACCCCGGCCAGCTGCGCCGGGCCCATGACCGCCGACTTCGCGCTGGGCCAGCTGAACAGGAACCTCGGCTCGTAGGCCCGGCCGCACATCCCGTAGTTCCCCGCCCCGTAGGACGCGCCCATGACCACGGTGAGGTGCGGCACCCGGCTGTTGGACACCGCGTTGATCATCATTGCCCCGTGCTTGATGATGCCGGCCTGCTCGTAGCGGCTGCCGACCATGTAGCCGGTGGTGTTCTGCAGGAACAGCAGCGGCACGGCGACCTGATTGGCGAGCTGGATGAACTGGGCGGCCTTCTGGGACTCCTGGCTGAACAGCACGCCGCGCGCGTTGGCCAGGATGCCGACCGGGTGCCCGTGCAGCGCCGCCCAGCCGGTCACCAGGCTGCTCCCGTAGAGCGGCTTGAACTCGTCGAAGTCCGAGCCGTCGACGATCCGCGCGATGACCTCGCGCGGATCGAACGGCACCTTGAGGTCCTCGGGGACGATGCCCAGCAGCTCGTCCTCGTCGTGCCGCGGCCCGGCGACGGCGCTCGCCGGGCCGCGGGCGGCCCGGCCCAGCCTGGCCACGATGGACCGGCCGATCCGCAGCGCGTCGCGCTCGTCGGCGGCCAGGAAGTCGGCCAGCCCGGACTGGCGCGCGTGCATCCCGGCACCGCCGAGCGACTCCTCGTCGGACTCCTCGCCGGTGGCCATCTTCACCAGCGGAGGCCCGCCGAGGAACACCTTGGCCCGCTCGGCCACCATCACCACGTAGTCGCTCATCCCCGGCAGGTAGGCACCGCCGGCCGTGGAGCTCCCGAACACCAGGGCGATCGTGGGGATCCCCGCCGCCGACATCCGGGTCAGGTCGCGGAAGATCTGGCCGCCCGGGATGAAGATCTCCTTCTGCGTGGGCAGGTCCGCGCCGCCCGACTCGACCAGGTTGATCAGCGGCAGCCGGTTGCGCAGCGCGATGTCGGCGGCGCGGAGCGATTTACGCAACGTCCACGGGTTGGTCGACCCGCCCCGGACGGTGGGGTCGCTGGCGATCAGCACGCACTCGGTGTCGCAGACCACGCCGATGCCGGTGACCACGCTGCCGCCGACCGGGAACCCGGTACCGTAGCCCGCCAGCGGCGACAGCTCGAGGAACGGGGAGTCGGGATCGATGAGCAGCTCGATCCGCTCGCGCGCCAGCAGCTTGCCCCGGTCCCGGTGCCGCTGCACGTAGCGCGGCCCGCCGCCGGCGAGTGCCTTCGCGTGCTCGGCATCCAGGTCGGCCAGCCGGGCCAACATGGCGTCGCGGCGGGCTGCGTACTCGGCGCCGCGGGTGTCGAGCGCGCTGGCCAGTATGCTCACAAGCCGAACCATATTCGCCCGCGGCCCGGGCTACCAGGCACGCGCCGCTGGGGCTGCCCGTCAGATGCGGGAGATCCCGATCCGCTCTGCCTTGCGGCGTCCGGGTTCCTCGGTCAGACGGCGCATGTCGTCGGTGTCGCTGGTGAGCACCACGACGGGCCGCGGCTGGGCGAGCGCGACCACGGCGAGAAGCGCATCCAGTGCGCACCGGTGCCCGGACAACCCGGTCCGCCCCAGCAATTCGCCCGCGGTTCGCCCTTGGTCCTGTCCGATCGGAACTACGGTGACCTTGTTCAGGATCCGATGCATCGGCGCATCTCTCGGCCCGCCGCGCAGGACTTCGGTCAGCGTCGAAGCCGCAGTAATAACGGTCGCATAAGCCGACTGGGCGTCCTTCGTAAAGGAGACTGCCCGGGGGTTGCCGTCGGCGAGCTTACGGAGGCCCTCGGCATCCAGAACGAGCGTCCCGCCTACTCCTCCTCGTCGTCCTCTTCGTAGTTTGGCCACTCTCGCCTCGTCTGCTCGCGTATCTCGGGGGGGACCGGACCGTACTCAGCCTCGAGTTCGTCCAGCAATTCGCCCAGGAGCTCGTGCCTTATCTCGCGCTCCACCGCGTCGGTCACATACCGGCTGAATCCTCCCGCGCCCGTTCGCGAGCGCACCGTCTCGGCCAGTTCCTCGGGCATGGACACACTCACCTTCCTTACCTTGCTCTCATGCAGCCGAGCGCTCTCGTCGACAAAAAGCTCGACTGGAAGCGCGGTCGCGATGCACTTCACCACCTGGTCGCGTGGTACCGAGGCCAGAGCCTGCTGAAGCGCCGCCTCGAGGGCACTGAGCGCGTCGGCGGGTCTTGTTTCCTGCCCGGCAGCATCGCGGCCCCGCCCGGACTGCTTCCGTTCCGCTGCGCTCACACCACTATGCTACCGCTGGTAGCAAGGTTCGCAACGGATTTACCGGTCCGCGTCCGGCGTCAGGGCAGCAGGTACTCCCAGCCTTCCTGCCAGGCGAAATCGGCCGCGACCAGGTCTTCTAACGGGATTCGGCCGATCAGGTGATCGAGGCCCCAGCGGGTCGCCACGTGCCCAATGATCAGCACGCGCCGGCCGGACCAGCGCAGCGGAAGATCGCCGAGGAACCGGCCAACTCGCGCGACCGCCTGCCGCCAGCTTTCGCCGCCCGGGTATGGCTCGTCGAGATGGTCTTCCCGGTGGGCCAGGAGGTCCGCGGCGGGCGTTCCGTTGCGCTCCCCGTAGTCGCATTCCCGCAGCCGCCAGTCGAGCAGCACCGGGATCGGCGACCCGCCAAAGGCAATCGAGGCCGTCTCGGCCGCCCGGGCCAGGTCGGAGCTGAACACCGCGGCGATGCCATCGTCGGCGCGCCGCCGTCCCAGTCCGGCGGCCAGTTCCCGGCCGTGCGCGGACAGCCGGCCAGGCCGCCAGCCGGTTGCGATGGCGCGCTCGTTGTCCTCGGTTATCGAATGCGTCTCGTAGACAACCTGGATCGTCACCAGCCCACGGTAGGCCGGGCCGGCGTTACCGGCGGAGGCCGGCCCGCCGTCGGGTCAGCGGGCGATCTCCGCGATGCAGTCGAGCGCCCAGTCCAGGTCCTCTTCCTCGATCATCAGCGGCGGCGCGAGCCTGATCGTCGAGCCATGGGTGTCCTTGACCAGGATGCCGCACTCGGCGAGCAGCTCACAGGCCTCCCGCCCCGGCAGCGACGCGAACTCGACGCCCGCCCACAGCCCGCGGCCGCGCACCTCGCGCACGGTGCTCTCGGGCAGCGCGGAGAGCCGGTCGTGCATGTGCGTGCCGAGCTTGGCCGAGCGCTCCTGGAACTCGCCGGTCGTCAGCATCGCGATCACCTCGCGCCCGATCGCGCAGGCCAGCGGGTTGCCGCCGAATGTGGAGCCGTGCTGGCCGGGCCGGAACACGCCGAGGACCTCGGCCGACGACACCACCGCGGACACCGGCACGATGCCGCCGCCGAGCGCCTTGCCGAGCAGGTACATGTCGGGGACGACGTCCTCGTGCTCGCAGGCGAACGTGGCGCCGGTCCTGCCGAGCCCGGACTGGATCTCGTCCGCGATCATCAGCGTGCCGCGGGCGGAGCAGATCTCGCGCACGTCGGCCAGGAACCCGGGCGGCGGCACCAGCACGCCCGCCTCGCCCTGGATGGGCTCCACGAGCACCCCGACCACGCGGTCATCGACGGCCCTGGCCAGCGCGTCGGCGTCGCCGTACGGCACGACGGTGAACCCGGGCGTGTACGGCCCGAACGAGGCCCTGGAGTCCTCGTCCGTGGAGAAGCTGATGATCGTCGTGGTGCGCCCGTGGAAGTTCCCGGCGAAGGCCACGATCACCGCCTCGCCCGCGGGCACGCCCTTGACCTCGTAGCCCCACTTGCGAGCGGTCTTGATCGCCGTCTCCACCGCCTCGGCGCCGGTGTTCATCGGCAGCACCATCTGCATGCCCGCCAGCGCCGCGAGCTCGGCGCAGAACGGGCCGAACTGGTCATGCTCGAACGCCCGGCTGACCAGCGTCACGCGCTCGAGCTGCCGCTGCGCGGCGGCCATCAGCCGGGGGTGGCGGTGCCCGAAGTTGATCGCCGAGTACGCGGCGAGCAGGTCCAGGTAGCGGCGGCCTTCGACGTCGGTCACCCAGGCACCCTCGGCCTCGGCGACCACAACCGGCAGCGGGTGGTAGTTGTGCGCGCCATGCGCCGCGGCCTGCGCGCGCAGCCGTTCCGCTGTTGGTGTGTCGTCGCTACCGGCCATCTTGATCTCCTTGAGCGCATCGGTTTCGCGGAGTTCCAGCGCAACTCCTAGCGAATCTCCAGGGTGCAGCACTTGGGACCACCCCCGGCCTTGAGGAACTCTGACATTTCCACCCCGACCGGCTCGAAGCCCTTATCAGCAAGCTGGGCGGCGAGGCCCGGCGCCTGGGCCGGCATCACGACGTGCCGGCCGTCGCTGATCGCGTTCAGGCCGAGCACCTCGGCGTCCTCGTCCTTGGCCTCGATCAGCTCGGCGAAGTGGCTGGCCAGCGCCGCCCGCCCGGCGTCGTCGAACGCCGCCGGGTAGTAGGCGGCGGTATCGGCGTCCAGGACGCACAGCGCGGTGTCCAGGTGGTAGAAACGCGGGTCCACCAGCCGGAGGCTGATCACCGGCAGGCCGAAGAGCGCCTCGAGTTCCCCGGCGACCGCCGCGTCGGTGCGGTAGCCGTGGCCGGCCAGGAGGGCCCGTCCGGCGAAGACGATGTCGCCTTCGCCCTCATTGACACAGCGCGGCGCCGCGGCCGGGTAGCCGTTGCGGGCGAACCAGGCCAGGTAGGCGGCGCCCTCCGCGGCCCGCTGCGGGTACCGGAACCGCGCGCCGAGCACCTGCCCGCCGATCACCGTGGCCCCGTTGGCCGCGAAGACCATGTCCGGCAGGCCGGGCCGGGGATCGATGGTGCGCACCGTGTGACCCAGGCGGATGAATGTCTCCCGCAGGCGCCGCCACTGGCGCATCGCGAGGACGGTATCGGGCGGCTGATCCGGGTTCATCCACGGGTTGATCGCGTATTCGACCGTGAAGTACTCGGGCGGGCACATCAGGTAGGTTCTCCTGCGCCCGGCGCGGCGGCGCCCGGTGCCATCCGTCTCGCCCATGCGGCTCCCCTCGGCTGAAGATCCAGGCGGATCTCCAGCGTAGGAGCGCGCGGCGGCGCAAGGCCCGACACAACTTGCGTGGTGGCGGTGATTCGTTGCTTCCTATGCGTTCAGGGCAGTGATTCGTTGCGCGGCGGTCCAGCGAGTCAGCGGCCTATCCGGCGGGACGGACCGTCCACTCTTGACCAGCGGCTGTGTCGCTGACCGACACGCCGATCGCGGCCAGCTCGTCACGCAGCCGGTCGGCGGTGGCCCAGTCCCTGGCCGCCCGGGCGGCCTGCCGTGCGTCGAGCCGCCCCCGCGCCCCGTCCGGCAGCGCGGGCCTGGCGGGCGCGCGGCCGATGTCGCGGGCCAGGTCGAGCGCGAGGAACTGGTCGGCATGCGCGAACGACTCGAACTTCGCGCCCGGCGGGATCTCGGGGTCCTTCTCCAGCTTGCGCAGCGTCCGCAGCACCGCCGGCGTGTCCAGGTCGTCGTCGAGCGCCGCCGCGATCTGGCTGGTCACCTCGGCGCACATCGGCTTGCTGGGGGAGCGGGCCCACTCCGCGACCAGCTCCCGCCACCGCCGCAGCGTACGGTCCGCGGCGGCCAGGGTGTCCCAGGTGAGGTTCATCTGCTGCCGGTAGCGGTGCTCAAGCAGCGCCAGCCGCAGCGCCAGCGGGTCAAGCCCGCGATCCGCGAGATCGGACAGGAGGACCACGTTCCCGGTGGACTTGGCCATCTTGCGGCCGTCGAACAGCAGGTGCTCACCGTGCACCCAGTGCCGTACCACCTCGTGCCCGGTCACCGAGTTCGACTGGGCACGCTCGTCCTCGTGGTGCGGGAAGCGCAGATCGATGCCGCCGGTGTGGATGTCGATGAACTCGCCGAGAAAGTGCAGCGACAGCGCCGAGCATTCGGTGTGCCAGCCGGGGAACCCGGTCCCCCACGGGGCGGGCCAGGTCAGCTCGCCGCCTGCCGGCGTGCCCTTCCACAGCGCCCAGTCGGCGTGGAACCGCTTCTGGTCCTCGATCTCGCCGCTGAGCCGGTGGCCCGGGCGCACGCTGGCCAGGCGGTTGCCGGACAGCTCGCCGTACCCGGGGAAGGACCGCGCGTCGAAATACACCGACCCGTCCGGCGCGGGGTAGGCGTGCCCGGACTCGATCAGCCTGGCGATCAGGCCGGTCATCGGGCCGATCCACTCCGACGCGCGCGGTGAGTGGTCGGGCGGCCGGAGGTTCAGCGCCGAGCAGTCGGCGTGGAACGCCTCCTCGTAGAACCTGGACAGCTCGGCCGCGGTCCGGCCTTCCGCCCGGGCCTGGGCCAGGACCTTGTCCTCGCCCGCCGGGCCGGCCGGGCCGGCCGCGCCCTGGCCGCCCGCCGGTCCCGCTGCTGCGTCGTCGTCGGTGAGATGTCCGACGTCGGTGATGTTCTGGCAGGTCAGGACCGTGAGGTGGTGCCGGTACTCGGCGTTGCGGCGGATCAGGTCGCCGAGCAGGTAGGTGCGCAGGTTGCCGACGTGGGCGTAGCGGTACACGGTCGGGCCGCAGCTGTACATCCGCAGCATCCGGCTGGTCCGGGGCTCGATCGCCTCGACCTGCCTGGTCCGCGTGTCATAGAGGTGGAACACCCGACCAGCCTACGGAAGGTGCGCTGAGCGCCGGTCGTTGATAGGGCGCGGCGAGAAAACCGGAGGCGGGTCAGGCCAGCCCGGCCAGGCGCCCGGCGGCGGCGGCGATCCGCTCGTCGGTGGCGGTCAGCGCCACCCGGATGTGCTGTGCGCCCGCTGGCCCGTAGACCGAGCCGGGCGCGACCAGGATGCCGGCCTCGGCCAGCACGGCAACCGACTCCCAGCCGTCGCGGGCGGGATGGGCGGCCCACAGGTAGAGGCCGGCCTGCGAGTGGTGCACGGCCCAGCCGGCCGACTCCAGCGCCGCACGGAGCACGTCCCGCCGCGCCGCGTACCTGGCCCGCTGCACGTCGGCGTGGTCATCGTCGCCAAGGGCCGCCGCGGCGGCGGCCTGCACCGGCCCGGGCACGATCATCCCGGCGTGCTTGCGGATCTCCAGCAGTTCGGCGACCAGTTCCGGGTCGCCGGTCACGAACCCGAATCGGTAGCCGGCCATGTTGGACCGCTTGGACAGCGAGTGCACCGCGAGCAGGCCCGCGTGTGACCCGCCGCACACGTCGGGGTGCAGCACCGAGACGGGGCGGTCCTCCCACGCGAGTTCGATGTAGCACTCATCGGAGGCGATCAGCGCACCGCGCTCGCGGGCCCAGGCCACGACCTTGCTCAGATGCTCGGCGGGCAGCACCCGGCCGGTCGGGTTGGACGGCGAGTTCAGCCAGCACAGCCGCACCGGCTCGGGACCGAGCGAGGCCAGCCCGTCGGCGGCCACCGGCCTGGCCCCGGCTATCCGCGCGCCCACGTCGTAGGTCGGGTAGGCCAGCTCAGGGTGGACCACTACGTCGCCGGGGCCGAGGCCGAGCAGCGCGGGCAGGCCCGCGATCAGCTCCTTGGTGCCGATCACGGGCAGCACGGCGTCGGGGTCGACGGTGACCTGGTGCCTGCGAGCCAGCCACGCCGCCGCCGCCTGGCGCAGCGCGCGGGTGCCGGCCGTCGCCGGATAGCCCGGAGCATCCGAGGCAGCCGCCAGCGCCTCGCGCACTACGTCAGGGACGGGGTCTACCGGCGTGCCGATGGACAAGTCAACGATGCCACCGGGATGGGCCAGCGCCCGGGTCTTGTAGGGCTCGAGCGCGTCCCAGGGGAAACGGGGCAGTCGCGTAACGAGAGTCGGCACCCGGAGGTTAGGGCCGGCGGCCGGGTTCAGTGCGGCTGCGGCGGCAGCGACGCCACCAGCGGGTGGTCCCAGCCGATCTTGCCGACCTTGGACGCGCCGCCCGGAGAGCCGATATTTTGAAAGAAGTCAACGTTGACCCGGTAGTAGTCCTTCCACTGGCCAGGCACGTCGTCCTCGTAGTAGATCGCCTCGACCGGGCAGACCGGTTCGCAGGCACCGCAGTCCACGCACTCGTCCGGGTGGATGTAGAGCATGCGCTCGCCCTCGTAGATGCAATCCACGGGACATTCCTCGATGCATGTCTTGTCCAGCAGGTCGACGCAGGACTGGGTGATGATGTACGTCACTTCTTCACTCCTTTTCCGTCCCCACGGGACGCAATCTATCAGCCAAGCTCGATGCTTCCCGGCGGAGCCGGAGAAACAGAGCGAGCCCATCCTCGCGCGCCGTCGGCCGCGGACCACCGGTAGCCCGCGTAACCCACGTAGCTGATCTGGTACTGCTGGGCGTGCGACACCAGCCACGCCGCCACCGTCCAGCCCTGGCGGACGCCCCCGACCTGCACGATCAGGCCCGGATCCGCCGACGGGCGGGCCTGCTCCGGCCCGAACGTCCGCGCCAGTCCCACGCTAGCCGCGTCCGTGCGGGCCGTCCCGCTGATCTTCTGCGCGTACCAGCACCAGACCGCGTGCGGGTCCTGCCCGGTGAACGCGATGGTCATACGCGCGGCCAGCGGCTGGTACTGCTCGTAGGCCAGGCCGTCGGCGCTGTGCTGCACGTCCTGCGCGGCCTGGTAGACAGGCAGCTGCTGGTATCTAGGGACCTTGGCCAGGGCGCCGAAGAACTTCGACGTCGCGTACACCGGATTCTCCAGTTCGCTGCGCTTTCCCCAGCCCTCCGACGGCCGCTGCTGGAACACGCCGACCGAGTCCCGGTCGCCGTAGGGCAGGTTCTGCAGCTTGGATTCCTGGAGAGCGGCCGCATAGGCCACCGTGACGGCCCGGGCGGGCAGCGCCTCCCGCTGCGCGACGCCGGCGATCGTGGCGGCGATGCCCGCCTGGCTGGTGCGGAGCGCAATATCCTGGCCGCCGCCCGCCGCGGTACAGCCGCTCCCGGCGAACAGCGGCGCGACCCGCTGGTACGCCACGTACAAACCCAGCCCCACAATCACGGCCATGAGCAGACTTATCCCCGAGATTCCGCGTCGCCTGCGGCGGGTGGTCGGCACATCACCGAAGTTACCTCGTGCCCGAGCCGCTCAGTCCGCTTGCGGGAAAACGCCGTCATATCATGCCGCCGACAGAATTAACTGCTTTAGCGGGCCCTGAACGCATGGCGCCCCGCCGCTGCGCCGCCCCGGCCGGACCAGTGGACGCGCCGGTCAACAGCGAGGCTGGCGGCCACGGGATTCACCCGCCGTTTGCCCAGCCCAAGCACGGCATAGCTGCCGCGGGCTACGTTATGCCTGTGAAGAGGGATGGGGAGGTGGGCGGGGTGAATTCGGGGCCGCAGCGGCGGCTGCGCCGTCAGGGGCCGGCCACGCTGCGCGGCAAGCACATCCCGAAGACCACCACCGACCAGCGCCTGCTGGACCGGCGCGGCCCCAGTGACTGGGTGCACACCGACCCGTGGCGGGTGCTGCGGATCCAGGCCGAGTTCGTCGAGGGCTTCGGGCTGCTGTCCGAGCTGGGCCCGGCGGTGACGGTGTTCGGGTCGGCGCGAACGCCCCCCGGTGACGTGGACTACGACCGCGCGGAGCGGATTGGCGCGGGCCTGGCCGCCGCGGGCTACGCGGTGATCACCGGGGGCGGCCCCGGGATCATGGAGGCGGCCAACAAGGGGGCGGTGAGCGTCGGCGGCATATCGGTGGGCCTGGGTATCGAGCTGCCGCTCGAACAGGGCCTGAACGACTACGTCGATATCGGCCTGGAATTCAGGTACTTCTTTGTCCGCAAGACGGTGTTCATCAAGTACTCACAGGCGTTCGTGGTGCTGCCCGGCGGGTTCGGCACCCTGGATGAGCTGTTCGAGGCGCTCACGCTGGTCCAGACCGGCAAGATCACCAAATTCCCCATCGTCCTGGTCGACCGCGAGTACTGGTCGGGCCTGATTTCCTGGATCCACGGGACGCTGCTGACTCAGGGCAAGGTCTCGGCCGCCGATCCCGACCTGTTCCGGATCGCCGACGATCCGGCCGACGTCGTTCAGATCATCAGGGACGCGCACCACTCGGACAGACCGGACGGGAACGGCCCAGCCACGTGATCCGGGCGCGCGGAGTGCGCATATCGGGCTCGGGCGTGGCACGATTCTTGTGTGTCCGTGGTGTTGCTCATCGTCGCGGCCGCCATCCTCGGCGGCTTGGTGGTCGTCGCCCTGGGCCGTGGCGGTGAGCTGGTGCGGTTCGCCCCCGACCTCCGGCCGCTGGACGGCGAAATCATGACCGCCGCCGACGTCGCGCTGCTGCGCCCTCCGGCCGCGCTGTGGGGTTACGACATGCGGGCCACCGACGAGGCGCTGAACATGGTCGCGCGGACGGTGACCGAGCGCGACGTAGAGATCGCCACATTGCGGCGGCAGATCGCTGACCTGCAGTCGGCCGCGGAGAAGCCTGTGATTATGGGGCCGCCGCGGCCCACGGACACTCGCGGCTCGCTGCCTCCGGCATTCCGGCACGGCATCGCCAGCCCGCGCCCGCCCGCGGACGCGCAGCGGTGGTCGGCCTGGGAACGGCCAGGCTCGCCTCCCCGGCCCGATGCCGGGCCAGGAGAGAACGCTTGACCGCCGCCGGGCCTGGCGCGGAGCCCGGGCCGGACGGCCTGCTGCGCTGCCCGTGGGGCCTGGCCAGTGCCGAGTACCTCGCCTACCACGACGAGGAGTGGGGCCGTCCGGTGCGCGATGACCGGGGCATGTTCGAGCGGCTGTGCCTGGAAGCTTTCCAGTCCGGCCTGTCCTGGCTGACGATCCTGCGCAAGCGGGAAGGCTTCCGTTCCGCGTTCGCCGGCTTCGACCTCGCGGCGGTGGCCGGTTACGGCCCGGACGACGTGGCGCGGCTGCTCGGCGACCCGGGCATCGTGCGGAACCGGGCCAAGATCGAGGCGGCCATCGGCAACGCGCGGGCGGCACTCTCGCTGCCCGGCGGGCTCGCCGCGCTGGTCTGGAAGTACGCGGGCGGGCCGGGGAGCGCCCCGGTGACCCTGGCCGACGTGCCGTCCTGGACACCGGCGTCGAAGGCGCTGGCCAAGGAACTCAAGCAACAGGGGTTCACTTTCACCGGCCCGGTGACCGTGTACGCGACCCTGCAGGCCTGCGGCGCGGTAGATGATCATCTGGCATCGTGTTTCCGCCGCGGCGCCTACTCCGGGTGACCGGCGCCGCTCGCACCCACGTCCCTGGACGCCAGGAACCGGACACCCGGGCAGATTATTCGCGTCTTGTGCGCGGCGCGGGCCATGCCAGACTATGCACTGGGGGGCTGGAGGAGAGATGACCGAGACCCCTGACGCTCCCCTTGGGGTGGACTCGACCAGGCCAAGCGCGGTCCGCATTTATGATTACTTTCTCGGCGGCACGAGCAACTTCCCCGTCGACCGGGAGGCGGCTGAGCGGCTGAAGGCCGCGGTGCCCGACATCGCCGACGCGATGTGGGCCAACCGCGGTTTCCACGGGCGCGCGGCATTGTGGCTGGCTAACCACGGCATCCGGCAGTTCATCGACATCGGGTCGGGGCTGCCTACCCAGAACAACACGCACCAGACGGTGCACAAGGTGGCCCCGGAGGCGCGGGTGGTGTACGTCGACCAGGACCCCATGGTGGCCGCGCGCAGCGGCTCGCTGCTGGCCGGGGACGGGACGACGACGCTGGTCACGGCCGACTGGCGGGATCCCGGCGGCGTGCTCGGCGATCCCGGGTTGCGGCGGCTCATCGATCTCGCGGAGCCGACCGGGGTGCTGATGACCACGCTCATTCATTTCGTGGCCGACGAGTCGGATCCGTGGGGCCTGGTGGCGGGCTACATGGCGGCGGTGGCGCCGGGCAGCTACCTGGCGCTCTCGCACGGTACCTCCGACAAAATTCCGCCGGGCATGCTCCAGGCGGGCCGACAGACCTACGCGAACGTGACCGAGAGGGTCCATCTGCGGACGAAGGCCCAGGTAGAGCGGTTCTTCGACGGGCTGGAGCTGGTGCCGCCCTATACGGGCGCGGATCCCGCGGTCACCTACGCGGGCCTGTGGGGAGCCGAGGATATCGAGGCCGCCGACAGCGATGGATCGCGCGGAATCTACTGTGGTGTCGCCCGCCGCCCATGATCACGGAGACGAGATGACCGAGGCCGAGCACGTCCCGCCGGGCGTGGACCCGACCGCGCCAAGCCCGGCCCGGCTGTATGACTACTACCTGGGCGGTACGAACAACTTCCCTGTCGACCGGGAGGCGGCGGAGAAGCTGAAGGCGGTCGTACCCGACCTGGAGGACGGCGCGTGGGCTAATCGCGGTTTCCACGGACGCGCGTCGGTCTGGATGGCCAGGCAGGGAATCCGGCAGTTCATCGACATCGGGTCGGGGCTGCCGACCCAGAACAACACCCACGAGGCCGTGCACAAGGTGGCCCCGGCCGCCCGCGTTGTGTACGTGGACAACGACCCGATGGTGGCCGCGCACGCCGGAGTGATGCTGTCCGGCGACGGGACGACGACGGTGATCACGGCCGACCTGCGGGATCCCGGCGCTGTCCTGGGGCATCCGGCGCTGGGCGGGCTGATCGATTTCGGCGAGCCCGCGGGAGTGCTGATGACCGCGGTCATGCACTTCGTGGCCGATGAGTCGGATCCGTGGGGCCTGGTGGCCCGCTACATGGCCGCGGTGGTGCCCGGTAGCTACCTGGCCCTCTCGCATTACACCGCGGACCGGCTGCCGCCCGTCTTTATCCAGGCCACCCAGGATCTCTACGCCGCCGCCACCGAGCGGACCTACCCGCGGTCGCGGCCGGAGGTGGAGCGGTTCTTCGACGGGCTGGAACTGGTGTCACCGGGTCCGGGCACGGAGCCCGAGCTCACTTACGTGGGCCTGTGGGGTGCCGAGGATGCCCGCGCTGCGGACAGCGAGGGGTCGCGCGCGTTCTACTGCGCGGTGGCCAGGCGCCCGTGACTGATTCCCGGTATTCAACGGAGGAGAGATGACCGAAGCCTGCCAGGCACAGCCCGGCTACCGGGCCGGCGGGATCCGGTGAACGCCAAACCGACCGTGGCCGGGCTCGGTATCGATCTCGGCGCACAGGACTGGCGGCGGTCAGGCCACGGGGAAGGCGCTATCGAGATCGCGTTCGTCGGCGGGACCGCGGGCACCGGCACGGAGTGGGTGCTGATGCGCGTGAGCGGCGACCCGGAGGGCCGGGTGCTGGTCTACGACAGGAACGAATGGGAGTGCTTCCTCGACGGCGTGCGGGGCGGCGAGTTCGATGACGCGTCGGGCTGATCTGGCTTCGGCGGCGCCCGAAGCGGCCCCCGCCGGCCGAAGCCGCCGCGCCTGACCAGCGCCGCCCTTTACCGGCCTTTACCGGCCATTACCGCATGCCGGGCAGAACGATACGAAAACGATACGCAACCGAGGCTCATCTGATGATGCCAGCGTTTGTGATTCACAACTTAGACCGGGCTATGCTGAAAGCGACGTCCTGTCAAGGAGGCACTCGCCGATGAGCGACGACGCCTACGGGGCAACCGTCGCGAAGCAACGGCTGTCTCGCCGCCTCACGGAGCTGAGGCGCGCCTCCGGGCACACCGCCAACCACGTATGCGACCTGCTGGACTGGGGCCGGGGCAAGGTCGGCCGGTTCGAGGCCAACCACTGGAAGCGTCCCGAGATGAGCGACATCAGGGACTTGCTGCGCGTTTACGGGGTCGACGAAGGCGCGCGGGACGAAATCGAGGAGCTGGCCATGCGGGCGCGGGCCAGGCCGTGGTGGCGCGACTACTCGGATGTATTCGAGAACGAGTTCCCAGGGTTTGAGAACGATGCCACCCAGATCCGGGTCTGCATGCCCCTGGTCCTGCCCGGCCTGCTGCAGACCAGGGACTACACGGAAGCGCTGATGCGGGTGGCCCCCAAGCCGCCGGCCTGGCGGCTGAAAGCGACAGAAGCCCGACTGCGCCGGCAGCAGATCCTGGACCGCACCGACGGCGCCGCGCCCAGGCTGACCGCAGTGATCACCGAGGCGTCGCTGATGTACCGGTGGGGCACCAAGGCCGAACGGCGTGAGCAGATCGAGCATCTCATCGATCTCGGCGGCCGGACCAACATCGAGATCCGCATTCAGCGCTTCGCCGACGGTGCGCACCGAGGGATGTGGTCCATGATTAACATCTTCGACTTCGCCGCCGGCGAGCCGAGCGCGGTCTACCTGGAAAGTGACACCGCGATCCAGGAGGTGAGCGATCACGACGAGGTCATGATCTATGTTGAGGGCTTCGGCCGGTCTCGCGACTCCGCGCTCGAACCCGCCGACACGACGCAGTATCTCAGGCACCTAGCCGAACAACTGGAGTAAACGATGATCGACCTGTCTCGAGCCATCTGGCGTAAGGCCAGCAGCAGCACGACCAACGGAGGGTGCGTCGAAATCGCAGCCAATCTTCCTGGGGTGATCGCCGTCAGGGACAGCAAGCGCCCGGAGGGGGGCGCTCACGTAGTCGGCCGGGCGGCGTTTGCCGCGTTCCTCGATGACGCGCGGACGGGCCGGTACGACATCGGCACCGGCGGCGAGAACTGACGCGTCCCAGCGCACGTGAAGAATCCCCCGGGCTCTCCCCCGGGGGATTCTTCACGTGCTGAGCCTGTCTCGAGGCCCGGCGGTCCAGCCTGGTCAGGGCCTGGGCCACCGCGAGTGTGACGTTACCGTCAGGAGGCGCCGCGTGCTACCGCCTGCCGGCGGTTCCGTCTAGCCTCGAGGCCATGCTTCCGTCACTATCGTCGCGCTAGCGCGCAGGCGGAACGTGCCATTGGACCGGGACTTTTTCTCCCGTTACCATTGCGTAGGTTGTACCCGACTCATAATCTGTGTTTCACAGATATCTGAGTCCGAAAGGCGGAGGAGATGCTACCTTCGCCCGCCGAGGGCGGGCCGGACCGCCGCGGCGCGGCTGGCCAATCTGCCCCCGACCACGGCTTCATGGCCGCGCCGGTGGCGGAGGTATTCGGTAGCTCGGGCTCGCTGACCGAGGCGAGCTTGCGTGCCGGAGGCTGCTTCGCGCGGCCGCTGCCCCTCGATCCTACGTGCGCGGGCACGGCCAGGAGCCTCTTCCGCGAGGCCGTCGCCGGGATCGGACTGCCCGGTGACCTGGTCCATGATGGCATCACGATGGCCAGCGAGCTGGCCGCCAACACGCTGCACGCACAGGGAAACGTCGAGTTCAGCGGGGCCAGTCAGCGGCCAGTAAGCGGCTTCCCCGAGCTGTGGCTGTACCTGCGCGGCACTGGCTTGCGCTGCGAGCTGGTGTGCAAGGTCTTCGATTCCCAGCCCGGCTGGAAGACCGGCAGCCTGCCCGACGTGAAGTTGCGCTCCAAGGAAGGCGTGAACGGCCGGGGGCTGCAGGTCGTCGACGGCCTGTCGGCCGGCGAGTGGGGTGCCCACCTGACCCGCGGGCGGCTAGGCAGCTGGAAGGTCTCGGGCAAGGCCGTGTGGTTCGCGCTGCGGGTTCCGCCGGGCTGCGATGCAGCCCGCTTCGGCCGTTCCGAGTTCAGCCCGTGGCAGGCGGTCAACGAGCTTGAGGCGATGCTGGCCGGCCGGGGTCTTGGCGCCGGCCTCGTCCGGGCCGACGAGCCGGACGCGCCCATGTCGGTGCTGTCCGTCAGCCGCGACCTGACCGTGTGGTGCCATTCCGGCACCGCCTCGTGGCGGGCCGCGGACGGCAGCCACCAGCGGCTGCCGCTGACCGACCTCGTCGACGCGTCCGAGCAGATCGTGTGGGCTCACGAGGAACTGCGCGCCGCGGCCACCGCTGACGTCGAGGCCTGAGCTACCTGCCCAGCTGGGCCGGACCGCCTGGCCGCAGGCAGCAGTCCACGAAGCGGGAGGCGGCTGGCAACAGCCGGGCGGATTCGGCGTCGAACACCTCGGCGGCCTGACGGCCGCTCCACCGGGCGGGCAGCAACTCAGCGGGCAGGCCCGGGTCGCGGAACAGGAACTTCCGCCACTCATGGACGAGTCGGCTGCGCGCCGCGAAGATCACCTCGTCGGGAGTATCCACGCCGACCGCGGCGACCAGGTCAGCGGCCACGGCCAGCCACCGCTGGTAGGCGTGTGACAGGCCGTCAAGATCCCAGGCCCTGGCCAGCAGGCCGCGGGCGTCGCCGTCGTAGGTGGCGACGAAACGCTCGGCCCGGACGCGCTCGGCCTCGAGCAGGGCTTCGAGCTCGCGTGAAGGCCGCGGGCTGACCCAGGTCGTCTCGTCGATGGGCGCGTATCCCAGGTAGCCGAGCGCGGCGCGCAGCCGCTCCCGCCGGGCCCGTTCCCTGACCCGCTCGACCACCACCACGTGCCAGCGGCCGTCCCAGCCTGGATCGCCGTGACGGTAGATCCGCTCAGCGGCGTCATCCAGCCTGCGGACCGCCCGCGGAGTGAGCTCGTAGCCGGCCCCGTCCGGCAGCCGCACCGCCTCCAGCCACCCCTGCCTGCCCATCCGGGACACGGCCGTGCGTACCGCGGGCGCCGTGATCCCGAGCGGGGCGAGCAGCCGGACGAGAGCCGCGACCGGAGCACGGGAACCGCGGGACCGCAGATGGTCCCCGTAGAGGTCGAAGAGAGCCGATCTCGCGTCCACCTTCCCAGTCTCGCCCGGCGTGGGTCGTACCGCGAGGGCAGCGGCGTGGCGGCATGGGAAGGCTGATCGTTAGCACTGCGGGCCGGAACTCTGGATAATAGAGGTACTGATCGACATGGTTGTGGCTGGCCGGTCCCGCCAGGCACCGGAGCAGGCGCCGTAGGCCTCAGTGGGTTCCTGCGGCCCCCAGGCAGGAAAGGGGATGGCGGATGGCGGCGATGAAGCCGCGGACGGGCGACGGTCCGCTCGAGGTCACCAAGGAGGGTCGCGGCATCGTGATGCGCGTCCCGCTTGAGGGCGGCGGGCGGCTGGTGGTCGAGTTGTCCCCAGACGAGGCAGTCGCGCTGGGCGAAGCGCTCAAGACGGCCGTCGGCTGAGGCCCTGCCGATCACCACCGATGCTTTCGCTTGCCCGCCGTAGCCAGGGTCCGCTTGGCGGCTTCCCATCCCGGTAACCGATGGTATGACCGAGCCCCTGACCTGGCCGCCGTGCCGATCAGCGTCAACCTAACCTTATTCCGCCCGCTTCACCGCGGCGAGCAGGCCGTCCCCCACCGGCAGCAGCAGCGGCACCAGACGCTCGTCGATGCGCACTTGTTCGCAGAGTTCCCTGACGGCGACCGCGTCCGGGTCGCTGCAGGCCAGGTCGGCAACCCGGTCCCGCGACAGGGCGTCGTCGAAGATCACCACGCCGCCAGGCCGCAGCAGCCGGAGCGCCGCCACCAGGTAGTCGGGGTATTCGTGCTGATCGGCGTCACAGAAGACGAGATCGTAGGCGCCGTCGGCGAGGCGGGGGAGGACTTCGAGCGCCCGCCCGCTGATCAGCCGGTAGCGTCCGGCCGGAAAGCCGGCCTCGACGAATACCGACCGGGCCAGCCGCTGATGCTCCGGTTCGATGTCGACGCTGGTCAAGACCCCGCCCGCGCGCATGCCGCGAAGCAGCCAGAGGCCTGACGTGCCGCAGCCAGTGCCGATCTCGACGACCGACCTGGCGCCGGTGGCCGAGGCGACGAAGCGCAAGGCAGCGCCGGTGACGGGCCCGACCGGAGCCGCCCCGCCCACCTCTGCGGCGTTTCTCCTGGCCGCCAGCAACGGCTCGTCCTCGGGTAGGAAGTCGTCGACATAGGCCATAGTGACCTGCGCACTCACGATGTATGCCTCCCGGGCGGTCGGGCTGTCGTGCGGCAGCCTAGCGTCACCGGCCGTGATCCCGGGAACTGGCCGGGATGTCTCGGCCGTTGATGTTACGCCGGGGCGGACGCCAGCCGCCGCGGTGAAGTGCCGGTCAGCGGCCGGCCTCCCGGCGCTGGGCAGGCCCGGGAAGCCCGGGCGGCCCGATGGCGTTGCACACTTGTGGGAGCGGTGGAAGGGGGAAGTCCGTGGACGAGGGCCAGCCGATGCAGGCTGCCGTCACTGACTGGACGCCGCCCAGCTGGGATGACGTGGTCCGGGATCACTCCGCCCGGGTGTACCGCCTTGCCTACCGGCTGACCGGGAACAGCCACGACGCAGAGGACCTCACCCAGGAGGTCTTCGTGCGAGTCTTCCGGTCCCTGTCCAGCTACACGCCGGGGACGTTCGAGGGCTGGCTGCACCGGATTACCACCAACCTGTTCCTTGACATGGCCCGCCGCAAGCAGCGGATCCGGTTCGAGGGACTCGGCGACGATACGGCCGCGCGCCTGGGCGACGGCGGACGGTCGCCCGCGGACGCCTTTGACGATCGGCACCTGGACAGCGACATCCAGGCCGCGCTCAAGGCGCTCGCGCCCGAGTACCGGGCCGCGGTCATCCTCTGTGACATCGAGGGCCTTTCTTACGAGGAGATATCCGCCACGCTGGGGATCAAGCTGGGCACTGTGCGTAGCAGGATCCACCGTGGCCGAGCGCAGCTGCGCGCGGCACTTGAGCACCGGCGCCCGCGGCATCTTGGCGAGGCGCGGGTCTCCCCGCCGCATGCTCCTGTGGCCGCCAGACTCGCGCCGGGGAGGCAAGCATGAGCCATCTCGGGCAACGCCTTTCCGCCCTTATCGACGGAGAGCTCGATGGCATGGAACGCGACCGGGTACTGGTCCACCTGGCCAGATGCGAGTCATGCCGCGGAGATGCCGTCGCCCTGCGGACCCTGAAGCGGCGGATGAACGCGCTCGGCGAGGCCGCCGCGGACTCAGGGCTGACCCGCCGTCTGATGGGGCTGGCCCAGCCGAGCGGGACAGGCGCGCCAGGCGGCCAGGCTCGCCGGCCGCGGCCGGCCATGGCCGGCGCAATCGGGTCGGCCACGGGCGGGCGCGAGGTGCGGCCATCTTGGTATGTCGCCTTCGGAGCCACCGCGGTAGTCCTGGTCGGCGTGGGTACCGCGGCCTTCCTGGCCGGCGGGAGCAGCGAGCAGCCCGAGCCGAGGGTGACGCCCGCCGTGGACACCTACGTGTTGCAGCACGACCTGATGACCGGCATCGTGCCCGCGAGCTCCACCCGATTCGGACCGCGTCCCGGCAAGAGCCTGTCTTCGCACGCACCGTGAGCTATCGGATGGTATCTGGTTGGCGGATCGCCGGCCTGGCCGCAATACTCGGCCTTCTCGGCTCGGGCGTGGCCGGGCTAGCCCTGGCCGATGCGCCTTCCGGGCCACCCGTGGTCAGGCCCCCAAGCCTCGGCAACGTCGCCTGGCGACTGTTCCGCCCGGCCCAGACCGCACGTACCAACGCTGGCCTGCGGCTGCTCCAGGAGGCCGCAGCGGCCTGTCAGGGCACCTCCTACCGCGGTGAGCAGGTCGTGCTCTGGTGGGGTCCGGGCGAGACGAGCGCATCCGTGGTCAACGTATGGCACCAGCCGGGCCAGGTGACCCTGGTCCAGGCGGCGGGCGCCGCGCCCGGTGCCCCGGCGGGCACGGCCGCCCCGTCCGCGGCCGCGGACGGGCAGGATCCGGACGGGATCCTGGGCGTATCGACCGCGCTCCTGGCTCTGCTGCAGTCCAACTACCAGGTCGTTTACGCAGGACGCGGATCGGCGGCGGGCCGCACCGCGCTGCTCGTCGAGGTCCAGCGGCTGGGCGGCGGCCTGGCCGCGCGATTCTGGCTGGACGCCGCGACGAAGCTTCCGCTGCGGCGGGAGATATTCACCTCCGGCGCGCACATGCTCAGTGAGGATGCCTTCATCAACCTCCAGGTGGGAGCCAGCGGGCTGGGCGCCATGCCCGCGCCGGCCGCCGCGCCCTGGACCGCGCGTCTCGACCAGGCCAGGCTGACCGCGCTGCGCGCCTCGGGCTGGCCATTGCCCGGCCGGCTGCCAGGTAATCTCGTGCTCTTCGCCGCGACGGAGACGTCGGCTCGTTCCGGCCGCGTGATAGATCTCTCCTATTCCGATGGCCTGGCCGTGGTTTCCGTGTTCGTCCAGCGCGGGGAGCTGGGGCCGCCGATGCCCGGCTGGCGGCAGATCGGGATGCGCGGCCAAACCGTCTATTCGGTTAATCCCCACGAGCGCAGCTTTGCCTGGTCCTCGGACGGATTCGTGTACACCGTGATCGCGGACGCGCCCGTGGCGACGGTCAGCCAGGTGGTGGCCGCCATGCCCGACACCTCGGGGCCGGGTTTCTGGGCGCGGATGGCCCTTGGCTTTCACCGGCTCGCCGCACGGCTCAACCCGCTGCACTGATTAGGCCTATCACGTCCTCCTCTGGGGCATGTATGCCTGGAGCGGCCGCCGAGCGCCAGTAACCAACGGGGGGCCGCCTCGGGGGAGGCGCACGATGTCCGATGGGTCTGTGCGCGAGGGGGCGCCGGGTCCGGCCAGTCCCGTGGATCCGCCTGAAGAGGCTGGTCCTGGGGAGCCGCCTGAACCGGCGGGCTCCGCGCATCCGCCCGGTGCCGCTTCCATGCGGGCCGAGTATCCGCCCGGCCCGGCGGGCTCCGCGCATCCGCCCGGTGCCGCTTCCATGCGGGCCGAGTATCCGCCCGGCCCGGCGAGCCCCGCGCATCCGCCCGGTGCCGCTTCCATGCGTGCCCTGCATCCGCCCGGCCCGGCGAGCCCCGCGCATCCGCCCGATGCTGCTCCAGCCCACGCCGCGAATCCGCCTTATCCGGCGGATTTGTCATATTGGTTCGACCTGAGCTGCCCGCCGGGGCTGTACCGCTTCTCCGATCGGGCCGACCCGCCCGCGGACCATGACCTGACGTCGCCCGAGAAGCCCGCGTGGCCTGGTCGGCTGACCGGCTCCAGGCTGCTGATCATGGTCCTGATCGTCGCGGTGACATCTGCGCTGGCCGGAGGCCTGATCGGCGGATTCATCGGATCCAGGCCCGCCGCCCTGACGCAATCTAGTTACAGCCTGGGCACGGTGCCGCCGGCGCTGACCAACCGGCCACCGGATTCGGTCGCGGGCATCGCGGCCCGGGTTCTGCCCAGCGTGGTCATGATCAAGGTTAATGGCGACGAAGGCACTGGCTCCGGCTTCATCATCCGCGGCGGTTACATCATGACCAACAACCATGTGGTCACCCTGGACGGCGCGGTGGCGCACGCCACGCTGCAGGTCGTCTTCAACGGGGGCCAGACTGAGCCCGCGCGTCTAGTCGGCGCCGACCCGTATTCCGACATAGCGGTGCTGAGGCTGCAGCAGCCGGTTCGCCTGCCAGCGCTCTCGCTCGGCAACTCAGGGAGCGTCGAGGTCGGGGATCCGGTCGTTGCCTTCGGCTCGCCCCTGGGCCTGGCCAACACCGTAACGAGCGGCATCATCAGTGCGCTGAACCGGCCGATGCAACCCGGCATCGGCGGCCCCGGCAGCGCTTTGCCGGTGTACTACGACGCGATCCAGACCGATGCCCCGATCAACCCGGGCAACTCGGGCGGGCCGCTGGTCAATGCACAGGCTCAGGTCATCGGGGTGAACGCGGCGATCGACACGCTCGGCGGTGACCCGGTCACCGGGATTCAGGGCGGCAGTATCGGCCTAGGGTTCGCGATCCCGATCAATCAGGCACGCATCGTGGCAACGGAACTCATCCAGACCGGCCGGGCCGCGCACTCCGTCATCGGCGCGCTCGTCAACGTCAGCTACCTCGGCGATGGTGCTCAGATCGCCTCATCGCGCGCTGGCGCCCCGTCGGTCAGCCCGGGCGGGCCGGCGGCCATGGCGGGCCTGCAACCAGGTGACGTCATCATCCGGTTCGCCGGCCAGCCGATCGATAACGCGACATCGCTGCTCGACGCGATCCACTCCCAGCAGCCCGGCACCCGCGTCACCGTCATCTTCATTCACGGCGGCGTCACGCACACCGTAACCCTCACCCTCGGCTCCGCTGAGTCATTACAAATACGCGCAACGTAGCGTCCATCGCTGATCACCACCACTTATCACGCCTCCAGTCATGATCACGGTGGATATGCCCGAAATGCCTGCACGGAGCGAGTGAAAAGTGGAAATGATCAAGGAGATCCGGGCGGAGGTGGGGCTGCGGGGGCGGTTTGGGGCGCGCCCGGGGCGGCGCGGCGGCGAGCGCGGGTGGGGGCCCGGCGGGGCGAGCGTGGGGGCCCGGCGGGGCGAGCGTGGGGGCCCGGCGGGGCGAGCGTGGGGGGCCCGGCGGGGCGAGCGGGGGCGGGGGGCCCGGCGAAGGCCTGCGGGGGTGGCCCGGCGAAGGCCTGCGGGCTGGCCCGGCGAGACGAGCAGGGTGGCCCGGCGGGGCGAGCGGGGTGGTCGGCGAAGGCGAGCGGGGTGGCCCGGCGGGGGCGTGCGGGGGTGGCCCGGCGGGGGTGGAGCCGCGCGGGCTTCATGGCAAGTGCTCCGACGGTCTACATTGGGAGGCAGCGGACCCCTCCGTGAGTTCTGGACGACGCTGGAGCGCTCTCGTGTTCGACCTGTCCCTGGAAAAGATCCTGGTTCTCGCAGTGATCGCGCTGATCGTGTTCGGCCCCGATCAGCTGCCGAAGCTGGCCAGTCAGGCTGGGCGGGCGCTGCGGGACCTGCGCCGGATCGCCGAAAACGCCAAGGCCGACCTGCAGGAAGGCCTGGGCCCCGAATTCCGTGACTTCGACCTGGGCGATCTGCACCCGAAGAATTTCGTGCGCAAGCACCTGTGGGACGAGTTCGACGGAAACGGCAACGGCGGCACAACCATGCCGCCGCCGGAAACCGCCCAGTTGTCGGAGACCAACGGTGTCTCCCTGCTGGCGCCCGGCGAAAGCCCCCCGTACGACTCCGAGGCCACCTGACCGATTCGGTTAGACGGGCGTCAGGCCGAGCGGGCGCCCCGCGAGGCCGCGGGACTGGACGGCCAGGCCGTCGGCGATCTTCATGAGTTCCTGCGCGGCAGGCGAATCGGGATGGGCCAGCACGATCGGCAGGCCGGCGTCCCCGGCCTCTCTCAGCCGCACGTCGATGGGCACCTGGCCGAGCAGGGGAACCGGCGCGCCGACGATCCGGGTGAGCGTGTCGGCCACCGCCTGGCCGCCGCCGGACCCGAACACGTCCGCGCGCTCGCCGCAGTGCGGGCAAACCAGATACGACATGTTCTCGATCACCCCGACCACCCGCTGGTGCAGCTGAACCGCGAGCGATCCGGCTCGCTCGGCCACCTCGGCGGAGGCGAGCTGCGGCGTGGTGACGACGATCATCTCCGAGCCCGGGATCAGCTGGCCCGCCGAGATGGCCACGTCGCCCGTGCCCGGCGGCAGGTCCATCAGCAGCACGTCCAGGTCGCCCCACCAGACGTCGGCGAGGAACTGCTCGACCAGCCGGTGCAGGATCGGCCCGCGCACCGGCAGCGGCTCGTTGCCGCGCTTCATCATGCCGGCCGAGATCGCGCTCACGCCGTGCGCGGATGGTGGCATGATCATCTTCTCGACCTGGGTGGGCAGCCCGGTCACGCCCAGCATCCGCGGCACCGAATGGCCGTAGATGTCCGCGTCGAGCAGGCCGACCTTCTGCCCGGCGGCGGCCAGCGCCACGGCCAGGTTCACCGTCACCGACGACTTGCCGACGCCTCCCTTGCCGCTGGCCACCGCGTACACCTTGGTCAGCGAGCCTGGCTTGGCGAACGGGATCACGCGTTCCGGCTTGCCGCCTCGCAGGTTGCTCTGCAGGGCGCGCCGCTGCTCCTCGCTCATAACGTCCAGCTCGACCCGGACCCGGGACACGCCCTCGAGCTTGGTGACCGCCGCGGTGACCTCACGGGTGATGGTGTCGCGCAGCGGGCAGCCGGCCACGGTCAGCCAGACGTCGACCCGCACGGCCCCGTCGGCCGCGACGTCCACGTTCTTGACCATGCCGAGCTCGGTGATCGGACGGTGGATCTCGGGGTCGTTGACGCCGGCCAGCGCGTGGGTGACCTGATCGATCGTGGGCGGCGCCGACACGGCGGGCGGGGTAGCCATGCCTCAATGCTATTGAGCCGCCACGGACTCGTCGAAACGAACACCTATGCTCGTCGGGACGGAAGGCTCTTGGGGGTGGCCCGGCCAGGCGGGATGCGCCGGCCCAGGGCGGGCGAGATGAGGCCGTTCATGGCGGAACTTCAGCAGGTCGGCCGCAGGCACCCGGCGGCGGAGCTGGTCCGGGACATCCAGCGCAACCGCACCGGGATTCCGCGCCGCACGTTCGTGGCTGAAGGCCTTTTTGAGAACAATGTGGTTATCGAGGCTGGCGTGGCTGTGGATACCTTCTTGTGGTGCCCGGAGGCCGCGTACTCCGACGAGGCCAGGACGCGCAGCTCGCAGCTGGCCGCCCGGGCCCGCCGCGCCTACCGGATCTCCGAGAAGACGCTCGTCTACCTGGCCGAGCGGCCGAACCCGGACGGCTTGATCTCCGTCGCGAAGCTTCCGGACACCGACCCCGGGGCGTTTGCGTTCGGGGCCAATGCGTTGATCCTGGTGATCGACGGGATCGAGATCCCCGGGAATCTGGGGACGCTGATCCGCACCGCCGACGCGTGCGCGGCCGACTGCCTGGTGCTGACCAACCGCAGGACCCGGCTGACGCACCCCAAGGTGCTCCGCAGCAGCCAGGGGATGAGCATCAGGGTGCCCGCGATCGAGTTCGATGCGGTGGCCGACGCCATCTCCTGGCTGGGCGGTCACGGCTTCACCGTGTACCTGGCCGACACCGACGACAGCCAGAACTACCGGGCCTGCGACTACACCGGGCGGACCGCGCTGGTCGTGGGCAGCGAGCGGTACGGGATCTCGCCGCCATGGCAGGCCGCGGGATTCGCCAGGATCGGGATTCCTATGCTGGGCTCCGCGGACTCGCTGAACGTCGCGGTCTCGGCGGCGGTGCTCCTCTACGAGGCGCGGGCGCAGATGAGCGGATGGGGAGGCGTATGACACCCGGTGACCGTTCCAGGCGGTCCTGCCTGTCCGTGCCCGGCAGTAGCCCGAGATTCCTGGCCAAGGCCACGGGCCTGAACGCGGACCAGGTCCTGCTCGACCTGGAAGACTCGGTCGCGCCGGATGCGAAAGACGATGCGCGGGCCGCAGTGGCCGCCGCGCTGCAGGCCGGCGACTGGGGCGGCAAGGTCCGCGCCGTGCGGGTCAACGGGGCCACCACCCGGTGGGCCTACCGCGACGTGATTGACGTTGCCGAGCGCGCCGGGCCGTACCTGGACACGATCGTGCTGCCCAAGGTCACCGGCCCGGACCAGGTCGCCTGGCTGGACCTGACGCTCGGCCAGGTCGAGCAGGCGGCGGGCCTGGCGGCCGGGAGGATCGGGATCGAGGCGCAGATCGAGGACGCGCGCGGGCTGGCCGCGGTCGAGGCGATCGCCGGTTCCTCGCCCCGGCTCGAGGCGCTGGTCTTCGGGCCCGCCGACTTCATGGCCAGCCTGGGGATGCGGTCGCTGGAGATCGGCGCCCAGCCGCCCGGGTATACGGGGGGCGACGCGTTCCACTATCCGCACCTGCGGATCCTGGTCGCCGCGCGGGCGCACGGGCTGCAGGCGATCGACGGCCCGTACGCCGCGATCGGCGACGCCGACGGGCTGCGCCAGGTGGCCACCTCGGCGGCGGCGCTCGGGTACGACGGGAAATGGGTGATCCACCCGGGGCAGATCGAGATCGTGAACGCCGCGTTCTCGCCCGGCCAGGCCGAATACGACCGCGCCGAGCTGATTCTCGAGGCCTATGAGTACTACACCTCCGTCGAGAGCCGCGGTGCGGCCTCGCTGGACGGCGAGATGATCGACGAGGCCTCGCGGAAGCTGGCCCTGGTCGCCGCGGCCCGGGGCCGCGCCGCCGGGCTGGCGCGGACATCGGCGTTCGAGCCGCCCGGCTAGGCCAGCGGTTCGATCAGCGGGTGGGTGTACGGGACGCCGTTGCGGCGGGTGCCGCCCTCGCCGCCGACCGCCCAGCAGCTGCTCCCGCAGGCCAGCGCGCTCAGGTACCCCCGGTGATGCGCCGTGGGCACGGTCACCGAGGCCCAGTCGTTCGCCAGCCAGCGCAGCGCCAGCGGCCGGTATTTGCGCGTCATGCCGAGCAGCCAGCAGCCCTGGCCGCCGGAGCAGGTCAGGCCGATCGGGTAGGCCAGCATGCTGGAGGTCACGGGCGCCCAGCTCCGGCCGTCCCAGACGTCGGTGACGAGATCGGGGCCGGGGAACGCGGCCAGGCACATGGCCGGGCTGGCGCAGCCGAACAGCGTGGGGACCGCCCCGGCGCGCTGGCCGGCCTGCGCGGCGGGCGGCGTGATCGTCGTCCACCGGCCGCCGGCGTAGGCCGCGGCCGCGACGGCGCCGTCCCGCGTGCCCAGGGCCAGGCAGTGGCCGGCCACCGGGCAGGAGAACTGCTCCGGCCGCAGCCCGCCGGCCACCGTGCTGGCCACGGCCCACTGGGCTCCGTTCCACTGCTCGAGCAGGTCTCCGGTCACGCCGGAGTGTGACTGCGTGCCGCCGGTCGCCCAGCAGGCGCTCGGCGACGCGCAGCTGACGGCGTCGAGCTGGCTGCCGCGCACCGCCGGAGAGGGGGCCACCTGCCACGGGCCGCCGGTCCAGTGCTCGATGACCGCGTGCCCGCCCGCCGCGTTGCCGCCGACGGCCCAGCAGTCCGCGGCCCCGGGACAGGCGATGGCCTCGAGCGCGTCCCTGGCCCCGGGCGTGGCCACGGCCACCGTGCGCCAGCGCCCGGCCGTCTCGTGCTTCAGCAGCGGATCACGGGATTCCGACAGCGTGTTCCCGCCCGGCGCGCTCGCGGTCTGGCCGACCGCCCAGCACTGGGTCGTGCTCGGGCAGGCCACCGCGCTGAGGTAGTTGTCGGGGTACTGCTTGGTAGCCGCGTTCGCGCCGAAGTGATGGAGGGCCCATGCGTCGGTCCCCGCGATCAGGAGCGCGGCGACGATCGTGACGAGGCCGATCAGCTGCCGCCGCCTGCTCATCCGGAACTGGCCTCCGTCCGCCTGGCGAGTCGACCTGGACCAGAGGAATGATAGCGGCGGAGGCGGCCTGCTCACCCGCGGCGAGTTCACGCCGGGTACGCGCTCCACGCAGCCAGGTACCCGGCCAGGCCGCTGGTGAGCGGCAGGCCGTCGAGTTCCGCCGCCGTGACCCACCGGGCGTCCGCGGCGTCGTCGCCGGCGGCGAGCTGACCTCCGGTGACCACCGCCAGGTAGTCGCTGACGCCGATGACCGTCCCGTCCGGTCCGGGCAGCTCCGCCGTGCCCAGCAGGCGGCGGCACTCCACCCTCAGGCCGGTCTCCTCCAGGACCTCCCTGGCCACCGCCTGCTGATCGGTCTCGCCCGGCTCGATCCGGCCGCCCGGCAGCGACCACAGCCCGGCGCCGGGCTCGTGACCCCGCTTGATCAGCAGCAGGCGGCCGTCCGGGTTCTTGATCACCGCGCCCACGCAGGGGATTCGCCGGATCGCCATCCGCTCAGTATGGAGCCCCGCCCACCTCCCCATCCCCCTTCATCGCCGCGCCCGGACGCCCGGTACTTGACGTCCGCCGCTGACCGCGTCACGGTCTGTAGTCATGAGGAGGGAACCCACCTGCCCGCGGTGCGGCGGCCCGGTGCGCGGACCCAGCGCCTGGTCCAGCGCGTGGCAGTGTGACGTGCACGGGGAGGTGCATCCGCTGCGGATGGTGTACAGCCCCACCGCCGACGGGCTCGAGGGGCTGTTGCGCAGCGCGGTCGTCCCGGTGTGGCTGCCCTGGCCGCTGCCCACGGCCTGGCTGGTCACCGGGTTCGCCGGCGCGGGCGACGAGCGCACCGGCACCTGCGGCTGCGTCGTTGCCGTATCCGGCCCGAACCCGGTCGGTGGGCCCGGCGAGATGCTGCTGGTCTCCGAGGAGCTCGGGGTTGGCCTGGGCGCCAGGTTCGCCGGCCTGGACGGCCCCGACCCGGGCAGCGACTTTGCCTCCGGGCCGCCGCACGCGCTGGTCCAGTTCGGCAACCACGAGTTCCCGCTCTGGCACGTGGACGCGCCCGGCCGGGCGGCGTTCGCCGGCGAGGTATTGGGTAACTGGCTCTGGCTGATCCTCTGGCCGGACACCGCGGGCATGCTGCTGGTCGACCCGCTGGAGCTGCGGGACCTTCGTGATCCGGGCCAGGATCTGGACCTGCCGTTCGGCGCGCGGTCGCCGCAGCTGCCCTAGTCGCCCGGAACGGGCGGGCGGTGGCCCGGGCCGTGCATTAGGGTCGGACAGCGTGCGCGCCGACCTGCACAGCCACAGCACGGCCTCGGACGGCACCTGCCCGCCAGCGGAGGTGATGCGGCTGGCCCGCGCGGCCGGGCTCGACGTGATCGCGCTGACCGACCACGACACCGTGGCCGGACATGAGGAGGCACGTCTGGCCCTGCCGCCGGGACTGACGCTGCTGCCCGGCATGGAGCTGTCCTGCCGGCTGGAAGGCCACAGCGTGCACCTGCTCGGTTACCTGTTCGATCCCGGCCACCAGGAACTGGCGTCGGAATGCGCCAGGATCAGGGAAAGCCGCCTGCACCGGGCCCGGACCATGGTCGAGCGCCTGGCCGACCTCGGCGCGCCGGTCACCTGGGACCAGGTCAGCGCGCTGGCCGGCGGCGGCGTGGTCGGCAGGCCGCACATCGCGCGGGCGCTGGCCGAGGCCGGCGTGATCGAGTCGCCGGAGCAGGCCTTCGGCCCGGACTGGATCGGGGTCGGCGGCCGGGCCGATGTCGCCAGGTACGCGCTGGATCCCGTGCGCGCGATCGCGCTCATCCGGGCCGCGGGCGGGGTGGCCGTGCTCGCGCATCCGCGGGCCGGACGCGGCTGGATGATTCCGGACGACGCGATATCCGGCCTGGCCGCCGCTGGGCTGGCCGGGATCGAGGTGTGGCATCCGGATCAGGGCCAGTCCCAGCGGATGCGCCTGGCGGCTCTGGCCGCCCGTCTCGGCCTGGTCGCCAGCGGAGGCAGCGACGATCACGGGGAACTGACCGGGTACCGGATCGGCTCCGAGACGACCCCGCCCGACGCGTATGAGGAACTGGTGTCGCAGGCCACCGGCAGCACGCCGGCCACCGGCCGATGAACTCGCCGTCCTGGATCTGCCCGGGCAGCGGGCCAGCGCGGTGCGCGGGCTCGCTATTGTCGCTGTGACCGCCGCGACTGCTGATCATCGGCGCGGTCCCTACGCTCGTCAGGCAGGGCTGAGAGGAAGGCAGGTCGCCATGGAGGCGCGGATCGAGCGGGCTGGAACCACCGCCAACAGCTGGATCGTCGGCGACGACGAGGAAGTCATCGTCATCGACCCGGGCGGCGACGCCGCCGCGGTGCTCGCCGTGGTGGGCGACCGTGAGGTGCTCGCGGTTATCTGCACGCACGGGCATGCGACCCACACGGCGGCCGCAGTGGAGGTGGCAGCCAGGGACGAGGCCCAGGTGGCGCTGCATCCCGCGGACCGCGTGCACTGGCGCGAGGCCCATCCGAGCGACGATCCGGAGATCGACATGGAGGACGGCGGCATCTTCGGGGTCGCCGACGTCTCGCTTGAGGTGCTGCATGCCCCGGGTCACAGCCCGGGTTCGGTCTGCCTCTACAGCGAGGATCTCCGTGCGGTCTTTGCCGGCGACGTGGTGTCCGCATCCGGCCCGGTGCCCCATGAGAACGAGTTCCCCGACTTCGCTCGCCAGCTCAGCTCGATCGGCGCGCATGTGCTGACCCTCCCCGGCGAGACCCGGGTGCTGCCCGGGCACGGCGACGAGTTCACTGCCGCCGTGGCCGAGAAGCGCTTCGATTCCTGGGTGACGGCGGGCCCCAGCGCGCTGGCCGACGGTGCCGGCGAGGCCTGACCGGCACGCTGCACACCTGGAGAGCGTGCCGGGTGCACGATCATCACGAGATCGCCGGGATCTTGCCATCCTGACCACGAGACGTCTGCCCGGGGCCGGGCCCTTTCCAGCCTGACGGAACTCGCGTCAGTGTTGGTGGTCCTGGCGGCCGAGGGTCTCCACGTGGGTCGCGCCCGGGCGGGTCCACTGCGGCACGGGCCGGCTGGCCGGGCCCCAGGTGGCGACGCCGTCGGCGTCCGAGCGCCAGAACCAGCCGATCGGCGAGCCATGCCCACCGACCGGCGAGTCGGCCTGAGGGGCCGCGGGCCAGCCCTGAGGGTTGTCCTCCCACCCCTCGCGACGGCCGTAAGGCGTCATGTCGAGCAGGCCGAGGGACCCGTTGACCGGCTCGTTGCCACGGCCGGTGGTGGAGTAGGTGAGGAACACGCGGTCGCCGTCGCGCAGGAAAGAGAGGATGTGCCCCATTTCTCCGCCGACCGGCGCCTCCACGCCGCGCACCGAGTACCAGGGCTGGGTGTAACCCATGAACTCGACGTAGGGAGCCACTTCATCCCACGGACCCGAGGTCAGGACGGCGAACGAGACGCCGCGGGCGTTGAGGTACACCGCGTCCTTCACGTGCCAGGCCGTGGTGGTGCAGCCCTCGCACTGCCCCTGGTACGGCGCACCGTCGAACCACATGTGCTGGTAGACCACGAGCTCGTCGCGGCCTTGGAACAGGTCGAGGAACGGGACCGGTCCGCTAGGGCCGGTGACCTGGACCGTGCCGTCGAGCTCGACCATCGGCAGCCGCCGCCGGGCCGCGGCGATCGCGTCGCCCTCACGGGTATGCGCTTTCTCGCGGACCAGCAGTTCGTCGCGCGCCGCCTGCCAGGTGTCCATGTCGACGACGGGCGGCTTGCCGGGGAGGTTGCTGCTCGCGTTGCCGGGCGTGGTCATCATGGTGTCCTCCGCTGTCTCGTCTCGTGCGTTCGCGGGCTCCCTGGGCGCATGCCCACTGAGACGACACATGGTGCCGAGACTCATCGATCCGAATGCCAGGCTAAGTGGGTGGCCCGGTAAGTTCGTCGGGGGGCTGGGGGGTGGGGTCAGGAGGCTGGCTCGTGGCCGGGGCCGGGGCCGGCAAGGTTGATAGTGCAGGCGGTGTCAGCCGGTCCGCTCTGAACAAGGCCGCGCGCGCCAGCACGGGCCGCGCGGGCCAGCGTCGTCAGGCCGGGATCACCCGCCGCAGCTTGCCGGTCTGCGGGTTACGCGGCAGGGCGGCAACGGCATCGACGGTGACCTCGGGATCGGCCAGTCCGGCCCGGGCCAGCGCCGCGCGCAGCTGCTCGCGCAGGCCCGCCACGCTGGTCCCGCGTTCCAGAAGTACCTGCACGGCCACACCGCGGGCGGTCTGGCGTACCTGGTAGTCGAGCACGTCGGGCTGGGCCAGCAAGATCGACCGCAGCGTCAGCGGATGGATCTCCGCCTGGCCGTAGCGCAGGATGCCGTCGGCCCGTCCTTGCACGGTGACGCGCGGGTGGCCGTGGGATACGGCGCCTGGCTGCTGGGTGAACGAGTCGTTCAGCTCGTACCTGATCAGCGGCTGCAGGTCGTTGAACAGATTGGTGATCAGGACTTTGGCTGAGGCGGTCCCGGGTGGCACCGGCCGGTTACCGGCATCGACCAGCTCCACGATGCAGCTGTCAGTGGCGAGGGTGATGGCCGGGTCGTCCGGCCCGCTGGACCCGATGAGCCCTTCAGTGCTGGCGAAGGTGTTGAAGACCGGGGCGCCGAATGCCTTTTTGATCGCGGCGCGGAACTCGGGCTGCAGCGTCTCGGCGGTGCAGTTCACCAGCCGCGGAGCGATCCTGAGCCGGCCGGCGTGCTGCTCGGCGGCCAGCCTGGCGAGCATGCTGGGATAGCCGAACAGGCCATCCGCCTGCACTTCATTCAGGCGGCCGACGATCTCGGTGACGGGCAGACAGACCGGCACGGTGACGAACCTGACCGGGCTGCCGGCCAGCATCGACGGCACGAACACGGTTCCGTGGACGGCCGAGGCGGCCCCGACCATGGCGAAGGTGACCCGGGGCAGCTGCACCGGCCGGTCCGTGCTGGCCAGCCCGAGCGCGGCCAGCCGGGTCCGGAAGATCAGGCTGACGACCTCCGCCACGCTCTCCGGGTCGTAGGCGAAGATCCCGCGCTGGCCGGAACTGCCGCCGGTCGCCATGCACAGGTAGCCGCCCGGCAACGGCCGGGGCTCACCGCGTGTCGCAGCGAGGGCGCGCTCGGCCGCCTCGCGGGTCAGCAGCCGGTCGCTGATCAGCTGATCGAAGTGATCCATCATCTGTGCCTTGGTCATGACCGGCAGGCTCGGCAGGTCGGCGAGCTCGAACCGTGCCGGGTCGATGCCACGCAGCCGCCTGGCGTGAAAGGCGGAGCGCTGGATCGCCGCGGCCAGCAGGCGGCGCAGCCGGTCACGCTGCCAGTGATGCAGCTGCTCCGGGGCCATGCCCATCCGCCGGAAGTGCTCGGGCAGGCCAGCGATGATGTCCGCCTGGATGCGGCCGCGCAGGTCACAGAATGCTGGCGCGCCGCCGTCCGGCTGGGCCAGGAGCTCAGCAGGCATCGGATTCCCCCGTCGGTTTGCTGTCCGGCCGTTCCCCGGCCGCGGGCGGCATGGTCTGCAGCACGAGCTCGCTGATGACCTCGGTGGTGGGCAGGGCGGCCCCGCCGGGATCGGCCAGCCGCTCCAGGAACGCGCCGCGGCTGACCGCCATGGTCAATCGGGCCAGGACCCGGACCGGGTAACGCGGCGTGCTGCCGGCCCGCTCGTGCAGCCGGGCGTAGACCGACGCCAGGCCGTCGAGGGTGCGCTCGTGCAGCTCGGCATACCGCCGGTTCAGCTCGGGCACCCGCGCCGCGTGCAGGCGGAACTCGAGCACCAGCTGCATCCACTCGGGCTCGGCCCGCAACAGCGACAGGGCCAGGTCCGGCACTGCCATCGCGAGCTGCCTGCCGTCGAGCCGTTCCGCGAGCCGCTCGTTCTGCTCCGCCCGCTCGGTGATCCTGGCTTCCAGCAAGGCCAGGAACATGTCGGCCTTGCTGGCGAACTGGGAGTAGACGACTCCCTTTGAGAACCCTGCTTCCTCGGCGATCACGTCGAGCGTCGCGCTGGCATAGCCGCGGGCCAGGAACACCCGCCGGGCCGCCTCGAGGACCAGGCGGCGGTTCCGCTCCACCTGTTCCTCACGGCTCAGTTTCGCCCTCATACCAACGGTATCTAATACCGTTGGTATCTCATTGTCAACGCCACGGCCCGCGCGGCCCGGTGATGGCGGCGGTCAGCGCCCGGGATCGCGGCGGTACCGCCCGTGACCGGGGTGGTCAGCGAGCGTCCGCGCAGGATTCCGGGCTGACCTCCCGGACCAGCTCGATGAGCCGCGCCAGCGTGCCGAGGGCGTGCGGCGTGGTCACCGCCGAGCTCAGGGCGGCCCCGTAGGTTCGCCGGGGTCATCAGGCAGCGTGTGGCAGGCTGGCGGGTTCCTGGCGGGCGCCGATCCGCTGGAGCAGCCGGGCCAGGCCGGCAGCGGTGAACTTCCAGTTGAATGAAGACCCGGTCGCGGCGTCCAGCGCGCATAATCGCCCCTCCGGAGCCGCCAGCAGGGAGACTCGCACGCCTCGACCGGCCGATCATAATCGGCAGGGAGCAGCGAGCAGGCGCCGCAGTCTGCGTTCTGTGTTTCCGGGCTGGCCGGTGCTGGTCAGAACAGGAGCATCAGTCTGGTGATCTTCCCATTGGTGACCCGGTAGACGCTCAGGGCCGTCATCTCGGTCGGCATGTGACCGAAGTGCATGCCTGACACGTGTTCCTCGTCGACCACGAAGTCCCCCGCGGTCATACGGCTGGCGACGGTCAGGTGCAGGTCAGGGCTGTCGGCAAACAGTTTCCCGTACTGTTCCCGCATCGCCTGCTTATCCGCGAACATCGGGGTGCCGTCGAACAGCACCACCGAGGCATCGTCGGCGTACTGCGACAAGAACCGCTCGACGTCCTTGGCCCGGTAGGCCTCGATCTGGCCGTCGACCACGTCGGTTGCCATGGACATCTGACGATCCTCCCCGGCTCGCGGCTTTGCGCGGCGCTCGGGCCGGACAGTACCAGACCGGATGCGAAATCATGGCGGATGGCCGCTCCCGGCGGCGGCAGAGCTGACCGCGGAAAGGATCGATCTACGGCGGCGGCCAGAAATCAGACCGGCGATCCGGGCGCTGACAGCGCGGCGGTACGGGGTCGGCAACCGTCACGTCCGGTAGGCGTCCGCTCAGAAGCGAGATTCTGATATGCCGACGCGGCCGACAGCCGGCTGGCTTGACGGGCTCTCTGTCGGCCCATTCCCAAGCAGCGACCGGGCATCTGACGGACACGGCAACTCAGAAACCCAGGTCAGCATCACCACCAAGATCATCTCCAGCCAATCTGTCGTGCACCCGGGCGTGGCTCGGGTCCGCGGCAATGTCGGCGGCCCATGCCAGGATGGGATGCGTGCAGCAGCTTGGCTTCGAGGGCATGCCGCAACGGCTGTATGCGTGCACGCCGACCAGGCTGAGCACCTGGCTGGATTGCCCGCGCCGGTACCGGATGAGCTACCTCGACCGGCCGCCGCCGGCCAAGGGCCGGCCATGGGCCCACAACAGCCTCGGCGCCAGCGTGCACAATGCGCTGGCCGGGTGGTGGCGGCTGCCGCGCGCGGAGCGGACCGCGGCCGCAGCCGGTGACCTGCTTGAGCGCGGCTGGATCGAGGAGGGCTTTGCCGACCCGCCGCAGTCGGCCCGGTACCGCCGCTGGGCCCGGGGCCTGGTGGAGACCTATGTGAGCGGCCTGGATCCGGCCAGCGAGCCGATCGGGGTGGAGCGCACGGTGGCGACCCGTACCGACCTGATCGCGGTATCGGGCCGAATCGACCGCCTCGATGACCGGCGCGGTCCGGGCGGTTCCGGCGAGCTCGTGGTGGTGGATTACAAGACCGGCAGGCACGTGCTCACCGTGGATGACGCACGGACGTCGCTGCCGCTGGCGCTATACGCGCTCGCGGCCGAGCGGGTCATGCGCCTGGCCCTGCCGGCGGGTTGAACTGCACCATCTCCCGACCGGCCGGGTGCTCGCCTGGGAGCACACGGCCGAGTCACTGGCCCGGCAGCTGCGCCGGGCCGAGGACATCGCCGCGGAATGTGCGGCGGCGGACGAGCGGTTCCGGGCCGGGCCCGGCGACGAGCCGTCCGCCCGTCCGGAGCCGGGGCGGCCGGACGACCGAGTCGACGAGGTCTTTCCGCCGCGCCCGGGTTCGTGGTGCGGATGGTGTGATTACCGGGCCTGCTGCCCGGAAGGCAGCGCGGCATCCGAGCCGCGGCGGTCATGGGACGCGCTGGGGGCAGGAACCGCGGACTCTGGCCCCGTGCCGGGCGGCGCTCAGACCGACGCGCTGGACTCGGAGCCAGGTGCTATCTCGGGCGCGGCACGCCCGGATTGACCGTCGCCCGGCGTCTGTTCGGCCGTGCGCCGCCGCTCGTTATCCTCCGCGGTCCGCCAGAAAGCCGTGAGCGTGCTGGCCGTGGTCTCGGGAGCCTCAACCGCGGGCGAGTGGCCGGCGGCCGGTATGCAGACCCGGTGCGCGCCAAGCCGCCTGGCCATCCGTTCCTGGACGGTCGGCCGCCAGGCGTCGTCATTCTCCCCGTAGAGGACCAGGATGGGCGGGCCGCCGAGGTCCGCGAGCTCCGCGGTGCGGTCCGGGCAGGCGAGGAGATATCTGGCCATGACGATCAGCCCGGTCGGGCTGTTGCCCATCATCCGCTCACGCAGGAAGGCGATCACGTGTTCGGGTACCCCTTCGGCCTCGGCCTGAGGGGCCAGGTGCTCCGCCCAGATCTTCCCGACCGTGGCGCGCAGGCGGCCGTCCGCTGCGCTGGCGTCGGTGCCGCCGGCCGCGCTGGCGTCGGTGCCGCCGGCCGCGGTCATCATCGCCAGCATGCCGCGCAGCATCTCGGCGCGCTGGCCGGTGATGCGGCCGGGACCAGAGCTGAGCAGGGTGAGCGAGATGATCCGGGGGACCCGCGCCAGCACCGCTTCCCGCGCGACGAGCCCGCCGAGAGAATGCCCGACCAGATGCAGGCCCCGGCCGTCGTCGGCCACGGAGTCGGCGATCGCGCTGACGTCGGCGGCCAGTTCGCCGGGCGCGTAGCCGCTGGCGTCCGGGGCCCCCTGGCTCTGGTACTGGCCGCGCATGTCCACGGCCACCACGCGACGGCCGGCCGAGGCGAGCGACTGCAGCACCGGGATGAAGTCTTCCTTGCTGCCGGTGAAGCCGGGGATGAGCAGCGCGGGCCTTCGTTCGCACACACCCGTGACCGGCTGCGCCTCCAGGGCCGCGAACGCCCCGCGGTGGGTCTGGACGGTCACCGGCCCGGCCTGATCGGGCAGATCAAGGGATCTAGGTGTGCTCACGAACGGGCCGTCTACTCAGCGTAACTAGTCACCTATCTTCCGAGCGGCGGGGTGCCTGCATCCGCTTTAGCTCAGAATCTAGCCCGGCGACTTTGCGGGCAGATGACGCCCGAGTATCAGCCCAGTTATTCGCGGCTCGCACTGCTCTCGGGTCAGCCCTCGCTGCCCGCCGATTCCGGTGCGCTGGTTCCTGTGGCCTGGCCGGCCGCGCCGCCCCGGCCGCCCCGGTGCCGTGACGGCCTCCGCCGCCTGCGAGCGGGCTGGTGTCGCCCCTGCGCAGTCTCGTCGGCCGCGCCGCCGCGGGACTCGGCCGCGGTCGGTTCGCCGCGGCTGTCGCCCGGGGCGAGCCCGGCCCGGGTCCGGCGACGGACCCGCTTCCTGATCTGCCCGGCCTCGCGGCTCTTGGCGGAGTCACCGCGGCTACCGCGGTTACGCGCACCGCCATCGCTGGTGCTGTGGACGGCGGGCGAACGGTTACGGCCGGTCTCCCCGATGTCCTCGAGATCCTCCGCCTCCAGGCCGAGGCGGCCCCGCTTGGCGGAAGGCAGCGTACCGGTGGCACCCGGCGGGATCCGCAACGCGCCGTACAGGTGCACGGATGTCGAGTACGTCTCCTCGGGCTCGGGCCGGCCGAGGCCCAGCGTGTCGTCGATAAGCTTCCAGCGCTGCAGGTCACGCCAGTCCACGAAGGTCACGGCCACGCCGGTGCGCCCGGCCCGCCCGGTCCGGCCGGTGCGGTGCAGGTAGGCCTTGTCATCCTCCGGGCACTCGTAGTTGACAACGTGCGTCACGTCGTCGACGTCCAGGCCACGAGCGGCCACGTCGGTCGCGACCAGCACGTCGACCTTCCCGCTTCGGAACGCCCGCATCGCGCGTTCCCGCTGGCTTTGCCCGAGATCGCCGTGGACGGCGGCGGCCGCGAAGCCGCGCGTCGTCAGCGCGGCGGCCACCTGATCGCAGGCCCGCTTGGTCCGGCAGAACACGATCGTCAGCCCTCGACCCTCGGCCTGCAGCACCCGGGCCAGCACCTCGATCTTGTCCATCTGGTGCGCACGGAACACATGCTGCTCGGTGCTCGGGACGTGGGCTGGCTCGTCATGCTGCTCGGCGCGCACGTGCGTGGGCCTGCGCAGATGACGCCGTGCGAGGGTCACGACCTCGCCCGGCATGGTGGCGGAGAACAACATGGTCTGCCGCTCCGCCGGGGTGAACCGGAGGATTTTCTCGACGTCCGGCAGGAAACCAAGGTCGAGCATCTTATCGGCCTCGTCGAGCACGAGCCCGGTTACCTGGGACAGGTCCAGGTGGCCCTGCCGGACCAGGTCAAGCAGGCGGCCGGGGGTGCCGACCACGAGATCCACGGTGGCCAGCGCCTCGATCTGCGGCTCGTAGGCCCGGCCGCCGTACAGGGTGACCACGTGGGTGCCCAGGCGCGAACCCGCGATGCGCAGGTCGTCGCCGACCTGGATGGCCAGTTCTCTGGTGGGCACGACCACCAGAGAGCGGGGCGCCGAACGCTCGCTGCGCGGGGTCTCGTCGAGCCGCTGCAGGAGCGGGATGCCGAAGGCCAGGGTCTTGCCCGTTCCCGTCCTGGCCTGCCCGATGAGATCTTGCCCGTTGAGGGCGATCGGCAGGGCCAGCGCCTGGATCGGGAAGGCTCGCGTGATGCCCGCGTCGTCTAGGGCGGCGCAGATCGGCTCGGCGATACCGAGATCGCGAAATGTCTTGGCGATCTCCTCGGGCTGAGCCTCGTCGTCGTTGATTGGGTCAGGCATGGCGCGCTCGTCTTCCGGCGCGGCCTGCATGCCGTATGTATCTGTCGTCAGGGCTTCCGCCTCCATCAGGGCCCGCGGTACGGCGGGGCGCGGCTGCGCCCCAGGCCGACGTCGCGGGCGGGGTAAAACTCGCCTCTCCGGCGGGACCTTGTGCCGTCATGCGAGGCACGCGGCCGCACGCTCGCGGAGAGGAATCAGCGCGGTGTATCCGGGGCGGTCACCGCTCCCGGCAATCGCCGCGCCTTACGCTTTCTGTAACAACAAGTGGGGGTTACCGCATTCCTGATGCGGATTACGGCACAGTCTAGCAACATCGCGTGCGCGGGCCGCGGCAGGCGCGTCCGGAGCGGCTCCGCGCCAGCTTGTGGAGCGGCTCAGCGCCAGCTTGTTAGGCTGCGCTGGTGACGCAGAACGGCGCGGATGACCCGGCCCAGCCGCGGGCGGCGGCCGATGGCGCCGCAGGGTCGACGAATGGGGAGCCCGGTGGCGGCGGCGCCCTAGGTGGCGTGATCGACCTGCTCGGTGTGTTGGCGTACGCGCTGCTTGTGGCTTTTTTCCGTCTTGTCGATGATGCGGCGCTGGCCGAATCACTCGCCGACAAGGCGGCCCTGGCGGAGATGGCCGTTGCCGAATTCGGGCATTTCCAGCTGTTGCGGGGACGGATAGAGGAGCTGAATGTAGATCCGGACGAGGCGATGCGCCCGTTCGTGACCGCCATAGACGAATTTCACGCCAGAACCGCGCCATCCGACTGGCTGGAAGGCCTCGTGAAAGCGTATGTCGGCGACGGCATACTGGTCGATTTCTGCCGCACCGTCGCGGAACTGCTCGACCCTCAGACCAGGGAACTCGTACTCGGGGTCCTTAAGGACACCGGGCACGCCGGATTCGCCGTGACCCGGGTGCGAGAGGCCATCGAGGCCGACCCCCGGGTCGCCGGACGGCTCGCGCTGTGGGCCCGGCGGCTAGTCGGCGAGGCGCTCGGGCAGGCGCAGCGGGTCGCCGCTGACCGACCAGAACTCGCCGCGGTCCTTGCGGGCGGAGAGGTCACTCAGCTGGGAGAGATCGGCAGGATGTTCGCGCAGCTCACGGATGCTCATGCCCGGCGGATGGCCGCACTTGGCCTGGCCGACTAGAGGGTGTTGCCGAACCCGATACGGCGGGGCTCGCTGCCGCCAATCTCCAGGTAGGCGATCTTGTCGGCTGGCACCAGGACCCTGCCGCCCTTGTCATCCCCCAGCATGAAGACACCGCCATCGGCAACAGCGGCGGCCAGGGCGCGCTGTACCTCCTCGACGGCCGACTTGGTCTCCACGACCAGCTCTCGCGGTACGGACTGAATCCCGATCTTGATTTCCACGGCGCTCCTTTCCGCAACCGAGGCTAGCCCGCAGCCGGCCCGGGGCGGTCACCAGGCCCGCCGCTGCGGTGCGCGGCCAGCGAAAGCGCCGCGATTCACCGCGTTCGGAGTGGCCGCACGGCCGCATCGGGGCCGTGCGGCGGGGTCAGGCGGTGCGGGGCCAGCCGCTGATGCCGCGCCAGGCGAGCCTGGCCAGCAGCTGCTCAGCGGCGTCCTTGGGTATCGCCCGGTCGGTACTCAGCCAGTACCTGGAACTGACCTGCGCCATGCCGACCAGGGCCATGCCCAGCAGGTGCGCCTCGTCGTCACTGAGGCCTGCGTCCTCGCGGATGAACTGGCTGATCATGTCGGCGCAGGCGTACATGGTGCGGTTCAGTCGCTCCCGCACCTCGGGCTCGTTGCTCAGGTCGGACTCGAACACCAAGCGGAACGCCTCACCGGAACTGCTCACGAAGTCAAAGAAGGCCTGGAACGTGGCGGGCACCCGCTGCTTGTTGTCGGTGGTCGAGGAGAGCGCCTCCCGCACGATGCCCACCAGCTCGTCGATGCTCTCGTCCAGCAGCGCGAGATACAGCTCCAGCTTGCCCGGGAAATGCTGGTAGAGCACGGGCTTGCTGACCCCGGCCCGTTCGGCGATTTCGTCCATGGCGGCCGCGTGATATCCCTGGGCGACGAACACTTCCTGCGCCGCGCCCAGCAATTGCCTGCGCCGGGCCGGCCGCGGCAGCCGGGTACCGGCTGGCCCGTGCGATCTGGCCTGCGGCGATGCGGTCACGAGTTTCTCCGGATGTCTGCTGTCAGGGCAATGTTGCGTTCCCGTGCAATCTTACGGGTTAGCGGTAGTCGTCCTCGTCGAGGCCGAGGGCACGCTCCTGTTCTGCCGCGTCGGCCTCATCGGCTTCGAGCGGCACCTCGTATGACGGGCTGCTCTCATCCAGCTCCGCTCCGTCAGGGATGACATCCTGGTCCTGCTCAACAGAATCATCCACCGGCTGCTCCAGGCCCATATCGCTCATGCGTGCCTCCTAGTACGAGCGATGCATCGAACGTACTGCCGACAAGAAAATTCAGGACAACACTGTGGTATCAGTACCCGATCTGATGGGGTAGGGAGACACCATGCGCAGCATGTGGAAGGGCGCGATTTCCTTCGGCCTGGTCATGATCCCCATAAAACTCTACGCCGCGACGGAACAGAAGGATATTGCGTTCCGCCAGGTTCACCGCGAGGACGGCGGCCGGATCAGGTTCCGCCGGGTCTGCTCTATCGACGGGCAAGAGGTTCCCTACGAGGACGTGGCCAAGGGCTACGAGCTGCCGACCGGCGAGATAGTGGTGCTCACCGACGAGGACCTGGCCGAGCTTCCGCTGCCGACGACGAGGAACATCGAGGTCCTGCACTTCATGCCCGCGGAGCAGCTTGATCCGATCCTGCTCAACCGCAGCTACTTCGTGGAGCCGGAGTCGGCCGGGGCGAGGGCGTATATCCTGCTGCGCGATTCGCTCGAACGCTCCGGCAAGGTGGCCCTGGCCCTGGTCGCGCTGCGGCAGCGGGAGTCGCTGGCCACGCTGCGCACGCGGGACGGGGTCCTGGTGCTCGAGACCCTGCTCTGGCCCGATGAGGTACGCGACGCGGCGTTCCCGTTCCTGGAGGACGACATCGAGGTGCGGTCCCAGGAACTGAAGATGGCCGCGTCCCTGATCGACTCGATGACCGTGGACTTCGATCCCGATGCCTATCACGACGGTTACCGTGAGGCACTCCAGGAACTCGTGAACGCGAAGATCGAGGGCCGCGAGCTGGTCCAGCCGGAGATCCCGGGCGAGGAGGCCGAGCCGACCAGCCTCGCTGACGCCCTGAAGGCCAGCCTGGCCGCCGCCCGGGAGGCACCTCACCAGGCCGGAACGGTCAAGGCGGAGGTCAAGGCGCCGCGCCGGGCGATCGCGGGCGGCACGAAGGCGCGAGGGTCGGGCACCGCGAGGGGCAGCGGGGCGGGAACCGGCAAGACCAGGGCCGGCGAGGCGAAGGACGGCGAGCCGAAGACGGGAACCGCCAAGACCCCCGCGGCCAAGGGCACCGAAGGGCCGGCCGCCAAGCGCCCGGCCAAGGGCGACGCCGAGTCGACGCCGCCCAGGGGCAGGCGCCGGGCCAGCTGACCAAGCACAAGGACGGCGATCGCGGCAGGTGCGGGTATTGTTTTCGTTCATGACTGATCCGATCGCCCGGTGGCCGGGGGAGCTCGTTTCTGTAGGCGCGGACGAGGTTTTCGTGCGCAGCGCGCCGGCCGCCCCGGGCGCCGAGCCGGCGCTCTTCGTGCACGGGCTCGGCGGGTCAGCGACGAACTGGACCGACCTGATGGACCTGCTGCGCAAGCCTCCGGCCGACCGCCCGGACGAGCCCGCGCTGGCCTGCGAGGCTGTTGACCTTCCTGGTTTCGGCTTCTCGCCGGTCCCGTCGAGCGGTGGCTTTTCCATCGAGGCCATGGCCGCCACGGTTGGCCAACTGATCGAGAAGCGCGGCTACTGGCCGGTGCACCTGGCCGGCAACTCGCTGGGCGGCGCCGTCTGCGTCCGGGTCGCGGCGCGGCGGCCGGACCTGGTCCGGACCCTCAGCCTGATCGCCCCGGCCCTGCCCGACCTGCGGCCGCGCATCCTCCCGATGCGGCTGACCTTGCTGTGCGCGCCGGGCCTTGGCCCCTGGCTGCTGACCCGCGTGCAGCGGGTGCCGGCGGAGGGCAGGGCCTCGGTCTCGATCAGGGATGTCTACGCGGACCCGAGCCTGGTGCACCCGAAGCGCCGCGCCGAGGAGGTCGCGGAGCTGACCCGCAGGGACGGGCTCGGATACGCCGACGCCGTGCTGCTCGCCGCCGCCCGCGGGCTGGTGGCCGAGTACGTCCGCCGCGGCCCGCGCTCGCTGTGGCACGACGCGGTCAGGGTGACAGCGCCGACCCTGGTCATCTACGGCAGCCATGACCGGCTGGTCAGGCCGGCCATGGCCGCGCTCGCCGCGCGGGCCTTCCGCGGCGCCCGGGTGGTGGTGCTGTCCCGGACGGGTCACGTGGCGATGATGGAGCGGCCCGGCCTGGTAGCGAAGGAGATGCGAGAGCTGTTTGCCTCGGCCCGGCACCCGGCTCCGGCCACGGGGTGACTCCTGACCACGCCAGGGGTGCTGATCACCGCGCCACGGCTGGTCACCGCTGACGCCGGGGACCGGATTCTCGCGCCCGGCTACGTCGAGGTCAGCGGGGGGCTGGTGACGGCGGTGGCCCAGGGGCCGCCGCCGCGTGCGCCTGACATCGCGCTCCCGGGCGGCCTGCTGCTGCCGGGATTCGTGGACCTCCAGGTCAACGGGTACTTCGGCGAAGAGTTCCTGACCGCTGAGGCAGACGGCTGGGCCAGGGTCACGACCCGCCTGCCGCAGACCGGCACGACGGCGTTCCTGCCCACGTTCGTCACCGCGCCGCCCGGTGTGCTGGCCGCGGCCTTGCGAGCCGCGTCGGCGCTGGTCCCGGTCCTGCCCGCCGGGGCGCGGGTGCTGGGCGTGCACATGGAGGGCCCGTTCATCTCGGCGGCCCGCAAGGGGGCACACAACGAGGCCTGGATCGCCGAGCCCGCTCCCGCAGCCGTAGCTGATCTGCTCGAGGCCGGCCGGGGGGTGCTCAGGCTGGTCACGCTGGCCCCGGAGCGCGACGGCGCCATGGCGGCCATCACCGCGCTGACCGAGGCTGGCGTGCTGGTCAGCGTCGGCCACAGCGACGCGACCGCGCGGCAGGTGGCCGAGGCCGCTGACCACGGCGCACGGATGGTCACGCACCTGTTCAACGCGCAGCGCCCGCTGCACCACCGCGAACCAGGGGTCGTCGGCCAGGCGCTGACCGACTCACGGATCACCAGCGGCCTGATCACCGATCTGCGCCACGTGAGCCCGCAGGTGTGCGTTCTGGCCTTTCGCGCGGCGCCCGGCCGGATCTGCGCGGTCACGGACGCGGCGGCCTGTGCCGGAATGCCGCCGGGCCGCTACCAGCTGGGCGGCGAGCCCATCGAGCTGCCGCCCGGCGACGGGGAGCCTCCGGTGCGCGGTGACGGCACCCTGGCCGGATCGGGGCTGCGGATGGACGCCGCCGTGGCGAATATGGTGGCGGCGGGGATCGGGCTGGCCGAGGCGGTGGCCGCGGCCAGCCGCATTCCCGCCGACCTGATCGGCAGGCCGGATCTCGGCCGGATCGCGCCCGGCGCGGCCGCGGACCTGGCCTGGCTGGATGATGACCTGCGGACCCGGGCGGCCTGGATCGCCGGCGAGCTGGTGTATTCGCGGGACGGAGCGGACGGAGGACTCAGGTGACCGGTCGGCAGCCCACGCACATGCGAACCGAGATCGCCGAGCAGCCGGCCGCGCTGCGGGCCACGATCGGCGCGCTGCTGCCCGGCGCGGCCGAGGCCGCGGCGCTGGCCCGCGGCACCCGCCAGGTTCTGTTCATCGCCCGGGGGACCTCGGACAACGCGGCGGTCTACGGCAGCTACCTGATCCAGGCGCACGCCGGACGGCTGGCCACCCTGGCCTCGCCGTCGATCGCTACCACCTACCGGAGCAGGGTGGACCTGTCCGGCGTGCTGGCCGTGGCCCTTTCCCAGTCAGGACAGACCGAGGAGATCGTCGAGACCCTGGCCTGGGCGCACGACTGCGGTGCCGCCACGCTGGCCATCACCAACGGCGCGGCGTCACCGCTCGCCGACACGGCCGACGTCGCGTTCGTCACCCGCGCCGGGACCGAACGCGCCGTCCCGGCGACCAAGACGTTCACCACCCAGCTTGCCGCGCTCGCGGTCCTGGCCATCGGCCTCGGGGCCGATCTGGATCCGGGGGAGCTGCGCCAGGCGCCGGACGAGGTCGAGGCGCTGCTGGCCGCGCCGGGCGACCTGGACCCGATCGTCACCGAGCTCGCGGAGGATCAGGGAGTGGTCGTCTCCGGGCGGGGGCTGGCCTACGCGGCCGCGCTGGAGCTGGCGCTGAAGCTCAAGGAGGCGTGCTACCTGCACGCGATGGGACTCTCGTACGCCGACCTGCTGCACGGCCCGATCGCCGTGGTCGACGCGCAGACCCCGGCGATACTGCTCGCGGCCGACGCGGGCCCGACCCTGGACGGCACCGTCGACCTGGCCCGCCGGGTCACCGGCGCCGGCGCGCGGGCCTACGGGATCGGCGGCGGCGACCGGCTGGCCGCGGCGTGCACGCGCGCGCTGCCCGGCCCACGGCTGCCGGAGTGGCTGGCGCCGCTCGGGCTGATCGTGCCCGGCCAGCTGCTCACCGAGGCCCTGTCGCGCAGGCTCGGGCTGGACCCGGACCGCCCGCGCGGCCTGAGCAAGGTCACTCAGACCGCTTGAGCGGCGGGAACAGCCCGGCGGCGGCCGCCGAGCGCGCTGGCCACCCGGTCGGCCCAGGGGCCGAGAACGGCATCCAGCCGGCCCAGGTCTGACTCAAGCACCGCCAGCCCCGGAACCGGAACCGCCGCCCCCAGCTCGATGAGGAGCGGCCGCAGGTAGGCGTCCACCGCGGGCGCGTGCTCAGGAACGCCCATCAGCATCAGCGGCACGGCCACCGCCTGGTCGAGGGCCCGGTGCGGAAGCCGGTCCAGGAACACCTTCAGCAGGCCGGTGTACGTGCCCTTGTAGGTCGGGCTGGCCACGAGCAGCAGGTCCGCTTCTGACACCTGGTCGAGCGCCTCCTCAACGGCGGGTGAGGGCTCAGGCAGCAGCAAGTGGCGCGCCAGCACGCACAGGTCGATGGTCTGGCCGTCTCCGGCGAGCCCGGCGGCGCGCGTGATCGCGCCGGCGGCCGCGCCTGCTACGGTCAGCGTCCGCGACGCTGGCCTGGGATTCCCGACGACGATGACAAAGGGCAAGGCTCCTCCTGCGGCAGGTCAGGCACTCGCGGGCGGGTGCGGTGATCAGGCACTCGCGGGCACGCGGGTGCGGTCGTCGGGCGCGGCGGCGGCGCCACGGGCGCGCAGTTCGGGCAGGACGCCCTCACCGAACCAGTACGCCTCTTCCAGGTGCGGGTAACCGGACAGGATGAACTCCTCGATGCCGAGGGCCGCGTACTCCTCGATCAGGTCGGCGACCTGCTCGTGGCTACCGACCAGCGCGGTGCCGGCACCGCCGCGGACGAGGCCGACTCCGGCCCACAGGTGCGGATAGATCTCGAGCTCGCGCGCGGAGCCCCCGGGCCCGCGGACAGCACCGTGCCGGTAACCAGCATGCAGCGCCAGCATGCGGTCCTGGCCGACCGACTCGCTCTTGGCCAGGACCCGCTGGGCCAGCTCGATCTCGCCCGGGTCCAGGTACTCGAGCAGGCGGCTCGCCTCGGTCCAGGCCTCGGCCTCGGTATCCCGCGTGATCACGTGCAGCCGGATCCCGAATCTCAGCTCCCGCCCTTCGGCCTCGGCCAGGCCGCGGATCCAGGCGATCTTCTCGGCCACCTGGGCGGGCGGCTCGCCCCAGGTCAGGTAGACGTCGACGTGCCGGGCGGCCACGGGCCCCGCGGCGGCGGACGAGCCGCCGAAGTAGATTCCCGGCGGCGGGTCCGGCGGGCGCATCACCGTCGCCCCCTCGACCTGGTAGTGCTCGCCGGCGAAGTCGAACGGCTGGCCGGCCCACGCTCCGCGCACGATGGCCAGGAACTCCCCGGTGCGGGCGTACCGCTGGTCGTGCGACAGGTGGTCGCCGAACCTGGCCTGCTCCTCGGCCTGTCCGCCGGTCACCACGTTCAGCAGCAGCCGGCCGCGGGAGATCCGCTGGTAGGTGGCGGCCATCTGGGCCGCGAGCGTGGGCGAGACCAGGCCGGGCCGGAACGCGACCAGGAACTTCAGCCGCTCCGTCTGGCTGATCAGCGCCGCGGTCACCAGCCACGCGTCCTCGCACCAGGTACCGGTCGGCGTGAGCACCGCCTCGAAGCCGAGTTGCTCGGCGGACCGGGCGATCTGGCCCAGGTACTCAAGGCTCGGCGGGCGGTCCGCTGCCGCCGCCCCGGTCACGCGCGAGCCGTTGGTCGCGGCGGCGGTGGCGAGCGCGCTGCCTGAGCTGCCGAGCGGCAGGCTGTGGCCGCGCCCGATGATCGCCCGGCCATCGCCCGACGTGGGCAGGAACCAGTGGAATCGCAGGCTCATGAGGAGCCCCCTCCGGGCTACGCGTCACCCGGGCGGCCGGCGGCCGATTCCGTACAGTGGCGCCGCCGGCACAGCGCACTGGCCTGCCTGCGAAGGTCCGCATGCGCCCGGGCGACTAGGTGCTGGCCGCGGCTCGCGCTCATTGGACCATGGTCCGGCCAGATTCCTATAATGTCAATCAGAATTATGTGAATACCTGATGCGGCGAACACCGGCGCACCCGGGGACGCGGGGCGCGGGCGCCTAGGGCTCCCTGTGTACCTTGTGCTGGGCAGCCTGGGCCAGCGGGCGCATGACCATGAGGTCGATGTTGACGTGCGACGGCCTGGTCACCGTCCAGGCGATGGCGTCGGCGATGTCCTCGGCGGTCAGCGGCTCGGCGACTCCCGCGTAGACGGCCGCTGCCTTGTCCGCGTCGCCCCGGTAGCGGTTGAGCGCGAACTCGTCGGTCCGCACCATCCCCGGTGCGATCTCGATGACCCGGACCGGCTGGCCGGACAGTTCCAGGCGCAGCGTGGCCGCGATCCCGTGCTCCGCGTGCTTGGCGGCGACGTAACCGCCGCCGCCCTCGTAGGCGACGAAGCCGGCCGTCGACGAGAGCACCACGATCGTGCCCGCCCCGCTCGCCACCAGCTTGGGCAGCAGCGCCTGCGTCATGTGCAGCGTGCCGAGCACGTTGACCTCGTACATGGTCAGCCAGTCCGCCGGGGCCGAGTCCTGCACGGTGTCGGCGCCGATCGCGCCGCCGGCGTTGCTGATGAAGACGTCGCAGCGTTCCAGGGACCCGGCCAGCGCGTCGACCTCGGCACGGTCGGTGACGTCCAGGTGATGGGCATCGGCCTGGCCGCCCTGCCGCCTGATCCGGTCGGCAACGGCCTCGACTCGTTCGGTCCTGCGGGCGGCGAGCACCACGCGGTATCCGGCCTCGGCCAGCTTCACCGCGGTGGCCGCTCCGATCCCGCTGCTTGCTCCGGTGACGACGGCTGTTCGCTGCATGGCTGAGATTGTGCCAGCCACGCCCCGGCCGCAGGCACTGCCGCCCCTTGGGCCCGTCATCCCGGACATGACGGTCCGGCTCGCGGACGCGGCGGTCAAAGCGAGGAAACGAAATGCTGCTGGCCTGAGAACCGGAGGCGCCTCAGGCCCCGGGGAGGCCCGCGGCGCGGGTCAGCAGCAGGGTCTTGCCGACGGTGGCCCGGGCGGCGATGGCGGCGTGCGCGTCGGCGGCGCGTTCCAGCGGGAACGTCTGGCCGATCAGCGGCTTCAGCCGGCGGCTGAAGCCTGGGCGAGCGCGGCCAGGCTCAGTTCCCGCATCTGGGCCGGGCCGGCTGGCGCACCCCGGATGACTGAGATGCCGCGGCCCGCCGTCTGGTCGCCGGCGAGTTGCGTGAACGACCCGCTGGCCATGCCGAAGGCGCAGAACCGGCCGCCGTCACGCAGCAGGCCGAGTGCCGTGCCGCCGACCTCGCCACCGACCCCGTCAAAGACCACGTCCACGGCGCCCGCCCGGGCCAGGACCTGCTCGGCCCAGCCCGCAGCGGCGTAGTCCACCGCCATGTCGGCGCCGAGCTCACTGGCGACGGCGACCTTGCGCGGCCCGCCGGCCGCGGCCACGACACGGGCACCGGAGTCGCGCGCGAGCTGCACGAGCAGGCTGCCGACGCCGCCGGCGGCCGCCTCGACCAGCACGGTCTGCCCGGAGCGCAGCGCGGCGGCCCGAACCAGGGCGACCGCGGTCCGGCCGTCGGCCAGGAGCGCGACCGCGTCGGCCAGGCTCACGCCCTCCGGGACCTCGATCAGCCCGGCGGCGTCGGCCGCGACTCGCTCGGCGTAGCCGCCCGATCCGCCGGTCGTGGTGATGACCAAGCGGCCCACCAGGGCCGGATCCGCGTCGGCGGCGACCGACGCCACGATGCCGCCGACCCCGTTGCCGAGAATCGCGGGCAGCCGCGGCAGCATGGCCGGGTTCGGTGCCCGGCCCGCGCGCACCTGGGTCTCCACGAACGTGATGCTCGCGAAGTGGACGTCGATCAGCGCCTGGCCCGGGCTGGCCACCGGGTCCGGCACGTCGGCCGCGCCCAGGTTTCCCGGCGGCCCGAACTCAGACAGCACCACGGCACGCACGGCCTCACCCCTCTCCTGACCGGCAACGCTCCGCACGCCGGGCTGCTTCCTGGGCCCGGGCCGCAACGGCCGGATCGGCACGACGCCGAGATCAAGTCACGGCGGCTCGATGACGCGGCGGCGGCCGGGCCGGGCGCTCAGCCGGACTCAGGCGGACAGAGACATGACCAGGATGGGCGGGGTGGTCGGCCTGCTGGTCCCCCCGGCGGGCTCGATGGTCACTCCGACCTTGTCCCCGGCGACCAGCCCGGAGGCCAGCAACGGCGCGGTCTTTCCCGCGCTGGGCGACGGCAGCAGGCCCGCCTCGCGGATCTCGGGCGGTCCGATCAGCCACAGCTCGTAGACCTTGGCCGGCGGAAGCGCCGGCAGCCCGGCCGTGGTGAAGATTACCTTCTGCTCGGCCCGGGAGACCACGACGGTGGCGGTGCCCCCGGCGGCGGTGGCCTGGGTCATGATCCGGGCGTCCGGGGCGGCCAGGACGGCAGCTCGGCTACCTGCGGGTAGGCGTATCCGCCGTAGTAGGCCAGCGTGATCGACTCGCGCTGCAGTTCGGTCAGCCCGCCCAGGCAGCGGCGCACCCGCTCGGCATCCAGGTTGGCCGCCGCGGTCTCGGCGACCTCGTCGCCGGCCAGCAGGGGCGGCGCGGCCTTCTGCTCCCGCTCGGCCGCTGCGGCGGCCGAGCGGACCCGGTCGATGGCCCGGCGGTGCGCGATCGTCATCATCCAGGTCGCGGCGCTGCCCAGGGCGGGATCGAACCTGGACGCGGTCCGCCACACCTCGAGCAGGACCTCCTGGGTGACCTCCTCGGACTGCGCCGGGTCTCTGACCACCTTGCGGATCAGGCCGTAGACCGGTCCGGCCATCTGGTCATATACCGCTTCGAATGCGTCCTCATCGCCGCGGGCCACGCTGCCGAGCAGCCTGTCCAGGCCCTGGTCCCGCCCCTCCGCGGGACCAGGGCCAGCCGGGACAGCGCGCATGTCACGTCCCTTCACGGCCTCTATTCGGCGCCCGCCCGGAAACGGATTGGTGGGCAGGGCGGCGGCTGGCGCTGAGGTTCCTGGCGAGCCGCTTGCCAACGCGGCGGCCACGGTCACCATCGACGGCGGCCGGGTGACCCACTGCCGCTGGCCGGCCGGCTAAATCGCCGCTGCGGGCCGACGGGCCGGGACTCAGCTGGCCGGGCGGCCGGTGACCATGCGGCTGGCCAGGCTCACGTTCGCAGTCTTCTGCATCAGCAGGCTGATGAACGCGGCCAGCTCCGCGCGCTGCGTAGCTGACTTGGGCGTGCGCAGGTCAGCGAACTCGGCCCAGACCAGCACGAGGTAGTGGCCCTTGACCTCGGCCGCCTCCAAGCCCGTTCCCTTGGTCAGGTTCTTGGTCAGCCCCCGGGCGGCAGGAAGTTGCGCGATGAACTCGGATGAGCCTGCCGCCTTCCCGGCCTGCTCGGCGGCGGCGGCGGTGATGAGGTTCAGCACGCCGATGGTGCCCATCAGCCGGTGATCGGAAGACAGGTAGCTGGCCCGCATGGCCTGGGTACAGCCGGCGTGGCCCACCGCCGATATCAGCTGGCTGCCGACCAGCGCCGCCGCGCAGTGCGCCTTCGCCTTCGCCGTGGTCTTCAGGTAGCTGGTGGTTGCGTTGGTGAAGCTGACCGGGAAGAGCTCGGCCAGCGTCAGCGGTACCGGGTCCAGCGCGCGCGACTCGATGTGTCCCCACGGGCCGAGCGACGGCGAGGGACTGGGCGTCGGGTCCCTCGGCGACGACCGCGCTCCGGCGGTCCGCTGCGAGTCCGCCGCCGGGGCCGGGGAGTTGTGGCCGCGGGCGAACCAGAGGTAGGTCGCGCCGACCACGACGATCAGGGCCAGCCCGCAGACCAGCAGGGCGCGGACACCGATCCGGCGGCCTCGCGGCCGCTTCCGGCCGCGGGATCCGCGAGATCCTCGGCCGCGCCCGCCCGGTCCGCGGCCCGGTGCCTGCGCCGGCCTCGGGCCGGTGCCCGGCCCGGTGACGACGCGCTGGCTGGGCGCGGTGGAGACGCGATCGAAGGGCGCAGCGACGGCACGATCGAACCCGGTGGCGACGCGCTGATTCGGGCCCGTAGCGGCGCGATCGGGGTCCTGGTCCTGGCCCGGGGGCGGCCCGGCCCGGCTCGGCCCGGCCAGGCGGCGGGAAGGCCGCGCCGGCCGGCCCGCCGTACGGGGCCGCATCCGCATCCACGTCCGCATCCACGTCCGGGCCGGGCCCGCCCGGGGCGCTCAGGTCGGCCCAGCCGCCCGCGGCTGACGTGTCGGCGAGGACTCCCCAGGCCTGCGTGGACGTGATGTCCGCGGCCGGGTCGGTCACCGCCAGCGCCGGGTACCCAGGTCCGGCGTCGGAGTAGCCCGGTCCGGCATGGCCCTGGTCCAGGTAGCCAGTGTCCGAGTACCCCGCGTCCGCGTACGCGACCGGGTACCCCGCCGGGGCGTAATCAGGCTCCGCGGAGCCCGCTGCGGCCGCGCCGGGGTAGTCCAGCGCCCAGACATCGCCGATCGGGCCGCTCGCGCCGGGGTCGTAACCGTTACCACCCGGCGCGGACGCCTGGTTCCAGGCGGCGAACTGGCCGGGCGGATAGAGCGGCGGGGGCTGCCCGGGCCGCGGCGGGAAGCCTCGTACCGGGCCCTGGCCCGCGGTGCCGCCAGCCGGCCCGTGCCACCCGCCCGCAGCAGGGGCGTGATCACGCCCGGGCGCCCGGCCGCCGGAGTAGCCGGGCGCGAACAGGGACGCGTCGCCGGCCTTCCCGCCCGCCCTAGCCCCGCTCGCCGCAGGCCGTGCTTCGGGCGGAGTGACCCGCCCGGACGGGTTCTGCCGCCGGCCCGGCGCTCGCCCGGCGGCATTCTCACCCGGGTAACGCATGCGGCGAGCGTATCGCCCCGCGGATGGCTTAGCCCCCGTCATGCGTTTTGTCCCGTTGGTCGGCGGCCCGCGGCGGGCGGCCCGGCATCGGCGGTCGCGAGGAAAGCGGCCGCTGCGCTCTTGCTTTGACCGTCATCGGTCGCGGCCGGTATCCTGCACAGGCGTCCTTGTGCACTGGCATGCCCGCACGGCCCGCATCGCGGGCCGGTGAGCGGCGGCCGATGCCCCGGATTCCCCCGCGGGGAGGATTACCCACGCGGGGTCCAATGTTTCAGTACTCACATGCGAAGGCCTACTACCGTGCGCACCTTCAGCCCGAAAGCCGGCGATATCCAGCGGCAGTGGCACGTCATCGATGCGTCCGACGTCGTACTCGGCCGCCTGGCCAGCCAGGTGGCGATCCTGCTGCGCGGCAAGCACAAGCCGATCTTCGCGCCGCACGTGGACACCGGTGACTTCGTGATCGTCATCAACGCGGACAAGGTCGCGCTCAGCGGCAACAAGCTGGAGGATAAGCGCGCGTACCGGCACTCGGGGTACCCGGGCGGGCTGCGCTCGATCGCCTACGGCGACCTGATGGCCTCCCGTCCTGAGCGGGTGGTCGAGAAGGCCGTCCGGGGCATGCTCCCGAAGAACTCGCTGGGCAGGCAGACGCTGCGCAAGCTCAAGGTGTACCGGGGGCCTGACCATCCGCACCAGGCGCAGCAGCCGGTCCCGTTCGAGATCACCCAGGTCGCCCAGCAGGCCGCCGGCCGCGCCGCGGCGAAGTAAACGAGAAGGAAGCACGAGGAAGACATCGTGTCCGAGCCCACTGACGTGCAGGAAGCCGAAACGGGAGCAGCCGCCGAGCCGCAGCCGGAACAGCTGTCGGAGTACACCACGGAGACCGGCGAGGCGGCCGCTGCCGCCCCGGGTCGCCCGGCGGCGCGCAAGCCGGTGGTGACCGGGAGCGCTCTGGGCACCGGCCGGCGCAAGGAGGCCATCGCCCGGGTCCGCATCGCGGCAGGCACCGGGAAGTGGCTGATCAACGACCGGTCGCTGGACGAGTACTTCCCGAACAAGGTGCACCAGCAGCTGATCAGCGAGCCGTTCGTGACCCTGGGCGCAGACGATGCGTTCGACGTGGTGGCGCGGATCACCGGCGGCGGCGTCACCGGGCAGGCCGGGGCGCTGCGGCTCGGGATCGCCAGGGCGCTGCAGATCGTGGACCCGGAGAACCGCCCGAGCCTGAAGCGGGCCGGCTTCCTGACCAGGGACGCCAGGGTCAAGGAACGCAAGAAGGCCGGGCTGAAGAAGGCCCGTAAGGCTCCCCAGTACTCGAAGCGCTGATCTCCGGCCAGCGCGGCCGGCACGGAAGACCAGGAGCGGGGTTCCTATGGGTCGTCTGTTCGGTACCGACGGTGTCCGAGGTGTAGCAGGCCGTGATCTCACGGCCCAGCTCGCCATGGACCTCGCCGTCGCAGGTGCCGCGGTTCTCTCCGGCACCGCCACGTCAGCCAGCGGGCCCGGGGCCGCGGGGCCGGGATCACGGCGCCCGGTGGCCGTGGTCGGCCGCGACCCGAGGACATCGGGCGAGTTCCTCGAGGCCGCCGTCGTGGCCGGGCTGGCCAGTTCCGGCGTGGATGTGCTGCGGCTCGGCGTTATACCGACCCCGGCGGTCGCGTACCTGACGGACGCGCTCGGCGCCGAGTTCGGCGTCATGCTGTCCGCGAGTCACAATCCCGCCCCGGACAACGGGATCAAGTTCTTCGCGCGCGGGGGCCTCAAGCTGCCCGATGCGGCCGAGGACGAGATCGAGCGGAGGCTCGCGGCTCAGCGCGCCGGGAACGGCGGTAACGGCCGGGACGGCGGCCTGCCCGAGCTGGGCTTCGGCCGCGTCACCGACGCGTGGGCCGAGCGTGAGCGGTATCTCGGCCACCTGCTGTCGTCGCTGCCCGACTCGGCAGGCGACAAGCCCCTGGCCGGGATGCGGGTGGTGATCGACTGCGCGCACGGGGCCGCCTACGACATCGCGCCGCGGATGCTGCGGCAGGCGGGCGCCGAGGTCATCGCGATCGGCGCGGAACCCGACGGGGACAACATCAACGAGGGCTGCGGTTCCACGAGCCTGGGCGCGCTGAAGGCCGCGGTGGTCGAGCATGGCGCCGACGCGGGCATCGCCCACGACGGCGACGCTGACCGGTGCCTGGCCGTGGACGCGGACGGCCAGGTCATCGACGGCGACCAGATCCTCGCCGTGCTCGCGTTCGCGCTCAAGGACGCGGGATGCCTGGCGGACGACACGGTCGTGGTCACCGTCATGTCCAACCTGGGCCTGCGGCTGGCCATGCGCGACGCGGGCATCTCCGTGGTGGAAACGCCGGTCGGCGACAGGTACCTGGTCGCTGCGATGCGGGAAGGCAAGTTCGTGCTCGGCGGCGAGCAGTCGGGCCACGTCATCCTGCTCGACCACGCCACGACCGGGGACGGCCTGCTGACCAGCCTGCACCTGCTGACCACCGCGGCCAGCCGCGGCCGGCCGCTCGGCGAGCTCGTGAAGGTGATGACCAGGTACCCGCAGGTGCTGATCAGCGTCCCGGGAGTGGACCGGTCGCTGGTGGCCTCGTCGCCCGACCTGGCCCAGGCCGTGCGGGCCGCCGAGGCCGAACTCGGCGACTCGGGCCGGGTCCTGGTGCGGCCGAGCGGCACCGAGCCCGTCGTCCGGGTCATGGTCGAGGCGGTGGACCCCGGCCGCGCGCAACGGGTGGCCGGCACGCTCGCGGACACGGTGCGAAGCCTGGCGTAACGCGGCCCGCGGCGGTCACGGTCGAGTGACGTAATCGCGGCCTAGATCGCTGAATTGAACGCATAGCCCCGCACCGATCTGGTTACCCCTGGGGACCCAGGGCCCGGGGTGACGCACGCGTCCCGTGATTCCTAGCGATATCCTGAAATGCTCCCACGCCGGGCCCCCTAGTGTCGGCCCGGGCCGGATCGGAAGGATCACGCAGAGAGGGCGCCCGGGCATGGATGAATTCAGCGTCGCCGCCCTGGCGTGCGGTGCTGGATCACCCAGGAATCACCCCTCGCCTCACCGGCCTACCCCAGGGCCCGGAATGCCCTGCGGAGCAGGTGATTCGGCGCCGCGTCGCGATCTCCAGCGCTCATGCTCGGCCGCTGTGGGTAGATTTCCTCACCCTGATGACGGATGTTCCGGGCTAACGCAGCTGGCACAGTTTTATCTCACGTGCCCAGTAGCGCGTGAAGACCACCAAACCGCCAGGGGGAACCACAGTGCCTGTACCCGAGTCCGCACGGCCGGTGCGCTGATGACCAGCGACTATGCCCGTGCCACCGGGAACACGCCTGCGGTGGTGCTGAAGTTCGACCCGAACGTCATGCATCACGGCGGCCTCGGCGTTATCCGCAGCCTAGGGCGCATGGGCGTGCCCGTCTACGGGGTGCACGAGGGCCCGTGGGCGCCGGCGGCCAGTTCCCGTTACCTGCGCGGCCGTTTCTTCTGGCAGCCGGACCCGGACGAGGTCGAGCGGGTGCAGGCCGGCCTGCTGCGCCTGGCCGAGCGGATCGGCCAGCCCGCCGTGCTGATTCCGACCGACGACGCGGGCTCCATCTTCCTGGCCGAGCATGGCGACGTCCTGCGGGAGCAGTTCCTGTTCCCGGCTCCGCCGCGGGATCTGCCCCGGCGGGTCGCGGGCAAGTTCTCGCTGCATGAGCTCTGCCGCGAGGTCGGCATGCCCAGCGCCCAGGCCGCGGTGCCTGAGTCGCTGGAGGCGGCTCGCGCCTTCGCGGCCGACGCGGGCTTCCCGCTGATCGCCAAGCTGACCGCGCCGTGGACCGGGCACGGGAGGATCCGCAGCACCTCGATCCTGGCCGACGCCGGCGAGCTGGACGACATCTACGGTGCCTGCGCTCAGGCCGGCGTCGGGCTGATGCTGCAGGAGTTCATCCCGGGCGGGCCCGGGCAGGACTGGTTCTTCCACGGCTACTGTGACGCCAGCTCGACCTGCCGCAGGCCTTCACCGGAGTCAAGGAGCGCTCGTACCCGGCGCACGCCGGGCTGACCTGCCTCGGCCGCTCCGAGCCCAACGACAAGCTCCGCGACCAGATCACCGGGCTCCTGCAGCGCGTGGGATACCAGGGGATCCTCGACCTCGACCTGCGCCTCGACCCCCGGGACGGCCAGTACAAGCTGCTGGACTTCAACCCCAGGATCGGCGCGCAGTTCAAGCTCTTCCGCGACACCGCGGGCACCGACGTCGCCACGGCCTGCTACCTCGACCTGACCGGCCAGGCCATACCGGTCAGCGAGCAGGAGACCCGCAGGTTCGTGGTGGAGAACTACGACCCGATCGCCGCGCTCAGCTACTGGCGCGGCGGCGAGCTCGGGCTGAGGTCGTGGCTGGCGTCGATGCGGGCGGTCGACGAGGCCGCCTGGTTCGCGCGGGACGACCTGCGCCCGTTCGGCCTGATGTGCCTGCGCATGGGCTGGCGCATGGCCACGCGGCCGCTAGGCCTGCCGCAGGGCAAGGCACCAAGCACAGATTTCCGTTTCTCCGGCGGCCGCGCGGCTGCCCGAGCAGGCCGGCGAGCCCCGCGCTCGCGGCCGGATACCCAGATACCGACCGCGCGGCCCTCAGAGCCGCGATCGCCCAAGGAGGGGACACGAGTATGAGCGACGCCGTCGAGGTCGCGATAGTAGGAGCTGGCCCGTACGGACTCTCGCTCGGCGCGCACCTGCGCAAGGCCGGAGTGAGCGTCCGTCAGTTCGGGCTGCCGATGCAGCTGTGGCGGGACTTCATGCCCGAGGGCATGTTCCTCAAGTCACAGGGATTCGCGTCGAATCTGTCCGATCCGGGCCACACGCACACGCTTGAAGCGTTCTGCAAGGCGACCGGCCGCCCCTACGCCGACTACGGACTGCCGGTGCCGCTGGACACGTTCGTGGCCTACGGCCAGTGGTTCCGCTCCGAGCTCGTGCCGGACATTGACGAGGTGCTGGTCACCGACATAGCTCGGGCCGGCGACGGGTTCGAGGTCACCCTGGCCAACTCCGAGCAGGTGCGGGCGCGCAAGGTGGTCGTCGCCATTGGCGTCGAGGCGTTCGCGTACGTGCCCGAGCCGCTGTCCGCGCTGCCCGCTTCGGTGGGCACGCACGCATCCGCCCACACCGACCTCGGGGCCTTCAAGGGCCAGCAGGTCATCGTGGTCGGCGCCGGCCAGTCCGCGCTTGAGACGGCCGCGCTGCTGCACGAGAAGGGGGCCAGCGTGCAGCTGGTGGCCAGGAAGAACATCCGCTGGAACGGCGCGCCGCTGGCCTTGGACCGCCCGCTGCTGCAGCGGCTCAAGGAGCCGGAGTCCGGGCTCGGCTCGGGCTGGGCCACCTGGTTCTACTCCAACCACCCGGGTGCGTTCCGGCACCTGCCGACGTCCACGCGGGTGTACCGGGCGCGGACCGCGCTCGGCCCGGCCGGGGCCAGCTGGCTGCGCGTCCGGGTGGACGGGCAGTTCCCGGCCCTGACCGGCCTGTCGGTCAAGTGGGCGAGAATGCAGGACGGCGGCGTGCGCCTGGGCCTCACCGGGGCCGACGGCTCGTCCCGCGAGCTGGCCGCCGACCACGTGATCGCGGGCACGGGCTACCGCACCGACCTGACCCGGCTGCCGTTCTTCGGCGAGCAGATGCTCGCGGGCCTGCGGACCGTGCCGGGCACCGGCAGCTCCGTCGTCGGGCGCGACTACCAGACCACCGTTCCCGGCCTGTACGTGATGGGCCCGGCCGTGGCTCCGACCATGGGCCCGGTCATGCGCTTCGTGTTCGGGTCCGAGCACGCCGCCACGACCGTGGCCCGGCAGCTCATCGGCGGCAGCGCGGTCACCCGGTCCCGGGCCGCCGTGGCGGCGGGACGGTAATGACGGCTGACCACGGGCAGCGCGGCGCGGACACCGGCCCACTCGGGCGTGTCCCCGCCGCGCTGCCCGGTGACGGGGGACATGGCCCGGAGGGCCAGCGGCGGAGCCCGCGCCAGCGGGCGCTCGCGGGCCAGGGGCCGGCCGGATCGCGGCAGTGCTCGCGCTGCCGGTCGCCGACGTCCTCGCGCTGGCCGCCGCGATGGGCGTGGCCGGGCGCGTGGGCCTGCTGCCCGCGGCCTACGCGCTCGCGGTCCTGTTCATCCTCGCCGCCAGCGGGCTGCACCGGCTGCGGATCTGCCTGCGCGTGGCCGACCAGGCCGGGCGGATCCTGACCGCGGCGGCGCTGCCGCTGCTGATCCTGCTGCCGTGGATGCCGGCCGCCCCCGCGGTCCGGCAGGCCCTGTGGTCGGCCGGCCTGGTGATCGCCTTCCGCGTCGCGGTATCCGCGGTGCTGCGGGCCGCGCACCGCGGCGGCCTGCTCACCGAGTCGGCGCTCGTGGTTGGCGCCGGGACGTTCGGCGCGCACATCGGCGAGCTGATGCGCGCGCACCCGGAACTCGGGCTCCAGGTCCGGGGCTACCTGGACTGCGGCCCGCCCCGCCGTGATCTCGCGCTGCCGTCGCTCGGCACCCCGGCCGACCTCGCGGACGTGGTCACCCGGCTGGGCATCCGGCGGGTCATCGTCTGCTACGCCGGCTGCAAGGACGAGGACCTGGTCACCGTGCTGCGGGCGAGCAGGCCGCTGCGGGCCGATGTCTGCGTGGTGCCGCGCCTCTACGAGCTGGGGATGGCGGTCCCGCGGTCGGGCCTGGACGAGATCTGGGGCATACCGCTCATCCCGCTCCGGCGCCTTGGCCACTCGACCACGGGCCTGGTGCTGAAGCGGATCCTCGACGTGATCATCGCCGCGACGCTGCTCATCGCGGCGGCGCCGGTGCTGCTCGTCCTGGCCATCGCGATCAGGCTGCAGACCGGCCGGACACCGCTGTTCCGCCAGGAGCGGGTCACCGGCCCGGGCCGGACCGCACCGGTCATCAAGCTGCGCACGCTCAGCGGGTCCGGCGATCCCGACACCTCCTGGGGAGTGTCCGGTCACCAGAGCAGCGCCTTGGGCCGGTGGCTCCGGGTGACCCACCTCGATGAGCTGCCGCAGCTGTGGAACGTGCTGCGCGGCGACATGTCCCTGGTCGGGCCGAGGCCGGAACGGCCGTACTTCGCCGAGCAATTCGGCCACGAGATCCTGCGGTACAGCGACCGGACCAGGATGCAGGCCGGGCTGACCGGCTGGGCCCAGGTCCACGGCCTGAACGGGGACACCTCGATCGTCGAGCGCGCCCGTTTCGACAACCAGTACATCGAGTACTGGTCGCCGTGGCTGGACGTCGTCATCCTCGCGCGGACGCTGGCCGCCTTGATCACCCATCGATCGGAGGGGGAGCGATGAATACCGCCCGGGCGACCCGCGCCGACTCATGGCGGCAGGATGGCCAGCTCGGGCTGCGCGACACGCCGATGATCCTGATGTACCACGGCGTGGCCGACGTGGCTGAGGACCCGTACCAGCTGTGCGTGTCGCCGAGCCGGTTCGCCGAGCAGATGGCCTGGCTGGCCCGCCGTGGCCTGCGGGGAGTCGGCATCGGGACGCTCGTCGACGCGATGCGGGCCGGCCGCCAGCGCGGGCTGGTCGGCCTCACCTTCGACGACGGCTACGTCAACGTGCTCGAGACCGCGCTGCCCGCGCTCCGGCGTCACGGTTTCGGCGCCACGGCCTACATCATCTCCGACCGGCTCGGCAGCACCAACGAGTGGGACGAGGGCCCCACCTGGCCGCTGATGACGGGTGACCAGGTCCGCGAGCTCGCCGCGGCAGGCATCGAGATCGGCTCGCACGCCGCCACGCACATGCGGCTGGCCGGGGCCAGCCCGGCGCAGCTCACGGCCGAAGTCAGCGAGAGCAGGACCAGTCTCGCCGCGCTCCTCGGCACCGAGATCCGCGGGTTCGCCTTCCCGTACGGGTCGATGGACGCGGCGGCCAGGCGCGCCGTCCGCGACGCGGGCTACGAGTACGCGTGCGCCGTGGAGGCATCGAAGCCCGAGATCGGGCTGATGGCACTGCCCAGGATCTACGTCGGTCAGCAGGACGACGCCATGCGGATGGCAGCCAAACGGCTGCTTTACAGGGGGCGTATCGCGCTCAGGTCTCGCCCGGGGGGACAACCCCCCCAAACCCCCCCGGCCGAAACCCATTAAGAGGAGACGTCCATGAAAGTACTTCACGTGATCACCGGTCTCGATGCCGGCGGGGCCGAGCTGCAGCTAGCGATGATACTGCGGCGGACCCGGCACGAATCAGACGTGGTGACGCTGTACAACCCGGGCCCGGTCGCCGACATGATCAGGGACCAGGGGACGTCGGTCCGCAACATCGGGATGCAGCGCAACACCGAGCTGCCCGCGCTGATGCGGCTGTACAAGCTGATCAAGGAAGGCCAGTACGACGTGGTGCACGCGCACCTGTACCGGGCCCAGATCTACGCCCGCCCCGCGGCCCGGCTGGCCGGCACGCCGGTGGTGCTGACCACGGAGCACTCGATCGGCGAGACGCACATCGAGCGGCGCAAGATGACCCGGGGGGTCCGCACGCTGTACCTGACGTCAGAGCGGTTCTCCGACGCCACCATCGCGGTGTCCGACATCGTCAAGGACCGCCTGGTGCGGTGGGGCGTTCGGGCCAGGAAGATCACCGTGATCCCCAACGGGGTGGACACCGACGGGCTCGGCTTCGACGCCGAGGCGCGAGACCGGGTCCGCGCGCAGTTCGGCATCTCGCCCGAGACCTACGTGATCGGCGCGCTCGGCCGCCTCGACCCGAACAAGCGAGTCGACCTGATGATGGAGGCGGCCGCGCCGATGCTCGGCGACCGGTGCAAGATCCTGGTGATCGGCCGGGGCGAGGACCAGGCCAGGCTGGAGGCGGCGGCCGAGCGGATCGGCGTGACCGAGCACGTGATCTTCGGCGGGTACCAGGCCGACACCACCGCGATGCTGGCCGGGTTCGACCTCTACGTCGCCGCCTCGCTGCAGGAGACATTCGGGCTGTCCGTGCTGGAGGCGCTGGCCAGCGGGCTGCCCGTGCTCTACACGACCTGCCCGGCCCTGGACGGCATCCAGACCGAGCGCGCGCGCATGGTGGCGGGGACCGTGGACGCACTGCGTGACGAGATCCGCAAGGAATACGAGGCCGGCCCCCGGCCGCGCGAGGCGGACAGCAAGGTCTTCGACCGCTATGGCATCGATTCCGTCGTCAGCCGGGTCGACGACTTGTACGAGCACATCCTCGAGACCCGCCCGCGCCGTGCGCGCCGGGCGGTGGCGCGCCGCCGGTCCGCGACCGCGTCAAGCTAAGCCGATTCGCCCCGGTGACGTCCGGGTCAACAGGAACGAGAGGACAGGCTGAACAAAGTGGGCGGGAGATTGCGGTTCGTGATCACCGTAGTGGCCGGCTGCGTGGTTGTGGCCGGCCCAGTCGCGCTGGCCGCCGGGCCCGCAGCCGGGATGGTCATCCCGGCGAGCGGTGCGCTCATGGCGGCGGCCGCGGCGACGTCGGCCCCGCGGGTCGACTTGAACGTGCTTATCGTGACCGACGGCACGCCGTGGGTCCAGGCCATCCAGCAGCAGCTGACGTCAGAAGGCGTGCCGACCACGGTGGTCAACCTGGCCGACTCATCCCGGCCGACGATCACCAGTTCGTTCCTGTCCGGCACGCTGGCGGGCGGCACGCCGGTCGGTAACTTCCAGGGCGTCGTGCTGCCCAGTGACGCGCCGTCGGGGCTCTCGGCGGCCGAGCTGAGCGCGCTGGCCAGCTACGAGACGGCGTTCTCGGTGCGCCAGGTAGACGCCTACCTCTATCCGACCGGCAACGTCGGGATGAATGCGCCGGCCTACGGCGGCTCGCTGGACGGCACGCAGGTGACCGTGACGGCGGCGGCCAAGGCCGACAGCTTCGGGTACCTCAAGGGCACGTTCAGCTTCGAGGGGACGTCGGGCGGAGCAACGTCGTACGGCTACCTGGCCCAGCCGCTGCCCGGCACGGCCACGTCCTCGTTCGCGCCGTACCTGACCGCGACGATCCCCGGCACGACCACGACCGGGACGCTGGCCGGGGTGTATGACAACGCCGGCCGCCAGCAGATGGAGATCAGCTTCGGCTACAACTACTACCAGCTGCAGTACCGGTACATCGCGAACGCGGTCGCGGACTGGGTCACCCGGGGCGTGCACCTGGGCTACTGGCGCAACTACCTCACCGTCGACTACGACGACGTGTTCAACGCGGACGCGGAGTGGAGCCAGACCGGCGACTGCACGCCCGGTGACAGCGTCTGCCCGCCCGGCACCCCGGACACCACGCCGATCCGGATGACCGCGGCCGACGTGACCTACGCGGTGAACTGGCAGAAGCAGCACAACTTCGAGCTCGAGTACCTGTTCAACGGCGGCGCGTCGGCGCGGTTCCAGGTGAACGGGACCGATCCGCTGCTGGCCGCGTTCCAGCCGGTCGCCAGCCAGTTCTGGTGGATCAACCACACCTACACGCACGCCTGGCTCGGCTGCATCCAGGACCTGACCGTCAGCCCGTGGCAGTGCGTGACCGACTCCGGCGGCAACACCGAGTACGTCGACCTCGACACGATTCAGGGCGAGATCGAGAACAACGTGCAGTGGGCGGCGCAGAACGGCATCCCCATGAGCACCACCGAGTTCGCCCCCGGCGAGTACTCCGGCCTGCGGATCCTGCCGCAGCAGCCGGATGACAACCCGAACCTGGTCAACGCCATCGACCAGGACGGGATCCAGTGGGTGGCCATGGACGCCTCCAGGGAGCCGGCCATGCGCCCGATCGGCACGGCGCTGGGCCTGCCCCGGCACCCGATCGACGTGTTCTACAACGTCGCCAGCAAGGCCGACGAGACCTCCGAGTACAATTGGATCTACGACTCGACCGCTGACGGGGGCAGCGGGGTCTGCCAGACCAGCGGGGTCTCGACCTGTATCGGGCCGCTCAGCCTGAAGACCGGGTGGGCGTCGTACATCCTGCCGACGCAGATCAGGACCATGCTCGGCGCGGTGCTCGAGAACGACCCGCGGCCGTTCTACATGCACCAGTCCAACCTCACCGGGGACCGGCTCGGCTACCCGCTCATGAACGGCGTGCTGTCGGACTACCGGTCCGTCTACGCGGGCAACACGCCGATCATCAACCAGCGGATGTCCGCGGACGGCGCGGCACTGGACGCCCAGGACATCTGGGCCCAGAGCCTGAGCGCGGGCACGGTCAGCGGCTATGTCCAGGGCAACACGGTCACGATCAACGGGCCGTCGGGCACGTCGGTGCCGGTCACCGTCCCGAACGGGACGAAGATCGGCTCGGCTAAGGGCGCGGCCTTCGGCACCGCGTACGCGGGCGAGCGCTCCGACTACACCACGCTCGGCTCCGGGCCGCTCACGCTCGTGCTCAAGGCGACCCCCTACCCGGCCGGGCCTGCCGCCGCCGCAGCGCCGGCCACCACCCGGTCACCGCGAACCCGTTCGACGGACGCCATCAACGCGGTGCTGAACCCGGCGGCCGCGCCGAAGGGACGGCTCGGTTCCGCGATCTTGAAGGCGACGGAAGGCAACTGAAGGTAACTGAAGGAAGCAACCAAGGAGAGCTGGTTCCCCCATCTCGTTGGCAGACAGGAGCAACAAAACTAAGTCAGGTGACGTGAAGTTACATGGATGTGGCGCTAATCGGAGAAGGCACCTACCCGCACCAGTTCGGCGGGGTCAGCGTGTGGTGCGACCAGCTTGTTCGCGGGATGCCTGATTACGACTTCTCGCTGGTTGCCCTCGTCGCGACGGGTGCCGAGCCGGTGCGATGGTCGCTGCCGGACAACGTGACGTCGGTGCAGGCCATGCCGCTCTGGGGACCTCCGCCGGCCGGGCCGCCCACCGGACGGCGCGGCCGGCGGAGATCCCGGTCGGTGCCCTGTCCGGCGCTTCCCGACCTGATCGACGTCTTGCTCGCCCCCCCGGCGGAAGGCCAGGACCGCTTCGCCGATGTCCTGCGCGAGGTGTTCGAGTTCGCCCAGGTCGAGAACCTCAGCGCCAGCCTGTCCAGCGACTGGGCGGTGAGGTTGCTCAGCGAGGCCTGGCGGGACTGGCGGATCGACTCGACCGAGGCGGCGGCCACGCTGCACGACGCCGTGACCGCGATGCAACTGCTCGAGCACTCCCTGCGCCCGCTGTCGTACCCGCCGGTGCGGGCGGACGTGGCGCACGCGGTGACCAACGGGCTCGGCGCGCTGCCCGCGCTGGCCGCCAAGTGGCGGTACGGCACGCCCATGGTCGTCACCGAGCATGGCATCTACATGCGTGAGCAGTACCTGCACAGCCGCCGCAGCCCGTTCCGGTGGCCGGTGCGGGCCCTGCACCTGCGGTTCCTGCGCCGCTTGTGCTCCCTCGGCTACAAGCAAGCCGAGATGATCACGCCGGGCAATGTCTACAACAAGCGCTGGGAGGAACAGCTCGGCGCCGACCTGTCCCGGGTACGCACCGTCTACAACGGCGTGGACCCGGCCGACTTCCCGGCCAGCGAAAGCGAGCCCGCGGTGCCCACGATCTCGTGGGCGGGCCGCGTGGACCCGGTCAAGGACCTGGAGACGCTGCTGCTCGCGTTCGCGCTGGTGCACAAGCAGATGCCGGAGGCCAAGCTGCGGATGTTCGGCTCGCCTCCCCAGGGCCAGGAGGCGTACCTGGAACGGTGCAAGGCGCTCGCGGCCGACCTCGGCCTGAGCGGCGCCGCGACGTTCGAGGGGCGGGTGGAGAAGATCCGGGACGCCTACGACTCCGGGCAGGTGGTGGTGCTGTGCAGCATCTCGGAGGGCTTCCCTTACACCCTGATCGAGGCGATGACCTGCGGGCGGCCGTGCGTGGCCACGGATGTCGGCGGCGTCAGCGAGGCGGTCGCCGATACCGGCATGATCGTGCCCCCGCGCAACCCCGAGGCCCTGGCCCAGTCCTGCCTCGCCCTGCTGCAGGATGCGAGCCTGCGGCGGCAGCTTGGTGCCGCCGCGCGGATGCGGGCGCTCGAGTACTTCACCGTCGACCGCGCGATCAGCGCCTTCGACGAGATCTACACGTTCGTCGGCACCGGCCTCGAGCTGCCGAACGCTGAGCTGGACGACGAGTCTGATGACCTGACCGTGGCCGAGCTGCCGGAACGCGACGAGGAGACCGAACTGCTCGAGGCGGCCGGATGAGCGCGGGAAACGATCAGCTGCCGCGGGCCGAGGCGCAGCGGGTCACGGTCGCGGCCAACGGGCACCAGCGGGTGCCGCGTACCGTCGCGGCGCTGTGCGAGCAGTTCGCGGCGGTGTGCGAGTCCGCGGTCGATCCGCTGGAGATCGCCAGCGCGCTGGAGTTCGAGGGCCTGGGCGACCAGGCGGCCAAGCGACGGTACGGCTATCCCGACGTGTTCGCGCTCGCCCAGGACATGTACTTCCGGGTGCAGCGCCAGCCGGCCGAGCCGGACGCGCCCACGGATCCGTGGGCAGGCAACAGCAAGCTGAGGCCTGCGCTGCACGGCCTGCTCTACGCCCTGCCCGGGGTCTGCTTCCCGGCCGCCGTCGGGCTGCTCATCGGGCCCGGCGTGGAGGTCGCGCTGATCGTGGCGCTGCTCGCCGCGTGGTCGATGGGCCAGGGGCTGGCCTACCTGGGTTACATCCGGCTCGGCCGGACCATGGACATGGACCAGACGCGGCGGCTGCTGCGGGTCGCCCTGGTCGCCGGTCTCGCGGTGGTGACCGCCGCGCTGGCCGTCACCGGCCACGTGGTGCACGCGCCCTTGTCGGCGCTGCTCTTCGGCGCGGGCGAGGGCGTGTACATGCTCGGCGCCGGCACGCTGATGGTGCTGGGCGCCGAGGGGTGGCTCATGGTCGCGCTCGGCCCCGGCGTGCTGTACAGCGCCGCCTTCCTGGCGCTGGGCCGGCCGCCGCAACTGGAGCACGTCGCGTGGGCCACGATGGCCTCCACCCCGCTGCTGGCGCTGGCGCTGGCCTTCGTATTCACCCAGCGGTCCGGCCCGGCGAAGGGCAAGCTGTTCCACCGGGACGAGTGGCTGGGCACGCTGCCGGCCGTGGGATTCGGGCTGGTCGCCGCGGGCCTGCTGATCTTCCCGGTCGCGGCGGGCCCGCATGGTCACGGCGGGATCAACGTCGGGGCGCTGCTCGCCGCGCTGCCGTTGTCGCTGAGCATGGGCGCGGCCGAGTGGAGCCTGCTCTGGTACCGGCGGCGCACCCAGCGGCTGATGCGAGCGACCAGGGACATGCGGGGGTTCGGGCTCCGGGCCCGGCTGATCCTGCTCTGCGCGGTGCTGCAGTACGTGGCCGCGGCCGCGGTGCTGACCGCCGCGGCGGTGGTGATCGCCGACGCGACCGGGCTGGTGCACTTCGAACGGGCGTACCTGCCCCAGCTGGCGGCGTACGGGGCGCTGGGGGCGGCGATGTTCCTCGCGCTGACCCTGCAGGCCCTCGGTTCGCGGATCTTCCCGCTCGTCGCCTGTGCCGCCGCCCTGGCCTTCGAGATCGTATTCCGCGATCTCGGGGTGCTCGGGCAGATCGTCGCGTGCACGTGGCTGCTCGTCGTGGTCGGCGGGTTCGCGCTCGTCGTGCTCGGGAGGGTGGTGCGCCACGCCTATTAGGCACAAGGCCAAGCGCGGCTGATCGCGGACATCGTTAACTGGGAAATTCGGAAGGAAATACTCATGACGGATATCGCTGCTGTGACCGGGGCCGAGGGATTCATCGGCTCCCACCTGGTGGAAGGGCTGGTGCGGCGCGGGTACCGGGTCAAGGCCATGGTCCTGTACAACATGTTCAGCTCGAAGGGGTGGCTGGACACGCTGGACGCGGACATCACCGACCAGGTCGACGTGGTGTTCGGGGACGTGCGCGACCCGGCCACCGTGCGCGAGCTCATCGACGGAGCGGCCGTGGTCTACCACCTGGCCGCCATCGGCTCGGTCCCGTACTCGTACAGCGCGCCGCGGTCGTTCATCGACACCAACACGATCGGCACGATGCACGTGCTCGAGGCCGTGCGCGACTGCCGGACCCCGAGGCTGGTGCACACCTCGACCAGCGAGACCTACGGCACCGCGCGCACGGTCCCGATCAGCGAGACGCACCCGCTGCAGGCGCAGTCGCCGTACGCGGCCTCTAAGGTGGCGGGCGACAAGCTGGTCGAGTCGTACCACCTGAGCTTCGGGGTTCCCGCGGTCACGCTGCGGCCGTTCAACACGTTCGGGCCGCGCCAGTCCACCCGCGCGGTGATCCCGCAGGTCATCACCCAGCTCGCCAGCGGCTCGAAGCAGCTGATGCTGGGTGCGCTCGACCCGACCCGCGACTTCTCCTACGTCACCGACACCGCCGGGGCGTTCATCACGCTCGGCGAGGCCCCGGCGTCGGCGGTGATCGGCGAGCTGTTCAACTGCGGGCCCGGCGACGACATCGCGATCGGCAAGCTCGCCGAGGATATCGCCAGACTTATGGGGGTCGAGGCCGATATCGTGGAGGACCCGAAGCGGCTCCGCCCCAAGGACTCCGAAGTGATGCGGCTGGTGTGCGACGCGACCAAGCTGCGCGAGCGCACCGGGTGGCAGCCTCAGTACACCAGGGACGAGGGCCTGCGCGAGACCATCGACTGGTTCCGCGACCCGGCCAACCTGGCCCGCTTCAAGGCCAACGAGTACCACCAGTGAGCTGTCCAGCAGGGTGCATGCCGAAGCGTGATTCCGGCCGGAGGCCGGGGACAGCCGCGACGGCCGGCCGTGGCCGGCCGGGCAGCGGGACCGTGAAGGGCGGGTGGGGGGTGAGGGCACGCGGGGCGGTCCTGGGGGGTCGTCCCCCCCGGGCAACACAGCGGGCGGCACAGTGGGCGGCGCGATGCGGCTGCTGATCCTCGGCGCCAGCGGATTCCTCGGCGGGCACGTGTGGCGCCAGGCCACCGTGGCCGGCGCGGAGGTGGTCACCGCGGGCCGGGCCGGGCTGCCTGGCTCGCCCGCGCACCGCCAGCTCGACCTGGCCACCGGCGACCCGGCCAGGATCGCCGAGATCATCGCGTCCGTGGCGCCCGATGCGATCGCCAACTGCGCTGGCCTCACCGTGGGCGGCCCGGACGTGCTGGCCGCGGCCAACATAACCGGCACCTACTCGCTGGTCCGGGCGATGCTGCTGGCCGAGACGCCGGCCAGGCTGGTGCACCTGGGTTCCGCGGCCGAGTACGGGCGGGTCGAGCCGGGCGACTCGGTGATCGAGTCCGCGCCGCCCCGGCCGGCCGCGCCGTACGGGGCCACGAAGCTGGCCGGCACCCGGCTGGTCGAGCTGGCCCGGATGGCCGGGCTCGACGCCGTAGTGCTGCGGGTGTTCAATCCGGTCGGGGCCGGGGCACCCGAGAGCGGCCTGCCCGGCCGGGTGGCCGCAGAGCTGCGCCGGGCCCTGGCCGGCGACGCCGAGGTGCGGCTCGGCCCGCTGGACGCGATCCGTGACTTCATCGACGCGCGCGACGTCGCCGCCGCGGTGCTCGCCGCCGCGCGCGCGCCCGCGCTTCCGCACGCCGTGCTCAACGTGGGCAGCGGCATCGGGATTCTGACCCGAACGCTAGTGAAGGAGCTGATCACGATCAGCGGGTACGCAGGAGCGGTGCACGAAGACTCACCGGGGTCGGCGCGTTCCGGCGACCTGCTGTGGCAGCAGGCCGACATCGGCCTAGCCCGGCTGGACCTCGACTGGCGACCGCGCCACGATCTCGCGGCGTCCCTGGCCGATCTGTGGGAGGCGAGCTATGCCCAGGCGCACTGCTGATCGCTTGCAGCTAGCCGCGCCGCGTCTGGTCGTCCCGGCGTACTTCCGCCCGGACGTCCGGCCGGACGACTGGGAAATGCTGGCCGAGCACGGCTCGCAGGTCCGGATGGTGATACTGAACGTGGCTAACGGGCCGGGAACCGGGCCCGACGCCGCTTTCCTTCCGGCGCTTGACCGCATGCGCCAGTGCGGCGTGGCGGTGGCCGGATACGTGGACACCAACTACGGCCAGCGCCCGGTCCGCGAGGCGCTCACCGACCTGGAACACTTCCTGAAGTGGTACAACGTGGCCGGCGTGTGCTTCGATCGGGTCTCGATCACCGCGGAGCACCTCGGCTACTACGCCGGGCTGTCGCGCGACGCCCGCTACATCGGCGCGCGCATGGTGATGTTCAACCACGGGGCGCATCCGCTCGAGGCCTACGCCGAGCACGCCAATCTGCTCGGTACCTTCGAGGGCCCATGGCGCGCCTACCTTCAGCTCGCGGTGCCGCGCTGGACGCGGTCACGGCCCGCCGACAAGTTCTACCATGTGGTGTACTCGGTACCGCGCGAGAATTATGACCACGCGTTTCTGCTCGCCATGCGGCGCCGGGCCGGCAGCGTGTACATCACCGACCGCGCCGGGGGTAACCCATACGACTGCCTGCCTGCCGGGGGGCTCCAGCCGGAGTCACCATGGCTGCGTTAATAAGCTTGAGAAGAGCCGATCAGGGCTGATGCCGATATGTCAACAATAGGAAATCCCCGGGGCGGTCCGCGAAGGCGCCTCGCGTGGGTCACCAGGCCAGTGACGGTTGTAGTGATTGTCGCCGTCTTGGTGCTCGGCGCCGCGGCCGGCATTACCGCGAAGCTGACCACGCAGAACGCCGTCCTCAAGACCACAAACTGCCATCCCCAGCATGCCTTCGTCCCGGCCTTTTTCTACGCGTCAGGGATCTGGCAGCAGGCCGCGGACACCAAGCCCGTGCCCAGCTACATGATCCTGGATATCTCGGGGACGGGAGCAGGCACCGGCCCGGTGGCCCACTTCCAGTCCATCGTCAAGCAGGAACGGGCCGCGGGCGTCACGATCCTCGGCTATTCGTCGACCGGTTACGGGCTGCGCCCGGCCTCGCAGGTGGAAGCCGACGTCCAGCACTACAAGGCCTGGTACGGGGTTACCGATATGTTCCTGGACGAGGTCCGCGGCATCGGCAGCCAGCTTCCTTACTACCGGAAACTGGCACATTACATTTACGGCGCTAATCCGGGATCCTCGATCTGGATTAACCCGGGAACCTACCCGGATCAGGGCTACATGTCGGTTAGTAATGTCGTGATGGCTTTTGAGGGGCCGTACGCGGCCTACCACAACATTGACGTGCCCAGCTGGGCTTTTGAATACAACCCTGACCGGTTTGCCAACACGGTCTACGCCACCGCGGGATCGCAGGTCACCAGCGCTCTCAACCTGTCCAGGACCCGGAATGCCGGCTATGTCTACGTGACCGACGGGACGGGCGGAAACCCTTACAGCGCACTGCCCAGTTACTGGCCCACCGAGGACAGTGCCATTACGCAGGGCTGCCCCAATAGCGCGCCCTGATCGAGCCGCGGCCTGGCCCGCTTGACCGGCCGTACCGCCGCCGCACGCGGCCTGGAGTCATCAGCGCGGTAGCGTGGCCCGACTGGGCCCGGACTAAGCGTTCCGTAGCCGGAGAGTGACTTTTTAGGCACGCCAGGTAATCAACTGTCGGCCGCAGCGTCCATCCCCCCTTATCAGGACGAGGGTTCCTCATTCATCTGTATGAGGACAATGCCACGTCGCCGCTGCACAGTGGGGTAGTGGATGTGCGGCGATTGCTTCTGGTGGACGACTTCAGGATGGTTACTGAAGCGCTTGCCTCCCGGCTGTCCACCGCGCCCGACCTCTGGGTGGCCGGGTGCTGCAGCACCGATGACCCCCAGTTGCCCGAGGTGGTCCGCTGGCTGCGGCCGGATGTCATCCTGATCGAGGTTGAGCCGCTCGGCTTCGCAATCGGCGAGGTGCTGTCGCGGCTCAAGGCGGCGTGGCCGGCCGCTCACGTGGTCGTGGTCAGCGGTGACCACGACGTGGCTCACGCCGTGGATGCGGCCCGGGCCGGCGCGGCCGCCTGGGTGTCCAAGGAGCAGGGCGCCGACGACCTGGAGACCGTGCTCCGCGGGGTGTGCCAGGGTCATTCCTGGTTCCCGCCGGAGATGCTCGGCGAGATACTGCGCGAGCTGCGTGACGATGTCCGCAAGGCGCGCGAAGACGGCGATCCGCTCGACGTGCTGAGCCCGCGGGAGCGCGACGTCCTGGCCAGCATGGCGGAAGGCAAGCGCGGCCGGCAGATCGCCGAGGAACTGCTGATCTCCACCGATACCGTCCGCACGCACACCCGCAGCATCTTCAGCAAGCTGGACGTGCACAGTCGGCTCGAGGCCGTGCGCGTCGCCCGGGCGGCCGGCCTGCGGCCTCCCGAGCGCACCGGGATCACCGGCGGCGGGTCGGCGACGGTCCCGTTCCGCCCGACCGGCCCGGGCCGGCGATGATCCGGGTCGCGATCGTCATCACCCGGCTCGACGGCGGGGCCGGGGTGCTCGCCCTGCGCGGTGCCCAGGCCCTGGACCCCGAGGTGGTACGGCCCACGATCATAACCGGCAGCGGCGGGCGGCTGCTCGATGAAGCGGCCGCCTCCGGCATCGAGGTGCTGGTCGAGCCGCTGCTGCGCGAGGTGATCGCCCCCCGCAGCGACCTGAAGGCGCTCAGACAGCTCGAGGCGATCTTCCGGCAGCGGAACTTCGACGTGGTGCACACCCACTGCGCCAAGGCCGGGGCGGTCGGCCGGCTGGCCGCCCGCCGCGCGGGCGTGCCCAGGATCGTGCACACCTTCCACGGCTTCCCGTTCCACGAGTTCCAGTCGACGATCCGGCGCCGGGCCTACGTGTCGATCGAGCGGCGGCTCGGCCGGATGACCGACATGGCGCTGTGCGTGGGCAGCGCGGTAGCCGCCGAGGCGGTGCGGCGGGAACTGATCGCACCGGACCGCGTGCGCACGATCGGCGTGGCGGTGGACGGGCCGGACCGGCTGCGGGCGAGCACGAGTGCCGGGCTACCGGAGGCCCGCCGCCGGGCCCGCGCCGCACTCGGCGTGCCGGACGACGCCATCGTCGTCGGCGCGGTCGGCCGGCTGACGTACCAGAAGGCACCCGAGGATTTCATCGCCGCGATCGGGAAACTGGCCCGGCCGGACGTCATCGGCGTCTGGGTGGGCGGCGGCGAGCTCGCCGGACGCGTCGCCCGGCGCGTCGCGGACCTGCCGCCGGGTGCCCGGGTCATCCTGGCCGGCGAGCGCACGGACGTGCTCGACGTGCTGCCCGCGTTCGATGTCTTTGCCATGTCCAGCCGGTACGAGGGACTGCCTACCGCGATCGTCGAGGCGATGATCTGCGGCGTCCCGGTCGTCGCGACGGCCGTCAACGCGGTTCCCGACCTCGTGATACCCGGAGTGACCGGCGTGCTGGTCCCGCCGCGCCGGCCGAGCCAGCTGGCCGCGGGCGTCCGGTACCTGCTCGACTCGCCCGAGGTCGCCGCGCGCCTGGCCGCGACCGCCCGCGGCCGGCTGGCTGACCAGTACGGCGAGCCCGCCCTGCGCGCCGCGCTCACGGCCGCGTACTCGCCCGCCGGGCTGGCCGAGCCGGTCGCTGCGGTGGCGTCCGGTTAGCGCCGAGCGTCAGGTTTCTGATTACTAAAAGTTAGTTTCAGATTACATTGTGTATATCGGCGTAACCTCCTGTAAACGTACGCCGGGGCGAAGGCGTCTTCAAACATGGGCTGGTTCACCCGGAAGGCCGCCGATCCAAGCCGTTCCGACCGGTTGCGGGCAGTGTTCGCAACCGGGCCCGCCCGGATATGTCAATATGACCGACCTGAAAACTCGAGATCAGCGATCGAGCTGCGGCGAGCGGTCCGGGACGGGGGGGAGTAAGCGTGAGGTCTCAGTTGGACGGCCGGGGCGAGGGCCGGGATGACCAGGGCCGCAGGCCCGTGGTGGCCGTCGCGGCGCGCATCGAGATGGGAGGGTGACCGCGTGGCCACGGTAGTGCTCGGTGATGACCACATCGTGTTCCTCGACGCGCTGTCGACCGTGCTGAGCCAACATGGGCACGAGGTCTGCGGGGTGGCCCGCAGCGCCGCCGAGATGATCACCCTGGTCCGCATGCACCGGCCGGACGTGTGCCTGATCGACCGCAACGCCCCGGCGGACGGCGACGCCCAGACCATCGGCCGGGTGATCGCGGCCTGCGACAGCACGAGCGTCCTCGTGCTCGGCGCCAGCCCGGGCAGCGAGGCGGTGGGCCGGGCGCTTGACGCGGGGGCATCCGGTTACCTGCATCAGTCACGCGGTGTCGGCGCGCTCGTTACCGCGCTCGAGCGCGTGATGAGCGGCGCGATCGTGGTCGATGTCCCCGACGCGCCTCCGTCGCGGCGGCCCGTCCATCCGAACCAGGAGATCCGGATGGCCGCGCACCTGACCACCCGCGAGCGGGAGTGCCTGATGATGCTGGTCGAGGGGCTCGACACCGCGGCGATGGTGGACCTGCTCGGGGTGTCGCGGACCACCGTGCGGACCCACCTGCAGTCCGTGCTCACCAAGCTCGGCGTGCATTCGCGGCTCGAGGCCGCATCCTTCGCCGTGCGGCACCGGCTGCCCGACCTCTGGTCCGACGACTACGTGGCCACGGCGAGCGCCGCGCGGGCCCCGAGCACGGTGCAGGCCATGAGCACGGTGCGGCCGATCCGGCTACGCCAGGTCGACGACATGCGGGAGCGCGCGGCGCGTCAGCCGCTGCCGGTGGCGGCCGGCCAGGGCGCGAGCGCGGGCTGACCTAGGGACCGTCGGCGCGGGCCGCCCCCGGGACCGTCGGCGCGGGCCGCCCCCGGGACCGTCGGCGCGGGCCGGCCCGGCTGACCGCCTTGCCTGGCGGCTACCCCGGCGGACCGGCATGGCAGGCTTGGGTCATGATCGTGGGCCTTGGCGTCGACATCGCGAAGATCTTCCGGATGGCGCGCGTCCTCCCGGCGCTGGCCGGCTGCTTGTTCGCCCAGCGCGAACAAGCTAGGCCGGCGGGCGGGCTGAGCATGCCGGGCGGAGGCCCGGCATGAGGAACGCCCACCAGGTGGCCGCGGTCCGGGCGGCCGAGAGCGCGCTGATGGCGCTGCTGCCAGGAGGCGCGCTGATGCAGCGGGCCGCGGCCGGCCTGGCGTCGGTGTGCGCGGGCCTGCTCACCGGCGTCTACGGGTCGCGGATCGTCGTGCTGGCGGGCAGCGGGGACAACGGCGGAGACGCACTGTACGCCGGTGCGCGGCTGGCCGCCCGCGGCGCCGTCGTCACGGCGGTCGCCGCGGCTTCGCGGGTGCACGAGGGCGGGGCCGCGGCGCTGCGCGGCTCCGGCGGGCGGCTGATCGAGGCCGCGGACGACCAGGCGGCGGCCGAGACGGCGGTCGCCGCGGCGGACCTGATCATCGACGGGCTGCTCGGCATCGGCGGGCATGGCGGGCTGCGGGAACCGGCTGCGTCGCTGGCCGCGGCGGCGCAGCGGGCCAGCGGCCTGGTCGTGGCCGTGGACCTGCCCAGCGGGATCGACGCCGACACCGGCGAGGTGGCGGGCGCCGCCGTGCGGGCCGACGTGACGGTCACATTCGGGACCCTGAAGCCCGGGCTGCTGATCGATCCCGGCGCCTCGCACGCCGGAGTCGTCGAGTTCATCGACATCGGCCTGCGCGGCTACCTCGGCGCGCCCGATGTGGCGGCGGCCCAGGCCGCCGACATCGCGGACTGGCTGCCCCGCCCGACGGCCGAGTCGGACAAGTACCGGCGCGGGGTCCTGGGCATCGTGGCGGGCAGCGACCGGTTCACCGGGGCCGCGCCGCTGGCCGTCGGCGGGGCCATCCGCGGCGGGGCCGGGATGGTCCGGCTGGTGTCGTCCGGGGTCCCGGCCGGGCTGGTCAGGCAGCGCTGGCCCGAGGCGGTGATCACGACCACGCAGGCCGGCCAGGAGGGAGGGGCGGCCATCGAGCAGGCCGGCCGGGTCCAGGCCTGGACGGCCGGCCCGGGCATGGGCACCAGTGACGCCTCGCTCAGCCTGCTCACCGCGGTGCTCGCGACCGACGTGCCGGTGCTGGTCGACGCCGACGGGATCACCTTGCTTGCGGCGCACCGCGAACTGCTGCCGCGTTCGGCGCCCACGCTGCTCACGCCGCACGCGGGCGAGCTGGCCCGGCTGCTCGGCGCGGACCGGGCCGACGTGGAAGCGCGCAGGCTCCGGTTCGCCACCCACGCTGCCGCCGAGCTCGGCTGCACCGTGCTGCTCAAGGGATCGACCACGGTGATCGCTTCGCCAGCGCCGGACCAGGAGGTCCTGGTGAACCCAACCGGCACCAGCTGGCTGGCGACCGCGGGTTCGGGTGACGTGCTGTCCGGCCTGGCCGGCTCGCTGCTCGCGCAGGGCCTCGACCCGTCCCGGGCGGCCGCGGCCGCCGCGTACCTGCACGGCCTGGCGGCCCGGCTGGCCGCCGAGGGCGCGCCGATCGGCTCCTCGGACATCATCACGGCCATTCCCGCTGCGACCAGGTCGGTCGCGGGCCGCTGACGCAGCGAGAACCAAGACACGGCGCACGCGCCACGACGACCGGTAACCCGCGCCACGACGACCGGTGACATGCGCCACGCGACATGCACCACGACGACCTGTGACCCGCGCCACGACGACCTGTGACCCGTGCCACGACGACCTGTGACCCGTGCCACATTACTTGAGTTGATAAAAGATTGACTTGCTCAGCCTAGCTGGTCTATGGTTGAGCTACTCAACTATTGAGCAGCTCGGTATTCTGTCCGAACGCCGCGCCGCGCGGCCGCCGGCCGAGGGAGGTGACATGGGAAAGCCAGCCGATCAGCTCGGCACGGAGATCTTCGAGGCCATGGGCGAGCTGGTCGAAGGGGTGATCGCGAAGGTCGATCAGCTCGCGCAGAGTTTCGGCATTCCGGGCTTCTGCGTGAAGGCCCTTGAGGCGCTTGGCTCGCCCATGGCCATGCGGGACCTCGCCGGGATGATGCACTGCGATCCGTCCTACGTGACCGCCATCGCCGACCTGCTGGAAAAGCGCGGGCTGGCCCGGCGGGAGCCGAGCACGGTCGACCGCCGGATCAAGAACCTCGTGCTCACCCCGGCGGGAATGCAGCTGCGCGAGCAGGTGCACCGTGAGTTCATGGCCCGCATGCCCTGGCGCTGCCTCGATGATTCGGAGCGCGCCTGCCTGCTGGACCTGGTTCGCAAGATGGCCCGCGCCGAGAGCGGCGCGGACGACGGGACCACCACCACCACCCCGCCGACGACCGGGGGCCAGCGTGCGGGGGAGGTGAGCGAGACCCTAGTCACCGCGCAGCCGGGCGGCTGACCGGCCGACCGCGGGCTGCAGGTCCGCGGACCCGCCGCAGCCGAACCTAGACCAACCCGCACGCACCTGGTTGCAGCCTTCTCTCACACAACCAAACCTCGAACGTCTCGCCGCACCGCGCCGGGACGCTAGCTCACCGCGCTCTTCAGCAAGGAGACTGTCATGTCCACCGCACAGCCCGATACCGGCCGCAGGGCGGGGCCTGGCGTCGTCGCCGGCCGCGATGGCCAGCCTTCCGGCGGGAACCGCCGCCTTGGCCTGGCGCTCGTGGTCATCGCCACCGCCCAGCTCATGGTGGTGCTCGATGCCACCATCGTGAACGTTGCCTTGCCGCACATCCAGACCGCGCTCGGCTTCTCCGGCTCGGGCCTGGAATGGGTGGTGAACGCCTACGCGCTCACCTTCGGCGGCTTGCTGCTGCTGGGCGGCCGGGCCGGGGACATCCTCGGCCGCAAGCGGGTGTTCATCGCCGGGATCATCCTGTTCTCGGTGGCCTCGCTGCTCGGCGGGTTCGCCACGGGTGAGGCCTGGCTGCTGGCGGCCCGCGCCCTGCAGGGCGTCGGCGGCGCGATCGTCGCGCCGACCGCCCTGTCGCTGATCACGACCAACTTCCCTGAGGGTCCGCCGCGTAACCGGGCCATGGGCATCTACGCCGCCATGAGCATCGGCGGCGCCGCGGTGGGCCTGCTGGCCGGCGGCGTGCTGACCACGTTCGTGTCCTGGCGCTGGGTGTTTTTCGTCAACGTCCCGATCGGGATCGCCGTCGCGCTGCTGGCCCCGCGGGCGCTCGCCGAGTCGAAGCGCCGCCCGGGCCGGTTCGACCTGCCCGGCGCGATCACCAGCACGCTCGGCCTGGTGGCGCTGGTCTACGGCCTGACCAGCGCGGCCACCACCCCGAATGGCGTCTCGCACTGGGGCGACACCAAGGTCCTGGTTTCGCTGTCCGCGGCCGTGGTGCTGCTGGCCGCATTCCTCGTCATCGAGTCGCGCAGCAAGTACGCGCTGATGCCGCTGCGCATCTTCCGCAACCGGAACCGGTCTGGCGCCAACCTGGTCATGCTCTGCATTGGCACGGCCATGTTCGGCATGTTCTTCTTCCTGACCCTGTTCGTGCAGCACGTGTGGGGTTACAGCGCGCTGAAGACCGGGGTCGCCTACCTGCCCATGGTCGCGATGATCATGGGCATGGCGGGCCTGTCCACGCAGCTGGTGCCGCGCATCGGCGCCCGGCCGCTGCTGCTGGCCGCATCGGCCATCTCGGCGGGCGGGATGTTCTGGCTGTCGCGGATCAACGAGCACAGCACGTACGCCGGCGGCCTGCTCGGGCCCATGCTGGTGACCGCGGCGGGCCTCGGCCTGCTGTTCATGCCGGCCACCCTGGTCGCCTTGTCCAAGGTCGACGACAAGGACGCGGGCCTGGCCTCCAGCCTGCCCAACGTCGGCCAGCAGGTCGGCGGCGCGATCGGGCTGGCGATCCTCGGCACCGTGGCCTGGACCGTGGTGGCCAACACCGCCGGGCACGCGGCGGCCGTGGCCAAGGCCGCCGCGGTGGCCGCGGCCCGGGCCGGCCACCCGCTGCACGTGACGGCGGCGCAGGCCAAGGCGGCGCAGGCCGGGATCTACGACCACGCCCTGGCCGTCGGGTTCTCCCGCGGGTTCGAGGTGTCGGCCGGGATCATGGTGCTGGCGCTGATCGTGATCGTTGCCCTGATCCGGGTCACCCGTGAGGACCTGGCCGGGGTTCAGCCCATGCCCGTGTGAGCGGGCGGGGATCCCGGGGGCGACTCCCGGGATCCCCGCGCCACCGCTCTCGGGCCGGCCGCCGGGTGGCTTGACCGGGGGGTGGCGTGGCGTTAGGGGCCCTAATCCTCGGTCCGGCCGCCGAGGTGGCGGGCCAGGAACCGCTCGGCCTCCGCGTAGAACCGCAGCCGGTTCTCCGGCTTGGCAAAGCCGTGCCCCTCGTCGGGGAACAGCAGGTATTCGTGGTCGATCCCGGCTGCGGCGAGCGCGGCCACGATCTGCTCCGACTCGGCCTGCTTCACCCGCGGGTCGTTCGCGCCCTGGGCGATGAGCAGCGGGATCCTGATATCGCTCACCCGGGACAGCGGGGACCGGGACCAGAGGAAGTCGGCATCCTTGGCCGGGTCCCCCACCCGCCGGTGGAACTGGGCGATCATCGGGGCCCAGTACGGCGGGATCGTCTCGATCAGGGTCTTCAGGTTGGAGGGCCCGACGATGTCCACCGCGCAGCAGTACAGATCCGGGGTGAAGGCCGCGCCCGCCAGCGCCGCGTAGCCGCCGTAGGAACCGCCGTAGATGGCCACGCGCGCCGGGTCGGCCCAGCCCTGCCCGGTGACGAACGCGACGGCGTCGGTCAGGTCGTCCTGCATCCGCCCGCCCCACTCACGGTCGCCCGCGTTGACGAACGCCTTGCCATAGCCGGTCGAGCCCCGGTAGTTGACCTGCACGCAGAGATAACCGCGGTTGGCCAGCCACTGCGCCTCCGGATCGAAGCCCCAGCCGTCCCTGGCCCACGGGCCGCCGTGCACGTTGAGCACGGTCGGCAGCCCGGAACGGTCCGCGCCGGGCGGGAACGTGGCGTAGCCGTGCACGGTGAGGCCGTCGCGGGCGGTGAACGAGAACGGCTCCATCGAGGCGAGCTCGTAGCGGGACAGGGCCGGCCGGTTCTCGAACAGGAAGCGCCCGGTCTTGCTGGCCCGGTCGTAGGCGAAGTAGGGGACCGGGCCGGAGTCGGTCGTGAACGCCACCAGCCACGTCGCGTCGGCGTCGTCGGCCCCGGTGAAGGCGGGATCGCCCGTGTGCAGCGCCCGGATCGCGGCCAGGTCGTCGGCGACCGAGGGGTCGAGCACGACGTATTCCGACCGGTCCTTCTCGACGGTCACGATCTGCGGCTCCCGGGTGTCTGGCTGGATCCGGACGCCGCTCACATCGGCCTCGGGATCGGCGGCCAGCACCTGCTCGGCGCCGGTCGCCGCGTCGATCCGGACCAGCCTGCCGGTGTTGGCGCCGACCGAGCTCACGCCGAGCAGCGAGCCGCCGTCCGCACTGAACGCGATCACGTCGCTGGTCAGCGCGTCCTCGGCGGGAACGGTCAGCAGCGGCCGCCAGTCATCGTCCGCGCTGTCGCGCACCATCACCACCAGGCTCCCGTCGGGCCGCGGCGCGATCGTCGCCCTGACCACAAGCTGCGCGTCGGCGACCCAGACGATGAAACCGGGGTTCTCCACCTCCTTGGTCAGCTCGCCGGTCACCAGGTCGAGCCGGTAGACGTCGTGCAGCTCGGCGTTGTCCCGGTTCAGCGCGACCAGCAGCTCGGTCGGGAACTTCCGTTCCATGGCGACCAGCCGCGCCTGCACGCCATCGAACGGCGTGAGGTCGCGGCGGTGCATGGTCTCGAGGTCGACGTCGTGCAGCCGCCAGTTCTCGTCGCCGCCGGTGTCCTGCAGGTACAGCAGGTGCCGGCCGTCGTGCGCCCAGGCGAACACGCGGATGCCGCGGTCGCGGTCGTCGGTGACCATCCGGGCCGCCGGCCAGTCCACTCCGGCGTCGGCGCTGGCCGGCGCGACCCAGACGTTGAGCACCCCCTGGTGCGGCGCTATCCACGCCAGCCGGGTGCCATCAGGGGAGATAGCGGGGCTCACCCGCTCCGGGTTGCCGAAAAGTGTTTCCCGCGGAATCAGCTCGACCATCCTGCTTGCCTATCACGTTCCGGCCGGCCGTGCGCACTCGGCCATCCGGCGGCGGCGCGGCCGGGCGGGGTGCGGCCTGGCCGTTGCCGCTGGGCACTGCTGGCAGACTGTGACCTCATGGATGGTCACCCGGAGGCGCTCATCGACCTGGGCGCGATCAAGGCCAATGTCTCCGCCCTGGCCCGGCACGTCGGCGCCGCGCAGGTGATGGCGGTGGTCAAGTCCGACGGCTACGGCCACGGCATGATCCCGGCCGCGGCGGCCGCGGTCGACGGCGGTGCCACGTGGCTCGGGGTCGTGCACGTGGCCGAGGCGCTGGCCCTGCGGCAGGCCGGGCTGACCGTGCCGGTGCTCTGCCTGCTCGGCGCGCCGGGCGCCCCGCATGAGGACGCCATCCGCCACGACGTCGACCTGTCCGCGGGATCGGCCGCGCTGGTCAGCGAGATCGCGGCCGCCGCCGGACGGGCCGGGCGGCCGGCCCGGCTGCATCTCAAGGCGGACACCGGGATGTCGCGGGGCGGCGCGACCGAGGCGGACTGGCCGGGCCTGGTCGCCGCGGGGCTGGCCGCCGAAGCCGCCGGCCAGGCCCGCATCGTCGGGATCTGGTCGCACCTGGCCTGCGCGGACATCCCGGGGCATCCGTCGATCGCGGCGCAGCTCGCGGCGTTCCGCAGCGCCGTGCAGCTCGCGGAGGACGCGGGCGCCAGGCCCGAGGTACGGCACCTGGCCAACACGCCGGCCACGCTGACCCTCCCAGAAACCTGGTTCGACCTGGTCCGGCCCGGGGGGGCGGTGGTGGGTCTTTCCACGCTCCCCGGCGGCGCCCCGGCCTGGCTGCGCCCGGCGATGACGATCAGGGCGCAGCTTGTCCAGGTCAAGAGGGTCCCGGCCGGCACCGGCGTGTCCTACGGATACCGCCACGTCACCAGCGCCGACGCCACGCTCGGGCTGGTGCCGCTCGGCTATGCCGAGGGCATTCCGCGGTACGCGTCGAACACGGCCCAGGTGCACGTCCGCGGGCGGCGATGGACGATATCCGGCACGGTCTGCATGAACCAGGTGGTGGTCGACTTCGGGGACGCGCACGTCGCGCCGGGCGACGAGGTCGTACTGTTCGGGCCCGGCGACGCGGGCGAGCCGACCGCACAGGAGTGGGCGGACGCGCTCGGCACGCTGTCCTACGAGATCGTGGTGAGATTCGCCGGCCGGGTGCCCAGAAGCTACCTTGGGGTAACACAGGGCATGGATCCGGTCCTGACCGGCGCGCTGGCCGGGCGGGGCGCCGTTCGCGCCCCCGGGCCTGGCCCGGCGGCGGCCAGATCCGCGGGGGCGCCCGGCGCTCCCCGAGCGTCACGGGAGAGCTGATGGCGAGTTGGCGGCGGATCACCGGCGTCGCCGGGTTGGCTGTTGGTGCGGCGGTGGCGGCGGGCGCGGGAGCCGTCATCGCGGCGGAGAAGGTCGCCGTGGGCCGGCTGCGGCTGCGACCCGATCCGGAGGCGGACGAGCCGTTCGGCCAGCTGCACGGCCGGGCCCTCACCGTGCTCGCCAACGACGGGGTGCCGCTGCACACCGAGATCAACGGGCCGGACGACGCCCCGGTCACGATCATTTTCTGCCACGGCTACGCGCTCAGCCAGAATGTCTGGCACTACCAGCGCCGGGATCTCGCCGGCGCGACCCGGCTGGTCTTCTGGGACCAGCGCGGTCACGGCCAGTCCGGCGAGTGCGGCCAGGAGCACTGCACCATCCCCCAGCTCGGGGAGGACCTGTATGCGGTGCTGCAGGCGGCGGCGCCCGGCGATGCGCCGGTCGTGCTGGTCGGCCACTCGATGGGCGGCATGACGGTCATGGCGCTCGCTCGCCAGCACCCCGAGTTGTTCGGCACGAAGGTGATCGGCGCCGTGCTGATATCGACCATCGCCGGCGGCGTGGATCCCACCATCTGGATCCCGGTGCTGCTGCGCCCGGTCGCCAGGCAGGCCGCGGCGCCGGTGCTGCGCGGGGCCAGCCTCGGCCTGGCCGCCGCTCTCGTCGAGCGGGCCCGTCAGGCCGGGGGCGACCTCGCCTTCCTCGGTACCCGGTACGTGGCGTTCGGTGACCCCTCGGTCAGCCCGGCCGTGGTGGACTTCCTCGAGCGCATCATCCGCGCCACTCCCGTCGGGGTCGTGGCCGCGTTCTACCTCGCGTTGCTGAGCCATGACGAGCGGGCCGCGCTCGCCGTGCTCGGCCGGGTGCCGGTGGCCGTGATCGCCGGCGAGCGGGACCGGCTGGTGCCGCCTGAGCAGAGCGAGGAGCTGGCCGAGCAGATCCCCGGTGCGGAGCTCGTGCGGGTGCCCGGAGCTGGCCATGCCGTGATCCTGGAGCGGCCGGAGTTCGTGAACCGCGTCATCAGCGAGCTGGTCGCGCGCAGCGTGGCGGACACGCCGCGGCGCGCGAGCACGGCGTAGCCGTGGTACTGGCCGAGATCCGGGTTCCGACCGCGGCCGCCATGCGCGGCCTCGGGCTCCGGCTGGCCGCGCTGTTGCGCCCGGGCGACCTGGTGGTGCTGACCGGGCCGCTCGGGGCCGGCAAGACCACGCTGGTCCAGGGGATCGGCCAGGGGCTTGGCGTGCGCGGCCCGGTGACCTCGCCCACGTTCGTCATCGCCCGCGTGCATCCCAGAATGGACGGCACCGGGCCGGCCCTCGTGCACGCGGACGCGTACCGGCTGGGCAGCCGGGCCGAGGTCGACGATCTCGATCTGGACGCCGACCTGGAGAGCTCGGTGACCGTGGTCGAGTGGGGCGAGGGCCTCGTGGAGGACCTGGCCGAGAGCCACCTCGAGATCAAGATCGCCATGGTGCGGCCCGCGGCGGAGCCCGGAGCCGGAGCGAGCCGGTCATTCGACCCCGGAGCACCCGACGAGGTCCGCACGGTCAGGCTCGTGCCCACGGGCGAGCGCTGGGAGGCCGCGGCCGAATCGGCGAGTCTGGCCCTGCTCGACGGTGCTGAGGTTCTATAGTTCCGTTCTGTCCGACCGCAGCACCGTTCGTACCACCGGGCTGCGTTGTCCGCGCTACCCTGCCGTCATCCAGCACGCTCGATCACCTTCCCCGGAGGCGCGCCGTGGCTCAGGGGGTTCCGCCCCGCCGGTCCGCGCGGCTGCCCGAGCGCAGCCGCCGCGGGCCATCGGACGAGCAGGGGAAACGCAGCCGTCCCGAGCGTTCCAGCCGGCCGCGCATAGACGCCTTCGACGACCACGTCGATGAGGATCCGCCGCCGTGGGCCGGGCTTGGCATCTACCCCGCCGGACCCGGGCGCAAGGAGCGCCGGCCGCGCACCGACCAGGATGACGAGCCCACGGCCGGCCGGGCCGGGGTGGCGTCCAGGGACCAGGGCGGCCCGCCGGACGACGACGAGGAATGGCCGCAGGAGGAGCCGGCCGGCCGGAAGCGCGGCCGCCGTGCCGCCGCGGCCAGGGCCAGGAAGTCCCGGCGCCGGATCATCGCCGCCGTCGGCCTGGTCGCGGTCGCGGTCGTGGTGATACTGGGAGTTCTCGGCAAGCTGCCGTTCCAGAGCAAGACGGCGCCGCCGCCGAGCAGCGGCCTGGTGACGACTTTCCAGCCGGGCGAGTTCCGCGCGGTCCCGAACGCATGTGACGCGGTGAGCCCCGCAACGCTCAGCCAGTATCTTCCCGGCCAGGTCGCCAAGGTGTCGCAGGCGCTCGGCAGTTCCACCCAGAGCCAGTGCACATGGACCCTGGACACCCGCCCCAACTTCCGGGTGCTCACCGTCACCAGCCAGGCGTTCGCGCCGAGCCTGCTGGCCAGCGGGGACGGCAGCGCCACGTTCAGCGCGATCGACGCCTACGGCCAGGATCTGCAGACGCTGCAGCACCCGGCCAAGTCAACCAGGGCACCGAAGGCGCAGATTGGCGCGGCGGTCGGGCTCGGCCCGACCGCGTTCACCGCGCTGCAGGTGTTCCATGGCGGCGGTAGCACCACGGACGAGGTCACCGTGGTGGCGCGGGACCGCAACGTACTGATCATCGTCACGATGCAGGGGCAGGAGCGTGGCGGCGGCTTCGGGCCGGTGCCGTCCGCCACCCTGCGCGCTGCCGCGCTCGCGGCAGCGCACGAGATGCTGGCCGGTTTTCACTGAGCGGTGCTGCCCGACCAGGCCGCCGCGTGACCTACGCTGTGCAACCGTGCTGCTGCTCGCCTTCGACACCGCGACCCCTGCGGTGACCGTCGCCCTGCACGACGGGTTTCGCGTGCTCGCCGACCAGACCACGGTGAGTTCCCGTCGGCACGGCGAGCTGCTGGCCGCCTCGATCGAGCGGGTGCTCGCGGCGGCCGGCGCCGCCCCCAGCGACCTGGAGGCGATCGCCGTCGGGACCGGTCCCGGCCCGTATACCGGCCTGCGGGCCGGACTGGTGACCGCGCGCGTGCTCGCCAGCGCGCTGGCCATTCCCGCCGTGGGCGTGTGCACCCTCGACGCGATAGCGCGCGCGGCCGCCCCGGCCGCCGCGGGCCGCGAGTTCATCGTGGCCGCGGACGCGCGCCGCAAGGAGGTCTACTGGGCGCGCTACGCGCCCAGTGCCCAGCGCATCGGCGAACCTGCGGTCGGCCTTCCCGCTGCCTTGGCTTCGGCCGAGATCAGCTCATCGTGCCCGGTCGCGGGCGAGGGGCCGCTGCTCTACCCCGAGCTGGGCGGCGACCCGATTCCACCGCGCTATCCCGACGCGGCGCAGCTCGCGGCCATCGCGGCGCAGCGCCTGGCCGAGCACGCTCCCTACCCGCCCGCGGCACCGCTGTACCTGCGCCGGCCCGACGCCCGGGTGCCCGGCAAGCCCAAGCGGGTCACGCCGTGACGAGCCGCACGCTGCGCACGATGACGCCAGCGGACCTCGATGCCGTGCTGGTCCTTGAGTGCTCCTTGTTCGGCGAGGAGGCGTGGTCCAGGCAGATGCTGGAGGGCGAGCTGGCCGAGCAGCCACGCAGCCGCTACTACCTGGTGGCCGACGACGGCGGCGTGATAACCGGCTATGCCGGGCTCCTGGTGGCCGCGAGCCAGGCCGACGTGCTCACCCTGGCGGTGGCCGCCGACCGGTGGGGACAGGGAACCGGCTCGGCGCTGCTCGATGCGCTTCTGGCCGAGGCGGCGCGGCGAGGATGCGCGGAGGTCTTCCTGGAGGTACGCACGGACAACAGCCGGGCGCAGGACCTGTACCGCAGGTACGGGTTCAGCCAGATCGGGATCAGGAAGGGCTATTACCAGCCGTCCGGCGCTGACGCCCTGGTGATGCGGCGCGACTTCGCTGGCGGCGCGCGGTGACCGCCCCGCTGGTGCTCGGCATCGAGACCTCGTGCGACGAGACCGGCGCCGGACTGGTCCGCGGGCACGAACTGCTGGCCGACGCGGTCGCCTCCAGCGTCGGCGAGCACGCCAGGTTCGGCGGCGTGGTACCCGAAGTAGCCAGCCGGGCACACCTGGAGGCCATGGTTCCCGCCGTCGACCGGGCGCTGGCCACGGCCGGGGCAAAGCTGGCTGACGTAGACGCGATCGCGGTCACCGCGGGCCCCGGCCTGGCCGGCGCGCTGCTGGTCGGGGTGTGCGCGGCCAAGGCCTACTCCCTCGCGCTCGGCAAGCCGATCTACGGGGTCAATCACCTGGCCGCGCACATCGCCGTGGACCAGCTCGAGCATGGCCCTCTGGCGCTTCCCGCCGTCGCCCTGCTCGTCTCCGGCGGGCACTCCTCGCTGCTGCTCGTGACCGAGCTGCCCGGCGACCTGACGCCGCTCGGGGCCACGATCGACGACGCGGCGGGCGAGGCCTACGACAAGGTGGCCAGGCTGCTCGGACTGCCGTTCCCCGGCGGCCCGCCGATCGACGCCGCGGCGGCGTACGGCGACCCGGCCGCCGCTGCGTTCCCTCGGAGCAAGTACCGCGACCGGACCTTCGACTTCTCTTTCTCCGGGCTGAAGACCGCGGTGGCGCGGTGGGTCGAGGCGCGCGAGGCCGCCGGGCTGGCGGTGCCGGTGGCCGACGTCGCCGCGTCGTTCCAGGAGGCGGTGGCCGACGTGCTGACCCGCAAGGCGGTGGACGCGTGCCTGGCCACCGGCGTCGATCAGCTGGTGATCGGCGGGGGAGTGGCGGCCAACTCGCGGCTGCGGGCGCTCGCGCGGCAGCGCTGCGCGGCAGCGGGCATCAGGCTGCGCGTACCCAGGCCCGGGCTGTGCACCGACAACGGGGCCATGGTGGCCGCGCTGGGCTCGGAGCTTCTGGCCCGGGGCGTGCCGCCGTCCTCGCTCGAGTTTCCGGCCGATTCCGCGATGCCGGTGACCGCCGTCGTGGCGGCCTAGCCTGGCCGGCCCACGGGCTCAAGTTGACGTCGCCGTTCGGTGCGGATAATGTTCCGAACTAGCACTCGACGTAGTAGAGTGCTAATGCGACGAGGCTGGTCTGGCACCCGCGACGGCAGGCCGCCATGGTCGCCCTCTCTAATCATTTTCTCAGCTAGCCCTTTCCGGAGGGGGAGGTCAGATCGTGACGACCGCCACCAAGGTTGTTCTCAAGCCGCTCGAAGACCGGATCGTGGTGCGCCCGCTCGAAGCCGAGCAGACCACCGCGTCCGGCCTGGTCATCCCGGACACCGCCAAGGAGAAGCCCCAGGAGGGCGAAGTTCTTTCTGTTGGCCCTGGCCGGTTCGATGACGCAGGCGCCAAGCGCGTCCCGATGGACGTGAAGGTCGGCGACATCGTGCTGTACAGCAAGTACGGCGGCACCGAGGTCAAGTACTCCGGCGAGGAGTACCTGGTGCTCTCCGCCCGCGACGTGCTTGCGATCATCGAGAAGTAGCGATGGACGCGCGCCAGCGCGTCCAGCACCGCCCCGGGGTCGGCCGACTGGCGAGCCCGGGGCGGTGGCATGAAACCCATCCAGAACACGTAAGTATGAGGTACTCATGGCCAAGAGCTTGGAGTTCGACGAGGACGCGCGGCGGGCGCTGGAGCGCGGTGTCAACCGTCTCGCGGACGCCGTCAAGGTGACGCTGGGCCCTAAGGGCCGCAACGTCGTCATCGACAAGAAGTGGGGCGCGCCGACCATCACCAACGACGGCGTAACGGTAGCGCGTGAGATAGAGCTGGAGGATCCGCACGAGAACCTCGGCGCCCAGCTCGCCAAGGAAGTCGCGACCAAGACGAACGACGTCGCCGGTGACGGCACCACGACGGCGACCGTGCTGGCGCAGGCGATGGTGCACGAGGGACTGCGTTCGGTCAGCGCCGGGGCCAACCCGATGGCGCTCAAGCGCGGAGTCGACGCCGCGGCCGCCGCGGTGTCTGAGGCCCTGCTCAAGTCCGCCCGCGAGGTGGAAGAGCAGAGCGAGATCGCCAACGTCGCCACGGTCTCCGCGCAGGACAGGAAGATCGGCGAGATCATCGCCGAGGCCTTCGACAAGGTCGGCAAGGACGGCGTGATCACCGTCGAGGAGTCGCCCACGATGGGGCTCGAGATCGAGTTCACCGAGGGCATGCAGTTCGACAAGGGTTACATCTCCGCGTACTTCATCACCGACCAGGACCGGATGGAGGCCGTCCTCGAGGACGTCAACATCCTGCTGCACGGCGGCAAGATCTCGTCGATGGCGGACTTCCTGCCGCTGCTCGAGAAGGTCGCGCAGGGCAAGAAGCCGCTGCTGGTGATCGCCGAGGACGTGGACGGCGAGGCCCTGTCGACGCTCGTCGTCAACAAGATCCGCGGGCTCCTGTCCGTCGTCGCCGTGAAGGCGCCGGGCTTCGGCGACCGCCGGAAGGCGATGCTTGAGGACATGGCCGTGCTGACCGGCGGCGAGGTGGTCAGCGAGGAAGTGGGCCTCAAGCTCGAGAATGTCGGCCTGGACACGCTGGGGCACGCGCGCCGCGTGGTGGTGACCAAGGACACCACGACCATCGTCGACGGCGATGGCGAGCAGTCCGCGATCGAAGACCGGATCCGCCAGCTTCGCGCCGAGATCGAGAACTCCGACTCCGACTGGGACAAGGAGAAGCTGCAGGAGCGTGTGGCCAAGCTGTCCGGCGGCGTGTGCGTGCTGCGGGCGGGCGCCGCGACCGAGGTCGAGCTGAAGGAGAAGAAGCACCGGCTCGAGGACGCCATCTCGGCGACCCGGGCCGCGATCGAGGAGGGCATCGTCGCCGGTGGCGGCAGTGCGCTGGTGCAGATCGGGGTCAGCCTCGGCGACCTGGGGAAGACGGGTGACGAGGCGACCGGCGTGCAGGTGGTCCGCCGCGCGCTCGAGGCCCCGTGCCGCTGGATCGCGGAGAACGCGGGCGCCGAGGGCGGCGTGGTCGTCGCAGCCGTCGCCGACCTGCCCCCGGGTCACGGGTACAACGCTGCGACCGGCGAATACGGCGACCTGATGGCGCAGGGCGTCATCGACCCGGTCAAGGTGACTCGCTCGGCAGTCCAGAACGCGGCGTCGATCGCCGGGATGCTGCTGACCACGGAAGCCCTGGTCGTAGAGAAGCCGGAGCCTGAGGCCGCCGCGGCCAACGGCCACGGTCACGGCCACTCCCACTGACCTGGGCCAGCCAGATATAGCTGTCCCGCGGCCGCGCTGCCCAGCGCGGCCGCGGGACACCTTTTGCCCCAGGGCGCCTTAGCCGCCCTGCCCCGCCACCCTCGCCGCCAGCCGCCCGCCGCCCCGCCCGCCGCCTTCCCGCCAGCCGCCCGTCGCCCGCCGCGTGGTGCCCGGCTCGTGCCACCCCCGCTCCGGCAGCCTGCTTCGCCCCGGCCGAGCCCGCGGGGTTTCCTTGATCATCGAGACTGACCGGAATATCGGGTGCCCAGCCACCGCGTATCTGGCCTAGTCGCAGCTAGCGACCTCAGAGCTCTTCAAGACCCGCCGTGTCCCCACCCCGCGCCACGGCCTCGTACAGGGTCTCGGGGCTGGAGGTGGGCCCGAAATTCACGCCCGCGCGACCATCCACCACCGTGGATGAGATGTCTCTTCACGGTTTTGCCATGACATACCCGAAATCGGCGATCTAGCGGCCGGGGGTTGCCTGCACGGGTTGGACCGGGCGGGGCGATACCAGGGCCATCCGCAGGTCAGGAGGCGAGTCTCCCCGATGCCGACAATGGCACGATTCTTCCCGATCCAATACGCGCTGTTTCAATTGCCGCGCCAAAAACGGTGCTAATTACGATAGTAATTTGGAACTTGAATACACAGAGTAGCGTCTCGATTACCTATTGTTACTACGACTGCTACGCATATCGTGGCGACACATCAATGTGACCTTTCCGTTGCTGTTTCCATGATGATTATTTCTGCTTCTCTGGGCATGATGTTTTCGTGACCGAGGGATGCGCAGTCCAGCCACTGGCCGCGGCGAGACAGGCAAAACACCAGGTAGAACGGCTCAGGAGCGCTAGTGAGCCGACCATGCTCCGTGAGCTGATCGCGCTGGCGGCCCGCGGCGAGCGGACGGCAATCGAGTCGGTGCTCGAGCAGATCCGGCCCATGGTCGTCCGATACTGCCGCGCCCGCCTCGGCCAGATAAGTGGCCATTACCATATTGCCGACGACGTAGCCCAGGAGGTGTGTATTGCCGTCCTTTCCGCGCTTCCGCGCTACCGGGACATGGGCCGGCCGTTCGCGTCGTTCGTATTCGGTATAGCTTCACACAAAGTAGCGGATGCCATGAGGAATGCGGCAAGGCTCGCCATCCCGACCGAGGACCTCCCCGACGGCCCCGACAGCCGCCCTGGGCCCGAGGAGACGGTCGTGGCCTATATCGAGGCTGAGCGGGCGCGGGCGCTGTTGGCCCGGCTCCCGGTGCACCAGCGCGAGCTCCTGGTCCTCCGCGTGCTCACCGGTATGTCAGCCGAGGAGACCGGGCATGCGCTCGGCATGTCGCCAGGAGCGGTTCGTGTCGCACAGCACCGGGCGCTCGCCAGGCTCCGGGTGATCGCTCGCGAGGAGTGGATCGCCTGACCGCGAGCGCGGCCTGCGCTCTGAGCCCCCAGACGGGATCTGCGCTCCCCCGTGGTACGGATCCCACCCGGAAAAGCCCGCCGGGATCCATGCTTCCCCCGCATGGATCCCGGCGCGGCGGGGCTGGTGGCTCCGTGCGGCGGGGCTGGCGGCTCCGTAGCGGCGGGGGCTGGCGGCTTCGTGCGGGCGGGCTGGCGGCTTCGTGCGGCGGAGCTGGCGGGTACCTGCGCGGCGGGGCGGTTGGCGGGTACAGGCGCGGCGGGCGGCGGCAGCGGCATCGGCGGTGACGAGCAGGCGTGGCTGCGGGCCTGCCTGGCGCCGGAGTCAATAGGATGAGACATGGCCAGAACCGAGCAGCCGGGAAATGACATGACCGACGTCGCCAAGTTCGACCCGCCGGCCCTGACCTTCGATGACGTGCTGCTGCTGCCTGCCCACTCGGCCATCATGCCGAGCGAGGCGGACACCACCGCGTCGCTGACCCGCCGCATCGCACTGCGGGTGCCGCTGGTCTCCGCGGCCATGGACACCGTCACCGAGGCGCGCATGGCGGTGGCCATGGCCCGCCATGGCGGGGCGGGGGTGCTGCACCGCAACCTGTCAGTGGAGGACCAGGCCCAGCAGGTCGACATGGTGAAGCGGTCCGAGGCAGGCATGATCACCAATCCGGTGACCTGTGGCCCGGACGCGACCGTCGCGGAAGTCGAGCAGCTGTGCGCCCGCTTCCGGATCTCCGGGGTGCCGGTGACCGATGCCGAGGGCGTGCTGCTCGGCATCGTGACCAACCGGGACATCCGCTTCGAGGCCGACCACCGGCGCCGGGTCACCGAGGTGATGACGCCGATGCCGCTCGTCACCGCGCCGGTCGGGGTCCCGCCCGATGACGCGCTGCAACTGCTGGCCCAGCACAAGGTCGAGAAGCTGCCCCTGGTTGACGCGGCCGGGCGGCTGCGCGGCCTGATCACCGTCAAGGACTTCACCAAGAGCGAGAGGTTCCCCAACGCCACGAAGGACTCTGGCGGCCGGCTGGTCGTCGGCGCGGCCGTGGGGGTGGGCGAGGACGCCAAGCGCCGGGCCCAGGCCCTCACGGACGCTGGTGCCGATTTCCTCGTCGTGGACACCGCGCATGGTCATGCCCAGGCCGTCATCGACATGATCAGGCAGGTCAAGGGCAACGTCCAGGTCGACGTGATCGGCGGTAACGTCGCCACGCGGGCGGGTGCCCAGGCGCTGATCGAGGCCGGCGCGGACGCGGTGAAGGTGGGTGTCGGGCCGGGCTCGATCTGTACCACCCGGGTGGTAGCCGGGGTGGGCGTGCCGCAGGTCACCGCCATCTACGAGGCCGCCAAGGCGGCGCGCCCGGCGGGCGTGCCAGTGATCGGGGACGGCGGCCTGCAGTACTCCGGCGACATCGCCAAGGCGATCGCCGCCGGAGCCGACACCGTCATGCTGGGCGGCCTCCTCGCGGGATGCGAGGAGGGACCCGGCGAGATGGTCATCATTCAAGGCGAGCAGTACAAGTTGTACCGGGGGATGGGCTCGCTCGGCGCGCTGCGGAACAGCGAGCGCGGCGGGTCCTTCTCCAAGGACAGGTATTTCCAAGACGACGTGCTGCGCGAGGACAAGCTGGTGCCGCAGGGGGTTGAGGGCCGGGTGCCCTACCGAGGCCCGCTGGCGGCGGTGGCCAACCAGCTGGTCGGAGGGCTGCGAGCCGCGATGGGGTTCGTTGGCGCCCGCACCATCGCAGAACTGCAGGAAGCACGGTTCACGCAGATCACGGGCGCCGGGCTGGCCGAGAGCCATCCCCACGACATCCAGATGGTCGCTGAGGCGCCGAACTACGGCGGAGTGGGCCGGGGAGGTGGGTGGGGGCGCACATGACCCAGGTAGAGATCGGGCGCGGGAAGAGCGGCCGCCGCGCCTACGCGCTTGACGAGATCGGGATCGTGCCCTCGCGCCGGACCAGGCACCCGGAGGAGGTGTCGATCGCCTGGCAGATCGATGCTTACCGGTTCGAGCTGCCCCTGGTCGTCGCGCCCATGGACAGCGTTGTCTCGCCCGCGACCGCCATGGAGATAGGCCGCCTCGGCGGCCTGGCCGTGCTCGACCTCGAGGGCCTCTGGACCAGGTTCGACGACCCTGAGCCGCTGCTGGCCGAGGCGGCCGGGCTGGACGACGATGCGGCCACCAGGCGGCTGCAGGAGATCTACACCGAGCCGATCAAGGAAGAGCTGATCGGGCGCAGGATCGAAGAGATCAGGGCGGCCGGGGTGACCACCGCCGCGCGGCTCTCGCCACAGCGGACCGTCCGTTACTACAAGGCCGTCCTCGACGCCGGGGCCGATATCTTCGTGATCCGCGGCACCACGGTCTCTGCCGAGCACGTCTCGGGCAAGGCCGAGCCGCTGAACCTCAAGCAGTTCATCTACGAGCTCGACGTCCCGGTGATCGTGGGCGGCTGCGCCACGTACACCGCCGCGCTGCACCTGATGCGGACCGGCGCGGCCGGGGTGCTGGCCGGGTTCGGCGGCGGCAGCGGCCACACCACGGCGGCGGTCCTCGGCGTCGCCGTGCCGACGGCGACCGCGATCGCCGACGTCGCCGCGGCCCGCCGCGACTATCTGGACGAATCCGGCGGCCGCTATGTGCACGTGATCGCTGACGGCGGGATGACCCGCAGTGGCGACATCGCGAAGGCCCTGGCCCTGGGGGCCGACGCGGTGATGGTCGGCTCGCCGTTCGCCCGCGCCGCCCAGGCGCCGGGCCGCGGGTATCACTGGGGCAGCGAGGCGCATCACCCCGACCTGCCACGCGGTGCCCGGCTGAATGTCGGCACGATCGGCACCCTGGAGCAAATCCTGCACGGTCCATCGAGCATGGCCGACGGGTCGATGAACCTCATGGGGGCGCTGCGCAAGACCATGGCGACGTCCGGCTACTCGGACCTGAAGGAATTCCAGCGGGTCGAGGTCGTGGTGACATCCAGCGAGCTGCGGCGCCCAGAAGGCGGCGGGTCACGCCGGCCGGCGTGACCCGGCGACCGCGCCCGGTAGCGTTCATAGCGTGATGGCGGGGGCGGGCGTGACGGCGAGGCTGGGACCCGCCGAAAGGTCGGCTGCGCTCGCGGCGCTCGCGAACACCGAGCATCAGGTCCTGGTCGTCGGCGGCGGCGTGGTGGGCGCGGGCGTGGCGCTGGACGCGGCTACCCGCGGGCTATCCGTCGGCCTGGTGGAGGCGCGCGACTTCGGTTCCGGGACCTCGTCCCGGTCAAGCAAGCTGATCCACGGCGGCCTCCGCTATCTGGAGCAGCTCAACATCGGCCTGGTCAGGGAGGCGCTCGAGGAGCGCTCGCTGCTGCTGCAGCGGATCGCGCCGCACCTGGTACACCCGGTCTCTTTCCTGTTCCCGTTCACGCATCACGCGTGGGAGCGCGTCTATGTCGGCGCCGGGGTCAGCGCCTACGACATCCTCGGGTTCTCGCTCGGGCAGGCCAGGGGCCTGCCCAGGCACCGCCAGCTGACCCGGCGCGCGGCGCTGCGGGTGGCGCCCGCGCTGAAGCGTTCCGCCCTCACTGGCGCGCTCATCTACTGGGACGCCCAGGTGGACGATGCCCGCTATGTGACGACGCTGGTCAGAACCGCCGCCGGGTATGGCGCCCACGCGGCGTCACGGACCCAGGTGACCGGCTTCCTGCGGGAGGGCGAGCGGGTGACCGGCGTGCGCGCCGTCGACCTTGAGTCCGGGGCCGAGCTGGAGATCCGGGCCCAGCAGGTGGTCAACGCGACCGGCGTGTGGACCGACGAGATCCAGGCCATGGTCGGCGGTCGCGGCACCATCGACGTCCGCGCGTCCAAGGGCGTGCACTTGGTCGTGCCCAGGGACCGCATCCATTCCAGCAGCGGGATCATCCTGCGGACTCCGTTCAGCGTCCTGTTCGTCATACCGTGGGGACGGCACTGGATCATCGGCACCACCGACACCGACTGGTCGCTGGACAAGGCGCATCCGGCCGCGAGCAGGACCGACATCGACTACGTGCTCGGACAGGTCAACCGCATCCTCGCTGTGCCGCTGACCAGGGACGATGTCGAAGGTGTCTACGCGGGGCTGCGGCCGCTGCTGGCCGGTGAGTCCGACGAGACGTCGAAGCTGTCGCGCGAGCACACGGTCGCCCATCCCGTGCCGGGCCTGGTGATGATCGCGGGCGGCAAGTACACGACCTACCGGCTGATGGCGCGCGACGCCGTGGACGCTGTGGCGCACGGCCTGGACGGGCGGGTGGCGCCCTCCTGCACCGACGCGGTGCCGCTGGCCGGCGCCGACGGGTACATCGCGCTGTGGAACGCCAGGTACTCGCTGGCCCGGTCTTCCGGCCTGCACGTGGCGCGGATCGAGCACCTCCTGCACAGGTACGGCGCGCTGACCGGGGAGGTGCTCGACCTGATTGCCGCCGAGCCCGGCCTGGGCCGGCCGCTGGCCGGCGCCGACGACTACCTGCGCGCCGAGGTCGTGTACGCGGCGTCGCACGAGGGTGCCCGGCATCTGGACGACGTGCTGGCGCGCCGGACCCATGTGTCAATCGAGACCTGGGACCGCGGGCTCTCCGTGGCCGGGGAGGCCGCGGCGCTGATGGCAGGACCGATGCGGTGGAAGTCCCGGCAGGTCGCCCGCGAGGTCGAAAACTACGAGGTGCGGGTCACCGCCGAGCGGGCTTCGCAGGACGCCGAGACCGACCAGGACGCCGACGCGATCCGGCTGGGCGCCCCGGACATCGTGCCGGTCGTCAGCAACGGCGCGGTCGGCGTGTGATCGCGCCCGGGCCGGTTGGCGGCGTGCGCGCCCGGCCCGCAACTAGACTTCCGGCATGTCCCGACCCCGAGTGCTTTCCGGCATCCAGCCCACGGCCGACTCGTTCCATCTCGGCAACTACCTGGGCGCGCTGCGCCAGTGGGTGGCGCTGCAGGACACTCACGATGCCTTCTACTGCGTCGTCGACCTGCACGCGATCACCGTGCCGCAGGACCCCCCGGTGCTGCGCCGCCGGACCAGGATCGCAGCGGCGCAGTTGTTCGGCGCGGGGCTGGACCCGGACCGCTGCACAGTCTTCGTGCAGAGCCACGTGCCCGAGCACGCGGAACTTTCCTGGGTGCTCGGCTGCCAGACCGGGTTCGGCGAGGCCAGCCGGATGGTCCAGTTCAAGGACAAGTCGGCCAGGTCCGGCGCGGACACGGCCAGCGTGGGGTTGTTCACCTACCCGATCCTGCAGGCCGCCGACATCCTGCTGTACCAGACCGACGAGGTCCCCGTCGGCGAAGACCAGCGCCAGCACCTGGAGCTGACCAGGGACCTGGCCCAGCGGTTCAACCACAGATTCGGCCAGACGTTCGTGATCCCGCGGCCCTACATCCTCGCCGACGTGGCGAAGATCGCGGATCTGCAGGATCCCGCCATCAAGATGAGCAAATCGTCCTCGTCGCCGCAGGGAATCGTCGACGTGCTCGAGGACCCGGCGTCGATCCGGCGGAAGATCAGCCGCGCGGTCACCGACGCTGGCACCGAGATACGCGCCGACGAGGAGGCCAAGCCCGGCGTCACCAACCTGCTGCGCATCTACTCCGCGCTGACCGGCGAGAGCATTGCGGCCCTGGAAGAGCGCTACGCGGGCGCCGGCTACGGCACGCTCAAGAAGGACCTGGCCGAGGTCGTGGTCGGCGCGTTCGCCCCGATCAGGGAGCGGACCGAACAGATGCTCGCCGACGAGGCGCAACTCGACCAGCTGCTCGCGCACGGCGCCGCCCGCGCCAGGAAGGTGGCCGGCCCGACCATGGCCGCCGTCAGCGACCGGATCGGCTTCCTCCCCCCGGCCTAGCGGGGCGCCGCCGCCGCACCAGGAAGGCGCCACCCAGCCCGGCGATGAGGCCGAGGCCGCCCGCCGCCACCAGGGGCAGCGCCGAGCCGGCCGCGACGGCCCCGGCTGCGTTTCTTCGCACTTCGGCGCGCACCCGGCTGGCGGTGACGGCAGGCAGCGGCGGGACGAGCTGACCGACGGGGCGCACCTTGCCGTCCATAGCGAAGCCCCAGTTGAGCAGTTGCTCGGCCGAGGTGATCTCCCGCAGCGGCGTGCAGTGCAGCACGGTCACGATCAGCGTCACCCCGTTCCGCCTGGCCATGCCGATGTACGTGGCCTTCGCCGCCTCGGTCCAGCCGATCTTGCCGCCGATGCCGCCCGGGTAGTCGGTCAGCAGCTTGTTCTGGTTGACCAGGGGCACCATCCGCTTCGGCGTGACCGGGAACTCGGCGCTGCGTGCCGAGTCGTACTTCATGAAGGCCGGTATCGCCAGCGCCTGGCGCGCGATCAGTGCCTGGTCATAGGCGGATGTCACCTGCCCGGCGGCGGGCAGGCCGTTCGGCTGCTTGGCCACGACGTCGTAGGCCTGCAGGTGATGCGCCTCGGCGTTGATCATGGCCATGCCCTTGGCCAGCGATCCCGCTGCCTGCGTGAGCGCAACAGCGGCGTCGTTGGCCGAGATCAGCAGCAGCGCGCTGAACAGGTCGGAGACCTTATAGCGGTGCCCGGCTATCAGCCCCACGTCGTACTCTTCGGTGGTCGCCGCCTGCTGGGTGGCCGGCACCGTGGCGTTCGGGTTCAGCCGCGGGATCAGCGTGATCGCGGTCAGCATCTTGAGCGTGCTCGCCGGCGGGAACAATCCGTGCGCGTCCTTGGCGGCGAGCACCTGCCCGGTCTTCGCGTCCGCGATGACGTAGGCCGAAGCTGGCACCTGCGGCAGCGGGATGGCGCCGCTCGCCGGGTAGTGGACGTTGACGCCGGGGCTGGCGAGGTCGGCTCCCCCGACGTCCTGCCTGGCGACAGACGATGCCGGGGCAGCCGACTGCCTGCCGCCTTGCGGCGCGGGAAGGCTGGCGAACGCCGTGCGAGCGGCGGCAGCGCCGGCCGCTTGCGGCATTGTGGCCAGGCCAATTGAAACGGCCAGCCCGGCGAGCGTGGCCGCAGGCCGACTCAGCCGTGATCTCATTGGCGACCGCCCCCGTGTTCCCGCCACGCCGGCGGCAGGGCCGGCCCTCCGATTGGCCGGGTCTGAGCGTGTAATGGCTCTTCGCCTCAGCCTGGATACTGACGGTGACTTTCCCCGTTCCGGACGCGGCCCACACGCGGCACGATCATGGGCTATGGTGCATTCCGGACAACCTCGGTGAGCCTTTGCGGAAATTTGAATCGGGCAGCAATGGCGGACCATTTCCGGTAGCGCTACGCCGCTCGCCGGTCAGTCCTCGCGGCCAGGTGCAGGCGGGCCAGGTGCAGGCGGGTCAGGCGCCAGGCCCGGGGTCGGCCACCGGGCTGGGGGTGATGCAGGGATGAATGCCATGTTCCGGAGCTAAGGTAAAGAAACAGTAATCCTAGGTTACACTCCCGACACCTGCGCACGTCAGGATGCGCGCCTCGGCCACTAGCGCACCGGAGCACACCTGATGACTGATGTCCTCGAGATTGAGACCGTCGCTGCCTCGACCGAGAGGCGGAAGCTGCAGCGTCACTTTGGCCGTTTCGACATCCTCTTCTTCCTCATCTGCACGATCGTCGGCGTGGACACCATCGCCGCCGTGGCCCAGGGCGGCGGTCAGGCCTTCACCTGGATGATGATCTTCGCAGTGGTGTTCTTCGTCCCCCAGGCGCTGCTGTTCGCCGAGCTGGGCACGGCCTTCCCGCAAGAAGGCGGCCCGTACATGTGGACCCGGCTGGCCTTCGGCCATCTGGCCGGGGCGGTCAATAACTTCCTCTACTGGATCACCAACCCGGTTTGGATCGGCGGTTCGCTGACGATCTCGTGCATCGGCGCGATCGAGGTCTTCTTCAATCACGGCGCCAACCTGCCGACGGGGGCCTCGTACATCGTGTCGCTCGTATTCGTGTGGGTCACGATCGTGGCGGCCATCGCATCGTTCAGCGTCGGCAAGTGGCTGCCGACGGCGGGAGCGTTCGCGCGGTTCCTGCTGCTTGGCCTGTTCACGGTCACCGTGATCATCTACGCGGCCAAGCACGGTGCCCACGGGCTGGGCGCCAGCAGCTACTCCACATCGTCCGCTGGCTTCGTGCTCCTCGTCGGCGTCCTGCTGTTCAACTTCGTCGGGTTCGAGCTGCCGAACAGCGCGGGCGAGGAGATGATCAACCCGCGGCGCGACGTGCCGTTCGGCATCGCGCGCTCGACGGTCCTCAGCGTCCTGCTATACGCATTGCCGGTGATCGGCATCCTGGTGGTGCTGCCGTCTAGCGCCATCACCAACTTCAGCGGGTTCATCAGCGCCATCCAGGACGTGTTCACCGTCTACGGCGGCCACGTCGCGGCCAGTGGCACGGCGACCCTCAGCGGGGCGGGGCTGGCCCTCGGCGATTTCTGCGCCCTCCTCTTCATCGTGTGCCTGCTGACGTCGGGCGCGACGTGGATCATGGGCGCGGACCGCGCGCTGGCTGTCTCCTGCTATGACGGATCCGGGCCGCGGTTCCTTGGCGTGATCAATGCCAGGCTCGGCACACCGGTGCGGGTGAACGTCTTCAGCGGGATCGTCGCGTCGATCGTCGTCGTGCTGGCGACGCAGATCACGAGCGGCAACGCCGCGAAGTACTTCGACGCCGTGCTCGGCGTGACGATCTCGACCACGCTGATCAGCTACCTGCTCATCTACCCCGCGCTGTGGAAGCTGCGCCGCAGCCACCCGGCGGCCCCCCGGCCGTTCCGGATGCCGCTGTACCGGCTCCTGACCGTCGTGCTGATGGTCCTGGTGGCCATCGCCAGCGTGCAGCTCATCGCGCCGGGCGTCGGCGACTCGTGGTTCGGCAGCGGGTTCGCCCCCGACGGCTGGACGTATGCGGAGCGGTTCACGTACCTGTGGACCGAAGCCATCCCCGTGCTCGCGTTCATCGTCGTCGGCGTGCTGTTCTGGTGGCTGGGCAGGGGCACCCGCGCCCAGACCGTCGAGGCGTCGGCCGGCGCGAGCCAAGCGGACTGACCAAGGCCCTAGGGAGGCGGCGATTGCGCCGAGCGGCAACATAACCTTGGGCTATGACGCGCATGTCGGAGTCAGGGTCGCCGATCGAGCCGCTCTACGGACCCGAGTCTCTGCGTGACTTTGATCCCGCCCGGGAGCTGGGGGAGCCGGGCGAGTACCCGTACACCCGCGGTGTCTATCCGGGCATGTACACGAAGCGGCCCTGGACGATGCGGCAGTACGCGGGCTTCTCCACGGCGGCCGACTCGAACCGGCGCTACCACCAGCTGATCAAGGCCGGCACGACCGGGCTCTCTGTCGCCTTCGACCTGCCCACCCAGATGGGCTACGACTCGGATGCGCCCGCGGCCCGCGGTGAGGTGGGCAAGGTCGGCGTGGCGATTGACTCGATCGACGACATGCGGCTGCTGCTGCAGGACATCCCGCTTGACTCGGTCTCGACGTCGATGACGATCAACGCCCCGGCCGCGGTTCTGCTGCTGCTCTACCAGCTGGTGGCGGAGGAGCAGGGCACCGGCGCGGACGAGCTGACCGGAACGATTCAGAACGACATCCTGAAGGAGTACATCGCGCGCGGCACCTACATCTATCCGCCGCAGCCCTCGCTGCGGCTGGTCGCCGACAGCTTCGCCTACTGCCGCAAGGAGATCCCCAGGTGGAATACCATCTCGATCTCCGGTTACCACATGGCCGAGGCCGGCGCCACGCCCGTGCAGGAGATCGCGTTCACGCTGGCCAACGCCAAGGAGTACGTGCGGGCAGCCATCGCATCCGGCCTCGGGGTGGATGAGTTCGCGCCGCGGCTGTCCTTCTTCTTCGTGGCGCGCACCACGCTGCTCGAGGAGATCGCGAAGTTCCGCGCGGGGCGGCGGCTGTGGGCGCGGATCATGCGCGAGGAGTTCCGCGCGACGGATCCCAGGTCGCAGATGCTCAGGTTCCACACCCAGACCGCCGGTGTGCAGCTGACCGCTCAGCAGCCGGAGGTGAACCTGGCCCGGGTCACGGTCCAGGCACTCGCCGCCGTGCTCGGCGGCACCCAGTCGCTGCACACGAACTCCTACGACGAGGCGATCGCCCTGCCGACCGAGAAGGCAGCGCGCCTGGCGGTGCGAACCCAGCAGGTCCTCGCCTACGAAACCGATCTGACCGCGACGGCCGACCCGTTCGCCGGGTCCTATGCCATCGAGTCCATGACCGGCGACATCGAGCAGGAGGCTGATCAGCTGATCGCAAAGGTCGAGGAGCTGGGCGGCGCCGTGGCCGCGATCGAGCAGGGCTTTCAGAAGACAGAGATCGAGCGGTCCGCGTATCAGATCGCACAGCAGATCGACGCGGGAGAACGCGTCGTGATCGGCGTCAACCGGTTCGGCATGGCCGAGGAGGAGCCCTATCAGCCGCTGCGTGTCGATCCCGCGATCGAGCGGGAGCAGGCGGAGCGGCTGGCCGCGCTGCGCGAGGGCCGGGACCGGGCGGAATTTACCCGCCGGATCGATGACCTCAGGCAGGCCGCGAGCGACACCGAAAACCTGCTCTACCCGATCCGCGAAGCGCTGCGGGCTCGCGCCACCGTTGGTGAGGTTTGTGATGCTCTTCGTGATGTGTGGGGCGTGTACAAACCACCAGACGTCTACTGAGTCGGTCCATGAAATACGGTGTCCGCATTTGCGCACCGTCTGCCTGGTAGGGAATGCCGCGGCATGGGTAGGGAAATGCCAGGCGGAGCGGGACGGTTCGATCATGAGCGTGGGTGGGGCGCAGCGCGGCGTGCCAGGCGCTGAACTGATCGCGGCTGGCTCGCGAGCATGTCGTCCGCTGGGTGGCGTCCCTCCCGGGTGTGTGGGCTGCGCGGAGCGCCGCCTGCGTTCACGATGCCTGCGTGACGTCGCCTGAGGTCGGCTCGGGCCTGCTCCGTTCCCCGGCAGAGTTCGCTGCGCGCCGCCCGCGCGGAAGACAAGCCCATGGAGGCTCACCGTGGCCATCAGTTGGAACCCATCTCGCGGCACGACACTGGGTATCGAGTGGGAACTGCAGCTCATCGACGGCCGCAGCAGGATGCTGCGGCAGGACGCCAGGGAGGTTCTTGCCGCGCTGCCGGCGCTCAGCGCGGCGGGCGACAACCCGAAGATCCGTTATGAGCTCATGCAATCAACGGTCGAGGTGGTCACGGGGATCTGCACCACCGTGTCGGAGGCCAAGGGCGATCTCGCTGCGACAATCGCACAACTTGAGCGAATCACGGGCAGTCGCGGTACGATGCTGGCCTGTGCTGGAACGCATCCTGTCAGCGACTGGCGAGATGCCAAGATGGCTCCCATTCAGCGCTATGCCGAACTCGTCGAGCAGTTGCAGTGGCTTGCCCGCAGGATTCAGACATTCGGGGTCCATGTCCATGTGGGCATCCGCGATGGAAGCAAGGCGATCCCCATCGTCAATGCCCTCGCTGCATACCTGCCGCACTTCCTAGCGCTGACTGCGTCAAGCCCGTTCTGGAGCGGGCATGACACGGGGCTTGCATCGAGCCGGGCGGTTATCTTCGGCGGCCTGCCGACATCGGGGCCGCCGCAGCCGCTCGCGGATTGGAGTGAGTTCGAGGAGTACATGGACACGCTGCTTCGCGCCGGAACGATCCGGAGCATCAAGGAGGTGTGGTGGGATATCCGGCCGCACCCCGATTTCGGCACGGTCGAGATCAGGATGTTCGACGGCGTTCCGACACTTCGCGAGATCGGCATGGTCACCGCCCTGTCGCAGTGCCTGGTTCAGCAGTTCGACACCCAGCTGGACCGCGGCTACCGGCTGCCGAGTCCTTCCGCATGGGTGGTTCGCGACAACAAGTGGCGGGCCACCAGGTATGGGCTGGACGCGATTGTGATCACTGATGACTCGGGGTCAACGGCACCGCTCAGGGATGAGCTGTTCGAGTTGGTGCGGGAACTAGAGCCGGTAGCGAACCGGCTGGGCTGCATGGAGGAGCTTGACGTCATTTCCGAGGTGCTGGACCACGGCGCCTCCTACGAGCGGCAGCGGGCGCTCGTGGCCAACGGCGGCGGGCTCGAGGACGTGGTCGACGCGCTGGTCACCGAGTTCGCGGAGGATCGTTTCGTTATCCCGGGGGAGGCGGCGTATGGCCGAACATGACCTGGAGGGCGAGCTCGACGCGTTCCTCGCCGGGCACCAGGCCGAGCTCGTCGACTTCCGGCGCGACCTGCACGCCCACCCCGAGATCGGCTACCACGAGTACCGGACGACGCGCCGGATCAAGCTGAGGCTGGAGGCCGCGGGCCTCCGGCCGACGGTCCTGCCCAAGGGCACCGGCCTGTTCGTGGACATCGGGTCGGGCACCGAGCCGGTGGTGGGACTGCGGGCCGACCTGGACGCGCTCCCGCTCAGCGACGAGAAGAACGTTCCCTACCGGTCTACGGTCCCCAATGCCTGCCACGCGTGCGGGCACGACGTACACACCACGGTCCTGCTCGGGACGGGCCTGTTCCTGGCGCGCACGGCGGCGGCCGGGGCGCTGCCCGGCCGGGTCAGGCTGATCTTCCAGCCGGCCGAGGAGGTGCCGTGCGGGGCGCTGGACGTGCTGGCGGCCGGTGGCATCGCCTCGGTAGACCGGGTCTTCGCGCTGCACTGCGACCCGCGGCTGGACGTCGGCAAGATCGGAACCCGGGTCGGCGCGATCACCGCGGCCTGCGACAAGATCTCAGTCAGGGTGACCGGGCCCGGCGGGCACACCGCTCGGCCGCACCTGACCGCCGACCTGGTCTTCGCGCTCGGCAAGATCATCACCGAGCTGCCGGCGGCACTGTCCCGCCGGGTCGATCCCAGATCCAGCCTGAGCCTGGTCTGGGGCCGGGTCAACGCGGGCGCGGCCGCCAATGCCATCCCGGATGACGGCATCGTCGAGGGCACCGTGCGCTGCCTCGACGACGAGGCCTGGCACGCCGCGCCCGACCTCCTCAAGGCGCTGACCGACTCGGTGGCCAGCGCCTACGGCGTGGTCGCCGACGTCAGCTACGTGCGGAACGTGCCGCCAACGGTCAACGAGGCCATGTCGACGGCCATGGTCGAGGCCGCCGCCGACCGGGTGCTCGGCGCCGATGCCGTGGTGCCAGCCCCGCAGAGCCTCGGCGGGGAGGACTTCGCCTGGTATCTGGAGTCGATCCCGGGCGCGCTGTCCAGGCTCGGCACCAGGAAGCCGGGTTCCGGTGACGATTTCGACATCCACCAGCCCATGTTTGACGTCGACGAACGGGCCATCGGAGTGGGGGTCAGGCTCATGGCGGCCACCGCGCTGACCGCGATGTGCAGCGGGCCGGTAGCCCGCGAGCCGCTCCCGGGCGCCGCCCGCGCCTGACCCCGGTGGGCGCGCGCCCCGCCGGGCGCTCCGGCCCGGCGCGATCCGCGCCAGCGCGACACTGGACCTACAGTAGGGACATAAGGAGCGCCGCAACGTCGGTGCTTGCTGGTCACCTCATGGGAGTGCGATCCGTATGCAGCCGGATCAAGGGCAGGGCGCGGAACTTCCGGACGGCAAGGCTGCGGGGCAGCGGGCCGGCCAGGTCATGGCCGCGTCGCCGCGCGCCGGGCGCGGCGCGCACCAGCCAGCCGAGCAGAAGACGTTCCAGCTGACCGGTGCCGTCGTCGGCTGGTGGGCCTGGGTGATCTTCGCGATCATCTGCCTGGCCGACATCGCCTTTACCGGCCGCAGTCACACGGCCGCGGAAATCGCGATCACCCTGGTCTTCATCACCGGGCTGGTCTACGCGTGCGCGCTGCGGCCCCGGGTGGTCACCGACGCCGCCGGTGTGACCGTGCAGAACCCGCTTCGCGATCACCGGATTCCCTGGGGCTCGGTGACCGGCGTGGACCTGAGGGAGTCGGTCCAGGTGCACTGCGCGCCAGAACCGGGCGACAAGCGCGCGAAGGTCATCCACAGCTGGGCGCTCTACGCCCACCGCCGGAGCCGGCTCAGGCAGGAATTCCTGGCCCAGGGTGACCGCAGGCGGCTGCCGCGCTCGTCCCTCACGGCCTACGGCGCGCCGTCGGCCGGGGCGGAGAAGCCAAGCGCCGCACAAATCATGGCCACGCAGCTCGACGAGATGGCCACGGCGGCGCGGGAGCGCGGCGCGGCCGCCGGCCCGCGGGTCGTCACCTGGCCCTGGCCGCCTGCCGTCGCGATCGCGGCCCCGGCCATCGCGCTGGTGCTCGTCATCACGCTGTTCCGCTAGCCGCGCGGCGGGGCGGGGACTGGCTGCGTCCTGGGGCTGGCCGCGTCCGGGGGCTGGCCGCGTCCGGGGCTGGGCGCGCCCGGGGGATCGGAGCGGACGAGGGGGCGGAGCGGACGAGGGGGCGGGTTAGGCCCAACGGCGTTCTCGGAGTGCCCGGACATAGTCCTCAGGCGCGCCGGCCGTCTCCGCGGCGTCGGCCATGATGCCCAGGTGGCGGGCGGCGGGCAGGCCGCCCTCGTAGGCGTTCAGCACGTACAGCCACGCGACCACGTCACCGTCCGCGGCCGCGACCCGGACCTTGGCCTTCCGGTAGTAACCGAGGCTCGCGCCGTCCCATTGGTCCAGTGACTGCTCATCGGCGGCCGAGAGCTCGTAGAGCACAACGAAGACCCGCTGCCCGGCTTCCTCGACGACCGTGGGCATGGCTCCCTCCCAGCCCATGTCCTCGCCGCCGAACGCCAGCCGCCAGCCCTCGAGCCAGCCGCGGCCGCGCTGTGGCGAGTGCGGGCAGCGCTCGGCCATCTGCGCCGGATCCATGTTGCTGCCGTAGGCCGCGTACATCGCCACGGATGATTAGCGTACGAGTCCCAGCGGCCGCGCGTGGTGATCTCGCATCCCATAGCCGGCACCGAGCGAGGCTCCAGGGGGGCGGTAAGCCAGAATGGGGCATCGTGAGTCAGCCGCGCGCGAGGATCGTGATCATCGGCGGCGGGCCAGGGGGCTACGAGGCGGCTCTGGTGGCCGCGCAGCTCGGTGCCGAGGTCACGGTCGTGGACCGGGACGGGCTCGGTGGTGCCTGCGTGCTGACCGACTGCGTGCCGTCCAAGACGCTGATCGCGACCTCCGGCATGATGGCCGCCCTGGACGGGGCCGCGGCCCTCGGAATCCGCCCGGACCCCGGCTCCCGCCCGGCGGGCGCGGCGCTGGTCGCCGTGGACGCGCCGCGGCTCTACTCCAGGGTCCGCGACCTGGCCAGGGCGCAGTCCCAGGACGTGGCCGCGCGGCTGGCTGCCGAGGGGGTCGAGGTCCTGCCCGGGGCCGGGCGGCTGGTCGGCGCGGGCGGGCCGCTGGTCGGCCCGCACACCGTCGAGGCGGGGGACGTCCTCCTCAGCGCGGACGTGGTGCTCGTGTCGACCGGGGCGCAGCCCCGGTTGCTCCCCGGCGCGGAGCCGGACGGCGAGCGCATCCTGACCTTCCGGCAGCTCTACGACCTGCCCGATCTGCCCCCCGAGCTGGTCGTGGTGGGCTCGGGCGTGACCGGGGCCGAGTTCGCCGGCGCCTACCAGGCGCTGGGCTCGCAGGTCACCCTGGTCTCCTCGCGTGACCGCGTGCTGCCGCAGGAGGACGCCGACGCCGCCACGGTGGTCGAGGACGTGTTCCGGCGGCACGGGATGACCGTGCTCAGCCGGTCCCGGGCGGCGTCGGTGAAGCGCGACGGCGACGGCGTCGCGGTGGCCCTGGAGGACGGCCGGACGGTGCGCGGCTCGCACTGCCTGCTCGCGGTCGGGATGGTCCCGAATACGGGCGGGCTCGGCCTGGAGGAGGCCGGGATCACCCTGGACGGCCGGGGGTTCATTCCGGTCGACCGGGTGTCGCGGACCCACGTGCCGGGCGTGTACGCGGCCGGCGACTGCACCGGCGTGCAGATGCTCGCCTCGGTGGCGGCCATGCAGGGCCGGATCGCGATGTGGCACGCGCTCGGCGAGGCGGTGCAGCCGCTGAACCTCAGCCACGTCGCCGCGACCGTCTTCACCGAGCCGGAGATCGCCATGGTCGGCGTGACCCAGCGGGCGGTGACCTCAGGCGAGGCGGACGCGGTGGTCGGCAAGCTGCCGCTGGCCACCAACGCGCGCGCGAAGATGCAGGGCTTCCGCGACGGCTTCGTGAAGCTGTTCGCCAGCCCCCGCAGCGGGAGGGTGCTCGGCGGCGTCGTGGTCGCGCCCCGGGCCAGCGAGCTCATCCTGGGCGTGTCGCTCGCCGTCGAGCAGCACCTCACCGTGGACGAGATCGCGCACACGTTCGCCGTGTACCCGAGCCTGACCGGCAGCATCACCGAGGCCGCGCGCAGGCTCATGCAGCCCGCTGAGGGCCGCTGACCAGCGGTCAGTGCGCGGGGTGGCCCAGGTCAGGGTCGTCGGGAACGTCCAGGCCGTGCTGGCGCAGCCGGGACGCGCGGATGTCGTCGGCGTAGGCGGCCACCGAGAAGATGCTGCCGGACAGGATCAGCGCCACCATCGTCAGGCCGAGCCACAGCGGGGCCGGCACCACCGTGGTGAGCACCACGACGAGCACGACGCAGATCGGGACGATGATGGCCAGGTGACGGAGCACGGTCCGCAGCCGCCAGCCCGCGTCGGTCAGCTCGTGCCTGACCCACTCCACGTTCTCGGCCGGCAGCCGGAACCCGACAGCGAACCGGAGCCAGCGGAGCGCCCCGGGGTCGCCGGGCAGGCGCGCCACGGACTCAGCCCCGCAGCTGGCAGATGATCTCGCCGGACGAGACGGTCTGGCCGACCTGAACGGCCAGGTCGGTCACGGTGCCGTCCTTGTGCGCCGTCAGCGGCTGTTCCATCTTCATCGCCTCGAGCACCACGACCGTGTCCCCGGCCGAGACCGGCTGGCCGTCCTCGGCGACGATCTTCACGATCGTTCCCTGCATCGGGCTGACCAGCGCGTCGCCGCCCGCCGAGCCGCCACCGCCGGAACCGCCAGTGCCGCGTCCCGAGCGCGGGCGGGACGGGGCCCGCTGTCCGGCCCGGCCGCCGCCTGGCCCGGCCGGTGCCAGCGCGGCGGGGATCACCACCTCCAGGCGCTTGCCGCCGACCTCGACCGTGATCCGTTCCCGCGGCTGGGCGTCACCGTCCGCGGCGGCCAGGTCACCGGAATACGGGGCCAGATCCCCGCTGAACTCGGTCTCGATCCACCCGGTGTGCACCGCGAACGGTTCCGAGGTGAAGGCCGGGTCGTCCACGACAGCCCGGTGAAAGGGCAGCACGGTCGGCATTCCGCCGATCTCGAACTCGGCCAGCGCACGACGCGACCGTTCCAGGCACTGAGCACGGTCAGCCCCGGTCACGATCAGCTTCGCGATCAGCGAATCGAACGCCTGCGGCACCGTCAGCCCCGCGGCGTAGCCCGCGTCGAGCCGCACCCCCGGCCCCGACGGCGGCCGCCAGGCCGTGATCGTCCCTGGCGCGGGCAGGAACCCGCGGCCCGGGTCCTCGGCATTGATCCGGAACTCGATCGAGTGGCCGCGCAGCGGCGGGTCGGCGTAGGAGAGTTCCTGGCCGTCGGCGATCCGGAACATCTCCCGGACCAGGTCGATGCCGCTGACCTCCTCGGTCACCGGGTGCTCCACCTGCAGCCTGGTGTTCACCTCGAGGAACGAGATCGTGCCGTCCTCCCCGATCAGGAACTCGCAGGTGCCGGCGCCCACGTAGCCCGCCCGGCGCAGCAGCGCCTTGGACGAGGACCGGAGCAGCTCCTCCTGCTCGCCGGACAGGAACGGCGCCGGAGCCTCCTCGACCAGCTTCTGGTTCCGGCGCTGCAGCGTGCAGTCCCTGGTGGAGACCACGACCACGTTCCCGCGGGTGTCGGCCAGGCACTGCGTCTCCACGTGCCGGGGCCGTTCCAGGTAGCGCTTCACGAAGCACTCGCCGCGGCCGAAGGCGGCCACCGCCTCCCGCACCGCGGACTCGAACTGCGGGACGATCTCCTCGGCGGTCCTGGCCACCTTCAGCCCGCGCCCGCCGCCGCCGTAGGCGGCCTGGATCACGATCGGCAGCCCGAACTCGGCGGCGAACGCCGCCGCCTCATCGGGGCCCGAGACCGGCCCGTCGCTGCCCGGCGCCAGCGGCACGCCGACCGCGGCGGCGATCCGCCGGGCCGCGATCTTGTCGCCCAGCGCGTCGATCGCCTCGGGCGGCGGGCCGATCCAGTTGAGACCGGCCGCGATGACCTCACGCGCGAACTCCGCGTTCTCGGCCAGGAACCCGTACCCGGGATGGACCGCGTCCGCCCTGGACTCCGCCGCCGCCTTGAGGATCTTGCTGATGTCGAGGTAGCTCTCGGCCGCGCTCTGGCCGCCCAGCGCGTAGGCCTCGTCGGCCATGGTGACATGCAGCGCATCCAGGTCCAGCTCGCCGTAGACGGCGACGCTGCCCAGGCCCGCGTCGCGGCACGCCCGCACGATCCGGACCGCGATCTCGCCGCGGTTGGCGATCAGGACTTTGCGCACGAAAGCGGCTCCTCTCGACTGCGCCGAGTCTAGTGATATTGGGCAGGTCGTCGGCGTGGGCCGGGCGATAAGGAACCGGTGTGCCGTACCGGGCGGCAACGATGCACCGCTGGGCGGGCTGTGGCCCGGCCAGCGGTGCATCCCGGTCACCGCGGCAGCGCGCTGGCCCGCCAGCCGCCGGGGCCCCGCGACAGCTCGCCCTGCAGCAGCCCGGATCGAGACGACCAGCCAGAACGCCTAGTCTCGCCGGCTCTGGCCACGCCAGCCAGCCGGCCCACTCGAGCCGCGCGGCCAGCACGGTCACCACCGCGGCGATCTCCGCGGGCGACGGGTCGCCGCTGACGATCGCGAGCTCTGGCTCCACGAGTCAGCTCCTGGACTTGCCGACGCCGATGCCGAACTGGCGGTGGACCCGGGCCCAGAACGCGTCCCGCAGCCACTCCCTGGCCTCCTGGTAGGCCCGCAGCGACAGGCCGAGCTCCTTCTCGGCCTCGACCAGGAGCTCCTTGTCGATGACCGGGGGCAGGATCGGCCCGGGCAGCAGGTCGCGGATGTTGTCCTCGCCGCGGGTCAGGATCCACTTCTGCGCCACGTGCTCGCCCGCCTCCTCGACCCGCTCCTTCTCCGGGCCGCGCCGGGCCGCGGCCGCCGCGGCCGCGGCCGCCGCCGGACCGGATCCGGGCGCCGGGGCGTGGGCCGCCCGGGCCGGGACCGGCCGCGGCACGTGCCGGTCGCCGAACACCTGCGCCGGGGACGGCGCGGCGGACCCGGCCAGCGCCGCTCCGGCCTGGCCGGCCCTGGCCGGCCCGGCGCCCGCCGCGGTGACCGGCTCGGGCGCCAGCTGCCTGGTGAAGTAGGGCTCGACGAACGACCGCTCGAGCACCTCCACGGTGTCCGACTCCCAGACCAGCCGCTCGGCCTGGTTCGTGCCGTACGGGGGCTCGATGCCCCAGAGGTGGACCCGGACGCCGAACGCCTGCGCGGCCTCCACCGCGGGAACCATGTCCTCGTCACCGGCCACGAGGATCGCGTCGGTGATCGCCCGGTGCCGGGCCAGCGCCTCCATGTCGGCGCGGATCTGGGCGTCCACGCCCTTCTGCTGGCCCCGCGCGTTGAGGTTGCCCAGGCGCAGTTTCACCCACGGCATCTGGGCGATGACCCGCTGGTCGATCGTGGGCACCCGGTCCCTGGCCGCGTCATACCAGTAGACCCGCAGCAGCTCGCCGCGCACCTGGTCGTCCGCGTGCCGGGTCAGCGTCTGGATCAGCTTGTCGGCGTCGACCCGGTACTCGCGGCGCGAGGCCGCGCCGAACAGCAGCTCGCCGGCGGACGCATAGATATACCCGACATCGACCATGATGGCGTAGCGGGACAGAAGTGGCAGCGGTGATCCGTTCTCGGTCATGGTGGTCATGACTCTATCCACTGCCCGCCAGAATGCCTGGCCACAGGTGATCAGCGCCCGGTTTGCCGGGTGGCGCGGGAGCGTTCCTGGCCCCGTACCGGGCGGCTTAGGGGGTTTCGGGGGACTGCAGCGGCGGAGCGACGGTTTCGGGGATTGCGGGGGGCGGAGCGGCCGGTTTCGGGGATTGCGGGGGCGGAGCGGCCGGTTTCGGGGATTGCGGGGGCGGAGCGGCCGGTTTCGGGGATTGCGGGGGCGGAGCCCCCCGCATGGAGGCTTACAGCGGGATATTCCCGTGCTTGCGCGGCGGCCGTGTCTGACGCTTGGTTCGCAGCGTGCGCAGCGACCGGACGACCTGGGACCGGGTCTCCGCGGGCCGGATGACGGCGTCCACGTAACCGCGCTCCGCGGCGATGTACGGGTTCGCCAGCGTGTCCTCGTACTCGGTGACCCGGGCGGCCCGCAGCGCGGTCTGCTCATCCGGGCTGCCCGCGGCCGCGAGCTCGCGCCGGTACAGGATGTTCACCGCGCCCTGGGCGCCCATCACCGCGATCTGCGCGGTCGGCCAGGCCAGGTTGACGTCGCCGCCGAGGTGCTTGGAACCCATCACGTCGTAGGCGCCGCCGTACGCCTTGCGCGTGATCACGGTGATCTTGGGCACCGTGGCCTCGGCGTAGGCGTAGATCAGCTTGGCGCCGCGGCGGATGATGCCGCCCCACTCCTGGTCGGTGCCGGGCAGGAAGCCCGGCACGTCCACGAAGGTCAGTACCGGGATGCTGAACGCGTCGCAGGTCCGCACGAAGCGCGCGGCCTTCTCCGACGCGTTGATGTCCAGGCAGCCGGCGAAGTGCAGCGGCTGGTTGGCCACCACGCCGACCGATGCGCCCTCGACGCGGCCGAAGCCGACCACGATGTTCCTGGCGAAGCCGGAATGGATCTCGAGGAACTCCCCGTCGTCCAGAATCCGGGTGATCACTGCGTGCATGTCATACGGCTGGTTGGGCGAGTCGGGGATCAGGCCGTCGAGCTCGGCGTCGACGTCGGTGATCTCCAGGATCGCGGGATCGTCGCTGGCTGCCGCGGCAGGCTCGTCCAGGTTGTTGGACGGCAGGTAGGACAGCAGCTCGCGGGCGAAGCTGAGGCAGTCGTCCTCGTCTTTGGCCTGGTAGTGCGCGACGCCGGACTTGACGTTGTGCGCGTGGGCCCCGCCGAGGTCTTCGAAGCTGACCTCCTCGCCGGTCACGGTCTTGATCACGTCGGGCCCGGTGATGAACATGTGCGAGGTGCCCTCGACCATCAGCGTGAAGTCGGTGATCGCGGGCGAGTAGACGGCGCCGCCCGCGCAGGGTCCCATGATCAGCGAGACCTGCGGGATCACGCCGGAGGCCATTACGTTCCGGTAGAAGATCTCGGCGAACAGGCCGAGCGCGACCACGCCCTCCTGGATCCGCGCCCCGCCGCCGTCGTTGATGCCGATCACCGGGCAGCCGGTCTTCAGCGCATGGTCCATCACCTTGACGATCTTCTCGCCGTAGACCTCGCCCAGCGAGCCGCCGAACACGGTGAAGTCCTGGCTGAACACGCAGACCGGCCGGCCGTCCACGGTGCCGTAACCGGTCACGACGCCGTCGCCGTACGGGCGGTTGGCCGCCATGTCGAAGTCGGCGGCGCGATGCCGGGCGAGCTCGTCGAACTCGGTGAACGAGCCAGGATCGAGCAGGCCGTCGATCCGCTCCCGCGCGGTCATCTTGCCCCGGGAGTGCTGCCGCTCGACGGCGCGCTTGGATCCGGCGTGGACCGCCTCGTACCTGCGTCGCTCCAGGTCGGCTATCTTGCCCGCGGTGGTGTGCGGGGCGGGCTGCTCGGCGTCTTCGGCGGGAAGCGGCTCTTGGGTGGCCATGCCGGACAGATTAGCCTTGCCGGCGGACCGCATGCCGGGGGTGGCCAGCCGGACCCGGGTCGTGCTCGCGGACCAGTGCGCGGACCGGCCGGGGCAGTGGGCGCCCGCGCCAGGATGCCCGGCTCCCAGCACTGGCCTGCGGGACGCTCTGGACAGCGGTGCGAAACGTAACTAGCCTTGCAGGTGCTTATTACCGGCGAGTAGCCGGGGCCGCCACCCGCCGGCGACGCCCGGGCTCCGCCAGAGACCGAGGATCGCCGCGGTGTCCGGTCCAGCAGCGGGACGACGCGTCGGCCGAGCCGATGTGCTCCTGGCCGGCCCGGGAACCTGCGCCGCGAACGGGGCCGGGCCGGGCGGCGCGTGGCCCGCGATCCCGAAGACGGTCGCCGACCAGCTCCGCCCGGTGCTGCCAGCGCTGGTGGAGGAGATGATCGCGGAGATCCACGCGAGCGTGGCCGAATACGCGCGTCCCGGTGATGACTCGTATGCCCGGGCGGTGCGTCGCGGCGCCGAGGAAGCGGCCAGCCAGTTCGTCGACCGGATCGCCGACCCCGATGCCTCCTGGGACCAGGCCGCGGCGGTGTTCCGCAGGCTCGGCGGGGCCGAGGCCGGCGAGGGCCGCAGCCTGGAGTCCCTCCAGTCGGCGTTGCGGGCCGGGGCCAGGGTGGCCCTGCGCTGGCTGACCCACGCGTCACGGTGGATGGACGCCCCGCTGGAGACCCTGGGCCTGCTGGCCGAGGCCCTGTTCATCTTCCTCGACGAGATCGCCGCCTTGTCCGCGGACGGATATGCCCAGGCCCAGGCCCAGGTGGCCGGCGAGGCGCAACGACGGCGCCGCCGGCTGCTCGGGCTGGTGCTGGCCGAGCCACCGGCGGCCGCCGAGGCCGTCAGCGAGGTGGCCCGCCTGGCTCAGTGGCGGCAGCCCCGCCTGGTGTCCGTGGTCGTGCTGGCCGGCCACAACCCGTCCGGCGGAACTCCCGCGCTGCCCGGCGAGGTCCTGCAGGATCTCGATCGCGCGCCGCCGGTCCTGATCGTCCCTGACCCCTACGGCCCCGGCCGCAGGGACATGCTCGACCGCGGCCTGCGCGGATTCCGGGGCGCGGTCGGCCCGCCGACCGGCCTGCGCGAGGCGGCCAAGTCGCTGCACTGGGCGCGGGAAGCCCTCGCCCTGGCCGAGCAGGGCGTGTTCGGCGACTACTCGATCGTCCACTGTGACGATCACCTCACCGACATGGTGCTGCGCCGGGGCGGGGACCTGCTCGACCGCCTGGAGGCCCGGCGATTGGCCCCGATCAAGAACATGACGGCCGGCCGCAGGGAGATGCTGGCGGACACCCTCCTGGCCTGGCTGGAGACCGGCAAGAGCAGCAGCGTTGCCTCGCGCCTGTTCATCCACCCGCAGACGGCGCGCTACCGCCTGCACAAGCTGCAGGACTTGTTCGGGGACCAGCTCGATGACCCCGACGCCCGGTTCGAGCTGGCGCTGGTGCTGCGCGCGCGGCATGCCAGCCCGAAGCAGCGCCCGTGCGATTCCTCGTGACCGCCCCCGGCGGCCGGGGGGCTACGGACCGGATTCATCCGCCGGGTCGGCGGGCGGAGAAGAGCCGAGGGGCTGGGTGGTGGCGGAGGCCCGGGCGTCGTCCTGGGCCCCGGGCGGCTGGGTGGTGCCGGAGGCGCGGGCGTCGTCCTGGGCCCCGGGCGGCTGGGCGGTGGCGGAGGCCCGGGCGTCGTCCTGGGCCCCGGGCGGCTGGGCGGTGGCGGGGGCCGGGACGTCGTCCTGGGTCCTGACCGGCTGGGTGGTCCCGGGATCGGGGCCGTTGGTGCCCGCGGCGGTCTCCGGGGCCGCGGCGGTGCCCGCAGCGCCCGCGGCGCCCGCCGGGGCCGCGGCCGGATCCGGCTTTCTGAACGCCAGGCCCGCGGCCAGGCAGGCCAGCGGGATGGCGACGATCGTGTACCGGTACAGAGACTGGGTCAGCATGGCCGGTGCCACGATGCTCGCGGCGGCGAGCGCCCAGGGCAGCGCGGCCACGCCGCCCCAGCGGCGCCACTTCCTGAGCACTCCGACCAGCCCGGCCACCACGACGAGGAAGAAGACGATGCCGGGGAAGTAGACCGGCTCCTGGTACAAGAACACGAAGTACGCGTAGGGCTGCACCAGGTAGGTGTTGCTCCGGGTGCCCGCGTACCGGTACTCGTCGGCCGCGTAAAACGCGGGCAGCCTGGCCAGGTGCGGCGTCGCGGTGAAGCTCATCGTGCTCTTGGTCAGCGGCCGGTCGTTCTGCAGGAACACGAGCGCGACGTCCCTGGCGGTGACCCGGAGGTAATCGAGCGGCTGGGCCTCGATCGCGTCGAGCGCGAAGTGCAGCCCGAGCTTGTTGTTGTAGTTGTTGATCCCCGGATACTTGTCGTGCCGCCACCAGACGTCCGGCGCCCACAGATAGCCTGCCGGAGTCGGGGCGCCGAGCAGGGCATTGATCGACCAGGCTCGAGCGGGACCGGTCGAAGTGACCGATTTCTCCCGGTTCGGGCAGAGCGGCGCGAGCTTCGGCGGAGGCTTGATGATCGCGCAGTTGGCGAAGCTCGTCGTGCGTGACCACAGGAAGATGCCGTCGCTGTCGGTGATGTTGAACTGCCCGTAGGCGGCCTGGAACGTCATCACGTACGCCAGCAGCGGCAGGACGAACGCCGCGGCGGCCGCGGCAAAGGCCCGCCATCCCACGCGCCTGATCAGGAGGAAGACGGCGAATATCACGGCCAGCGGGAGACCGTTCCCGCGCAGCACAGAGACGTAGGCGACGAAGAGCCCGGCCAGGGCGCATCGCCAGAGCCGCGGTGTGCGCTTGGTCAGCAGCAGCGCGACGGCCAGCAGCAGCATCAGGTTGTACAGCGTGTCCGGCAGGATGTAGGACTCGAGCGCGATCTCGCGGCTGTCGAACAGGGTCGGGACCGCGGCCAGGGAGGCGCCCCACCCGGGCAGGCCCCAGTAGCGCAGCAGGCCGTAGACGATGACCGCTAGGCCGATCCCCATGATGTGCTGGACCGTCGTGACCGCCAGCAGGGTGTGCGGCAGCGGCTGGAGCACGTCGAGCAGGAGGGAATAGCCGGACGGCCGGATCTGGCCCAGCGTGCCCTTGGCCGCCTCGTTCATGTACAGGAACGAGTCCGACGTGAGCAGCGCGGGCCGGAAGGCGAGCGCGGCGAGCACCCGCGGCACGAGCGACAGCGCGACCAGGATCGTGAACAGGCGGTGGTCGCGCCACAGCGCCTTGGGCGCCACCGTCGCCGAGACGCGGCGGATCGCGGCAACGGCCGCCGTGGGATCCGAGGGACCACCGCGCGGCTGCAGCGGCGACCCCCCGTTCGGCGCAGCGGGCTGCTCGCGCGCGTCGTCAAGCTCGCTGAGCCTGAGATCGGGCACTGTTCTCCTCGGCTGGTCCGGCAAATGGTCGCACCCAGTGCGCCTCAGGTTACTCCCCGCGCATGCCCGAAATGCGGGCGGAGCAGGCCCCTGGCCCTTCCGCGGCACGGCGGCCGTCGGCGGGTATCCGGCCGGAGATGTCAAGATAGCCTGCGTGGCTAGTAACGGTCCGGCCGCCCGGCCGCTGTTGAGTGCTCACGGGCTGGCCGAGGCGCTGGGCACGCCCGGCGGGCTCTGGCAGGACGTCCGGGTGGTGACCGAGACCGGATCCACCAACTCGGACCTGCTCGCCGAGGCCAGCAGCGGCCTGGCGGAGGGCGCGGTGCTCGCGGCCGAGGCCCAGTCCGCTGGCCGGGGCCGGATGGGCCGGCACTGGGTCAGCCCGCCGGGAGCCGCGCTCACGTTCTCGGTGCTGCTGCGGCCGGCCGCGGTACCGCCCTCGAGCCGGGGTTGGATGCCGCTGCTGGCCGGCGTCGCCGTGGCGCGGGCGGTTCGCGCCGAGGCAGCGGTCGACGCCTGGCTGAAATGGCCCAACGACGTGCAGGTGAACGGCGCGAAGCTGGCCGGCATCCTCGCCGAGCAAGCTGGCGACGCGATCGTGGTGGGCATCGGGATCAACGTGTCCTCCGGCCGCGACGAGCTGCCGTCGGCCGGCGCGACCTCGCTCGCGCTTGAGGGGGCGGCCGGCCCTGACGCCGCCGGCTGCTGGCCGGCGTGCTCAGGGAGATGGAGCGCTGGTACCTGGCCTGGACCGGCCAGCGGGGTGACGCCACGGCCGCCGGGCTGCATCACGAGTACCAGCGGCTGTGCGGCACGCTCGGCAGACAGGTCCGGGTGTCGCTGCCCGGCGGACGCACGGTGGCCGGGGTGGCGTCCGAGGTGGACCGCGCGGGCAGGCTCGTGGTCCGGTCGTCCTCGGGACCCGTTCAAGTCAGCGCGGGTGACGTGGTGCACGTCCGGTGACGCCTGGCCGCATCTTGCCGTTATACATGCCACGATGTGGCCTATGGCCGGTGATGAGTCCCTGTCCGAGGGCGAGCGGTTCGTGCTGAGGCTGCACCCCCACTGGAAGACGTTGCTGAAGCCGTTCTTCATCCTGGCCGTGATCCTGGCCGCGGCCATCGCGGCGCTGATAGTGCTCCCGACGGGCAGCAGCGCGGGCCTGGCCAGGGACGCGATCGGCATCGTGGTGTTCCTGGCGGTGATCGTCTGGGGCGCGGTCCCGCTGCTGCGGTGGCAGACGACGAGCTACGAGCTGACCACCCGCCGGCTCAGGCTGCGCGAGGGCATCCTGTCCCGGTCTGGTCGCGACTTTCCGCTGGTCAGGATCAGCGACGTGTCGTTCTCCCACGGGTTGATCGACCGGCTGCTCGGCTGTGGCAAGCTCATCGTCGAGTCGGCCGGCGAGCACGGCCAGCTCGTACTCAACGAGATTCCCCAGGTCGAGCAGGTGCAGGCGACCCTGTTCCAGCTGGTCGAAGACGAGCAAGCCAGGCTGGCGCGGGAGGACCGCTGAGGCCGCCGTGGCTATACGTTCCGGCTAGTCTGCCGGCATGAGCGAAGATGGCGTGACCGTGCGCATGCCCCAGGGAGGTGCCGCGGCGATCGCCGTGATCACGCTCGACCGGCCCGAGGCCATGAACGCGCTGAGCACGGCGATGGCCGCCCGGCTGGCCGCGGTCGCCGCGGAACTGGGGGCCGATCGCGGCATCCGCGCGATCGTGCTCGGCGCGGCGGGCCGGGCGTTCTGCGTGGGCGCCGACCTGAAGGAGCGGGCGGCGATGAGCGACGCCGAGTTGCTGGCCCAGCGGCCGGTGTTCCGCGCGGCGTTCGGCGCCGTGCTCGCCCTGCCCCAGCCGGTGGTCGCGGCGGTGCACGGGTACGCGCTCGGCGGCGGCTGCGAGCTGGCGCTGAGCTGCGACCTGATCGTCGCCGACGAGACCGCCGAGTTCGGGCTGCCGGAGACGACCGTGGGCCTGGTTCCCGGCAGCGGCGGGACGCAGCTCGCCCTGCGCCGCCTCGGTCCCGGCCGGGCCGCGGACCTGGTGTTCACCGGCCGCCGGATCGACGCCGCCGAGGCCGAGCGGATGGGGCTGGCCGACCGCCGGGTGCCGGCCGGGACGGCTGACCAGCACGCGCGCGAGCTCGCGGAGCGCATCGGGCGGAACTCGCCGGTCGGCGTTCTGAACGCGAAGAGAGCTCTGCGGCAGGGTGCCGGGCTGCCGCTGGCCGCCGGCCTCGAGATCGAGGACTCGGCGTGGCGGGCCGCGGCGTTCTCGGCGGACAGAAAGGAGGGCATCGCGGCGTTTGTGGAGAAGCGGGAACCACGATGGCCGGGCGCATGAGGAGGCTGGACAGTGAGTGATCTTCCTGAGCGGATCTCGGTGCGCGAGGTCGGGCCGCGCGATGGGCTGCAGAACGAGGATCCGGTGCCGACCGAGGCCAAGATCGAGCTCATCGACCGGCTGTCAACGACCGGCGTGCAGCGGATCGAGGCGGTGTCGTTCGTCCGGCCGGAGGCGATCCCGCAGATGGCCGACGCCGACGAGGTGTGGCTCGGGATCGAGCGGGCGCCGTCCGTCAGGTACTCGGCCCTGGTCCCGAACCTGCGCGGGGCCCGGCGGGCCCTCGACCGGGGGCTCGCCGAGATCGAGGCCGTGGTGTCGGCGTCCGACACCCACAACCGCAAGAACGTCAACCGGTCGACGGAGGAGTCGCTGGACGACATCGCGGTGGTGATCGACGAGGCGCATCAGCGCGGCGCCACCTGCCAGGTGATCGTGTCGACGGCGTGGGGCTGCCCGTACGAGGGGGACGTCCCGGTGGAACGGGTGGTCGCGGTGGCGTCGCGGGCGGTGGCCGACGGGGCGGACTGCATCTCGTTCGGCGACACCACGGGCATGGCCACGCCGCGGAGGGTTCGCGACCTCGTCGGCGCGTTCCGCTCGGCCCATCCCGATGCCGCGCTCAACCTGCATTTCCATAACACCAGGGGAACCGGCCTGGCCAACGTGCTCGCCGCGCTGGAACTAGGGGTCTGGGACTTCGACGCCTCGGTCGGCGGGCTCGGCGGGTGCCCGTACGCGCCGGGCGCCACCGGCAACATCGCCACCGAGGAGCTCGTGCACATGGTCGAGGACATGGGCGTGGCGACCGGGATCGACCTAGCGGCGATGATCGACGCCGCCGCCGACGCGGAGCGGATCATCGGGCGCCGGCTGCCGTCCCAGGTGCTCCGGGCGGGCCCGCGAACCCGAACAATCCCGGCATAACGGTGTCCTGGCCGGCCCGGCGTGACCAAGATCGGATTAGCGGGGAGTTTTCTCAGTTGTATTGACTGAAAAGGCTCCCCGCTAAGGCATTCCGGTACGCTCGCGGACGTGGCGCAACCCCAGGCTTCGCGGGCCGATGGCGGCCAGGCCCCGATCATCGCGGTGGCCAGCGGCAAGGGCGGGGTCGGCAAGTCCACGGTCGCGGTGAACCTGTCCCTGGCCCTGCGCGCGAACGGCCGCAAGGTCGGCCTCGTCGACGCCGACCTCTACGGGCCAGACGTGCCGCGCATGCTGGGCCTGCGCCGGAAGCGGGACACGTCAAGCGTGACCCTCTTCGCCGCCAGGGGGCAGAGAGGCTCCCGCCTCGAGGTCATCGAGCGGCATGGCATCCAGCTGGCGTCGGCCGCGTTCCTGCTCGGCGAGAGCCAGGGTCTCGGCATCCAGGCCGACATTGCGCAGCTACTGGTCCGCCGGCTGATCGCCGATGCGGCCTGGGCGGACGTCGACTGCCTGGTCGTGGACCTTCCGCCGGGCACGGCCGACATCCAGCAGTTCGTCTTCGGGCTCGGCTCGCGGCCGGTGTACGTCCTGGTCGTCGTCACCCCGCAGGTGATCGCCCACCAGGACGTGCGCCGCCTGATCGCCGACCTGGCCCGGCACCGCGCGGTCAGCGTCGGCGGCGTGGAGAACATGAGCGGCCAGATCTGCCCGGGCTGCGGGGAGACGACCGAGCTGTTCCCGCCGGCGCCGGCCGAGGAGAGCGTCTGGAGCCTCATCCAGAAGCTGGCCAGCGTGCCGTTCAGCGCCAGGGCGGCCAGGGACGCGGATCAGGGCTTGCCGGTCATGGTCACCGGCGCCGTGCCCGAGCAGGTGGCGGCGTACCGTTCCCTGGCCCGCGAGCTGGACCAGCGCATGGGCCAGGCAGACGCCGCCGGGATGTGAGCGAGCAACAACGCAGTACGCTCGCGGGGGTGAGTGAAGAACTGAAGGACGCGGCGGCGGCCGCGGGCACCGAAGCCGGCCATCCCGAGCTGGCCGCGGTCAGGGCCAGGATCGAGAAGGGCGGCGCGGCCAAGTATCACGAGGCGGGCGCGGCCCAGGGCAAGCTGTTCGCCAGGGACCGGATCGCCTTGCTCGTGGACGCGGGCAGCTTCACCGAGGACGGCGCCTTCGCCAATGTGCTGGCCGACGGCCTGCCCGCGGATGGGGTGGTCACCGGCACGGCGACCGTCGGCGAGCGCCCGGTCGCGCTGATGGCCAACGACTCGACGGTCAAGGCGGGCTCCTGGGGAGCGCGCACCGTCGAGAAGATCATCCGGATCATCGAGAAGGCCTACGTGTCCGGCATCCCGATGGTCTACCTGGTGGACTCCGCGGGCGCGCGGATCACCGACCAGGTGGATATGTTTCCCGGGCGCCGCGGGGCCGGCAAGATCTTCCACACCCAGGTGCGCGCCTCCGGGTCCGTCCCGCAGGTGTGCGCGCTGTTCGGTCCGTCGGCTGCGGGCGGCGCCTACATCCCGGCCTTCTGCGACTACGTCGCGATGGTGGACGGGAACGCGTCGATGTACCTGGGCAGCCCCCGGATGGTCGAGATGGTGGTCAGGGAGCAGACCACGCTCGAGGAGATGGGCGGTGCGCGAATGCACTGCACGATCTCGGGCTGTGGCCACTACCTGGCCGAATCGGAGCACGACGCGATCGCGGCGGTGCGCAGGTTCCTGTCCTACCTGCCCGGGAACTGGCAGGGCGCGCCGCCCGCGGCGAGCGCCCGCGAGCCGGTCCCGACCGACCTGCGCGGGCTTGTCCCGGTCAGCGAGCGCCAGGCGTTCGACATGCGCAGGTACGTGCGCGGGCTGGTCGACGAGGACTCCATGTTCGAGACCCACGCGCTGTGGGCCCGCGAGCTGATCGTCGGCTTCGCCCGGCTGGCCGGGCGGGTCATCGGCGTGGTCGCCAACAACCCGATGTTCAAGGGCGGGGTGTTGTTCGTCGACTCGGCCGACAAGGCCACGCGCTTCATCCAGCTCTGCGACGCGTTCAACGTCCCGCTGCTGTTCCTGGCCGACGTGCCCGGCTTCATGGTGGGCACGGCCGTCGAGAAGCAGGGCATCATCAGGCACGGCGCCAAGATGATCAGCGCCGTGGCCGAGGCCACCGTGCCGAAGATCTGCGTCGTGGTCCGCAAGGCCTACGGAGCCGGCTTGTACGCCATGGCCGGCCCCGGGTTCGACCCGGACGCGACGCTGGCGCTGCCCACCGCGAAGATCGCGGTCATGGGCGCCGAGGCGGCCGTCAACGCCGTGTACTACAACAAGCTGGCCGCGATCGCCGATCCGGTGGCCAGGGAGGAGGAGACCGGGCGGCTCCGCGCGGCCTATGACACCGATATCGACGTGCTCAGGCTGGCCGGCGAACTAGTGGTCGACGATGTCGTGCAGCCGGAGGACCTGAGGGCGGAGCTGATCCGGAGGTTCGACGCGGCGCGCGGCAAGGATCGGTCCTTCTCGCGGCGCCGGCACGGCGTTACCCCGGTGTGAGCGCGCCGGATCGCGGCATTAGCGCGGGATTGCGGTCCGCGTGACGGCGGCCATCGGGGTGTCGGGATGCCGGTGGCACCGGGTCGCCGCAGCGCCACGGATTGCTATCTAGGCAGTTCCTGCGCGTGGAGCGAAGGAAATAGTCGCCGACCGCCATACCATCAGAGCATGACCAGCGTTTTGCTTGCCGAGGATGACCCGTCCATCTCGGAGCCACTGGCGCGCGCGCTGCGCCGTGAAGGCTATGAGGTCGGCGTTTCTGCGGACGGGCCGGCCACTATCGAGGCCGCGTGCGGAGGCGGGATCGACCTGATCCTGCTCGATATCGGCCTGCCTAAGCTCGACGGGCTCGAGGTCTGCCGGCAGATCCGGTCGGCGGGCCACGCGATCCCGGTGCTGATCCTCACCGCGCGCGCGGAGGAGGTCGACACGGTGATCGGCCTGGACGCAGGCGCCGACGACTACGTCACCAAGCCGTTCCGGCTCGCCGAGTTGCTGGCCAGGGTCCGGGCCCTGCTCCGGCGGGGCGCCACGGAGAGCCGGGTGGTGCAGGGCGTGCGGGTCGACGCCGATGCACGCCGGGCCTGGCTGGGCGACTCCGAGATCGACCTCACCTCGAAAGAGTTCGACCTGCTCTCCCTGCTGGTGAGCGAGGCGGGGAAGGTGGTCACCCGCGAGCAGATCATGCGGCAGGTGTGGGACAGCAAATGGTGGGGCTCGACGAAGACCCTGGACATGCACGTTTCCTGGCTGCGCCGCAAGCTCGGGGATGACGCGCACAGCCCGCGTTACATCACCACGGTCCGGGGCGTCGGCTTCAGGTTCGAGCGGGGTGAGTGACTACTGGTACGGCTGACCATCGGCGGGCAGACGGCGGGCTCCGGCCGGACCGGCGCGAGGACTTGCGCCGCTGATGGCGGGCGCGGAGGCTGAGTCGTGCAGCGCCGCCTGCTCATTTCCACGCTCGTGGTCGCCGTGGTGGCGGTGCTGCTGCTTGGCGTGCCGCTCGCGTTCGACTTGAGCCGGCTGCGGTCCGGCGAGGCCAGCCAGCTGCTGCATCGTGATGCCTCGACGCTGGCCACCGGGCTGCAGGACCGGTACGACTCCGGGCTGCCAGCGGATGCCGCCGAAGTCGGCAGGTCGCTGTCCGACCGCTACGTGACCATTGTCCAGCGACCCGGCGGCCGGACCACGGTGGGTACTAGGCCGCCCAAGCGCCATACGATCACGGCCACGGACGTCACTAAGAACTTCACGGTCACCGTGGCCGCCGACGATTCGTTCGTCACCGGCCAGGTGACCAGCGGGCTCATCATGATCGGGTGGCTGGCCCTGCTCGCGATCGCGGTGGCGGTCGGGCTGGCCCTGCTGCAGGCGCGGCGGCTCAGCCGCCCGCTGCGCGAGCTGGCCGGCGCGGCGGACCGGCTCGGGTCGGGCGACGCCCGCCCGCTCGGCCGAAGATACGGAGTGCCGGAACTCGACCGGATGGCGGAGGGGCTCGACGGCTCGGCCAAGCGGATCAATGACCTGCTGACCGCGGAACGCGACTTCGCCGTGGATGCTTCCCATCAGCTGCGCACCCCGTTGACCGCGCTGTCGATGCGGCTGGAGGAGATGGTCGCGGCCGCGAACTACCCCGACATCGTCCGCGAGGAGGGGGCGGCCGCCCTGGCCCAGACCGAGCGGCTCGCCGAGGTGGTCGGTCAGCTGCTCGGCCGGGCCCGCCGGTCGGTGGCGGGCGCGCCCACCCTGGCCAGCGTCGACGACATCGTCGCGCAGCAGATCGTGGAGTGGGATCCGGCGTTCCGCCGGGTGAGCAGGAAGCTCGAAGTGATCGGAGAGAAAGGCCTCTTTGCCTACGTCACGCCGGGGAGCGCGGCGCAGGTGATCGCGACGCTGCTGGACAACGCGCTCGTGCACGGCGCCGGAACGGTCACGATCAGGACGTCGCAGACGCCGAGGTCGGTCGTCATCGAGGTCAGGGACGAAGGGAAGGGCGTACCGCCGGAGCTGGTGCCGCGGATCTTCGAGCGAAGCGTCAGCGGGGCGCCGGGGGGAACCGGGCTCGGGCTCTCGCTGGCCCGGACCGTGGCGGCCGCGGACGGCGGCCAGGTGGTGCTGGTGCGGCCGCGCCCGGCCGTGTTCGCCCTGTTCCTCCCGCATGGCGTCCCGGACGTGCCGGATGAGCCCGTCGTGAGCGGCCCGGCTTGACCCCAGCGAGTAACCTGCGCTCTGCGATGAAGGATCATGAGATGGCCCGCGAGCTGGTGACCGCCGCCCCGCCGCCGGACCCGCGTGCGCCCGTGGTCGGCATGGTGGGAGCCGGGCAGCTCGCCCGCATGACCGGCCAGGCCGCGGTGGGGCTCGGCATAAGGTTCCGGGTGCTCGCGGCCGCGGCCGACGAGAGCGCCGCGCAGGTCTGCGCGGGAACCCAGATCGGCGACCACCGGTCCCTCGACGACCTGCTCGCCTTCGGCGGCACCTGCGACGTCGTGACCTTCGATCACGAGCATGTACCTGGGCCGCACCTGGCCGCCCTGGAGCGGGCGGGGATGCACGTCAGGCCCGGGCCGGGCGCGCTTCGTTATGCCCAGGACAAGCGCGCCATGCGCGAGCGCCTGGCCGGGCTGGGCGTTGCCTGCCCCCGGTCCGCCCCGGTGGCCTGCCTCGACGATGTGGTCCGCTTCGCGGCCGGCCCTGGCTCCGGCCCCGGCCCTCGCTCCGGCCCTCGCCCCGGCCCCGGCTCCGGCTCCGGGTGGCCGGTGGTGCTCAAGGCGGTCAGCGGCGGGTACGACGGGAAGGGCGTCTGGGTTTGCGACATACCGGCTCAGGCGGCCGAGGTGCTCGCCCATGGGCTTGACCTGCTGGCCGAGGAGCACGTCGCCTTCGAGCGCGAGCTCGCCGTGCTCGTCGCCCGTTCGCCCAGCGGCCAGGGCGCCGCGTACCCGGTCGTGCAGACGATCCAGCGGGACGGGATCTGCCGCGAGGTGCTGGCCCCCGCTCCGGGGCTCGCCGAGGCCAGGGCCGTTGCCGCGCAGCAGCTCGGGCTGGCCATCGCCGCCGGAATCGGGGTCACCGGCATGCTCGCGGTTGAGCTATTCGATACTCCGGCCGGACTGCTGGTGAACGAGCTGGCCATGCGGCCGCACAACAGCGGTCACTGGACCATCGAGGGAGCGCGGACATCCCAGTTCGAGCAGCACCTGCGCGCCGTGCTCGACCTGCCGCTCGGAGCACCCGTCATGGCCGCGCGGCACGCGGTCATGGTCAATGTGCTCGGCGGCGACGATCCTGACCTGTATTCGCGCCTGGTGCACGTGATGGCCGCCGACCCTGGCGTTAAGGTCCATCTTTACGGCAAGACTGTTCGGCCAGGACGGAAGGTCGGCCATGTCACCGCCGTCGGCGACGACGTCTGGGATCTCCGCGATCGTGCCAGGCGCGCGGCCAGCTACCTCAGCCGAGGCACCGAGCAAGACCACCCGGGCGAGTAAGGATGGCATGGATGTACCAAAGGGCACGCCACAGCGTGCCTGACGGTACATACACGGCGGGCGGGTAAGGAGAACACATGGACGGCCGGCCGCTGGTGGGCGTGGTGATGGGCAGCGACTCCGACTGGCCCGTGATGGAGGCAGCGGTCACCGCGCTGCAGGAGTTCGGCGTGCCCTGGGAAGCCGATGTCGTCTCGGCGCACCGGATGCCGCGCGAGATGATCAGCTACGGCTCCGAGGCGGCAGGCCGGGGGCTGCGGGTGATCATCGCGGGCGCCGGGGGCGCGGCCCACCTGCCCGGCATGCTCGCCGCTGTGACTCCGCTCCCGGTGATCGGGGTTCCGGTTCCGCTCGCGCACCTGGACGGGATGGACTCGCTGCTGTCGATCGTGCAGATGCCGGCCGGGGTTCCCGTGGCGACGGTGTCCGTCGGCGGTGCACGCAACGCGGGTCTGCTGGCGGTCCGGATCCTGGCCGCCCACGACGCTGAGTTGCGCGCGCGGATGGTGGCCTTCCAGGAGCAGCTCCGCGCTACGGCCCAGGCCAAGGGCGCAACCCTGCGGGCCAAGCTCGACGGGCCGTAGCCCGGACCTCAGCTGCCGCGGCCGCATCGACAGCGTCCGGGCGGTGGGCGGGGATCAGGCGCTGCCGGGGAGGTCGGTGCAGATCAGGCCCCACGGGCGGCCGCTGACCCGGGTGAGAACGACCGTGGCGCGGCCGGGGCCGTGCAGGCCCAGGCGGCGGTGGATCTGGGGGACGTCCCCGGCCAGCCCGCGACGCCTGATGTCGGCCGCCCCGATGCCGAGATCCCGGAGTTTGCGGGCGAAATGCCGTTCATGCCACGGCGCCGATTCCAGCACCCTGAGCGTGCGCGCGAACGGGGTGCGATGCTCACGGTCGTCGGACAGGAACGCGATCGCGGGGTCGATCTTCCAGGCACCCAGCAGACGGGCGAGGTCCTCGACCAGCCCGGCGCGGGTCACCGAGGGGCTGGGATCGAGCAGGAAGGCTCCGGGCTCGGCGACGGGCACTCCGGCAGTGGGGGACGCACCCGGCATGTCGGCGCGGGCGAGCGTATCGCCGGACGGCAGCACCGTTGCCCGGCGCCCGGAGGTCGCCAGCGCCGGGGACCACAGCATGGCCTCTTTCAGGTCGCGGCCGACCGCGACGAACTCGGCCTCCCAGCCGGGCGGGACAAGCTCGCGTGGCAGACCGGGCGCGGCCTTGATCCCGACCGCGGGGACCCGGTCGGCCAGCTCGAGGCACCAGCCGAGCGGCGGCTCGCTGCGCCCGGCGGGCAGGCGCCGGCCGCCGGCCCTGCGGGCCGGGTCGATGAACACCGCGTCCACGCCGGCCAGCGCGACGTCGCCCACGTCCGCGCACACGGCGGCCAGCCGGTCCGCCGCCCCGTAGACCCGGGCGTTGTGCCGCGCGAACGCCAGGCTCACTGGATCGAAGTCCACGGCCAGTACCCGGCGCCCGGCGCCCAGCGCGGTCAGGTTCCCGCCGATGCCGCAGCACAGATCGGCCACCAGACCGTCGGCCGGGTAGCGGGCGGCGCTGTGCGCGGCCGTGACCTCAGAGGACGCCTGCTCAAGACCGGCGCGGGTGAACAGCATCGCATCCGCCCGGCTGAACTTGGCCCGGGCGGCGACGCGCAGCGCCTGCTGGGTCAGGGCCGCGGCCACCAGGTCGGGCGGGTAGCGGCCGCGTAGGGCCTGCGCCAGCTCCAGCGCGCGATCCGGGCCGACCTGCTCGCCGGAAAGCCGGTCAAGCAGCTCGCGGCCGTCCGGGGACAGCAGCGCCATGGTCAAGGCTGCTCACCTCCGGCCGGGCCGCCCGAGCGGCCCGCGACTATCTGTCCTGAATCGAAGCTAGGCCGGCGGCCTACTATCGGGTTCATGAGCCTAGAGTTTCCCGCGTTCGCCCTGTCAGCCGAGCATGACGCGCTACGCGAGTCGGTTCGCGCCCTGGCCGACGAGAAGATCGCGCCGCATGCCGCCAAGGTCGATCAGTACGCCGAGTTCCCCCAGGAAGCCCACGACGCCCTAGTCAAGGCCGACCTGCACGCCATACACATCCCTGAGGCCTACGACGGCGCCGGCGGCGACGCGATCGCGACCGTGATCGTCATCGAGGAGGTGGCCCGGGCCTGCGCGTCGTCATCGCTGATCCCCGCGGTCAACAAGCTGGGCACGATGCCGCTGCTGCTGACGGCCTCGGAGGAGGTCAAGCAGCGCTACCTGCCGCCGGTCGCCAGCGGCGAGGCGATGTTCTCCTACGCGCTGTCCGAGCCCGACGCGGGCTCCGACGCGGCCGCGATGAAGACCCGCGCGGTCCGCGATGGTGACACTTACATCCTGAACGGGGTCAAGCGCTGGATCACCAACGCAGGCGTCTCCCGCTTCTACACGGTCATGGCGGTGACGGATCCGGCCGCCGGCGGCGGGGGAATCTCGGCGTTCGTGGTGGAGTCCGGCGACGAGGGGTTCTCGTTCGGGGCGCCCGAGCACAAGCTGGGGATCAAGGGCTCGCCGACCCGCGAGCTGTACTTCGACAACTGCGTGATCCCGGCCGACCGGATGATCGGCGAGGAGGGCAGCGGCTTCCGCACCGCGCTGGCGACGCTGGACCACACCAGGATCACGATCGCGGCGCAGGCGCTGGGCATCGCCCAGGGCGCGCTGGACTACGCCGCCGGGTACGTCAAGGAGCGCAGGCAGTTCGGCCGGGCGATCGCCGAGTTCCAGGGCGTGCAGTTCATGCTGGCCGACATGGCCATGAAGGTCGAGGCGGCTAGGCAGCTGACCTACGCGGCCGCGGCCCGGTCCGAGCGGGCCATGGCGGGCGAACGCGCCGCGGACCTGACGTTCATGTCCTCGGCCTGCAAGTGCTTCGCCTCCGACGTGGCGATGGACGTGACCACGGACGCGGTCCAGCTGCTCGGCGGCTACGGGTACGTCAGCGACTACCCGGTAGAGCGGATGATGCGGGACGCGAAGATCACCCAGATCTACGAGGGCACCAACCAGATCCAGCGCGTCGTCATGGCTCGCCAGCTGCTGAAGTAGCAGCGTGCGCGTGTTTTCGCTGGTCGGCGGGCGTTAGCTTCTGTCCTGTACGGCTATCAGCTATGGCGGTCATCCGTGGCTGCGTGCCTGTCAGTGCTCATCATTTCCGGTTGTTTCCCGGCTGCGTGCTGAGTTGGTGCTGACCCCGGTCGCGTATAGCGCCGCCCACGCTGGACGGATGGCAACCGCCCTTGACCTGCGTGGTCGAGCACCGGGCTGTCGGCAGACTCCTCCTGGACCGCGCGCTGACCTCGGGTCGGCCGGTCACTATCTGGCTGGGCACGGTGGCCGCCCAGAAGCGTCGCTGCCATGGGATAAGGATGAGACCGAGCCCGCGTCGGCGCGTAGCTGGCTAGTGGCAGGCGAACGTTATATGACCGGTGTAAAGAGGAGCGGTCTGTAAAACCGTCGGCTACGCCTACGTTGGTTCGAACCCAACACCTGCCACCACCAGCGGAAATGGCCCGTGGCCTGGATATCCCGGGCTAACGGGCCGCCTTGCTGTTGTCCCGCTGTGGGTCATGCTGTGTCGCTGTGCGCCGCTGCATAGCAGTGGTTACGGACATATAGCGGACGGAATCGGGGCTGGAGGAGCGGTTCACCGAACCGCTCCTCCAGGATCTCGATGGTCGGCTGCCTTCCCCCCGCTGGAAGGTTTCATTGGTAAGCCGGCGGTCTGGGCCGTTCAGTCGGCTCCGCCGGGATCTGCAGTGGGATCAGGGCTGCTGAGTCTTTGGGCCATGAGTTCGGTGAGCGCCGTAAGGGACGTCGCCAGCCGTGTAGCAACTGATTCGAACGCTTCCCAGCTGGACAGGCCCGTGACACCTAGTTCGGCAGTTGCCTTGGCGCGCCCCGATCCGGCCAGGTGGGCCACGCCTCCAGCTGACCTGAAGCTCTGGAGCTTGCGGAACACCGAGACCAATTCCGGGGTGCCGCCGAGCGCCTCCGAGAACCGGCCGAGGAGGCTCAGCGACTTCTCGGCCTTCCCATATGAGCCCAGGAACTTCTTCAAGGGCGCAGGGTCGATCCCGTCGACAAGGGCCTTCGTGAGGACCAGCAGTGCCTGTCCCAGCGCGGCGGGGGCGTCGCTCAGCGGGCCGACGAGTGATTCGAATTCTGCCTGTGCGTCTGCGGGCAGCGGTTTCCAGATCACGGAGCCCAGGAGGGTTCCGGACACGTCGGCGGCCCTGGCCCGTGCGCGCTGCAGGTCGCCGGCGGGGTCTTTGGAGTTGGCGGGCTGGTTCAGGAAGTCGCGGCGGTACCGGCCCTCGTCCATCTTCCCCTGGGGCGGGGCGTTGTAGGACTTCCAGTGGCCCCATTCCGCCGCGGGCAGCTTGCGCCCGAGATCGCCGAGGTATACCTCGACCAGGCCGGCGCTGTTGAAGGAGATTTCGACGCCCCACAGGTCCAGGCACGACAGCCGCGTCGCCGACAGGGAGTACTTGCCTGGCTCGGCGGCGTAGGGCTGCAGGACCTCGCGTTTGAAGTAAACGGGCGTCAGGTAGTGCAGCCGCGTGTCGTCGTTGTCGAAGTACGAGCCGAGCTGCTCCGGGTCGCAGGTGTGCGACATCGGCTGGCCGGTTTCCCCGTCTGTGCGATAAATGAACTCCGGGTATTCGTGGTCTTGGTCCCACTGCTCGAACCGGGGAACCCGGCTGTTCCTGGCCCCGCGGACAAGGTACCTGCCCAGCAGCCGCGAGAACGCCGGCTTTCCGCCTGGCGGCGAGGGGTCGTGCACGGCGCAGAAGCTGAAGTGCCCCCAGTCGTTGCTGAACTCGTCGTCGACGCGCTGGAACTCCTCCAGGTCCGCCCACGGCACGTGGTCGATCTGGAAGAGGCCGTTACGGCCGCGGGCGGCGAGGTATCGGCGGAACTCAAGGGCCCGCACCTCGATCTTCCACCGATCAGCCTGCACGTCCTGCCGGACGAGGTCCTGCGCGCGGCCCGCGCCGTCGAGGTATTGCCACCCGTCACGGACCGGGAATGCATCCCAGTACCACAAGAAGGGGTAGCTGATCTCCGGGACGGGTGCCGTCGCGCCGCTCGGCCGCCGGACATGGGCGAAAAATTCCGTCGAGACGCCGCGGTCACTATCCGCCAGTCCATCCTCGAACGTCTCGTCGTCGAAGAGTTCGACCTGTCCGAGGTGACTACCGATCCAGCTGGTGCCCGAAAGCGCCGGAGAACTATCAGATGCCTCAACTAGGACGCAGCTGGTCCCGCTGCGTTCCGTCTCGGTAGCGTAGTGCTCGGCGACAGTCACCCAATCCGTCGGATTGTTGTGCACCGTTCGCATGATCCCGGTGGGCCAGAGCGGTGCCGGGACGCCAGCCGGGCGCGTCCACAAATCTGCAAGAGAACTCCCGCTTGACTGCTCAAGGTAACCAGGAATGACCGGCCTGCTCATACACAGAGGGTAGGGCCTGGATTGTCGGCGCCCGTGCCATCAGTGCCCCGCCGGGTGGCCGTGTTGTCCGGGACCTGCGCCGTGCTGGTGGCGCAGCCGAGCATGGAACGGCATGCCCGAGGGCACTGTTCAAAGCGGTCCGCTCAGGCAAGGCGCCGCCGCAGGAGCGCACAGCTGTGACCACCCTGGACCTGCGAAGGCAGGAACCAGGCCGAGCGCATAGTAACGACCCGCCAGCTTGCAGTGCCGGGCCGTGTCGAGCTGAAGTGTGCGACCCGACGAGATGGGGGTTGAATTCGGCGGGGGGATCGACCCCATGCCCTCATATCACTCTATAAGCCACAGCGCTGAGATTGATCTGTAGCCTGCTTGCGCCTGCCGGTTAGGGACTCCATTTCGCTGACCTGCAGAAATGCCTTTCTGCTAGGCCGCAGAGGATGTGATCCATAACTGGGCGCACCTCAGAAACCTGTGCGTGCCGAAAATCTCGTCCATGTCATGCGACCAGGCAGTATTCGTTAATCAGGCCGCTGACGCGGGCTCGTCTTCGGACGTGGTGCTGGTCGAGGTCGGCCGGTTTGGGTAGCGGTTTCAGCGGAGCAGCGGCGTCCGGCGCCCGGTGAGGCCGGTGCTGGTTGTGGTGGGTCTCGTACTGACGCAGGATCTGTCGCAGATGGGCCTGGTTCCATATAAGGGTGCGGTCCAGGAGCTCGCGCCGGCATCCCCCGATCCAGCGTTCGGCGATCGCGTTCATCCGGGGCGTCCGGACGTTGCAGGGCACGGTCCGGATCCCGGCGTCGGCGAGGACCGCGTCGAATACGGCGGTGTAGTTCGAGCCGCGGTCGCGGATCATGAACCTGACTCGGTGCGCTTGCCCGTCAAGGTCCATGAGGAGATTGCGGGCCTGCTGAGCGGTCCATTCCCCGGTGGGATGCAAAGTGACTCCCAGGATGCGGATGCGCCTGCTGGCGTGCTCGATCACGGCCAGGACGTAGGCCCGGGTGCCGTCGAGCAGGTCGGCTGTGAAGAAGTCGCACGCCAGGATCGCGTCGGCCTGAGAACGCAGGAACTGGAACCAGGTAGGCGCAGTCCGCTCCGGCGCGTGGCCGGTTCCGGCGTTCCTCAGAATCTCCCAGGCCGTCGACGGCGCTACCTTCACTCCCAGGCCAGCCAGCTCCCCGTGGATCCTGCGGTACCCCCAGCTGGGGTTCTCGCGGGCCAGCCGGAGGATCAGGGCCCTGATCCTCCGGCGGGTCGCCGGCAGGCCGGTCTTGCCGCGCATGGACCGGGCGGCCCATCGGTGGCGGACGATGTCGCGGTGCCAGCGCAGGATCGTGTCCGGAGTGACCAGCAACCGCAGCCCCTGACGGCGTGCTTTCGGTATCACGCCGAGCAGGGTCACCAGCAGGGCCCGATCCGCCCAAGTCAGCTTCGGGCGGCGTGGCTGCCGCCGCTGCAGGGACGGCGAGCTGGTGGCGCAGGATCAAGATCTCGGCGGTCTTCCAGGCCTCATCACGCCCTGACATCCGCAGCCAGGAGACCGCCCGCATGGTCAGGAGAAAGACGAACCGCAAGCACATGACCAGCGATCATCACGGCCGGGTGGCAGAGCGAGCAACTCTGCTGGTCAGAGCCGTGGACGAGATTCTCGGCACCCACAGGCCATCAGGAAGGCCAACGCGATGACCGGCGAGAGCACAAGAAGCCAGCCGCGGCCCGCAGCTGTCAGCCAGCGGACTACGGGCATCGGAAGCCACAGACGGTGAGCACGACGGCATGCCTCAGCGCAACACATTCGGCACCGCCGATACTGCGCGGCTGACCGCCGGATCGTTTGTCGGGGCGCGGACGGTCAGATCCGCGAGTTATGTGCTCTCACAGCTCCGCCCAGTTTGCCCGGCGCCGCACTGTTTCGCTAAGGCTGGTGCGTCAGCGTACCGGCTGATCTGCCCGAACGCGGTGGCTAGCGGCCCTGAAAGTGTGGTCGTCATTGCCGAGCTGGCGTGTCCATTGCTCGTGGAGATGACTGGCCGGGGCGTGGCGCCAGGCCCTTGCGGTGGGTCTGATTTGACTGTTATTCCCCGCGGGTGGGTTGGCCGTTCACGGTCGGTGAGTCTGCGCGAACTGCGGGGGGGTGTCCCCATGTTCTTGTCAAGTTGTCTTGGTGCCGGGGTTGTGCCTTACGTCACGTGGTTTAGGAAGTGGCTGCGAGCTTGGTCGCAGAACTGCTCAACCTGGGCTGCTGGCGGTGCCTGGCCGGCTTTCATGATGGTTGCCTGCAGTTGTTCTGAGCGGAGCCCGCCATAGGCGAGCCTTACCGCCTTGGTGACCGGCTGCACGACGAAGTGCAGGTGCTTGCGCTCCGTGGGGCCGTGTGACCAGAGGCACACGTATACCTGCTCGGGATGGCACAGCAGTTCGATGACTCTCGTAGTCAGGCGAAGGAGCGGGCCGAGTTCCCTGGCGGCGGTGTCGTCAAGGTCCGCCACGCTGACGACGTGCTCGCGAGGAGCGACGATCAGCGTCCCGAGGTTCAGCGGGCCGATGGCGTGGTTGACTGCCCAGCTGGCTGTCTGGTGGACAATCCCCCCGGGCAGAGACTGCCTCCCGGCCAGAAGATCGCATCCCAGGCATCCATGCTGGTCCATGGCTTGCAGTCTTCACCTCGCGGCTGGCAGCTTCAGGGGCCTTCTGGGTTCGCGGCTATCTCCGGTCGTCACGCCGCTGCGGTGAGGCTGGATGCGGGACGGGCGGGCTGGTAGGGCTGGCGGGTGCGGAGCATGGCCAGGATGACGTCGCAGCGGCGGCGGGCCAGGCACATCAGGGCGGCGTTGTGGCGTTTGCCCTCGGTGCGCTTGCGGTCGTAGAACGCTTTGGATGCCGGGTCGCGCAGGGAGGCGAACGCGGCGAGGAACATGGCGTTCTTCAGCCGGTGGTTGCCGCGCCGGCTCTGGGACTCGCCGTTGAGTGACTTGCCGGACTGGCGGGTCACCGGGGCCAGGCCGGCGTAGGAGGCCAGGCGGCCGCCGTCAGCGAAGCGGGTGCCGTCGCCGATCTCGGCCAGGATCCGGGATCCGGTCCGCGGCCCGATCCCGGGCAGGGTGGAGAGCAGCTCACCGAAAGGGTGGGCGAGGAATACCTCTTCGATCTCGGCGGCCAGGGCGTCGCGGCGGGCGAGGACCCGGTCCAGCTCGCCGGCGAGCTCGGCGATCACCCGCCCGGTTGCGGCCTCGGCCGGGACGGTCACCGACTGGGCGCCGAGAGCAGTCGTCACGGCGCCGGTGACCGTGACGGCCAGGCGGGGCGAGCGGGCCTGGATGACCTTGGTGATCCGGGCCCGGCCGGCGTTCCGCAGGGCAGTCGGGGTCGGGTAGCGGGCCAGCAGGTCCCGTGCCCCGGCCTGGCCCAGGCGCTTGCCCAGGGCCCGTTCCAGGGCCGGCGAGACACTGGTCAGGGCATCGCGGAGCCGGTTCGCCAGGCGAGTCTGATCGGCGGCGAGGTCAATGTCGAACCCGTTGAGGACCCGCAGCTGGCCCAGCAGCTCATCGGAGCCGGCATCGAGCCAGTGGACCTGCCGGCGCCGGGTCCGGCCAGTGTCGGCGATGATGAACGCGTCCCGCTTATCGGTCTTCGCCTCGCCCGGGTAGAGGTCCGCCGCGCGGCGCATCACCAGTCCCGGCACATACGCCACCGGCACCTGCCTGCGGGCGGCGACCGCCAGGGTGAGCTGGGCGATCGAGCCCGGCTGGTCAATCACCAGGCCGACGGTGCCGTGCTTGCCCGCCCGGTCAAGGAGCGCCTCCAGCGCCGCCTCATCGTTGGACACCCCGCGGCCGAAGATCCGCTCCCCGGCGTCGTCGAGAACCTCAGCGAAATGGTCCTCCTTGCCGACATCCAGGCCGACCCACACGTTCACCTGCTCCGGTCTGGCCACCCTTGCCGCTCCTCGATCGTCTCGGTTAACCGCCGGGAAGGCCGTCCATGGTGCGCTCGCCGTCATCCACCTTACGAATCAGCGATCAAGCCGCATGTCCCCATCAGAGGTTCACGCACCGACCGTGCCGGCGGCAACACCCCCCAGGCCATACCAGCTGCAGGGGGCAATGAGCCATACCGGCACCGCCGGACTTCCCAGACCCAGATCATGCTCGCCTGGGCCTGATGAAGAAGGTAAGGGGGTGACAAGCTGGCGATCCGGCAGGTACCGGGGCAGACTCTTGTCATGCCAGCGGAGGAACGGAAGCTTGCGACGGTGCTTTTCGCGGATCTGGTCGGGTCGACCGAGCTTGCGGGCGATCAGGATCCCGAGCGGGTCCGGGCGATGCTTGATCGTTTCTACGACGCGATGGCGGCGGAGATCGAGCGAGCCGGGGGCACGGTCGAGAAGTTCGTCGGCGATGCGGTGATGGCTGCTTTCGGGGCCCCGTCGGCGCATGAGGACGACGTGGAACGGGCCTTGCATGTGGCGTTGGGGATGCAGCGGCGAATGGCGGGGTTGTTCGGCGGACGGCTCGCGCTTCGCATCGGTGTGAATACAGGCGAGATCGTCGTGGGGCGGCCCCGCGAGGGCAGCTCGTTCGTCACCGGGGACGCGGTCAACGTCTGCGCACGGCTGGAGCAGGCGGCCGCGCCGGGGGAGATCCTGGTCGGCGAGCGGACGGTGGCGGCCGCGCGCGGCGCGTTCGAGTTCGCCGAGCCGGCCAGGGTCGAGGCGAAGGGCAAGCCCGGAGGGGTGGTGTGCCGGAAGCTCGTGCGCGCGCTGTCGCTGATGCGCCCGCGCGGGCTCGGCGGGCTGCAGTCGGTATTCGTCGGCCGAGGCGGCGAGCTGGCAGGCTTGCAGGAGGCCTATGGCCGCGTCGTTACCAGCGGCGAACCGCACCTGGTCACTGTCGTCGGCGACGCCGGGGTCGGCAAGACGCGGCTCCTTCGTGAATTCTGGCAGTGGCTGAGCGGGCAACCGCGGCAACCGCTGCTGCGCAGCGGCAGGTGCCTGCCGTATGGTCACGGCATAACGTACTGGCCGCTGGGTGAGGTGCTGAAGGAGCAATTGGGGATTCTGGAGAGCGATCCGCCGGAGGTGGTCGCCGAACGGGTCGCTGGCCGTGATGGGCTCGGCTTCACGCTGGGCCTTGCGCCGCCGAGGGATATGCACCCGCTGACCGTGCGAGACCGGCTGCACACATCCTGGGTGGGTTTCCTCCAAGAGCTGACTGCGGAGCGCCCGGTCGCGGTCCTGATCGAGGACCTGCACTGGGCGGATGCTGAGCTGTGCGACTTGCTGAAGATGCTCGTGGAGCGGGTGCGCGGGCCCTTGCTGCTGCTCGCGACCGCGCGGCCTGAGCTGCTCGATCAGCGGCCAGGCTGGGTTCGATCGCCGGGGTCATCGATGGTCCGGCTCGAGGCGCTGGCGTCAGCGGAGGCCGAGCAGTTGCTCGGCGCGTTGCTTGGCAGCGACTGTCCCGGCCCCATTTGCGAGCTGGTCGCTGAACGGGCGGAAGGGAACCCATTCTTCGTCGAGGAGCTGATCGCGACGCTGGCCGACCGGGGAGTGCTCGCCCGCCGGAACGGCGGCTGGTCGTTCGGTGAGCTGCCGCCGGGCTTTTCTGTGCCGGATACCGTTCAGACTGTGCTCGCTGCGCGCATCGACTTGCTGCCCCGGGTCGAGAAGGCGGCGCTGCAGACGGCCTCCGTGATCGGGCGAGTGTTTTGGAGCGGTCCGGTCTGCGAGCTCGTCGAGGGAGCGGATCCGCAGTTCAGCCTGCTGGGGGAGCGGGACTTCGTGCTCCGTCATGCCCGCTCGTCGATCGAGGGCCAGCGGGAGTACGTGATCAAGCACGCGCTGACGCGCGGGGTCGCCTACGAGAGCCTGCTGAAGGCGAAGCGGGCGCTGCTGCACGCGGGCTTCGCCGAGTGGCTGGAGCGGAACGGGAAGGGCGAGGACGAGTGGGCGCCGCTGCTGGCGCATCATTACGCCGAGGCTGTCCTTCCAGAAGACGTTGATCTCGCCTGGTCCGGCCGGGAAGGGCAGGCCGAGCGCCTCCGCGCCAAGGCGGTCTCGTGGTCGCGGCGGGCGGCGGAACTGGCCATCGGCCGCTACGAGATCGACGAGGGCCTGACCCTGCTCCGCCGGGCCGTGGGCCTTGAGAGCGATCCGCGGGAGCAGGCCGAGATCTGGCAGCGCATCGGCCGGGCCTGCGCCCTCAAGTACGACGGAGAGGGCTGCTGGCAGGCCATGCAGAAAGCGCTGGACATCGGCGGCCCTTCGGCCGAGGTGTACGCAGACGTCGCCCTGGAGTCGTGTCAGCGGATGGGGATGTGGGCTCGGGAGCCGGACTGGGCGCTTGTCGAACGGTGGGCCCGGCAGGCGCTGGAACTCGCTGAGGAGGGCTCTCTGACCCAAGGGAAGGCCCTTCTCGCGCTGTCGATGGAAACCGACAACCTAGCCCAGGCTCGCTCGGCCCTGGCGATCGCCGAACGGCTGGGAGACCTCGAGCTTCGCTGTCAATCACTGACTACTCTCTCCCATACCGCCTGGTCGGTCAGGGACTACGGTCCGGCCTGCGCCGTGATGGATGAACTGGTCGCGGTTCTTCCCGAGTTGCCCAATCCCGATGTTCGCGCCACGGCACTCCTCGTTGCCGTCTGTGGGTATCTGCGGGCCGGCCATCTCGGCCAGGCGGCGCGGGCCAGTGCGCAGCTGGTCGAGACCGCGGCCGGCCTGACCCCTCATCACCGCCTGCACGCGGCGTGCCAGCAGATCCTGCTGGCGACCCTGACGGGGCGCTGGGAGGAGGTGCGGGCCCGGACGGCCGAGGCCGAGCGGGCGGTGGACGCCAACCTGGCTGCGCCCCCGCCCTGCCCGATGAACGTCGCTACCCTCCTGAACTGCGCTGTCGCTGCCACGCTTGCGGGCGACGAGGACGAGGCCCGCCGCCTGGAGGCCAAAGCTAGCGGGATCGGCATGGAAGGCTTCCGGCTGTTTATTGACCCTCCCCGGATTCGCCTGGCCCTGGCCCGGCAGGAACCTGGCGAGCTCGCGCAACTCGCGTCATCCGAGCCGCAGTGGTGGGAGCCGCCGTCGGCGTGCCTGGACGCTCTGGTCGCGCTCGGCGACCGCGAGCGCATCGAGGAAGAGGCGCCGAAGTGGGTGCAGGAGGGAACGTTCGGCGAGCCATTCGCGCTCAGGGCGCTCGGTATTGCCCGTGGCGATCGAACGCTGCTCCGGCAGGCGCTGGAGCGATTCGAGGCAATGGAGCTCTCCTGGGACGCAGAGCAGACAAGACGCCTGCTGTAAAGGATGGTGCCCTGACCACAACACGCTGTCCACGCAAACGGGGCCCGGAACCACGCCAGGACACGCCAAGCCGGGCAGGAGGCTAGGGGCGCGGACAGTAACGCCCGGCCATCTCAAAGCCACCAGGCGGCGGCCGGCGGAGTCGACCACGACCTGGCGCAGTCCGGGGCGCGGCAGCGGCTCGTTGTCCAACTTGTTCGGCTTTGGCGTGAGGGACTATCGCGACCCGCGATTCGATGTCGCGGAAAGGAGGCCGCAATGATATACGCAATCCAACTTCCGTCGCCTCACTCCTTGAGATCTGGGAGGACGCAGATCCCCGCTTTCTCGTTGGCGCGGTGTCGCTGTCCTGTGCGCCTGACGACGAGATTACTCTCGATGTGTCTGAGCTAATTGAGGGACCCCCAGGGGAATCCGGTGTATGACTACGCGCGCGATGTTGAGGGCAACGTGTATATCGACAACAGGTAAAGCTGCTCAGAGCTTCACCTTAAGTTGACAAAGGGTCCCCAGAGGGTGTCCTCTTGGGGACCCTTTGATAACTCTGGGAGCTCGGTCCAGCAGGGCCGACGATCGTGCCTGATGAGCGTCAGTGAGTTAACCAGCAGCGTTGGTGCTTGACCCTCCAGATCCGCAACTCACTCTGCTACGCTCGACCACGCAGTCTTCTATGCCTACATG